>CAVUMS010000007.1:0-78738 GCA_963742615.1 uncultured Thermoleophilia bacterium | reverse complement strand
CGTTCATGATCGTCGGCGACTCGCCGCAAGTCGCTGATCGTCAACCTCTCGCTACCGGACGCGAAGACGTACATCGCCAACCGGAAGGCGGTCGGCTTCAACGCGCTCTGGGTCAACCTCCTCTGCGCGAAGTACACGGGCGGCCGCGCCGACGGCAGCACCTACGACCACATCGTCGCCGTTCAAGAAGCCGAACGACCTCTCGACGCCGAACGAGCAGTACTTCAAGCGAGTCGACGCGATGATTCGCCTCGCCGGTCAGTACGGGATGGTCGTGTTCCTCGATCCGATCGAGACCGGCAGCTGGCTCAGCGTCGCTGCAGGCGAACGGGCCGGCGAAGGCCTACGCCTACGGCCGGTACCTCGGGAAGCGCTACGCGAAGTTCCCGAACATCGTCTGGATGAGCGGCAACGACTTCCAGGACTGGAAGAACCCGTCGTCGGACGCGCTCGTGCTGGCGGTCGCGAAGGGCATCAGGAGCGCCGACCCCCGTCACCTTCACACGGTCGAGCTCAACTACACGGTGAGCAGCTCCTCGGACGACGCGAGGTGGCGACCGCTGATCGGGCTCGACGCCGCGTACACCTACAACGCCACCTACGCCGAGGTGCTCAAGGAGTACAACCGGAAGCAGCTTCATTCCCGTCTTCATGGTCGAGGCCGGCTACGAGTTCGAGCAGAACAGCTCGTCGATCTCGCCCGGCGTCCCGCAACACGCTGCGCCGGCAGGAGTACTGGACGCATGCTCAGCGGCGCTATCGGGCCAGCTCTACGGCAACCACTACACCTGGCAGTTCCTGCCGGACTGGAAGAGCCACCTCGACACGCCCGGCAGCGCAGCAGATCGGGTACCTCGTGAAGCTCTTCGCCGGCCGTGCCGTGGTATCGCCTCGTCCCCGACCAGAAGCACACGCTGCTCACCTCCGGCTACGGAACCTTCACGAGCGAACGGGCAACGTCGACAGTCCAGCGACTACGCGACCGCGGCTCGCACGCCGGACGGCAAGCTGGCGATCGCGTACCTGCCGACGGTCCGCACGGTGACGATCGACACGTCGAAGCTCGCCGCCAACCCGGTTCGCGCAGTGGTACGACCCGAGCGCAGGCACGTCACGCCCGCCGCGCCGCCGTCGCAGAACGGAACCATCGAGACGTTCCGCCCGCCCGACAAGAACGACGACGGCGACGGCGACTGGGTGCTCGTGCTGACGGCCGGTTCACGTTAAATCCCATGCGTGACCCGCACGATCGCCGCGGCGCTGACGCCGCTCACCGACGACGGCGCCGTCGCTCGACGAGGCGGCGGTCAGGCCGTACCTCGCGTTCCTCGCGCGCGGCGGCGTCGACGGGATCCTCGCCGTGCGGCTCGACCGGGCGAGGGCATCCTCCTGTCGCGCGCCGAGCGGGAGCGCCTGCTCGAGCTCGCCGTGGCCGGGCCGCTGCCGGTGATCGCGCACTGCGGCGCGCAGACGACGGCGGAGACCGTCGACGCTCGCCGCGCACGCGGCAGGCGATCGGCGTCGCCGGCGTCGCGGTGATCGCGCCGCCCTACTTCATCCTCGACGAGCGCAGAGCTGCTCGCGCACTTCGCCGCCGCTGCGCGCGCGTGCGCGCCGACGCCGTTCTACGTCTACGAGCTCGAGCGCGCCTCCGGGCTACTCGATCCCGGTCGCCGGTGATCGAACGGCTCCGCGAGACGGTCGACAACCTGTCGGGGATGAAGGTGAGCGACACGCCGTTCGCGAAGGTGTCGCCGTACATGCTCGACGGGCTCGACGTGCTGATCGGCGCCGAGGCGCTGATCGGCCAGGGGCTCGCTGCCGGTGCGGGCGGTGCGGTATCCGGGCTCGCGTCCGCGTTCCCGGAGGTCGTCGTCGAAGCGGTCCGGAGCGGCGACTCGACCGCCGCCGGCGAGCTGCGGGCGACGGTCGAGCGGTTCCCGCGGATCGGCGCGCTGAAGGCGGCAGCCGCTGCGCGCGGCGTGCCGATTCGCGAGGACGTCCGGCCGCCGCTGCGCAGGCTCACCGACGACGAGCGGCGCGAGCTGCTCGCGCGGTACCGCGCTAGGAGAGCTCGTCGATCGCCTGCCGGGCGCGGGCGTGCACGTCGGCGCGAAGCTCGTCGGCGGTGTCGGTCGCGTCCGCGACGGCTGCCGACGCGGAATCCTTCGCCTCGCCCGCCTGCTCCTCGACGTCGGTGCGCGTCTCGTCGAGCTTGGCGCGCAGGTCGTCGGCCGGCGACGGTCCGGCTCGAGGCGCGTGCGCACGCCGGCGCCGCAGCAGCGCGCGCAGATGAACACGGCGGCGACGAGCAGGATCAGGCGGCGCTTCACGGCGGCGATGCTACACTGCCGCCGCTTCTCGCCACGCCCATCGCGCCGTTTGCCGAAGCGGCGTCAAGGAGGCGGGGCCGACTTCAGTCCATGAGAAGGGAAATTCGGCTTGAACGAATACGAGATCATGCTGCTGCTCGACCCCGAGCTCCCCGAGGAGCGCGGCCAACGAGATCATCCAGCGCGTCCGCGACGCCGTCGAGGCGGCGGACGGCACGTGGGACGGTCACGAGCCGTGGGGTCGCCGCCGTCTCGCCTACGAGATCGACCACAAGGCCGAGGCGGTCTACCACCTGCTGCTCTTCACGGCGACGCCCGAGGCGCTCGCCGAGATCACCCGCGTGCTCAAGATCACCGACGGCGTCGTGCGCCACCTGGCCGTGCGCCGCGTCAAGGGCGGCCACACGAAGGCGCCGTCCGCCCCGCCGCGCTCCGGCACCGGCCGTCGCGGCCGCGTCCGTACCCACCGGTGACAGCGTCGAGGCCGCCGAGTAGCCTGGAGCTCGTCTAGGGAGAGGAGCGAGGAACCATGGCCAACATCAACCGCGTCGTCCTCGTCGGCAACCTGACCCGCGACCCCGAGCTCCGGCACACGCCGTCGCGGAACGGCGGTCTGCGGCCTGCGGATCGCGGTCAACACGCGACGCAAGGACGGCGCGACCGGCCAGTGGACCGAGAAGCCGAACTACTTCGACATCACCGTCTGGGGCCAGCAGGGCGAGAACTGCGCGCAGTACCTGTCGAAGGGCCGCCCGGTCGCGATCGACGGCCGCCTCGAGTGGCGCGAGTGGGACGCGCAGGACGGCACGAAGCGTCAGGCGGTCGAGGTGATCGCCGACAGCGTCCAGTTCCTGGGCGGTCGCGGCGACGGCGGCGGGGGCGGCGAGCAACCAGTTCGTGCCCGCAGGTGCGCAGGCCGCGACCGACGCCGACTTCCAGGCGCCGACGACGACATCCCGTTCTAAGGAGAAGACCTTGGCAGCACCGAAGTCCGAACGCACGAGCAGGCCGAAGCGCGGCGCCCCGACCGGGGGCGGCCGCCGCAAGTCCTGCTTCTTCTGCAAGTCGAAGGTCGACGAGATCGACTACAAGAACGTGAACGAACTTCGCCGCTACGTCTCGGAGCGCGGCAAGATCCGCTCGCGGCGCATCAGCGGCGCGTGCCGCCGGCACCAGCGCCAGGTCGCGGTCGCGGTGAAGCGCGCGCGCGAGATCGCACTCCTGCCCGTACGTCGGCGACCGGTAGGAGCGAACGTCGTGGAGGTGATCCTGCGGCAGGACGTCGACTCGCTCGGCCTGCGCGGCGACGTCGTCAACGTCGCCCGCGGCTACGCGCGCAACTTCCTGCTCCCGCGCGGGCTCGCCGAGGCGGCCACGCCGGCGCTCGTGCGCGAGCTCGAGAAGCGCGACGCAGCAGCGGGCCCGCCACGAGGCGAAGACCGCCGACGAGGCGAAGGCGATCGCCGACCGGATCGGCGCGCTCGAGCTCCGGTTCGACGTCAACGCCGGCCCGACCGGCTCGCTGTTCGGCTCGGTCACCGCGACGAACGTCGCCGACCGGCTGTGGGAGCGAGGCGAAGATCCGCGTCGACCGCCGCAAGCTCGAGATGGACACGATCAAGCGGATCGGCCGCTACACGGTGCCGGTCGAGCTGTTCGCGGACGTGACCGCCGAGCTTCGGCTCGCGGTCGCGCCCGAGGGGCAGGAGCTTCCGAGCGAGGAGGAGCTCGCCGCGCTCGAGGCCGCCGAGGCGGGCCGCGCGCCGCAGCCGAGGCGGAGGAGGCGGAGGAGGCCCCCGCGGCCGAGGCGATCGAGGCCGAAGCGGTCGAGGGTCGAAGCGGCCGAGGTCGAAGCGGCCGACGTCGAAGTGGCCGAGGCCGGCGCTGAGCGCCGAGCCCGAGGCCGTGACCGAGCCGGCCGAAGCGCCCGAGTAGCGTTTTCCACAGGCTCTCCACGGCCCTGTGGACAGAGTTGTCCACGGCCGTTCTTCCACAGCGCCTCCACGTCCTGTGGATCACGCGAAAAACTCCTCGCTCCGAGCGTCCTTTTCGTCCACCTTGCGGAACGAACGCCTGTTCTGATATGCCTGCATACGAGCGTTCCTGAGGAGAGTGAGCGACGTTTTGCACACGCGTTGAGCCACGGCCCGAAGACGGCTTCACTACGCGCGATATGGCAATGCCTGCCCAGGCGCTCGCGACCGCCCCGATCCCGCCGCAGAACCTGGATGCCGAGGAATCAGTCCTCGGCGCGATGATGCTCTCGCCGCTGGCGATCGGGGCGGTCACCGAGTCCACCAGCCTGTCGGCGGCCGACTTCTACCGCGAGAGCCACGGGCTGATCTACCGGGCGATCATCGCGCTCTACGCGAAGGGCGAGCCGGTCGACGCGATCACGGTCGTCGACGAGCTCGACCGGATCGAGCGCGCTCGACCGACATCGGCGGGGCAGAAGCGCGTCCACGAGCTCGCCACGCTCGTCCCGGCGGCGTCGAACGCCGCCCACTACGCGCGGATCGTCAGCGAGATGGCGACGCTGCGCGGGCTGATCCGGGCCGGCAACGACATCGCACGGCTCGGCTTCGACCGGCCCGGCGAGACGATCGAGCTGGTCGACCGCGCCGAGCAGATCGTCTTCGACCTCTCGCAGCAGCGGGTCTCGAGCGAGTTCGCGCACATCGAGGAGCTGCTCAAGGACTCGTTCGAGACGATCACGCGGCTCTACGAGGCCGGCACCGACATCACCGGCACGGCGTCGGGCTTCCGCGACATCGACCGCCTCACCTCCGGCTTCCAGCCGGGCAACCTGGTGATCGTCGCGGCGCGCCCGTCGATGGGCAAGTCGGCGCTCGCGCTCTGCATGGCCGCGAACGTCGCGCGTCCGGCACAACAAGCCGGTCGCGCTGTTCACGCTCGAGATGTCGAAGGCGGAGGTCACGCAGCGGCTCATGTGCTCCGAGGGCAAGGTCGAGTCGCAGCGCCTCCGCACCGGCAAGCTCGCCGTCGACGACTGGCCGCGGCTCGACGAACGGCGTGCGACAAGCTCGCGAAGGCACCGATCTACGTCGACGACACCGGCTCGATCACGATGATGGAGATCCGCGTCGAAGCTGCGCCGGCTGAAGATGCGCGAGCCGGAGCTGGCGCTGGTGATCGTCGACTACCTGCAGCTGATGACGAGCGGCACGACGGTCGAG
Organism: uncultured Thermoleophilia bacterium; assembly: GCA_963742615.1. Taxonomy (GTDB): domain Bacteria; phylum Actinomycetota; class Thermoleophilia; order Gaiellales; family Gaiellaceae; genus PALSA-600. Next base: position 73,208 of record CAVUMS010000007.1, on the reverse strand, counting down.
AACCGCGTGCAGGAGGTGTCGCAGATCTCGCGCTCGCTGAAGATGCTCGCCGCGCGACCTCGAGGTGCCGATCGTCGCGCTCTCGCAGCTCTCGCGGGCCGTCGAGCAGCGCGCACGACAAGCGGCCGATCCTCTCCGACCTGCGCGAGTCGCGGCTCGATCGAGCAGGACGCCGACCTCGTGATGTTCGTGTACCGCGACGAGTACTACAACCCGGAGGAAACCGAGTCCGCCGGCGTCGCCGAGCTGATCCTCGCGAAGCACCGCAACGGCGCCACCGGCATCGAGAAGCTGGCCTTCCAGAAACGCTACGCCAAGTTCGCCGACCTGGCAGCTGCAGCATGACGACGACGGTCTGGCTCTCCCCCTCTGCGACCGCGTTCTCGTGTCTGTGCGAAACCGTGCCTCGAGGCGGCTCGGCGTAGTGGCGCGTTGTTCTCCGACGCCCTCCACGCCGCGAGCGTCCGCGGTAGCGTCGGCCCGGACACCGCGCTCGGCGTCGTCCGCTGCGCTGCAGGACACGAAATCGTCCTGCGGCGCGGCGATCGGCCGCCGGCACTGGCCGCGCGCGACGAGCGCCAGCTGCAGCTCGTCTGAGACGCCGCGCGCCGCCCCGTCAGGCACACTCCGTCGGTGCCGTCGACCGTCGTCGTCGGCGCGCAGTGGGGCGACGAGGGCAAGGGCAAGATCGTCGACCTGCTCGCGCAGGAATCGGACGTCGTCTGCCGCTACCAGGGCGGGCCGAACGCCGGGCACACGATCGTCGTCGGCGGCGAGACGTTCAAGATCCGCCAGACGCCGAGCGGCGTGATCTCGGGCAAGACGTCGGTGATCGGCGCCGGCTGCGTCGTCGACCCGCAGGTGCTGCTCGACGAGCTCGACGAGCTCGCGGCGCGCGGCATCGACACGTCGGTCGTCGTCGTCTCCGGCAACGCGCACCTGATCATGCCGTGGCACGTCGCGATCGACCAGGCGTCGGAGCGGCGGCTCGGCAAGCTGCAGATCGGGACGACGCGGCGCGGCATCGGCCCGGCGTACGCCGACAAGGCGTCGCGGATCGGGATCCGCGTGCAGGACGTGCTCGACGCGAAGATCCTCCGGCAGAAGATCGAGGTCGCGCTCGCCGAGAAGAACGTCTGGCTCGAGCGCGTCTACGAGGTCGACGCCGTTCGAGCTCGAGGAGGTCGTGGGCGCGCTACGAGGCGCTACGCGGAGCGGCTCGCGCCCGTACGTCGGCGACGTGTCGCTGCTCGTCGACCAGGCGCTCCGCGACGGCAAGCGCGTGCTGTTCGAGGGCGCGCAGGCGACGCTGCTCGACCTCGACCACGGCACGTATCCGTTCGTGACCTCGTCGAACCCGATCGCCTCGGGCGCGCCGACCGGCATCGGCATCGGGCCGACCCGGATCGACCGCGTCCTCGGCGTCTCGAAGGCGTACGTGACGCGCGTCGGCGAGGGCCCGTTCCCGTCCGAGATCGCCGGGCCGGAGCAGGCGCGGCTGCGCGAGCTCGGCGGCGAGTTCGGCACGGTCACCGGCCGCGAGCGGCGCTGCGGCTGGCTCGATCTCGTCGCGCTCCGCTACGCGGTGCGGGTGAACGGGCATCACCTCGCTCGCGCTGACGAAGCTCGACGTCCTGTCGGCGTTCGCCGAGCTGCCGGTGTGCGTCGCGCTACCGGCTGCCGGACGGCGCGCGAGACGCGGGACTTCCCGGCGCACCAGTCCGACTTCCACCACGCCGCGCCCGGTCTGGCAGGTGCTCGCCGGCTGGCGGGAGCCGCTCGACGACGCCACCTCGCGTGCGCGACCTGCCGGCGGCCGCGTCGCAGTACGTCGAGTTCGTCGACGACGACCTCGGCGTCCCGGTCGAGCTCGTCGGCGTCGGCGCCGCGCGCGAGCGCGTGCTCGCCTGACCTCCGGTGCTCGCCGCGCAGAGCTCGGCGGCGCTCGAGACCGTGATCGCGATCTCGATCTTCCTGCCGGTGATCCTGACCGCGGCGCTCGCGTGGTGGGTGCTGCGCGGCAAGCGCGACGATCCCGACGAGAAGCTCTGGCGCCTCCAGGACGACGCCCGTCGGCGGGCGAGAGAACGCGAGAAACGACCGGAGTAGGATCGGCGGGTGAACGTGCTGCTCGTCGGGGCCGGGGCGCGCGAGCACGCGCTCGCCTGGCGCCTCGCGCAGAGCCCCAGCCTGACCGAGCTGCACGCGGCGCCCGGCAACCCGGGAATCGCCGCGCTCGGCGTCTGCCATCCGGTTCGCGCGGACGACGGCGACGGACTGCTCGGCCTCGCGCGTGACGCTCGGGATCGACCTCGCGGTGATCGGCCCGGAGGGGCCGCTCGTCGCCGGCGTCGCGGACGAGCTCCGGCGAAACGGCATCGCCGTGTTCGGGCCGAGCGCGGCGGCGGCGCGGATCGAGGGCTCGAAGACGTTCGCGAAGGAGGTGCTGCGCGCGGCCGGCGTACCGGCCGCCGGCACGCTCTCGGTCGCGCGGCCGCCCTGCGTGGTCAAGGCGGACGGCCTCGCCGCCGGCAAAGGGCGTCTTCGTGTGCCGCACCGCGGACGAGCTCGAGACGGCGCTGCGAACGGTGCAGGGCGCTCGGCGGCGGCATGGTGATCGAGGAGCTGCTCGAAGGGCAGCGAGGTCTCGCTGTTCGCGATCTGCGACGGCCGCCGCGTCGTCCCGGTCGGCGCGGCGCAGGACTTCAAGCGGATCGGCGACGGCGACACGGGCCCGAACACCGGCGGGATGGGCGCGTACTCGCCGGTGCCCTGGCGTCGACGATCTCGAGCGGACTCGTCGACGCCGTGCACCGGCCGGTGATCGAGGAGCTCGCGCGCCGTGGCACGCCGTTTCAGTCGGCTGCCTCTTCGCCGGGCTGATGATGACCGCGGACGGCCCGAAGGTGCTCGAGTTCAACGCCCGCTTCGGCGACCCGGAGACGCAGGTGCTGATGCCGCGGGTCGAGGGCGACCTGCTCGAGGTGCTCGCCCGGGCGGCCGCGCGGCGACCTCTCCGTCGACGACGCTGACGACGAACGCCACGGCGGCGCGTGACGGTCGTCCTCGCCGGCCCCGACTACCCGGCGTCGAGCGACTACGCCGGGCGGCCGATCGACGGGCGTCGAGGCGGCGACCGCGACCGGAGCGCTCGTGCTTCCACGGCGGGCACCGCGGTACGCGACGGGCGGCTCGTGACGAACGGCGGCAGAATCCTCTCGGTGACCGGAACCGGGGACACGGTGGAGGAGGCGCGGGCGGCGGCGTACCGCGGCGGTCGAGCTCGTCTCGTTCGACGGCGCGCGCTACCGCCGCGACATCGCGGAGGCCGCCGGGTGGCTGAGCCGAGCGTCGGGATCCTGGTCGGCTCCGAATCGGACCGCGAGCGCATGCAGGCGCGCTGTCGACGAGCTCGACGAGCGCGGCATCGCCTGGGAGCTGGAGGTGCGCTCGGCACACCGCTCGCCCGACGCGGTCGCCGAGTATGCGCGCGCGGCGGCAGGGCGCGGCCTGCGGGTGCTGATCTGCGGCGCCGGGCTCGCCGCCGCGCTGCCCGGCGTCGTCGCGGCGCACACGGAGCTGCCGGTGATCGGCGTCCCGCTGCGCTCGTCGCTGTCGCGTGCTCGACGGGCTCGACGCGTTGCTCTCGATCGTCCAGATGCCGCCCGGCGTGCCCGTCGCGACGGTCGGCGTCGACAACGCACGCAACGCCGCCGTGCTGGCGGCGCGGATCCTGCGGTCGGGCTGACCACGAGCGCGCTCTAGACTGACCGGAGTGATCGCCCGCTACTCCCGACCGGAGATGACCCGGATCTGGTCGGACGAGGGGAGGCTCGCGCGGTGGCTCGACGTCGAGCTCGCCGCGCTCGACGGCTGGGCGGAGATCGGCGACGTGCCGGCGGCGGACGTGGCGGCGATCCGCGCACAGGCCGTCGCGCCGAGCCCCGAGCGGGTCGCCGAGCTCGAGCGAACGACCGACCACGACATGGCCGCCTTCGTCGACGCGGTCGGCGGAGCAGCTCGGGCCCGAGGGGCGCTGGATCCACTTCGGCCTCACGTCGTCCGACGTGCTCGACACCGCGCTCGCGCTGCAGATCCGTGACGCCGGCGCGCTGATCGTCGCCGGCATCGAGCGCGCGCTCGCGATCGTGATCCGCCGCGCGGAAGAGCACCGCCGCTCCATCTGCATCGGCCGCTCGCACGGCGTTCACGCCGAGCCGACCACGTTCGGGTGGAAGCTCGCGGGCTGGGCGTTCGAGCTCGACCGCGCCCGTTCCCGCGTCGAGCGCGCACTCGTCGAGTGCCGCGTCGGACAGCTCTCGGGAACGGTCGGGAGCTACGGCGCGATCGACCCGCGGGTCGAGCTCGTCGCGTGCGAGCACCTCGGCCTCGAGCCCGATCCGGCGTCGACCCAGGTGATCGCACGCGACCGCCACGCCGAGCTCCTCTGCGCGCTCGCGCTCTGCGCCACGTCGCTCGATCGCTTCGCCACCGAGATCCGGCACCTGGCCCGCACCGAGGTGCGCGAGGCCGAGGAGCCGTTCGGGCAGGGGATGAAGGGATCGTCCGCGATGCCGCACAAGCGCAACCCCAAGGTCGCCGAGCGCATCTCCGGGCTCGCCCGCGTCGTTCGCGCGAACGCAGGCGTCGGCCTCGAGAACGTCGTGCTCTGGCACGAGCGCGACATCTCGCACTCCTCGGCCGAGCGCGTCGTGCTCCCCGACAGCTTTCTCGCGCTCGACTACATGCTCGATCGCTTCGCGTGGGTGATGGACGGGCTCGTCGTCCACCCGGATCGGATGGAGCGAAACCTCTGGGCCTCGCACGGCCTCTTCTTCTCCCACCGGCTGCTGCTGGCCCTCGTCGAGCAGGGCGTCGCGCGCGACGAGGCCTACCGCCTCGTGCAGCGGAACGCGATGCGCTCGTGGGACGAGGAGCTCGACTTCGAGGAGCTCGTCCGTGCCGACCGCGAGATCGCGGACCGGCTTTCCGCAGCAGATCTCAGCGAGGTCTTCGACCTCGAAGCCACGATCGCCCACGTCGACGGCGCCTTCGAGAGGCTGCGCCGTCTCGCCCCGAAGGAGGAAGCCGTTCATGCCTGATGCGCTGCACGTCGGAAGCGGCAAGGTCCGCGAGCTGTACGCCCTCGACGACCAGCGGCTGCTGCTCGTCGCCTCGGACCGGATCTCGACGTTCGACGTCGTGCTGCCGACTGAGATCCCCGACAAGGGCCGCGTGCTGACCGGGCTGTCTGGGTTCTGGTTCGCGCGCACCGAGGGGCTCGTGCCGAATCACCTGCTGTCGCTCGGCGACGACGGCCGCTCGACCGAGTGCCGGCGCCTCGAGATGCTTCCGATCGAGTGCGTCGTGCGCGGGTACCTCGCGGGGTCCGGCTGGAGCGACTACCTGCGCCACCGGATCCGTATGCGGCCATCGCCTCCCCGAGGGCTGTCCGAGAGCGAGGAGCTGCCGGCGCCGATCGTCACCCCCGCGACGAAGGCGACGACCGGGCACGACGAGAACATCGACCGGGAGACGGCCGCCGGCCTCGTCGGAGCGGATCGCTTCGACGAGGTGGAGGCAGTCGCGCTCGAGCTGTACCGCTTCGCGTCCAGCCATGCCCGCGAACGCGGGATCATCCTCGCCGACACGAAGCTCGAGTTCGGTATCGACGCGGACGGCCGGCTCACGCTCGCCGACGAGGCGTTCACGCCGGACTCGTCGCGCTTCTGGCCCGCCGACGAGTACGCGCCCAGGTGGGGCCCAGCCGTCGTTCGACAAGCAGTTCGTGCGCGACTACTGCGCGTCGCTCGGCTGGGACAAGACCGCGCCTGGGCCGGAGCTGCCGTCCGACGTCGTCGACGGGACCAGCGCGCCCGCTACGTCGAGGCGTTCGAGCGTCTGACGGCGATCGGCGTTCGACGCGTACCTCGACGACCCGAGCGCGGTGCTCGCGTGAGGGCGACGGTGCTCGTCCGGCCCAAGCCGGGCATCCTCGACCCGCAGGGACAGGCCGTGTCCAGCTCGCTCCGCCATCTCGGCTTCGACGTGGGCGACGCCCGCGTCGGCAAGGTCGTCGACGTCGAGCTCGGGACCGACGACCCGGTCGAAGCGAGAACGCAGCTCGAGTCGATGTGCGCCCAGCTGCTCGCGAACCCTCTGATCGAGGGCTACACGATCGAGCTCGAAGCCGAGTGAGCACGTCTGCGCGTCCGCTCGTCGCGGTCGTCGTCTTCCCCGGCTCGAACGACGACCGCGACGCCCAGCTCGCACTGGAACGCCTGGGCGCCGAGGCGCGGCGGGTGTGGCACACGGAGCACGAGCTCCCGGCTGGGACCGCAGCAGTCGTCCTCCCGGGCGGGTTCTCGTATGGCGACTACCTGCGCTGCGGCGCGATCGCCCGCTTCTCGCCCGTGCTCCAGGCCGTCGTCGAATTCGCGCGCGACGGCGGACCCGTGCTCGGGATCTGCAACGGCTTCCAGATCCTCACCGAGGCCGGTCTGCTGCCGGGCGTGCTCCGCCCGAACGAGTCGCTGTCGTTCGTCTGCCGCGACGTGCCGCTCGTCGTAGAGGCCACCGACTCGCCGCTCCTCTCGCGCTGCGCGCCCGGGGAGGTGCTGACGATCCCCGTCAAGCACGGCGAGGGCTGCTGGTTCGGTGACGACGAGCTCGTCGCCGAGCTGGAGGCGAACGGGCAGATCGCTCTGCGCTACGCGCCGGGCGCGAACCCGAACGGGTCGGTCGCCGACGTCGCCGGAGTCGTGAACGCCGAGGGCAACGTGCTCGGGCTGATGCCGCACCCCGAGCATGCGGTCGATCCGCTGCTCGGCAGCGTCGACGGCGCGCTGATCCTCGGATCGCTGGTCGATGCCGCTCGGTTGTCGACTCGCTGCGTCCGTCTAGGCATCGACCTCCCGAAGCGCGGCAAACAGCGCGGCGATCGCCGGGTGGCGCGTGAGCTCGGCCCGCGAGGCGCTCGAGGTCGCGCGCTCGCAAGGTCACCGGGCCACGCCGCGCGACGCCGTCGGTCGAATACGCAATGCGCAGGAGCTGCTCGCCGCGCTCGGACTCGAGCAGCTCGACCACCGACGAGAACCGCTTCTCGCCCGCCCGCTGCGGCAACGTCAGCCGCTCGACCACCGACGGCGGTTCCCCACGGCGTCGCCGCCTTCGGGAGCGTCGGAGCCGGCTTCCTGGTCGCGCGGGCTGGCATTCCACGAAGCTAGCTCGGACGGTGCAACGCGTCTGAAACGAGACCGCCACAAATCAGTGCCGATCGCTCCACAGGGCCCGGCGGGGTGCCGGAGTGCGCCGGACCAGCGGCGGCGAAACCGCTCAGGCGTCGATCGGGACGTGCCCCGGCTCGCTCGCGACCCGGTCGAGCCAGGCGCCGATCGCCGGGTACCGTCGAGAGGTCGAATCCGCCCTCGTGCGGCGACGTGCGTGTAGGCGTACAGCGAGATGTCGGCGAGGGTCATGCCGTCCCCGACGAGCCAGGAACGACCGGCGAGGTGGCGCTCCATCGCGTCGAGCGCCCGGTAGCCGGCCGCACGTCGGCCCTCGATCCGGTCGACGTACGCCTCGGGCTCCCCCGAGTACGCGAGCCAGAAGCGGACGACGGCGAGCGCCGGCTCGTGGTCGTATTGCTCGAAGAACTGCCACTGCAGCACCTGCGTCCGCTCGTAGCGATCGTCGGGCACGAAGCGCGTCCCGTCGCCGAAGTACCAGAGGATCGCGTTCGACTCGGCGAGCGGCCGGCCGTCGTCGAGCAGGAGCGTCGGGACGCGCAGCGCGGGATTCAGCTCGCCGAGCAACTCGGGGCGAGTCCGACCGGTCGACGGACATCGACCTCGCGCCGCTCGTACGGGATCCCGAGGTGCGCCAGCAGCAGCCGAACCTTGTAGCAGTTGCCCGAGATCTGGCTGTTGTAGAGCACCAGCACGATCGCTAACGATAGGCGCGCGTCGCCGCCCGGCGCGCACGCCGCGGGCGGCGCACCCATAGTTGTAGGACGTGCCCGCACTCTGGATCGGCGGCCCGCCGGGGGCGGGCAAGACCTCCGTCGCGACCAGGCTCGCGCGCCGTCACGGCCTCCGCTGGTACGGCGCCGACACGCGCACGTGGGTGCACCGCGACCAGGCACTCGCGACCGGCAACCCCGCAGCACGTCGGTTCGAGGAGCTCTCGCCCACCGAGCGGTGGTCGAGACCCGCCGCCGAGCTGCTCGAGCTCTCGCTGCACCGCGAGCGGCTCCAGATGGTCCTCGACGACGTGCAGGCGCTGCCGGAGACACCCCTCGTGCTCGCCGAGGGAACGACCGTCTCGCCCGCGGCGCTCGAGACGAACGCGATCGACCGCGCGCACGCGCTGTGGCTGCTCCCGACCCCGGGGTTCCTCGACGCGCAACTGAACGCGCGCGGCCTCGGCGACGGGCAACGCCGCCTGTACCGCCTGCTCGCCGAGGTGATCGAGCGCGAGGCCGCCGACAACGGTGCTCCGGTGATGCGCGTCGACGAGACGCTCGCGCTAGACGACCTCGTGGACGGCAGTCGAGGCTCGCTTCGCCGAGGCGCTCGCGGCCGGCCCGCATGCGGCGTCGCTCGAAGAGCGACGCGCGCTGCTCCGCGAGGCGAACGCGGCGATCGCCGATCAGGTGCGCGGCTACTGGGCGCGGCCGTGGGCGGACGGCGACGCCGAGGCGGTCGTGCAGGAGTTCCTGTGCGAGTGCGGGGAGGCGGAGTGCGTCGCGAGCATCCGGCTGACCGTCGCCGCCGCCGCAGAGGGGGCGATCGCCCCCGAGCACCGGTGAGCGCTCAGCGCGCGGAATCGACCGGCAGCCAGCCCTCCCGATACCGCGTCGAGACCGCACGCGGGAACGGCGCGTACGCCTTACCCGCGTCGTCGGTGTCCTCCTCGACGCCTGCGCCGTGCCGCAGCGCGAGCTCGTCGCGCGTGTAGCCGCCCCAACCGGGCCCTTCCTGATGCTCGCGGCTCCCGACCGCGAGCACCGCACAGTGCCCCTCACCCGCGCCGAGAATGATGTGCTTCGTCCCGGGCGGGCAGTGGACGAAGTCCCATTGCCGGAGCGCACGCTCCTCGCCCTCGATCAACAGCAGCCCTTCACCCGCGAGGACGAGGAAGTCCTCCTGGTCGGCCTCCCAGTGGTACATCCCGATCGGTTCGCCGGGGCCGAGCACGAACAGGGTGACCCCGAGCTGCGGAAAGTCCATCGCGCCCTCGAAGGGGAGCGAGTACCCCCGGCCCGGCCGATCTCGCCAGCGCGCCTCGCGCGCGTTGAGCACGAACCAGCCGTCGCCGGAAGGCACGAGACCGTCTTCGGTCGCGTCGAGCGACGCCTCGGGAACCATCGCTCGATCCTATGCGCGGCCCGCGCCGCGGTTGTGCCAGACCGCCTCGATGTTGTTCGAGTCGGGGTCCCGGAGATACGCCGCGTAGTACCCGGCGTGATAGTCGGGGCGTTCGCCGGGCGCGCCGTTGTCGACGCCTCCCGCCTCGAGCCCGGACGCGTGGAACGCCTGGACGGCCGCCTCGTCGCCGACTCCGAGCGCGAGATGCAGTCCCTCCGTCACGTTGTCACCCTCGAGCAACGTGAACGTGCCGGTGTCGGTGACCAGGCGCAGCAGCTCGGGCTGCTCGCGCACGCGCAGGCCGAGAGTCGACGCAACCGCGCCGTAGAACCTCCGAGTGGCGACGAGGTTCGCCACGCGGATCCAGAGATGGTCGATCACGCCGGTCTCCGGGTCGCTCGTCTCGCGGTGGACGGCCTCGATCGAGTTGTCGTCGTGGTCGCGGATGAACGCGCCGTAGTAGGCCGGGCTGTACTCGGGCCGAGGGCCGGGAGCACCGTCGTCGCGGTACCCGTCCGCCGTCAGAGCCTGCCACCACTCGTCGACCTGTTCCCGCGACGTCGCGGCGAGGCCGACGTGGAGCCGCCGCGTCACCGGATTGTCTCCATTCGCCGGCGCGATCGAGAAGTCGTTCCACTCGTGGAACGCGTCCCCGTCGAACCGACGGCCGCCGAACTCGAGCAGCTCGAAGACACGCGTGAACAACCGGAGCGAGGCCTCGAGGTCGCTGCAACGGAGCGTGACGTGGTCGATCGAGGCGGTCATGCGACGACGTTCGGCGGGACGATCCCGTCGATCAGGAGCGCGTGTAGCGCGGAGACCGCGAGCAGCCCCATCGCCTCGCGCGTCTCGCGGGTCGCGCTGCCGAGGTGCGGCGTGAGCACGACGTTTTCGAGGTCGAGGAGCCCCGCGCCGACCTCCGGCTCGAACTCGAAGACGTCGAGCGCGGCTCCGGCGATGCGACGTGACCGCAGCGCATCCACGAGGGCTGCTTCGTCGACCACCGGTCCGCGGGCCGTGTTCACGAGCACAGCGGTCGGCCTCATGGCGCGGAGGGCTTCCGCGTCGATCAGGTGACGGTTGTCCGGGCTGCCGGGGACGTGGAGGCTGACCACGTCGGCCGCCGAAAGCGCGAGCTGGAGATCGTCGCCGCGCCCGACGAACCTCACGGTCGCGCCGTGCGCCCCTGCGAGGCGTGCGGTCTCGCGGCCGATGCGGCCGGGCCCGACAATCGCGACGGTCTTGCCGTCGAGGCTCTCGCCGAGCATGAACTCGAGCGAGAACTCCCACTCCTCCCGGCGGCGAAGGAAGCGGTCGCCTTCGGCGACCCTGCGCAGCAGCGCGAGCGTGAGCGCGATCGCGAGCTCGGCGGTCGCGCGCGTGAGCACGTCCGGCGTGTTGGTGACGACGATCCCGCGTGCCCGCGCGGCGGCGAGGTCGATGTTGTCGACGCCGACGCCGTAGTTCGCGACGATCCGCAGCCGAGGACCGGCGCGCGCGAGGAAGGCGTCGTCGACCTTCGTCAGGATCAGGGACAGGACGCCGTCCACCGACTCGGGAGCGTCGGCAAGCTCGAAGTCCGCGGCGAGCGCCCGCAGGACGCGCTCGGGGATCGCTCCCGTGACGTTGACCCGCGGGCGGGACACCGACGCGAGCGTACCTACGGCTGGACGAGCATTCGCGCCGCCGGGTCCCAGCGCCACAAGACGGCGGCGGTGACGTGGGTGCCGCCGACCCAGCGGTCGACGCTCGCGAGCTCCACGCGGTCGAGCTCGCCGGCGAGGACGCGCTCGCCGGTCCTCGTCAGGCGGAGCGGCAGCCGCGCGAAGACCTGCCCGTCGCTCAGCGGGGGCGGCGCGGGCAGCGCCTCCCCCTCCTGTGTCTCGACCAGCCGCCCGTCACCCTGGCCGAGGTCGGTCAGCGCCCGGTAGAACCACGTGTCGCCCAGGAACGGCGCCTCCTCGAGGCGCTGCGCAGCGACGAACGCGGCGACCGGCGTCCCGGCGCCGCCCGCAAGCGCCTGCAGGACGTGACGCTCGGTTGTCGAGAGCCCGTCGCCCGGCGCCGGCAGCTCCTCGAGCAGCCTGCGCAGGGCAGGAGCGACGAACGGCAAGCCGGGAACCGGTCGCGTTGCCCGCTCGGCGAGCGCGGCTGGATCGGGCGCGCGGACTGCGGCCCAGACGCCGGCCGCCGCCTCCAGCGTGTTCTCGCCCGCTTGTTCGCGCGCGGGCCACAGCGTCTCGAGCTCCTCGGCGGTGAGCTCGCCGAGCCCGGAGAACGCGGGCTTGCCGGGGAACGAGTCGACGACGATCAGTTCCGGCGTCGCGTCATGTTCGCGCGCCAGTGCGAGCGCATCGACGAGCTGAAGCTGGTCGTAGAGGTCGTGCTCGAACCAGAGCACGACCTCGACACCGCCGGCGAGCGCCTCGACGAACTGCCGGTCGCGCCGCTCGAGCCCCGACAGCAGCGCACGCCGCCCGCCCCAGCCGCAGTCGGACAGGAACTGCGCGCGCGTGCGCAACAGCTCGGCCCGCTCCACATCCGGGACCGGCCCGGCGTGAAGGGCGTCCTGCCACGGGAGCACCGCGCCGCCCAGGCTCGTCTGGCGCAGGGTGTTGCCTGCGCTCTCGCCGTTCGTCACGTGCAGCAGTGTCGGCCGGACGATCGGGTCCCGGCCCTGCCGGGCGAGATAGGCCGCACCGCACGTGCAGTGGTCGAGCGACTCGCATGCGCAGCCGACGACCTGCGCCAGCTCGCCCCGGATCCGACGCAGGCCGGCGATCCGCACGTCGATCTCGTCGATCTTGGCCGCCATGCGCACGCGCAGCGCCTCGGAAGGGGACGACGAGCGCCTCGCGGCGCGCAGGTACTCGCCGATCTCCGCAAGCGTGAACCCGACCGCCTGCGCCTCCTTGATCGCGCGCAGGAACCGGACCGTCTCCTCGTCGTAACGGCGATGCCCGCTCGGGTCGCGGTCGGGCGACGGCAGCAGGCCGCGGCGCTCGTAGTAGCGAAGCGTCTCGACGTTGACGCCCGCCCGCGCTGCGACCTCGCCGACTCTCACACGCGGACTGTAGACCCGTACCTGGGTACGGATTGCAAGCAGGTGCGTTACCGGGGTGTCGTCCGTCGCGACGAACGGGCCGCGGCTCGTAGAGTGGGCGCATGGGTGAGGATGTCCACGTCCGCTACCTCGTTGACGATGTCGAAGCCTCGATCGCCTTCTACACGAGACACTTCGGCTTCGAGCTCCTGTCGAATCTGTCGCCGGCCTTCGCCGATGTCCGACGCGGAAACCTGCGACTCCTGCTGAGCGGTCCGACGAGCTCGGCCGGGCGACCGCTGTCGGACGGCCGGCGCCCCGGCCCAGGCGGGTGGAACCGGATCCACCTCCTGGTCGACGACATCGCGAGCGAGGTCGAACGCTTGCGCACCGAAGGCGTCACGTTCCGGAGCGATGTCGTGCGCGGGCCGGGAGGCCGGCAGATCGTGCTCGACGACCCTTCGGGAAACCCGGTCGAGCTCTTTCAGCCGCGTTAGCGGCCGCTGCGATCGATCAGCCGAATTCCACAGACTTCGCCGACGATAGGCTCGCGACATGGCCCACCCTTCCGCATCGTTCTCCCTCACGCTGCGCGTCCGTCTCGAGAACCGGGCTGGAACCTTTGCCGATCTCGCCCGGGCGATCGCCGACGCGGGCGGGCTGCTCGACGCGATCGATCTCGTTCGCGCGGAGACGAGCAGCAAGGTGCGCGACGTCTCCGTCCTCGCGACGAACGCGGACCATGCCGACGCGATCGTTCGCGCGTGCCGCGCGGTCGACGGGGTCGAGGTCGAGCACGTCTCCGACCGGACGTTCCTGCTCCATCTCGGCGGGAAGATCCATATGGACTCGAACGCGCCGGTGAAGACTCGCGACGACCTGTCGATGGCCTACACGCCCGGCGTCGCGCGCGTCTGTCAGGCAATCGCGGCCGATCCAGAGGCCGCCTGGAACCTGACGATCAAGCGCAACACCGTCGCTGTCGTCAGCGACGGCAGTGCCGTGCTCGGGCTCGGCAACATCGGTCCGAAAGCCGCGATGCCGGTGATGGAGGGGAAGGCGCTCCTCTTCAAGGAGTTCGGCGGCGTGGACGCGTGGCCGATCTGCCTCTCGACCAACGACACCGACGCCATCGTCGCCGCGGTCGAGGCGATCGCGCCCGGCTTCGGGGGAATCAATCTCGAGGACATCTCGGCGCCGCGCTGCTTCGAGATCGAGCGCCGCTTGCGGACGTCGCTCGATATCCCCGTCTTCCACGACGACCAGCACGGCACCGCTGTCGTCGTGCTCGCCGCGTTCCTCAACGCGCTGCGCGTCGTCGACAAGAAGGCGAGCGAGGTGAAGGTCGTACTCACCGGTGTCGGCGCCGCAGGCGTGGCGGTGACGGGCACGTTGCGCGCAGCGGGCGTTCGGCGAATCATCGGTTGCGACACGCAAGGCGCCATCTATCGCGGCCGGGCCGGGCTCGAGGGCGTAAAGGGGCAGTACGCGGAGGAAACGAACCCGGAGAACGAGCGTGGGAGCGCCGACGACGTGCTCACGGGCGCCGACGTGTACATCGGTCTCTCGCAGCCGCACGCAGTCACGACCGCCGGCATCAGGCGAATGGCGCCCGATGCAGTCGTGTTCGCGATGGCGAACCCGACACCCGAAGTCGCTCCCGAGGAGCTCGAGGGCCTGGCGACGGTGGTCGCGACGGGCCGATCCGACTACCCGAACCAGATCAACAACGTGCTCGCTTTCCCGGGGATCTTCCGCGGCGCGCTCGATGTCCGTGCGTCGACGATCACCGAGCGGATGGAGGTTGCAGCCGGTCACGCGATCGCGGCGACGATCTCCGAAGAAGAGCTCGCACCCGACTACATCGTCCCGAGTGTCTTCAACCGCGAGGTCGTCCCGGCCGTTGCCGCGGCGGTCGCAAGCGCGGCGGAGGAGGACGGCGTCGCCCGCCGAGGCAGCGAACCGGCAGAGATCGCCGCCGCCGCTTCCCACGGCCCGTGAGGGAGCCAGGGAGCCTTTAGGCTGGATGGTTAGCGATGGGCTCGATGAGCTACGACGAGATCCGTGCAGGTCATCGCTGGGAGGTGCCGGCGCGGTACAACATTGCCGCCGACGTGTGCGACAAGCACGCGCGCGACAAGCCGGCGATGGTTTGGGAGAGTTTCGACGGCTCGATCCGGGAGCTCTCGTGGGGCGAGCTGCAGGATCTGGCGAACCAGGCGGCGCACACGCTCGCTGCGGGCGGCGTCACGCGCGGCGACCGGGTCGCGGTCGTCTTGCCGCCGACGCCCGAGGCCGCTGCGACCTTCTTCGGAGTCTGGAAGCTCGGCGCGATCCTGCTCTCGTTGTCGGTGCTGTACGGGGACGATGGGATCGAGCATCGGCTCTCTGACTCGGGCGCAAAGCTTCTCGTCACCGACCCCGACAACGCGCCGCGCTTTGACCGGCCGGGGGCGCCCGAGACGCTCGTCCTCGAGTCCGGCACCCTGGCAGCGGCCTCAACCGATTTCGTTTGCGTCGACACGGCGGCCGACGACCCTGCGCAGCTCTACTACACGTCCGGGACGACGGGGCTCGCGAAGGGGATCATGCACGCGCACCGCTACATCCTCGGGCATGAGGAGTTCCGCTACTGCCACGAGCTACAGGACGGCGAGCGCTTCCACGGCATGGGCGAGTGGGCCTGGGCCGCAGGAATCGCACCGCTGCTCGGCCCCTGGCGGCTCGGGGCGCTGCAATGCGTCTACCGGCGTCAAGGCGGCTTCGATCCGCACAAGCAGCTCGACTTCCTGAGTCGGCACCGAGTAACGAACGTCTTTACGACGCCGACAGCGATGCGCTCGATGATGGCCGTCGAGGAGGCGGGGGCACGCTACCCGCAGGCGTTCCGACGCGTCTGTTCGGCGGGAGAGCCGCTCAATCCGGAGGCAATCCGCTGGTTCCGCGAACAGTACGGCGTGACCGTGCTCGACTACTACGGCCTGACCGAGTCGTATCCACTCGTCGCGAACTACCCGTTTCTCGAGGTGCGTGAAGGCTCGATGGGCAAACCGATGCCGGGCTGGGATGTCCAGCTCCTCGACGAGGACGAGCAGCCCGTAGCAGCGGGCGAGCGTGGCGAGATCTGTCTACGCGCCCGCTCGAACCCGCACTACCCGCTCGGTTATTGGCGCAACGATGAAGCGAGCGCGGAAACCTTCGGCGGCGAATGGTTCCACACAAGAGACGCGGCCCTCCAGGACGAAGACGGCTACATCTGGTACGTCGGACGCGCCGACGACGTGATCATCGCAGCGGGCTACCGGATCGGCCCGTTCGAGGTCGAATCGGCGTGCCTCGAGCATGCCGCGGTACGCGAAGCGGCCGTCGTCGCATCGCCCGACGAGCTCCGGGGCAACGTCGTCAAAGCATTCATCGTCCTCGCAGACGGATACGAGCCATCCGAGGCGCTCGCGGACGAGATCAAAGGCCACGTCCGCGACCGCCTCTCCGCCTACGCGTATCCACGCCGCGTCGAATTCGTGGCCGAGCTGCCGAAGACACTGACGGGAAAGATTCGCCGGATCGAGCTCCGCCAAATCGAACTCGACCGTGCCAGCACGGCCACCCAGCCGTCAGGCTAGCCGCCGCGCCAGCATCGGCGGGGTGTGGAGGCATTCGGCGAAGCTGAAGGTCCGCGTGACGAGCGGCCGGACGTCGGCCGCATCGGGATGGAGCGGGTTCATCAACACAACGTCCGCCTCCGGGAGAACCCGCGAGCACACTGCCGCCAGCAAGCTGCGGCGCTCCTCGAGCCAGTCGGTCACCCAGTCGCGAATCGCATCGTCGCCGTCGGCGTCCGGGACCCGCTCGGGAATCGCGTCGATCTCGGTCCAACACAGCACGTAGTCGTCCGGCGCATCGCGTGGATCCGCCGGCAGGTACCGGAGGGCCACCAGCACCGCAAGGCCCGCCTCGGAAGCGAAGTTGACGACCGGCACGCCCGGCGGCGAGTAGCGGCCACCATGTTTCAGCGTCCCGGCGCCGTCGAGCGCCGTGTGGCCGGTACGGGTCAGCCGCCAAAGGCGCACGGCGCATCCTCGCACGACAACGTGGACGCCCTACCGGCCGCACGATCCTTCGCCGTCTCGGGGCGACGCTCGAGCATGGACGCGCCCTCCGCAGCTAGGCGGTGGCGGCTGCCGGTACGAGCGCCAGCAGGGGAGCCGCCTCGCGCTCGACCCCGCTCTTCTCGGATCACGTCGACGAGAACCCGGACGATTGTCGGATCGAACTGGCTCCCGGCGCAGGCTCGAAGTTCGTCGAGCGCGGCGTCGACGCTTAGAGCGCGTCGGTAAGGACGATCCGTGGTCATGGCGCTGAAGGCGTCGCAGCAGCAGACAATCCGTGCAACGAGCGGGATTTCCTCGCCTGCGAGCCCGTCTGGATAGCCGCCGCCGTCCCAACGCTCATGGCAGGAGCGGACGATGCTGCCGACTTCGGTGAGCCGACCGCCGACCCGCTGCAGCAACCGCTCGCCTTCCAGCGTGTGCGCATTCATCACCTCACGCTCGTCCGGGCTGAGCGGCCCCGGCTTGTTGATGATCTCGGCAGGAACGCTGATCTTGCCGACGTCGTGGAGGATCGCGGCAAATTCCGCGTTCAGGCGCGACCGCGCACCGACCCGCAGCTCGTCGCAGACCGCGAGCACGAGCCCGAGCACGTCGCGGCTGTGCGCGCCCGTGTAGGCATCGTCGGCCTCGACGACATCGCCGAGCAAGAAGGCGGTGCCGCGGTAGGCGCTCGAGAGCTCCAGCGCCTGGTCGAGGCGCCGCTGCCGCTCGCGCGTGGAGAGGCTGACGAGGAACAGGAGCGGCAGCGGCAGGATCAGCACCCGCTGGTCGTGCAGAGCCGCTATCGCTGCAAGAAGACCGAGCGGCGCGAGCGTGAGGTCGATCGCGAAGACGAGCGGAAGCTGCGAGACGAGCTGCCGGGGCGGAACACGTAGCGCCGCCCACTCCCGGGCGCAGGAGCTCGCCAGGTCGACGAGGAACTGCGACGCCAGCGCAGCCGCGAGCACCACGAGCGTCCGCCACGTCATCGACGGTTCGACGGGGAACAGGGACACGACCAACGCCGGACCAAATGCGTACCAGGAGCTTCCAACGACGATCAGCATCCGCTCCGCCGGAACCCGCCGGCGAGCATATTCAGGCAGCTGGCTGAGCAGGCTCCCGGCCACGATCCAGAGCGGCAGCTGCGACGGCGGCAGCAGGAAGACCATCTCGACAAGGACGAGCTCCGTCGGGATCGCGAGCGTCGAACCGACCTCGAACTCGAGCCGGGCGGCAAGCGCGTAAGCGCACACGAGAACCGCGACCACCCACGGCTCCGGCATCTCCCCATGCCGTCCGAAGACAAGCATCGCGAACGCGAAGAGCGCGAAGCCGACGCTCGCGCTCCAGTAGGTGCGACGTTCCGCGCGCGTCAGCGCGGTGGCCTCGCGTTCCCGTGCCGCCGCGAGGAGCTGCTCGCTCAGCGGATCGAACGCGACGGTCGACACCGCTCATCCACCGCCGCTCATCGGCTCCAGCACGGGTCGACGTAGATGCCATCGACCACGAAGGACTCACCCTTTTGCAGGCCGTGCACCTTGAAGTCGAAGGCCACCGGTGTCCAGCCGTTCGACGACGCAACCGAGAGCAGGTTGACGCCGATCGGGATCGTCACGGACGGCTGCCAGCTGTCATTCACCTTCAACCGTGCGATCGTGAGGTTGTGCGGATTTCCGCTCAGATCCTCGTACAGCACCTTCACATCGAGCGTCGCCTTCCCGTTCCCGCCGTGATCAGCGAGGAAGAGCCGCAGGGTCGGGTTGTCGAGGTTCACGCACATCGCCGGAGTCGCCGCCTCCGAATCGCCCTTCGAGAAGAGCAGTGAGCCGCTGCCGGGCGTGAACGGGTCGTGCTCGTCGGAGAGCGAGACGTTCTTCAGCGTCCAGCCGGAGAGATCGCTGAGGTCGCCCTGCGGGATCAGGCTGTAGCCCGCCGGGTCGCCCCAGGGCAGGAACACCGGAGACGAGCCGCCGAAGCCGCAGTCGGCGGCTGCCGCCAGCTTGCCCTGCTTCGCAAAGCGACCCTGCGCCTGCAGCTTCGCGAGCTGCTGCCGCATTCCGTCCAGCTGCTTGCTGACGTCGACCAGCTGGCCGTCGGTCGTGCCGCCACCGTCGTCGGCGCCCGCAGTGCCGACTCCGACCACGACAGCCGCGAGCATCGTCGCCAGCCCGATTACGCACACCTTGGTCGTACGCCGCAGATCCCACATAGCCGATTCCCTTTCCGCAGATGCCGCAACCGCAGCCTCCGAGTCGACGCTGCGAGCCACATGAAGCCGTGCCAAGACACGTCCTGCATCCCCCGTGCGGGGCAGATCGCGCACGATCCCTCAGCCGAGTGAGGTCGGAGTCGCCTCGCCCGCCAGCGTGAAGCCGACCGCGAACCCTCTAAACCCGTACCTGGGCACGGATTGCAACCTGGACCTAACTA
This sequence comes from uncultured Thermoleophilia bacterium, assembly GCA_963742615.1. GTDB lineage: Bacteria > Actinomycetota > Thermoleophilia > Gaiellales > Gaiellaceae > PALSA-600. Next base: position 54,273 of record CAVUMS010000007.1, on the reverse strand, counting down.
CTTGCCGGAGCGGTCGATCAGCTCGATGCGGTACTCGTCCGGGTCGCGCACGAAGCAGAGCAGCGAACCGCCCTCGCGAACCCGATACGGCTCCCGCTCGGGCTCGATGCCCTGCGCCTGGAGCTCGGTGAGCGTCGCCGCGAGATCGTCGACGCCGACCGCGATATGACCGTAGCCGGTGCCGAGCTCGTAGCCGCGACCGTCGTGGTTGAACGTCAGCTCGAGCACGCTCTCCTGGTCGCCGATCGAGAAGAAGTAGTTCGTCGCCTCGCGTTCGCCGTTCCGGACGATGTCCATCTCGCTCTGAAAGCGGAAGCCGAGCGCCTCGTAGAACGCGCGGCTCCGCGCCGGATCCGTGATTCGAACCATGGTGTGCAGGAAGGTGGCCACGGTCGGATCCTACGGATCTAGACTCGCCCGAGTGGCGGACGACGCGACCGGCCAAGCGGAGAGCGCGGCGCAGCCAGAGCCCGAGCGGTCGGCGTCCGAGCTGACTCGAGCAGGTGCGGCCGCGACGCGGCGGTGCTGATGGGCCGCGAGCTGCAGCTGACGGCCTCGCGGCACGGCGAGGAGCTCCGGGCGGCGGCCTCGCAACCTCTTCGTGCGTCGGCGCGCGTCGGCGCGTCGCGTTCGCCACCGCGATTCGTCCTCCTCGAACGGGCGCACTCGATGCACACCCTCTACCTCCTACGGCACGCGAAATCCAGCTGGGCCGACCCAACCCTCCCCGACCACGAACGGCCGCTTGAGCCGAGAGGGCGCCGAGACGCGCAGCGGATCGCAAAGCACCTCGCCCGGCACGGAATCGAACCCCAGCTCGTCCTCTGCTCCCCCGCCGAGCGCACACGCGCCACGCTCGAGCTGCTGCGACCCACGCTCGGCGCAACGCCGACGGTCAGGTTCGAGGCAGAGCTCTACGCCGCCTCCGCCGACAAACTGCTCGAGCGCATCCGCAACGTGTCAGAACGAGTCGACTCGGTGATGCTGATCGGCCACAACCCCGGCCTCCAACAGCTCGCCCTTGACCTCGCCTCAACCGGTGCCGAACTCCAACAGCTTGAAGCGAAGTTCCCGACCGCGGCACTCGCGACGCTCACGCTCGCCAACGCAACCTGGAGCCAGCTGTCCAAGGGCGACGCGCTGCTCGCCGCGTACGTCGTTCCCAAACAGCTTCGCTGAGGCCATGCTCTCGCCTGGCGTGGAGATCGCCGATGACGTCCTCGTCGAGCAAACCGGTTCGGCGTCCGACGGGTCGAGCGGCTGGAATCGAGGAGAGCGGGATGGTCGGCGGCCGCCTGGTGAATCAGGCGTTCGAAGTCGCGCTGCTGCCGGGGCGGATGATCATCCGGTGACGGCGAAAGCGCCAGGCCGGGCGTTAGATGAGCCGGCGTCGAGCTCGTCGGCGAGCAGCGACGAACTGCACGGCGTCCTGCCACTCGCCGTGGCGGAGGTACGCCGCCGCTTGACGCCCTCGCGCACGAAGCCCGACCGTTCGGCGTGGACGATCGCGCGCTCGTTGAACGCGTAGCAGGCGAGCTCGAGCCGGTGATAGCCGAGCTCGACCAGGAGATAGCGCTGCACGAGTCGCGCCGCATCGTCGGCGAGCCGGCGCCCGCGGAAGCCGGGATGGACCGCGAGCCCTTCCGAGCCGGACGATGCGGTGGCGCTCGCTGACCTGCTCGTAGCCGAGAGCGCCGGCGCGGCTTGCCGTCGACCTCGATCACCATGCGGCCGGAACGCTCCGGTTCGCGCTCCGAGCGCTCGACCTCGGCCGCGAGCGCGTCGCGATCCCGCTCGACGCCGTCACTCAGGAACGGCTCGACGTCGTCGGCCGCGTAGAGCTCGACGAGCCAATCGACGTCGCCGGCGCCTGCGCGGCGCAATGCGATCACGACGGCTCGGACGGCACGCGTGCGAACGACGTCTCGCCACGGCCGGTCGGCGCGGCCGCTCGCGGACGGCTCGCGTCCCGGTGCCGAGCGCGACGCCGACGAGGATCAGCACCATCCCGCCCAGCGCGACGACCCGATTCCCTCGTCGAGGAAGAGCGCGCCGTAAGCGAGTGCGATCGGCGGGCATCAGGTACGTCACGAATGACGCGTACGTCGCCCCGGCGCCGGCGATCAGCGTAAAGAAGAGCAGGTACGCGAAGGCGGTCCCGACGACGCCGAGAACGACGACCGACACGATCGTCTCCCAATCGGGGAGCTCGGCGCGGCGCCGCACCAGGCCGGCCGGAAGCATCACCACCGCGGCGACGGCCGAGGTCCCGAGGGCGACCACGGGCGGCGGCGCCGTCGCGAGGTAGCGACGGCTCAGCAGCCCGCCCGCTGCGTAGCAGACGGCCATGCCGACGACCGCGAGCGCGCCGAGGATCTTCCCCTCCGGCTGCGCGCCGACGAGCAGGGCGACCCCGACGAAGCCGACCGCGACGCCGACCACCTTGCGCCCGCCGACGCGCTGCTCGTGGAAGAAGCCGTACGCGAGCAGGACGTTGAAGATCGGGACAGAGGCCTGGATGATCGACGCGAGTGCCGGAGTCGATCCGCGTCTCGCCCCACGAGAGCAGCCAGAACGGGACGGCGGTGTTCACGAGGCCGACCAGGACGAGCGCGGGGCCGTGCCGCCCGCAGCGCGCGAGCGTCCGGCGCGCGCCCGAGCGACGCGGCGACGACGACCGCGAGCGTCGACGGCGGCGAGCGAAGATGCGCCCGAGCACCAGCGTCGCCGGATCGAGCTCGCGATCCGCGATCTTGATGAACATGAACGAGCTTCCCCAGATGAGCGCGAGCAGGAGAAGCATCGGGAGATACCTGCCGGTTATGCCCTCCTGCGAACCACTCTGCTCCTTCAACGGGCGACGCGCCCGGGTTGTGAGATGCAACGCGAAAGAGGTCGTGCGCCTTCCAAGGGGACGTCGGAGGCCCCCGATACACTGGCTCCCTGAGCTCCGTCGCGGAACCGCTGCACCGTAGCCTCGGGCTCACCGACGGCGAGTACCAGCGTATCGAGGAGCTGCTCGAGCGTCCGCCGAACGACTTCGAGCTTGCGGTCTTCTCGCTGCTCTGGTCCGAGCACTGCGGCTACAAGCACTCGGCGCCGCTGCTCCGGCGGCTGCCGGCCGGCGGCCCGCGCGTCCTGCAGGGGCCGGGCGGCAACGCCGGCGTGATCGACGTCGGCGGCGGGCTCGCGGTCGCGTTCAAGGCCGAGTCGCACAACCATCCGACCGCGGTCGAGCCGTTCCAGGGCGCCGCCACCGGCGTCGGCGGCATCCTCCGTGACATCGTCGCGATGGGCGCGCGCCCGATCGCGCTGCTCGACGGGCTCCGCTTCGGCTCGCCCGACTGGCACTTCCGGCGGGCGGTCGCGGGGATCGCGCACTACGGCAACTGCGTCGGCGTGCCGACGGTCGGCGGCGAGTCGGCGTTCGACGGCGCGCTATGCCGCGAACCCGCTCGTGAACGCGATGTGCGTCGGCCTGCTGCCCGCCGAGCGCGTGCTGCAGCGCCGAGGCGCAGGGAGTCGGCAACGCAATCGTCCTCTTCGGCGCGCTCACCGGCCGCGACGGAATCGGCGGCGCCTCGGTGCTCGCCTCGCAGGACCTCGAGGGCTCGGACGAGAAGCGGCCGTCCGTCCAGATCGGCGACCCGTTCCGCGGGAAGGCGCTGATCGAGGTGTCGCTCGAGCTCGTCGAGCGCAACCTCGTCGTCGCACTGCAGGACTGCGGCGCCGCGGGCCTCGCCTCGTCGCTCTCCGAGATGGCGTCGGACGGCCTCGGCGTCGAGGTGAGCCTCGACCTCGTGCCGCTGCGCGAGCCGGGGCTCGAGGCGTGGGAGATCATGATCTCGGAGTCGCAGGAACGGATGGTTGCGGTCGTCGTTCCGGAGCTCGTCGGCGAGGTGCGTGCGGTCTGCGAGCGCTGGGAGCTCCCGTGCACCGTGATCGGCGAGGTGACGGACGACGGCGAGCTTCGTGCTCACCACGAGGGCGAGATCGTCGGCTCGATTCCGGCCGCGCTGCTCACGGACGGCTGCCCGCGCTACGAGGTGGACACCGTCGCCCGGCAGGCGCCGCGTGCGCCCGTCGACCCGGTCAACGACGAGCCGAAGACATGGGTGTTCGAGCAGTACGACCAGCTCGTCGGCTCGCGCACGGTGCGGCGGCCCGGCCTCGACGCGGCCGTCTTGCGGCTCGACGGGAACCGCGGGCTCGCGGTGTCGCTCGACGGCCCACCGCTCGGCGAGCGCGACCCGTACGCCTGCGGCCACGGCGCCGTCTACGACGCCGTGCTCAACGTCGCCTGTGCCGGCGGCGAGCCGCTCGCGCTCACCGATTGCCTGAACTTCGGCGACCCGGGCAAGCCCGAGATCGGCTGGGAGCTGACGCGCGCGATCGACGGGATCGCAGACGCCGCCCGCGAGCTCGGCCTGCCGGTGGTCTCCGGCAACGTGTCCCTCTACAACGAGACGAGTGGCCGCGCGATCCCGCCGACGCCGGTGGTCGGCTGTGTCGGCCTCGTCCGTGACGTATCGCGGATCCCGGGCCGCTGGCGCTCCGGCGACCGCGTCTTCGTCCTGCGCGGGAGCGGCCCCGAGCTCGTGCGCTTCGTGTGGCGCAACGCCGAGTCGTTCACCCTCGCGCACGACGTCTCGGACGGCGGGCTCGCGGCCGCGCTCCAGGAGGCGGCGGAGTGGTCCGGGACCGACGTCCCGCAAGTAACAGGCTGTTCCGTGTGCACGACCTCGCGGTCGTGGTGGCCGTGTCCGGAGAGGCACCCGCCTGGGACGATGCGGTCGAGCTCGGGGAGGTCGTCTAGATGTGCGGCGTGTTCGGGGTGCGGGCGCCCGAAGCGCGACGTCGCGCGCCTGACGTACTTCGGGCTCTACGCCCTCCAGCACCGCGGGCAGGAGTCGGCCGGGATCGCGGTCAGCGAGAACGGCCGCCTGACCGCGCTCCGCGACCTCGGGCTCGTGCCGCAGGTGTTCAACGAGCAGCGGCTCTCGGGCCTGCCCGGAGACGTGGCGATCGGGCATACGCGCTACTCGACGACCGGCGCGAACGCGTGGGCGAACGCGCAGCCGCTGCTCCACCACGGCCGCACGCGAACCGTCGCGGTCGGGCACAACGGCAACCTCGTGAACGCCGAGGAGCTCCGCGGCGAGATCGGCAAGCTCGCCTCCACCACCGACTCGGAGGTGATCGCGGCGCTGATCGGCGACGACGAGCGCCCGCTCCCCGAGGCGATCCCGGCCGTGATGGGGCGCCTCGAGGGCGCAGCGACCGTCGTCGGGCTGGCGGAGGGCACGCTGTTCGCGTTCCGCGACCGCCACGGCTTCCGGCCGCTGATCCTCGGCCGGCTGGGCGACGACACGGTCCTCGCCTCGGAGTCGTGCGCGCTCGACCTGGTCGGCGCCGAGCCGGTGCGCGAGGTGCGCCCGGGCGAGCTGGTGCTCGTCGGCGACGACGGCGCCGTCGAGACGGTCCAGGCGGTCGAGCCCGCCGAGCGCGGGAGCCTCTGCATCTTCGAGTTCTTCTACCTCGCCCGGCCCGACACGCGGCTCGCCGGCGTGGAGGTGCATGGGGCACGGGTGCGGATGGGCGAGCGGCTCGCCGCCGAGTCGCCCGTGGAGGCCGACCTCGTGCTCCCGATCCCCGACTCCGGGACGCCCGCCGCCATCGGCTTCGCGCGCGCGACCGGGATCCCGTTCAGCGAAGGGCTGATCAAGAACCGCTACGTCGGGCGGACGTTCATCCAGCCCGAGCAGGGCATGCGCGAGCAGGGGATCCGCATGAAGTTCAACCCGCTCGCCGAGGTCGAGGGCCAGCGGCTCGTCGTCGTCGACGACTCGATCGTGCGCGGGTCGACGACGCGGCAGATCGTGGCGATGCTCTTCGACGCGGGCGCCGCAGAGGTGCACGTGCGCGTCTCGTCGCCGCCGGTCGTCTCACCGTGCTTCTACGGCATCGACCTCGCATCGGAGAGCGAGATGATCGCCGCGCAGGCGACGGTCGAGGACGTGCGCGCCGCGATCGGCGCGACGAGCCTCGCCTACCTCTCGCTCGACGGGCTCCAGGCGGCGACGCGGCGGCCGGAGAGCGCGCTCTGCCGCGCGTGCCTGACCCGCGAGTACCCGACGCGGATTCCCACCGTCCGCCGAGAAGCTCCGCTTCGAGCCGACCCGCTAGCGGGGGGCGAGATCCTCGGCACGCCCGTAGCGAACCGCGCGCTGCACCTGCCGCGGGTCGAGCCCCTGCTCGAGCAGCCGCTGCCTCGTCTCGCTCTCCGCACCGAGCCTCAGGAACAGCCACGAGAGCGCCGCGATCGTCACCACCGAGCCCTCGGCCATCATCACGATCCCGCCGAGGTTCAGATCGTGTACCGGCGTCAGGCCCCACTCGGGCCGGTGCCGGTAGACCGAGTAGAACGCGCTGTTCGACCAGATGAAGACATTGCCGAGGATCGTCTCGACGATCCGCACGACGGCGATGTAGCCGAGCTTCATCCCGGTCCCGAACCAGGCCGGCGCCGGCAGCGTCTCGACGACCGGCGCCCACATCAGGCAGCCGCACGTGAAGAACATGAAGTGCTCGAGCGCGTGCACGGCGTCGTGGTGGAGCGCCGCGTCGTAGAGGTACGGGATGTGCCAGACGTAGAGGTTGACCGCCCAGATCGGGAGCGCCACCAGCGGGTGCGCCAGGATGCGCAGCCGTTCGACCCAGTGGAGCGCGAGCACCGGTCGCAACACCGGCCCCGTGAGCCCGACCATGAAGCAGAGCGGCGCGAGGTCGCCGATCAGCACGTGCTGCGTCATGTGCAGGAAGAAGAAGCGCTGCTCGCCGAGGGCGTCGATCGGCGAGTTGAGCGCCAGCACGACGAGGCCGATCCCCGTCCAGAAGCTCACCTGACGCCAGGTGGAGACCGGCCGGCCCGAGCGGGCGAGCGCCCGGGTCCGCTGCAGATAGAGGAAGGCGGCGAGCGCCGTCGGCAGCACCTGGAGCGGCTCCAGGCTCCAGGGCGCGAGCAGGGACGGCGACGACTCCATCGCCTGGAAGACTAGGGATCGTTGCGCCTCTTCCACTACCACCTCGTGACGTCCGAGATCATCAACGTCGAGGCCCGCTACGTCGGCAAGCTGGGCTTCCACCTGGTCGCGCGCTACGGGCGCGTCGACGACGAGCACGTCTCAGTCGAGGCCGGCGTCCCGTGGGACTCACTCGAGCGGCGCGGGTTCAAGCTGCGGCTGACCGAGCTCGAGCGCGGTGCGGTCAACATCGTCGTCCAGCCCGGCCACTGGCGGCTGCCTCGCATCGACCATCTCGGGGTCGCGCTCGACGAGGACGAGTACGAGTCGGTGCTGGGCCGCGCGATGCACGCGAACCTGCGCGTCACCGAGCACGGCGGGCGGCGGACCTTCGTGGCGACGAATGCCGGCTACCGGCTCGAGATCCACCCTCCGCGCGAGTGGATCGAGCAGCTGCTGGGCGCGTCGTCGGACCTGCAGCTGGCGGAGCTGCAGCTCCGCACCGACGATGTGGCCGCGAAGGCCGAGGCGCTCGCCCTCCTGCTCGGCGCCGAGGCCGACAAGGGCGCGGTCGACGTCGGCGGCACCATCGTCCGGTTCGTCGAAGGAGGGCCCGAGGGACGCCCGGAGCTGCACGCGGAGCGGTTCTCGTGAGCAGGAGCTACGCGCAGGCGGGCGTGTCGCTGGCGGCGGCCGAGGCGGTGGTCGAGCGGCTCCGCGCGGCGGTCGAGTCGACCGGCGCACGCAACTTCGGCGCGTTCGCCGGCCTGCACCCGCTCGACGACCATCGCCTGCTCGCCGCCTCGACCGACGGGGTCGGCACGAAACTGACGCTCGCGCGCCGCCGCGGTCGCCTGCGCGACTGCGGCGCCGATCTCGCGGCGCACTGCATCAACGACGTCGCCGCGTGCGGGGCCGAGCCGCTGCTGCTGCTCGACTACGTCGCCGCGGCGGAGATCTCACTCGACGAGGTCGCCGAGCTCGTCGAGGGCGCGGCCGAGGTCTGTCGCGCGGCCGGCGTGGCGCTCGTCGGCGGCGAGACCGCGGAGCTGCCGGGCATCTACCGGGACGGCGAGCTCGACTTCGCCGGCACCTGTGTCGGGGTGGTCTCGAAGGACGACGTCGTCGACGGCACCGCCGTGACGCGCGGCGACGTCGTGATCGGCTTCGCGTCGGCCGGCGTGCACGCGAACGGCTTCACGCTCGTCCGCAAGGTGCTCGAGGACGAGGACTACGACGGCCCCGACCTGCTCGCTCCGACGCGCCTCTACCTCGACGTGGCGAGGTCGCTGCGCGGCCGGGCGAAGGCGTTCGCGCACGTGACGGGCGGCGGGATCGCGGGCAACCTGGCGCGAGTCGTCCCGGACGGCCTCCGGGCGGAGCTCGACTGGGACGCCTGGGAGCGCCCTCCGCGTGTTCGCATGGCTCGCCCGCCACGTGGAGGAGGACGAGCTGCGGCGCGTGTTCAACCTCGGGATCGGCTGGTGCGCGGTCGTCGCTTCGCCCTCCCCCGGCGAGCTCGTGATCGGGCGGATCGCGTGATCGGCGTCCTCGTCTCCGGCAACGGCACGAACCTCCAGGCCTTGATCGACCACGGGCCTGCCGATCTCCGCCGTCGCGTCGAACCGCCGCGACGCCCCCGCACTGCTGCGCGCCCGCTCCGCCGGCATCCCGACCGCGACGTTCAGCCTCGACTGCCACGCCGACCGAACCGAGCGCGACCTGGTGATGGCGAGCTGGCTCGAGGAGCACGGCGTCGAGCTGATCGTGCTCGCCGGCTACATGCACCTGCTGACACCGCCGTTCCTGCACCGCTTCCCCGACCGCGTCGTCAACGTCCACCCCTCCCTGCTGCCGCGCTTCCCCGGCAGCCACCCGATCGACGACGCGCTGGCCGCGGGCGTCGAGACGACGGGTGTGACCGTGCACTACGTCGACGACGGCATCGACACCGGCCCGGTGATCGCACAGGAGGAGGTGCCGGTCGAACCGCGGTCGACGCTGGTCGAGCGGATCCACGCGGTCGAGCACCGGCTGCTGCCCGAGGTGGTGACGAGGCTCTGCGCCGCGCGCTCCTGAGCGCCTACGACAAGACGGGCATCGACGAGCTCGCCCGCGCACTCGACGAGCTCGGCTTCGAGCTCGTCTCGTCGGGCGGCACGGCGGCGTTCCTCGCCGAGCACGGGCTCGCCGTGACGACGGTCGAGTCGGTCACCGACGCCCCCGAGCTGCTCGGCGGCCGCGTGAAGACGCTGCACCCGCGGATCCACGCCGGCATCCTGGCGCGGCTCGACCGCGACGACGACCGGGCGCAGCTCGCCGAGCAGGCGATCGATCCCTTCGAGCTCGTCTGCGTCAACCTCTATCCGTTCTCGTCGGCCGCGCGCCGGCCCGATGCCGGCGAGCAAGAGGTGATCGAGCTGATCGACGTCGGCGGCCCCTCCCTGCTCCGCGCGGCGGCGAAGAACTTCGCGCACGTCACGGCCCTCTCGAGCCCCGAGCAGTTCGAGCACGTGCTCCGCGAGCTGCGCGAGCTCGGCGCGACGACGCTCGAGACGCGGCGCCAACTTGCGGCGGCGGCGTTCGCGGCGACCGCCGCCTACGACGCCGAGATCGCAGCGTGGTTCGCCGACCCCGGCGAATACCGGAACAGCCTCACACTCAGCTTCGAGAAGGTCGCCGACCTCGCCTACGGCGAGAACCCGCACCAGACGGCCGCCTACTACCGCGAGCGCGGCGCCCGCAGCCATCTGCTGTCGCGCGTCGAGCAGCTCGGCGGACGGGAGTTGTCGTACAACAACCTGGCCGATCTCGAGGGCGCACGGCGCGTGAGCGACGACTTCGACGAGCCGACGGCCGTGATCGTGAAGCACGGCGGCCCGTGCGGCGTCGCCGTCGCCGCGACGATCGAGGAGGCGTGGGAACGTGCGCTCGCGGCCGACCCGGTATCGGCCTTCGGCTGCGTTGCAGTGCTCAACCGGCCGGTCGAGGAGGAGCTCGGCCGGCGGATCGCCGAGCACTTCGTCGAGGTGTTGCTCGCGCCGGGCTTCTCGGACGATGCGCTCGCCGCCCTGCGCACGAAGAAGGCGCTCCGCATCCTCGCCGACTACGAGCGGCGCGCGGAGACTCCGGGCGAGCGCGACTACACGCGCGTCCTCGGCGGGCTGCTCGTGCAGGACCGCGACCGCGAGCTCCAGGACCCCGCGTCGATGCAGGTCGTGTCCGGCCACCTCGACGCGGCGCAGTGGGAGGACGCGCTGTTCGCGTGGCGCGTGTGCCGACACGTGCGCTCGAACGCGATCGTGATCGCGCGCGACCGGCAGACGATCGGGATCGGCGCCGGCCAGATGAGCCGCGTCGACGCCGTCCGCATCGCGATCGACAAGGCGCGCGAGCTCGGGCACGACCTCGCCGGGCTCGGTGCTCGCGAGCGACGCGTTCTTCCCGTTCGCGGACGGCCCGCAGCTGGCGCTCGACGCCGGGGTGGCGGTGATCGTGCAGCCGGGCGGCTCCCGGCGCGACGAGGAGGTGACCGAGGCGATCCGCGCCGCCGGAGGGTCCGCGCTCGTGCTGACCGGGCGGCGCCACTTCCGGCACTGACGGCGCACAGCCGTCAGACTGACGATCGATGGCGACCGCCGCCGCACATCGGATCGGCCGGGACGACGTCGTCTGGGCGTTCGGGCCCGACCTCGAGCCCGTGCTCGAGATCGATCCGGGCGAGATCGTCACGCTCGAGACGCAACGACTGCTTCACCGGCCAGATCCAGACCGAGGCCGACCTCGTCACCGAGATCGACTTCGAGCGCGTCAACAGCGCGACCGGGCCGATCGCCGTGCGCGGCGCCGAGCCGGGCGACTCGCTCGTCGTCGAGCTGCTCGAGGTGCGGCCGGTCGAACGCGGCTTCGCGACGCTCATCCCCGGCATCGGCCAGCTGATCGAACAGGTGCGGTCGCCGCTGACGCAGGTCTTCCGCGTCGAGGGCGACACGATCCACATGACCGACCGCATCTCGTTCCCGCTGCGGCCGATGGTCGGCGTGATCGGCGTCGCCACCGACGGCGAGACGATCACGAACGGCTTCGCCGGGCGAGCACGGCGGCAACCTCGACAACCACCTGCACGGGCCGGGCGCGACCGTCTATCTGCCCGTGCGGCAGCCGGGCGGGATGCTCGCGATCGGCGACATGCACGCGTCGATGGGCGACGGCGAGGTCTGCTTCACCGGCGTCGAGATCGCCGGCGAGGTGACGATCCGCGTCGACCTGCTCAAGGGCAAGCAGGGAACGTGGCCGGTGACCGAGCTCGCCGACCGCTGGGTCGTGCACGGCACCGCGGGCCCGGACTTCATGGAGGCGCTCGACCTGGCCGTCGAGGAGGGCGCGCGGTTCCTCGTCGACCAGTGGGGCTTCACGATGGAGGAGGCGTTCATCTTCCTCTCCGTCGCCTGCGACGCCGGACATCTGCCAGGCCTGCCGGCCGCAGGAGTTCTCGACGATCGCGCGGGTTGCGATCCCGAAGGTGTCCGCGACGCCGCGGCCCTTCGCGTAGCTAGCATCGCGACGAATGTCGGCCGATCCGAATCGCTGGAAAGCGCTGGCGATCGTCTGCGCCGCCTTCTTCATGACCGTGCTCGACGTCTCGATCGTGAACGTCGCGCTGCCGTCGATCGGGCGATCGCTCCACTTCTCGCGCGACGACCTGCAGTGGGTGATCACCGCGTACGCGATCACGTTCGGCGGCTTCCTCCTGCTCGGCGGACGTGCCGCCGACCTGCTCGGCCGCCGCCGCGTGTTCGAGATCGGCGTCGTGATCTTCACGGTCGCGTCGTTCCTCTGCGGCCTCGCGTGGTCGGAGGGCGTGCTGATCGCCTCGCGCGCGGTGCAGGGCTTCGGCGCCGCGCTCATCACACCTGCTGCGCTGTCGATCATCACGACGACGTTCGAGGAAGGCCCGGAACGGAACAAGGCGCTCGGCATCTGGGGCGCGCTCGGCGGCTCCGGCGCCGCCGTCGGCGTGCTCGCGGGCGGCGTGCTCACGAAGTACCTCGGCTGGGAGTGGATCTTCTTCGTCAACGTCCCGGTCGGCGTGGTCTCGTTCGTGCTCGCCCTGCGCTTCGTGCGCGAGAGCCGCGCCGAGCGGAAGATCGAAGCCCGACTGGGCCGGCGCGGTCACCGTCACCGCCGGCCTCGCGCTGCTCGTCTACGCCGTCTCGAAGGCGCCCGACCACGGCTGGGGCTCGGGCTGGACGATCTCGCGACTCGCCGCGTCCGCGATCCTGCTCGGCGCGTTCCTGCTGATCGAGTCTCGCGCGAAGGATCCGCTGATGCCGTTCCACATCTTCCGCGTGCGCACCGTCGCCGGCGCGAACGTCGCGGGCCTGCTGCTCGGCGCGATGATCTTCGCGAACTTCTTCATCCTGACGCTCTACGTGCAGGGCGTGCTCGGCTGGTCGGCGCTCAAGACCGGCGTCACCTTCATCGCGACGGCCGGCTCGGCGGTGCTCTGGGCCGGGGTCGCCCAGGCGCTCGTGACGCGCCTCGGGCCCAAGCTCGTGATGGCGACGGGCTTCGTCGCGATGATCGCCAGCCCTGGTCCTGTACACGCAGATCCCCGTGCACGGCTCGTACTGGAGCAACCTGCTGCCGGGCTACCTGCTGATGGGGTTCGGGCTCCCGTTCGCGTTCATCCCGGTCTCGATCGCCGCCCTGGCCGGCGTCTCGCACCAGGAGGCGGGCCTCGCCTCCGGGCTGATCAACACCGCGCAGCAGGTCGGCGGGGCGATCGGCGTCGCGGTCGCGTCGTCGGTGGCGATCAGCCACTTCAACAACCTCGTCTCGACGGGGACGCCGGCGCCGGCGGCGCTGACGAGCGGCTACCAGTGGGCGTTCTGGGTGATGGTCGGGGTCGGGATCGTCGGGCTCGTCGCCTCGCTGACGCTGATCCGCTCGGACCAGTTTGCGCCTGCGACCGAGCCCGCCGAAGCCAAGGCCACCGCGTAGCTCAGGTCACCTCGTCGAGACGGCCGGTGTGGACGTCGTAGACGAAGCCGCGCACGCTCTCCTTGCGCGGGATGAACGGGCTCGCCTTGATCCGCGCGATCGACTGGCGAACGTCGTCCTCGAGGTCGTCGAACGCCTCCGCCGCCCACTCGGGCTTGATCCCGGTGTCCTTCAGCACCTGACCGCGGAAGTCGTCGTCGGTGAAGGTGAGCATCCCGCAGTCGGTGTGGTGGATGAGGATGATCTCGGTCGTCCCGAGCAGCCGCTGCGAGATCGCGAGCGAGCGGATCTCGTCGTCGGTCACGACGCCGCCGGCGTTGCGGATGACGTGCGCGTCGCCTTCCTCCAGGCCGAGCAGCCCGTACACGTTGAGGCGCGCGTCCATGCACGCGAGCACGGCGACGCCCTTCGCCGGGGGCAGCGGCAGTTCTCCGCTATCGAAGCCGTCGGCATAGCCCACGGCGTTCACGAGTAGATCGTCGGTCACGGTCACGACAGTCCTCCTGTCCGAAACGGGATGGGCTGCATGACTATACAAACTGAAGTGAGGCCGGCGGACGGTAGGCTTCCGCCGCCGATGCCCCGCGCCTACCCGACGATCATCGACCTGGTCGGGTCGACCCCGATCGTGCGGCTCGACCGCATCTCGCGAGACGTGCCCGGCGCGATCCTGGCGAAGCTCGAGTTCATGAACCCGGGCGGCTCGAACAAGGACCGGATCGGCCTCGCGATGATCGAGGCGGCCGAGCGCGACGGGAAGCTTGCGCCCGGCGGGACGATCGTCGAGCCCACCTCCGGCAACACGGGCGTCGGGCTGGCGATCGCGGCCGCGCAGAAGGGCTACCGGTGCATCTTCGTCATGCCCGACAAGATGAGCCAGGAGAAGATCTCGATGCTGCGCGGCTACGGCGCGGAGGTCGTGATCACGCCGACGGCGGTCGAGCACGACTCACCGGAGTCCTACTACTCGGTGTCGTCGCGGCTCGCCGAGGAGATCCCGGGCGGCTTCAAGCCCGACCAGTACTCGAACATGGCGAACCCGGAGGCGCACTACCTGACGACCGGCCCGGAGATCTGGGAGCAGACCGGCGGCGAGGTCGACGCGATCGTCGTCTCGGTCGGGACCGGCGGGACGATCAGCGGCATCGGCCGCTACTTCAAGGAGCGCCGGCCGGAGGTGCGGATCGTCGGCGTCGACCCCGAGGGCTCGATCTACACGGCGAAGAGCGAGTCCGACCTCCATCCGTACCTCGTCGAGGGGATCGGCAAGGACACGTGGCCGGAGACGATGGACCCGACGTCGTCGACGAATGGATCCGCGTCTCGGACCGCGACTCGTTCCTCGCGGCCCGACGCCTGGCGCGGGAGGAGGGCCTCCTCGTCGGCGGCTCCTCTGGATCGACGATCGCCGGCGCGCTCGCCTACGCGGCCCGTCTCGCGCCGGACGCGCGGGTCCTGACGATCCTCCCCGACTCCGGCCGCTCGTACCTCTCGAAGTTCCTCGACGACAACTGGATGCTCGAGCACGGATTCCTCGAGCGGTCGGCACCGGCGCCCACGGTGCGCGAGCTCCTGCGCTCGAAGGCCAGGGAGACGCCGCCGCTCGTCACGATCTCCGCGCACCAGAAGGTCGCCGAGGCGATCGACGTGATGGAGCGCTACTCGATCTCGCAGCTGCCGGTCGTTCGCGACGGTGAGGTCGCGTCGCTCGCCGACGTGATCGGCTCGCTGCAGGACCGCGACCTGCTCGAGCGCGTGTTCAAGAACGCGGACGCGCTGCACGAGGACGTGGCGGGCGTGATGCAGGGCCCGCTGGCGGCGGTCGAGGCGGAGGCGTCGGTCGACGAGATCGTGACCGCCCTCACGGGCGGCTCGAACGCGGTCGTCGTCGCGGAGGCCGGGCGGCCGGTGGGCGTGGTCACGCGCTCCGACCTGCTCGAGTACCTCGCCCACCGCGAGTAGCGGTCTGCCAGGATCCCCGCCGGAACCGAATCGAAAGGGGGATGGCAGATGAAGCGACTGCTTCTCGCCATGCTCGTCGTCGGCCTCGGGCTTCTCGTGGCGGCGATGGCCGGGGCGGTACCGCTCAAGGCACCGGTGCTGGCATCACCGGGTGACAGCCCGTTCAACGGCTGTACGACGGACAACGCCGACACCCAGATCGCCGACGGCAGCACGCTCTATCCGAACTCGGAGATCGAACCGCGCTCGACGATCAACCCGACGAACCCGATGAACATCGTCGCCGAGTACCAGCAGGATCGCTGGGACGACGGCGGCGCCCGCGGGCTCGTCGCGAGCGTCACCCAGGACGGCGGGACGACGTGGCACCGGGTCACGGTGACCGGCGTGACCAGGTGCTCCGGTGGCAACTACGACCGCGCGTCGGACCCGTGGGTGTCGTTCGCATCGAACGGCGACCTCTACGCAATCTCGCTGAGCTTCGACTTCTTCGACACGCACAACGCGATCATCGTGTCGAAGTCGACCGACGGCGGCGAGCACTGGGGTGCGCCGCTCGAGATCACGGCCGACGACACGAACGGCCTGGACAAAGAGTCGATCACCGCCGACCCGCGCAATCCCAACGTCGTGTACGCGACCTGGGACCGGCTGCTCTCGCCGGGCGGGAGCCTGCATGCCTCCGACCAGGGGTTCATCCACGCACGGGCGTTCAAGTCGCAGACGTTCTTCGCGAAGACCGTCGACGGCGGCAAGACGTGGTCGACGCCGATCCAGATCTACACGACTCATCGTTCTCCGGGTCGATCGGCGGCATCATCCGCGCGCTCCCGGACGGGACGCTGCTCGACGGCCTCGTCACGTACGGGAACGCCGCGTGGAAGGGCGGCAAGTGCGGGAGTGAGTCCGTCCTCCGCTCGACCGACGGCGGCGCGACGTGGTCGATGAAGCCGACGATCATCTCGCCGCTCACGTGCACGTACACGGGAGCGCACGACCCCGACACGGGCGCGCAGGTTCGCAGCGGCGGGCTGATCGACATCGCGAACGACGGCAACAACGTCTACGCGGTGTGGGAGGACGGGACCGCATCCGGGCCCACCACGGGGCACATCCTGTTCTCGCAGTCGACCGACGGCGGCGTGACCTGGAGCTCCCCGACCGTGATCAGCAAGTCGCCGTCGGGCGTCGACGCATTCATCCCGACGATCGCCGTCAACTCGAGTCACGTCCTCGGAGTCACCTACTACGACTTCACCGACAACACGCCGGCCCCCGGCGCGACGACCGACGTCTGGCTCGTCCGCTGCAGCTCGACGTGCACTACCGCGGGAAACTGGTCTGCGATCCAGGTCGGCGGGCCGTTCGACCTCGAGCAGGCGCCGAACGCCGGCGGCGAGTTCGTCGGCGACTATGAGGCCATGACGACGAGCGGCACGGTCTTCCAGCCGTTCTTCATCCAGGCCGTGACCGCGGGCTCCAACCCGACGGACGCGTTCTTCACAACCGTGCCCTGAATCGACGAGACCCGGTGTCTGGCACCTCGGTGCCAGGCACCGGCCCTACGACCTCGCGCACCGCGCTCAGCATCGCCCGGCGTCGCGCGCCCCGAACAGATCGACGACGTCGCCCACCGGCGAGTGCCGGATACGTTGGAAGCCACATGTCGATCGCGTCCACGCGCGCCAGAGTCGCAGAGATCCGGCGCCTCGTCGTCTCGCAGCAGGGCTTCGCGTCGCGCTTCCGCCGCTCGACGATCGACGACGTCGAGGCGACGGTGCGGCGCCTGAGCGCGGTGCAGCTCGACTCGATCACCGCGGTCGACCGCGCGCATCGGCTCACGCTCGGCTCGCGGATCGGCTCGTACCCCGAAGGCGACGTGCCGCGCCTCCTCGGCGAGGGACGCCTGTTCGAGTACTGGGCGCACGAAGCCTGCCTGCTGCCGATCGAGCTGTGGCCGCACTTCCGCCGCACGATGGAGGGGAACGGCCACTGGGGCATCTACGACCGCGCGCTGCGCGAGCACGCGGACCTCGTCGAGCCTGTGCTCGAGCGCATTCGGGTCGAGGGCCCGCTGGGCTCGCGCGACTTCGAGGGGCGCGGCCCGAACGACGGCGACATGTGGAACTGGAAGCCGGCCAAGATGGTGCTCGAGGCGCTGTGGGACCGCGGCGACCTCGCGATTGCCGCGCGGCGGAACTTCCAGCGCGCGTACGACCTCACCGAGCGCGTCATCCCGCGGCGCTGGCTCGACGCGCCGACGCCGCCGGAGGACGAGACGCTGTGCACGCTCGCGCTCCTCGCGGTAGCCGGGCGCGGCGCGCTCACGGAGGCGGCGATCCGCGAGCACTGGCGGCTCAAGGGCGGCAAGGCGCGGCTGCACCACCATCTGCTGGCGCTGGTCGGCGAGGGCCGGCTGCGCGAAGTCGAGCTCGACGACGGCGGCGCGCCGTTCTACGTCCTGCCGGACGCGGAGCTCGACGGCCCGGGCGCTCCGCCGACGCTCGTCTGCCCGTTCGACAACCTCGTCTGGGACCGTCCGCTGCTCGAGCGCCTGTTCGGCTTTCGGCACGTGATCGAGGTGTACAAGCCCGAGCACGAGCGGCAGTTCGGCTACTACGTGCTCCCGCTCCTCGCCGGCGACCGCTTCGTCGGGCGCGCCGACCTGAAGGCGGATCGCTCCGAGGGCGTGCTCCGCGTGAAGCGGTTCACGCGCGAGCCGAAGGTGCGCGGCGACGTCGACGCGAAGCTCGAGCGCGCGGCGGCGCGCCTGGCGCGCGTGCTCGGCCTCGACCGCGTGGCGATGCCGTGATCGCCCCACACCGGGGTCTGGCCCGGGTCTGACCCGGGTCTGACCCCGAAGGTCGCGGCGGTTGCCTAGAAGCCCAGGTAGGAAGCCGTCTGCAGATGTAAAGGGTCTGACCCCTTGGGGTGCGGCCGGTGGGCGAAGGTACGCTCCGGCAATGGAGTTCGAGACGCGCGCGATTCATGTCGGCCAGGAGCCGGATCCTGCGACCGGCGCGATCACGACGCCGATCTACCAGACGTCGACGTTCGTGCAAGACGCGGTCGGCGTGCACAAGGGCTACGACTACGCGCGCGTCGCGAACCCGACCCGCAGCGCGCTGCAGGAGGCGCTGGCGAGCCTCGAGGAGGCGAAGTACGGGATCGCGTTCAGCTCCGGGCTCGGCGCGACGACGACCCTGATGCACCTCGTCGATCCCGGGCAGCGCGTCGTCCTGATCGCCGACGTCTACGGGGGCGTCTACCGGATGACGTCGCAGATCTACGAGCCGAAGGGCTACCGCTTCACGTACGTCCCTGCGGCCGAGTTCGACGACGGCCTCGCCTCGCACCTCGACGAGTCGGTTCGCCTCGTCTGGCTCGAGACGCCGTCGAACCCGCTCCTCAACGTCGTCGACATCCGGCGCGCCGCAGACGCGGCGCACGCGGTCGGTGCGCTGCTCGTCGTCGACAACACATTCGCGACGCCGTACCTGCAACAGCCGCTGTTGCTCGGCGCCGATCTCGTCGTCCATTCGACGACCAAGTACCTCGGCGGGCACAGCGACACCGTCGGCGGCTTCGTCGCGACGAACGACGACGCGCTCGCAGAACGCCTCTACTTCCTCCAGAAGTCACTCGGCGCCGTGCCCGGCCCGTTCGACAGCTGGCTCGTCCTGCGCGGGATCAAGACGCTCGCGGTCCGGATGCGGCAGCACAGCGAGAACGCCAGGCGCGTCGCGGCATTCCTCGATGGCCATCCGGCAGTCGAGCGTGTCCTCTACCCGGGCCTGCCGAGCCACCCCGGCCACGAGACCGCCCGCCGGCAGATGCGCGACTTCGGCGGCATGGTCTCGTTCCTGGCGCCGTCCGAGCGAGAGGCGGTCGAGCTCGTCGCGCGCACGCAGCATCTTCAAGCTGGCCGAGTCGCTGGGCAGCGTCGAGAGCCTGATCGAGCATCCGGCGCGGATGACGCATGCATCGACGGCGTCGGCGCCGTTCGCCCCGCCGCCGAACCTCGTGCGGCTGTCGGTCGGGATCGAATCGGTCGACGACCTCGTCGCCGACCTCGAGGCCGCACTCGTCAGACAGGCCACGCCGGCACGGGCCTGAACGCCGGGCGGTCGCGGTCGAGGGACGTCGCGCCAGGGCAGCAGGCCGAAGCGCGCGAGCGCACGCGGCAGCCGCTTCGTCGAGCGCATCTCGGCGGTGTGAGCCCACTCACCGCGGAACTCCCAGACCTTCTCGTCCGGCCAGTCGCGGTTCAGCCGGCCGGCGAGCGCGCCGGTCTCGAGCCGCTGATCGCGGATCACCCGGTCGCGCGTGCTCCAGTACAGCTGGAGCGGCACGTGCGACTCGGCGATCGCATGCGCAAAGTGGTCCGGGCTCCGTTGCGCATACGCCTGCGGCACCTGCTCGGGCGTGCCGCCGATCTCGATGCGCGCGAGCCGCTGCAGCTCCCGCCCGCGCTTCAGGTTCGCAAAGTCGCGGTAGCGGCGGGCCATGTCGGTGTCCGGGTCGAACGCCGCAGCTCCTGCGAGCAGCCGTGGATGCGTCGCCACCAGCAGCAGCACCTCCTGCCCTCCCATCGAGCCGCCCATCGCGTAGATACGGGACCGGTCGACGTTCACGCCGTTCGCAGCGGCGATCGCCGGCATCCGCGCGAGGTCCGCGATCTCACCCGGTGCGCCCCACGAGAACCAGTGCAGCCGCCGCCCCTCGCCGCCGGGGTTGATCACGGCGAAGTCCCCGCGACCGGGGAGGCTGCCCCAGAAGCGAGCGTTCTCCGCCTCGTCGGACCCGCGCCCGTGCGGGGAGATCACGAGCGGGATCCGCTGACCGCGGTAGTCGGCAGGCAGGAGCAGCAGCGCCGGGCGCAGTACGCCGTCGTGCGCGCGGTAGCGAATGAAGATCGCCTGCGTCTTCCCGGTCGGCGGCGGGAGCACGAGCTGCGCGGCCGCGGCCGGGGCGAGGAACAGGGAGATCACACAACAGACCACCAGCCGCATCGACCGCGACCGTACGGGCGCGGTCGAGAAGATTCGGTTACGCGATTCTTCAGGGTTCGCGGCGGGCACCGAACGACGAAGCTCCCGGCGCAGCCCTGAACGGCTGCGCGAAGATCCCGGGATGACCGCGCCGCACCTCCTCGACCTCCAGTTCGGCGGGCGCGAGCATGCGATCGGCGTCTACCTCGTCGAGACCGACGACGGCCTCGCGCTCTTCGACTGCGGTCCCGCCTCGACGCTGTCCACCCTCGAGGCCGGGCTCGCGGCGGAGACGCTCGAGCTCACGGACGTGCGCCACCTGCTGCTCTCCCACATCCACCTCGACCACGCCGGGGCGGCGGGCTCCCTCGTGCGCCTCCATCCGGGGCTGACCGTCTGGGTCTCCGAGATCGGCGCGCCGCACCTGATCGACCCGTCGCGGCTCGAGCGATCGGCGCGGCGGCTCTACGGCGACTTCTTCGACGGCCTCTGGGGCGAGCTCGCGCCCGTGCCCGAGGAGAACGTCCGCATCGCGACGGGCGACGTTCTCGGGTGGGAGGCGTTCCCGACTCCGGGCCACGCCTCGCACCACGTCAGCTACCTGCGCGACGGCACGCTGCTCGCGGGCGACGCGTGCGGGGTGCGGATGCCGGGTTCGTCATACGTCCTGCCCGTCTCGCCGCCGCCCGACATCGACGTGGAGCTCTGGCATGCGACCGCCGCCGAGATCCGCCGCCGAGCGCCGGACCGGCTCGCGCTGATCCACTTCGGCATCCACGAGGACGTCGCCGCGCACCTCGACCGCTTCGACGCCGAGCTCGACACGTGGTCGGAACGCGTCGGCGGCGGCATGGACCAGCAATCGTTCGTCGACGCGGCGCGGGCCGACGTCGGCGCGGACGCGGACGACTACGACCGCGTCGCGCCGTTGTGGCAGTCGTGGCAAGGTCTGCGCCGGTACTGGGACAAGCGCGAAGACCGCTGAGATCAACGCGAATTACGTTCGCTACGCGATTCGCTAACAGGCCACTCATACGCCGTGTTTACGGTCGCACGGTTTGCGAAAGGGGTCTGTCTCGGTGCGCGTTCCAGCATTCATCTGTCTACTGCTCGCAGCCGGCATCGCCGGACTGGCGGCCGCGCCGCGCGGCCACGCCGCGCAGCGGATGCCGATCGGCTTCATGGACGACCCAGCCTTTCGCTGGGCCGCGGACGCGCCGCAGGAGCTCGACAAGGCGAAGGCCGCGCACGCGTCGATCGTGCGGACGATCGCCAACTGGTCGACGATCGCGCCGAGGCGACCGGCCCGGGCGACGAATCCCTTCGACCCGGCGTACCGCCTGAACGACCTCGACGAGCTCGTGCGCAACGCGCAGACGCGCGGCATCGTGGTGATGATCACGATCTGGGGCACGCCGAAGTGGGCGAACAGCGGCAAGGGCCCTAACGTCGCCCCGAGGCGCGTCGCCGACCTGACGAACTTCGCCCGCGCAATCTCGTCGCGCTACTCGGGGCGCTACCAGGGCTACCCGTACGTCGGCCGCTGGTCGGTCTGGAACGAACCGAACCTCGGCATCTTCCTGACGCCGCAGTTCGGAGCCAAGGGGCAGATCGTGTCGCCGTCGATCTACGCCACCCTGTACCAGGCGGGTTACCGCGGGATCACGGCGGGCAACCCGCACGCCCTCGTGGCAATCGGCGAGACGTCGAACCAGGGCCGCGACCATCCGCTCAAGGGCGTTCACGACTCGGTCGCCCCGGCGACGTTCGCCCGGCTGTTGGCGCAGCACCGCGGCCTCAGGTTCTCCGCGTACGCCACCCACCCGTATCCGACGCGCCCCAACCTCGCGCCGTCGCAGCAGGTGCGGTGGCCGAACGTCACGCTCAGCAGGCTCCCCCAGTTCGAGACCTCGCTCGACCAGTGGTTCCACCGCAAGAACGTCCCGGTGTGGATCACGGAGTACGGCTATGAGACGAAGCCGGCGCAGCCGTTCGGCGTCACCCCGGCCGTGCAGGCGAGCTACCTGTCCACGGTGCTCGCAAAGCTGCGCGCCGATCCGCGCGTGCACATGTTCGTGTGGTTCATCCTGCGCGACTCGCCGCAGAGCGCGTGGCACAGCGGCCTGATCGGGACGAGCGGCAAGGCGAAGCCGGCCTACCGCACCTTCGCCGGGATCGCCGGGCGGACCGCAGGCGCGTCGAAGACGGTCACGCCGGGTGTCGCACCGCTCGTCGACGTCGCGCTGCCGGAGCTTGCTGCGACATCCCCGGCGGGATCGTCGATCGCGGTGACGTACCGCGTCTACCTCGGAACAAAGCTCGTTGCATCGCGCGCGCTCTCCACGCGGCTGCTGACGACTCAGGGGATCAGCTTCAGGCCCGCGTTCAGGCCGCAGGCCGGGAAGACGTACACCCTGAACCTGGTCGCCGGCAACGACAGCGGCGGCCGCACGAGCGTGACCGACACGCTCGTCGCGCCCGGCCCGGGCGGCAGAGCCTCCTAGCCTCGCGCAGGATGTTGCCGCCCGACACCTGGGCGAGCGCCATCAGCACGATCTCGTCGATGTTCACGTGCGCGGGTCGCGTGAGCGCGAACATGATGCAGTCTGCGACGTCCTCGGCGCGCATCGGGCCGCCGAGCGCGACGTCCGCGTAGACCTGCTTCGCCCGCTCCGGTCACCGTGAAAGCGCACCTCCGAGAACTCCGTCTCGACGAGGCCCGGTGCGATGTTCGTGATGCGGACCGGCTTGCCGTGGAGGTCGTCGCGCAGCGCACGTGTGTAGCCGTGCACCGCGAACTTCGACGCGACGTACGACGAGCCGTGCGGGTACGACCAGATCCCCGCGATCGAGCCCATGTTCACGATATGGCCGCCGCCGTCGGCCGCCAGGTAGTGGACGCACAACCGCGTCATCCGCATCAGCCCGAGCACGTTCGTCTCGATCACCTCGCGCTCGTCCTGCTCCTCCGACTCCCAGACCGGATCGCGTCCACGCGAGAGCCCGGCGTTGTTGACGAGGATGTCGATCCCGCCGAACTCTGCCACGACCGCGCCGACGAACGGGCGCACGGATCCGGCATCGTCGACGTCGAGCGGCAAGCGCGAGCTCGGTCTCCAGTCGCTCGGTGCGGCGCGCGCCGCCCGCGACCCGCGCGCCGGCTCGCCGCGAGCGCGGCCGCCGTCGCCGCGCCGATCCCGCTCGACGCGCCGGTGACGATCGCCCGCTTACCGTCGAGCGCAGCCATGCGCTGAATCTACCCCGAACCAGTCGGCCGGTTTACGTCTAAAACTCGACAGATGGAGCCGATCGGAGAGCCCTCTGGTCGCAGCGGACGGCTGGCGCTCGTCGCGGTCGGCATCCTCGCGCTCCTGGCGATCGTCGCGTTCGCGAGCCGCTCCGGCTTCGGCCACCCGCGAACGCCTCGCCGAGCCCCGGCTACGTCAGCTACGCGTTCACGGCGTTCCTCGTCCTGTTCGTGCTGATGATCCCGGTCGCGATCTACGCCTTCCTGCTGCAGTCGCGGGAAGGGCCTCCTCCCCAGCAGCGCAGCTTCGCGTGGCGCGTCGTCCGGAACCTCGCGATGCTCGTGCTCTTCGGCTTCATCGGCGTCGCGATCGTCTACGTCAGGAGCACCACGGACGCTTCCTCGGCTCGACCTCACAACCTTCCAGAGCCCGCAAGCCGTCCGCCCACAGTTCCGCGAATCCGCCGAAGAGCTTCGAGCCCACGTTCCAGTGGACGGTGCTCTGGATCGCGGTCGCGATCCTCGTCGCGGTCGGCATCTATCTCGTGTACGCAGCGGCGACGGAAGGGCGCCATGAAGCCGCTTCCGATTCCCGAGGCGGGCGTCGCCGACGACCTGGCGACCACGATCGGCATCGCGATCGACGATCTCGAGGCCGAGCCGGACGCCCGCCGCGCCGTGATCGCCGCGTACGCCCGCATGGAGGCGACGCTGGCGCGCCACGGGCTGCAGACGGCGGCCGAGCGAGACGCCGCTCGAGTACCTGCGCCAGGTCCTGGTCGAGCTCGACCGGCCCGAGCCCGTGACGTCGGTTGACCGAGCTGTTCGAGCAGGCCAAGTTCAGCCGTCGCGAGATCGACTCCGGCATGAAGCTCGACGCGATCGCGGCGCTCCGCTCGATCCGCGACGACCTGCAGGCGGCCGCGGCGCATGAGACGGCACCTGCTCGACATCATCCTGCTGATCGTCTTCGCGATCGCTCGCGACTCGGCTACGTGCTGGCAGAGCAGCCGGGCATCAGCACGCCTCGTCCTCCACGTCTACGTGCTCGTGATCGGCGGCCTGGTCATGGTCGGCGTCGTCGCGGCGGCAGGCGACGCGGTTCCGAGGCTCCACCGGTCGCGCTTCGACGTCGCGCTCGCCGAGGTCGAGCCCGAGGAGCGCCGGCTACCGGCGAGCTGGAGCGGATGGAGCGCGAGGTGACACTCGCGATCGGCGTCGAGCTTCGACCTCCACTTCCGGCTGTCTGCCCGACCTGCGCGAGATCGCGCGGGCGAGGCTCGAGCGGGTCGGCAAGGTGCCGTCGCCCGGACACGCTCGGCCGCTGGTGGGAGCTGCTCTCCCCCGACCGGCCCGCGCCGGACGACCGCTTCGCGCCGGGTATCTCCGAGTCAGAGCTTGCGCGCGCTCGTCGCCGACCTGGAAAAGTTGTGAGGGTGGAGCTCAGCGACGTCAGCCTGGCCGCGGGGCGCATCCTCGACGAGATCGAGAAGGCGGTGATCGGCAAGCGCGACGCGCTCGAGCTGCTGATGCTCGGCGTGCTCGCGGACGGTCACGTGCTGATCGAGGACTATCCAGGTCTCGCGAAGACGCTGATGGCGCGGTCGTTCGCCCAGGTCACGTCGATGGAGTTCTCGCGCATCCAGTTCACTCCCGACCTGATGCCGTCCGACGTGACCGGCTCGTCGGTCTACAACCAGCGCGAGGCCGACTTCGAGTTCCGGCCGGGCCCGATCTTCGCGAACCTCCTGCTCGCCGACGAGATCAACCGCGCCCCGCCGAAGACGCAGGCGGCGCTGCTCGAGGCGATGCAGGAGCGGCAGGTGACGACCGAGGGCACGACACGACGGCTCGGGCCGCCGTTCCTCGTGCTCGCGACGCAGAACCCGATCGAGTACGAGGGCACCTACCCGCTGCCCGAGGCGCAGCTCGACCGCTTCCTGCTCCGGATGTCGGTCGGCTACCCGTCGCGCGACGACGAGTGGAAGTGCTCGCAGAGCGGGCCGAGCGGCGGCCGGACGAGGTCGAGCTGCAGCCGATCGTCGACACGACGACGCTGCTCGCGCTGCAAGCCGCCTGCGAGGAGGTCCACGTCTCGGAGCCCGTCGGCCTCTACATGGTCGACGTCGTCGCCGCGACGCGCGACGCGCCGTCGGTGCAGGTCGGCGCGTCGCCGCGCGGGTCGCTCGCGCTGCTCAAGCTCTCGCGGTGCCGCGCCGCGCTTGCCGGCCGCGACTACGTGACGCCCGACGACGTGAAGGCGGTCGCGGTGCCGGCGCTCGCGCACCGCCTGACGCTTCGCCCCGAGCTGTGGGTGCAGCGCGATCTCCGCCGAGGACGTCGTGCGCGAGCGGCTCGACACCGTGCCGACGCCGGCCGCTGAAGACCTCGCGCGCGCGTGACGCGCTGGGCGACCCCGAAGCTCGCGTCGTACGCAGGCCTCTCGGCAGTCGGCCTGCTCACCGCCTGGTCTCGGCACGTCCCGAGCTCGTGGCGTTGACTGCTCCCTTCCTGCTCGCGCTCGCGGCGGGGCTCGCGCTCGCGACGACGCCGCGGCTGACCGTCGAACCTCGAGCTCGACGAGACGAGGGCGCTCGAAGGCGACGAGATCGGCGCCCGCGTCACGGTCGCCGCCGCCACGCCCGGTCGACCGGCTCGAGCTCTACGTCCGCCTGCCGCGCGGAATCACGCGCGGCGAGGGCCGGAACCCGGTCGCGCTGCATCTCGGGGCCGGCGAGCAGCGCGACCTCGAGCTGACGGTGAACGCGTCGCGCTGGGGCGGCCACGTGGTCGGGCCTTTGTACCTGCGCGCGTTCGACCGCTCGGGTTCCTCGCCTGGGAGGCGACCGTCGAGACGCGGCGAGAGCTGCGCGTCTATCCACGCGAGGAGGTGCTGCAGCGCGTCGCTCGCGCCGCGGGAGCCACAGCTCTCGAGCGGCAACGAGGTGTCACGCCGCAAGGGGCGAGGGCATCGAGTTCGCCGACATGCGCCGTGGACAACGGGCGACCCGCTGAAGCGCGTGAACTGGCGCGCGAGCGCGCGCCGCGGAGAGCTGTGGGTGAACGAGAGCCACCCGGAGCGGAACACCGACGTGATCCTGTTCGTCGACGCCTTCGCGGAGGCGCGGCGCGGCGCCGAAGGCACGCTCGACCTGGCCGCACGCGCGACCGCCGCGCTCGCCGACGCCTACGTCGGGCGCCGCGACCGCGTCGGCCTGATCAGCTTCGGCGGCATCCTTCGCTGGCTCGCTCCGGAGCTCGGCGCCGCACAGCTCTACCGCGTCGTCGACGCGCTGCTCGACACGCAGGTCGTCCTCTCCTACTACTGGAAGGAGATCGACGTGATCCCGCGGCGCACGCTGCCGCCGAACGCGCTCGTGATCGCGCTGTCGCCGCTGCTCGACCCGCGCTCGGTCGGCGCGCTGCTCGACCTGCGGGCGCGCGGCCACGATCTCGCGGTCATCGACGTCTCACCGATCCCGTTCACGCACGCGGCCGTCGTCCGGCCTCGACGCGATCGCGTACGACATGTGGGCGCTTCGCCGCGACGCGCTCCGGCAGTCGCTCCAGCGCTCCGGGGTCGCGGTCGCCGAGTGGCGCGCAGGCGACCCGCTGCAGTCTGCGCTCGAGGAGGTGAGAGCATTTCGACGGCACGCCCGCCTACGCACGCGTCTGATCACCGCGCTCGGGTCGCTCGGCGCGCTCGCCGCCGCGGGAGCGGACGCGCTCGTACATGCGCGGCAAGTTCGGCGATCTCGCGGGCGCCGCCGCCGGCGCTGGCGCTCGCCCTGCTCGCGTTCGGCCTGGTCTCGCGGTTCGCGTCGACGATTCCGTGGTCGATCGTGCTCGTCGGCCGCGGCGTACCTGGTCGGACGGGAGGGGAACCCGGTGGTCGACGGCGGCGCGGCCGTCGTCGGTGCGCTGCTGCTCCTCTCGGCCGAGCTCGCGTCGTGGTCGATCGAGCGACGAACGCCGCGGATCCAGGCCGAGGCGAACCTGGTCGCTCCGGCGCGCGCTCGACGATCGGCGTGCTCGTGCTCGGCGCGCTCGTGGTCGACGTGCTGCTGCTCGGCGACGGCCGCGTTCTCGGGCTCGTCGGGGATCGTGCTGGTCGTCGTCGGCGTGGCGGCGGCGGTCGCGGCGATGACGCTCGTGCTGCGCCTGGTCCGCGCATGAGGCGTCGCCCGCCGGCGACCTGCTGGGTCGCCGGCGGCAGCGTGGCGTGATCTACGCGATCTCGAAAACTACGTCGTGACGAGCGTGGCCGAGCGCGTCTCGGTGTTGCCGTGCGGATCGTTGATCGTCGCGGTGATCGAGTACTTGTGGCCGCGAACCGGTGAGAACCGCGCAATGAACGAGACGGACTGGTCGAAGCCGAGCGCCGATGTGGGCTGCCCGACCGCCACCGGCTTCCCGCCGTCGAAGATGCGGTACGTCATCCCGAGCACGGTTCCCGGCGCGTTGTAGTACGACATGTACGGCGCGTAGAGCTTCACCGCCGGCGGACGGCCGGCCTTGACCGTCTGCGTCGCGCCGTCGATCAGCCGGGCGAGCGACGAGAACGTTGCGAACGACGGCTTGTGCGCGCCGGAAGGGCCTTCGAGGCCGCTCTGCCACGGGTTGCCCGCGTGGTCGCGGAAGGTGAACCAGATGAACATCTGGACGTTCGGGTCCCTACGCGTGTACGTCAACGCCTGGCGCGCGTACGCGGCCTGCGTCGCGTTCGAGACGCCCCTGGGCTCGCCGGGCTTCGTCTCGTGCCCGTACTCGGTGATCCACACCGGCACCACATGGTGGAACCACGTGCGCAGGTCCTTCTCGAACCGCGGCAGCTGCGACAGCGTCACGTTGGGGTAGCGCACCACCTCGAGCGGCTTCGCGGACGGAGACGTCGGGTACGGATGATGCGCCCACGCGTCGAACTTGATCCCCTTCTGCTGGGAGAGCAGCTTGGCGAATGTCCCGGGCGCGACCGTCTCGCTCTTGCCCGGGAGCGGCTTGTCGCGACCCTGGGCTGACGTCTCCCCGGCGGCGACCTTCGCCTGCGGGTTCGCTGCCTTGATCGCCGCGTACGCCGTCTTGAACAGCTTGGCGTAGTTCGCGGCGCTGACGATCTTCTTGCCGCTGTATTGCGGATAGAGGAACTGCTGCAGGTTCGGCTCGTTCCAGATCGACCACATGCCGACCACGCCCTTGCCGGCGTTGCGGCCGCTGTAGCGGGTGGCGAGCATGCGCACGAACGTGCCGAAGTCGGAGAGCTTCTTCGGCATGTAGTTCGGCGTGTGGCCGCCGTTCGCCCACTTGGGGCTGCCCGTCACGTCGATCATCACGCGCAGGCCGTACCGGGATGCCCCGGCGACGAGCTCGTCGAGGTCGGCGAAGTGATAGGCGGGGTCGTCGGGGTTCGAGGCGGAGGCAGGCTTGGTCGGCGCGATCGCGGCCCAGTTGGCAGTCGTGTGGATCACCGAGGCGCCGGCAGAGGCAGCATCGGCGAGGTTCTCCTGGTGTTCGGGCGAGAACCGGAAGCTGATGTCGTCGAAGAAGCCGATCGGCATCTGCTGCGCGGCGCGCGCCGTCGCGGCGGGGATCGCCACGAGCACGACGAGCACGAACAGGGCAAAGCGAAGGTAAGGCCTGCGCACTTGAACATCCTCCTCACTGTGGGACCCGGACCGCCCGGGCAGGCTAGCCCCTCGATTTGAGGCCGGTGTTAAGAGCCTCCGCTACCCCTGAAGCCACGATCGAAACACCTCGAGCAGCTCCCGTTCGGCGTCGGGAGAGAGGTCGTCGGGCGTGAGCGTCCCGGTCACGCGGATCGTCGCCTCGAGCTGCGCGAGGTACTCGGTGCACTTGCCACAGCCGGCCAGATGCTCCTCGAACCGCCGCAGGTCGGCCGGCGACAGCGCGTCCTCGAGGTAGTCGGTGACGAGCTCGACGAGCTCCTGGCAATTGATCACGTCGGTGACGGTCATGGATCCTCCGGCGCCAGATACTCCTCGAGCGCGCGACGAACCTTCGCGCGCGCCCGGTGGAGCAGCACCCTCTGATTGACCTCGGTGAGGTCGAGGGCGTTACGGACCTCCTCGGCGTTCCAGCCCGCGATGTCACGGAGCGAGATCACCGCCCGCTGCGCGGCGGGCAGCTCGTCGATCGCGGCCGCGATCTGCTCGCGCGTCTCGGCGGCGAGCAGCCGCTCCTCGGGAAGGTGGCGCGGCGGAGACGACCAGTGCCCGGGGTACCGCTCGTCGTCGGGGCCGAGGAACCGATCGGCGTCCACCGCCGCCTCCGGAACGCGCCCCGGATCGTTCAGCGCCGAGAACGGAATGACGCGGCCTTCGCGCTGCGCGCGCGTCTTCGCGGTGTTCACGAGGATGCGAAAGACCCACGTCTTGAGCGACGAGCGGCCCTCGAAGCGGTCGAGCGCCCCGAGCACGCGCAGCCAGGTCTCCTGGACGACCTCCTCGGCGACTGCCCGCGAAGGCACGAAGATCTGGGCGACGCGGACCATCATCGAATGCCATTCGGAGACGATCTGCCGGTACGCGTCCTCGTCCCCGGCGCGCAGGGCGGCGACGAGCCGAGCGTCGTCCGGGTCCATGCGGCGACGCTACTGAAATGCGATCCCCCGAACGGGGCAAGCCGCAGGTCTCGTCGAAACAGGCGGAAGAGCCAGGGCGCCAGGAGCGCGGCCCGTGCCATGGTCTGAGCACGGGAGGGCAACCGGACTCGGGGAAGCGAGCAGCCGGGACCACCACCAGGTCGACGCGGCCGACCGGCCGCCAGGGGTGCGGCGCCTCGAGCGGCAGTATCGGAGGCGCGCGTCGATCACCGGGATCACTTCGACCCGGAGCGGTTGGTCCTCGGCGCTCGCCTCCGCGAGTGCCTAGGAGGTCTTTAGACCCTCCTACAGATGCCGGAGCTCGTTCAGCTTGAGGAAGTCGAGCTTGCGGGTGTGCACGACGACCTTGTGCTTCCTCGGCTTGTGCTTCCTCGGCTTTGCCTTCGTGTGCGGCGTCGCCTTGGGCGCGGACGCGTTGCCGGCCACCGGCGCGGCGGCCGTCGTGGTCGCTCCGGCCGACGTCGTCGTCGACGGGGCCGTGGGGGCGGGCGTCGTCGTCGTCGGCCGCGTGGTGGTCGTCGGCGTCGTCGTG
This sequence comes from uncultured Thermoleophilia bacterium, assembly GCA_963742615.1. Taxonomy (GTDB): domain Bacteria; phylum Actinomycetota; class Thermoleophilia; order Gaiellales; family Gaiellaceae; genus PALSA-600. The sequence continues at coordinate 23,897 of CAVUMS010000007.1, read as the reverse complement.
GTCGTGGGGCGGGTCGTGGTCGGCGAGGGCGTCGTGGTCGTCGGCGGCGGGGTGGTCGTCGGCGGCGGTGGCGGCGGGGTCGTGGTCGTCGGCGGCGGCGGGGGCGGCGGCGCCCCTCCGCTCGAGCCCTGACCGAAGTCCTGCGTCCAGTAGTAGACGCCCTGGGCGTTCGCGGCGACACCCACGCCGCTCGACGTGAACGACGGGTTCTCGATGTTCGCCTTGTGGCCCGGCGAGTTGAGCCAGCCGGACATCACCTGGTCGGGCGTGGCGTAGCCGTACGCGATGTTCTCGCCCCAGCCGAGGTTGGAGGGCCACCCGCAGGCAGCGAGCCGCTGGCCGACGGAGCGGCCGATCGGGTCGTCGGTGTGGTCGAAGTAGTTGAGGCCGGCCATGTTCATCGACTTCCAGACCGCCGAGCGCGAGAGCGCCGCGTCGCTCGAGAGCTGCCCGAGCCCAGCGACGCGCGGTGCTGGTTGACGAGCGAGAGCACCTGCGCCGCGTATCCCGAGTTGACGGTGCCCCATGACGAGTCGGGATTGCAGATGTTGTCGGCGTGGGCGCGCGGCGCCGCCGGAAGGAGGGTGAACCCGAGTCCGGCGGCGAACAGGAATGCGAGAGCCAGAAGGCGCTGCGGCGTCCGCCTCACGCCGGGATTATCGGCAACGCGGCGGCCGGTCTGAACGACAACCGTTTTCGACAGAAATTCTGGTGCGATTTCAGCAGAATTGAGACTGTTCTCCACACAGCGCGGCTCCCGGACGGCGCTTTACCGGCGTTTTACACAGACGTAGCACCCGGCGTACGGACGGCCCGAATGCTTCGGGAGTTCACCCTGATGAGGAGGATTTGAATTGCGGAGGCTGACGTTCATCGCCGCGGGGCTCGTCGCGTTGCTCGCCACGAGCATCGCCGTCGCCCACGGCATCGACGGCGCGAAGAGCGCCAAGGCCGTTGCCGCCACGTTCAGCGCGGCAGCCGGCAACGTCTCGACCCGCTCGTGCACCACGACGGACGGCAAGACGATCACGATCACGACCGGTCGCTACACAGGTACCGCGTCGGGCGATCCGGATCTCACCGGAGCGATCACGGTCTACGCACGCAGCGTCGTCAACACGACCGACGGCGTCGGCGTCGTGGACGGTCAGCTGCGCATCGACGTCTCCGGCAGCCGCGACACGTTCGCGAGCTACTCGGCCGTGTACGACCACGGCAACATCGCCGGCCTCGCCGCCGGGCGTGCGCACGATCCTGGCGCCCGCCTGGTCGCGAACCTGTCGGCGGCGTTCAACCCGGCGACCGGCTTCGCGACGGGCAAGCTCGGCGGCGGGACGAGCGGCGGCAGCGCCGTGGAGCTCACCCCCGGCAAGTGCGCGTCGTCCTCGAAGCCGAAGCCGGAGAAGAGCCAGGCGCGCGGGACGATCACGGCCCTGTCGGCGAACTCGATCACGGTTGCGGGCCTGACCTGCGCGATCGCGACGGCCGACTCGTCCGCCGTGAACTCGAAGTTCAAGATGAACGATCGAGTCGAGATCAACTGCTCGCTGCAGAACAACGTCAACACGCTGACCCACATCAGCGGTCACGATCACCACTAGCTCGAATCGGTGGGCGGGGTGGAGAGCGCCGAGGGGGGCGCCCTCCACCCCGCCTCGCCGTGCCTAGAGGTCGAACCAGAATGACGCTCGCCGAGCGGGTGTGATGGGCGAGTGCAGCGCAAGGACGCAGGGAGCCTCGATAGCTGAAGCTATCGGGGCGACCGAGGACGCGGCGATGCGCCGCCCAGCGCGGCCGCGCGGCTCAGTCGCTCATTCTGGTTCGGCCTCTTAGAGCCCCGAGTGCCAGCCGGCGGGCGTGAAGCTGTCGTACGGCAGCAGGCCGGTCGGCGGGTGCGTGAGGGCGGGTGACGCGTCCGCGATCGTGAAGTCGTACGACGGCCAGGTGTCGCCGTCCACGCTGAAGTCCTCGACTGCCGTCGAGAACGCCTGCGGCGCCTGCTCGAGCTCGACCGAGGCGACGAACGTGCCGTCGACGAAGATCGCCCACGTGTTGCCGACGCCGCTGCTCGTGAGCGTGAACGTGTGCGACGAGGGAACCGTCACGTCGGCGAGCCGGATCAGCTGGTAGCTCGTCGTCGTCTGCCACTCGACGTAGAGGAAAGCGTTGCCGGTGTCCTTGTCGAAGGGCGTGGCGCCGCGCCAGATCCCGCCCTGCAGCCAGCCGACCGCGGCGCACCCGTCGGCGGTGCGGCCGTAGGCGACCGCGACGTACACCAGCGAGTGGTCGCCGATCGCGGGATAGGTCGGCAGCTTGTTGATCGTCTCGGTGACGCTCACGGACGACGCGGTGAGCGGCTGATTGAGCAAGCTGTAGCGGTAGCTTCTGGGCCCCTGTCCGCAGGTTGACGGCGTCGTGGTCGTGGGCGGCGCCGTCGTGGTCGTCCCGGGCGGCGGGTTCGCGCCCGTGGTCGTGGGAGGAGCGGCGGTCGTCGGCGGCGGCGGCGGCGCGGAGGGTGTCGTCGTTGCGGGCGGCGTCAGGGGCGTGGTCGCCGGCGGGCGCTGCACCACCTCGCAGTCGCGCGCGACCCGGTCGGTCGCGTCGGCGTGCACGACGTCGCGGCCGCCGCCGCACGAGATCGAATCGCGGCCCGGGCCGCCGTCGAGGACGTCGTTGCCGGGACCGCCGACGAGCCGGTCGGAGCCGGGGCCCCCGAAGAGGCGGTCGTTGCCGTAGCCGCCGTAGAGCGTGTCGTTGCCGGCCCCGCCGTAGAGCGAATCGTTGCCCGCGCGCCCGTAGAGGACGTCCGCGGCCTTCGTCCCGCGCAGGGTGTTGGCCGAATCGGTGCCGCGGATCGTCGCCGTCTCGGCGGCGGCCGTGAAACCCAGCCAGAGCAGGCCCGCCGCCGTCAGCACGGACAGCCCGCGCCCCAACAACTTCCTCGCCGGCAACGTCCGGCGCGACCCCGATGACCCAGCCATCCCGCTTCAGTATGGCTTGCAATCCGGAAAGATCGGAGGCCAGGATTCGGCCCCGTCAGGCCCTTCCAGACCGCTACGCCGGCCCTGCGGTCGGCGACGTCGCGCGGGTCCGTTCACCAGGGTGCGACGGCGACCCCGCCCCATTCCTCGGGCGCGACGTCGCGCACCGTCTGCGTCAACTCCCAGCGGTGGCCGCCGATGTCCTCGACGACGCCCGACCGCTCGCCGTACTCCCAGGTGTTCAGCTCCTCGACGACGCGCGCGCCGGCGTCACGTGCCCGCGCGAACGCCGCATCGACGTCCGCGACGCGCACCTTGATCAGGTGCGTGAAGCCGGCGCCGCTGGGCGCGACACGATCGCCGCCGTCGTCGGCGACGACCACTGCGCCGTCGGCTCCGACGCGGAGCTGGGCCCGGTGCGCGTCGCCGATCCGCACGCGCTCCTCGAACCCGAACGCCGATTCGAGCCACGCCACGGCCGCCCGCACGTCCGGGTAGACGAGCACGGGAGTGACGGTCGCGGGCGGTGCAGACCGATTCGTCAACATCCTCGAGACACTAGCGACGCCGCGAGCGCTTCCCCCGCCTGCCTGACAGCGCCGCGAGGACACGGCGCGACGGATTACCTGATACGCACGTGGAGACTGAAGCGCTGTTCGCGCGGCGCCCAGATCCGGAGCAGTGTTCCGCGCTTCAAGCGAATCGTCCGCACGAAGACGCCGGCGTTGTCCGTCACCCGGTCGCGCCCGACCGCTTTCCAGACGTTCCGGTGAAGCACCTCGAGCCGGTAGGGCTGACGCCTTCCGGGCCGTCCGCCGCGGATCTGGCCCCAGAGCACTGTCCGGGAAAACGCATCGCGCCGCATCTCCGCGAACGGCAGCTTGAATCCCTGCAGTGAGGGCTTCCACACGTTGTCCGCGAAGACGAGCCCGGTCTGGAAGCGGCCGAGCGCGACCTCGTCGCGGTAGAGGTACTGGATCAGCATCGTGACCCGCGACAGCCTCCACACGCGCATCGCCGCCAGGCTCAGCATCGTTGCCTGCCGCTGAAGCGAAACGCCCAGGATCTCGTCAGGCGGATTCGTCTGATAGCCGTACTCGGTGAGCCAGACCGGCTTCGGCCCGAAGTAGCGCCGCACGAGGATGAGGAGCTTCGGGATCGTCGCCATCGTGATCGAAGGGCAGTTCTTGCAGCCGCCGCTGGACGGCGTCTCGGACGGCGACGAGGGGTACGGATGGTGTGCGTAGGCGTCGAGCTTCGCGTGGGCGCGGGCCATGCCGCGGAGCCAGGTGACTGGGGCGACGCCCCCCAACCCGGCGCGAGGGCCCGTCACACCTCCGCCGACCTGCGCATGTGGCAGCACGGAGTGGATCGCCTCGTACCCAGGGTTGAGCAGATGCTGGACGTAGATCGCCGCCCTCGTCGGCCTGAGCCAGAGGCGCTTGTTCGGCTCGTTCCAGATCAGCCAGTAGTGAACCCGCGGGTAGCGTCGGGCCGCGGCGCGGGCGAAGGCGCGAAAGTCTCGGGGCCGCGGCGGGGCGAAGTTGGGCGGGCGTCCCCCGTTTGCCCACGCCGGCGTCCCGACCAGCGTGAGCACAGGCGTCAGGCCGAAGCGGCGAAGGCCGCGCAGAACCCTGTCGGGACGGCGCCAGTCGTAGGCGCGATCGCGCGGCGAGTTCGGATCCTTCGGCCGCCGCAGGGCGATCTCGTTCCAGTGGAGCGTGAAGCGGACGAGCGGCACGCCCAGCCGCTTGAACGTCGCGAGCCGCTGGTTGAGCTTCCCCGGGCCGAACTCCAACCACGCGTCGTCCTGGATCCCGTAGCGCACGCCCTTCGAAGCCTGAGCGGAGCTCGTGGCGACGCAGGCCGCAACGGCACACAGCACCACGAACGACATCACCCGGCCCCCGGTCCTCCTCATTGGTGGCTCGCACTCTCGCATGTCGACCCGCTGACACTCGCGCCAACCAGGCGCGCCCAGCGGGAGGGCCCGTCGTTCGGTCCGCTGTCGCTGAGACAATGTGTGGCCCGGGGTGTGCCCTACTGAGGAGGAGCAACGTCGTCGCACCGGCCCTCGATCGATGACGAGACCGCAGTCGCCGACGGCGACCTTGGGGCGGTTCGTCGGCAGCTCGGTGGTCTGACGCGACGCGACGCTCCGGCGTCGGGACTTCGACCGACTGTCCGCTTCGCCGTCGCATTCCTTCTGACCGCCGGCTGGGTCGCGTTCAGCGTCTGGGCGTCGGCGCCGTGGAGAGGCGAGCTCGAGGACGCGATCGGCCCCGTCGCGGGCTGGGTGATTCCGTTCTTCCTCGCCTACATCCCCGGCCTTGTCATCGGGTTCATGATCTTCACGCTTCTGATCACGCGGTACCAGGAGCTTCCTCTCGAGCCACCCCGAGGTGACTGGCCTGAAGGTGAATGGCCTCCGGTGACCATCTTGGTCGCGGCGTGGAACGAGAGCGAGGCGATCGAGCGCACGCTCGAAGGCATCTGCGAGCTCTCGTACCAGGGTCGGCTCGAGGTCGTCGTCGCCGACAACAACTCGACTGACGACACCGCACTGCGCGCAGACGCAGCCGGTGATCGCCTCGGGCTCAGCTACCGACGCGTGTTCGAGGCGAAGCAGGGCAAGCACAACGCCCTGAACGCCGCCCTCGCGACCGTGACGACGCCGCTCGTCGTGACAGTCGATGCGGACACCCATCTGCACGCGCAGTCGTTCACGCGGCTCGTGGTTCGTGTCGCGAGCGAACCGCAAGGCCAGCACGTCTCCGCGTGCGCAGCGGCGCTCGTCGCCGAGAATCCGCTCGCGACGTTCGTCACGCGAATGCAACAGTGGGACTACCGGCTGGGCATCAACGGCGTCAAGCGCATGCAGGCCGCGTACAACACCGCACTCGTCGCCCAGGGGGCGTTCTCGGCCTACTGGACGAGTGACCTGCGTGCCGTCGGCGGCTGGCCGGATGCGATCGGCGAAGACATCGTTCTCACCTGGACGATGCTGGGGAGCCGGGGGATCGTCCAGTACGAGCCGGTCGCGCTCGGCTTCACGGTTGTCCCCGAACGGCTCGGTCGGCTCTTGAGCCAGCGCTCTCGGTGGGCCCGCGGCATGCTCGAGGGCCTTCGGACGCATCCACCTCCGAGGCAGCCTCGCGCCCTCGCGAAGCTGGTCGCCGGGATCGATTACCTCGTCCCGTTCCTCGACATCGGGGTCATCTTCTTCTGGGTTCCAGGAGTCATCCTCTTCCTGTTCGGCTACCCGTTGATCTTCGGCTGGTGGTCGATGCTCCTCCTTCCGATCACGCTTGTCGTCTTCGGCTTCTTGCAGCGCTGGCAAGCACGCAACGTCTTTCGCACGCTCGATATCCACCCCCAGGCCGACAAGCGCGGCTTCCTCGGCTACCTGTTCGCCTACCAGGTGCTGACGTCCGCAGCCGCAATACGCGGCTATGCGCAGTACATCGCCGGGTCGGGCCGCCGCTGGAAGTAGTTGCGCGCTCTGAGTGACTGCTGTTCCAACTACGCCTCGACGAGCGCGTCGATGTCGGCGGCGGCGCCCGCGAGTGCTTCGGGAACCTCCAGCCGGCCGGCGTAGGCATCGAGAAGAGCCTCGACCCACCTACCCGCGATCCGCAGGTACCCGGGCGTCGGCGTCACGAGGACGAATGCCTCGTGCTCGACGAGCCGGCGCGCCACGTCGTAGAAGTCGCCCCATCCTCGCGCGTGCTCGCGGAAGCGAGCATCGTCCCAGGTGCTCGTCCGGGTCGGGTTCATGTTGCCCTCGAACGCCGAGCGGAGCAGGAACTCCTTCGAGCTCGCCCATTCGACGAAGCGCCAGGCCGACGTCGCGTCCGTCGTGTGCGCGTTCACGACCAGCGACCAGGTCCAGAGGTTCGGGCGGCGTACTCCGTCGGGGCCGGTCGGCGGCAGCGCATAGGCGATCTCGCCCGCAAGGGCAGACGTCCCCCGGTCTTCGAAATACGCAACGTAGTGATCCGAGTCGACGATCAAGCCGTACCGGCCCCTGGCGAAATCGAGCGCGAGCTCGTACCAGCGCTGGTCGAGCCAATCGGTCGGCCCCGCCCGGCGAAGCGCATCGAGGAACTCGGTGGTCACGCGAACGGCCTCGTCGGACGCGATCGCACACGAGCCGTTCTCGAAGTCGCGCCCTCCGCACGACCACAGCTGCGTCGCGTAGCCGGTGTACATCGTGTGCCACGCCCCCGTGCCGCGCTGCGCGAACCCGCGCGTCTCGCCGCCGCCGCTTGCGATGCGAGTGGCGGCGTCGAGGTACTCAGTCCACGTCGTCGGCACGTCGACGCCGGCCGCTTCCAGGATTCGCGGCACGTACGCGAGGTTGTACGACTCGCAATTGACCGGGATCTCGAGCAACGGCCCCTCGCCCAGTGGATCGCCGAATCGGCCCGACCATCTGTTGCAGGCGACGAGACGCTCGATGAAGTCGCCCGCGTCCCACGCGTCACTCGACTGGTCGATCAGATCTTCGAGCGGACGAACGAAGCCCGCGGCGAGGTGATCCCACATCAAGACCGGCCCGGACATGTAGACGTCGGCGGCGGTATCACCTTCGAGCAGGTGGCGAATGTCATTCGAGAAGTACAGGTCGCTCGGGACGATGTGGATCTCGAGGTCGAGCCCGGTTTGCTCCTCGAACTCCGATGCGTGCCGCTCGACGCTGGCGACGTACGCGTCCGTGTCCGGGCCCAGGAACCTGACTCGCATCGGCACGGAGCCTAACGCGGGGCTCTCGAGCGAGGCGATCGACGCGGTGATAGCGTTTTTCCCTGCTCGAATGCTTGTAATCGGTCCGATCGCTCGCGTAGTGCCCGCCTGGGTCGACCCGGTCGAGACGAAGCGTCAGAGCACGACGCGCGTGACGTTGCACGTGTCGCGGCCGAACGTACGGCTGCGCGACTATTCGCTCGTCGAGCGGTTCGTCCTCGACTACGCGCGCTACCCGGAGTTGCCTGGTGACGGACCGGCGCACCGGGCGCTGCTGCACGCGCGGGTGGCGAACCTCGCTGCGCAGGCGCGGTCGGTGCGTCAGCCGTGGGGGTCGGGGACGGTGGAAGCTTGGCGGCGGCGCACGGCGGCGGAGACGCTCGTCCGCATCGCGAAGCTGTCGAGTGCAGCCCAGCAGATTCTGGGCCAGGCAGTCTCGAAGGTCGTGCGCTAGCGCATTGTGGTCACGATCGCGCTGCTGCGCGGCACGGGCAACTCATCGCGGCCACAGACGCCGCTGCACCATCTCGGAGGTCGAGGGAGGATCTCCCGGCGGTCTGGGAGTCCGCAGGTAGACCCAGATGATTCCGGCGATCCAAGGACCGGCGAACAGGAGGGACAGAGGTAGCCAGGTCCACCATCGATCGATGACCACCCGTTCAGTATTGCGTCTGCCGCAAGCGCTCGTGCGTCTGAGGGCAGCCAACGCATGGCCTGTCAGCAGGACTTTCTCCGATGGGCGGTGCAGGACTCAGAGCTACCTGCAAATGCAGTTAGAGAGCCGCTCGGGGGAGCAGGACCCCGATCGGTGCGCCGCCGCCCCCACTCGTCCCAAACCTTAGGCATCTGCGACGCTGCGTCTGGGGTTGCAGGCGGCTTGGACGCTCCTATGGTTTGACTTGTGATCACCTCCGGCTTCGACTACTTCCCGTGGTGGGTTGAGGCAGGAGTCGTCGCCCTTATGGGCGGCGGCATGCTCTATCACCTGATCCACGACGGCGGAGCCTGGTTCTGGTTCATCTTCCCGGCTGCGGCGGCGACCTATCTCGTCTGGCTGGCGATGACGAGACCCCCGCGGCGCGGGGTGACGACCCGCAGGATGTGGCGCGTCTTCGTCTGGGGTCTGGTCACCGTCGCAGCCCTGTTCGCGCTGCACACGGTCTAGGGCGTCACCACCGGCGCCTCACGGCCGTCCCAGGCTTTCGACCGACCAAACCAAGCGGGGAAACTTTTCTGACTGCTCTTTGGGACTGTTATCGGCCGGACGTGGACAACGCCGTCGCCGCTGCGACCGTCCCATCAGACGAAGAGCGTGCGCGGTGCCTTCACTACACCGACCGGCGTGGACAGGGGCTTCGCCTCATACGACGGGCTCGCGGTCGCTAACGGCGTGCCTCATCCGATCTGGACGGACACGCGCAACCTTGGTCGCCTGCGCGAGGAGATCTACACGACGCTCCTGGTAGCCAAGTTGGAACTGCAAGCCCCTCTGGTCGACGAGTTGCTCGCCTGCGCCAGCTTTCCGGACGCCTGGGCCGGAGGTGCTGTCTACGAGCTGGTTGATCGGTAGGCAATGCTCTTCGTGGGGTAATCGCAGAGTTGAGGTGGCGGTGACCAGCAGGACGTGACTTCGTTCCGCGATTAGGGAATCGCACCCAGCTCCAGTGCTGCCCGTATCTGGCTGAGGAGCTCCGTGCCCATTCGGCGTCCGTTCGGGAGTCGGTCATCTCGATCCCAACGCCAGGTTGCGACCATCGCCAGCATCAATAGCCGGCACTCGCACAGCAGGTCTTGATCAGCGCCTGGATAGTGCGTGCTCACCTCTTCCGGCACATGGGCGACGTCGAACTCGACGGGCCCACGGCAACAAGTCTCCAAGTCTGTGAACAGCAACCCGGACTTCGTCTTGAGCAAATTGCCAGGGTGCGGCTCGCCGTGCAGCAGCTGCTCGGCGGCGTCCCGCTGACCGATCGCCCACGTCAACTTTCGCAACGTGTTGCTCAGAAGCTCGCGGTCCGTATCCCGAAGATCCGGGGTTTGGGCGCGGTTGCAGACCAGCGACTGCGCCTCCGCGACGCGATCCGTGAAGTGGGGCGCAATGAAATCGACTTGCCGCATCCCAGCATGCAGCCGCTCAAGCGCCTGCGCATACGCTGCTGGTGCGACGTCCCGGTGAGGCGCAGGCTCGTAGTAGGTCCACAATGTGATGACGAAGCCGTCGCGCAAGTAGACGCGCGGCTCCGCCCGAGGATCGAGTGAGGCTACGGGGCTATCGGTTTCGGCGAGCCGACGAGCGACCTCGACCTCGAACTCCGCGCCTCCCTGGCCCTCCATCCGCGCGACCCGAGCCAGAACGTCACAAGGCCGCAAGCGAAGAGCGAGCCGGTTCGAGTCGTTGAGAACGACGGCGTCATCGACCCTCAGACCAAGGGCTGAGGCAACCGACACAGCCGCACCCACCGCGCGCTGAACTTGTGACTTCTGCATGCTCGGATCATCCCTCGTGTCCCGCAGCAGGCGGTACGATTGCCAGGTGCTGGCGTGCGCCAGCGTGCGGGAGTGTCACATGAGCGTTAAGTGCCTGGCGAACTACGTCTCACGTCCGGCTGGAGCCTCGTCGAGCGCGAGCGACGACGATAGGTCGCGGTAGGCATTGACCTGCGCGAGCAGGTCGTTGGCCTTCTGCTCGACTGTCTCGACCGCGTCCGCCCCCGCAACCCAGCGCAGCGGCGGCTCCTCCTCGTCAACGACTGTGACCAGAGCCTTGGCGAGCTTCGCGGGGTCGCCGCCCTGCTTGCCGCTCATCGCCTCCCAGGCCGGTCGGGTCTGCGCCGTGCGCTCGGCGTAGTCGTCGATCGACAGGGAGCGCGAGCGGAGCGGCGGCCAGCTGTTGGCGATGTACGCGCTCATCACGACCGAGCCCCCAACGTCGGCAGCCGCCTGAAAGTTGCGGCAGTTGCTGGGGAGGGCCGTTCGGCTGCCTCGAGAGCGAGTGAGCGAAACCGAACCAGTTCGGTGCGCACCAGCCGCGCAGCGCTTCGCCGATCAGATTGTTCGGCTCGCCGCTGAGTGGCTGTGTCGGTCGATCTGCTCGAGCGTCTTCCCGGGGTCGTCGAGGTCGCAGCCTATTTCGTCGCCTCGGAGGCACTCGCGAATGTTGCGAAGCACGCCGACGCGTCGGCGGTGCAGATCACCGTCTCGCGCGGCGCCAAGGGCGCGCTGGTGGAGGTCGCTGATGACGGCGTGGGCGGAGCCGACGACGCCGGCGGGTCGGGGCTGCGTGGTCTCGCCGACCGCGTGGAAGCACTCGGCGGTCAGCTTCGCATCAGCAGCCCGCTCGGGACGGGAACGACGATCTCGGCGGTGATCCCGTGCGCGTCGTGATCGCCGATGACAGCCTGCTGATCCGCGACGGGCTCGCTTCCCTGCTCCGCGATGCCAGTGTCGACGTGGTCGCCCAGACCGCGAGCGCCGACGACCTGCTCCTGAAGATCGCGAGCTACCAACCTGACGTTGCGATCATCGATATCCGGATGCCGCCGACACACACCGACGAGGGCTTGCGCGCCGCCGAGGAGATCCGACGTCGCTACCCGGACGTCGGGATCCTGATCCTTTCGCAGCATGTCGAGGTTGGAATCGCGACGCGCCTCCTCTCCGAGTCAGCCGCCGGGATCGGCTATCTGCTGAAGGATCGCGTGACCAACCTCGAGGACTTCACCGCAGCATTGCGGCGAGTTGCCGAAGGCGGCTCCGTGCTCGACCCGCAGGTCGTCTCGCAGTTGCTCACAAAGGGGCGCAGCGCGGACGACCCGCTCAACTTGCTCACACCGCGCGAGCGGGAGGTGATCGAACTGGTCGCCGAGGGACGCTCGAACAAAGGCATCGGCGAGCGGCTCGTGATCACCGAGCGTGCCGTGCAAAAACACGTGACGTCGATCTTCATGAAGCTCGACCTGCCGCAGAGCGACGACGATCACCGGCGCATCCTCGCCGTACTCGCCTACATGGCGCCCATCAAAAGCTGAACCGCGACCGAGGTGCACCTAGACGCACCGTCAAGACGCGGGCGGGCGCCACCGCAGGACGCCTGCCCGATCCATGGCCAAGACCGAGCCGTCGCCGCAAGCTCCATCGAGGACGAACACCTTCGACAAGGAGCCGCCATGAAAACCGTCTTGTTGGACGACCAGCCGCTCTCCGGCAACGGCAACCACAAGACCGGCGCCAAACGCTTCGGTGGCGGCCGAATCGCCGGCCTCATCCTGATCGCCCTCCTCACGCTCGGGCTCGGCTACCTGCACTTCGCCGGCGGATCAACTTCCGTGTCGGTGCCGTCGGGCGCGCACGCCGGGCAGCTGACCCTGAAGCACTGCACCTACGCGAACGAGCCGGCCGACTGCGGCACGCTCGTCGTCCCGGAAAACCGTCGCGCCCCGCACTCGCGCCTGATCGCACTGCCGATCACACGCCTGCGTACGCACGCGTCGAACCCCGGCGCGCCGATCTTCCGCCTCCAGGGTGGCCCCGGTCTCACGAACATGGACTTCCCCGACGCCAAGCGGTTCAGCGCCCGCCACGACGTCGTTCTCGTCGGCTACCGCGGCGTCGACGGCTCCTCACGCCTCGACTGCCCCGAAGTGGTCTCGTCGCTCGATCACTCGCGCGATGTGCTCAGTAAGGCATCGCTCGCATCCGACGCCTCCGCCTTCGGTGCTTGCGCGAAGCGGCTTCAAGCCAATGGCGTCGATCTCGGCGGTTATTCGCTGCCCGAGCGCGTCGAAGACCTCGAGCTCGTACGCCACCGGCTCGGCTACGGCCCGATCGACCTCGTCAGCGAGAGCGCCGGCACACGCACGGCGATGATCTATGCCTGGCGCTACCCGCACAGCATTCACCGCTCGGTGATGATCGGCGTCAACCCGCCCGGCAACTACCTCTGGAGCGCACAGACGATCGGCGAGCAGATCCATCGCTACGCCGCTGTCTGCGCGCAATCACAGGAGTGCCGCAGCCGGACGCCCGACCTCGCAGCATCGATCCACTCCGCCTACGCGAAGATCCCGAGCCGCTTCTGGTTCCTACCGATCAAGAAGGGCAACGTGCGCGTCGCGGGGTTCTTCGGCCTCGTCAACGCCACCGCCGCTGGTGGCGGCCCGCTCGCGTCCCCGCGAACGATCGACACGCTCCTCTCGATCGACAAGGGCAAGGGAGCCGGCGGCGCCTGGCTGCTCTCGCTCTTTGCCGGACTGGCATTGCCGCGCGGGCAGGTCTGGGGTGACGTCGCCTCCATCGGCCTGACCGATGCCGCCGCAGTCAAGCGTCTCTACGCAAGCGGCGCCGACCGGGGTTCCGTCATCGGCAGCCCCGGCACCGAGTTCCTGTGGTCCGGCGGCCGGCTGCCCAACGTCTGGCCGGCGAACCCCGACGCGCACGAATACAGCAGCGTCCGCGACTCGAACGTCCCGACGCTGCTGATCAGCGGTCAGCTCGACTTCGAAACGCCACCGCAGATCGCGGCCCGTCAGCTCCTCCCGCACCTCCCGAACGGACACCAGGTCATCCTGCCGAAGCTCGGCCACGCCGACGACTTCTGGCCCTACGAGCCAGACGCGTCCACCCGGTTGATCGACACCTACCTCGCAAGCGGCCGCGTCGACACCTCGCTCTACACAACCAACCAGATCGACTTCACCCCCACGCCTACGCACTCGACGATCGCCGAGATCGTGATCAGCGTCTTCCTCGGCTTCGCCTGCCTGACCGTCCTCTCACTCCTCTGGTTCGCGCGGCGGCTTCACCGCGGCAGGACGTTCGGGCGGAAGACGAGCATCGCCGTGCGGTCGCTGTTCCCGCTGCTGCTCGGCTTCGGCGGCTGGTGCATCGGCGTCCTGATCGCCCTGGTCGCGCTCCCGACAGTTCCGATCACCGACACGACCCTGGCTGTCATCTCGATCGCGCCGCCGATCGCGCTCGCGGTCTACACCGGCTGGCTCAGGTCGTCGGCGCTCCGCGGCGTCGGAGCCCTCGTCGCCATCGCCACCGCCACAGTCGGCGCCTGGCTCGCCTACCACGTCCCGCACGCGCCCGGCTTCGGAGCGGTGACGGCGATCATCGGCGCGACCCTCGCCGCGAACCTCGGCCTGATCGCACTCGACATCGCCGCGCCCGTAACGGCCGAGGCGGCACTGCGCGCCTCCGCACCGGCCGAGGCAGTCCCACGCCCCGACTGACCGTCCTAAACAACCGCCGAGGGAAGGCCCGCGGAAGCGGGCCTTCCCTCGGAGCACACAGGGTGGAGCATCCATGGAGCAGAGCGGACGCAACCGGTGATGATCTACGGCAAATCTGAGAGCTGGGAAAATGGCCACAACAAGAGGGAGTCACAGCGGCGGCGGGGAGTGATGCCGCCTCGGGGAATGCCCGGCCGCAGCTCAGACGGTGACGACGACCTTGCCGCGTGCGCGACCCTCTCTCAGGTACCGGATGGCCTCTGCTACCTCGCTCAACGCGAACGTTCTGTCGACAACCGGCTTGACCGTGCCCGCCTCCAAGAACGCGCGCAACACCTGCAGGTCCTCTTTGCGCGCGATTGCGATCAGCGTGCCCAGCTTCTGACGCACGAACAGCGAGAGCACCTGTGCCCGGAGCTGGCGATCGATGCCTCCGAACCACCGTCCGCCCCCTTCTCCTCCCACGATCACGAGTGTCCCCTCCGGGGCGAGGGCGCGCCGCAAGTGCGACAGGGAGCGATTCCCGGCGATGTCGAGGATGCTGTCGTAGCGGTTGCGGCCGACGGCGAAGTCCTCCCGGGTGTAATCGATCACGTGGTCGGCGCCGAGCGACCGCACCAGCTCGGTCTTCGCGGTGCTGCAGACACCGGTCACCTCCGCGCCGTCGGCCTTGGCGAGCTGCACGGCGAACGTCCCCACGCCACCGCCGGCGCCGATGATCAGGACGCGCTGCCCCGCGCGAACCTTGCTCTTGTTGCGCAGAGCCTGGAGGGCGGTCGCGGCCGAGGTGGGGACGGCCGCCGCATGGGCGAAGCCGAGGTTCGCCGGCTTGGGCGCGAGCCGGTCCGCTCGCGCGCACGCGTACTCGGCGAAGGCGCCGCGGCACGTCCCGAACACCTCGTCCCCCGGCTGGAAGCCCGTGACCTTCTCGCCAACCGCCTCGACAGTCCCCGCCACGTCGTGACCGGGAACCGGGTTCTTGGGCGCGCGCACGCCGATGCCCGCGATCCGGAACAGATACGGCAATCCCGCCACCTCGTGCCAGACGCCCTGATCGACCCCGGCCGCCTGTACTCGAACAAGCACATGGTCATCACCAATCACCGGCCGGTCGATCTCCCTGAGTTCCAGGACATCCGGCGAGCCGTACCTGTTTTGGACGATTGCCTTCATCGTGACCTTGCGTACGGTTCGATGGTGCCTGCAGTCGATGCCCTGGTCAGGCCCGATCGTTTTCCTCTGTCCTCTCGGTATGACCCGCGGTGGCTTCTCGACCTCGATATGGGGCCGCATCCGCTGTGGCAGCTAGAAGAGATCCTTCCGGCGCTCGGGTTGCGGCCGGGGATGCGGGTTCTCGATTTGGGATCGGGTCGCGGCGCGACCTCGGTGTTCCTCGCTCGCGAGTGCGCGGTGACCGTGACCGCGTGCGACCTGTGGGTCGATACGGAAGAGGTAAACGAGGTTCTTCGCGTGGCAGGGGTCGAGGGTGCCGTGACGGCGGTGAACGCCGACGTGCGGCACCTCCCATTCCGGAATGACGAATTCGACGCGATCGTCAGCATCGACGCCTTCGAGTACTTCGGGACTGACGTTCATCTCTTACCCGTGCTGCTTCGCGTCCTGAAGGCTGGGGGCGTTATTGGCATGACGACGCCAGGTCTTAGGTCAGACCCCTACGAGGGAGAGCTTCCGGCCCAGGTCTGGTCTTTGTGGGGGTACGAGGTCGCGGCTTGGCACACCCCGGACTGGTGGCGTCGCCATTGGGAGCTGAGCGGCCTCCTCGAGGGAATCGAGACGTCGTGGCAGCACGATGGGGTTGAGAACTGGATCCTTTGGGCCAGAGCCGTCCGCGAGGTCAAAGGCGCGGCGGGAGACCCGCTTCTCGCGATTCTCCATGAGCACTACGGGCAGCTCGGTATTCGTATCGGCGACCGCGCGCAAGCGGGTAGCCGGCGACCCATAAGCGGCGAACTCTCCTGACGGCAGGCGTCTCTTCGCCGTGCGCGCGTCGGCGGCAGGCTCTCGTGTTACGCGGCCCGACACGCGACCCACCGCCTCCAAAAAGCGATCGAACTACGCTCGTCTAGCAACTGTCCAGCGCGGACGAGTTCCTCGATACCGCGGTAAGGAGGAGTTCAAATCGGTTGCTGAGAGCGGATCACCAGGGCGTTCTGTTGAGGGTGCACCCAGGGGAGCACCGCATGGCCATTAGCGACCCGTAAGGGCGAACATGGCCGCATGGTTGACAGGATTTCGGCCAACCATGCGGGCCTGGATGGGCGGTGCAGGGCTCGAACCTGCGACCCCCTGCTTGTAAGGCAGGTGCTCTCCCAGCTGAGCTAACCGCCCCCGCCGAACCGTAGCGCCGGGACGGGCGGAGTAGGCTCTCATCGCGCAGATGAGCGATGAATCTCGGGCGGGCGGGCCGTCTAAGTGGACGAGACGCATGCCCACTTCGGAGGTGAGACGTTGGCACGGACATTGGTGCTGATCGGGACCCGCAAGGGTTGCTTCCTGCTCGAGAGTGACGCCGACCGGCGCGACTGGAAGCTCCGCGGGCCCTACTGCGAGAACTGGCCGATCTACCACGCGGTGCTCGATCCGTCGTCGGGGACGATCTTCGCCGCGGCTGCGAGCGAGTGGCACGGCTCGGCGGTCTGGCGGAGCCGGGACCTCGGCGAGACGTGGACACTCTCGAGCGAGGGGATCGCCTACGAGGACGAGCGCAAGCTGTCGAAGATCTCGAACCTGGCGACCGCACCCGGGCGGATCCTCGCCGGCGTCGAGGCCCCGGGGATCTTCGAGAGCCGCGACGACGGAGACACGTGGTCGCTGCTCTCGACGCTGGCCGGCGAGCCGGGGAGCGAGGGCTGGGACGAGCCGGGCAACCAGCCGCCGGGCCACCTCGGCCTCTCGGCGCTGATGTTCGACGGCGACGACGCCTCGAAGTTCTGGGCGATCGTCCAGGGCATCGGCGTGTTCGAGACGAGCGACGACGGCGCGACCTGGACGCCGCGCAACTCGCGGTCTCCGCGCCGACTGGCCGCGCGAGCACGAGGACGTCGGCTTCTGCGTGCACAAGCTCGTGCGCTCGCCCGCCGATCCGTCGCGGATGTATCAGCAGAACCACTGCGGCATGCACCGCAGCGACGACACCGGACAGTCGTGGACCGAGATCACGGAAGGGCTGCCGAGCGACTTCGGCTTCGCCGCGGCCGCGCACCCGCACGACCGCGACACCTTCTACGTCGTCCCGCTCGACCCGGGCCACGGCCGCTGCATGCCGGACGGCAGCGCCGCGGTCTGGCGCACCCGCGACGCCGGCGAGCACTGGCAGCGGCTCGACCGCGGGCTGCCGCAGTCGGGCGCGTATCTCGGCGTCCTGCGCGAGGGCATGGCGATCGACACCTACGACGTCCCCGGCCTCTACTTCGGCACGAGCACCGGGCAGCTGTTCGGAAGCGTCGACGAGGGCGAGAGCTGGGCGACGCTCGCGGGCTACCTGCCTGGAATCACCTCGGTCGAGGTCGCCGTCCTGCACTAGAGGCTCATGGTCGCCGACGTCCACCTGCCTGGCACGCTGACGCCCCTCTTCCCGGGGCTGCCGCGCCATGTCGACATCGAGGCGGTGGACGTGCACGGGGTGATCGACGAGCTCGAGCGCCGCTGGCCCGGCTTGCGCGACCGACTGTGCGAGCCGGGCCCGACGCTGCGCATGCACATCCACGTGTACGTCGACCGCGAGCGCGCGTCGCTCGACACGCAACTCGGACAGCACTCCCGCGTCGACGTCGTGGCCGCGATCAGCGGCGGCTGACGGCGATCAGCTGCGGCGGCCGAAGATCGTCAGGAAGAAGAGGAAGACGTTGAGGATGTCGAGGAAGATCGACGCCGCGAGCAACGGCGCGACCCGGATGTCCCTCGACTTCCGCAGACGCTGGAAGTCGATCATCGTGAAGCCCGCGAAGATCACCAGCCCCAGCACCGCGTAGATCAGCGAGCCGTTCGGGATGCGCACGAAGATCGTGACGATCCCGAACACGATCAGCGCGAGCAGCGCCCAGAAGAGGATCCGAGCGAGCGGCTGCAGGTCGCGGCGAGTCGCGTAACCGGCGGCCCCGAAGCCGGCGATGAAGAGCGCTGTCGCCCCACCGGCCTGCCAGACGGCCTGCGGGTTCGTGCTCGCGTAGTACGCGATCGTCGGCGCCGTCCCCAGGCCCACGAGCACGCCGAACCCGAACAGCAGGCCGATCGCGAGCTGCTCCGATTTCTGGATCGCGAAGTTCATCCCGAGCAGGCACACGAACGCGGCGATGAACCACAGGAAGCCCGCCCCGTTCGACATGTTGCGGCCGAGATAGGCGCCGACCGCGAAGAGCCCGGCCGTGACGGCGACGAGGCCCATCGTCTGAGCGAAGAGCACACGGGCCTCGTCACGCGTCGTTGCGCGTTCGAGCGTCGTCTCCGGGTAGCTCATACGCTCCGAGCTTACCTCCGAGCCGTCAACGCGCAACGAATTGCAGGACGAACGACAGGCCGCGCGGAAGGTCGAGCAGGGACGACCCGTGCCGCCCGCCCGGGAGCCGCAGAATCGCCTTGTCCTTCGCGGCGGCAGCCTTCGTCAGCGCGACCGCGTCGGCCGCGAAGGGCCGGTCCGTCCTTCCGACCACGAAGCGGACGGGGACGTGCGAGCGGCGAACGGCCCGCAGCGCGTCGAGACCGTGATAGCGCGCCGGCCCCGAGAGGCTGACGACCTCGTCGACCGGCGGCGCGATCGTCGAGGCAGCGACGAGCACCGCCGTGCCGCCCATCGACGCGCCGACGAGCTCGACGCGCGTGGCGCCGTCCGCCCGCAGACGGGCGGTCGCGGCGGCGACGTCGCGGTCGTAGCGGTACGCGGCGCCGCCGGTCGAGGCGCCGAACCCGCGGAAGTCGATGGTGAGCGCCCGGTAGCCGGCGGCCGCGAGCCTGCGCGCGAAGTCGATGAGCTCGCAGTGGTCGCTCAGATACTGATGGCCGAGGACGACGCCGGTCGATCCCGAGCCCAGCTCGACCCCGTACACCTCGGCGCCGTCGGAGGCGGTCAGCTGCACCGGTGTCTCACCCGGCCGGATGCACGGGTCGGCGTCGCGCCGCTGCGCGGAACCGGACGCACTCGTCGCGAGCGCGACGAGGCAGGCGCCCACGCACGCCGCGGCTCTCATCCCTGCAACTCCGCGTCGAGCGTCATGGCCGGTCGAACGGGGGAACAGGCATCTCGCTAGAAGTATCGCGCGCGCGCGAGGCGAGCTCGCAACCCCGGCGTCCGCCAGTCCCCGGGAGCAGGCGCCGGGCGCAATCGTGGCGCGTCCAGCGCGCTGGCGCGCCTTCTCCCCCCGTCCGGCGGTCGCGTGCAGGTCGAGTCGCTCCTATCATCGGCGGGTGGGAGCCCCTCGTCTCCTCGCGGCCACCGCATCCCTTGTGTTCGTATGGACGTCGGCGTCTGCCGGCGCCATCGTCTATCGGATCCCCTCGGACATCGCGAGCGATTGCTCTACCGACGCCACATCGGCGATCGTGGACTGGATCGATTCGGTGCCGGACAGCTCGACGCTGTCGTTCGGGACGGACGCCTGCTACCGGCTCGACGGCACCCTCGAGGTGACCGATCGCACCGGGCTCGACTTCGAAGCCGGCGGCGCGACCTTCCGTTCGCCCCTATCCGCTGCACGAGGCCGTCCGATCTGGCAGGTGATCGACTCGCAGAACATCAGGCTCCACGGCATGCGGATCGAAGGCTCATACCCGAACGGGGGAAAGTTCGACCCGGCGCTCCAGCACGGGCACGCCATCGACGTGCGCGGGTCCAGCATCGACATCGGCGGCGTCACGATGACGGGTGTGGCGGGAGACTGCGTCTACTTCGGCCTGGGAACCACCACTCCGCTCGTCCGGTCCTCGGGGCAGGTTCACGACTCGACGTGCCTCCGAACGGGCAGGAACGCGATCTCGGTGGTGGCAGGCAACAACATCGTCGTCCGTCATCTCAAGACCAGCGCGATCGGTTACGACGTCTTCGACGTGGAGCCGAATCCAGGCCCAGGTTGGGGCGCGAGGAACGTGCGGTTCGACCGCAACACGATCGGCTCGTACGGGCTGAACGCCTATTCGATCGTCGAGAGCGGCCCGATCAGCCTGCAGTCCTTCACGAACAACCGGGTCGTCGGTGTCGGTCTGAAGATCGCGATCGCCGATCCGACGAGCCAGGGCTTCAGGCCTCAACGCGTGACGATCACGGGCAACAGCTCCAGCGCGCCACAGGTTCCCGCTGCAGTCAACGTCGACAACGTCGACGGCCTCTTACTCAGCCGGAACACGATTCCGATGAAGGGGGGCCCGATGGCAGCGGTCCGCCGCTCGTGCCGAGTCAGGATCTTCGGCAACCGCTACCCCGGCGGCTCGACCGAGGCTGTCGTCACCGGGGGCGGCTGCTAGCGCTCCGGCAGGTCGCGCAGGAACGCCCCGAGCGGGCTGAGCGTCTTCTCCCACGTCAAGGCCTCTGCCTGCGCGTAGGCCTCGTCGCTCTTTTGCTGCCACGCCTCCTGCGAGCTGAAAGCCGCGACGACCGACGCGAAGTCGTCCTCGTCGTACGGGATCGATCCGCGAAGCAGCTCCATGTGGCGTCGCCAGACGGGGACGAGGACCGGGAGCCCGTAGCCGATGTAATCGAGATGCTTCGCCGAGAACCCGTCTCGCCGAAGCTCGTCCTTCGTGCAGGTGATGAGCCCGAACTGGTACTCGCCGAGAACCGTGGGCGACGCCCAACCCTTGTAGTTCAGCTCGAGACCCGGGTCGGGAGCCGGTCCACCGTAGACGTCGATGTGCGGGTAGAGCTTGGTGAGGCGAGAGAGCAGCGGGAGATTGATGTACTGCGAGGAGAGCGAGCCGAGGTAGATGATCCTCGGCGGGGTGCTGTAGCGGGCGCGCTTCGGTACGGGCGTGCAACCCCAGTTGAGCTGTTGAAAGTTCCGGCCGCTGATCTGGTAATGCGCAAGCGCGTAGCGGGCGTACGACTCCCACGAGAACGAGAGCGCGTCCACGGACTCGAAGAGATCGGTCTCCAGCTTCCGGAACTTCGCGTGCTGGCGCTTCGTGAGCTTGCCCTCGTCGTAGAGCTCGTCGGCGTAGGGGTCCGGGCAGTCGTAGAAGGTGCGGGCGGACGTCTTGGTCGTCAGCAGCCCTGCGTCCTGAGGGTGCTCGCAGATGACGAGGTCGAAGTCGTCAGGCCGGAGGACCGACCGCAGGAGACTGCGGCGCAACTGGTAGTCCGCGACGTGCAGGTAGTACGAGAACCGACGGCGGCCGAACGGCCAGCGGCGGACCAGGACCGTCGCGGCCTCGAGGAGGTAGACGCCGAGCCTGCGGGCTCCAGGCCGGGGCAGCTTGTTGCCGAGGCTGCCGCGCTTCGTGGACGCCCTGCTGACGTAATAGCTGTTGACGAACTCGACGTCGTGCCCCTGGTCGCGCAGGTATTGATCCACGGCTGTCGGCTTGACGCCGTTCGCATAGCCGTCGACCTGGGCGACAAGGAGGACTCGCTTCGGCCGGCCGGACGGCGCCTTCGAGCCGTTGGTTGCAGGTTCGAGAGATGCCATCGTCGAGACAAGGCGGTGCTGCCGACCGCGCAGCGAATCGTAGTTGCGCCGGGCGGAAATGTCTCTCCCTCAAGCATCTAGGCTCATCGGTCCCACGGTGCAGGTTGTCACGCCATACGGAAGGGAAGGCCCGAGCTCCCGCGTCCGCGTGTTCGAATGGCTCGACCGGCTGTCGACTCCGGTCTGCGTCAGTAGCTACGTCTCGCACCGCAACGCGAGTCCGTCGTACCTCGTTCGGCATCCACGCGCCGTCGCCGCGGCCGAGCGTCGGCTCCGACGGATGGCGTCCGACCCGTCGGTGCCGCTGCTCTTGCACCGGGAGGCTTCGCCGCTCTCACGCGGCGAGCTCGAGCGCCGCTTGCTCGCGCGCCCGGCGTTCACCGCCTACGACTTCGACGACGCCCTCCAGTGGGACACCGGCGAAGGGTCGCGGTACCGTCGCTGGGCGCCGAAGGCGCCGAAGGCGACGATCGCCGTGCGTGATGCAGACCGGGTGATCGCCGGGAACGAGGTCCTCGCCGACTGGGCGGACGATCACAACGACGACGTCGTGATCGTCCCGAGCTGCGTGGCTCCGGACGCGTACCGGCAGAAGACGAGCTACGAGCTCGGCGAGCCGCCGCGCCTCGGCTGGATCGGATCCGCCGGCAACGAGGCGTACCTGCTGATCGTTGCAGAAGCTCTCCGCGAAGTGCACCGCCGCACCGGCGCCAGGCTCACACTCGTCGGAACGACGACGCCGAGCCTGGGCGACCTCGAGACGTTCATCGACCGTATCCAGTGGTCCGAAGCCGTTCAGCACGCCGAGCTAGCCCGCTTCGACGTCGGGATCGCTCCCGTTCCGGACCAGCCGTACGAGCGCGGCAAGTGCGGGTACAAGCTCCTGCAGTACGCGGCGGCCGGAACGCCGTTCGTTGCGAGCCCGGTCGGTGTGAACCGGCTGATCCTCGCTCAGCACGACATGCCTGCTCCCGAGGGCGAGTGGGAGTGGGCCGAAGCGATCCTCGAGCTGCTCGGCCGCACGTCATCTGCTCGCGCGTCGCTCGGTCGGCACGCCCGCGAGGTCACTCGACGGGAGTACTCCTACGATGCCTGGCTCTCGCGGTGGCGTGAGGCGGTGGGTCTAGAGGCTTGATCGACCGCAGGCGCTCAGTACGGCGTGCTCGGGCGAGCGCGTTGCGTCGCGGCCATCTGGTACGAGCGCACGGGTCGACGAACCGGAGCGACCTGCTCCGCCGGCGCCGTCTCGCCGGTCAGAATGATCGCCAGGAGCGTGAACGTCATGAAGTCGACGGTTCCGATCGACCACGCGCCCTCCGTCGTCCCGATCAGCGAGATCGCGACCAGTGCCAGCAGGACGCCGCTCCGCGCCCGTCCTGCCGACCAGACGATCGCGACGACCATGCTCACGAAGATCGCGACGCCGACGCCGCCGGCGACGAAGAGGACGTCGGTCCACAGGTTGTGCGACGTCCGCTGCGCGTAGACCGGGATCTCGCTGGATTGGTAGAGCGTCGCCCACGTGTTCGGCCCGTATCCGAACCACGGCGCCCGGGAGATGTGATGCCACGCGACCTCCCAGAGCTGAGGCCGCGTCGTGAGCGCGGTCGGAGGCCAGTGGTGCCGGACGATGTAGACGGATGTCGCGACGCTCGCCGTCAGCAGAGTCAGGCCGGCCGCCGTCTTCAGGCGAGAGGCACGAGCCCCGTCGAGGCGCGGACGGATCACGACGAGCGCGGCCAGCACGATCACCGATGCCCCGGCCGCGGTGCGGCTCCCGGTCGCGGTCGCCATTCCCGCGAGGTACAACGACAGCCAGAACCGGACAGGGCCTCTGAAGCCGAGATACGCGAGGGGGATGGCGCCGGCAAGGGCAACGCCCAGCAGGTTCTCGTTGGGAAGCACGCCGGTGAAGCCGAGGCCGCTGCAGGCTCCCTGACACGGGACGACGAACGCCACGTCGTACCGGAACAACGACAGGAGGCCTCCTGCGGCCGCGAGCAGGACCGCGAAGATGCCGGCGCCGAGGGAGGCGCCGCGGCCTCGTGGGAGCACCGCGGCTGCGGCGAGGCAGAGGCCGAGCACGACTGCGCGCGCCGAGAGCATGCTGCTGCCGTGCAGGCCCGACGCAAGGTTCGCGACCGCCCAGAGCAGCAGCGCGAGCAGCGCGGCGACGTTCACCCGGACGCCGGGCGCAGTGGCACGAGGAATCAGCAGCGCCATCGCCAGGCCGGCCAAGACGACGAGCGCCAGCTGGTCGACGCGGTGGTACCAGCCGGGATTGACGCCGACGAGGTTGCCGA
>CAVUMS010000006.1:0-688841 GCA_963742615.1 uncultured Thermoleophilia bacterium | reverse complement strand
GCGGAGCGTGGCAAGCAGCGTCTGCTGGCGCGTGGGGGCCGTCCTGCTGCCGGCCTGGAGGAGGCGGAAGCGGTCGTCGAGGCGTTCTGCGACCGACGCTGCGCTCAATGCGCCGAGACGCCCGGCTGCGAGCTCGAGCGCCAGCGGCAGCCCGTCCAGCCGGAAGCAGATGCGTGCGACGTCCGGGGCGTTTCGCGCGTCGAACGCGAACCCGGGCGCCGCTGAGGTGGCGCGGTCGACGAAGAGCCGCACCGCCTCGTAGCGCAGCGCGTCGTCGGGAGCGAGTGTGCGCTCGGGGTCCGGGATCGCGAGCGAGGGAACGCGGAACACGACTTCGCCGGGTACGCGGAGCGGCTCGCGGCTGGTGGTGAGGATGGTTGCGCGGGTGGTAACGCGCAGGATCGTGTCGACGATCTCGGCGCTCGCACCGATCAGATGCTCGCAGTTGTCCAGCAGGAGCAGAAGCTCGCGGCCCGCCAGGAACTCGCCGACTGCGTCGAGGAGCGCCTGTCCGGGCAGTGCGCGAACGTCGAGACCCGCCGCGATCGCGACCGGGACGGTCGCCGGGTCGGTCAGTGTCGCCAGCTCGACGAGGACGACCCCGTCGAAATCGCGCCTGCTCTCCCCGTGCCAGTTCGAGCGCGAGCCTCGTCTTGCCCGCCCCGCCCGTCCCGGTCAACGTCAGCAACCGGGTGCGACCGAGCACTGTCCGGAGCTCGGCGAGCTCGTGCCCGCGTCCGACGAACGAGCTCGCCTCGGTGCGCAGGCCGCCCGACGCGGGCGCGGGCGGCAGGGCGGCGAGCTCGCGGGTCAGCGTCGCGTGCGTCTCCTCGAGCCGATCGCGTCGGTTTTCCGCCCAGTCGTCGTAGCGGTTCTCGGGCAGCAGGTCGCCGGTGTAGAGGGCGAGCGCCGCTCGATACGCGGTTGCGGTGCGTTCCCGCGCCGCGCGTGCCGCGGCGTCTTCGAACCGGTCGACGTCGATCGACATGTCGTCCGAGAGCGAGACGATCTCATCGCTGACCTCGATCGCGTCCGGTCCGAGCGTCCGGCGGGCAGCATGGACGGCCTGGTAGAGGTTGTTCGCGGCGGCGTCCGGAGGGTGCTCCCGCCACAGTGCGTCCATCGCCTGCTCCCGGTGCAGCCGGCGGCCGTGCGCCAGCGCCAGCAGCTTGACGAGCTCACGCGCCTTCTTCAGGCGCCAGGCACGGGGCCCGACCGGCTCACCGTCGACGGTTGCTTCGAAGCCGCCGAGCAGACGTATCGCGACGTTCGGCACACGCAGAGAATGTCGCAACCACGGGCACTCAGGCGCGCAAGACGATCTCGACCGACGTTCCGCCCCGCGGCACCGACTTCAGCGACAGCTTGCCGCCGATCGCGGCGGCCCGCTCGCGCATGTTTGCGAGCCCCTGGCCGGCTCCACCCTCGGTCGGTTCGAAGCCGTCGCCGTTGTCGCGAACGGCGACGAAGCGTGAGCCTGCGCGCGCGCCGATCTCGACCAGAGCCGTGCTGGCGCCGGCGTGCTTCCGCGCGTTGGCGAGCCCTTCCTGGACGATGCGGAAGACCTCGATCTGCTCGTCGGGCCGCAGCACGATCTTCGGATCGATGTGCAGCTCGACGGTGAGCGTGCCGTCACTCGTCAGGAACTCGACGTAGCGGCGGAGTGCCGCGTCGAACGGTGAGCGGCCCGCCGCGGACGACAGCGCGAGGAAGGCATAGCGCGCTTCCTGTTGCGCCGCCTCCGTCGCCTCCTTCAAGCGAGGCAGGGTGGTCCGGGGATCGGCGCCCGACTCGAGCATCGTCGCGTGCGTCGCGACGGCGAACAGGTACTGCGCGAGCCCGTCGTGGATCTCCCGCGCCAGGCGTGCGCGCTCCTCGGCGACGGCGCGACCGAACTCCGCCGCGCGGATCGCGCGCCACGCCCCGACGAGGAAGATTCCGTAGGCGAACAGCTGGATGTAGTCGCCGAGCGTGACCGAGCCCGAGCGCGAGGCCGGCACGAGCACGAAGTCGAGCGTCGCGTAGAGCGTCAGCGTTCCACCGAGCGCGAGCCAGCGCTCGAGGTCGTCGCCGCTCCGGTGGAAACGGAGGGTGCACCCGACGACCGCGATCGACAGCACGAACGAGAGCGCGCGAGCGCCGAGGTCAGCGGGGTGATCCGCGACGGGTTGGCGCTGACGTCGAGCGCCGGCGCGGACTCGACGAGGAAATGGAACGTCACCCAGACGATGCCGAGCAGCGCTGCCCCGCCCGCCATCGTGTTGACGATCAGATCGCCGCGGCGGGCGATGTGCCCGCGCGCGAGCGTCGCTGCGGCGACGAGCGACCAGCCGATCGTGCTGCCGACGACGCTCGACCAGTGCTCGATCGCGCCGCCCGCCAATCCGCCGATCGTGGGCACGATCGTGAACGCGAGCAGCGAGAGCGACGTGACGAAGAATCCCGCGAAGATCAGGAAGTCGAACCGGCGGCCTTCGACCGAGAAACGGGTCGCGCTCAGCACGGCGACCAGCGCGGCCGTGAGGGCGAACACCGTCTCCAGCGTCAGCTTGAGCTTGGGCTGGTAGCGGTACACGGAGCTCGGGATAGGCGAGGAACAGCGCCAGCGAGGCGCCGAAGAGCCCGAACAGGACCACCTGCCCCCAGAGCAGGCTGTTGAAGCGGTCGTGGTGCACCGGGGACGTATCGGCAGAATCGCCCGAGCGATGACCGCCACCCGCATCCTCATCGTCGACGACCATCCGCTCACGCGCGATGCGCTCGCCGAGCTGCTCGCGCACAACGGCTTCGAGGTCTGCGGGCGCGCCGCGGGCGGCGAGGAGGCGATCCGCTGGCGGCCGAGCTTCAACCGGACGTCGTGCTCCTCGACCTGACGATGCCGGGGATGGACGGGTTCGCAGGCGCTCCCGCACCTGCGCGACGCCGCGCCCGCCTCCGCCGTCGTCGTGCTCACGGCAGCCGAGGACGAGGACAACCTGATCGGCGCGATCCGCGCGGGAGCGGCGGGTTACCTGCTGAAGAGCGAGCCGCCGGAGCGGATCGTCTCGCTTTCTGCGCGGGCTCGGCGAAGGCGAGGCACCGCTCTCCGGCGCAGTCGCCCGGCGGCTGCTCGAGCAGGTGCGCGAGGGCGACGGCCCAGACGGCGCCCGACTCGATCACCTCCGTCTCTCGGCGCGCGAGACGGAGGTGCTGCTGCTGCTCGAACGGCACCTCGCGACCGACGAGATCGCACGCGAGCTCGAGATCTCCGAGCACACGGTGCGGTCGCACGTGAAGAGCCTGCTCGGCAAGCTCGGCGTGTCGTCGCGTCGCGAGGCGCTCGACGTGCTCGCGGCCGCGCGGTGGGCGTCGAGCAGCTCCCCGAAACCCTCGAGCGCCGCCTCGACCAGCCCGGGAGGGTGCGCAGGTTGTAGCCGCCCTCGAGCACGGCGGCGACACGTGGAGCGAGCTGCGTGGTACGCCCGCGAGCTCGCGAAAGCACTCGGCGGAGAGCTCGAGATCGGCAAGTGGGTCGGCGACGTGCGCGTCGAAGCCGCAGGAGACGATCAGCAGCTCGGGCTCGAAGCGCCCGACTGCCCGCTCGACGATTCGCCACGACTCGAGGTACGAGGCGTCGCCGGTGCCCGCCGGCAGCGGCAGGTTGACCACGGTCTCGCTCTGGTCGTCGGGGCCGCCGCTGCCGGGGTAAAGCGGCCACTGGTGGAGCGAGACGAACAGGATCGAGGGATCGTCTGCGACGAGATCCTGCGTCCCGTTGCCATGGTGGACGTCCCAGTCGACGATCGCGACCCGCTCGACCTCGAGGTTCTGCTGCGCCCACCGTGCGGCGATCGCCGCCGAGCCGAACAGGCAGAAGCCCATCGCGTGGTCGTGCTCCGCGTGGTGGCCGGGGGGACGCGCCAGCGCGAATCCGCTCGACCGCGCCGCGTCGATCGCCGCGCCCGCCGCGAGCAGGGCCGCCTCGAACGACGTGCGCGTGCAGATCGTGTCGGGGTCGAGCAGGCCTTCGGTCGTCCGCACCCGCTCGACGAGCTCGTGTGTGTGGCAGCGGCGTACGTCCTCGACCGAGGCGGGTGAGCACTCGACGAATCCGAAGCGCTCCTGGAGCACCGCGAGGCGTTGTTGGGACTCCGGGTGCGAGCCGGTCGGATGGAGGTGCGAAAACGCGGTGTGGCTGATCAGCTCGAACGCCAACCTTTGCAAAGAGGGAGCGTCGTAGGCATCGGGCCGGTCGTGCCGACCATGACCGGGAGAGTCGGGATCCTCGACCAAGCTCGACGACGTCCAACGAGGAGGTTCTACGATGAAGCTCAGGTTGAGGGGCCGGCGTTCGCGCTGGCCTTGATTGCGTTGTTCGTGGCGCTGCGGGGGCGGCGCCGTCGCGGCGGGAATCGTGCCGTTGGCGCGGCACTCGATCACCGCCGGCACGGCCTCCAACGCGCTGAAGCTCGGCGGCAAGACGCCGAGCCAGCTCGCGCGACAAACCCTCCATGGCGCTCGCGGCCCGCAGGGCCTGCGCGGTCTGCAAGGCCCACAGGGGCCGGCCGGCCCGCACGGGACGCCGCCGGGCACCACTGCCGCAGTGAGCGTTCACACGGTCACCTACTCGCTGGCGCCGGGTGCCGACCAGACGGTCGTCGCGAGCTGCGGCGCCGGCCAGAAGGCGATCGGAGGCGGCTATGACAGCGACAGTGCTCATGCCGTGATCAACCTCGATCTGAAGCCGACCTCGGCCGACGACGGCTGGAGCATCTTGCTCGACAACCAGGACAAGAACAACGCGCCACACTCGGGCACGGTCTATGCGGTCTGCCTGGGATAGCGAGCGCCTGAGCACCCCGTGCCGGGGTGCGGACGGAGGACGGACCCCGGCACTGACGGGCGCAGTCGTGCGGACTATCGTCCGAGGCCCACTGACCTGAAAGGGGTCTTCGGATGAAGCGCAACCTTGGTGGCCCGGCCCTCGTAGTCGCGGCGATCGCACTGTTCGTCGCGCTCGGAGAGGGCGCGGTCGCAGCCGGGATCGTGCCGCTCGCGCGGCATGCGATCACCGCGGGCACGGCGACGAACGCACTGAAGCTCGGCGGCAGGACGCCTCTGCAGTTGAAGGCGAGCCTGCGCGGGCCGATGGCCCGGCCGGGCCGACGGGCGCCCGGGCCCGGTGCCCGCCGGGAGTGCGCAGGTCTCGCTTCAGACCAAGTCGTTCAGCCTGAACACGGCCGGCACGGACGGTGACACTCAGCAGTGACCACGGCGAGCTGCGGGACGGGCCAGAAGGCCGTCGGCGGCGGGTACCTCACCGACGGAGCGTTGGGCTGGAGGGAGGCGTGCTCGGCCTCGACAGTGCGCCGACCTCGGCGGACGACGGCTGGTCGATCTCCCTCGACAACCTCGACGGTGGCGCATCGCACCGGGCAAGGTCTACGCGGTCTGCTTCGGATGAGTGGCGCCGGGACCGTCAGGCCGAGGCCGAGCGCTCCTCGAGCCTGCCGGCGAGCGCGCCGAGCCCGATCGCGGCTGCGTACGCGCGGCCTGCTCCCAGTCGGGCGGGGTCGCGCTCGAGGGTCGGCAGCGGCGCCGACGCGTCCATCTCGGCGATCTTGCGGTAGAGGCGCAGGTCGTCCGCGATCGTCGCGAAGCGGCCGTCCGCGAGCGCGCCTTCGAGCGACCCGTGCTGGCGGAGGATGTCTGCGGCCTTCTTGGGGCCGACGCCGGGTGCCCCGGGGATGCGGTCGGAGGCATCGCCGCGGAGCGCGATGAAGTCGGGGACCTGCGCCGGCTCGACGCCGTAGCGCTCGCGCACCTCGGCCGGCCCGATCCGTGCGAGCTCGCTGACCCCCTTGACGGGCTGCAGGATCTGCACGCGGTCCGAGACGAGCTGGAACGCGTCGCGGTCCGACGTGGCGACCACGACCGGGCCTGGCCACTGCGCAGCCGAAGCCGCGAGGAAGTCGTCGGCCTCATAGCCCTCGGCTTTCCCCACGAGGAAGCCGAACGCGGCGACGAGCGTCGGCAGGCGGTCGAGCTGCTCGAGAATCGCGTTCTCGAACTCGCGGCCCGACTGGTACGCCGGGCAGTGCGACGTGGCGATACGTCGGCGTCTCGAGCGTGTCCCAGCCCACGAGCACCGAGTCCGGCTGCCCGTCTCCCACAGGCGCTGCAGGAAGTTCGCGAACCCGACGGGCGCTCGCCGGCCGCCCGGCGCCGTCTTTCAGGTGCTTCGGTAAGCCGTGGTACGCGCGATGTGCCAACGAGTCGCCGTCGACCGCGAGCAGCATCTGCGGCGTCGCGTCACAGGCTCGCCTCGAGCTCGCCGATCGCCGCCATCAGCCGGTCGGTGGCGAGGCGAGACGCTCTCGGTCGAACGTGCCGTCGCGATTCCAGGTCGTCGAGCTTGATCGGCGCGCCGTAACGAACACGAAGCGGCGCGAATCGCGCGAGGCCGTCCGTGCCGCTGATCCCCGCCGGGATCGAGCGGC
This sequence comes from uncultured Thermoleophilia bacterium, assembly GCA_963742615.1. GTDB lineage: Bacteria > Actinomycetota > Thermoleophilia > Gaiellales > Gaiellaceae > PALSA-600. The sequence goes on along the minus strand of CAVUMS010000006.1, from coordinate 682,362 downwards.
ACGTTGGCCTCGAGCGCGATGCGGGCGGCTCCGGTGATGAGCCTGCGCCTCGTCCGCTTCCGCCCCTTTCCGTCGCCGCGTGCCCTCCGGGAACATCGCGACGACGTGGCCGGCGCGAGCGAGCTCGACCGCCGGTGCGATCGCATCGGATCCGAGCGTGCCGCGGTGACCTGGAACGCGCCGCCCGAGCCTCGAGGAGCGCCGACAACGGGAACCAGAACAGCTCGGACTTCGCCATGAACCGCAGGAAGCGTCGCGGCCAGAGCGCGAGCCCGAGTGCCCAGGGATCGAAATTCGAGACGTGGCCCGCCGCGAGCACGTAGCCCGCCGTCGGCGGGAGAAACTCCTCGGTTCCGTAAGCGCGATAGCGGTACAGAAACCGCACGACCGGCCAGGAGACGACGGCCACGAGCGAGTAGAAACGCTCGGGCGTGGGGGACGTGTCACCGGCGGCGAGTATCGCGGATTCGCGGCCCGGCGTATCGTGGCCGCGCGCAATGGCCGCGCCAACGGCAAGAAGCTCGTGATCGTCGAGTCGCCTGCCAAGGCGAAGACGATCGCCGGATACCTGGGCCGCGACTACGTCGTCGAGTCCTCGATCGGCCACATCCGGGACCTGCCGACGAGTGCGTCGGAGATCCCGGCCCGGTCAAGGACGAGCCGTGGGCGCGCCTCGGGGTCAACGTCGACGAGGACTTCGAGCCCGTCTACGTGGTCGACGCGCGCAAGAAGAAGGTCGTCGCCGACCTCAAGGCAAAGCTGCGGTCGGCCGACGAGCTCCTGCTCGCGACCGACGAGGATCGCGAGGGCGAGGCGATCGCGTGGCACCTCGTGCAGGAGCTGAAGCCGACGGTGCCGGTCCGCCGGATGGTGTTCCACGAGATCACGCGGCCGGCGATCGAGCGGGCGCTGGCACGAGACGCGCGAGATCGACGAGTCGCTCGTCGACGCCCAGGAGGCGCGCCGCATCCTCGACCGGCTCTACGGCTACGAGGTCTCGCCGGTGCTCTGGCGCAAAGTCATGCAAGGCCTGTCGGCCGGCCGCGTCCAGTCGGTCGCGACACGGCTCGTCGTCGAGCGCGAGCGCGAGCGGATCGCATTCGTCGCGGCCGGCTACTGGGACGTCGTCGCCACCTTCGATCCGGGCGCGTTCACCGCCCGCCTCGCCTCCCTCGACGATCGGCGGGTCGCGCAGGGTCGCGACTTCGGCCAGGACGGCAAGCTGCGCGCCGACGACGCGGTCTCACTCGGGGAGGACGAGGCGCGCGGGCTCGTCGGCGGCGCTCGAGGGCGCGGCGTTCGTCGTCTCGTCGGTCGAGGAGAAGCCGTATCGCCGCCGCCCCGCCGCGCCGTTCATGACCTCCACCCTGCAGCAGGAGGCCAGCCGCAAGCTGCGCCTCTCGTCGCAGCAGACGATGCGGGTCGCGCAGCGGCTCTACGACAACGGGTTCATCACCTACATGCGGACCGACTCGACCACGCTCTCCGAGGCTGCGCTCACGGCCGCCCGCGCCCAGGCCCGCGAGCTCTACGGCGCCGAAGCGGTTCCCGACGAGCCGCGCAGGTACGAGCGCCGCGTGAAGAACGCGCAGGAGGCGCACGAGGCGATTCGCCCGGCGGGCGACCGGTTCCGGACGCCCGACGAGGTCCGCCGGCAGCTGACCGGCGACGAGTTCAACCTGTACGACCTGATCTGGAAGCGGACGGTCTCCTCCCAGATGGAGGATGCCCGCGGCCAGACCGTGTCGGTGCGGATCGCGCGCGACCGACCACCGACGGCCGGAAGGTCGAGTTCGCGACCGCCGGCACGACGATCACCTTCCGCGGCTTCCTGCTCGCGTACGAGGAGGGCCGCGACGAGCCTGCCGACGACTCCGAGGACAAGCGCCTGCCGCCGCTCGCCGAGGGCGACGAGCTGAACCGCGACGGCGCTCGAGCCCGAGGGGCACTCGACCTCGCCGCCGTCGCGCTACACCGAGGCGACGCTCGTCAAGGCGCTCGAGGACCGCGGGATCGGCCGCCCGTCGACCTACGCGGCGATCATGGGGACGATCCTCGACCGCGGCTACGTACGCCGACAGGGGCAGGCGCTCGTACCCGAGTTCCTCGCGTTCGCGGTCGTCAACCTGCTCGAGCAGCACTTCCCGAGGCTCGTCGACTACGAGTTCACGGCCCGCATGGAGGACGACCTCGACGAGATCGCGGCGGGCGACGAGGCGCGGACGGAGTGGCTCCGGCGCTTCTACTACGGGTCGGACGGCGACGCCGGGCTGAAGGAGCTCGTCGAGCAGCACCTCGGCGACATCGACGCCCGCGAGATCAACACGCTGCCGATCCAGGGCAGCGACATCGTCGTGCGGGTCGGCCGCTACGGCCCCTACCTCGAGCGCGACGGCCAGCGGCAGACGCTGCCGCCCGACATCGCCCCGGACGAGCTGACCCCGGAGCGCGCCGAGGAGCTGCTCGCGCTGGGCCGGCAGGAGCGCGAGCTCGGGCTCGACCCGGAGAGCGGGAGCCAGATCGTGCTTCGCTCCGGCCGCTACGGCCCGTACGTCACCGAGGCGCTCGAGGGCGACGAGAAGCCGCGGACGGCCTCGCTGTTTCAGTCGATGAGCCCGGACACGGTCACGCTCGAGGACGCGCTCCGCCTGCTCACCCTGCCGCGAACGCTCGGCGAGGTCGACGGCGAGCCGGTGGTCGCGGCGAACGGCCGCTACGGGCCCTACGTCAAGCAGGGAAAGGAGACCCGGTCGCTCGAGTCCGAGGAGCAGCTCTTCACGGCGACGCTCGAGGACGCGCTCGCGCTGCTCGCGGCGCCCAAGACCCGACGCCGTCGGGCGGCCGCGCCGCCGCTCAAGGAGCTCGGTGACGACCCGGTCAGCGGGAAGCCGATCGTGGTCAAGGACGGGCGTTTCGGGCCATACGTCACCGACGGCGAGACCAACGCCAGCCTGCGGGCGGCGCGACTCGGTCGAGGAGATCACCCCCGAACGGGCCCGCGAGCTCCTCCAGGAGCGCCGCGAACGGGGGCCGAAGAAGCCCCGCCGCAAGGCCCGTTGAAAGCTCGGAGCGGGTTTCACCGATCCGTAACCGTTCCGACCAACCTTCGAGACGCGCTACCGTCCATACTCAGCAGGACGGGACGGAATGCCTGGGCGGCTGCACGCGTTTCGAGCCTCAGGTAGTTCTCGTGTCGGTGCCGCTGGAAACGGGTCCGGGGATGCCCGTATGGTGGGAAGGTTTGGGGAGCCGAGAGAAGAAACGAAAGGACATCGAGTACTTGACTCAGAATCAGCTGACGGAACTGCTTGAGACCGAGAGTGCACGGGCGCTGATCGAGGCGGGCGAGGAGCGCGGCTGGATCGAGCCTGCCGAGCTCGAGGCGTTCGTGGTCGAGAACGACCTGGGTGAGCCGGAGGTCGAGGAGGTGACGCGCGAGCTCGAGCGCATCGGCCTCGAGGTACGCGAGCCGGTCGTCGAGGAGAAGAGCGCGAAGGCGCAGCCGGAGCCGGTCGTCTACGAGGCCGACTCGCCTTCCGGCGCGGGCGACAGCCTGCAGCTGTTCCTGGCCGACGTCGGGAAGCACAAGCTCCTGACGGCTCACGAGGAAGTGGTGCTCGCGAAGGCAATCGAGCGGGGCGACGGGCGCGCAAAGCGCCGCATGATCGAATCGAACCTCCGCCTCGTGGTCTCGATCGCCAAGGGCTACCGCGGACTGGGCGTTCCGTTCCTCGACCTGATCCAGGAGGGAACGCTGGGCCTGAACCGTGCCGTCGAGAAGTTCGACTGGCGCCGGGGCTACAAGTTCTCGACGTACGCCACCTGGTGGATCCGCCAGAGCGTGCAGCGTGCAGTCGCGAACCATGCACGGACGATCCGCGTGCCGGTGCACGTCGTCGAGCGGCAGCAGAAGCTGTCGCGGGCGGCGCGCCGTCTCGAGGTCGAGCTCGGTCGCGAGGCGACGAAGGAGGAGCTCGCCGAGGCGACCGGTCTGCCGATCCAGCACGTCGACGAGGCCCTCTCGGCGGCGTCCGCCTCCGTCTCGCTGAACCAGACGGTCGGTGCCGACGACGAGGGAGAGCTCGGCGATCTCTTCGCCGACCGCGAGGCCGCGGATCCGTTCGACGAGGCCGAGGAGTCGCTTCGCCGGCAGAACATCCGCAAGGCGCTCGACGCGCTGCCGGAGCGCGAGCGGCGCATTCTCGAGCTGCGGTTCGGGTTCGAGGGCGAGCCGTGGACGCTCGAGGCGATCGGCCACGAGCTCGACCTGACGCGCGAGCGCGTCCGCCAGCTCGAGGGCCAGGCGCTCTCGCGGCTCGCGGCGCTGCGCGAGCTGGCCGGCCTCGCCGCCTGAGTCGTTGACATGGTGCCTGGCACGAGAGTGCCAGGCACCATGCGTGACCGTGGACGACGACGGCTACGTCGCGCGCGAGTACGCCTCGCTCGACCGCCTGCAGCTGCGCCGGCTCGACCGGACCGGCTGGCTCCGCTTCGACGACCTCGACGAGGAGCAGACGCTGCTCGCGGCGCTCGCCGAGGTCGCGCCTCGGCGGGTGCTCGACGTCGGTTGCGGCGACGGCCGGATCCCGCGCCAGTACATGGCGCCGGAGGTCGTCTGCGTCGATCGCTCGGAGACCGCGGTCGCCGCGGCGGGCGAGCGCGGGCTCGACGCGCGGCTGGCCGACGTCCGGGAGCTCCCCTTCGCGGACGCCTCCTTCGACGCGGTCACTTGCAACCACACGCTCTACCACGTCGACGACCGCGACCGGGCCGTCGCCGAGCTCGCGCGCGTGCTTCGGCCGGGCGGCCGATTCGCGGGCATCTACAACGCGCCCGACCACCTGCGCGAGCTGTGGCGCGTCGTCGCTCCCGACTGGCTGCGCGAGTCGCGCGGCACCCGCGACCTCTTCGACGGCGAGTCGGGCCTCCCGGTGCTGGAGCGTCACTTCCCCCGGGTCGACCGCCGCTTCCGGGGCGGATCGGTGCTCTGGCTCGCGCGAGACGATCTGCAGCGCTACCTCGACGCGTACGTCGAGATGCTCGGCCCGCTCCTGGCGCCCGCCGGGCCCTACCCGTTCGTCGCGACGCGCGCAAAGTGCGTCTTCGTCGCGGACCTCTGATCAGACCTGGTGCGCCGCGCCCTCGAGGTGCGGGCGGTCGTCGCGCACTCCACCTTCCGCCTGGCGGATCTCGTCGAGGGTCATGGGCCAGCGCTCGAGCGGATAGTGGCAGGCCGCCTCGTGATGCGGGGCGAGCTCGCGGAGCACTGGTTCCACGACGTCGCATTCGCCCTCGTGAAACCGCGGGCAGCGTGGGTGGAAGACGCACGCCCGCGGGGGGTCGATCGGCGACGGGACATCGCCGCCCAGCACGATCCGCTGGCGGGCGCCGGCGGCCGAGGCGCGCGGAACGGCGGACAGGAGCGCGGCCGTGTACGGGTGCTTGGGCGCCTCGTAGATCGACTCGCTGTCTCCGATCTCGACGACGCGGCCGAGGTACATGACCGCGATCCGGTCGGCGATCTGGCGGATCACCGACAGGTCGTGCGAGATGAAGACGTACGTGAGGTCGAAGTCGCGCTGCAGGTTCCGCAGGAGGTTCAGCACCTGCGCCTGAATCGACACGTCGAGCGCCGAGACCGGCTCGTCGCAGACGATCAGCTTGGGGGAGAGCGCGAGCGCCCGAGCGACGCCGATGCGCTGCCGCTGGCCGCCCGAGAACTCGTGCGGGTAGCGGTTGTAGTGCTCGGGGCTCAGGCCGACGGTCTCGAGCAGCTCGTTGACCCGCGTCTTGGCGCCCCTTCTGGTGGTGAATCGTGAACGGGGCGCCGACGATCTGCCCGACCGTCTTGCGGGGGTTCAGCGACGAGTACGGGTCCTGGAAGATCATCTGCATCTCCCGGCGGAGCGGCCGCAGCGAGCGCTGCGAGATGCGCGAGATGTCCTTGCCGTCGAAGCGGATCGTCCCGCTCGTCGGGTCGAGGAGACGCAGCATCAGCCTGCGCGGTCGTCGACTTGCCGCAGCCCGACTCGCCGACGATGCCGAGCGTCTCGCCGCGGCGGACGGTCAGCGAGACGTCCTCGACGGCGTGCACCTCGGACTTCCCGCGCGCGAACACGCCCTGCCTGACCTGGAAGTGCTTCGTCAGGTGCTCGAGCTCGACGAGGTTGTCGCCCGACTCGGAAGCGCTCACGCCACGTCCCCGAGCCGGCCGACGCCGCGCGCGGAGCCGAGCTCGACCTTCTTCTCCCACGCGAGGTGGCACGCGTCGAGGTGGGCGTCCGGCATCGGCGCGACGAGCGGCGGTAGCTTCGTCGCGCACGGCGCGAAGCGATAACGGCAGCGTGGATGGAACGGGCAGCCCGGCGGCGGCGCGAGCAGCGACGGAGGCGAGCCCTCGATCGGCACGAGGGCGGCGAGCTGCCGCTCGACGGTCGGCATCGAGTCGAGCAGCCCCCAGGTGTAGGGGTGCTGCGGCTGCTCGAAGATCTGCGAGCCGGGGCCGTACTCCATCACGCGTCCGGCGTACATCACCATCACGAAGTTCGCCGTCTCGGCGACGACGCCGAGGTCGTGCGTCACGAGGACGACGCCGATGTCGAACTCGCGCTTGACGTCCTCGATCAGCTCGATGATCTGCGCCTGCACGGTGACGTCGAGCGCCGTCGTCGGCTCGTCGCAGATGAGGACGGCGGGGTTGTGGACGAGCGCCATCGCGATCATCGCGCGCTGTCGCATCCCGCCCGAGAACTGGTGTGGGTAGTCGCGGGCGCGCGACTTCGCGTTGGGGATGCCGACGCGATCGAGCAGCTCGACCGCGCGCGCCCAGGCGGCGTCCTTGCCGACGTTCGCGTGGGCGAGAACGGCCTCGGCGATCTGCGCTCCGACGCGGTACATCGGGTGCAGGCACGCGAACGGGTCCTGGAACACCATCGCGATGTCCTTGCCGCGGATCTTCTGCAGCTCTGCCGGCGGCAGGGTCAAGAGGTCGCGGCCCTGGAACTCGACCTCTCCGCTGATCTGCGTGCGGGCACGGTTGAGCAACCCCATGATCGCGAGGTTCGAGACGCTCTTCCCGGAGCCCGACTCCCCGACGACCCCGAGCGTCTCCCCGCGCGACAGCGTGTAGGAGATGTCGGTGACGGCCTGTACGACTCCGTCGGGCGTCGGGAACCGGACCGTCAGGTTACGGACGTCGAGAAGCCGGCGAGGGTCGCTGCTCACGCGTAGCGAACTCGCGGGTCGATGAACGCGTAGAGGATGTCGACGATGAGGTTGGCCATCGCGACCGCGACGGCTGCCAGGAGCACCACGCCGAGCACGACCGGCAGGTCCTGCTGCAGCGCGTCGTTGATCGCGAGATAGCCGAGCCCCTGGAGGTTGAACACCGACTCGGTGATCACTGCACCGCCGACGAGCAGCGCGACGTCCATGCCGAACATCGTGACGATCGGGGTGAGGCTGGCGCGGAGCCCGTGCTTGAAGATCACCTGCCGCTCGGACAGCCCTTTCGCCCGGGCGGTTCGGATGTAGTCCTCGCCGAGCGTCTCGAGCAGGTTGTTCCGCGTCATGCGGGCGTAGAACGCCGCGTAGAGCAGCGCGAGCACGACCCAGGGCAGGATCATGTGCGAGAAGAATCCGGTCACGCTGTCGACCGGGGAGACGTACCCGGTGCCGCCGGTCCAGCCGAGCTGGCGCCAGAAGATGAAGAGCGCCATCAGGCCGAGCCAGAACACGGGTGTCGAGATCCCGACGAGGGCGAAGCCCATCGCCGTTCGATCGACCACGCTCCGGCGTCTGACGGCGCTGAGCACCCCGATCGAGACCCCGAGCACGAGCCAGATGACAGCCGCGCCGGCGATCAGGAAGAGTGTGCGTGGAGCGCGTTGCATGATCAGGCTCTTCACCGAAGCCGCCGCTCGCGTACGTGTAGCCGAGCCCCGGCCAGCCGTACTGGTCGCCGGTGAAGAAGTGCTGGGTGAAGCGGCCGAACTGCACGTACCACGGCTGGTTGAGCCCAAGCCGCTCTCGGATCTGTGTGATCTCCGCCGGGTTCGGGTTCTTCCCGGCGAACCGCAGGGCCGGGTCGCCCGCCGGGAGCAGGTAGAAGACCGCGAAGGTGATCGCGATCACCGCGGCCACGACGACGAGTGTCCAGACGAGTCTGCGTGCGATGTAGAACAGCATTTGGGATCAGACGATTCGGTCGAGTGGGGGTGGGACAAGTGTCCCACCCCCACGTGTTTCTCGGGTTAGCTCTTCACCGCGACCCACGAGAACGCGGGCCCGTCGGTGAACTGGTCGTAGTTCCAGTGGACGACGTTCGGGCCGACGATGAACACGTTGTTCGGCCAGAGGTACGGCACCCACGGGACGACCTTCGTCATCAGCTTCTTGTCGAGGTTCTGCCAGCACGAGTTGCGGTCCTGTGCCAGCTTGCCCTCGCAGGCAGTGACGTCCGGGTCGACGGTCGGGATGTTGTTGAGGTTCCCGGTGGCCTTCACCTTCGCGGCGATCGCCGGCGTCAGGCCGACGAGCGAGTAGTTCGTGTTACCCGACGGGATGATCGCGCCGGAGTCGAACAGCTCGCCGAAGAAGGTGAACGGGTCGGCGTAGTCCTTCCCCCAGCTCGGGCGCTCGGAGAACGGCACGTTCTTCGACGGATCCTGGATCGTCGTGTAGGCGCCGTTGATCGAGCGGACCTTGAACGTGATGCCGATCTTGCCGGCATCGGCCTGGAGGATCGGGACCATCCGCGTGTCGACGGCCCGCGTGTCGGCGACCATCAGCACGTTCTTGCACGCCGACGCGGTGCACTTCCCGGTCTTGTTCGGGTCGTACTTCGACTGCTTCATCTCGGCCGCCGCCTTGTCGACGCTGCCTGCCTCGTCCGGCGTCGCGTACGGGTCGTACTCGGCGAGCCCGTTTGCGTAGAGAACCGGCGGGACGACGTGCGTTGCGATCGAGCCCGGGATCGGCCCGCCCCACGCCTTCTGGAGCGCTGCCTTGTCGGTGATCCAGTTCATCGCCTTCCGAACGTGGATGTCGTCGAACGGCGGCTGCGTGAGGTTCATCGTGAAGTAGTTCGTGCGGTCGCCGACGTTCGGGATCAACCGCGGCTTGATCGACGGGTCCGTCTCGTACTCTCGGATCGTCTTCGGCTGCGGGCTCGACACCTCGTCGTCGAGAGCGCCCGACTTCACCTTCGCGAAGATGTCGTCGGCGTTCGAGTCGACCGTGAACGAGAACTCGTTCGGATAGTTCTTGCGGTACTGATCGGTCGACTGGTCGTAGTTCGGGTTGCGGACGAGGATGATGTGGCTGCCGTTGGCGCCGTCGTAGCCGCTCATCGGCTTGAGCGACGCGCAGGGCAGCGAGACCTTGTCGGCTCCCTGGAGCATGTACGGGCCGCTCGAGACGACGTCCCGGCCGTAGTTGCCCGGCTTCCCTTCGAAGCATTGGCCGATCTCCGAAGGAATCGGCGCCGTTGCCGGCATCGACATGCGGAGGTTGAAGTCACCGGCGGGCTTCGTCAGGTTGATGACGATCGTGTTGTTGTTGGGCGTCGTGATGCCCGAGATCGTCTTCGCCTTGCCGTTCGCGTAGTCGTCCCATCCCTTGATGACGGTGTAGTAGAAGGAGTACTGGCCACCGTCCTTCGGGTTGGCAAGCCGCTGCATCGCGAACGCGACATCCTTGGACGTGACCGCGCGGTTGATCGGCGGACTGAACTTCACGCCCTTGCGGATCGTGTAGGTGTAGGTGAGACCGCCGTTGGTCGGCTTCGGCACCGTCGTCGCGAGGTCGCCGATGAGGACGTTGCCGTCGGCACCGGGCCGATGCTTGTAGCCGATCAGCGAGCGCAGCATCAGGTTCGAGTAGAGGCCCCATGCATTGCCGAGGTACTCACCCGTTGGATCGAAGTTGTTCGTGAATCCGAAGGACTGCTCCCAGCCGACCTTGTAGGTGCCGCCCTTGGCGGGAGTGCCGTTGTTGTACGTGCCAGTGCCGACCACCGACGCGTTGTTCGAGTTGCTCGTGGTGGTGGTTGTCGTCGAGCTGCTGCTCGACTTACTGCTGCCGCCACACCCCGCCGCAAGGGCGGTGAGCGCGACGAGGAACAGCGCATAGCGGACGTATCTGGTCATGCTGGTATTCGTCCTCCTTTCCATCCGATCCCGGATGGGTGAGCGGTGGGGTAGAGATGCCTCAACGGTCGGTCCTCACGTCGAATGCGTCGCGCAGGCCGTCGCCGAGCAGGTTGAACGCCAGCGTCGTGATGATCAGGAATGCTCCGGGGAAGAGCATCAGCCACCAGGCGACGTCGTAGAGCTGCGATGCGTCGCTGAGGATCGACCCCCAGGACGCTTCATTGGGCGGTACGCCGAGCCCGAGGTACGAGAGCGCGGCCTCGAAGAGGATGTTCGTGGGGATCAGCAAGGTTGCGTAGACGATCAGCGGGCCGATCAGGTTCGGGAGGATCTCCGTCCAGATGATCCGGAGGTTTCCGGCGCCGGCGGCGCGCGCCGACTCGACGAACTCCTTCTCGCGCAGCGACAGCGTGTAGCCGCGAACGATTCGCGCGATGTACGACCAGGAGAAGATCGTGATCACCATGATCACGATTCCCAGGCCGGGCTGAACCAGGCCGCCAAGGCATCCGTCCTTCGTCGTCGAGCAGGCAGCGACGATGCCCACCGCGATCAGGATCTGCGGCACGGCGAGGAGGATGTCGGCGCTGCGTGAAAGCACTGTGTCGGCCACGCCGCCGAAGTAGCCGGAGATCAGGCCGACGATCGTGCCGATGATGAGGGCGAACCCTGAGGCGACGATGCCTACGAGCAGCGAGGTGCGCGCGCCGTACATGACGCGCACGAACAGATCGCGTCCCTCGGCGTCGGCGCCGAACCAGAACTGACTGTTCGGCCCGCGTGGGACGCCGTAGGCGTCGGTCATGTTCGAGTACACCTGGTTCTGGCCGTGGCCGGTGATCCACGCGGCGATCGGGCCGCCGAAGATGGCGATCCCGACGAGGATGAAGATCACGATCCCGCCGAGGACCGCAGCCTTGTCCTGCTTGAGGCGCTCCCAGAACAGCCGCGACGGTGTCTTCCTCGAGACGGAGACGGTCTGCGGCTGTGGCAGCGCCACGGCGCCGCCCGGGGCGATCTCGAACTCCGGCGGGGTCGTCATTCGGCGTACTTCATCTGGGCCAGAGCAAGGCTAATACCGCGCCGGTGTCGGCTGCGGCGATACTGGCGGTGTGGGGCGTAACGAACGGCCGTCTCTCGAGATAAGACGTGCAACCCGCGTCTGAGTTGCGCCCGGAAGAGCCCTTCGCCGGTCGCATCGTCCGGGTCGAGCCGATCGAGGAGTCGCATCGCGAGGGTCTGCGCGAGGCGGCGGAGCGGGAGCCCCAGATCCATCGGTACACCAACCTGTACTCGCTGGGGTTCGACGGCTGGTTCGACCTGGCGCTCGGGTCGGAGAGCGAGATCCCGTTCGTGGTGGTGGTCGGCGGCAGGCCGGTCGGATCGACGCGGTACCTGAACATCGAGCCGTTTCACCGGCGCACGGAGATCGGCTGGACCTGGCTGGAGCGCGCGCAATGGGGGACCGGCGCGAACGTGGAGACGAAATACCTCCTGCTCCGCAACGCGTTCGACCGCTGTGGGCTGCAGCGGGTGGAGTTCAAGACGGATGCCCGCAACCTGCGTGTCCGCGGCGCCCTGCTCGGGATCGGCTGCTCGTTCGAGGGGATCTTCCGCAAGCACATGGTGCTTCCCGACTCGATCCGCGACTCTGCCTGGTACTCGATCGTCGACGACGACTGGCCGACCGTTCGGCCGATGCTCGAGGCAAAGATCGCGAGGCACGTGGCGTGAGGTGCGCGGTCGAGGTGGCGCCGGTTCGGGCCGAGCCGCGCGACGACGCCGAGCAGCTGACGCAGCTCCTCGCCGGCGAGCCGGCCGAGGTCGACGAGCTCCGCGACGGCTGGGCCAGGGTGCGAACTGCGTACGCCTACCGGGGGTGGGCGCGCCTCGACGAGCTCGAGGAAGGAGAGGGGAGGCTCGCAGCCGACCGCAGCGGGACGCCTGTCGAGGTCGCGAGGGGCTATCTCGGATCGCCGTACGAATGGGGCGGGATGACGGAGCGCGGGATCGACTGCTCGGGACTTGTCCACATGGCCCACCGGCGGGTCGGGCGGCTGATCCCCCGAGACGCGTATCAGCAGGAGGACGCCGGCAAGCAGGTCTCCGAGCCGGTCGCGGGCGACCTCGTCACCTACGGCGACGCGACCGCAGACCACATCGCCTTCTGGCTCGGCGGCGACCGGATCCTCCACTCGACCGGCCGCGACGGCGGCATCGGGGTTGTCGAGGAGCTCGAACCGCCGGAGCTGCGTGCGCGAAGGCGCCTGTTCGTGCGGTTTGGCGCGAACCGCACCGCTCGAACGAGTGACTCGGTCTCCCTCTTTCGGGGACATTCCCTCTAAAGAGGGGCTTGGCCGAGGCCGATACGCAAGCTGTGGACGCTGCCCAGCGCAACGAGATCCTGTCGCGCTACGAAGAACATCGCGCGCGCTTCGAATCCGTTGCCGCGAGGCGGGACGCCTCCGTGGCCGAGGTCATTCCGTTCCAGGCGCCGCTCCCCGAGCTCGAGCAGGAACCGACCGCACGCGAGATCGAGGTGCTCCAGCTCATTTCGGACGGTCTCGTGAACCGCGAGATCGGCGTCCGGCTCTTCCTCTCCGAGGAGACGGTCAAGAGCCATGTTCGGCATCTGCTCGCGAAGCTTCAGGCGCGCAGCAGAGCCCACGCCGTAGCCGTTGGCTTTCGGCGTGGGCTCATTAACTAACTCTCCCGAGCAGGTTTTCCACCCCCTGTGGACAATCCCCTAATTGGGTGACGCTTGGGGAGAGAAGACCCAGTTAACTACGCGAGCCTTACCAGGAAGCCGCGCCACCAGCAATGGTGCCACGGCGCACGAACGCACCAACTTGCGCATAATTTCCCCCATAGGTTGGGAACTGACGGCAGGCGGGAGCTTATAACCCAAATGGGGGACATGCAAGTAATTGGGCACATGAGGCGCGTCTTGGCACGACCTCACCCCGGCTTCCGCCGCATATGTGGCTGTCGTGTTGCTCTCCGCCGTTGGCGTGGGGGCCGCCTTAATCGTTGCTGGTTTTGACCTAGGGAATCCGGCGGCCGTGATCGGCCTAGCCGCCGTTGCCGCCTACGGGGAGCGTGGCCACATCACGCTTCGCGGCAATCTCACTGTCTCGATCTCGCTTCTGCCTGCTGTCTTTGCCGCAGTGCTCTTTGGGCCGCTGGCGGCCATGGTGGTATTCGGTGCATCCGCAATCGGCCTCGATTTCCCGCTTTTCGGGCGCATCGCGTACTTCGGCAGCAGGGCGCTGACTGGCGCGATCGCGGCTGGCGCGAGCGCGATCGTCGCAGCGTCCATGGCGGGTGGTGCCGGTGAGCTCGTCGTCGCCGCTACGGTCGCGGCGCTGACGGCTCAAGCGGTGGACGTCGCCTTTGCCTCACTCGCGTTTCGGCTCAGAGGCCATGGGCGGTGGTTCGACGCTGCGCGAGACCTCTTGCCCGTCCTCGTCGCGTCGGTTCCGCTGTACAGCTCGGCCGTCGCGATTCTCGCAATCGCATACCGCGATCTTTCGCCCTGGACTCTTCCGCTGTTCTTTGTGCCGGCCCTAGCAGCCCAGCGCTGGTTCTTGCTGTACCAAGCGCAGAGATCGCTGGCCCGCGACCTCCAGTCACTGAACGCACAGCTCACGGCAGCGAACCTTTCATTCGCAAAGGGTCTCATCGCCACGCTTGACGCTCGTGATCGCTACACGGCGGGTCACTCCGCGGCCGTCGCGATTTATGCGAGGGACATTTCCAAGAGGATGGGACTCGAGGAAGATCAGCAAGAACTTGCACACCTCTGTGGTCTCGTCCACGACATCGGAAAGATCGGCCTCCCTGCTGGTCTTCTAGAGAAACCAGGAGCGCTCACGCTCGAAGAGCGGCGCGAGATGCAGCGTCATTCCGAAATCGGAGAACGAATCCTGGCGAACGTCGCGACCTACGCCGAGATCGCCGCAATTGTCCGACACCACCACGAGCGCGTTGACGGCCAAGGGTATCCGGATGGGTTCGCCGGCGAATCGATTCCCCATGCTCTCCCGAATCATTGCCGTCGCAGACGCGTACAACGCAATGACGTCGGATCGCCCCTACCGCGACGCCATGCCAAGTCGTGTGGCGAGATTGCGCCTCGCGCAAGCAGTGGAGACGCAGTTCGACACGTCCGTTGTGGCCGCATTCGAAGCCCTTCTTGCCGGTGCAACCGAGGACTACCGGCTCGCAAAGGGAGTTGAGTTCGAGCTGTCGACGATGTCTCCGGAGCCGACAGCCAAGCTGGCAGTGGCCGCGATCGCCTAGCGGAGCTCGCGGTATCGAGCGACAGCCTCGGTTCGAGTACGAGCGCCTAGCTTCTCAAGAACATGTCGGACGTGAATCTTCACGGTTGACTGAGAGATCACAAACGCGTCTGCGATCTCCCGATTCCGGTAACCCTCTGCCATGAGCTCGAGAACCTCCGCCTCGCGCGGGGTCAAAAGAGCTCCGACGTTGCCATGCGCCGGGCTCCTCATCCGAGCCCTTCGAGCCAACCCTTGGTCATTAGAGAGGCTGTAGAGGTGCTGGAGAATCGGCCGCAGGTGATCCTGGCCTGCGAGGCACGCCGCGAGTGTGTCCGACGCTCGAACGCAACACACGACGGGATCCCATGTCCGGCGACGCTGGGCTTCGGTGACAAGGTGCGCCGCGCCTGCGGCGTCGCCGTCCGACGCCGCGACGATCGCCCGCGCCCCCTCTGCGAGAACACGTACTTCGCTTGAGATCGATGTGGCTTCGGCGATGTTCGCAGCCTCGAGGGCGTCATCGTGGGCGCCAACCAAGGCGTGTCCAATTGCGCGAGTCGCGAGGTATTCGCCGTGCATGGCCGGCGCGGCGCGGTGCTCCGAGTCGTACCGGACAAGCCGGAGACCCTCAGCCGCCCGCGCCAACTGCATCAGTAATCGGGCGCGCAGTACGGAGACGTTCATCGCGTGATGCCCAAGTGGCCGGTCGAGAACCGTGGCCTCGATCGACTGAAGTAACTGCTCAGCCTCGTGAAACCGCCTCAGTCCGAGCTTGACGAACGCCAGGTTCCACTGGCCGTGTGGGCGGGCGAACTCAAGCCCGTACGACTCAATCTCTCCGATCATTCGCTGGCAGGGCAGCGACGCTCGGTGGTACTCGCACTGAAGCCCCAACGCATACGACAATGTGAGAAGCACGCTCGTACGCGCGCGTGGGTCGCCAATTTGATCCAGAACTCGGGCTGCATCATCGAAGTACGGGCCCTCGCGGAAGCCGTCGCCGATCCGCATTCGCGCGATGATCGAGATGGCATACCGTGCGATGTTCAGGGGAGAGCGGCCTCGGTCGGCGAGGTCACCGAGCGCCGCGATTCTTGAATCGACGCTGGGACGCTCGCCGTATGTCGCGGCCATTGCCAGTCCATGAAGCGCCTCGTTCGTGTCTACGTCGTCCTCGGCCTCTTCCAGCGCACGCTCGAACGCAGTCTCCGATCGGTCGTAATCGGCGAGCTGGAAGGCAGCGCCTCCGGCTATCGCCCCTGCGCGCGATCTCAGAGGACTCTCACGAGGAAGTTGATCCTGTGACCGAGATGCGAGGTCCAGTGCGAGCGAAAACAACCCGTCCCGGAGCGCCAGTTCCGCATCGATGAGGTCGACTTCGTCCGGCGGAAGTGATGGAGCTGCGCGAAGCTCGGCGGAGAATCGATCAAGAGATCCGAATCGGCCCGCACGAACCAGTGGCTTGTACGAGCTGGTCAAGATTGACGGGATGGCGTCTGTCAGGCCAAACCGCCGAGCGAGGTCAAGTGCGTGATCCCACTGTCGGCCGCCCACGCACGCCTGCACCGCGCCACGAACCTTTGCGTTAGCAGCCGTGTCTTCCCCGAGCTTAACGAGCAGGAACTCGCGTACAAGAGGATGGAGCTCGTCCGTCCGTCCCGACGAAACGAACCCCAGATCGCGTGCGCGTTCAGCTACTGACGGACCGGACTTCCCGAAGTGAGGAACGGTCCACTCCGCTGAGAGGTTCGGGAGCAATGCAAGGTCGACCAGCTGTGCCTGTTCGCTCGGACCTGCAGTCTGGAACAGCTCCTCGGCGACGAATTGATGCAGGGCCTGCGGCATCGCATTTGAGGGTGGAGTTGTCCGGCCAAGTCCCGACGCCAGCGCAAGGACGGCTGGCCACCCCCGTGCTTGATCGCGCAGTTCATTTAGGTCGGGACGTCGACCAAGGACCGCCGTCGATTCCTCATCGTCCATCGCGAGTGCATCGCGACCGATCTCTGAGACCTCCGCGTAGAGGAGGCGCCTAGCTGACACCCATGCTGGTCGGACCCTCGTTGCCATCAGGAATCTTGCGTTGCTTCTCTCGCGCAAGTTGGCAACGACCGACTCGGACGACGCTGATTCCCCAAGCTCGTGGTAGTCGTCGATGACGATCCACTGGACCTTCTGCTTGTTGATCTGGTCGGCGAGCGCCGCCGCAACGCCACGTGCCGACCGTTGCGGGTTGCTTTGCGCGCTTAGGTACTCGCGGATGAACTTGCTCGCGTTGCCACCGAGGGCGTCGACGCCGGCGGCGAGGTCCTCCGCGAGCGTCACGACGTCGCGATGCGCGGGTGTGGCCGAGACCCAGATCGCGCCGGAGAGCGTTTTCACCCACTGGCGTGCCAGAGTCGTCTTCCCGTAGCCGGCGGGCGCGAGGAGCAGGATCACCCGCGCCTCGCTCTCGTCGAGCATCTTGATTAGTCGCGGCCGTTCGATGATTCGCCGCTCGCGGCGCACACCGCCCTGCTGGACAGCCGTAGACGCCATGCCTGCCTGCTCGCTCCCCTCGGCTCGCGAAGAACATACAACGTGATCGCCCCGCTGAAGGGGGCGGCGCCCGCGGCGGAGGGTGATCGCCACGGGCGCGTCGTTCGCCGTCAGCCCCCGTTGTCGGCACGTGCCGACGCCAAGCGGGTCGCCAGCGGGTCCTCGCCGGTCGCCAGACGGAACGCCACTGGGATCTGGCGCCGTCGCGGCACACCGAGCTTCTGCCGGAGCGCGTCGCTGTGCGCCTTGGCCGTCCGCGGTGAGATGCCCAGGACGACGCCGATCTCGTCGTTTGAAAGTCCTTGCGCGATCAGCTCCACAACCTGTCGCTGCCTGGAGGTGATCACGGGATCGTGGAGTGCCTGCATGCGAGGAGGCTACGAGCGGGTCTGATGAGCCGCCATAGGCCAAAGGGTGTAAGCGCCCGCGGGGCCGTGAAACCGCCCGAGAGCGGCTACACCCCCGCGTGAACGCGGGGAGCGACGAACGACGCCTCGTGCCCGCGCTCGTTGGCCTCGTGCAACTCGGCCTCATCGAGCGCGCCGATGCGGAGGAGCAGGTCGAACTCGTCACGGAGGTGCGTCCGCATCATCTCCGGGCCGTCGGTCGCGATCGTGAACTTCACCCCGTGCTCGACGAACGTGCGGAAGGTGTCTCGCACTGCATCCTCGTCCGCGAGCGCCTTCGTCAGCAGGTTCGAGGTCGGGCAGATCTCGAGGGTCACGTCGACGTCGCGGAGCGCGCTCATCAACACCGGGTCTCCGACGGCGAGGACGCCGTGCCCGATCCGGTCCGGCTGCAGCGTCTCGACGACCTCCGCGACCTCCGCCAGACCGAACTTGCCGCCTTCCTCGCCGACATGAATCGTCACGCCGAGACCACCGTCGCGTGCGAGCTCGACATGCTCGCGAATCTGGGTGTAGTCGTAGCGACCGCCGCCCGGGCGCGGGCCGGCGATGTCGATGCCGACGATCCCGCGCGACCCGTACCGGAGCGCTTTCTCGACGATGATCATGTTCTGCTGCGGGCTGAATGTCCGGTCCATCATCAGGATCAGACCGGCGCGCACCTGCGGGTACTCGAGCGACGCGATGTCGAGGCCACGGATCGCGGCGAGAATGATGTGGTCGAGATCACGCTCGCCGCCGCGGTTTCTCTTCATCGGGTTGAAGCGCAGCTCGAGCGTCGTGATGCGCTGCGAACGATACGCGCCGCCGATCGCCGCATGCACGCTGCGCTCGACGGCGAGCGGTGAGCTCTGGATGAGCTCGGTCAGGTGATAGATGCGATCGAGCGCGTCGAGGTCGGGAACGCCTCGCGGATCGGAGACGGTGACGAGGCGGTCGAACTCCCAGAAGTCGCGCGTCGGCAGGGCGATGCCCTGCTCGTGCGCCAGGCTCCACATGATGTCCGACGCGACCGATCCGCCGAGGTGCGTGTGGAGCTCGGCGAGACCGCGATCGAACATGGCAATCGACTCTAGCGGCGGGTGACGCCCCTGACCCTGGAAGTAGAGTCTCGGCCGGTGAACGCCCGTCCGCAACGTCTGGCCCGACTGCCTCGCAGTACTTCGTGGAGCTGCTCGGCCGCGTGGCGGAGGCCGCCGCCGAGGACGGCCCGCCGCTCGTCGACCTGGGGCGCGGCAACCCCGACGTCGGGCCGCCGGCCCACGTGGTCGAGGCGCTTCGCGAGTCCGTGCTCGACGACCGCGTCCACGGCTATTCGCCCATCCGTGGCCTTCGCCGCTGTCGTGAGGCAATCGCGGCGCGCTACGCGAGCGAGTACGGCGTCGAGCTCGACCCCGACACGGAGGTGGCGATCGTCCCGGGCACGAAGACGGCGCTCGCCGAGCTGCCGCTCGTCCTCGCCGAGGAGGGAGAGGCCGTGCTCCTGCCCGACCCCTACTACCCCGACTACCCGTCCGGGCATCGCGCTGACGGGCGCACGCCTCGAGACCGTCGCGCTCGACCCGGATCGCGGCTTCGCCCCCGATCTGGATGCCGCGCCACCTGCCGCCGCCGCTCTACCTGAACTACCCGTCGAACCCCTGCGCGGTGTGCGCGCCGGCCGGCGTTTTCGACGACGCCGTCGCCTGGGCGCGGAAGACGGGTGGCTCCGTCGTGCACGACGCGGCGTACATCGATCTCGTCTTCGACGGACGCGAACCGCGAAGCTTCCTCCAGGCACCGGGCGGGAAGGACGTCGGCGTGGAGCTCTGGTCGATGTCGAAGACGTACGGGATGGCCGGGTGGCGCGTCGGCTTCGTCGTGGGCAACGCCGAGATCGTCGAGCGCATCAACCTGATGAACGACCACGCGCGCGTCGGCATCTTCGCCCCGCTCCAGGCCGCGACGATCGCGGCTCTCGAGGGCCCGCAGGACTCGGTCGCCGAGCGCGTCGCCGCCTACGAGCGCCGGCGCGACGTGCTCGCCGCGGCGCTTCCCGGCCGCCGATCTCGGAGGGGACGTTCTTCGTCTGGGTGCGACTGCCGGAGGGCCTGACGGCGGAGCACCTGCTCACCGAGCACCGCGTTGCCGTCGCGCCGGGTGAGGGCTTCGGGTCGAGCGGCGCTGGGCTGGGCGCGGCTGTCGCTCGCGGTCAGCGACGAGACGGTCGAGCTCGGAGCCGAGCGCCTCCAGCGCGCGTTCGCGGCGGCGCTCGCGTGAAGATCGGGATCGTCGTTCCGTTCTCGTGGTCGTACTGGGGCGGCGTGGTCGAGCATGCCGAGCACCAGGCCGCCGCGCTGAGACGGCGGGGCCACGAGGTGAAGATCGTGATGGGCCACGATCCGCCCGGTGCCTTCACCCGCATCCTCCACCCGAGAAGCGGGCGGCACGGCCGTCTGCCGGCCGACATCATCTCCGTCGGCCGCTCGGTCGTCGTCCCTGCGAACGGCTCGCTGCCGAACATCGTCCTCTCGCCGCGTTCGGTAGAGTCGCATCCGGCGGGTGCTCGCCGACGAGCGCTTCGACGTCGTCCACCTGCACGAGCCGATGACGCCCGCGATCTGCGTCGCCACGCTCGCCACGGCGCAGTGCCCGATCGTCGCGACGTGGCACGCGCAGGGGGATCTGGGTTGGATGCGCTACGGCCTCCGCTGCTGGGGGTTCTTGATGGACCGGATCGACGCGCGGATCGCGGTGTCGCCGATGGCCGCCGAGTCGGCATCTCGCTGGCTGCCCGGGGATTACCGCATCGTCCCGAACGGTGTGCTGATGCCGGACGAGGTGGATCCGGCGAACCGGGAGCATCGCGTCGTCTTCATCGGACGTCACGATCCGCGAAAGGGGCTTCCGACGCTGCTCCGCGCCTGGCCACGGGTGCACGCTGCGACGGGAGCGAGGCTGAGGCTCATTGGCACCGATCCGCTGCAGTACCGTCTGCTCCACACGCGGCTACGCGTCGACGACGCTGGCATCGACGTGCTGGGAATCGTGACGAACGAGGTGCGGACTGAAGAGCTGATGCGGGCGAAGGTGTCGGTGACGCCTGCGCTCGGCGGTGAGAGCTTCGGGCTCGTGCTCGCCGAGGCGTTCGCTTGCGCGACGCCGGCGGTCGCGTCGGACATCCCGGGCTACGCGGCGGTCGCGACGCCCGAGGCCGCCGTTCTCGTGCGCCCGAGCGACCCGGAAGCGCTCGCCGCGGCGATCCTCGACGTGCTCTCGGACGAGGACCGGCGCGTCGCGATGGGGCGCGCCGCACGCGAGCACGCGCTCGCGAACTACGCATGGGACGACATCGCGCAGCAGTTGGACGAGACCTACGACGAGGTTGCCGCGTGAGCCTTGGCGGAACTCGCGCTGGTATGTGCTCATCGTGTTGCCGCTCCTCGGCGTCGCCGTGGGGCTGGCGATCCTGCGCGGGCCCGACTGGCACCTGGTCCAGGACGCGTTCACGGTCGTGAGCTGGGAGTGGGTCGTGGTCGCGATTGCGCTCAACCTGCTCTCGGTGATCACCCGGTCGCTCTCCTGGAACACGGCGGTGAAGGAGTCGATGCCGCCGCCTCATCCGTCCTATCCGCTCGTCTTCTCCGCGTTCTGCGTCGGCCTCTTTGCGAACGCCATGTTGCCGGGACGCGTCGGCGAGCTGGCGCGCGTCGCGGTGCTCAGCCGACGGATGCCCGGGCGCAGCGGAACGGCAGCGCGTCTCGTCGGCTCCGTGTTCGCACATCGTATGTTCGACGTGTTCCCGGCGACCGTGCTGGTCGTGTGGGTCCTCCTCGAGGCGAAGATCCCGAGGTGGGCGTACCTCTCGATCGAGGTCGCGCTCGGCGTCGGCATCGTGCTCTTCGTCGTCGCGGTGCTGCTCGCCCGCATGCACCAGAAGGACGCGGTAGAGGGCGTCGGCCGCATGCGACTCCTGTGGGCGCGCGCACGGCAGGGGCTCGGCGTCATGCGGCGCCCGGCGGCAGCTGCGACGGCCGCCGCGTTCCAGTTCGCGGGCTGGGCGTGCCAGCTGTTGGCCGTGTGGTCGGCGATGTTCGCCTTCCACATCCACCAACCGCTCGTCGCCGCCGGGCTCGTGCTCGTGCTGATGAACGTCGCGACGATCTTTCCGCTGTGGCCGGGCAACGTCGGGCTCACACAGGCTGCGATCGCGCTCCCGCTCGTCAACTACGGCGTCGACTACGCGCGCGGGATCGCGTTCGGGATCGGACTGCAGCTGATCGAGGCGTCGGTCGGCATCGGCGATCGGCCTCGTCTTCCTGGCGCGCGAGGGGCTGTCGTACGCCATGCTCAAGCGCATGGAGGAGGACGAGGAGGAAGAGGTCGCGGAGCTCACCGAGCGCAAGGTCGGCGAGCAGGAGACTGACCGAGCCGAGCATGCTCGCGCTCGCGTCTCCGGCTAGCCTCAAGGGCGTCCTCTCGCCGCTCGACGCGGCAGCCTCGCTCGCGACGGGCCTGCGAAGCGTCGCGGGGATCGACGCGCTCGAGGCGCCGGTCGCCGACGGCGGCGAGGGAACCGCCGCCGTGCTGCAAGCGGCTCTCGGCGGCGAGCGACGGCAGGCGTCGGTCTCCGATCCACTCGGTCGGCCCGTCGAGGCGAGCTGGCTCGTGCTTGCCGACGGCACCGCGGTGGTGGAGGCCGCGGCCGCGATCGGCCTGCCGCTTGTCGAGCCGGCCGACCGCGATCCGCTCGACGCAACGAGCCGTGGGCTCGGCGAGCTGATCGTCGCGGCGCTCGCCGGCGAGCCGCAGGCCCTCGTCGTCTGTCTCGGCGGCACGGCGACGGTCGACGGCGGCGCCGGCATGAGGGACGTCGTCGGCGAGCGACTGCGGGCGACTCCGGTGCGTGCAGCGTGTGACGTCCGCAACCCGCTGCTCGGCACGCGCGGTGCGGCCCGCGTGTTCGGGCCGCAGAAGGGCGCCGACGAGCCGGCGGTCGAGGAGCTCGAACGCCGGCTCGCTGCGATGAGCGAGCTCGTTCCCTTCCGCGCCGTGCGGGGCGCTGGAGCCGGCGGCGGGCTCGGTGCGGCGTTCGCGGCGCTCGGTGCGGAGCTCGTCGAGGGCGCGGAGCTCGTGCTGGATCTGATCGGTTTCGACGCGCTCGCCGAGAACGCGGCGCTCGTGGTGACAGGTGAGGGAACGGTCGACTCGACGACCTTCGAGGGGAAGGCGCCCGGAACGGTCGTCGAGCACTGCCGACGGCTCGGCGTCCGGTGCGAGCTGTTCGGAGGCGTCGTCGCTCACGGGATCGACGCCCATCCGCTCTCGGGGCGGCCCGAGTGCGTGACCGCCGATCTGGAGCGGCTCGGCGCGCGACTCGCCGACCGGCTCTTCGCCTAACCGTCAACCGTCGGTCGTGCGGGCGAGCTCCTCGATCCGGCCGCGGACACCGTCGAGCTTCGCGACGCACAGCCGGTAGAGCTCCTCGCCCCGTTCCCACAGCTTCGTCAGCTCGTCGATGCCTGCGTCTCCCCGTTCGAGACGCTCGACGATCGCGTCCAGTTCGCGCTGGGCCTCCTCGAAGGTCGGCTCGGCGCTCATTCGACCCGCGCGCCGAAGACGCCGTCCGCGACCCGGACATCGATCGACTCGCCGGCTTCGACCTGGTCGCGGGAGCGCACGACCTCGTCGCCGCGGCGCACGATCGCGTAGCCGCGCTCGAGGGTCGCGCGCGGGCTGAGCGCGACCAGCCGTGCATGCGCAGTCTCGAGGCGTCCGTGCCGTCGTTCGATGTCGAGCAGTGGCGCACGGTGCAGACGCTCGCGCAGCCCGGTCAGCCGCTGCGCATGACGCTCGGCCGAGCGCGACGCGCCTCGCTGCAGCGCCGCTCGCGAGCGCGCGAGCGACGCGCGCAGCTCGGTCGCGTCGGGAACGACGAGACGCACCGCCGCCGTTGGTGTAGCGGCCCGCACGTCGGCGGCGAGGTCGCTCAGGGGCGTGTCCTGCTCGTGCCCGACGGCCGAGACGATGGGGACGGTGCATGCCGCCACGGCGCGCACGACGCGCTCGTCCGAGAACGGAAGCAGGTCTTCGAAGCTGCCGCCGCCGCGCGTCAGGACGATCACGTCGACGCCGCGTCGACAGAGGTCGCCGATCGCGGTCACGATCGCGGCCGGTGCCTTCGGGCCCTGCACGTACGTCTCCGCGACCAGCACGTTCGCCGGCGGGAACCGCTGCTGGAGCTGCGTGAGCACGTCCCGCTTCGCGGCGGCATCGTTGCCCGTGACGAGCCCGATCAGTCGGGGGAATCGAGGCAAGGCCCGCTTGCCCGCGGCGTCGAACATCCCTTCCGCTGCGAGCTTGCGCTTGAGGCGCTCGAGCCCCGCCAGGTGCGCGCCGAGCCCGTAGCGCTCGATCGTCAACGCACGCAGCCGAAGCTCGCCTCGCTGCTCGAAGAGCTCCGGGCGGCCGAAGACGTGTACCCGCTCGCCGTCTGCCAGCCCCAGGTCGAGCGCGTCGAACCGCCCACGCTGCATCTGCACCGACATGCACGCACCGTCGTCCGGATCTTTCAGCGTGAAGAACACCGATGCCCAGCGCTGCTGGCGGCGCAGGTCGGTCACCTCTCCCTCGACCCACACCGTCGGCAGCCGGGCGAGCCATGAGCCGACGCCGCCGTTGAACGCTCGGACCGAATAGACCTTGCGGCCGTCGATCACGGTCGCCTCGACCTTCATGGAGGCGATCGTAGCTACGCGCTACAGCAGGATCTCGGCCGCTGTGTCGAACCCACAGCCGGCGCGCACGAGCTCGACTGCGCGGTGCAGATCGGCCTCGGAATGAGCCAGCTTCTCGGCGAGCGAGAGCGGGTAACCGGCCTCGATCAGCACGTGCAGGCGCCAGGATTCGACCTTCTCGCGCTCTGTCTGGCTATGTTCGATCGTCTGGGCCATGCGTGACCGCCTTTTCGCCTTCATCTAGACGAACCCTGCTCTTGAAAGTTGGAACCGGAGCGGCTCGACCGCGCTGTCGGTTCGGCTAGGTGCGCGCAGCCAATTCGTCGAGTCGGCGCTGCAGCTCACGCATTCGCCCCTCCAGAATGCCCCGTTCCGACTCGGCCTCGAGGGCGATCTCCTGCAGGCGCTCGCGGAGCCCGGACTCGACGGAGTGTGCCCGGTCCTCGAGCGACCGCAGCGCGTCGTCGCGGTGGCGCTCGAGCGCGCTGCGTGTGCGGGTGAGCCGTTCCTCGATCCGCTTCGCCGCCGCGTCGGTCACCGCGTTGAGCCTTTCGGTGAGCGCTCCTTCGGCCTGTCGCGCGAAGCGCTCGACCGCAAGGTCGAGCTCGCGGCTCAGGCGGCGCGCCGCGTCCTCGCGCGCCGAGCGGATCGTGGCGTCGAAGCTCTGCGACGCCGACTCGGTGTAGCGCTGCGCCTCGCGCGCGACGACGCGCTGCAGCTGCTCGAGCTGGCGTCGCTCGACGTCGGCGAGCGCCGACTGCAGGCGCACGGCGGCCTCACTGCTCTCGCGGTCGAGTGCCTCCTTCAACTCGGTCTCGCGCCGTCTCAGACGCTCGGCGACCTCCTGCAGCGCGCGGCGCCGTTCCGCCGAGTGCTGCTCCAGGTCGACGTTCGCCTGCTCGACGTGGCCCTGGGCGAGGCGGGCGAGCTCGTCGCGCTGGCGCGCGATCAGCTGCTGCTGGTCGTCGAGCTGTCCCTGCAGCCGTTCCCCATCCTTGCCGATTCGCGCCTCGATCTCCGCGGCGAGCTGGCGCTGCCGGCCCTCGAGGCGTCGAAGCTCCTCCGTCAGGCCCTCCTGCAGCTTCTCGATGTCGCTGGCCCAGCTCGCGACCCGCTGTTCCACGGCCTTCTGCGCCGAGACGAGCTGCGCGGCGAGCTGTTCGGTGCTCGAGCGCTCGCGCTCGGCGACGTCGTGTCGCCGCTCAGTCGCGATCCGACGTTCCTCCTCCGCGAGCAGCGACAGCGACTCGGCCCGCTCACGCGCCAGCGTCAGCTCCAGCTCGGATCGCCGAAGCTCGATCTCCTCGGCGACGATCTTGTCGAACTCCGCCCGGCCCTTCTCGAGCTCCTGCTCGAGGAGCTGCTCGCGCTCGTGGACGCGGCGGTACAGGAGATACGACGCGACGACGGCCGCCACCGCGACGGCGGCCGCGACGACGGCGACGATTGCAGCGACGCTCACGCCGTCATCGTAGGCGGGCCACAACCGCCCCGACCGCGATCGCGACTGACGCGACGGTCATCAGTTGCAGAGCGCGCTCCGCCGAGACGGCGCCGTCGAGCGTGCCGCGCTTGCGGCGCGCCTCGCGCGCGGTCGTCGAGAGCGCCCGCTGCGCGAGGCTCAGCGCCGTCGCGTACACGGCGACGGCGAACGCCTCGAACCGGAGCGTCTGCGCCTCCACGAAGTAACCCGTGAGCGCCGGAAACGCTCCCCAGGCGAGAGCGAACCCCCAGTCGTTGTGGATCCTTCCGCCGAAGAGCTCGAGGTTGTACGCGGGCACGAGGAAGCCGCCGACGAGGACGAAGGCGAGCAGCCCGAGGCCCCACGCGATCGCCGCCGCGATGCCGATCGCGACCGCGCCGCCCAATCCGACGACAGCCGCGGCGACGAGAGCAGGCGTCGAGATCTCGGTCCCGAGCGGACGACCGCGAAGCTCGTCGAGCGCGTGGGCGGCCACGCCGAGGGCGAGGAAAAACGCGGCGAGTGCCGCCAGCAGCCGGTCGCCGTGGAACGTCGCGGCGAGCGCCGCGCCGAGCGCGACGTAGGAGAGGTTCCACGCCGTGTACGGGAGGTGGAGCAGGGTGACCCAGTCGCGCGCCCCGCCGCGGCGAAGCGCGTACCAGGCCGGCCTCAGCTCCGGTGACCCCACGTCACGATCCCGCCGCCCAGGCTCAGGCGCCTCAGGGCGACGTCGGTGATGCCGGCTTCGCGCCATGCCTGGGCGAGGCGCGTCACCGGCCAACGCCGGTCGTAGTCGCGGATCGACGGCCCGAGGAACGATCCCACCTCGCGCCAGCCCCTCCCGATCACGGTTCCGGCCGCAGGCAGCCCCGCGCGGGCCCAGACCTCCCAGGGCCCACGCCAGACTCCGCGGGGGACGCCGAACTCGAGCCCGGCCAGAACACCGCCGGGCTTCACCACACGCGCGAGCTCGCGCAGCGTCGCGGGGGGGTCGTCGACATAGCGCAGGAGATAGGTGAACGTGACCGCGTCGAACGTGCCGTCGCCGAACGGCAGCCCACGCGCGTCGCCCTGCTCGAGCCGCACCTTGCCCGTGGCGGCCGCGAGCGCGACGCGCCGGCGGCCCTCATCGAGCATCTCCGGAGTCCGGTCGACCCCGACCACGAAGCAGTCCTTCTGGCGCACGAGCTCGAGCGCGACTGCGGCGGTGCCGGTGGCGACGTCGAGCACGGTGTCCGTCGGCGCGACCTCGACGCGCGAGACGAGGAACCGCCGCCAGCGCGGGATCCTGCCCGAACGAGAGCAACGTCGCCCAGCGGTCGTAGCTCGTGCCGAGCGGCGCGAAGAGGTCGACGGCGTCCAGGCTGCCGACCCTATGCAATCGCCTCGACCCTTGCCCTGTCGCTCTCGGCACACTGGGGCAATGACGACCCGACGCAGGACCGGAACGTTCCTCCGCGTGCCGTACGACTGGCGCCGCCCGACGGCTGCCCGAGTCAAGAGCCGCTGGTGGAACCCGGCCGACTCCCGCCTGTTCACGCCCAAGAGCTACGGCTGGGGCTTCGACATCAACCTCGCGCGGCTGCTCGGCCGCAAGCCGACCCGGTAGCCGACCGGGTCTCCGCGTGCCGCTGGACGAGGAGCTCGTCGACGCCGCCGAGCGCGCGTCGCGGTACGGCCGGGTCACCGGCGTGCTCGCGGCGGAGCCCGTGCCCGGACGTCGCGACTACCTCGTCGCCCTCGCCGCTTCCGAGGGCGGCTGCCGCTGGGTCGCGCTCGACGCGCAAGGGCGTGCGCTCGACCGGCTCGAGGAGATCCGGTCGGTTGCCTCGATCGTCGCCCTCTGCGAGCTCGCGGGCGACCTCGCCGGCGGCGGCGACCTCGCGGCACTGCGGCAGGAGCTCGCGCGCGTGCGCGTCGTCGAAGGGGCCGCGAGCGTCGAGCCGGCCGAGCAGGCGGCGCTGGAGCTCGAGCGGGTCATCGGTCGGCCGCCGCGGGTTGCTTCGCCCGCCTACCTGGACGAGGTGGGAGCGGCGGCAGCGGTGCTCGAGCGTGCGCTCGGCGATACTGCGTCGCCGTTCTCGGCCTCGCTCCGTGGCGGCACCGGGGCCGTGGAGGAGTTCGTCCGCGACGTCGAGCGCGGCTATGCGGTCGACCTCCGCGTAGGAGGCACCCGCTAGGCTGGCCGGCATGGAAGGCGGTGGATTCGGACTCCCGTTCGGCGGCGATCCCGAGGATCTGCTGCGCAGCCTCCGTGAGTTCGCCGAGCAGCAGGCCGAATCGGTGCAGGAGGCGCAGCGCGAGCAGTTCGCCACGCTCACGCTGAACACCGCGGTCGAGCTGACCGCGGCGGCGCTCTCCCAGATCGCAGTCGAGGGTGGGGCCGACCAGCAGTCGATTGCGCTTCGAGACGCGATGCGCGTGCTCTTCCCCGAGGCGGTGGCGCTCGTCAGCGCGGCCCGCCAGGGCTTCATGCGCGAGCGTTAAGCGCAGTTCGGCCCTACCTACCCGAACGAGCGAAGCGGACTAGCCGAACGAGTCTGCTCGTCGCCGCCCGCGGGCGTGAGACTTCCCTGCAATGGGGGGCCAAGGCGGCACGTCTGCGGACGCCCACGACACCACCCTCGAGCTGGCTCGGGCCGAGCTCGGTGTCGTGGTGGCCACGGCGCGGCCGCTGCTCCTGCTCGGGATCAGAGGCAGGCTCGAGGGCCACGGTTTCGACGTGGTTGCGGAAGCCGCCTCCGCGCACGAGCTGCTGGCGGTCGTGCGGCTGCGGCGGCCGAGCATCTGCCTCGTCGACGCCGCCATGCCGGGCGCGCTGCAGGCGGCCCGCGAGCTGCGCGCAGAGCTCGTGGATCTCGCCGTCGTCTTCCTGATGTCGACCGACGAGTCCGAGGAGGGGGCGCTCGCGGTCGCGGCGGTTCGCTCGGGGGCGCTCGGCGTGCTCTTCGAGGACATGGACCCGGGTCGGCTCGTGCCGGCGCTGCGGGACGTCGCGGCGGGCGGCTCGGCCCTCCCGCGCATGCTCGTGCCGCGGCTGCTCGACGAGCTCCGCACCCCGCCCGCGGCCTGAACTTCGGGCCTGCACCTGATCGACGGCCGCCTGAGGCCTACTGGCCTTCGTAGAGCGGGTTCTCGATCAGGCCGTGCTGGTAGGCGAGCCGGACCGCCTCGGTGCGATTCCCGACGCCGAGCTTGCGGTAGATGTTCGTCAGGTGGAACTTGACGGTCTGCTCGGCGAGCCAGAGCTCCTTCGCGATCGCCTGGTTCGACGAGCCCGCGTGAGAGCGCGCGCAGGATCGTCAGCTCACGTTCGGTGAGCCCGTACTCGCGGATCGCGTCGGCCTCGGCGGCGGCGTCCTGGCCGATCGCCGTGAACACGGTCCCCTCGATCGCCTGGCGCAACGCGGAGGGGAGGTCGACCGGGTTGACGCTCTTGACGACGAACGCCGAGGCGCCCCGCTTCAGCGCCGTCTGGATCAGGTTGGGGTCGGTCGCCGCCGACAGGATCACGACCTTGATCTCGGGGTGCTGCTCCCGGATCTGCTCGAGGCACGCGAGGCCGTCCATTCCCGGCATGCGCAGGTCGAGGAGGACGAGATCGGGGGAGGTCCGCCTGACGAGCGGCATCACCTGGCTGCCGGTGTTCGCCTCGCCGACGACGTCGAAGTCGTCGGTGTCGTCGAGCGCCCTGCGAATCCCTTCCGCGATCAAGCGGTGATCGTCGGCGATCAGGACACGCATAGCCGAATCTTTACCACCATTGAGCCCGTCACGCACCCGACGCGTCGGCGGCGGGCGGCGGGCGCCAGCGCGGAAGCGTGGCGCGAACGATGGTCGGACCGCCCGGCTTGCTGTCGATCGAGAAGATCCCACCCAGCATCCGCACGCGCTCGCCGATTCCCACGACGCCCATGCGCCCGCGGAGGCGCGCCGACTCCAGCGAGCTCGAGACGTCGAAGCCGATGCCGTCGTCGGACACCCGCACGGCGATCGAGCGCTCGTCGACCGTGACCGTCACGCTCGCCGACGTCGCGCAGCTGTGCTCGCGGACGTTCGTCAGTGCTTCCTGCACGGTTCGGAAGATCGTGATGCGCTGGGTGGCCGTCAGATCGTCGACGTCGCCGATCACGTCGAGGGTGCCGTCGATCGAGTAGCGCTCGCGCAGTCGCTCGAGCTCGCGGCCGAGGAGTGGTCCGAGCGGGCGCTCGACGATCGTCTGGGGCTGGAGCGAGTGGGCGAGCTCGCGCAGCGACTCGTCGGTCGCCTCGATGCGGCGCTGCAGCTCGGCGAACGCGTAGTCGATCTTGCTGTCGACGAGCCCGTGTTCCGAGATCTGGCGGCGCAGGCGCTCGAGGTCGCCGGCGAGCACGATCAGGTCCTGTGTGGGGCCGTCGTGCAGGTCGTAGCCGAGCCGCACCAGCCGGCGATCGGCAGTCGCCGTGAGGATCTCGTCGTGAGCGGCGTTGCGCTCGAGCAGCATCTCGCGCTCGAGCACCTGCGCGAGGCGCGTCGCCGTCGCGCGCAGGATCGCTGCCACGGTGCGCCCGCTCCGGCCGTCGACCTCGGGAGGCGCGCGACGAGTGCGGCGACCGGCTGCTGCCAGCGCGAGATCGGCACCGCGGCGATGAGCTCTTGACCGTCGAACCACTGCTCGGTTGCGTGGCCGATCGCGGCCGTCGCGACCAGCGCCATGCCTTCGCCGCCCCGCGCCGAGTCGAGCTGAGCGATCTGCTCCACCTCGCCGGCGTGGCCGACCCGCCAGATCGTGACGTCCTCGGAGCCGATGAACGCACCGGCCAGCGCGAGCTGACGGCTCACCGACGCCGCCGGCGGCAGCTCGGTGAAGCGCGGATCGGCGGCCGCGTAGGCGTGGATCTCGACGAGCAGCGCGTCCTGGTCGAGCGCGAGGTGACGGCCCGCAGCGGCGGCCAGCCGGTCGAGCAGCGGCTGCATCGAGAGCCCCTCGACCGCGGACGTCGCGACGAGCCATGCCGTGAAGGCGATCGAGCGTAGGCGGGGGTCGGCGGGGAGCTGTGCCGCGGCGTGTGCCGCGTCGGCGAGGGCGTTGTCGGGGAGCGGCGCGCCGGAGGTGGTGACCGCGTCCGCGAGCAGCTCGAGCCCCTCGTCCGACGGCGGCCCGGCTGAATGCATTGGTTTTGCCGTTCCTTCCGGCACTTCGCTCACCACTCCGTTCGCTGACGGCTCTCGGGAAGACGTCAGCGGCCACGGTGCGCCTGGATGCGCAGCCGAGTTTCCGTCAGGCCGCGATGCGCTGCAACTGTCGACCCCGATGTTCTCTGCACCGCCCTCGTGACCCTGCAAGCTTTCGACCTGACCCCTATGCCCTGAGGCGGCGAGCGCGCGGCGCGTCCGGCCTCGCGCGCTTGGCACGATACATCTGCGCGTCGGCGGCCACCAGCAGCGCATCGAGGTCGCTCTCCTCCGAGACATCTGCGACCGCGAAGCCGACGCTCGCGCGCACGACCAGCTTTCCGTGCGGTCCGATGTACGGGGCTTGCCGGAGCGTGTTGTGGATGCGGGCGGCGACGGCGCTCGCATCCTCGGTCGAGGCGCCCGAGAGGAGAAGCGCGAACTCGTCGCCGCCGAGGCGGGCGACGACGTCGTCGCTTCGCACGACCGAGCTGAGCTGGCGCGCCACGTGCTTCAGGAGCTCGTCGCCGGCGTCATGGCCGCACTCGTCGTTCACCGACTTGAAGTAGTCGAGGTCGACGACGAGCAGCGTCGACGGGTACTGGCCGGTCCGCGCGAGCGAGCGTCGGGCGGTCGCGAAGAAGCCGCGGCGGTTCAGCACCTGGGTGAGCTCGTCGGTGCACGCCTGCTGCTCGAGATCGGTTCGCGTCTTGAAGTTGACGAGCGCGAGCGTTGCCGCGTCCGCGAACCGCTGTGCAAGCTCGAACTCGTCGAACGAGAAGATCTTCCCGGGGCCTTCGCGATACATGCTGATCGCGCCGAGGACCGCCCCGTGCGCGACCAGCGGCACCGAGATGATCGCCTCGTCTTCGGCCTTCGGTGTGCCCGCGACGTGCCCCGCCCGGGGGTCGGTGCTGGCGTCGTTCGCGAGCACCGGGCCGGGCGTTCTTGGCCACCCAGCCGATCAGACCCTCGCCGAGGCCGGGGCGAAGCTTCAACATCGACTCGGCGCCGTGGCCGCGCACGAGGATGGGCACGAGCACCCCGGCGGACTGGTCATGCTCCGCGACGAGCAGCGTGTCGCACGGGCACGAGCAGGAAGATGCTGTCCGCGATTCGCTCGAGCAGGTGCTCGAGGTCGTCGTGCGACAGAAGGTCGTGATAGATCGCCGTAAGTCGGCGGTATGAATCGACCAGGTCAACCCGGTCGTGGTTCTCTGGCCGCATGTGGGGTGCTCCCGTGCCGTCGGAGGCCGTCCACTTCAAGTCTCTCGGCGCGAACGGGCCGTTGCCTCCCCCGGACGGGGTATCGGTGCGCGCAGTGTCCATCAGGGGCATGAAGGATCGGCGCCGACCGCTCTGTTCACGACCCCCGTGAGGGGGTCAAACCTGGAGCGAGAAACCGCCGTCGACGATCAGCGTCTGGCCTCTGATCATCTCGGCGTCCGGCGAGCAGAGGAACGCCACCGCGCCGGCGATGTCCTCCGCCGCGACCAGCCGTCCGACCGGGTTCGCGGCACCCGCCTCGAGCATCCGCTCGCGGTTCGGGAAGTGCTCGAGCGCGCCGGTGTCGACGACGCCGCCCGAGACGGCGTTCACGCGGATCCCCCGCGGCGCCAGCTCGACCGCGAGGTAGCGGACGAGCGCTTCGAGGGCCGCCTTGGAAGTGCCGACCAGCACGTAGTTCGGGAGCACGCGCTGCGAGCCGAGCGACGAGATCGCGACGATCGACGAGCCCGCGCGTAGGTTGGGCGAGGCTGCCCGCGTGAGCTGCAGGAGCGCGCGGGCGTTCGCGTTCACCGTCCAGTCCCAGTGCTTGTCCTCGGTGTCGAGCGCCGCGCGGATGACGCCCGTCGCTGCGTTGTGCACGAGCGCCTCGAGCGGCCCGAGGGCTGCCACCTCGTCGAGCACACGGCTCGACGTGACGTTGCCGCGCACGAGCACCGGCTCGGCGCCGGCCGCTTCCAGTCTCGGCCGCGGCCTCCTCGGCGGCGCGGTCGTTGCGCAGATAGCCGATCGCGACGCGCCGCGCGCCGTCCCGCGCGAAGCGCAGGGCGATCGCGCGCCCGATCCCGCGGGAGCCACCGCTGACGAAGACCGTCAACCGCGCCGAGGCAGCGGCTCGTCGGCCGGAGCGGACGACGGGATCTCCGCCCAGCCCGGGCCGCCCTTCACCACGCGTGGTCCTTCGTCCGCCTTCGAGGACGCGTGACCGAGCCGGTCGAGCCGTTCGCACTGGGCGGTCGCGTACCGGCGGACGGGATGCGACTCGGGCAGGTCCGCGACGAGCTCGCGAATGCGCGCCCTGAGCTGGTAGGCGAACTGCGGCGTTGCCGGGCCGACGAGTCCGTCGATGTCGTCGCGCGTTGGCTCGTGGTCCATGGCGGCGCAAGCGTAACGGTAGGGTCGAGAACGATGCGGCGAGGCCCGAGCGCAGTCGACGCGATGCTGCTCGGGACCGTCCTCCTCTGGGCGCTCAACATCACGATCACGAAGTACGTGCTCGAGCACGGCTTCCAGCCGCTCGCGTACGCGACGATCCGCTACTTCGCGGCGGCGGTGCTCTTCTGGTGCTTCACGTATGCGCGCGAAGGGTCGTTTCGGATCGCCCGCCGAGACCTCCCGCTGGTGCTGCTCGCCGCGCTGTTGATCTACGTCAACCAGCTGGGCTTCGTCTACAGCGTCGACCTCACCTCGGCGTCGACGGTCGCGCTCATCCTCGGCACGACGCCGATCTGGATCGGGATCTTCTCGACCCTCGCCGGCATCGAGCGGCTGCAGCGCTCGTTCTGGGTCGCTGCGGCGATCTCGTTCGTCGGAGTCGGCTTCGTCGCCTGGGGCAGCGGCGGGTTCTCCTCGCACATCGGCGGCGACGTGCTGGCGCTGTTCACCGCCGCGACCTGGGCCGGCTACTCGGTGACGATCGCGCCGCTCATGCGCCGCTACTCGCCGTTCCGGATCAGCTCGCTCGTGCTCGCGCTGGGCTGGATCCCGCTCGCGATCACCGGCTGGGCGCAGACCACGAGCCAGAGCTTCCACTTCGGGCTCGCCACGTGGCTCGGCTTCGCCTTCGCGGTGGTCGGGCCGCTGTTCCTGACGAACATCCTCTGGTTCACGGCGATCGACCGGGTCGGGCCGTCGCGCGCCTCGCTGTTCGCGAACCTGCAGCCCTTCTTCGCCGTTGTGTTCGCGCTGATCATCCTCGGCGAGCACCTGAACAAGTACGAGCTCGTCGGCGCCCTGGCGATCTTCGCGGGCATCGTGCTCGAGCGGACGCGTCGGCGGGTGCCTGCGCTGTCCGCGGCGGACTGAGCAAACGAAGAGCCTCCCGCCGTCGGCGGGAGGCTCAGGTGCGCTCTACGCCTCCCCTCGGAGCGGGAGGCCCGGAGCACTTCTGGTCGGGCGGGTGGCGTACTTCGCGTTCGCGCAGACCACGTACAGGGTCATGTCGGCCGCGTTGACCTTGCCGTTGACCTGGACGATCCAGCCCGAGTTGTCGTTGGGCTTCACCGTGGGCGGGGTCGTCGACCAGTCCATCCGGCCGGGGAACGAGGCGATCACGCCGGAGCCGTCCGACAGTGCCGGCGAGTTGAAGCCGTCGCCGTGGTCGGAGGTGAACCGGTAGCCGCCGCTCAGCGCGACCTTGCCGGGCGAGCAGGCGACCGTGGCGATGGCGCCGCTGCCGACGCCGGGGTAGCCCGGGCCCATGTCAGAGTTCGCGTCGTCCTTCGAGTAGCGCCAGGTGTGGACCTCGTAGCCGCTGACGCCGGGCCCGCCGGCTGCCCCGGTCGCGCCCTGCGGACCTGCGGGACCCTGGGCTCCGGTGGCACCTGCCGGGCCTTGCGGGCCCTGCAGGCCGCGGGCGCCGTTGGTGGAACTCAGCAGCGCCTTGCGGGCGGTCGGCGACAGATTCGCGAGGCTGATCGTGCCCGGCTTGATCTGCGAGCTCGAGGTCACGAGGTACTTGTGGGCAGCGAATGCGCTACCCGAAGCCGCGGCGACCACGAGGGCGAGCGCGACGGCGATCGTCAACTTCTTCAAGAAAGTCCCTTTCTCTGTCCAGGCCGGTTCACTGTCAGGGGAAGACGCTGGGGTCGACCTGGAGGTACCCCGCAACGCGCCAGCCGGGATGCATCGTAAGCCGTTAGATCGTTTCGTCGCTTGACCTGATCGGGTCAAATCGGCGCTTCGCCGGCGGCGCGGTGCTTAACCACGTTAACCTTTAGGCATGCGAGCGCCCGAGCTGCTCCGGAGACAGCTGCCGGGCTACACGCTGACGACCGGCCGGATCCTCGCGATCTACTCGGGCCTGATGGTCACGCTCATGCTCGCGGCGCTCGACCAGACGATCGTCGCGACGGCGCTGCCGCGCATCGTCGGCGACCTCGGCGGCCTGACGCAGTACTCCTGGGTCTTCACGGCGTACATGCTCACCTCGACCGTCACGGTTCCCCTGTACGGGAAGCTCGGCGATGCGTACGGCCGCAAGAACCTGTTCCTGTTCGCGATCGTCGTGTTTCTGCTCGGCTCGGCGCTCTGCGGCCTCGCGCAGTCGATGACACAGCTCGTCCTCTTCCGCGCGGTGCAGGGCGTCGGCGCCGGCGGCCTGTTCCCGCTCTCGCTCGCGGTGATCGGGAACATCGTCCCGCCGCGCGACCGCGGCAAGTGGCAGGGGCTGATCGGCGCGGTCTTCGCCGCCTCGTCGATCATCGGGCCGGCGCTCGGCGGCTTCATCGTCGACAACGCCAGCTGGCGCTGGGTCTTCTTCGTCAATCTGCCCGTCGGCGGTCTGGCGCTCGTGGTCGTCTCGCTGACGATGCCGAGGCGCGCGATCACGCACAAGCACGTCGTCGACTGGCTGGGAGCGATCGTGCTGGCAGGCGGGACGGCCGCGCTGCTCATGGGCCTCGTCTGGGGCGGGCGCCAGTACGGGTGGGCGAGCGGCCACGTGCTGACGGCGCTGATCGGCGCGGCGGCGCTGCTGATCGTGTTCTGGCTCATCGAACGTCGCGCGGCCGAGCCGATCCTCCCCTTCGAGTTGCTGCGGAAACCGGTCGTCGCCTCGAGCGTCGCCTGCATGGCGCTCGTCGGGATGGCGATGTTCGGGACGATCACGTACGTACCGCTCTTCGTGCAGGGCGTGATCGGTACCTCGGCGACGTCGTCGGGCGTCGTGTTGACACCCCTGATGCTCGGCGCCGTGATCACGTCGATCCTCACGGGCCAGCTCGTCTCCCGAACCGGCCGCTATCGGTGGAACGTCGTCCTCGGCCCGCTCGTGCTGACCGCCGGAATGGTGCTGCTGTGGCAGATGACCATCGACACGACGAATCGCGAAGCCGCGCGCAACATGGTCATTGCCGGGATCGGGATCGGAGCGATGATGCAGGTGTTCGTGATCTCCGTCCAGAATGCGGTGCCGCGCCGGATGATCGGATCGGCCACGGCGCTCACACAGTTCTCTCGGCAGATGGGCGCGACGATCGGCGTCACGGTGATGGGCGCGATCGTGAACCATGGGCTGCCGCCAGGCGTCGGCAACATCGACGAGGGCGCGACGGTCCATCGGCTGCCTGAGTTCGCGCGCCAGGCGCTTGCCGACGCCATCAAGCCTGCGTTCTTCGCGGCGGTCTGCGTCTCGGCGCTCGTCTGGGTCGTGGCGGTCGCCGGTGTCAAGGAGCTCCCGCTGCGGCGCTCGCTCGACGAGGTCGCTGCCGCCGACGCAGCGGCAGGAACGCCGGCGACGCCCGCACTAGACTCCGACGTGTGAGCCAGGACTTCATGCCGCTCGACGGCTGGGATCACGTCGAGCTCTGGGTCGGGAACGCGAAGCAGGCCGCCTACTACTACGAGCACGCGTTCGGGTTCCACCGCACTGCCTACGCGGGGCCGGAGACCGGCGTTCGCGACCGCGCGAGTTACGTCCTGGAGCAGGGCGACATCCGTCTCGTGGTGACGAGTGCGCTGCGGCGCGACCACGAGATCGGCGACTTCGCATTCGTGCACGGCGACGGCCTCAAGGACATCTCGCTGCGCGTCCCGGACGCGACCGAGGCCTACCGCCAGGCGGTGCAGCGCGGTGCGCGCGGGATCCGCGAGCCCGGCTGGGTGTCGGACGACTTCGGCAAGGTCGAGCTCTCCTCGATCGCGACGTACGGCGACGTCGTCCATACGTTCGTCAACCGCAGCGGGTACGAGGGCGCCTACCTGCCCGGCTACGTGGCGCAGGACGCACCAGTCCCGGAGACCGACGTCGGGCTGCTCGCGATCGACCACATCGTCGGCAACGTCGAGCTCGGGCGCATGAACGTCTGGGTGGAGTTCTACGAGCGCGTCTTCGGGATGACCGAGATGATCCACTTCTCCGACGACGACATCGCGACCGAGTACTCGGCGCTGATGAGCAAGGTGATGACTGACGGCCAGGGGAAGATCAAGTTCCCGATCAACGAGCCGGCCGAGGGGAAGCGCAAGAGCCAGATCGAGGAGTACCTCGACTTCAACCACGGCCCCGGCTCCCAGCACATCGCGCTCCAGTCGGCGAACATCGTCGAGACCGTCGAGTCATTGCAGCGTCGCGGCGTCCTGTTCCTCGCGACCCCTGACACCTACTACGAGGAGACGCCGGAGCGCGTCGGGGCGATCGAGGAGAGCTGGGACGACCTGCGCCGGCTGCGCATCCTCGCCGATCGCGACGACGACGGCTATCTCCTGCAGATCTTCACCAAGACGGCGCAGGACCGGCCGACGCTCTTCTTCGAGGTGATCGAGCGTCACGGCGCGCGTGGTTTCGGGGACGGCAACTTCAAGGCGCTCTTCGAGGCGATCGAGCGCGAGCAGGCCCTCCGCGGCAACCTCTGACGGCGCCTTGGCCAAGGTGAGCCCGCAGCGGCGCACCGCCCTGGTCTCCGTCGCGGCGGCCGGTGTGCTGCTGGTGTTGAAGCTGGCCGTCGGCCTCGCGACGCACAGCCTCGGTCTCATCTCCGAGGCGATCCACTCCGGCACCGACCTCGTTGCCGCAGTGCTCACGCTCTACGCCGTCGGCGTCGCGATCCGGCCGGCCGACCGCTCGCACCAGTACGGGCACGGCAAGGCCGAGAACCTGACCGCGCTCGCCGAGGCGACGATCCTGTCGGTCGTCGCGGTGGGCATCGGCGTACGCGCGATCGAGCGGCTGCTCGGCCACGACGCGCGCGAGGTGAACGCGACGTGGTACGCGTTCGCCGTCGTCGGCATCGTGATCGTGATCGACATCACGCGCACTGTCGTGTCGTTGCGTGCATCGCACCGGTATCAGAGCGCCGCGCTCGCCGCGAACGCGCTGCACTTCGGCAGCGACCTCGCGGGCTCGTTCGCCGTGCTCGTCGGGCTGCTCGCGGCGCGTGCGGGAAATGCGAACGGCGACTCGATTGCGGCGCTCTTCGTCGCCGTGCTCGTGCTCGTCGCCGCCGGACGGCTGATGCGCGGGAACGTCGACGTGCTCATGGACCGCGTCCCGACCGACGCCGAGAGCGCCGCCCGAGCCGCGATCGCAGCGGTGAAGCCGGCGGTCGAGCTGCGCCGCCTGCGCATGCGCCAGGCAGCCGGCCGCCAGTTCGCCGACGTCGTGATCGGGGTCTCCCCGACGGCGGCGGTCGGCCAGGGACATGCTGCCGCCGACGCGGTCGAGGCAGCGGTCGCCCGGGCGCTGCCGAACGCCGACGTCGTGGTCCACGTCGAGCCGATCGAGGACGCCGACCTCCACGAGCGAGCCCACGCGGCCGCGCTTGCCGTCCCGTACGTGCGCGAGGTGCACAACATCGCGCTCGTCGACGTCGACGGCCACACAGAGCTGTCGCTGCACGCCAAGCTTCCCGGCGACCTCTCGCTCGAGGAGGCGCATGCGATCGCCGAGCGGCTCGAGGCGTCGATCTGCGCCGCGGTGCCCGAGATCGAAGGCGTCCAGACGCATATCGAGCCGCTCTCGGAGAGCAGGACGGCGTCCGAGGTCTCGGGAAGCGGCGAGGCTGTGGTGCGGCGCATCGTCCACGACGTCACCGGGTCGGAGCCGCGTCGCGCTCCGCTTCCTGCGCACCGACGGCGGGGTCGTCGCCTTCCTCACGCTTCAGCTCGCCGGCACGAGCCGGCTCGACGAGGCCCACGCGCGGGCGAGCGAGATCGAGGAGCAGATCCGTCTCGCGCGGCCGGACATCGCCGACGTGATAGTTCATACCGAGCCTTGAGGCTCTGCATGTTCACGCCGAAGGAGCTCGCGCTCGAGCGCGGGTGGCCGGGCCGCGTCGACGGCGACCGGGTCGTGCAGCTCGCGGCGCAGACGCTGCAGTCGTTCTTCACGGGCGGAGGCACCGCACGCGAGCACGCCGAGTACCCGCTCGCCGACGTCGAGCTGCGCCCGCCGGTGCTCCACCCTCCGAGCGTCCGCGACTTCATGGCGTTCGAGGCGCACGTCGCGAACAGCCGCAGGCAGCGGGGGCGGGACGTTCCGAAGGAGTGGTACGAGCAGCCGGTCTTCTACTTCTCGAACCCGTCGGCGATCTACGGGCCGGAGGAGGACGTTCCGTACCCGGAGGGCACGGCGGAGCTCGACTACGAGCTCGAGTGCGCCGCGATCATCGGAGCGGAGGGGCAGATCGGCGGCTTCACCGTGCTCAACGACTGGTCTGCCCGCGATCTGCAGCGGCGCGAGATGGCCGTGGGGCTGGGGCCGGCGAAAGGGAAGGACTTCGCGAC
Source organism: uncultured Thermoleophilia bacterium (assembly GCA_963742615.1). GTDB lineage: Bacteria > Actinomycetota > Thermoleophilia > Gaiellales > Gaiellaceae > PALSA-600. The sequence continues at coordinate 642,924 of CAVUMS010000006.1, read as the reverse complement.
GTCGCTCGGACCGGTCGTCGTGACGCCGGACGAGTTCGACGGGAGCGGCGGGCTCATGATCGCGCGCGTCAACGGCGAGGAGCGCTCGCGCGGCGACCTGAGCGCGCTGCACCACGGCTGGGACGCGCTGCTCGCGCAGGCCGCGCGGAACACCAGGCTGCTCGCCGGTGACGTGATCGGCTCCGGCACGGTCGGGAGCGGATGCATCCTCGAGCACGGCGACGGACGTTGGCTGCAGCGGGGCGACGTCGTCGAGCTCGAGATCGAGGGCATCGGCATCCTGCGGAATCGAGTCGTGTGATCACGCCCGACGACGTGCGTGCGGCGGCGCGCCTGCTCGACGGCGTCGCGGCGCGCACGCCGCTTGTCACGTCGCGCACCCTCGGCGAGAACGTCGTCCTGAAGCCCGAGTGCCTGCAGCGCACCGGGTCGTTCAAGTTCCGTGGCGCGTACAACAAGGTGTCGTCGCTCGCGCGGGGTGCTCCGGTCGTCGCGTTCTCGTCGGGCAATCACGCCCAGGCGGTCGCGCTCGCAGCGCAACTGCTGGGCAACCCGGCGACGATCCTGATGCCGAGCGACGCGCCGGCGTCGAAGCTCGCCGCGACGGAGGGCTACGGCGCGGAGATCGTGACGTACGACCGCTACACCGAGGACCGCGAGGCGATCGGGGCCGAGCTCGCCGCCGAACGCGGAGCCGAGCTCGTCCGCCCGTTCGACGACCCGATGATCATGGCCGGCGCCGGAACGGCGGCGCTCGAGCTGCTCGAGGAGCATGAGTCGGTCGACACGCTCGTCGTGCCGCTCGGGGGCGGTGGCCTGATCTCTGGGTCTGCGACGATCGCGAAGTCGCTCGGCGTGCGGCGTGTCGTGGGTGTCGAACCGGCGGCGGGAGACGACTGGGCGCAGTCGTTCGCGGCCGGCCGTCGCGTCGTGATCGACGTGCCGCGGACGATCGCCGACGGCCTGCAGACTCCCGCTCCCGGTGAGCTCACGTGGGAGGTTGCGTCCCGCCTCGTCGACGAGGTCGTCACCGTCAGCGACGAGCAGATCGTCGATGCGATGCGGTTCGCGTTCGAGCGGCTGAAGCTGGTCGTCGAGCCGAGCGGCGCAGTCGGGATCGCGGCGGTGCGCGAGGGCCTCGTCTCAGGCGGGAGCGTCGGGGTGATCGTCTCCGGCGGGAACGTCGCGGCCGACCGCTTCGCCGGCCTGCTCGCGTGAGGCGCGCACGCTTTGGGCGACGCGCGCGCGCTCGTACGACAGCCTGAACAGCTCCGTCGCGTTCGTCGAGGTCGACCGAGACCCACCCGTTCACGCCGGCGCGGTGAGGCTCCGCGCGTCCGGTCTCGAGCAGCATCTCCCGGATCCGGCGTGTGAACGGGAGGTCCGCCCAGCTCGAGTGCAGATGGCCGAGCTCGCGCTTGCCGAGCCGGAACTCCACGCCGCCGAAGCGGTGCGGGTGCACCGACACGCCCTCCCACGAGCCGACCTCCTGCTCGATTCGCGCGCGGATATTCTCCACTCGTGCCCTTCTACCAGCGACTCGGCGACGTCCCGAGGAAACGACATGTCGTGTTCCGCGAGAACGGGACGCTCCTCACCGAGGAAGTGATGGGCTTCGAGGGGTTCTCGGGCCTCGAGTCGATCCTCTACCACCTGCACTCGCCCTGCCGCGTGATCGAGCTCGGCGAGTTCGAGCCGATCGTGCGCGACGAATGGGTCCCGGACGCGCACGCGCACCGGCACTTCACGACGTGGGACGTGCCCGCAGGCGGCGACGCCGTCGACGGGCGGCGGCTGCTGATGTGGAACGACGACGTCGAGATCTCGCTCTGCCGCCCGACCGAGTCGATGCAGTACTTCTTCCGCAACGGCGAGGGCGACGAGGTGATCTTCGTCCACGAGGGGTCGGGCACCCTCGAGACGACGTTCGGCGAACTGCCGTACTCGCCCGGCGACTACATCGTCGTCCCGCGCGGCACGACGTACCGGTTCGTCCCGGAGGGCGAGCAGCGCTACCTGGTGTTCGAGACGCCGGGGCTGATCACCATCCCGAAGCGATACCGCAACGAGCACGGGCAGCTGATGGAGCACGCGCCGTACTACCACCGCGACCTGCACTCGCCGACCGAGCTCCACACGCACCGCGACCGCGGCGAGCACGTCGTCAAGGTGCGGGTGCGCGGCGGCTATCAGACCTACGTGCTCGACTACCACCCGTTCGACGTGGTCGGGTGGGACGGATACGTGTACCCGTGGACGTTCTCGATCCACGACTTCGAGCCGATCACCGGGCGCATCCACATGCCGCCCCCGAGCCATCAGACGTTTCAGGGCCCGAACTTCGTGATCTGCTCGTTCTGCCCGCGCAAGCTCGACTTCGACCCGAACGCGGTGCCGATCCCGTATCACCACTCGAATCTGCAGAGCGAGGAGATGATCTATTACGTCGACGGCACCTTCGGGTCGCGGCGCGGGATCGAGGTCGGTTCGATCACGTTGCATCCGACCGGGCTGCCGCACGGGCCTCAGCCGGGCCTCGCCGAGAAAAGCCTCGGGCTCACGGAGACGCACGAGCTCGCGGTGATGTGCGACACATTCCACCCCCTGCGTCTGACCGCGCTCGCGGGTGATCTGGACGACGGGAAGTACGCCTACTCGTGGGCGGACGACGCGGCGGCGAACGGGCGCACGCCGGACGACGACCCCGCCGGCGTCACCTCGCACTTCTGTAGCGCGTGCGCCTCGTTCTCGACTGGGACGGGACCTGCACCGAGGTCGACGACTTGCACGTGCGGCCGAGCAGTTCGGCGACCGAGTGTCTACGAGCGGATGGAGGTCGCCCTGTCGACGGTCGGCTCACCCTCCACGAGGCGATCGCTCGCGAGATCGACACGATCGACGCGCCACTGCCGGAGGCGGTCGAGTGGGTGCGCGAGCACGTCTCCCTCCGAGCCGGCTTCGAGCGGCTGATCGACGGCCGCGACGCCGTGGTCGTGTCGAGCGGGTTCCGCAGCTGATCGATCCCGTCCTCGAGCGTGAAGGTGCTTCGCGCTCGAGGTCGCGCGAACCTGACACGGCGTGCGGCGACCGGTGGCGCGGTGTTCCGCGACGAGGGGCTGTGCCCGGTCTGCGGCGACGCGTGCAAGCGGCGCTCGTGCCGGCGGAGCGACCCCTCGTGTTCGTCGGCGACGGCTACTCCGATCATTGCGCGGCGCTCGCCGCGATCGTGTCTTTGCGCGGGACGGCCTGGCCGGCTACCTGTCCGATGAGGGCGTGCCGTCACGAGCCTACGAGACGCTGCACGACGTGGCTGCGCCCTCGCGTAGCGCGCCGCCCGCGACCTCCGGGGTCAGACCCGGGCCAGACCCCGGGCGGACAAAACCCCTGCAGCGAAGCCGTTCTCGGTGTTCGGTGCGGCCGTCGGGCGGGAGGGTCGGGGTCAGACCCGGGCCAGACCCCGGGGTGCCGCGTTTCGCGACGATGTCGCGAGCTGCGCTTTCCCGAGCCGTACGACTTCGACGCTGTCGACCGAGCGCTTCCGTCGCTTCGGCCGATCTCGCGAACCTGTGGGACGACGACGACGCTCTGCGCGCCGTCGACGGCCGGGAGGTGCGATCCGCGCCGCGCCGGACGGCGTCGACGTCGAGCCGCTCGACGACCGCACTCGACGCCGACGTCGCTCACGCTGCTCGGCGCGCCGTTCGACCTCGACCCGTTCTACGCGTGGGCGTCGGCCGACGCCGTTCCTCGGGCCGATCACCGTCAGGCTGGCCGGCCTGCGCCCGCCGCTCGCGCCCGACCCTTTCGAGGCGCTCGTCACCTCGATCACCGCACAGCAGGTCTCCCTGTTCGCCGCGTTCGCGATCCGCACGCGGCTGATCGAGCGGTTCGGCGTGCCGCATCGGCCGCGTCTACGCGTTCCCGACGCGCGAGCGGCTCGCCGCCGTGCCGCGAGGACGAGCTGGTTCGCGATCGGCTTCTCGCGGCGCAAGGCCGAGTACGTCGTCGGCCTCGCGCGAAGCGACCTCGACGCTCGACGGCGCTCGCCGACCTCGACGACGACGAGGTCCGCGCGCGATCGTCGCCGTGCGTGGGCTCGGCGCCTGGACCGCCGAATGGTTCCTCGCGCGCCACCTCGGGCGGCCGCGCGCGTGGCCCGCCGGCGACCTCGCCCTGCGCAAGGCCGTCGACGGTTCTCTACGGTGTCGGCGTGGAGGAGATGGGGTCGACGGCTCGAGCCGTTCCAGAACCTCTCGGCGCACTACCTGCTCACCGGGGCGCGGAATCGCCGTGAACGTCCGCGCCGCGACGACCGCCGACGAGGCGACGCTCCGCGAGCTCTGGGCGGAGTTCGAGCGCGAGGTGCCCGAGCCCGAGCGGGTTCGTCCCCGAGACCTGGGAAGACGAGTGGCGCGACACCCGGCGGCAGATCGACGACGGCGGAGTGTTCCTCGCCGAGAACGACGACGGGGTCGCTCGGCCTCGCGAAGGTCGACGGGCACCGACCACGGCGCGATGCACGTCCACCTCGTGCACGTGCGGCCGCGGGTGCGCCGTCGAGGTGTCGCGAAAGCGCTGCTGCGCGAGTGCGTCGCGCACGCGAAGGACGCCGGCGTGCAGACGATCTCGCTGCACGTCATGATCGACAACGAGCCCGCGCGGACGATCTGGCGTCGACTCGGCTTCACCGACGTCTCGGCCCTGATGTCGGTCCCGCTCGCCGAGCTCGACCGAAGCTGGTCGACGAGCGCGCCAGGCGACATCGAGCGTCGACGCACGTGCAGACCGACGACGAGATCTCGGTCGAGCGCGCGATCGAGCAGTTCCTGCCGCGACTCGCCTCGCCGATGGTCGGTAACTCGGAGAGCTGGATCCGCGTGTCGGATGTCGTGCTCGACGACGATCGCGAGGCGCTCGGCCGCTTCGCCCGGGAGCTGTCCGAGCGACTCGGCGCGATCACCGTCGCGCTCGCGCAGGAGGGGCCTGTCGTGCGCTTTCGCCTGTACGAGCGCGGCCGGATGGTCGACGAGTACCTGTCGGTGCCGTCGTTCTACGGGCCTCTGCCGACCGGCGACGAGCTCGCCCTGTCGCGCGAACCCGACGGTCGTCTCCCGCCTGACGGGCGCCGACCGGGACGAGGTCCGGCGCGTGGCGCGCAACGCGTCGTCTCCTGCCGAGCTGCCGCCGGCGTCGGAGCTGTACGCCGACCTGGCGCGCCTGATGGGGCTCGAGCCGTGAAGCTGTACGACGCCGCGCGCTGCCCCTACTGCGCGCGCGTGCGCATCGCGTTCGCGGAGAAGGGGCTCGACTTCGAGCCTGTCGAGGTCGACCTGTCCAACCGGCCCGCCTGGCTGATCGAGCTGAACCCGCCGGCCGGCCGCGTCCCGGTGCTCGACGACGGCTTCGTGCTCCCCGAGTCCGAGGTGATCATGGAGTACCTCGAAGAGCGATACCCGACGCCTGCGTTGCTGCCCGAGTCGTTCACCGACCGCGCGGAGGCTCGATGCGTCGTCTACCGCTTCGACGACCTGCTGGGCGACGACTACTACGCGTTCCGGCGCGGCGAGGACAACGAGCTCGCCGCGCGCCTCGAGTCGCTTCCCGTCGGTGTCGAGCCTCTTCAGCGACATCGCCTACGTGCCCTGGGTGCTTCGCGCTCGGGAGATGCTCGGGGTGGCGCTGCCCGACCGGCTGGAGGCGTGGTTGGAGACGTTCCTGGCCAGGCCCTCGGTGGCCGCCGAGCTGGAAGTGGTGCGCGCGCTCTGAGCGACATCGACCTCGACGAGCTCGTTCGGCGACTCGACGAGGTCGCGGTCGTGGACGTGCGGACCGCGCACGAGTACGACGGCTCGCTCGGGAACGCGTGCGACCCGCGCCAGGGCCACATCCCCGGCGCGCGCAATCTCGACGTCAACCGCCTGATCGACCTCGGTCCGGAGCAGATCGCGGCCGAGCTCGAGCTGGCGTCGGGTGCGGAGGTCGTCGTCTACTGCCACTCGGGCTCACGCTCCGGCTTCGCCGCAAAGCTGCTGCGTTCACTCGGCTACGACGCCCGCAACTATGCCGGGTCGTGGCACGAGTGGTCACGCCGCGACGAGCTGCGCCGTCGAGACCTAGAGGCTTGATGCGCATTTACGTGCACATGCGGATGGTGCGCCTGACGCGGCGCGGCTCGACCCGCGTCGGGCTTGCCCGTAGCATCGGCTACGGGCTGCGTCCGCCGTGTCCAATCCGCTTGGTCAGGCGCATCCCCGCACGCACCCCAATGCGCACCAAGCCTCTAGGGGAGGAAGCCGCGGGCGGCGGTGGTCGTTGACCTCGACGCGTGGTGATCGCGGAGCTGTGGCGCTATCCGGTGAAGTCGTTGCGCGGCGAACAGCTCGCCGAGGCGAGCCTGCTCGCGGACGGGATCGAGGGCGACCGGCTCGTCCAGGTGGTCGTCGGCGCGCGCATCGTCACGTCGCGGATCCGGCCGCAGCTGCTGGGGCTGGCGGGAACGCTCGGCGACGACGGGATGCCGCTCGTCGACGGACGCCCGTGGGACGACCCCGAGGTCCTCCTCGCGATCCGGGAGGCGATCGAGCTCCCCACGGCCGAGCTTCGGCTCGACGACGACGTCGAGCGGTTCGACGTGCTGCCGCTGACCGTGGCCACCGACGGCGGCATCGCCGCCTTCGGCGTACGACCTCCCGCCGGCTGCGCTCGAACATCGTCATCTCCGGCGTCGACGGCCTCGCCGAGAAGACGTGGCCCGGCCGGATGCTGAAGATCGGCGGCGGTGCGGCGTACGTCTCGGTCGCGCGTTCCCGCACGCGCTGCGTGATGACGACATTCGATCCCGACACGCTCGTGCAGGACCGTGGCGTGCTGCAGCACATCGTCGACGACCTCGGTGCGAGCATCGCGCTCGACTGCTCGGTCGTGCGCGGCGGGACGATCCGGGTCGGCGACGCCGTCGACCTGATCCCGGCCGGTGGTCCCTAGCGGCCATCCGCCGCGGCGAGGAACGCGCGCGCGAGCCGGCGCCCGAGCTCCTGCCACGTCGGCAGTTCTCCGGTCGAGCTCTGCCGCGAGCTCGTCGAGCGGGCGCGGCGGCGACGGCTCTTCGCGGAACCACTCGAGCACCTGGTCGCGGTGGACCTCGGGGTGGAACTGCACTCCCCACGCGCAGCGACCGGCCCGGAACGCCTGCGCGAACGATGCCGTCGCGAGCGTCGCCGCATCGGGCGGGACGGTGAAGCTGTAGGCGTTCGCATTCAGCGCGTCGAAAGTGCGCGGCAGCGAGCCCAGTACCGGGTCGGCCGCGCCCGCGTCCGTCAGCGTCGTCGAGACGAATCCCGCGCACTGCACCGGCAGGGGTTCGACCGTGCCGCCGAGCGCATGCGCGAGCGTCTGCGCGCCGAGGCACACCGCGAACAGCGGCACCTCGTCCGCCACCCATCCGCGCACCGCGTCGTACTCCTCGTGCAGCCACGGGTGCTCGAGCTCCTCGCCGACGTTCTGGTCGCCGCCGAACACGAGCACGGCGTCGAAGCCGCCGGGCGGCGAGCCCTGCGTGCGGATGTCCCAGCCGGTGAGCGAGTGCCCCTCCGCGACGGCGACGTCGCCGAACAGCTCGGGCTGCACCGCAGGGCCGTGGGTGACGGCGAGCAGCCGCATCACGCAGTCGGAACGCCGTCGTCGGTGAGCAGCTTCCGGAGCAGAAACGCGCCCGACGGCGCCTGTGCGGCGCCGTCCGTCTGATTGTTGTTGTTGAAGAACGCGTACGCCTGCTCGGCCTGTTCACCGAGACGGCGGAGCGAGGGCACCCACTCCTCGAGCTCGTCGGCGGAGTAGAGGTAGTCGAAGCGTTCGGCCGCCGACCCGCCGCGGGCGTTCCACGTCCCCGCGTTGCGGCCGTGGAAGCGGACGTACGCGAGCGCCGTCGTCGCCGCGACGAGCGTCGCCGGGACGTTCCCGGCGTCGACCTTCGGCGCATCGACGGTCACCCAGCTCATGCGCCGCTCCTCGAGGAAACGCAGCAGCTCGGCGCGGATGTCCTCGGCGAACCACGACCGGTGGCGCGGCTCGACCAGCATCTCGTCGCTCCCGAGCTGGTCCCGCGCCCACTCGAGGTAGTCGAGCGTCGAGGGCTTCCAGATGACGTACGGCGGGCAGCTGGAACAGAATCCCGCCGAGCTTGCCGGCGTCACGGAGGGGCTGCAGTGCGTCGAGGAAGGCTCGGAACACGACGCCGCGGGCGTCCCGCGACGGGCGGTCGACGCGCCCCCGCTCGTCGACCGGCAGCCCCTCGCGCAGCTCGGGCGGGACCTGCTCGAGCTTTACAGGGTGCCGGGTCATCAGGCCGAACGCCTTCACGTGCATCACGAACCCGTCCGGCGATCGCTCGGCCCAGCCGCGCACCATCTGCTCCGTCGGGACGCGGTAGTACGTGGAGTCGACTTCCACCGTCGAGAAGTGCTCGGCGTACCACGCGAGGCGGGCGCGCGGCGGAGTGCCCGGCGGATACCAGTGCTTGACGAGCGCATCGTCGGCCCACGAGCACGTGCCGATGCGGATCGCGGCCGCCACGCCGTGAGGTCTACCTCTTGAAGGCGGTGACCGTCGTTCTGGCGGTGATCGTCTTCGCGGCCGCGGTCGCGCCGACGCACGGGATCCCGCCGAACATCGGGCTCGGGACGCAGAAGCTCGTGCCGAGGTCGGCGTAGAACAGGTCGTTCGTCGCCACTGTCGGCCCCGACGGGACGGACGACTGCTTGTCGAGCGTGGCGACTGCCGTCAGGTTCGCCTTGGTGCCGGCGTTGAGCATGAACGAGCCGGTCGAGCCGCCGACACGCTTCCCTCCGACGGTCGTCGTCACGGTCACGGTCGCGGGGAGCTTGCCGTTCTCGGTTGCCGTCGACAGGAAGATCACCCGGGTGTGGACCGTCGTCACCCTGCGCGGCTTGCCCTTCACGCGCACGTGCTCGACCGTCTTCACGCGCGCCTTCGTGATCGTCAGCTTGAGGCGCGTCGGGATGCGGTGGATCGACTGAGTCTCCACCGATCCGGCCGGGTTCGGCGTGCCCTGGCCGGGGTTGTACGGCAGCCAGCGCGAGGTCCAGCGGTAGTCGCCCGCGGCGGTCGGCTCGGTGATCGCCGAGACGTCGAAGGTGGCCGAGAGGAGCTTGGCGCCGAACGTCGCGCGGCCCGGGGTGCCGAGTGGCAGGTCGGGCGGCGGCAGGCAGACGACCAGCTTCACCGGGCCTGCGCTCGCCTCGGGTCCTGCCGTCGGGACGACGTACAGCGGGATGTCGAGTGTCTCGGCGAGCGCGGTCAGGTGCAGGTCCCATGTCTGCGCCGCGTCGGTCGTCCCGCACTGCGCCTGTAGCGCCGGGTTGGGGGAGATGGCGTCGATCTCGCCCGTGAGCGGGAGGAGGGCGCCGCCGAAGTCGGCTGCAGTTGCGGTTGCGGTCAGGCCGCCCAGCTTCGTGCCGGGCGACGGCGTCGCGACCTTGTAACCGGCCGGGACGAAGATCTCGACCTTCGCGGTCGGGTCGTCCTGCGCGCCGACGACCACACCGACGCGTGCGGAAGTGCTGCCGACGTCCGTGCTCGCCACCAGCCTCGGGTTGTACGAGGCGAGGGCAGAGCCGGTGAGGATCAGCGCGGTCAGGGCGGCGGCTGCTCCGACTGCCGCACGGATGGTCGGTCTCATGGGCGGGCTCGCAGGGTAGCCGGTCCGCCGGTCACCGGACTCGTCAGCGTTCGCAGTGTCAGCGACGCCTCGCCGAGCGTGATCGAGCCCTGGTCGGCGAACGCGAGGTACGCGAGATCGGCGGGACCGGAGTCCGGCCCGAACCGGACCGTGAGCCTCGTGCCCTTCGGCAGGTACTGCACGTATTCGGCGAGCCGGATCCGGTTCTGCCCGGGCCTCGGGACGATCCCGCCGTGTGTGATCGGCCGGGCGCCCGCGTACACGGTCGCGATCAGGCGTGGGTAGTGGACGACCCGCCGTACCTGCACCTGCACCGTCGAGAGGCCGAACGTCTCGAGCGCCCTCGCGAGCCTCGGTCCCGTCCGCGCCGATGCGGTGCCCTTGAAGTCGACGGTGAACGCCTTCGTCGCCGGCAGGCCCGCGAAGGAAACGCGTCGCGCGCCGCTGGCCGCCGCGATCGTGACCGGCTTCGTGGTCTCGATCCCGTTCGGAAGGCCCTTCACGTAGCGGTCGACCCACGCGAGCGACTGCGCGAGCACGTATGCGACGTCAGGCCCCGGGAACGACGACGGCGCGTGCCCGAACTGGCCGATGTAGAGGTGCCGCGGGCCTGCGGCACCGGCGAAGGCGTCGACCGCCTGGGAGACGTCGAAGGCGTAGTCGACCCGCCCCTGGAACAGGTACACGGGCACCGTCGAATTCCTCGCCGCCCCCAGCGCCGAGCGGGCATCGACGAGTGTCTTCACCGCACCGAGATCGGTCGACCGCTCGGCGTCGTTCTCGTACTGCGAGATCAGCGGCGAGCGCGCGTCGACCGTCTTCGCGAGGCCGATCACGACGCCCGACTTGGCGACGTTCTGCGGCCAAAGGGCCTGGTACAGGTTCGTCCAGCTCTCGACCACGTCGGCCGCCCTGTACGGAATGCCGGCGGCGAGCCCGTTCCACACCTGCCCGCCGCCGTACGAGATCCCCCAGGCGCCGACCGCGGTATCGCTCACCTCGGGCAGCCCTTCGAAGAAGCTCAGCATCGCCCGCTCGTCGCTCACCTCGTTCGGCCCGGCGAGCTCGACGTTCCCGGTCGACGTCCCGTTCCCCCGTGCGCTGTAGGCCAGGGCTGCGTACCCGTGTGACGCGAAGTACGAGGCGATCGGCGCCATCGAGTCCTTCGTTCCCCCGAGCCCGTGCAGCACGACGACGCCGGGCCAGCCCGATGCGGGCGCAGCCCCGTCGGGCTCGTAGAGGTCGTAGGCGATCCGCGTGCCGTCCCCCATCGTCTCGAAGCCGCCGCGGACCGTGAAGGCGTCGGCGGGCGCGGCGCCCAGCAGGACGAGGCCGAGCAGGGCGAGGGCCCATCTCACGCAGGCTCAATCTAGAGCACGTCCTAGACTTGTCCACGTGGACACTCGTCCGATCGGTGTGTTCGACTCCGGCGTCGGTGGCCTCACCGTCCTGCACGAGTGCCTCGTCACGATGCCGCACGAGGACTTCGTCTACCTCGGCGACCACGCACGCCTGCCTTATGGCCCACGCCCGCGCGACGAGGTGCGGCGCTTCGCACACGAGATCGGGCTCTACCTCGAGCGGCTCGGCGTGAAGATGGTGGTCGTCGCCTGCAACACCGCGACGTCCGTGGCCCTGCCCGATCTGCAGGAGGAGCTGCAGGTGCCCGTCGTGTCCGTGATCGTGCCGGAGGCGCACGCCGCGGTCCAGGCGACGCGCAACCGCCGCGTCGGGCTGCTCGCGACCGAGCTGACGGTCGCCAGCAAGCGCTACGAGCTGCTCGTCGCACGCGCTCGACGCCGGCGTACAGATGACGGCCGTTGCGTGCCCGAAGCTCGTGCCGTTGATCGAGGAAGGCGACACGTTCAGCGAGGAGGTCGTCGCCGCGGTCCGCGAGTACGCAGCGCCGCTGAAGGCCGATCAGTGCGACACCGTCATCCTCGGCTGCACGCACTACCCGCTGCTGCGGCCGATCTTCCAGCGGACGTTCGGCCGAGACGTCACCCTGATCTTCTCTGCCGACGAGACGGCGAGAGAGGTCGCCGAGACGCTCGCGCGCAAGGGCTTCGACAACGACCCGAGCCGCGAGGGCGCTTACACGTTCCTGACCACCGGTGACGCCGATGTCTTCCGCGTGCTCGGCGAGCGTTTCCTGCAGCTGCCGATCGCCTCGGTCGACCGCGTCGCGGTCTCGGAGCTCGAGGCGGCCGCATGAGCCGTAGGCTCGACGGAGGCTCGCAGGGAGCGGAGGTGCCGGCTTCGCCGGCGCCGGAGCGGGTATCGAGCCGTAGGCTCGACGGAGGCTCGCAGGGAGCGGAGGCGCCGGCTTCGCCGGCGCCGGAGCGGGTATCGAGCCGTAGGCTCGACGGAGGCTCGCAGCGGGCATGAGGGCGGACGGCCGCCGCAACGACGAGCTTCGCCCCGTCGTCACAGATCCGACGTTCCTCGAGCAGCCGCACGGCATGGTGCTGTGGTCGCAGGGGAAGACGCGCGTGCTCTGCACCGCGTCGGTCTCCGAGGGCGTTCCACGCTGGCTGTACCGCTCGGGACGCGGTTGGATGACCGCCGAGTACTCGCTGCTGCCGGCTTCGACGGGCGATCGGTCGGAGCGCGAGGCGGCGCGCGGCAAGCAGGGCGGCCGCACCGTCGAGATCCAGCGGCTGATCGGACGCGCGCTCCGAGGCGTCGTCGACTTCGAGGCACTCGGCGAGCGCACGGTCTGGCTCGACTGCGACGTGCTGCAGGCGGACGGCGGCACACGCTGCGCGGCGATCTGCGGTGCGTACGTGGCTGCCAGGCGCGCCCTCGACCGGTTCGGGCTGGCGAAGGCGCTGACCGGCGGCGTGGCCGCCGTCTCGGTGGGCGTCGTCGGCGGCGAGCCGCTCCTCGACCTCGACTACTCGGAAGACTCGACTGCCGACGCCGACGTGAACGTCGTGATGACCGAGGACGGTCGTCTCGTCGAGGTGCAGGCGACCGCGGAGCGCGAGCCGTTCGACCGGGAGCTCCTCGACGCGCTGCTCGACCTGGCCGCCGGAGGCATCGAGCAGCTGCAGCGTCTCCAGGAGGACGCCGTTGCAGTTCCTGCTGGCTAGCATCCCGACGCTCTCGAACTGGGAGCTCGTCGCCCGTCTCGGCGCGGCGGCGGGGCTCGGCGCCGCGCTCGGGGTCGAGCGCGAGCGGCTCGACCATGCGAACCCGGCGCTCGCCGCAAGCCTCGGGGAGCTCGACGGCGTGGTCGAAGCGTCCTGGGGAACCTGATCCGTCCGCTCGTCTCTCTCTGCTCGGCGAACGAGGCGAAGCTGAGGGAGGTGCGGGACGTGCTGCCCGGGCTCGAGATCGAGCTGCTCGCGGTCGACTACCCGCCCGAGGACGGCGCGACCTACGTCGACAACGCGCGCATCAAGGCGCGCCACGGGCGTGCAGTCGGGCCGCGCGAGCACTGGATGCTTGCGGACGACTCCGGCCTCGAGCTCGCTGCGCTCGGCGGCGCCCCGGGCGTGCACACGGCCCGCTGGGCGGCGGGACGCCACGTCGAGCGCGCGCTCTCGGCCCTCGAAGGGGCGTCCGACCGACGGGCGCGGTACGTCTGCGAGCTCGTCTGCCTGTCGCCCGGCGGCGACGAGCTCCGGGGCGCCGGGGTGCTCGACGGAGCGATCGCGGAGTCACCGGCAGGCGCGGGCGGCTTCGGGTTCGACCCGGTGTTCGTCCCTGCCGGGGAGCGCGTCACCGTCGCAGAGCTGGGGGACGGCTGGAAGGCGGCGCACTCGCACCGCGCGCTCGCGGCCGCCGAGCTCAGTGCGGCGCTGGAGCGTCACCTGGCGCGCGGCGCGCCACCCACCAGTTGACCTCGGCGCCGAGCACGATCACGTTCGCCATCACGTAGAGCCACACCAGCAGTACCGCGGGGCCCGAGAGCGCCTGCAGAACCGGGTTGTGCTTCGAGATCTGCACGTACTGCGGCAGCACCTGGAACGTCCCCTCGAGCAGGACCGCCGCGGTGATCGCGCCCGGCAGCACCTCGCGCAGCGTCAGGTCGACGTTCGTGAGCACGTAGTACGCCGAGGCGAGGAAGACGAAGACGCCGATCCCTGATATCGCCGATCGCGGTCACACGCGCGAACGCGTCGTTGCCCGCGAAGCCCGCGTACCGCTTCAGCACCTCCTGCCCGATCGACCCGACGACGAGCGATGCGAACAGCGCCACCAGCGAACCGACCATCATCAGCGTCGCCAGAGCCTTCCCGTGGAGCCAGCCGCGGTTCGGCCTGCCGTACACGATGTTGAACGCGCTCTCGAGCACGCTGAAGAGCGACAGCGACGACCAGAGCAGGAACAGCCCGCCCACCAGTCCCAGCGCAGCCGAGTTCTCCTGAATCGCGCGGACCGCGTTCAGGATCGACGTCACCGACGCACGCGGGAACACCTTCGACAGCTCGCGCACGAAGAACGACCCCTCGCCCGCCTGGTTGACGAGGCCGAGCAGTGCGAGCGCGAGGAAGAGAAGGGGTACGAAGGAGAGGAGTGCGAAGTACGCGATCATCGCCGCGAGGTGCGTCCCTCGATCGGCGAAGAACTTGCTGATCACCGTCCTCACTTCCGCGGCAGTATGCTCGGGCGGATGGACGCGGCCCGCGCGATCGCAGACCTCGTCGACGTGTCGCCACAGGTTCGCGCCGTCGCGATCGTGGGAGCGGAGGGCGCCATGGTCGGCACCAACGCGACGGCCGACCTGGCCGAGCGCCTGACCGCGACCGCGCGGGAGCTCCTCCGGATCGCCGACGCCGGCCGGCCCGACCCCGTCGCACAGCTCGAGGCGGCGACGACGACGGGCAGCGTTTTCGTCGTGCGGGACGGCGAGCGGGTGATCGCCGCGACCACGTCGCCGGAGCCCACCGTCGGGCTCGTCTTCTACGACCTCAAGTCGTGCGTGCGCTCCGTCGACCCGACCACGGCCGCCGACGTGCCGTGAGGTCGAAGAAGTTCTTCACGGGCGTGGTGCTCGCCGCAGGGTCGCTCGCGGGCTCGGTGCTGGTTCGCCGCCGTGCCGCGCGCCGCGTCGACCACGTCGATCTCTATGCGGGGGACGGATCGATGGTCTCCTACGCCGAGGGCGACGCTGCCGCCGACAGCATGCTCGCCGTGGCACGTCGGCTGCTCGACGCCCAGTGACCCGCGCGAGCTCGCTCGGGCGCTCAGAGAGGCGGCCTACCTCGAAGGCGACTTCGTGCTCCGCTCGGGGCGACGCTCGCGCTACTACCTCGACAAGTACCGCTTCGAGACCCGGCCCGACCTCCTCCGGGAGCTCGGAAGCGCGATCGCCCGAACGGTTCGGGAGCACGAGCCGGAGGCGGTGCGGCTCGCAGGCCCCGAGCTCGGGGCGGTCGCGCTCGCCGCCGCGGGCTCGCTCGCGTCGGAGCTGCCGTTCCTGATCGTCCGCTCCCAGGCAAAGGAGTACGGCACTGCGAACCGCATCGAGGGCGTCTTCGCCCCGGGGGAGCTCGTCTGTCTCGTCGAGGACGTCGTCACCGCCGGCGGAGCGGCGCTCGAGGCTGTCTCGGCGCTCCGCGAGGCGGGCCTCCGCGTGCAGACGGCGGTCTGCGTGGTCGACCGCGAGGAGGGCGGTCACGACGCCCTCGCGCGCCATGCGGTGCGCCTGAGTGCGCTCTTCAAGGCCTCCGAGGTCCTCGAAACCGCCGCAAATCCGCATGGTTGAGCGGTATCCGACAACCTTGTTAGCGTCTTCACCCAAGGTCTGCATGTTCGAGTCCCCAAGCAGTAGGAGGAGTTCTTGACCAAGCAGGAGTTCATTCAGAAGGTCGCCTCGAAGAGCGGGCTCTCGACGCGTGACGCGGGCAAGGCGGTCGAGGCGTTCATGGATTCCGTCACCGAGACCCTGAAGGCCGGCGACTCGGTCAACTTCACGGGCTTCGGGAAGTTCTCCGCATCGGACCGCGCGGCGCGCCAGGGCGTCAACCCGCGCACCGGTGAGCGCGTCCAGATCCCGGCGACGACCGTCCCGAAGTTCTCGGCCGGCAGCCAGCTGAAGGCCGCGCTCAAGAGCTAGTTCCGGAGCGGCTCGCTCGAGCGCGCCCGAGGGCTCGAAGCGCCGAGATTCGGCGGAAGGCGGCCGTGGGCCGCCTTCCGCCTTCACGGCTACCGTGTCGCGTGGAATGCCGGTGGCCACGCTGACCTTCGTCGACCGCCTGGCCACGGAGGTCGAGCGGAAACGTTCACAGCTCGTCGTCGGGCTCGATCCGGTCGCCGACCTGATGCCCGTCGAGCTGCGCGGCGACGTCGCGCGGTTCTGCTGCGGGATCGTCGATGCAGTCGCGCCGCACGCGGTCGCCGTGAAGCCGCAGCTCGCGTTCTTCGAGGCGCTCGGCGCGCACGGGATGATCGCTTTCGAGCAGGTCTGCATCTACGCGCGGAACGCGGGGTTGCTCGTGATCGCCGACGGCAAGCGCGGCGACGTCGGCTCCACCGCCCGTGCCTACGCCGCGGCCTACCTCGAGGGCGAGCCTCCGCGTGCGGATGCGCTCACGGTCAACCCGTGGTTGGGCCGCGAGTCGGTCGAGCCGTACCTCGCGGCGGCGCGGCGCGACGGCGCCGGCATCTTCGTCGTCGTCAAGACGTCGAACGCCGGCGGCGACATCCAGGATGTCGAGCTCTCGAACGGCCGTCCCGTCTGGCAGCACGTCGCGACGCAGGTCGACGACTGGGGCGCCGACCTCGTCGGAGAGGTCGGCCTGTCGCAGGTCGGCGCCGTCGTCGGGGCGACGCACCTGCGCGCGATCGCCGACGCGCGGCGCCTCATGCCCCGCGCGGTGCTGCTGCTTCCGGGGGTCGGCGCGCAGGGCGCGGTCCCCTCCGATCTCGCGCGTGCCTTCCAGAGCGGTCCGGCGAGCGCGCTCGCCAACGCGTCGCGCTCGGTGATCTACGCATACCGCGATGCCGGCGACGACTTCCGCCAGGCCGCGGGGGCCGAGGCGGCTCGCCTGCAGCGCGAGCTCTGGATCGCCTCGGGCTGGTAGTGCGCCGCTCTGGCAGCACTACGCGGCGCCGGCGGCGTTTCTGCTGGCCGTGACGATCGCGGTCGTGCTGATCCGTGCCGGCTTCGAGTCGGCGGCTCGTCGAGCGACTCCGACGCGCCGGGCACGGTCGCGGCGACGACCGGGAGCAAGCCTCGACGCCAAGCGACCGCGAAGTTCTGGGTCGTCCAGGCGGGTGACACCTTCGCGGTGATCTCGACGGCCACCGGCGTCTCGGTCAAGCGCATCCAGCAGCTCAACCCGGGCTCAAGTCCACGACGCTCTTCATCGGTGAGAAGGTGCGCATCCGGTGAGACGGCTCGCGCTCGGCCTCGTCGCGCTCGTCCTCGCCGCGCCGGCTGCTGCCGCCGGTCCGCCTCCCTGCACGCGACCGCGTACCTCGTCGAGACCGAGAGCACCGGCGACGTGCTGGCTCGTCCGAGAACGCGCACGCGCGGGTGCCGATCGCGTCGATCACGAAGCTGATGACCGTGTACCTCGCGCTCGAGCATCATCGGCTGACCGACGTCGTCACCGTCGATCCGCGCGCGGCCGCAGTCGGCGAGTCGTAGCGCCGACCTCGAGCCCGGCGAGCGGCTGATGGTCTCGGATCTGGTCAAGGCCGCGCTGATCCAGTCGGCCAACGACGCCGCCGACGCGCTCGCGCTGTCCGTGTCGCCCGAGCTTCGAGGCCTTCGCGACGTTGATGAACCGGGCCGCGGGGAAGCTCGGCCTGCGCGACAGTCACTTCGTGCGGCCCGACGGGCTCGACGCGCCGGGCGAGCACTCGAGCGCCGCCGACGTGACCGAAGCTCGCGCGAGCTGCTGATGCGGAACCCGTTCGTGCGTGCGACGGTGCGCGAGGAGACCGACACGATCGCCGGCGGGCGCGTGCTGCACACCTGGGACGACCTGCTCTCGCGAGCTTCCGAACGTGATCGGCGTCAAGACGGGCCACACCGGGCGCGGCGGGGTGGTGCCAGGTCGCCGCCGTGCGCGGGCCGGGCGGCGTGATCGTCTACGCGACGATGCTCGGCGAGTCCGTCGCGGTCGGTGCGCAACGCCGATCTCGCGTCGCTGCTCGTCTGGGGACAGACGCAGTTCCGCGACCTCCCGCTGGTCCAGGCGGGGCGCGTCTACGCGCACGTCGCGCTCCCGTACGGCGAGCGAGACGCTCGCGCTCGTCGCCTCGAGGCCGCTCCACGCGGCCGCGCGGGTCGACCGTCCGCTCCACGAGCGGGTGGTCGCCGCGCGCTCGATCTCGCTGCCGGTGCGGCGCGGGGCGGTGCTCGGACGGGTCGAGGTCTGGTCGAACGGCAGGCTCGTCGGCACGCGCGACCTCGTCGCCTCCCGCACGGTCGAGCGGCCGGGTGTGATCCGGCGACTAGGGTGGTATGCCGGGAGAACCGCCCACCACCTGGCGGACCTGCTCGACCGTGATCGTCACCGTCACCCTCAACGCCGCCGTCGACCGGTCGCTGACCGTGCCGAACTTCCAGCGCGGGCAGCGTCACCGCGCGAGCGCCGGCCTGACGCTCGCCGGCGGCAAGGGCATCAACGTCGCACGCGCCCTCAAGCTGCTCGGCGTGCCGGTCGTCGCGACCGGCTTCGTCGGGGGAGCGACGGGCACGCGCATCGTCGAGGAGCTCACGCGCGAGGCCGTGCTGAACGACTTCGTGCGCATCGACGACGAGTCGCGCACGTCGACAGCGGTGATCGACCCGGCCGGCGGCACGTACACCGAGATCAACGAATGGGGGCCGTCGGTCTCCGAGGAAGAGCTCGGGACGCTGCGCGAGAAGCTGAACTACCTGACTCAGGGCGCAGAGATCGTCGTGTTCGCCGGCTCGCTGCCGCGCAACGTCGCGGACGAGTTCTACGCCGAGGCGACGCGCGACCTGGCGCGCCGGCACGTCCCCGCGGTGCTCGACTCCGAGGGCGAGCCGCTGCGGATCGGCCTCGAGGCGGAGCCCTTCCTGGTCTCTCCGAACCAGCGCGAGGCGGAGGCGCTCGTCGGCCAGGAGTTCCACGACGAGGAGGACTTCCGGCTCGCGCTCGAGCGGATCGGCGAGCTCGGCGCGCGCAACGTCCTGATCACGACCGAGGCGGGCTGCGTCGCCCGGCTGCGCGAGGAGCGCGAGGAGCCCCGGCTCTTCCGGGCCGTCGCGCCGCACCTCGAGGCCGTGTCGGTGGTCGGCGCGGGCGACGTGCTGCTGGCCGCCTTCCTCGCCGCGCGCCACGTCGGTCGCTCGCCCGAGGAGTCGTTGCGCGCCGCGGTCGCCGCCGGCGCGGCCTCGACGCTCGAGGTGGGCGCCGGGCGGTTCGACCCCCGCCAGGCCGGGCGGCTGCAGGCAGGCGTCCAGGTCGTCGAGCTGGCGCCCGTCGAGGCCTAGAGACTGCCGTCGGGGCGCCCGGATACCATCTCTCGATGGACGCTCCGAAGCTCGAGCTCGACGCGCGCTGCGAGCACGCTCCCCGAGAAGTTCGCACGGGAGGGCCTCACCTTCGACGACGTGCTGCTCGTGCCGGCCGCGTCGTCGGTGCTCCCCAACGACGTCTCGACCGCGGCCCGGCTGACGCGAACGATCGTGCTCGAGATCCCGATCGTCTCGGCGGCGATGGACACGGTCACCGAGGCGCGGCTCGCGATCGCGCTCGCGCGCGAGGGCGGCCTGGGGATCGTGCACCGCAACCTCTCGATCGAGGCCCAGGCGGCCGAGGTCGATCGCGTGAAGCGCTCGGAGGCGGGCATGATCGGCGAGCCGGTCACGCTCCCGCCCGATGCGCCGGTCTCGGAGGCGGTCGCGCTGATGGCGCGCTACCACATCTCCGGCGTGCCGATCACCGACGCGGACGGCCGCCTCGTCGGCATCCTCACGAATCGCGACCTGCGCTTCGAGCGCGACCTCGAGCAGCCGATCTCGGTGTTGATGACCTCCCGGAACCTCGTCACCGGTCCGGTCGGCACGACGCTGCGCGAGGCCGAGTCGCTCCTGCACCGGCATCGGATCGAGAAGCTTCCGATCGTCGACCACGACGGGCGCCTGCGCGGGTTGATCACGGTCAAGGACATCTCGAAGCGCGTCGAGTTCCCGCAGGCGACGAAGGATCCGGAGGGGCGCCTCCGGGTCGGCGCGGCCGTCGGTGTCGGGCCCGACGCGCTCGACCGCGCTCGCGCGCTGATCGACGCGGGCGCAGACGTGCTCGTGGTCGACACCGCTCACGGCCACTCGTCCGGCGTGATCGAGATGGTCGCGCGCATCCGCGCGCTGCCCGGCGGGTTCGAGCTCGTCGCCGGCAACATCGCGACCGGCGAGGCCGCCGAGGCGCTGATCGACGCCGGCGCCGACGCGGTCAAGGTCGGCATCGGCCCGTCCGGCATCTGCACCACGCGCGTCGTGGCCGGCGTCGGCATCCCGCAGGTGACGGCGATCTACGACGTCGCCGAGTCCGCGTCGCGCCACGGCGTGCCGGTGATCGGCGACGGCGGCATCACCTCTTCGGGCGACGTTGCGAAGGCGATCGCCGCAGGCGCCGACACGGTGATGCTCGGGGGGCTCCTCGCCGGGACCGAGGAGACGCCCGGCGACGTCGTCTTCCAGCAGGGCGAGCGCTTCAAGGAATATCGCGGCATGGGCTCGCTCGGCGCGATGAAGGCCCGCGGCTTCTCGAAGGACCGCTACTTCCAGGGCGACGTCGAGGACGTGGACAAGCTCGTCCCCGAGGGCATCGAGGGCCGCGTCCCGTTCAAGGGGCCGCTCGCCGGCGTTCTCCACCAGGTCGTCGGCGGCCTGCGCCAGGCAATGGGCTACTGCGGCGCCCCCACGATCGAGGCGATGCAGCGCGCGTCGTTCGTGCGCATCACCGGAGCCGGCCTCCGGGAGTCGCACCCGCACGACGTCACGATCACCAAGGACGCGCCCAATTACCGACGCGGCTGAGCGGCTGCTCGAGCCGGTGCCCGCGACCACCGCGGCGGAGGATCGCCCCGTGCTCGTCGTCGACCTCGGCGGCCAGTACTCGCAGCTGATCGCCCGGCGCGTGCGGGAGGCACGCGTCTACTCGGAGCTCGTTTCACACCGGTCGACCGTCGACGAGCTGCGCCGGCGCAACCCGGCCGCGTTGATCCTCTCCGGCGGGCCCGCTTCGGTGTACGCGGAAGGGGCGCCCCGGATCGACCCGTCCGTGTTCGCGCTCGGCGTCCCGACGCTCGGGATCTGCTACGGGGCGCAGCTGCTCGCGCTCGAGCTCGGCGGCACGGGTCGATCGCACCGGGGCATCGGAGTACGGGCGCACCGACCTCAAGGCATCCGGCGGTGAGCTGTTCGCCGGGCTCGAGGCGGAGCAGACGGTGTGGATGTCGCACCGCGACACCGTCGTCGAGCCGCCCGCCGGCGCGCGTGTCGTCGCGACCTCGTCGGCAACGCCGGTCGCGGCGTTCGAGGACGAGGAGCGCGGCCTCTACGGCGTGCAGTTCCATCCCGAGGTCGTCCACACGCCGCACGGGCAGGGCCTGCTCGAGAACTTCCTGTACGAGGTCGCGGGCGCGTCCCCGGTCTGGACGCCGGCAGCGGTGATCGACGAGCAGGTCGAGCGCATCCGGGCGCAGGTCGGGTCGGAGCGCGTGCTGTGCGCGCTTTCGGGCGGTGTCGACTCAGCGGTCGCCGCGCTGATCGTGCACCGTGCGGTCGGAGATCGACTCACCTGTGTGTTCGTCGACCACGGGCTGCTGCGCAAGGGCGAGGCGGAACAGGTGGTCGAGACGTTCGGCGGTCACGTTCCACGTCCCGCTCGTGCACGTCGAGGCGCAGGAGCGGTTCCTCGCGCGGCTCGACGGCGTCGTCGACCCGGAGGACAAGCGCAAGCGGATCGGCGAGGAGTTCATCCGCGTGTTCGAGGAGGAGGCGGGGAGGCTCGGTGACGTGCGCTGGCTCGTGCAGGGGACGCTCTACTCGGACGTGATCGAGTCCGGAGGGACCGACGGTGTCGCCGAGACGATCAAGTCCCACCACAACGTGGGCGGCCTGCCGGCGGACATGAACATGCAGCTCGTCGAGCCGCTGCGGCTGCTCTTCAAGGACGAGGTGCGCAAGGTCGGCGAGGAGCTCGGGCTGCCCGAGCGGATGGTCTGGCGCCAGCCGTTCCCGGGGCCCGGGCTCGCGATCCGCATCATCGGCGAGGTGACGGAGGAGCGGCTCGAGGCGCTGCGCGAAGCGGATGCGATCCTGCAGGAGGAGGTGCGGCGCGCCGGTCTCTACCGCGAGCTGTGGCAGTCGTTCTGCGTGCTGCCGGCGATCCGCTCCGTCGGCGTCCAGGGCGATTCGCGCACCTACGGCTATCCGATCGCGCTCAGGGCGGTGACCTCCGAGGACGCGATGACCGCCGACTGGGCGCGGCTGCCGTACGACCTCGTCGAGCTGGTCGCCTCGCGGCTCGTGAACGAGATCCCCGCGGTGAACCGGGTCGTGCTCGACGTGACGTCGAAGCCGCCTGCCACGATCGAGTGGGAGTAACGCCGCCGTACCGGATCGAGACCGACCGCCTCGTCATCCGCTGCTACGAGCCCGAGGACGCGGCGTTGCTGAAGGAAGCGGTCGATTCGAGCCTCGAGCACCTGCGGCCCTGGATGCCCTGGGCGCGGTACGAGCCGCAGGACCTCGACCAGAAGGTCGAGCTGCTGCGCATGTTCCGCGGCCAGTTCGACCGCGACGAGAACTACACGTACGGCATTTTCGCGTTCGACGAGTCGCGGCTGCTCGGCGGTAGCGGGCTCCACCCGCGCAGCGGCCCCGAGTCGATCGAGATCGGCTACTGGATCCGGGCGGACGCGACGGGTCAGGGCATCGCCACCGAGGTGACCGCCGTGCTCACGCGCGCGGCGATCGAGCAGAGCGGTTACGAGCGCGTGGACATCCAGGTCGACCCCGAGAACGAGCTCAGTCTGCGCATTCCGCGCAGGCTGGGGTTCACCGAGGAGGGGACGGCTCCGCGCGCCGCCTCGACCCGAAGGAGGACGGCGGCGCGCGGCGCGACTCTGTGCTGTTCTCGCTGCTCGCCGACGAGCTGCCGGGCTCGCCGCTGCGTGTCGTTCGCCTACCGCGGGTATGACGCGATCGGGCGCGATGCCTAACGGGCCGTCGCCGCTTCGAGCAGGCGGAGCTTCCTGCGCGTCGCGTCGACCTCGGCGGGGACGCCGAACGGGAGCGTGACCATCGGGTCGGTGTGGCCGGCCTCGACGTTCGCGAGCACCGGGATCCCCGAATCCTCTGTCCTGCGCGCGACCACCTCCCACAGCCGCTCGGACTGATCGGCGGCATAGCCGTAGGGCCGCGCGACGACGAGTGCCGCTGCCGCGTCGAAGACGCCGAGCTGCTCGAGATCGGTGAGGTAGCTGTCGACGTAGGGGGGCGGCGGCGCTTCTTCCGACGTCTCGAGCACCAGGATCGCGCCTTCCGGGTCGACCCAGGCGCTCGAGCCCTTGAGATGCCAGCAGATCGTCTCGAGACAGCCGCCGAGGAGCGGCCCCTGCGCTGTTCCGCCCCGGATCGTCACCCAGCCCTCGCTCGGGCGGAGCTCGCGCGGGCGGGCGAGGTCGGCGCGCGTTTCCCAGTCGAGGAACTCGTCGGTCCAGCTGGCGGACGGCTCGTAGGCGATCGGCTCGCCGCCGAACCACGCGGCGCGCAGGGAGCGGCCGGTCTCTGCGAGAACCTCCGGGAACTCGCCGAGCTCGGAGACGAGCGCCGGGCCGTAGAAGGTGACGAGGCCGGCGTGCTTCGCGATCGCCCAGTGCAGGACGGTCATGTCGGAGTACCCCTGGAAGACCTTCGGGTGCTCGCGGATCAGCTCGAAGTCGAGCAGGGGGAGCAGCTGGTTCGAATGGTTGCCGCCGATCGACGCGAGCACGACCGCCACCTCGTCGTCGGCGAACGCGGCGTGCAGGTCGGCCGTTCGTGCCTCGGGTGACGCCGACGCCCAGCCCTCGTTCAGGGCGGCGTTTGGCATGAGCCGGACCTTCAGGCCGAGCGACCCGAGGTACGCGGTGCCGCGCTCGGTGCGGTGCGGCCAGGCGCCGGCCGCACCGAACGACGGCGAGACGACCGCCACCGTGTCACCGGGGCGGATGCGGCGCGGCTTGGTGAGTGTGTCGACGGCGGTTTCGGGCGCGCGGATCAGTTCCGCGGGCCGCCCGCGACGTAGATCACCTGGCCGGACACGTAGGCGGCGTCGTCCGAGCAGAGGAAGGCGATCGTGCCGGCGACGTCCTCCGGGGTGCCGACGCGGCGGAGCGGCGTCTGCGCGGAGACGGCCTCCTTGAACTGGTCGAACGGCACGCCCATCCGCTCTGCGGTCTGCTTCGTCATGGCGGTCTCGATGAAGCCGGGCGCGACGCAGTTGACGTTGACGTTGAACGGACCGAGCTCGATGGCGAGCGTCTTCGTCATCCCCTGCAGGCCCGCCTTCGCCGTCGAGTAGTTCGTCTGCCCGCGGTTCCCGAGCGCCGACGTCGACGAGATGAAGACGATCTTGCCGCTCTTCTGCGCGACCATGTGCTGCTGGGCCGCGCGGGCCGCGAGGAACGATCCTTTGAGGTGCGTGTCGATGACCGCCCCCCAGTCGTCGTCGGTCATCTTGAAGAGCATGTTGTCGCGGATGATCCCCGCGCACGTTACGAGCAGGTCGACGGTGCCGCCCAGTTCGACGGCGACGGCGACCGCCGCGTCGACGTCCGCCTGCGACGTCACGTCGCAGCGCACCGCGCGGCCGCCGATCGCCTTCGCGGTCTCGGCAGCCGCCTGTTCGTCGAAGTCGGCCACGACGACCTGTGCGCCCTCGGCCGCGAGTCGCGCCGCCGTCGCTGCGCCGATCCCGCGCGCACCTCCGGTTACGACCGCCGTCTTCGACTCGAACCTCACGGCCGCGACCTTATACCGTGCGCCTCGTGGAGTTCCGCGAGATCCTCGCGCGCCGGCGCATGCATCGCGCGTTCGAGCCGACGCCGATTCCGCGCGAGCAGATCGAGCGCATCGTCGGTGTGATTCGGCGCGCGCCATCGGGTGGGTTCACGCAGGGCTCGAGCATCGTCGTCGTCACCGACGACCAGAGACGCCGGGCCCTCACCGACGCGTTCGCCGACCACGAGCCGACGCGGGCGTTCGTCGCGCAGGCGCCGGTTCACCTCGTCCTCTCGGCGGACGAGTCCCTGTACCACGCGCGCTACAACGAGGCCGACAAGCTCGCCGCGACGGGCGGTGTCGAGGTGACCTGGCCCGTGCCCTACTGGTACGTCGACGCCGGCGCGCTGATGATGCTCGTGCTCCTGGCGGCGATCGACGAGGGCCTCGCCGGTGCGTTCATCGGCCACCCCGACCAGAAGCGACTCTTCTCGGAGATCGTCGGCCTCCCCGACGAGGTGGTGCCGATCGGCCTCGCGCTGATCGGCCGCCCGGCGCCCGACCCGACCGCAGAGCGCGGCACCTCCCGCCTGCGCGCGCGCCGCCGTCCGACCGCCGACCTCGTCCACTGGGAGCGCTGGTAGGCGACGAACCGGGCCTGGCCCGGGTCTGACCCTCGAACCCTCGCCGGCACCGGGTCCGGTGCCAGACCCCGCCGCCCGAAAACCGGCATGAGCACTCGGGTTGCGGGGCACGACCGGGACCTCCGGGGTCAGACCCGGGCCAGACCCCGATCCCGTTGCTAACCGGGCGGCAGCGAGACCGGGCCGTACTTCACGCGGACCTCGTCGACGAACGCCGCCAGCCGGTCGGCGATCTGGGCGTCGGCGATCTCGAGCACGTTCTCGGCGTTCTTCTCGCCGCTCCGGGAGAGGTTGAACGAGCCGACGAACGTCGTGTCGTCGCAGACGCAGATCTTCGCGTGCATGAAGTCGTGCACGGTGCCTGCGCCGTAGGGCGTCGACTCCTTGCCCGTGAACGGTCCCGCCATCACGTGCTCGAGCAGCGGCAGCTTCCACGAGATGTTCCGGTTCTCGCTCCACTGGTGGACGACCTCGCGGATCTGCGTCGCGTCGACGCAGCCGGCGACGTCGACCGTCTTGTCGGCGATGACCTGGGCGAGCGTCCCGAGCACCGGGCCCGTGGTGATCACCGGCGAGCAGATCCGTACGCGTCTGCGCGCCCGCCGGATCAGCTTCGAGATCCGCGCCGACAGGTCCTCGCCGTGCCCCGGTGTGAACCATGCGCGGATCCCGTCCTCGTTGCGCGGATCGACGAAACCGGTGCGCATCACGTCCTCCGTCGTCCACAGCTGCTCGAAGTCGAGCTCGAACGCCTTCGCGATCGTCGAGTCGGTGACGACGACGACGACATTCTCCTGGCGCGACCACGAGTCGTCGGTCCAGTTCATCGACCCCGTCCAGACGACCGAGCCGTCTCGCACGACGTACTTGTGGTGCATCAGATCCGGGATACCGGCGATCGCCTTTCGCCTCCACCGGCAGGCTGGCGATGAGCTCGACGTCGGGCTCCGAAGGCGGCGGCACCGGCATCGGCGCCGGGTGGTCGACGTTGTAGACGAACCGCATTCGCACGCCGCGCGCGGCTGCGCGCGTGATCGCGTCGGCGACGATCGGGCGCGTAGTCTCGCCGAGGTTGAAGTCGTACTGCGCCAGGTCGAGCCGGTGCGACGCGCCGTCGATGAAGGCGGCGACCCTGCGCGCCACATCCGACGGCTGCTGGCCGCCATCGGTCAGAGTCGTGGTCTCGATGCGCTCGTTCATCGACAGGCTCCTCGCCGCCCGGATCGGAAAGACGTGGAACTTCTACCGGGACGGCGCCGGCGCCGATGCCCGCGTCCGCCGGCTCGAGGAGTATCTCGACTCGCGTGCGGCTGCGCCGCTGCTGCTCGTCGGTGAGGCGCCCGGGTACCGGGGAGCGCGCGTCTCCGGGCATCCCGTTCACCTCGGAGCGGCAGCTGACCGGCTCAGGCCCCTCCGAGGCGACGGCCACGATGATGCACCGCGTGCTCGGGAGCTCTCGCCTCGAGGAGGACACCCTGCTCTGGAACGTCGTGCCGACGCATCCCGGGACGGCCGTCTCGAACCGCCGCCCGACCGCTGCCGAGGTCCGGGCGGGCTGTGAGTTCGCCGTCGAGCTGGCCCGCGGGCGGGTGACGCTCGGTGTGGGGCGGGTCGCCGCCGAAGCGCTCGGAGTGCCGTATCTACGCCATCCGAGCCGGGGCGGCCTGGCGGATTTCCGGCGCGGGCTGCTACAGTTCGCGCCCGGCGGACGCCTTGGTCCGCCGTTTCTCCGTATGAAGACGTACAACGCCAAACCGGGCGAGATTCAGCGCGACTGGTACCTCGTGGACGCCGAGGGGCAGACCCTCGGGCGGCTCGCGACCCAGATCGCCGAGCGCCTGCGCGGCAAGGGCAAGCCGCAGTACACACCGCACGTCGACACCGGCGACTTCGTCGTCGTCGTGAACGCCGAGAAGATCGCGGTCACCGGCAAGAAGCTCGACGAGAAGATGTACTACCGGCACTCGGGCTACCCGGGCGGGCTGCGCGAGCGCACGCTGCGCGAGCAGCTCGAACGGCAGCCGACCGAGGTGCTGCGCAAGGCCGTCAAGGGAATGCTGCCGCGCAACCGTCTCGGTCGCGCGCAGCTGACGAAGCTGAAGATCTACGCCGGCGCCGAGCATCCGCACGAGGCGCAGGCTCCGACCAAGATCGAGGTGTAGATGTCGACTCCGGCTCAATATCGCGGCACCGGGAAGCGCAAGACGTCGGTCGCGCGCGTCATCCTCCGGCCCGGAGACGGCGCCACGTGGATCAACGGCAAGTCGCTCGAGGACTACTTCCCGCGCCTCTGGCATCGCGTCCTGGCCACTGCGCCGCTCAAGACCGCCGATGTCCGAGGGCCAGTACGACCTGCGCGTGCGCGTGCACGGAGGCGGCCCGTCCGGCCAGGCCGGCGCGATCCGCCATGGCGTCGCGCGCGCGCTCGTCGAGATCAACCCGGAGCTTCGCGTGCCTGCTCAAGCGGGCGGGCTTCCTGACGCGCGACGCACGGATCGTCGAGCGCAAGAAGGCCGGACTGCACAAGGCCCGCAAGGCGCCGCAGTTCAGCAAGCGCTAACAGCGCCGCTCGTCGTGGCGCGCAGGCACTTCGGCACCGACGGTGTCCGCGGAGTCGTGGGCGAGACGATCACGCCGGAGCTCGTCGAGCGGCTCGGGCGCGCTGCGTCGCTCTGGACCGGCGCCGCGAAGGTGTTCGTCGGACGCGACACCCGGGGCTCGGGCGACGCGAGCTCGAGGAGGCGTTCGCGCGCGGGGTCGTCTCGGCGGGCGGCGATTGCATCCTCGGCGGCGTGCTGCCGACGCCGGCCGTCGCGCTGCTCGCGCTCGACCTCGGGGTGGTCATCTCCGCGTCGCACAACCCGCCCGAGTACAACGGCGTCAAGTTCTTCGACTCGAGGGGCCGTAAGCTTTCCGATGCGTCGGAAGAGCAGATCGAGGCGCTGCTCGCTGCGGCGCCGGCCGCGACGACCAGGGGACGATCGAGCGCGTCGAGATCGCGACCGACTCCTACCTCGAGCACGTGCTCGACCGATTCGGCGCCGATCTGTCCGGGCTACGGATCGTCGTCGACTGCGCGAACGGCGCGTACTCCGGGCCTCGCCCCGGCGGCGTTCGAGCAATGCGGCGCACAGGTTCACGCGATCGGCGACGAGCCCGACGGCTCGAACATCAACGTCGGCTGCGGCGCAACCGACACTGGCGTTGCTGCAGCGCACGGTCGTCGAGCTCGGCTACGACCTCGGGATCGCGTTCGACGGCGACGGCGACCGCATGCTCGCGGTCGACGAGAACGGCGAGCTGGTCGACGGCGACCAGATCGTCGCGATTCTCGCGCTCGATCTCGACGTCGATCTCGTCGCGGTCACGGTGATGGCCAACCTGGGCCTCCACGAGCTGATGAAGCGAGCACGGCATTCGCGTCGTCACGACAGACGTCGGCGACCGCTACGTCCTCGAGGCGCTCGAGCGCGAGGGCGGGCTGCTCGGCGGCGAGCAGTCGGGCCACGTGATCTACCTGCGCGACCACGTCACCGGTGACGGGCTCGCGGCCGGGTTGCTGCTCGCGGCGCGTTGCGACGGCCGTCCGCTGAGCGAGCTTGCGGCGGTGATGCACATCTTCCCGCAGGCGAAGGAGAACGTCCGCGTCGACTCGATGGAGCTGACGCCGGCGCTCGTCGCCGAGGTCGAGCGCGTGAACGACGCCTGGGGCGAGGCGGGCCGCGTGCTCGTGCGCCCGTCGGGCACGGAGCCGGTGATCCGCGTCCTCGCCGAGGCTCGCGACGCAGGGGAGGCCGAGGAGGCCTGTGCTAGGATCGCGACTCTCGTCCGTCGAGAGCTCGGCTGACCGTTCCGCCGCTGGAACGGGCCCCAAGCCGGGCTTTTCCGTTTCCAGAGGCCGTGTTCGGGAAGAACCGGTTGTGCCAGCCCCGTGGGAGGAAGGAGTCGACGAATGTGCGGGATCATCGGATACGTCGGGCCCCGTCCCTCCCAGCCGCTACTGATCAAGGGGCTCGAGCGACTCGAGTACCGCGGGTACGACTCGGCGGGCCTCGCCCTGCTCGAGGCCGACGGCCTCGAGTACATCCGCGCGGTCGGGAACCTCGACAACCTGAAGGAGGCCGCCGCCGGGCTCGGCTCGCAGGCGACCACCGGGCTCGGGCACACGCGGTGGGCGACCCACGGCGGCGTGACCGAGCAGAACGCCCACCCGCTCACGGCGTGCGACGAGCAGCGCACGGCAATCGTCCTGAACGGGATCATCGAGAACTACCGCGAGCTGCGCGAGGAGCTGATCGCAGCCGGTCACCGGTTCAGCTCGGAGACCGACGCCGAGGTCGTCGTGCATCTCGTCGAGGACGCGTATGGGGGCGACCTCGTCGAGGCGGTCCGGGTCACGTACGGACGGCTCGAAGGTCACTTCACATTCGTGGTCATCCACCGCGACCATCCCGGCGAGCTCGTCGGTGTGCGTCATCAGACGCCGATGGTGGTCGGGCTCGGCGACGGCGAGAACTTCCTCGCCTCGAACCTCGCCGCGTTCCTCGCCGAGACGCGCCACGTCCACTTCCCGGACGACGGTCATGTCGCGCGAATCACCTGCGACGGGGTGAGCTACGTCGACGCAGCCACGGGTGAGACCGTCCAGCACGACACGATCGACGTCGACTGGGACGACGCCGCGGCCGAGCGCTCCGGCTACGAGACGTTCATGCTCAAGGAGATCTACGAGCAACCCGAGGGCGTCGCCGAGACGATCGGCGACCGGGTGCGACACGGCACCCTCGTCCTCGAGGGGCTCGGCCTCGACGAGGAAGGGCTGCGACAGTTGCGCCGGATCGTGATCGTGGCGTGCGGTACGGCCTACCACGCCGGTGTCGTCGGCCGGTACGCGATCGAGGAGTGGGCGCGCGTTCCGGTCGAGCCCGACGTCGCGAGCGAGTGGATCTACCGCAACCCGGTGGTCGATCCGGGGACGCTCGTGATCGGAATCTCGCAATCGGGCGAGACGCGCGACACGATCCAGGCGATGAAGCTCGCACGCGAGAAGGGCGCGCGTACGGTCGCGATCACCAACATGATGGGTTCGCAGATCACGCGCGAGGTCGACTCGGTCCTCTACACGCGAACCGGGCTCGAGGTCGGCGTCGCCGCGTCGAAGACGTTCACGGCGCAGGTTGCGCTCCTCTTCCTGATCGGGCTCAAGCTCTCCCAGGCCCGCGAGACGCTGCCGCCGCGACGAGGTCGAGTTCATCCTCGACGAGCTCTACGACCTGCCGCGGAAGATGCAGCGCTTCCTCGACGGCGACCATCCGATCGAGGAGATCGCGCAACGCTTCCACGACCGGCCGTTCTTCCTCTACCTCGGCCGGCACGTCGGGCTTCCCGTGGCGCTCGAGGGCGCGCTGAAGCTCAAGGAGATCTCGTACATCCCGACCGAGGCGTACTCGGCCGGCGAGATGAAGCACGGCCCGATCGCGCTGCTCGAGGAAGGGACACCGGTCGTCGTGGTCGCGACGCGCATCCACGTCTACGACAAGATCGTCTCCAACATCCAGGAGACGAGGGCACGCGGCGCCCACGTGATCGCGATCGCCACCGACGGCAACGAGGACATCCAGCACCACGCCGACGACGTGATCTTCGTGCCGGAGTCGCCTGCGTTCCTGCAGGCCGCTCTCGCGGTGCTCCCACTGCAGCTGCTCGCCTATCGCATCGCACGCCTACGCGGCCTGAACGTGGATCAGCCGCGGAACCTGGCGAAGACCGTCACGGTCGAGTAGCGGCGGCGGCGCGGGCCGTCTCGACGAACGCGCGCAGCCCAGGCGAGGTGTAGCGGTCGCGGTGCTGGGCGACGGCGATGATGCGCGGCGGGATCGACTCGGCGAGGTCGACGATCGCGATTCGCTTGTCGGCCGGGTCGACGGTGAGCCTCGGCATCACGGCGACCCCGAGCCCCGCCGCGACGAGACCCTGCACCGTCGGGTTGTCGTTCGACCGGAAGGTCCAGTGCGGCTCGAGCCCGGCCGCGTTGAAGGCAGCCGCGACGGGGCGCGTCGCCTGGTGGTCGCGGAAGCCGACGAGCGTCTGGGCGGCGACCTCCCGGAGCGTCGGCCGGCGGCGTGCGAGCGGCGACGCCGCGGCGACGATGAGCACGTACGGGTCATGGAGCAGCTCCACCGTCTCGAGCGGCGCCTCGCCGACCGGGAGCTGCACGAAGCCGACGTCGATCGTGCCGAGCTCGATCGCACGGACGCTCTCGTCGTCCTCGAGCTCCTCGAGCATCACCTCGATCTTCGGCCACTGCTCGGCGAAGCTGCGCATGATCGCCGGGAGCAGGCGCGCGCCGACCGACTGGAAGGTGCCGACGCGGAGCGTCCCCGCCTCGCCCGCCTGCAGTGCGTGGAGGTCCGCCTGGGCCGCCTGCAGCCGCCCGACGATCGACTCGGCGTGGCGGAGCAGGAGCCGTCCCGCCTCGGTCAGCGAGACGGCCCGCGGCCCGCCCGGCCGCTCGACGAGCTGCTCGCCGACGAGCCGCTCGAGCGTCGCGATCTGCTGGCTGACGGCCGACTGGGTGTAGCCGAGCCGCTCCGCCGCGCGCCCGAACGATCCCTCCTCGGCAACCGCGCGCAGCGCCGCAAAGTGCCGCAGTTCGACTCCCAGCCATTGATCGTGTTTCATGATCGATATCAGTATTACAAGCATTTGTGCTGATAGTCCCTGCTGAGGCACGATCAGGGCATGGCAGCGTTCCTCTTTCTCTTGGCCGTGATCGCCGTGTGCCTGCTCGCCGCCCGCTACGGCGTCGACTCGCGCCCGGTCGAGCGCCGCGGCCACCGGCCGAACCTCTAGATGATTGATTCCCAAGTCGGCGCGGCGCGGATGGGGGCCTGCACGCGGCGCATTGCGGCCGCCTCGCCCGGCGTCAAGGCTTCGGCCTTGCCACCGGTCGAGTCGTCCACACTGCTTGGTGCAGTCCCTCCCCGCATCCACGGCACTTAGGAATCAATCATCTAGTCGAGCTCGCGGCGCAGGCGCTTCGTCTCGCCGCGCCGCTTCTTGTCGTCGAGCCGCCGCTCCCGCGACGCCGCGGTCGGCGCGGTCGGCTTCCGCGCGCGGCGGATCCGCACGGCCTCTCGCAGCTGCTCGAGGATCCGCTCGGTCGCGAGCTCGCGGTTCCGGACCTGCGAGCGCTCGTCCTGCGCGACCGCCCGCACGACCGGGCCTAGACGCTCGAGGACGAGTCGACGCTCACGCTCCGAGAGCGCCTCCGAGCCCTCGACGTCGAAGAGCGCCTCGACCCGCGTCGAGCTCTTCTGCGCGTGCTGGCCGCCGGGGCCGCTCGAGCGCGAGAACCGGAACGCGATCTCCGACCGAATAGACTCGGCCTCCATGGCGGCGATTCTCCTCGACGTCGACGGGGTGCTGCACGTTTCGGGGGCGCCGATCGCCGGTGCGGCCGCCGCGGTGAGGCGACTTCGTGACGCCGGGCACCGGATTCGCTTCGTCACGAACTCGACGACCCAGTCGCGCGCGCAGCTGGTCGAGCAGCTACGAACGATCGGGGTCGACGCTGGAGCCCGACGAGCTGCAGACGACCGGCAGCGTCGCCGCTCGCGTGCTCGCCGGGAAGCGCGTCCTCGCGCTGACGATGCCCGGAATGCTCGACGACCTGAACGGCCTGCAGCTCGTCGGGATGAACGTGGACGCGGTCTTGCTCGGCGGCGCGGCGGAGGGAGAAGAGACGGGTCGCGTGTTCTCGTACCTGAACCTGAACCGCGCGTTCCACGAGCTCGAGGCGGGTGCCGAGCTCTACTGCCTGCACAAGAACCGGTGGTGGCAGACGGCCGACGGCGCCCGGCTCGACGCCGGCGCGTTCGTCGCCGGCCTCGAGTACGCCGCCGAGACCGAGGCGACCGTGCTCGGGAAGCCGAGCACCGCCTACTTCGCAGCGGCGCTCGAGGCGCTCGACGCGGACCCGTCGCTCACCTGGATGGTCGGCGACGACCTCGAGGGCGACATCCTGGGGGCGAGCACCAACGGCCTGCGCACCGTCCTCGTGCGAACCGGGAAGTTCCGGCCGGACGACCTCGAGCGCTCACGGGTGCAGCCGGACGGCATCGTCTCCTCGATCGCCCAGCTGCCCGACTGGCTCGAGCGGAATCCCTGAAGATCGTGCGCGTCGGCGTCGACCTGATCGAGATCGAGCGGATCCGGCACGCCCTCGCGCGGCACGGCGACGACTTCAAGGAACGCTGCTTCACCGAGGCCGAGCGCGCCTACTGCGACTCGAAGCCGAACCCGCCGCAGCACTACGCGGGACGCTTCGCCGCCAAGGAAGCCGTGGGCAAGGCACTCGGTTCGGGCGTGCTCTTCACGTGGAAGGAGATCGAGATCCGCGGCCGCCCGAAGCCCGGCGTCTACCTCGCGGGGCGAACGGCCGCCTGGGCGAAGCGGGTCGGCGCCGGCCGCATCGAGCTGTCGATGACGCATTCCCGCGAGCTCGCCGCGGCGATCGCGGTCGTCGTCGACGAGGTGAACAGCGGATGAGGCTGCTCCCGCTGCTCACCGCGGCCGAGACTCGCGCGGCGGAGGACGCGCATCCGGGATCGCTCGACGAGCTGATGGAACGCGCGGGGACTGCGGTCGCCGAGGTCGTGCTGCGGTCGTTCCCCGGGCGCGTCACGGTGGTGTGCGGCCGGGGCAAGAACGGCGGTGACGGGAAGATCTGCGCGCGCGTGCTCGGCGAGGCGGGGCGCGACGTCCAGGTCGTCGAGGGCGTCGGCGACCTCGGCGAGCCCGGACGTCATCGTCGACGCGCTGCTCGGGATCGGCCTCGAGGGCCCACCGCGTGAGGACGCCGCGCGCATGATCGACCTCATCAACGCGGCGGATCGCCCGGTCGTCGCGATCGACGTCCCGTCGGGCGTGGACGCCTCGACCGGCGAGGTCCCGGGCGCCGCGATTCGCGCCGCCGTCACCGTGACCTTCGGCGCGGCGAAGGTCGGGCTCGCCGTCGCGCCGGGGCGTGCGCACGCGGGCTCCGTGACCGTCGCGCCGCTCGGGCTCCGCCCGCGGGAGCACGAGCACGCGCTCGTTCCCGCCTCGGTGCTGCTCGACCTGCCGCGGAAACGCTCGGACTCGACGAAGTACTCGGCCGGGTCGGTGCTCGTCGTCGGAGGCTCCCGGGGCCTGACGGGTGCGCCGGTGCTCTGCGCGCTCGCCGCCTACCGGGCCGATGCGGGCTACGTGGCCGTCGGCGCACCCGAGTCGACGCTGCCGGTGCTCGAGTCGATGCTGCTCGAGGCCGTCAAGCACCCGCTCCCCGAGGACAACGCGGGGCGGCTGCTCCCGCGGTCGGCCGACGCCGTGGTCGAGGCGGCCGAGAAGGCCGACGCGGTGGCGATCGGCCCAGGGCTCGGGCGCAGCGACGGCACCGTCGAGCTCGTCCGCGTCCTGCTCGAGCGTCTCGACTGCCCGGTCGTGCTCGACGCCGACGCCCTCTGGGAGCTCGAGCCGTTCGCCCGCGGCGCGTCGACGGTGCTCACGCCGCACGCCGGGGAGCTGGCCGCGCTGCTCGGGACGACGAGCGACGAGATCGACGCGCATCGGCTCGACGCGGTCCGCGGGCAGCCTCGCTGCTTCGGCGTCGGTCGTGCTGCTCAAGGGCGCGGACACGCTCGTCGCGGCCCCGCGTGAGGGCGTGCTCGTCGCCGGCTACGGGACGCCGGCGCTGGCGACGGCCGGCTCCGGTGATGTCCTGACCGGGATCGTCGCCGCGTTCCTCGCGAAGGGTGTCGAGGCTCGGCTCGCCGCCGCGTCCGCTGCGGTCGCGCACGGCATTGCCTCGGAGCTCGTCGAGCCGCCGGTCGGCGTCGGTCGCCTCGGACCTGCTGCCCGCGCTGCGGCTGGCGCTGGCGGGGCACGGGCTGCAGCGCGCGCCGCTCCAGTGACGATGGAAGGACGCAGCGAGATCACCATCGACCTCGGCGCCCTGCGGCGGAACGCGCGGACGCTGCTGCGCGCGCTCGGCGGCGCCGAGCTCTGGGCGGTGCGTCAAGGCAAATGCCTACGGCCACGGCGCGAGCGACTGCGCGAACGCCGCGCTCGACGGCGGTGCGACTGCGCTCTGCGTCGCGACCGTCGCCGAGGCCGCTCGAGCTCCGCGACGCCTTCCCGGACGCGCGCATGCTCGTGCTCGGACCGGCCGCGCCGCGGCGAGGTCGCGATCGCCCGCGACGCGCGCCTCGAGCTGGCGGTCGCCGACGGTCGGATCCCGGAGGGTGTCGAGGTGCACCTGAAGCTCGACACCGGCATGGGACGCTGGGGGCTGTCGGAGCTGCCGGCGCCGACCCGCGAGGTGGTCGGCCTGATGACGCATCTCGCGACCGCCGACTCGGATCTCGACTTCGCCCGTCTGCAGCTCGAGCGCTTCCGCGAGGCGACCGACCACCTCTCGCACCTCGTCCGCCACGTGGCCAACAGTGCGGCGACGCTCTGCGGCTGCCCGAGTCGCGCTTCGATGCGGTCCGCTGCGGGATCGCGCTCTACGGGCTGTCGCCGTTCGGCGGGGACGCCGCCGCCGACGGGCTCGAGCCGGTGCTGTCGTGGCGCAGCGAGATCGCCCAGACGAAGCTGCTGCGGGCGGGCGAGTCGACCGGCTACGGACGACGGTTCGTCGCCGAGCGCGACACCTGGATCGGCATCGTCCCGGTCGGGTACGGCGACGGGTTCCGCCGCGACCTCACCGGCACCGAGGTGGTCGTCGACGGCGAGCGCCGGAGCAGCGTGCGTCGGCACCGTGTCGATGGACGCGATCGCCGTCGAGCTCGACCGTGAGGCGGCTCGCCGGCACGGCGGTGACGATCGTCGGCGGTGACGTGCCGCTCGAGACGCACGCGCGCGTCGCCGGCACGATCACCTACGAGCTCGCCTGCGGGATCGGCGCGGCCGCGCCGAACCGAGCGACGAGGGTGGTGGTCGGCAGCATGACCGACCTCGACCGGCGCGCGGCGCTGCAGGCCGAGCGTGCGGAGGCGCTGGCCGCGCGGCTGGCCGATCTGCTGCCGTCGCTCGACGGAAGCGAGCGCGCCCTCGACGTCGGGTCGGGCCTCGGTGCGCTGGCGTTCGCGCTGGCGCCGCGCGTGCGCGAGGTCGTCG
Source organism: uncultured Thermoleophilia bacterium (assembly GCA_963742615.1). Lineage (GTDB taxonomy): Bacteria > Actinomycetota > Thermoleophilia > Gaiellales > Gaiellaceae > PALSA-600. The sequence continues at coordinate 606,500 of CAVUMS010000006.1, read as the reverse complement.
CCGTCGAGCGCGATGCCGCAGCAGGTCGAGCGCCTACTGCGCCGCGGCGCCCGCCGAACGTCGGCCGCGCTCGTCGGCGACGGCGAGCACCTCGAGCTCGAGTCGTTCTCGTTCGACGTGGCGGGAACGCTCGTCACGCTGCACCACACGCCGCGGCCCGAGCTGCTCGTCGCCGAGCTCGTCCGCGTGACGCGACCGGGCGGGACGCTGCTCGTCGTCGACCAGCTCGCGCCCGTCGACCCGCTCGCCGCGGTCGCCCTGAACACGTTCGAGCGCGCGCGCGACCCGTCGACCACCCGCCTGCTCTCCGACGGGGACCTGCGCGGCCTGTTCGACTCCAACGGGCTCGTCCTGCGCCGCGCCGAGATCGTGCACGAGCGGCGCGAGCTCGAGTCCTACCTCGACCTCGCCGGCTGCGCAGGGCCCGAGCGCGAGACGGCGCGCGCGCTTGCCCCGGGCGACTACGAGGCCGAGATCGGCTGGTACGTGCTCACGCGGTAGACCGGCTCAGACCGCAGCCAATAGCAGACTGTTACTTGCGCGCGGTGAGGCGATGGTGCGCGCGTCGCGCGTGGGTGAGCGCGCCGGGCGCGAGCGCCTGCACCCAGGCCGCCGGCCGGTACCAGCGCGGGACGACGATCTCGGGGCGATTGTGCTCGACTGCGGCGAGCAGGCGGTCGACCACGAAGGGCGGGTCGACGACGATCCGCTCGGCGAGCGGTCCCACGCGACCGCGCTTCGGGAACCCCGGGGTCTCGACGTAGCCGGGGTTGACCGTGTGCACGTTGATCCCGCGGGGTGCGAGCTCGACCGCGAGCGAGCGCGAGAACGCGAGCTGGGCGTGCTTCGACGCCGAGTAGGGGCCGCCCGCGATCGTGCCGGCGATCGAGACGACGTTCACGACGTGCGAGGAGGCGTGAAGCCCGGGCAGGAACGCGAGCACCGTCCAGACGGCGCCCAGGTAGTTGACGTGGATCGTCTCCTCGATCCGCTCGGGCGCCGCCGTCAGGAAGCCCCCGCCTGCCGGGACGCCGGCGTTGCACACGAGCAGGTCGATGCGTCGGGTGGCGTTCGAGCACGCGCGCTGCTGCGGCCTGCGTGGCCGCCCGGTCGGCGACGTCGCACTGCTCGTCCTCGTCCGCGTCGGATGGGCGACGCGAGAGGCCGACGGTGCGCCACCCGCGGGTGCGCAGCCGCGAGACGAGCTCGGCGCCGATCCCGGAGGAGGCGCCCGAGACGACTGCTACTTGCACACGCGGATCAGCCGGCCGGACGCAGCCTTGCGCCCCGACCGGTCGACGACCGTCACCGACAGCAGGTGCTTTCCCTTCGCGAGCGAGCTCGTGTTCCAGGCGACCGAGAAGACGCCGCCGGGGCCGCTCTTGTCCGTGCCGATCGTGTGGCTGCCGTCGCTGAAGCTCGCCGACATCACCTTGGTCGTCGAGCCGGCCACGACCGTCAGGCGGTCGTGCTTCAGGGCGCATACGTTCGCCGGAGGCTCGATCCACGACACGGCGGGCCCGTCGACGACCTTCAGCTTCGTCCTGCGGAAGGCGGTGTTGGGATAGAGGTTCGACCCGACCGTGTCGATGTTCTTCGCCTCCTGGTAGTCCGAGGCGACGACGACGGTGCGCCTGGTGCCCGGCGTCAGCTTCGGCGCCTGCGACGGCAACCCGAAGACGACGATGCCGGTGAGCGGGTCGTACGCGGACGCGCCGATCAGCACGCCGCCGTAGCTGAAGACGAGCGAGAGCGGATCGACTCCGGAGCCGGCGTCGGCCGCCTGCGCCACGATCAGCGGCCGCCCGGCGCTGACCCGCGTCGTCAGGAGGCGCACGGCCGGGCGGTGTGACGTCGTTGACCCACGAGTTGAGCAGGTACGAGCCCTTCAACGGCCGGTTGGTGAAGGGATCTGCGCGCGAGTCGAGGGCGATGTAGAAGCGCTGCAGGCGTGGGAACTGCGCGCCGGCGGCGCCGACGTCGAGACCCGCAGTCGTAGGTCAGGTCGTTCACGTCGGTCGGGATCCCGGCGTAGCCCTGCACGTCGTTCTCGTCCTGCGAACCGAGCACGAACGGATCGACGAGCGAGCCCGGCGTCGCCGCGAGGACGGAGACGCCGAAGTTCACGACCGGCCGGTCGATCGACGTCCAGTAGAGATGCTCGGCCCCGTCCTCGTTCATCGGCGGGCCGGTGTACGTGGGTGCGGGCCCGAACGGCGCCGACGGACAGCAGTACGTCGTCACCTTGCTCTGGCCGACCGCCGTGCTGCCGGTCTGGAGCTTCTTCAGCCGAACCGGCGTGATCGTGCGCAGGGCCGGCCGCTCGACGAAGACCGAGTACGGGACGCGGCGGGTCACTCCGGCACCGGTGAGCACGATGAAGCCGTTGTTCCAGCCCGTCGCCGCGCTCGCGTCGGCGCGGATGATCACCGGCGCCTCGGCGTCGCCGCCGGGTGCGAGGGAGAGCTGCTGCGGAACGTCGATGGTGACTCCCGCCGTCTGCGACTGCGGCGCAACCGACAGCGACCACGTCCCGGCGCCGTCGCCCGCATCCGATGCCATCAGCAGCATCGACCGCACCTGCGCTCCGGTCGAGACGTCGATGCGCCCGAACGAGAGCGACTGCGGTGCCGTGAACACCTTCGGGTCGTCGGCCGCGCCGACGTCGGCGAGCCCGGCGCCTTCGAGCAGCACCGAGGCCTCCTGCGTCCGGGCCGTGTCGCCCCACGCCGCGCCGGCGGTCGACATCAGCGCCGACTTGATCTGCCACGGCGCCCAGTTCGGGTGGCGCTCGACCAGCACCGCTGCGGCGCCGGCGATATGAGGCGTCGCCATCGACGTGCCCGCGAAGACGGCGAAGGTCGAGCCCGTGGTGCGCGGCGGCGTCGACGACAGCACGTCGAGGCCGGGCGCCGCGATGTCGGGCTTGAGGTCGTAGCCGAACGCGGTCGGGCCGGCCGAGGAGAAGCTCGTGATCACGCCTGAGCGGCCGGTCGGGATCTCCTGGATCGAGCTCGAGACGCGGATCGACGCACGCCCGCCGTTCTGCGCCATGTAGGCGCGCATGACCTTGCCGTCGAGGTCGGAGATCATCCCGACCGGCAGCGGCAGCACGAGCGGGATCGGGTTGGCCTCACCGGGGCGGTTGTCGACGAAGATCATCCCCGCCGCGCCGGCGCGCTGCGCGCGCATCGCCTTCGAAGAGAACGTGCAGTTGCCGCGCAGAAGCAGGACGATCTTCCCGGTGAGCGATCCCGCGGGCAACGTGCCGGCGCTCGAGTTCGGCTCGGACACCGTGCCGCACAGGTACGGGTCGACGGGCTTCCCGTCCGTCCCGACGATCGAGCCGGCGTCGACGAGCGTCTGGTTCAGCGTCGACCACCCTCCGGGGAACCTGGTGCCGTTGCCCTGAATCGGGACGGCGCCCAGGCTCGGCGGCCCGCCCTGCACCGACAGCGCCGGTGCGAAGACATGAGAGTTCGAGACCGCGGCGACGGTGATCGCGTCCGGTGCGCTGCCCGGCGAGCCGGCCGTGCCGAAGCCGAAGTCCTCGCGGTCGTTGCCCGCGGCGATCACCGGTGTCACGCCGGCGAGCACCGTGTTGTGGATCGCCTCGTACATCGCGTCGTTCGCCGGATCGGTCTGCGGCCCGCCGCCCGAGAAGTTGATGACGTTCATGCCGTCCTCGACCGCCGACTCGAACGCGGCGACGATCTCCGGTGTGTTCGCCTCGTGGCCGAGCGGCGTCGGCACCGTGAACACGCGGTAGTTGCCGATCCACGCCTTCGGCGCGACTCCCGACAGGCCGCTCGTCGCCGGATGGTCGGGGCCGGCCGGTGCGGCCGTGCCGGCGTCGCCGGCGGCGATGCCCGCGACGTGAGTTCCGTGCGGCTCCGTGTTGTCGAACGGCACGTTGCTCTTGTCGTCGCGAACCGGCCCCGGGAAGACGCGCGCGACGATCACCTTCGGCGTCGTCAGCTTCGTGTCGCCCCTCGGGAAGCCGCTCGGGTAGGAGTAGCCGTTCGGCGACAGGAACGGGCTCGACGAGTCGACGCCCGTGTCGACGACGCCGATCTTGACCCCCTGGCCGACGTCGCCGCTCGCCGCCTCGAACTGCGTGGCGTCGATCACGCTCGGGCCGCGGTCCATCGTTGCGAAGTAGCCGAGGCTCGGATAGACCTTGTTCACGGCCTTGAGCCGCAGCAGCGCCGGCAGCTTCTTCGCAGGAAGCGAGACCGCGAAGCCGTCGAGGATCACCCGGTAGTGCTCCTGCACCTGGGCGCTCGGGATCGCCGCCGTCACCTGGGCGACGGCGGCCGCCTGCAGGCGGGCGAGCTTCGCGAGGTAGGCGCGGGAGCTCGCGCTCGACAGGTCGAGCCGCTGGGCGCGCGAGGCCGACGAGAGGGTGCGCGCTCCGCTCCAGGCGGCGAGCGGCGGTGCGGCCAGACGCACGATCACGCGTGTCGTCGTCCGCTCGTGGAGCGACGGGATATGGATCACGCCCGCGCGCACGCGCGGGGGCGCAGCCTCCCGGAGGTCCGGGCGCAGGGGCTGCAGCGCGGCTTGGGCCGACGTCGCCGCCACGAGGACGAGGAGCGCCGAGGCGAGAAGAAGGCGGCGCACGGAGGAGCCACAGTAGCCGAACAGCCCGAAGTTGCTCCCTGAATTAGAGTCCGCCCGTGTTCGCGGGCAAACGTGCGCTCGTCCTCGGTGTCGCCAACAAACGCTCGATCGCGTGGGCGATCGCAAAGCGGCTTGCGGACGGGGGCGCGACCTGCGCGTTCACCTTTCAGGGCGAGCGGATCGAGAAGGGCGTCCGCGAGCTCGCGGAGTCGGTCGCAAGCCCGCTCGTCACCGAGCTCGACGTCCGCGACGACGACGCCGTCACGCGCGTCTTCGACGAGGTCGCCACCGTGTTCGATGGGCAGCTCGACATCCTCGTCCACTCCGTTGCGTTCGCGGCCGCCGAGGACCTGGAGGGCAGGTTCACCGACACGCCCCGCGACCGCTTCTGGATGGCGGTGGACGTCAGTGCGTACTCGCTCGTCGCGACCGCGCGCGCGGCCGAGCCGCTGATGGCGGCGCCGGGCGGCGGCTCGATCGTGACGATGACGTACCTCGGCGGCGTCCGCGCAGTGCCCCACTACAACGTCATGGGCGTTGCGAAGGCCACGCTCGACGCATCGGTGCGTTACCTCGCGTGGGACCTCGGGCAGAGCAACATCCGCGTGAACGCGGTCTCGGCCGGGCCGGTGCGCACGCTGGCCGCGCGCTCGATTGCGGGCTTCCCGACGATGGAGTCGATCGTCGAGGAGCGCTCGCCGCTCCACCGTCACATCGGCGCCGAGGACGTCGCCTCGGCTGCCGCCTATCTGCTCTCCGACGGTGCCGCGAACGTCACCGGGACGACGCTCTACGTCGACTCGGGATACCACGCGATGGGCATGTAGAGGCGCCGCGAGCTCAAGGCGTAGCCGGGCTCGCCGAAGGCGAGTCAGCGCGAGAGGAGCGCGCTGCGGCTCACTTCGTCGTGCCCGGACGCCTCGCGGAGCGCCGCGCTGAGCCGCGACAGGTGGTCGAGCAGGCTCGGCGTGACGACTGCGTCGTCGAGCGTCTCCAGCACCTTGCAGAGTTTCGCCTGACGCCCGGCGGTCCAGCGGCGGCCCTTGGCCGTCGCGGTGAGCGCGATCGCTCGGCCGTCCTCGGAGTCCTTGCCCCGCTCGACGAACCCGAGCTCCTCGAGCACGTCCACGGCGCGGCTTGCCGTCGCGGCCGTCGTGTCCATCCGTGCCGCGAGATTGCTCAGTCGCATCGGACCGACGATCGAGATCTCGAGCAACGCAAGACGCTGCGTCGACGTCAGGGGCTGGCCGTCGTCGATCTCTCGGGAAATCCTCAAGACGACCGCCCACAACTCGGCGATCTCGTCGAGGAGTGCCTGCGTACGTTCACCCGACGGCACGGGCGCTCATCATAGGTCGCGGTTCAGCGACCTGCCGCGGCCGGAGAAATTGAAGGCAGATGGGCGCGCTGCGGTACCGTCGCCGGGCGTTGTCCTCTCGAGCTCGGATCGGGCGTCTGGCCGCGGTCGCAGCGGGACTGCTCGCGATCGGTGTCGTCATCGGCGTGCTGTACGACACGCTCCGGAGCCCGCCGAGCGGCAGCATGGCGCTCCCTGAAATCGAGCCGGCCACCGCGGACTTCCCGACACCCCCGGCCGGGGCTGTCGTCTTCGCGCGCGAAGCTGGAGCCAACGTCCTTGCCCTCGGCGTCGTCCCGCGACGCGACGCGCTCCAACTCCAGGCCTCGGTGCTCGACGGCGACGAGCACGGGGTCTCGGGGCTCCGGGTCGTCTTCTCGGCGGGCGGCGTGCGCCGGGTGGGAACTGCCTGCGGTGCCGGGTGCTACCGCGCGACGGTTTCGCCTTCGCGGAGCCCAGACGCAGTCTCGCTCGTCGTCGTCGGTCGTGCGACCTCGACCGATTGGCGCGTCGCACTGCCGGCGGTCTGGCCTCCGCGCGGACGGCACTGCGATCATGGCGCGTGCGGGTCGCGTCTGGCGGTCCCTCCGCTCGCTCGCGTACGTCGAGCGACTCGCCGCCGACTCGACCAATCGGCAGACGAGCGACTGGCGGGTCGCCGCACCCGATCGGGCGTCATACAGCATTCGCGGCGATGGAGGAGGGATCGTGATCGGCGCTCGTCGCTGGGACCGCTCGACACCGGATGGACGATGGGTCGAGTCATCGCAATCCGGCCCGATCACGGAGCCTGTTCCCTTCTGGGTCGGCGTCTCGAACGCGCACGTCCTCGGCACCGTCTTGGTCGCTGGTCGCCCGGCCTGGCTGGTCTCGTTCTTCGATCCCCGCACGCCGGCATGGTTCGAAGCGACGGTGGAGAAGCGAACGGGGCACACGCTCGAGCTGCGCATGTTCACGGCGGCGCACTTCATGCACGACGTCTATCGGTTGTTCGACCGCGCGCCGGCGATCGTTCCACCGCGCTGAGCGACCGCAAGTCGGCTCGTTTTACAGTGCGGTCCAGTAGAATTGTTACAACACGTAAGCTCTGCGTGCCCCAGTCGCGAGACCAAACCACTGTCCACGGGGAGGAATGAATGCGTCGAGTCTTTCTTGCAGGTGTTCTAGCGGCCTGTGTCGGCCTGCTGGCCGCTGGAGCAGTTGCCTCATCGGCGGTCTTCTCGACGCATAACGCGAAGGCGACCACCATCACGGTCGTTGCGGGAAAGCCGAGCGAGCTCAGGTTCCAGCTCTCCAAGAGCACGAAGCTCAAGGTCGGCACCTACATCTTCAAGGTGACGAACAAGGGCCTTGGCTTCCATACCTTCAAGTTCTGCACGGTTCCGGTGAAGACCGCAGCGAAGAACACCTGCACCGGCAAGGTGACCAAGCTGCTCAAGCCGGGACAGTCGGCAGCGTTCACCGTCGTGGTCAAGAAGGCCGGCAAGTACGAGTTCCTCTGCAGCGTTCCCGGGCATGCCGCCGCGGGGATGAAGGGGCTCATCGGCTTCGGCGTCGCGGTGACGCCCGTGCCGCCGCCCTCGACGACCACCACTCCGACAGGTGGCACGACCACGGCCACCGGTCCGCCCACGGCCAACGGTTGTCCGTTCGGCACGCCGCCGGGCACGACGATCGGGAGTGACGAAGACGGCGACGAAAGCGACGCGATCGGCAAGGATGACGGAGACGGCTGTCTCTAGTCTTTCGCTGCGCGCGGTCCTTTCGATCCCATAGCTGAACAGCGTGAGCGCCGGGGGAGTCTCTCTCCCGGCGCCGCGCGGACCACGCGAGCCCTCGCCGCGGCTCGCGGTAGTGCTCGTCGTCGGCGCGGCCGCGACGGGATGCGGGTCCAGCGCAGCGAGCGGGTCCTGGACAACGGCGAACGGGGGCGTCGCGAGCCGGCGGGCGGCCACGGCGACCAAGCTCGACGCGCGGACGATTCCGCGGCTCACGGTGCGCTGGCGCTTCCGCCTCCACGCACGCGGCGCGGGCTTCGGTGCGATCACCTCGAACCCGGTCATCCGCGGCAACGTGGTGTACGTGCAGGACTCCACGTCGAGTGTCTACGCCCTCGACGTTCGAACCGGCGCGCTGCTCTGGAAGGAGAGCATCCAGGCGCCGAATGACGGCCCGAACGGCGTCTCGGTCTCCGGCTCGCGGCTCTATGGCGCAACCGACACGACGGTCTTCGCGCTCGACGCGGCGAGCGGGAAGCGCCTCTGGTCGCGGCGACTCGTCGGCCCGTTCGAGCAGTTCATCGCGATCGCGCCGATCGTCGACCGCGGCCGGGTGTACGTCAGCACCCAGGGCTTCCCGCCGGGCGGCCGCGGCAGGCTGTACGCGCTGTCGGCCGAGACCGGCCGGGTCGTCTGGCGCTTCCAGACGATCAAGCTGCCGTGGTCGCATCCCGCGTCGAGCGGCGGCGGCGGCGCCTGGAATCAGATGAGCGTCGACGACGACGGCAACGTGTACGCGGGGATCTCGAACCCGGGCCCGTGGGGCGGGTCGAGGGCATACCCGAACGGCGGACTGTTCCCCGGGCGTGCGCTGTACACCGATTCGCTCGTGGTGCTCGACGGAGCGTCGGGCCGTCTTCTCTGGTACGACCAGGTGACTCCCCACGACGTACGCGACTACGACTTCCAGGCCTCGCCGATTCTCGCCACCGTCGGCGGTCGCGCTGCCGTCTTCGGCGCGGGGAAGGGAGGAAGTCGTAGATCGCCTGGGATCGCGACCGCTCACACGCGGCTCTGGTCGCGGTCCGTGGGCGTCCATCTGAACGATCTCGGACCGCTGCCCCTGAAGCCGACCACGGTCTGCCCGGGGCTGCTCGGCGGGGTCCTCACGCCGATGGCGTTCGCCGCCGGCCGCCTCTTCGTCCCGGTCGTCGAGCTGTGCTCGCAGGAGAGTGCCGTCACCTCGAAGAACGCGTTCGCGCGACCGCCCTCGCAGGGGAAAGGGACGGTCTATGCGCTCGATGCCGCCACCGGCAAGACGGTCTGGCAGGCGCACCTCGCGTCGGCGCCGTTCGGTTGTGCGACGGTTGCGCGCGACGCGGTGATCGTTCCGACCTACGACGGTCGGGTGTATGCATTTGCGGCAGCCGACGGGCGCGCGCTGTGGCGGACACAGTTGCGTGCAGGGAACAACAGCTGTCCGGCCGTCGGCAAGGACGTTCTCATCGTCGGGGCCGGCGCGCCGCACCCGGGCATCGCTCATCCGATCACCGAAGTAGTGGCCTACGGGCTCGCCGTGATGATCGAGAGCCGGGGCTAGACTGCCGCGATGGCGGCTCGGCCCAAGCTGGTGTCGATCTTGTTGGTGGTCGTCGGCCGCGTTCGTCGCTCGCAGTCGGAGCAGTCTCAGCCGCAACCCGTGCGGCGGCCCCTGCCAAATGGATCGTCTTCTCGGCAGTGCCGCCCGGCCAGCACATCGATCAGCTCTTCCGGATCCGGTCGTCGGGCGGCGGTCTCAAGAAACTGACGACGGGCTCATACCCGTCGACGCCCCCGCCTTCTCACCCGACGGGACGCGGATCGCGTTTTCGCGCACCGGCGTCGGGATCGTGACGATGGACGTGAACGGAAAGGCAGTGCATCGCCTGACGACCAACGGCCGAGACGGCTTTCCCGCGTGGTCGCCGGACGGCAAGCAGATCGTCTTTCTGCGGCCCACCAACGCGAAATGGGCGATCTACGCCATGTCGTCGTCCGGCGGGAAGCAGCGATCGGTTGGCCAAAGCGCCGTCGGCAGGCCGGCCGACCTGGAGCTCCCGAGGGCTGATGATCCCGTCCGGCGGCGACCTGGCGAAGATCGATGCAGCCAACGGACGGGTACTGAAGTACTTCGGTGCCCAGATCGACGCGGTCTGGGGCCTGAACACGGTCGCGCTCGCGCCTGACGACTCGCGCCTCACATTCATCGGTGCACGCCGCCCCCGACCCGGGGGACAAGGAGTGCGGTGAGGGCGTCCCGTGCCAGCGCTTCGCGCTCTACAGCGAAGACATCCTCCCGAAGACCAAGCCGCCGCGGCTACTCGTCAAGAACGTCGGTCCGGCCACGTTCTCACCCGACGGGAAGCAGCTCGCGTTCGTCGCAGCGGAACACCAAGCTCGATCTCCGGACTCTCGCCACCGGCCGGTCGAAGTCGCTCCCGCTCGGCGGCAACTACGCGACCGTCGCAGCGCCGCCGGCCTGGCAGCCGTGAGCGCGCCGCGACGACCCACCGCGGTCGTGGACTGCAAACAGGGCCGTGCTACCGTGAATTCGCTTGAAGTCGTTTGCGCTCCTGCTGGCGGTTTCTGTCGCGTTTCTCAGCCTCGCAATCGACGGATCCGCCCGTCCGCAGACGACGAACCCGGGGGGGTACTTCACGGTTCGGGTCGTCGTCACGAACAAGGCGCCGTCACGATCAGCCCGAACCACGCGCGGCGTGGCCAGATCGGGGTCTTCCTCGTGTACCAATCGCGCGACGAGCTCGCGCGTGTTCACGCTCGGAGACGTCACGCTGACTCGTCACCGCGGCACCGGGTTCGCGATCAGGCTCGCGCGCAACCAGCAGAAGCGGGTCCTGCTGACCCTCGACTACCGCGGGCCGCTTCCCGCCGCGGTCGGCAGCACCAGCAAGACCAAAGTCGTGGGCGCGTTCATCGTCACCTGAGGTCGATTCACATGACCGAGGCGCAGATTGGCGGTCATGAGACCACGACGGCTGCATGCCGGCTCATCGTCGTGGTGGTGTGCGCACTGGCCGTCGGCGGTGTCATCGCCGCGCTTCTCATCACGAGGGGACGTGCACGAGAGCACGACGGATCCGCCGACCACCGCAGCGGTCCAGACGACCGGGGTTGCGCCGACAACCGGGGACTGGGCGCCGATCACCGTCACGCGACCGAAGCTCCCGGTCATCGGGGGTGGGATCCCCGTCGACGTCGATCCGATCGTGTCGCGGACGCGACTTCAACACGACGCTGTTTCCCGTCGGCCCCGATCGCTACCGGATGACGATCTTCAACACCTCGACCCTCGGTGCGATCAACTCGCTGCAGTGGTATCCGCCGGTCGGGCGTGCGCATCCTCAAGGTGCTCGGAAGCACTGCGGGCCGCTGCGTCCTGACGGGACTGTCGGGTTTCGGCGGCAACCAGTTCCCGACGACTCGTCCTCTATCCGAACATCTTCTGCGACAGGCTCGACCTCAAGCCGGCAACCTGCATCTGCCGCGGAGACGGCGGGCGCCGTGACGATCACGTTCAGTCACCAACAAGCACCTGGCGGTGAACGACGGTGACCTCAGGCTGCGCACGGCGACGGTCGCGTTCGACCGCATCCCCGCTGACCCCGAGACCGGCCCACCGCCCGTGCGTCACGTCAGGCGCATCGTCACCGCCGCGCGCGGGCGTCGGGTGGGCTGACTGCCGGCGAGCGAGCCGATGCGCAGCGCGCCCTGGACGGCCTGCAGGACTCGAACATCTCGCTCCAGCTCGCGACGATCACGACGAAATGGGCGCAGAACGCTCCGGCGACGTGCCGGGTCGGCCTCGTGTCGAGAAACCCGAACAGGTTCAAGGTCTACGTCTTCTGGGTTCCGTGGCTCGCTGCCGAGCCGTACATCTGGCTCAACATGAATCTCGCGGACGACCCACATCGGCACGTTCACGCTCGGCACCACTCAACCCGTCCTGCCGGGCGGCAGGCTGACGCGGAACGGTCGAAGCGTGAATCGACTGTCGGTCGACACCACACTGCTGTCGCGGTACGGGCCCGAACAGGCGAAGAAGGGCCACGAGATCATGGTCGCCCACGCAGGCGACGTGCTTGACGAAGCCGGGTGCGACGTGCGAGGTGCTGAAGAACGGAAGCCTCAAGCTTCGTCCCGAGCTGAGCGGCGAGCAGGATTTCGGCCCTGCCGCGCTACTCTGATCCGTGATGAGCCGGGGTCGCAACCGTGGCCGGCAGGACGGCGTTCCTCGTCCTGGTCGTTTGGACTGGTCTTTGCGTCGGTGGTGGTCGCGGGCGCGGCCGCGACCGGTCAGCAGGGGCTGACCGTCTACAGCGTCGCGACCGGGCTGCAGTACATCAACACGGCCGACGATCGGGCGCGCGGGCACGTCAACAACCCGCTCGACAGCACCGCGAACAAGCTGGCGCCGAAGAGCTCCGGCAGCAAAGGCCCCTTCGCGGGTGACATCGCCGTCTACGCCCTGAGGCTGTACGGCAACTCGGAGTTGACGCGACGCCGCCGGAACGGCCGTGTACACCTGCTACTTCAACTATGACCGGCACGCGCTCTGCCAGGCGTACTACAAGCTCAAGGCCGGAGGCACGCTCGTCGCCTCCGGGCCGATCGACTTCAAGATCGTCGAGGTTCACGATCGTCGTCAGCGGCGGCACGAAGAAGTATCTCGGCGTTCGAGGCGAGGCCAAGGTCGTCGCCGCGCCGGGCAACGCCCAGAAAATCGACTTCGAGTTGATCGGATGAGCCGCCCTGCCCTGCTCGCAGCGATCGTCGTTCTCGCGGTCGCGCTCCCGGCGATACCTGCGTCCGGAGCGTCGCCGGGGTCGCAGAAGCTCCGGTCTACGCCGTTCCGGCGACGGTGCAGTTCATGAACCACGCCGACGACCGGCTCCGCGGGATGAGCACCAACCCCTTCAAGCTCAAGGCGGAAGCAGTGATCCTGGGCAAGAACGGGAAGGAGAAGGGGAATGGCCCCTTCCCGGGCGACGACATCCTCTACGGCTTCAAGCTCTTCGCCGACGCGAACCGCTCGAAGCCGGTCGGGGCGGCGCTGTTCACCTGCTACTACGAGTTCGTGAAGCGTGCGACCTGCGACTCGTACTTCGATCTCGCCAAGGGCCTGCTGCTGGCATCGGGGCAAGTGCCGTTCGGGGGCACCCACTTCACACTCGGAATCACCGGCGGCACGAACGCGTACTTCGGCGCGCTCGGGCAAGTGGACTCCGTGCCGGCTGCCCGGAATGCACAGCGGTTCGACCTCCACGTGACCGGACTGCGGTGATCCGCCGCAGGGGACTCGTCGCGGCGCTGGGGGCGGTTGCTGCTGCGGCGATCGTGGTCGGATCGCGAGTTGCGGGGGCGGCAACGCACATCGATCTCCCGCTGCGACGAACGACAGCTCCGGCACGCGGCGGCAGCGACGCCGACGCAGTTCGTTCGTCGTCTACGGCAAGCCGAAGCGAGCGCAGTCCGTCAATCACGCCGACGACCGTGCGCGCGGCGACAAGTTGAACTCGTTCAACGCGGACGGGCTTCCAACACCTCCGAACGCCAACTCCGGGAAGAAGGGGACGCGGGCCGGCGACAACGCGCTCATCACCATCATGCTGTATGCCGACCGCAACCTCACGCGAGTCGTGGGGACTCGCCACCTACTCGTGCACGTTCAACTTCGACCAGGAAGCGGTCTGCGACGGCCAGTTCCAGATCGGTGCGGGGACCATCATCGCGCTCGGCCCCGCGAAGCTCGACGCCAGGGAGACCGTCCTGGCCGTGACCGGGGGCACAGGCCGATACGCCGGCGCCCACGGGCAGGTGACGTCGACTCGCGCGACCGCCAGCAGCAACACTCAGACCTTCCGCTTCGACCTCGTCTGACGGCGGGGCTCAGGCCCGGTCAACAGTGCGTCTTCGTCTTCCGCCCGTTCGGGCAGATGGTGCCGTACCAGCCGACATTCTCGAGCTTCGCGCCGGAGAGGTTCGCCTTCGAGAGATCCGCCCCCATCACCGTCGCGTCCTGCAGGTTTGCGCCGGAAAGATTTGCGCCGATCAGATACGCGCCGCTCAAGGTCGCGTTCGACGAGCACGGCTCGGGTCAACGTTCGCGTGACTCAGGTTCGTCCCGACCAGCGAAGCCGTGTTGAGGATTGCGCCGGTGAGATTGGCACCGTCGAGGTTTGCACCGGCCAGGTTCGCCAGCCCCGAGGTTCGCGTGCGCGAGGTTTGCACCGACCAGGTTTGCACCCTCGAGATTCGCGCGGACCAGGTTGGCCCCGGAGAGATTCACGTGGGCGAGATTCCCACCGTTCAGAGTCGCGCGTGAGAGATTCGCATCATTCGCAACGGCTCCCGCGAGGCTCGCAAACGTCAGGTTCGCATGGTCGAGGCGTGCCCGAGTGAGTTTCGCGCGCACCAGCCTGGCCGTGGCCAGGTTGGCTCGCGTGAGCTTGGCGCCGGTCAGGTTCGCCCCGGTCAGGTCGGCGTTGCGCAGATCGGCCTGCACCAGATTCTCTCCCGGCCAGGTTGCCGTGCGGGCAGGAGGTCCACGCGTGCTTCGGAGCGATCGTGCAACCCGAGCTCGCCGCCGAGTGCGTCGCCGCGAGCGCCCCGCCTGAGAGGCCGACCGCGACGACGAGCGCAACGATCGAGAGGGATGCTCCGCGCACGACCGGAAGCGTAACCAACGTAACCACTTGTTGACCTCGTCCGGGACCGAGGGGTATATTTGCGGCGCACAATCAACTCGCAATCGGGCGCAGCATGATCGCGTCCGGCGAGCCTCGCCGACCCAGGGAGGAACTCGATTGCATCGCTTTCGTTGGCCAATAGGCGTGGCCGCGCTGACACTGATGGTGGCGTTTGGAATCATGACCGACCGCCGCATCCTCGCAGCGGGCAGTGACCAAGACGATCACCCCGTCACCTACCTGGACAGCCGCGCAGTTGAGCGCTCCTGCCGGGAATAACTGGCTCGAGTACTACGGGAGCCTGAACGGCAATCGTTACTCGTCGCTGAACCAGATCACGACGTCGAACGTCAGCTCGCTCAAGCAGGTCTGGCAGATGAGCCTCGGCACCTGCACGGCGTCGATCATCGCCGGCGATCCGGTGATCCCCGGCGCGCCACGCGGGGCGGCCAACAACCCGACCAACTGCGGTTCGATGGAGTCGAACCCTGTCGCGGTCGACGGCGTGCTCTACACGATCAACGCTCCGCTCGGCCAGGTCTTCGCGATCGACGCGGCGACCGGCAACATCATCTGGAGCTACACACCGTCGTACGCGGGCGAGATCCTCAACAACGGTCGCGCCTTCAGCCCCGGCAGCGGCGGGCGTCTGCCGGGTGTCGCGGTCGGCGAGGGCAAGGTCTTCTTCGGCCTGCAGGACGGCCGCGTGATCGCGCTCGACCAGATCTCCGGGCAGGAAGTCTGGGAGAACGTCGGTCGGGTCGTACCAGAACAACGCGAAGGTCTCGAACGCCCCGATCTACGTCAACGGCTTGGTCCTCGTCGGTGACGGCTCGGGCGACAGCGGCGGCAACAGCCCGTCGATCCAGGCCTTCAGGGCCGCGAACGGCGCTCGCGTCTGGTCGTGGAGCCCGGTCCCGTCGCCCGGTCAGGCCGGGTCCAAGACCTGGACGAACAACGGCAAGGGCGGGAACGGCAGCACGCTCTACGGCGGCGGCGCGTTCTGGGAGTCCCCGGTCGTCGACACCGCTCGCAACACGGTGATCGTCGGCACCGGCAACCCCGAGCCGTGGAACTCGCGCGGCCCGGGTCAGAACCTCTACACCGACTCGATCGTCGCGCTCAACCTCTACACGGGGCAGCTGAAGTGGTACTTCCAGCAGGTGCACCACGACCTCTGGGACTCCGACCTGCCGAACAACGGCGTCATGTTCACCGGCAAGTTCAAGGTCAACGGCAAGATGGTCTCGCGTCCGGCCGTCGCCTACGTGAACAAGGTCGGCATGACGTTCGTGCTCGACCGCGAGACCGGCAAGCCGCTGATCCCGGTCAAGGAGACGAAGGTGCCGCAGAGCAAGGCGCCCGGCGTCAACACCTGGCCGACGCAGCCGGTCCCGGCGACGCAGAACGTCCTGTTCAACCCGATCGGGAAGGACGGGATCCCGTGCACGACGCCGACGGCGGCCACGAGCTCCGGCCAGCCGTACGCCACGGCGACCGCGCCTGACGGCAAGCCGTACAAGCTCGGGTGCGCGTACACGTACTACGACACGACGCAGTACACCGTGATGCCGTTCGAGATGATGGACTGGCCCGCGAGCTCCTACAGCCCGCAGACCCACTCGATGATCACCTGCGGCGTCACCGGCCGGGCAACGGCCATGGAGCAGATCCCGGCCGCCCAGCAGGTCCCGAGCGCGTTCGGCGGCCTCGGTGCGAACCGCCTCGGCGTCGGTGACGGCTCCACGCCGATCAGCAACTCGGGCAACTTCACGTCGCTCAACGTCGAGACCGGCAAGTACACGTTCCACCAGCACTGGCCGGCAATCTGCTACTCCGGCTCGGCGAACACCGCCGGCGGAGTGACGTTCGTCGGCCACTTCGGCACCGGTGACGGGTCGAAGGGCGACGGGTACCTCGAGGCAGTCGACACGAAGACGGGCAAGTCGCTCTGGCAGTCGGCCCCGATGCCGTACCCGGTGGGAGCTGCACCGATCGTCTACAGCGTCAACGGCAAGGAGTACGTGACCGTCGAGGTCGGTGGCGCCGGGCACAACGACGTCACACGCCCGTTCGGTCTGCTCGACCCGCGGCGCGTTCGCGGCGACTACGTCTACACGTTCGCACTGCTCGTAGGCGGACTCGATGTGCATGAGGCGGTGGCCCCCTTGCGAGGGGGCCACCGCCTCTTTTTTTGTTGCGAAGCTCGTCCGCTCCGCGCGTGCACAGTCCGTGCGTCGCGTAGCTTGAGGACGAAGTGGTGAGTGTGGCTCGCATGACACGACAACGAGGCGGTGTCTCGACCGGCCTGTTCGCCGCGTGCGCCCTCGTCGCGATCCTGGCCGTTCTGCCGATCGTGATCATCGTCTTCCAGGCGTTCCAGGGCGGGACCTCCGCGATCAGCGGACGCCCTCGGCGCCTCGTCGTCGCGCACGCTGCTCCGCAACACCGTGTTGGTGCTCGCTCGTCGCGACGCCGATCTGCGGCGTGATCGGTGTCGGTGCGGCCTGGTTCGTCGAACGGACGCGGCTGCCCGGCCGGCGGCTCTGGGCGCTGCTGCTGGTCGCGCCGCTGACGGTGCCGCTCTTCGTCACGAGCTACGCGTGGGCGACGCTGGGCGTCGCGCTGCAGGGGTTCGTCGGCGCGGCGGGGATCATCGCGTTCACGTACTACCCGATCGTCTTCCTGCTCGTCGCGGTGGCGCTGCGCGGGCTGGACCCGGCGCTCGAAGATTCGGCGCGCTCGCTCGGGCTCAACCCGCGGCAGGTCTTCTTCCGGGTCATCCTGCCGCAGCTTCGCCCGGCTCTGCTCGGCGGCTTGCTGCTCGTGGCGCTCGACGCGCTCGTCGAATTCGATGCGTTCGTGGCGCTGAGGTTTCAGACGTTCTCGCTGGACGTCTATGCGCAATACCGTCTGGGGTTCAGCACGTCGGGTGCGGCCGCGCTGTCGTTCTTCTCGATCGTCCTCTGCCTCGTGCTGCTGTTCGGCGAGGCGCGCCTGCGGGGCGACGCGAACTACACGAGAGTCAGCCGCGGCGCTCGCAGGCCTCCCGTTCGGTATGAGCTCGGCCGGTGGACGTGGCCGGTGCTGGCGAGCCTTGCCGCGCGTCGTCGCGATCGGAGTCGGCATCCCGGTCGGCATGCTCATTCGCTGGTTCACGGAGAGCAGCAGCGCCGCGCTCTCGACCGCGACCGGGAACCTGCAATTCCTCTGGCCGGCCAGCCGCACGACGATCCTGCTCGGCGTGTCCTCCGCCCTGGTCGCGCTGCTCATGGCGCTGCCGGTCGCACTGCTCGCTGTCCGGCACGGAGGGCGTTTCGCGAGGCTTGCCGAGCGCTCGACGTACCTTTCCTTCGCACTGCCCGACCTGGTCGCTGCGATTGCGCTCTCCTACGGCGCCGTGCACTACGCGCGGTTCCTCTACGGGAGCTTCGCGCTGATCGTGTTCGCCGAGGCGATCCTCTTCCTCCCGTTTGCCGTCGTTGCGATGCGGGCGACGGTGGGGCAGATCGAGCCTGCCCTGGAGGACTCCGCCCGCGCGCTCGGCGCCGGCCCGCTGGCGACGTTCCGCCGGGTGACGCTGCCCGTCGCACGCCCCGGGGTGGTGGCCGCGATCGTGCTCGTCTTCGCCTTCTCCCTCGGTGACCTGGCGACCGCGCAGGTGCTGCTCCCGCTGAACCTCTACACGCTCGGCACCGAGTTCCAGGCCAACAGCAGCACGGTTGCCTTCGCGAGCGCCGCCCCGTTCGCGGCTGTGCTGATCGTCCTCTCGATGGCTGCTGCCTACGTGCTGATGAGCGGCTTCGGCACGGTGCGAGCTTTCACGGACGACGAGCGTGGCTGAGCTGCGTTGCACGACGGTCGCGAAGTCGTACGGGGCTCGGGACGTGTTGCACGAGGTCGACCTCGTCGTCCCGGAGGGGACCCTCACCGCGATCCTCGGCGCGTCGGGAAGCGGCAAGACCACGCTGCTGCGCCTGATCATCGGCTTCATCGCACCCGACCGCGGGACGATCGCGATCGACGGAAGCGTGGTTTCCGCCGCAGACGGCCTGCACGTACCACCCGACAAGCGAGAGGTCGGCTACGTCGCCCAGGAAGGTGCGCTGTTTCCCCACCTGACGGTCGCCGAGAACGTCGCCTTCGGCCTTCCGCGCGGGGAGCGAAAGAGTGGACCCCGGACGGCTGAAGCGCTCGACCTCGTCGGGCTCGGGTCGGGCTACGCCTCCAGGCGCCCCCATGAGCTCTCGGGTGGAGAGCAGCGCCGCGTCGGCCTCGCGCGAGCGCTCGCGCCGAAGCCGCGGATCGTGCTGCTCGACGAGCCCTTCTCCGGGCTCGACGCAAACCTCCGAGCCGAGACGCGCGACGCGGTGACGAGCGCCCTGGCCGCCGAGGGCGCGACCGCCGTGCTCGTCACGCACGACCAGGCCGAGGCGCTCTCGATGGGGCGGGAGGTCGCCGTTCTGCGCGCGGGACGCCTCGCTCAGACGGCGACTCCGACGGTCCTCTACCGGGCTCCGGTCGATCTCGAGGTTGCGCGCTTCGTCGGTGACGCCATCGTCGCTCCCGGGAACCGCTGCCGCCGGCGTCGTCGAATGCGCGCTCGGACGCCTACGCACGGCGAACGTCGCTGCTGCTGGCAGAATAGAGGTGATGATCCGCCCCGAGCAGATCCGCCTCGGGGCGGTCGACGGTGTCTCCGCAGACGTGATCGGTCACCGGTACTACGGTCCGGACACCGTCCTGCAGCTACGGCTTCGCGACGATGCTCGGTCTCCGATCGCCGCCCGCACCTTCGACGTCACCGTCCCCGACGCCGGTGACGTCGTCAGCGTTGGCGTCCTCGGCCCGGTGGCGGTCTTCCCGGATCCGGCCGCGTGACGCGCGCCGGCTCCCTGATCGCGCTCGCTGCCGTCTGTGCGGCCCTCGCCGCCGGCTGCGGAGGAGGCTCGGACCACTCCTCGATCACCCTCTACAACGGCCAGCACGCCGAGCTCACGAGCTTGCTGGTCGCCGCGTTCGAGAAGAAGACCGGGGTCAAAGTCCAGATCCGGACGAACGACTCCGCCGTTCTGGCCGACCAGCTCATCCAGGAGGGCGGCGCCTCGCCGGCCGACGTCTACATCGCCGAGAACTCTCCCGAGCTGATGGAGCTGCAGCGGCGCAAGCTCCTCGCCCCACTGCCTCAGTCCATCCTCAGACAGGGTTCTGCCGGCGACAACTCCCCGACCGGCAAATGGGTCGGCATGGCATTGCGGGTGAGCAGTCTCGTCTACAACCCGTCGCGCCAGCCGCGGGCGCAGCTGCCGAAATCGCTGCTCGACTTCGCCCGGCCCGAGTGGAAGGGGAAGATCGCGATTGCTCCGACGGATTCCGATTTCCCGCCACTCGTCGGTGCGGTGATCGCCACCCACGGCGAGGCGGCGGCTCGCAACTGGCTCGCAGGCCTCAATCGGAACGCCCGGGTCTACCAGGACGAGGAGGCGGTCGTCGCTGCCGTCAACCGCGGCGACGTGGCGACCGGCGTGATCAACTCGTACTACTGGTATCGCCTCCAGCGTGAGCTCGGCAAGGACGCGATGCACAGCGCGCTCTACTACTTCTCGCCTCACGACCCCGGTGCGGCCGTCAACATCTCCGGCGCGGCCGTGCTCGAGTCGAGCAAGGAGCGAAAGAGCGCCGAGCGCTTCGTCAGCTTCCTCGTCAGCCAGGCCGGCCAGCAGATCATCGCGGACAGCGACGACTTCGAATACCTCGTTCGCCCGGACGTCGCGCCCAGCGACGGTCTCCCACCGCTCTCGAGCATCGGCCACACCTCGGTCAGTGTCGCGTCGCTCGGCAACGGCGAGCTCGCCGCCCGGCTGATCCGCGAGGCCGGGTTGGTCTGACGAGGCTCATTCGCCGGTGAACATCGTCGCCGGCGTGACGACTCCGTGGGAGCGCCGTAGCGAAGGCGATGTCGACCGTCTCGGATGGAAGCGGCAGGCTCAGCGGGATTCGTGCTGCCGAACGTCCACAACCCGATCTGAACCGTGCCCAGCTTCGAGCCCGGGAGCGAGGCTTGCAGCTGCGCGAGGCGTCCTGTTCCGTCGACCCCGGCCACGACCTGCACCCGCGAGCTCGCGTGCTGCCTCGACGCGGCGCGGAGCGCCGAGAGCTGTTGCTGGATCGCGACTCGAAGAGGCTCCGGTCTTGCCCGCCGCCTGGAGCGCACGCGCCAGATCGATCGACACGACGTACCGGTGAACGGTACGTGATTCACGACGAGGTGTCCCGAGGATCGTGCTGCGACCGCCCCCGTCGCGATCTCCTCCAGCAGCAGCTGCGGATTCAGGCTCTCCAGCGCCAGCGCAACCGAGGGCGTCGGTGATCCCGCCGATCGTGGGTCGGTGAACTTCGCGGAGATCCAGAGATCGCCCTTCGGTAGCGCGGTGCTCACGAGCGGCTTGCTCCACAGCCTCGCCGGCAGGAAGACGAGGTACGCGGTCCCGGACGGACGCCGGCCGAGCGCCGGAACCTGGAGCGCCGCGTACCCGAGTCCTTGCGGAAACGAGTACTGCGCCCGGCCGACGATCGTGCCGGGGTCCCGCCGAACAGCCGTGCGCCCGTCAACGACAACGTCGACTGCGCTGTCAGCCCCAGTGTGGTCGTCGCGGCACTGCGAACTTCATGCACCGGATCCGAGTTGCCGCCGCAGCCGGCGAGCGCCGGCAGCGCCAGCGCTGCCGCAAGGATCGCGAAAACGAGCTGCCGGTGCGTCAAGGGCGCGCAGTCTAACCGGCGGGTCCACGCGCCCAATCCCGGTCGGCTCGGGATGCGCCGTGAACCCGCGACCGCAAGTCGGGGATCATCGCCGGCTCCGTTCAGAGGCGCGGACGAGCGCCGATGCCGACGGGACGAAGTAGTACGCGCCGGTCAGCGGCTTCGTGAACCGCGTCAGCGCGTCGCGCGCTGCCGCGCGAGCCCGGCCATGCTCTCGAGCATCGTCTGGAGCGGCGACTGCTCGCGGCTGAAGCCGACGAACATCGTCCCGTGCGCGGTCACCGTGCCGTAGGGCATGTTCCGCCGGAAGATCTTCCCGAACCGGTCCTGGTCGGTGCTCGCGACGTGGGAGTCCTCCGGCCTGTCGTCGAGCTCGACGCTGTCTCGCTTCGTCCGGCCGATCACGCGCTCCTGCTGCTCGACCGCGAGCGACTCCCACGCTGCGGCATCGTGCTCCCACTTCTGCAGCAGGAGGACGGTGCCGCCCGCGCCGGGCTCTCCCTCGGGAATCAGGACGAGCTCCGACGCCTCGAGCAGCGTCGGGTTCTCGGTGCCGTCGATGAACCCGGTGAGATCGAGGTCGTGCCGGTAGGGCCAGCTCGACGTCTCCTCGGCGACCGACCCGATCCCGCGCAGCGCGGCGATCGCCGCACGCGCGGTGTCGAAGATCACGTCGTAGGCGCTGCCCGAGAGCCAGAGCACGGCGTCGTGCTGGGTCGCAGGCATCACGAAGCCGTCGCTGCCGGCGACGTCGTCCTCGAACCCGGTGAGATCGGCCGGCGCGTCGCCGGGCTCGACCGCGCGCCAGAGCTCGGGCCGGAAACCGGCGACGAGGTTGACGCCGCCCATCGTCGTCCTGCGGCTCGCGCAGCGAGGCGACAGCGCCGACGAGTGCGCGGCCGTCGCTGTCGCCGTCGAGATCGAACTCGAGGTACGCGTGCGACGCCGTCCCGAGCGCGAAGATCCCTCCCTGGGGCGCGTTCATCCGTCGTCGCGCTAGGTCGCGCGTCGTTCTCGGAGGTATTTCTTGAGCCCGAGGTACGGGAGGATGAAGACGGCGAGCACCGACGCGGCCCAGACGATCACGGTCGCGGCGATCCAGGTCTCGACGCCCGAGATGGCGATGCCGTTCGAGATCAGGTCGGTGACCACGAGCGAGACGAAGGTCGCGATCAGGGCGACGCCCCCGAGCGCCGCCGTGTTCGCGCCGCCGCGCGTCATCTGGGCGACGAGGAACGGCTGGATCAGCGCCATCACCACCGTGAAGACGATCACGGCGACGATGAACCCGCTCACGTCGAGGGACATCTTGTCGAGCACCGCGGCCGCGACGATCAGGCCGAACGCGTTGCCGACCAGTGCGATCCCGGTGCGGACGATCAGCCGGACCACGACGCAAGCCTAAACGAGCCGTCCGCGTTACGACGAAAGGCGCTAACTGAACGGCTTGGTGACCATGTCGAGCACGACGATCAGCAGCAGCGCGACGTCGATACGGACGATCAGCAGCGTCTTCGTGATCAGGGCCATCGTCTCGGGTGCGGTCGCCCCACGCTCGGCGACCGACGCGTTGATCTTCTTCGTGAGCGGGTTGAGGACGCCGACGCCGGTGACGAACGTCGTGGCGTAGCCCACCAGCCCGACGATCACCCAGAACTTCCCCCAGCCGAAGTTCGTGTTGATCATCATCGCGATCCCCATCAGGAACACGACCAGCCCGGCGGGCGCGAAGATGCGCTCGCCGACGAAGGCGGCCTGTCGCGCGATGCCCGCGATCTCCGCAGGGTCGCCGCTTCGTTCGGCGCGGAGGGCGAGGATCGTGAGCAGGAGCCCGCCGCCGACCCACAGCATGGCGAACGTCACGTGGATCGCCTTGAACAGCGAATACCAGTTGTTCGGAAGGAACACCGACGAGGAGAAGGCGAAGATGATCCCGACGAGGACGACCACGCCGAGCAGTCCCAGCGTGAGGGTGGGGCTCGGCGGCGTCGTCGAAGGCGCGCTGGAGTCGACCGGGGTTTCCATGAGGGCGGATCAACGCAGATCGACATCGCCGGCGCAAGGGCAGGTTTGGGAGATTCCTCGTTCCCGCCTGCGCGTCGTGTCGATCCGTGCCTAGTAGAAACTGCGGTGATGAGTGCCGCTCCGCGCCTCGCGCCCATCGCGCTCGCCGCGTGCGTCCTCGCCGCATGCGGCGGGACGAAGCAGGCGGCGCCTCGCCCTTTATCGCCGGCCCGCCTCACGTTCGACTACCAGACGTCGGCGCCCCTCGGCTTCGTCGACCGCGGCGTCGTGGCGCATCTCGGCGGCGTCACGGTCAGCGATGTCGCGTACTCGAGCGGCGGCACCCGCGTCGACGGCTACCTCGTCCAGCCCGCGGGCTCGAAGCGCCGCCCCGGGATCGTCCTCGTCCACGGATCGGGCGGCGACCGCCGGCAGCTGGTCGGCACCGCCGTCGCGCTTGCACAGCGAGGAGCGGTCGCGTTGACGATCACGGCGCCGTCGTCCGCACACCCGCCCGCTCAGGCGACGAGCGTCCCCAAGCTGCTCGCCGCGTCACGCTCGACGGCCGAGCGGGACGTGATCGCAGTGCGCCGGGCAGCCGACGTGCTCGCGTCGCGACCGAACGTCGATCGCAACCGGATCGGCTACCTCGGTTGGAGCGCCGGCGCGAAGCTCGGCACGTTCGTGGCCGCGTCCGACGACCGCTTCAAGGCACTCGCGCTCCTCTCGGCCGGCGCCGACAAGCTCTCTGCTTTCGTGGCGGAGGCGCCGCCCCAGCTCCGACCGCTCGTCAGGCGGCAGCTCGGAGTTGTCGATCCGATTCGTTACGTCGCCTGGGCGCGCCCCGGCACGCTGCTGCTGGAGGACGGCACCCGCGACACCATCATCCCGCACGCTGCGCTCGAGAACATCGCCCGCGCGGCGCCCCCGCAGACCGTCGTCCGCTGGTATCCGCTCGGGCACGAGCTCGACTCTGCCGCGTTCGCCGACGCGGCGGCGTGGCTCGCGCAGAAGCTCCGCTAACGGGCGTCCGCGCTCAGCGAGCGGCAGGCGGCGAGGAGCTCGTCGACCTCGGGGATCTCGCTGTTCTCGTAGCTCCACGCGTTGCGCACGGTCCCGCTCGTGTCGACGAGGAACGCCGTCCGCCGCGCGACGTCCCTGAACCCGCGGAACTCCTGGCCGATCCCGAACGCGCCGACCGCGTCGCCGTTGAAGTCGGAGAGGAGCCCGAAGTTCAGATCGAGCGCCTGCGTCCACGCGATGTGCGTCCACGGCGAGTCCCTCGAGATGCCGACCGGCTGCACGCCGGCCTCGTCAAACTCGCTTCTCCTGTCACGCAGGAGCTCGAGCTCGTTCGTTCAGGTCGAGGACCAGTCGAAGAGGTAGAAGAGGAGCAGCTTCGGCCCGTCCTCGACGAGCTCTGCCATCGTCACCGGCTCGTTCGGGCCGAGGAAGACCGTCGCCTCGGGAATCGGGTCGCCTGCGCTCAGCACGCGCCGAGCCTACCGCGGGCAGCACCAGCGGTCGTCCAGTTGCAGCGAGGGGCCGAGGCGGTCGAGGCGCGGGAACTGCTGCTCGATGTTGGCGACGGCCCTGACGCGCGAGCCGTGGAGGAAGAGCCACTGGTTCGCAGTCGGCCAGTCGAGCAACAGCCAGTTGCCGTCCGGCGACCAGACGATGTCGCCGAACACGCCGGGCCCTGCGAACAGGACGCGTGCCGTTCCGGGCCTGTCGACGTGGACGAGGGAGAGTCGGCTTCGTCCCTGGTCGCGGATCGAGAGCGCGAGATCGTGTGTGGCGGGCTTGAACGCCGCGTCGAGGAAATGCTCGGACAGGGTCGAGATCGTCCTTCTTACCTTGCCGTCGGCGCCGAGGACGACCACGCGCCGCGGCGAGACGACGGCGAGCATCCGCCCGTCCGACGACCAGGAGAGCGCACGAGGGGGTAATCGGTGACCGGAGCGCGCCAGACGAGCCGCCCGGTGTCGGCGTTCCGCAGCAGGATCGCGCCGCCGCTGTAGTACGCGAGCGTGTGCAGGCGCACGGGGTCCCACGCCGGCGGGACGCGGCCCGCGAAGCGATCGAGCAGGTGGTCGTCAGTGCCGTCGCCGGCCACGACCCGCAGGCCGTGGGGTGTCATGTAGGCGATCCGCGTGTCGGTCATCGTCCCTTCCCAGCGCGGCCACGTCGCGCCGGGGCGCGGGAGCGACCAGCGCACGCCGTGCCGAACGTCCAGCGTGACCAGGTCGGAGCGCGTCGTCGCGACGACGTAGAGGCCGTGCGGCGACCACATCGCGTCGGAGTAGTTGCCGAGCCGCCGCTTCAGGCCGTCCTCGCTCACGACCCAGACGCCGCCGCCGTCCGAGGAGACGACGAGCAGCTGTCCCTGCGTCGGCAGCGAGACGAGCGCGGGTGCGGCGTGCTCGATCCCGACGGCGCGCCGGACGCGCTCGAGCACCGCGTGGCCCGGCGGCGTCACGAGCGCTACTGCCGCCGCGATCGCGCCGGCAGCCGCGACCCCGGCAAGCAACGAGCCGGCCATTTGCGCGCCGGCGGTCCGGCGGCGCGGGAGTGCGCTCCTCGTAGGCGCGGCGCACGACCTGCCAGACGCGGTCCTCGGGCGTCACTCCGTCTCCTTCATGCGGTCGAGGCCGCGGCGCAGGCGGGAGTTGACCGTGCCGCGGGGCAGGCCGAGCACCTCGGCGATCTCGCCCGGCGTGTAGTCGAGCACGTAGCGCATCACGACCACGGCCCGATGCTCGGGGGAGAGGTCGGCGATCCGGCCGAGCGTCCCGTCGTCGGGGTCGGGCGCGGGCGGAGCAGGGTGCACGTCGCCGAGCTCGACCTCGGCGCGGAGCTTCCGAGCCCGCGTGAAGTCGATCGCGCGGTTCACGACAATCCTGTGCAGCCACGGCCCGAACGGGCGACGGCGGTCGAAGCGGTCGAGGTTGCGGATCGCCGCCAGGAACGCCTCCTGGGCGATGTCCTCGGCGGCCGCCGCGTCGCCGGTGACGAGGTGGGCGGCCCGGTAGGCACGCGGCCAGTGCTCGCGGAACAGGCGCTCGAGGTCCGCGACCGAGCCGCGCTGGGCACCCCTGATCCAGGCGCGCTCGGACACCCGTCGACTCTACGGCGGCAACCGATCACGAGGTCCATACGCGCCCGGGACCTCGCCGGGTCCCTCGTGCGTATCTCAGCCATGAAGCGTCTCCTGCTCGTCCTCGCCGCCGCCGCTGCGCTCATGCCCGCCGCCGCGCGCAGTGCGGCCTGCTCACCGCTCAACTGCGCGTCGAGCCAGTTCTCCGTCGGCGGCGGCACGCTCCTCGCAGTGCGCGGAGCGGTCGACAAGCCCGTCCGCGTCGTCGACCTCCGGACGGGGCCGTGCGCTGGCAGCTCCCGGCCGGGATCTCCGCCGGGAACCTGCTCGTCCATCAGCGCGGACGCACGGTCGTCTGGTACGACGCCGCCCGCGGCGTCCGCGTCAAGCAGGCAACCGTCCCTTCGTCCGGCTACAGGCTGGCAGGCGTGTCGCAGTCCGGCGCGACGGCCGTGCTGCAGCGAACGTCACGCGACACGACGCTGCTGTTGCTGTCGCCGTCGAGCGCCCGTACGGTCGCGCTGCCCGGCAAGAACTGGTCGTTCGACGCGCTGCGCGGCGACAAGCTCTTCCTGATCAACCAGCTCCGGTACGGGTACCAGGTGCGGCTCTTCGCTCTCGCCGCGAACCGCCTGCAGGCGGCGCCGCTCAAGGATCCCCACGAGTCGTCGACGATCTGGGGCACCGCGTTCTCGCGCGTCGCCTCGAACGACGGCCGCTACGTCTTCACGCTCTACATCGGCGAGGACGGCGGCGCGATGGTGCACGTCCTCGACCTGGCGAAGGCAACCGCCCGCTGCGTCGACCTCGTCGGCGACGGCGACTTCGGCGCGGCGACGACCTATGCGCTCGCCGTCTCGCGAGACGCCCGCACGCTCTGGGCGATCAGTCCCGGTTACGGGCGGGCGCTCACGATCGACGTTCCGGCGCACAGGGTCGTGGACGCGTTCCGATTCGACCCGGGCAGCTGGAGCGGCGGCGCCGCCGGGATGGCCGCGCTCGCGCCCGACGGCAAGCGGATCGCCGTGACCGAGGCCGAGCACGTCTGGCTCGTCGATCCGCAGGCGCGCTCGGTGACCAGGCCGGTCGCGACGACCGCCTGGGGTCTCGCGTTCTCCCCCGACGGCAAGACGCTCTGGGCGGTCGGCGCACGCGACCGCGCCACGCCCGTCGGCGTGTAGTCGTCGTCGTCAGGCGGCCGCCGCTCTGGCGGCCGCCTCTTCTGTGGCGGTCGAGATCTCGCGGACGACCTCGACGATGTCCCGGTTCGCGTTCCAGACGCGGAGCTGGCGGTCGGCGCCGTTGCCGCGGGCGAGCAGCTCGCGCACGCCCTCGAGCTCGCGTTCCGAGCCGAGCTCGCGCGCGTGCGGCTCCAAGTCACGCAGCGTGCGGCGTATCAGCTGTGCGACCGGGACGCGGTTGCGGCGCCCGGTCGCGAGGTCCATCACGGGCGCCTCGAGCCCGTAGCGCGCGGCCAGCCACTTGTTCTCGGTCGTCAGCATCCGGTGCCAGCTCGGCACCTCCTTGCCGGCCTCGTACTGCTCGCAGTACATCTTCACGATCGCCTGGTAGAAGGCCGTGATCGCGACCACGTCCTCGAGCCGCGTGACCGCGTCGCACACGCGCATCTCGAGCGTGCCGAGCCGCGGGTGGGGCCTGACGTCCCACCAGATATGCGTGTAGTCGGCGATGCAGCCGGTGCGCTCGAGGTGGCCGACGAGCGACGCGTAGTCCTCGTAGTCCTTGAAGCGCGGCGGCGGGCCGGAGCGGGGGAAGGCGGCGAACACCATCTGCCGGCTCGATGCGAGCCCGGTCGGCTCGCCGCGCCAGAACGGTGAGGACGCCGACAGCGCGAGCAGCTGCGGCAGATGGACGAGCACGCCGTTCATCACCTGGATCGCCTTCTCCGGGTCGTCGACCGCGACGTGCATGTGCATGCCGAAGATCAGCTCGCGGCGAGCGACGTACTGCAGCTGGTCGACGAGCTGCCGGTAGCGGTCACGCGCCGTGATCCGCTGCCGCTCGAAGAGGCTGAATGGGTGCGTGCCCGCCGAGCCGAACCGGCAGCCCTGCTCGCGGGCGATCCCGGCGACGTAGGCGCGCAGCTGGGCGAGCGCACGGTGCACGTCGTCGGCAGTCCTGCACACCGGCGTCGTGACCTCGAGCACGGACTGCATCAGCTCCGCGTTGATCCGGTCCTCGTGCTCGCCGTCGGCGACCGCCGACAGCACCGAGTCGATGTGTTGGACGAGGTCCCACGTCTCCGGGTCGAGGAGCATGTACTCCTCCTCCACGCCGAGCGTGTACGGATCCCCCGTGCCGAACCGGTGCTCGAGCACGCTCGGCGGCGTGCCGGTGCCGACCGCGCCCTTTCCGGTGATCGACGAGGGAAAGATCTGCTTCACGCCGGGAGTATCACCGCTTCCGCCTCGATCTCAACCAGCCAGCGCGGGTCGAGCAGCCCGGTGACGACCGCAGTCGTCGCGGGGCGCGCGCGCCCGAATGCCTCTGCGTGCGCGCGCCCGACATCGCCGATGTGGGTTGCCTCGGTCACGTAGATGCGCGTGCGCACGACGTCGTCGAGCGATGCGCCCGCCTCGGCAAGCGC
Organism: uncultured Thermoleophilia bacterium; assembly: GCA_963742615.1. Taxonomy (GTDB): domain Bacteria; phylum Actinomycetota; class Thermoleophilia; order Gaiellales; family Gaiellaceae; genus PALSA-600. Next base: position 577,585 of record CAVUMS010000006.1, on the reverse strand, counting down.
TCGCTCGATGATCGCGAGGCACACCTTCGCCTGCTCGAAGGCGCCGTCCGGCGGATCCGCGTCCTCGGGCATGATCGGCGCCGTCCCGGAGACCCAGACGCGGTCGCCGACTCGCACCGCGCGCGAATAGCCGACACGCTCCTCGAAGGCGGCGCCGGACGAGATTCGCTGCCGTTCCACCCGGATAGCCTGACGGCGATGCAGGCCCTGAGGCAAGTCGACGACTGGCCGTGCGCGCACGTCGCCGTCGCCGTCGTCGGCCGCGCCGACGCAACACACGGGGATGGGGAGCGGCGGTTCCCCTGGGCGTCCGTGACGAAGCTCGCGAGCTCGGTCGCGTTCCTCGTCGCCGCCGAGGAGGGGCTCGTCGACCTCGACGAGCCTGCCGGGCCGCCCGCCGCGACGTTCCGCCACCTGCTCGCGCACGCCTCCGGGCTGCCGTTCGACGAGGGGCCGCCGATCGCGCCTCCCGGGAGCCGCCGCATCTACTCGAACTACGGGTTCGAGGTCGCGGCGAGTCGTGTCGCGGAGCGCGCGGAGATGCCGTTCGCCGAGTACTTCGCCGCGGTGTGGGAGGCGGCCGGCATCGCGCTCGACGGCTCGCCGGGCTCGGGCGCGAGCGGGACGATCACCGCGTTGCGCGCGCTCGCGCAGGAGCTCTTGTCGCCGATGCGCATCGCGCCCGAGACGCTTCTCGAGGCAGGCTCACGTGCAGTTCCCGGGCCTGCCGGGGGTGCTTCCCGGCTTCGGCCGCCAGGATCCGAACGACTGGGGGCTCGGGCTCGAGCTCCGCGACGCGAAGTCGCCGCACTGGACCGGCTCGCGCAACTCGCCGCAAACGTTCGGGCACTTCGGCCGCAGCGGCACGTTCCTCTGGGTCGACCCCGTCGCCGGGCTCGCGCTCGCGTGCCTGACCGACCTGCCGTTCGGCGACTGGGCGGCGAAGGCCTGGCCGCTCCTCGCGGACTCAGTCCTCGAGGAACTCGCGTAGCAGCGCGTTCAGCTCGTCGGGACGGTCCACGCCGACCAGATGGCCTGCGCCCTCGATCACCTCGAGTCGGGCGCTGGGCACCTCGGCGGCGATGTGCCGGGCGACGGCGATGAAGTCGCTCTTGTCCCGGTCGCCGACGACGACGAGTGTCGGCACCGAAAGCGACGTGAGCGGCTGGAGCTCGGGCCAGCGAAGCTCGGGCTGCGGCGTCGCGGCCTCGACCTCCAGCGAGCGCCTCACCTGCGGCCGCAGCTCGTCGCGATGCTCGGGGGCGACCCAGAACTCGAGGTTCAGCTCGGTCGCCCGGTCCAGGTCGCCGCGCTCGAAGGCCTCCTCCTCGCGCGCCCAGTGGTCGCGGAGCGCCTGCGACCAGTCCCAGTCGGGCAGTCCCGAGGCGACGAGCACGAGGCGGTCGACGAGCTCGGGGCGTGCAAGCGCGGTGCGCAGCGAGACACCGCCGCCGAACGAGTTGCCGACGAGCGATCCGGGCAGGAGCTCCGAGACGAAGTCGACGAGCGAGAACGGCTCGCTGGGCATCGGCTCGTCGCCGAAGCCCGGGAGGTCTGGCGCCACGACGTCGAACGCGCCGCCAAGGGCGGCCGCCTGCCGCTGCCACTGCCGCGAGTCGCCGACGCCCGAATGGAGGAGCACCACGCGCTTCGTCACCGCCGTAGCATGCACGCCGGTGGGGATCCTCGACGGCTGGCGGTATTGCCCGCGCTGCGGCGGCGCGCTCGAGCCGGAGGAGGGCCATCTGCGCTGCTCGGCGTGCGGCGAGCAGTACTGGGCGAATCCGCTGCCGGCCGTGCAGGGCGTGCTCGTGCGGAACGGCCGCGTGCTGCTGGCGCGCCGCGGCATCGAGCCACGGCTCGGCTACTGGGACCTCCCGGGCGGCTTCGTCGAGGAGGCCGAGCCGCCCGAGATCGCGGTGCGGCGCGAGCTGCACGAGGAGACCGGGCTCGAGCTCGACAGCGCCCGGCTCGAGCGCATCGACATCGAGCCGTACGGTGACAAGTACGTGTTCTCCGTCACGTACCTCGTGACGGCGGACGGCGAACCGGTCGCGGCCGACGACGTCGCGGAGCTCCGCTGGTTCCACCCCGACGAGCTGCCCGAGGAGATGGCGTTCCCCGGCCAGGAGCGCGTCCTGCGCGACTGGGCGGAGCGCAGTCACTCGGACGAGTGAGGCTCGTGGGCTGGAGCGCCCACAAAGATGGGCCGAACGGCTCATGCAGGTGCAGGTCGCCCCGTCGATGATCGGCACATGGACGATTGCGGCAATCTCCACCGGATCGAGGACGACCTCTCGGGCGACTGGGTGGCCGACTGGGCGGAGCACGGGGTCACGGCGATCGAGGAGTACCTCGCCAAGCACCTCGCCTTCCAGTCCTTCCTCGACGACTGAGTTTCCCCGGACGACCGAGGCTTCTCTCGGCGACTGCGTGGTCTGGGCGGAGGCATGCGGCGCCTCCGCCCAGCGACTACGCGAGGTGTCGTAGAGGCTTGATGCGCATTTACGGGCACACGCGGATGGTGCGCCCGACGCGGCGCCGCTCGGCCCCGTCGGGCTCGCCCGTAGCCACTGCTACGGGCAGCACCCGCCGTTCCCAATCCGCTTGGTCGGGCGCATCCCCGCACGCACCCCAATACGCTTCAAGCCTCTAGGCGGCTTCGAGCCCGAGCGCGCGCTCGAGCGTGCCCTTCGGCATCGCACCGACCGCCGACGCCTGCGGCTCGCCGTTCTCGAAGAGCACCATGAAGGGGATCGACGCGACGCCGTAGCGAAGCGCGAGGTCCTGGTGGTCGTCGATGTTCACCTTGACGACCTTGACCTGGTGCTCGTCGGCGATGCGATCGAGCACGGGGGAGACTGCGTGACACGGCCCGCACCACTCGGCCCAGAAGTCGACGATCACCTTCCCGTCGGTCTTGAGGACCTCGTCCTCGAAGGTGGCGCTGGTTGCATCGGTTGCCATTTGGTTCGTTCCAATCCTTTCGTGGGGTTGTTCACCATCTTCAAACGCTACGAAGATGCTGTTTCTTCCCTGGGTACGATCGGCACATGTTCGCGGCGCTGCCGGACAAGCCCGATCATCCTGCACTGGAGCTCGAGTTGCTCGATCTCTGGGAGCGGGAGGGTACCTTCGCGGCCCTTCGCGACCAGAATCGCGGCGGCCCGATCTGGTCGTTCGTCGACGGCCCGGTCACCGCGAACAGGTCGTCGCTCGGCGTTCACACCGCCTGGGGCCGCACCCTCAAGGACGTTTTCCAGCGTTACAAGGCGCTCCGCGGCTTCGATCAGCGGTACCAGAACGGGTTCGACTGCCAGGGCCTCTGGATCGAGGTCGGGGTCGAGCGGTCGCTCGGGCTCAACTCGAAGCGCGAGATCGAGGCGTTCGGGCTCGAGGAGTTCGCCCGCCGGTGCCGCGAGGTCGTCGTCAACTCATCCGCGGCGCTCACGCGCGGATCGATTCGCCTCGGCCAGTGGATGGACTGGGGCAACGACTACTTCACGTTCAGCGACACGAACATCGAGTACATCTGGAAGTTCCTCGCGATCGTCCACGCCCGGGGCTGGCTCTACCAGGGACATCGCGCCACCGCCTGGTGCCCGCGCTGCGGGACCTCGCTCTCCCAGCACGAGCTGACGCAGGGCGGCGTCTACCAGGAGCGGACCGATCCTTCGCTCTTCGTCCGCTTCCCCTTGCTCGACCCGGGTCACGCGGGCGAATCCATCGTGGTCTGGACGACCACGCCGTGGACGCTGCCGGCGAACGTCGCGGCGGCGGTGCATCCGGAGGGCGAGTACGGGCTGCGGGAGAACGGCGAGTGGGTGCTCGCAGCCCGGTACCCGGACGAGACCTTCACCCGCCGCGTGCCTGGAGCGGAGCTCGTCGGCCTCCGCTACGAAGGGCCGTTCGACACGCTTCCGCCCGGCGCGTCGGTCGAGCATCGCGTCGTTCCCTGGGACGAGGTATCGCTCGAGGAGGGCACCGGCATCGTCCACATCGCCACGGGCTGCGGCCCGGAGGATTTCGAGCTCGGCAAGGCGCTCGACCTGCCCGTCCTGATGCCGATCGACGAGGCCGGGCGCTTCTACGACGACTACGGCTGGCTGCACGGCCTCTCGACACTCGAGGCCGCGGATCAGATCGTCGGCGACCTCGGCGATCGTGGATTCCTCCTCGACGCGGGCACGTACCTGCACAACTACGCGCACTGCTGGCGCTGCGACACGCCGATCGTCTACCGCCTCTCGGACGACTGGTTCATCTCGGTCGAGGAGCTTCGGCCGACGCTGCTCGAGGAGAACGCGAAGGTGGAGTGGGTGCCCGAGTACATGGGCAAGCGCATGGACGACTGGCTGCGCAACATGGGCGACTGGAACATCTCCCGGCGGCGCTACTACGGGCTCCCGCTGCCCTTCTACCCCTGCTCGTGCGGGCATCTGAACGTGATCGGCTCCAAGGCCGAGCTCGAGCAGAGGGCGCTCGAGGGCTTCGAGCAGCTCGAGGAGCTGCGCCGTCCCTGGGTCGACCGTGTGCCGATCGCCTGCGAGCAGTGCGGCGAGCGCGTGAGCCGGATCCTGGAGGTCGGCGACGTCTGGCTCGACGCCGGCATCGTCCCCTTCGCGACGCTCGGGTGGCAGAGCCCAGCGCGGGTTCCGGAGGGCTACGCGACGGGCGCGGCGCGGGAGCTGACGAGAGCCGACCTGCCCGACCACGCGTACTGGGAGCAGTGGTTCCCCGCCGACTGGGTGTCGGAGATGCGCGAGCAGATCCGGCTGTGGTTCTACTCGCAGTTCTTCATGTCCGTTGCCCTCGTCGGCAGCTCGCCGTACCGACGCGTTCTCGCCTACGAGAAGATGCTCGACGAGCGGGGCCGCGAGATGCACGCCTCGTGGGGCAACACGATCGCAGCAGAGGATGCGTTCGCCCAGATGGGCGCCGACGTGATGCGCTGGCAGTACTGCGCGCAGCCTCCGGACCGCAATTTGCTCTTCGGCTTCGGTCCGGCGCACGAGATCCGGCGCAAGCTCCTCACCTACTGGCACTCGGTCAAGTTCCTCGTCGACTACGCCAACATCGAGGGCTTCGAGCCGTCGTGGTCGCGGTTCGGGGACGTGCCCGACCCGAAGGCGCTCGACCGCTGGCTGCTCGCACGCACCGACCTGCTCGTCGAACAGGCCACCGAGGCCTACGAGGCGACGCTCACCGTGAACGCGATCCGCGCCTTCGAGGCGTTCGTCGACGACCTCTCGAACTGGTACATCCGCCGTTCGCGGCGGCGCTTCTACTCGCTCGACGAGGCCGCGTTCAGCTCGCTCTGGTTCGCGGTCGTGCAGTCGCTACGCGTGATCGCGCCGATGCTCCCGTTCCTCACCGACCACCTCTGGCGGATCCTCGTCCCGGACGGGCCGGCGTCGGTGCACCTCGCCGGCTGGCCCGAGCGGGCCCACGCGGACGAGGCGCTGCTCGGCGAGATGGCGCAGGCCCGCCGGGTTGTCGAGCTCGGCCGCCAGGCGCGCTCGACCTCGCAGCTGAAGCTGCGCCAGCCGCTCAGGAGGCTCGTCGTCGCGGGCGCCGCCGGCGGCGCAGAGAAGCACGTCGACGAGATCGCGGACGAGCTGCGGGTGAAGGACGTCTCCTTCGGCGAGGTCGAGTCGTCCGAGTTGAAGGTGAAGCCGAACCTGCCCGTCCTCGGCCCGAAGCTGGGCGCCGCGCTGCCCGACGTGCGCGATCTGCTCGCGCGGGGCGAGTTCGAGGAGCTCGACGGCGGACGCTTCCGCGTCGACGGCCACGTGCTGGAGCCGGACGAGGTACTGGTGGAGCGAGTCGGCCGGGAGGGCTGGGCCGTCGCGAGCGAGGACGGCCTGACGGTCGCCCTCGACACGACGCTCGACGACGAGCTGCGCCTCGAGGGTCGTCTGCTCGACTGGATCCACGAGGTGAACAACCTGCGCAAGGAGTCGGGCCTCGCGGTGACCGACCGCATCCACTTGACGCTCCCGGATGCCGAGCTCGTCGAACGCTACGGCGAGCGGATCGCCGCCGAGACGCTCGCGGTCAGCGTGCAGGACGGTGAGCTCCGGGTGGAGCGGGCGTGATCCGCGCAGGGGCGGTTCTCGCCGTCGCCGCGCTGCTCCTCACCGCCTGCGGCGGCAGCTCGACGCCCAAGGACGATCCGGGCGCGTTCGCGTTGACCGTCGTCAGGCTGATCACCCACAACCGCTACGAGCAGGCGTGGGGCGATCTGCATCCCGATGACCAGCGCGTGGCACCGCTCCACGAGTACGTCACCTGCGAGTCGCGCTCGCCGGTGATCGCGGTGCCGACGAAGGCGAAGGTGGTCAGCGTCAACGACGAGTCCGTGGGGCTCGGGAACGGCCGCTTCGAGGACTCGAAGGCGGTCGGCGTTTCGCTCGACTTCGCCGGCGGCTTCAACGTCGTGCACACCGTGCACCTCGTCGCGAAGGGCGGGCGCTGGAAGTGGATCCTGCCGGGCTGGCGTTTCCGCGAGTACCGTGCGGACCGCTGTCCGGTCGACTCGGCGTCGAGCCCGCCGCCCGAGAGCTCCTAGCGCCCCGGATCTACGGCTCTTGCACCTGCGCGAGCGCGAGCTCGCGGCGAAGCTCGATCGGCAGCCGGAACTCGACGTCCTCGTCGACGAGGCGGTAGGCGGACGATCTCGCTCACGCCGCGCGCGCGGAACCAGTCGCACACCTGCGTCGACCAGCTTCTCCGGCGCCGAGGCGCCCGAGGTCAGCCCGACGATCTCCACGGCGTCGAGCCAGCTCTCGTCGATCTCGCCGGCGTCGTCGATCAGGTGGGCGGCCACGCCGCCGGCGCGCGCGGTCTCGACGAGTCGGTTCGAGTTCGACGAGTTGCGCGAGCCGATCACGAGCAGGAGGTCGATCTCGGCCAGCATCTCCTTGACTGCCCACTGCCGGTTCGAAGTCGCGTAACAGATGTCTTCCTTCTTCGGCGCGTGGATGTCGGGGAAGCGGCGCCGGAGCGCGGTGATGATCTCCGACGTCTCGTCGACAGACAGGGTCGTCTGCGTCACGTATGCGAGCCGCGTTCCCTCGGGGAAGGAGAGCGCCGCCACGTCGGCCGGCGACTCGACCAGCACGATCGACCCCGGCGCCTCGCCCATCGTCCCGACGACCTCCTCGTGGCCGGCGTGGCCGATCAGCACGACCGTGTAGCCCGACGCGGCGTAGCGGCGCGCCTGGACGTGCACCTTGGTCACGAGCGGGCAGGTCGCATCGAGCGTGTGCAGGCGCCGCTCCGTCGCGTTCACGTGCACCGACGGCGCCACGCCGTGGGCCGAGAAGACGACCGTCTCGCCCTCCGGCACCTCGCGCTCGTCGTCCACGAACACGGCCCCGCGGGCCTCGAGGTCGCGGACGACGTGGAGGTTGTGGACGATCTGCTTGCGGACGTAGACGGGAGGCCCGTACAGCTCGAGTGCCTTCTCGACCGTCTCGACCGCCCGCTCGACCCCGGCGCAATAGCCGCGCGGCGAAGCCAGGAGCACTTTGCGCACCACGGGCGGATCGTAACCCGCACGGAGCGTGTTGCCCCCGTTTTCAAAGATGGGCCGCTCGGCCTATTCCGCTGGGACCTGCCGCTGGAGTAGCGTTCCTGCACTGGGCGATGCGAGCCGCGGCACGGCCTTTTCGAGGGCTGCGCACGCGGTGAGCGATCACGACGAGCCCGCTGCATCGTCCCCCCGAGCAGCGGGCTCGATCGTTTTCGGGCTTGATCCGGCGTCGCCGCGGCGTACGATCCGGGCGAGCCCGGTGAGCAGCGCCACCCAAGCGGTCGTCTTCAACGCCGTGCCCCTGTTCGTGCTCGCGGCTTCGTATGCCGCGGTGGCCGGGTCGGTGCTGCCGACCCTGTGGCGGATGCGCGGGCGGGCCCATCTCGCCGACTGGGGGCTCGCGCTGGTCTTCCCGGCCGTCTCGATCGCCGCGGCGATCTTCGGCGTGCTCGTCGTGCGGGAGGAGCGCCCGGTCGGCGGCCACGTGTGGCTGTCGTTCGTGGCCATCCTCGTGGCGCTGATCCCTGCCGCGCTGCTCCTGCTGCGAGGCCGGGAGCGGTCCGCGCTGGCGGCGGGCATGGGCCGGACGATCGCCGCCGAGGAGCGGGTCTCGATGCGCGACCGCGAGCTCGAGTCGGTGACCGCCCTGTCGGCGCAGCTGGTGCGGGCCCATCGGGAGATCGACGTCGCGAAGCCGCTCGTCCGCCAGGTCGTGGAGCTGCTCGGCGTCGGCTTCGCGTCGGTCACGCTCGTCGACGAGTCCGGCGACACCGCGAGAGGGCTCTACGGGGAGCGGAACGGCGAGCCGTTCGAATGGTGGTCGTCCGTGACCGTCGATCTCCGGAACGAGCCGTCGGGGATCGCGAGCGCCGTCTTCGACGCGGCTCCCGTCACGGTCTACGACGTCGCGGGGTCGCCGCTCGTGAACAAGTCGCTTGCGAACCGGGTCGGTGCGAAGAGCGGCACGTTCGTACCGATGATCGCCGAGACCCGCGTAATCGGCGTACTGACGGCCGCGTCGACCGCCGAGCGGCGGGCGTTCAGCCCCGAGGAGCTGGCTCTCCTCAGGGCGGTCGCCGCCGAGGCCGCGCTCGCGCTCGCGCGTCTCTCGTCGGCTTCCGCTCTCGCCGAGGCGCTCGGTCGCGAGCAGACCGCCGCTGCGATCGCACGCCGGCTCCGTGCCGAGCACGAGCCCGCGGCCGTGGCGGCCGTCGCCGAGTCCGAGCTCCGTGCCGAGCTCGGACTCGACCGCTGCGAGGTCGTCCTCGGCGACGACGCGCTCGAGGGCACCCCGGTCGAGGCGGGGGACGAGCGCGTCGCCACGCTCGTCACGCAGCGCGGAACGCCGCTCGCTCCCGCGGAGGAGCTGCTGCTCGAGGCGGTCGCGCGCGAGCTCGGCTCGGCGCTGCAGACCGCCCGTCTGCTCGTCGAGAACGAGCGTCGGCTCGAGCAGCAGCAGGCGCTGCTCCGTGCGTCGCAGGTCGTGACCGGGGAGCTTTCGCCCGAGGCGGTGCTGCGACGGCTCGTGGAACAGGTCACGTCACTCCTGCGCGCGGAAGCCGCGGACTGCTACCTGATCGACCGCGAGCGGGGCACGCTCCGCTGCGCCGCCGTGCACGGCTTCGACTCGTCGCTCGTCGGGTTCGAGTTCGTCCCCGAGGGGCTGCCGGAAGGCGCCCTGCGCAGCCCGGTGGCGCTCGGGCCCGAGCAGGAGCGGGCGCTGGCCGGGCCGATCCCGAGCCCCGCCTACGCAGGGTTCTCCCGCTCGCTCGTCGCCCCGATGACGTGGTCGGGGGAGACGCTCGGCGTGATCGGGGTCGGCGTGCGTGACGGGCGGAGGGCGTTCGCAAGCGACGACGTCGAGCTGCTCGCCGCGTTCGCCTCGCTCGCTGCGCTGGCGCTGAGGAACGCCGAGAGCTACGAGGCGAGCATCCGTCAGGCGCGCGTCCAGCGTGGCTTCTACCGCATCGCCGCGCTGCTCGGCGAGTCGCTCTCGCTGGCCGAGACGTACGACGCGACGGCCCACGCGGCGGCGGAGGCGCTCGGGGGCGACTTCGCCGCGGTCTTCGCGCCGCACGGCGCAGGCCTCGAGCTCGAGGGCGGGTTCGGCGTGCCGGACGAGCTACGTCATCTGGCGCTGCCGGCGGCGCTCGCCGAGGCCGCCGCCGGCGGGAACCTCCTCGCGGCCGCGCAGGTCGTCGGCGACGAGCGGTTCCCCCGCGCGTGGCAGGAGAGCCCGATCGCGTCGCTGCTCGGCATTCCGGTATCGGTCGACCGCGCCCGCGGCCTCGTGCTCGTGTGCTTCCGCGAGCGGCGCGAGTTCATGCGGGACGATCTCGAGCTCGCGCAGCAGGTCGCGGGCGCCGCGCGCGGTGCGCTCGAGCGCAGCCGTCTCTTCGAGGCGGAGCGTGCCGCACGTGCACTGTCGCAGCGACTCGCGCGGGCGGGCGGGCTGCTCGCCCGTGAGCTCGACCCTCCGGCGGTGCTCCAGGCGGCCGCCCGCGAAGCGCTCCAGCTGCTCGCCGCCGACTCGGCGTCGGTTTCGCTGCTCGACGGCAACGAGCTCGTCGTCGTGGCAGCCGAGGGCAACGCGGCGCGGGCTGCGCTCGGCCGTCGCATGCCGTCGACGGCCGGGCCGGCCGGCGAGGTGCTCGCGGCGCGCGCTCCGGTCGCCCATGCAACGGTCGACCTCGGTCAGGCCGGCTACCTCGGAGTGCCGCTGAGCGGTCCCGACGACGTTGTGCGCGGCGTGTTGTCCGTCTACTCGACCGAACCGCGCCGCTGGCACTCGGGCGAGATCGAGGCGCTCTCGACGCTCGCGGCGAACGCGGCGGGCGCGCTCATCAATGCCGAGCAGTACCGCCACGTCGCGGTCGAGCGCGAGCAGAGCGGAGCGATCCTCGCGAACATCGCCGACGGCATCGTCGCCGTCGACCGTGACGGCCGCGTCGTCGTCTGGAACCGCGCCGCGGAGGCGATCACCGGCGTGCCGGCGGTCTGAAGCGGTCGGGCGGACGACCGCCGAGGTGCTGCAGCGCGACCTCGAGTCGGGCCGCGGCGGCACGACCCGCCTCGTCTCGATCCCGCGCGGCGGCGGCGAAGTCTGGCTCGCGCTCTCGGAGGCGGTCATGCTCGACCCGGGCGGTACGGTCGCCGGCCGCATCTTCGCGTTCCGGGACATCTCGGCCGAGCACGCGGTCGAGCAGATGAAGACGGACTTCGTCTCCGGCGTGTCGCTCGAGCTGCGAGCGCCGCTGACCTCGATCTACGGGTTCGCGCAGACCCTGCTCCGCGACGACGTCGCATTCGGCGATGACGAGCGCCGCACGTTCCTCGACTTCATCGCCCGGGAGGCCGAGCGGCTGACCGAGACGGTCGACGCGCTCCTCAACGTGGCCCGCCTCGACACCGGCGACCTCGCCGTGTCGATCGAGCCCACCGACGTCCTCGCCGTGGTCGACGCACTGGTCGCGTCGTCCGCGCCCGTTGCGAACGGCCATCGAATCGTCGCCGACGTCCCGGCGAAGCTGCCGCCCGCGCAGGCCGACCCGGTCAAGCTTCGCGACGTGCTCGACCAGCTGGTCGGGAACGCGCTCAAGTTCTCGCCGGGAGGCGGGACGGTGACGATCTCGGCGCACCACCGCGACGACACGATCGAGCTCGCGGTCACCGACGAGGGCGTCGGGATCCCGCCGTCGGAGCAGGAGCGGATCTTCGCGAAGTTCGCGAAGGCGCGCCCCGGCGAGTCGCGCGGCACCGGCGTCGGGCTGTTCATCGCACAGGGGCTCGTCCGTGAGATGGGCGGTCGCATCCGCGTTCACTCGAACGAGGGACAGGGTTCTCGATTCGCGTTCGAGCTTCCCCTGATCCGGGAATAGGGGGATCGTGGCGACGCGCGTCCTGATCATCGACGACGAGGCACCGATCCGGCTGCTCTGCCGGGTCAACCTCGAGGCTGCCGGGCATGCAGGTGCTCGAGGCCGCCGACGGCGAAGCCGGATCTGGAGCAGGCGCGGCACGGCGCGCCCGACGTGATCCTGCTCGACGTGATGATGCCCGGCCTCGACGGCTGGCACGTCGCCGAGGCCCTGCTCGACGGGGACGAGCACCGATGCGATCCCGATCGTCTTCCTGACCGCGCGGGCGGAGCTTCGCGACCGCGCGCGCGGGATCGACCTCGGCGGCGTCGACTACGTCACGAAGCCGTTCAACCCGGTCGAGCTCGCCCCGCTCGTCCGCGACCTGCTCGACCGCGTGCGCGGCGGCGAGCGCGACAACCTACGCCGCCAGAAGCTGACCGAGCTCCGCGCGCAGCTCTCGCGGATCTAGGATCGCAACGGCATGAGAACCGTCGGCGAGTTCGTCGTCTTCCTGGTCCTGGCGTTCATCGTCTGGCGGCTGGTGGTGATGGGCCGGCGCTTCCACCGCGGCGAGTCGGAGATAGAGGCCGGCGGCTCGATGGGCGACCAGATGCTCGGGCCGCACGACCGCGACCGGCATTAAGGGCGACAAGTCGTCCCGCACCGCTTCAGCGACCTCCGAGCCGCTGATCTGGCACATCGATTCGAAAGCGGGTGGCGGGAATCGAACCCGCATGACCAGCTTGGAAGGCTGGGGCTCTACCATTGAGCTACACCCGCGAGAAAATGCCCGACTAGGTTAGCCCGCGTGCTGCTCGGGCACGCCCACTCGCCCTATGCGTGGCAGGCGGACGTCGACACGACGCGTCGTCATTCCGCTGCTGTCACTGCTCTATCTGTTCGCGGTCGGCCGCGTCGGTGCGCCACGGTGGCGCATCTGCGTGCTTCGCGGGCTCGATGGTCTTGCTTGCGATCGCCTTCTGGACGCCGCTGCACCACCTCGGCCTGCACTACCTGCTGACGGCGCACCTGCTGCAGAACGTGATCCTCGCCGAATGGGCGCCGCTGCTCGCCGTGCTCGGCCTCTCGGCTCCGATGGCGGCGTTCCTCGCGCGCTGGTGGATCTGGCGTGCGCTGACGCATCCCGTTCGTCGCGCTGCCGTTGTGGCTCGCGAACTACTTCGCCTGGCACGTCCCGCCCGTGTACCAGGCCGCGCTTCATCACCAGTCGTGGCTGATCCACCTCGAGCACGCGTGCTACTTCGGCACCGGGCTGCTCTTCTGGTGGCCGCTCTGCCAGGACGTCCCGCGCAGGCCGTCGTCGGGCTTCCGTGCGGGCTACGCATTCGCGGCGTTCGTGTTCGCCTCGCCGCTCGGGCTGCTGCTCGCCCTCCTGCCGAAGCCGGCCTACCCCTTCTACGTCGCCGCGCGCCCTCGCGTGTTCGGGCTGAGCGCGCTCGTCGACCAGGAGATCGCCGGCGTGACGATGGCGACCGAGCAGGCGCTCGTCCTGTTCGCCGTGTTCGCGTACTGGTTCCGGCGCATGCTCTTCGAGGAGGGCGCTATTTGAGACAGCCGGTCACGAGCGCGAGGTCCGCGTCGGCCGGATGCGCCTGCCACAGCATCACCGCGTTGTTCTGCTGACGGAGCACGTCGTCGATCCCGACGTTGCTCGCGTGGAAGCGGTGGTACGCCGCGTTGATGTTGTCCGCGTCGTTCGGGGTCGAGCCGAAGACGAGCGTCAGCGCGTTGTGCGGGAGGTGCGCCCTGACGGCCCCGCCGGTCGCGGTGGTGGCGACGAAGTCGAGCGTGCCGCCGAGCCGGACGCCTTTCTTGGTCAGGCAATCGGACGTCTTCCCGAGCGTGTAGGAAGGCGTGTTCTTGCCGCAGCCGGCGAGCAGGATCGCGGCGAGCGACGGCGAGGAAGAAGGCTCGGCCCAAGGCGGCGTCAGTCTAGGAGGGTTCGACAGAGGAGCGCGACCCTGCGCATCAACCCTCTAGGCTTGTCGGCCGTGGGGACAGGTGAAGACAGGCTCGCCCGGCTCGCGCGGCTCGCGGTCCAGATCGGCGTGAACCTGCAGGAGGGCCAGACGCTCGCGGTCAACGCGCTCGCCGAGCACGCGCCGCTCGTTCGTGCCGTCGCCCGCCAGGCGTACATCGCCGGCGCGCGCTACGTCGACGTCACGTACAGCGACCAGCACGTCCGCCGGGCGCACATCGAGTACGCGGCCGACGGAGGACCTCGGCTTCTCGCCGCCCTGGTTGGTGTCGCGGCTCCGCACGCTCGGGGAGACGGGCGGCGCGGTGCTTGCGATCACCGGCAACCCTGAACCGGAGCTGTTCGCCGACCTGGACGGGGAGCGTGTAGGGAAGGCCCGAATGAAGGAGGTCGCCGAGGCGTCGCTCGCCCTCACCGACGGCCTCTGCAACTGGGCGATCGTCCCGTACCCGAACGCGGGCTGGGCGCAGACGGTGTTCGGCGAGCCCGACGTCGAGCGACTGTGGCAGGCCGTCGAGACCGCCGTCCGCCTCGACGAGCCCGATCCGGTCGCCGCGTGGCGCGAGCACATCGCGACGCTCAAGCGTCGTGCCGCGGTCCTGAACGAGCGGCGATTCGACGCGCTCCGCTACCGCGGCCCCGGCACCGATCTCACCGTCGGGCTGCATCCGGAGTCCGAGTGGCAGGCGGCGAGCGACGTCTCGCAGGGGATCGAGCACGTCGCCAACATGCCGACCGAAGAGGTGTTCACCACCCCCGACTCGCGGCGGGTCGAAGGTGTCGTCCGCTCGACGCTGCCGCTGCAGATCCAGGGCACGATCGTCCGCGACCTCGTGGTTCGCTTCGAGGACGGGCAGGCCGTCGACGTGCGGGCCGCGTCGGGTGAGGACGTGATGCGGACGCACGTGGAGTCGGACGACGGCGCCCGGCGGCTCGGCGAGGTTGCGCTGGTCGACGCCGACTCCCGTGTCGCGAAGACCGGCCTCGTTTTCTACGACACGCTCTTCGACGAGAACGCGTCGTCGCACATCGCGCTCGGCACGGCCATCCTCTCCGCCGTCGGATGGGCGTCCGAGCTGACGCCGGAGGAGCGGAGCGCGCGCGGTGTGAATCACTCGTCGATCCACACCGACTTCATGATCGGCTCGCCCGAGCTCGAGATCGTCGGCGTCGACGAGGACGGAACGGAGACGCCGATCCTCCAGAACGGCAACTGGCGGCTATAGAAGCTCTCAGCAGAGTCGGCCGGAGAGCAGCTGACGGACGAGCCCTACTCGACGCGCGTCAGGAACGCCGTGACGCGCTCCTTGAGCAAGGTCGCCGCAGCCTCGTCGTAGTCCGCCAGGCTGTTGTCGGCGAACAGGTGCCGGTCGCCCGGGTACAGGAACAGCTCGGCGTCGTCGACAGTCTCCGTGAGCTCGCGTGCGGCGGGGAGGTCCTCGTCGACCCACTCGTCGTCCTCCATCATGTGGATCTGCACGGGGACTCCCTCCGGCCACGAGTCAGCGAACTCGGACGGCGGGAAGGCCGCGCTGAACAACAGCGCTCCCTTCGCGCCCGGGCGTGTCTCGGCGAGCATCTGCGCCGGCATCGCGCCGAGTGAGAACCCGGCGTAGACGAGCTCGTTCGGCAGGTCCTCTGCGGCGAGTGCGCCGCGTTCCGCGATCGTTCCGAAGCCGACCTTCCGGGCATAGCCGACGCCGTCGTCGAGCTCGGCGAAGGTGTTGCCGTCGTAGAGATCGGGGGCGTGGACGACGTGCCCCTGCGCCCGGAGCTCCTCCGCGAATGCGAGGAAGCCCGGGGTCTGTCCCTGCGCGTGGTGGAAGAGCAGGATCTCGGCCATCGATCGGGACGGTCGGATTCGAACCGACGGCTTCCGCCTCCCAAAGGCGGCGCTCTACCAGGCTGAGCTACGTCCCGTCAGCAGGAGTGTAAGCATCCTTCCCGGCGGTGAGCTCGCGGTCGGCAAGCTCGTAACCGCGCCTGATCAGGCGGCGCTTGTCCTCCTCGGACCAGCGCGGGCTCGTGCGGAAGCCGGGATCGAGTCCCGTGTCCTCGATGCTTCCGCGCACGGTGAGCCGCGGCACGATCCGGTCACCGCGGAACGGGAAGTCCGCCGCGGCGAACCGCCGGGCGACCGCCTGCCGTAGTGCGTCGTCGCCGGAGACGAGCGCGAGAACGTCTTCTCGCAGCGATCCGAGGCGTGAAGTGAAGCGTCCCTCTCCTCGGCGACGCGCTCCTCGAGCTCGGTGTTCCGGAGGATCGCGACCCGGGCGAGCCTCACGATCAGGTCGGCGAGATGCGCGGGCTCGCCGCGCTCGGCGCGGGCTTCCGCCTCTTCCAGCTCGGAGAGGAACGCGCGGATCGGCGGGAGCCGGCCGAAGCGCTGCAGCCGCCGCTTGAACGGGACGAGCGCATCGGTCGTCATACGCGGGTACCGCGGCAGGTACCGGAACGCGACGATCAGCTCGACGTCCGGGCGGTCGTACGCGTGCCCGAGCGGGAAGTTACGGACCCACGACCCGTCCGTCGCGACGCGGTCGCCGACCTGGAGCGGCAGCACGAGCGCCGGAACGGCGGCCGAGGCGACGATCGCGCGCGCGAGGATCGGAGGCGGTGTCGTCCGCGCCGAGTAGACGAGCTCGTAGCCGGACTCGGGCCGCTCGTGATCGTCGGTGAGATCGGTCGCGAGCACGACGAGCTCGATCGGCGACGCGACCAGCTGTTCGGCGATCCCGTCGAGACGGGCGAACCATCCCTCGATCGTCGCGGGCAGGGCGTACTCGTGCAGACCGAGGAACGGAAGACGCCAGAGCCGGTTCGGGCGAAACGTCTGGTCCGGCTGGAGCGCCAGCATGAACTCCTCGAGCTCGTCCAGGCGGTCGAGTGCCGCCATCGCACCGGACAGCGCTCCCGACGAGGTCCCGAAGACGACGCCGACCCGCGGCCAGAGCGGGCTCTCCCGCACGCGCTTCAGGAACCCGAGCTCCATCAGCACGCCGTTGATCCCTCCGCCCGAGAGCACGACCGCGACGTCTCGCCGGCTCGCCACCGCCACAGGGTAGGTTCGTCGGCCCGGTGACCGAAGCACCGTTCCCCGTCTCTCGCGCGCGGCACCGTCACGCGCGCCTCGGCTACGCGATGGCGGCGTCCGCGGCGATTCTCTGGGGGATCAACGGCGCGGTCTCGAAGACGATCCTCTCGACCGGGCTGTCGGCCGAGCGGCTCGCGCAGGTGCGCTCGCTCGGGGCCGCGGTCGGACTGCTGGTCGTCGTGGCGCTCACCGCGCCGCGCCGCCTTCGCATCACGAGGCGGGAGCTTCCGTACCTCGTCGTCTTCGGCGTCGCCGGACTGGCCTTCGTGCAGTGGTTCTACTTCCTTGCAATCCACCGGCTCGCGATCGGGATCGCGCTGCTGATCGAGTACCTGGCGCCGCTGCTCGTCGCGCTCTGGGCGCGGTTCGTCTACCACGAGCACGTGCGGCGCCGCATCTGGGTCGCGCTCGGGCTCGCGCTCACGGGCCTCGCGCTGATCGTCAACCTGTTCGGCGGCGGTGAGAGCCTCTCGACGGCCGGGATCGCGTTCGCGATCTGCGGCGCGTTCGCGTACGCGCTCTACGTCCTCCTCGCCGAGCACGCGGTCGAGGGTCGCGACGCCGTGTCCCTGCTCGGATACGGCTTCGCCTTCGCGTCGGTGTTCTGGGCGGTGATCGCGCCGTGGTGGTCGTTTCCCGAGCGGGGCGCTCACGCAATCCACCTCGCTCGGCGGGAACCTCGGCGACATCCACGTTCCCGTCTGGGTACTCGCAACCTGGATGGTCGTGCTCGGGACGATGGTGCCGTTCTTCCTGCTCGTCAGCGCGCTCCGGCACATCGCGGCGACGCGCGCCGGCATCGTCGCCATGCTCGAGCCCGTCGTCGGCGCGCTCGTCGGGTGGGCGTGGCTCGCCGAGGGGCTCGACAACGTGCAGTTGGTCGGCGCGGCGATCGTGCTTGCGGCGATCGCCCTGGCTCAGACCGCCCGGTGACGCTCAGCCGAGCTCGAGCGGACCGCTGTGCCGGCGCGGCGGTGCCTGAGGCTGCGGCTCAGCGCGAGCGCCGCAACGGCCGCGATCAGCGGCACGACCAGGAAACCCTCCGAGAAGACGGAAAGCACGAGTGTTGCCGCGAGCGCGACGGCCGCGGCTGCACGCACGCGGCCGTCGAGGATCCGGACCGCCGACACGAGCGCAAGCACGTACACGGCGATGAACAGCGCCGACGTCGCTCGCACGAGATCTTCGGTGCTGCCGAGCCCGGCCGCGAGCGCGGCCAGCACCGCGAAGACGACGACGGAGATTGCGCCGAGCGGACGGCGCGGGACGCTGCGCTCGGCGTCTCCTGCGAACCAGGCCGGCAGCGAGCCTTCGACTGCGAGAGCCGCTCCGAGCTTGGCGGCTCCGCCGAGGTAGACGTTCATCGTGCCCATCGTGAGCGCGACCGCGAGCACCGCCGTGGCGTCGCGACCTGCGCGCCCGAATCCGACCGAGATCAGGTCGGCCAGCGGCACGCGCGAGCTCGTTCCCGCGGTGACGCCGATCGTCGCGACCGCGAGCGCGAGGTAGAGCACCGCGATGATCGCGTAGGCGAGGGCGATCGCGCGGGGAAGGTCGTGTGCAGGACGTCGAAAGTCCCCGGCGAGCTGTGCGACGGCCTCCCAGCCGAAGAACAGCCACATGAGGATGTTCGCGGCGGTTCCCACGGCCCACCAGCCGTGCGGGGCGAACGGCTTCCAGTTGTCGCCGCCGTGTGAGGGAAGGGCGACCGCGACCGCGAGCGCGATCACCACGACCAGCACCGACATGAGGCCGAGCTGGAAGCCGGCGGACACGCGAAGCCCGAGCAGATTCGCGCCGAGCACCGCTGCGTACATCACGAACCCGACGCTCGTTGCGACGGTCGTTCCCGAATCGGTGAGCGCCGCGACGTAGTAGCCGCCGATCAGCGCTGCGGCCGGCGCACCGATCAGGATCGCCGTCAGGAACCAGCCGCCGGTCACGGCCGCCGCATCGTCGCCGAGGCCCTCGCGGACGTACGTCGAGACGCCGCCCGCGACCGGGTGACGGACGCCGAGCGCGCCGAACGTCACGGCGAGCGGCGCGGAGACGCGCCAGGAGGCCGACCCACGCGACGATCGACGCCGCGCCCGCTTCCTGCGCCGCCAGTGCGGGCACGAGCAGTAGCCCCGGCCCGACCAGCGCGCCGAGGTAGAGCGCGGTCCCGTGGACGATGCCCAGGCTGCGCCGCCCGCCCATCGCAGGTGAGAACGCGCCGAGGCGCCGAGAACGTCCCGTCAGCGCCGGCGGTCGGCGAACGGCTCGAGGTCGTGCGCATGCAGACCGATCTCGCCGGCCTCGAGCGCCGCCTTGACCTCGCGTGCCAGCGCGACGCCCTGGGAGACCTCGTCGGGCTCGAGCACGGTCGAGACGCTCGCCAGCACGGCGCGACCCTCGCGCAGCTGGACGTCGACGGTGGTCAGCTGCGACTTGTCGTCGATGTACGGGTCGTCGGGAACCCCGACCCACACCGTCACCGTCCCGCCGCCCGGCAGCGCGGCGTGCTCGACGGCGGGAGACGCGCGAAGGCTCATTGCGGGAAGCTAACAACGTCCGACCGGCGCGTGATGCTGGACCGGTGACGCCCGAGCGTCTCGTCGATCTGCGCACGCGCACGATCCTGCGCGTCATCCTGATCTCGCTCGGCGTCGCGGTCGTGCTTGCGGTTCTGTGGACCGCCCGGCACATCCTCGCCTGGGTCGGGATCTCCCTCTTTCTCGCGCTCGCGCTCGATCCGCTCGTGTCGTGGATCCAGCGGCACGCGCGGCTCGGTCGGGCGTCGGCGATCGCGGTCGCGTACCTGATGATCCTGATCGCCGTGGTCGGGATCGGCGTGGACGTTCATGCCGAAGCTGATCGACGAGGTGAACGGGTTCGTCGACGCGCTCCCGAACTACGTCCACGACCTCACGCACGGGCGCGGGCGGCTGGGCTTCCTCGAGACGAAGTACCACGTCGTCGAGAAGGTGCGCCAGCAGGTGAAGGAAGGCGGCGCGAAGCGCCTGCTCGGGCTGTCGGGCGCCGCGCTCTCGATCACGAAGAGCGTGATCACGGTCGTCGCCGCGTCGATCACGATCGTCTTCCTGACCTTCTTCATGCTGCTCGAGGGCGGCGGGTGGGCCGAGCGCTTCTACCAGCTGTTCCCCGAGGAGTCGCAGCCGCGCTTGCGCACGGTCGGCGCACGACATCTATCGCACCGTCGGCGGCTACGTGACGGGCAACATCCTGATCAGCCTGATCGCCGGGGGGTCGATCACGATCGTGCTCCTGATCCTCGGCGTCCCGTACGCCGTCGCGCTCGGGCTGCTCGTCGCGGTGCTCGACCTCGTACCGCTCGCGGGTGCGACGATCGCCGGGATCGTCGTCGCGATCGTCGCGTTCCTGCACTCGGTGCCGGCGGGGATCGTCGCGGTGACGCTTCTTCATCGTCTACCAGCAGCTCGAGAACCACTTCCTGCAACCCGTGATCTACGGACGGACCGTGCAGCTGTCTCCGCTCGTGGTGCTGATCGCCGTGCTCGTGGGCGCCGAGCTGGCCGGCATCCTCGGCGCACTCGCCGCGATCCCGATCGCGGGTGCGATCCAGGTGATCGTCCGCGACCAGCTCGCCGCGCGGCGCGGCCGGCTGGAGCTGGAGCCGGCGGCCGCTCGCCCGCCGAGCCAGCCGAGCCTTGACCCCCCGAACGGGCGATGCGCGCGCGCGGCCGCTCGCCGAAGGTGAGAGCGGTGATCGCGCGGGTGCTCAGGCTTGCCCTCGTTCTCTCGCTCGTCGGAGCGATCGCTGCGCCGATCGCCTTCCCGGCCGCCGCGGCGCGAGCAGCACCAGCAGACAGCTCGCGGCGCTCGACGCCGGTGTGCTCGGCAAGCTGAACGCGGTCCGCTCGGCCCACGGCCTCGCGCCGCTGCACGTCAGCGCCGGCCTCACGGCTGCGGCCGCTGTACCACTCGCACGAACTTGCGTCCCGCGGCTACTTCGCGCACACATCGGCCGACGGAAGCGCGTTCTGGAAGCGGATCGAGCGCTGGTACGTGCCGCCGCAGGGCGGCGGCTCGTGGACGGTCGGCGAGAACCTGCTCTGGTCGACGCCGCGCGTCGATGCGTCGCAGGCGCTCGTCGCCTGGATGAAGTCGCCGGAGCACCGTGCGAACATCCTCAGCCCGGACTGGCGCGAGATCGGGATCGCGGCCGTGCACGTCACGAACGCCTCGGGCGTCTACGGCGGCCGGCCGGTCACGATCATCACCACCGACTTCGGCGCGAGAAGCTAGCCCCAGTCGGGGCTACGCTTCGGTCGAGCGCGCCCGTAGCTCAGTGGAAGAGCGGCGGCCTTCTAAGCCGTTGGTCGGGGGTTCGAATCCTCCCGGGCGCATCACACGGCCGTCCGCGCAAGCGCGCGTGCCAGCACGACCTTGAAGTCTTCGTCGAAGTCGGCGACCTCGTGCTTCTGGAGGAAGTCGCGATGCCGCACCGACGCGATCGCGTGGGCGAACGCGCCGACGCGCACTGCGAGCGCGAACGCCTCCTCGTGGCCGTCGCCCCACGGCTCGAGGTACGCGTCGCGCAGGCGCTCGAACCACGGGTCTCCCGGCGCGAGCCCGTTCTGCTCCTCGAGGAAGCGGAACGTGACCACGAGCGACGCGAACGGGTGCGAGATGGACGCGTCGCCCCAGTCGAGGAACCGGTGGCCGCCGTCGCACGCGTAGACGTTCGCCATGTGCAGGTCGTCGTGCTGGACGCTCTCCGGGACGTCTAGCGACTCGAGCTCCCAGCACAGCTGCTCGAGGCGCGGCGCGAAGGCGCGCAGCCGGGCATGGTCGTCCGGCGCGATCGGCAGGTCGTGGCGAAGCAGGTCGTCGTAGCGATCGGGCAGCGTCCTGAGCCGCAGGTCGGGAACACCGTGCGCGAGATGGTCGAGCGCATGAGCGGCTTCGCCGCGTTGGAGCTCGGCGTACGTCGGGAGCGCGGTCTCCCACCGCTCGGGCGGATTCCCGAGCGACCGGAGCTGCGTGCCGGCGTCGGCAAGGAGCAGCCAGCCGCGCTCCTCCTCGTAACCGAGGACCTCGGCGATCCGGTCCGGCCAGCGGACGAAGAGACCTGCGGTCAGCCTCGGCTCGAACGCCTGTTGCGCGCGACACGCCTTGAACCACGCGGTGCCGCCCGACAACGGCACGCGCAGGACGGTGGCCCAGGGCCGCTCGTGCGCCGTCTCGATCGGCCCGGTCGGTTCGACGTGGGCGCGGATCCAGAGCTCGGCCGCGTCCCGGTCCACGTCGTCCTGCCGGATCAGCGCACCGGCGCGAAGGCGCTGAGCTGAAGCTGCCCGTGCTCGCAGACGGGCGTCGGTGGCCGGACCGGGACGACCGCCGTCCCCCCGCCCGGCGCGTGCACGGCGAGGTGGTACGCCTTCGGCTCGCACTGTCTGCCGGCCACGGGCTCGCCGAGCCCCGGAACGTCGGGCGAGAACCTCGCGGTCGCGCGGGTGGAGTGGCCGGGCGCGATGCGGACGAGCACCGAGGTCAGTCTGTTCGGCAGCGCCGGGCGCACGTGGGTCGGCAGCGGGGCCTTGCTGCGGCCGAGCAGCGAGACGTCGGGCAGCCCCGCGACCGTGCACGCGTGCGCCGAGCGGTTACGGAGCGTCAGGGCGTAGACGATGTTCCCGGCGCCGGCGCTGCCCGGAACGACCGCGAACGTGCCCGTCAGCTCCGCTCCCGTGCAGAAGGGCGTTGCCCCGGTCGCGCCGGGCGACACGACGGCGAACGCGCCGGCGACCGCGAGGAGAGAGAGAACGCTCAGAGCACGCACAGAGCGCCATGGTAGGCCCGCCGATACCATCCCCGGCGCACGGTGGCAGTAGCTCAGTTGGTAGAGCCCCGGGTTGTGGTCCCGGTGGTCGGGGGTTCGAGTCCCCTCTGCCACCCTCGTTGCGCGTGTCGCCCTACCTGCGCGAGATCCTCGGGCTCGACCCGGTGCGCGATGCCCAACGGATCGTCTTCCTCGATGCCTCGCTCGAGTTCCCGTGGGACACGCAGCGGTCGCTCGAGCTCGCGTTCTACCGGACGTACGCGGTCCCGTCGATCGCCAGCCTCCTCGCCTCGACCGGAGAGCTCACGCAGGCGGCGCAGAAGCGCTACGACGACACGCAGCTGCTGATCTCCGCCTTCTGCGAGTTCGGCTTCGACAGCGATCTCGGGCGTCGCGCGCTACGGCGGATGAACCAGATCCACGGGCGGTTCGAGATCGCGCACGACGACTACCTGTACGTGCTGTCGACGATGGTGCTCGAGCCGATCCGGTGGAACGCGCGCTTCGGCTACCGGCCGCTCGTCGAGGTGGAGCGTCTCGCAACCTTCCACTTCTGGCGCGAGGTGGGGCGGCGGATGGGGATCCGGGAGGTCCCGGACCGATACGAGGAGCTCGAGGCGTTCAACGTGGCCTTCGAGCGCGACCGCTTCGCGTACAGCCGCGAGGGTCACGACGTGGCGGTCGCGACGTCCGACATGTTCCTCGATTGGTTCCCCGGGCTGCCGCAGCGGGTCGGGCGCCCGCTCGTCCACGCGCTGCTCGACGAGCCGCTGCTCGACGCGCTCGGCTTCCCGCATCCGCCGCCGCGGCGTCCGGGCAGCCGCAGAGTCGGCGCTTCGCCTGCGCTCGCGCGCGGTCTCGCTGCTGCCGCCCAGGCGCCGCGCGCGCCTGCGGACGCTCGAGCGCCACCGCAGTTATCCCGACGGGTTCCAGCTCGAGCGACTCGGTCCGGAGGAGCCGTCGCTAGGCTGAGGACGGCCCGGCCCCGTAGCTCAGAGGACAGAGCGGGAGCCTTCGAAGCTCCGTGCGCAGGTTCGATTCCTGCCGGGGCCATTTGACGGCTCGGGTGTCACGCGGAAACCGCATGGTTACGCATGACAGGCGAGTCGTGAGTACGTCAGACAGAAGCACGCGCGAGAGTCGGCACTTGGCGCTCAACGTCGCGCTGTGATCGCTCCTGTCGGCTACTCGGAGACGACGACGATCGCGTCCACGATGACCGCTGGCGCCCTCGGACGAGTGAACCGTCGCGGGGCTACCTCGGCACGGTGACGCCGCGGGCGACGCGATCATGGATGACCGGTTCCGGGGCGATGAGAGGGGAGCCGCGGGATGCTTCAGCGGCTCGCGAACCGGAAGAGCAGCCACATCACGAGCGCGAAGATCCCGACGAGGACGACGACGTCCCGGAGCAGGTGCGCATGGGCGTTCACGTCCACCGGAATGTTCACGGAGCCCTTATCGGCGTGTCGGCCGCGTTCCTTGAGCATTACGATCGCCCGGATGAGCTCGCACACGTCGTTTTCCGGCTCCGTTCCCGGGATCTACGACCGTCTGCTCGGCCCGGTCCTGTTCGAGTCGTACGCCCGGGACCTCGTCGCCAGGCTCGACCGCCGCGACGGGGTGCGCGTACTCGAGGTCGCCTGCGGCACCGGGATCGTCACCCGCCGGCTGAGGGAGGAGCTGCCGCCCGCCTCGACGCTCGTCGCCACCGACCTGAACGAGCCGATGCTCGACGAGGCGCGCAAGCTCGTGCCGCTCCCCGACATCAGCTGGCAGCAGGCCGACGCGCAGGAACTGCCGTTCGCCGACGCGTCATTCGACGCGTACGTCTGCCAGTTCGGGCTGATGTTCCTGCCCGACAAGGTTCGCGGGCTCAGCGAGGCCCGGCGCGTGCTCGCGCCCGGTGGGCAGCTGATCGCGAACGTCTGGCTGTCCGGTGCGGACAACGAGCACGTTCCCGTCGATCCGGTCGGTCCTCGAACGGCTCTATCCGGACTCGCCGCCGACGTTCCTCGACGTCCCGTACGGCTACCACGACCCCGAGCGGATTCACGCCGATCTACGAGGCAGCCGGCTGGTCCGACGCGATGCTCGACACCGTGCGCCTGTCGAGCGAGAGCCCCACGGCACTCGATTTCGCAACGGGATTCGCCGTCGGGCTCGCCGCTCACCCACGAGCTCGTGGCGCGAGATGCGGATCTGAACGAGGTGGCCCGCGCCCTGGCCGACGAGCTTGGCGCGGTCGGCGGCTCGGAGCCGTTTCGCGTCGACCTCGGCGCGATCGTGATCAGCGCTGCTCGCGCGTGATCCAGGCCGCGAAGAACGGCTCGACGATCGTCAGCGTCTCGCCGTCGACGCGTCCGACCAGCTCCTTGCGCACGAGCGCCGCGAGCGCCGACTGCAGCGTCGTCGCCGCCGGCAGGTCGTAGGCGGCGCGGTAGTCCTCGGCGTACGGCGACGCGGTGGGCTCGGCGGCCAGCGCGACCAGCAGTCGGCGCTGCGTGCGCGGGGCATCGGCCCACAGCTGCTCGAGGTGGTTGTGCTCCGCGCGCAGAGACGCGCTCGAGGCCGGCGTCGACGTCCGACTCGTAAGCGAACGCGCCGGACGGCGTCCGCTCCCATACCTCGTGGGCGAGCTCCTGTGTCCCGTACGGATGGCCGGCGGTGTAGTCGAGCAGACGGGCGACCGCGTCCTCGGTGATGCCTTTGTCGCTCTGCTCGAATCGTGCGCGCACGAAGCGCGCGAACTGTGCCTTGTCGATCAGGCCGATTTCGAGCTTCTTCGCGCTGCGCCAGAACGGCTCGTTGCGGTCGCCGAAGATCCGGTCGAGCACGTGGCGCTTGCTGCCCAGGTAGACGTGCGATACCTCGGGCTGAGTCTGGAAGACGGCCCGCAGGAGGTTGGGATAGCGCCGGTCGAGCTCGACGATCTCCTGGAACTCGTCGAAGATCATCACGACGCGCCGCTTCCGTTCCTCGCCGACACGACCCACGAGCTCGAGCAGCGACTCGATCGTGTCGTCGATGTCCGAGCGGCGCCGGGTGGCGCGGAAGCTGAAGCTCAGCGAGCCGTCCTGCGCGTCCACCTCCATCGTCGGAACGACGCGGAGGCCGCGGAAGAGCTCCGCAGCACGTTCGTGGGCGCGGCCCGTGGCGGTGTCGAGGTCGCGGTAGATCGTGCGTGCGAGCGCGGCGGCCAGCCGCTCCTTGCTCGTCACCTTGAGCAGGTCGACGTAGCCGACGAGCGCGCCTTCGCGCTTGGCCCGCCGCGCCGCCCGCAGTACGAGCGACGACTTGCCGTAGCGGCGCGGTGCGTAGACGAGCACGTCCTGGCCGTTCCGTAGCTCGGACACGAGCTCGCGGAGCTCGCCCTCCCGGTCGGTGAACGCGGTCCCGAGCGCAAGGGCGCCGAAGCGGAACGGGTTCGTCGGTTCCTTATGCGGCATCCCATTATGTTAAAGGTCATAAGAGAGAGAGGCGTCATTGGCGAGACACGGCTCACCGAAGCCGCTGTCGCGCCCGGCGTCGTGCAGGCGGCCGCCGCCCGCGCGGTTACGCTGAGCGCTGACCGCGCGGGCGTGGCGGAACTGGTAGACGCGCCGGGTTTAGGTCCCGGTGGGCCGATGGCTCTTGGAGGTTCGACTCCTCTCGCCCGCACCTGCGGCGCCATGCTTGTGGCGTGGCGGAGGACCTGCCGGAGCTGGTCGTTCGGGACGCCGGCGCCTGGCGCGCGTGGCTGGCCGAGCACTGCGGCGCGGAGGCGGGCGTGTGGCTCGTGCTCGCGAAGAAGGGGACCAGCGAGCCGACCCGGCTGACATACGACGACGCGCTCGAGGAGGCGCTGGCGCACGGGTGGATCGACGGCCAGGTGAAGCGGCGCGACGACGCGACCTACAGGCAACGCTTCACGCCGCGCCGCCGGCGAAGTACGTGGTCGCATCGGAACGTGGCGCTCGCCGAGCGGCTCGCTGCCGAAGGACGAATGCACCCGGCCGGCGCGGCCGAGGTCGCGCGGGCGAAGGACGACGGCCGCTGGCCTCGTCCGTCGGCCTACGGAAGCATCTGGACGACGTCCGCGAGCGGTGAGCGTTCCTTCGTCGGCGGCTCGCTTGCCGGCGGCCCCAGATGGACGAGGCCGACCACGCGTTCGGCCGGGTCGAGGCCGAGCACGGCGCGAGCCCCGGGCCCGTCGAGCGCCTCGGGAGTGCGCCAGTAGGACGCGAGCCCTCGCGCAGTCGCGCCGAGCAGGATCGCGTAGACCGCACAGGCCGTCGAATGCAGGTCCTCGGCGTCGGTGCGCGGGTCGCCGCTACCGAGGAGCGCGGTCGCCAGCACGAGCGTCGGGGCACGACGGAGCTTGACGGCCTCCTTCTCGCCGCAGGCCTCCTCGAGGCGCGCCCGCGTCTCGGGGCCGAGCACGCGGAACTGCGTCGGCTGGGTCAGGTGATGATTCGGCGCCCAGCGGGCCAGCTCGAGCAGTCGACCGCAACGTCTCGTCGTCGACGGGCGTCGAGGCGTACTGCTTGTGCGTACGGCGCAGGCGGATCGCGTCGTCGACGTCCATCGGCCAGACGCTACCCGCATGATTCAATGGCCGGACCCGATGGCGACGCAGATCGAGCAGCTCGCGGACGACAGGGTCAAGCTGACCGTCGACGTCCCCGCGGGAGACGTCCACCACGCCGTCGCCCACGCCGCGACGGACCTCGCGGCGAGCGTCCGCATTCCCGGCTTTCGACGCGGGAAGGTGCCGATGCCGATCCTGATGCAGCGTGTCGGGCGCGAGCGCGTCTATACCGAGGCCGTCGAGAGTCACATCGGCGGCTGGTTCTGGAGCGCGGCGACGCGCGCGCGGCTCAATCCGTCGGCGCAGCCCGAGTTCGAGTACTCGCTGCCGACCTCCGACAACGAAGGCTGGCGCTTCTCCGCGACGGTTGCGGTCCATCCGAAGCCCGAGCCGGCCGACTGGAAGCAGCTCGAGGTGCCGAAGCAAGAGGCGTCGGTTCCCGAGGAGGCGGTGCAGGCCGAGCTCGAGGCGCTGCAGCGCTCGGTCGGCGAGCTGACGCCGATCGAGGGTCGCGCCGCGCAGGAAGGCGACACGGTCGTCGTGGATCTCGGCGCCGAGGACGGCTCGGCGCAGCGCGACTACGTCGTCGAGCTCGGCACCGACCGGCTCGTCGAGGAGCTCGAGAACGGCATCCGCGGCCTGCGCGCCGGCGAGAGCCGCGAGCTCGCCTACGAGCTCGCCGACGGAAGCCGTCGGCAGGCGACCGTGACCGTCAAGCAGATCTCCGAACGCGTGCTGCCGGCGCTCGACGACGAGCTCGCCCGGACCGCATCGGAGTTCGACACGTTCGCCGAGCTGCGTGCGGAGATCGAGGAACGGCTCCGTGGGCAGGTCGCCGACGAGCTCGATGGGCTGTTCCGCGCCGCCGCGATCGACGAGCTCGTGAAGGCGTCGAAGGTGAACGCCTCCGGGCCGCTCGTCGAGCTGCGAACGCGCGAGCTCCTGACCGGGCTCGCGCGGAGCCTGCAGGCGCGCGGCATCGACGCGGACACCTACCTCCAGCTCACCGGTCAGTCGCCCGAGCAGCTCGAGCAGCGCCTACGGGCGGAGGCGACGGTGTCGGTGGCACGCGAGCTCGTGCTCGAGGCCGTCGCGGACTCGCTCGGTCTCGAAGTGACCGACGACGAGATTCGCGCCGAGTTGCGCGAGGCCGGCGAGGACGACGAGGAGATCGACGCGTTCATCGAGGCAGGCGGGGCAGACCGCGTGCGCGACGACCTCCGTCTGAAGAAGGCGCTCGATCGCATCGCCGCCGAGGTGAAGCCAATCGCGCCCGAGCTGCACGAGGCGCGCGAGAGCATCTGGACGCCCGGGCAGGAGCAGCAGGCCGATGCCCCGAAGCTATGGACCCCAGGCACCAAGGAGTGACACACACATGCCGCTGATTCCCATGGTCGTGGAACAGACGTCGCGCGGCGAGCGCGCGTTCGACATCTACTCTCGTCTGCTTGCCGAGCGGATCGTCTTCCTCGGCACGCCGGTCGACGACCAGATCGCGAACCTGATCATCGCCCAGCTCCTTCACCTCGAGTCCGAGGACCCGGAGAAGGACATCAACCTCTACATCAACTCGCCGGGCGGCTCCGTGTACGCCGGGCTCGCGATCTACGACACCATGCAGTTCATCAAGCCGGACGTCCAGACGATCTGCGTCGGGATCGCGATGAGCATGGGCTCGTTGCTGCTCGCCGGCGGTGCAAAAGGGAAGCGGATGTCGCTGCCGAACTCACGGATCCTGATCCACCAGGTGTCAGGCGGGTTCCAGGGCCAGGGCACCGACATCGAGATCCAGGCCCGCGAGGTGATCGGCCTCAAGCGGCGCCTGGAGGAGATCTACACCTACCACACCGGCAAGACCCAGGAGGAGATCTCGCGCGATATGGAAAGAGACTTCTTCCTGAGCCCCGCCGAAGCCAAGGACTACGGCATCATCGACTCGGTCATCACCCACCGCGAGACCGGCCCAGCAGCCGCGGCCGCCTAGCAGACGTGGTCAAAGTCGGGTAAAAGGAGAGAGGGATGGCGCGGGCGAGCGAAGGCAACGAGCAGCTTCTCTGCAGCTTCTGCGGGAAGTCCCAGCGGCAGGTCAAGAAGCTGATCGCCGGCCCTGGGGTCTACATCTGCGACGAGTGCATCGATCTCTGCAACGAGATCATCGACGAGGAGCTCACCACGCCGAGCTCGCTCGACCTCGACAACCTGCCCCGCCCCAAGGAGATCTACGCCTCGCTGAACGACTATGTCGTCTCGCAGGAAGAGGCGAAGCGCACGCTCTCCGTCGCCGTCTACAACCACTACAAGCGTGTGCAGATGGGCGCCGACGAGGGCGACGTCGAGCTGCAGAAGTCGAACATCCTGTTGCTCGGTCCGACCGGCTGCGGCAAGACGCACCTCGCGCAGACGCTCGCCCGCATCCTGAACGTGCCGTTCGCGATCGCGGATGCGACTGCGCTGACCGAAGCCGGCTACGTCGGCGAGGACGTCGAGAACATCCTGCTGAAGCTGATCCAGGCCGCCGACTTCGACATCAAGAAGGCCGAGACGGGGATCATCTACATCGACGAGGTCGACAAGATCGCGCGCAAGGCGGACAACCCGTCGATCACGCGCGACGTGTCGGGCGAGGGCGTGCAGCAGGCGCTGCTGAAGATCCTCGAGGGCACGGTCGCTTCCGTCCCGCCGCAGGGCGGGCGCAAGCATCCGCACCAGGAGTTCCTCTCGATCGACACGACGAACATCCTCTTCATCTGCGGCGGCGCGTTCGCGGGCCTCGACAAGATCATCGCGAAGCGGATCGGCAAGAACGCCGTCGGCTTCGGGCGGCAGATCTCGTCGAAGCGCGACAGCCAGAGCGCGGAGCTGCTCGGCGGTGTGATGCCGGAGGACCTCCTCAACTTCGGGCTGATCCCCGAGTTCATCGGCCGCCTTCCGGTCGTGTCGGCGGTGCACCAGCTGAAGCGTGAGGACCTCGTGCAGATCCTGACCGAGCCGAAGAACGCGCTCGTCAAGCAGTACCAGCGCTTCTTCAACTACGACCGCATCGACCTCGTGTTCACGGACGACGCGCTCTGGTCGATCGCCGACCGTGCGCTCGACCGCGAGACGGGCGCCCGTGGACTGCGGTCGATCATCGAGAACGCGTTGCTCGACGTGATGTTCGAGCTCCCGTCCCGCAAGGACGTCTCCAAGTGCGTGATCACGAAGGAGACCATCGAGAAGGGGCTCAAGCCGACGCTCGTCACGAGCGCCGGCGGCGACCTCGAGCCGGCAGAGCTCGCCGAAGAGTCCGCGTAGCCACCGTGCAGGTCGGCGACGTCTTCGGGCCGTCGAGCTGGATCGAGATCACCCAGGAGAAGATCGACGGTTTCGCCGACGCGACCGGCGACCACCAGTGGATCCACATCGACCCGGAGCGCGCGGCGGCCGGGCCGTTCGGCACGACGATCGCCCACGGCTACCTGACGCTGTCGCTGCTCCCGGTCGCGTCGTACGAGGTGATCCCGCGCGAGGGCCGGATGGGCATCAACTACGGCGTCAACCGCGTCCGCTTCCCGGCGCCGGTCCCGGTGGGGTCGCGCGTGCGTGCGACGTTCGAGGCGAAGCAGGTCGACGCGATCGAGGGGGGCCGCCAGGCGACGCTGCTTGCGACCATCGAGCGAGAGGGCGGCGAGAAGCCGGTCTGCGTCGCCGAGGTCGTGTTCCGCAACTACGACTGATGACGCCGTCGCCGGAGGCGCTCGCCTTCGTCGACCGGCTGCAGCGCGAGCTCGGGTCCCGAACGGGAGCGGCTGCTTCGCGTGCGCGAGGAGCGAAAGGGCAGCGTCCCCCGGTTCGTCGCGGCGCCCGAGGAGTTCACCGTCGCGCCGGCGCCGGCCGACCTGGAGGACCGGCGCGTGGAGATCACCGGGCCGGTCGACCGGAAGATGATGATCAACGCGCTCAACTCGGGCGCGCGTGTGTTCATGGCCGACTTCGAGGACGCGAACTCACCGACCTGGCGCAACGTCGTCGACGGCCAGCAGAACGTGTACGACGCGGTGCGCGGCACGATCGAGCTCGAGACGCCCGGTCGTCACTACCGCCTGAACGACGAGACGGCGACGCTCGTGATTCGTAACCGCGGGTGGCACCTCGTCGAGCGCCACCACGAGCTCGACGGCGAACCCGTGAGCGCGTCGCTGTTCGACTTCGGGTCGACGGTGTTCGCGAACGCGCGCGAGCAGCTGGAGCGCGGGACCGGCCCGTACTTCTATCTCCCGAAGCTCGAGTCGCACGAGGAGGCGCGCCTGTGGGCGCGCGCCTTCGCGATCGCCGAGGACGAGCTCGGGCTCCCGCACGGCTCGATCAAGTGCACCGTGCTGATCGAGACGATCCTGGCGGCGTTCGAGATGGACGCGATCCTCTACGAGCTCCGGGACCACTCCTGCGCGCTGAACGCAGGCCGCTGGGACTACATCTTCAGCTGCATCAAGAGGATGGGCGCGGTGCTCCCGGACCGGGCGCAGGTGACGATGACCGTGCCGTTCATGCGCGCGTACACCGAGCTGCTCGTCCGCACGTGTCATGCGCGCGGAGCGCACGCGATCGGCGGCATGGCGGCGTTCATCCCGTCGCGCCGCGACCCCGAGGTGAACCGGGTCGCGCTCGCGAAGGTGGGCGAGGACAAGCGCCGCGAGGCCGGCGACGGCTTCGACGGCACATGGGTCGCGCACCCCGACCTTGTCGCGACCGCGCAGGCGGAGTTCGACGCGGTGCTCGACGCGCGTCCGAACCAGCTCGAGCGCATGCGCGAAGACGTCTCGGTCCGGGAAGAGCAACTCGTCGACTTCGACGTTCCCGGCGGTGAGATCACCGACGACGGTCTGCGCGTCAACGTCAGCGTCGGGGTGCGTTACCTCGACGCGTGGCTCGCGGGCGTCGGCGCCGCGGCCATCGACAACCTCATGGAGGACGCGGCCACGGCCGAGATCTCGCGCGCGCAGGTCTGGTCGTGGGTGAACGCGGGGCGCTTCGACGAGGGGCGCGTCCGCGAGGAGATCGCGAGCGTCGAGGCCTCCGACGCGGCCAAGGAGGTGTTCGCCGACGTGTCGCTGAGCGTCCCGCTGAAGGACTTCCTGACGACGACGGCGTACGATCGACTTTCATGAGCCGTAGGCTGGACGGAGGCTCATCCCGGCGTAGGCTCGACGGAGCCGGCGAAGAGCGGAGGTGCCGGCTCGGCCGGTGCCGGAGCGGGAAAGGAGCGGAGGTGCCGGCTCGGCCGGTGCCGGAGCGGGATTGAGCCTCGAGAGCACGAAGGCCGACGACATCGCCGTCCTGATCGAGGAGGCGATCGTTTCGGGTGAGCTCGAGCCGGGGTCGGTGCTCCGGCAGGAGCAGCTGTCGGAGCGGTTCGGGGTCTCGCGCACGCCGGTGCGCGAGGCGCTGCGGCGGCTCGCCGCGCTCGGTCTCGTCTCGTTCGTTCCGAACCGCGGCGTCCGCGTGCGGACGCTCTCGCATCGGGAGCTCGAGGAGGCGTTCCTCGTCCGCGCGGAGCTCGAGGCGCTCGCCACCGAGATCGCGGCGCGCAAGATCCGTCTCGAGGGTCTGCACGAGCTCGAGCAGGCCGAGCTCGCCTTCGCACGGATCACCCGGGAGCTCCGCTCGCGGGAGCCGGGCGGCGACCGGCGCTCGCTGATGGCGGACTGGATGCGTGCGAACCACGCGTTCCACGACGTGGTCTACCGCATCGCCGACGTGCCGTACATCGAGTCGGTCGCGAAGGCCGCCCGGCGCACGTTCTCGGGGCCCGCAGTGTGGGCGCCGGTGGACGAGGAGCTCGACCGCCTCTACGCACGCAACCAGGCCGAGCACGCCGCGATCCGGCAGGCACTTGCCGCCGGGTCGGTCGCGGGCGCCCGCGAGCTCGCGCACGAGCACGTGATGCACTCCTTCGCGTTGCTCCAGTCGATCCTCGAGCACGTCGGGGCCGACTGGGCGCGGGCGCGGTGAGCCGCTACGCTTCTCGCATAGTCGCTGGCTAGCCCCCATCCGCCCACCCGTAGGATGCCGCTCCATGAGCCGTAGGCTGGACGGAGGCGATCCAGGAGCGCAGGCGCCGGCGCCGGAGCGGGCTCTCAGCGCAGGGATGCAGCCGCGCTACGACCCGCACGGCGTCGAGGAACGCTGGCAGCGGACGTGGGAGGACGAAGGCCTGTACGCGGCCGACCCCGACCCGACGCGCGCACCGTACGTCGACGCGCATCCGCCGCCGAACGTCACCGGCGAGCTGCACACGGGGCACGCCCTCCAGCTCGCGCTCGGCGACACCGTCGTTCGCTTCAAGCGCATGCAGGGCTTCAACGTGCTCTTCCAGCCCGGGTACGACCACGCCGGCATCTCGACGCAGAACGTCGTCGAGAAGGCGCTGATCGCCGAGGGGACGTCGCGCACGGAGCTCGGGCGCGAGCGCTTCGAGGAGCGCGTATGGGAGTGGCTGCACGAGTACGGCGGCAAGATCCTCGTGCAGTTCCGGCGCATGGGCGCGTCGCTCGACTATCGGCGAACGCGCTTCACGATGGACGACGACTACATCCGCGCGGTGATGCGGTTCTTCGTCCACCTGTACCGGCGCGGATGGATCTACCAGGCAAACCGCATCATCAACTGGTGCCCGTACCACCGGACGTCGCTGTCCGATCTCGAGCTGGTGCACGAGGACGTCGACGACACGCTCTCGACCATCCGCTATCCGCTCGCGGACGGCGACGGCTACATCCCGATCGCGACGGTGCGCCCGGCGACGATCCCCGCCGACGTCGCGGTGGCGGTGCACCCCGACGACGACCGCTATCGGCACCTGATCGGGCGCGAGGTGATCGTGCCGTGGGTCGAGCGACGCGTGCCGGTGATCGCCGACGAGCGCGTCGAGCGCGAGTTCGGCACGGGCGCGCTGAAGATCACGCCCGGGCACGATCCGACCGACTTCGAGATCGGACGCGACCACGGGCTGCCGGAGCCGATGTGCATCGGCCCCGACGGCCGCATGCTCGGCGTCCCGGGCCTCGAGGGGCTGACGCAGGCCGAGGCCGAGGTGAAGATCCTCGACTGGCTGAAGGAGCGCGGCCAGCTCGAGCAGCGCGAGCACTACCGGCACAGCGTCGCCCTGTGCGAGCGCTGCGAGAACCGGATCGAGCCGCTCATCTCGCTGCAGTGGTGGTGCTCGATGGAGGAGATCAAGCAACGGCCGCTCGAGGCGCTCGCGAACCGCGAGGTTCGCTACCACCCCGAGAGTCAGCACCGCTTCGCGATCGACTCGCTCGAGAACGCGCCCGACTGGTGCATCTCGCGTCAGCTCTGGTGGGGGCATCAGCTCCCCGTCTGGTACTGCCCCGACGGCCACGTGACGGTCGAGGAGACCGAGCCCGAGGCGTGCGCGGAGTGCGGGTCGACGTCCCTCCGGCGCGAGACCGACGTGCTCGACACGTGGTTCTCGTCGGCGCTCTGGCCGTTCGCGACGCTCGGCTGGCCGGACGACACGGAGGACCTCCGCTACTTCTACCCGGGTCACCTGCAGACGACGGCGCGCGAGATCATCCGCCTCTGGGAGAACCGGATGATCTTCTCCGGGATCGAGCTGCTCGGCGAGGTCCCGTTCACCGACGTCGTCATCCACTCGACCGTGCTCGCGCCCGACGGGCGGCGGATGTCGAAGTCGCTCGGCACCGGCATCGATCCACTCGAGCTGATCGAGCGGTACGGCACCGACGCCACGCGCTACGGACTGCTCAAGAACTCGCTCACGCAGGACGTGCGTTTCTCGTACGCGGCGATCGAGGAGGGCGGCAAGCTCGCGAACAAGCTCTGGAACGCCGCGCGCCTCATCGTCACTGCCTCCGAGGGCGCGCTGCCTGCGGAACGGCCGGCGTCGCTCGAGGAGCGGTGGATCCTCGCCCGGCTCTCGCAGACGCAGCGCGCGATCGAGGCGCTGCTCGCCGAGTTCGACTTCGCGCACGTCACCGACGAGCTGTACCACCTCACCTTCGACGACTTCTGCGACTGGTACCTCGAGGCGGTGAAGGCGCGGCTGTACGACGGCGACGCCGACGCGCGCGCGACCGCGACGGCCGCGCTCGAGCGCCTGCTGAAGCTGCTCCACCCGCTGATGCCGCACGTCACCGAGGAGATCTGGACGAACCTGCCCGAGCGGGCCTCGCGGCTGATCGTCGCGCGGTGGCCGGAGGCCGGCGACGAGTCCGAGGCCGGTGCGCTCGCACGCGTGCAGGAGGCCGCGCAGGTGTTCCGCCGGAGCGGTGTCGTGCCGCCGCTTCAGGGCGACGAGGCGCGCATCTTCGACGCCGTCGTGAAGCCGGAGCGCGTGGCGCAGGCCGAGGACGGCAAGGTCGAGGCCGAGCGCGCACGGCTCGAGCAGGAGATCGCCCGTGCCGAGAGGATGCTGGCGAACGAGCGTTTCGTCCAGAACGCGCCCGCCGAGGTCGTCGACGGCGAGCGCGAGAAGCTCGAGCGCTACCGCCGCGAGCTCGACGCGATCGGCGGCGCGTAGGACCGGTGCCAGGCACCGCGGTGCCCGGCGCCGGTTCCTCGGTCTGTCGGCGACACTTCCGTGACGGTGCCTGCCGCCAATTCAGCCGACCCGTTCGCTGGCTCGAGTCGCTGTCGCCGTGGCCGACGGACGGGTTCGGGCTCGAGCGGATCCGCGCGCTGCTCGGCCGGCTCGGCGACCCGCAGCGGCGCTTCGACGCGCTCCACGTCGTCGGGACGAAGGGCAAGTCGACCGCAACGAGGAGCCTCGCGGCGACGCTGCGGCGGGAGGGTGTGGCGGCGGCCGCCTACACCTCGCCGCACGTCGCGGGCTGGCACGAGCGGCTCGAGACCGACGCGCCCGGCTTCCGAGGCGGCGGTCGAGCGCGTCCGGGCCGACGCCGAGGCGGTCGGTGCGACGCAGTTCGAGACGCTCACGGCCGCCGCGTTCGCCGACTTCGCCGCGCAGGGCGTCGAGGCGGCGGTCGTCGAGGCCGGGCTCGGCGGCCGCCACGACGCGACGAACGTGGTCGACGCACGCGTCGTCCTGCTCACGAACGTCGGCCTCGAGCACACCGACGTGCTCGGCTCGACGCGCGCCGAGATCGCGGCCGAGAAGCTCGCCGTCGCCATGCCGCCGAGACGGTCGTGCTTCCCGACGACGAGTTCGCCCCCCTCGCCGGGCCGGCGGCCGTGCGGCTGGGCGGCGTCCGGGAGGCGGCCGAGGCGTTCCTCGGACGGCCCGTGGAGCGCGTCGTCGACGCGAGGCTGCCCGGGCGCCTCGAACGACGGGCCGACGGAGAGATTCGCGACGGCGCTCACACGCCCGAGGCGGTCGACTGGCTGCTCGAGCGGCTTCCGGAGCCCGGCAGCTACGTCGTCGTCGCCTCGATCCTGGCCGACAAGGACGCGGACGGCATCCTCGAGCGCCTCGCCCGCGCCGGATCGACCTTTGTCGCGACCGCAGTCGTCGAACCAGCGTGCCCTTCCGGCCGCCGAGCTTGCGGGTCGAGCCGGCCCGTGGTTCGCCCGGGTCGAGACGGTGTCGGAGCCCCACGCGGCGCTCGAGCGGGCGCGCGAGCTCGGCGGGCCCGTGCTCGTCACCGGGTCGCTCTACCTCCTTGCCGACCTGTGTGCTGACCGGTGAAATGCATACGATGACGCGGCGCGGTGAGCGGATCAGTGTCTTCCTCTTCGCTCTCGCTGTGCTTGCGCTGTTCGTCGGCGCGGCGTTTGCGGCCGGCTATGCCCTAGGGAGGATCCTGCTGTGATCGGATCTGCGTTCGGCAGCGTCCACGATTTCTTCCACTCGTCCACGTGGTACGTGATCCGGAACCTCGCGATCTTCTTCGTGATCGTGTTCTGGATCGCGACGATCTACTGGGTCTTCAAGGACGCCCGCCGGCGTGTCGACGACAAGCTGCTGGTCGGCGTCGCCACGCTGCTCGGCGTCGTTCCCTTCATCGGGCCGCTCATCTACATGCTCTTCCGGCCGCCGGAGTACCTCGAGGACGTGCGCGAGCGCGAGCTGGAGATCAAGGCGATGGAGAAGCGGCTCGGCGCCCGCGACCTGCACTGTCCCGTCTGCCGCGCCGACGTCGACGAGGACTTCCTCGTCTGCCCGGTCTGCACGACGAAGCTCCGGCAGGCGTGCACGAACTGCGGCCGGCCGCTCGAGCCGCTCTGGCAGGTCTGCCCCTACTGCCAGACGCCGATCGAGCAGGACGCGTCCTCGACGAAGGTCGTCGAGGCGAAGCGTCCGCCGCGGCAGGCTCGCGGCTCGCGTCGCGCGACCAGCTAGCATCGTCCGCCCGATGGCGGTCGAGCGGACGCTCATCCTCGCGAAGCCGGACGCGGTCGCGCGCAGCCTCGCCGGCGAGATCATCGCGCGCTTCGAGCGGCGCGGGCTGAAGCTGCGCGCGGCGCGCCTCCTGACCGCCTCGCGCGAGCTCGGCGAGGAGCACTACGCCGAGCACCGCGAGAAGCCGTTCTTCGGCGAGCTGGTCGACTTCATCACCTCCGGCCCGACGCTCGCGATCGTGCTCGAGGGCGAAGGCGCGATCGCCACCTGCCGCACGACGATCGGCGCGACGAACCCTGCCGATGCGAAGCCGGGGTCGCTGCGCGGCGACTACGCGCTGGCGATGCCGAACAACCTCGTGCACGGCTCCGATTCCGCCGAGTCGGCCGCGCGCGAGATCGGGCTCTGGTTCCCCGATGGACTGGCGTGACGACGCCGCGAAGAACGTCGCGCTCTGGACGCAGTCGAACCGCGACTACACCGACGAGAGTGCGTCCGACAACTGGGCGCTCGACGAGATCTCGTGGGGCATCTGGGGGATCGACGAGTCCGACCTGAACGTGCTCGGCGACGTCGCCGGCCTCGACGTCGTCGAGCTCGGCTGCGGCACCGCTTACTTCTCCGCCTGGCTCGCGAAGCTCGGCGCGCGACCGGTCGGCGTCGACGTGACGCCGGCGCAGCTCGACACGGCGCGCCGGATGATGCGAGAGACCGGGATCGAGTTCCCGCTGGTCGAGGCCGACGCAGCCGAGACCGGGCTCCCGGACGCGAGCTTCGACCTGGTCGTCTCCGAGTACGGCGCGTCGATCTGGGTCGATCCCGTACCGCTGGATCCCCGAAGCGGCGCGGCTGCTCCGTCCCGGCGGGCGGCTCGTCTTCCTGCGCAACTCGACGCTCGTGATCCTCTGCTCGTCCGACGACGTCCCGGCGCGAGAGTCGCCTTCAGCAGCCGCAGTTCGGCATGCACCGCTTCGAGTGGCCGGAGGGCGGCGTCGAGTTCCACCTGGCGCACGGCGAGTGGATCGACCTGCTGCGCGCGAACGGGTTCGAGATCGAGCGGCTGGTCGAGATCCAGGCGCCGGCCGACGCCGAGACCCATCACCACTACTCCTACGTGACCGCGGAGTGGGCCAAGAAGTGGCCGTGCGAGGAGATCTGGGTCGGCGCGGAAGCGCCGTTGAGCTGCGCCGCCGCTTGTCCTCGCGTCGACCTCGCCGCAGCGGCGCGCGATCCTCGAGCAGCTCCGGATCCCGTTCGAGGTCGTCGCGCCGGCCTACGAGGAGGAGCCGGGCGGCGACCCGGTCGAGCACGCCGCCGGCAAGGCGCGCTCGGTCGACGGCGGCGGCCGGCCGGTGCTCGGTGTCGACACGGTCGTCGTCTGCGACGGCGAGGTGATCGGCAAGCCGGCCGACGCGGCCGAGGCCGTCGCGGATGCTCGCGCGTCTCGGCGGGCGTGACGCACGACGTCGTCTCGGGCCTCTGCCTGCGCACCGAGCAGTGGGAGGAGCTGCACTCGGAGACGACGCGCGTCACGTTTCGTCGACTGACCCCGTCCGAGCGGGATCGCTACGTCGCGGCCGGCGAGTGGGAGGGACGGGCGGGCGCGTACGCGATCCAGGGGCTCGGCGCGACGCTCGTCGAGCGCGTCGGAGGCGACTATCCTGAACGTCGTCGGCCTGCCGGTCAGCCCTGCTCGTCCGGCTGCTCGCGGCGCGCTTTCCCGACGTCTACGTCTAGGCCGCCAGCAGCACGATCCCGGCGAAGACGAGCACCGACCCGGCCAGCCGCAGGCGCGAGACACGCTCCGGCGAGCACGCGCGCTGCGAGGACGGTCGCGATCACGACCGACGACGAGCGCACGGCGAGCACCGAGGCGGCGCTTCCGTGTCGCAGCGCCAGCAGGGCGAGCAGAGAACGAGCCCAGGTTGGCGACGCCGCGCGACGCAGCACGGCGACGCCGAGCTCACGCCGCATCGCTCGCGCTCCGACCAGCGGGGGGTAGATCGAGGCTCGGCGCCGCGAGCGTCAGCACGAAGTAGGTGAGTGCGCCCGCGTGCTGGATCCCGACCCGGTCGACGAGCGTGTACGCGGCGATCGTCGCCGACGATCGAGACCGTCAGCAGGATCGCCGTCGCGTCGCCGTGGCACGTGGCCGTCCGCGCACGCTCGACGACGCCTACCGCGATGCAGACGACGCCGGCCGCTTCGAGCGACCGACACGCCGTGCCCCAGCGCGAGCACCGCGAAGCCGAGCGCGAGCAGCGGCGCGAGCCCGCGGGTCACCGGGTAGACGAACGACACCTCGGCGATGCCGGTAGGCGAGCGCGAGCCTGATCGACGTAGACGACCTCGAGCAGGGTCGACGCCAGCGCCCACGGCCACACCGACGGCGTCTGCCTGCCACCAGACGATTGCGAACGGCAGAGCGCAATCGCGACCGACAGCAGGAACGTCGCAGCCGCGGCCGCCTGCACGTCGCGCGCGCGCCCGAGCAGGAGATTCCACGCGGCGTGCAGCACCGCGCTCCCGAGCGCGAGGATCAGTGCCGACAGCGGCAAGCTAGAGTTGCGCGGCGTCACATGAGCATCTTCAACTACCTCACCGGCTTCGGCGGTCGCGACATGGCCGTCGACCTCGGCACCGCGAACACGCTCGTCTACGTGCGCGGGCGCGGCATCGTGCTCTCCGAGCCGTCGGTGGTGGCGATCGACCAGCGCTCCGGCGAGGTGCACGCCGTCGGGCTCGAGGCGAAGCGGATGCTCGGGCGTACGCCCGGCACGATCAGCGCGATCCGTCCGCTGAAGGACGGCGTGATCGCCGACTTCGACGTGACCGAGCAGATGCTCCGCCACTTCATCCAGAAGGTGCACCAGCACCGGTTCGCGCATCCGCGCGTCGTCGTCTGCGTCCCGTCGGGCGTGACCGGCGTCGAGAAGCGCGCGGTCGAGGAGGCGACGCTCACCGCGGGCGCGCGCAAGGCGTACCTGATCGAGGAGCCGATGGCCGCCGCGATCGGCGCCGGGCTGCCGGTCGCCGAGCCGACCGGGAACATGATCGTCGACATCGGCGGCGGCACGACCGAGGTCGCCGTCATCTCGCTCGGCGGGATCGTCGTCTCGCAGTCGCTCCGCGTCGGCGGCGACGAGATGGACGAGGCGATCATCAATCACATCAAGCGCGAGTACAAGCTGCTGATCGGCCAGCAGACCGCCGAGGAGATCAAGCTCGAGGTCGGCTCCGCGTACGCGATGAAGGAAGAGGTGCAGGCCGAGGTCCGCGGCCGCGACATGCTCACCGGCCTGCCGAAGACCGTGATCCTCTCGAGCGAAGAGGTACGGCACGCACTCGAGGAGCCGGTCAACCAGATCGTCGACGCGATCAAGTCGACGCTCGACAAGACGCCGCCCGAGCTCGCCGCCGACATCATGGATCGCGGCATCGTGCTCGCCGGCGGCGGGGCGCTGCTGCAGGGCCTCGACGAGCGGCTCCGGCACGAGACGCACATGCCCGTGCACCTCGCCGAGTCGCCGCTGACGTGCGTCGCGGTCGGCTCCGGGCGCAGCCTCGAGGAGTTCGACGCGATCCACCGCAGCTCGCGCGCGCGTTCGCGCAACGGCCGCGGCCGGTGAGCGCTCGCGACGGAGCGCTCTTCGCTCCGTCGCTTCCGCGGAGCAGGACCGCGACGCCGTCGCGCGCTGGAACGCCGACCCGGTCTTCACGCGGCACCTCGCCGGCGTGCAGACGCGTGCGCAGAGCGACGCCAGAGCTTCGACCGCTGGCAGCGCCACTGGGACGAGCACGGGTTCGGGCTGCTCGCCGATCGAGTGGGCGAGACCGGCGAGCTGATCGGCCGCGAGCGGCCCGCCGTACCACCGCGTCTGGCCGTCCGATCCCGGAGGTCGGCTGGGCGCTCGACTCCGGCCTGGTGGGGGCGCGGGCATCGCCACCGAGGCGGGCGCCGCCTCGATCGCCTGGGCGTTCGGCGAGCTCGACTTCGCGCGCGTCGTCTCGATCACGACCGAGGCGAACGCTGCGTCGCGCCGCGTGATGGCGAAGCTCGGATTCGCGGCTGCTCGAGCGCGTCCCGAGCGAGTGGGGCGAGCTCTGGGTGCACGCGCTTGACCGCGATTCGGTCCGAGCCTTGACGAACTGCTAGCGTAAGTCTACGCTTACCGTAAGTCTTGGCTTACGGAGATGTCATGGACGCGCTCGGCGACCGCACCCGGCGGGCGGTCTTCGAGCAGCTGCGCTCCGGCCCCAAGTCGGTCGGCGAGCTCGCGGCCGGGCTCCCGGTCAGCCGGCCCGCAGTGTCGCAGCACCTACGGGTGCTGAAGGGCGCCGGCCTCGTGTCCGAGCGGCGCGAGGCACGAGGCGGATCTACGAGCTCGCCCCCGCCGGGCTGGCCGAGCTCCGCGCCTACTTCGATCAGTTCTGGTCACAAGCGCTCGACGCCTACAAGGAAGCGGTCGAGAGAAAGCGAGGGAACCGATGATGGTCGATGCCGACGGATCTGGTGATCCGAAAGACGCTGCACGTCGACGCTGCCGCTCGAGCGAGGCATTCGACGTCTTCACCCACGGCTTCGCCGACTGGTGGCCGGTCGCGACGCACTCGATCGGTGGCGGAGCGGTGGCCGGCGACTGGCGCATCGGCGGCCTCGTGACCGAGACGGTCGACGGGCAGTTGCGCGAATGGGCGGACGTGCTCGAGTACGACCCGCCGCACGGGCTGCTGCTCCGCTGGCGCGTGACGCCCGGCCATCGCCGACCGAGCTCCGGCTTCGGTTCGCCGCCGAGGGCGACGGCACCCGCGTCGAACTGACCCACGCCGGCTGGGAGGCGTACCCGGACGGAGGGCTCGACTCCTACGCCAGTTACACGAGCGGCTGGGACGGGGTGCTCGCGCACTACGTGGAGCGGGCCAAGGGCTGAACGGGCCGGGCGACCGGCTACACTCAGCGGCCAGTGCCACGCAACCGGACCGTCCGTCTCGCGGTCCTGGGCTCGTCCGTCCAGCGCGCCGCGACTTCCGGCTATCCCCTCGAATCGCTCCAGCGCCGTCAAGCGCCGGATTGTCGTGGGCGGCCTCGTGCTGCTCTCGCTCGTCCTGATCACGCTCTCGTTCCGCTCGTCCGCGCTCGACGGCGTACAGGGCAGCGGCGGCCGGCGTGCTCCGGCCGTTCGAGGTGGGCGCCGACCGTGTCGCGCGGCCGTTCCGCGGACGCGTATCGGCTGGGGCCACGGGCTCGTCGACGCGAAGTCCGAGAACGAGAAGCTGCGCGCGCAGAACGAGCGGCTGCTCCGCCAGCTGGTCCGCGACCGAGTCGGCGCTCGC
Organism: uncultured Thermoleophilia bacterium; assembly: GCA_963742615.1. GTDB lineage: Bacteria > Actinomycetota > Thermoleophilia > Gaiellales > Gaiellaceae > PALSA-600. The sequence continues at coordinate 535,067 of CAVUMS010000006.1, read as the reverse complement.
AGGAGAACGTCCTACCTGAAGCGCCAGCTCAACTACCACGGCCGCGCCGACGAGGCGGACTTCGACCGGGTCAACACCGTCGGTGCTGACGAACCCGCAGAGCGAGCTCGACCAGAGCATCATGATCGCGGCGGGCTCGCGCGACGGCGTCGCCGTCGGCGACGTCGTGCGCACGCCGCGCGGGCTCGTCGGCACGGTCGACCGCGTCTCGTCCAGCGTCGCGCGCGTCACGCTGCTGACCGACAGCGACGAGCGCGTGACCGCGACCGACGTCGCCGCACCCGACGTCGATCGGCATCGTCCGGCGCGGGAGCGGCGAGCGACATGCTCGATCCTCGACCACGTGCCGAAGCAGAACTTCGTCGGCGTCGGCGACACGATCGTCACCGCCGGGTCGCTCGGCGCCGGACGCGCTGCCGTCGATGTTCCCGCGCGGCATCCCGATCGGCACGGTCTCGAGCGAGAGCGACAACGACATCAACCTGTTCCAGAAGCATCCAGCTGAAGCCGTTCGTCGACTTCTCGTCGATCCAGTCGGTGATCGTGCTCGTGCCGAAGCGCTGATGGACGGCGTCGAAGGCCGCGCTCGTGCTCTTCGTCGCCGCGCATCCTCCAGGTCGCGGTGCTCACCGAGTACCGGGCGTTCCGCACCGCGAGCATCGTGCTGGTCGCGCTGCTGTGCGATCGCGCTGCTGCGCGGCTCGATCTTCGGCGCCGTCGCGGGCTTCAGCACCGGTCTGCTGCTCGACACCGCGACGCTCGGAACGCTCGGCGTCACCTCGCTCCTGCTGACCGTCGCCGGCTTCTGGATCGGGCGCTACGGCGAGACGACCGCTCGCGACCGCTTCCACGCGCCCGTTTCTCTCGGTCGCCATCGTCACCGTCGCTCTACGCCTTCGGCCAGCTGCTGCTGCAGTTCATGCTCGGCGAGCCGGCGCCCGGCCGGCGCTCGCTGCTCGGCAGCCTGCCGGTCGCGCTGCTCCTCAACCTGCTCCTGACGCTGCCGGTGTACGCGCTGGTCCGCCGGCTGTTCCCGCCGCTCCAGCTCGGCGACCGCATCCGCGAGGTGCGGCTCCTTGGCTGAGCGCGAACGCGCCGAGCCGCCGCTTCCTGCCGGGCGACCCGCGCGTCGCGGAGCCGTACCGGCTCACGCCGCAGCTCGCGTTCCGCGTCGCGGTGCTCGGCTTCCTCGCCGCTCGCGCTCTTCGCCGTGCTCTTCCTGCGCCTCTGGGCGCTGCAGGTGCTCTCCGGCGACGCGCTACCTCGCGCAGGCGAACGACAACCGCGTGCGCACGCTGCAGCCTGCGAGGCGCCGCGCGGCCCGATCCTCGATCGCAACGGCCACGTGCTCGTCACGAACACGCCCGGGCACGCGCGTCGAGCTGTGGCCGCCGACCTGCCGAAGACTGGCGGCCCGAGCGCGCGGAGCTGCGGCGGCTGTCGATGGTGACGGGTGTCAGCGTCGACGCGACATCGTTGCCGCGCTCGCCAAGCACGGCGACGACCCGCTCACGCCCGTCGTCGTGCAGTGCGGGCATCAAGCAGCACCAGATCTACTACCTGCTCGAGCACCACGACCGACTTCCCGGGCGTCCGCCTCGCGGAGAGCTAGCTGCGCAAGTACCCGTACCAGTCGCTCGCGGCGCAGGTGCTCGGCTACGTCGGCCAGATCTCGCCCGCGGACTACAAGGCGCTGAAGAAGAAGGGCTACCAGCCGAACGACTCGATCGGCCAGTCGGGGATCGAGCGCACCTACGACACGTACCTGCGCGGGCGCGACGGCACGGCGCAGCTGACGGTCGACTCGCGCGGGCGGCCGAAGATCGGCGCCGCGGGTGCAAGCGCTGGCCGCAGTCCGGAGAGACGCTGCGCCTCACGCTCGACATCAACCTGCAGCGCGCTGCCGAGCGGGCGCTCACGTACGGGATCCACCTGGCGCACGCCAGCCCCGACGGTCAGCACGCGGACGGCGGCGCGATCGTCGCGCTCGACCCGCGCAACGGCGCGGTCCTCGCGATGGCGTCGAACCCGACCTACAAGCCGTCGCTGTTCGCGGGGCGCAAGGACCCGACGAAGCTCGCACCGCGTGACTCGGCAAGCGGGCGGCCGAGACAACTACCCGGCGCTCAACCGCGCGATCGAGGTCGGCTATCCGCCGGGCTCGACGTTCAAGCCGGTGACCGCGCTCGCGGCGATGCAGGAGCACCTGCTGCACGCCGTACGACGCAGATCCACTGCACGCCCGACCTACACCGCCTACCAGGCAGCCGTTCAACAACTGGACGCCGCACATCGACCAGTCGATGGACCTGAGACGGCGCTCGCCGAGTCGTGCGACACGTTCTTCTACCAGCTCGGCGACGACTTCTACCGTGCTGCCCGCCGAATCGCGGCCACCCGCTGCAGAGCTGGGCGAACCGGTTCGGTCTCGGCAAGCCCACCGGCATCGACATCGGCGGCGAGTCGAACGGGCTGATCCCGACGCCCGAGTGGCGCTGCGAGCACTACGGCGGGCCGCCGTGCAAGGGCTACGTCGACCGGATCTGGAAGCCGGGCTACTCGATCCAGCTCGCGATCGGGCAGGGCGACGCTGCTCGTGACGCCGCTGCAGATGGCGCGCGTTCTACGCGATGATCGCGAACGGCGGCAAGCTCGTCACGCCGCACCTCGCCGAGGACGTCGAGCAGAGCGGCAGCGACGGCCAGCCGCAGCGCGTCCTCCGACGGTTCGGCGCGCAGCCGCCGCAGCCGATCAACGTCGACCCGACCGCGCTGAGCTACGTGCAGCGCGGTCTCGAGGAGGCGACGCACGCGTCGATCGGCACGTCGTCCGGCGTGTTCGGGAACTTCAAGGTCGACATCGCCGGCAAGACCGGCTCGGCCGAGAAGTTCGTGCACGTGCAGGGCTTCCCGACGCCGGTCAAGCTGAACCAGTCGTGGTGGTGCGGCTACGGGCCGTTCGAGCGCCGACGATCGTCGTGTGCGCGATGATCGAGAACGGCGGCCACGGCGGCGAGGCGGCCGCGCCGGCGGCGCTGCAAGGTCTTCGAGCAGTACTTCCACACGACCGCGCACGATCGACGTCGAAGCCTCCGACTGATGGCGATCGAAGTCGTCGACTCGAGAGCACGCGGGCTTCGGCCGCGGCGCGACGTGCCCGCGATCGGGGCCGGCGGGCTCGATCCGTCGCCTCGACTGGCTGCTGCTCGGCGCGCTCGTCGCGCTCGTCGGCCTACGGGCTGTGGGCGATCGACGGCATCACCCGGCACGACGCCGGCGGCTCCGTCGCTGCAGCCACCAGGGGCTGTTCGTGCTCGCCGGCGCGCTCGTCTTCGTCGGCGCGCTGTTCGTCGATCCGTCGTTCTACCGGCGGCTTCTACCGGCCGATCTACTTCGGCACGCTCGGGATCATGGTGCTCGTGCTCGCCGCGGGCGCGGCGACGCGTGGCTCGAAGCGCTGGATCGACGTCGGCTTCTTCCGGTTCCAGCCGTCCGAGTTCGGGAAGGTGCTGTTCGTCCTCGTGATCGCCGCGTTCCTGGCCGAGCGCGCGAAATCGATCAATCGAACCGGCGCGCCGCTCGCGGCGATCGGCTACGCGCTCGTGCCGATCCTGCTCGTGTTCGTCCAGCCGGACATCGGCACCGCGCTCGTCTACACGGCGGCGCTCGCGGCCGTGCTGTTCGTCGGCCGGCGTCCGCTGGTTGCATCTCGGAGTGCTCGCCGCTGTCGCCGTGCATCGGCGCGCTCGCGGTGCTCTGGCTGCTGCCGGCGGCCGGGCGTGAACGTGCTCAAGCCGTACCAGGCCGCCCGGCTCACGGGCTTCACGCATCCCGACAACGACCCGCGCGGCGCGACGTACAACCTGCGCCAGTCGATCACCGCCGTCGGCGCGGGCGGGCTCCGCGGCCGCGGCGTCGCTCGGCGCGACGCAGACGCGGCCTCAACTACCTGCCCGAGCACTCGACCGACTTCGCGTTCGCGTCGCTCGCCGAGGAGCGCGGCTTCTTCGGCGCGTCGATCCTGCTGCTGCTCTACCTGCTCGTCGTCTGGCGAGCGCTCAAGGTCGTTGCCGGCAGCGCGAGACCTCTACTGCGCGATCGTCGCCGGCGGCATCGCGGTGATGTTCCTGTTCCAGGTGTTCGTGAACAGCGCGATGGCGATGGGGATCGCGCCGATCACCGGCATCCCGTTGCCGTTCGTCTCCGTCGGCGGATCGTCGATGCTCACGAACTTCCTCGCGATCGGCGTCCTGCAGGCGATCCACGTGCGCCGTAACCTTCGTCGTCGGCAATGATGGGCGAAGAGCAAAGTCGGGCCGATGAGCGCCTTCTCGCTCGTTCGGGAGCGTCCGCCGCCGGGACGGGCGACACAGCGCCCGATCGCGGTCGCGGGCGCGCGCGAGCTGGTTCCGCTCCTCGCGCGAGAGCTGCGTGCGGGAGGCGACGCCGGCGCCGTGGTCGAGCAGGACGTTCGACGGCGCGGCAGCGCTGATCTGGGTCGGCGCCGCGGACGAGGTCCGGCTGCGGGCGGCAGACCGCGCGCGCATCCCGATCGTCGCCGTCACGGAGGCGGACGACGATGCCGTATGTGCTTGCCGACGACCTCGTTCGGATCGAGCCCGGCCACGGCTTTCCGGTCGACGAGATCGCCGCCGCTGTCGCTCGGCGGCTCGGCGACGACGGCACGGCGCTCGCCGCCCGGCTGCCGGTGTTGCGGGGCGCGGTGCGCCGACCACCTGATCGCGGACGACCTCACGCCGGAACGCGCTGATCGGTGCGGCGGTGTTCGTGCCCGGCGTCGACATGCCGATCCTGACGTACAACCAGGTGCGCCTCGTGCTGCGAATCGCGCTCGCCCACGGCGAGCACGCTCGACCGCAAGCGGGCGCTCGAGCTCGCGCGGCGTGGTGGGCGCCGGCTTCGGCTTCCGCGCGATCGCCCGCACGCTGCTCGATTTCGTTCCGGTCGCGGGGTGGGCGGTCAAGGGCGCGATCGCCTACACGGGCACCAGGGCGATCGGCGAGGGGGCCGTGAGGTATTTCGACGCCCGCTCGGAAGCGGTGCCGTCCGGTCCCGGTCCTACGCTCTCGGAAACGGACGGGAGGTGACGCTCATGAGCTTGACCGGCAACCAGGAGGCGTACGAGCTGCTGCTGATCGAGGAAGCGGACGCCTGGTTCGAGTACCTCGAGTCGACCCGAGGCCAGAGCGAGACCCGCTACGCGCGAGGTCGAGCCGTGGGCGTGGGCGCGCCTGGCGCAGCGGCTGCGCGCGATCGGGGCGCGCCGCGCGAAGCTCGCGCCGGCGTTCGAGGCGGCGTAGTCGGTGCGGGCGCGGCCCGCTGATACCCTGGACCCGCAGGCCATGCCAAGGCTTTTCCAGTACACCCGCGTGACGCTCGCCGCAGAAGGCTCGAGCGCGCGCACGATTCGGGAGACACTCTTTGCCACTGAACTGGTTCCGGCGCAAGAAGCCGGAAAGACCGGCGGCGCCGGTGACGGCTGCCGCTACCGCAGCACCCACCCCTGATCCGATCCACACGGAGGCCGCCCCGGCGGCGACGACCGAGGCCTCCGACGAATCCAGCGCATCGAAGAAACGCCGCCGCGGCACGCGCGGAGGTCGCAACAGGAAGCGCAAGACCGCCCCCGCAGGCGGGGCCGGAGCGGCCGCCGCCGCGGAGGTGAAGACCGCCTCGGCCGAGAAGAAGACCGCCTCGGCCGAGAAGCGCAAGACCCGGGCCTCCGGCCAGCGCCGGCGCCAGCCCGCGAAGCGCGCGCCGCTGCCGAAGGCGAAGCGCGAGCTGATCGTCTCCGTCGACGCGGGCGAGAAGCGCGTCGCCGTGCTCGAGGACGACAAGGTCGCCGAGGTGTACCTCGAGCGGCCCGAGCGTCGCTCGATCGCCGGCGCCATCTACCTCGGCGTCGTCGACAACGTCCTGCCGGGGATGGAGGCCGCTTTCATCGAGATCGGCCTCGAGAAGAACGGCTTCCTCTACGTCGACGAGATCATCTCGCCCGAGCTCGAGGGCCGTCGCGGCGCGCGGAAGATCCAGGATCTGATCCAGCGCGGGCAGACCGTGCTCGTGCAGGCGGTCAAGGACCCGATGAAGACGAAGGGCGCCCGCCTGACCACCGAGATCTCGCTGCCCGGTCGGTTCGTCGTGTACGTCCCGCATGGAGAAGGTCTCGGCGTCTCGCGTCGGCTCGACGACGACGAGCGGACGCGTCTGAAGGGGGTGCTCAAGGAGTGCGCGCCGAAGAAGGGCGGCGTGATCGTCCGCACGGCCGCGGAGGGAGCGTCGGCCGAGGACATCCAGCGTGACCTCGAGTTCCTGCAGCGCCTCTGGAAGTCGATCGAGGTGCGCGCGAAGGAGTCGAAGGCGCCGACGCCCGTCTACCAGGAGGCCGAGCTGCCGCTACGCGTCGTTCGCGATCTCTTCACCGACGACTTCGAGCGGCTGTACGTCGACCACGACCGGACCTACAAGCGGATCGTCGGCTACCTGAAGAAGACGTCGCCGCACATGGCCGAGCGCGTCGTTCGGTACAAGGAGCGCGAGCCGCTGATGGAGGCGTTCGGCGTGGAGCAGGAGATCCGCTCGACGCTGAACCGGCGGGTCGATCTTCCTTCAGGCGGCTACCTCGTCTTCGATTACGCGGAGGCGTTCACGGTCATCGACGTCAACACCGGCCGCTTCGTCGGGTCGCGCTCGAAGACCTCTGCCGGACGGCTCGAGGACACGATCACCAAGAACAACCTCGAGGCGGTAAAGGAGGTCGTACGCCAGCTCCGGCTGCGGGACATCGGCGGCATCATCGTCATCGACTTCATCGACATGGCGAACCCGAAGAACCGGGCAGCCGTCGAGGAAGCGCTCCGCACCGAGCTCGAACGGGACCGCACGAAGACGTACGTCGTCGAGATCTCGCCGCTCGGGCTCGTCGAGATGACGAGGCAGAACGTCACCGACGGGCCTCGTGAGGTCATGACGAAGAAGTGCCCGACCTGCGGCGGTGACGGGATCGTCGTCAACGAGCAGACGGCTGCGATCGACGTCGAGCGGCGACTGCGTGCACTCGTCACGCCCGGCTCGCGTGCCAAGGCGTTCAAAGTTGAGGTAAGCGCGAAGATCGCCTGGCTCGTGGCCGGCCCCGCGGGAGCGCGGCTCCGCGAGATCGAGGAGCTGACGCGGCGGCAGTTCTTCCTGGTCGGGGTGGAGGATGAGCACCTCGATCACTTCCGCGTGCTCGCGCAAGGCACGCTCGAGAAGGTCGCGCCGGAGTGTCCGGTCGCGGTCAGCCAGGAGCTCGAGTTGAAGCTCGGCGAGGTCGGGCTGCACGATGCGCACGCCGGCGTCGCGAAGGTCGACGGGGTCGACGTCTATGTCGCTCGAGCTGCGAAGCTCGTCGGCAAGAAGGTCAAGGCGCGGATCACGCTCGTGTCCGAAGGCGTGGCGTGGGCCGAGCTGCTCGCACCGGTCGACCGTCCGGCCGAGCCGCTGACCGCCGAGGCCGAGGCCGAGAAGCCGACGCGTGCGCGCAGGCCGGCGCGTCCGAAGGCGGGCGCCGAGGCCGAGCCTGTGGCCGACGCGGAGCTCGAGGAGCCGGAGCCTCTGGACGCGGACGCGGACGCGGAGGAGGAGCGGACGCGGAAGGCGAGGCGCCCGATACCGAGACGCCGGGGGCGACGCCGGCAAAGAAGCGCACCCGCCGCGGCACCCGCGGTGGACGGAATCGCAAGAAGAAGACCGCCGTCGCGGCCGCTGCAGCTACCTCCGACGCCGACGGCCCCGCCGTGGAGCCGAGAGCCCGAGCCGGAGCACGTCGCCGGCGAGAACGGGAGCGGCGGCGCGCCCGTGGCGCCAGCCGTCGGCCCGGTCATCCACGTGCCCGACCGGAGCATCGGCGACGCCGACGGTGAGGAGACCGCCGATGCCGCGCCACGCAAGCGCACGCGGCGGGGCACGCGGGGCGGGAAGAACCGCAAGAAGAAGACGGCCGCTGCCGGCGCGACCGCGGTCGAGAACGAAACCGGCGTCGAGACTCCGGCGGCCGAGCCCGCGCTTGGCGAGTCGAACGGCGACGGCGAGTGGGGTTACACGCCGATGTCGGAGTGGGGCCTCGACGGCGAGTAGGGCCTCCGGCTACACTTCACGCGCTTCGCGGGCATAACCGCCCGCGTTTCGCGCGCTATGGACTACGCAATCATCCGTGTCGGCGGCAAGCAGTATCGCGTCCGCGAGGGCGAGACGCTGCTCGTGGACCGCGTGCGCACCGACGAGGGCGAGACGTTCTCGCCCGATGTCCTGCTCGGCGACGGCGCCGCCGTCACCGCGAAGGTGGTTGCACACGAGCGCGGGCCGAAGCTCCGGATCGGCAAGTACAAGCGGCGCACCGGGTACAAGCGCCACACCGGGTTCCGGGCCGCGCTGACGCGCATCGAGATCTCGCTCGGCGGCAGCGTCGGGACGACGGCGAAGAAGAAGCCCGCCGAGCACGACCCGAAGCCGAAGGCAGCGGCGCCGGAGGCCGCAGCGGCACCGGGGGTCGAGGAGGCAGCCCCGGCCGAGACGGCGGCGGACGAGCCGAGCACGAGCACGAGCACGTCAAGGGGATGCCGAAGGGCTACGAGGAGATGACGGTTGCGCAGATCTCCGAGGCCGCGAAGGGCTGGAACCGCCCGATGCTGGAGGCGGCGCTCGAGTACGAACAGGCAAACGCCGCGCGCAAGGGCGCAATCGCCGCGCTCAACGTGGCGCTGAGGGCGAAGGAGGAGAGCTAGATGGCACACAAGAAGGGGCTCGGCTCCTCGAAGAACGGTCGCGACTCGAACCCGAAGTACCTGGGCGTGAAGATGTTCGACGGGCAGAGCGTCGAGCCGGGCAACATCATCGTCAGGCAGCGGGGCACGAGGTTCCGCTCCGGCCCCGGCACCGAAATCGGCCGCGACGACACGATCTTCGCCATCCGTGCCGGCACGGTCTCGTTCCGGACGAGCGGCGAGCGCCGCAGCGTCTCGGTCGTCGACCCGACCTCGTAGCGACTTCCGCCGTGGCGCGAGCCGCGCCGTGACGCTTTCGTAACCCTTCCCTGGGGACGGGACGTGTCCGCGAGGGCGCATATCCGGGCGCGACGGCATCGGGCAACGAGGCCGCCTGTGGATGGTCCGCGACGAACTTGTCACCCTTCCCTGGGAACAGGCCATGGCCTCCGCGGCCGTGGCGGAACGAGGCCTGGCGCTACCGTTCGCGCCGATGTTCAGCGACCGGGCGACGATCCACGCGCAGGCCGGCAAGGGCGGCGACGGCGGGCTCAGCTTCCGGCGCGAGAAGTACGTGCCGAAAGGCGGCCCGAACGGCGGCGACGGCGGCGACGGCGGCGACGTCGTGCTCGTCTCCGACGCGTCGCTCCGCGACCTCTCTTCGCTCCGACGTCGACGTCTCGTCAAGGCCGGCCGCGGCGAGAACGGGCGCAGCGCCCGCAAGCACGGCGCGCGCGGCTCCGACTCGGAGGTCCGCGTTCCCGTCGGCACGCAGGTGTTCGCCGGCGATGATCTGATCGCCGACTTGGCTCACCCCGCGGCGCGGCTCGTGCTCGCCCGCGGTGGCCGCGGCGGACGAGGAAACGCACGCTTCGTCTCGTCGACGCGGCAGGTGCCGCGGTTCGCGGAGGTCGGGCCAGCCCGGTGAGGAGCGCGACGCGGAGCTCCACCTCAAGCTGCTCGCGGACGCGGCGCTCGTCGGGCTCCCGAATGCCGGCAAGTCGTCTCTGCTCACCCGCATCTCGAACGCGCGTCCGAAGGTCGCGGACTATCCGTTCACGACCGTGCAGCCCGTGCTCGGCACCGTCGAGTCCCCGGACGGCCGCCAGCTCGTCGTCGCGGACGTGCCCGGCCTGATCGAGGGCGCGAGCGAAGGGGTCGGGCTCGGGCACGAGTTCCTCGCGCATCTCGAGCGCGCCCGGACGCTCATCCACGTGATCGACGCGACGCATGACGCCGACGACGCCTGGCGGACGATCGACGCGGAGCTCGGCGCGTACGGCGCGGGCCTCGACGAGCGGGAGCAGATCGTCGTCCTCAACAAGCTCGACCTCGAGCCGAGCCCGACGTTCACGATCGACGATCCGCGCGTGATCGCCGTCTACCGGATCTCGTGCGCGACCGGCGCAGGATTGCCGGAGCTCGAGAGCGCGCTGTTCACGCTCGTACCCGAAGCCGCGCCGGTCGAGCGCGGCGACGACGAGCTCGTCGATTTCCTCGTCTATCGGCCGGAGCCGAAGGCCCGTCCCTGGCACCTGCTCCGCGTCGAAGGCGGCTACCGCGTCGTCGGGCAACGTCCACCCGAGGACGAGCTCGAGCGCGCCCTCCGCGCGGCCGGCGCGCGACGCGGCGCGAAGGTCGAGATCGGTGACGAGGAGCTCGAGCTTGCCTGAGCCGAGGGCGCTCGGGCTGTTCGGCGGCGCCTTCGACCCACCGCACCGCGGGCACGTCGAGCTCTTGCGTCAGGCGAAGCAGAAACTCGCACTCGACGACGTGATCGTTCTCGTCGCCGCCGACCCCGGGCACAAGCACGTGGACACGCCCGCCGACGTGAGGCTGCGCCTCGCGCAGGCTGCGTTCCCCGGACGACGAGGTCGTGTTGGACGAGCACAGCCGGACGGTCGACACCCTTCGCGCGCATCCCGAGTGGCGCGATCCGCTGTTCCTCGTCGGTGCCGACGAGTTCTCGCAACTTTCGCGCGTGGAAGGAGCCGAACGAAGTGCTGCGACTCGCGCGGCTCGGCGTCGCGACGAGGCCGGGCTTTCCGCGCGAGCGACTCGATGCCGTGCTCCGTGCGTTGGACGCGCCAAGCCGCGTGACGTTCTTCGAGCTCGATCCGATGCCCGTCGCCTCGCGAGACCTCCGTGCGCGGCTCGAGGCTGGCGCGGACGTCGACGGTGAAATCCCGGCGGATGCGCTGGCGATCATCCGGGCCGAGGGCCTGTACACCCGCTGACGCCGGGTACACTCGGAGGCGCTTGAGCCCACTCGAACAGGCACGCCGTATCGCGGCGCTCGTCCAGGACAAGCTCGCCCGCGACGTCGTCATCCTCGACATGCGGCCCGTGTGCGCCTACACCGACTACTTCGTCGTCTGCACCGGCGGCAACGCGCGGCAGACGAAGGGGATCTGGGACGAGGTGCACGGCCGACTGAAGCAGGAAAACGGCGTGCTGCCGAAGTCGGTCGAGGGCGGCCTCGAGGCGACGTGGATCATCGCCGACTACGTCGACGTCGTCCTGCACGTCTTCACACCCGGACGCGCGCGAGTTCTACCGGCTCGAGGAGCTGTGGGACGACGTCCCGCACGAAGTGCTCGAAGCCGCCACCGCGTAGGGCTACACTTCCGACCTCCGGGCCCATAGCTCAGCTGGGAGAGCGTCTGGCTGGCAGCCAGAAGGTCGGCGGTTCGAGCCCGCCTGGGTCCATTCCGCTCCTGGGTTTGCCCGCGTCGTGGACGGGCGAGCTCGAGCGGGGCCCCGTCGAATCAGCGTTGGGTGATCGTGGCGCCTGCTGCCGATGCCGCCGACTTCAGATGCTCGAACGCCGTCCCGGCGGCACCGATCGAGCCGACGCCGCCGCTCGAGAGAGCGCTCAGGGTCGTGGCCGCGGCGACGGCCGCCGTCATCGGCCGGGCGAGCGTCTTGAGGGCCGGGCCGTCGCACTGTGCGTCGCGCGCTGCCGTCCGCAGTTCGTGCACGACGACGAGCCCCGAGGCGGCCGCCTTGGCAAGTGCTTTCTTCCGGCCGGGTGCGCCCTGTTTGAACGTCCCGGCGCGCCACGGGTTGTAGATGTACCGGTAGAACGCGCCCGCGGCGATTCCCGTGTGCAGCAGGAACTTCGTCTTCGCGAAGCTGATCTGGCAGCTGACCACAGCCTGCCCCTGGGCGTTCGTCGACGTCGTTGTCTTGGCCCCGCCGCACCCGCCGGCCACCATTCCGAGCGCCGCGAGCAGGACGACGAGCGCCAGGGTCAGCGTGGCGCGGCCGATCGGCGTCGCCGGCATCGAAGGAGCCTAGCGCCGGCAATTGTTAAGAACGCATCAGGGACCCAACGAACTCGCGTGGGCGGCGTCACAGCGTGCATGGCGGGCGAGTGGTGGTCGGGCGTCGAGCTTCGCCATCTCATCGCGCTCGAGGCTGTCGCGCACGAGGGATCGTTTCGACGCGCCGCCGCACGGCTCGGCTACGTCCAGTCCGCGATCAGCCACCAGATCGCGGCGCTGGAAGGCCTGACCGGCCGGCGGTTGATCGAGCGCTCCCGCGGCACGAGCCCGCTCGCGCTGACGCCGGCAGGCGAGATCATGCTCGCGCACGCCGAGGCCGTGATCGCGCGCGTCCGAGCGGCGCAGGCCGATCTCGCGGAGCTCGCAGGCACGGGTCCGGGCGCACTTCGGGTCGGAGCGGCCCCGGATCTGCAGGCGAGATTCGTCCCGGCGGTGCTGCGGCTGTTCGCCGCCCCCGTCGTGCTGAACGAGAACGCCGACCTGCGAGACCTGCTCGCTGCGCTCTCGCGGGGCGACCTCGATCTCGCGTTCGTCGATGCACCGCTTCCTGCCGGCACCGTTCGACGGGCTCCCGCTTTGCATCGATCCGTACCTCGTGCTCCTGCAGGAAGGTGCGCCACTGACACGTCGTCGGCGAACGATCTCGTGCGCACAGCTCGGCCGACTCCCGCTGATCGCGCACGGCCCGTCGCGCGTGCACGTCGAGTCCGAGCTGATCGCGAGCGGCGTGTCGCCGCGTTTCGTCCTGCAGGCCGAGACGGGTGCAGCCGTCCACGGTCTCGTCGCCGCCGGGCTCGGCGCCGCCGTCCTCCGGCGCTCGCCACCGACGAGCGCCGGGCCGGAAGCGGTCGCGCTCGACCTCGCCGAGGCGTGATCGAGCCGAGGACGATTGCGATCGTCTGGAGCCGCGCCCAGCCGTCCCGCGTCGACGCGGCGGCGTTCATCGAGGCGGCGCGGTCGGTCTGCGCGGCCGAACGGCTTCGCGAGCCCGCACTCGCCCGCTGACGATCTTCGATCGGCACGTTCTGAGGTGTCGATCAACGAAGGTGGGTTGCGACGTCGTAGTCGTCGGAGAGACCCTCCAGTGCGCGCCGGAGTCGCGACTGCCGCAAGCGGCTCCGACGCGCGAACCCGCTAGAGGACGAGCTCGAGAAAGCGTGTGGCGACGATCGGATTGTCGTGTACGGCGCGATGTCCGGAAGCCGAGCTGATGGTACAGCGCCTGCGCCTGCTCCATTCCGGGAACCGTGTCCAGCCGCACGCGCCGATAGCCGAGGCGCCGAGCCTCGTCGAGCGCCGCGGCCACGAGCGCGTCCGGCCCCTCCGCCCCGGTGACCCGGGCCGGACGTAGAGCCGCTTGAGCTCGCAGATGTCGCGCTCGAGCGGGCGGAGGGCGACACACCCGACGGCCTCGTCGTCGATGCGGGCGACGAGCAGCGCGCCGGTGGGCGGCGCGTAGCGGCCCGGGAGCTCCGGCGAGCTCACGGTCGAACGCCTGGAACGAGAGGTCGAACGCCAGGGACGCCGCGTACTCGCCGAACAGCGGCGCACGTCGGCGAGGTCGTCTGCGGCGAACTGGTCGCTATGTCTGCTTTGGCACTGTGGCGCCTCCGGGCGCCGTCACGCTCTTGGCACGAAGTTCTGCACAGACGCGTGTGCCTGGCTCTTCTAACGTTGTCGACATAGACAACGAAGGAGGTGCACGTGCGAAGGTTCGCTTCGAAAGGGATCGCTCGATCTCCGCGATCGCGGCGTGCGCGATCGTCCGCTCGCGCCGACTGCATCCGCGCTGCCGCAACCGGCTGCATCACCGGTGCGATCACCGCCGCAGCTCCCGCCCGTGATCTCCGGCGACACGGCGGTCGGCGGGACGCTCGGCGTCTCGACCGGCACGTGGAACTCGTGCGGCGAGCGACTGACCGGCTACACCTATGCGTGGTCGGGCGCCGGTGCGAGCAGCACCAACAGCTACGTCGTCCAGCCGGGCGACGCCGGCGGCACCGTGTCGGCTCAGTACTCGCCTGCAACGACGACGGGTGCTCGGCCCGGCGATCGCGTCGATCGCGATTCCGTCGGGCGTACGTCGGGACTCCGGGAGGTGGCGGTGGCGGCCGGTTGTACGCCGTCGACCTGTCCGCCCCCTCCACCGCCGAAGCCTGTCCGATCGTGACGGCGACGGCGTCGCGGACGCATCCGACAACTGCCCCGATGTCTGGAACACCGACTCAGACCGACGCCGACGGCGACCATGTCGGCGACGCCTGCGACACGACGGTCCCATCCGACTTCGTCAACGGCACGCTCAGCAGCGACACCGGCTCGGACCGCTCCTACTGGCAGGTCGACCCGGGGACGCTGGCCGTTCTTCCGTGCAAGAACGCGTGGGCGCAGTACACGTACACCAATCTCGTTCGCCTCTACGTGCTCTGGAGCTACCGGCTCTCGTTCGACTTCTGCTACATCCCGGGCTCGAAGATCGTGCGCGCGACCGGGTCTAACGCACACGGCATCTATGCATCGTGGCCGTGGTCGTTCCAGGGGAACGCCGTCGAGCCGCGGTGGGTGACGGCGGCACCCGGTACCGCCGTTCACGCCTTCGCACAGGGCAAGTTCGCGGCGTGCGTGGGCATCGGCGTGATCGGTGTCTGCGGCGCGTCGCGCTCCCCTTATCTCGACCTCTACGCGAACGGCGCTCCGCACCTGGTTCTCCGGCGAGGTCTCTCTTGAGGCAGTTCGTCGCGCGACACCGCCTCGCGTTCTGGCTCGTCGTGGTCGCAGTGATCGTCGTGATCTGGATCGTGTTCTTCGTCGCCGGGCACGGCAGCATCTCCGGCGGCTCCAGCTGACGGCCCCGGAAGCATGAGCTCTCCAACCGATCCCCGGCGAGGCGCGCGCCCGGCGTCCCGGCCGGGGATCGGTCACTCGTTACGACTGCCTCGCCGCGGCGTTCCTGCGGACGGCCTCGAAGGTGCGCTCGAGCTCCTCGGTCGGCGTGAACTCGAGCGCCTCGCTGTCCTCCGGGAACGAGATCCGATGGCCCGGCTCGATGTAGTAGGCGCTTCCGCCGTCGATCGTCTCCGTGCGGTCGCCGTAGTCGACGACCATCCGCCCCGAGAAGAGGTAGCCCCAGTGCGGCGCCTGGCAGCGGTCGTCGGGCAGGCCCTTGACCATCGAGCTGAGCGTCCTGGTCCGGCGACGGCGTGCTCGAAGGCCACGGTGATGCCGCCCCAGTCGGTGAATCGGCTCGCGTAGCCGGGCGCGATCTCCTGCTGCGGCAGCTCATCACGTGCGGCGCTCGGCATGCGTGGCTCCTTTCGGTCAGATCACCTGAGTATCCCGTTGCGCCGCCGCCCGAAGCGGTCGAGCCGGACCGACGCGTGCCAGTCCGGCAGGCGCGTCGCCGGCGAGCGCCGCCGCGACGAGCCGGCCCGTGCTCGGGGCGACCATGAAGCCGTGGCCGCTGAAGCCGGCCGCGACCCAGAGCGCCGTCGGCGACCTCGTCGACGATCGGCTGGGCGTCCGGCGTCATGTCGTAGTAGCCCTCGACGACCGTCGTGAGCGGATCGGCAGCCACCGCCGGTACGAGGTCAGCGAACCCGTCGCGCACCGGATGCCGCCGCCACTCGTCCGACGCGGCCTTCGGCTCCCCGGCGGCGCGCAGGTCGCTCGCGAGCAGGCGTCCGTCGGCGAGCTGCTTCGCGGCGACGCCGCGGTCGATCGCGATCACGAGCGGATCGAGCAGCGCTCGCTGCGTGGCTCGCCGAGAAACAGGAAGCGCGGCTCGCGGACGATCGGCAGCGAGCGATCCGAGCGGTGCGACGAGACGCGCGGTGTCGTCGGCCGCCGCGACGACGACGGCGTCGGCGGCGCTCGTGCCGCTGTCGCCCACGATGCGCCAGCCGGCGCCGTCGCGGCGCGAGCTCGCGCACGAGGTCCGCTCGAACGACGCACCGAGCCGTGTCGCGGCGTCGGCGAACGCCGCGACGACCGCCTGCGGCCGGTCGAAGTAGCCGTCCTCGGCGCAGTGCGCGCCGCCCACGACGCCGTCGGCATCCAGTCCGGGCACGAGCTGCCGAGCTCGGCCGGCGTGAGGAGCTGCGACGGGACGCCGGCCTCCCGCTGCACCGACACGTTGGCAGCGAGCTGTGCGAGTGTCTCCTCCTGGTCGGCGACGAACACGTAGCCGCACGCGGTCGAAGCGCGCGTCGACGTCGATCCCGAGCTGCTCGCCGAGCTCCGGTAGAAGGCGTACGACTCGCGCGCCATCAGGCAGTTCGCGACGGTGCCCCACTGCTGGCGAACTCCGCCGGGCTGGATGCCCGATGCACCGGCGCCGACGCCCGTCCGCGTCGTAGACGGTGACCGGGCCGAGACCGCGCTCGAGCACGTGGAACGGCGATCGAGAGCCCGCTGATCCCCGCCCCGACGATGCTGACGCTCACGCGGCGACGATACTCGCGCGCGCAGCGGGCGCTCGAAACGGCGCAGGTACCATCGCAGCCCATTGGCTGCCTCGACGACCGGGATCGCCGATCGCGCTGCCCGGCGCGCGAGTGCCCCGGGCCGGAGGGCTCGCCTACTTCGTCCTGCGGCGCCTCGTCGCGCTCGTGCTGCTCCTGCTCGGCATCACGTTCGTCGCCTTCGTGCTCACGGAGATCGTGCCGAGCAACGCCGCCGCGACGACCCTCGGCGAGCAGGCCGCCGGCGATCCGGCCGCCGTCGCCGCGTTCAAGCACCACTACGGCCTCGACAAGCCGCTTCCCGCCCGCTACGTGATCTACCTCGACCACCTCCTGCACGGCGACCTCGGCCAGTCGTCGCTCACGCACGACGCGGTCAGCCACGACCTCGGCCAGTTCATCCCGGCGACGGCCGAGCTCGCGCTCTACTCGATCCTCATCGCGTCGGTCGTCGGGGTCGGCGTTCGGCGTGCTCGCGGCCCTCCGCCGCAACCAGCCCACCGACCACGCGCTGCGCGTCACGTCGCTCGCCGGCATCTCGATGCCGACGTTCTGGATCGCGCTGGTCGCGCTCTACGTCGGCTTCTATCGGCTCGGCTGGTTCCCGGGCGCCGAGCGGCTCGACCCCGGAACGATCCCGCCGCCGAGCGTGACCGGCCTCTACACGATCGACGCGCTGCTCGCCGGCAACTGGCGGCCTGTTCGTCGCAGGCGCTCCACCACCTCGTGCTGCCGGCGCTCGTGCTCGCCGCCTTCAACGTCAGCCTGCTCACGCGCTTCACGCGCTCGGCGGTGCTCGAGGTGATCGGCAACGACTACGTCCGCGCGGCGCGCGCGAAGGGCCTGCCCGAGCGCGTCGTCGTCGTGCGCTACATCCTCCGCGCGGCGCTGCCGTCGGTCGTGACCGTGCTCGGGCCTCGTCTTCGCGAACGTGCTCACCGGCGCGGTGCTCGTCGAGAAGATCTTCTCCTGGCCCGGGCATCGGCCAGTACGCCTACCAGGCGGCCGTCAACCTCGACGTGCCGGCGATCGCCGGCGTCAGCCTGTTCGTCGCGGTCGTCTACATCACCGTCAACTTCATCGTCGACGTCCTCTACGGGCGTCATCGACCCGAGGATCCGGGTCACGTGAGCGAGCTCGCGGTCCGCCGCCGCGTGCCGCAGCGGCCGACGGCTGCTCAAGGCCGAGCCGGCGGCAGCCGCTCGCGTCGATCGGCGTCGTCGATCGCGCTCGCCTGGATCGTGATCGCGATCTTCGCGCCGCTGATCGCGCCGTACGGCCCGCTCGCGCAGACGTTCACCGCCCTCGCAGTCGCCGTCGCTGCACCACCTGTTCGGCACCGACGAGCTCGGGCGCGACGTCCTGAGCCGCGTGATCTACGGCTCGCGCGTCTCGATCCCGATCGCGCTCCTGCTCGTCGCGCTCGCGGCGACGATCGGCGGCGTCGATCGGCGCGTCGCCGGCTACTTCCGCGGCCTCACCGACGGCGCGCTGATGCGGTCCGCCGATCTCGTCTTCGCGTTCCCGCCGATCATCCTCGCGATGGTCGTCGCCGCCGTGCTCGGCCGCGGGCTGCAGAACGCGGCGCTCGCGATCGTCATCGTCGCGTGGCCGTCGTACGCACGCGTCGTGCGCGGGCTCGTGCTCTCGGTCGGCGACTCCGAGTACGTGCAGTCGGCGCGGCTCGCTCGGCGCGCCCGCGCGGCGCGCGCTGTTCCGCGACGTGCTCCCGAACGTCGCCGGGCCGGTGCTCGTGCTCGCGACGCTCGACCTCGCGAACGCGATCCTGCTGCTCTCCGGGCCTCTCGTTCCTCGGTCTCGGCGCGCAGCCGCCGACAGGCGGAGTGGGGCTCGATGGTCGCCGACGGCACGCAGTACTTCCAGTGGTGGTGGATGGGGACGTTCCCGGGGCTCGCGATCTTCACGGTCGTGCTGGCGTTCAACTTCCTCGGCGACAGCCTGCGCGACATCCTCGATCCGCGCACGGCCTGGCGGTCGCAGGAGGAGCAGCAGTGAGCCTGCTCGAGGTCGAAGGGCTGCGCGTTCGGCTCGCGACGCCGCGCGGCGCCGTCACGGTCGTCGACGGCGTCGACTACGCCGTCGAGCCCGGAGAGGTGTTCGGCGATCGCCGGCGAGAGCGGCAGCGGCAAGACGATGTCGATGCTCGCGCTGCTCGGGCCTGCTGCCCGACGGCGCCGTCGTCGACGGGAGCGCGCGGTTCGACGGGCGCGACCTGCTGCGCATCCCGCGCCGCCGGCTGCGCGAGCTGTCGGGGCGCGACCTCGCGATGGTCTTCCAGGATCCGATGACGTCGCTGCACCCGATGCTCTCGGTCGGGCGGCAGCTCACCGAGCACGTCCGGCTCCACCTCGGGCTGTCGCGCCGCGGCGCCGAGCAGCGCGCGACCGAGATCCTCGCCGACGTGCGCATCCCGGATCCGGCCGCGCGCGCTGCGCGCGTATCCGCACCAGTTCTCGGGCGGCATGCGACAGCGGATCGCGATCGCGATCGCGCTCGCCTGCCGGCCGAGGCTGCTGATCGCCGACGAGCCGACGACGGCGCTCGACGTCACGGTGCAGGCGGGGATCCTGCGGCTGCTCGACCGGCTGCGGCGCGAGAACGACCTCGCGGTGATCCTGATCACGCACGACCTCGGCGTGATGTCGGCGATCGCCGACCGCGTCTCGATCTTCTACGCGGGCCGCGTCGTCGAGTCGGGGCCGACGGCGAACGTGCTGCAGCGGCCGCGTCACCCGTACACGCGCGCGCTGCTCGACGCGCTGCCGCATCCCGAAGCCGCGCAGGACAAGCCGCTCGTCGCGATCGCCGGCGTCGCCGCCGACGCCCGGCGCGATTCCCGCCGGGCTGCGCCTTCCATCCGCGCTGCGCGCTACCTGCGCGAGAGTCTGCCGGCACGACGTGCCGCCGCTCGTCGACGTCGGCGACCGGCTGCTCGCCTGTCCCGTCGACCCGTTCGTGGCGATGAGCGCGCTCGAGCTCGACCGACGTCGTCGTCGACTACGAGCGGCGCGGCGGCGGTCGCGTGCGCGCGGTCGCCGGCGCGAGCCTGACGGTCGAGCCGGCCAGATCGTCGGGCTCGTCGGCGAGTCCGGCTGCGGCAAGTCGACGCCTCGCCCGCGCGGCGGTCGGGCTCGTGCCGCTCGACCGGCGGCATCGGTGCGCTTCGAGGGCGCACGCGGTCACGCCGCTCACGCGGCGCGCGCGGCCGGCGAAGCTCGTCCGGCTGCAGCTCGTCTTCCAGAACCCGTACTCGTCGCTCAACCCGCGGCGCAAGATCGGCGCGCAGCTCGCGGACGGCGCTCGACGTCGGCCGCGCGTGGTCGCGCGCCACGCGTGCGCGGAGCTGTTCGAGCTCGTCGGACTGCCCGCGAGCGCCGCAGCGACGGTTACCCGCACGAGTTCTCCGGCGGCCAGCGCCAGCGGATCGCGATCGCGCGCGCGCTCGCCGCGAATCCGTCGGTGATCGTGCTCGACGAGCCGCTCGCGTCGCTCGACGCGTCGGCGCAGGCGCAGCTCGCGAACCTGCTCGTCGACCTGTCGCGCGACCTCGGCCTCGGGCTGCTCCTGATCTCGCACGACCTGGCGATCGTGCGCCACGTCGCCGACGCGGTCTCGGTGATGTACCTCGGCGCTGATGGTCGAGACCGGGCCGACGCTGCCGCTCTGGAGCCTGCCGCTGCACCCGTACAGCGAGGCGCTGATCGGCGCCGTGCCGCACCCCGACGGGACGGGCTTCCTGCCCGAGGCGCTGCCCGGCGAGGTGCCCGATCCGGCGCAGCCCCCCGAGCGGCTGCCGCTTCCATCCCGCGCTGCCCGTACGCGTTCGACCGCTGCCGCGCCGAGGACCCGCCGCTCGTCGAGCTCGCCGAGGGCCGAGCCGCTGCCTGCTGGCTCCAGCCGGAGGGCGCAGGCGCGGCATCGCCGGCGGAGCGCGCCGCCAACTGCGCCGAGGCTTCCGGCGTCACATAGGGTCAGAGCCACCTCCACCGACTTACTAGGAGGCGCACTGTGAGACGACTCTCCCGGGCGGCGTGCAGCCTGGCTGCTACCGCTCACCGTGATCGCTCGCGCTTGTCGTGCGCGCGTCGCGGCCTACGGCGTCGACGACGCGCCGTCGGCTGCGCCGACGCTCGTGGTCGACAACTCGTTCACGATCAAGACGTCGGACCCGCAGCGCGCATTCGACCCGACCGCGTCGATCATCGATCGCGCGATCTACGACACGCTCTTCACCTACAAGAGGGGCGATCTCGCCACATCCGATCCCGCTGCTCGTGCAGTCGTGGAAGGCGTCGAACGGACGCGAAGACGTTCACGTTCCAGCTCAAGCAGAACGTGCACTTCGCGAACGGCACGCCGCTCACGTCGGCCGACGTCGTCTTCTCGCTGCAACCGGCTGATCAACCTGAAGGGCAACCCGGCCTTCCTGCTCGCCGGCGTCACGGTCGTCGGCCGCCGGGCAGTACGCGGTCGTGCATGAACTCGGCGACGCCGAACACGCGCGCTGCCGGCGATCCTCGCGAACCCGTCGACCGGGCATCGTCAACTCGAAGCTCGTGAAGGCGCACGGCGGCACGGCGGCGCGCGAACGCGGCGAAGGCCGACAAGGCCGAGCAGTGGCTCAACTCGTCCGCGTCGGTCGGCGCCGGCAGCGGCCCGTACATGCTGAAGTCGTACAGCACGACGTCGCAGATCACGCTGACGCCGAACACGAAGCTACTGGGGCGCGAAGAAGCCGGCGTTCTGCGAGCGTCGTCGTCCGCAACATGATCGCGCCGACCCAGCTGATCAACGTCCAGCGCGGCTCGCACGAGATCGCGATCGACCTCTCGTCCGATCAGGCGAAGACGCTGAAGGGCAAGTCGAACCTGCAAGGTCTCGCTGCAGCCGTCGACGTGGGTGTTCTGGCTGTTCGCGAACAACAACCCGCAGATCTCGTCGATCACGTCGAACAAGCAGTTCCAGCAGGCGGTCCGCTACGCGCTCGACTACAAGTCGATCGTGTCGGTCGCCGGGCCCGGGCGCGATCCAGGCGCCGGGGATCATCCCGTCGATGTTCCTCGGCTCGCTGCCGCAGAGCGACGCGATCAAGCAGAACCTGACGAAGGCGAAGGCGGCGCTCGCCGCGTCCGGGCGCGGCGAGCCAGCAGGTCACGCTCGAGTATCCGAGCGACCTGACGATCAACGGCGTGCCGTTCACGACGCTGGCGCAGAAGGTGCAGGCGAACCTGCAGGCGGCCGGCTTCAACATCACGCTGTCGGGCTCGCCGACCTCGACCTGGCTGACGAAGTACCGCGACGGCAAGATGGCGTTCGGCCTCTCGCTGTGGGGGCCCGGACTATCCGGATCCCGCCGACTACCTGACGTTCACGCCGGGCCAGCTCGTCGGGCTGCGTGCCGGCTGGCCGAAGGGGTCGCGACCCGGCGATCGAGAAGCTCGCCGCGAAGGCGCTCGTCACCACCGCGCCGAGCGCCCGGAAGAGCCTCTACCAGCAGATCCAGCGTGCAGCTGAACCAGCGCGGGCCCGTACTTCCCGCTGATGCAGCCGACGCAGGTGTTCGTCGTCGACGACCGACCTGAAGAACGCGGTCTACAACGCCGACGTACGGCGTCGACGTCACGCAGGTGTCGCCGAAGTAGCGAGCTACGACTCGCGACGAGGGCGGCGGGGTAGCTGTCGAGCATGCGCCCGCCGCCCTCCTCGCACACGACGATGTCCTCGATCCGGACGCTGAAGCGGCCGGGGATGATGATCGACGGCTCGTCCGTGAACGTCATGCCCGGCTCGAGCGGCGTCTCGTCCTCGGCCGAGATGAACGGCCGCTCGTGGACGTCCATGCCGATGCCGTGGCCCATGCGGTGGCGGAAGTGCTCGCCGAGCCCCGCGTCCTCGATCGGCCGCCGGCAGGCGGCGTTGACGTCGCGCGGCGGGCGTCCCGGCGGCGGCGGCGGCGCGCCCGGCCTCCTGCGCCGCGAGCATGACCGTCGTAGACCTCGCGATAGTCGGCAGGCGGCTCGCCGCAGTAGATCGTGCGCCCGAAGTCGGAGCAGTAGCCGTCGACGACGCCGCCGAAGTCGAACATCACCGACGGTTCCCTCGGGGATCGGCGTCGTCGCGCGGTCCGCGGTCGCCGGAGTCGAAGTCGTCGTCGCCGAGGCCGGTGAAGATGTGCGTCGTGAACGACGGACAGCGCGAGCCGGCGACGCGCAGCTCGTGCTCGACCGCCTCGACGAGATCGAGCCATCGTCACGCCCGGGACGACGAGCGGGGTGACCGTCGCCATCGTCTGCTCGACGGTCGCGATCGCGCGGCCCATCGCCGCGAGCTCCTCGTCGCGTCTTCACGCGGCGGAGCTCGTTGACGAGCGCGAGCCCGGTCCGGAGCCGGTCGAAGCCGACGATCCGGCCGAGGTTCAGCGACGGTCTCGGCCCAGACGCGGTCGCCGACCGCGATCGTGCCGTGCCCGAGCCCGCGCGCGACGCGCTCGAACGCGGCGAGCCCGTCGTCGGTCTCGGTGACGACGACGACCTCGCCGTCGGGCTCCTCGCGCAGGTCGAAGGCGGCGAACATCCGCGGGCAGCACGAAGACCGGATCGGCGCCCGGCCGGAAGAACGCGCCCGTCACCCAGCCGTGCGCGTACGCGGCCTCGCCGAAGTTCGGGATCTGCGCGCTCGACGCCGGTCAGGTACTCGAGATCGGCCGACGGCGCGAGGAAGAGCACGTCGACGCCTTCGGCCTCCATGCGCTCGGCGAGGCGGCGCCGCCGCTCGGCGTAGTCGAACATCACGCAGACTCTAAGCCGGGGCAGGACCTCGCGGCAGAGGAGCTCGACGCCGTGCCGCTCGTCGATCCCGTGCGGCGTCCCGAAGTCGACGCGCAGCGCGCCGGCGTCGAAGAGCGCCTCGGCCTGCGCGGCGACGTCGGCCGGGCGTGCCGGCGAAGGCGAAGCGCGCGAGCAGGTCGTCGGCGAGAGGAGCGCCCGCGGCGTCGTGCTCGCCCGCGGCGACGAGCGCGCCGATGCGGCGAGCAGCTCGGGGTCGAGCGTCGATCGTCGGATCGAGCGCGCCGACGACGTCGACGTACATCGCGACCTCGCGCCGCGCGAGCGCGCGCGCACGGTCGCCGTCCTCGTCGACGACGGTCACGGCGCCGAGCACGATGCCGACGTCGTCGTTGCCGATCCGCTCGCGCAGCACGCGGGACGACGTCGGGGTTGGCGCTGCCGCCGACCTTGAGCTCGTCGCGCGGCTCGCCGGCGAAGCGGCGAGCCGCGGCGACCACGTGCCGACGAGCAGCGGCACCTCGCGGGCGGACCGGCGCGTAGCGCAGCCGCGTCGCCCGCCGGCGAGCGAGAAGCGCTCGCCCGCGAAGCCCGAGCGTCGTCGCCCGCGAGCAGCCGGCGCACGACCTCCCACGCCTCGCGCACTGCGGTCGACGCGGCCGCGAGCGCGTCGACGCCGAGCGAGCTCGAGCCACGCGCCGGCCGCGAGCCCGAGGAACGCGCGCCCGTCCGAGGCGCGGTCGAGCGCCGCGATCTGGCCGGCGATCTCGACCGGGTGCAGCGTGAACGGGTTGAGGCACGACGGGCCGATGCGAGCGCTGTCGTGGTCGCGCGGCGATCTCGAGCAGCGCCGGCAGCGCCGGCTGGAACCAGAGGTCGTTGAACGACGTCACGACGTCGAAGCCCGCGTCCTCGGCGAGCCGCGCGAGCGCGGCGTACTCGCCGACGGCCTTGTCGGTCTGCAGCGCGAGGCCGAGCTCGCGCGTGCCTTCACGTGAGGTCGTCGGTCGCGCAGCGTCCGGCGTCGCCGATCCGCTCGATCCGCATGATCACCCGCTCGTCGGGGTCGGGGCACGCGACGAGCGAGTCCTGCTCGAGCCAGTCCGACTCCGGCAGCTGGCGCTGCTTCGCGGGCAGCAGCGGCAGGACGCGTCTGCAGCGCGTACAGGCAGAAGTGCTTGCCGCCGGTGGAATACGGACCCGGCTCGACTCGGTCAGCTCGAAGTAGTCGCCGACCTCGAGACCGCAGACCGAGCGTCCCTCGATCCGCTCGACGGTCACGCGCAGGTCGTAGAGCGCCGTCTCCACGGCCCGACTCTAGCCATCGCGAACCGAACCGATCGGCCCCGGCTGTCGTAGACTTCCAGTGATGTCTGGCCAGGCCTGGGGACTGGTCTTCTTGATGGTGGTCATGAAGATCCCGATCGTCTATCTGATCGTGGTCGTCTGGTACGCGTGCAAGGAGCCTGAGCCCGGCGTCGAGCCCGGCGAGTACTCGGTGTGGCGTCCGTGGCGCAAGCCCGAGGGGCCGCGTCCTCGCCGCGGCGGGCCGCACGGGTCGCGCGACAGCGCCCGCGTCCGCGCCGAGCGTCGGGATAGAGTCCCGCCGTGACGTCCGCCCAGCGCGACCCGCGGCGATCGGTCGAAGCGGTCGCCGGCATGCTGGCTGCGGCGGCTCTCTTCCTCGGGTTCCTGGGGCTCGCCTACCGCCCGTTCCGGCTCGCGCCGGTCGCGGTGCTGCTCGCGCTCGTCGCGACGGTGATGAGCCGGGAGCACCAGCGGCTGATCGCCATGGCGATGGCGGTGATCGGCGTGTGCTTCGTCGTCGGCGCCGCGCTGCAGGTGATCGTCCGCCACCCGCTGTTCTGACCGTCCCCCGATCCGTCGCAGGCAGGACAAGCAGGTCTCCGCTGGTACAACAGTGGGGTGAGCACGCACGACGTCGACGGGCTGAACGCCGGTTACGCGCACGCGCTGCTCGACGAGTACCTCGACAACCCCGACGCAGTCCCGCTCGCCTGGCGGGAGCTGTTCGAGCGCGGCGACTCCGCAGCTCGTCGCGACCCATCCCGGGGCTCGCGCGGCTGCTCGAGCGCCTGCCGCGGGAGCCCGCCGCGAACGGCAACGGCGCGCCGGCGCCCGCACCCGCGGCCGTCCCGGCCGAGGCGCCGCCGGCGAGAGCGCCGGAGCCCGAGCCCGAAGCAGAGGCAAAGCCGGCCCCGGCCGTCGATCCGCAGCTGCTCGGCGGGATCGCTGCGGCGATGGCGCTCGTCAAGGCGCACCGCACCCACGGCCACCTCGGCGCGAGGCTCGATCCGCTGGGCTCCGAGCCGGTCGGCGACCCGTCGCTCGAGCCGCTTCGCCTCGAGCCCCGGCTGACGCCCGAGCTCCAGGAGCGGATCCCGGCGTCGGTCCTGCGCGTGCACGTCCCCGGCGACACGCTCGCGGACGTGCTCCCGAAGCTCGTCGAGACCTACT
This sequence comes from uncultured Thermoleophilia bacterium, assembly GCA_963742615.1. Lineage (GTDB taxonomy): Bacteria > Actinomycetota > Thermoleophilia > Gaiellales > Gaiellaceae > PALSA-600. The sequence continues at coordinate 509,275 of CAVUMS010000006.1, read as the reverse complement.
GCGGCACGATCGCGTACGAGCTCGAGCACCTCTCCGACCACGAGCAGCGCGTGTGGCTGCGCCAGGCGATCGAGTCCGGCAAGTACCGCCAGCCGCTGCCGCCCGACGAGCGGCGCGCGCTCTTCCGCCGCCTTTGCGAGGTCGAGGGGATGGAGCGGTTCCTGCGCAAGCGCTTCCTCGGGCAGAAGCAGTTCTCACTCGAGGGGCTCGACGTCATGATCCCGATGCTCGACGAGACGATCTCGCTGGCGGCGGGCGACGGCGCGCACGCGATGGTGATGGGCATGGCGCACCGCGGCCGCCTCAACGTCCTCGCGCACACGATCGGCCTCCCGTACGAGCAGATCCTGCGCGAGTTCGAGGGCGAGCGGACGCTGGAGGCCGTCAGCGCCGATCCGGAGGGCGGCACCGGAGACGTCAAGTACCACCTCGGCGCGCACGGGTTGCGGACCACGTCGAACGGGATCATGGGCGTCCGGATCGTCTCCAACCCGAGCCATCTCGAGGCCGTCGACCCGGTCGTCGAAGGGCGGACGCGCGCCGAGCAGACCGACCGCTCGACGCCGCACGGCGCTCACGACCCGTCGGTCGCGCTCGCGCTGCTGCTGCACGGCGACGCGGCGTTCGCCGGGCAGGGGGTCGTGGCGGAGACGCTCAACCTGCAGAGCCTGGCCGGCTACTCGACCGGCGGCACGCTCCATCTGATCACGAACAACCAGATCGGGTTCACCACCGACCCGAGCGAGGGCCGCTCGACGAGGTACTCGTCCGACCTCGCGAAGGGCTTCGACATCCCGATCGTCCACGTGAACGCCGACGACGCCGAGGCAGCGCTCGCGGCCGTGCGCCTCGCGATGGCCTACCGCAAGCGCTTCGGCGACGACGTCGTGATCGACCTCGTCGGTTATCGCCGTTTCGGCCACAACGAGCAGGACGAGGCCGCCTACACGCAGCCGCTGATGGTCGAGCAGATCGCCGGCCACAAGAGCGTGCGCGAGCTCTACCAGGAACAGCTCGTCGAGGCCCACGTGCTGACGGAGGCCGAGGCAGACGGGTACGTCGCCGAGGTCGAGGCCGAGCTCCGCGCCGCGCACGACCGCCTGAAGGCGTCCTTCGGCGACGCCGTGAAGAGCGAGCAGGAGGGCGTGATCCCGTTCGCCGTCGGGGCCGATCCGGAGACCGCCGTGCCCGCCGATCGCCTGCGCAGCCTCACCGACGAGCTGCTGCGCGTGCCGGAGAGCTTCACCGTCCACCCGAAGCTCGCGCGCCAGCTCGAGCGGCGCCGGACCGCGCTCGACGAAGGCGGGATCGACTGGGGCCAGGCGGAGTCGCTCGCGTTCGCCTCGCTGATCGTCGAGGGGATCCCGATCAGGCTCACGGGCCAGGACACCCAGCGCGGCACGTTCGCGCAGCGGCATCTCGTGCTGCACGACGCGCGCACCGGTGAGACCTACACGCCCATGCAGAACCTCGATGAGGGCTCGGCGTCGTTCGAGGTCTTCAACTCGCCGCTCTCCGAGTACGCGTGCGTGGGCTTCGAGTACGGCTACTCGGCGGCCGCGCCGGAGGCGCTCGTGCTCTGGGAGGCGCAGTACGGCGACTTCGCGAACGGCGCGCAGATCGTGATCGACCAGTTCGTCTCGTCGGGGCAATCGAAGTGGCGTGAGACCTCACGGCTCACTCTGCTCCTGCCGCACGGGTACGAGGGGAACGGGCCCGAGCACTCGAGCGCGAGGCTGGAGCGGTTCCTGCAGCTCGGTGCGCAGGAGAACCTCCGCATCGTGAACTGCACGACGTCCGCGCAGTACTTCCACGTGCTGCGGCGCCAGGCGCTGATCGCGACCGCGCGACCGCTCGTCGTGATGACGCCGAAGGGGCTCCTGCGGCTCAAGGATGCGTCCTCGACGCTCGACGAGCTCGCGCACGGCGGCTTCCAGCCCGTGATCGACGACGTCTCCGTGGACAAACAGGCCGTCCGGCGGCTCGTGCTCTGCACCGGGAAGATCTACTACGACCTCGTCGGCCACGAGTCGCGCGCCCAGGCGGCCGGGGTCGCCGTCGCCCGCCTCGAGCAGCTATACCCGTTCCCGACCGAGGCGGAGCGCTCGCTGATCGGCTCCTACCCCTATCTGCGCGAGGTCGTCTGGGTGCAGGAGGAGCCGCAGAACATGGGCGCGTGGCGCTCGATCCGGCACCGGCTCGAGGAGGCGGCGGGCGGCGTGCCGCTCCGCTACCTGGGGCGCCCGTGGCGCGCGAGCCCGTCAGAGGGCTATCCGACCGCTCACCTGATCGAGCAGGAGCGGATCGTGCGCGCCGCCCTGACCTAGAGGCGGCTCAGGGGCGGCGGTTGCGGTTGCGCTCCTGCTGCACCGTCCAGGCCTGCCTGGCGATGCGCACCCCGTGCTTGCGCGCGAGCGCGGCGACCAGTCGGCGCTGCGACGGCGGCAGGCGCCGCCAGACGTCCCACGCGGTCAGGGCGACGCTGACTGCGGCAGGGCCTCTGAAGCGGGTGCGCGGCATGGCGGGCATTGTGCCCTGCCGGTCTTACCTCGTGCCTTGGGAGGTGTCGCCGCCCGAGTCCTGGCCCGCTGAGCCGTCGCCGCTGCTGTCGCTGCTGCCACCAGCAGAGCTCAGCCGGCCGCCCTGCGTTCAGATCGCGGCCCACAGGAGGGTTGTTCGCCGGATCGAGGTACTGCGCGGCGATCGGCCCGGTGAGCTGCTGCCTCGTCGGGTTCAGGGTGACGTAGACGATTCCCGGGTTGGTCACCGGGGTGGTGGGGGGCGCCGGCGTGGTCGTGGGGGGAGCAGGCGTCGAGGCAGGCGGCTGCGGGCTCGCCGGCTGATCGCCCGGACCGCTCGGCGCCGGCGCCGGCCCGGGTGCAGGCGTCGGAGGAGCCGGTGCAGGCGGCGCGGGCGCGGGTGTAGGGGCGGGCGTCGGGGCCGGCGAGGGCGCGGGCGTAGGCGTCGGGGCCGGTGCGGGCGCAGGGGGGCGGGCTTCGGCGCCGGCGCGGGGGCGGCGACGTCGTCCGGGGGCTGCCGCGGGATGGTGCGCTCCGGAACGGAGGGAACGGGCGCCTGGGAAGCGGGCGCGGACGGGGCCGAAATGGGCAGTGAGACGAGGTCGGGCCGCGGCGTGGACGGCGCGAGGCTCGGCAGGCGCGGCGGCACGTGGAGGTGCAGCACGTGTGGCAGGGCGGGGAGGCCAGGGGTGATCTGGATCGCGCTCGGTGCGTGCACGGCGCTTCGAGGCAGGGCCGGCAGGGCCCCGGTCAGGACGTCCGGGGTGAGGACGTGCTTCGGCAGCACGAGCAGGCCGGCGGCGACGCTGACCGTCAGTCCGCCTGCGGCGACCTGCAACCACACACCTCTCATGCTTCCCCCTGCTTCTGCCGAAGAACTGTCCTGTACAGGGGGTATCGGCAACGGCATTGCACCGCTTGAGCGGGAAAATCGGAGGTCTGGAAGACGGGCGGCCTGGGCAGCTTTCGCTTCAAGCTGGTCGCCTGGTTCGGCGCTGCTCGCCCTGCTTCCGCTCGCGGTGGCGTTCTACGGCTACGACGGCCTGGCCCAGCGGAGCGAGAGCCGCCGGGCGGACGCCTCGCTCGAGGCGGAGCTGCGGGTCGCGATCGACGGCTACGGCAAGCGGCTCGACGCGGCCGATACCGCCGCCCAGCGCCTGGCCGGCCAGGTGCAGGTCCAGCGTGCGCTTCGGCGCGGCGACCGGGCTCAGCTGGCCGCGATCGTCGCGGCTCATCCCTCTGCGATCCTCGAGGCGGGCGACATTCACGTCGGCAGGGTGCCCGACCTGGCGGCCCTGCGGTCGATCGACGTGCTCGACGGCGGGCACCGGCTCGGCACCGTCGCGATCGCCGTGCCGATCGACGACGCGATGCTGCGGGCGATCGGGGTTGGCCTCGGCGGGGGCGACAAGCTTGTCGCGGTCGTCGACGGCCGCATCGTCGCGGGGGCACCTGCCCAGGCGCTGGCGCTACGTCCGGGGCGCTCCGGGCGGGTCGACGTCGGCGGCGTCGAGAGCCGGGCGCTCGCGACCTCGCCGCTCGTCCGATCCCGCCGGTCTCCGGCTCGTCGCGGTGACTCCACAGCGTGCGATCGACGTTGCCGCGCGCTCCGCCGAGATGCGCCTGGCGGCGGTGCTGCTCGGGTCGTTGCTCGTGTTCGCGCTCGTCATCTTCCTCCTCGGCCGGTCGGTCGTGACCACGCTCCGCCGGCTCGCGGATGCCGCCGACGGCATCGCCGACGGGCGGCTCGACGAGCGGGTCGAGGTCCGCGGGCACGACGAGTTCGCCCAGCTGGGCGGCGCATTCAACCGCATGGCCGCGCAGCTCCAGCAGCAGCTCTCCGAGCTGCGCACCGAGCGGCGGCGCAGCCACGAGGTGACCACGCGTCTCGGCCAGGCACTCGGTGCGACGCACGACCCGACGCAGCTCCTCCAGGTCGTCGCAGAGACGGCCGTCGAGGCGACCGGCGCCTCGGGAGCCGTCGTCCGGACGCGCAGCGGCGAGGTGCTCGAGGCGGGCGAGCCGGGCACGCCCGAGGTGACGTTCCCCCTCCGCTTCGGCGCATCCGACTTCGGCTCGCTCGTGCTGAGCGGCTCGAGGCTCGACGCCGACCAGATCGAGACCGCGAGAGCGCTCGCCGCGCAGGCCGCGGTCGCGCTCGAGAATGCCCGCCTGCACCGGCTGGTCGAGCGGCAGGCGCTCGTCGACGGGCTCACCGGCCTGGCGAACAGGCGGAGCATCGAGGAGTCGATGCGCACCGAGCTCGCCCGGGCCGGACGGCTCGGGCACGAGCTCTGTCTCGTGATCGCCGACCTCGACCACTTCAAGCAGGTGAACGACCACTACGGGCATCTCGCCGGAGACGACGTGCTGCGCGCGTTCGCGGAGGCGCTGACCGGGACGGTGCGGGAGGGCGACGTCGCCGGCCGCTGGGGCGGCGAGGAGTTCGCGCTCGTCCTGGTGGGCGTCGGTGTCGCCGGCGGGGTCGAGCTCGCCGAGCGGGCCAGGCGGCTGATCGCCTCACAGACCGTCGAGACGGTCGCCGGCCCGGTGGCCGTCACCGCCAGCTTCGGCGTGGCCGCGTGCACGGGCGCGGCCGCCGTCGACGATCTCGTCGCCGCCGCGGACGAGGCTCTGTACGCCGCCAAGCGGGGCGGGCGCGACCAGGTCGTCGGGGGAGCGACGGTGGAGCCGGTGCTCTAGACTGCCCCGCCGGGAGAGAAACAGACGTACCAGGAGGAATCCATGGCAGTCGAGACTCCGTCCCTGTTCACGCAGGTGATCCAGGAGCATCTCGAGTTGAAGCGACGTAATGCCGCGCTCGAGCACGAGATGCCGCTCGAGAAGTACATGAGCGACGACCCCTTCGAGAACCACCCGCTCTTCAAGACCGAGGAGCAGGCCCGCATCGAGGACACGATGGACGGCACCCAGACGATCGTCGAGCACGAGACGACCGTCGACTGGCCGACGATCGAGGACACATTCACCACACCGCCCGTCGAGCCGTCCGAGGCGACGGTCGAGACGACGGCGGATCCGGTCGAGCAGACCGACGAATCGCTCTGGTCGCGCTCGCGCGACTTCGACTGGGGCGACTGAGTCGCGAGGGGGAGCACCGCTGTGCTCCCCCGGCGTGTCTCAGCAGTAGCTCCCGGCGGGAGGTGCCGCGCCGGGCCGGAACCTGACCGCCCGCGCGAGGAGCGGACGGGTCGTCCCCGCGACCCCGGCGAGCGCGAGGAGGCCCTGCCCGCGGTCCCAGAGCGCGTGTGCGTGAGGAAGTCGCGTCACGTATCCCGTGCACCGGCCGCCCCAGCATCCCCGGCCAGGCGGGCAAGCGCACTCCGCGTTCGCGAGCCGCGAGCAGGTGGCGCCGACCTCGCGATCAGCGGTCCCCGAGACGTCTCACCGTCGCGATGCGGAGTACAGCGAGGACACCGTGCCTCGGCGCCGAAGATCAGCGCGGTCGCCCGCGCGCACTTCGAGCGGACCGAGGAGCCGGTAGTCCATGCGTGTGCGCGGGCGAACGTATCACCGTGGGGCCGCGGATTCATCTCCGCCGGATAGGATCGAACGATGGCCGGGACGATCGTGGTGGGCTACGACGCGGGGGACTCCGCGCAGCGCGCTCTCGACCGCGCGATCGAGGAGGCGCAGAAGGCGCCGTCGAGTCTCGTCGTCGTCGCAGTCGCCGAGATGCCGCTCGACCCGGAGGGCCTGCAGAACTACGGCACGCTCGACGACAGCCCCGTGCAGATGATGCCGCTCGTCGAGCCACCGCAGCTCGCGCCCATCCTGACAAGGCGCGCGAGCGTGTAGAGGCCAGCGGCCTCGACGGCGGACTACGTCTGGGCGGCGGGTGAGCCGGCCGGGGAAATCCTCGGCATCGCGAAGGAGCGCAAGGCGACGCTGATCGTGATCGGCTCACACCACCACGGCTTTTTCGGTCGCCTACTCGGCGCCGACGTCACCGGCGAGGTGCAGCGCGATGCCGGCTGCGACGTGATCGCCGTTCCGTAGCGCTCCGCGCGACATCCGATCGCAGTTAGCGGGCTGTTAGGCGCCTGCGGGAGGCTCTGCCGGCCTTGCTAGGAGCGACGAGCCGAAAGAAGCGACCGATTGCCGCGTTCAGCTTTCGTCCGCGAACCCCGCGCGCCGGACAGACGATCGAGTTCTTCGACTTGTCCTCCGACCCGGACGGCGTCGGCGTGGCCTGGCGCGCGTGGGACTTCGGCGACGGTGGGACGGCGACAGGGTCATCGCCGACGCACCGCTACGCGCAGCCCGGGGCGTTCGTGATCACACTCACGCTCGCCACCTTCGACGGCCGCATCGCGTCGTCGAAGCACGCCGTCGCCGTCCGGGAGCCGGAGCGGGGCCGATAGGCGCCGTACGAGGCCGGTGTTACACGTGGTTCGCATGCGCGAATACCGTGTCCTGGGCCGCACGCGAACGAGGTCGTCGCGACCGACCGGATCGTCGACGATCTCTGGGGCGCGTCCGCGCCTCGCCCCGAGCCTGCCGACGCAGCCTGACCTCTTCCTCGTGGCCGTCGACGGGAGCTCGTTCCCTGCCCCTCGCACCGAGCCCGTACATCGACGTCGACCCGGCCTGGCGGGCCGCCCCCTAGCCAAACCCGGCCAGTACGCTTCGGCCGATGCCGCCGCTGCAGACATCGGCCGCGTACACACCCACGGGCGACCAGCCGGACGCGATCGAGACTCTCGCCGCCGGGCTGCGCGCGGGCGAGCGCTACCAGACGCTGCTCGGCGCGACCGGCACCGGCAAGACGGCGACGATGGCCTGGATCATCGAGCAGGTCCAGAAGCCCGCGCTCGTGATCGCGCACAACAAGACGCTGGCGGCGCAGCTCTGCAACGAGTTCCGCGAGTTCTTCCCGTCGAACGCCGTCGAGTACTTCGTCTCGTACTACGACTACTACCAGCCCGAGGCGTACGTCCCGCAGGCCGACCTCTACATCGAGAAGGACTCCTCGCAGAACGACGACATCGCGCGGCTGCGGCTCGCGGCGACGTCCGCGCTCTTCACCCGGCGCGACGTCGTCGTCGTCGCGTCGGTCTCGTGCATCTACGGCCTCGGCTCGCCGGAGGAGTGGCGCGACCGCCTGCTCTACCTCGAGCTCGGCACCGAGCACGACCGCGACGACGTGCTCCGAAAGCTGATCGACTCGCAGTACGTCCGCAACGACGCGATCCTCGGCCGCGGCCGCTTCCGGGTGAAGGGCGACATCCTCGAGGTGCAGCCGGCGAACGCCGAGACCGCGTACCGCATCTCGTTCTTCGGCGACGAGGTCGAGCAGATCACGCACTTCGACCCGCTCACCGGCGAGGTGTACTCGAAGCTCGACAACCTGGCGATCTGGCCGGCGACCGAGTACGTGACGTCGAAGCCGACGGTCGAGCGCGCGGTGACCGAGATCCGCGGACGAGCTCGAGCGGCAGGTCGCGAAGTTCGAGCAGGAGGGCCGCATGCTCGAGGCGCACCGCATCCGGCAGCGCACCGAGTACGACCTCGAGCTGCTGCAGGAGCTCGGCTTCTGCTCGGGGATCGAGAACTACTCGCGCATCCTCGAGGGCCGCCCGGCGGGCTCCCACCCGTTCACGCTGCTCGACTACTTCCCGGACGACTTCGTGATCTTCGTCGACGAGTCGCACCAGACGGTGCCGCAGATCGGCGGCATGTACGAGGGCGACCGCTCCCGCAAGCAGACGCTCGTCGACTACGGCTTCCGTCTTCCCTCGGCGCTCGACAACCGGCCGCTGCGGTTCGACGAGTTCCTGCAGAAGGTGCCGCAGATGGTGTTCGTCTCGGCGACGCCCGGAGCCTGGGAGCTGCGACAGAGCTCGCGCGTGGCCGAGCAGCTGATCCGCCCGACGTACCTCGTCGACCCGGAGGTCGAGCTGCGGCCGACGCGCAACCAGATCGACGACCTGCTCAACGAGATCCGCCGCCGCGAGGAGGTGGGCGAGCGTGTGCTCGTCACGACGCTGACGAAGAAGATGTCCGAGGACCTCACCGACTACCTGCTCGAGGCGGGCGTGAAGGCGCGCTACCTGCACTCCGAGATCGACACGCTCGAGCGGATCCAGATCATCCGCGAGCTGCGGCTCGGCGAGTACGACGTTCTCGTCGGCGTGAACCTGCTTGCGCGAGGGTCTCGACCTGCCGGAGGTGTCGCTCGTCGCGATCCTCGACGCCGACAAGGAGGGCTTCCTGCGCGGTCGCACGGCGCTCGTGCAGACGATCGGCCGCGCCGCGCGGCACGTGAACGGGCGCGTGCTGATGTACGCCGACAAGATGACCGAGGCGATCAAGGGTGCGCTCGACGAGACGAACCGCCGGCGCACCACGCAGCTGGCATACAACGAGGAGCACGGGACGAAGCCGATCTCGATCGTCAAGGGCGTCTCCGACATCGCGGAGTTCCTCGCGCTCGAGCAGCCGCACGTGCCGTCGTCTCGCCGCCGCCGCGGCGACAAGATCGAGGGGATGTCGCGCGAGGAGCTCGAGAAGCTCGTGATCACGCTCGAGGAGGAGATGTTCCAGGCGGCCGAGGAGCTCCGGTTCGAGTACGCCGCGAAGCTGCGGGACGAGATCAAGGAGCTGCGCCGCGACCTGAACGCGCGTCGTCGCAGCCTCTGCATGAGCCGTACGCTTGAAGGAGGCGACCCAGGAGCGCAGGTGCCGGCTTAGCCGGCACCGAAGCGGGAAATGACGCTCGGGTTCGTCCTCGCGATCCTCTTCTCGGGCTTCCTGACCGGCGCGCTTGCCCGGCTCGCGATTCCCGGGCCCGACCCGATGCCGATCTGGCTGACGATTGCGATCGGGCTGACCGGCTCGATCGTCGGCGCCGTCGTCGGAAAGGCGATCTCGCACGACAACGCGTACGTCATCTCACTCCTCTCGTTCGTCGTCGCGATCGGGCTCGTCGCCTCGTACCGGCGCTTCGTCCAGCGTCGGCCCGTCTTCGGGCCGGGGGCGATGGCGTTCCCGCGAACAGGGCTCGGCGTCGAGCAGCAGCGCGAGCGGCTCAAGAAGCTCGGTCTCGATCCCGACCGGCTCACGCCCGATCCGAAGCAGGTCGAACGCGCCCGCCTGGAGGCGGCGCTCCAGGAGCTCTACCGCGCCGGCCTGATCGACGACGAGGAGCTCGCCCAGAAGCGAGCCCTGCTCGAGCGCGACTAGAGACCGCCCTGAGTGGGTAGGAGACCGCCATGTCATGGGTATGGCTGATCATCGTGGGCGCGATCGTCGGTGCCCTGGGACGCCTGTTCCATCCCGGCCCGGATGCGATGGGGTGGATCGTGACGGTCCTCCTCGGGATCGTCTCGCTGATCCTCGGCGGTCTGATCGCGAACGGCTTCTGGCGGTTCGTGATCGGCGTGATCATCGCCGTGATCCTGACCTTCGCCTACGGCGCGGGCAATGGCGTCGCGCTCCCCGCGCACGACCTAGTCGTTCGCGGCAAGGGGCTCACGGCCGCGGGTGAACGTCCGCACCGCCGTGAGCCCCCAGCCGCCGTCCCGCCAGACATAGCTGTCGGCGGAGATCGTCGCCTCGTCGATGCGGTAGGCGAGCGCCCCGCGCGCCTCGCCACGGCGGTGCGGGCGCGGCTGCCCGAGCCCCGGCGCGGTCGCGAGCACGGAGCCGGCGACGCCGCCGTCGACCACCTCGAACTCGTTCCGCTCGGCGACCGCGACCTGGTGGACGTGCCCGCCCACGATCAGCTCCGCACCGGCCGCCCCGAGTCGCGAGAGCGCCGTACCGCGCCGCGCGAGCGGGCGCTTGCGCGTGCGCCACGGCGCGTTCACGAGCTGGTGGTGGAGGACGACGAGGCGCAGCTTCGAAGGCGCGGCCGCCCGGAGCCGCGACTCGGCCCGGCGAGCTGCTCGGCGCGAGAGGCCGCCCGACTGGTGCCGCCAGGGGCGAACGGAGTTGAGCCCGATCGCGACGACCGTGTCCGTCTCGTACGTGGGCTCGGTCGTCTGCCAGAGGCGCTCGAACTCGTCCCACGGCTGGGTGAAGCGCGCAGGGATCGCGTGCGGGATGTCGTGGTTCCCGGGCACCGCGAGCACGGCGACGCCGAGCGAGTGGAGCAGCTCGGCTGCCCTCTCGTGCTGCGCCGGCTGCCCGCGGTGCGTGAGGTCGCCGCTGGCCACGACGAGGTCGGGCCTCACCCGCTCTACGAGCGTTCGCAGCGCCGGCTCGAGGATCGGATCGTCACGCGCCCCGACGTGCAGGTCGGAGACGTGCAGGATGCGCGTTACCACCGGCGAAGCAGGCTATACAGTGAGTGCGATGGCCGACGACCAGTCGGAGATCTTCGACGACCTGTATCTCGGGCTGCGGGCCGGCGGTGCGCTGCGCAAGCAGCGCCGCGGCGAGCCGCTGACCGAGGAGGAGCGCGAGGCGCTCGGCCGCTGGCAGCGGCTGTCGGCGTGGCGGAAGGCGGTCGCGATCGGCGGGTTCTCGGTCGGCACGTTCGGCCTCGGCTTCACCCTCGGCGGCCTCGTCTTCGGCCGCTGGCGCAAGGCCTGAGACGCCACGGAGCGCCGATGATCGAGGTCGTTCGCGGCGACATCACGACGCAGCGGGTCGACGCGATCGTCAACGCCGCGAACGCCTCGCTGCTGGGCGGGGGAGGCGTCGACGGCGCGGTTCACCGGGCCGGCGGACCGGCCATTCTCGCCGAGTGCCGGGCGCTGGGCGGCTGCGAGACGGGCGACGCGAAGGCCACGACGGGCGGCGAGCTGCCTGCGCGCTTCGTCGTCCACACCGTCGGTCCGGTCTGGCGCGGAGGGACGGCCGGCGAGGCGGAGCTGCTCGCGTCGTGCCACCGCCGCTCGCTCGATGTCGCGCTCGAGCTCGGCGCCCGCTCGGTCGCGTTCCCGGCGATCTCGTGCGGCCTCTACGGCTACCCACCGGAGCTCGCCGCTCCCGTAGCGCTCGACGCAGTGCGCGCGACGGAGCACGACTTCGACGTCGTTCGCTTCGTGCTGTTCGGGGACGACACCTACGAGGTGTTCGCCCGCGCGGCGGCGGTCTGACCGGCACCGCGGGTCGACAGCAGCCCGGCGCCGGCAAGGCCGACGACTCCGGCAGCGCCGCCGGCGAGCCAGAGCGTGCCGGCGCCGCCGATTGCGGCGACCAGGAAACCGCCCGCGGCGAGGGCGATCAGCTCCGCACCGTTCCGCAGGCCGTTGTACGCCGCGAAGGCCTGTCCGTGCCGAGCCGGTGCGACCTGCTGATGGATCAGCGTGCGGAAGAGCGTGTTCTTCGTACCGTGGCTGAGTCCGCCGAACAGGTAGCAGACGCACATGAACGGGAAGACCATCCAGAACGGCGCCAGGAACTTCGAGGAGCCCTGCGCCGACGCGGCGAGCAACGCGGCGAGTCCGATCAAGTGCACGGGAACGCGTGGCGCGAGCAGGATCGACGCGAGGATCATCGCCGTGGCCCATACGGTGAGCACCAGGCCGAGCGCGAGCGGAGACTTGTCGAGCTCGTCGATCGTGTAGACGAAGTCGGCCGGGATCGTCGCCGACATGAAGACGAGCGTCACCGCGCCTGCCGCCATCGCGATACCGAGCGTTCGCTCCGCAAACAGCATCGCGAGTCCGTCGCGTGCACGGAAGCCCGCGCTCTCCGCGCGGGAGACACGGCGGCGAACGGTGATCGAGGAGAGCGCCGCCGCGATCAGCAGAAACGACGCCGAGTCGGCCAGCAGCGCCCAGCGAGTCCCGACGCTCGCGGCCAGCGCGCCGCCGATCACCGGGCCGACGGCGAAGCCGAGGCTGCGCGCGGACTCGACCATGCCGTTCGCGCGGCTGAGCGACCGGGTGCCCGCCAGCAGCGGTACGAGCGCGAACTCGGCCGACTGCCCGATCGCTGCGCCGACCCCGAGCAGCACGGCGAGCGCGAGAGTCGCCGTGATCGAGCCGGTCGCGAAGGCAAGCGCGGCCGCCACCACGCTCTGGAACAATGCCGCCGCGATCGCCACCGCCCGCGTCTCGAAGCGGTCGACGATCAGGCCGGCGTGGCCGGCCAGCACGACGATCGGCGACCAGAGCGCGATGAAGATCACCGACGCCGATGCCCGGCCACAGCTCGTTGGTCTGGAGCGCCAGCGCGATCGCGGCCACGAAGTCGCCCATCGTCGAGACGGCGATCGCCGCCGCGACGGCCCGCAGGTCACGGGGCTGCGGTTCCACCCGCCGAGTGTCGCCTTCACGTCGGGCGGAGGCTAGACGAACGTACGTTCGGTAGATACAATGCCACTCCCATGGCAGCCGACGAGCTCGTAGTCCACGGCGCCCGGGAGCACAACCTCAAGGACATCACGGTCCGGCTCCCGCGGAACGCCCTCATCTGCATCACCGGCCTCTCGGGCTCCGGGAAGTCGAGCCTTGCCTTCGACACGATCTACGCCGAGGGCCAGCGCCGGTACGTCGAGAGCCTGAGCGCGTACGCGCGCCAGTTCCTGCAGATGATGGAGAAGCCGGACGTCGACTCGATCGACGGCCTCAGCCCGGCGATCTCGATCGACCAGAAGACGACCTCCCGGAACCCGCGCTCGACGGTCGGCACGGTCACTGAGATCTACGACTACCTGCGCCTCCTCTACGCGCGGGTCGGCCGGCCGCACTGCCCGATCTGCGGACGCCCGATCGCCGGGCAGTCGATCGATTCGATCGTCGAGCAGATCCTGGCGCTGCCGCAGGGGACGCGGTTCACGGTCAACGCGCCGGTCGTGCGCGACCGTAAGGGCGAGTACCGCGACCTCTTCGAGGAGCTCCGCAACGAGGGGTTCTCGCGGGTCAAGGTCGACGGCGAGCAGCACACGCTCGACGAGCCGCCGACGCTCGACAAGAAGTTCAAGCACACGATCGAGGTGGTCGTCGACCGGCTCGTGATGAAGGAAGACCTGCGCACGCGGCTGACGCAGTCGGTGGAGACCGCGGTCGCGCTCGCGGAAGGGCTGGTCGCGATCGACCTCCTCGACACGAATGAGACGCGCACGTACAGCGAGAAGTTCGCGTGCCCCGAGCACGGCGTCTCGCTGCCGGAGCTGCAGCCGCGCGTCTTCTCGTTCAACTCACCGCACGGCGCCTGCCCGCGCTGCACGGGCCTCGGTGCGCAGCAGGAGATCGATCCCGACCTGCTCGTCCCCGACCCGACGCTGTCGATCGACGACGGCGCGCTCGTCCCCTGGGCCGTCGGCGGGTCCGGCTTCTACGAGGCCGTGATCCAGGCGATCGCCGACCGCTACGAGATCCCCACCGACGTGCCGTGGCAGGACCTGACGACCGAGCAGCAGGACTACTTCCTCACCGGCACCGACGGCGACAAGGTCTACGTCCAGTACCGCAACCGAATGGGCCGGCGGCGGTCGTACATGATCGCCTTCGAGGGCATCGTCTCCTCGCTCGAGCGCCGGTACCGCGAGACGGACTCGAGCTCGCAGCGCGAGCGGATCGAGGAATACATGTCGTTCCGCCCGTGCCCCGTCTGCAAGGGCGCGCGGCTGAAGCCCGAGGTGCTGGCCGTGATCGTCGGCGGCAAGAACATCCACCAGTTCACGCAGCAGTCGGTCTCGCGCGCCCTCGAGTTCCTCTCGGGGCTCGAGCTGACCGCGACCGAGGAGCTGATCGGGCACCGGGTCGTGAAGGAGATCCGCGAGCGCCTGACCTTCCTCGACGACGTCGGCGTCGGGTACCTGCAGCTCGACCGTGCGTCGGCGACGCTCTCGGGCGGCGAGGCGCAGCGGCTCCGGCTCGCGACGCAGATCGGCAGCCAGCTCGTCGGCGTCCTCTACATCCTCGACGAGCCGTCGATCGGGCTGCACCAGCGCGACAACGACAAGCTGATCGGCACGCTCGATCGGCTCCGCGACCTCGGCAACACGGTGATCGTGGTCGAGCACGACGAGCAGATGATGCGCACCGCCGACTGGCTCGTCGACATGGGCCCGGGCGCGGGCGAGCACGGCGGTCATGTCGTCGCGCGAGGGCACGGCCGCGAAGGTGGAGCGCAACAAGAAGTCGGTGACCGGGCAGTTCCTGTCCGGCTCGCGCTCGATCGCGATACCGGAGCGCCGCGACGACCGACAACGGCTGGTTCGTCGTGCGCGGCGCCGCCGAGCACAACCTGAAGTCGATCGACGTCGAGTTCCCCGTCGGCAAGTTCATCGCGGTCACCGGCGTCTCCGGGTCGGGCAAGTCGACGCTCGTGAACGAGATCGTCTACAAGGCGCTCGCGAACCGGCTCAACCGGCTGCGCGTCAAGCCCGGCAAGCACGACGACGTGGAGGGGATGGAGGCGTTCGACAAGGTGATCGAGATCGACCAGCGCCCGATCGGCCGAACGCCGCGCTCGAACCCGGCGACGTACACCGATCTCTTCACGCACATCCGCGAGCTGTACTCGCTCACCCCCGACGCCAAGGTGCGCGGCTACAAGCCGGGCCGGTTCTCGTTCAACGTCAAGGGCGGACGCTGCGACACCTGCAAGGGCGACGGGCAGATCAAGATCGAGATGCACTTCCTGCCCGACGTCTACGTCCCGTGCGAGACGTGCAAGGGGAAGCGCTACAACCGGGAGACGCTCGAGGTGCGCTTCAAGGGGAAGACGATCTCCGACGTGCTCGAGATGTCGGTCGAGGAGGCGCTGCGCTTCTTCGCGAAGATCCCGAAGATCCGCCGGCGCCTGCAGACCCTGCACGACGTCGGGCTCGACTACATGACGCTCGGCCAGCCGGCGACGACGTTGTCGGGCGGCGAGGCGCAGCGCGTGAAGCTCGCCGCGGAGCTGTCGAAGGTGGCGACCGGGAAGACGCTGTACATCCTCGACGAGCCCACGACGGGTCTGCACTTCGCCGACATCGAGAAGCTGCTCGACGTGCTGCAGCGGCTCGCCGACAGCGGCAACACGGTTCTCGTGATCGAGCACAACCTCGACGTGATCAAGCAGGCGGACTGGATCGTCGACCTCGGGCCGCACGGCGGCGAGGCCGGCGGCGAGGTGATCGCGGTCGGCACGCCCGAGGAGGTCGCACAGGTCGCCGAGTCGTACACCGGCCAGTTCCTGCGTCCGCTGCTCGAGCGCAATGCCGTCGCGGCATGAACTGGCGCAACCGGCGGACGGTGCTGATCCTGCTCGGCGCGACCTGCGCGGTGGTGTTCGTGGCGGGCATGGCCGCCGCCTACCACAACCGGCACCACACGATCTGCCGTGACGGGAGGGCGCCCGTCGCGCAGCGCGGCGGCCTCCTCGGGCAGACCGAGTACCGCTGTCACGACGGCCAGGTCGTGACGCTCAGCTCCTAGTCATCGATCGCTAGGCTCAAAACCGTGGCGGCGACTGCCCCGGTGCCGACGAAGGCCTCGAGCGGGATGCGCGACTGGTGGCTGCGCGCGCTGCTCGTGTTCCAGCATCCGCGTGCGGTGTTCGCCGCGCTCCGCGACGACGGCGACGAGGCCGCCGGCGACCGCGCCGAGCCCGTGCTCGCGATCGTCCTGCTCGCGGGGATCGCGCTGGTGCTCTCGACCGGCACGGCCGGGCAGCTGATGGACAACCAGGCCTACGACGGCCTGCTCGTCGCCGTCTGGGCGTTCATCGCGGGCGGGATGTACGCGGTGTTCGCCTACTTCGCCTTCGGGGCGCTGCTGCACGGCGTGCTGAAGGCTCTCGGGTCACAGGGGAGCTACCGGCGGACGCGGCACCTGGTCGCGTTCGCCGCGGCGCCGATCGCCCTCTCGCTCGTCCTCTGGCCGTTCCGGCTCGCTCTCTACGGCGAGGACGTCTTCAGGAGCGGCGGCTCCGACGCCGGCACCGGCGCACGGCTGTTCGAGGTGCTCGAGCTCGTCTTCGTCGCCTGGACGGTCGCCCTGCTCGTGCTCGGCGATCCGCGCCGTCCACGGCTGGACCTGGGCCCGTGCCGGCCTGGCGGTCGCGGTCGCCCTCGGCGTGCCGGTGCTGATCGGCCTCGCCGTCGGCGTCACGCTAGGTCAGACCTTCAGCCCTGCCTCGAACGCCGCGAGCTCGGCGGCGGTGATGCGGTACGTGTGCTCGTCCTCCGGGAACGTGCCCGCGCGGACGTCGGCCGCGTACCGAGCGACGGCGTCGCCGATCGTCTCCGCGAGGTCGGCGTAGCGCTTGACGAAGCGCGGCGTCGGCCCCTCGTACATGCCGAGCATGTCGTGCCAAACGAGCACCTGGCCGTCGGTGCCCGCTCCCGCGCCGATCCCGATCGTCGGCACCTCGAGCGCCTCGGTCACCCGCGCGGCCACCGCCGCCGGCACCGCCTCGAGCACGACGGCGAATGCGCCCGCCTCCTGCAGCGCGAGCGCGTCTTCGAGCAGGCGCTTCGCCGCGCTCGCGGTGCGCCCCTGCGCCTTGAAGCCGCCCAGCTTCGTCGCCGACTGCGGCGTCAGGCCGACGTGGCCCATCACACCGATGTTCGAGTCCGCGATCGCGCGGACGCGCGAGAGCATCCGCCCGGCACCCTCGAGCTTGACGACATCCGCGCCGCCCTCCTTCACCATGCGGATCGCGCTCGCGACTGCCTGCTCGTCGGACACCTCGTACGTGCCGAACGGCAGGTCACCGACGACGAGAGGCCGCCGTGCGGCGCGCGTGACCGCGCGCGTGAGGAAGATCATCTCGTCGAGCGTCACCGGCAGCGTCGACGAATGGCCGAGCATCACCATCGCTGCCGTGTCGCCGACGAGGATCAGCTCGACGCCCGCCTCGTCCGCGATGCGCGCGGCCGGCGCGTCGTACGCGGTGATCATCACGATCCGGTCGCCCCGCCGTTTCATCTCCCCGAGCTCCGGCAGCGGGAGCTTGCCGGGCGCCGGCGTCGCCGCCCCCGGTGTCCGTGGCCGTGTGCTCATACGGGCTCTCCTTCCAGTCGGACGTTGTCGATCAGCCGCGTGCCGCCGATACGGGCGGCGAGGGCAAGGGTCGGGCCGTCGAGATCGGCGATCGTGAGGTACTCGGGCTCGATTCCGGCCCGCGCGAGCACGTCGCGCGCGGTCGCGGCGTCCCGCGTCGCGAGCGCGCGCGGGATCGCAGCGGCGATCCGGCGCTCCTCGGGGGTCAGCCTCGCGTTGCGGGAGGAGAGCGCGAGACCGTCCGTGTCCCTGACCGTCTCGACCTCCCGGATCTCGAGCTCCAGGTCGAAGTCGCGGACGAGCTGCTTGAGCACCGCGATCTGCTGCGCGTCCTTTCGCCCGAACCACGCGACCTGCGGGCGGACGATGTTGAACAGCTTCAGACAGATCGTCGCCACGCCGCGGAAGTGCCCCGGCCGGGACGATTCCTCGAGACCCGTCGCGGCCCCGCCCGGCTCGACCCAGGTGGCGAAGCCCGGCGGGTACATCTCGTCGGCGCTCGGGGCGAACAGCACGTCGACACCGGCGGCCTCGGCGACCGCCGCGTCGCCCGACAGGTCGCGCGGGTAGGCAGCGAGGTCGGCGGCCTGCGTGAACTGCGGAGCGTTGACGAAGAGGCTCGCGACCAGCAGGTCGCAGTCGGGCCGCGCCGCGTGGAAGAGCGCCTCGTGCCCGGCGTGGAGCCCGCCCATCGTCGGCACCAGGCCGACCACCTCCTCGTCGCCGGCGGGGCGCGCGGCGTGCATCTCGATGATGCGGTGCACGATTCTCACGGGCGCGTCGCCTCCGCGAGCGCGGCGTAGAGCGGCTCGAGCTCCGGCTCGTCGGCGCGGATCGCCGTCAGGTGCCGCTCGACGGTTGCCCCGTCGCCGCGCGCGATCGGCCCCGTCAGCTCGAAGCCGTTCGCGATCGTCCGCTCCATCAGCGGAAGCAGCGCCTCGGGAGGCGCATCGGCATCGACGACCAGCCGCGACGCGGCGCGGTGCAGCGTCACCAGGAAGTTCGACGCCATCGTCGCGCCGGCGTGGTAGAGCGCGCGGCGATCGTCGGCCAGGACGAACGGACGCAGCCCGAGCGCTGTGGCGAGCTCGCGCGCTTGGGCCAGCGCTTCGTCGGACTCACCCGTGACCGCCGCCCAGGCGCCGTCGAGCTGCTCGGGCCCGCGCTCGCGGGTGAGTGTCTGCAGCGGGTGCACCGAGAAACGGTTGACGTGCGGCGCGAGCTCGGCGAGCGGCGTCGCCCCGGAGACGTGCGCGACCCACGGCCCCAGCGGGATCGCCTGCGCGACCGCGCCGATCGCGCGGTCCGGCACGCACAGGAGGCGCAGCGCGCCGTCCTCGGCCATGCGAAAGCCACGCTCGCGCAGTCGCGCGGCGATCGCCGAGCCGGCGCGTCCCGCGCCGATGACGGTGATGCTCTCGAACATCTGGGCTCCAGCTCCTCACGGATGCCGGGACGCCGTCAGCCTACCTGCGGCGGCGCACGCCGTGCCGTCCGCCGTGACCGTGAAGATGCCGGTGCTAGGTTTCCACGGTGCCGATCTACGAGTATGTCTGCATGAGCTGCGAGTGCCACTTCGAGGAACTGGTCGGGATGTCGGATCCCGATCCGGCGTGCCCCGAGTGCGGCAAGGCCAAGGTGGCGAAGCAGTTCTCGACCTCGTTCGCGGCACACGGCACGGCCGGACAGCCCAGCTTCGGCGGCGGCTGTTGCGGCGGCAGTTGTGGCTGCTGCTGACCTCTCGCTGATCGCCTACGGCGACGTCGTCGCCGGTTGCGAGCGCTGCGCCCTCGCCGCGACGCGCACGCAGGTCGTGTTCGGCACGGGCTCGCCCGACGCCGACCTGATGTTCGTCGGCGAGGCGCCGGGCTTCCACGAGGACAAGCAGGGCGTGCCCTTCGTCGGCGCCGCCGGCCAGCTGCTCTCGAAGCTGCTCGCCGGCATCGGCCTGGCGCGCGAGGACGTCTACATAGCCAATGTCCTGAAATGCCGCCCTCCCGGAAACCGGGACCCGCAGCCCGACGAGATCGAGGCCTGCGAGGGCCACCTGTTCCGCCAGATCGAGCTGATCAAGCCGAAGGTCGTGGCGACGCTCGGCAACTTCGCGACCAAGCTCCTCTCGGGCAAGCCGGCCGGGATCACCCGGGTGCACGGGCAGGAGCAGGAGGTCGTGCTGGGCGGACGCTCGGTGCTGCTCTACCCGCTCTTCCACCCGGCTGCGGCGCTCTACACGCCGCGGACGCTCGACGTGCTGCAGGCGGACTTCGCGCGCCTACCCGACCTGCTCGGCCGGCCCTCCGAGCCTGCTGGCCACCGCGCTGGAGCCCGTCGCCGAGCCGGCAGCGGCTCAGCCGGTTCAGCTCGACCTTTTCTAGGCACCATTCCCGCGTGGAGACCGTGACGAGCTCCCCCGAGGAGACGGCGGCGCTGGCCGCCGACCTGGCCGCCCGCCTGGAGGCCGGGTGACGTCGTCGCCGTGTCGGGCGAGCTCGGGGCCGGCAAGACGACATTCGTCCGCGGAGCCGCCAGGGCGCTCGGCGTGACCGAGCCCGTCGCGAGCCCGACGTTCACCCTCGGCCATCGCTACGCGGCGGAGCCGCCTGTCGCGCATCTCGACCTGTACCGGCTCGCCGGCCTGTCCTCTGAGGAGTGGGGCGACCTCGAGCCGTACTTCGACGGAGCGGTCGTCTTCGTGGAGTGGCCGGAGCACGCCGACGGGTGGCTCCCCGAGCCGCGGGCCGTCGTGACCCTCGACCACGTCGACGCGTCGCACCGGCGCGTAACGATCGACGAGCCATGAGCGTGCTTGCATTCGACACCGCCACCTCGTTCGGCGCAGTCTGCGCCGTGTCGCCGGGCGGTCAGAGCGGGGCGACGGCACGCGCAGGCGACGTGCTGCGAGCTGGTCGACGAGCTCGTCGACGACCCGGGCGAGCTCACGGGGATCGTCGTCGGCCGCGGGCCTGGGAGCTTCACGAGCATCCGCATCGGACTTGCGATCGCTCGCTCGCTCGCCTTCGCGCTCGAGATCCCCGTCGCCGGTGTCTCGACCCTGGAAGCCTTCGCCGACGGCGTGCCCGTTCTCGACGCCCGCCGCGGTGAGGTGTTCGCGCCCGGGCCCAGCGTCTGCGCGCCGGACGATCTCGACGTCGAGGGGCTCCGGCTCGTCGGCGACGGCGCGATTCGCTACCGCGGCATCTTCGAGGCGAGGGGAGCCCACGTGCCG
Source organism: uncultured Thermoleophilia bacterium (assembly GCA_963742615.1). GTDB lineage: Bacteria > Actinomycetota > Thermoleophilia > Gaiellales > Gaiellaceae > PALSA-600. The sequence goes on along the minus strand of CAVUMS010000006.1, from coordinate 488,615 downwards.
CCCGACGAGGATCCCGCCCACCGCCCCGACCCCCGACTGCTCGCGGGACGTGCCGGCCCGTTCGGGCCCGCGGAGCTCGTCGAGCCGCTCTACGTGCGAGAACCTGATGCGAGGCCGCGCGCGTGACGGCGGTGATGGTCGACATTCGCCGGCTCGACCTCGCCGACCTCGACGCGATCGAGGGGATCGAGCAGCGCGCGTACTCGACTCCCTGGTCGAGGGCGATGTTCGCGTCGGAGCTCGCGAAGCCGACGTCGATCTGCCTCGGCGCGTTCGAGGGCAGCGAGCTCGTGGGGTACATCGTCAACTCGCGCTACGTCGACGCGTGGCATGTGATGAACGTCGCGGTCCATCCGGACCGGCAGCGGCGCGGCATCGCCTCGCGGCTGCTCGAGCGTCTCTTCGAACTGACGCGCGGATGACGAGCGCCGCGGCTACACGCTCGAGGTGCGCGTCTCGAACGAGGGCGCGATCCGCCTGTACGAAAGCCTCGGGTTCGAGTCGCGCGGGATCCGCCGGGGGTACTACACCGACAACCGGGAGGACGCGCTCATCATGTGGAGAGACGCGCGAGTGTGATCCTCGGCCTCGAGACGTCGTGCGACGAGACCGCGGCCGCACTCGTCACCCGCGACGGCGAGATCCTCGCCAACGTCGTCGCCTCGCAGGCCGATCTGCACGCCCGCTTCGGCGGCGTCGTTCCCGAGATCGCGAGTCGTCGCCACCTCGAGCTCGTCGTCCCCGTCGTCTCCTCGGCGCTCGCGGAGGCAGGCGCCGACCTGTCGGGCGTCGAAGCGGTGGCCGTGACGACACGGCCTGGGTTGATCGGCGCGCTGCTCGTCGGCGTCTCCGCCGCGAAGGCGCTCGCCTGGGCGCGGCGGCTGCCGCTCGTCCCGGTGAACCATCTGCACGGGCACGTGGCCTCGCTGTACCTGCGAGCCGCTCGATCTCCAGCCGCCGTTCACGTGCCTGCTCGCGAGCGGCGGCCACACGTTGCTGCTCGACGTGACCGACCGCTCCGGCTACCGCGTGCTCGGCACGACGCTCGACGACGCAGCCGGGGAGGCGTTCGACAAGGGCGCGAGGCTGCTCGGTCTCGGCTACCCCGGCGGGGCGGAGCTCGACGCCCTCGCGAAGGAAGGTGACCCGTCCGCCCATCCGTTCCCCGTTGCGAAGCTCGACGGCCTCGACTTCTCGTTCTCCGGCGTCAAGACCGCTCTCCTCTACGCGGTACGAGGCCTCGCGACGGGCGAGCTCGCGACGCGACGCGCCGATCTCGCCGCCGGGTACCAGCACGCGATCGTGACCGCGCTCGTCGAGCGGATTCGCGCGACGGGAGCGAAGCGGATCGCCGTGGTGGGCGGCGTCGCCGCGAACAGCGAGCTCCGGGCTGCGCTGCCGGATGCGGCGCTCGCCCCGCTCCCGCTGTGCACCGACAACGCCGCGATGATCGCGTCGGCCGCACGCTTCATACAGACCGTCCCCTACCCCGACTACCTTTCCATCGATGCGCAGGCATCCGCGTAGCGTCGCGCTCGTGCTCGCGGCCGCCGTTGCGGTCACCGCCGCGGTCGCGCTGGCGGTCACCGTGTCCGCGCGCGGCCGCGATCAGGCTGCACCGACGCCCGATGCGAGCTGGCGCGGCCTGGTCGGCGGCCCGCGCGGCGACACGCCGTCGAGCCAGCGGATGATCGTGCTCCTCCGCACGCCGTCGGTCGCCGAGCGGCTCGCGAAGGCCCACTACGCGACCGAGAGCCAGGAGCGCGCGTGGAGCACGCAGGCGGTCGCGGCTCAGAAGGAGGCGCTGCTCTCGCTCGCCGCGCACGGGCTGCAGGTCCGGCCCGACTTCAGCTACACGCGTGTGCTGGACGGCTTCTCGGCCGCGCTCGATCCGCGCGCGGTGCCGCTGCTCGAGAACGATCCCGAGGTTCGTGGGCGTCTACCCGGTGCGTGCCGCGTTCCCGGCCTCGACGTCGGAGACCACGCTCGCGTCGAAGGCGTTCGGCGTCGGGAGCGGCCACTGGCCCGAGGCGGAGCTACCCGGGTACGACGGCCGCGGCGTCACGATCGCGCTGCTCGACACAGGTGTCGACCTCAACCAGCCGTACCTTCGCGGCCGCCTGCTGCCCGGCTTCGACATCGTCGACGGCTGGCGAGGACGCTGCCGCACGCGCGAACCCGCGCGACAAGAACGCGATCGAACGGCACGGCACCGAGATGGCAGGCATCCTCGCCGGGAGCGACGGCCCGGGTGGGCTGCACGGCGTCGCGCCGGGGGCGACGATCCTGCCGATTCGCGTGGCCGGCTGGCAGCCGGCGAGCACCGGTCGGCGAGCTCGTGTTCAGCCGCAGCGACCAGCTGATCGCCGGGCTCGAGCGCGCGGTCGACCCGAACGGCGACGGCGACTGCCACGACGCGGTGCGCGTGGCGCTGCTCGGGGTCGCCGAGCCGTATGCCGCTTTCACCGACGGACCCGAGGCGCAGGCGGTCGCAGGTGCGCTGTCGCTCAACACGATGGTGGTCGCTCCCGGCGGGAACGACGGCGTCGCCGGGCCCGGTTTCGGCTCGGTTGCAGGGCCGGCGGCCGCGCCGGGTGCGCTCGCGGTCGCGGCGACCGACACGCGGACCGAGACGCCGGAGGCTCGCGTTGTCCTGCGTCGCGGCCTCGACGTGGTTTTCGATCGAGACGTCCCCGTTCTCGGGGCAACGGGCTCGTCGCGGTCGCTGTCGCTCGCTCTTGCGTCCCAGCGACGTGCGCGGCCTCGCCGACGCGTTCGACCGGAAGGGGTTCTCGCGGGTCGCGGGCGCGCGCGATCATCGCGCCGGCCGGCGACAATCCAGAGACGCAGGCGGCGATCGCGTCGCGGGCCGGGGCGGCGGCGCTCGTGCTCTACGGCGACTCGCTGCCCGCCGGGTCGCTGCGCTGTCGGCGTTCAGGAGACCGTCCCGGTCGTGGTGGTGCCGACGTCGGCGGCGCTCGAGCTGCTCGCGGCGGAGCGCGCCGGCCTCGACGTCGGCGTGGCGATCGGTCCGGCCGGCGACGATGCAAACGGTGACCGCGGCTACGTCGCCGACTTCTCGTCGCGCGGGCTCGCGTTCGACGGTTCCGTGAAGCCGAACGTCGCCGCTCCCGGGGTGGCGATCGCGACGTCCGAGCCGGGCGCCGCCGCCGACGGCACCCCTGTCTACGGCACGGTGAACGGGACGAGCGCGGCGGCTGCGACGGTGGCAGGCGGCGCGGCGCTGCTCACCGAGATGCGGCCCGCGCTCGACGGCCCGTCGCTCCAGAGCCTGCTGGTGGGCTACGCACAGGCGGGTGCGGCGTCGCCGATGGAGGCGGGGGCCGGCACCTTCCGGCTCGGCGCGTCGGCGGTCGGCGAGGTCGCGGCTCAGCCGGCGACGCTCGGGTTCGGGGTCTGGGAGGGTCCCCACTGGCACGCGACGCGGACAGTCGTCGTCCGGAACGTCTCCACGCGCCGGCTGCAGCTTTCGATCAGCGTCGTCTCGACGGCCGAGTCCGAGGCGCTCGGGTTCAAGGTCACGCCCGGACCGGCTCGTGCTCGGGATCGGCAAGGCCGCGCGGGTGAAGGTGCGGGTCGTGGCGCCGGCCGCGCCGGGGCCGGACACGGTGACCGGGGTGCTGCGGATCGCCCCGGCCGGCAGCGAGGTCGCTTCGCGTGCCGTGGGCGCTCGGTTTCGAGCGACCCGCGGCCAGCCTGCTCGGCGGCGTGTCGCTGAGCGCCAGGTCGTTCAAGCAATCCGACACCAAGCCCGCGGTGCTCACCGTTCAGGCGGGGAAACTGCTCCGGAAAGGCGGCACCGTGCAGGTGCGGCCCGTCTCGCGCCTCGACGTCCTGCTGTACACGGCAGGGGGCCGGTACATCGGCCTGCTGGCGCGGCTGCGCGACCTCCTTCCCGGCACGTACAGCTTCGGCATCACCGGTCGCGGCCCGACGAGCGCGCCGCTCAGCACCGGGCGCGTACGAGCTGCGCCTCGTCGCCTGGCCGACGCTTCCGAACGACGCGGCAGCCGAGCCGGGCGAAGGTGCGCTTCCGCGTCACCTGAGCGGCGCCCGCGTGCGCGTCACCGCTCTACCACGCTGCCGGGCTGCCACCTCTGCGAGCGGGCGCGCGAGCTCGTGTCTCGCGTGCATGACGAGCTTGCGTTCGAGCTCTACGAGGTCGACATCACGGGCGATCCCGAGCTCGAGGCGCGCTATCGCGAGTGGCTGCCGGTCGTCGAGATCGACGGCCGGCGCGCCTTCGTCTACTACGTCGACGAGGCTGCGCTGCGCCGGAAGCTCGCCTAAGCCGGCGACGAATGCGTACTGCTCGGCCTTCGAGCGGCGCGCGGCTTCGATGTCGAAAGCCAGGAACCCGTGCACACCGTCGGGCACGACGCTCAGCGTCGTGTCGTTGCCGGCCGCGCGCCAGCGCGCCTCCATGAACAACGTGTCGTCGAGTAGCGGGTCGAGACTGCCGCAGGTGAAGAGGCCCGGCGGCAGGTCGTGGAGGTCGCCGTAGAGCGGCGAGACGTCGGGCTCGCGCCGCTGCGCCTCGGACAGCCCCGGCACGTAGTTGTCGACGAACCATGTCATCGTGGTGTCCGAGAGCACGAGCTCGCGGTCGCCCCAGAGATGGCGGCTCGGCGTTCCGGTGAGATCGAACGGCCCGAACGAGAGATTCGCCGCGGCGAACGCCGACCGTACGTCGAGCCCGTGGCGGTCGCGCAGACGCAGCAACGTCACGACCGCAAGGTGAGCGCCCGCCGACTCGCCTCCGAGCGCGAGACGCCCGGCGAAGCGGTCGAGGAACCACAGCGCCGCGTCCTCGCAGTCGTCGGGCGCGGCCGGGTACGGGTGCTCCGGCGCGAGCCGGTAGTCGACGCTGGCCATCGTCAGACCGGTGGCGTCGGCTGCCGCCTTGAGCGACGGATCCTGGAGGTCGGCCGCGCCGATCGTCCAGCCGCCTCCGTGAAGGTGCAGATAGGCGCCCCGCGGCTCCCGCCCTTCCGGCTCGACGAGGCGGATCGGGATCTCGCCCGCCGCGGCCCGGGATCCGCTCCCACCACGCCTCGGGCAGGTAGACGGGGGGCGGGAAGATGCCGCCGCTCTCCCTCCGCGCCCGTCGTGTCTCCTCGGGCGAGACCGTGTGGAGCGGCGGCAGCGTCGCGACCAGCTGCACGAGCCCTTCGTTGAACGCCCGCGTCTCGGCGAGCACCTCCTCCTCGGTCACGCTACCCGAGCGCTCGTTCACGACGCGACGGGGAAGCGCTCGGCCGCGCGGGCGCGGCGGCGGGCGGCCTCGACCTCGCGGTCTCTGCGGTGGCGCCGTCGTCACGAGCTCGACGAGCAGCTGCTCGGTTGCGTGCGCAACCTCGTCGATCGCGCGGTGCGAAAGCGGCCTCGTTCGCCTTCGACGGCTTCTGCATCCCGCTCACCTTCCGGACGTATTGCTCGGCGGCAGCGTGGATCTCCTCGGCCGTCGTCGGCGGCTCGAAGTTATGGAGCGTGCGGATATTGCGACACATATGGCCCCAGTCTACGTGCGGGGTTCACGCAATCTGCGAAGCCATCGATCCGCATGGGCCGCACAATGCGCGGCGATGTTGCAAGTGGCACCCAACGGCGGTAGCGCGCCCGACCGCCTGACGGTCGGGGTCGCGGCCCGTCTTTCCCGGTATCTGCAGGTGCTCACGCAGGCCCGGAAGATGGGCAAGGACCGCATCTCCTCCCAGGAGATCGCCGACTACACGAACATCAACGCGACGCAGATCAGGCGCGACCTCTCGAACTTCGGCAAGTTCGGCAAGCGCGGCGTCGGCTACTCGATCGACTCGCTGCTGTCCGAGATTCGCAAGATCCTGCGCACGCAGGGTCAGCACAACATCGCGCTCGTCGGCGCCGGGCGCCTGGGTCAGGCGATCGCGAGCTCGCCGATCTTCGCCGAGCACGGGATCAACATCGCGGCCGTCTTCGACACAGACCCCTCGAAGTTCGGTCGGGCGCTCGGCTCCTGCGCCCGTCGAGGACGAGGGCCGGCTGAAGGACGTCGTACGCGAGAAGAACATCGTCGTCGGCGTGCTGGCAGTGCCGGCGGTCGCGGCGCAGAAGGTCGCGGACGATCTCGTCGACGCCGGCGTCCGGATCATCTTCAACTACTCGGAAGCGCTGCTCGACGTCCCGGGCGACGTCACCGTGCACACGTCGAACCCGGCGGTCGACCTGCTGCACGCCCTCTACTTCCACCTGACCTAAGCCGTCCGCGCGTGCGGATCCTGCTCTGGCACGGGTACCTGCTCGGCGGGACCGGGCTCGAACGTCTACACGCGTGCGCTCGCACGGGAGTGGAGCCGAGCCGGGCACGACGTGACGATCGTCTGCCAGGAGCGCGATCGCGCAGCCACTACGACCTCGGCGGTGCCGGCGTCGTCGTGCCGGCGCTCCCGCGGCGGCTCCTGCCGACGTTCGTGCTCGACCGCTACGAGGGCCTCGAGCCGCGGCTGCTGCAAGATCTTCACGCCGGCGGAGCGCGACGCGTACGTCGCCGCGAACGCCGACGCGCTCCGCGAGCTCCAGCCGGCCGATCTCGTGTTCGCCAACCACGTGCTGCTCGGCGCGCCGGTGGGCGGGCGAGCGGTGCGCCGTTCCGGGTCAAGGCGCACGGCTCCGAGCTCGAGTACTCGATGCGCGGGCGGCCGGAGCTCGAGCGCTTCGGGCGGGAGAGTCTCTGCCGCCGCGGACGCGACGTACGTCGGCTCCGAGCACATCCGGCGCGTGCTCGAGGACGTCGTCGGCCACGTCGAGCCGCGTGCACACCGTCCCGCCGGGCGTCGACGTCGACAGCGTTCACGCTTGCAGGAGCGAAGTGCCGCGCTTGCAGACCTGCTTCGCGAGGCGAGCGCGGACCCGCCAACCCGGGCAACGCCGACGAACGACTGCCGGACGACGGCAACGCGCGCGGCTCGAGTCGTTCCTCGCCGGCGACGAGCCGACCGTCGTCTACTTCGGGAAGCTGATCGAGCAGAAGGGCGTGCAGATCCTGCTGGAGGCGATGCGCGAGATCGACGCCCGTCTGGTCGTCGTCGGCTTCGGTCCGTACCGTCCCGTGCTCGAGGCCGCGGCGGCCGCGGCGGACGCTCTTCACGGGCCCGCTCGAGCACCGGCATCTCGTCCATCTGCTGCCGCTGGCCGACGTCACCGTCGTGCCGTCGGTGTTCCCGGAGGCGTTCGGCATGGTCGCGGCCGAGGCCGCCGCCGCCGGCTCGCCACCGCTCGTCGCCCGCCACTCGGGGCTCGCCGAGGTCGCGTCCGGGTCTCGAGGAGTGCTACCCGAGCGACCTCGACGCCTCGCCTCGTTCGAGACCGGTGACGCCGCCGATCTCGCGCGCAAGCTGTCCGAGCTCGTCGCGCTGCCGGCCGCCGAGCGCGAGACGCTCCGGCCGCCGCGCGACGGGTCGTCGTCGAGCGCTGGTCGTGGGCGCAGCGTGGCCGCGCGGCTGCTCGAGCCGCTGCCTCTCATCTAGGCTTTCGCGCGCGATGGGCGAGGAACAGCGCGTCTCCTGGGCAGGAGCTGCTGCGGACGGCGCGCGACGTCGTTCGAGGGCGGCACCGATCTGACGGTCGCCGTCGAGGAGGAGTTCGCGCTGCTCGACCCCGAGACGCTCGAGCTCACGAACCGCTTCGAGGAGCTCCACGCCGTCGCGATCCAGATCCCCGAGCTCGCGCCGCACGTCGTGGGCGAGCTGATCGCCTCGGAGATCGAGGTGCGCACCGGGCGGTGCGAACGTTCGCGCAGGCTGCCGTCACGATGGCGGAACGGCGCTGCGCAGCTGTGGCGGCGGCGCCGCGAGCTCCCTGTCGCGCTCGGCGGGACGGGCACGCATCCGTGGAGCCGCTGGCAGGACCAACGGATCATCGACACGCCGCACTACCGCCGCAACGACGAACTGCTCCGTTACGTCGTCTGGCGCAACAACAGCTTCGGCCTGCACGTCCACGTCGGGATCACCGGCGCCGACCGCGCGGTCGCGGTGCACGACGCGCTCCGCAACTTCCTGCCGGAGCTGCTCGCGCTCTCGGCCAGCTCACCACTCGTCGAAGGCGTCAACTCCGGCCTCCACTCGGCTCGCACCGAGATCTTCACGCGCATGTTCCCCCGCTGCGGCATCCCCGACGCCTACGGCAGCTGGCGCGGCTTCGAGGACTACGTCGCCTTCCTCTACCGAACGGGATCGATGACCGAGCACACGCAGATCTGGTGGAGCGTTCGCCCGCACCTCGCCTATCCGACGATCGAGATGCGGATCTGCGACGCGCAGCCCGATCTCGCCGAGGCGCAGGCGGTGGCGGCGCTCTGCTACGCGCTCGCCGCACGGTGCGCGCGCGCGGTCGACGAGGGCGAGCCGCTCCCCGACCTGCCGCACCGCCTGATCGAGGAGAACCTCTGGCGCGCGATCCGCTACGGCCTCTCGGGCGAGCTGCTCGACTTCGACGCGCGGCGAGGCGATCCCGGCGCGCGCCCGGCTCGAGCAGCTGATCGAGTGGACGCTGCCGGTCGCCGACGAGATCGGCGACCGCGCCGTACCTCGCCGTTCCGGCGCGGACGTCGGCCGAGCGCCAGATCGAGCGATTCGAGGAGGGCGCGTCGCTCGTCGAGATCTACGCCGAGCAGGTGCGGGCGGGTGAGCCGGTTGAAGGCTGACGGCCCGCAGGAGGACTTCGCCGAGCAGCTCGCGGCGCTCGACCTCGGCCTGCTGCTCGCCTCCTCCGCGTCGACGATCGCGAGCCTTGCCTACACCAAGCTCGAGCGCGGCGACCTCGCGCAGGCCAGGCTCGGGATCGACGCGATCGTCGCGCTCGTGCCGCTGCTCGAGGGCGATGCGAGGCGAGATCTCGGCGCGGCGCTGGCGAACCTGCAGGTCGCCTACGCAAGCCGGATTTCGGGCGGCGCGGGCGAGTCGGCGGGGCCTGAAACGCCGGCTCCGACCCGACTATGTGATACATAACTGCCCGCGCCGAAGCCCTTCGGCGCTTGACTTTGTGAGGGAGCGAAGACACCGATGGATTGGTTCGCACATCACCCCGTGCTCCTCGGCCTCGTCGGCGGCGGCGTCGCCGTTGCGTACGGGATCTACCTGACGGTGTGGCTGATGCGCCAGCCGGCCGGGAACGAGCGGATGCGCGAGATCGCGCTGCCGTCCAGGAGGGCGCCGCCGCCTACCTGAAGAAGCAGTACACGACGATCGCGATCGTCGCGATCGTGCCGTTCATCCTGCTCGGCGTCTACGACAAGCTGGGTTGGGGAACGGCCTTCGGCTTCCTCATCGGTGCGACGCTCTCGGCCGCGGCCGGCTTCATCGGCATGAACGTGGCCGTACGCTCGAACGTCCGCACCGCCGAGGCCGCGCGGCACGGTCTCAAGCCCGCGCTCGAGGTCGCGTTCCGCGCCGGCTCGGTGACCGGGCTGCTCGTCGTCGGGCTCGGCCTGCTCGGCGTCACCGGCTACTACTGGTTCCTCACCGCCGCTCTGGGCAACTCGCCGACCTCCGCCATCGACGACCTGATCGGCCTCGCGTTCGGCGGCTCCCTCATCTCGGTGTTCGCGCGGCTCGGCGGCGGCATCTTCACCAAGGCGGCCGACGTCGGCGCCGACCTCGTCGGGAAGATCGAGGCGGGCATCCCGGAGGACGACCCGCGCAACGCGGCGGTGATCGCGGACAACGTCGGCGACAACGTCGGCGACTGCGCCGGCATGGCGGCCGACCTGTTCGAGACGTACGCCGTCACGGCGGTCGCCGTGATGCTGCTCGGAACCGCGTACCCCGACGCGAAGCTCTACCTGTACCCGCTCGCGATCGGCGGCGTCTCGGCGATCGCGTCGGTGATCGGCACGTTCTTCGCCCGCCTCGGCCACGGCCCGAACGCCGTCATCAACGCGCTCTACAAGGCGGTGCTCGTCGCGACCGTGCTCTCCGCGGTCGGGTTCATCCCGATCACGATCGCGTTCGACAACGGCAAGTACGGCTTCACCGACCTCTACGTCTCGGCGATCGTCGGCCTCGTCGTCACGTTCCTGCTCGTCGCGATCACCGAGTACTACACGGGCACCCGCTGGAACCCCGTGAAGATGATCGCTCGCGCGTCGCAGACCGGGCATGCGACGAACATCATCGAGGGGCTCGCGGTCGGCATGCAGGCGACGGCGGCGCCCGTGATCGTGATCGTCGCCGGGATCCTCGTCGCGCACCACTTCGCCGGCCTGTTCGGCATCGGCGTCGCGGTGATGGCGCAGCTGTCGATGACCGGTCTGATCGTCGCGCTCGACGCCTACGGCCCCGTCACCGACAACGCCGGCGGCATCGCCGAGATGGCCGACCTGCCGGAGGGCGTCCGGGCAATCACCGACCCGCTCGACGCGGTCGGCAACACGACGAAGGCGGTCACGAAGGGCTACGCGATCGGCTCGGCGGCGCTCGCCGCGCTGGTGCTGTTCGACTCGTACACGACCGGGCTCACCGACCAGGGGCTGCCGACGCTCGTTCTCGCTCTCCGACGCGTGGGTCATCGCCGGCCTGTTCATCGGCGGCCTGATGCCGTTCCTCTTCGCGTCGCTCGCGATGCAGGCGGTCGGACGCGTCGGCGGCGAGGTCGTGCAGGAGGTGCGCCGCCAGTTCCGCGAGCACCCGGGGATCATGGAAGGCACGGAGCGGCCCGACTACAGCCGCGCAGTCAGCATCGTCACCGGATCGGCGATCAGGTCGATGCTCGCGCCCGCGCTGATCCCGATCGGCTTCCCGATCGTCGTCGGGCTCATCAGCGTGCGCATGCTCGGCGGCCTGCTGATCGGCACGATCGTGACGGGTCTCTTCCTGGCGATCGCGATGACGTCGGGCGGCGGCGCCTGGGACAACGCGAAGAAGTCGATCGAGGACGGCGCCTACGGCGGCAAGGGCTCCGAGGCGCACGCGGCAGCCGTCACGGGCGACACCGTCGGCGACCCGTACAAGGACACGGCCGGTCCCGCGATCAACCCGATGATCAAGATCGCGAACATCGTCGCGATCCTGATCATCCCGCTCCTCGTCTCGGTCCACGGTTAACCGAACGCGAAGGCCGCGCGAAGGGCTCTGGCCTTTCGCGCGGTCGACGCGTTCTGCGGCGCTGACGGCGCTACGGTCCTCGCATGTGGAAGCGCTTCGTCGTGCCTCTCGCCGGGTCGGTGGCCGCGCTTGCCGTCGCGACCGGGCTCGTCTACGCGCTGCGCCCGGTCGCGCCGATCCTCAGCCTGGGCGTGGTCTACATGCCGGCGGTGCTCGTCGTCGCGATCTTCTTCGGGATGGGCTACGCGATCTTCGCCTCGATCGCGGCGATGCTCGCGTTCAACTTCCTCTTCCTGCCGCCGGTGCACACGCTCACGCTCGCCGACGGGCGGAACTGGACCGCGCTCGCCGTCTACGTGGTGACCGGCGTCGTCGCGAGCGAGCTGGCGACGCGCGCGCGGCGGCGCGCGGCCGAGGCCGAGCAGCGCGAGCGCGAGGCGGCGCTGCTGGCCGACGCGGCGGCCGAGCTGCTGCATCGCGACGCGCGCTCGACGAGATCCGCGCGCGCGCGGCGAGCGTGCTCCAGCCGGCGACGAGCGGGCGCGCGAGCCGGTTCGAAGCGGCGCTCGCCGCGTTGCTCGACCTCGCCGCGGAGCGCGAGCGGCTCGAGGACCAGGCGCGCGAGGCGGAAGCGCTCCGACGCTCCGACGCGATCAAGACGACGATCCTCCAGACGGTCTCGCACGACTTCCGCACGCCGCTCGCGACGATGGCCGCGGCCGCTCGACGGGCTCGAGAGCGGCGAGCTCGAGCTCTCGACGCGCCGACCGCGCCGAGCTGCTCGAGACGATTCGGCTCGAGCTCGAGCGGCTGACCCGCCTGGTCGAGAACCTGCTCGACCTGTCACGCCTCCAGGCCGGCGCAGCCGCTGCCGCACCGCGAGCTCTGGGAGGTCGACGAGCTCGTCGCGCTCGCCGTCGACGAGGTCGGCGGCGCGACGGCGTCGCGATGCGGCGTCGCCGACGATCTTCCGCCGGCGCGCGTCGACGCGGTGCAGATCCAACGCGATGCTCGTGAACCTGATCGAGAACGCGCTCAAGTTCTCGCCCGACGGGTCGCCGGTCGACGCTCGGCGCGCGCAGGCCGGCGGCGATCGCGGTCGAGGTCGCGGACCGTGGCGTCGGCATCAGAGCGGAGGAAGCCGACGCGCTCCTGAAGCCGTTCGACCGCGGCGAGGCGGTCGTGCGGGGCGCGGGGCTCGGCCTGGCGATCGCGCGCGGCTTCGCCGAGCGCGAACGGCGGGTCGCTCGACGCTCGTAGCCGCGGACGGTGGCGGGACGCGTCGCTCGCCTGTCGCTCCCCGCGAGCGCTCGCCGCCGAGCCGGGCTCGACCGTGAGCCCCGCGTGCTCGTCGTCGACGACGAGCCGCAGTTCCTGCGCGCGCTCGCGACGAACCTGCGCGGCGCCGGCTACGAGGTCGAGACGGCGGCGACCGCCGCCGAGGCGCTGCAGCCGCCGCGGCTCTGCACCCGCCCGACGCGGTCATCCTCGACCTCCTGCTGCCCGACGGGACCGGCACCGACGTCTGCCGCGAGCTGCGCACGTGGAGCGACGCGCCGATCATCGTCGTGTCGGCGGTCGGCGACGAGGACGAGAAGATCGCCGCGCTCGACGCCGGCGCGGACGACTACGTGACCAAGCCGTTCGCGATCGGCGAGCTGCTCGCGCGGCTGCGTGCGGCGCTGCGGCGCGTCGACGCCGCCGGGCGAGCCGGTGGTCGTCGTCGGGGACGATCGGGTCGACCTGGAGAAGCAGCCGGTCGACGGTCGGCGGCAAGCCCGTCCACCTGACGCCGCACGAGTTCGGGATCCTGCGCCTGCTCGCACAGAACCCGGGCAAGCTCCTGACGCACCGCACGATCCTGCGCGAGGTCTGGGGCCCGGCGTACGGCGACGAGTCGAACTACCTGCACGTCTACGTCTCGCAGCTCCGCCGGAAGCTCGAGCCCGACCCGGCAGCGCCGCGCCACCTGCTGACCGAGCCCGGCGCCGGCTACCGGCTCGTCGATCGCGTCTTGAGAGATCTTGAGGGCTCGGCCCGCGATCTTGAGGCGGTGCTGAGCCGGCCCGTCCTACCGTGGCCGCATGGTCTCGCGACGCGTCCTCCAGCCGTTCGTGAGCTGCGAGACGCGGCGTGCGCTCCGCGCCGCGCGCCGCGCGGCCGACGACGAGCTGATCGCCTCGGTGCTCCCGTCGCCGAGGCTCGCCTGGCGCGTCCACGGAGCTGACGCGCCGAGAGCACCGCCGGATGAGCTCGCGCGGTCGCTCACGACGTCGTCCACGCAGCCGACGAGCGCCGCCTGCCGGTGCCTCACCGCTCAACCGCGGCGGCGGTCCGCGGTCGGCGCGGCCGCAGCTGCTCGCGCTCGCGGCCGGCTCTCCGACCTCGAGCGCCGGTGCCTGCCGCGCGGCGTGCTGCTCGTCGAGCGGCTGGTGCATCGACGGCACAGCCCGCTCTACGACCGCGCGCGCGCCGACGGCTGCGCGGCGTGAGGTCGACGGGCGCTGACGGCGCTCGAGCGGCGCACGACCACGTGACGCTCGAGCAGCGCGCGCCGCGTCTGAGGCGCTTCGTCGTCGGCCGGCCGATGGCGTCCGACCAGATGGAGGAGACGCTGCTCCCGAAGTGGCTCGCGCTGCCGATCTTCGCCTCCGACCCGCTCTCGTCGGTCGCGTACGCCACCGAGGCGGCGCTCGTCGTGCTCGTCGGCGCGTCGGCCGGCGCAGCCCACCTCGTCTTCCCGATCTCGCTCGGCATCGCCGCCCTGCTCGCGATCGTCGTGCTCTCGTACCGCCAGACGGTGCTCGTCTACGAGACGCTCGGGCGGCGCGTACATCGTCGCGAAGGACAACCTCGGCAAGGTCCCGAGCCTCGTCGCCGCGGCCGCGCTGCTCACCGACTACATCCTGACGGTCGCCGTCTCGGTCGCCGCCGGCGTGCTCGCGCTCACCTCGGCCGTCACCGGCCTGCGCGGCCACGAGCTGGCGCTCTCGCTCGCCTGCGTCGTGCTGATCACGTTCGCGAACCTGCGCGGGGTGAAGGAGGCCGGGCTCCTCTTCGCGCTGCCGACCTACGCGTTCGTCGACGTCGATCTTCGCTCCTCGTCGGAATCGGGGGTGACCGCGCTGCGCGACTCGCGGCTGCCCGCAGGCGGTCGTGCCGCACCCGATCGCCGCGGGCACCGGCGCGCGTGACCGCTGTTCGTCGTCCTGCGCGCGTTCGCCTCCGGCTCGACGGCGCTGACCGGCGTCGAGGCGATCGCGAACGGCGTCAACGCATTCCGCCGGCCGCACGGCACGCAACGCGGCGACGACGCTCGCGATCCTCGGCGACGATCGCGATCGCGATGTTCGTCGGCGTGTCGTGGCTCGCCGTCCACATGCACGCGCTGCCCGCCGACGTCCGGAACGCCGTCGGTGCTCTCGCAGATCGCGCGCGGCGTCTTCCCGTCGGGCTCCTCGGCGCCGGCTTCATGTACTGGGTCGTCCAGGTGCTGACGCTCGCCGTGCTCGTGCTCGCCGCGAACACGTCGTACCAGGGCTTCCCGCGTCTCGCCGCGCTGCTCGCGCGCGACCGCTTCTTCGCGCGGCAGTTCACGAACCTCGGCGACCGCCTCGTCTTCTCGAACGGGATCATCGTGCTCGCCGGCGATCGCGTCGCGCGCTGCTCGTCGGTCTACAACGCCAGCGTCGACTCGCTGATCCACCTCTACGTGATCGGCGTCTTCACCGCGTTCACGCTCTCGCAGGCCGGGATGGTGCGCTACTGGCTGCGAACGCACGATCCAGGCTGGCGTCACCGGGCGCTCCTCAACGGCGTCGGCGCCTCCGCGACCGGGCTCGTCACGCTGATCGTGATCTGGACGAAGTTCGCCGAGGGCGCGTGGCTCGTGATCGTCGCGATCCCGCTGCTTCGTGCTCGTGCTTCGTCGGGATCAACCGCCACTACCGGCGCTTCGCGCGCCGGCTCGAGCGCGGGCGTCGGCGCGGTCCGGGCGGCCGGCGCGCCGACGAACGAGGTCCTGCTCTGGGTCGAGTCGCTCGACGTCGCGACCGAGGGCGCGCTCTGGTACGCGCGGCAGATCGCCGGCGGCGCGACGGTGCGCGCGCTGCTCGCGCCCGGCCGGCACACCGATCCGGCGATCCGGCCGCGCTGGTTCGACTTCGCGCCGGACGGCCCGAAGCTCGAGATGCTCGCCGATCGACGAGGGGCGCGACGCAGGCGATGCTCGAGGAGGTGTGGCGGCTGCCGCGCGGCGAGTCGGACTTCGTCACGGTGGTCGTCCCGGAGCAGTTCCAGCGACCGCTCGCTGCTCTCGGCGACCGCGCGGACGTCGTTCCGGCTCAAGCTGCGGCTGCTTTCGGAGCCGGGCGTCGTCGTCACCGACGTTCCGGTCGTGTCGCGACCGCCGCGGCCCGAGGGCCTCACGCCGAGCCGCCTCGCCGTTCGCGTGCTGCTCGCGGACGTCCACGCCGGCTCGCTGCGGGCGCTCGAACTACGCGCAGTCGCTCGGGATCGAGGACACGCGGGCGGTCTCGTTCGCGTTCGACGAGCGAGGAGGCCCGGCGGCTCGAGGAGCGCTGGCTCGAAGCCGGCATGGCGATGCCGCTCGATCTGAGCGACGCGCCGTACCGCGACGTCGGCGACGCCGCTGCTCGCCTACATCCGCGAGCTGACCGCCGACCCGGAGACGGTCGTCAACGTCGTGATGCCGGAGATCGTCGTCCGCGGCTGGTCGCGGCTCCTCCACAACCAGCGCGCGCTCTACGTCAAGCGGCTGCTCCTCTTCGAGCCGCACGTGATCCTCTCGAGCGTCCCGTACCAGCTCGTTCCGTTAGTCCCGGCCGGACGGCGTTCGGGAACCGACCACCCGAGTAGCATCGGGCCGTGCCCAGGCGGCGTCGGCAGAGCCACGGCCTCGAACGCGTGCTCGGCGCTCCGGCGCTCTTCTCGACCGCGTACGGCAACGTCGGCTCGTCGATCTACTACGCGCTCGGGCTGACCGCGGGGATCGCGCTCGGCCTGACGCCGATCGTCTTCATCGTCAGCGGCGTGATCTTCGCCGCCACCGCGGCGACCTACGCGGAGGGGACCGTCCACTACCCGGAGGCGGGCGGCTCGTCGAGCTTCGCGCGGCACGCCTTCAACGAGCTCGTCTCCTTCGGGGCGGCGTGGGCGCAGATGCTCAACTACGTGATCACCGTCGCGATCTCGGTGATCTTCGTCCCGCACTACCTCTCGATCTTCTGGGAGCCGCTGCGGACGAACCCGTGGGACATCATCGTCGGGATCACGCTCACCTGGCTGCTCGTCGGCATCAACATCATCGGGATCAAGGAGGCGGCCGGGCTGAACATCTTCCTCGCGGTCGATCGACTTCGCGACGCAGCTGCTGCTCGTCGCCCTCGGCTTCTTCCTCATCTTCAGCCCGCACGTGCTGCGTCGCACAACGTCCACCTCGGGGTCGCTCCGACGTGGAGCGCAGTTCCTGCTCGCGATCCCGGTCGCGATGATCGCCTACACCGGGATCGAGACCGTCTCGAACCTCGCCGAGGAGGCGCGCGACCCGGTTCGGTCGATCCCGCGCGCGATCTCGTGGGTCGCGATCGCCGTCTTCGCGATCTACTTCACGCTGCCGTTCATCGCGCTGTCGGCGATGCCGGTCGTGCACGAGGCGGCGCAGTACGTCACGCAGCTCGGCCAGCCACCGCCGCACGGCTTCAAGAACGACCCGGTGCTCGGACTGGTCGAGAACCTCGGGCTGCACGGCTTCACGCTGTCGGCGGCCAAGGTGTACGTCGGGATCCTCGCGGCGACGATCCTCTTCATCGCGACGAACGCCGGCGTGATCGGCGCCTCGCGGATCACCTACGCGATGTCGAGCCACCGCCAGCTGCCCGAGGTGTTCCGCCGCCTCCATCCCAAGCTGAAGACACCGCTGGCTCGCGCTGCTCGTGTTCGGCGCGATCGGGCCGACGATCTTCCTGCTCTCCGGGAAGGTCGACTTCCTCGGGCGGATGTACGCGTTCGGTGCGATGCTGTCGTTCACGATCGCGCACGCGTCCGTGATCGCGCTGCGCGTGCGGCAGGCGAGACGGGGCGAGAGCGAGTGGCATGCCAGGCCGAACCTGACGATCGGGGGCATCTCCTGGCCGCTGTTCGCGATCGTCGGCGGACTCGGAACCGGCGCCGCCTGGCTCGTGGTCGTGATCCAGGACCCGGCGACGCGGTATGCCGGGCTTCGCGTGGCTGGCGGTCGGGTTCGTCTTCTATGTGCTCTACCGCTGGCGGCGCAGGGCTGCCGCTCACCGTCACGGCCCGAGCGCCGGTGCCGCTCGGGCCGGCGCTCGCGCTCGAGTACCGCTCGATCCTCGTGCCGATCGTCAGCGGCCCCGAGTCGCACGACGCGGTCGAGGTGGCGGCTCGGCTCGCCACCGAGCGCGCCGGCCGAATCGTCCTGCTGCGCGTGATCGTCGTGCCGCTCGAGCTGCCGCTCGACGCCGACCTGTCGGCGGAGCTCGCGGAGGCAGACCGGCTGCTCGACGAGGCGAGGGCGATCGCGGCGCCGTACGGCGTGCGCATCGTCGAGCGCGTCGTGCGCGCGCGCCACGCGGGACGGGCGATCGTCGAAGAGGCCGAGCGCCGCGTGTCGGAGATCATCGTGCTCGGCGCGCCACGCGGCCGCCATCGCGCGATCTTCGGGCACACGGTCGACTACGTGCTGAAGCACGCGCCGTGCCGCGTGATGGTCGCGGCCGGCAGAAGGGCCGCGTAGGCCCGTGTACCGCGGGGCGACCGAGCTGCTCGCGTCGCTGATGATCGCGCTCGGCGTCTCGATGCTGCTGTTCACGCTCACCCACGGGGGCGGGGTCGGCGTCCTGCTCGGCACGCTCTTCGTCGCCGCCGGCGGCGGGCCGGCTCTACCTGCTGCAGCGGAGGACCTGAGGCAGCTAGTGGCGCGCAAGCTGCCCGGGTTCCGGCGGGAGCTCGACGCGCGGGCGCTCTTCTCGGTCGCGTACGGCGAGGTCGCGTCGTCGATCTACTTCGCGCTCGGCGTGATCGCCGCCTATGCGCTCGGCTTCACGCCGCTCGTGCTGCTCGGCGTCGGCTTGCTCTTCCTCGTCGTCTCGCTCTCCTACGCCGAAGGGACAGCGGCGCTGCCGGAGACCGGCGGAGCGGCGACGTTCGTGCGCCGCGCCTTCAACGACCTCGCTCGGCTTCGTCACCGGCTGGGCGCTCTTCCTCGACTACGTGATCGTGATCGCGCTCTCGGCGCTCTTCCTGCCGCACTACCTGGCGGGCGCGATCCAGGTGCACGCGCTCGACCGCAACCCGTGGGACGTCATCGTCGCGGTGCTCGTGATCGTGGTCGTGGCGATCGTGCGGCTCGTGCGGCGCCCGTCGCTGTACGGCGTCGGCATCGTGATCCCCGCGCTCGACCTGCTGACGCAGCTTCTGCTCGTCGTGCTCGGGTTCGTGCTGTCGTCTCGCCGCACGCGCTCACGCAGGGCACGTCGCTGGGCAGCCATCCCTCGTGGCACGCGATCGCGTTCGCGATCCCGCTCGCGATGCTCGCGTTCACCGGGCTCGAGACGGTCGCGAACCTCGCCGAGGAGGCGCGCAGGCCGAGCGTCGACATCCCTCGCTCGGTCTTCGGCGGCATCGCGACCGTGATCACGCTCTACGTCGCGATCGCGGTCGTCGCGGTCTCGGCGTTCCCCGGGCCGAAGTCAGAGCTCGGGACGACCTGGGTCCACGCGCCGCTCCTCGGCGTCGCCGACAGCATCAGGGCGGAACTGCCGACGTTCCTCGGCGACGTGCTTCGCTTCTACGTCGGCGTCACCGGGGCGCTGATCCTGCTGGCCGCCGTCGTCACGTCGATCTCCGGGTTCTCCCGGCTCGCCTACTCGCTGGGCGAGCACGGACAGCTGCCGAGCGCGTTCGGGCGGCTGAGCCGCCGGGCGCACGTCTCGCCGATCGCGATCGTCTCGGTCGCGGTGGTCGGGTCGGCGTTCGTGATCGGGACGTCGTTCGCGCGGAACGACGTGACGAGCCTCGCCAGCCTGTTCTCGTTCGGCGTGCTGCTTGCCTTCACCGCGGCGCAGCTCGCGGTGATCAAGCTGCGCGTCGACGAGCCGGACCTGCCGCGACCGTATCGCGCGCCGTTCAACGTGCGGATCGGTCGTGCGGAGATCCCGCTCCCCGCGATCGTCGGCTCGATCGCGACGTTCACGGTCTGGATCATCGCGCTCGCGACGCACCCCGCCGCACGCTACGCGGGCCCGCTCTGGCTCGCCGTCGGGATCGCGGTGTACGTGACCGTGCGCGTGTCGCACGGCGAGGGGCTCTTCGAGCGGGTTCGCGCGCCCGACGAGCTCCCGTTCGTGCACGCGCTCGAAGTCCGGCGAATCCTCGTCCCCATGAAGCTCGGGATCATCGGCGAGGAGATGCTCGCGACCGCGATCAAGCTCGCTTCCGACCACGGCGCTGAGGTCGAGGCCCTGCACGTGATCCGCGTCCCGCTCGCGGAGGCGCTCGACGCTCCGCTCGCCGAGGACCAGGATCGCGCCGACGAGGCGCTGTCCGAGGCCAAGGCGCTCGGGCTGGACTACGGGGTGACGGTGGAGGCCGCGACCGTGCGCGCCCGGGCGATCGGCTCGGCGATCGTCGAGCGGGCCGGCGAGGTCGACGCCGACCTGATCGTCCTCGGCTCGGCCCCGCGCTGGCGGCGCCAGTCCCGGTTCTTCTCACCGACCGTCGACTACGTGCTCCGCAACGCCCCGTGCGAGGTCCTGATCGTCGCTTTCCCGCAGTCGGTGATGGACGAGGAGCTGGCCGCGTCGACCTGAGCCGCGGCTGTACCCTCCCCGATCGTGAAGGCACTGGTCATCGGTTGCGGCCGCGTCGGCTCCGCCGTCTCGCTCCAGCTCTCGGCGTCCGGCTGGGACGTCACCGTCCTCGACGAGAACGAGGACTCGCTGGCCCGGCTCGGCGACAACTGGACGGGCGGGTTCGTCGTCGGCCACGGCATGGACATGCGTCTGCTCCGCCAGGCGGGCATCGAGGATTCCGACGCGGTCGTCGTGACGACCGACGGCGACAACACGAACATCGTGATCGCCCAGGCGGCCCAGAAGCACTTCGACGTGCCGACCGTCGTCGCGCGCCTGCTCGACCCGGCCCGTGCCCAGTTCTACGCGGAGCGCGGCCTGCGGATCGTCTGCCCGACCTCGGCGGCGATCGAGACGCTGGTCGAGACCGTGCGTGCAACCGAGGTCGTGACCTCGTGAAGGAGCCCGCATGTACGTGCTGATCGCCGGCGGCGGGAAGGTCGGCTCGAACGTCATGCGGACGTTGCTCCGCGCCGGCCACGAGGTGACGCTGATCGAGCAGCGGCCGTCGCGGTTCGACCGCCTCGAGGTCGAGTTCGAGCACCAGGTCGTGCGCGGCGACGCGACGGAGCTCTTCGTGCTCGAGCGCGCGGGCATCAAGCGGCCGCCCGATCTGCTCGTCGCCGCAACCGGGCGACGACGAGGACAACGTCGTCATCTGCCAGCTCGCGCGCGAGCGCTACGGCGTCGCGAAGGTGATCGCGCGCATCAACGACCCGCGCAACCAGCCGTACTTCGACCTGCTGGGGATCTCCCCGACCGTCTCGGCGACCGGCGCGATCATGGCGCTCGTCGAGCACGAGGTGCCCGAGCACGGGCTGATCCAGCTGATCGAGCTGCGCCAGGAGAACCTCGAGATCGTCGAGGTGACGATCAACCGTGGGGCGGCCTGCGAGGGCAAGCGGATCCGCGCGGTGAAGCTGCCGGAGGGCGCGCGGCTTGATCTCGGTCGTGCGCGACGGCAAGGCCGAGGTGCCCGATTCCGAGACCCAGCTCGAGGCGGGCGACCAGGTGCTCGCGATCCTCGAGCCGGGCAAGGAGGACGAGCTGCGCCGCGTCCTCCTGCGTAGCTCCTGAGCAAGTAACAGCTACTAGGATTCGCGCGACCGTCTGCGCGGGTGGCTACCTTGGGGCCGTGCGTCGCCCGGCGACTCCGACTCTGCTCGCCTGGCTGGCAGCGGGTGCAGGCCTGCTCTCGATCGTCTCGGCGCTGACGCCCGAGATGGCCGACCGGGTCGACCTCGTCCAGGGCGTGCTCCCGCCCGGCGTCCCGTCCGCGGCGCGGACGCTCGCTGCTTGCGCTCGGGGTCGGAATGATCTGGCTCGCGCGCGGCCTCGCGCGGCGAAAGCGGCGTGCGTGGGAGCTCGCAGTCGTGCTCGTCGCTGCCTCCGCCGCCGCCCATCTCGTGCGCGGGCTCGACATCGAGGAGGCGACGGTCCACCTGGCGCTGCTCGTCGCGCTGTTCCGGGCCCGCCGGCAGTTCGTCGCGCCCGGCGACCCGACGACGATGCGACCGCTCGTTCAGGTGGTGGTCGCGCTGGGGGTCGTGACGGGCCTGCTGCTGGCCGAGCTCTACCTCACGGACGACACGTCGCTGCGCATCGAGCGCGGCGCTCGCGCTCGCGGTCGGCGCGCTCGCGTTCCGGGCGCTCTGGCTGTGGCTCCGTCCACCGCGGTGCGGCGCCGTGCACGCCGGACGCGCGAGAGCGGGCGGCCGAGGTCGTCAACGAGCGACGGAGAGGACAGCCTCGCCTACTTCGCGCTGCGGCGCGACAAGGCCTACGTCTTCTCACCGAGCGGCCGCTCGTTCCTCGCCTATCGCGTCATCGGCGGTACGGCGCTGATCGCGGGCGACCCGATCGGCGATCCCACCGAGCGGCGGCGAGCTGGTCGCCGAGTTCGTGCGTGTCGCGCGCGCCAAGGGGTGGCGCGTCGCGATCGCGGGCGCCGGCGGCGAGGCGCTCGAGGACTACGCGGCGCTCGGGTTCAAGTCGATCTACCTCGGTGACGAGGCGGTCATCCGCCCGTCCGAGTTCTCGCTCGACGGGCGGGCGATCCGCAAGGTGCGGCAGTCGGTGTCGCGGCTCGAGAAGAACGGGTACATGGTCCGGGTGCTCACTGCGGCGCGATGCGGACGAGGCGCTGCGGCGCGAGCTCGAGTCGGTCTCGCGCGAGTGGCGGGGCAACTGGCCGGAGCGCGGCTTCACGATGGCGATGGACGCGCTGTTCGCCTACCCGGACACCGTGCTCGCCGTGGCCGTCGGGCCCGACGGGTCGGTCGGCGGCTTCCTGCAGCTCGTGCCGTCGCCCGCGAGCGAGGGCTACTCGCTTGCGTCGATGCGCCGCCGCCGCGACACGCCGAACGGGCTGATGGAGTACCTGATCACCGAGACGATCGCCTGGGCGAGGGCCCACGCGGTCGCGGAGCTGTCGCTCAACTTCGCGGTGTTCGCCGACTTCCTGCACGCCGACGAGACCGCGCCGCGGCCGATCCGCGTCGCTGCGCTTCGTCCTGCTCAAGGCCGACCGGCTCTTCCAGCTCGAGCGCCTGCACAGCTTCAACCGCAAGTTCTTCCCGCACTGGCGGCGGCGCTACTTCTGCTTCGAGCGCTGGGTCGACCTGCCGCTCGCCGGGCTCGCCTACCTCCACGCCGAGTCGCTGCTGACGCCGCCCGGCCCCTGGGTCTCGTCGCTCGGATCTCGCCGCTCGGTGAGGGCGGCGGTCGTCCTCGTCGCGCGCTCGTGCGCCGCGTCCGTCGCTCGCGCCGGTGCGAGCGGCAATGACTGGGCCCGGTTCGGTTTCGACACCGCGCGGCACGACGTCGCGGCCGGCCGGCGCGTTGACCGCCGCCAACGTCGGCAGCCTCGGGCGTCAGCAGGTTCGGCTCGACGGCACGGTCGACTCCTCGCCGATCTACCTGCACGACGTGCGCGTCGCACGGCGCGATCCACGACGTGCTTCTTCGTGACGACGACCTACGGACGGACCGAGGCGATCGACGCCGCCGAACGGCAAGGTGCTCTGGCGCTTCACGCCGACGAGCTACGCCTCGCTCGCCGGAACGGCTCAGATCACGAACGCGACACCGGTCGGCCTCGACCGACCGCAGCGCGATCTACGCGGCCGCGCCCGACGGGAAGATCCGCAAGCTCCGCGTGTCGCGACGGAAAGGTGCTGTGGACGACGGCGGTGACGCGCGACCCGACGCACGAGAAGCTCACCTCGTCGCTGAACGTCTCGCGCGGCCTCGTGATCGTCACGACCGGCGGCTACATCGGCGACGCGCCGCCCTACCAGGGCCACGTCGTCACGCTGTCGGAGCGCACCGGCGCGATCGAGCACGTCTGGAACTCGCTCTGCTCCGACCGCCACGCGCTGATCACGCCGAGCACTTGCGGCTCGAGCGACTCGGCGATCTGGTCGCGCAACGGTGCGGCGGTCGACCCGGCGACCGGCGACCTGATCGTCGCGACCGGGAACGCGCCCGTGGAACGGGAGCACCGACTGGGGCGACAGCGTGCTCGTCCTCTCGCCGGACGCCTCGAAGCTGCTCCGGCACTGGACGCCCACCGACCAGCAGCACCTGAACGAGTCCGATCTCGACCTCGGATCGACCAGCCCCGCCCTGCTCTCGGGCGGCTACGCCGTACAGGGCGGGAAGGACGCGCTGCTCCGTCTGCTGCAGTTGCGAACCTTGCCCGGTGTGAACAAGAAACTCGGCGGCGAGCTGCAGACGGTGCCGACGCCCGGAGGCGCGTCGCTGTTCAGCGAGCCGGCGGTCTGGAAAGGCACGTGGGTGTTCGTCGCCGACGACGCAGGGACGGAGGCCTGGCGGCTGCAGGGTGGCACGCCTCCACTCCGCGTGGTCGAACGGGAACGGCGGTACCTCGCCCGTCGTGGCGGGCGACCTGCTCGTCGTCGCGGCCAGCGGCTCGGTGCACGTCTATCTCGCGGCGAGTGGCAGGGAGGTCGCGACGCTGCCGTTCGGCGCTGCTCACTGGCAGAGCCCGATCGTCGCCGACGGCCGCATCGTCGTCGCCGAGGGCAACGCGAACGAGCACCAGACCGTCGGCGTGCTGGACATCTACCGGCGATGACGAGGGCACTCGCCGTCTTCGTGGTGCTGCTCGCGACCCTTCCCGGCGCGGCCGGCGCGCGCACGAGCGCGCTGCATCTCGTCCGCGTCGCGCAGGTTCAGGCGCCGGTGTACGCGACGTGGGCGCCGGGCGAGCCGGGCCGCCTCTACATCGTCGAGCAGGCGGGTCGGATCGTCGTGCTCGAGAACGGCCGCTTACGCCCAACGCCGTTCCTCGACATTCGCCCGCAGGTCTCGAGCGGGGGCGAGCGCGGCCTGCTCTCGGTCGCCTTCGACCCCGCGTACCAGACGAATCGGCGCTTCTACGTCGACTACACCGACACGAACGGCGACACGCGCGTGGTGCGATACCGGTCAGACGGCGCGCGGGCGATCCCTTCGTCCGCGGCGCAGCTGGTCTTCGTCAAGGACTTCGCACCCAACCACAACGGCGGTCAGCTGCAGTTCGGGCCGGACGGCAGGCTGTACTGGGGGAACGGCGACGGCGGGGGAGGCGGCGATCCCGAGCACAACGGGCAGTCGCTCGCGCGGCCGTTCGCGAAGATCATGCGCCTGAACGTGAACGTCCCTGCGGCCCGCTGGCAGCTCGTCGCCTACGGGCTGCGCAACCCGTGGCGCTTCTCGTTCGACCGCGCGAACGGCGACCTCTACATCGGCGACGTCGGCCAGAACGAGTGGGAGGAGATCGACTATCTGAAGCACGGCGCCCAGACGATCGCCAACTTCGGCTGGAACCGTTTCGAGGCGCTCGCACGTCTATGACGCCTCAACCGCTCTGCTCACGCGAGGCCGCTACGTCGCGCCGGTCGCCGAGTACCCACACTCGGACGGCTGCTCGGTCTCGGGCGGCTACGTGTACCGCGGCAAGCGCGTGCCCGCCGCCGCCGGCCGGTACTTCTACGGCGACTACTGCTCCGGGACGGTCTGGAGCCTCCGCGTCGTCGGCGGCAGCAGCGAGGACGCTGCGACGCGAGCCGTTCTCGCTGAAGGGGCTCTCGTCGTTCGCCGAGGACTCGGCCGGCGAGCTCTACCTGACGTCGGTCGACTCGGGCGGCGTCTACCGGCTCGCCGGCTAACCGGCGCGGCGCCGCCGCACCTGCGGGCCCTGCTGGCCGAGCGCCGCGTACGCGAGCGCCTGCAGCGACTCGTTGAGGTTCCGAGCTCGTGCGCGATCACCGTCAGCTCTTCGCGACGCTCGTCGCGCGCGTTCATCCGCGTGAGCTCGTCGGCGATCCGGTCGAGCCGTCCGAGCAACGCCTCGAGCTGGCGGTCGGTGACCTCGTTGCGCTCCACGCGGCCAGTCTACGGGCACGGGCGCGTGCTAGATTCGGCGCCACCAAACGGGCGAGCGGTGAGGGAACCCGGTGCAAGTCCGGGACGGTCCCGCCGCTGTGAGGGGAGATGCCCTCCGCCATGACGCCACTGGGCCCCGGCCCGGGAAGGCGGTGGAGGGGGAGCCCCGAGTCAGAAGACCTGCCGGTCGCCCTCCATTCACCCGACCCCCTCGTGGAAGGAGGATTCGTGGTCAAGCGCGTCTTTCTGCTCGTCGCGGTTGCGCTCGTCTTGCCCGCGACCGCGCTCTCGGCGACCGTCAAGGTCCGCGTCGAGGGCAAGACCAAGAACCTGTTCGCCCCGACCGAGATGACCGTGACCGCCTCGAACGCGCTCGACGCGCTGGAGCAGGCGTCGATCATCGGCGAGCTCTACTACCACGTCACCGTCACCGGGTTCGGCCCGTACGTCGATCAGGTCGGCCGCTACGGCGGCTCCGGCTCGAGCGGCTGGGTATTCAAGGTGGACGACGTGTCGCCGCCGGTCGGCGCCGACCAGGTGGCGCTGAAGGAAGGCGACCGCGTGCTCTGGTACTACGCCGACTTCGGGCCGAACGGCGGTCCGCCGACGCTCAAGCTGGCTGCCGCGGCCGGGGGCTGCTACGTCGCGCAGGCGCTCGACGACAACGGGAAGCAGACCGCCGTGACGAACCTCCTGATGCACATCGGCTCGAGCCGGACGACGGCGGCTCGGACCGGACAGAAGGTCTGCCCGGGTCCCCACACGGGTCTGCTCGTGCGCGCGACCGCCGACGGCGCGGTGCGCTCGAACGCGCTGAAGTGAGAGGCCTCGCTCTCCTGTTGCTCGCGCTCGCGCTCGCCGGCTGCGGCGGCGGGCGCGAGCACGGGAAGGCGACGCTCTGGGTGACGCGCGATCGCGGCACGCAGGTCCTGTATGCGGGCAGCGTGCCGGCAGGGCTCACCGCGATGCAGGCGCTCGAGCGCCGGATGAAGGTGAGCACGCGCTACGGCGGCCGCTTCGTCCAGTCGATCGACGGGATCAGCGGGTCCGCCTCCGCGCAGCACGACTGGCTTTACTTCGTGAACGGGGTCGAGGCAGAGCGCGGCGCCGCCGAGGTCCGGCTGCGTCCCGGCGACGTGGAATGGTGGGACTACCGCTCGTGGCATGGTGCCGGGATGAGCGTGCCGGTCGTCGTCGGTGCCTTCCCCGAGCCGTTCCGTCACGGGTTCGAGTGGGTCTCACCCGGCGCGCGCGTGCTCGGCTCGGGCGCGGCTGCCCGGAGGCTGCAGAAACTCGTCGGCCGCGGCCCGAACGTGATCGTGATCGACCCCGAAGCGGCGCCCGCGAGCGCGCACGCGAGTCGCAGCGGTTCGGTCGTCAGGCTCGTGCTGGGCACGAGAGCCGCCGCACGGCTCGCGGCCGATCCGCGCGCGCTGCGGTACCGCTACGAGGTGGAGTCGTGAGCCGTAGGCTCGACGGAGGCTCGCAGGGAGCGGAGGTGCCGGCTTTGCCGGCGCCGGAGCGGGGATTGAGCCGTAGGCTCGACGGCGGCTCGCAGGGAGCGGAGGTGCCGGCTTGGCCGGCGCAGGAGCGGGGATTGAGCCCTGCGCCTGCGTCCGCGCTGCTCGCCGCCACCGTCGTCGCGGCGCTGCTCGCGACGCGCATGCTCTCGGTCGCGGTGATCGCCGCGGTGCTGCTCGTCCTCGCCCTGCATGCGCCTGCGTCGCGGCGCTGGCCGTACCTCGTCGGGACGCTCGTGAGCGCCCTGCTGGTCGTCGTGGTCACGCCGTTCGTCGAGACGATCGGCTCGCATCCGATCTGGGTCGGGCCGACCGTGCCGGTGCTCGGCCAGCTCGACGTGACGCGCGAAGAGCTGCGCAACGGTCTCTTCCAGGGGCTGCGGCTCGCGGCGGTCGGGCTCGCCTTCGCCGTCTACGCGCTCCGCGTCGACCACGACCGGCTGCTGGCGGCCGCCGGGTGGGCGCGGCGCTCGACGCTCGCGGCCGCGCTCGCGACGCGGCTCGTGCCGCTGCTCGAGCGGGACGCACGCGACTTGCGCGTCGCGCTTCGCGGCCGGAACGTCGAGCTCGGGCGGTGCGCGTCTGCTTTCGCCGCTACTCGCCGGATCGCTCGAGCGCGGGCTCGATCTCGCCGAGGCGATGGAGGCGCGTGGCTACGGACGCAGCGGGCACACGCGAGCGCCGCGGCCCGCCTGGCGCGCGATCGACCGGATCGCGCTCGTCGGCGCCGGCGCGCTCGTCGTCGTGGGGGCCGTGTGGCTGTAGCCGTCGTCGAGCATCTGACGTTCACGTACGCGTCCGGCCGTCCGCCCGCGCTCGAGGATCTGTCGCTCGAGCTGGCCGACGGCGAGCACGTCGTCGTGCTCGGGCCGTCGGGCTCCGGCAAGTCGACGCTGCTGCGTGCGCTCGCGGGACTCGTGCCCCACCTCCACGGCGGTGTCTTCGCTGGTCGCGTCGTCGTCGGCGGCGTCGACACGCGCGAGGCGCGGCCGGCGGAGCTGGCCGGCACTGTCGCGTCGGTGTTCCAGGATCCCGAGGACCAGATCGTGATGTCGCGAGTCGCGAACGAGGTTGCGTTCGGTCTGGAGAACCTGGGGACCGAGCCGTCCGAGATCTGGCCGCGCGTCGAGGAGGCGCTCGCGCTCGTCGGCGCCGAGCACCTCGCCGAGCGGTCGGTGCACGAGCTGTCCGGGGGTGAGCTGCAGCGCGTGTCGCTGGCGGCGGCCGTCGCGCTCCGACCGCGACTGCTCCTGCTCGACGAACCGACCTCGCAGCTGGATCCCGCCGGAGCCGAGGCGTTCCTCGCGGCGGTGCGGCGGCTCGACTGCGCCGTCCTGCTCTCGGAGCAGCGTCCGGCGCGCCCGCTCGAGCGGGCCGACCGCGTCCTCTTCCTCGAGCAGGGGCGCGTGCGCCTCGACGCGCCGCGTGAGGAGGCGATCGCCTGGCTGCAGTCGAACCGCCCGCTCTACCTCCCGCACGCGCCGGAGCTCGCCTGTCGGCTTGCAGGCGTCCGCTTCTCCTACGGCGACCGCCTGGTGCTCGCCGGCGCGTCGCTCGAGGTGCGGCGCGGCGAGGTGGTGGGGCTGACCGGCCCGAACGGCGTCGGGAAGACGACGCTCGCGAAGATCGCGGCGGGCTTGCTCGCGCCGGACGACGGCGAGGTACAACACGCGCCCGCCGCCTACCTGTCGCAGGACCCTGGCCGGCATCTCGTCACCGAGCGCGTGCTCGACGAGGTCGCGCTCGGCTCCGACGTGACGCGTGCGCGGAGCGCGCTCGCGAAGGTCGGCCTGGCGGGGAGCGAGGAGCGTCACCCACGCGACCTCTCCTCCGGCGAGCGCGAGCGACTGGTACTGGCGGCCGTGCTCGCGACCGAGCCCGGGCTGCTCGTGCTGGACGAGCCGACGCGCGGCGTCGACCCCGAGCGCAAGTCGGAGCTGGCGCGTCTGCTGCGCGCCGAGGCGCCGTCGCGAGGCACGCTCGTCGTGACGCACGATCTGCCGTGGGTCGCCGAGGTCGCCGACCGGGTCGTCTCGCTGGACGTCAGGGAGCCGGTCCGTGCGTAGGCTCATGGCGGTCGCGGTCGTCCTGTTCGCCGCCGCGCTCGTCGTCGACGACGGCGCGCTCGCGACGCTGCTCGGCGCGGGAGCGCTGGTCGCGGCGGGCATCGCGTGGTTCGAGTCGGGGCAGGACTCGACGCGCGAGCTCGCCGTGGTCGCGACGCTTGCCGCGGCGGCCGCCGCCGGACGCGTGCTGTTCGCGGCCGTCCCGGGGGTGCAGCCGGTGACGGTGATCGCCGTCGTCGTCGGCGCGACGCTGGGCGCGCGCGCCGGCGCCGCGACGGGCGCGCTGGCGGCCTTCGCCTCGAACTTCTTCCTCGGCCAGGGCGTCTGGACGCCGCAGCAGATGCTCGGCTGGGGCCTGTGCGGCGCCGCCGGCGCGGTGCTCGCGCCGGTGCTCAAGAGCCGCTGGTCGCTCGCCGCCGTGACTGCCGTGCTCGGCTTCGCCTTCAGCGTGAGCATGGACCTGTGGCTGTGGTGGGGCTTCTTCCCGCATACGCTGCCGTCGCTCGTGACGGTGCTCGCACGGGGCTTCTGGTTCGACGTCGCGCACGCGGCCGGGAACGTGGTGATCGCGCTGGCCGCCGGGCCGGAGCTGCGGCGGCTGCTCGAGCGCTATCGCGTGCGCCTGCACACCGAGGTCGTGTGGGCGTAGCCGCCGCGATCGCCGCCGCGGTCGCGCTCGCCGTCTCGCCGGCGCAGTTCCTCCAGGCCAACGCGTCGAACGGCGCCTTCGCGGAGCCCGGCGGGACGGCAGACCCGGCGCTGACCGCGTGGGCGGTGCTCGGCCTGCGGTCGGCGCGGCTCGACGCTCCCGGCTCGCTCGCCTATCTGCAGGCCCACGAGTCGACGCTCGGCTCGGTCACGGACGTCGCGCTCGTTGCGCTCGCCGAGCAGGCGCTCGGCGCGACGCCGACCGCGCTCCTCGACCGGCTCCGGGCGGCGCGGCGCCCGAGCGGGCAGATCGGCGAAACACTGAACTCGACGATGTGGGCGGCGCTGGCGCTCGGTGGCTCGTCGGCTGCGACGACGCGCTTCGTGCTCGTGCATCAGGCGCGAAACGGCGGCTTCTCGTGGGCGGTCGGCGGTCAGCCCGACTCGAACGACACGGCGGCCGCCCTCGAGATGCTGCGCGTCGCGCACGTGAAGGGGCGTCCGGTGGCGAGAGCGGTCGCGTTCCTGCTCGGGTTCCAGCGGGCCGGTGGAGGCTTCGAGCTCACGCACGGGCGCGGTGCCGACGCCCAGTCGACCGCGTGGGCGATCCAGGGCCTCGTCGCCTCCGGGCGCAAGCCTCCGCGGTCCGCGTTCGCCTTTCTCGCGAGCCTGAAGCAGCAAGACGGCAGCTACCGCTACTCGGCCGCGTACATGACAACGCCGGTCTGGGTGACCGCGCAGGTCTTGGCCGCCCTGGCGAAGCAGCCGTTTCCGCTCACCCGCTGACCGCGCCCCCTGGGGATCGGGTTCCGGCCGCGACCCGCGATACTCGGCCGCGTGCAGGCGACGCTGCTCACGATCGGCAACGAGCTCGTCTCGGGCGACGTCCCGAACACGAACGCCGCCTGGCTCGCACGGCAGCTCGAGCTGCTCGGGGTCCGGGTCGTCCTGAGCGCGTCCGTCCCGGACGAGCTCGATCGGATCGTCGACTTCGTCCGGCGCGAACGGATCCACGCCGACCATCTGATCGTCACGGGCGGGCTCGGCGGGACGCCCGACGACATCACCCGTGAGGCGATCGCGGCCGCCTTCGGCGTCGGCCAGCGCGTCCAGCCCGAGCTCGCCGCCGATCTGCGGGCGCGCTTCCGCGGCGACCCCGAGTACGCCGCGCGGTGGGCGGCGCTCCCCGAGGGCGCGCGTCCGCTCGAGAACCCGCTCGGCGGCGCGCCCGGCTTTCAGCTGGCGAACGTCTGGGTGCTTCCGGGACTGCCGCGCGAGATGGAGGCGATGTTCGACCGCTACGCGGACGAGCTCCGCGCCGGCGCAGCCGATCGGCGTCTCCCGCCGCACGTATGCGACCCGCGAGTCGGCGATCGCCTCGGCCCTCGTGACCGCGACGGCGCGCTGGCCGACCGTGAGCGTGGGCTCATATCCCAGCTTCGAGGCTGACGGGCCGCGCGTCGAGATCGTGCTCAAGTCCGCCGATCCGGACGCGCTCGCAGCGGCCAGGAGCTGGCTCGAGGCCGAGCTCGACCGCATCATCTAACGTGGCCGGACGATGCCGGTCGCCGAGCCCGAGACCTATCTCGCCGACCTGAATCCCGCCCAGCGGCAGGCCGTGCTGACCACCGAGGGGCCGCTCCTCGTGATCGCCGGGCGCGGGCTCGGGCAAGACGCGCGTGCTCACGCACCGCGTCGCCCACCTGCTCGCCGCGGTCGGCGCCAGGCCGAACGAGATCCTCGCGATCACCTTCACCAACAAGGCCGCGCAGGAGATGAAGGAGCGCGTCGAGCGCGCGCTCGGCCCCGTCGCGCGCGCGATCTGGATCATGACCTTCCACGCCGCCTGCGGCCGCATCCTGCGCCGCGAGGCCGAGCGGCTCGGCTACCGCTCGAACTTCACGATCTACGACCAGGCCGACCAGGTGCGCCTCGTGAAGGCCTGCCTCGAGGAGCTCGAGCGCGACCCCAAGCGCTTCGTGCCGCGCGGCATCCACGCGCAGATCTCGAACGCCAAGAACCAGCTGATCTCGCCCGACGAGTACGCCTCGCGCGTCGCGAGCTTCTACGACCAGACCGTCGCGGACGTCTACCAGCTCTACCAGCGGCGCCTGTTCGCCTCGAACGCCGTCGACTTCGACGACCTGCTGATGCTCACCGTCGACGTGCTGCAGCGATTCCCCGAGGCGCGCGAGCGCTGGGCGAAGGCGTTCCGGTACGTCCTCGTCGACGAGTACCAGGACACGAACCACGCGCAGTACGTCCTGCTCAAGCTGCTCTGTCAGGACCACCAGAACCTGATGGCAGTGGGGGACCCCGATCAGAGCGTCTACGGGTTCCGCGGCGCCGACATCCGCAACATCCTCGAGTTCGAGCACGATTTCCCCGACACGCGCGTGATCGCGCTCGAGCAGAACTACCGCTCGACGAACACCATCCTCGCCGCCGCCAACGCGGTGATCTCGCACAACCGCGAGCGCAAGGAGAAGAACCTGTGGTCGGAGCTCGGTGAGGGCGAGCTCGTCCACGTCGTCGAGACCGAGGACGAGCACGCCGAAGCGCGTTTCGTCGCCGCCGAGATCGCCGCGCTGATCGGCGGCGGCTACAGCGCGACCGAGATCGCCGTCGTCTACCGGACGAACGCTCAGAGCCGCGTGCTGGAGGACGTGCTCGTGCGGCAGGGGATCGACTACCAGGTGATCGGCGGCCCGCGCTTCTACGAGCGCGCGGAGATCAAGGACGCCGTCGCCTACCTGCAGGTGCTCGACAACCCGTATCGACGCCGTGAGCCTCCTGCGGATCGCGAACCGGCCGAGACGCGGGATCGGCGACACCTCGCTGGCGCGGCTGCAGGGCTACGCGGACGGGCTCGGCATCTCGTTGTGGGAGGCGACGGCGCATCCCGAGGAGGCAGGCCTCGCGCCGGCCTCGACGCGCGCGGTCAAGGGTTTCCGCAGCGCGATGGAGTCGCTGCTCGCGACGGCGAGCGACTCGACCGTCGCCGGGCTTGTCGAGGCGGTCCTCCAGCGCACCGGCTACCTCGAGGCACTCGAGGCGGAGCGGACGATCGAAGCGCGCGGGCGGATCGAGAACCTCGAGGAGCTCGTCGGCGTCGCGCGCGAGTACGACGGCGCGGCGCAGGAGCCGTCGCTCTCCGGCTTCCTGCAGGAGATCTCGCTGTACTCCGACCAGGACGCCCTCCGCGGCGACGAGGACGAAGCGGCCGGCCAGGTCACGCTGCTGACGCTGCACAACGCGAAGGGGCTCGAGTTTCGCGCGGTCTTCATGCTCGGGCTCGAGGAGGGGATCTTCCCGCACGTCGCGCTCGCTCGAGGAGAACTCGCTCGAGGAGGAGCGTCGCCTCTGCTACGTCGGCATGACGCGTGCGAAGGAGCGGCTGACGCTGACGCACGCGATGCGCCGCAACCTGTTCGGGCGCAGCGAAGCGAACCTGCCGTCGCGCTTCCTCGACGAGCTGCCGACGCTCGGCGTCGAACGCGAGCGGCTGCGGCCGGCGTCGTGGTCGGACTACGGCCGGCCGTGCAGCGCGAGTTCGTGCCGCGCGAGGTGCTGCCCGACATCTCGACCGGCGACGCGGTGCGGCATGCGTCGCTCGGCAGCGGGATCGTCCTCGCAGATCGAGGCGGGCGGCGTCGTGACCGTCCGTTTCGAGGACGGCAGCGAGCGCCGGCTGATGCTCGACTACGCGCCGCTCGAGAAGATCGGTTGACGGAGATCGAGGTGCGCCCGTGCGCCTCGATCGAGGAGCTGCGTCGACGCACTCGCTCCGATCAGCCACTACTTCGGTTCGAGCGGCGACGCTCGAGGGCGCGGAGCGATTCGCGCAGTGGGTCGAGCTCGAGCGGGTGCTCGTCGCCCGCATCGACGGCGACATCGTCGGCGGTGCGGGGATCGATGACGTTCGACGTCTCGGTGCCCGGGCGGCGCGACGGTCCCGGCCGCGGGCGTCAGCGTCGTCGGTGTGCTGCCGACGCACCGCCGGCGCGGCGTCCTGAACGCGATGATGCACGCCCTGCTCGACGACTCGCGGCGCGCGGGGTGACGCACTCGCCTGCCTGTGGGCGTCGGAGGGGACGATCTACGGCAGGTACGGCTACGGCCTCGCGTCGCGGATCGGCGAGCTGACGCTCGCCGCGCGAACGGACGGCATTCGCCGAGCCGTTCATCGCCGCGCGGCGAGGTCCGCCTGGTCGACGCCGACGAGGCGGCCGTTGCGTTCCCGCCGCTCTACGAGCAGACTGCGCGCACGGACCGGCCCGGGCTGATCTCGCGCGACGCCGTCTGGTGGCGAACGCGGCGGCTCGCCGACGATCCCGCGCGCCGGCAGGGCGGCCCGCTGACATACGCGCTCCTGACGCTCTTGGGCGCGCGCCCGCCGGCTATGCGCTCTACCGGGTGACGCAGGACTGGCACGCCGGGCGCGAGCAAGGGCACGGTGCGGATCGTCGAGGCCGTCGCGCCGCGGCCGAGTCCGCCCGCGAGCTGTGGCGGTGGCTGCTCGACTTCGACTGGACGTCGCAGTTCGTCGCCGGGATGCTGCCCGCTCGACCATCCACTCTTCCATGCTCCTCGCCGAGCCGCGGCGGATGGCCTTCACGCTCAACGACGGGCTCTCCGCCCGCCTCGTCGACGTGGGCGCGGCGCTCGCGGCGCGCCGTACTGCAGGTGACGGCAGAGATCGTCGTCGAGGTGCGCGACGAGACCGCCCCGTGGAACACCGGCCGTTGGCGCGTCGGTCCCGGTGGGCGTCGAGCGAACCGACGAGGACGCCGACGTCCGACTCGGTGCCGCCGCGCTCGGCTCGGTCTACCTCGGCGGCTTTCGTTTCGCCGATCTCGCGCGCGGGCTGCGGCTCGAAGAGCTG
Source organism: uncultured Thermoleophilia bacterium (assembly GCA_963742615.1). Taxonomy (GTDB): domain Bacteria; phylum Actinomycetota; class Thermoleophilia; order Gaiellales; family Gaiellaceae; genus PALSA-600. Next base: position 454,112 of record CAVUMS010000006.1, on the reverse strand, counting down.
CGGCCCGGTGCGGTCGAGCGCGCGGACGCGCTCTTCCGCACCGACGGCGAGCCGTGGTGCGCTGAGATCTTCTAGCTTCTCAGCGCGGCTTGGTCCGGAACGGCGCTTCGGCGGCATGGCCGCCGCTCGAGACGACGATCGTCGCCGTACGAGCTGGCGCCCGCGACGTGCCAGGTACACGTTGCGACGCCGTCGTGGAAGCGATCGCGACACGAGCGGGAGCTCGTGCCGCCCGCGACCCGCGGCAACCGACCGTGGCGTGCGCGAGCGGCTTCATCGACGGCGCGCCGAAGTGCTCCGACCCTCGCGACGAGCCGGCCGCCGGGATTCGGGCGATGCGGTGCGAGGCTGCAGATTGCGGAGGACGATCGCCTGGGTCGCGCTGCCCGTGCCGCGCTGCCGACGTGAGCCGCTGTCGTGGCGTGTGCCGAAGTCCTGCGCCCACAGCGTGATCCCGCCGGTCGCGACCGCGGCGCCGGACCCGGTGACCATGTACGACGGGTTCTCGATGTTCGCCTTGTGCCCCGGCGAGGCGAGCCAGCCGGCGACGACGCTGGACGCGGTGGGATACCCCTCCGCGATGTTCTCGCCCCAGCCGCCCGAGTAGCCGCACGCCGCGAGGCGCTCGCCGACCGAGCGTGCGACCGGAGGCGCGGGATCGTCGTGGCCCATGTACCGGTACGTCGCCATGTGCCGCGCCTTCCAGACCGCCGAGCGCGTGAGCGCCGGCGAGACGAGAGCGGTCCGCAGACCGAGCGACGGCGCGATGGGCGTTCACGAGCTTGATCACGGCGGTCGCGAGATTCGTGCGGGCGGCGCCCAGATGGCGCCCGGCGTGCAGTCGCCGACGAGCGTCGTGGCCGGCGCGGGTGACGGCGCCGTCCCAACGCGATCGCGGGACGGCGGCGAGCGCGGCGAGCTGATCGGGCGAAGCAGCTGGGCGAGCACGAGCGAAGCGGGCACCGTAGTCGATCGGTCGGCGGCACCGCAGCGGTTCTTGAGCATATCGTCACATAGGCGCACGAACCCTTCTCATGCGCGAGTGCCGCGACGGTCGTCCCGGCGTCGCGCCGCGGCGCGTCGGCACGATCGGAATGCCATGATCGAGATCCCGCAACCGCCGTCGAGCTTCGCGGGATCGAGAAGTCGTTCCGGTCGCCGACCGGGCCGGTCCACGCCGTCCGCGGTGTCGACGTGGCGATCGCCCCGGGCGAGGTCGTGGCGCTACTCGGCCCGAACGGCGCGGGCAAGTCGACGACGTCGACGTGCTGCTCGGCCTCACGAAGGCGGACTAGGGCACCGTCGCCATCTTCGGGCGACCGCCGGCCAGGCGATGCGACGAGGAACTGGTCGGTGCGATGCTCCAGACCGGATCGCTCCCTCGCGACCTCACCGTTCGCGAGCTCGTCACGGTGATCGCGTCGCTCTACCGCGAAGCCGCTCGACGTCGACGAGGTGCTCGAGCTGGTCGGCATCACCGGTCGCGCCGAACGGCGGACGCAGAAGCTCTCCGGCGGTGAGACGCAGCGCGTGCGCTTCGCGACTTGCGCTCGTGACCAATCCGGAGCTGCTCGTGCTCGACGAGCCGACCGCCGCGATGGACGTCGAGGGCCGCCACGCGTTCTGGGCGACGATGCGCGAGTTCGCCGCGCAGGGCAAGGGGCCAGCGGGTTCCTGCTCAAGGACGCGCCGGCGACCGAGCTCGCCGCGGCGATCCGCACCGTCGCCTCGGGCGGGATGGCCGTCGATTCGACACTGGCGGCCGCGGCGATCAAGGACGGCGAGAGCCCGCTGACCCCGCGCGAGCTGGAGGTGCTCGCGGCCGCTTCCGGCAACGACACCGCGGCCGAGATCGCCTCCGTGCTCTTCTTGTCCGAAGGCACCGTGCGCAACTACCTGAGCACCGCGATGCGGAAGCTCGGTGCGCGGAACCGCCGCGAGGCGGTCGACATCGCCGAAGAGAAAGGCTGGCTCTGAGCCATCCGGAGGCCCAACGATTCCTCGCTGCGGTCTGCGGCTTTCTACCGAGCATCGACCGGAGTCGTCCCGATGCGGGCTGCAGGGCCCGGGCCGACCATGTCGGCACACGATCGAAGGGAGGTCAGTCATGGGCGTTCGCGTTGCGATCAACGGGTTCGGCCGGACCGGGCGCGCAATGTTCCGCGCCGCGTACGAGCGCGAGGCCGACATCGATTGGATCGCGATCAACGACGTCGCGGACACCACGATGCTCGCTCAGCTTCTGCGTCACGACACCGTGTACGGCCCGTTCGGCGGCACGGTCGAGGCGACCGATGGCGCACTGATCGTCGACGGTCGGCGGATCGAGACGCCTGGGTGCTCCGATCCGGCGTCGCTGCCGTGGGCGGAGCTCGGAGTCGCGGTCGTCATCGAGTCGAGCGGGCGGTTCCGCACACGCTCAGATGCGCTGAAGCATCTCGAGGCCGGTGCTCGCAAGGTGATCGTCTCCGCCCCGGCGAAGGACCCCGACGTCACTGTCGCGCTCGGCGTGAACTTCGACCAGGTGTACGACGCCGAGGCTCACGACCTCGTCTCGAATGCCTCGTGCACGACGAACTGCCTGGCGCCGGTGGCCAAGGTGCTCCACGACGGGCTCGGCATCAAGCACGGCTTGATGACCACGGTCCATGCCTACACGAGCGACCAGCAACTGCTCGACGCGCCGCACAAGGACTATCGGCGCGCCCGCGCGGCCGCCTGCAACCTCGTGCCGACCACCACCGGAGCCGCAAAGGCGCTCGGGCTCGTCGTACCGGCGCTCGCCGGCAAGCTGCACGGCTACGCGGTGCGCGTTCCGGTGCCGACCGGATCGCTCGTCGACCTGACCGTCGAGGTCGAACGCCCGACCACGGTCGAGGAGGTGAATGCGATCGTCCGCGATCGCGCCGACTCCGGCGAGCTCACCGGCATTCTGGCCTACAGCCAGGAACCGCTCGTGTCCTCCGACATCGTCAAGTCGCCGTTCTCGTCGATCTTCGACTCCGGCCTCACGGCGGTCGTCGGCGGGACGCAGGTGAAGGTCGTCGCCTGGTACGACAACGAGTGGGGTTACTCGAACCGGCTCGTGGATCTGGCGCAGCGGGTGCTCGTGCCCACTGCCGTCGGCGTGTGACTGTCCCATTGCCGGGCCCGGCCGTGTCGGTCGGGCCCGGCGACGCCTGGCCGGCCTAGTCGCGGAGCAGGCCGAGCTGCGTCGCGCGCTCGATCGCGGCGCTGCGGCTCGAGACGCCGAGCTTGCGATACACCGAGATCGCCTGCGTCTTCACGGTGTTGCGCGAGACGAAGAACTGGGCGCCGATCTCCCTGAACGACAAGTGGGTCGCGAGCAACGGCAGAAGCCGAAGCTCGGCGCCGGTCAGCCTTCCGGGCCGCACCCCCGGGTCGTCGGCCGCGATGTGACGCGAGACGACGTCGACCTCCTCGCCGAGCACGCCGAGGTCCGGATGGCGGCGCAGGACCTCTCGGGCGTCGCCGACTGCGAGCCGGGCCCGGTCCAGGTCGCGGAGCGTGAGCCGGGCGCGGCCGAGCTCGATGCTCGTCTGCACTGCGAGCCACGGCAGTGCGTTCGCCACCTGTCTGGTCTCGGCGACGGCGAGCTCGGCGTGGGCCTCGTCCCAGCGGCCGCACCGGAGGAGCGCCCTGGCGCAGAGCGCAAGCTCGAGGGCGCCCTCGCCGATCCTCGCGGCGGTCGGGCCGACCGCGCGCGCCTCGATCGCGAGCAAGTGTGCGCGGGTGTGCTGGTCGAGGCTCATCGCGATCAGCCCACGCTGGGCGATCACCGCGGCGAGCGTCGTGACGGCACCGCCGTCGAGAGCCCGGTCGGCCGCCTCTTTGAGCGTCGCATCCGCAGCCTCCGGGTCGCCGCCGAGCGCTTCCGCCACTCCACGCAGCGCCAGCGCCATCGGGAGCCACCGGCTGGTCTGGGGCAGCTCCGCGATCGCGACGCCCGCGTCGTCTGTCATCTGCCGGACACCGTTTCGGCAGAGCGCCGCTCGTACGAGCGCGATCCACGGTCGCGCCGACGCGCTGCCGTCGCGCATCGGCCCGAGGTCCGCGCTGTGCTCGGTGAGGCCGAGGTGATAGATCGCGTCCGCCTCGCGCCCGCGCAGGAGATGCACCCATGCGCTCAGGATCGCCACCGCCGGGTACCGCCGCAGGTCCGACTCGTCGAAGCACGCGAGCCATGCCTCGGCCTCGTCGATCCGGCCGTCGTCGCATGCGGGCAGGACCAGCTCAGACACCAGCTCCGCCGCCCGCTCCATCTCCCCGGCGGCGATCCAGTGCGCGACGGCGGCCGGATGCTCGTCGTGGTCGACGAACCAGCTCGCAGCTCGAATGTGCAACTCCCTCACACCCTCGGGCTCGTGCAGCTCCAGATCGTGCCGCAGCAGGTCGCGGAAGAGATGGTGGAACCGATACCACTCGCGGCGACGGTCGAGCGGGACGACGAAGAAGTTCGCCGCTTCGAGCTCCTCGAGCTCGCGGGCCGAACCGGTGCGCGCGAGCACCGCATCGCACAACGATCCGCACATGCGGTCGAGGATCGACGCGCGCCTGAGGAACTCGAGCCGTTCGACGGGGATCGTGGTCAGGTACTCCGTTCGGAGGTAGTCGGTCACCGAGCGGTCGTCGCCGGCAAAGTGCGTGCCCGCGCCCAAGTCGCCGTCGTCCTGAAGCGCGAGGGCCGCCAGGTAGAGTCCGGCCGCCCAGCCCTCGGTGCGCTCCAGCAGCTCGGTCAGCTCGTCGTGCGGCAGCTCGAGCCCTGTCGACCGGAGCAGCCGCTCGGCTTCGCGGCGGTTCAGTGCGAGCAGCTCCGGGCCGACCTCGAAGAGGCGTCCGTCGGCGCGCAGGGTCGCGATCGGCAGCTCGGGCTGCGTGCGGCCGGCCAGCGCGAGCGTGGACTCGGCCGGAAGCTCTGCGGCCAGGTGCGCGACGACTTCCAGCGACGCAGGCGACTCGAGCCGCGACACGTCGTCCAGAACGAGAATCGGAGGCTCCGGGCACGAGCCGAGGGCATCGGCCAGCCTGGGCACGAGCTTCGTCCAGACCGAGCGGCCGGGCCGCGACAGCGCTTCGAGGAGCCGCGGCTCGAGCGGTGCGATCTGGTCGAGCGCGGCCGCCAGATACCGGAGCAGCGTGACCGGGTCGTTGTCCCGCTCGTCGACGGTCACCCAGGCGCAGGGTCTCGAGTCGCGCTCGACCCAGTGCGCGAGCAGCGTCGTCTTGCCGTACCCGGCGGGTGCGACGACGGTCGCGACGGGAAGCTCGCGAGCAGCTCTGAGCCGGTTGACGAGCGCCGTGCGGGGGACGCTCCCCGGTCTCGGGGCGGGGACGCGCAGTTTTCCGGGCGCCACGTCGAGCTGCGTCCCGCGAATCGGCAGAACGCTCATGGACAGCCAGAGGCTTGATGTCGGTTGGGATTCATCCGCGCGTGCCCGTCGGCATCCGGTGGAAAGGTCGCCGCTGTTCGAGCCAGGTAGAACACGATACGTTTTCGCGCGTGGCGGCCCCCTGCCGAACCGGACTTCACCCTCTTCGGACGATGCACGAGCCGGACGCGCGCGGTCGAATCGGCTGATGAACGCCTCGTTGCTTGGCTCGATCGAGCTCACCTCCGGTTGGGGCGTTTTCCTCTCGATCCTCGTGCTCGGAGGGCTCTTCATCCTCTGGCTCTGGTCGATCTTCCTGCTCGTCACCGACTCGATCTCCGTGATCGCGAAGATCGTCTGGTTCATCCTGCTCGTCTGCCTGGCGCCGCTGGCGATCCCGGCTTACCTCATCCTCCACCACCACCGGACCGCGCAGGCCTGAACGACGGGCTCGAGCTCGATGGGCGAGCAAAGGGCTGAGACCAGCTGTGGAACATGACGGCCACCCCGACGCGCACGCGGCGCCGCCGACACAGGGGACGCCGAGCCCGCTCGAGCTTCTCCAGAGCCGCTCGTACGTCATGCTGCTCGTGCTCGGCGCGATCGTCGGCGTCCCGGCGGCGGCGGCCGCGTACTTCTTCCTCGAGGGTTTCACCGAACTGCAGCAGTATCTGTACGGCACGCTGCCCGGCGAGCTCGGCTTCGACAGCCAGCCTGTCTGGTGGTCGATTCCGCTGCTCGCGCTGAGCGGCCTGGTGGTGGCGTTGACGATCCGGTACCTGCCGGGAACGGGAGGGCACAAGCCGGCGGAAGGGTTCAAGGCATCGGGACCCGTGCCGCCGATCGAGCTCCCCGGGATCGTCATCGCCGCGTTTGCGACGCTCAGCCTCGGAGCCGTCCTCGGCCCGGAGGCGCCTCTGATCGCGATCGGCAGCGGCCTCGGAGTCCTCGCCGTCCACCTGGTCAAGCGCGACGCACCTGAGAGAGCCACCGCCGTGATCGGCGCCGCCGGGAGCTTCGCCGCAATCAGCACGCTCCTCGGGTCGCCCCTTCCGGCCGCGTTCCTGATGATGGAGGTGGCCGGGATCGGCGGCGCGATGCTCGGAGTGGTGCTCGCGCCCGGGCTGCTCGCTGCCGGTATCGGCTCCCTGATCTTCATCGGGCTCGACAACTGGACCGGCTTCGGCACCTTCTCGCTCGCGGTCCCCAATATCCCTCCGGCCGGCAGCCCTCGGGTTGCCGAGTTCCTGTGGGCGATCGTGATCGGCGTCTTCGCGGCGATCCTCGGCGCCGGAATCAGGCGGCTGTCGCTGCTGCTGCAGCCGATCGTCGAACGCCGAATGGTGCTCCTGACACCGCTCGTCGGTGTCGCGATTGGTGTTGTCGTGCTGATCTTCGTCGAAGTAACAGGGAGAAGCTCGGCCGAGGTGCTCTTCTCGGGACAGGATCAGCTTCCTGGCGTGATCGAAGGCGCCGCCGGCTGGACCGTGGGCGCGCTCCTGATGGTTGTCCTCTGCAAGGGCCTCGCGTACAGCCTCTCGCTGAGCAGCTTTCGCGGCGGCCCGATTTTCCCGAGCATGTTCATCGGCGCTGCCGGCGGCATCGCGCTTTCCCACCTTCCCGGCCTGCCGATGATCGCGGGCGCCGCAATGGGCATCGGCGCGTTGATGGTCGCGATGCTGGGACTGCCACTCACGTCCGTTCTCATCGTGAGTGTGTTCCTCGAGGCCGACGGCCTGACCCTGCTGCCGCTCGTGATCGTCGCCGTCGTGGTTTCCTACGTCGTCTCGGCGCGGCTCCGTCCCGCAGCCGGGCCCGCAGCCCAATCGTAGGCAGCCGCCGTCGGCACCGACTGCGTCGGCCCGTCAGGCGACGACGTGGCTGACCGGGATGTCGGCGCGTGCCTGCAGCGTCTCGAGCATGCCGTCCGTGAGCCAGGTCGGCGTCGCGCCGGTCTCCGTAACGACGACGATCGCCTCGGCCGGGTACTCGCGCAGGCCGTCCGCCGCCGCCTGGATCGGATCGGCTGCCCCGACGCGCCCGTGCGCCTCGATCCCGACCGCCTCCAGCGCCGAGAGCGTCGACTCGAGCTCCGCGGCCGCCTTGTCGTACACCGCCTGGTCGCCCGTCAGCCAGTCCAGCCGTGATGACAGGGCGGGCGCGATCACGAACGCCTCGGACTGCCGGCCGGCCGCCTCCCGGGCCAGTTGCTCGCGGATCGCGGCCGCTGCGCCACCCCCCTCGGCGAGGACGAGCAGCCGGTAGATCCCGTCTCTCGGCGCCCTCCGTCGCTGCAAGCCCGACGGGAACTGCGCCCGGCGCCGCCTGAGGACGAATGCGAAGACGAGCACCACGATCGCGACGTTCGCAAGCGCGAACAGCACCCACGACAACACGCTCATCGCCGTAACGGCCCAGAACAGGAGGCCGAACCACGCGACCGCGGCCACCACCATCGGGATCGCAAACAGCTCCGGTGAGCGCTTCCGGGTCACGGCGGGAACGTAATGCGCGCGGCGCCGTGCCGTTTCATCCCGACGGGACGATCCGCGCAATCCGACGACCGCGCCAGAATCGGGCCTGGCCGCAGCGCGGGCCGTCACGCCGCGAGCGTGACCACCTCGTCCATTCGCTCGAGCCCCTCCGGCCGGTGCGTGATCAGCAGCACCGACGCATCCCCTGCAGCCTCGAGCACGTCGTCGATCAGGGCGGCGGCGGTGCCCGGGTCGAGGTGCGCGGTCGGCTCGTCGAGCACCAGCACCGGCGCGTTCGCGAGGAGGGCGCGGGCGACCACCAGCCGCTGGCGCTGCCCGCCCGACAGCTCGCGTCCCTGCTCCCCGACGAACGTATCGAGCCCGTCGGGCAGCGCCGCGACCCACTCCCAGATGCGGGCGCGCTCGAGCGCGGCCTCGAGCTCGTCGTCGGTCGCGCCGGGCCGCGCGATGCGCAGGTTTTCCCGGATCGAGGTCGAGAACAGGTGCGAGTCCTGGCCGGCGAGCGCGATCACCCGCCTCACGTCCTCCTGCCGGTACTCGCGTGCGTCGCGGCCGGCGATCACGACGCGGCCGGACTCGGGGTCGAGGAAGCGGAGCAGCAGATTCGTCACGGTCGTCTTCCCCGCCCCGCTCGGCCCGACGAGCGCCACGCGGCGGCCGGGGTCGAGACGCAGCGAGACGCCATCGAGCACGGGTGGGCCGTCGGGCACGTAGCGCGCGGTGACGTCCTCGAGCGCCACCGGCACCGCGCCCAGCGGCGGCGAGGCCGGGTCGGCCGGGTCGGCGACCGCGGGCTCGCGGTCGGTCAGCTCCAGGATCCTGCGGCCGGCGCCGAGGCTCGCGTGGAGCTCGCGCGCGGCCTGGGCCAGCGGCTGGACGGCCTCGAACGACGCCAGCGCGAGGAGTGCGAGTGCGGCGATCAGCGCCCGGCCGAGCCGCCCATCCGCATGTGCCGAGACCGCGACGGCGAGGACGGCCGCGACGGTCGCGCCGGTGACCGCGAGCCGGAGGCCGCCGGCCGCGCCGTCGGCGAGCGCCGCACGGCGCGCGAGCCTGACGAGGCCGCGGTCGGCGGCGCGCACACGCTCGAGCCGCTCGTGGTCCGCGCCGCAGACGACGAGCTCGGGCGCGCCGGCCATCAGCTCGACGAGCTCCGCCGACAGCTCTCCGCGGGCTCCGGCCTCGAGTCGCGCGGCGCGCCGGCCGAGAGCACCGGCCGCCACGGGCACGGCGATGCCGCCGACGAGCAGCCCGGCGCAGAGGACGACAGCGGCCTCGGGAAGTACCGCCGCGGCGGCCGCGACCGCGACCGTGCCTGCGCCCAGCGCGGCGAGGATGGGGATCGTCCCGCGCAGCTGGATGTCCTGGAGCGCGTCGACATCGGCGACGAACCGCGACAGGAGGTCACCGCGTCGGTAGCACTCGAGCTGCGTCGGCGCAAGCGGCTCGATGCGCTGGAACACACGCACTCGCACGCGGCCGAGCACGCGGAAGGCGACGTCGTGCGAGGCGAGCCGCTCGAAATACCGCGCGAGCGGCCGGGCGATGCCGAAGAAACGGACGCCGACGATCGCGGCCGTGAGCGAGAGGATCGCCGGCCGCTCGGCGGCGCGTGAGATCAGGTAGCCGGCGGTCGCCATCAACCCCATCCCGCAGCACACCGTCAACGCTCCGAGCCCGCCTGCGAGCGCGAGGCGGCCGCGCGGGGCCCGAGTCAACGCAAGCACGCGGCCGGTCATGCGGCCGCCAGCTGTCGCTCGAGCGCCTTGCCGCCGGCCAACCGGACGGCCCTGTCGGCCCGGGCGGCGAGCTCCGGGCGATGGGCGATCAAGAGGATCGTCGCCGCTCCGTGCAGTTCCTCGATCGCGCGCGCCACGAGCGCAGCGCTCTCCGGGTCGAGATCAGCGGTCGGCTCGTCGAGCACGACGAGCGCGGCGTCCCGCACGAGCGCGCGGGCCAGCGCGAGGCGCCGCTGCTCACCGGCCGACAGCACACGGCCGCCGTCGCCCACGAGCGTGTCGTAACCGTCGGCGAGCCGGCTCGTGAACGCGGCCGCACCCGAGCGCACGGCCGCGGCCCGCACCTCGGCGTCGGTCGCATCCGGCCTGCCGAGCCGGATGTTGTCCGCGACGGTGCCGCGGAAGATCGTCGGGCGCTGCGGGACCCACGCCAGCAGTGACCGCCATTCGTCGAGCCGGCAGTCGGCGAGGTCGACCCCGCCGACCTCGATCGAGCCGGCCGTCGGCTGCGCGAGGCCGAGCAGGAGCGCGGCGAGAGTGCTCTTGCCCGCGCCGCTCTCGCCGACGACGGCGAGCGTCTCGCCGGGGTCGATCGTCAGCTCGAGCTCGTCCAGCACGGCGCCCTCCCGTGCCGGGTAGGCGAACGACACGCCCCGGAACCGCACCGCCGTCTGTGCGGGGCTCGGCGCGCTGCGCGTTCGAGCGCGCGCCGGCGCCTCGTCGTCGTCGAGCAGCGCGAGGATCCGCTCGGCGACCGCGAGACCGTCGGCGCTCGTGTGGAAGCTTGCGCCGAGCTGGCGCAGCGGCAGGTAGAGCTCTGGCGCGAGCATCAGCACCACGAGCCCCGCCTGCAGGCCGAGCCCGCCGTCGTCCAGGCGCACGCCGACGGTGACCGCGACGAGGGCGACGCCGAGCGTCGCGGCGAGCTCGAGCACCGACCCCGAGAGGAAGCCGACGCGCAGCGTTCCCATCGTCGTCCGCCGGTACCGCTCGCTCGTCTCCGCGATCGCCTGCTCCTGCGCGCGGCTCCGGTTGAAGGCGCGCAGCGTCGGCAGCCCGCGCACGACGTCGAGGTAGTGCGTCGAGAGGAGCCGCAGCGCGTGCCAGCGTTCCCGCGTGCGCTCCTCCGTGAAGCGGCCGATCAGCCACATGAAGACGGGGACGAGCGGCAGGGTCGCGAGCATCACGAGCGCCGACGTGACGTCGATCGTTGCGACCCAGGCGAGGATCACCACCGGGGCGATGCAGGCGAGCACGAGCTGTGGGAGGTAACGGCCGAAATACGCTGCAAGCGGGTCGACGCCCGCCACGCTCGCGGCCGCGACCTCCGCCGTCTCGAGGCCGTCGAGCGCCGCGGGGGCGTTCCGCAGCCGCTCTGTCGCGAGCGACAGCCGCAGCTCGGACAGAACGGCTGTCGACGCGCGCCGGCCCGCCACCTCGAGCGCCCACGCGAGCACCGCGCGGCCGGCGAAGGCGAGCGCGAAGACGACCAGGGCGGCGCCGACCCCGGAGAGCGGCGAGCCCGCGAATGCCCGTGCGACGACCGTGCCGAACGCGGTCGCCTGGACGAGCACGAGCAGCGTCGCCGCGAGCCCGAGGGCGATGTCGATCGCGAGCACGACGCGGACCGCGCGGGCTCGGCGGACGAGGCGCGGATCGAGCGCGCGCACGGTTCAGGCGGCCGGCTCGCCCGCGAGGCGATGCCGGAACACGTGGTACGTCCAACCCTGATAGAGAAGCACGACCGGCGTGATGATCAGCGCGATGACCGTCATCACGACGAGCGTGTAGTGGGCGGACGACGCGTTCTGGACGGTCAGGCTGTTCGAGAACTGCGGGCTCGAGACCATCACGCGCGGATAGAGGCTCGTGAAGATCGTCGCGACGAGCAGGATCGCGCCGAGACCCGTCATCACGAACGCCCAGCCGCTGCGCCCGCTGATCACGAAGATCACGGCGAGCGCCGTGGCCGCGATCAGGAGCGCGGCGGGCAGCACCGGCGGGAAGACGCTCTTGTCGTTGCGGTCGACCGCGACGACGACGGTCCAGACGGCGAAGATCGCGGCGGCGGCGGCGGCCGGCAGCGCGAGCCGCCGCGCGGTCAGCCGTGCGCGCTCGTACAGGTCGCCCGAGGTGCGGAGCGTGAGGAAGACGGCGCCGTGGAAGGCGAAGAAGAGGACGACTGCCACACCTGCGACCACGGTGTACGGGTGGAACAGGTCCCAGAACGTGCCGGTGTAATCGCCGTTCGAGTCGAGCGGGACGCCGAAGAGCAGGTTGGCGAACGCGATGCCCCAGATCAGCGACGCGCCGAAGCTCCCGAGGGCGTTCGCGCCGAGCCAGACGGCGCGCCAGCGCGGGCTGTTGCCTTTGTTGCGCCACTCGAACGAGACGACCCGGATGATCAGGAAGAAGAGGATGAGCAGGAGCGCGATGTAGAAGCCGGAGAACATCGAGGCGTACCAGGCGGGGAAGGCGGCGAAGGTGGCGCCTCCCGCGACGACCAGCCAGACCTCGTTGCCGTCCCAGACGGGGCCGATCGACTCGAACATCGTCGCGCGCTCCGCGTCGTTTCTTGGGAGGAACGGCAGCAGCATGCCGACCCCGAAGTCGAAGCCCTCGAGCAGGAAGTAGCCCGCCCAGAAGAACGCGATCAGGATGAACCAGAGCTCCGGAAGGCTCATCAGAAGCCCGGAGCGGGTTGAGTGGTGGGCGCCTGCTCCTCACGGGCGCCCGGATCGACGCTCGCGTAGCGGCGCATGAGCACGAAGTCGACGACGCCGAGCGCGACGTAGAGGGTGATGAACATGCCGAGGCTGATCGCGAGCCAGGTGGTGCTGACGCTGGGCGAGTTCGCCTTGCTCGTCAGCAGCAACCCCTGGACGATCCACGGCTGACGGCCCATCTCGGTGAGGATCCAGCCCGCGGTCGCGGCGATGTACGGGAACGCGATCGCGACGATCGCGGTTCGCTGGAACCAGCGCGCCTGCTCGAGCTTCCGCTTCCAGTAGAGCCAGGCACCGACCGCGGCGACCAGGAACATCAGGACGCCCGTGAAGGCCATCACCCGCATCGACCAGTAGATCACCTCGATGTTCGGCATGTAATTGCCGGGCCCGTACTTGCTCTGCTCCTGGGCCTGAAGCTCGTTCAGGCCTTGCACCTCGCCGTCGAACGAGCCGGTCGCCATGTAGGAGAGGATCCTCGGGATCGTGATCGAGAAGCTGGGCGTTTCGTCTTGCTCGGAGAACCCCCCGATCTGGAACAGCGAGAAGCTGCACGGTTGGCAGTTGTTCCACTGCGCCTCGGAGGCGGCGATCTTCATTGCCTGCGCGCTGGTGACCGCCTCGCCGAAGCGGTTCCCGACCACGAGCTGGAGCAGCGTGACCGGCACCGCGACGATCAACGCCAGCTTCGCCGCCTTCCCGAACAGCTCGACGTCGCGGCCGCGCAGGAACTTCCAGCAGCAGATCCCGAGCATCACGATCGACCCGAAGATCAGACCGGCGAGCATCGTGTGGACATACGCGCGCAGCGCGAACCCGTTCGACATCAGCGCCCAGATGCTCGTCAGCTGCGCCTCGCCGTTGACGATCTTGTAGCCGACGGGGTGCTGCATCCACGAGTTGGCGACGAGGATGAAGTACCCGGACGCCCAGCTGCCGAGCACCACGATCCAGATGGTCGCCAGGTGAAGGCGGGGCGAGAGATGGTTCCAGCCGAAGATCCAGAGGCCGAGGAAGACAGACTCGAGGAAGAACGCGGCCAGCCCCTCGACGGCGAGCGGCGCCCCGAAGACGTTGCCGACGAACCTCGAATAGACCGACCAGTTCATCCCGAACTCGAACTCCTGCACGAGCCCGGTCGCGACCGCGATCGCGATGTTGATCAGCAACAGCGTCCCGAAAAAACGGGTCAGGCGCAGCCACGCCTCGTCGCCGGTCCGGTACCAGCGCGTCTGCATGATCGCGACCAACGGCCCGAGCCCCAACGTCAACGGCACGAACAAAAAGTGGTAGATCGACGTGGTTGCGAACTGCCCGCGGGCGAGATCGACGGTCGAAACGGCGAGCAGGCTCACGACTCGGCCGTCCGGAGCTCGAGGGCATGCGAGACGTCGTAGCCGAGAGCGAGCCCGAGCTTCGGTGCAGCGGCGACGATGCGGGTGACCCCGACAGAGGGGAGAGCGGCGATCAGCACGCCGACGATCTCGTCGTCCGAGGCGTCGTAGCTCCGCGCCCAGTCGATCGCCTCCAGGTAGGACGGGGGCGCGGCGTCGCTCGCTGCGAGCGCGGCGAGACGGACGAGCGCGTGCGTCTTCCCGTCGAGGCCGGATGCGGACAGGTTCGCAGCATGGTCGGTGAGCAGGTTGTCGACGTACGAGTCTTCTCGGATCGAGAGCCTGCAGAGGATCCGCTCGTGTTGTTCCACGGCTACTCCGACGAGGGGACCGCAGCACGGCCGCGGACGCATCATCCCGTTGGGGTGAACTCCACCCCACCCGCGAGCGGCTAGCCTCGGGGGGTGGCGCACGAGACGCGGTCAGCATGAGCGTCGAGCGCGAGCGGGTCGAGCGCTTCGGCCGCCTCGAGGACGGGCTGCGCCAGGCGGGCGACTGGTACCACTGGGGCCCGTACCTCTCGGAGCGGCAATGGGGGACTGTGCGGGAGGACTACAGCGAGAACGGCACGGCGTGGGAGTACCTGCCGCACGACCAAGCTCGCTCGCGGGCCTACCGCTGGGGCGAGGACGGCCTCGCCGGCTTCTCGGACATCGAGCAGCGTCTGTGCCTGGCGCTCGCGCTCTGGAACGGGCGCGACCCGATCCTCAAGGAGCGCATCTACGGCCTCACGGGCAACCAGGGCAACCACGGCGAGGACGCCAAGGAGTACTGGTGGTATCTCGACGCGCTCCCGAGCCACGCGTGGAACCGGTGGCGCTACCACTACCCGCAACGGGCGTTCCCGTACGCGGACCTCGAGGCCGAGAACGGCCGTCGCGGCAAGCTCGACCCCGAGTACGAGCTGCTCGACACCGGCGTCTTCGACGACGACCGCTACTGGATCGTCGAGGTCGACTACGCGAAGGGCGACCCGCACGACCTGGTCATGACGATCCGCGTGACGAATGCGGGGCCGGACACCGAGACGATCCACGTGCTCCCGACCGCGTGGTACCGCAACACCTGGTCCTGGGACGTCGACGCCGACAAGCCGCAGCTGCGGTCGGGCGGCGCGTCGCGTGTCATCACCGAGCATCCGTTCCTGGGGCGGCTCGAGCTCGTCGCGGACGGGACGCCCGACCGTGCTCTTCTGCGACAACGAGACGAACGCCGAGCGCCTGTTCGGCAGCCCCGGCACCAGCGCGACGCCGAAGGACGGGATCGGCGACCACGTCATCGCGGGCGCCGCCACGGTCGCCGCGGCGGCCGGCACGAAGACCGCCTTCTGGTACCGGTTCGACGTCGCCCCCGGGCAGACCGCGACCGTGAGGCTGCGGGTGCGCCCTGCCGACCGCGGCGGCGACCCGTGGGCCGACTTCGACGCCGTCGCGCGCGAGCGGCTCGAGGAGGCGGACGAGTTCTACGACGAGCTGACGCCTGCAGCCGCCTCCCACGACGAGGCGCTCGTGCTCCGCCAGTCGCTCGCCGGGATGCTCTGGAGCAAGCAGCTCTACTACTACGAGGTCGCGCGGTGGCTCGACGGCGACCCGACGCAGCCCACGCCGCCGGCGTCGCGCCTCGGAGGTCGCAACGCCCGCTGGCGCACGTTCGACGCCTTCGACATCATGTCGATGCCCGACAAGTGGGAGTACCCCTGGTTCGCCGCCTGGGACCTCGCCTTCCACTGCGTCGCGCTCGCCCGGGTCGATCCCGCGTTCGCGAAGTACCAGCTGACGCTGCTCTGCCGCGAGTGGTTCCAGCATCCGAACGGCGCGCTCGCGGCGTACGAGTGGTCGTTCGACGACGTCAACCCGCCCGTGCAGGCCTGGGCGGCCCTCGAGGTTTTCGCGATCGACGGAGGGCACGACGTCGACGTTCCTGAGTCGCATCTTCGACAAGCTGCTCGTCAACTTCACGTGGTGGGTGAACCGCGAGGACCGCGACGGCTCGAACGTGTTCGAGGGCGGATTCCTCGGGCTCGACAACATCGGGCCGATCGACCGCTCTCACCTGCCCGCCGGCCAGCTGCTCGAGCAGTCGGACGGCACCGGCTGGATGGGCTTCTATGCGCTGACGCATGGCGGCGATCGCGTCGATCCTCGCGCGCCGCGGCCGCCCCGCGACCGACCTCGTGCTGAAGTTCCTGGAGCACTTCGCGCTGATCTCGTCCGCCTTCGAGACGAAGGGGCTCTGGGACGAGGCCGACGGCTTCTTCTACGACCAGCTCAAGCTCGCCGACGGTCGTTCCTTCCCGGTGAAGGTGCGGTCGATCGTCGGCGTGCTGCCGTTGCTCGGCGTCGCCGCGATCGACGAGGCGGTCGTCGACCGCGCGGAGAGCCTGCACAAGAACGCGGCTTCGCTGCTCTCCGGTGCGCACCCGATCAGCGGCGACGCGGGCGAACGCCGCATGCTGCTCGGCGTCGTCTCGGTCAGCCGGATCCTGCGTCTGTTCTCCCGCCTGTTCGACGAGTCGGAGTTCCTCGCGCCGTACGGGTTGCGTGCGATCTCGCGCTGGCATGCGGAGCATCCGTTCACGCTCGACGTCGACGGCACGTCCGCGCGCGTCGACTACGAGCCGGCCGAGTCGACGACCGGGATGTTCGGCGGCAACTCGAACTGGCGCGGGCCGATCTGGATGCCGGTCAACTTCCTGATCGTCGAGGCGCTCGGACGGTACGCGCGCTTCTTCGGCGACGACCTGAAGGTCGAGTACCCGACCGGCTCGGGCAGCCAGGCGACCCTCGACGAGATCGCCGCCGACCTGCGCGAGCGCCTGATCTCGCTGTTCCTCGTGGGCGAGGACGGGCGACGGCCCTGCTTCGGCTGGGTCGAGCGCCTGCAGAACGATCCGGCGTGGAAGGACAACGTGCTCTTCAACGAGTACTTCCACGGCGACAACGGCGCCGGGCTCGGCGCGAGTCACCAGACGGGCTGGACCGGGCTCGTCGCCGAGCTGATCCTGCGCGCGCGCGGCGGGCCGGTCCCCACGCTCGGCGAGCTGATGGCCGCCCCGGCCGTCACGCCCCGGTGACGATCGCCCTCGGCCCCGAGGCGTGCGGCACGCTCGAGGAGTCCGCGCAGCGCGAGTGGCTCGTCGCCGACGGGGTCGGCGGCTACGCAATGGGGACCGTCGCGGGGCTGCGGACGCGCCGCTACCACGGCCTGCTCGCCGTCGCGGTCGACGGGCCGGCGAACCGCATGCTCGGGCTCGCCTCGCTCGACGCCGCGCTCGTCTCGGGCGATGCCCGCTACCGGCTGGCGACGGACGAGTGGGGCGAGCGGCACCGTCGATCCGCGCGGACACGAGCTGCTCGTCGTCGTTCGAGCTCGGGACGGAGTGCCGCGGTGGCGGTGGCAGATCGGCGGCACCGTGCTCGAGCGCGAGGTCGCGATGGCCCACGGCGCGCCGGTCGTCGCCGTCGTGCACCGACTCGTCAGCGCCGACCGTCCCGTGCGACTCGAGCTGACGCCGCTCTGCACGTGGCGCAGCGTGCACGGCGAGCGTCGCGGCGGCGGCCCGCCGCAGGTCGAGCAGACGGCCGACGGGTTCGTGTTCGAAGACGCCTACCGGGTCGAGGGGCGACGGCTACGCAGGCGGCGGCAGCTGGTACCGCGACGTCCGCGCGCGCGAAGAGGCGGCGCGCGGCCTCAACGCCACCGAGGACCTCTGGGCCGCAGGCACGTTCGCCGTCGACCTCGAGCCCGGCGCCACACACGAGGTGACGGCCGCCGCCACCTCGGAGGGCGGTCTTCCCGAGCGCGCGACCGCGATCGTCGCGGCCGCCCGCCGGCGGGCCGGCGAGCTCGTCCGGCAGGCCGGCGCCTCGGACGAGACCACGAGGCAGCTCGTGCTCGCCGCCGATCAGTTCGCGATCACGACCGGCGGGCGCCCGACCGCCGTTGCGGGCTACCCCTGGTTCGGCGAATGGTCGCGCGACCTGATGACGTCGTACGAGGGCCTCTACCTCACGACCGGGCGCCACGACGAGGGGCGCGAGGTCCTGCGTACGTCTGCTGCGACGGTGTCGGAGGGCATGCTCGCGAACACGGCCGACACCGGTTCGCTCGAGTACAACACGGTCGACGGCACGCTCTGGTTCGTTCACGCGGTCGGCCGGCACGTCGCGGTCGCCGGTGACGACGACCTGCGCGCGGAGCTCGCGCCGACGCTCGACGAGATCGTGCGACGTCACATCGACGGGACGCGGTACGGGATCCGGGTCGACTCCGCCGACGGGCTGCTGACGCAGGGCGCCGACGGCCTGCGCGCTGACATGGATGGACGCCCGTGTCGACGGCGTCCCGGTGACCCGGCGCGCGGGCAAGCCGGTCGAGGTCAACGCCCTCTGGCTGCGCGCTCTCGACGTCGTGCCCGGGTTCGAATCGCTGCGCGACACCGCCGCCTCGTCGTTCGTGCGGCGGTTCGTGCGCGCCGACGGTGCCGGCCTCTTCGACGTCGTCGACGGCCCGCAGGGCGACGACGCCGCGATTCGCCCGAATCAGCTGCTCGGCGTGTCGCTGCCGAACGGGCCGCTCGGGCCGCAGGCCGCACGGGCGGTGGTCGATACCTGCCGCCGCTCGCTGCTGACGCCGCTCGGGCTGCGCTCGCTCGCCCCCGACGACCCGCGCTACCGCGCCGTATCACCGCGGTTCGCCCGCCGACCGCGACGCCGCCTACCACGAGGGCACGGTCTGGCCGTGGCTGATCGGGCCGTACCTGGACGCCTCGCAGCAGGCGGGCCGTACCCGGTCGACGGCCGTGCTCGACGGCCTCGACGCCCACCTGGCCGACTGGGGCCTCGGCTCCGTGTCGGAGACGGCCGACGGGGCTCCCCCGCATCTCGCGACCGGGCTGCCCGTTCCAGGCGTGGTCGGTCGCCGAGCTGCTGCGCGTCCGAGCGGCCCTAGTTTAGTTCGAGCGAGCCTGCCATCATGGAAGCCGATCACGTCGTTCGTCGATTGAGGTGGAGCTCGCATGAAGCTCGCAGCGTTCCTCCTCGCATCGCTCGGTTTTCTGTGGGGGCTGTCGGCGCGCGCTCCCACCGCTGCCGCTGCTCAGCCGGACCGGATCACCGTGATCGGCGATTCCGTGCTGACCGCGGTGCAGTGGAACGCGCAGCCGCGGTCGATCCTCGAGCGCGGGTTCCCCGCGGTCGATCTCGACATCGCCGTCTGCCGGCGCCTGACGGGCAGCAGTTGCCCGTTCGAGGGCGAGCGGCCGCAGAACCTCGTCGACACCGTCCAGGCGCTCGGAGACGCAATCGGAACGACCGTCGTCGTGGAGGTCGGCTACAACGACCCGGAGGCGGGTTTCGCCGATGCAGTCGATGCCTCGGTCGAGGCGCTGCTCGCCGCGGGCGTCGAGCGGATCCTCTGGGTCAACTACCACGACTTCGTGCCGCGGTACGCGCGCATGAACGCCGTCCTCGTCCCGGGTCGTCCAGAAGTACCCGCAGGTCACCGTCGTCGACTGGCAACAAGACTCGTTCGTCCGCTATTCGTGGTTCCAGAGCGACGGGATTCACCTCGTGTTCGACGGCGCCGTCGCACTCGCGACGCTCATCCACAACGCGCTCGTCGGCCGCGATCGAGCCGCTGCAGGTCGTCGCCCCCGTGCGCGCGGTCACCGTCGCGCAGGTCGGGAGCAGATTCACCACGCAACTCGTCGCGAGTGGCGGCGAAGGGCCCTATCGCTGGCGCGTCACCGGCGGGCCGCTCGCGCGCGGGCTGCACCTGCTCGGCAACGGCGTGCTCACGGGCACGCCCACGAGACCGGGGCGTTTCACGATCAGCCTGCTGGTCTCGGACGCGGCGGGGGAAACCGTGCCGCTGCACGTGAGCGCTCACGGTCGAGCCTCGCGTACTACGCGGCCCTGACCTCCGTCAGCGCTTCGCGGATCGCGTGGAGTTGCGCGACGCGATCTGTCGCGTCGACCCGACGGTGAGGACGACGGAGAGGTGCGCGACCGAGCCGCGCGCGTCCGTCACGTCGATCGGCAGGACGAACGTCCCTGTGTGCGTCGGCGTCCCTCTCAGCTCGCCGTTCGCGAGCAGATGGAGCCGTGCGTTGCGGAGGGACCTACCGCGCGTGTGCCAGCGCAGCGGCGCCGTGCCGCCGGTCGCCCGCAGGTGACGGTCGACGCGAACGCCGACGTGCCCGCGGATCGCCTGGCGGCCGGCGACGACCAGCGCGGGGTCGGGCGGGCGCGGCGGTGGGGGGTTGAGGGTGTTGGCGATCGCCTGGCGGATCCACGTCGCGATCGCCACGCCGCCGGCCGGCATCAGGTGGATGAAGTCGTTCTGGTACCACTCGGGATGTCCGGCCGAGTAGCTGTTCCAGTCGAGCACGCGTAGCTCTGGATGACGCCGGGCGGCGGCGGCCAGGACGGCGTTCTTCGCGGCGAACTCCGGCCGCACCTCGTGCAGGTTCACCCAGAGGACGTGCTGGACTCCGTGATCGCGAAGGGTGTCGAGAGTGAGCTCGACGTCGCCGGCGAAGTTGCCCGGCAGGTCGTTGTAGCCGTCGACGATCACGACGATCGACCCGAGCTGGTAGATCCAGCTCGTGATCACGCTCAGCGTCGTCGGTGTGTATGCGCCCTCGAACTCGGCGCTCTGACCGTTCAGACGACGGCCGACGCCGGCGTCGATCTGCAGGTCGAGCCCGTTCGAGAGGTCGGCCAGCGCCACGCCGTCGTTGACCCAGGTGACCGAGGTCAGGATGGAATCGGAGATCACCGACACGCGCGGGGGCGAGTCGGCCGCGCCCGAGGCCGCCGGGAACAGCCCGGGAAGGGCCAGGGCGGCGATCAGCGACGTGACCAGGGAAACGGCGGCGGAGGGCGATCATCTCGCGGGTGGGTACGCCGGCGGCGACGGCGTTCAGGGGTGCTTCGGCGCCGCGAGCGCGAGCCCCGATGACCCGTTCGAGTGACGGGGCGGCCGCTCGGCGACGCCGCAGGGTAGCGGAGGCGCCTTAGGAGAGCGGCGGTGCCGGCACGACGGTCACCGTCGACCCGGGGGCGCCGAGCAGCTCGTCGGCCTCGAACTCGCTCGACTCGAGCCGCCTGACGTCGCCCCCCAGCGCGTCGAGGAACGCGTCGGGCGGGTCGACGAAGTTGACGGCAGGTGTCCCGAAATGCATCGCGACGACCAGCCGCGGCGCGAGCGCCCGCACGACGGCGGCCGCCTCCTCGCCCCCGACGGTCGGGCCGGACCCGACCGGCAGGAAGAGGACGTCGAGCCCGCCGATCGCCTCCTGTTGCTCGGGACGGAGCGCAGCCTGCCCGAAATCGCCGAAGTGGCAGAGCCGGAGGCCGTCCAGCTCGAAGCGGAAGATCGTGTTCGGTCCGCGCTTCGTACCCGCGACCGCGTCGTGCTCGGAGGCGATCGCGACGATCTCGCCGATCGGCGAGTCGAAGGTCCCGGCGGTCGAGCGGATCGTCAGCGGCGAGCCGCCGACCACCTCGTCCGCGCTGTGGTCCCCGTGCTCGTGCGTGATCAGCAGCACGTCCGCCTCGAGCCCCTCGATCGGTGGGTAGTCGAACTGCAGCCCGCGCGACGCGAGGCTCTCCATCGCACCGAATGGATCGATCGCCACGCGCTTCGAGCCGCTCAAGAGAAACGACGACTGGCCGTACCAGCGAATCCGCACGGGGCGAGTCTACGTCGTCGTGATCCGTGCCCCGTCGGATGCGTGCACGACGAACGCCGCCGCGTCGCCGCTGTAGCGCTCGACGACCGCGGCCGCCACGTCGGCGGCCGTGCCTGCGTCGACGAGAGCGATGATCGAGCCGCCGAACCCGGCACCGACGAGCCGCGCGCCGTAGGCGCCGGCGCCCTCGGCCAGGCCGACGAGCTCGTCCAGCTGGGGCGTCGACACCTCGTAGTCGTGGCGCAGGCTCGCGTGGCTCGCGGAGATGAGCCGTCCGGCGGTGACGAGGTCTCCGGTTGCCACCGCGTCGGCGAACGCCGTGACCCGCGCGTTCTCGGAGACGACGTGGCGGAGACGGCGACGCAGCGGCTCGTCGAGCGATTCGACAGCGGCGGCGTCGACCTGCGTCGAGCGCGCGACGCCGAGGGCGCTGAGCGCGCGCTCGAGCTCGTCCCGGCGCGTCGCATAGCCCGATGTCTCGAGCGCACGGGGGACACCCGAATCGACGACGACGAGCGCCGCGCCTGGCGGCAGTGTCGACCCGCCGGTGCTCGACCGTTGCGCAGTCGAGCACGATCGCCGTGCCCTCCCGGCCGAGCACGCACGCCGCCTGGTCGAGGATCCCGCACGGGACGCCGACCGCTCGCTCTTCGGCGCGCCGGCAGGCCTGCGCCAGCTCGAGCGGCTCCAGGGTGTGCTCCGCGACCGCGCAGAGCGCGAGCGCGATCCCGACCTCGATCGCCGCCGACGACGAGAGGCCGACGCCCGCAGGCAGGTCGGACTCGATCGTCGCCACGATCCCGACCGGCCGGCGCCCGAGCTCGTTCAGCTCGTACGCGACGGCCTGGCCGTACCGCGCCCAGCCTTCCACCTGCGTCCCGGAGCCGTCGGCCGGGAAAGCGCCGCTCGCGCCGTAGAGCTGCGAGCAAAGCGTGATCTCCGCTGCGACCGACTCGACGCTGACCGTCACGCCGAACTGGATGGCCGCCGGCATCGCCAGGCCGCCGCTGTAGTCGGTGTGCTCGCCGATCAGGTTGACGCGTCCAGGGGCCCAGGCGGTCAGCGGCAAGAGCATCGCCGCATCCTCGCGGATCGCGCGGGGCTACGATCGCGCCGTGCCGGCCGGCGACGTCCATTCGGCGTTTCGGCGGGCCGCGGCCGACGACGGGCTCGAGCTGCAGACCGCGGCGTTCGACTGGCTGTGCGAGCAGGGGCACGTCGGGCTCGAGCGAGTCGCAAAGGGGCGGCAGGACATTGCGCTCGTGAAGCCCGTGCAGGCCGCGCTCGAGGTGCTAGGTGCGATCTTCGCCCGCCTCAGGGGCGACCTCGCGGTGTTGCACTCGGCACGCGAGAACCTCCTCCTTCCCGTCCATCTGCTGCACGAGCCGACCGGGACGTTGATCGAGGTCGACGACTCGTCCCACTTCACGAGCTTCCGGCTCGCCGCGCTCGAGCTGTATCCGGCCGATGCCGAGCTCGGGTTCGACCGCGAGGCGTACGCGGACCTGTGCCGCGAGTGGCGCGCCCGCACCGATGACCTCGCCCGCGGCCTCGCTGCGAAGGGCTTCGGCTTCGGCGGCGTGCAACGGGAACGTGCGTACCACGACGCGCTGCGCGATCTCGCGGCTCCCGCGATGGGCCATCCGCCGGTCGTTCGCTTCTCGGCGGTCGACGGCGACGGCGCCGCGGCCTACCGGCGGCACCGGGACTCGCTCGCCGACGTCCTTCGCTAGGCGCTGCCCGGCGCCGACGCGCCGGCCGATTCCCAGTAGTCGTTGAGCGCGCCCTGGACCTTCACGAACCAGAGAATCGCCGTG
The DNA here is from genome assembly GCA_963742615.1 of uncultured Thermoleophilia bacterium. GTDB lineage: Bacteria > Actinomycetota > Thermoleophilia > Gaiellales > Gaiellaceae > PALSA-600. The sequence continues at coordinate 430,855 of CAVUMS010000006.1, read as the reverse complement.
ACGATGAAGAATCCGAACGGGAACAGCCAGAGCCCCGTCCAGCCGGTCACCGGCGGCCGGCGCCCGTCCCGCGCGTACATCTTCCCGATCTCGGAGGGGATCACGAACGCGCTCACGGGGTTGAGCAGGATCCAGATCACGAGCCCGACCACTCCACCGAGGCCGTCGCCCGTCCGCTGGCGCATCTCCTCCTGCGTCTTGAACGCCCAGTACCAGCCGTACAGGCCGAACGTGACGATGAACAAGAGGATTCCGAACCCGACCCCGCGGGGCCGGCCGAGCGGGCCGGCGTTCCCGGCCGTCGCCGTCGCTGTGCTCATGTGCTCCTCCGAGTTTCCGTTTCGCCGCCCGCGGCGGCCTGACGCTGGGCGACCTCGTAGCCGTCGATCACCGAGACGTTCACCGTTCCGCAGCGGCCGCAGCGGATCCGGACCTTCTTCGTCATCTGGATCACGTTCATCGATTCGGCGAGCACGTTCCCGCACTCGGCGCAGACGTAGTCGTCGGGGCCGTTCCCCCGGAAGACCGGCCGCTCCGGATCGTGCTGGACCGCGGTCCCGCCGTCGAAGGGCACCTCACCCTCGCGAATCTGCCGCATCGAGATCGTCGCCATCGCCTGCTAAATCGAGCCGACCTTGCCGGCGAAGTCGGTGATCAGCGCGTCGAGCACGCCGACGACGACCCCTTCGCCCATCGATGCAGCCTTGCCGGTGATCTGCGCGTTCGTGCGGATCGTCCCGCCGCCGTCGACCAGGTCGAACGTGACGGTGGCGTTCGCGTAGCCCGAGCCACCTTCCTCCTTCGACTTGACCTCCATCACCGCGTGGTGCGCAGCGGCGTCCTGCTCGACGACGTCGAGCGTCCCGGCGAACGTCATCGACATCGCGCCCATCTTGATGAAGATCTGCGCGCGTACCGACTCGGGCCCGCTCCGCTCGAGCACGCTTCCTCCCTCGACGCACGGCACGAGCCTGTCCAGGTCCAGGATCGCCGCGAAGCTGTCATCGATCGGCTTCGTGGTCGTGAACGAGTGCTCGAGCTCGACCGCCATCGGGCAGAGAGACTAGACGATGACTAGACGATTAGGCTCCGCGCATTCCGATTGCGGCGGGCACCCACAAGCTCGGACCTGAGAACGCCACGCTCTCGGTGCGCACGGGCCGCGGCGGAGCTGCGGCGAAGGCGGGGCACGACCTGCTGCTGCACGTCACCGCGTGGGAGGCGACGCTCGACGTGGGGGACGGCTCGATGCCGTCGAGCCTCGTGCTGGACGTCGATGCCGCCTCGCTGCGCGTGCTGCAGGGCACCGGCGGCATGCAACCGCTCGGCGACGAGGACAGGGCGAGCATCGAGGAGACGATCGACGGCGAGATCCTGAAGGGGATGGCGATCAGCTTCCGCTCGACGGCGGTCGAGCCGGCCGCGGACGGCAGCAGCCTGCACGTGCAGGGTGAGCTCACGCTCGTAGGCGAAACGAGGCCGTTCGCCGTCGACGTGACCGTCGGCGAGAGCGGTCAGCTGAGCGGGAAAGCGGTCGTCAGGCAGACCGACTGGGGGATGAAGCCGTACTCGGCGCTCTTCGGCGCTCTGAAGGTCGCCGACGAGGTGGAGGTCGAGGTCGACGCGTCGGAGCAGCGAGCGACGGCCGAGTTGGTCGAGTCGGCGCCGGTCGTGCACGGGCCGATTCTCGATCCGGGGATCTCGAGCTTCCTGTGGGCGCTGCTCTTCTTCTGCTTCCTGCTGCTCGGGATGGCCGCGATCGGCATCGCGACCGGCATGGCGTTCATCCTGGCCGCGGTCGCCGGGTTCTTCATCTTCCTGTTCGTCCGCACCCACGGCATCGGCCGACGGCGACGAGGACGTGGACGGCGATCAGTCCCGGTAGACGGTCTGAGCGTCGAGCCCGCCCTCGACCCCGGGCGGCAGCGGCCCGGTGCCGTGCGCGTACAGCGCGATCTCTTCGATCGTCTTCACGCGCGTCGGATCGGCGGGATCGCCGCCGATCCAGGCGCCGTTCGACCACTCGAGGGTGTCCGGCGCCGCGTCGAGCGCCATGCCGGCGAGCAGTTGCGCCTTCGCGCGGATCTTGCCGGAGGCGCTGACGACTGCTGCCGCTGTGCCTTGCGACGGCGCCGTGTTGAATCCGTGGCCGATGCCGAAGCGATTCGTGTCGGCGGGGACCACCTTTACGTCGAGCGGCGGGACGCCGAGCTCCTTTGCGACGAGCTCCGCGTAGCTCCCCTCGTTGCCGTCGGCGTCCGTCGTCAGGCTGAGCACCATCTTCCCCGTCGGGTGGACGCGCAGAAAGACCGCGCGGTAAGCCTCGTCAGCCATCGCTCTCGTCTCCTTCCGGTGGGTGGCGCTCGCTGCGCGCAAGTCTCTGACGCTCCAGGTGGGCGGTCAAGGCGTTGTGCTCGTCGAGGTCGCAGAAGGCGGGCTGCGGCCCGCCGAGCTGATGCGGGGGCACGGCGGGCCGGTCGCAGCCGGGATAGATGCAGCGCTTGACGTCGCCCTCGGTCACTCGGTCACCCACCCCGGCGTCGTGCGCCCCCGGCTCGGGGACTGGCCGCTCGGCATCGCGACCGAGCTGCCGGCGACCGGGGTCGCGCTGGGCCATGGATCGGCGCCGTCGCCGTTCGTGTCCGGATCGGCGGGAGCGGGCCTCGTCCACGACTCGGCGCCGATCGCCGCGACGACCTCGCCGAGCGCCTCGAAGCTGTGGCCGGAGACGAGCGCGTCGCAGTACGGCAGCGCGGCCGCCATGCCGCCCGACCGGGCGGCGAACTGCTCGGCGCCGACTCGCGGGTTGACCCAGACGATCCGGTGGGCAAGGCGAGACAGGCGCTCCATCTCGCGTGCCACGAGCAGTGGGTCGCCGCGCTCCCAGCCGTCGGAGAGGATCACGACCACGGCGCCGCGCGCCATGCCTCTGCGCCCGTGCCGGTCGTTGAACTCGCGCAGCGCCTCACCGATGCGCGTGCCGCTCGACCAGTCGGGCGCGGCGGTGGCGGCGCGCTGGAACGCGCGGTCGGGGTTGCGCGCGGCGAGCGCGCGCGTGACGCGCGTCAGCTGCGTCGCGAAGACGAACGCCTCGGCGCCGGAGCCGGGCCGAGCCGCGGACGTCAGGAACTGCAGGTAGGCGCGCGCGTAGGGCTCCATCGAGCCGGAGATGTCGCAGAGCAGCACGAGCCGGCGCGGCGAGACGCGCCGCCGGCGCCGTGCGAGGGTGACCGGGTCTCCGGCGGTGCGCAGGCCGAGCCGCAGCGTCCGCCGGAGGTCGACGCGCTCGCCGCGCCGCCGGCGCTCGTAGCGGCGCGTGCGGCGCGGCGGGGTCGCGAGGCGCAACTGCGCCATGAGCTCATGGAGCTGCGTGAGCTCCGCCGGCTGCAGCGCGTCGAAGCTCTTCCGCCGCAGCAGCTCCTCGTCGCTCGCGCGCGCGACCGGCAGCTCGAGCTCGGCCTCTTCCTGCCGCGTCGGTCTCGCCCAGCGCGGGCGAGGGGATGCCCGCGCCGGCATCGGAATGTGAGGCGGCGTGATCGGAGCGTGGCCGGTCGTCCGGCGCGGCGCGCGCAGGGAGCTCGTCGGGCTCGAACTCGTCGCGGCCGGTGCGGGCTCCGAAGACCGTCGAGAACACAGCGTCGAACGCCGCAACGTGCGAGGGGTCAGAGACGAACACGGCGCGTGCGGTCCAGTAGAGCTGCCTGCGCCCGACGGGACGGACGAGCGTCAGCGCCCGTGTGAGCTCGATCGCACGGCCGGGCGTGACCGGCACGCCGGCGTCGTGCAGCCGCCGGGACAGCGCGCCGGCGAGCGCCGGGAGATCGAGGTCGATCGTCTCGACGCCGAAGCTCGCCTTGTCAGTCACCGGCACGCACGAGCTGGTCGAGGCCGGCCGTGCGGATCGCCTCCTGGTCCTCGCTGTACTTGAGCACCGACCCGAGCGTGCGCTCGGCTGCGGCGGCGTCGAGCTGCTCGATGCCGAGCACCTTGAGCGCCGCGAGCCAGTCGATCGCCTCCGCGATCCCGGGCGGCTTCTGCACGTCGCTCTCGCGCATCCGCGAGACGGCGTTCGCGACCTGGACGGCCAGCGACTCGGACACGCCCTTCACGCGACGACGGACGATCTCCACCTCGCGCTGCGGCGTCGGGTACGCGATCCAGTGGTACAGGCAGCGCCGCTTGACGGCGTCGTGCAGGTCGCGCGTCCGGTTGGACGTCAGCACGATGATCGGCGGGTGGGTCGCGTGGATCGTGCCGATCTCCGGGATCGTCACGCTCGCGTCCGCGAGCAGCTCGAGCAGGAACGCCTCGAAGTCGTCGTCCGCGCGATCGATCTCGTCGACGAGCAAGACGGCCGGACGAGGCCCCGGATGTTCAAGTGCGCGCAGCAGCGGGCGGCGGATCAGGTAGTCCGGCCCGAACAGCTCCTCCTCGCGAAGCGGCGACCCGCTCGACTCGGCGAGCCGGATCGCGAGCAGCTGGCGGGGATAGTTCCACTCGTAAAGCGCCTCGGCTGCGTCGATCCCGTCGTAGCACTGCAGGCGGTGGAGCGGCGTGTCGAGCACCGCCGCGAGCGACTTCGCGGCCTCCGTCTTGCCGACGCCCGCCTCGCCCTCCAGGAGCAGCGGCTGCGGTAGGCGCAGGCTCAGGAACAGCGACGTGGCGAGCCCCTCGTCGACGAGGTAGTCGACGTCGGCGAGTCGCAGCGCGAGCGTCTGGATGTCGGGCGCGAGCCGGCGAAGCTCGTCGGCCGCCTCCCCCGCGGGTGACGGCACCGTCATGCGGCCCGGTGCTGCGCCTCGAACTTCGACTTGCAGCCGTCGCAGCAGAAGTAGACGGTCCTGCCCTCGTGCTCCAGGGACGGCGTGCCCGGGACGGCGGCAACCGTCATGCCGCAGATCGGGTCGACGCCAAGCGTCGCCGTGGGTGCGGCAACGGAGATCTGCGTGTTGCCGGGCGCGGCCGCACGTTTCCCGCGGCGCGCGGCGACCACCGAGGCGAGGATCGACAGCGCGATCTCGGCTGCGGTCCGCGACCCGATATCGAGCCCGGCCGGCACATCGATCCGCTCGATCTCCGCCTCGCTCACGCCGTCTGCCCGCAGCTCCGCGAGCACGCCCGCGCCGCGCTTGTGGCTCGCGACCAGCCCGACGTAGGGGACGCCCACCTCGAGCCCCCGCCGCAGCGTGTGCAGCTCGTCCCGGCCGTGTGCGGCGACCACCAGCGCGAGGTCGCCAACCGCCGGCTCGGGCGTGCCGCCCGACACCGGGAGGACGGCCAGATCGAGCTCGGTGCCGAGCGAGACCAGCGCCGCTGCGATCGGCGTCTCCCCGACGACGAGCACGCGCGGCTGCGGGTAGCACCGGCTCGAGGAAGATCTCGATCGCGCCACCAGACAGACAGGGGTTCTGCGCCGTCACCGCGCCTTCCTCGACCGCGATCTCGCGGCCGGTTCCCGGGTCCTCGCCCACGGGCCCGTCGGGAACGATCCGCAAGAGCACCGCCTCCTCCGACTCGATTGCCTTCAACGCGTAGACACTCACGCTCTGCTGCGCGCAGATGCCGCCGACGAACCCTTCGATCGTGCCATCGGCGAGCACCAGGGCGACGTCGCCGGCGCGCACGCTGGTCGGGCGCTGGGCGCGGACGACCGTCGCGGTCACGAATGCCGTGCCCTCTGCGGTGAGCTCGGCTGCCCGCCGCGACACGGCGGCGCTCATCATTGCGGTGGCTCTGGGCGCCCCTGCATCGCCGCCCAGACCCGAGCCGGGGTGCAGGGCATGTCGATGTGGTCGACGCCGTGCGTCGCGTGCAGTGCGTCGATGACGGCGTTCACGATCGCGGGCGGCGACCCGACGTTCGGCGACTCGCCGACGCCCTTCGCGCCGAGCGGGTGGTGCGGGCACGGCGTGACCGTCTCGCCCAGCTCGAAGTCCGGGCACTCGAGCGCCGTCGGGATCAGGTAGTCCATGAACGACGAGTTGAGACAGTTGCCCTCGTCGTCGAAGGTGATCACCTCCATCAGCGCGATCCCGACGCCCTCCGCGAGGCCGCCGTGGATCTGGCCTTCGACGACCATCGGGTTGATGCGAACGCCACAGTCGTCGACGGCGATGAACCGCCGGACCGTCACCCGCGCGGTGTCGGGGTCGATGTCGACCACCGCGATGTAGGCGCCGTACGGGTAGGTGAGGTTCGGCGGGTCGTAGATCACCTGTGCGTCGAGGCCGCCCTCCATGCCCTCGGGCAGCTCCTCGCCGTTGTAGGCCCGCTCGGCGATCTCCTCGATCAGCACACCCTTCTCCGGGTCGCCCTTGACGTACCAGCGGCCCTTCTCCCAGGCGAGGTCCTCGGGGCGCGCCTCCATCATCGTCGAGGCGATCAGCCGCGCCTTGTCGCGCACCTTGCGCGAGACGATCGCGACCGCGCCGCCCGACACGGGCGTCGAGCGGCTGCCGTACGTGCCGAGGCCGTAGGGCGACCGGTCGGTGTCGCCGTGGCGCACCTCGACGTCCTCGGGCGGGATCCCGAGCTCCTCGGCGACGATCTGCGCGAACGTCGTCTCGTGCCCCTGGCCCTGGGTCTGCGCGCTGATCGAGACGACAGCCTTGCCCGACGGGTGGATACGCAGGTCGGCGCCGTCGTTCATCGCGAGCCCGAGGATGTCCATGTGCTTGCGCGGCCCGGCGCCGACGCCCTCGGTGAAGAACGAGACGCCGATGCCCATCAGCTCGCCACGCGCGCGCTTCTCCGCCTGCTCGCGCCGCAGCTCCTCGTAGCCGGCGATCTCCATGGCCACGCGCATCGTCTCGGCGTAGTTTCCGGAGTCGTACGTCCAGCCGGTGGTCGTCTCGTACGGGAACTGCTCCGGCTTGATGAAGCTCCGCATGCGCAGCTCGATCGGGTCGACCGTCATCTCGAGCGCGAGGGCGTCGACCATCCGCTCGACGAGGTAGACCGCCTCCGTGATGCGGAACGAGCAGCGATACGCGACGCCGCCCGGCGCCTTGTTCGTGTAGACGGCCTTGACCTGGACGTGCGACGCCTGGAGGTCGTACGACCCGCAGACGATGTGGAAGAACCCGGCCGGGAACTTCGTCGGCTGCGCGGTCGAGTCGAACGCGCCGTGGTCTGCGATCACGTCGACGCGGAGGCCGGTGATCTTCCCGTCCTTCGAGCACATCTCCGCGTGCATGACGTAGTCGCGCGCGAAGCCGGTCGACATCAGGTTCTCGGAGCGGTTCTCGACCCATTTCACCGGTACGCCGGCGACGATCGAGCCGGCGATCGCGCATACGTACCCGGGGTACACGGGCACCTTGTTGCCGAACCCGCCGCCGATGTCCTGGCACTGAATGCGGATCATGTGCTCGGCGAGGCCCGCGACGTGTGCGTACACCGTCCGGTGCGCGTGCGGCGCCTGGTTCCCGTTGTAGATATCGAGCTGGCCGGTCTCGGGATTGAAGTCGGCGATCATCCCGCACGTCTCGAGCGGGGCCGGATGGCAGCGCGGGTAGATGATGTCGCGCGTGACCACCGTGTCCGCCTCGGCGAAGGCGCGGTCGGTCGCCTCCTGGTCGCCGGCCTCCCAGAGCGGGCTTGCCAGGTTGTCTCGCTGGCCCGCCTTGTCGTCGCGGATCAGCGGCGCGTCGGGGTCGAGCGCCTTGCGCGCGTTGACGACGGCCGGCAGCGGCTCGTACTCGACGTCGATCAGCCCGAGCGCGTCGTTCGCCGAGTACTCGTCGGTCGCGATCACGAACGCGACCTCCTGGCCCTGGAAGCGCACCTTGTCGCCCGCGAGCACTGCCTGCGTGTCGTAGGAGATCGTCGGCATCCACGCGAGCCCGAGCGTCTCGAGATCCTTGGCTGTGATCACGGCGGCGACGTTGGGGTGCGCGAGCGCGCGCGAGGTGTCGATCGAGACGATGCGCGCGTGCGCGAACGGGCTGCGCAGCATCGCGCCGTGGACCATCCCCGGCAGACGGATGTCGTCGAGGTACGTGCCCTTGCCGCGGATGAAACGCGCGTCCTCCTTGCGCTTCAGCCGGCCGAACCCGATCGGACGCTCCTTGTCGCGACTCGGCAAATTCTCGACGGTGTCACTGACAACACTCGTCATGCGGTCACCCCCTGTTTTGCAGCGGCCTCTTGGTCGGCGGCCCAGCGGATCGCCGCGACGATGTTCTTGTAGCCCGTGCAACGGCAGATGCCGCCGGAGATAGCGGTACGGATCTCATCCTCGGACGGGTCCGGGTTCTCGTCGAGCAGACGCGCGCGCCGTCATCATCATTCCGGGCGTGCAGAAGCCGCACTGCAGGGCGTGCAGCTCGTGGAAGCCCTGCTGCACCGGGTCGAGCACACCGTCCCGCTCGAGCGACTCGACGGTGCGGATCTCGTGGCCCTCGGCCATCGCTGCGAGCATGGTGCAGGACTTGACCGGGCTGCCGTCGAGCAGGACGACGCACGCGCCGCAGTTCGAGGTGTCGCAGCCCCAGTGCGTCCCCGTCAGGCCGGGCGTGTCGCGGATGAAGTGGACGAGCAGCAGCCGCGGCTCGATCTCGCGCGAGACCGCCTGACCGTTGATGCTGATCGTGACGTTCATGCTCCGACCCCCTGATCGTGTGCGCGGGCGCTTGCTCGTGCGAGTGCGCGGGCGGTGAGCACGCCTGCGAGGTGGCGCTTGTAGTCGACGGGCCCCCGCCCGTCGGCCGTCGGCGAGCAGTCGGCCGACGCGACCTGACCGGCCTCGGCGAAGAGCTCCTCCGACGGCGCCCTGCCCTGCAACAGCTGCTCGGCGCGCGTCGCGTGGATCGTGGTCAGGCCGACCGCACTGAGCGCGATACCGGCCTCGGCGATCACTCCGCCCTCGATCCAGACGGCCGCCGATGCCGCGGCGATCGCCCAGTCGCCGGCGCGGCGCTCGACCTTCTCGTGGGCGCTGCCGCAGCCGGCGCGAACCGGGATCCGGATCTCCGTGAGCAGCTCGGCGTCGCCGACGGCGGTGGTGTACGGGCCGACGTGGAAGTCCTCCATGCTCACTATTCGCTCCCCGGCCGCTCCCCGGATCACCACGCTCGCCTTGACCGCGCTGCAGACGGCCGACAGGTCCTCGGCGGCGTCGGCCTGGCACAGCGAACCGCCGATCGTGCCGCGGTTCCGGACGACGGGGTCGGCGATCACCGTCTCCGCGTCGCGGAAGATCGGGAACCGGTGCGCGAGCAGCTCGGACTTCAGGAGCTCGACGTGCCGCGTCAGGGCTCCGATCCTGATCTCCGCGCCCTCTTCCCGGATGTACTGGAGCTCCTCGAGGTCGTTGATGTCGATCAGGTGCGACGGGTTCGCGAGGCGCAGCTTCATCATCGGCAGGAGGCTGTGACCACCGGCGATCACGCGGGCTCCCGGGCCGCCTCGCTGCAGCGACGCGATCACGCCGTCGACACTCGTCGCGCGCTCGTAGTCGAATGCCGCAGGGGTCTGCACCTGGCTCCTTTCTAGGAACGGGTCGGAAGCTGCTTACGAGGCTTGCCGATGTCGTCGCGCTGCTCGTACTGCTCGGGGGAGTCGGTGCCGATCACCGGCGACCGCGGCATCTTCTCGGGCGCGGTCTGGCGCTGTTCGGGATAGAGGAGGCGCGCGGCGAGGCTGCCGCTCTCGGTGTCGCGCAGCGCCGGGCCGTTCGGGCTTGCACCGGCGATCGGCGCCTCGCGGCCGAGTCGCGCCAGCGTGAGCGTGCCCTTCGTGTAGACCTCGCCGATCCGGGGCGAGGTCAGCGTCGTCGACTCGGGGAACTTCCGGAAGCCCGCCGCGGCCGGAGCCGGGGTAGACGCTCTCGACGAGCCCCACCGCGTCGACCAGCCCCGTTTTCTTGACGAGCAGGCCCTCGAGCAAGTCGACGCCGGCGTCGAGCTGCTCGTTGATCGCGGTCACGATCCCGTTGACGGGCGCGCTCTTCTCGACGATCCCGCTCACGTCGGCGATCACCTCGTCGAGGCCCTTCGTGATCTTGCGCAGCGCGACGATCGTCGAGAGGAGGTAGTAGACGAGCGCGAGCACGATCAGGACGACAGCGATCACCATGACGACTCCGGCTGCGGGCACGAGCCTCTCCTTACTCCGCGTCGTCCAGGATTACGTCGAGCGAGCCGCCGTAGTTTGCGACGCCCGCGACCGTCTGGGCGACCTGCTCCTGCGTCCTCACGAGCAGCGCGGCGGAGTCGAGGTCCTTCGAGCCTGCGGCAGCGACCGTCGCGATCTGCCGCACGCTCGGGACGATGCTCTGCGCCGCCTTCAGGACGCCGCTCAGCAGATAGACGACAACCGGCAGCAGCACGACGAGCAGGATCACGTCGCCGATCCACCAGAGAGTCATCGCGGCCTCCGCTCGGCGACGATCGCCGCCTTGTGCGCGATGCCGGGGAGCGCGCCGAGGATGATGTCGAACTGCTCGTTGATCGCGGTGACCGCGCCCTCGAGCGGGCGGAGATGGTCGGCCTCGACGCCTGCGAGGGCGCCGCCGAGCGTCGCCAGGTTGGCGGAGATCGACTCGAGACGCGTGCGCACGACGATCAGCGCGGCGGCGAGCACGATCACCACGACGCCCGCCAGGATCACGCTCAGGAGGACGAGCAAGTGCGTTTCGCTCATGCCGCATCCCCGTAGCCGTCGGTGAGCGCGTTCATGTAGCCGTCCTGGATCACGGCCTCGTCGACGATCTGGCGCAGCACCGGCGCGGTCGCGGTCAGCTGCGGGATGTTCGCGGTGTTCGCGCCCACCTTGCCGGCGATCTCGAGCAGGTTGCCGACCGATCTGTCGATGCTCACGACGTACTGGATGAGCATCGCCAGGAGGACGGCGACCACGAGCGCGGCGACGAGGCCGATCGCAAGGGCCGTCCACCAGTAGCCGTGCCCCGACAGCGCGAGGATCACTTGCCGACCGCCGCCTTTCGCAGAGCGCGCGCCGAGTGCAGGATCCGGACGCCGGAGTCGTTGATCCGCGCGATCCCGCCGAGCTCGGCGGTTTGCGCTCGCACGACCTCGACTGCCTGCTCGGCCGTCTTCGCCTGCGCCGCGATCCGCTTCGCGAGCAGGACGATCGTGATCACGATCGCCGCCGCGACGGCGATCACGACGATGCCGAGCACGAGGCCGATCTGCCAGGCAGTGGAAGACGCCGTCAGCAAACGGGGTCCCTTCTGCACCTGGTGGTGAAGGGTGCCGCGCCCGTGCCGCCAGGTGCCAGCGCTCGAGCGGCGCAAGGATACTGCGCGACCTCGTTTCGTGTCCAGAGCGCGCCGGTCGAGAGCGCGCGTCAGACGGGCGCGACGAGCCAGCCGAGCCGCTCGGTCACGAGCTCGGGGTCGCCGAGGTGGCCGAGACCGTCCTCCGCGACGACCTCGGCGTTCGGGACGTTCCGGGCGAGCCACTCGCCGTGGCGGGCCGGAACGAGCACGTCGGTGACGCCGTAGACGACGCGGGTGGGGACCCGGATCTCCGACACGTCGAAGCCCCACGGCGCGGCGAAGCAGAGGTCGTCGTCCGCCCATCCATGGACGCCGGCCCGCAGCGCCTCCGCGACGTCCTGGCGGATGATCTCGCGCCGCTCGGGCCGGGCGAGCTCGGCACGATCGCTCGCCGACAGCCCCCAGTCGTCGCCGAGGATGTTGGCCGGATCCGCGGCGACGCGCTCGAGGACGGCCGCGGCCTCCCGCTCGAGCTCGCGCACGAGCACGTGCTCGCCCTCGAGGGCCCAGCCGAACTCCTTGACGTTGAGTGGGTCCATGCCTTCGAACCAGTCGAAGTCGGCGATGTCGTACGGCGCCGGCGAGACCTCGCAGGCGGCCCGTGTGACGCGGTCGGGCAGGCGCGCGGCGACGGCGAGCGAGTGCGGCCCGCCGCCGGACGCGCCGGTCACGGCGAACTGCGCGATCCCGAGCGCGTCGGCGATTGCCTCGACGTCGCCGACGCAGTCGACCACGCGACGTCCCGCACGACGGTCCGACTGCCCGTACCCGGGGCGGTCGTACGTGATCACGCGCGCGCCTGCAGCGACGTACTTTCCGGTGTCGTAGTGCCGCGCGAGTCTCGAGTTCGGCGTGCCGTGCAGCGCGAACACCGGGAAGCCGTTCGGGTCGCCCCATTCGGCAAGAGCCAGCTGTCGCCCGTCGGGTGCGCGCGCGTGCTGAGTGTCGCCGCCGCCTGGCACGCGCGCACCCTACACTCGTGTCTCGTAGACGAGACGAGGAGGCGTGCCGTGGGAGAGACCGTCAAGTTCGTCCTCGACGAGAGCCGGCTGCCGGACGCCTGGTACAACCTCGCGGCCGACCTGCCGTCGCCTCCGCCGCCGCCGCTGCACCCCGGCACGGGGGAGCCGATCGGCCCGGACGACCTCGCGCCGATCTTCCCGATGCAGATCATCCTGCAGGAGGTCTCGACCGAGCAGCGGATCGAGATCCCCGAGGAGATCAGGGACGTCTACCGGCAGTGGCGCCCGACGCCGCTGCACCGCGCGCGCCGCCTCGAGGCGGCCCTCGAGACGCCCGCGAAGATCTACTACAAGTACGAGGGCGTCTCCCCGAGCGGGAGCCACAAGCCGAACACCGCGGTCGCGCAGGCCTTCTACAACAAGCAGGAGGGCGTGCGGCGGCTCACGACCGAGACCGGCGCCGGCCAGTGGGGCTCGGCGCTCGCGTTCGCCGGGGCGATCTTCGGCCTCGAGGTCGACGTGTTCATGGTGAAGGTCAGCTACGACCAAAAGCCGTACCGCCGCGCGCTCATGGAGTCGTTCGGTGCGCGCTGCGTCGCGAGCCCGTCGGACTCGACCGAGAGCGGGCGCGCGATCCTGGCCGAGCACCCGGACTCGACGGGCAGCCTCGGCATCGCGATCTCGGAGGCGGTCGAGGTCGCCGCGCAGCGCGACGACACGAAGTACTCGCTCGGCTCGGTGCTGAACCACGTGCTGATGCACCAGACGGTGATCGGCGAGGAGGCGCTCGAGCAACTCGAGCTCGCGGGCGACTACCCGGACGTGCTCATCGGCTGCACCGGCGGCGGCAGCAACTTCTCCGGGCTCACGTTCCCGTTCATCGGGCGGAAGCTCCGAGGCGGGCCGGACGTGCGCGTGATCGCGGTCGAGCCGGCGGCGTGCCCGACCCTCACGCGCGGCACCTACGCCTACGACTTCGGCGACACGGGCCACCTGACGCCGCTCGTGAAGATGCACACGCTCGGCTCGATCTTCGTCCCTCCCGGCTTCCACGCCGGTGGGCTCCGCTACCACGGGATGGCGCCGATGGTCAGCCACCTGCACGAGCTCGGCCTGATCGAGGCGCGGGCCTATGCACAAACGGAAGTGTTCGCCGCAGGCGTCGAGTTCGCCCGCGCCGAGGGCATCGTGCCCGCGCCCGAGGCGAACCACGCCGTGAAGGCGACGATCGACGAGGCGGTGCGCTGCCGCGAGGAGGGCGTCGCCGAGACGATCCTCTTCAACCTCTGCGGCCACGGGCACTTCGACATGCAGGCGTACATCGACTACTTCGCCGGGAACCTGAGGGACGGGCTGTACGACGAGAACGAGCTCGCAATGGCGCTCGCCGCGCTGCCCCCGGTGCCGGCGTAGAAAGGAGGGAGCCGCGATGGCGACCAAGGCCGATTTCACCGAGGCCGAGTGGGAGGCGATGGAGAAGGGCGTCACCGGGGCCGGTGCGCTCGTCGCGATCGCAGACCGTGGGTTCTTCGACACGTTCAAGGAGGCGAACGCGCTCGCGAAGCATCTCGCCGCAGCGCACGAGCAGAACGAGAGCGACCTGGTCCGCCAGCTGGCCGGCACGCACGCGAAGCCGTTCGGGCTGACGTCGTCGCCGCAGGAGGTCGAGCAGGAAACCGTCGACAACCTGAAGACGGCGGTCGCCGCGCTGCAAGCGAAGGCGCCGGACGACGTGGACGCCTACCGCAAGCTCGTGCTCGACGTCTCCGAGTCGGTCGCGGAGGCGGCGAAGGGCGTCGCGCCGAACGAGTCGAAGGCGCTCGACACGATCCGCGGCGCGCTCGGCGTGAGCTGAGGATCGGTGCCAGGCAGTTCCGTGCCTGGCACCGAAACGTAAAGCGAACTTGACATCGGCTCGCTGTCAAGATACCTTGACAGTCAAGGAAACTTGTCAGCGAGGTGAACGGTCGATGAGGAACCACGTGCGCGAGCTGCGAAGCGAGCGCGGGTTGTCGCAGGGCGAGCTGGCGTCGGCGATGGGCGTCTCCCGGCAGACGATCAACTCGATCGAGCAGGGGCGCTACCTGCCGTCGCTGCCGCTCGCGCTCGCCCTCGGGAGGTTCTTCGACACGCCGGTAGAGGAGATGTTCGATGGGGATGACTAAGTCGAAATGGTTCCTGCCGCTGTTCTCGGTCGCGCTCGGGCTCGTGCTGCTCGTGGCGCTGTGGATCGGCGGTGACCCGACGGGAGGAGTGTTGTCGCTCCTGATCCTGGCGGCGTTCGGCGCGGTGTTCCTGGTGGGCGGTCGGAGCGAGACGATCCGCGGCCTCCGCGGCGACGGGCGCGACGAACGGTTCAAGCAGATCGACATCCATGCCACCGCGATCGCAGGGCTGGCGGTGATCACGGCGATCATCGCCGGCTTCGCGGTCGCGGTCGCCCGCGGTCACAGCGGTTCGCCCTACTCGTGGCTGGGGGCGATCGGCGGGCTCGCCTACCTCCTCGCGGTCATCGTGCTCAGGTTCCGCGGCTAGAGGCTTGATGTGGAATTGGATGACTGTGGGGATGGCGAGACCGATCAGCTTGGACGGGGCGGGCGTAGCCCGTAGCGGTGGCTACGGACAAGCCCGACCCGGCCGAGATGCGACGTGTCTCAGCCACCAGCCACAGGCGTTCGGCTTTTCAGATCAAGCCGCTAGATGACTCGCGCTGCGGCTTCGGGTTCGGGCACCCGGCTCAGTACGACAGCCCGTGCCCGAACGGATAGAGGGGCGCGTCCGAGTCGTACGGAACATCGGGGAGCTGCCGGAGGACCGCCTCCGTCGAGGACGGCAGCTCGAACGGCAGCTTCCCGCTCGGCGCGAATCGGCCGAAGACGAGGTCGAGCACGGCGGCGTCCGCTGCCCCGAAGTTCGCGACGAGCGCCGCGGCGCCGCCGGCGATCTCCGTGAGGATCGCCGGCCGGTCGAGGAAGACGTCTACGACGGTGGGCACCTGCGCCGCGACGGCGAGGATGCGCTCGCGCTCCGCGGCGCGGAACTCGAGGCTGCCCTGGTGGAACATGCTCTCGAGGAAGCCCTCCCGGGGCTCGAACGGTGCCGCGACGCGGAGGACGGCAAGATCGGCGTCGGCCGGTGAGTCGACGACGTCGCCGTAGCTCGCTGCAGTCGCAGGGTCGACGCCCTCGACGTACAGGCGCGGCCGCGAGGAGACGGGAAGGATGCCGTCGTTCGCGAGCAGGACGAGCGAGCGGCGCTGCGCGTCCTCGCCGGCGCGCCGGAAGTCGTCGCGGCCTGCGATCTCCACCGCCGCCGCCTCGTCGACATACGGGTCGTCGAAGAGCCCGAGGCGGAACTTGACGCGGAGCAGTCGCCGCACGGACGCGTCGAGGCGCTCCTCCGAGATGCGTCCCGAGCGCACCAGCTCGACGAGCAGCGCCGGCTCGTTCTCGCCGCCGAGCTGGTCGCAGCCTGCGTCGATGATCTTCGCGAGGCGGTCCGCGTGCGACAGCTCCTCGACGCCCCAGCACTTCGCGGGGAAGACCCAGTCGCCCAGGTCTGCGTCGCTGACGAGGCCCCAGTCGGTGCAGACGACGCCGTCGAAGCCGAACCGCTCGCGCAGGAGCCCGGTGATCACCTGACGGTTGAAGCCGAACCCGACCTCCTCGAGCTCGGTTCCGACCGGGCGTCCGTAGTAGGGCATGATCGCCGCGGTCCCGGCGGCGAACGCGGCCTCGAACGGCAGCAGGTGGTACTCGAAGTTGTCGCCCGGGTAGACCTGGTCCTTGCCGTTCGCGAAGTGGGGATCCTCGCCGTCGGCCTGCGGCCCGCCGCCGGGGAAGTGCTTCGTCATGCACGCGACACTCGTGGGGCCGAGCTCGTCGCCCTGGAAGCCGCGGATGTACGCCCCGAGCAGCCGCGACGAGAGCTCGGCGTCCTCGCCGAAGGTGCCCGAGGTGCGCGCCCAGCGTGGCTCGGTGCACAGGTCGGCCGTCGGGTGCAGCGCGGCGCGGATCCCGAGCGCGACGTACTCCTGCCGCGCGACGTCGCCGAACGCGTTCAACAGCTCCTCGTCGCCCGCGGCGGCGAGCCCGATCGGCTCCGGCCACGACGAGAGCGCGCCGGACGACAGGCTCGTCGCCGGGTTGTCGCTGAACCCGTGGCGCGGGTCGCTCGAGATCGTCACCGGGATCCCGAGACGCGTTCCCTCCGCGAGCCGCTGCAGGCGGTTGTGCCAGCCGGCCGTCTCGCGCGGCCCCGGTGACCAGTAGATGTTGAAGTGGTTGATGTGCCGCTCGCCGACGAGCTCCGGCGTCGGCACCGGCGAGAACGGCGCCGGCACGTCGAGCAGCTCGCCGCCGGCGCCGATGCCGATCGGCGCGTGGTACATCAGCCCGGCCTTCTCCTCGAGCGTCAGCTGCGCGAGCAGGTCCTCGACCCGCTCGTCGAGCGGCCGGCGGGGATCCTCGTAGGGGTCGAGCCTCCCGTTTCCGTTCAGGTCGCGGAACTCCATCTGCCGCGGATCCTATGGCTGCGCCGCTCCGCGATTTAGTGTTGCCGGAGCGACGATGAGAACGAGTCTCGGCATCTGGGCGTTCGGCGCGATGGCGACGCGGTTCAATCCGGGCGGTTACAAGCCGGAGCTCGCGGGGACGAGCACGGCGGACCGGGTGCGCACGGCCGTCGCGGGCCTCGGCGACCTGATGGACGACTACGAGTTCCACTACCCGCAGGAGCTCTCGCGCGACAACCTCGAGGAGGTGCAGCAGGCGCTCGACGGCCACGGGATCTACTGCATCGCGAGCGGGCTGCACCTCGACCCGCGCTTCGGGAAGGGCGCATTGAGCTCGCCCGACGACAACGTGCGAGACGAGGCCCTGCGGCAGACGCGCGATGCGATCGACCTGGCTGCCGACGTCGGCGCCCAGATGATCATCTGGCCCGGGATCGAGGGCTACAACTACCCGTTCCAGACCCCGTACGCGGACTCCTGGGCGAGGTTCACCGACGGGATCGGCCAGGCCGCGCAGCACGCGGCCGGGCGCGGCGTGACCGTCTTCCTCGAGCACAAGAACTCGGAGCCGGCGATGAAGATCCTGATGCGCAACATCGGGATGACGCTGCACGTGATCCACAAGCTGCGCGCCCAGGGAATCGACAACGTCAAGGTCAACATGGACTGGCAGCACCTGATCATGAACGGCGAGAGCCTCGCCGAGTACGCGGCGCTGCTCGCCGCCGAAGGGCTCCTCGGCCACCAGCACGCGAACTCCGGCTGGGGCACGTTCGACGACGACAACATGGTCGGCGCGACGGCGTTCATGGAAACGCTGGAGCTGGCGATCGAGCTGCGGCGGGCAGGCTACGGCGAGAACGGCGAGCGGCTCGGCTTCGACCTCTACCCGTACACCGAGGACGCCGTCGGCGCCGTCAAGCGCTCCGTGCTGCAGTGGCGGTTCATCGACGGCGTCGCCGGCCGGATCGACGAGGCCGAGCTCCGCAAGGCCCAGCAGGCGAAGGACGCAGTGCGCGCCTACGAGCTCGTGTACGCCGCGCTTGGCGCATGAACTCCCACTGATCGGCATCGACGTCGGCACGTCCGGCGTCAAGGGGATCGCGATCTCCACGCGCGGCGAGGTGCTCGCCGCCGCCGAGGAGAGCTACCCGCTCTCGACGCCGCAGCCCGGTTGGTCGGAGCAGGATCCGGACGACTGGTGGCGCGCAGCGCAGGCGTGCCTCGCGCGGCTGCCCGCGGGGCCGGTCGGTCTCTCGGGGCAGATGCACGGGCTCGTCTGCCTCGACGCGCACGGCGACGTGATCCGGCCGGCCATCCTCTGGAACGACCAGCGTACGGCGGAGGAGTGCGCCGAGATCGAGTCGCGCATCGGGCTCGAGCGCCTGATCGAGCTGACGGGCAACCGAGCGCTGACGGGGTTCACCGCGCCGAAGCTGCTCTGGCTGCGGCGTCACGAGCCCGACGCCTACTCCCGCATCGCGCACATCCTGCTGCCCAAGGACTACGTGCGCTTCCGGCTCACCGGCGAGCGTGCGATCGACGCGGCCGATGCGTCCGGCACGCTGCTCTTCGACGTCGCCGCGCGTGCGTGGTCGCGGGAGGTCTGCGAGGCGCTCGAGATCCCGCTCGAGTGGCTGCCGGAGGCGTACGAGTCGACCGAGGTTGCCGGCGCCGGCGACCAGGCGGCTGCGGCGCTCGGGGTCGGCATCGCCGCTCCGGGCGCGGTCTCGGTCGTGCTCGGGACGTCGGGCGTCGTGTTCGCCGTCCTACCCGCCTATGCGCCCGATCCGCAGGCGCGGGTGCACGTCTTCTGCCACGCCGTGCCCGGCACGTGGCATGCGATGGGCGTGATGCTCAGCGCCGCGGGCTCCGCAGCGTGGTTCCGGCGCGCGCTGCAGGCCGACTTCGAGGTCCTCGACGACGAGGCTGCCGCCTGGCAACCCGGCGCCGAGGGGCTCCTCTTCGCGCCCTACCTCGCGGGCGAGCGAACCCCGTACCCCGATCCCGACGCGCGCGGCGCGTTCACCGGCCTCTCGCTGCGCCACGACCGCGGCGCGCTCTGGCGCGCAGTGCTCGAAGGCGTCGCCTACGGCCTGCGCGACTCCCTGGAGCTCCTGCGCGCGCTCGGCGTCGAGCCGCAGGCCGCACGGGTGTCGGGCGGCGGAGCGCGCAGCCCGCTCTGGCTGCTCGATCGTCGCGGCAGTGCTCGACCTGCCGCTCGAGCTGACCGAGTACGAGGAGGGGTCGGCGTTCGGCGCCGCGCTGCTCGCGGGCGTCCGCGCCGGCGCGTTCGCCGACGCGGCCGAGGCGGTCGAGCGCTGCGTCCGCGTCCGCGCGCCGGTCGAGCCCGATCCGCGCTGGCGCGACGCGTACGCGGAGAGCTACGGCCGGTTCCGCTCGCTCTACCCGGCACTGCGACGGATCTACGGATCGACGTAGACCGTGACGACCTCGGTGTAGAACTCGATCGCCGCGCGGCCCTGCTCGTGCGGTCCGTAGCCGCTCGACTTGATCCCGCCGAACGGCACGTGCACGTCGGCGCCTGCGGTCTGCGAGTTGACGTGGATCAGGCCGGCCTGCGCCTCGCGCTGGAAGCGCGTCGCCGTCCCGAGGCTCGAGGTGAAGATCGCGGTCGAGAGCCCGAACGGGACCGCGTTCGCCCGCGCGCAGCGCATCGTCGAGCTCGCCGAAGCGGTAGAGCGTCGTGACCGGGCCGAACACCTCCTCGCAGGAGAGAAACGCGTCGTCGTCGACGCCCTCGAACACGGTCGGCGGGATCAGGTACGCGTCGTCGTCGGCGCGCTCGCCGCCGGCGATCACCGTTCCGCCCTCGTCGCGACCGCGGCGCGATCGCCGCCACGATCTCGTCGAACTGCGACTCGTTGACGATCGGTCCGACCTCGACCTCCGGGTCGAGCGGGTCGCCGACGCGCCCGCGCTCGATGCGCGCGAGCAGCTGCGCGCGAAACGCGTCGTAGACGCCGTCCTGCACGAGGATCCTGCGCGTCGCGGTGCACTTCTGGCCGGCCGACCAGAATGCGCCCGCGTATGCGGCCTCGACCGCGCGCGGCAGGTCGGCGTCGTCCATCACGATCAGCGGGTTCTGCCCGCCGAGCTCGAGCTGGACGCGCTTGCCGGCCTTCGTCGCCTCGTCGCGCACCCAGTGCCCGGTCGCAACCGAGCCGGTGAAGGAGATCGCGCGGACCCGCGGCGTCGCGGACGAGCGCGGCGCCGACCGTCGACCCGCGCCCGGTGAGCACGTTCAGCACGCCGGCAGGCAGCTCCGCGTCCGCGAACGCCTCGGCGACGTGCAGCCCCGTGAGCGGCGCTTCGTAGGCGAGCTTGAGCACGACCGTGTTGCCGTAGATCAGCGCGGGCGCGAGCTTCCAGACCGGAATCGCGATCGGGAAGTTCCACGGCGTGATCAGGGCGACCACGCCGACGGGCCGGCGGTGGGTGGAGACCTGCGCGCCGGTTGCCGCCTGCTCGAAGTGCTCGCCGACCGGCCTGAATGCCTCGCTCGCCGCGAAGCGCAGGATCTGCGCAGCACGTCCGGTCTCGAGCCGGGCCTCGCGCAGCGGCTTGCCCATCTCGGTCGACATGTCGCGCGCGATCTCCTCGACCCGGGCCTCGAGCGACGCGGCGGCCGCGACGAGGTAGGCGGCCCGGCGGGCGAGCGGGAGCGCCGCCCAGGCGTCGAACGCACCGGCGGCGGCGGCGACCGCGGCGGCGGCGTCGGCCTCCGTCGACGCGGAGAACTCGCCGACCGCCTCCGCTGGGCGCATCGGGTTCTGCTTCGTGTACGTCGCGCCCGACGAGGACGCGCGCCATTCGCCGCCGACGTAGTTGCGCCCGGCCGGGCGCGCTGGGGCCTCGATCACGTCATTCACCTCTCTCTCGAGTCTCGGCGACCGTGTTCACGAGTGTGCCGATGCCGTCGATCGTGACGGAAACCTCGTGCCCGGGGGCGAGCGTGTAGTCGTCGGGGGGCACGAGACCGGTGCCGGTCAGCAGGACGGAGCCCGCCGGGAGCGGGTTGTCGCGCACGAGCCAGTCGACGAGCTCGGGCAGCCGCCGCTTCATCTTCGCCGTCGACGTCTCGCCGGCGAAAAGCTCGCGGCCGCGATCGGTGATCCGCAACCGGATCGTCCAGGCCGCGTCCCAGTCGTCAGGCACCGCGAGCGCAGGCCCGATCGCGCACGCCCCCGCGTAGGCCTTGGCCTGTGGGATGTACAGCGGGTTCGCCCCCTCGATGTCGCGGCTCGACACATCGTTCGCGATCGTCACGGCGACCGGCTTCCCGGCGGCGCCGAGGACGAGGCCGAGCTCCGGCTCCGGGACCGTCCAGCCCGAGTCGCTGCGCACCCGGATCGCGCCGCCGGGCCCCACCGTCCGGCGCATGTCGGCGTCCTTGAGGAAGAGCTCGGGCCGCTCCGCCTCGTAGACGAGCGAGTACAGGTCGCGGGCGCCGCTCTGCGCCTCCCCGAGGCGCGCGTCGAGGCTGCGCTCGTACGTGACCCCGGCGCCCCAGATCTCGGGCGCATGGATGGGCGGCAGCAGCTCGCGCCCGGCGAGCTCGACGACGTCGTTCCCCGGGCTCGACTCGAGGGCCGCCAGGGGGTCGTCGTGCTCGTAGAGCGCGGCCCTGTCGTCTCCGACGAGCCGTGCGACGCGCGGCTCCCCGTCGACGCGCAGCCGGACGACGCGGATCAAGACCTCGGCCGCCCGGTTCCCATCGGCCATTTCTATACGGTCGCGGTAGGGTCGAGCGATGAAGGCCGTCGTGATCGAGCGGCCGCACGAGGTCGCCTTCGTCGAGGTCGAGACGCCGTCGCCCGGCGCGGGCGAAGTGCTCGTCCGCAGCCGCGTGGCGGGGGTCTGCCGCACCGACCTGGAGATCCTGAACGGCGGCTTCGCCGACCCGCGCTGGGTCACGTTCCCGCTCGTGCCGGGGCACGAGTGGAGCGGCACGGTTGCCGAGACCGGCCCCGGAGTCACCGATCTCGAGCGCGGCGCGCGCGTCGTCTGCGAGGGGATGGTGCCCTGCAACCGCTGCCGCCGCTGCAAGGCCGGGCACACGAACTTCTGCGAGAACTACGACCAGGTCGGCTTCTCGCGCGGCGGCGGCTACGGCGAGTACGTCGTCGTGCCGCGGCACGTCGTCCACGTCTTGCCGGAGACCGTTTCATTCGACGCGGCCGTGCTGGTCGAGCCGGCGTCGTGTGTCTTCCGCGGGCTCGAGCGCGGGCGACCGCGCCCCGGTGAGACGGTCGGCGTGATCGGGATCGGCACGCTCGGGTCGCTCGCCCTCACGCTTGCGCGCCTCTACGCGCCGGGCGCGCTCGTCGCCTACGGCATCCGCTCCGACGAGCTCCGTTTCGCCGAGAGGCTCGGGGCGAGCGCGACCGTGCAGGTCGGCGAGGTCGACGCCGTCGCCGAGACGAGGCGCCTCGCCGGTGACGGGCTCGACCTGGTCCTCGAGACCGCCGGCGCGCCCGAGGCGGTCGAGCTTGCGACCCGGCTCGTGCGTCCCGGCGGGCGCGTCGTTCTCCTCGGGATCGCCGGAGAAGGGCGGACGCTCGAGCTGCCGACCGATCGGATCACCGTCGGCGACATGGACGTGATCGGAAGCTTCTCGTACACGACGGCCGCCTGGAGCGACGTCGTCGGCCTGCTCACGAGTGGGGTCGTCGACTTCGAGCCGCTCGTGACCCACCGCTTCCCCGCCGCCCGCTTCGACGACGCGTTTCGGCTGATGGACGCGCGCGAGGGCGTGGTCGCGAAGGTGCTACTCGAGCACACCTGGGATGGCTAGCGGGCCGCGAGGGACGCCGCGGTCGTCTCGATCAGGCGGAGCGTGGCGGCCTCGGCGGCCTCGGCGTCGCCCTCGCGAATCCCCTCCAGTACCGCCTCGTGCAGCGGCAGTGTCTCCTCGGCGATGCCCTGGGTGCGCGTGAACGTCGCGCGGAACACGCCGCGGAGCGTCGAGCCGAGGTGGGTCAGGAGCTCGTTGTGGCAGCCCTCGAGGATCAGCTCGTGGAAGCGGACGTCCGCCTCGATGTACGCCGGCTGGTCCGAGCCGGCGGCCTTGACCATGCGCGCGTACGCCGCCTCGAGCTCGGCGACCTCGTCGTCGCCCGCGCGCGTCGCCGCCAGCGCGGCGACGGCCGGCTCGATCAGGCGCCGCGTCTCGAACACAGCCATGTAGAAGTCGTCCCCGGGCTCCGCCTCGAGCCGCCAGGCGAGCACGTCCGGGTCGAGCATGTGCCAGTACCGGCGCTCGCGGACCTGCGTGCCCGTCTTCGGCCGCGAGACGATGAGCCCCTTGGCGGCGAGCACCTTGACCGCCTCGCGAACGACCGTGCGGCTGACGTCCTGCTCGTCGAACTCGCCTGCGAGCGAATCGCCGGGTGAAAGCTCGCCGCCGAGGATCCGTACGCCGACATCGTGCACCAGCTCGCCGTGGAGCCCTCGGCGAGGGTAGGTGCGGTCTTTCGTCATACGATAGGGAGATTACTAGACACCCGTCGGAACAGGTGTTACGTTCGCGCGGACCCAGAGGTCGCCTCGACCCGAACCAAGGAGGGGTTGCGTGGATTCCGATCACCAGCACGACGAAGAGAGCGCCGCGCCGGATCCGGAGGAGCAACACGAGCTCGTGATGGACCGTCGCAGCGTCCTGAAGCGCGTCGGCCTCGGCGCCGCCGCGCTGTCGGTGCCTGCAGCCGTCATGGCGAGCCCAGCGATGGGTGCAGTCACGAATGCGCTCGCGGCGGACAGCTTCATCAAGTCGCACCCGAAGTGGAAGTTCGTCTTCGTGAATCACGTGACGACGAATCCCTTCTTCGTGCCGACGATCTACGGCGCGCAGGACGCGTGCTCGTTGCTCGGGTGCAGCTATCAGTGGACGGGCTCGACGACGGCGGACGTCAGCCAGATGGTCAACGCGTTCAACTCGGCGATCTCCGCGAAGGCATCGGGGATCTCGTGCTGTCTCGTCGACCTCAAGGCGTTCAACGCTCCGACGGCCAACGCCATCGGCAAGGGCATTCCCGTGCTCGCCTACAACGCGGACGTGCCTGCCGGCAACCCGAACGAGCGGCTGGCCTACATCGGCCAGGATCTGTACGCGTCGGGCTACGCGATGGGCCAGCGCATCGTCAACCTGGTCAAGGAAGGGGACGTCGCCCTCTTCATCGCCACCCCAGGGCAGCTGAACATCCAGCCGCGCATCGACGGAGCGACCGCCGCCATCAAGAAGTTCGGCGCCGGCAAGATCAAGACCAGCGCGATCGCGACCGGCTCACAGCTGAACGACGAGATCGCGAAGATCGATGCGTACTACCTCGGCCACAAGAGCCTGAAGGGGATGTTCGCGGTCGACGCAGGCTCGACGCAGGCGGTCGGCCAGACCGTGGCGAAGTACAAGCTGCGGAGCAAGGGCGTGAAGGCCGGCGGGTACGACCTGACGCCGACCACGCTGAAGTACATCCAGGCGAACCAGCTGGACTTCACCATCGACCAGCAGCCGTACCTGCAGGGGTTCCTGCCGGTCCTCCAGCTGTTCTTCTACCGGTACTCGTCCGGCCTCGTGGCACCGTCGAACACGAACACCGGCATCCTGTTCGTCACCAAGGCGAACGTGGGGCCGTACATCTCGTCGAAGACGCGTTACGAGGGCTCGAGCAGCGCGCAGAAGTACCCGATCTCGTAGGACGTGAGCGAGGCCGCGACAGCACCACGGCCTCCGGTAGCACCGCAGCGCGTCGGCTTCGGCCGGCGCGTTGCCGGTGCGGTCGTCCGCCGGCGCGAGGCGAGCATCCTCGTGGTGCTCCTCATCCTCGTCCTCTACTTCTCCCTTCGGACCAGCGCGTTCTTCGGCAGGGAGAACGCCCAGGTGATCGCCGAGTTCTCGGCGCCGATCGCGATCATCGCGGCCGGCGAGGTGATGCTGCTGATCTGCGGCGAGATCGACCTCTCAGTCGGCAACGTCTACGCATTCTCGACCTGGATCTTCTACTTCGCGGCCACCAGCTGGGGCTTCCCGATCTGGCTGGCCGTGATCGCAGGCCTCATCTCCGGCTCGATCGTCGGCCTCGCGAACGGGCTGATCACGGTGTTCCTCCACGTGCCGTCGTTCATCACGACCCTCGGGATGATCTTCCTGCTGAACGGGCTCACCCTCAGGATCTCGGGCGCGTTCCCGGTGGAGACGCCCGGCGGCCACACGTTCTTCCGCATCTTCGGCGGCGCGCCCTACGCAACGTCGTACTGGGCGCTCGGCGTGATCGTCGTGATGGCGCTCCTGCTCAATCGAACGCGCTGGGGGCTCCGCACGCTCGCCACCGGCGGCAACCTGATCGGTGCGAGCGAGAGCGGCGTCAACGTCAACCGCATCAAGATCGGCAACTTCATCCTCTGCAGCACCCTGGGCGCGCTCGCCGGCATCCTCGAGGGCACGCGGCTCACGTCGATCCAACCGCTCCAGGGCGGCACGTCGCTCATGTTCTACGCCGTTGCGGCCGCCGTGATCGGCGGGACGTCGCTGTTCGGCGGCTCGGGCACGATCATCGGGGCCGCGCTCGGCGTGCTCGTGCTCGCGGTGCTGAACCTCGGGTTCACGCTGCAGGGCGTCAACGCCTACACCTTCGACCTCGTCCTAGGGATCGCGATCATCGTCTCGATGGCGTTCAACATCAGCCTGGAGCGGCTCCGCCAGTCCGGCGTGCTCGGGAGGGCGACGTGAGCGAGGTCGAGGCGACCGCCTCGCCGGGCCCTACGCCCGACGCGATCCGCGCCGAGAACATCCGCAAGCGGTTCGGCGTGGTGACGGCGCTCGAGGACGTCTCGCTCCGGCTCGGCCACGGCGAGGTGCTCGGGCTGATCGGCGACAACGGCGCCGGCAAGTCGACGTTGATCAAGATCCTGACCGGGCTTCCACCGGCCCGACGCCGGCCGCATCTTCGTCCACGGCGAAGAGGTGCAGCTCCGGTCCGTGACGCACGCGCGCTCGCTCGGCATCGACACCGTTTTCCAGGACCTCGCGCTCGTGCCGGGCCTGTCGGTCTACCACAACATGTTCCTGAACCGCGAGCTGACGCACGGCATCGGCCCGCTTCGCTTCCTCAACAACCGTGCGATGCGGAACCGCTCGCGGCAGTACCTCGACGACATCGGCGTGCGCATCGCGTCGATGGACGCCGAGGTCGCGCGCATGTCGGGCGGCCAGCGCCAGGCGATCGCGATCGCCCGGTCGACGCATTCGAACGCCAACATCATCCTGCTCGACGAGCCGCTCGCCGCGATGGGCGCGCGTGAGGGAGCGCTGATCATCGAGCTGATCACCGAGCTGAAGCAGCGCGGCGACGTCTCGATCATCGTGATCGCGCACAACTACGTGCACGTCTTCGAGATGTGCGACCGCGTGAACCTGCTCCGCAACGGCCGGATCACGCTCGACAAGCCGACCAGCGAGACCTCGGTCCAGGAGCTGACCTCGATCGTCGCCGCCGAGTACCGCGTCCCGCGGGCCTCCTAGCGCGAGATCGCGACGGCCGAGCGCACGAGCGCGCCGAGCTCGTTCGGGAACTCCGGGTAGGGGCCGAACCGCTCGTCGAGACGCTGCGTGAGCGGCCAGAGCCCGGTCGTCCCGGCCGCCAGCTCGTCGCGCACCGCCGCCTCGACCTCGTGCGTGAAGGCGAGCGAGCGGTCGAGGAAGTCACGGGCCGCCGGCCCGTCCATCACCGGGTAGTGGGCCGTGAGGAGCAGATCGGGCTCGAGCGCGCGCAGGCGCCGGATCGTCTCGCGGTAGGCGGTCAGGTCGTAGACGCGCGGCGGGATCAGGAGCGCTCCGTCGCGTCCGTAGATGCCGCGCTCGAGCACCGCGTCGATCACGATCGCGGCCCGGCTGCGCGGATCCCAGATCCCCAGGTGCCCGAACGTGTGGCCGGGGAGGTGCAGCACCTCGACCCGCCAGTCGTCGCCGAGCCTGATCGTCTCGCCGCCGCGCAGGCCCGTGTCGATCGGCGCGTCGCCTCCGCACGACGCGCGGAGCTCGGCCCGGCCCGCCTCGTCGGGCTCGTCGAACCCGTACGCCTCGTGCCACAGGTAGTTCTCGGCGACGAGCGCCTCGTTCGACTCGACCCAGCGCCGGTCGAGCTCGTGGCAGGCGAAGCGCGCGCCCGGATGAAGGTCGCGAAGGGCGCGGTTCCCGCCCACGTGGTCGTTGTCCGCGTGGCTCGTCAGGACGTCGTCGATCGCCTCGAGCCGAAGTCCGACCGACTCGAGGTAGGGGCGCAGGACGCCCGCAGGGGTGTCGGCCATACCGGTGTCGAAGAGCAGCGTGCGCGCGTCGCCGGCGAGCACGTACTGGGCCATGAAGCGCGCGCCGAGAGGCGACTCGATGCGGTGGATCCCCGGCGCGACCTCCACCCCAAAGATCATATGATAGGGATGAATACGGCAGCCGCTCGGGGCGCCCGGGAACCGGAGGAGCGAGATGGCGACGATGCGAAACGGGGCGAGCTACGGACGGCGGAACGGCGCGCCGGCGCAGCGAGGAGTGGTTCGAGCGCAGCGACCTCGACGGCTTCCTGCACCGGTCCTGGCTCAAGTCGACGGGCGTCACCGACGAGACGTTCCGCGGGCCGGCCCGTGATCGGGATCTGCAACTCGTGGTCGGAGCTCGTCAACTGCAACATCCACCTGCGCGGGCTGGCGGAGTCGGTCAAGCGCGGCGTGCTGCAGGCCGGCGGCTTCCCGATCGAGTTCCCGGTGATGTCGCTCGGCGAGTCGCTGATGAAGCCGACGACGATGCTCTACCGCAACCTGATGGCGATGGACGTCGAGGAGTCGATCCGCTCGTACCCGCTCGACGGCGTCGTGCTGCTCACCGGCTGCGACAAGACGAACCCGGCCGCGATCCTCGGCGCGGCGAGCGCGAACATCCCGTCGATCGTCGTCACCGGCGGCCCGATGCTGAACGGCCACTGGCGCGGCCGCGAGCTCGGCTCGTGCAGCGACTGCTGGCACTACCACGAGGAGCTCCGGGCCGGTCGCATCACGCAGGAGGAGTTCGTCGAGGTCGAGAACGCGATGTCGCGCTCGAACGGGCACTGCATGACGATGGGGACGGCGTCGACGATGGCCTGCGTCACCGAGGCGCTCGGGCTGACGCTGCCGGGCGGCGCCGCGATCCCGGCCGTCGACTCGCGCCGCCGGCAGGTGGCCGAGACGGCCGGACGTCAGATCGTCGACCTCGTCGAGCGCGACCTGAAGCCGTCCGACATCCTCACCGAGGCGGCGTTCGAGAACGCGATCCGAGCCCTGCACGCGATCTCGGGCTCGACGAACGCGATCCTGCACCTGATCGCGTACGCCGGGCCGCGTCGGCGTCGACCTCCCGCTGCAGCTCTTCGACGACCTCTGCGCGACCACGCCGTGGCTCGTCGACCTGAAGCCCGCGGGCCGGTTCCTGATGGAGGACTTCTACTACGCAGGCGGTCTGCCGGCGGTGCTGGCGCAGATCGGCGACCTGCTCCACCTCGACGCGATCACCGTGACGGGCCGGACGCTCGGCGAGAACATCGAAGGTGCCAAGATCGTCAACCCCGACGTGATCCGGGCCGCCGACGATCCGCTCGACCGGGGCGGCGCGCTCGTCGTCCTCGCCGGCAGCCTGTGTCCCGACGGCGCGGTGATGAAGATCAGCGCCGCCGACCCTGCGCTGCTCCAGCACGAGGGCCGCGCGGTCGTCTTCGAGGACATCCACGACATGGCCGCCCGCGTCGACGATCCCGACCTCGAGTGCGACGCTTCGAGCGTGCTGGTGCTCAAGAACGCCGGCCCGGTCGGTGCGCCGGGGATGCCGGAGTGGGGGCACCTTCCGATTCCGGCGAAGCTCCTGAAGCAGGGCGTCACCGATCTCGTGCGCATCTCCGACGCACGCATGAGCGGCACCTCCTACGGTGCGGTCGTCCTGCACGTGGCGCCCGAGTCGGCCGTCGGCGGCCCGCTGGCGCTCGTCGAGAACGGCGACCTGATCCGTCTCGACGTCGAGGGGCGCACACTCGACCTCGTCGTCGACGAGGCCGAGCTGGCGGCGCGCCGGGCCGCCTGGGAGCCGCCGGGCGCAGGCCGACGAGCGCGGCTATCGCAAGCTGCACGCCGAGCACGTGCTTCAGGCGAACCACGGCTGCGACCTCGACTTCCTGCGCGGCCGCTCGCCCGGTCGTCACGGACGCCGTCACGTACCTGTGAGGGCCTCGTCACCGGCGCGCACGGCAAGGTCGGCCGCGCGCTGACGCGGCGGCTCGCGGCGGCCGGCTACGACGTGCGCGCGAGCGACCTGACGCGGCCGGTCTGGGACCGCATCGACCCGGGCGAGCCCGAGGACTACTGGCAGGTCGATCTCACCGACGCCGGCTCCGCGTACGCGCTCGCCCGCGACTGCGACGTCGTCGTGCACACGGCGGCGATCCCGCAGCCGATCCACAACCCGCCGCACGTCGTGTTCGGCAACAACCTGCTGAGCACGTTCAACATCCTCGAGGCGGCGATCGTCGGCGGGGCGCGCCGCTTCGTCAACTTCTCGAGCGAGACCGTGCCGGGCTTCATCTTCGCGTACCGCGGCTTCGAGCCGGACTACCTCCCGATCGACGAGGAGCATCCGGTGCGGCCGCAGGACCCGTACGCGACGGCGAAGTGGTTCGGCGAGCTGCTCTGCGACCGCGCGGTCGAGCGTGCGGACATCCGCTGCACCTCGATCCGCCCGTGCTGGGTGCAGGACGAGGCGAGCTACCCGCGGAACCTCGGCCCGATCGTGCGCGATCCCTCCGTGCTGATCGAGAACTACTGCTCCTACGTCGACGTCCACGACCTGTGCGACGCGGTCGTGCTCGCGATCGAGACCGACCTGCCGGGTCACGAGGTCTTCTACATCGCGTCGCCGGACACGATCGGCGGGCATCCGCTGGCCGAGACCGTGCGCGCCTACTACGGCGGCGAGTCGATCGAGATCCGGCCGCTCGCGCGCGAGGACGCGTCGGGCATCTCGAGCGCGAAGGCCGAGCGCCTGCTCGGCTGGAGGCCGTCGCGCTCGTGGCGCGACTACCTGGACGAGCTGAGGGCCGGCCCCTCGCATGAGGACGCGCCCGCTCGGCAGCGCAGGGCCGGAGCTCACGACCGTCGGCTTCGGCTCGTGGGCCGTCGGCGGGCCGTGGAAGTTCGGCTGGGGGCACGGTCGACGACGACGAGTCCGTCGCCGCGATCCGCCACGCGGTCGAGCACGGCGTCAACTGGATCGACACCGCCGCGGTCTACGGCGCTCGGCCACTCCGAGGAGGTCGTCGGCAGGGCGATCGAGCCGTTCCGCGTCGGCGAGGAGGTCTTCGTCTTCACGAAGTGCGGACGGCGCTGGCCGGCGAGCCCGGACGTGATCGAGAACGACCTGCGCCCCGCCTCGATCCGCGAAGAGTGCGAGGACGAGCCTGCGCCGCCTCGGCGTCGAGCGGATCGACCTCTTCCAGTTCCACTGGCCCGACTGGTCGACCGGAACGGCGCTCGAGGAGTCGTGGGGCACGATGGTCGAGCTCGTCGACGAGGGCAAGGTGCGCTGGGCCGGCGTCTGCAACTTCGACGTCGAGCAGCTCGAGCTGTGCGAGGCGATTCGCCATGTCGACTCCGCTGCAGCCGCCGCTCTCGCTGCTCGCGCGCGGCGCGCGCTCGACCGTGCTGCCGTGGGCGGCCGAGCACGGCGACCGGCGTGATCGTCTACTCGCCGATGGGCTCGGGCCTGCTTACCGGCGCGTTCGACCGCGGAGCGGGTCGCGCGGCTCGACCCGGACGACTGGCGGCGCCACTCACCGCTCTTCTCCGAGCCGCTGCTCGCTCGCAACCTCGCGCTCGTCGAGCGGCTGCGCCCGCTCGCCGAGCGGCTCGGGACGACCTTGCCGGCGCTCGCGGTCGCCTGGACGCTGGCCCAGCCGGGCGTCACGGGCGCGATCGTCGGCGCCCGCCTGCCGCGGCACGTCGACGGCTGGCTGCCGGGCGCCGACCTCGAGCTCGGAGACGCCGACCTGCGGGAGATCGACGACCTGATCGCCGCCACCGGCGCCGGCTCGGACGAGCCGCCGAGCCCGCCGCCGCACATGCGGCTCGCCAGGAGCGAGCGCGCGTGACGGTCCGCGACTTCCTGCGCTCCACCGGCCTGCCGCCGGACGACCTGCACGAGCTGCCCGACTCGCCGAAGCGCTTTCCCGACGGGGCCCAGTACCGGGTCGAGATCCCGTCGACCGAGGGCCCACGCTGCCTCGAAGCGGTGCTCGATCAGGCCGCGAAGCTCGACGTCCGCGTGCACCGGGTCTCACAGGGCTCGGGCGTCTTCATGCAGACCGACGCGGAGCTCGACGAGATGGCTCGACTCGCGTCCGATGCGAAGGTCGAGGTCTCGCTGTTCGCGCGGCCGGGCGCGGCGTGGGGCCTGTCCGCGACTGCGCGGGCGCACGCGGGGTTCGCCGCGGCCGCCCGCGGCCAGGAGCAGCTCGTCGCGAACCTGGAGGACTGCGTCCGCGCCGCCGAGCACGGCTTTCGCTCAGTCCTGATCGCAGACGTCGGTGTGCTCGCGGCATTCGGCGAGGCGCGCGACGCCGGCCTGCTCCCGGCCGACATGCAGGCGAAGATCTCGGTGATGCTGCCCGCCGCGAACGCGGCGGCGGCGCGCGTCTTCGAACGTCTCGGCGCGTCGACGATCAACCTTCCGACCGACCT
This sequence comes from uncultured Thermoleophilia bacterium, assembly GCA_963742615.1. Classification (GTDB taxonomy): domain Bacteria; phylum Actinomycetota; class Thermoleophilia; order Gaiellales; family Gaiellaceae; genus PALSA-600. Next base: position 399,369 of record CAVUMS010000006.1, on the reverse strand, counting down.
GACGCTTGCGCAGATCGCTGCGATCCGCGCCGTCGTCGACCTGCCGCTCGATCTCTACGTCGAGGCGCCCGACAACGTCGGCGGGTTCATCCGCCACCACGAGCTCCCGGAGCTGATCCGTGTCGCCGCGCCGGTGTACGTCAAGTTCGGCCTGCGCAACGCCCCCGACGTCTATCCCGCCGGCACGCATCTCGAGGCGACGACGATCGCGCTGTCCCGCGAGCGGGTGCGCCGCGCGCGGCTCGGGCTCGAGCTGCTCGCCCGCTCGGGCTACGAGGCGTCGACCTCGGAGCTCGGCGCGGCCGGGCTCGCAGTCCCGGTCACGACACAGCGGGTCTAACCGAGCTCGAGGGTCATGCCCTCGCGGGCGAGCACCGGCGGCTCCCGGTCGTCTGCGGTCAGCGCCCGCGCGCGGTCCTCGAGCGCTTCGAGCACGCGATCGGGGTGGTCGGGCTCGTGGTGAAAGAGCACGAGCCGCCGCGCTCCGACCGCGCGGCAGAAGGCGACCGCGTCGGCGACGCTCGAGTGCCCCCAGCCGATCTTCGCGTCGTACTCGGCTCGTCGAGTGAACTGGGAGTCGTGAAGCACGAGGTCGGCATGCCTCGCGAGCGCCCCCGCGGAGATCCAGTCGGGCGATCGTCCCTCGATGCCGGCCAGCGCGGGCTCGTGATCGGGCAGGTAGGCGAGGCTCGCCCGGTCGCTCTCGACCCGGAAGCCGAGTGTCGCACCGGGGTGGAGCACCAGGTCGGCGGTGAGCGAGATCCCGTCGGAGCGCCAGGTCTCCCCGGGCAGGTCGTGGAAGCTGACGCGAGCGGGGACGTCGCGGAAGTCGAGAGGGAAGAGCGGCGGCGAGAACGACCGCAGGATCCGGTCGCGCAGGCTGTGCACGGGCGACCGTGGGCCCCAGATGTCGATCGTCACCCGCTCGTCCCAGAGCGGCGCGAAGAAGCGGAGGCCCTCGAGGTGGTCGAGGTGGAGGTGCGTCAGGAAGAGGTGGATGCGTCGCGTGCCGCGCGCGACGAGGTCGAGGCCGAGCGCGCGGATGCCCGTGCCCGCGTCCAGGACGAGTGCCGTGTCGTCGTCGACCGACACCTCGACGCAGGAGGTGTTGCCGCCGTACTTCGACGGTGTGCGGACCCGGGCGCCGCGACCGAGCCTCGACAACCCCAGATCTTCACGCGCACCGAGCATCTCCTCCGAGCTAGCGGCGCCAGAAGACGACGACGATGCCGACGAACTCCTCGGTGTGCGCGAAGAGCGGGAAGGCCGTCACCTCGACCTCGCGCTCGACGCCGTCCGCGCTCGTGACGATGTACGCGAGGTGCGACGGCCGCCGCTCGTCGAACGCGATCCGCGCCGGCCGGCGTTCGGGCGGCAGCGGCTCCGAAGAGCGTCGTTCTCGGCTCGAAGTCGCGCCGAGCCACTCGTCGAACGGCATCTCGCCCGTCTCGCCGAAGCGCGTGCCGACGACGCCCTCCGCCGCCTCGTTGTAGAAGACGAGATAGCCGCGCGCGTCGGCGACAGCGTCGGCGTCGACAGGTTCGACGCGAATGCGCGCGCCAGGATCAGGACGAGATGTTTCTGGCGCTCGGTCTCCACGGGGCCGACCCTACAAGCCGCGGGTCAGCTCAGCTCCCGTTCGGTCGGCGGCCCGGGGCCGAGGCGAGTAGAGTCGTGCGATGCTCCGGTCGGGTGTGAGGCCGGCGCGGTCGCGCTCGCCCCGCCGCAGGCGGCGTTGAGCGATGGACGTCGCGTGGGTATCGGGCGGCGACCCGGACTCGCGGCTTGCGAAGCGGCTGTACACCGACCGTGTCGACGCCGCGACCGCGTATCGACACCAAGCTCGTCGGACGTCAAGAGCAAGCGGCTTGTCCGACGTGATCACGAAGTCAACACGTCCCCGACGTTCGCGAAGCCGCTCGCAGACGTGATCCTCGTCTCGCACGGCGACGACACCGGGCTGGCTCGCGATCGACCTCGACTCGGCCGCCGACAAGACGATCACCTATCAGGTGATGCGCCCGATCCTCGACGCGACCGAACCCGGCATAGCGCGGCGCACCGCCCTCCAGCTCCCCCGACGCTGTTCAAGAAGTCGGACGGGAGCATGCGGCACCCGCATCGTGCTCGCCGGCTGCCGCGTCGGCGAGCGCGCCGAAGTTCGTCGATGCGTTCAAGCAGCTGCTCGGCGGGCAGGTGCCGGTCGTCGCGTCGAAGTTCCTACACGAGTTCGTCACGACGGGCGCCGGTTTGCCGGCGACGAAGCTGACTCGCGGTCGCTCGGACATGTTCGAGTACCTCGCCTACGGCTTCAGGCGACCGCGCTCACGGCGCTCTCCCACGACGCCTGGTCGACGCGCTGAAGGCGAACCCGAAGAACGTGTACAAGGACGGCACCGCCGTCCCCGACGCGTGGGGGAAGCCCTGGCTGACGAGGACGTTCCGCTGGAAGCTCGGCAAGTTCCCGGTGCCGCTGAGCGTGCCGCTCGGGCAGACGGTCGCGGACGCAGAGCAGCTCGCTCCGGCGAGCTGCGTCCATCTGCCGAGGACGTACCCACGGTGCATCTGAAGAACCCGACGGCGGCCGACAAGACCGTCGCCGGCCTGAAGACGAAGATGCAGGCCGACCCGACCTGCCAGGCCTCGCTACCCGTTCCCGATGTGGGAGCAGTACGGCAAGGCGGACTTCGACAAGTTCTTCGCCTCCTTCAAGTGGACGCCGGAGGACGGCAAGGACAAGGACGAGGATGCCGCAGGTCGACTGGAACGGGCACCCGCCACGAGTACGTGCTGCTGATCCCGGTGACGAATCCCATCGATCGCGGCAAACCTGATCTTCAACTTCTTCCCGCCCGCGCGGCAGCACCACGTTCAGCCCGTGATCGGGATCAACGACGGCGACACGGAGCTCTTCTACCGGACGCCGTGACGGAGCTTCGCTGATGGCAGACCGCGACGTCCTCGCCGCGCTGGCCGAGGAGCTCGGCCGGGCGTTCGGGCCGCTCGAGCTCGCGCTGCAGTCGCAGGACGACTTCTCGGACGCTCATGCGCGAGCTCGGCTGGGACCTCGCCACGATCCCCGACGCGCTCGCGTCGCTGCAGGCGCCCCTCGCGACGATCGCGACAGCTGCTCGACGGCGGCGAGCTCGACGCGGACAGCCTGCCCGGCGCGCTGCACGCGCATCTCCTCGGCGCTCGGCGCAGTCGATCGGATCGCGAACGCAACCGGCCTGCCGGGGACGGTCGACGCCGGCGCGTTCACGGCCGAGCTTCCGCGCCAGCTCGTCGACTACCTCGCTGGTCGAGTACCTGCTCGACTACCAACCGCGTCGTCGGCGACCTGCTGAAGCTGCTCGGCGTGATCCGCCTCGACGTTCGTCCCGGCCGCCGGGAAGCGCCCGGCGTTCGTGCGCCGCGTGATCGCGTGGGAGGACCTCGCGCGCGTGCTCTCGACGCCGCAGGCGCGTCTTCGTCGACGCCTACCAGTGGGGCCAGGACACATTCGACCAGCAGACGTTCGCGTTCAACGTCGCCGACATGGGCGAGGCGGTCGGGATGCCAGACGACGTTCGACCGCGTCCCAGACGGGCTTGCGGCGTTCCTCACGCAGGGCGCGACGTCACTCGACTGAGGTTCACGAGTACGTCGTGCGCCTTCCGCTGCTCGAGTCGGACTTCGGCGCCGACTCGACGTCACCGCCGGCGTCGGCATGTTCCCGCTGCCGCCGACGGCCTCGCGAGAAGCCGGGCTTCTCGTTCCTGCCCTACATCGACGGCGAGGCGAGCGGATCGCTCGACGCTCACCGACCTCGTCGCGATCACGTTCGAGGCGGGGGTCGACGCGGACGGCGGCATCGGCATCCTCGTGCGCCCGAGCGGTGTCAGCGCGTTCGCGAGCATCCTGTCGCCCCCGACGAGCGCGACCGCGGCGCTCGCGCTCGGCGTCGTCGTCAAGGGCAGCGGACGGGAGCCCGACCGTGCTCGCCGGTTCGCGCGATGCCAGCCGGCTCGAGGTGCGCTCGGCCTCCGTGCGCGGCGGCGTGCGCGCCGCCTCTGCCAGCGGCATCGACTCGTTCGCGGAGATCGCGCTGCAGGGCGCGCGGATCGTCGTGAAACCCGACTCGGGCGACACCGACGGCTTCCTCGCGACGCTGCTGCCCGGCGACGGTCTGAACGTCGACCTCGCGCTGACCGTCGGCCTCTCGAGCCGGCAGGGCGTGTACTTCGGCGGCTCGAGCGGCCTCGAGATCCAGCTGCCGGCGCACGTCGAGCTCGGCCCGATCGAGATCGACGCCGCGACGATCGCGGTGCGGCCGGCGAACGGCGTGATCCCGGTCACGCTCGGCGCGACGATCAAGGGCGAGCTCGGTCCGCTGCAGGCAGTCGTCGAGGACGTCGGCCTGCGCGTCGACGTGACGTTCCCGCCGAACCGCGACGGCAACCTCGGCGTCGCGAACATCGGGCTCGGTTTCAAGCCGCCGAACGGCGTCGGGCTCTCGATCGACGCGGGCGTCGTCAAGGGCGGCGGCTACCTCTTCTTCGACCCGGACGCGGGCGAGTACGCCGGCGCGATCGAGCTCACGGTCGCCGACTTCCTCAGCCTCAAGGCGATCGGGCTGATCACGACGAAGATGCCGGACGGCTCGTCCGGCTTCTCGCTGATCGTGATCATCACCGCGGAGTTCGGCGCCGGCATCCAGCTCGGCTACGGCTTCGCGCTGATCGGCGTCGGCGGCCTGCTCGGCCTGAACCGCACGATGCGCCTGGACGCGCTGATGCAGGGCGTCCGCACGGGGGCGATCGCCGGGATCATGTTCCCGCACGACGTCGTCGCGAACGCGCCGCGCATCATCAGCGACCTGCGGACGATCTTCCCGCCGCAGCAGGGCACGTTCCTGATCGGCCCGATGGCGAAGCTCGGCTGGAGGACGCCGACGCTCGTCAGCCTCTCGCTCGGCGTCATCATCGAGATCCCGGGCAACGTCGCGATCGTCGGCGTGCTCGCGGTCGCCCTGCCGGACCCCGACGATCCCGTTCTCGTCGTGCAGGCGAACTTCGCGGGCGCGATCGAGTTCGACAGCAAGCGCGCCTACTTCTTCGCCGCGCTCTTCGACTCGCGCATCCTCACGATGACGCTCGACGGCGAGATGGGCGCGCTCGTCGCGGTCGGCGACGACGCGAACCTGCTCGTCAGCGTCGGCGGCTTCCACCCGTCGTTCACGCCGCCGCCGCTGCCGTTCCCGTCGCCGAAGCGGATCACGCATCTCGATCCTCGACGAGGACGCGGCGCGGATCCGCGCCGACACCTACTTCGCGGTCACGACGAACACGGTGCAGCTCGGCGCCGGCGCCGAGCTGTACTTCGGCTTCAGCTCGTGCAGCGTGCAGGGGCACTTCGCGCTCGACGCGCTCCTGCAGTTCTCTCCCGTGCACCTGGTCGTCGCAGGTGTCGGCTTCGGTCTCGCTGAAGGCGTTCGGTGTCGGCGTGTTCAGCGTCGGGCTCGATCTCACGCTCGAGGGGCCGACTCCGTGGCACGCGCACGGCACGCGCGTCGGTCGGCCTGCTGTTCTTCTCGATCTCCGCGACGATCGACAAGACGTGGGGCGTAGAGGGCGGGCTGATCCTCCCGCTGCTGGAGGTGCTCGCGCTGCTCCAGGGCGAGCTCGACAAGCCCGAGAGCTGGACGCCGCAGCTGCCTGCACAGAGCTCGCTGCTCGTCACGCTGCGCCCGCCCGATCCGGCTGCGCCGGACGTCCTGCTGCATCCGCTCGGCACGCTCCGCGTGGCCAGAAGGCGGTGCCGCTCGAGCTCGGGATCGCGCGCGTCGGACAGCAGCGGCCGAAGGACGCGAACCGGTTCTCGCTCGACGTCGCCGGCGGCGGGCTCGCGAAGATCGCCGACGCGGACCGAGCCGTTCGCGGCGGCGCAGTTCCTCGACCTCGACGGACGCCGACAAGCTCTCGCGCCCGCCGTTCGAGCCGATGCCGGGCGGCGTCGACCTCGCCGTGCAGGGCCAGTCGTACGCCTCGGCGCACGCGGTCGCTCGCGTCGTCCGCTACGACGAAGTGATCGTCGACACGAACTACCGCCGCTTCCAGCGGCGGTTCGGCCGGTTTCCGGGCCTGCTCTGGGCCCATTTCCTTGCCGGCAACGCGGCGAGCCTCGGCGCGCTCTCGCAGCCGCGGCAAGGGCGAGCGCGTGCCGTTCGGCGACGGCGTCGTGGTGCGCGGCGAGACGTACGTCGTCGCCACGACGGCCGACAACGTCGCCGTCGCAACGCCGTTTGCGCAGCGAAGCGGCGGCGCGCGACGAACTGGCGGGCCGGATCGCGGCCGACCCGCGGCTCGAGGACGACTTGCACGTGATCCCGGCGTTCGAGGCGGCGACGTGAGCACGACGCTCGGCGACGTACACGTTCCTGCCGTGGCTGCGCCAGGGCCTGGCAAACCGCATCGCCGGACCGCCGCGCGGGCCGTGCGCGCGAGCGTTCGGGTCGACCTGCAGCTGACCGCGGCCGCGCTCGCGGGCGGGCAGCTGACTGCGCCGGTCTCGCGCGCGATCGCCCTGTACGGGCCCGGCGACGTGATCGGTGTCGACCCGCGGGCGATCCTGCGCACCGAGCCGCGCGACTGGATCACGGACTTCGAGCCGAACTACCTCGCCGCGATCGAGTTCTACGACGAGGACTTTCCGTGGCGGTACACGCCCGACGCGCCCGACGCCGCGACCGGGCGGCTCGAGCCGTGGCTCGCGCTCGTCGTGCTGAAGGAGAGCGAGTTCACCGAAGCGACCGTTCCGGGCCGGCCGCTGCCGGCGATCGCGGTCGCTGCGGCGTCGCCGCTGCCGGCGCCCGACGAGCTGTGGGCGTGGGCGCACGTGCACGTCAACCGTTCGCTCCTGCCTCCGGGCGCGGCGACGACCTCGGACGACATGGGCGCCGTGCTGCCCCTGCTCGCCGGCACGCTCACGGAGAACCCCGACCTCGCGTATTCGCGGCTCGTGTGCCCGCGGCAGCCTGGACGAGAATCGACCGCCTACCACGCGTTCCTCGTGCCGGCGTTCGAGAGCGGACGGCTCGCCGGGCTGGGCCTCGACCCGGCCGCCGCGCCGACGCCGCGCACGCCGCCTGGACGCCGTACGCGGGCCAGGCCGATGCGGGGCTGCCTGCCCTACTACCACCGCTGGTACTTCCGCACGGGCGCGATCGGCGACTTCGAGTACCTCGTGCGGCTCCTGCGGCCGCGGCCGGTCGACCCGCGCGTCGGCGTGCGCGACATCGACGTGCTGCGGCCCGGCGCGAACCTGCCGCCGATCGACGACCCCGCGCTCCACGGTGTGCTCGCCGCTCGGCGGCGCGCTGCAGGTGCCGGTCCAGGACCTCGACCAGGCCGCGCAGGAGGAGCGGCAGCGACGGGAGCACTGGTCGGATCCGTATCCGCACCCGTTCCAGCGCGCGCTCGCCGGCGCTCGTCGACCTCGCCGACGACTACGCCACGCAAGAGCGCGGCCGCCGCGAACCGCGCTTCGAACCTCGGCCCCGGCGTGCAGTTCGACCCGGACCCGATTGTCGTGCCGCCGATCTACGGACGCTGGCACTCGCTGACGTCGCGCCTGCTCGTCGCGCGCGACGGCACGGCCGTCGACCCCGACGACAACTGGGTGCACGAGCTCAACCTCGACCCGCGCCACCGCGTCGGCGCCGGGCTTCGGCACGCTCGTGATCCAGGACGGTCAAGAGACGTACATGCACGCGGCCTGGGAGCAGGTCGGCGACGTGCTCGAGGCGAACCGCAGGTTGCGCGCCGCCCAGCTCGTGCGCGAGCTCGCGGTCGTGTGGCGCACGCGCCACCTGACGCCGCTCGTCGAGGCGGCGCCGGGGCGCGTGCTCGCGATCACCGCGCCGCTCCTCGACCGCGTGCGCGACGACGGCCTCACCGTGTCCGCCCGCGTGCGTTCGAGCGCCCTCCCGGCGGCCGCGCTCACGGGCGCGGCGCGTCGAGCGGTGCGCCCGGCCGGCCCGCTCGCGCGCGCGGCAGGCATCGCCCGGCCCGCGGCCGCGGGGCGCCTCGTCGAGCAGCTCGCCGACGCGCGGGCGACCGCCGCCTCGCCGCGGGAACCGCCGGCGGGCGCCGCGTTCGTCGACGACGTCGCCGCGGACGCGCGGCCGGCAGGCGTGCCGGCGTGGCTCGCGGATCTGCTCGCAAACGCGCCGTGGGTGCGGTTCGTCCTGCTCGTACTGGCGGTGATCGCGGTGGCGCTCGGTGTCCTCGTGGACGGTCTCGCGGGGCTGATCGCGGGGGTCGTCGTCGCGGTGCTGCTCGTTGCAGTGTGGGCGCTCGCGACACGACTCGTGAAGACGATCGGCGAGGCAGACGCGCTGCGTGAGGAGGCGCAGACGCCCGAGGCGGTCGCGGGCCTGCCCGAGAGCCCCGACTTCCGGGTCACCGAGCCCGGCAGCGGCTCGGTTCCGCACACGGGCGCGACCGACAGCGTCGAAGCGACGCGCTTCAAGCAGGGCCTCGTCGACGCCGCGCGCCTGCAGGAAGACGCGCGCACCGCCGCGCCGCTCGTTGTCGCCGCGGCGCTCGACGTCACCGCGCTGGCGCAGCGCGTGTCGGTCGCGATCGATCCCGACCGCACCGTGCCGGTGCGTGTCGCGGCAGGGGTCGAGGTGCCCGGCCGGCTCGTGAGCGGCGTCGTCGATCCGCTCTCGCGAGGTGATGGCGTACCCGCAGATCGACACGCCGATGTACCGGCCGCTCGTCGATCGATCGACGGAGCTCTTCCTGCCGAACCTGAACCTGATCGAGCCGAACAGCCTGACGCTGCTCGAGACGAACCAGCGCTTCATCGAGGCGTACATGGTCGGGCTGAACCACGAGTTTGCGCGCGAGCTCCTGTGGCGCGAGTACCCGACGGACCAGCGCGGCAGCGTGTTCCGCCAGTTCTGGGACGTGTCCGGCTTCCTCGGCGCCGCGGACGACCTGGTCGCAGCGCGAGGCGCTGCGCGACATCCCGCCGATCCACACGTGGGCGCAGCGCTCGGCGCTGGGCGACCACGACAACCGCCGCGCGCCGGGTCAGACCGAGCCCGACCTCGTACTCGTGATGCGCGGCGACCTGCTCAAGCGCTACCCGAACGCCGTCATCTACGCGCAACGCGCGGCGTGGGCGCGCAACGCCGACGGCTCGATCGACCCGTCGAAGGAGCGCACACTCGCGCCCTTCGACGAGACGCAGCCGCCGCCGCGCGACATCGTCAAGACGCCGCTGTACGAGGCGCGCGTCGACCCGGACATCGCGTTCATCGGATTCGACCTGACCGCGAGCGCGGCGCAGGGCGGTACCGGCGAGCACCCGGACGACGACCCGGGCTGGTTCTTCGTGATCAAGGAGCGGCCGGGCGAGCCACGCTTCGGGTTCGACGTCTCGCGCGACGGCTCGCTCGAGGTGTGGAACGACCTCGCCTGGCCGGACGTGCTGCCGGCCGGTGACGTCGTGTCGGCAGGCGCCGGCGCTCCGACGTTCACACTCGACCCTCCCGGTGCTGCGGAGGACCAGGAGAAGGTCGACCAGCACGACGAGGACGAGCACGTGCGTTGGGGCCCGGGCATGAGCGCGGCCGACGCCGCCTACGTGATGTTCCAGGCGCCCGTGCTCGTGGCGGTGCACGCTGCCGAGATGCTGACCCCGAGGACGTCGGATGGCGCAGGACTTCCTCGCCCGTAGGAACGACCTCGCGCATGCGCGCGAGGCGCTCGCCGAGGCGCACGCGGCGGTCCTCGCGGCGCAGGCCGACGAGGCGCGCCGTCGCGCCGAGCGGGGTTCGCTCGCGCGCCGCCTCGATCCCCACGATCGCACGCAGGCACCGCGGCTCACCGCGGCCGCCGGCGCGGTCGAGCAGGCGACCGCGGCTCTGCGCGAGGCCGAAACGGCGTATACAGCTGCGACCGGCGACGCACGCGTGGCCGCACGGGCTTTCGGGCAGCTCGCCGATCCGCGCTCGAGTGCCGGGCAGCTCACGGACGGTCTGCCCGTCCTGCTCTTCCCGCTGCGGCTCGAGACCCGCTTCGGCGGCGGCGAGCCGCCGACCGAATTGTGGGTGCGGGCGTATCCCGACGACTGCCTCGTCGACAGCTTCGAGGAGCAGCTGTCGGACGCCGAGATCGACGCAGGCGAGCGCTACTGGTGCGGTTGCTGGAGCGCCGGCGGCGACGAGGACCGCGCAGCGCGCCGCCTGGCGCGCGCTCGTGGCCGGGTACGGGTCGGGCCGTGCCGCCTGGATCGCGTCGCAGCTGACGGCCGCTCTCGCCCGCCTCCGACCGGCCGGCACGCAACGCGCCGAGCGACGTCATCCTCACCGTTCCGCTGCGCGCGGAGCTCGACTGCCGCCGAGGCCGACGCCGTGCGCGCGTACTGGATCGCGATCTGGCGCGGAGCCGGCGACCCGGCCGCGGGCGCCGCAGCAGAGGGCGGACCTCGTAGCGGCGACGACGGCGGCCCGCGCGGCCGAGCTGATCGCCGACGACCGCGCCAGTGAACCTCACGGAGGCGCCCGCAGCGCCGCTCACCCGGGCCGACGTCGACGTCTCGCTCGCGTACCTGGTGCTGCCGCCGCGGCCGGCCGCGAAGGGCGCGTCGTGGACGCAGCCGGCGACCGCCGCGCTGCTGCCCGACCGGCTCGTCCTGCTCGGCTGGGCGGGAGGCGAGCTCGTCGCTCGAGCAGGTCGGCGCGAGCCTGCCGCCGCGGCTGCAAGTCGGGCCCGATCCGTCGGCGGCGTCCGGCGACCAGCTGCACGGCGAGGACGGCGAGCTCGTCGTGCCTGACGAGCTCGCCTGGCTCGTCGACTTCGACCGAGCGGTCGCCGACGGGCTCGGGTTCCGCGTCCCGCTCGACGAGCGGACGCGCGGGGGGCTCGAGCGGCTGGTCGTGCTCGGGCTGCGCCTCGGCACCGACGCGCCCACGACGAAGGCCGAGCTCGAGACGCTACTCGCCCACCACCTGCACGGCGGCAGCGGCCTGGCGGTCGTGCCGCAGGGGACGCCGACGAACAACACGGACGGTGTGCCCTCGGGCGCCAGCCGTACCGACGACTCCGACGCGAGCTTCGTCGATCCGTTCGGCGCTCCGGCCGGGTTCGACTCGTCCGCGGACTGGCTCGCACGCCGCGACGGCCAGTGGCTCGCTGACTGGCTCGGGATCGACCCGGCCGCGCTGGCGCAGGTGCCCGGCGCACACGGCACCGACCAGCTCGAGGCGCGCGCGATGCAGACGGCGCTCTGGCCCGCGACGCTGGGGTACGCGCTGGAGACGCTTCTGCAGCCCCTGCTGGACGACCGCACGCGACTCGTGGTCCGGTCGTTCGGGACGCGCTTCGTGAGCGGGCGGGGGCCGGTGCCCGCAGTGCGCGTCGGCCGCCAGCCGTACGGGATCCTCCCGGCCACCGCCTACTCCCGCCTGCGCATCGGCGGCGACGAGGTGACGCAGCCGCTCGACCTGCTCGACGCGCTCGCGCAGCGCCTCGGCGCTGCGCGAGCCGACTGGGCCGCGCTTGCGCAGAATGCCTCGCGCGTGCAGGCGTCGAACGCGCCGATCCCCGTGCTGCTCGACGTGCTCGGCCTGCAGGCGACCTCGGTCGAGTACGGCCAGCGCTACGCCGAGAGCATCGCCGACCTGTACAACCGCGCGAACCTCGCGGGGCTCGGCGAGCGGATGCTCACCGCCTACCAGGCGGGCGGCGAGGACGCGGCCGCGCTGCAGTTGCTCGCGCGCCTCGGCGCGCCCGCCGGCGTCGAGCCCGAGGTGCTCCGTCTGTTCTTCTTCCGCGCGTCCCAGCGCCTCCATGGCCCGTTGATCGAGGACCGCCCGCTCTCGGAGACCGCGGGGCTGGCGTCGGTCACGCCCGACGGCCGCGGCTACATCGCCTGGCTCGTCGACGGGGCGCGAACTTCGCTGGAGACCGTTCGCCGTGAGCTCGGCTTCGCGGCGACGCCGCCCGACGCGTTGCTCTACCTGCTGCTGCGCCACGCGGTCCTGCTGGGCTACTGGGACGGCGCGGTACGCCTCGACGTCGACGCGGGTGTGGTGGACGTGACGGCGGCCGAGGCGGTGCGTCGTGAGCCGGCATTCGTGCACGTCGCGGAAGAGGGCTCCGCGAGCGAGAGCCGGTACGCACCGCTCTACCGTGCCGACGCGCGGATCACCGGCAACGACGACCAGCTCGTCGTCGACTACATCCCGACGGTGCTCGACACGCACGACGCGACACGATTGCTGGACGAGCAGCTGGCGCGCGCTCGACGTGTTGCGCGAGGTGCCGACGGCACGTCTCGAGCGGCTGCTCGCCGAGCACATTGACCTCTGTTCGTACCGGCTCGACGCGTGGCTCACGGGCCTCGCGCACGAGCGTCTCGCGACGCTGCGCGCCGCGGGCGAGCGCGAGCAGCGCACGGGCCTGCACGTCGGTGCTTTCGGCTGGCTCGAAGAGGTTCGGCCGAAACGCGGCGGTTACCAGCCGGCCGAGCTCGACGCGACCGAGGTCGCGATCTTCGCGCCCGCCGGCTCGCCGCCGCTCCTGAGCGATCCTGCCAACGGCGGCTACCTGCACGCGCCCTCGCTCAACCAGGCGGTGACGGGCGCGGTGCTGCGCGGCGGCTACCTCGCCAACGCGACGCCCGACACGCCGGACGCGCTCGCGATCGGCCTCACGTCGCGTCGCGTGCGTCGCGCGCTCGACCTGCTCGAGGGGATGCGCAACGGCCAGCCGCTCGGCGCGCTGCTCGGTTATCAGCTCGAGCGCGGCCTGCACGACGCGCACGCGCTCGCCGAGGTCGACGCGCTCATCTTCGGCCTCCGCACCGCGTTCCCGCTCGTCGCGAACCGTCTCGAGGAGACGTACGACCCGAACGTGTCGATCGAGGCGATCGAGGCGTCGAACGTGGTGGACGGCCTCGCGCTCGCCCTGCAGGTGCGCCGCAGCGGCGAGACGACCTACCCGTACGGTGCGACGCTGCCGGCCGCGACCCCGGCTCAGGTAGCCGCGGTCGACGCCGAGGTTGCCTCGCTGCTCGATGTGCACGACGCGGTCTCGGACGTGTTGCTCGCCGAGTCAGTGCACCAAGCGGTGCTGGGCAACCACGACCGTGCTGCGGCGAGCCTCGACAGCTCCGCGCGCACCGTTCCCCAGGAGCCTGCCGTCGTGCGGACGCCGCGCTCGGGAACCGTGCTCACGCACCGCCTCGGGCTGCAGTTCGAGGTCGGCCGCGACCCGCTCGACTCGCCGGTGCCCGGGATCGCGGTGACCCCTCGCGCGATCGCCCAGCCGGCTCTCAACGCGTGGCTCGCAGCGCACCTGCCGCCGCCGGCCGACGTCGGTTGCCGCGTGCACTGGACCGACCCGGCGACCGGGACCGAGCACGAGACAGTCGTGACGCAGCACGACCTCGCCTTGCAGCCGCTCGATCTGGTCACCGTGCTTGCGACCGAGCCGGGGCAGGCGATGGACGAGCTCGACGATCGCGTGCTGCGCCACGTGCTCGGCACGGCGACGCCGCGCGCGGACGTCGACGTGCGGATCGCGTATACCGAGCGCCTGACCGGCGCAGCGCAGCGCTCGTTCTTCGAGCTCGCCCCACTCGTCGCCGCGTTGCGCTCGCTCGTCCTGCGCTCGCGCCCGCTGCGCGCCTCGGATGTGACACCGCCGGGCGAGGCGAGCGCATCGCAGGACGACGCCGTGCACACCGACGCGCAGCCCGCGACGACGGTGCGCAACCGCCTGAAGACGGCGGGCGACGCCGTGCGCGCGCTCGCCGCCGACCCGCGTCTCGCCGACCCGGCCGGCCACCGCGACGCGGTCGCGCAGGGCATCGACGACCTGGTCGACGCGGCCGCCGACGCGCTCGCGACCGCCTCGACGTTCGGCTTGCCGCAGGCAGGCTTCGGCGACCTCTACCAGTGGCGCGCGCAGGTCTTCAGCGACGTGCTCGCTGCGGCGACGAAGCTCGCGGGCGACCTGACAGAGCGGCTCGGACGCTTCGACCAGCTGATGACGGCCGAGGGTGCGGCTTCGACCGACGACGAGAAGATGCTCCTCCTGCAACGGGCGGAGCTGCTCGTCGCGACGGTGGCGACGAGCCCCCTGCCCGGGACGCCCGGCGCATACCGGCCGGTGGTCGCCGGTGAGGGCACGACGTGCCTGCACCGCCGCGACGACCTCGCGGCGCTTGCGTCGACCCCGACCGCGACGCTCAGCGGGCTGCTCGGCGTGGCGGGCGCGATCTCGCTCGCCGGGATCGACTCCACCGGCCTCCTCCTCGACCCGTTCGTCGACCGGATCGTCGCGTTCGCCGCGACGCTGCACGACCGCTTGAGCGGGCTCGCCGACCAGGTCGACGCACGCTTGGACGCGGCGCAGACCGCGCTCGACGCGTACGGCACGGCGACGACCGACCGCGATCGGCTCGCCGCGCTCGACAGCGCGCACAAGGCGCTGCTCGGCGACGACGCACGCGCTCTCGGCGAGTTCCCGCTCTCCGACGCGCAGGCGGCAGAGTGGCGCGAGGCGTTGAAGGCGTCCACGGACGGCGAGCTGCTCGGCCACCTCACCGGCCGCCCGTTCCCGGTCGACGACTGGCTGCACGGCCTCGCGCGCGTACGCGGCAAGGTGCACGACCTCGAGCAGACAGTGCTGCTCGGCGGCCTGGTCGGCCAGGGCGAGCCCGCGCTCGTTCCGATGCAGCTGCCGCACGTCCCGGGCGAGCCGTGGCTCGGCCTGGAGTTCCCCCACGGCACGGCGATCGTGGGCGAGCGGCTGCTGTACACCGCGCACTACGCCGTGCCGTTCGACGAGACGAAGCGCCAGTGCGGCCTCCTGCTCGACGAGTGGACGGAGACGCTTGCCCGCCGAAGCCGAGACGACGGGGATCGCGTTCCACTTCGACAGGCCGAGCAGCGAGCCGCCGCAGGCGTGGCTGCTCGCGATCCCGCCCGACCCGAAGGGGTCGTGGAGCTGGCAGGACCTCGTCGACTCGGTCACCGAGACGCTCGATCTCGCTCACCTCCGCGCGGTTGAGCCCGACCAGCTCGACGGCACCGTATGGGCGCGGTTCCTGCCCGCGATCGTGAGCGCCTCGACGCTGAGGCCGATCACGATCGGCGTCGATCTCGGTCGTGTGAACGGCACGCTGGCAGAGAGAGTCCTCGGCGATGGCTGAGCGGCTCGACATCCCGGACATTCGCGCCGCGCTCGCGCAGCGGCTGTACCCGACCGTCACCGTCTGGAACCGGCTCGAGGGCCGCCCGCGCAGCGCGGACTTCTCGCGCAGCCTGCGCGCCGAGGTGCGCGACGCGCTGTGGATGCTCTCGCGCCAGTGGCAGCTCGGCGAGTTCGCGGGCGATGACGCGGGCTCGCCCGTCTCCACGAAGCTGCACGTCGCCACGAGCGAGTTGCGCGGCTACCGGCCGGGCGCGGCAGAGGCCGGCCCGTTCCCCGAAAACCTGCCCCTCGACGCGGTCGTCGAGCGCCGCCGCATTCCGCTCTCGGTCGGCGGCGCGCCGCTCGCACTCGACCTGCGTCTCGCGATGGGCCGGCGCTGGCTCGCGCTTGTCGAGCCGATCGGGAACTACGCCGACGCGTTCCGGCGGCAGTACGGAGTCGAGCCGCCCGACCCCCAGGACCCCGCCGACGCCGCGATCTGCGCGCATCCGACGGCGTGGGCGGCGGTTGCTGCCGTCGCCGGCCGCGCGCTCGACGGCGGCGCGCTCTACGAGCACCTCGCGTCCGGCTCCTCGAACCACGCGTACGACGGCGTCGTCGGGATCGACCCGAACGATCACGACGCTCTCGATCAGGCAGCGGACGCGTTCATGGCGTGGTTCGATGACTTGATCCTGCAGCCGTCCGCCGACGACGCCTGGCAGCCGGACCGGCTCGAGTATCGCTTTGCCTGCTCGGCCCCGGTCGCGGGCGGCGCCGAGGTGCTCGGAGCCGACGCGTTCGAGGGCGGGCCGCTCGACTGGCACGCCGTGGACGTCGACCCCGGCGCGGACGTCCCGGCTTCCGGCGGCGGTGACCCCCCCGAGGCCGACGTGCTGCAGGCCGGTGTCCCGGTGCCCGTGACGTACAGCGGGATGCCGGATGCGCGCTACTGGGCGTTCGAGGACGGTCAGACGAACTTCGGCGACGTGTCGGCGTCGACGACCGACCTCGCGACGCTTCTCTTCTGCGAGTTCGCGCTCGTGTACGGCAACGACTGGTTCCTGCTGCCGTGCGACCTGCCGCTCGGCTCGCTCGCGCACGTGCGCGGCCTGCGCGTGACAACCGTGTTCGGCGAGGCGTTCTGGATCGAGCCGGCCGGCTCGGGCGCCGATCAGGGTTGGCAGCAACGCTTCTCGTTGTTCACCTTCGACCGCACGGACGGCACGGGCCCGAGTGCGGACGGCGGCCTCGTGCTGCTGCCCACGGCGCCGACGGTCCTCCAGGGCGACCCGCTGGAGCAGGTCGCGCTGATCCGCGACGAGATGGCGAACATGGTGTGGGGCGTCGAGCGAGTGGTGACGCTCGCCGACGGCAGCGGCGTGCGCGGCGTCGAGGCCGCACGCGAAACGCTTGCTGCCTACCAGCGGCTGCTCGCGGGCAACGCGCCTGCCACGGCCACGCCTCCGTCAGCGCCGATCCGCTACCAGGCGATGACGAGCGTGCCCGAGAACTGGATCCCGTTCGTGCCCGCGCACGTCGAGGGCGACGTGCGCGAGACGCAGCTGCAGCGCGGCGGCGATGCCGCGCATCCTGGACGGCGATCCGAACCCTCCCGTGCCCGTGCGCCCGCGGACCAACCTGCTGCAGCAGGGACTCGATGCGACGCCGCCGGAGTCGTACTTCGTGCACGAGGAGGAGGTACCGCGCGCCGGGCTACGCGTCGAGCAGGGGTACCGGCGCGCGCGTTGGCGCGACGGGCGCGTCGTCGTGTGGTTCGGGGCGCGGCGCGGTGTCGGACGCGGCGAGGGGTCGAGCGGGCTCGCGTTCGATCGGCTGGCGGATTCGTCGGCGTCCTCGAACGCCTGACCCGCGAGTCGTATTTTTCGCCTGAGGTCGACGCTCCCATCGTTGTATGCAACGTGCGGGCGTCGAACGGAGGAAGAGCAACGCGCTCGGCAGCGCGAGGTTCGTCGCCGCGGCGCTGATCGGGTCGCTGATCGCGGTCTTCGGATTTTCGACCCTCGCGACCGCGGCCGCGACGAGCGCCTCTGCCACCGTGACGCTCCAGCTCGCTTCGCGCGGGCTCGGCGGGCATATCGACGTCAAGCCCGCCGGGCTGGACGAGAACGGCGACTCGCGCGCCAGCTGTCCCGAAGACCAGGGGCAGAGCTCCTGCACCCTCACCTACGGCCGTGGTCAGGACGTGAGGCTGACGGCCGGCGGCGCGAAGCTCGCCTCGTGGAGCTCGCCGGACTGTCCCGGGACCGGCGACTGCAACCTGAAGCTGAACGACGACGCGACGTCGGTCGTCGCGCTGTTCGATCCCCTGCAGCTCGTCGTCCGCATGTCGCCAGGCAAGGACGCCGGCGAGGTCACCACCGACCCGGTTGGCCCGAAGTGTGTCGTCGAGCCCGGTGGCTTCCAGGGGAAACAGGACCGGTGCTTCGAGTTTCACCCCGGTACGAGCGTCAGGGTGACGGTGAAGTCGAAGGGAGCGGCGTTCAAGAAGTGGAACCCCGGCTGCGAGCCGACCAACCAGCCCACCACCTGCGTCGTCACGGTGCTGGACGAGCCGACCTGGGTCGGGGCGACGCTTCGGAGACGGCGGAGAGATCGACCTGCCGACCACGATCAGCGTTCAGTTCCAGCCTGAAGCGTGGCGGCACCGGCAGCGGCCGCGTGATCGGACAGAAGCTCGACTGCGGGACGATCTGTTCCGGCGAGTACGGGTACGGCAAGTCGGTGACGTTGAGCGCCGCACCGGACGGCGGCTCGTCGTTCGACGGTTGGAACGGCGTCTGCTCGAAGACGCAGACGACGTGCACGTTCCCGGTCGGTCCGGTCACGTCGATCAAGGCGAACTTCTCGCGCGACACCGCGCCGCCGACCGCTCCGGGAGCTCTCAACGTGACCTCGACGACGCGTACCGGCATCGGTATCTCCTGGTCCGCGTCGACCGACAACATCGGCGTCGCGAGCTACCGCGTGTACCTGAACGACGCGTCGCCGAGCGAGACGCAGGGTACGACCTACTCGTTCGCCAGCCTGGTCTGCGGGCGTAGCTACACGGTCGCGGTCGACGCGGTCGACACAGTGGGCAATCGCTCAACGCGGTCGGCGCTCGCGACGCAGACACAGGCGTGCGCGCTCGCAGCCCGCATCGCTGGGGTTGGCGTCCAGCGCAGCCACCAAGAGCCGTCAGTTGCTCGTGAAGCTGCGCGTCAACAGAGCGACGTCGGCGCGTCTGGCGCTCCAGCAAGGCCGGCTCGTCCTCGTCGGCGGTCGCTACGGAGTCGCGCCGGGCACGAACACGCTTCGCCTGGTCGTTCCTCGGATGCTCAGGGGCGGTTCCTACCGGCTGGCGATCAGCCTCGCGAACCCCGACGGAGGCACGCTCAGGCTGCCGTCTCGCGGCGTGTTCGTCCCACGACCGAGATGACGACGCCGGCACACAGCAGCCGCGAGGCCAAGGTCGCTGAGACGAGGTTGCACTTGCCCCGGCTGTCGCTCGGGCAGGTTTCCGCGCTCGTCGGGCTCGTCGCGAGCATCGTCGCGCTGATCTTCATCTTCAAGCCCGGGTGGAAGCCGCAGGCACCGGCGAACGCCAGCAAGGCGACGATCGGCGAGACCCGCGTCTTTCAACCCGTGACCTTCCGGCGTTACCTGCAGCGGCAGCAGCTCCCGATCGGACCGGGCCTCACGCGTGCGTACCTCGACCGGCGCGGCGTGATGGTGTCGTTCCACTACGAGATCACCGGGCTGCGGCACAAGAGGCTGCCGCTTCGGTGGGAGCTCTCGAACGCGGCCACCAACGACCTCGTCGCAGCAGAGAACAGCGCCTACACGTTGGTCCCGTCGAACGACGACGACGCCGGCGACTGGTCGGTCTGGGTGCCTTCGCCCAAGCAGGGCGCGAACTACTACGTGACCGTGACGATCTACCAGCCGCAAGGCCCGCCCTACGAGCTGAAGCACTTCGACTCGCCGAACTTTGCCGGTCCGGAGGCCTGATGGATTTCATGGCTGACCCGACCACGATCGACCCCAAGCTCGGTCTCGCGCTCTCGGGCGGAGGACACCGCGCCGCGTTCTTCCATATCGGCGTGCTCGCGAAGCTCGCCGAGCACGGGCTGCTGCGCCGGATCGAGGTCATCTCGACGGTCTCCGGCGGATCGATCGTCGGTGCCCTCTACTACCTGCACGTCAAGAACCTGCTCGAGGACAAAGCCGACGGCGAGATCACGGATGACGACTACGTCCGGCTCGTGCGCGACGTCGAGCGCGAGTATCGCCGAGCAGCGGCGACGAACATCCGCGGATCCGGCTGGGCCAACCTGCTGATGAACTTCAAGATGGCCCGGCCTACCTACAGCCGAACGGATCGCGTCGGCGAGCTGTACGAGCAGCGTTTCTATGCAGCCGCGTGGCGCGGTCGGGCGCTCCGCAACGGCCGGATCTCGATGCGCGACCTGATCATCCAGCCCAAGGGGCACGCGGCTGTCTTCGACCCCGACACGCAGAACAGCGCCCGTGCGGCACGTGTGCCGGTCCTCATCCTCGAAGCGACGACGCTCAACACCGGCCACAACTGGCGCTTCGAAGCGATGTACGTCGGCGAGCCGCGCCGTCAGGGCACGCCGGACGAGGCGACGCGGGAGGACATCGACAAGAACGTCATCCTCGAGCGGACCCGGTGGGACGACCTGCCGAGTGGATGCCGGGACTTCCCGCTCGGAGCGGCCGTCGCGGCCTCGGCGTGCTTCCCGGGTGGCTTCCCGCCGATGCAGGTCGCCGGCCTCTTCGACGATTATCTCGTCGAGCTCGTCGACGGGGGAGTCCACGACAACCAGGGCATCGAGGGCGTCGTCGACCGCGGCTGCACGCACATGGTGATCAGCGACGGATCGGGCCAGATGCCCGACCGGGTGAGGCCCTCGATCCGCATGCCGTCCGTCCTCGGCCGCGTGATCTCGATCTACGGGGACGCCGAGCGCGAGCAGCGCCTCCTGGCTGCCCTCCAGCACCCCGATTCCGTCGCGTTCATGCATCTGCAGACGGGGCTGCCGGCAACAACACGAGCGCCTCGTGGCGACGCGGTCGTGCTGACCGACCCGACGAGGACGGCCGACTTCGGCGTCCACGTCGACGTGCAGCGCGCGCTCGCGAACATCCGCACCGATCTCGACGCGTTCAGCGACCTCGAGGCGTGGTCGCTCATGGCAGACGGGTACTTGCTCGCCGGACGGATCGTCCCCTCGCGTCCCGGGGTGGCCGGGCTCGGAACGCAGCACGCTCCCGCAAGCTGGGCGTTCGACGACGTCGCGAACGAGCTCGGAAGACCGAGCCCCGACCCCGATCTCCTGAAGGTACTTCGCGTCGGAAAGGAACGCTTCCTCAAGCCGGCGCGCATGACGCCGTTCGGCGTCAGGATCGTGACGTTCGCGGTCGCCGCGATCGCCCTCGCCGCGATCGTCGGCCTGTGGGTCCTCCTCCGGTCGCACGGCACCGCGCTCTATCTCGGCGGGCTCGTGACGCTCGCCTCACTGGGGCTGTACGTCGGCTCCGACAAGCCGTACATCAAGCCGGTCGCGACCATCCTCTTCGACGTCGTCATCCCGGCGATCCTCGCGATACCGCTCCTCGCCGCCGCCTTGCTCCAACTCGCGGCCGGAAGACGATGGCGTGCGGTCGGAGCCGTCAGGCGAACCGAACCGGTCTTCGAGCGGGCCGCCGCCACCACCTAGGCCTATCGATGGCGATCTCGAGAACGGAACGCACGACCCAGTACCTCGGCTCACAACTCAAGTCAAGCAGCGGATAGGAGGCGACATGCGGCACGGTTGGCTCACCAAGACGATCGGCGGCCGAACAATCGAGCACATTCCGTGCCCCAACCCGGGTGGCGCGGTCAACGAGGGAGCGCCCCCGGCAGGAGTCATTCATACGATCGAGGGCAGCCTCGAATCGGGCCTCGGGGTATTCCGCGTTCACTACGCGCCCCACTTCACGTTGGACGGCGAACAGATCATTCAACTCGTCCCGCTCGGCACGATGGCCGCTGCACTCGAGAACCACCCCGGCGGTGTCGAAACCAACTCGATCACACGTGCGCAGATCGAGATCGCCGGTCACTCGAGCGAGCAGCCGTGGATCTGCGATGAGCCGACGACCGAGGCACTGGCCGACCTCTTGGCGACACTGGCGGACGCGGCCGAGATCCCACTCGAGCGGCCGTTCCCGGACAAGATGCCCGCCAAGCCCTGGGCGACGTACGAGTTCGCACGTCGCAAAGCAGGCAAATGGGGCCACGAAAGCGGCTGGTACGGACACGTCGAGGTACCCGAAAACGCACACTGGGATCCCGGGGCGTTCGAATGGTCGAAGATCCTCCAGCGTGCGAACGCGCTCGTTGGCACCACGAGGTCATCCCTGAGTGCCCGTCCCGCGCAGAACACGCCGCCCAAGCCGCTGCCGAGCTGGTACTGGCGGTGGCTCTCGTGGTTCCTCGGTGAAGGCGACTTCAAGAGCCTCGGCCGCAGGAACTCCGCTCACCGGCCGCAAGACGCACCCGAGAAGATCCCAGCCTGGGCGTGGGTGAAGGCCAGCCAATTCACCGCCGCCCGCAACGTGCCGCACTAGAGGTCGAGCGATGGCGATCTCCACAGCAGAACGCACGACCGAGTACCTCGGATCGCGGACACTCGACCACCTGCGGCTCGTGGGCGCCGGTGCCTTCCTCGCGCTCTTCATCGTCGTGTGGGTCTGGATCGCGCTGAAGCTGCTCCGGTTCACTCCGACGCCGGTCCACCCGCAGCTCGAGCTCGGCGCCGCGTTCACGAGTGTTTCAGGTGTCGTGTCCGGCGCGGTAGGAGCGACCACGGCCGCCGCCCTCGGAATCAACGTTCAGCAGAGCCTGAAGAGCGCACAGGACGGCCCGGCGAGTCTCACCGAAGCCGCCAAGGCTCCGACCAACTCTCCGCTGACCGTGATCGGCGTCCTGTCCTACCTGGCCGTCGGGCTCTTGCTCATCGTGGTCTGGCTCGCGAAGGGAAACGCGGCACCCGAGGTCGTCCAGTCGTTCTCGGTAGGGGCGCTCGGTTGGCTCGCAGGCTCCTTCGCTGCCGTCTTTGCTCCGTCCGGCGCGAGGCGGCCGGGCCTGAAGGGTCACGCGGCCAAGCTGCGGCGGCGGTTGAACCGTTCGATGCGGTCGCCGTTCGCGGCAGCGCGCTGCCGCCCGATGTAGGCGGGGTGGCAGTTCGAGCACACGTCGAGCGACAGCGATGCGGCGGCTGTCCTCACCGTGAACGCTGCGCCGCAGTTGCCGCAGACGGCCTCGACGAGGCCGGTCTCAGGATGCTGGGTCATGTAGCACCTCCCTTCTGTATGTCGGCCGCGCGACGTTGCGCGTGGGATTCGTCCGCCATGCTTCGAAGGCGACGATCAATGCGATCGCGGCGACGACGGTTCCGAAGATCTCGAACGTCGCAGCAAGCGAGATGTAGGTGACGACCACGCCGGCCAGAACTGCTGGCACGGAGAGCGATGCGTAAGCGGCGACGTAGAACGCGGACAGCACCGACGCTCGGTCCTCGGCTGGGATCGCCGCGACGAGCGCGCGCAGCCCTCCTAGGAAAGCGGCGCCGAAGCCAACGCCTCCGAGAATCGAGCCCGCGAGGTAGAGGACCCCGGATCCGTCGCGCGCGGCGGCGACGATCATCAGCATCCCGACGGCGAGCGCGATCGAGCCCGCGCTCGTCGCGATCCACGGGGCAATGCGCCCGGTCGCGAGCTGTGCGACCACCGCAGCTGCGGCAAGCGCCACGATTCCGCTTCCGGCGGTGATGACGTTCGTCGTGTGGAAGAGGTGGCCGGCGAGTTGGGGGCCGAGCGAGAAGAACAGCGCGCCGATCGACCAGGAGGAGAGCACCGCGAGGGCCGCGAGCACGAACGGGCCGCGGACGACCTCCGGCACACGTGGCGGCTCGATCGTCACGCGCAACCGCGAGCGTCTGTGCACCGGCTCGGGCATCAGGTAGGCGCC
Source organism: uncultured Thermoleophilia bacterium (assembly GCA_963742615.1). Lineage (GTDB taxonomy): Bacteria > Actinomycetota > Thermoleophilia > Gaiellales > Gaiellaceae > PALSA-600. Next base: position 376,131 of record CAVUMS010000006.1, on the reverse strand, counting down.
GACGAGGGCGGTTCCGACCAACACGAGGAGGATGAGGAACGGGAGCGCGCGCGGCTGCCATCCGATCTGCACGAGGGAGGACGAGACGAGGATGCCGAGGCCGATCCCTGCGGCGGCCGCGCTGGCGTTCGTCAGACCCACACCAGCCGGGTCACGGCGCGGGTGGAGGTCGAGGAGCGACGCGCTCGCAGCGCCCAGCGCTGCGCCGGTCGCAAGCCCCTGCAGGCCGCGGGCAACGAACAGCCAGGCCGCCGAGTCTGCGAGCAGGAACAGGACGGTCGAGCCAACCAGGCCGCTGAGGGCGACGAGCAGAACCGGGCGGCGGCCCACATCGTCCGACACGCCTCCTGCGAACAGCAATGCGGCGAGGACTCCGAAGGCGTACGTCGCGTAGATCAGCGTCAGCGTCAGCGGAGAGAAGTGCCAGAGAACGCTGTACGTCCGGTAGAGGGGGGACGGCGTGACGGATGCGAACAGCCCGAGGCCGATGATGCCGGCCACGAGCACGTATGCCGCCTGGTTCGACAGGGTTCGGCGGCCGCGCGCGTTCTGCAAGCTGGTCATCTCTCTCCTTCTGACTGAGTTGCGTAAAGCAACTGACAAACCGAACGCTATCACATCAAGTTGCTTGACGCAACTCACTCTGATACCGTTGGCGACATGTTGAGACGCGACTACGAGGGCCAGAATTGTTCGATCGCGCGTGCGCTCGAAGTGGTGGGCGAGCGCTGGACGCTCCTGATCATTCGTGACGTCTTCCTCGGCCGGCGCCGTTTCGACGAGCTCCAGGAGAGCCTCGGGATCGCGCGCAACGTGCTCACGGACCGGCTCAACCGCCTCGTCGAGCAGCGCATTCTGGAGCGGGTGCCCTACAGCGAGCGGCCGAAGCGCTACGAGTACCGACTGACGGCGAAAGGGCTCGAGCTCAACGTCGCGCTGACTGCGCTCCGGCAGTGGGGCGACAAGCACCTGAGCGCGAAACCGCCTCGCCTGCTCCGAACGAGAGCCGACAAACGGCCGGTCGTGGCCGCGCTGGTCCCGAAAGGGACAGATGTCTTGGGCTGGTCCGACGTGGAGACGGTCGCCGGACCCGGCGCGAAGAGCAGCTGAGGGGAGTGGTGGTTAGCGCTCCGTCGAGAGGAGATCGACCACGTGCCGCAGCAGCTTCCAGGTCACGTCCGGGTTCGCCAGCGCGAAGTCCCTGAACTCCCAGACGGGGATCTCGAGCGAGCGGAGTCGAGTGCGGGCGCTCACCGTCGCGACCCGTTCGCGCCCGCTGATCAGCGCAAGCTCGCCGAAGTGGTCCCCGGGCCCGAGCGTCCTGACGTCGCGGCCACCGATGTTCACCGTCGCCTCGCCCTCCGTGATGATGAAGAACCCGACTCCGCTCATCTGCCCCTCCTGCAGAACGGCCGTTCCGGGCTCGTGCACACGCTCGCGTGCGCACTTTCCGAGTTTGCGCAGCTGTCGCTGGTTGAGATCGGCGAAGAGTGGAACGCGTTTGAGGTCGTCGACCACGGCCACCAGGCGATCCTAAACATCCAATCCGGGGACCGTTCGCCGTCGGCGCGTCGGCTCCAGGATGGACCGTCGTCGACCATGCGGGCGCGGCTAGCGTGCGTCTGTGACCGTTGACTGGCCCGCGCTTCCGTATGAGGAGTGGAACGCGACCCGCGACACGCTCCACGCTCACACGCAGGTTCTCGGGAAGCTGGCCGCGGGGCTTGCCCCGCCGGAGCCCGAGCTCCAGCATGCTGCGCTGCGGCTGAGCGCGCGGGGCTGGGAGACGCTGCCGTTGCCGTGCCCCAACGGCACGGGGGTCTTCTCGGTCACGCTCGACCTTCGCTCGCACGAAGCTGTTGTCGAGCACGGCGGCGGCCGTGTTGAGCGGATCGCGCTCTTCCCGGATCGTTCGGTCGCCGAGGTGACGCGGGCCGTGTTGACTGCGGTTCACGAGATCGCCGGCCTTGTCGAGATCGATCCCAGGCCGCAGGAGACGCCGTGGACGATTCCGCTCGATGAGGACGACGAGCACGCGACCTACGACACGCGTCAGGTCGCCGAGTACTTTCGAGCCGCGACGCGCGCCGCGCTCGTCCTGGCCGAGCTCCGCGCCCCGTACCGCGGCCGGTCGACGCCGGTCAACGCCTGGTGGGGCTCGTTCGACCTTGCCGTGAGCCTCTTCTCGGGCCGCCCGGCCGATCCGCCGTCGCGGGACTTCATCATGCGGAACGCGATGGACGCGCAGGAGGCTGCCGTTGGCTGGTGGCCCGGCGACGCGCGATATCCATCAGCCGCGTTCTACGCCTACGCCCACCCTGCGCCGGAGGGATTCTCGTCCGCCACCCTCTCACCGCAGGGCGCGCGGTGGAGCCCGGATCTCGGCGAGTACATCCTCGACTGGGACGACGTGCGCGCGAGCGACGATCCCCACGCGTACGCACTCGAGTTCGCCCGTTCCGCCGTTCGTCATGCCTGCACGATCTGTGAATGGGATCCCGCATTGGCGGCGAGCGCCGACAGGGACCTTGCCGCCGATCGCTCGACCCTGACGCTGACGTCGACCTAAGCCGGCGTTCCGTCGGTGGCCCAACCACGGAAGAGCTCGACGTGCTCCTTCGGCCACGGGGCGTCGCAGGGCATATCCCCGGCGGCGAGTTGGGCGAGGATACCGTCCTTGTGCACGACGACGTCGTCATACAGCCAAAGGTCGAAGTGCGTCAGCATCGCGTCGCGATCGCGTTCGCGGAAAAGCGGCTTGATATCAGCTGCGTAGCTCGTCATGGCAAGGACGATACTGGGAGCTGGCCTGGCAATGCCCCGGCGTGGTCACCGAACGCGCACCGCCGATCCGGAGACCTTCAGAAGGTAGCCTCGTTGCGATGGCGACGATCGAGGTGATTCGGTCCGGGAGCTTTCCAGATCTGGACGACGAGGAGTTCTTCCCGCGTCTCTCCGACGCGAAGCTCGAGTGGCTGGGCAAGCGGGGCCGGCGGCGCACCGTGCCGGCCGGCGAGGTGCTGTACGAGCACGCGGTCCGCGACGCGCCGTTCTTCGTGATCGAGCGCGGACTCGTCGAGTTCGTCGATCGCAAGCCGGGCAAGGACGTCCACATCGCGCAGGCGGACAGCGGCACGTTCGTCGGCGATATCGCCGCGTTCACGGGCGAGCCGACGGTCAGCGCGTGCGTGGCCGTCGAGACGACCGACGTGATCGAGTTCGACCGGTCCTCGTTGCGCGAGATGGTCGCGCGCTGGCCCGAGTTCGGCGAGCACATCTTCGAGACGCTGCTGGCGCGACGCGCCTGGCACGAGGCCGAGGGGCACGGCGTGATGCGGATCATCGCGCCGCGAGGCTCCCGCCGGGCATTCGAGGTGCGCGATCTGCTCGAGCGGAACCTGCTGCCGGTGCGGTTCTACGACGTCGACACCGACGAGGAGAGCGCTGCGACTGCTCCGCTGGCTCGACATCCCGCGCTCCGAGACGCCCGTCCTCGTGCACGCGGCCAACGTGATGCGCAACCCATCGGCGGCTCAGGTCGCGCGATCGCTCGGGCTCCGCGCCGAGGTCGAGGGCGAGCGGTTCGATCTCGTCGTGCTCGGTGGCGGCCCGGCCGGGTTGGCCGCCGCGGTGTACGGCGGCTCGGAGGGCCTGAGGACGTTCGTCGCCGAGGCCTGGGCTCCGGGGGGCCAGGCCGGGACGAGCACCCGGATCGAGAACTACCTCGGCTTCCCGAGCGGTGTCTCCGGCACGAACCTGACGCGGAACGCGACGCTTCAGGCGCGCCGGTTCGACGCGGTGCTGTCGAGCTTCCATCGCGTCGTCGAGCTCGCCGACGGCCCCGAGGACCTCGTGCGCGTCGACCTCGACGACGGGCAGCACGTGCTCGCCCGCTCGGTGGTGATGGCGACGGGAGCGCGCTGGCGAGAGCTCGACGCCGACGGCATCGAGCGGTTCCGCGGCGCCGGCGTCTACCACGCGGCGATGCCCACGACGCGGAACGCTGTCGGGACGAGGACGTGATCGTCGTCGGCGGCGGCAACTCCGCCGGCCAGGCGGCGGTTCACCTGGCCTCGCGGGCGCGAAGCGTGCGCGTCGTCGTGCGCGGCAAGGGGCTGAGCTCGTCGATGTCGCAGTACCTGATCGACCGGATCGAGGCGTCCAAGCGGATCGAGGTGCTGACCGAGACCGAGGTCGTGGCGGTGCACGGGACCGCGACCGTCGAGTCGGTGAGCCTCCGCGACCGCGCGGGGACCATCGTCCCGGTGAGCGCGACCGCGGTGTTCGTCATGATCGGCGCGGTCCCGTGCAGCGAGGCCGGCCGCCGGCATGCTCGCCCTCGACCCCGCCGGCTATCTCCTCTGCGGCGAGGGCGCGGCGGCCTGCGACGGCCATCTCTCCTGGCCGCTCGACGACCGCCAGCCGCATCTCCTCGAGACGGTGCGCCCCGGGGTCTTCGCCGCCGGCGACGTGCGCGCGGGCGCGCTGAACCGCGTCGCGAGCGCCGTCGGCGACGGCGCTCTCGCCGTGCGCTTCGTCCACGACGTGCTCGTCGCCTAGGAGTCACCTCCGACATCGACGGTCGGACAGAGGATTGTCCGACTGGCTGTATCTTTAGGGGCGCTCCGCAACTACTGGGGAGCACAGGCTTTTAGAGATGCATTGAAATCCCGGCAGTTAGGCATGTTCTTGGGCGGTTAGCTCAGTTGGGAGAGCACCAGCTCGACAAGCTGGGGGTCACTGGTTCGAGCCCAGTACCGCCCATCAGAAAACCCGCTGGAAACGGCGGGTTTTCTCCTAAGCACGAGGTCAGCTAGTCGTCTTCTGAGCCGCTCGGCGGAAAGATTGTGGAAAGGTTGAGTGCGGTCGGCGCGCGTTCGCGAGGCCGTCCGCGCGCGTTCTGCAGCACGGTCTGTACGGAGCGGGCCAGTCTACGGCGAAGGAAGGCGGCTGCGCTGCTTGAGACCGCGAATCAGAGGGAGTCGATGGCGGCTGAGGTGCGCGCGGGCCGGAGAACGGCCCTCGGGAGTGCTGAGAGCCTTGAGGAACGCGCTGTGGCGTTGCGCGCGATGGTCGACGAACTACTCCAAGGGATCGGGGCCAGCTGATGTCGTCTCTTGCGTGATGTGTCCAGTTCGCGGGCTCGTTCATCGGTAACGAGCGGGAGCTCAACCGACAAGGGCTCATGCTCGAGCTGCTGTGGGGGTGGACAGCCTCCGCGGTCTCGCGTGGGCACGGCGCTGCCCTTCAGTCAGAAAACGACGTGGCGGGACATGCGGAACTTCGTGACTTGCCAGGGAGAGAGATGGGGATCGCGACTGGATGGCCTGGTGTTCATGAGGCTGGTGTCAGTGTCATCGGTGGTGTGTGTGAGGTTGCAGGCGTGGCCCATCTCGTGTGCCAAGACCGACTCGGTGCCGGTTACGAAGTCAACCGTGATGTAGTCGGCGAGCGGGCCGAGGGAGGATCCTTTGGTCTTTGCTGGGGAGAACTTGCGCACCGCGAAGGCGATGATTGGAGCGCCGAGCCCGGATGCGCGTGGGATTGCGGATCCTGGTGAGTCGTCGATCATCTTCGCCTGGAAGGCTGGGCCGGCGCTCACGATGCTGTCCAGGAATGAGGACGCTTTGGATACGACGTCGAGCGTGTCGTGGCTGCTTGCGCCCGGTTCGATCCGGATGAATTTGCTGACCGTGTTGGATCCGTCGGCGGGATCGACGATGACGTTCGCCTGCGACTTGAAGACGTTGATCGCGTAGTTCACGGCCGGTGTGACCTGCTCAACCGAGGTGACCGGAGTGCCGTGTTCGTCGCGCTGGATGACGACGAGGAGCGAGAGGTGTTTCGTTGGTCGGATACCGAACCAGCCGAGGACGATCTCGGGGGATTGGACTGCGATGCTGACGACATCACCGCCGATCCCTTTCCCTTCGTCCACGACGCGGCCGACGATAGGAATCTTCGACTCGACCCATTGCCCGGCCCCAACGACGGGGTCGACGAACTTGTGTGCCGGTCCGGTCACTGCGTCGGCCACGTCGTGAGCGAGGCCTGTCGCCGTGTCAATCGCGTCGGTCACGACTTCGGCGATACCAGACACGATGTCACCGATCCAGCTTCCGCTGTCGCGCCAGGGGCGGTAACAGCGGAATAGCGGGACGTCGCTCGGACCTGCCTTCGCGTTCACGTAGCAGGTGATCCCGATGTACTCGTAGCCACCGCTTTCTGCCTCTTTCCTCTGTTTGTCGCTGGTTGTGTAGAAGTGATCCGTGTACTCGTCCTTGTAGAGGTGGTGGAGCGGGACGGCCCCGCCGAACTGGGTCGTGTAGACGCTGCATTGAACGGGTGGGTCGTCGAGGATGTAAGAGAGCGTCTCCGCGTGGGCGATCTCGGCCTCGTCGGTGAAGTAGTAGTGAGCGTTGGTTTCGCTATGCCGCATCCGGTAGAGCAATGCGGTCCCGATACCGACATAGGTCGGATTGGTATTCGGACTGACGTAGCAGGCGACCCCTTCGTAGCCGTACCCCTGGGCCTTGGCCTCGCCATCACGCTCCGACACGCTGGTCGTATAGAGGTGGTCCCCACCTACACCAGACACGCCTTCTCCTTTGGCTTACCGCTACAGGATGATCCGATCGGCGGACGCAAGCAACGTCCGCACCGGGTGCTTCGAGTCGGTGCTCACTGATTCATAGGTCTGAGAAGGTGCGACGACGGGTATGTGGTCGGAGCTCGGTGCGTTACGTCGCTCGTTCGGGTCGGGCGTGATGGAGGGGGAGCGGCTGGTCGATGACCGCTTCGACGGTGATCGCGGTCAGCGGCTTGACGAGCTCGCAGTGGAGATTCGGAAAGGCCGGGCTCGTGGGTGTCGGCTTCCCGAGTACCAGGAGCAACGTGCCGTCGAGCTTCGTGAGATCGCGGACAAGGAGCTACGAAGGCCCCCCGGGCGGGTAGCAGCTCCTCCTTCGCGCCCCCTATCGAGGGACTAGCCGCCGGGGATTGGTCGCATTGCGTGCTTCCCGGGCACTCACTCATGGGCGGCTGGCCAGCACGCTACCGGCGACCCCGGACGACGCGTACCACGACCGACGGCCGGCGCTCTGCCGCAGGTCGCGGCGAGCTTCGGAACGACTACCCCGGCTTTAACTGGGCGATGCGGCGCAGCGTCCACCCGCACCTCTACCGATCGGGCGCGGCGCACCACAACCCGTGGCGCGTCGCGTCCGCGCCCAACGAGTTTCGTTGCTAATACAAGGGAAGCGCGGCGCTCCGCGCCGCCACGACCCCGTCAGGGAGGCCCGATACGCTTCCCCCGCTGCAAGTGCAACAGAAAGGAGGCTTCTTTTGGAAGTCCTTTTGTCTGTTGCAGGCTCGCGCGGTCGGATCGCGGACAACCTCCATCGAGGGGACAGGCCAAAGGAAGGCCCGTTATCTAGCTCTAGCGAGATAAGGGAAGACCCGAAAGGGAGGGGCCGTTCGCGGTGTCCTGTCCAACGCCGTGACCGACAACCCCTCCCCTTGCAGCACGCGCCCCAGAACGCTGGCGCACTCCAGAGACCATGGTTCGACCTCCCACATGCAATGCGACAATCAGCTCTGTTGGAGATCCGGACCGAGCGTCTCGTCCTGCGCCGACCTCGTCTCGAGGACGTGCCGGCGATCGTCGTCGCGTGCCAGGACCCCGACGTTCCTCGTTCCATGCCGGAGGTGTCGACCCCGTACGGGGAGCAGGACGCGCGCAGATTCTCGCGTCCGTGGATCGGGCCTGGAGGGAGTCGGATGAGCGAACCTTTGCGATTGCCGGAAGGGATGACGTCTATCTCGGATCTGTGTCGGTCGCGCTCCGGGAAGGCGGCAACGTCGGGTACATGCTGTCTCCCTCTGCTCGTGGGCACGGCTTCATGACAGAGGCGGTTCGTGCTGTCGTGCGTTGGGCGCACGAAATGCATGGCATCCAATCGCTGCAGCTCTGGACACACCCCGACAACCTGGCCTCGCAGGCTGTCGCGGAACGTGCTGGCTTCGCGCGCCTCGGAGAGAGACGTTGCGACACGCCCTTTCGGGATGGGTCGACGGTCGGGATTCTCTTCGAGACCAGGTAGGTGACCGAGCGAAAGAGTCGGGGGTCATTCCGGAGCTGTGAGTGTGTGAGTTGTCCGGTCTGGGGCGTTTGTCAGGTTGACGCTCGGTGCTCTTTGTTCGTGACTCGATTCTCGAATGACCCGTTGTGGCGGTGTCTTTCCAGTGATGTGTCCGTGCGGAGAGTCCGGTGTCGGCCTGGCGTCGGCTTGCTGGCCTGATCAGAAGCCTGTCCGCGTTCTGAGCGCGTGACCCGTCACAGTTATGCCGCCCGCGGTTTGCATCCCCAGACCGACACCGGTTCGTGTCCCCCAACGCTTGGCTGGAGGTCGGTTTTCGGATGCTCGCAGATCAGCTGGACTACATCGTTGGTGTCGACCCGCACCGCGACGCTCACGCGATCGCGGTTGTTGAGGTCGCGAGCGGGGCGGTCGTTGCGGAGTGGGCGGTGCTGGCAGACAGCGACGGGTACGCCGAAGCGCTGGCGCTCGTCGCGGCGCAGGCGCCGGGTCGGCGTGCCTTCGCGATCGAAGGGACAGGTTCATACGGTTTGGGTCTGACTCGCTTTCTGACTGGTCGTGGTGAGCGGGTGCTCGAGGTCGGCCGGCTACGTCGGGAGCGGCGCTCGGGCGGCAAGACCGACGCGCTCGACGCTGTACGTGCCGCTCGTAGCGTGCTTGGGACCGAGCGGCCGTCGACGCCGCGGGCCGGCGGGGAACGCCAGGCATTGCAGGCACTAGTGGCCGCACGAGAGGGAGCGGTCAACGCCAAACGCGCAGGGCTCTGCCAGCTGCGCGACCTACTGATCACGACCCCGGAGCCGCTGCGTCGCGAGCTGCGGCCGCTGACACGAGCACAGCTCTTGCAACGCCTCGCGGCAACACGACCCCGCGGCCGCCAAGACCCCGAGCTGCGCGGCAGCCTGCTCGCGCTGCGCTCGATCGCCCGCCGCGTCCTCGCTCTGACCGTCGAAGAACGGGAACTCGCACACGAGATCGAGCGGCTGACGCGCAAGCTCGCACCCCAGCTACTCGACCAGCCCGGCGTCGGACCGCACGCCGCCGCCCAGCTCGTGCTCTCCTGGTCACACCAAGGCCGGATCAGCTCCGAAGCCGCCTTCGCGCGACTCGCCGGCGCCGCACCAACACCCGCGTCCTCCGGCCAGACGATCCGCTACCGCCTCGACCGATCAGGCGACCGCAAACTCAACCGCGCACTGCACATGATCCTCGTCACCCGCAAACGCACCCACCCAGCCACGATCACCTACATCGCACGACGCCTCCAAGAAGGCAAGACACGACGCGAGGCAAACCGCTGCCTCAAGCGCTACCTCGCCCGCAACCTCCACCGGCTCCTCGAACACGCAGCGCCAATCGCGACTTGACAAACATAGAAGCATCGCTGGCCCAGCCGAGCGCCATTAGCTACGGACGGGGCGGACGCCTTCGTCGGCCGCCGCGGGGTAAGACGTACAGGGCGACGAGGGCGACGACAATTACTGCCGCCGCGACGGCGACAACCGCGACAGTCGAGGCGGCCACGATCACGCCTCCTCATGCTATCCCGGAGGCCTGGACGGAAAACTAGGCCACGAAACGATCGCGCCTGCGCTCGGGCGTCATCGAGGAACTCTGGCGCGTGCCAGTGAGCCTTGGGCGCGCAACCAGCCTTTCAGATTGTCCGTGGGTTGTGCTGCGAACGCTTGCGAACCGAATGGCTCCGTGTCGCGTAGTGCCTCTTTGACCGACTCCAGCGCCCTGCTGGCGCCGAAAAAGGAGGAACGGATGAGGAAACTTGTCGTCTTGGGACTGACGCTGTTTGCCTTCCTTGCGGCGAACGCAACGGCAGCGAATCCGCCCGGAACGGGTCAGCCCTCTCAATCTTGCCTCAGCAACACGGCTCCGAGTGAACCCGGTAACGCGGCTAACGCTCGTGGCTCAGCGTTCAACGAGAACGGCGGGATCGCCGGTGGCGTCTACGCCGGCAACGGCCAGACACTGTCAACGCCGGCGAACGGCCACGCCGTCTCACAGTACGACGTTGCCTGCTTCCAGGTAAGCCAGCACTAGGCATCACGTACCTAAGCAAGTCAGAGGATGTGGCGGAGCCCGACACGCGATTCGTCCGGCTCCGCCACACAGTGTCGTTACCGATACAGACTGTTCTACGAGGAAGAAGGGGACACCATGCTGAGACGCCTCCTGTTTCCGGTCGCCCTGCTCGCCGTCACCCTCGCGACCGTCGCGAGCGGCTACGCAAGCACCTGTGCCACACCGAAACTCGTCGGCATAAGCGGCCCCGGCTTCACGATCACGCTCAAAACGGCGGCCGGAAAGGCCGTGAAGATACTCAAAGCCGGAACGTACGCGATCAAGGTCGAGGACAAGTCGTCGTCGCACAACTTCCACCTATTCGGGCCCGGCGTGAACAAGAAGACCTCGGTCAGCGGCACCGCCACCCAGACCTGGACGGTAACCCTGAAGCCGGGCAAGTACACCTACCAGTGCGACGTCCACTTCGCGACCGGCATGAAAGGCAGCTTCAAAGTCACGACGTAACATCGCCGCAACACGGAGCGGCGCGGCATTGCGCCGCCGCACCGTTTCAACACCCATACACCTTCTGGACGCAGTACGCGAGACCCGCCTGAAGGCCGGAGCAAGAGAACTGAACTGCCCCAAGAGCCCCTGACTCGAGGGACATTCCCGCACGCTGGCCCAAGGCACGGCGCAGACTTTTTCCGATGTCGGTCGCGCGGTACGACGGCCAGACGACTTGGTACGAGTCGTTCGCGGCAGCAGAGGCGCACGCTGCAATCCGGCGGTTTGCGGTGGAGATGCTTGGCCGCGGGCCTGGTGCCTGTCTAGACCTTGCATGCGGCACTGGTCAGGCGATCCCGTTGCTGCGCGATGCGGGGTGGACGGTCGTTGGTACGGACGTATCGGCTGACCAGCTGGAAGTGGCAAACAGGCGCGCAGGCGACGCCGAACTCGTACGAGCCGACGGACACGCCCTGCCTTTCCACGACGCAGAGTTCGACGCCGTCATCTCCTTGTTCACACACACAGACTTCGATGACCTCGACGCGCCGATAGCGGAGGCAGCGCGCGTGTTGAAGCCCGGCGGAAGGTTCGTGTATGCCGGTGTGCACCCTTGCTTCGGCAATCCGATGTTCGTACGAGGCGCAGTCGAGGGCATCGAAGATGCAGTCGCAATCCTGCGTTCGGGGTATTCGACCGCCGGATGGCGGACCATGCCGCCCGACCCCGAGAGCAACGCGATTCGCGCGAGGGTAGGCATTCACCACGTCCCACTCGCAACCTTGCTGAACGCAATCGTGGCCCAAGGCCTTCGCCTCGACCAGTGCGAAGAGCCGGGTGGAGACGACCCGCCGATCTACCTGGCACTGCGCGCGCATAGTTAGTTCAACCGCGACGATGCTCTGGCGTCACTGCTGAACACTGGCGCATCCGAGTGTGCCTTGCTATCGGATCAGACCGTCAGCCTCTGCCACGGTGTGATCCGTGAATGAGATGAGGGCGCGGTGCGAGTCATGCACATCGGCGCGGTAGCTTGCTCGGGCTTCGTTGATGAAGCTCGACCACTCTGGGTATCTGGCTGCAGCCCAGGCCGCTGCCTCCTCCTTTGTCGTCTGCTCGCCCGTTGCAAGAGCGTAGAGCGCCCGGCAGAGCGTCATCACCACGTATCCCTGATGCGCGGGAACGTAGGCGACCCACGACGCACGAACTCTGTTCGGCCACTCTCTCAGCAGGGCTTCTACGGCGTGCCTGTAGGCACCGGCGCTGACTTTCGGGCCGAGATCAAGTGGTGGAGGGCCGAGGATTGTCTCGCCCCGTGTGCTGACGTTGTGCCAGTCGAGGGTCGAGTCGAAGCCCACGTCCCGTATGTGAAGCGGCTCGCCGGGGCTGATCACGGCGATGCGGCCGCTCGGGCGATCGCCGAACGTTCGTAGCACCCCGTGATCCACGTACGCGACCTCAACGCGCTCGACCCATGCAGGCCGCTCGGACGCGAACGTCTGGTGGAGAGTTCTCAGCGCCTCGAGCTGCTGCCCTTCTTCGACCTCGGCCGCGACGATCGCCATCAGGTCAAGGTCGCTCTTGCCGGGGTAGAACGCACCTGCTGCAAGCGAACCGAACAAATACAGCCCAAGCAGATCTGAGCCGAGGTGACTGTCTATCGCAGACGTCAGTTGCCCCAGCGTCTCCCGTGCATCCGTCGCGGTGGCGTCTTCCATCGACGGACATCTTGCCCGCCGACATGGCAACTTCGATGCAGCACCGCTCCGATCGGGTGACATTCCCGCACGCTGGCCCAGGCGACGCCTCCGAGCAGGAGGGTGGTAGATGGCAGGATCTCCTGGGGAACGAAGTCCGATAGGGGCAAGGGGAGCGGTGTGCTGGCGGTACGGCTGCACGATGACGGCTTGAAGGTTGAGGAGATCGAGACGCCGTCGCCGGATCCGGGCGAGGTGCTGGTGCGCGTGCATGCGGCAGCGATTACGCGTGACGAGCTGGAGTGGCCGGTCGATCGACTGCCGGCGATTCCCTCTTACGAGCTGTCGGGCGTTGTCGTCGGCAGCGGTGACGAGGTATATGCGCTCACGCCTTTCGATCGCGATGGCGTGGCTGCCGAGTACGCTGTCGTCCCAGCCGATGTGCTTGCACCGAAGCCGTTGCGGCTGAGCCACGTCGAGGCGGCAGCTCTGCCGATGGGCGGGCTGACCGCCTGGCAAGCACTGTTTGTGCACGGGCGGCTCGTCCGAGGCGAGCGGGTGCTGGTCACGGGCGCGTCGGGCGGGGTTGGGCACGTCGCTGTCCAGCTTGCGCGACACGCCGGCGCAGCGGTCGTGGAGAGCGGTCCGGTCGATCTGGTCTTCGACACTCGTGGCGGCGAGGTTCCCGCTGGCGAGCGCGTGGTCACGATCGCAGAGGAGATGCCGGGGGCGATCTACTTCATCGTCGAACCCGACCACGAGCAACTGCTGGAGTTGAGGACGCTCGTGGACGCAGGCGAGCTTCGCGCGGAGGTCGACTCGGTTTTTCCACTCACGGAGGCCCGGGCGGCGTTCGAGCGAGTCGCGGGCCGCGGGAAGCGTGGCAAGGTCGTGCTCGAGGTTGGCACTGACTAGCCGGCGCGTGCGGCCGTGACCTCTGCCGTGGATGCATCGAACTCCGAGCGTCCACCGTGACGCGAAAGGGGCGAGTGGCGGAAAGATCGTGGAAAGAACACTCGGCGAACAGAAGCGTCAGACGACGAACGCAGCGCTCCGTCATCGGCTTCGTTGAGCGGGGGAGCTCCTCATGACCATCGGTGGCGAAGTGCGGAACGCGATCGACAAGCTGGGGGTCACTGGTTCGAGCCCAGTACCGCCCATCGGAAAAGGCCCGCTAGAGCGGGCCTTTTCTCGTAAGGGCGGCGCGTTCATGGTTCTGCTGTCCAGCGCGCCGAGCGAACAGCCGCTGTTCGGGGGCATGTCCGTCAAGTCGGCGGCGGCAACCAGGATCGCGTTCACCGAAATCGCCGACCGCTGGATCCCGACCGACCTCATTGACGCCGTCGTCTGGGAGCTCGGGATCCGGGACGAACCCGGGCTGCACCTGGTCCGCTAGACGACAGTCCGGCCGGCGGGTTCTTAGGCTCGGCCGCCGACGTCGGTCGCGGCGAGTGCGATCAGAAGAATCACGATCCCAGCGACACTCACGACGTTTGTCGCCCGACAAAGGTTCCGGCCACGTTGCTGGTGTCAGCCCAGATCAGACCGAGGGCCGAGCCCGATGATGAGTAGTCCGACCATCGCGGATAGCCAATAGAGGATCCGTCGTGTGGTGATGCTTTAGAGGGCAACTCTCCGGCTTGGGCGCCTAGAACGCCTCCGCGGATGCCGCCGCTCAGGCGCTCGTCGCCAGGCTGGGGCGGCGCGATCGTCAATCGTTTACGGGTTGGGGTGTCTTCGCACACAATCCCGTCGTAGGCTCGGCGGATGCGCCGTGCGTGGTTCGTATCTCCGGCACCCCGTCGCACAAGGCACACTGCGCACGCTCGACGGCTACAGCGGCTGCGTAGACGGCGAGCAGGTGCTGATCCAGCGGCACGAAGCGACGAAGTGGGCCACCGTCACATCGACCGGGGGCGGACGGCACCGGCAGCTACTCCGTCGATGTGCCCGCTCGATCCGGCGTGTACCGGGCTCGGGTGCTCCGCGGCTCGTTCGACGGCCACGTCTGCCTCGCCGCCACCACTCGCAGCACAACGTGGCGCAACGAGCGATGACGCGCGACGCGTTCAGCCCCGACACGGCGGTCGCGCGGGCAATCGCCGTCGGAATGCGAGCCTCAGTGATGCTGAGTACGGGTCTGCTGCTCGCGGCTCTCGCTGCCGGCTGCGGAGACAGCGGCAGGGTCGAGCGGACGGTCACCGTCGAGCGGCAGACCAATGCCGCGTTGAGTGCGACGGGCGACCAGCGGCTCTACGGCAAGGTCAAGTCGCTCGTGCGCAAGGGTGACCACTACGAGTTGCGCTTCGACCCCGCCTGGTTTCTCTCCGGCATCACCGCCAACGTCGCCCAGGCCGAGGACCAGGGCACACCGTGCCAGCCGAGCGCCTGTCCTCCGGTCGCGAACGACAACTACGTCGTCGACGAAGGTCACCGTGTGCTGACCTACATCGTTCCGGTCGGTGTGCGCGGCACGGTACTGACGAAGGGAGGTTCGAATGGCGGGCCGTTTCCGGCGACGTCGATCACGGCCATGCAGCTTGCGAAGCTCGTCGCGGGCAAGAGTTCGCTGAAGCTGTTCGAACCGCTTTCGACTGGCGTCTGGATCCTCGTCCACGGAGACACGGTCCGCTCGTTCGCGATGTGCCCGCTTCGGTGGTCACGCGTGCTCTACCGAGCGAACTCCCGAAATTCCCGTCCGGTCAGCTGACACGGCCCTCCCCCTCGATCGACACGACTGCCGCGGGACCCCGATCTGGGCCTCGACGAGCGAATCGCCCCAGATCGAGTCACGAATCGGGAGCTGAGCGGGGGCGTTTCCGGCTACTTCGGAGAAATCTGTGTGACGTCGACGTCGTAGGCGCCGCTGAAGGACGCACCGGCGAGGTCCGAGGTTGACACGAAGACCTGCGCCGGCTGAACCAGCGGCATGAACGGCCCGCGCGCGTTCATCTCGAGCTGGATGCGCCTGTAGAGCGACTTTCGCGCGGCGGAGGCGGTCGTCACCAGCGCTTTCGCGGCCAGCTTCTCGATCGGTAGATCGCTGCCCTTTTTCCAGCCGACGTGGAGGGCGATCAGGTTGCCCGGCACGAATACCTGGTAGTCGACGGGATCGGGATAGTCGAACGAATACAGCCAGAGCCCGAACGCGACCCTGCCTGCGCGGAACTTCGGCAGGAAGATCGTCACCGGTGAACCGGAGAGGGCGACATCGAACCCGGCCTCTTGCAGGTTGGCCTGCACCTTCTGTGCGAGCGTCGCGAACGACACGCCGTTGATCGTCACGTCACTCGCGTACTCGAGCGTCATCTGCTCGGTCCCGACACCGGAAGCCGCGAGCTCGGCCTTCGCCTGCGCGAGGTCTCGCCTGGTTGCATCCCGTTGCGTAAGGGCGCCAAGGATCATCGAGGGGATGACTCCGGGGGCCTGGATCGCGCCCCGCCCCGCAACCGAGACAAGCGCCTGATAGTCGAGCGCATGGCGGACTGCCTGCTGAAACCGCTGGTTGGAGGTGACCGAGGAAACCTGCGGGTCGTCGTGCGTGAAGAGGTAGAAGACCCAGGGGGAGGGTTGGCGCCTGACGTGGAGGCGCGTGTCTCGCTTCAGCGTCTGGGCTTGCCGCGACGAGAGGTCGAGCGCGATCTCGTGCGAGCCGCGCCTGACGTTCAGCAGTTGGTTGGGAGCGGACATGTTCCGGATGACGATGGCGCCGAACGAAGGATGCTTCGCAGCCCAATAGTCCGGGTTCGGGCGGAGCGTGACCTGCGATGTCGGACTGTACGACTGCAGCACGTACGGGCCGCTGCCAGCGCCGAGCGAGGCCGACGAGTTGAACCAGTTCTCGGCCTTGTCGGTCGTCGACGCATCGATCGCGTCGGTTCCCTTGTGCGACTCGACGAGCTTCGAGTTGACGATCCCGCTCGACGCGCTAGTGAGGATCGAGGGCAGTTGCGGCGCAGGGTTGCTCGACTCGATCACAACCGTGTACTTGTCCTTCGCCGACACCGTGAACCCGGAGAGGATGTGCGACGGATTGCCCTTCAGGTTGACGAGCCGTCGGAGCGAGAAGACCACGTCGGTGGACGTCAGCGGAGCGCCGTCGGCGAAGTGGACATCCCTCCTCAGTCGGAACGTGAATCTCTTTGTGCCGGTACTCGACCAGGACTTGACGAGCAGAGGGACCGGTCGGGCAAGGTCGTTCGTCCGGTACGTGAAGAGGGTGTCGTAGATCGCCCGATCGACGACGTACGACGTCGGGGCGAAGGCCCGGTGAGGGTCGGCCGTGTCCAGGTCGAACGAGTTGTCTACGACGAGCGTGGGAGCCGCTGCGTGTCTGCTTCCGGCGCCCTGGGCTGCGATCGAGCCTGCAAGCGCACCCATTGCGGCGAGCGACAGAAGTTGGCACGTTTGCACCCCCGAAGGCCTCATCGCGAGATCAGCCCCAACTGTGGCGCATGCACGACGTCGAGTGGCGGGTGGATGGGCACGCTCCTGGTCCTCGCGATCTTCACGGTTGCGACCCAGCCGTAGAACGAGGTGCGGACCGTTGAATATACAAGTTCCATGGGTAACGTATTCGCAAGGGAAACCGGAGGCGCGATCTTGGATGGGCAGCAGGCGGTGCGCGAGCATGCTCGGGCACCCACGTTGGTGATGACGAAGCTGCACGCCCCGCTGAGGCGGAGCGAGACGATCGAGCGCGACCGTCTGTTCGAGCAGCTTCGCGCCGGCGCCGGCACGAAGGTCACACTCGTCACCGCGCCGGCCGGGTATGGCAAATCGACGCTGCTCGGAACTTGGCGCGAGGCGAATGAGGCGACGAGGCCGGTTGCGTGGTTGAGCCTCGACGAACGCGACAACGACCCCGTCGTGCTCTGGTCGTACATCCTGGCGGCGCTTCGCGACGAGTACCCGACGCTCGGGGCGACGGCGTTGCCAGAGTCGGTCGGAGCGTCGCGTATCGTGGAAACCTTCTTGCCAGAGCTGGTCAATCGGTTGACGGCACTCGGGGATGCCGCATTGGTTCTCGACGATTTTCACCGGCTCACAAGCGGCCCGACACGAGACAGCGTGGTCTGGTTCATCGATCGCGCCCCCGCCACGTTCCAGCTCGTGGTCGCAACGCGGAGCGAGCCCGCCCTGCCGCTAGCGGCGCTCCGCGCGCACGGGGAGGTCTTGGAGGTGCGGGCGGTGGACCTCGGCTTCACTACTGCAGAGGCAGACGTGCTCCTGAACGATCGTCTCGAGCTCGAGCTCGAGCCCGAGTACGTCCACGATCTCGTCGAACGGACCGAAGGCTGGCCTGCCGGCCTCTACCTCGCCGCTCTTTCGATGTCGGGAATGGACGACCGACACGCGTTCGTGAGCGCGTTCGGCGGCGGGAACCGCTACGTCGTCGACTTCCTCGTCGACGCCGTCCTCGAGGCACACGGTCCGGAGATGCAGTCGCTGATGCTCCGCTCCTCGATCCTCGAACGAATGTGCGGCTCGTTATGTGACACGGTGGCCGAACGGGAAGGCTCCGACGAGCTACTCGCCGCTCTTTCTCGAGCAAATTTGTTTTTGATACCGCTCGACGATCGAGGCGAGTGGTACCGCTTCCACCACCTGTTCGCGCAGCTACTGCGTGTCGAGCTCGAGCATCGCGAGCCCGGCCTCGCGCCGACGCTTCACCGGCGCGCATTTTCTTGGCACCGTGACAACGGCCTGGTCGACCAGGCGATCAAGCACGCGGTCAACGCCGGTGCGTTCGACGCGGCGGGTGACCTGATCGCGGCCGCATGGGTCGACTACGTGTACGTCAATCGGGAAGCCACGGTTCTCGAATGGCTCGATCGGTTTCCGCGCGAGCGGCTCGGTAGTGACTCTCGGCTTCTTCTCGCCAGAGCATGGACGTTGACAATGAGCGGGCAACGCGAGGCGGCCGCTGAGGCAATCGCTGCGATCGAGCTGATAGGGGGGCTCGACGAAGGCCCACTGGAAGTCGGCTTCAGCTCGGTCGAGGCAGGCCTGGCCACACTGCGAGGTTTGGTGACGTGGGGGGACGTTAGCGGCGGGATGCGATACGCCCGCAGGGCGCACGAGCTCGAGGGGCCGGCGTCGCGCTGGCGGCCCGCCATCTGCCTCGGCCTTGGCGTTCAGCTGTACAACACCGGCGAGCTCGGTCAGAGCGAGGCATGGCTCGCCGAGTCGGTCGAGCTCGCACGATCGCGCGGACAGTGGTCCATCGTTTCGAGCGCATTGTCCTTCCGCTCGCTCGTCGCGGGCGACGAGGGGCGGGTTGACGAGCAGACGTTGCTCGCAGAGGAGGCGGTGGGAATCGAACGCGATCGCGGCTTTGAAGTGGGCGACGGCGAGGCGTACGTCGCTCTGGGCGCGGCGCTCGAAGCGCAGCAGAGGTTCGAAGAGGCCCTGGCGATCCTCGAGCGTGGCCTCGGAATTCTTCGCGTCCAAGGCCGCGCGCTCTCGCTCGCGGCCGGGCTCTGCCACTACATCGCCGTGCTCCAGGCAATGTCGAGGCCCCAGGCCGCTGCCGACGCGATCTTCGAGGCGAAAGCGATTTTCGCCTCCTGCCGCGATCCGGGAGTCTGGCCGGCGCGCGTAGCCGCCCTCGAGCGTCGCCCGCAGACCCGACGCCGAAGGGATGACGGGGGTCTGAGCGTCCGCGAGCTCGCGATCCTGCGAATGCTCGGCGGCCCCCTCTCGGAGCGCGACATCGGTCGTGAGCTGTACCTCTCGCACAACACGATTCACAGCCATACGCGGTCTATCTATCGGAAGCTCGACGCCTCCTCTCGATCCGAGGCGCTCACACGCGCGCGAGAGCTGGGACTCATCCGGCGATGATCACCAAGCTGGCGGCGAGGCGCTCGTGACCGCACCGGCGCGCGAAAGGGGCTTACCAGCGCATCCAGCTGGGTTGAACGCCCACGGGCCGTTCGTTCCCTAGATCTAGCGGCACAGATCTTCTTGGCGACCTCTGACCTCTCCACGCCACCTTTAGCGGCGCCTACGACGCCGACGTGACGCAGATTTCTCCAACGTAACCACAGCGCGGGCCCCTCAGCCTCTGAGTTGTGACTCGATCTCGGCGAGCGCTCGTCGAACTTCTCGATCGCTTGTCTCCATCGACCCCGGTCCCACCTAGGTGAACCACGGTGCGACGCCGTTCGCTCACCTAGTCGTGAGCGATGCTCGCGTCGCGATGGATAACAGCATCGTGCAGGGCGCGAAGTACAGGATCGTCGTTCGCGGCGAGCTCGACGACCGGTTTGCCTACCTCTTCGGCGGACTGGAGATGGAACGAGTCGAAGGCACGACGGTCCTCACCGGCAGGGTGATTGACCAGGCGCAGCTACACGGATTCATCGAGCGCCTCGAGGAGTTCGCGCTCGAGCTTCTCACCATCGAGCAGATCGAAGGGAGCGATGAACGCTAATGCAGCCACGCGCAGGAGAGTTCGACCGCCCCAAGCGGGCCGGCCTCGTTGCGGGGTGCTCGCGGTCTACGCGGTTCAGAAGATCTTCTTCGTCGTGATCGGCGCGTTCCCGTACCTCTACTTGTTCCTGACGGTCGGTGGCTCGTTCGACCTCAAGTTCAAGTTCGTCAAGAGCCATCCGTGGGCGGCTGGTGTGCTGCTGTTCGGCGGCGCTGCTCATGTATCTGCTTGTGCGGATGTTGTGGCCGCGCGTGTCGAAATGGTGGGACCAGGCAAAGGAAGGCGGCCAGATCCTCGCGCATCCGCGCCTTTACTTCGAGCGGGTGTTCCTGCCCGAGAGGCCGTGTCGTGGATTGCCGGCCTGGGCGTGATCGCCGTCTTCCTCGCCGCCTACTGGATCCCGGTGAGCTTCCACACCTTGATGCGGATCGTCGCCGGGAACTCGATCGCAAACGTGACGTCAGTCACCCCGGGGGGCGTCGGCGTCACACAGGCCTTCAACGTCGCCTCGCTGAAAGGGATCGCCAACGGCACGACCGCGACCGCCTACTCGGTCGCGCAGCAGCTGGTCACTACGCCTGGAACATCCTCGCGATCGTGCTGATGGCCTGGGCGTTCGGCTGGTCATGCGGCAGGCAGCTCGTCACGAAGTCCTACTCCGGGGCGAAGGAGAAAGAAGCGGAGCGCAAGGCGGAGGACGGAGCCAAGAAGGCTGCCAAGCACGGGGCGACGCCGTGAACCTCCGGACCTCGTCACTGGCGTCACTGGCGAGCCAGCCGCCCCCTCCTTGCTGAGGAGGACCTGTGGGCCACGAAGAAACCGTTACGTCGAGCGAGTCCGGCCTTGCGACGATCACCGGCACGCCGGCGGCCTTCCACCTGCTCGCGAAGCCGACCGGCGCGGTCTGCAACCTCGACTGCTCGTACTGCTTCTTCCTCTCGAAGGAGATGCTCTACCCGGGCTCGCGCTTCCGGATGGCCGACGAGCTGCTCGACGCGTACCTGCGGCAGCTGATCGAGGCGCATGCGCGCGTGCCGGAGGTGCAGATCGCCTGGCAGGGCGGCGAGCCGACCCTGATGGGGCTCGACTTCTTCCGCCGCTCGGTCGAGCTCGCCGAGCGCTACCTGCGGCCCGGCCAGCGCGCGGCCTACACGATCCAGACGAACGGGACGCTGCTCGACGAGGAGTGGGCGGCGTTCTTCGCCGAGCACGACTTCCTGGTCGGGATCTCGATCGACGGCCCGCGCGAGCTGCACGACGCCTACCGGGTGAACAAGGGCGGCAAGGGCTCGTTCGATCAGGTGATGCGCGGGCTCGGGCACCTGCGCGACGGGCGGGGTCGAGTGGAACGCGCTGACCACGGTCCACGCCGCGAACGGCGACCACGGCCGCGAGGTCTACCGTTTCCTGCGCGACGAGTGCGGCGCGAGCTTCGTCCAGTTCATCCCGATCATCGAGCGGGTGGGCGAGGCCGACGAGGACGGCACCGTGCCGTGGAGCTCGTGGCGCGACCGGCCGCTCTACGTCCAGGAGGGCACCCGCGTCACCGGGCGCTCGGTGACGGCGCAGCAGTACGGCCGCTTCCTGATCGACGTGTTCGAGGAGTGGGTGCGCCGCGACGTCGGCGAGGTGTACGTGCAGATGTTCGACGTCGCGCTCGCGAACTGGGTCGGCGAGCCGCCGGGGCTCTGCGTCCACTCCGAGACGTGCGGGCTCGCGCTCGCGCTCGAGCACACCGGCGACCTCTACTCCTGCGACCACTTCGTCGAGCCCGGCTACAAGCTCGGGAACATCAAGGAGACGCACATGCTCGAGCTCGTCGCCTCGCCGCAGCAGCGGCAGTTCGGGCTCGACAAGCGCGAGACGCTGCCGCACTACTGCCTCGAGTGCGACGTCCGCTTCGCCTGCCACGGCGGCTGCCCGAAGGACCGCTTCATCGAGACGCCCGACGGCGAGCCGGGCCTCAACTACCTCTGCGCCGGCTACAAGGACTTCTTCCACCACGTCGACCGGCCGATGCGCTTCATGGCCGAGCAGCTGCGGCCGCGGCGGTGCGCCGGCCGAGATCGTGCGCGCTCTACGCGGCCGAGGACGCCCGCCGCGGCCGCAACGACCCGTGCACGCTGCGGCTCCGGGCGCAAGTGGAAGCACTGCCACGGGGGCGACACGCCGGGCTAATGAGGCGCTCCCCGGGCTGAACGTCCCCCGCGAGTTGGGGCGACGGACTGCTCCGGGTCAACTCACCCACCCCGGCTGACTCTGCGCTGCTCCGGCTCCGGGCTGACCACGAGCCCGAGACCCCGTGCTCGCGCTGGGACTTGCCGGCGAGCTTGCGGCCAGCATCGGCCGACCGTCCGAGTGCTGGTTGACGCCTTCCGGCTCCTTCGCGAGCGGCTCCTCCCAGGCCTGGTAGAGCGGGATCACGCGAACGGTGGAGCCGACGACGAACGAGATCCCGGTCGCCGCCCAAGCGCCGAGCCCGGCCGGGGCGCAGAGGATCCACACCAGCGCGGTCAGCGCCGCGATCGTGACGAACCACTCGCCGCGGATGAACTGCTTCGGCGCTTGCTCATGACGCCCGGAGACTCGCGCATCCGTAGGTGAGCAATCGCTTCGCGAGCCGCCGTTCACCTAGGTGAACGGCGGTCCGTCGTCATGCGGTCACCTAAGGGTGCGGGAGACTCGAGCGGACATGGACGGGACGAAGGCCACAGCAAGATCGCCGGCACCTAGCTAACACCAACCGGAAGGAGCTGTCATGAATGCTGCGGCGCAAACCGGGGAGAACCACGAAGCGACCGAAGAGGATCGAAATCTCACGGCTCCTTCGCTCAGGAAGTTCACCGTCCTGCGGCCGGTCATCGGCGGAATCGCGTTCGGGCTCGTCGGCGTCGTGCTGCCGCTGACGATGTTCACCGGAACCGATCAGCTTACGACCGTGATCCACGACGGGGCTGCGCTCGGCGCCGGCCTGCTGATCGCGGTCGTGTTCGGGAAGATCCTCGTGTTCGCGCTCTGTGAGGCCACCGGCTTCGTCGGTGGGCCGTTCCTGGTGATGTTGTTCATCGGCGGCACGGCCGGGGTGACCGCCCACGTGCTGATCCCGGGGCTACGGAGGGACTGGCGTTCACGGCGATGTTCGCCGCCCTCCCGGGCGCGCTCGTCGCCGCCCCGTTCTCACTGATTCTGCTCGGCGCCCTTACGACCCAGATCGGCACGCTGCAGATCGCGCCGGTCGCCGTCGCGGTGCTCACGTCGTACCTCGCCGTCTCCGGATCCGGCGAGCTCACGTCGCTGGCGCGCAAGCGGGGCAAGCCCGCGCATGCGGCGACTCCGCCGCTCGGTCACAAAGAGGAGAAAGCGGAGGCGCTGAATTGACATCGCATGCGCACACCACGAGCGTGATGCCCAAAGCGCCGAGCACGCTGCAGCAGTGGTTTCCAGCGGCGATCTGGCTACCCCGCTACCCGTGGGCGAAGTTCACCGTCCCCGACCTGATCGCGGCGGTCAGCCTCGCGGCGTTGCTCGTCCCGGAGTCGATGGGCTACGCGTCGGTGGCGGGCGTACCGGTCCAGGTCGGACTCTATGCGGCGCCGCTGGGACTGGTCGGCTACGCGCTGTTCGGCGGATCTCGTTTGGCCGTGTTCGCCGCCGCCGGATCGGTGGCGGCGGTCTCGGCGAGCGTCGTCAGCGGGCTCTCCCCGGACAACACCCAGCAGGCAGTGGCCTTCACCTCGGCCCTCGCGCTTGCCACGGGCGCCGTCTTCTTGGTCGCCGGTCTAGCACGACTGGGCTGGATCTCGAACTTCATGTCGAAGGCGGTGATCGCCGGGTTCATCACGGCCATGTCGATCCAGATCATCGTCGGCCAGCTCGCGGCCCTGGTCGGCATCCCCAAAGGCCACGGTGACACCTTCCAGAAGCTCTGGGACGTCCTGAGCCAGATCTCCGACTGGAGCCTGGTGGCGACGGTGATCGGCGTTGGCTCCGTCCTGATGATCTTTGCGTTCAAGAGATTCGCCCCCAAGGTGCCCGGTGGGCTGGTCGCGGTCGTGATCACCTCCGTCCTCGTCGCGGTCTTCGATCCGAACATCGGCCTCGTCCCCAGGATCCCGACCGGGTTGCCCACGCCCGGGGTTCCGGGCGGGATCTCGGCTTCCGACTGGCTGACGCTGATCCTCGGCGGAATGGTTGCCGCGTTGGTCGGCTTCTCGGAGGGCTGGGGTGCCTCGGAAAAGATCGCGGAGAAGACCCACGACGACCTCAACCCGAACCAGGAGTTCCGCGCCTACGGCATCGCGGAAGTGGGCGCCGGAATCCTCGGCGGCATGGTCACGACGGCAAGCCTTTCGAAGTCGTCGGTAGCGCTGGCGGCCGGCGCCAAGACCCAGATGTGCAACCTGTTCCTGGCGGTGATCGTGGTGGCGGTGCTGCTCGTGCTGTCCCCTGCATTCCAGTGGCTCCCCGAGGCCGCCTTGGCCGCCGTCGTGATCGCGGCGATGTGGGGCTCCGCGAACCCGGTCAAGGTGACCCGGATCTTTGCCATCGACCGGGTTGACTTCGCTCTCGGACTGATCACGGCGATCGTCGTGTTGGCGTGGAACCTGCTCCCGGCGATGGTCACCGGGATCGTCCTCTCGATCGCCTACCTCGTCTACCGGGCCAGCTTCCCCTCCCGGGCCGAGTTGGGGCAGATCGAGGCGACCGGCGACTACGAGGCCGAGCAGTGGGAGTCAGCCGGTCACAAGGGAAAGGGCAACCCGAACGCCCACCCGGTGCCCGGCGTGATCATCTACCGCTTCGACGCTCCACTGGTCTTCTCCAACGCCGAGACCTTCAAAGCAACCGGGCGCAAACTCCTGATCCAGGCCGGCGCCACGGGCGAGCTGCCGCACACGATGGTGATCGACTGCGAGGCGATCTTCTACACCGACCTCACCGGCGCAGACGCCCTGAGCAGCACGTTCCGATACGCGAAGCGCTACGGGGTCGACCTCTTGCTGGCCCGACTGCACACCTCGGCCCGCTCGGTCCTGGAGACCGCCGGCACGATCGACGAGCTCGGAGACGATCGCCTGTTCGACACGATCCGACACGCCGTCGATGCCGCGACCGAGAAGCGGGGCAGCCTGACCTACGCCGGTTCGTCGGCTCCGCCAAAGGCGAGCGCTACGTGATCTGCCACGCCTTTGGCGATCGGCACGTTGGGGTTCTTGCTGCTCGTGTGCCTCGGCCGCCGAAACCGGCCGCGGAGGAGGTCCTACATGAGTA
Source organism: uncultured Thermoleophilia bacterium (assembly GCA_963742615.1). Lineage (GTDB taxonomy): Bacteria > Actinomycetota > Thermoleophilia > Gaiellales > Gaiellaceae > PALSA-600. The sequence goes on along the minus strand of CAVUMS010000006.1, from coordinate 351,103 downwards.
AGTCGTTCAAAGGCGTCAACGCTGACCGAAGCGGCGGCAGGCAAGCCCGCCGCCCTGCCCGACTGAGGAAGAGCCATGAGCCAAGGAATCAGCGAGTTCTCACGTTCGCAATCGGCGTGGCGATCAGCCCCGTGCCGATCATCGCGGTGATCCTGATGCTGTTCTCGGAGCGGGCAAGGGTGAACGGCCCCCTTTTCCTGCTCGGCTGGGTCACCGCGCTCACGATCGTGAGCGGCGTCGTCTACGCCATCGCCGACCAGGGCAACGCTGCTACGGACAGGACCGCCTCCTAGCCGCTGATGGGGCTACGCGTCAGCACCGTGTCCGCCTCGGACGGCCGCGCGATCATGTAGACGAGCACCCCCAGGAGCGGTAGGGCGATGACGAAGAGCGTCCAGCCCGCCTTCGCCCAACCGGAGTGGTCGCGCCGAGCGAAGTTGTCCCACAGGACCATGATCAGCAGCCAGAGCCAGATCGCGAAGGCGAAGAAGATGAGTATCGTCCAGAAGACGTCGAGGAACGGATAGTCGGCAGCAAGAGCCACTGTCACACCTCTCTTTTTCGTCGGTCGCGGTATCGCCGCACACAAGTCTCCTGCCTCGGTAGATGAGCACGCGCCGGCGCCGCGAACTTCACCTGGGTGAAAAACAGGTCGAACTCGGCCGTCGACAGAATGCTGCCAGGGTGCGCTGACGACCCTCTGATGATCGTGGCTTCCGACGCGATAGCTGTGCGGGCCGGGGAAATGCCCGCTGCCGTCACTGAGTCGCGCTTCGCGCAATACGGGTCGATGTAGATCGTCAAACCAGCGACGGCAGGGGTCTTGTTCTTGCCATCGGTGATCGCATCGGCCGTGCAACCGCGATTCGCGCGGGTCTCGGTTTGTGAGCGGGTGTCAGGTGTTCGATGCCCGGAATCGACGAGCTGGTGGTCGCTCCGACACCCGGCAAACCTTCCGAACTCCCCTTGTCGGCGCGCGTGAAGCCGTCAGCCCCGCGTGCCGCGAGTGGATCCCGGTCCGGCACGGGTTCCGGCACACGGTCGCTTCAGCCGCACAAACCGCGTTATCCGCTCCGCACAACCATGCAGAATCGCCATAGTTGAGCAAAGCCAGAATGGGCGGTGCTGGGCTCGAACCAGTCGCGCCCCCATTCCACGCTCGGCCGATCTGACTCGAAATCGGCTTGTTTGCAGGCGCTTCTTCAAGGGCTCGAGGGAGCCTCTTTCGGCGCTGAGCAACTTTCTGCGGGTTCTTGTGTGGTCACTACGTGGTCAGCGAGCGTTGCTCATGCCGTAGACGCTCGCTCTTCTTGCACCTTCGGGTGCATCGAACGGCTCCAGAGCGCACTCGACAAGCTCAACGCCCGCCGCGTCGACGGCGACTCGCTCGAACTCGCGACGCTCGACACCGCCCGCGACCCGGTCATCGAGCTCGCAAGCGACGCCGGCGAGATCAAGATCGTGCTCGAGCCCGCCGGCACCCGCGGCTACGACGACCTCCGCCACCGCGCCACCCGAGAACCGATCGGCGAAGGCCTCCGCCCCGCGGTCGCCGATTCCGGCGACCTCGTCCGCATGCTCGAGTCGCTCGGTCGCGAACACGACCGCGTCGTGATCGAGACGATGCACCGCGCGATTGAGCTCGACCGCGGCCTCGGCTGGGAACGCTGATCCCCGCCGAGAATGACATTGAGTTCCGGAATGCCCCCGAGCTTTTCATGTCGGATGGGAGCGACCAGCCCTCGACTCGCCGCCGTGCTCACGCGCCAGCCCGATCATCACTCTGCCGCGTTCGCCACGGCCCTCCGCCGGTCAAGGACACAGCTCGGAGCGAGCGGTTCACCTAGGTGAATAGCCGCTCCCGGGGCGTTGCTCACCTACCTGTAAGCGAGCCTCGGGCCGTCATGCGCAATCGAGCCGGGACCGAGAAGGGCGGCGCCAAACCCTTCCGTCCAGGAGAACCACCGAAAAGGCATATTTCACGACAATCCGCAGAGGGAATCAATTGGGAGGAGCCAGGTATGGCGACCAACACAAGCACCCCCGGAGCGGCCGACGCCACTACGAGCGTTGATGGCAATTACCTGCCGCCTGCGCCGCCGCGATTCGGCGGCGAGATCGGTCTGGATGTCAAGGAGTCGAAGCCGTTTTGGCCGCCGCGGGTGGTGCCGCCCAAGGGAGCTCCGAACATTCTGCTGATCATGACCGACGACCAGGGCTACGGCGTTTCCAGCACCTTCGGCGGTGTCATCCCGACGCCGACGCTCGACCGGGTTGCGAAGGCGGGGCTTCGCTATACGCACTTCCACTCCAGCTCGGTCTGCTCGTGCTCGCGGGCGGCACTGCTCACGGGACGCAACCATCACAGCGTGGGATTCGGTGTGATCGCCGAACAGTCCACCGGCTACCCAGGATATGACGCCATCATTGGGCGGGAGGACGGGACCATCGGCGAAATCCTCAAGCAGAATGGCTACGCGACGTCCTGGTTCGGCAAGAACCACAACACGCCGAGCTATGAGTACAGCTTGTCGGGACCATTCGATCAATGGCCGAGCGGTATGGGGTTCGAATACTTCTACGGTTTCATGGGCGGCGAGACCGACCAGTACAGGCCGTGGCTGTTCCGCGATCACACCCAGATCTCTCCGTGGACCGAGCAGCCCGACTTCAACCTCACCACCGGCATGGCGGACGAGGCGATCGCTCACATCAAGGGACTGAACGCCGTCGCGCCCGACCAGCCGTTCTTCGTCTATTACGCCCCCAGCGGCTCACACGCGCCGCATCAACCGACGCCGGAATGGATCGAGAAGATCAGCGACATGCACCTGTTTGACAAAGGCTGGAACGAGTTGCGTGAACAGATCTTTGCCAACCAGAAGAAGCTGGGCGTGATCCCACCGGATACCCAGCTGACGGACTGGCCCGACGGGCAACCCGAGTTCGGCGGCGCCAAACTGGCGAAGTGGGACACGCTCAGCGCCGATGAACGGAAGCTCTTCATCCGTCAAGCGGACGTCTTCGCCGCTTTCACGGCCTATACCGACCATGAGATCGGCAGGGTGATTCAGGAAGTCGAGGACGAGGGCAAACTCGACAACACGCTGATCATCTATATCTGCGGCGACAACGGGACGAGCGCGGAAGGTACGGTCCTCGGAACTCCCTTTGACCTGGCCGGTCTTGAAGCGATCGAGATCCCGGTCGCAGAGCAGTTGAAGTATTACGACGACTGGGGTTCGATCACGACGCAACCGCACATGGCCGTAGGGTGGGCCTGGGCGTTCGACACGCCGTTCAAGTGGGTGAAGCAGATAGCGTCGCACTTCGGCGGCACCCGACAGGGCCTGGCCATCTCCTGGCCCGGTCATATCACCGACCTGGGTGGCACTCGCACGCAGTTCCACCATCTGATCGATATCGCGCCGACCCTGCTCGAAGCCAGCGGCATCCCGGAACCGGTAATGGTCAACGGGATCGCGCAGAAGCCGATCGAAGGCGTGAGCATGGCCTACACCTTCGACAAGGCCAACGCGAACGCCCCGTCCACGCATGACACGCAGTATTTCGAATACGTGGGAAACCGGGCGATCTACCATGACGGCTGGCTCGCAGGGACGACGCCGGATCAAGGACCGTGGTTGATGGGCCTCGGGATCACATTGCCGGATGTGGTGAACGGTTACAACTGGGAGCTGTACAACATCGCCGAGGATTACTCTCAGGCCGACGACCTCGCGACCAAGATGCCCGACAAACTGCGCGAGCTGCAGGAGCTCTTCCTGGTCGAGGCATCGAAATACAACGTGTTTCCGCTCGACAACACTGTTATTCAGCGGGCCCTCACACCGCGACCGAGCGCACTGGCAGGCAAGACCGTCTTCACGTACTCGGGGGAAATCTCCGGCATTCCTCCTGGCAGCGCCCCCAGCGTGCTCGGCAAGTCCTACTCGATCACCGCCGAGGTAGAAATCCCTGCGGGCGGGGCCGAGGGAATGCTGAACACGAACGGCGGCTCATTCGGCGGCTACGGCCTCTATCTGCTCAAGAGCAAGCCGGTTTTCACCTACGTGCAACTCACGTCGGCACGGTTCCGCTGGGAAGGACCCGAGGCGCTCACCCCCGGCAAGCACACCATCGTGTTCGACTTCACATACGACGGGCCCGGCTTCGGCAAGGGCGGAACCGGCGTCCTCTCGGTCGACGGCGAGGAAGTCGACAGCCAGACAATGCCGGGCACCATTCCGTTCCTCGTGTCTTTTGAGGAGTCGTTCGACGTCGGAGTAGACACCCGCCGAGGGATGGACGACAACGACTACCAACCGCCGTTCCGATTCACCGGCAAGCTCGACAAGCTGACGATCCAGCTGGAAGAGATGACCCCGGCAAAGGAGAAGCTCCTCGCAGCGGGCGCGCAAGCTACCAAGAACGCGGCGCAATGAGCCGCGCGATGTGGGAGGACGGCTGGTAGGCATCTGCCCTCCACACGGCGCTTACCCCGAGCTTGAGCTTCGCGACGCTCAGCATCTCGACCTCAACCCGGAAGAGCATCGTGTTCCCGAGCGAGGTCAGGGAAGCCGTCTCGATGCTCGACCAGATAGTCGCCGAAATGCCCAGAAACGCCGAACTCGGAGGAGCGCCGAGTGGTCAATAGGTGGTCATCCGAAACCTCCGCCCTGCGCAAAGGCGCATGGTTGAGCGGAGGAATCGAATGAGCGGTACTGGGCTCGAACCTGCGACGAATCACCCAGCTCCTCTGCGGGGCGCGTCTGTGATCTTTGTTGTCCGCGCAGGCGTCAGTGCGGTCAACCGTTGGTCAACCTCCATGTTGGCGCGCCTTGGCCTCCATTGGCGAACGTCGTGATTTCAAGCCGTACCTTGGCGTCTCCTGGCTTGCCTTGGCGAGCTCGGCCGTATCGACAAGCTGGGGGTCACTGGTTCGAGCCCAGTACCGCCCATCACCGAAACCCGCTGGAAACGGCGGGTTTCGTGTCGGCAGCAACAGCTCCTCAAGCGGCCGATTCGACCACCGTGGAAAGATCTTGGAAAGGGAACGCCAGCGGGCGGGGCGAAGTTGGCTCGGACGCTTCAAACGTGGCCGTCGTCGGTGCAATGTCGTAAGCCCTGGTTACAGAGCCGTTAGTCGCTTTCGGGGTTAAGAGATAAGAGCCCCTGGGTGCCGCCTACGTGGCCCCGGGTGGTGTTCAGCTCGCCCGTGACTCGGCGGCGAGCGCGGCGTGGAGCCGATCGAGGAACGGAACCTGCGCGGCTTTCAGTCTTCGCCGGGCCTCGTCGAGATCGAACCACTCGACGCGGTCGATCTCGGGAAAGCTCTGCATGACGCCCGAGCGCGGCGGCCACTCCATCTCGTAGGTGTTGCTCACGGCACCCGACGGGTCGAGGTCTCCCTCGACTGCCCAGCCCAGGACAAGCTTGCCGGACTTCTGCGTGATCTCGCCGAGTTCGATGAGCGGCTGGTCGGGCGGATCGTGGCCGGTCTCTTCTGCGAACTCTCGCCGAGCCACCGCCTCGAACTGCTCGCCGGACTCGACTTCGCCCTTGGGGATCGTCCAGTGGCCGAGATCCTTTTTCGCCCAGAAGGGACCGCCTTGATGGGCGAGCAACACCTCCAGGCCACCCTTGCGCTTGCGCCAGAGGAGAATCCCGGCGCTCGTGCGTGCCGACTTGTTGCTCGTCATGCGTTCCTCCGATGGGCCAGGTGGCGACTCACATGAACCTAGCAAGCAGCTTCGATCGCGAACTCGTTCGTTGCGATCGCGCTCGCCAACTGTGTGACGTTGCCGGAGGCGGCCATGCTTGCCCGCCACGCGAACCCCAGGGTGACGTTGGCGGTATACGCGGGCCTCACCGACGGTGCTCGTGAGGTCGCCGTGGACAAGCTGCTCAGTGCAAGGTTCGGGGCGTAGGCCATGCGGGACCGCGACACCACGGAACGACCCCCGGGATCGACTCCGTGGTTGGGGAGAGAACCCTCACCTGGGCCAGTGTGCGGAAATGTCACCCGATGCAGGGGATGGTCGTGACGATTTGGTGACACCTACCGCTTAGCCGGCAGCCGGAGCGTAGCCTGGCGGGTGAGCCGCGGGACCAGAAAGGAGGTCATTCGCAACCGCCGCACCTACTAAGCACGGAGGTAGGCATGAGTACCACGGTTCAGACCGCTATCGACGTCCGTCCTTTCCACGTCGACATTCCGGACGAGGAGCTCGCGGAGCTGCGCCGCCGGATCGCCGCGACGCGCTGGCCCAGCATGGAGCTGGTCGCAGACCGGTCACAGGGTGTGCAGCTGGCGACGCTCCAGAAGCTGGCGCGCTACTGGGCTACCCAGTACGACTGGCGCAAGGCCGAGGCGAAGCTCAACGCGCTGCCGCAGTTCACGACCGAGATCGACGGACTGGACATCCACTTCATCCACGTGAGGTCGAAACACGAGAACGCGCTGCCGCTGATCATGACCCACGGCTGGCCCGGCTCGGTCATCGAGCTCCTCGAGACCGTCGGCCCGCTGACCGATCCGACCGCGCACGGCGGAACTGCCGAGGACGCGTTCGACCTCGTGCTGCCCTCGGTTCCCGGCTACGGCTTCTCCGCCGAACCGACTGAGCTTGGCTGGTACGCCGGCCGCGTCGCGGAGGCGTGGGCGAAGCTGATGAACCGCCTCGGCTATAGCCGCTACGTCGCCCAGGGCGGCGACGTGGGTGCCGCCGTCACCGACGCGATGGGACGTCAGGCACCCGAGGGGCTGATCGGCATCCACACGAACCTGTTCGTGCCGGGGCTGGGCGGCGGCTCCTTCCCGAAGGAAACCGAGGAGGAGCGTGCGGCTGTCGAAGCGGGGGCCGCGTTCAGGGCAACCGGCTTTGGCTACTTCCTCGAGCAGACCACACGGCCACAGACGATCGGCTACGCCCTGCTGGACTCACCGGTCGCGCTGGCGGCCTGGATGCTCGACCACGACACGGATAGCTATTACAAGATCTCCCACGCCTTCGTCGACGGGGAGCCGTCGGGCAACCTCACGGAAGACCACATCCTCGACAACATCACGCTGTACTGGCTGACCGGCACCGGGACCTCGGCGGCCCGCTCATATTGGGAGAGCGGACAAGCCGCAGCCCGCACCGCCGGCCAGGCTCCTCCACCGGTCTCGGTCCCGGTCGGCTTCACCACGTTCCCCGGCGAGATCGTCGCCACCCCGCGCAGCTGGGTCGAGCGGGCCTACCCCACGCTCGTCTACTTCAACAAGGTCGACAGGGGCGGCCACTTCGCCGCCTGGGAGGAGCCGGAGCTCTTCTCCTCGGAGTTGCGAGCGGCGTTCAAGTCACTCCGTTGAAACGGCGCGTGAGCGGCGCGCACAAACAGTACGCGCCGCTCACTGCCGCTTCAGCGATTTTCAGTCCCACTCGCCTGCCCGAGTGTGCGCGAATGTACTCCGACGCCTGAGTGACGCTCATACTTCTTGGATGGAGAGCGCGCCGGTTATGACTGGCGGGTGGCCGATTCGGCTTGAGCCAGTCGATCGTGCCGAGGTCACGATCGTGGTCGACAACTTCGTCGATCTGTTGATGGCCGGCTCCGACGATGTCCGCAGGTACCTCGCGAGCGATTTCGGCGATCGCGACCAGTTGATCGCAGAACACGGCTTTTCCGCGCTGGTCACAGTCGAGTCGCAGGGCCGCCGGAGGTCGGTTCTGTACGACGGTGGTCTGACGCCGACCGCTCTTGCTCGCAATCTGGATGTTCTGCAGGTTCCGGTCAGGGATCTGCGTGCGCTCGTGATCTCGCACGGCCACGCCGACCATCACGGCGGGCTTGAAGCGCTCTTTCAGCGCTATGGACGGCAGCGGCTCCCCCTTGTCATCCATCCCGAGGCTTGGAGGGAACGCAAGCTCGTCTTCCCGACTGGGAATGAGGTGATGCTGCCGCCGCCGAGCAGGCGCGACCTCGAAGCCGAGGGGGTCGAGGTGATCGAGGAGCCAGGGCAGACGCTGCTGCTCGACTCGACCGTCCTTGTCTCAGGTCAGGTCGAGCGGCTCACGGCATTCGAGCGGGGCTTCCCAATCCACTACGCACAAACAGAGGTTGGTTGGGAACCCGACCCGATGATCTGGGACGACCAGAACCTGATCGTCAACCTGCGGGACAAGGGTCTCGTCATCGTCTCCGGCTGCTCGCATGCGGGGGCTGTCAACGTCTTGCGCAACGCACAGCGGCTCACGGGCCAGAAGCGCGTCGCTGGCTTCATCGGCGGCCTTCACCTCACCGGCGGGATCTTCGAGCCGATCATCGAGCCCACAGTTGACGCACTCGCCGCGGCCGACATCGACCGTCTCCTGCCGGCTCACTGCACCGGCTGGAAAGCCGTCCACCAACTCGCTCGCGCGCTTCCCGAGGCATTCGTACAACCAGCAGTCGGAACCGTCGTTACGTTCTGAGGGCAGAACCGCTCCTGCGCCAGCGTTGCGGAATGACGCCAGAGCCGCGGCGACGTACCATCCGAGCATGACGGTGAGGGAAACGATGAAGCCCGGCCTCCGGTCCTTAGCGATAGCCGGGGTGATGGGCGGCGGCGGGCAGGGCAGCGTCGGAGCGTGAGCGGACCGCAGGGGCCCATCGAGCCGGAGCTGCGCGCGGAGCGACCGATCGACCCGAACGTGCGGATCGGCCATGTGCACTTGCGTACTGCCGACATCGACCGGGTGCGCGACTTCTACGTCGGGATCCTCGGCTTCGACGTCGTCCACGAGGCACGCGGCGTGCCGGGGTGGGGGACGACGGGCGACATCCTCTTCGTGTCGGCCGGCGGCTACCACCACCACCTCGGGTTCAACACGTGGAAGTCGGCCGACGGGCCGCCGCAGCCCGACGGCGTCACGGGGCTGCATCACGTCGCACTCAACTTCTCCTCGCAGGCGGAGCTCGCGGAGGCCGTCGGCCGCCTCGTTGACGCGGGCGTTCCATTGCGGCAGCTCACGGATCACGGTACGCATCTCGCCGTCTACCTGAGCGACCCGGACGGGAACGACCTCGAGCTCGCGTGGGACCGGCCGTTCGAGCAGTGGCGGCGCTACGGCTCGGACGACGCGCCGCCGAACGACGGCCGGCTCGAGCTCGACGAGCTGCTAGCCCACCGTCAGTGACGCTGCTCGCCGAGTGCAGCTACGAGTGACGTTCAATCACACTCGTACGCGCCAGAGTGCGAGCTGACGTCTGGTGGTCGGGGCGGGGTCCAGCGGTAGTTCTGCGGGCGGACGGTTGGCGCGGGGTTCCGCCCCGGAGGGGTGGTCCCCGCGCGGCCGTCACGCGGCGCCCGCGGGTCTTTCTTTAGGACGAGTAAGGCTTGAGTTCCACGTGTTTCGCGCCAAGCGTCCGGTCAGCCTGGCAACCTCTGAAAGCATGGCTCGGCTTACACTCGCCCAACTGCAAGCGGCGCGTGTTCGTTCGGGCAATCTCGGCGGCCGGCCGCGTAAGCCCACGGTCGACGAGGCGCGCGCCGAGGCGCTCGAGCGGCTTGTGCCGAAGGCGGTCCGCGCTCTCGAGGAGCATCTCGATTCCGGTCGCCCGGACGCCTGGCGTTCGGCGTGCAGGATCCTCGACCACAGTTGGGGTCGGCCGCCCGAACATGTCGCGACTGAGGCAGATCCGAATGACGGCGAGTTCGATCTCGACAAGCTGTCGACCGCTGAGCTGGCGCAGCGGGTTCGCGATAAGCGAGTTGCCCTCGAAACAGCGAAGCTTGCGAGGACTAACTCAAGCTCGACAGCCGCTTAGGTTGAACGATCTCGCCCGCGAAGGTCGGTGGGTGTTTTCGGAGTCTCCTCTACAGCGGATTCGACTACTTCGGCAAGCTCGACGAAAAGGCCGCGCGTCGCCTGCTCGCCCGCCTCGATCTCGCGGAGACGACCGAAGGTCTCGCGTTGCTGAAACAGAAGCTCGACGTCTAGCTCCAGATCGACACGTTCACGAGGGCGACGAAGTGAAGGATCAAGGTAGGGAGAATCGTCTACGAGGTGAGTTCCATGGTCCAAGGGATTACCTGGACCTTGCGACTACCGCGGAGGCCGCGGAGCACGACTTGAGGTGGCTCTCCGCGTCGCCGTACACCTTCGTCGTCGAGGCGGTGGCTCGCCATCCGTCCACTCCAGCCGACGTCTTGGAACGACTGGTCCCGCCGGATCCAGCCTCATCGCATGGTCAGGCGGTGCTGCTCGGGTTGGCCGAGAATCCCGGGTCGACTTTGCGCGTGTTCGATTTCGTCGCGCAACAGGTGCCGCAGCTCCTGCACGAGCGGGACTGCCAGCAAGGATTTGCCGCTGGGATCGCTCTGTTCCGCCGCGCAGATGTCCCGGAGGAGATACTCCTTCGTCTCCTCGATGGCGCCCGGGTTACGACGGAGTTCCGGAAGGTCGCGGCACGGGAAACGATCCGGAAGGCTGTGCTGGCTCGGCTTGCAGACGACCGATCTGAGCGCGTCCGTCGTGTTGCCGTCCGACGGCTCGCTGGTTAGTGATGCCTCCTCAGAACCGCAGTGGCGTACGCGAGGAGTACCGCCCGCTGACCGAGCGCGAGCTTGAGATCCTGGAGATGCTCCTATCGGTCGAGCTGACGGGGATCGAGCAGCTTCGGGCGCAGATGCCGAATGCCAAAGCGGCACGCTGGAGCTGCGGCTGCGCGTCTTTCGATCTCCTCGTTGACCGGGAGCAGGCACCAAGATCCTCAACAGCAGGCGGTGCGGTGGTTGAGGCGACCACGAAGGAGCGCGACGAGATCGGAGCTGCCTTTGACTTGCTCCTGTTGGTAGAGGAACGGCTGGCTGGTGGGCGTGGAGATCGTCGACTACGTAGATCGACACGGCGAAGAATCGCCTGACGAGATTCCGTCCCCGCCGAAGTGGAACGACCCGCGTTCCCGGTAGAGGGACGCGCGGCCTGGCCGGGTGTGAATGCGCTTCGGCTGCGGGGAAGCGTTTCCGACCTGTCCCCAGGACCTGTCCCCGAGACGGCGGCCCCCCGTCGTCGCGCCGGGGCCGTCTCGCGTCTACACGGACGTCGTATCAGGAGTCCGCGCCAGGTCGAGCGTTTCCTTGATCGTGAGCCTGCGGCCAGCCTCCGTGGCGCGGGCGACCTCGTCGGCGGAGAGCGCCTCTCGTGCGCGGTCGACGAACTCGCGCCCCGGCGTCTCGTCGGAGTAGACGTTGACGATGCCCTCCTCGTGGGCATAGACCTCCGCCGCGGCGGCCAGCGTGACCGCAGTCTCGAACCGCTGCTCGAACGTCTCCGTCGCCGCGAGCCCGATCAGCGAGAGCCCGACGCCGCGAACGCTCGCCACGTCGATGTACGCCTGCACCGAGTCGAGGAAGTAGCGGCGCGCGAGCGCGGCGTCTTCGTTGCGGAGGTGCGTCCACGCCGTCTCGGAGAGGATCCGCGCCTCCTCTGCACGGTCGCCGATTGCTTCGAACGCGGCAAGCGATTGTCGGTACAGCTCGAGTGACTCGGCCAGATCTCCGCGAATGGCAGCGAGCTGAGCGAGGCCGCCCAGCGACAGGCCGGCTCCTTCCTCGTCGCCGAGTTTCCGCTGAATCTCGAGCCCACGGGAGTACCTCGCGTGTGCGGTCTCGACGTCGCCGGCGACTGTGTGAACGATCCCGTCGATCGTCGAGGCGAAGCCTTCGGCCCAGACGAGGCCGCGCCGGCGGCTCCATTCGACTGCGTCGCGCGTCAGTCCGAGTGCGGCTTCGAGATCGAGACCGATCATCGCGATTGCCCCGAGGAAGGCGGCGACGCAGCGCTCGCGGTCCGCGTCGATCGCCTGTGCGATGCGATACGCCTCGGAGTGCTCCTCCTTCGACCGCTCGAGCTGCCCGAGGATCCATGACGCGAGGCCCGCGGTGATCAGCGCGCCCGCCCGCCCGAGCGTCGGTGTGCGAACGGCGTCCGCGTCGAGGAAGGCGGCGGCGTACTCCCGGGCGCTGATGTTCTTGCCGCGGATGTGCCAGTAGAAGTAGAGGTCACCGCTCAACTGCATCCCGGCTTCGCACGCAGCGGTGTCACCGTCCTTCGCGGCCGCGAGGAGCGTGTCGAGCGCGGCCTGGAGGTTGGGCTCCTCGGCGATGCCGCGCTCGACCGCTCCGATCTGATCGCCGCCCTCGATCCCGTCGCGGATCTCCCGGGCGAGTCGCCGCGTACCGGTGCGCGTGCCTGAGCGCGATCCGCATGCGCCTCGCCGGAGCTGTCGAGACGCTCGCGCGCGTACTCGCCGATCGTCTGCAGCATGCGGAGCCGGTCGCCGCCACCGTCCGTCTGCACGAGCGCCTTGTCGACGAGCGACTCCAGCTCGTCGAGCACGCTCTCGCCCGGTTCCGGCGCAGACGGCCTCGACGTCCGCGAAGGTGAACCCTCCCGCGAAGACGGCCATCCGCCGGAACAGTCGCTGCTCCGACTCGGTCAGCAGCGAGTGGCTCCAGTCGATCGTCGCGCGCAGCGTCTGCTGCCGCTCGGGGATGTCACGAGGGCCCGACGTGAGCACCTGGAGGGCGTGATCGAGCCGCTCGAGCAACGCCTCCGGGGACAGGATCCGCAGCCGCGCAGCGGCGAGCTCGAGCGCGAGCGGAAGGCCGTCGAGCCGTCGGCAGACCGCTTCGACAGCGTCTGGCGTTCTCCGGCGTCAGCTCGAAAGAGCCGCGGGCAGTTCTCGCGCGCTCGACGAACAGTTCGACCGCCGGTGGAACCTCGAGCGGCGCGAGCGGATACTCCCGTTCGGCAGCGATCCGCAGCGGCGTCCTGCTCGTCGCGACGATCCGTAGCTCGGGGCAACGCGCGACCAGCTCGGCCACCTCGGGCGCGACTGCGACGAGCTGCTCGAGGTTGTCCAGGAGGAGGAGCGCCTTCTTGTCGCCGATCAGCGCGGCGATGCCTTCACCCAGCGTCCGCTCCTCGGCCTCCTTCACGTCCAGTGCCTCCGCGAGCGCCGGGACGAATTGCGCCGGATCGCCGACGTCGGCGAGCGGGATGAACGCGACACCGTCCAGGAACTCCGGAGCGAGCGTCCGCCCGAGCTCGATCATCGTCCGCGTCTTGCCGACGCCGCCGGGGCCGCTGATCGTGACGACGCGATGCTCGCGGGCCAGCTCGGCGAGCGAAGCGAGATCCGCGCCGCGGCCGAGAAGAGCCGCCGCCGACTCCGGCAGGTTGCTCGGGCAGGCTTGCGACCGCTCGCCCTTGCCCTCGAGCGCCGCGGCGTCCGGCACCACGACGCCGTCGGCAGAGACCGCGAAGAGCTCGAATGGCCGCCCGACGTTCTTCAGCCTGAAGCGGCCGACTGGGACGACGCCGACGTCGCTCCGGTTCTTGATCTGGTCGTACGCCGAGTCGGACAGCATCACTCCGCCGGCTACCGCGAAGGACTCGATCCGGGCGGCGATGTTCACGGCTTCGCCGGTGAGCCGCTCGGGTTCGACGATCACCTCGCCTACGTGAACACCGATGCGAACCCACACGTCCTCCGCCGAGAGCTCCCGTTGCATCGCGACCGCTGCCTGCACCGCCGCGAGCGAGCTCGGGAACATGCTCATGCTGCCGTCTCCGAGCCGCTGGACGATCGTCCCGCCGCACGTTGCGTGGTGGCTCTCGAGCGCACGCACGTACCGGTCGCGCTTCTCCAGCGCCAGCCGCTCGTCAGTCTGCATCAGCGCCGTGTAGCCGACCATGTCGGTGAACATCACCGCGACGAGGCGACGGTCGAGGCTCTCAATCACAGGGCGCCATCTGTCTCTGACAGCGATCCCTACTGCGGCTCTTCTACGCCCTGATCGAGCTGGCGTTCGTACTCGGCTTGGTCGTAGTGGCCGAGCGACGAGGCGATGAGGCCGTCGTCTCCGATCGACCACTCCTCGAAGCCGCTGATCCTGACGCGGCGTCCCGTCCCACCGGGGCCGGTGTTCGTTCCGACGAGCGTCCAGCGATACTCGGCCTTGTCGCCGTGCGTCAGCAGGTCGTCCATGAGCACCCGCATGTCCGGGAAGGCGACCATGAACGCTCGCGCGGCCTCTGTGATCGCAGCTCTCCCCACCGAGGGCGGCCCGTCGTTGATCGTGAGCGACCCGTCGGGCGCGTAGTGCTCGGCCACGCGCGCCGGATCCTGGCCGCACCACGCGTCGGTGTACCGCCGGGCGAAGTCACGCAGCTGATCTGGAGGAGACGGGGCGCCGTTCGTCAGGGGACGTCTCCGTCGAGGGTCTGCGAAAGCCATTCCAGGGCGACCTGGTACCGCTCGTTTGCCCGGCCGCCGTGGTTGCCGGGATTCTCCCGGTGCTCGTGCGGGATCGCCCGCCTCCGTCAGATAGTGGCTGAGCAGCCGGTGGCCCCAGTGCAGGTTGTAGTCGTCGTTCTAGCCGGCGTCGAGCAGGATGCCGGACAGCTTGCTGCAGGTTGTCGACACGGTCGTGGAAGTTGACGACCGGGTCGAAGCTGAGCCAGCGGTCCCACACCTCCTGGATCAGTTCGCCGCTCGGCCAGGCCATCGGTAGAGTCGACGTAGAACGGCGGGTTATCGAGATTCGGCGAGTAGGTCGCGGAGTAGTCGTAGACGATCTCCGACCAGAAGTTGCCCTCGACGGGGCCGTTCGGCGCCTCCGGCCAGATGCTGTCGAGGTACTTGTAGAGCATGAACTTGTGCGTCATGTCGAGCCACGAGTCGGCCGACAGCACGGCCATCGCGCCGAAGACGTCGGGATTGCGCGACGCGAGGTTCCACGAGCCGAACCCGCCGGACGAGAAGCCGAACACCCCGCGGCTTCGCTGCCGCCGGGAGCGTCCGGTAGGTGACGTCGACGTAGCGGGATCACGTCCTGGATGACGTACTGCTCGAAGTACCCGGTCACCGGCGAGTCCACCCACTGGCCGCAGCCGCAGCGTCGAGTCGCCATCCGGGATGACGACGATCATCGGTGGCACGCCGACACGACCGAAGACCGGGTCGAGCACGTCCTCGATCGGCGGCCGCCACCGCTCTCCGTCGGTCGCCGGCGTCACCATGTTCGCGCCGTATCGCCGACGCGTGCAGCAGGTACGCGGTCGGATACCGCCGCTCCGACGCGTCGTAGCCCGGCGGCAGATAGACGAACACATCCCGTTCTGTCGGGTCATCCAACAGGTTCCCAGCGAGACGAGTGCCCTCGATCTGCGTCCGGACGATCACTCCGAGCTCCTTTGCCGAACCAGGGAGTGACCCTACGCACCGCGCACGTGGGTTTCCAGACGCTGGTGCCGAGCGGCGATCACCACTGCGCAATCGGCCAGCGCTCACGCCAGCGCTGCGGGCCTATCTCGAAACCGATCTCGGAGCCCGAGCCACTCGAACGGGCGGGTCAGCCCTCCGTGTAATGGAGGTACTCCGTGCTGCCGCAGGCCCCTGTTCACGCCAAATGCGGCAACCTCCCGGACCGCTGGGGAGAGGTCTTGGGGACAGACTCTCGCGCGAGTTCAAGGGGTCGCGCCGCGAAGAAAGGGCCATTTGCTGGGCTTTTGCAGAGCCCTCCGACGGACTCGAACCGTGGACCCCTCCTTACCATGGAGGATTCGAGCTGCGGCTATGCGACGCGGGGAAAGCGCTTGATAGCACGCTTTTCGCGCAAATTGACTCGTTTCTCTCCTCGTTGCACCCTTCCCTTGAAGGGCCCTGAGCATCCCCGGAAATCCCCGAACCTGTCCCCAGAACCTGTCCCCAACGGAGACGCTGCTCGCAGGCCACGACTAGGGTTGGCGAGTGTTCGCCGCGCTTGTTGTCGTTGCGGCGCTCGGCAAGCTGCCCCCCGGGAGCGACTTCGGCCGCTACAGCGGCCTGCCGGCGATCGGCGTCGTTGCCGTCGTCGTGATCGTGGTACTCGGCGCGCTGGGCGAGGAGACGGGCTCGCGCGGCTTTGCGCTGCCGCTGTTGCAGCGGCGTTACGGTGCTCTCGCCGCGGCGCTTCTGGTCACGCCGATCTGGGCGGTCTGGCATCTGCCCTTTTTCTTCAGCCTTCGACCTACCGTGGTTTCGCTCCGGTCGGTTACGTCGGCTTCGTCTTCGGTCTGCGCGCCGCGTGTTGCCTATTTGCATAACGGAGAACCGAGAGTGTTTCGCTAACGCGGTACGCCATGCGGCACCGATGTGGCGGAGTGCGTGTCAGGGCTAGGGTCGAGCGAGTTGGGTCAGCTGCTCGGCTTCGTGGATTGGATCGCCTGTTAGCTGGAGCAGGTCGGCGTCGAGGCGTGCCTTTGCGGCGCCGGCGCCGCCGAGGCAGAGGCGGGTATTGAGGGCGAGTTGCTGAAGCTCTTCGGCGTGGCGCCGGAAGATGCGTGGGTCGACTGCGCTGACGACGACGGCGGCGGGGTTGCATGACCGCGCGGCATCGGCGACGCTCGCGATCGGGGTGTCGGTGCCGAGGTAGATGATGCGCCAGCCGCGCGCGCGCAGCGCGATTCCGAAGGCGAGGAGGCCGAGGTCGTGCTGTTCCCCGGGGGCGCACGCGAGGACTGCGACCGGCCCGATGCCCCGGCCCCAGCCGCGTGCGAGCCCGAGGAGGCGCCCTCGAAGCAGTGTGGAGGCGAAGTGCTCCTGCGCGATCGACACCTCGCCGCGCTCCCAGCGCTCGCCGAGCTCGTGGAGATACGGAACGATGACGTCGCGCAGGAGCGCGTCGACCGACAGCCGCGCGAGCAGCGCGTCGAAGACGGCGTGGACGCTCGCCGTCGTCGAAGCTTGCGAGCGCGGCGGCAAGCTCGTCTCCTCGCGGTCGGGGTAGCGATCTCATTGTCCGCCGCGCCTCGTCGTTTGGGTAGCGAGGGCAGCGGCCTCGGCAGCGGCGTAAGCCCTCGGCGAGGTGCTGTTGCATCGACTGCACGCGGACAAGATCGTCCGGCGAGTACAGCCGTAGCCCACCGGCTGAGCGGGTCGGCTGCAGCAGTCCATACCGCCGTTCCCACGCGCGCAGCAGCTCGGGACTGACGCCCGAGCGCCGACTCAGCTCGCCGATCCGTACTGCGCCTGCCGACTCCATGTGCGAATATACAGCACCTGTACAGAAGTTTGACAACGCGCGAGATTGGCGATAAGGTCACCGAGCTGTACAGAATCTCTACAGGAGGTGGACGGAAGTGAAGAAGCTCGACCTACTCGCGGCCACGCTGGTGCTGATCGGTGGTCTCAACTGGGGCCTCGTCGCCGTCGCCAAGTTCGACCTGGTCGCCTGGATCTTCGGCATGGACTTCGGGGAGACGAACGTGGCGAGCCGGATCGTCTACGGCCTCGTCGGCCTCGCCGCGGTCTACGGCATCGGCTCCCTGCTCACCTCGGCCCGCCGGCCGCGCGCCACCAGCCGCTGCCGTTGCCCGCTAGCGCTCGCTGGCGACGAACGATCCGGTCGGGCGCGACGTGCCCGACCTGTCCACCAAGCGGTCCGGCCGCCGGCCGGCCGCCTGACGAAAGGAGTTGCATGACCATCAAGCGCATCTCGATCATTACGGCGCTCGTCCTCGCGCTCGCCGTCGGAGTCGCCACCGCCACCGCAGGCCGGTCGACGCCGGCCGGCACCGAAGATGGGCGAGAAGAACCTCGTCCAGACCGCGATCGCGGCGGGTCAGTTCAAGACGCTCGCCTCGCTGCTGCAGAAGGCGGGCCTCGCCGGCACGCTCGAAGGTAAGGGCCCGTTCACGGTCTTCGCACCGACCGACGCGGCCTTCGCCAAGGTGCCGAAGGCGACCCTCGCCTCGCTCGCGAAGAACAAGTCGAAGCTCCGCGCCGTGCTCCTGTACCACGTCGTCAAGGGCAAGGTCACGGCCGCCCAGGCGATGAAGCTCCAGTCCGCCAAGACCCTCGAGGGCGAGTCGATCTCGATCCGGGTCAGCGGCGGCAAGGTCATCGTCGGCGGCGCGACCGTCGTCAAGGCGAACGTGATGGCCTCGAACGGCGTCATCCACGTGATCAACAAGGTGCTGATCCCCTGACGTCGATCCCTGATCGCGTCCTCGAACGATCGCAGGTCGTGCCTGTCGACGTCGACGAGGCGTTTGCGTTCTTCGCCGACGCCTGGAACCTCGAGGCGATCACGCCGCCCTGGCTGCGGTTCCGGATCCTCGAGGTTCCACGGACGCTGCGGAGGGGGTCGCTGCTCGCCTACCGGCTACGGCTCTTCGGTATGCCGATCCGCTGGAGGACCGAGATCGTCGAGTGGCGGTCCCCAATTCGGATTCACGGACGTGCAGCTCACAGGGCCCTACCGCCGCTGGGAACACACCCACCGGCTACGCCGCGTCGACGGCGGCACGGAGATCCACGACCACGTCGTCTACCGGCTCCCGTACGAGCCGTTTACCGGTGTGCTCGCGCCGGTGACAGTGCGCCCGTGGCTGACGGCGATCTTCGACTACCGCGCCCGACAGACCGAGGCTCGTCTGCGGTGAGAACGGCAGTCGTCCTCTTCACGCGCGACCTCCGCGTGCACGACAACCACGCGCTCTCGACGGCGGCGCGCGAGGCCGAACGGATCGTTCCGCTGTTCGTCTTCGACGACGCGATTCTCGGGAGTGCGTTCGCGCGACCGAACCGCGTCGCGTTCCTACTCGACGCGCTCCGCGACCTGCACGCGAGCCTCACGCCACGCGGCGCACGCCTGGTGTTGCGGTCGGGCGACGTCGTCGCCGAGACGCTCGCGGTCGCCCGGAACGTCGGCGCGGAAGAGGTGCTCGTCACCGAGGACGCGAGCGCTTACGCGCAACGGCGTCAGCAGCGCCTCGAGCACGCGTGCCGCGGCGACCGCGTCGCCCTGCGTGTCACCCCCGGCGTCACGGTCGCGCCGCTGCAGTCGATCGAAACCAGCTCAGACGACCACTACAGCGTCTTCACGCCGTTCTACCGAGCCTGGTCGAGCGCGCCGCGGCGACCGGTCGAGTCCTGCGCCGCGGCGGCTGTCGTATGCCGACCGGCCTTACTCGCGCGGCAGGCTGCCCGCGCTCAGCCGCCTCGTCGGCGGCAGCCCGTCGCCCGAGCTTCCGCCGGGCGGCGAGACCGCGGGCCGGCGGCGGCTCTCCACGTGGCTGCGCGGCGGCGTCGCCCGGTATCACGCCCGGTCGCGACGACCTCGAAGCGGACGCGACGTCTCGCCGCCTGTCGCCGTACCTCCACTTCGGTTGCATTTCGCCGCTGGAAGTCGCAGTGCGAGCTGAGGAGGTCGCCGGTGC
The DNA here is from genome assembly GCA_963742615.1 of uncultured Thermoleophilia bacterium. Lineage (GTDB taxonomy): Bacteria > Actinomycetota > Thermoleophilia > Gaiellales > Gaiellaceae > PALSA-600. The sequence continues at coordinate 331,865 of CAVUMS010000006.1, read as the reverse complement.
AGCACCCTTCGTGCGCCAACTTACGTGGCGCGACTTCTTCCACCAACTGCTCGCCGCGCGACCGGAGACGGCGCACGAGGACATGCGTCCGCGCGGTGATCGATGGAGCGGCGTCGGCGAGGCGCTCGAGGCGTGGAAGAACGGCGAGACCGGCTACCCGATCGTCGACGCCGGCATGCGACAGCTTCTGCGCGAGGGGTACATGCACAACCGCGCTCGGCTGATCACGGCGTCGTTCCTCGTGCGCGACCTGCGCGTCGACTGGCGCGCGGGAGCGCGACACTTCTTCGACTGGCTCGTCGACGGCGACGTCGCCAACAACGTCGGCAACTGGCAGTGGGTCGCCGGCACGGGAGCGAACCCGCGCCCGCGGCCGGGCGTTCAACCCGCTCAGGCAGGCGCATCGCTTCGACCCCGACGGCGCGTACGTCCGCCGCTACGTACCCGAGCTGGCCGCGATCGAGGGTAGCGCCGTTCACGAGCCGTGGAAGCTCCCCAAGAACGTGACCGGATACCCCGCGCCGATCGTCGACCATGCCTGACATGCCGACGCGCTTTCCGTTCCGTTTCGACCTGCGTACCGGCGGCTCGCTCGGCTGTTCGGCGTCACCCCCGAGCGGGCCTGGGTCGACCTGGGTGAGGAGGAGCTCGAAGTTCGCTACGGGCCGTGGCGCGTACGGACGCCCGTGACGCAACATCGCCGGTGTCGAGGCGACCGGGCCGTACGCCTTCCTCAAGACCGCCGGGCCGGCGCGACTCGCGATTACCGACCGCGGCCTGACGTTCGCGTCGAACGGCGATCGCGGCGCGTGCATCTCCTTCCATTCGCCGGTTCCCGGGCATCGACCCGCTCGGCCGAATCCGCCATCCCGAGCTCACCGTCACCGTGCTCGACGTCGACGGCCTGGTCAAGCGCTGGCTCCGTCACGACCCGGAAAGGAAGCGCTGATGCGCATCACCGTTACCGGAGCTACCGGGCTCATCGGCAGGCGGCTCGTCGCCGCGCTGCGGGAGCGAGACGACGAGGTGACCGTGCTCTCACGCCGGCCAGAGGACGCGCGGCGGGTGCTCGGAGTCGACGCCGTCGGCTGGCAGCCCCGAGACGCGAGCCGGCGCCGGTCGACGCACTCGCAGGTCGCGACGGCGTCGTGCACCTGGCCGGCGAGCCGATCGCCCAACGCTGGACGCACGAGAGCAAGGAACGCATTCGCTCGAGCCGCGAGCTCGGCACCGCGCGGCTCGTCGAAGGGCTCGAGCAGTCCGAGCCGCGTCCACGGGTCCTGGTCAGCGCCTCCGCCGTCGGCTACTACGGCGAGCGTGGCAACGAGCGCCTCGACGAAGACGCGCTCGCCCGGGACGGGCTTCCTCGCGAGCGTCTGCGAGGCGTGGGAGCGCGCGGCCGCCGCGGCCGCCAGGCTCGGCGTGCGCACCGTGAGTCTCCGCACCGGCGTGCTACTCGACCGCGACGACGGCGCGCTGGCGCGAATGCTCCCGCCGTTCCGGCTCGGCGTCGGCGGCCCCGTCGCCGGCGGAAACCAGTACATCTCGTGGATCGCCCCCGACGACCTCGTCCGTCTGTATCTGGCCGCGCTCGACGACCCGGAGTGGTCAGGCCCGGTCAACGCCACAGCACCCGAGCCGGTGACGAATCGACGAATTCGCACACGCGCTCGGTCGCGTGCTGCACCGCCCCGCGCTACTGCCGATCCCCGCCTTCGCGCTGCGGACGCTCTACGGTGAGATGGCGAGCGTCGTCACCACCGGGCAGCGGGCGAATCCGGTTCGCGCGCTCGAGCGCGGCTTCGAGTTCCGCCATCCCGCGATCGACGGTGCGCTCGCAAACGCTCTATCCCGGAGCTAGATCCTGTGAATCGCGATCCACGCCTACCGCCTCAGACTCAGGCAACCCGGCTACTTCGAACGGAAGACGGCGCGACCTTCCGCTGTGTCCTCGTCGACGAAGTACTGGACGCACTAACGGTCTTGACCTGGCGGGACAGCTACTCGGACCGACAGTCGCCTATATGCGGCCCGAACCGGGCAACTTCAAGTGCAATCAGGCGGGGCTCACCCAGCATCAGAAAGATAAGTGTGTTGAGTGCCACCTGTCCTCGATCGCCTCTGAGGCGGCCGCTGCCTGTTGCGCGCTTGGGGGGCTCCCTGCTGTCTCGTGGCGGCCGGTCTCGCGATAAAAGCAATCGGTTGTTGGATGACTTCTTCTCTTCTTCATCGATCAAGGCATATCCACAAACAGCCGGGTTCGTGGCGCGCGGAAAGAAGGCCACAGCGTAGATCGGTGCGAAGTTACCCCAACGCCGCGCCGCTACCCCCAGACCCGGCTGCAAAGGTGATGGCCCAGGGCAGCTATCACACTGCCAGCCGCCGGACCACGTTCGTTACTACGTGAGGTCTCTTATCTCTCGCCTCAAGAAGCTCGGGCTACTGCGTCACCAGCGCAGCGCCGATAATCCAGCGTATGCGCCCGCAGCGACCCCGCCCGGCTGACGGTGTTGTCCGCCGAGGCTTCATCCACTCGTATGGGCTGTTCTGGAAGGCAAACGACGTGCCCTGGTTCAGCGGGAATCCGAGGTTGGCGAGAAATACCGTCTGCTCGGCCGGCTGGGCACGCGGCCGCCGAGACTTCAGGTCTGTGACTTCCGCCAGCAGCGTGGCATTTACGTCCTCTACGACGAGTACGGCCCCTACTACGTCGGCCTGACCCGCGTCGGCACGCTAGGAAATAGGCTCAAGCAGCACCAGCAGGACCAGCACAAGGGCGCCTGGGATCGCTTCTCGTGGTTCGGGTTCGCGCCGGTTCTTCGGCGCGGCCGCTACGCCGACGGCACCGCGGCACTCGGCAAGGTCCCCAGCCGTCTGCTCGCCGATTCGAAGTGGGCGATCCGAGACCTCGAGGCGCTGCTGATCCAGTCGCTCGGAACACAGCACCGCGGGAACACGCTCATGGGGACATTTGGGCAGGCGCAACAGTGGGAGCAGGTGATGGCGCGCGACGTTGACTACTACCTCGAACGACTGCCGCGGCCAAGTCGACCTCGCAAGCCTGAGCCGTCACGAGCGCAAGCTAGACGTGCTCCAGGACGCGGTCGAGCGGGCGCGGGACGCGACCGGGCGCTTGCGCCCCCCTTCAGACGAGCAGAGTGAGGAACCCCGCCTACTGCGAGCATCTGATGGGTGCTGGGGCCTTTGGGCAGAAGGGCGATTCTCGTGCCCAAACCCAGCCGAATCGCGCCGAATCCGAGCGTATTTCACGGTCGATCTCCACCGGCGCGTCACGTGAAAATCCCTCTAGCGATGCGGATTGAAGCCAGAGCGCCCACCGGTGGCGCTCTGGCTCGACAAGCTGGGGGTCACTGGTTCGAGCCCAGTACCGCCCATCACTAGAAAGGCCTGCAAATGCGGGCCTTTCGTTTAGGCCGATATGAGCTCATCACCATTTTCGAGGCTTCAGTGGAAAGAATTCGGAAAAGTAAAGTCGGAGTTCGGCCGGCTTGCTTGTGCGGCCTTTCCTAACCACGTCTGACAGGGGGGCGGGAGTCGGCGAGTCGGTCGCTCCACCGATCCGATCCGGATTAGCAGCGGCTGCCGGCGACGCCTCAGATCGGGCCCGACAAGAGACATCAGCCTGCCCCCAGTCGCCCGAACGCCCATAACTCGTGTCAGGCTTGATTTTCGCAGTGAGAGAGTTTTAGTCTGCTGAAATCGTTCTCAGTTCAGTCTCCAATGTTCCTACGACGATTGACGATGTGGCGCGGGCGGCAGGCGTCTCGCGTGCCACTGTGTCCCGTTTTCTGAATGGAAGACGCGTCCGCGCGGAGGCTGAGATCGAGGCGGCGATCGCTGAGACCGGTTTCACTCCGAACCATATGGCGCGCAGCCTGAAGTCCGGTCGAACGCGCTCGATTGGCGTCGTCGTGCCTGACGTTGCGAATCCGTTCTTCGCGCAAGCAGTTCGTGGAATCGAAGTGAGTTCTCGCGACGACCGCTACAACATCTTCCTCTGTAACACGGACGAAAGCACGACCCGTCAGGACGAGGTGCTTGACAGCCTGATCGGGCGGGTCGACGCAGTTCTCCTCGTGCCTGCGACCGAGTCGCCCTCGGTCCCGCGGGCGCTCCGGATGATGCGTGTCCCCGTTGTGCTGTTGGATCGCGAGTTTGCCGAGCAGGGTCTCTACGACACGGTCTTGATTGACAACGAGGGCGGAGCCGAGGCTGCCTGCAGCTATCTGCTTCAACTTGGCCATCGCCGGATTGGGCTGATCAGTGGTCCGCTAAGCGCCAGTCCTGGCCGCACCCGCCATGAAGGCTTCTTGAGCGCCTTGCGGGCTCACGGAGTGGCGATTCCATCGGAGTGCGTGCACATTGGTGACTTCCGAGAGCAAAGCGGCTATCTGGCCGCGAAGGCGATGGTCACCCTTGGGGAGCCGCCGACTGCCCTCTTCGTCGCCAATAACCTGATGGCGATCGGAGCCTTGAAGGCGCTGCGCGAGGCACGGGTTCGGATCCCTGACGACGTCTCGTTCGTCTCATTCGACGAGTTCGCCATCGGCGACCTGCTCGAACCGCGGCTCACGACGGTTTCGCGCTCTGCCATGGAGCAGGGGGCACTCGCCGCCTCGTTGCTGTCAGAGCGACTCCGTGGTGAGGGCCCTGCGGCGCCGCGCCGCTGTGTCCTCGAACCGCAGTTGTTCGTCCGTGACTCTTGCCGCCCGCCGCTTTCCATGGCTCTTGAAGGAGGTGTTCATGCGCGTCCTAATCGCAGGTGAGACCTGGTCGACGCACAAGATTGAGATCAAGGGGTTCTCCGCCTACACGACCGGCGTCTACGACGTCGGACTGACTGAATGGGCCGACGCCCTTCGCGCCGGTGGTCACCAGGTGACCCACATCGCGAACCATGAGGCGATCGAGCAGTTTCCCTGGACGCTTGAGGAGTTTCAAGCACACGACGTAGTCGTCTTGAGTGACATCCCTGCCGACACCATTCAGCTGCACCCGGCTGTTTTTGACCGGGGCGAAAAGACGGCCGACCGACTCCGCCTGCTGGCTGATTTCGCACGCGCGGGGGGAGGCGTGCTGATGGTCGGCGGATACATGTCGTTCTCCGGGATCGAAGGGAAGGCTCACTATCAGATGACCCCGGTCGCCGACGTACTCCCGGTGACGATGCTTGTCGGCGACGATCGGGTTGAGACACCGGAGGGTGTGAACCCGCAGATTCGCACGGAGCACGAAATTCTCCGCTCAATCCCGAGCGACTGGCCCTACTTCCTCGGGTACAACCGCCTCGTTGCGAAGCCCGACGCGACGGTGTTGATGGCGGTGGGGGATGACCCGTTTCTCGCTGTCGGCACAGCGGGGTCCGGGCGTGTTGCTGCGTTTGCGTCGGACTGTTCGCCTCACTGGGGTAGCCCGGAGTTTCTGGCCTGGCAGCACTACGGGCCTTTCTGGTGCCAGTTGATCGAGTGGTTGGGTAGTGCCGGGCGCTGATCACGACCAGCCAACGATTCTGATCGTCGGCAGCACGATGATCGACATGATCGCCTATGCCGATCGAGTACCCGAGGCGGGTGAGACCTTAGTCGGGAACACCTTCTCGATTGGCTTCGGCGGCAAGGGCGCGAATCAAGCCGTGATGTGCGCGCTACTCGGCGCATCGGTCCGCTTCGTCGGTTGCCTTGGCCAGGACCTGTTCGGCCAGATGACGCTGGAGAATCTGAATTCGTTCGGTATCGATACGGCGTCCGTGACCTATGACGGGCGAGCAGCAACGGGTGCGGCACCGATCTGGGTCGACGGGACCGGGGAGAACCGAATCATCATCGTCCCGGGGGCGAACAACTTGCTCGACCCCGACGCAGTCGAAACCGCAGTCCGCTCCACGCACGCAGACGTTGTGCTGACACAACTCGAGCTCCTCGACTCGTGCGTCGAACGGGCGTTGCGTACCGCGGATGCCGTCGGCAGCATCTCCATCCTCAACCCGGCTCCAATGCGCCCCGTGGGCCGCGAACTACTTGCACTGAGCACGTGGCTGATCCCGAACCGCCCGGAGCTCGAGGCGACCTCCCGATTACTCTCTGTTCCCGCGAATAGCAAGCTTCACGATCTCGCGAGCAGATGCGCGGCGGAGCTCGACTCGAACCTGGTCGTTACGCTCGGAGCGGACGGCGCCCTCCTCTGCGACCGCGACGGTGGCAGCCCTTCGGTGGTCAAGGCGCGATCGACGGCCGCGGTCGACACAACTGGCGCTGGGGACGCCTTCGTCGGGGCGTTCGCATACGCGATCGCCGTCGGGAGCTCGCCGGATGATGCAGCCGCATTCGGCTGCGCATGCGCCACCGCGAGCGTCGAGGCGCCGGGCACGCAGACGTCGTTCCCGCGCGGCGAGCGGCTCGAAGAGCTCAAACGCACGCTTCGACTCTCCCCCCATGAGGCACCGCGATGACAGACGCCGACGCGAGGGCGTCGGAAACGGAGGATGCATGCAGCGAACCCCAGGGCCGATGACGCTCTCGAGATACGGCTGGGAACCGTCCTACTCAGGCATTCAGACGTTCATGAAGGCGCCCCTCTGTCTGACGCCCGAAGATCTGAAGGCCGGTGAAATCGACGTCGCCGTCGGCGGCGTCCCTTGGGACGGAACGAACACCGCCCGCGCAGGAACCCACCTCGGCCCGCAAGCGGTACGCAGGTGCGACAACCTCTGGGCCCCTCCCTATGGACGGCCACACCTGCATACGCGCGTCGATCTCTTTGAGTACCTCAAAGTCGCCGACTACGGCGACTGCGAAGTCATCGTCGGCAATCCCAAGCTCACCTACGAAAACATCCGGTCGTTTGTCCGAGACATCGCGAGCGCCGGGGTCATTCCAATCATCATCGGCGGCGATCACGGGATCACCCTGCCCAACGTCCTTGGACTGAGAGACGCCAAGCGCGACGGGAGCCTCGCGATCATCCAGTTCGACGCGCATACCGACACGGCCCCGCTGCCCGAGGATGGGCTCGGCAACCACGGCACCCAAATGCGGCAGTTGATCGAGGAAGACGTCATCTCCGGATCGGCGCTGATCCAGCTTGGAATCCGCGGTTATTGGCCGCCGCCTGAGATCACCGCCTGGATGGAGGAGCGCGGGATCAAGACCCACTACATGGCAGAGGTACAGAGGCGCGGATTCGCGGCCGTCGTCGAGACCGTAATCGCTGAGGCGCGCGAGACTGCGGACTACGTCTTCCTCACCTTCGACGTTGATAGCGCCGATCCGGCGTATGCCCCGGGTACCGGCTCAATCGAACCGGGGGGATTCACGAGTCGTGAGGTCCTGTGGGCGGTTCGGCGGATCGCGCATGAGCTTGAGCTCGTGGGCATGGACATGGTCGAAGTCAGTCCGCCGTACGACATCCCAAACAACATCACCGCCCAGCTCGGTCACCGGGTCATTTCCGAAGCGTTGACTGGGATCGCCATGCGGCGCGCCGGCGTTTCCGGGCCCGATTACCTCGACGCGCGCGCCGCCGGCGTTGCCCCCTAAGAGAGCTGCGAAGGAGAAGTGACAGCACACATGAGAAAGATCACCTTGATCATCGGAGTCCTCGCGGTAACGGCCATTGCTGCATCGGTTGGTAGCGCCGTCGACCGCGGGCAAGCGGCCGGGTCGACCACGCTTCGTCTGGGCTACTACGAAGATATTCAGAGCCCGGATCCGGACATCCAATACGACATCCCCGGCCTCGAGCTCGTCAACAATGTCTACGAAGGGCTCGTCCGCTACCCGTTCGGCAGCAGCACCAAGATCACGCCCTGGCTCGCAACGAGCTGGAAGATCTCCCCAAACAAGACCGTCTACACCTTCAACCTGCGCCACGGCGTGCTCTTCCACGACGGCACGCCGTTCAACGCTGCTGCCTTCAAGTTCGACATTCAGCGTCGAATCGCAATGAAGCAAGGGACGCTGTACCAGGTGCAGGACATCAAGTCAGTCGCAGCGCCAAAGCAATATGTGCTCGTCGTCACACTCAAGCATCCAGTTTCGGCGTTCCTGGACTACCTCGCATCTCCGTACTCGCTGAAGGCGATCAGCCCGACCGCGATCCGGAAGCACGCCAAGGGCAATGACTTGGGCAAGGCGTGGATGAACACCCATGACGCAGGCACCGGGCCGTACACGATCACTCACTTCGTCTACGGGCAGGAGTACGACTTGGCGAGTTGGAGCCGCTGGTGGGGAACACCGAAGCCCTACTACAAGGCGGTTCAGTTCTTGCTCGTGCCCGACAGCGGCACGCAAGTTCTGAAATTGCAGGCCGGAGACCTCGACATCCTCCATCAGCAGCCGACGACAACCCTCGACAGCTTCAAGAGCAAGTCGGGCTACCAGGTCAAAGTGTTCCCACAGATGCTGAAGACCTGGATCCACGTCAACCCCAACAAAGGGCCATTCGCAACGCCCGCGGTCCGCGGGGTGCTCGCCGCTGCGATCAACAAGAACCTGCTCGTGAAGACATTCTTTGGTAACTACGGCAAGGTCTCGACGCAGTTCTACCCCGCCGGACAGCTCGCATCCACAACTGCCCAGGACAACGCCCCGTACAACCCTGCGAAGCTCAAGGCGGCCGTATCGAAGCTACCGTCGTCCGGCCGCAGCGTCGTCCTCACCTACCTGTCGGGCCACGGCGCCGACATCCAACGAATCTCAAGTGCAATTCAGACCCAACTCTCGGCGGCCGGCCTCAAAGTAACGGCACGCGAGATCAGCGTCTCCGAGCTGTTCTCGTACCCGAGCGCGGATCCGAAGAGCGCGAAGGTGCCCGACCTGTTCGTTGGGAGCGAGAACCCAGACTCCGCCAATCCCGACACGTGGGCCCGACCGTACGCATCGCATAAGGCGGGCCTCAACTACCTCGCGGGTGACCTGCCCGCCGCCGACAAGCTGATGAACAAGGGTCTCGCATCAACCGACCATGCGCAGGCGCTGTCGGACTACGCAAAGGCCGGCGACCTGCTGGTCAAGAACGGGACGTTCGTGACGATCGCAGACGTGAACGACACGTTCCTCGCGCGCGCCGGAATCACCGGTTGGCAGCATCAAATCGAGTGCACCACCTGCATCAGCCTCGCATCCCTGCGGGGGCCAGCCCATTAGCCAGCTCGTCGCTGAAGAAGCGCGCCCCGGGCTCCAAGCGGAGTCCGGGGCGCGGCGCGCCCAAGGGAAGCTCACTCGGATCGGCCGCCTCGAGATCGCGGCGCTCGTCGCAGCAATCGCAATCGTTGTGACAGTGCTGATCCTTCCCTTGTTCCTCACCCACGGCCCCCTCGACCTCGTCGACCTTCCCCTGAAACACCCCAGCGGCGCCCACCTGCTCGGCACCGACGAACAAGGCCGCGACGTCTTCACCCGCGTCGTCTACGGGATGCGGACGAGCCTCTGGGCTGCCGCGGTCGTGATCACCTCCGGGGTGATCATCGGCGGGCTGATGGGGCTGGTGGCCGGGATCGCGGGCGGCCCAACCGACTCGATCTTGATGCGGCTCACCGATCTCTTCCTGGCGTTGCCCGGCCCGTTGCTTGTGCTCGCGATTGTCGCCGCACTCGGCCCGGGACTGACGCACACGCTGATCGGAGTCAGCGTGATCTGGTGGCCGTACTACGCTCGAATCGTGCGCGGCCAAGTCCGCGCGATCGTCGTTCTGCCGCATGTCGAGGCAGCACGCCTCGGCGGCGTCGGTCGGGTTCGCGTCGCACTCCGACACGTCCTGCCGGGTGCCTGGAGTCCAATCGTCGTCGGAGCCTCCCTCGACATCGGGAACCTCGTGCTGCTGCTCGCAGCCCTGTCCTTCCTCGGTCTCGGCTCGCCCGAACCAGCCCCGGAACTCGGCGCAATGACCTCACTCGGCATGACCTACCTGTTCACCGGATGGTGGGTCGCGATCGCCCCTGCGGCCGCAGTGTTCCTACTTGCCTTCCTTGGCAACCTGGCCGGAGACGCCGTCCGCGACCTCATGGGAGCCTGATTTTGGCCAGACTGATCGGCCAGCGTCTGATCGGCATGGTGGTCGTCCTGCTCCTGCTGACGTTGACGGTCTTCCTGATCCAGTCGAAGTTGCCGGCAGACCCCGTCGCCGTCACGCTGGGCGGTGGTGCTACGCCCCAGCTGATCGCGGAAAAACGGCACGAGCTCGGCTACGACCAACCGCTCTGGATCCAGTATGAGCGCTTCCTGCAACGACTGGCGCACGGCGATCTCGGAACCTCGCTCCGAACGCGCAGCTCCGTGGCCGGAGACATCGCGCACTTCGCCCCTGCGACCGCCGAACTCGCGCTCGCGAGCGCAATCTGGGTGTTCGTCCTAGCGTTCACGCTCGGCATCTGGTCCGCGATGCGGCGCTATGGCTCCGGCTCCGCGCGATTCTTCATGGTCGGACTCGCGTCTGCCCCCGCGTTCTTCCTCGCGATCCTCCTCATCTTGCTCTTCTACAGCCACCTGCACTGGCTTCCGGCGTCCGGTCAGAGCAGCACTCTGAACCCCGTACCCAAGGTCACGGGCTTTCTCCTCGTCGACGCGGTCCTGCACGCAAACCTCACCGTCGCATGGGATTCAGTCCGACACTTGATCCTTCCCAGTCTCGTGATCGCGCTCGTTCCGGCGGTCTCGATCGCCCGCGTAATGCGCGGCTCGCTGATCGACACCATGAAGCTCGACCACATCCGCACAGCGCGCTCGAAAGGGCTAACCGAGATGCGAGTGCTACTCAAGCATGCACTCCGAAACAGCCTTACACCCGTCCTCGCGATGACCGGCCTCCAGGTCGGTCTGCTTCTGACTGGCGTGATCGTGGTCGAGACCGTCTTCGCATGGCCCGGCCTCGGCCTCTACACCGCAAGTGCATTGCAGTTCGACGACTTCCCAGCCGTCATGGGCGTGACGCTCGTATTCGGCGTCATCTATGTCGTGGTGAACGCGATCGTCGACATCCTCCAGTTGGTTGCCGACCCACGACTGAGAGGCAACGCATGACCGTCCCCACCGAGACACCTACTCGGGAGAACGAGCAGATCGTCGCGCGCATCAGCGACCTTCACGTCACCTTCCCAACAACGAGCGGCGACGTCCATGCCCTGCGGGGCGTCTCGCTGGAGATCCAGCGTGGCGAGATCGTCGCAATCGTGGGTGAATCAGGGTCAGGGAAGACAATGTTCGGACTTGCACTGCTCGGCCTTCTGCCAACTTCACCGGCCCCAAGGGTCGATGGCTCGGTCACCATCGCGGGGGTCGACATGCTCGGTGGCGAGGCACGTCAAGCACGCGACGCACGCCGTCGCTGGCTCGGAGCCGTCTTTCAAGACCCGCTGACATCGCTGAACCCGACGATGCGAATCGGCGACCAGCTACTTGAGCGTGAGATCACCCATGAAGCCGCTCTGGCAAACCTTCGTGAGGCTGGCGTCCCAGAACCCGAACGGCGATTCCGTCAATTTCCACATGAGCTGTCCGGCGGACTCAGACAACGAACGATGATCTCGATGGCGATCGGTGTCCCTGCGCCAGCCGAATCAAACGCATCCCCCGAACACCAGATCGGCGCAGCCGTAGCAGATGATCGTGGAAAGCCGAGGCTGGTCATCGCTGATGAACCCACGACCGCGCTCGACGTGAGCGTCCAAGCCCAAGTCGTGCTCCTCTTCGACCGAATACGCAAAGACTTCGGCTGCTCAGTGCTGTTCGTTACCCACGACCTTGGTGTGGCCGCGTCGATCGCCGACCGAATCGCCGTCTTCTACGCCGGGCGAATACGAGAAATCGGACCTGCTGCCGACGTGCTCAAGCGCCCCAGGCATCCATACACCCGAGATCTCCTAAACGCCCGCCTGTCGATCGAGGACATCCACACGGCGTCGATCAAGGGCGACCCACCGGATCCCCGAATCAGCCAGCCCGGCTGCGCCTACTTCAGCAGATGCCCGATCGCAGAGACTGACTGCGCCGAGCATCATCCGCCGCTCATCCCCCGCCAACCAACAACTCCTCTCGGCGAAGTGGCTTGCCTTCACCCGGTCGACCCCGCCGCGCCATCAAGCACAACGTCATCGACGCCAATACAGAGTCACAAACCCACAGACGCGGCAGCACAGGACGTAGTTCTCGAACTCCGGGATATCACCAAGTCGTTCAAGATCCGCGACGGCGGCGTTGGCCGCAGCCACCGAGAACTGCACGCGGTCGACGGCGTCTCGCTCGTCGTCCCTCGAGGAGGATCGGTCGCCCTCGTCGGTGAGAGCGGATGCGGCAAGACAACGACCCTCCGCATCGCAACCGGGTTGACGCGCTCCGATGGGGGAACGGTGTATTCGCCTCCGGACGCGGGTCGCCCGCAATTGGTCTTTCAAGACGCCGGGACCTCGTTGACCCCATGGCTCCTCATCGGCACGCAAATTGATGAGCGGCTCCGCCGACGCGGACTGTCGCGTTCACAGCGAAACTCGCGCATTCACGAATTACTCGGCCTCGTCGGACTCGATGCACGCGCCGCCTCGGCAAAACCGCGCGACCTCTCCGGAGGACAGCGGCAGAGAGCTGCGATTGCACGCGCACTCGCTTCCGAACCCAGCATCCTGATTTGCGACGAACCGGTTAGCGCGTTGGATGCATCCCTCGTGATCCGGGTCCTCGAGCTCCTCGAGTCGCTTCGCGAAAACCTGGGCGTCGCGCTACTCGTCGTGACCCACGATCTCGCCGTTGCGCGGCGCATCGCGACCGACGTCGCGGTCATGTACAGAGGAAGAATCGTTGAGCAGGGCCCTGTCGAACTGATCTTCACCAACCCTGCTCACCCGTACACGGAGGGGCTGCTCGCGGCGATCCCAACGACCGAGCCCGGGCGGCTAGCCCCAACGCTTGCAGGCGAACCTCCGGCAGCCACCGGCCGCACACAAGGATGCTCCTTCGCATCACGCTGTCCGTACGTGCGTGACAAATGCGGAGTGGACGATCCGCCGCTCTATGAAGTTTCCGACCTGCGTAGGAGCGCATGCCACTTCAATAGCGAAGTACTGGCTGGCACAGCAGCCTCTCCGCAGTCGCCCGTCAGGACTCCGGCGGCGGCCGAGTCGATCGACGCGTGAAGCGCTCCGACCGTCTCGGTCCGGGGACGAGTAAGTCTTGAGTTCCACGTGTTTCGTGCCAAGCGTCCGGTCAGCCTGGCAACCTCTGAAAGCATGGCTCGGCTTACACCCGCCCAACTGCAAGCGGCGCGTGTTCGTTCGGGCAACCTCGGCGGCCGGCCGCGTAAGCCCACGGTCGACGAGGCGCGCGCCGAGGCGCTCGAGCGGCTCGTGCCGAAGGCGGTCCGCGTTCTCGAGGAGCATCTCGATTCCGGTCGCCCGGACGCCTGGCGTTCGGCGTGCAGGATCCTCGACCACAGTTGGGGTCGGCCGCCCGAACATGTCGCGACTGAGGCAGACCCAAATGACGGCGAGTTCGATCTCGACAAGCTGTCGACCGCTGAGCTAGCGAAGCGGGTTCGCGAGAGGCGAGTTGCCCTTGAAACAGCGAAGCTCGCGAGGACTAACTCGAGCTCACAAGCCGCTTAGGTTGAACGATCCAACCCGCGAAGGTCGGTGGGTGCTAGCAGCGAACACGAGGTGGCAGCACCCAAAGGCGGCTCGCCATATCGACCCTGGCATCGCTCTGCTGTAGCCCGTTACCGCGTCTCGCATCTCCGGTGCCGATCCTGCGGTGAGTCGCCTTTTTTCCTCCGCTTTTCCATTCGCCTCGTCGGCAGCAGACGACTACGGAATGTGCGACGGGCGCCTTTGAGGCGCTGTGCCGTTTCTCGTCGCTCATCGCGGACCGCAGGTCGGCTACGACCCCAGCTTGTGAGGCGGGCGCGAGGGCCGACCCCCCGGATCGGGGGTACCCCCGTGAAGCCGCGATCGCGGGGCTGGGACTCCTGCGGCGGGGTTCTTCGCGAGCTATCGGTCGCGAAGGTGTGCCAAAATGTCCTCTCCGAAGGGAGGAGTCATGCGTGTCAGGAGCGTCCGGCCGACAACCCAGGGTCACGCTCAGATCGGTTTCCTTCCCTACCTGCTGGGAATGACTCTTGCGATGACGGTTGGCAATGATTGCGAGCGCGAGAGTCCTGGTGAAGACATGACGGACACCTTGATGGAACGGGTGGAGAAGCTTGTCCGTTCCAGCGAGCGGGCGCTTGAATGGGGACACCCGCTTCTGTCGACTACACCGACCCCCGTCGCGATCCACGACCTCGGCCTACGGATTGAGGCGCTTGAGCACGCCGTGCGGGAACTCGCACTCGAAGTCCAGAAGTTCCACGACGAGCTTCCGATCGACTCCGGAACGCACCTGCGAAACGAATGATGCGGATCGCGATCGGCCGCACATGGCGGAAGTGACCGACGGGCTCTGCCCCTACTGCGCCCAGCGACGCGAAGAGAGCCGAGAGACCTGACGAGATCGGGCCGAGGGGATAGCCGCAGGATCAGGTCTCCCGACTCCCGACGGCCTGTTACACCGCACCTCCGGCAGCCGCGGCAGCCAGCCAGGCGACCCTGGTCCGCCAGCGGCCGGGACGCCGCCGCAAGTCGTCCCGGCCTACCCGCAGGCTATGCCTGCAACGGCCTGGCCACCACCGCCCGAAACGAGTCATTACGGGCCGGGTGGGAGCAGGCAGGCACCCATCCGTCCCGGCCCGACGCTCACGCTACGCCGCCCCGCCGCCGACCGGTACCTCGCGGCGATTCGCCGCTAGGCGGACTCGATGGGCCCGACAGGGGGCAGCGGCGGAAACGGCCGATAAGGAAGTATGAATTCGGAAAAGTCGCCAGGTGCGTAATAGATCCACTGGCTCAGGGGCGTGGTGTCTTGAAACACTTGAACGCTCGGGACGACATTCTGTGACGTCGTGAAGATGCGTGCCCAGCAAGTCAACTCGTCCTGCTCGAGCAAAGGCACGATCGCGCTGCTGGCTGAGCCCCCCGGGGCGACACCCATCTCGCCGCTGTCGTAAACGGTCAGGTCCGCGACACCACCGGCTCCCGAGAGAGAGATGTATCCCTGGGCGATCCCCTCGGTCCCGCCTCGATTCGCAACGAAGATCTGGATCTTGTAGCCCGCTTGCCGTAGCAACGGGAAACCGCCACTGACGTACTCGTATCGATAGTTGACCCATGGCTCTGTCATGTCATCCCCATTCCTGTTCGACGGCGGACAAGAGGACGCCCGAACGTCGACGCTACGTCGTCCGTGCATGTGTTGCAACCCTGCCACTTGTCCGAGCGCGTCCTCGGCCAGTCGCTTCTTCGGCCATGGCTCGAAGCGCCGCCAACGCCTGTGGGTTGTGCCGGCCGCCGAGCGCCTGCAGCGCCGCCACGGCCAATGTGACGTCGTCGATCGTCGCGTCGTCGAACGCCTCAAGCCACCGCCGCAGCCAACGCGCCGCAACCCGGCCGTGCCGCCTCGGGTCCTTCAACGCGATCAGCGCCGTCAGGTCAAGGAGCTCGACCAGCGTCGGGCTCCCGACCTCGCGCAGCGGCGTTTCTGCGACGAGCAGGTTGCCGCGTTCGGTCGCCTGTGGAAGATCGCTCGAGGGTGGCCCTGCGCTGTGATCCGGCCTCCAGTCCGGGGCCGGAGCGGCACGGGAACCCTACCGGCGTCTTGTTCGCCGTTGGTATTTACTGGAATATCTGCCGCGGTCGCAGCTTTGGTTGCGGCAATGAGGGAGGCGGGCGCCATCAGGGGAGGACGTGGCGCCGGCCTCCCGACTCTGCGGCGGCCAGGCACCTTTCCCGCCGGCGTGCCGCAGCGTCAGAGCAAGGATAAACGCAGCCTGTCAGACAGCCGCCCCCTTTCCGTCCCTGTCACCACCTACGCTCGCCAGCGGCTCCTGCTCCCGCCACACCGGTTCTCGCGACCCGCGAGCACCTCCGCGGCAAACGGGTGATGAGACTCAGCGTAGGCTCTCTTCCATATCCCGACGAGGAGCGTTGTCATGGGCGGACATTGGCGTAGCACCGCTTCTCGATGGGCGGGGGTGGGCCTTGTAGTTGCCGTGATCGCTCCTGTCACGAGCGGGCTCGCGAGCGCCGCGAGATCGACCAACGTTTCCGCGCAGATGGTCGGACAGTGGAGCCGACGAGTATCGCTCGCCGACCTCAAGCGCGCGAACACCGGCGTCATTCCACCCGTCGTCCCAGTTGGCACCGCTTGCACGATCACGATCAAGACGAGCGGCGCGCTCCATCTAGCGTGTACCAACCTGGGCAAGTACAACGGCCAGCTCGTTCCGGCGGGAGCGAATCGCTTCTACGTCAAGGTCAGCGATCCGGAACGGAACGTGTATCGGTGGAAGGTCAGCGGGCAATCGTTGACCCTCACGAAGATCACAGACCCAATCTCGGATCGAGTAGCCGTCCTTTGGGGTGTCTGGAAGCGGAAGTGACGACCGCGGGGAACATCCCCAATCGCACCACGACATGCATCGCCCGGTCGATCGGACTGCGCCTTCAACAGCACGAACCGCCCACGTCGCAATCGCCCGAAAGGCTTACGACGTGACGTGACGTGGCATGTATCCGTCACTTGTAGACGCCCGCCGACAGGACTAGCGTCGAACCATGACCAACGAAGAGTTCGACACCAGGCTCCAGAAGCTCGCCGCGCTCGCCCGCGAGCTACGAGTCGACACCACCGAAGGCCTCGCCAACGATCTTCTCGCAAGTATGCGTCTCGACGACCCGAAATGGTGGGAACGAGTGAACTGCTGCATCACCAGCGCCGAGGAGCGCCTCGACGACGACGCCCGCCCGGCCTGGCTTGACGAACTCGACGCGCTCGCCGAGCAGGAGCCACGACGCCGAACACAGCTCACCCTCATCGTCGGCGGTAACGATCGCCAATGATCGAGCCGCTCTGCCCCTACTGCGCCGGTCCCGTCGAGATACGGCAGCTCGTCCTATCGGGCGATGGCGCATCGCCGGTTCGGGTTCATGAGAACCCTTCGCTCCAATGGGGCAGCTTGACGACAGGGATGAAGACGTGCTCGACGACAGGAATGAAGACGTCCCCTCTGAACGTCTCCACGTAGCTCCTTGCCTCTACGCCATGATTTGAGCCGGCGCTATTACTGTCAGTCAGTGAGGCCAGAGAACGAATACGAAGAGGACTTCCAAAAACTGCTTCGTGAGCACTGGGTTCTGGCCGGAAGTGACAGTAGGGCCGAGGGCTTGGTTGCGTAGCATCAACAGAGTTACGACTCGCGCGAAGGCGATTGGCGGCATCGGCCAGCGTTCGCGTCGAGGTCCAGACGATCGCGGCGCGGCGGGGGTAACTGGACGTCGCCAATGAAGTCGTTGAAGGCGTCGGCCACCCAACAGCAGGCCGGTGATATGAAGCGTGGGATCCGGCGGATTCCGCGCGATGTCTCGGTTCAGGTGTTTCGGCGTGAAGGAGACGGTCTTCGGTTCTTGATGCTGAAGAGAACCGCAGCGCGGGGCGGGTTCTGGCAAGCTGTCACTGGCGCGCCGCTGCGTGGCGAGACCGACGAGGCGGCGGGTCTTCGGGAGGTGCGGGAAGAGACTGGCTGGAACGTCGCGGCGAGCCTCCAATCTCTTGGGGTCAGCTACTCCTACACGCTTCACGACGATCTACGCGATCGGTGGGATCAGATCTACGGGCCGGACGTGGGAGCGGTACAAGTCGTGGCGTTCTCCGCCGAGGCCCCTGCTGGGCTCGACCCGTCGCTGGATCCCGACGAGCACGATTGCTTCGGCTGGTTCTCGTTTGAGGAGACCGAGGCTTTGCTCGAGTGGCCGGTTGAGGACGATGCCCTGCCGCATCGGCGGGCAGCTCTTCGGATCCTCAGGGCACGCTTTCAGCACTGACCAGAGGAGGCCTGTCTGTCGGGGGCCCATTCCCGCGCACTGGCGCAGCCGGGCGCGCGGTGTCTCCTGAGCCGATCAGATTGCTTCCAGGCTCGGGGTAAACAGCTTCCACTGGCCTTCGGAGACGACTTCGACGGTGCCGTCGACCACCTTGATCGCGGTGTCGTCGTCGATCGCGTAAGTCGGGACCGGTACCCCGGACGCCGGCTTCTCTCCGACTTAGCGCCGACTGCGGGGGGTTGCGACCCCCAGCTTGTGAGGCGGGCGCGACCGCCGACCCACCGGGCCGGGGGTACCCCCGTGAAGCCTCGATCGCGGAGCTGGGACTCCTCCGGTCACTGCCAAAGCTGATCGACGGTGAGTGCGACGTTGTGGTGGATCTCGGCACCGACGAGTGCCGGCTCGGGCTCGGTCGGCGCGGTCAGTTCGCAGCTGGCCTGGACGTCGTCGGTGAGGAAGCGTGAGAGCTTGCCGAGTCCGTTGGCGTCGTCGTGGCCGTGCGGGCGGTGGAAGTAGCGAAGCGGCGACGTAGATCCGCAGCGAGTGTCGCGCCCGCGTCAGCGCGACGTAGAGCAGCCGTCGTTCCTCGTCGAGTCCGTCGGGGCTGCTCAGGGCCATGTCGGAGGGCAGGTTGCCGTCGGAGGCGTGGATCAGGTGGACGACGTCCCACTCGAGCCCTTTGGCGGAGTGGATCGTGCTGAGCACGAGGTAGTCGTCGTCGAGGCGCGGCGGGCCGGCGAGGTCGGCGCTCGACTGCGGCGGGTCGAGGACGAGGTCGGCGGCGAACTGCTCGAGCGTGGCGGCGCGGCCCGCCTGGCCGGTCAGCAGCGCCAGATCGCGCAGCCGCGGTCTCGGCGTCCGGGTAGCGGCGCCGGATCAGGGGCGCCAGCGCGGCTTGCAGCAGCTCGGCCTGCGGGCCCGGCTCGCTGATTGCCGTGCGCCCGCGTCGCCGCGTCGATCAGGGCGATGCCGTCGCTGCGGGCGCTGTCGGCGAGATCGAGGCTCGACCACTGCTGCGGCCAGGCGGCGGGGTCTTGGCGATCGAGCGTGTCGAGGATCCGCCGTGCGGTGCGTGGGCCGATCTGGTCGAGCAGCTGCAGGATCCGGAACCAGGCGACCTCGTCGGCGGGGTTGACGACCAGGCGCACCAGGGCGAGGAAGTCCTTGACGTGCGCGGCCTCGAGGTAGCGGATGCCGCCGTACTTGACGTACGGGATCCGGCGGCGGCCGAGCTCGAGCTCGAGCAGGTCGGAGTGGTGGCCGGTGCGCATCAGCACCGCCTGCTCGCGCAGCCGCGTCCCCTGCTCGTGCTGGGCGAGCACCCGCTCGGCGACCGCGTGCGCCTCCTCGGCCTCGTCGCGGCAGAGACACGAGCTGCGGCCGCGCGCCGTCGCCGCGGTCGCTGCGCAGCGTCTTGGGGTGCGCGCCGCTCCGCCTGCGCGGCGACGAGATTGGCGACGTCGAGGATCGGCTGCGTGGAGCGGTAGTTGCGCTCGAGCGTCACCATGGCGGCGTCGGGGAAGCGGACGCGGAAGTCGAGGATGTGCTCGGCGCTTGCGGCGCGGAACCCGTAGATCGCTTGCAGGTCGTCGCCGACCACGGTCAGACCGCGGTTGCGCGTGCGCAGCGCCTCGACGATCTCGACCTGCAAGCCGTTGACGTCCTGGTACTCGTCGACGAGCACGTGGTCGAACATCTCGGCGAGCTTCGCCCCGGCCTGCTCGTGGACGGCGAGCGCGCGCCAGTAGAGCAGCAGATCGTCGAGGTCGAGCAGCTGGCCGGCGCGCTTCCGCTCCCCGTAGCTGGCGGAAGATCCTGCCGATCTCGTCCAGGTGGGGGAGGCACCAGGGGAACTGCTCGGCCAGCACTTGCGAGAGCGGAGACTGCATGTTGACGGTGCGGGAGTAGATGTCGGCGAGCGTGCCCTTGCGCGGGAAGCGGCCGCCGGACTCGGCCAGGCCCAGTTGCTCGCGGATGATGTCGAGCAGGTCGGCGCTGTCGGAGGCGTCGATCACGCTCAACCGTGGCGGCAGGCCGAGCGGCTCCGCGTAAAGGCGGACCAGCCGCCAGGCGACCGCATGGAACGTGCCGGCGACGACCACGCCGCCCGGCGCCGCGTCCGTCCGCTCGAGCAGCGCGCGTCGTGCGCGCGATCATCGCGGCGGCGGCACGGCGGGTAAAGGTGAGCAACAGAATCCGCTCCGGCCGGATCCCTTCCGCGATCAGCCAGGCGACCCGGGCCGACAGCGTCGTCGTCTTGCCGCTGCCGGCACCCGCCAGGATCAGCAGCGGACGGTCGGCGGCTGCGGTCGCCGCACCACGCTGCTGCGGATTCAACTCGGTCAGCCAACCGTCCCTCCCAGGCGACCTGTCGAACATGCGTTCTAGTATAAGTCCTCTACGAACATCCGTTCGTAATGTTTACGAACGAGCTCCGTTCGGCCTGGCAGCCCGCCGAGATGAGGCTGTCCAGGCTCCGCGTCGTCGGTCGTCGCGATCGGGATCATGACGCGGCGCATGAAACACCGGGTCGCCCTGGATGGGACCCCACGGGTAACGAACTACGCGACTGCGATAACGGGGCCAGGCGCGAGGCGCAACCGCGCCCGGCCCCACCAGCTGACGGATGAACAATATCGGGTTCCGTTAGATCACATACGGCCGGCGAGAGACCAGGACTCCTCCCCGCTGCCGAACGCGACCTCGGTTCGCCAAAACCGCAGGCAGATGGTGACGCAGCGGGACGAGTAGACAGGTTCTGTCTCTCGTCCCGTTCTGTATCTCGTCCCGCCGCGCAGCGTCAGTCCTTGCCGTGCTCGACCATGTTGTCGGCCTTGTCGGCCGCCTCGTCGATCAGCTTCTTCGCCTTCCCTGCGGCCTGGTCGACCTTCCCTTCGCGCTCCAGATCCTCGTCATCGCTCACGACGCCGGCTGCTTCCTTGATCCGGCCCTTCGTCTCGTCGGTCGATCCCATCGCATTACCTCCCTCGGTGAAAAAGGACGGAGCCCGGAGCGCAAGGTGCCTACTCACCGACCTCCGGGGACAAGCGTTCTTCCTTCGCCTCGAGCCCACGAAACCTCGAGAGGAGACATAGAGGCCGGGCAGGGATGCCCCTCGCACCCTGCCCGGCCGAAAACCCGAAGCTCGGTGACCCCCGCACACCAACTCTTCGGGCGCTGCGCACTAGCCGCTAGTGCGCAACAATCGTCCCTGGTGCCGACGCGGTGTCGAACTCCGAGAGTGGAAAGCTGACGACACCGTTGCACTCGAGGTGGCCGCACTCGCAGAGAAAATCCACGTGGGCATCGTCCGCGACCCGGAGCTCGAGTGCCTGGTCGTAGATCGACTGGTTGGCAAGTCGGCGGATCGACCGGCCGGCCTGGTCGGCGATCTCGTCCGGCCCTGTTGACACTGTCGTTTGAATCGCGTTCTCGTTCTGGCTCAGGATGCGCACCACCTTCCTCCTCTCCGCCTGCTAGCGTAGTCGTGTCAAACAATTGAAGCTCTGCGATTAACGAATCTGAATATAGGATATCGAAGTCGTCTATGTCAAGGGTTGAAGAAAGACGCGACTCGACCGAGTCTGGGGCCGAGCAGGCCCAGCACAGCTGGCGCTTCGTCACCAACCACACCCAGGTGCTGCTCTGCATCTCCGCCAACCCCGAGATACGGCTCCGCGACATCGCAAGCCGCGTGGGGATCACCGAGCGGGCAGCACAACGAATCGTCAGCGACCTGGCCGCCGAGGGCTACGTGACCAGTAACCGAGTCGGGCGCCGCAACCACTACACGATCAACCGCAGGCGGGAGATGCGCCACCCAGCCCAATTCGGGCTCGAGATCGGGCCGCTCCTCGACCTCCTGCAGATCTAGGGAGACTCGGCGGGCAGCTCCTCGTGTTGCCCGGGATGGACTGGAGAACGCAGGGCAGCGAAAAGGGCGCGTTGAAGACCAATCTACGCTGCTTGGGCGATCGCCGACCTTCGCGATAGCGACCGAGTCTGGTACCCGGCGCGGCACAGCAAGTGCACCGAGTCGCGAGGGCGGCCTTGCGGCCGCCCTCGGGAGGTAACTCGTTGGTCGGGAGCAGTTAGCGCTTGACGAGCGAATGGCTGACCGAGCGGCTCGCTTTGCCCGACTTGTCGACCGCGGTGAGCGTGACCGTGTAGCGACCGCGGGTGCGGAACCGCGGCGCCGGCGCGAAGCTGCGCGTGGCGACCACACACGAGTTCGGGACGACACTGAATCTCCGGCTGTACGCCAGGTACGTGGGCTTCGAGTCGCGTTCGATCACCTCGACGGCCTTCGGCGCGTCGTCACACAGGCGGAAGCGGACGTAGACCCGCGCGCCCAGGCGCCTCAACGAAAGCAACGTGATCGTCGGCGCCTTGTCCGTCGGAGCGGCGACGGCAGGGAGCGGCTCCACGACATCGCTGCGGGACGAGCGGACGGTGGCGGAGCCGTTCGCGTTCCGCGCCGTCACCTGGACACGCATCGTGCCGCCGACGTCGGCGAGCCGCGGCGAGTAGTTCCGCCCGACGAAGCCGGTGGGGACGCACGAGCCGCCGAAGCGGTCGCACTGCAGCCACCGGTAGAGGTACGACGTCGGAGTGTTCGTCCAGGTGCCGTTCTCGGCCGTCAGCGTCTCGCCGACGACAGCGTCGCCGGAGATCGACGGTCGTGCCGTGTTCACGGGGACGCCCGTCGCGGCGGTGACCGTCGCGGTCTGGTTCGAGTTCGCGGTCGACAGACCGTCAGCGTTCGTCGCGGTAACGACGGCGCGTAGCGTGTGGCCGACATCGGCGTTGCCAGCGACGTAGGTGCTCCCGATAGCGTCGGCGATGCTCGTGCACGAGCTCGAGGACGTACACCGCTGCCACTGGTACGAGTAGTCGGTCGGGTTGCCCGTCCAGGTGCCGTTGGACACCGTCAGGGTCTGGCCGACTTTGGGCGTGCCGCTGACCGCGGGCGCCGCGGTGTTCGAAGGCGCCGCAGCGAGTGCGTTCGCCGCGAGGATAAGCCCCGCCACAATCGTCGCGAGCAGCGCCGCATGAAGATGCCGTTTCATTGTCCGTTGCTCCTTCGGTTCGTGAGTACCGAGCGAGCTACCCACCCCGCGACAGGTCGAACGCCACATCGGCTACGTCTTGCGCCGCGCTTACACGCGCTTACAAAGCGCTAACCGCCCGTTCTCGCGAAACTTGATCGCACATCGACCGACGCGCCGAACTGGCAACAGGCGCGGGGAGGACAACGCGCCACCTACCTCGGGTCCCCACCGCGAATCCGGCTGAATGGGTTTCATTAGCCGGGCGGCGCGGCGCCCGCTGACAGGTCGCTGATGCCCGGACGCCTGTCTTCAGGACCGCGCCGTGGCGGCCCGCAACGCGCGGACCGCGGGCTCGCCTCGCACGAGGCAGCCCCAGCCGTCGAGCGGCTCCGCGCATCTGACTAGCTCGAGACCCTTCGAGAGCGTCACGATCACGCTGTCGAACACGGGCTTCCCGAGCTCCTTCTCCATCTCCTCGACGACGAACGCGGCGGGCAGGCCGGTGCAAACGACGACAATGCATTCGGCCGTTGGCGAGTCGGCAGCTCGGATCAGCTGCCTGATCTCCGGGAACGGCACATTCGCCATGTCTCGACCGATAGTCAGCCCGAGGTTCGCGTGGCTGACTGCTTCGTAGCCGGCGGCTCCGAACGTCTCGATCGCCTTGGCCGTTACGTCGTCGGTGTACGGGACCGCGAGGCCGAACCTGCGGACGGCATACCGGTCGAAGACCTCGTATTGCGCGAGCGTGGTCGTCGATGCTGCGAGCCCGGTCGCCTCGGTAATCGCAGTACAGATCTCGAGATCGGCTTCCGTGCCGTTCCAGCAAGCCGATGTCCCGTTCCACAGCACGGCGTCCAGGTGCGCGTCCGCCAATAACTGCGCCGCTGCGACCATAGTCGCGGGTGTGAACTGATCGCGGTCGTCGTCGACGAGGGAAATGTTGCCGACCGGGATCCGGGCGAAGTGGTTCGAGACACGGTGAGCGAGCGGGTTCGATATCAGCGTCGTCACGTGCTCGAGGACCGTGTTGCACGACGGTGTGATGTGCCCGACCTTCTTGATCGACCGCATGGTCGGTACGAGCTCGGGGATGCTCGGGGTCAAGAGCTACGGGCCGCGGACGTCGCTCGATGGCCGGCCAGGAACGTGCCGTAGCCTGGCTCGCCCACGAACTGCCCCTCGGCGAACACCGGCTTGCCACGCACGATCGTGTACTGCGGGTAGACGCGCAGCTCGCGTCCGTCGAACGGCGACCAGCGTACCTGCGTCTCGATGAACTCGAGCTCGCGCGCATCGAGCGTGCGGCGTCCATTCGTCTCGGCGATCGTGAAATCGGCGTCGGACCCGACCTGGATCGCACCCTTGCGCGGATAAAGGCCAAAGAGCTTCGCGGGGGTGGTGGAGAGGAGATCGGCAACCCGGGTGATCGGAACGCCGCGCTCGTGAACCGCCTCGGTCGCGAAGACCGGGAACATCGTCTCGACCGCGTCTCCCGCGCCTGGATTCTGCGTCCAGATATCGGATCCCGGATCCTTCGGGAGCGGCGCATGGTCCGATCCGATTGCATGCACGAACCCGTCTGCGAGCAATCGCCAGAGCTCTTCGACGGAGGTCCGGTCACGGGTTGGCGGATTCCATTTGAGCCGTGTGTCCTGCGCCATATCGTCCTGAGTGAGGCAGAGCTGATGCGTGCACGTCTCCGTCCAGACGTCGGCTCCGCGCGTGCGGGCCTCTGCGATCGCCCGGACGGCCTTCGGGCTGGGCACGTGCGCGACGATCGTTCGGCAACCTGTCACTTCGGCAAGGAGGGCGACTCGCTGAGTCGCTTCGAGCTCCGCGAACCAGGGTCGTGCCTCGTCCCATGCTCGCGGATCGTTCCGGCCCTCGGCCTGGAGCCGCGCAGTCTCGAAGGCGACGATCGCCGCGTTCTCCGAGTGCACGACGACCGGGAGCTCGAGCGCCTTGGCGCGGCGCAGTGCGTCGAGCATCTGGGCCGAATCGACTCCAGGGAAGACGCCCGGCGGCGCGGTCGCTCCCGTGAAGAGCTTGAACGCTGCAACGCCGGCCTCTGCCATGGCTGTCATTTCGTCGGGGCTCTCCTCGAGGTAGCCGCCGAAGGCGGCGTAATCGACGCAGTACTCAGGCCCGACGAGCTCGAGCTTCGAGCGCAGCGCGTCAGCCGAGAGCGTCAGGGGGCGGTCGAGCGGCATCTCAACGACGGTCGTGATTCCGCCCTTCGCCGCCGCGCGGGTCGCGTTGGTGTGCGTGTCCCACTCGTAGCCCCACCAGGTGTGGAAATGCTCGTCGATCAGACCGGGAAGAACCGTCAGCCCGGTGGCGTCGATCACCGCGTCGGCGTCGACCGCCTGATCGGTGATCGTCGCGATTCGGCCGTCGCGGACACCGATGTTGACGTGCTCGACCTGCCCTCCGGGCAGGACGACCTGCCCGTTCGCGAGTGCAACGTCATGGAGGGCCATCTCTGCGAACGTACCATCGGCGTCGCGTCCTGGTCAATTGGTCATATCTCTTGACACCTTCATCGCGCCAAACGTATCGTCACGACGTGGTCGAGGCGCCTGCGTGCGATCTCCTGATGCGTGACGCCGATCTTCTGGTGACGATGACGGGCGACGAGATCCGCGGGGGCTGGGTGGCCATCACGGACGGGCTCGTGCAAGGCGTCGGGGAGGCGGGAAGCGAGCCTGCGGCTGCCGAGACGCTGAGTGCGGCGGGGTGTCTCGTCACGCCCGGGCTCGTCAACGCACACCACCACATGTTTCAGAACCTCACGCGTGCGTTCGGGCCCGCGCTCAACTGCGAGCTGCTCGTCTGGGCTCGCGCAGGCGGCGAGATGTGGCTCCGGCTCGACGAGGAGGCGGCGTACGTGTCCGCGTACATCGGGCTGGCCGAGCTCGCGCTCGGCGGTTGCACGACCACGACCGACGACCTCTATGCGCACCCGCGTCCGAACCTGATCGACGCGGAGATCAAAGCTGCGCGCGACGTGGGACTGCGCTTCCATCCGTGCCGCGGCGCGATCGCAGTCGGGCAAGAGGACGGCGAGGTGTTCCGCGCCGAGCTGGTGCAGGACGCGGACACGATCCTGGCGGACACCGAACGGCTGATCAAGACCTACCACGACCCGACACCGGGAGCCATGGTGCGGATCGCATGCGGTCCGTCCGGCAGCTCGGTGGCGACACCCGGGCTCTTCGAGGCCGCCGCCGAGCTCGCGGAGCGGCACGACGTCCGCCTGACGACTCACCTCTCGCAGTTCCCCGGAGAGGAGAGCTGGTCGCTCGAGCGATTCGGGCTGCGGCCGGTCGACTGGTTCGAGACCGTCGGCTGGGCGACATCGCGCTCGTGGGTCGCGCACGGCATCTTCGTCAACGACGACGAGATCGAGCGGCTCGGTCGGTGGGGCACCGGCGTCGCCCACTGTCCGACGACCTGCGCGCTGATCGCCGAGGGTGTTGCGCCGGTGCAAGCGATGCGACGGAACGGAGTCCACGTCGGCCTCAGCTGCGACGGCGGCGGCTCCGAGCACGGCTCGATGTGGCTCGAGGCGCATACCGCGCTGCTGCTCGGGCGCCTCCGTTCCGGCCCGACCGGGATGACCGCGCGCGACGTGCTGGAGATGGCCACGCTCGGCTCCGCGGCATGTCTCGGGCGCCAGGGCGAGAGTGGGATCCTCGCGGCGGGCTCATGTGGAGACGCAGTCGCCTGGCCGCTCGAGGGTGTCCCGTTTGCCGGAGCTTGGACGGATCCTGTGGAGGCCTGGCTCCGCTGTGGGCCAGTTCGCAGCAGGCACACCGTCGTCGCCGGGAGGCCCGTCGTCCGAAACGGCGAACTGACGTTGCCCGACGTCGACGAGATGTTGAGGCGTCACGCAGAGATTTCTCGCGCATGGCAGGGTTCGCTCGTATGAGCACAGCTGCTGGGCCCGCCGAACGTTCAGCGAGATCGAGACGCCCTCTGCGCGTCATCGGTCTCGCCGCGCGAGGCCTCGTCCGCTGAGACCAGAGAGCGAGCAGGCGTGAAGATCGCACTCACCGGAGCCCACGTGATCAGCGGGACTGGTGGGTCGCTCGACGACGGCACCGTGGTCATTGCAGACGATCGCATCGTCTCCGTCGGGCCGTCCGGCGCGCCGAGCGACGCAGACGTGACCCTCGAGCTCGAGGGGCGTGCGCTGCTACCCGGGCTGATCGACGTCCACATCCACATGGTCGGCGGCGACAAGAGCATCGGTTTCGATGAGAAGCCGCCGTTGATGCGAACCGATCCGCCTGCCGTGGCCGAGGCGTTGCTCGAAGGCGTCGCCGCGGCCCGCACGATGCTGCGGGCGGGCTTCACGACGGTGCGCGAGGTCGGCGGTCGTGACTACCACGACGTCTCTCTGCGAAACGCCCAGCGCGCGGGACTCGTCGAGGGGCCGCGCATGCTCGCATCCGGCCCCGGCGTCTTCCCGACGGGCGGCCTCGGGGCGCATCTCGAGCCCGAGGCCGGCGTCGACAACGTGGACGCCGCCGTCTATCGCGTGCGTCAGATGGTCGCACGCGGCGTCGACGTGATCAAGATCGTCAGCGCGGACGGGCCGGAGCAGCTCGGGAAGTACTGGACGATCTTCCCGACCCGCGAGGAGATCTTCGCCGTCTTCGCCGAGGCGACGCGCCTTGGTCGGCTGAAGGCCGCCCACGCGATGGGCAGCGAGGCGATCGAGGACGTGTGCGCAGCCGGCGCCGACACCGTCGAGCATGGCTGGTACATGACCGAGGAGAACTGCATGACGCTCAAGGAGCTCGACGCCTACCTGATCCCGACGATCAGCAACATCTGGGCGATCGTCAGGAGAGGGCCGGAGCTGGGGATGCCGTGGGCGCCGATGATCGCCTCCGAGGAGCTCGAGATCCTCGACCGGTTTCGCATGGCGATCGAACTGGGCGTGAAGCTGGCACTGGGTACGGATGTCGGCGGCAACGTCGCACATCGCTACGGCGACAACGCGAAGGAGCTGGAGATCTACGTCGATTGCGGCATGTCGCCGATGGACGCGATCGCGGCCGGAACGTACGAGGCGGCGCGCGCGATCCGCCGCGACGAGCATGTCGGCTCGCTCGAGCCGGGAAAGCTCGCGGACCTGATCGTGATCGACGGTGATCCGCTCGCGGACATCAGCCTCACCCGTACGGGTGTCTGTGCCGTCGTCCAGGGTGGCAAGGTGTTCCGCGACGACCTCGGCGTCTTCGACGGGCTGCGCGCTGCCGGCCGGTGACGAACCACCCGAAGCGCCTCACCGCGGCGCGGCTCGCCGGCGTGCCCGAGCTCGAGGACGCGTTCAGCGACGCGACCGACACGAAGGACATCTGGGGCGGCGACGGAACTCAGCCCCGGAGCGTCGGGCGCCACGTCAGGCTGCTCCAGGAGTCGCTCCTCGCGATGAGCTACGAACTGCCTCGCCACGGTGCCGACGGGATCTACGGCGACGAGACGACCGCGGCGGCGATGCGACTCCAGATCGACGCCGGTCATCCCTGGCCCGCCGGGCAGGACTGGGAGCACATCGGCGGCATCGCCGGCCCGAACACGATGGCCCACTTCGACATGTTCGATCCGGGCGGCACCGTCGGAAGCCACGCTCCGGCAGTGACCGGTGTCACGGCTGCATCGGCTCGGTTCGCCGAGTCGCCGGACAACCTGTTCGCCGGGTTCGACGCCTCCACGTCCCCGTCGCTCGTCGTCGGTGCGAAGACCCGGCGACGCCTTCGCGTGGACGTCGAGCCTTTCGGTAGCGACGTCGACTTCGACGTGCTGGATCCCTTGGTCGCGACCGTGGGACGGACGCACGAGGGGATCGTCGTCGGCGGTGAGCGGCCCGGCGAGACTGTTGTTCGTGCCCTGGCCGGCGGCGTGGCGATCGCAGAGCTCGCCGTTGTCGTCAAGGTCGCACGGGAAGAGGTCGTGAACTTCCATTACGTGTCGAGCTCCGGCAGGCCCGCGCTCCGCACGACCCGGGGGCACGACAAAGCGACCCTGCTCACACTCAGGCTCAACCGCGTGTTTCGCCGGCAGGCGAACGTGCACTTCACGCTGGGTCAGATCAGGGACGTCGTCGTGGCGGAGATGACCGACTCCGCTCTTGAGCGCTTCGTCTCGCCCGGCCAGCTCGACGTGTTCTGCGTGCCGCACGCCGCCGCCGGATCGGCGTTCGTCCTGCTTGCGGACGACGACTCGTCAGACGGCATGGACTTGCCGCACGCGGTCGCGCGTCTCCTCGGCGGCACCGGCCCGGCTGACGGATTGCTTGCGGGCTGCGGCGAGGGCGTCGACAGGCGGCGCATCTCGAGAGCGCTTGCCGACTCGTTGAATCCCTAACTCGGCTTATGCATCTGCGCGGTCAGGCCGCCGACGTAGCTGCGGCCGCCGACGATCTTGCCGTCGCGAAACTGCCACACGTCGACGAAGTGGGCGACGATGTGCCGGCCGTTCGGCTCGATCGAGCCCTGCGGTGTCACGAGCGTCCCGGTGTTCGTCCCGCCGCCGGTGTACTCGACCACGACCTGGTCGCCACCATCCACCACGTTGGTCACGTCGACATGGCCGTCCGAGAACGCCGTCTTCCAGTAGTCGACGTTCTCGATCCAGCCGCTTGGGCCGCGGTAGGTCTTGCCGAGCGGCAGTTCGACCCACTCGGCGTCCTCTGCAAAATGGGCGGCGCCGCTCGCCAGGTTGTCGTCCGTGATCGAGCCGAAGAGCGCGAGCGCGGCCTCGACGTTGCTCATCGGCGATCTCCTTCGCTCGGCCTGGAGTCCACCAGGCCCATGTACTTGCGGACGACCCGCACATGGCGGCTCGCACGGCGGGCCGCCTCCGCGGGTTCGTTCGCCTGTAATGCCTCGAAGATCTTCTGGTGCTCGTCGACCGAGGCGCTGATGCGCCCGGGCTCGGCGAGCATGTCGTCGCGCAGGCGCCGCCACAACGGCTCGGACATCACTCGCGCGATGTGGTCGGCGACGGCGAAGAGGACCGGGTTGTCGGCGTGGATGGCGATCTGCTGGTGAAAGAGGCGGTCGGCGTCGCTCCAGATGGCGCGGTGTACCGGGTTCTCCCAGTCGCGAGCGTCGTCCATCATGGCGAGGAGGCGCTCCATCTCTTCGTCGGGGGTGAAGCGGGCTGCGGCGAGAGACGCGATTGCCGGCTCTACGGCGGATCGTGCGTCGAGCAGCGCCACGGGGCTGACGCCGAAGTCCAGCGCGTCCGTTGCGGGCTGACGCGCCAGGATGTCGAGCGCGGTCTCGGTCACCCATGAGCCCGAGCCGTGCTGCGTCTCGACCACGCCGAGCATCTGCAGCGCTCCGAGAGCCTCGCGAAGCGAAGGGCGGCTCACGCCGAACACCGCCGCGAGCTCGCGCTCGGAGGGAAGCCGCTGTCCACACTCCCATGCGCCGCTCCGAATCTGCTCGATGATCCGGCGCGAGACCTCCTCGTAGAGCTGCACCTTCGAGATCGGGCCGATCGAGCTCAACGCGCGATCGATATGCGTCTCGGCCCCTGTTGCCTTCATCGTCCCCACCCTGGTCTCGACCCCCCGATCCACCTGCTGACAGCGCTTGCGGCCAGCGAAGGTAGCACGGTCGCGCGCACCTGGTCAATTGGTCATATCTCTTGACATTCTCGTCGCGCCGAAAGTATGTTGGCCCACGTCGAGCCCTGCCATGGTTAGGCCAAGAGGGAGGCGAAAGAATGGAGCGGACCGAGGGTCATCGCGGCGCACGCACCTCGAGGAAGCAGTTTCTGCAGAGAGCGGCGGGTGCGGGTCTTGCTCTCGGCGCCGGCGGTCTGCTGACCCCGGGCGGCGTCGCCGACGCACTGGCAGCGGGTACTGCAGCCCGCATCAAGCGCGGTGGCGACGCTGCGCGTCGGGCCATGCTGGAGCGGGCAAGAGCGAGACGTTCAACCCGGCCCGTGGCTCGTCGTTCATCGACACGTCGCGCCAGTACAACCTCTTCGACCCGCTCGTGCGGGTGAAGCCGGATCTGAGCACCGCGCCCGGTCTCGCGCTCGAGTGGCACCCGAACAAGACGGCGACGGTGTGGGTCGTCAAGCTCCGGCCCGACGTCACGTTCCACAACGGCAAGTCGTTCACCGCCGACGACGTCATCTACACGCTCCGGTCGATGGGCGACGCGAAGCACGTCGGGCACTTTGCGGTCACGAACATCAAGCTCGGCGAGCTGAAGAAGATCGACAAGCTCACGGTGCAGCATCCCGCTCAAGGGCCCGACGCGCGTCTTTACGACCAATTCGTGAACGGCAACACCGTCGTCATCCAGAACGGCGAGACAGAACTTCCTGAAGCCGGTCGGGACCGGGCCCGTTCATGTTCGGTTCCGTTCACGCCCGGCGAGCGCAGCCACTGCGTGCGCGAACCCGAACTACTGGGTGTCAGGGCAAGCCGTACGTCGACGCGTGGGAGGACATCACGATCGACGATCCGGACGCGCGGCTGAACGCACTGCTCGCCGGCGACATCGACGCGATGAGCGCGCTCGAGTACACCAGGCGAAGGCGCACAAGGCGTCGGGCGACATCAATCGTCGCTCGAACGCGCCGAGCCCGTCGATGCACTGCATCTACATGGCTGTCGACATCGCGCCGTTCACGACAACCCGAAGTGCGGCAGGCGTTCCGACTCATCCCCGACCGGCAGGCGCTGATCGACGGAGCGATCGCCGGCTTCGGGACGGTCGGCAACGACCTCTTCGGCAAGGGCTGCACGTACTTCGCCGATACTGCCTGTTCGCGCCGCACGACCCCGAGAAGGCGAAGTCGCTGCTCAAGGAGGCCGGTCACGAGAACCTCACGGTGACGCTACACACCTCGAACGCGGTGCCCGGGCTTCGTCGAGTCGGCCACGCTCTTCGCGCAGCAGGCGAAGGCCGCGGGCGTCACCGTCAAGGTCAAGAAGGAGTCCGGCGAACGCCTACTTCGACACGTCGCTCCTCTACACGAAGCTCGACTTCTGCGCAGGACTTCTGGGCGGCCGGCTCGGTCGGCTGCCTGGTACGAGCTGGCGGTGCTCGTCGAACGCCGTGTGGAACGAGACGCACTGGCGCGACAAGTCGTACGACAAGCTGATCCGCGAGGCGCAGGGCGCTCCGAACGACGACGGTCGCGAAGAAGCGTTGGCGCGAGCGTGCAGAAGATCCAGTACGACGAGGGCGGCTACATCATCTGGACGAACGTGAACATCGTCGACGCCACGGCCAAGAAGGTGAAGGGCATCGTGCCGAGCTCGTTCACGAGCCTCGGCGGCTGGAACTACAAGGCGTTCTGGCTCGACACGTGATCGAGAACCGTCGGCGCGTCCATCGGGCCGGCCCCGATCTGCAGGCGACCGGGGCCGGAGGTGGCCGTGAGCCAACAGTCGCCTGCTCACGTGACTGAGACTCGCCGCGCTTCGCCCGGTCGCTCCTGCGGCGCCCTCCGGGCGCCGCGGCCGCTCCTGCGTTTCGCTCGGCCGGCGCATCGTTGCCGGGCTCGCTGACGCTGTTCGTCGTCTCGATCCTCGTCTTCGTCGGCGACCGAGTCCTGCCCGGCGACGCGGCGAGCGCCGTTCTCGGGAAGACGGCCACGCCGACGCAGGTCAAGCGAGATGCGCAAGCTGATGGGGCTCGACAAGCCCGCCGTCGAGCGCTACGGCGAGTGGCTCGGCGGCCTCGTCAGCGCGGTGACCTCGGCAACTCGGCGGCCGGGTACGCGGCCGGCGGCAAGCTGCCGATCTGGGGCGAGATCCACGACAAGATCGTCAACTCGTTCATCCTCGCGGCGCTCGTCGACGCTGCTGATGATCCCGCTGTCGCTGCTGCTCGGGCGTCCTCGCGGCGGTGCGCGCCGGACGACCGCTCGACCACGGCATCTCGCTGACGTCGCTCGGCGATCGTTGCGCTGCCCGAGTTCGTGCTCGGCTCGCTGCTGATCGTCGTCTTCTTCACGTGGCTCGACACTGCTGCCGCCGGTCTCGCTCATCGCGCCCGGGGTGAACCCGCTCTCGCATCCGAAGGCGCTCGTGCTGCCGGTGCTGACGCTGCTCGCCGCGACGCTCACCGGCTCGACGCGCATGGTGCGCGCGGGCACGGTCGAGACGCTGCGCTCCGACTACGTCCAGATGGCCCGGCTGAACGGCTTCCCCGAGCGGACGGTCGTCGTCCGCTACGCGCTGCGCAACGCGCTCGCGCCGGCCGTTCAGGTCTTCGCGCAGTTCATCCAGTACCTCGTCGGCGGGATCATCATCGTCGAGTACCTCTTCGCCTATCCCGGCCTCGGCAAGGAGCTCGTCGACGCGGTCGCGATCCGCGACGTGCGCGAGGTGCAGTCGATCGCGATCCTGATCGCGGCCTTCTACATCCTCATCAACATCCTGGCCGACCTGCTCGTCGTGCTGCTCGTGCCGAAGCTGCAGGACCGCGAATGCGTGAGCGGCTGCGCTTCGCGCGCACCGGCACCGGGCATCGTCGGGCTCGTCCTGCTCGCGCTCGTCGTCGGCATCGCGATCTTCGGGCCGTTCCTCGCGCCGCATCCGCTCGACGAGCCGGTCGGCTCGCCGTTCGAGGGGCCGAGCGCCGCACGCGCTCCTCGGCACCGACTTCCTCGGTCGCGACGTCCTCTCGCGCGCTGCTCTGGGGCGGGCGCAGCGTGCTCGTGCTGGCGGGATCGCGACGCTGCTCGCCTACGCCGGCGGCCTCGTCGATCGGGATGGTCGCCGGCTACACGCGCTCGCTGCTCGACCCGCTGCTGATGCGGTCGGCGGACGTCCTGCTCTCGTTCCCGGCGCTCGCTCTTCCTGCTCGTGCTCGTGACCGGCGCTGGCACGAGCACGGCGGTCGCTCGTGATCGGCGTCGCGATCATCCAGATGCCGCTGATCGCGCGCATCATCCGCTCGGCGACGCTCGCGCAGTCGGTCCGCGGCTTCGTCGAGGCGGCGGTCGCGCGCGGCGAGGGGACGCTCGTCGATCCTGCGACGCGAGCTGCTGCCGAACATCGTCGCGCCGATCACGGCCGACATCGGGCTCCGGTTCACGTACTCGATCATCCTCGTCGCGTCGGTGAACTTCCTCGGCCTCGGCCTGCAGCCGCCCGCTGCCGACTGGGCGCTGATGATCAGCGAGAACCGCTCTGGGCTCGACGCTCAACCCGTACGCCGTGCTGGCGCCGGCGGTGATGATCGCGCTGCTCACGATCTCCGTGAACATGGTCGGCGACGCGGTCGCGCGCACGCAGGAGGTCTCGGCGTCCGTCGTCGGAGCGCGGGCATGAGCGAGCCGCGTCACGGTCGTCGTGCGCGTCGAGGGGCTGCGCGTCGAGCTGCGCGGCGGCGTGCCGATCGTCGAGGACGTCTCGCTCGATGTCCGCGCCGGCGAGATCCTCGGGCTCGTCGGCGAGTCGGGGTCGGGCAAGACGACGACGGCGCTTGCGCTGCTCGGGTACGCGCGTGCCGGCAGCCGCATCGCCGGCGGGAGCGTCGAGGTCGACGGCAACGCGCTCACGGGCCGGGGCGAGGAGGCGCTGTCGCGCGCTGCGCGGGCGGGTCGTCTCCTTCGTGCCGCAGAACCCGGCCGCGGCGCTCAATCCGGCGCTGCGTGTCGGCGACGCGCTCGCCGACATGCTACGCGCGCACGGGCCCGGCGCGTGGGCGACGACGGCGTGCTGGCGGCGCTGCGGCGGGTCGAGCTGCCCGACCGACCGCGCCTTCGCGCGCCGCTACCCGCACCAGCTCTCGGGCGGCCAGCAGCAGCGCGTGACGATCGCGTCCGCGCTCATCTGCGAGCCGTCGGCGGTCGTGATGGACGAGCCGACGACGGGCCTCGACGTCGTGACGCAGGCGCGCATCCTCGACGAGGTCGACCGCCTGCGCACAGAGAGCGGGCTCGGCGTCGTCTACGTCACCCACGACCTCGCCGTCGTCGCGTCGATCGCCGACCGCATCGCGGTGATGTACGCGGGCCGCATCGTCGAGGCGGGCCCGGCGGCCGAGCTGCTCTCGCACCCGCGGCACCCGTACACGCGGGGGCTGATCGCGTCGATCCCGGATCACCTCGCGCCGCGCCGGCTGCAGCGGCATCCCCGGCGTCGCCGTCGGGGTCGGCGAGCGACCTGCCGGGCTGTGCATTCGCGCCGCGCTGCCCGCAGCGGGTCGCGCGGTGCGAGATCGAGGCGCCGCCGCTCGAGGCCATCGCGCTCCGTCACGGCGTGCGCTGCTTCGAGTGGCGTCGCACGCCGGAGCTGCGAGCTTCAGGCCGCCGCTCGCCGCGACTGAACGAGACGAGCACGCGGCGCCTCCTGCTCGTCGTCGAGGGGCTCGGCGCCGTTCACGGCAACCGGCACGAGACTGTCGTCGCTGCCGAGGACGTCTCCTTCGCGCTCGGGGCGGGCGAGTGCATCGCGCTCGTCGGCGAGTCCGGCTCGGGTAAGACGACGATTGCACGCTGCGTCGCCGGCCTGCACCAGCCGTCGGCGGGACGCATCGTCCTCGACGGTGTGCCGCAACCAGCGCTCGCGCGTGCGCGAACCCGCGAAGCGCGACGGCGGATCCAGATCGTCTTCCAGAACCCGACCGACTCGCTGAACCCGCGCCGCCGCATCGCCGACGAGATCGCGCGGCCCGCACGCGTGCTGCGCGGCCTCTCGCGCGCGGAGGCGCGGGCGGAGGTCGCCGGCCTGCTGGAGCGCGTGCGCCTCCCGGCACGCCTCGCGGGCCGCTTCCCGGGGGAGCTCTCGGGGGGCGAGCGCCAGCGCGTCGCGATGGCCCGAGCGCTCGCGGCACGCCCCGACCTGCTCGTCTGCGACGAGATCACCTCCGCGCTCGACGTCTCCGTGCAGGCGGCCGTCCTCGACCTGCTCTCGGAACTGCGGCGCGAGCTCGGGCTGGCCGTCCTCTTCATTTCGCACGACCTCGGCGTCGTCGCGAGCGTCGCCGACCGTGTCCTCGTCCTTGACCGCGGCGCCGTGTGTGAGCAGGGGCGGGTCGCCGACGTGCTGACGAGGCCGCAGGAGCCTTACACTCGCCGCCTGCTCGAGTCGGCTCCTCGACTCGACGCACGCGCGGAAGCGTCCTAGAGCTGACGAGCCGCTACGCCGGCGTCAGGCCGGCGGTCGCCTTGGCGACAGCCAGGTCGAGGCCCTCGAGCCCGGAGCGGAGTTCCTCCTCGCTGGGCCATGCGAAGCCGAGACGGAAGAACCGAGGATCCTGGTCGAACCACCAGCCGGGCCCGACGTAGGTTCCCTGGTCCTCGTAGAGCGTCCGATAGAACAGGTCGACGTCGACGTTGACGTCGGGTCGGACGCGCGGGAAGCAGACGACACCGGCGGACGGCTCGACCCACTCGAAGTAGTCGTGCCCGTCGATCCACTCGCGAACGATCGCGAGGTGTTTCTGCGTCTTCGCGTGGATGGAGGCGAGAGCCTCCGAGCGCCGCTCGAGCACACGCACGGTCAGCTCCTCGTCCAGAACGGCGCCGGTGATGAAGATCTGCTCTTTCGCCGCGAGGAACGTCTCGAGCAGGTGCTCGTCCCGACAGGTCAGCCAGCCGACGCGGAGACCGGGGAGCCCGTAGCTCTTCGACATCGACGAGACGCCGAGAGCGCGGTCGGAGAGACCGGTGACCATCGGCAGCGGCTCCCCGTAGGCCAGGTCGCGATAGGTCTCGTCGACGAGGAGCAGCGCTGTCGGATGGCTCTCGACGAGCGCGATCACCGCCTCGAGCTCGCTCCGGCTGATCATGCTGCCGGTCGGGTTGTGTGGATACGTGAGGCTCAGGAGCCGTGTTTCCGGCCTGAGTCGTGCCGCGATCTCGTCGACATCGAGGTGCCAGCGGTTCTCGAACCGCAGCTCGAGTGTCTCGAGGTCGGCCGCGATAGCGCGCGGCGTCTCCAGATTCGTTGCGTAATTGGGAGCGCATACGAGCGCGTGCGCTCCCTCCTGCAGAAGCGAGGTGGCGATGATGAACAACGCGGCGGCCGCGCCGGCGGTGACGAGGACGTCCGAGGGAGACAGTCCCGGCCCGTTCACCGCGATCAGCTCGCGAAGACGCTCGGCGCCGAGGTGGTCGCCGTAGGGAAGAACGAGCCGGCCTAGATCTGCGTCCACGCCGAAGTCGGCGAGCGCCATGTCAGAGAACGAGCTCTCGGCGAGGTTGTGCCTGATCGTTGTGTAGCCAAGTTGCTCCGGAGACTCGACCTCGATTCGCATCCGCCGGTATCGCACCTGCTCTCCTCTCAGCCCGACTCTTGCGTGCCTCGGCCTGCGGCCCTGACGATGAACCCAGCGATCGCGGCGTCCTGGACGCCGACCCCCGTCAGGTCGGCGACGGTCACCTGCTGCGCTCCCGTGCGACCCACGGCCGCGCCGTCGATCAGCTCGCCGAGTGTGACGATCCGCTGAGTGTCGACGACTCCGGCGTCGAGCGCATGGTGAAGCTCGCCAAATCGGCTTGCCTGATCGCGATCGTCGACGGCGACCACGTCGGCTCGTGCGAGCACATCGGGGTCGAGCTCCCACTTGGTTGGCTCGTCCGAGCCGACGGCGGTCACGTGGACACCACTTGCAAGCCATTCCGCACGGACGAGAGGGAAGGTCGACTGTGTCGTCGTGACGACGACGTCTGCGTTGAGAACAGCCTCCTCGACCGAGTCGAAGAGCCGGGCCGACAGGGGCGAGCCTGAGGCGATCTCGTCGACGAACGCCTGCGCTCGCTCGGGCGACCGGGAGGCGACGCGAACGCTTTCGATCGGCCGGATCCGACGCAACGCCTGCAGTTGGAAGCGGGCCTGACTGCCGGCGCCGATGATCGCGACCGTTCTTGCGTCGGTGCGGGCGAGCAGATCGGCGGCGACGGCTCCGGCTGCGCCCGTGCGAAGCTCGGTTAGGTACCCGTTGTCTCGCAGGACGCCCACGAGGCTGCCGTCGACGGAGCTGATCACGAGCATCATGCCGCTGTGGTGAGTTGGCAGGCCGTCCCCGGGCTGGAAGTCCGCGGACACCTTGACCGTCCAGGTTGGCTCGTCGTGCAGGTGCCCGGCCTTGATGTGTGCCACGCCCTCGGGCGCCTCGAACGGGATCGAGATGACGCCCGGGAGCGTCGCCTTTCCGCGCTGGAGCGCGTGAAAGGCGTCCTTCACCACCTGCCGCGCCGCGTCGACGTCGGCGAGGGTGCGGATCGCATCCTCCTCCAGGATCAGCAACACCACTACTCCAGGTTCATGGATCGGCGCACCGCTTGGACGTGGGCGCGCGCAGCTCTCGCGGCCTGCTTCGCGTCGCCGGCCTCGATCGCGTCGAAAATCCGCCGATGCTCCTTGATCGCCCGCGGAATCCGGGCGGGCACCGCGAGCGTCTCGTCTCGAAGACGGCGCCAGAGTGGCTCCGCCTGCACCCGCGCGATGAAATTGGCCGCGCTGACGAAGACAGCGTTCTGCGACTGGACGGCGAGCCGTTGGTGGTAGAGACGATCGGCGTCTGACCACGTCGCCCGGTGCACGGGGTTCTCCCAGTCGTCGGCGACGTCCATCATCTCGAGCAACCGCTCGATTTCGGGGTCCGGCGAGTAGGACATCGCTGCCGCGGATGCAATCGCGGGCTCGAGCAACGCGCGGGCTGTGAGGACGTTCACCGGGCTGACGCCCATGTTCATCTGACCCTCGCTCTGCGCGGCGAGCACCTCGAGCGCGTCGACGCTCACCCACGATCCGGCTCCATGGCGCGTCTCGACGAGACCGAGCATCTGCAACGCCCCGAGCGCCTCTCTCAGGGTGGGTCGGCTAACGCCGAACTCACGTGCGAGGGCACGGCCGGCCGGGAGCCGGGCTCCAGGTGCCAGGACACCGGTCCGGATCTGCTCAACGATCGCGCGACTGATCTTCTCGTAGAGCTGTTCCTTCGGGATGACAAGGGGCGTGTCAACCGACTGCGACTGGATCGCCGCGACCGTCGTATTCGAGTTGGTCAGCAAGACGCACTGACATTACCGCTCAAACTGGCGGTGGACAATTGGCCAAGTCTCTTGATGTCTCGCTGCTAACACGCGCGGCTTATTCCCGCCATGACCTGGTCTGCGTCGCGCACACGCGCTCGATGTGGTCGGCCACTAGTCAACCACTGGTTACAGGCTCGAGCGGCGGAGTGTCCGTCTAGAGATGGCCGGCACGCGCTGAGGCGCCTTGTCGAGTTTCCCCTGAAACAGCGAGGGGGCCCTTGCGGCCCCCTCGCTGGGTGCTGGTGCTGTGTCGGCTAGTTGCCGACGCAGAGGTAGTCGAACGTGGTGCTGTTCAACGTGCTCTTGAACGTGAACCCGGTGCTGGTCTTGCCGGCGATGAACGTGCCGTTGCCTGCAGCCGGCCCCGTGCTCTCGGCCGTCACGGTGCACACGTAGCTCGTCGCACTGGTGAACGCAGCGGACCCGGTGAACGTGACGGAGCCATTGCCGCCCGGGTTCGTGACCACCGTGCCTTCGACGATGTGGGCACTCGTCTGAGACGTCCCGCCGGCGTTGTAGACCGCGGTCGTCCCGGCCGGGCCCTGCGGCCCGGTTGCACCCGCCGGACCCTGCGGGCCGGTTGCGCCGGTTGCTCCCGCGGCGCCCTGCGACCCGGTAGGACCAGCGGGACCCTGATCGCCATCGGCACCAGGATCGCCCTGCGGGCCGGGAGGCCCGACCGTGCCCTGGGGTCCCTGCGCGCCGGCGTCGCCTTTCGGGCCCTGCGGGCCTGTGGGGCCGTCCTGGCCGTCGCACACGCGGATGATGCCGGCGGACGTGGTCACATCGACGCCGTGGGCGCCGCTGTCACAGACCACGTCCTGGACGGTCGAGACGCCAGGCGCACCGTCAGCACCGTTCGCGCCGGGATCACCCTGATCGCCTCGCGACCCCTGCGGGCCGGTCGGGCCGGCCGAGCCGTCGGCACCGGCTGTGCCGGCGAGACCCTGCGGGCCTTGGTCACCTTGAGCGCCCTGCGATCCCTGCGGGCCACTGGGCCCCTGCCCGGCTGGGCCCGGAAGGCCCTGAGGGCCAGAAGCACCCGTTCCCCCCGTTACGCCTGTAGCACCGCCCGGACCCTGGGCGCCGGTGGCGCCGACGGGACCCTGCGGGCCGGCCGCACCGGCTGGTCCGCGCAGACCCGTGACCGCGAATCCGACCTTCCGGATCTCGCCCTTGCGGCATTTCGCGTTCGGAGCAACTTGCCGCACCACGCCGGACTTCTTCGAAATGCAGAACGGTCCAGCGAGCGATCGCTGCACGCGGTGAGATGCCTGGCTCGCGGATGCGATCCCGGCGATCAGAAGCAGACTGATTACACCCGCAAGCAGCGGGACCCAGCGTCCCTTCTTCAAGGGATCACCTCCAACGTTGTGAGCGCCCAACACGTCGCGGAGCAGCGACCCGCTCGCTGGCGAGCTGCTGACCCACTGCCCTTTGGCCGCAGTTAGCTAGTTGACTACGCGCACAATGGATCGTCCCGCGAAGGAGCGAATTCCATCCCCCGAAGAGTGATCACTCCCTCCGAAAAGGGGGATTTCGCTGCATCTCATGTCGCGCGCCGACGTCCGCTGTCGTTCCGCGGAGCCAGAAGATGAGTTGACGCCATCAGGACATCTGGGCGACTCCGGCGCGTCGAGACGCCCGCTCATACGCCCTCCGTGACCGGGCGGCCGTCTCGCCGTGGACGGCCGCCCGTGTGCACCGTGGTGACGGTCGCTACTCGACGCTGACGAACTGGAAGTTGCCGTCGACGTAGACGGTGACCGGCGAGCCGTCGGCCCTCGTCATGTGCGCCTCGTACGTGGCGTTGCCGTCCGCGTCGGTCTCGACGCGTACGACGGTGCCGCCGGAGACCTTGGCTTCGGCGATCGCTGTCACCTTCGCGAGAGCGTCTCCGGTGAGCAGCGTCTCGTCGCTGCGCTGGTGCCCCCAGGGCGTCGAAGTGGCTGCTGTGGACGGCGCGCTGGAAGCGGCAGGCGTTCCGGTCGTGCTCGCGGAGTTCGACGGCGAGCCCGTGGCCGCTGCGGCGACGCCGTAACTGCCGGCGGCGATCCCGACGATCATTGCGATGAGCGCGGCCGTCTTGCTGATCGAGGTGCGGTTGGTGGTGCCGGACATAGTGTCCTCCTTCCGTTCGGGCGCTTCGGTCGAGCGCTTTCCACCACCGTGCCGCCGTTGTGTTGGAGTCCCCTGTGAGGCGGCTGCGATAGCTCTGGACGTCGCGTTCGACGGAACAGGGCGGCGCGGGGAGACGGGCCCCGCGCCGCATCGATGTTGTCGAGCGCTCAGCGCCCGGAGTCGTCGTGCGCCGACCCGCTGTCGACCTGGCCGAGGTCGTGCGCAACGCAGCCGACGCGGCCCGCAGTCGTCGACCCGGAGCGGTCGATCGAGGTCGCACTCCAGCCGGCGACCGTCGTCGGTGACCGTGACCGTCTGCGCCAGGTGGTTGACAACCTGCTCGCCAATGTCCGCTCGCACACGCCGCCCGGCACGCACGTCGTCGTCGGGCTCGATCGGGTCGACGGCCGGGCCGAGGTGACGGTCAGCGACTCGGGACCCGGCCTCCGCGACGACGAGGCAGCGCAGGTGTTCGAGCGGTTCTACCGGGTCGACAGCTCACGCGCGCGCGCGAGCGGCGGTGTCGGCCTCGGGCTGTCGATCGTTGCCGCGGTTGCCCAGGCCCACGGCGGCACAGCCGCTGCACGGTCCACGCCGGCGGGAGGAGCGTCCTTCGTCGTCGACCTCCCGCTCGTGGTCTGACGAGACAATCGCAGGGTCGGGCTCGGGCCTAGGGGCCTGGGATTGAGAGTGGACAGCGCTTTCCGAAGTCGCCGTCGGGTAGCGGGCGAATCGCCGTGTGCGCGCACTGCTGACCACCAGTCTGCGTAGCTAGCACTCACCCGGTAATACGCGCACGGGACGAACCGCGCTGGCGACCCGAGCGCGGTCTACCAGTGCAGGATCACGAACGTGTTCGTGAAGACCAGAGACGGCGAGTACACGAGGGGCGTCGAAACGCAGCCTGCCGTGGACACGCGTACACGCAGTGAGATCAGGTGCGATCGGTCGCTGGTCATTCGGGCGGTGCCGGCGAAACGCCGCCTGCCGTGGACACCCTGCTCTGTTGTTCGAGTGCCGCGAGCCGTTCGCGGGTGCGGTGGGCCAGCGGGACAAGCTGTTTGCGTTCGTAGCACTCGAGGGCTTCACGTAGGGCGGCGGCAGCCTCGTCGCGCCGACCGGCGGCATCGAGGACTTCGGCCAGGTCGAAAAGCGCGTCGCCTTGCGCGGGTAGCGCGTCCGTCTCTCCGAGCATCTCGACCGCATCGCGGCCGAGCGGCTCAGCCTCGGCGTGTTCGCCTCGGCTGGCGTGGACACGCGCCCGCACCTGCCGCCAGAGGGCCTGTGCGGCGATGTCGTGCTCCTCGACAGCTTGGCGGCCCAGCCGTGCCGTCTCCGCGGCCTCGTCGTAGCGGCCAAGCGCACACAGCTCACGGCCGAGCATTGGCGCGTAGGTGGAGAGGAAACCGAGCTGCCCGCTCGCTTCGAGCCACTCGCAGACGTTGGTCAGCCGCCGGCTCGCGTCCTCGTGGTCATCGGCGAGCGTGGCGATCTCGGCCATGATCCAATCGCCAACCCAGCTGCCGGCCTGTTCGCCGTAGCGGGCATACGACTGCTCGGCGAGCGGCCAGGCGTCGTCGAAGCGGCCGAGCATGGCGAGAAACCATGCGCGGAAGAGGGCCGACATCGGCGATGGCCTCTCTTCCAACCGCTCGAGTGTCGCCAGCGCCTCGCTCGCCGGGCGCGGCCCGGCGGCAAGGGCCGCCTCGAGAAACGAGATGTTCGGCGACTGGCGGCGGCCGGCAAGCCGAGCGTGGCGGAGCGCCTCCTCGCTCGCTTGCGCCATGTCCTCGAGTCGCGAGCGTCCGTTCGCG
Organism: uncultured Thermoleophilia bacterium; assembly: GCA_963742615.1. Lineage (GTDB taxonomy): Bacteria > Actinomycetota > Thermoleophilia > Gaiellales > Gaiellaceae > PALSA-600. Next base: position 288,921 of record CAVUMS010000006.1, on the reverse strand, counting down.
ACCCCGAAGCCGAGGACGTTCCAGACATGAGCCAGCCCAGCGTGGTCTCCGGCCTGTTCGAGTAGCGGAAGCGCTTTGAGCGCGAGCGCCTCGAGTTCATCCGGCGAAGTCGGGGTCAGCTGCGTTCGATAGAGGCTGGTGACCGCGCGGGCAAGGGCCTCGCCAGCCGCATCGTCTGCGGCCGCCGCCCGCTCCGCTGCCTGCTCGGCGACCGATGCCGCTTGTTGCGGATCGGCCAAGAACGACTGGGCGAGGTCGAGCTCCAGGTTGACGTCGAGACGCAGCGACCGCGTCAGCTCGAGCGCCCGCGCGAGCAGCCTGGCGGCCGCGCGATCGTCCGAGCGCCAAAGGGCCCGCCGACCGGCGGCGGCCAGTCGATCACCGGCACGCAGCGAGAGAGCAGGGTCGGACTGCCCAAGCTCATCTCGGTAGCGGACGGCCTGCTCCAAGTGGTAGCCGACGAGTTCGTCGAGCTCGACCAGGTCGCGACCGCGATCTTCGAGCCAGGCCGCGAAGCGGGCGTGCAGGTCGGCACGGACACCCTTGGGAAGCGCTTCGTAGGCGGTGTCGCGAATCAGCAGGTGGCGGAAGCGGTAGCCGTCGTCGCCGGCGAGTTGGGCGCGGTTGGGGCGGACGAGCTGCCGACGGACGAGCGCGGCGAGTCGGGTCGTGACCTGCGTTTCTTCGGGAGCGAGCGCCTGGACGGCGCCGCGGTGGAAGATCTCGCCCTCGACGGATCCGCGCTCGAGCACCCGACGCTCGGCGTCGTCGAGTTGGTCGAGGCGCATCGCCAGCAGCGCCTTGAGCGTGGGAGGCACCTCGACCTCGGCATGCTCGGCCGCCATCGCGAGCATCTCCGAGATGAACAGCGGGTTGCCGCCCGCCGCCTGCGCGATCCGCCCGCGCAGACCGCCGCTCACCGCATCGCCGATCAGCGCGTCGGCTTGATCCGGGGCGAGCGGCTCCAGACGCAACGGGGTTGGCCAGGAGGAGCGACGCTCGATCAACTCCGGTCGCGCCATGCACAGGAGCAGCAGCGGTGCTCCGGTCGAGAGCAGCGCCATCGACTCGACCAGGTCGAGAAAGGTCTCCTCGCCCCACTGCACGTCGTCGAACACACATACGAGCGGGGCCTGCTCCTCGAGCAGCTTGCGGAACGCCCACGCAATCTCGTCCCCGCTCGTCCCGACGATCCGACTCGCCGAGCAGCGAGCGGATCGACGCAGCCGCGAACGGATCCGACGGCAGCACCGCCAGCTGCTTCACGATCTCCACTACCGGCCAGTAGGTGATCCCCTCCCCGTACGGCAGACAGCGACCCCGCGCAACCCGAGCTCCGATCGTTGCCAGCGCCTCTGCCACCAGCCGCGACTTGCCGACACCGGCGTCGCCGACCACCGTCAGCAGTTCGCAGCGCGACTCGGTCTGCGTCCGCCGCCAGGCATCCGTGATCAGCGCGAGCTCGCGCTCACGGCCGACGAACCGGGACGCGTGGCTGCGCTCCGGCGCGTCCAGCACCGCGACGAGCCGGAACGCTGGCACCGGCTCTGCCTTTCCTTTCAGCTCGAGCGGCTCGACCGGCTCCGCGACCACCGCGTCGCGGACCAGCGCATGCGTCGCCTCGCCGATCAACACCTCGCCCGCAGCCGCAGCCTGCTCGAAGCGTGCCGCCACATTCACCGCGTCCCCCGTCGCCAGCCGCTCCTCGGTACCGGTCACCACCTCGCCGGTGTTCACTCCGATCCGGCCGCTGATCCCCAACGCCGGCAACGCATCGCGCATCTCCCCCGCCGCCCGGCACGCCCGCAGTGCGTCGTCCTCGTGCGTCTGGGGGATCCCGAACACCGCCATCACCGCATCACCGATGAACTTCTCCACCGTACCCGCCGTGCGAATCGACGATCGTCTTCATCCGTTCGAAGTACCGCGCCATCAGCGCCCGTCACCGCCTCGGGATCCATCTGCTCGCCCAGCGCGGTCGACCCCGCGACGTCGCAGAACAACACCGTCACCGTCTTCCGCACCTCACGCCGAGCCGCAGATCCAGCATCAAGTGGGGCAGCATCAAGTGGGGCAGCGCAATACGGGCAAAACGAAAACTCGCCCGCCGGAAGCTCCTTCCGACAGGAAGGACAGGTCGCCACCAGCGGAGCCTACGGCCTGCGCTCCCCCACGCACACACAGAGAGACTGATTGTCCCGCCGGCTCGGCGTCACGCGGGAAGGCGAGTTCCAGCTCGCGCAGGCTTGACCGCCAGTTTGAGCGGGAGAGCTCCGCATGACCATCGGCGGCGAAGTGCGGAACGCGATCGACAAGCTGGGGGGTCACTGGTTCGCGCGGGTGGCCGGCCTTGTCCGATCATTGAAGGCGTGACGAAGGCCTTGTCGACACTCGGCGGGAAGCGGGCCTTGCTCGTTACCGCTGCCGCCGCCACTGCGTTGCTCACTCTGGTGGGCGCTGCGCTCGCGGAGAACTACCAGTACCGATTCACGAAGGCAGCCGAGGCACTCGCGGCCCGAATCGTTCAGCGAGCCGTCGCCAAGGGCTGGACGGGTGGAGCGGCCAAGCCCGATCTCACGCCCGACCCGGTGCGCTGTCCCGGCTTCTACGCGCCCCGTCAGTCCGACCTCGTCGTCACCGGGGACAAGGAGACCGACTACACCTACAAGACGGGCCAGGAACTCGACGCCTCCGCGGTCGTCTTCCAGTCGGCCGCGATGGTGGAAAGCGACTGGCGGCGCGGCTCCGACAAGGCGGCGTTCTTCCGGTGCCTCCGCGCCAAGTGGCCCTCGTTCCTCGCTCCAGGATCGAAGATCGTCTCGCTGGTGCAGCTCACGCTGCCACGCCTTGGCACGCACTCGTTTGCCTTTCGCCTCGTCTTCGCGAACAAGGGTTCGCAGATCGCGATCGACTCGGTGTACATCGCCCGCGGTCGCATCGAGGCCGAGATCGACCAGATCGCGGAACATCCCACCGCGAAGGCCCTCACCGACATGCAGGCCGCCGATCGACTGCTCGCGAGCGACCTCGACGCAAAGCTCCGCGCACTCGGCTGAGTATCCGCCCCCTAGCTCGGGCTATTCGGATGTGTCCCCGCGCCATCTTGCCCGGCAGGCGGACGTCGCTCGCGGGGTGCCTCACGTGAGCCGTGACGAAACGTTGACGGTGCTTCGGCCGCGATCTAGCGTTGTCCTCGTGCCGTGCAGCGTCATCTGTATCTCGCGCTCGTCCGGCTCAGGCGGGGCGACGTCGGCCGCCTCGTGGCGGAGCGACTTGGCTTTCTGTACGTCGACGAGGAGATCGTTGCCAGGGCGGCGGCTCGGGGAGGGATCTCGGCCGCCGACGTGGCGGACGAGGAGCGGCGGAAGTCGCTGACGGCACGCATCCTACGCTCGGTATTCGACGGGGGCAGCAGCGCGATGGCCCTCGGCGTCTCCGTGCCGGTGATGACCGGAGAGGAGCCCGGGAGCAGCGAGATCCAGGCACTGATCCGCGAGGCGATCGAGCAGACCGCAGCCCGTGGAGACGTCGTCATCAGCGCACACGCCGCGTCGCACGCGCTCGAGCCGAGCGCACGCATCCTCCGCGTGCTCGTCACCGCTTCGCCGGCGACTCGCGCACTTCGAATCAGCGAGGAGGCGGGTGTCGACATCGCCAAAGCCGAGCGAACGGTCAAAGCGGCGGACGCTGCCCGGCGTGATTATCTGAAGCGGTTCTACGACGTGGCGGAGGAGCTCCCGACGCAATACGACCTGGTCGTGAACACCGACATCATCTCGCTCGAACAGGCCGCGGCATTCGTCGTCGGCGCCGCCGCCGCCCCCATCGTCACCTAGTACACGGTCTCGGTGACGAGTCCGATCGCGCGTGCGGGCTGGTCGGAGTCGTTGCGGATCGCGTGTTGGTGCGACGAGGGCCAGACGACGCACTCGCCGGCGGCCATCGGGTAGTCGGTGTCGTCGAGGCGGAGGACGAGGTTGCCTTCGAGGACGTAGAGGATGTCGAGTCCGGCGTGCGTGACGGGTCGGTCTTGGCTGTGTGGGGGGAGGGTTGCCTAAGAGGAGTTCGAGGTTTGTGCTGGGGATGCGCATCGCGGTGAGCTCGATCCCTTTGCCGCGGCGCATCCGTACCTGTTCGTCGGGGCGGATGAAGCGCGGCCGGGACTGCCGAAGCGAGTAGCCGAGCAGTGAGGCGAGGTCGTGGCCGAGTACCTCGGCGACGAGTGAGAGTCGCCCGACCGAGATGTCGGATTCCCCGCGTTCGACGGCTCCGAGGAAGGAGGCGGAGAGCTGGGCGCTTTCGGCGACCTGCCGAAGCGATAGTCCGCGCTGCCGGCGGAGGCGCCGGATGACGTCTCCGATCTGAGGGCCGTTCTTGACGCGACGCTCGCGCTCGAGCCGCTGGATCGCTGCTCTCGCGGATCCTGTTTCGCTGGCTTCGGGGGGTCGTCTTCGGCATGTGCGGAGGCTACAGAAGGCTGGTTGCATTTGGGCGATATTTCGTTCAAGGTTGCGAGATTCTGGTTCAGGCGCATCCCTGCCGCGATGCCCGCCACGCCGCCTTGGTCGGCTGGCGGATGGAGGTGTTTGGGGACGTCGCGTGTCGGCCGAAAGGAGACTGGCTTTGAGACCGCATGAGTCGATTGGGAGCGTGAGTCGCCGCAAGTCCGCGGTAGCGGTAGTGCTCGTCGTGGGGGCGGTTGCGGCAGGAGCGAGTCAGATCTCGACCGCGTCTGCCCATCAGTCCGCAGAGCGCGCGGCCGGCAGCAATCTTCGGATCGCGATCACGGGTGCGCCGGATCCGTTCGACCCGGCGCTGCTTGGGGACAACCGCTCGATTGAGTTGGCGCAGAACGTGTATGAGGGCGTGCTCGGCGTGAACGACAAAGCACAGATCGTTCCGGCGGCACGCAGCGACGTGGCATGTCTCGGCGAACGGGTTGGTGTACACGTTCAATCTCCGCCACGGTCTGCAGTTCCAGAACGGCGACCCGATTACCGCTGCCGACTTCGTCTACACCTACAACCGCTCGCTGAACCCGAAGACGGCTTCCGGAACGAGCTTCTTCCTCGCGGACATCAAGGGCGCGGACGCTGTCCTGAACGGCAAGGCGAAGGCGGCGTCGGGGATCAAGGCGACCGGCAAGTACACGTTGCAGGTGACGCTGGCGCACAAGGCGGGCTACTTCGCCGCCGAGATCAGCCGTTGGCCTGCCTGGGTGGTCGACTCGAAAGTGATCACCAAGTACGGCAAGAACTGGATCACCCCGCCGCACAACGTCGGCTCCGGCGCCTACCAGCTGACCGGGCAGGTCGGCAACGAGCAGTACACGTTCACTGCCAACCCGGGCTACTACCTGGGCGAAGCCGAGCATCGGTCAGGTCTCGGTCGCGGCGGTGCCGGACTCGACCGCTGCCGTCGCCCGCTACCAGGCGAATGAGTTCGACGCGGTCGTCGGGCTATCCGCGGCGGCGATCCTGCAGGTCAAGTCGAACCCGACCCTGCGCTCGCAGTTCCACACGCACGCCGATCGAGCGAACGGTGTGGCTGGAGATGAACAACGCCAAGCCGCCGTTCGACAAGCTTGCGGTCCGTCAGGCCTTCAATCATGCGATCGACAAGAACGCGATCATCAAGATCGCGCTCGCCGGCGTCGGCACGCCCGCGAACGCCTGGCTGCCACCGGGAATCGCCGGCAACGTCAACGCGCAGCACAGCGGCAGCACGTACAACGTCGCGTTGGCGCAACAGCTTCTTGCGAAGGCGGGGTATCCGAACGGCAAGGGTTTCCCGAGCGTCGACCTCCACTACGGCATCAACTACGGCGAGTACGCGCAGGTCTACGAGCTGATCCAAGGGCAGCTCGAGAAGAACCTCGGGATCAAGGTCGGTCTCAAGGAGCTGCCGATCAATGCGTTCAACAACGAGCTGACGAGCCCGAAGACGAGGCCGCCGCTGTGGGGATACACGTTCGGCTTCGACTACCCGGACGCACAGGAGCTCGACCAGTACCTCGGCATCACGGGTGCGCCGTACAACTACGACGGTTACTCGAACAAGACGTACGACCGCCTGGTCGCACAAGCGAACGCGGATTCGAACCAGGCGACGCGCGCCAAGCTGTACGCGACAAGCCGAGAACGTCCGGCTGGCGGACGCACCGACCGTGCCGCTCTACTTCGTCAACCAGAACTGGCTGGTCAAGCCGAACGTGAAGGGCTTCGGCTACAGCCCGCTCTACATGCATCCGTGGCGGCAGGTCTCGATCCAGCTGAGCCACACGAGGGTGGCCCGACGCGCCGGTCGGGTCACCCTCGGTCTACGCCTGCGATAGCGCCCTGTGGGTCGCTATCTCACACGCCGCCTACTGACCCTGATCCCAGCCTGGATCGGCGTCACGCTGCTCGCGTTCCTGTTCGTGCACTCGATCCCGGGCGGCCCGTTCGACACCGGTGCGGTGCGGCCCGCCCGCAACGACGCGCTGCTCGAAGCGCACTACCACCTCGATAGGCCGCTGCCGCTGCAGTACGTCCTGTACATGAGGAGTGTTCTTACCGGCGACCTCGGCGAGTCGATCGTCCAGCCCGGGCTGCGGGTCTCAACGATCCTCACGCAACGCTTCCCGACCTCGGCCGAGCTCGGCAGCGCGGCGCTCTCGTCGTTGCGTTCGGCGTCGGGATTCCCGCTCGGACTGATCGCCGCCGTGAGGCGCAACCGCTCGCTCGACCGGCTGGTGATGGTCGGAGCGACGATCGGCTACGCGATCCCCAACTTCATCCTCTCGATCCTCTTCATCCTGATCCTCGGGCTCCACTTCCACCTGTCTCCCGCTGGGCGGCTGGGGGCGCCCATCGCAAGTCGTTCTGCCGGCCCTCGCGCTCGGGCTTCCCTGGGCGAGCTTCATCGCCCGGCTGACACGCGCCTCGGTCATCGAGACGCTGCAGCAGGACTACATCCGCACAGCGCGCGCGAAGGGCGCCGGCGCAGCAACCGTGATCGTCGTGCACCACGCGTTCCGGAACGCGCTGATGCCGATCACGACCGTCACGCGCGTTGCTGATCGCCGAGCTGATCACCGGCAGCCTCGTGATCGAAAGCCTGTTCTCGATCCCCGGGATGGGCCAGTACCTGACCACAGCGTCCTCGGCTCCGACTACACGATGACGCTCGGGCTGATCATCTTCTACGCGACGCTGCTGCTTCGTCGCCAACGTGTTCGTCGACATCGTCTACGTCTGGCTCGACCCACGGATCCGCTATTGAGCCCGGCCGCCACCCCCGCCGATCGTCTTCGAGCCCGAGCTGCGTCGGCGGCAGTCGCGCGCCTTCGACCGTGGGCGGACTCGTGGCGCCGGCTGCGCCGGCATCGAGCTCGCGATCGCCTCACTCATTTTCCTGATCGTCGTCGCTGGTCGTCGCCCTGTTCGCCCCACTGATCACGACGTGCCGGGTACTCGGAGATCGGTTTCACCCCGCTCGAGGCGCCGAGCTGGCACCACATCATGGGTACCGACGAGCTCGGGCGCGACAGCTGGAGCCGTGTCGCCTACGGCGCCCGCATCTCATTGATCGTCGGCTTCGGCAGTCAGGCGATCGCGGTCGCGATCGGTGTGCCGCTCGGCGCGATCGCCGGGTTCTACGGTCAGCTGGCCGACACGATCCTGATGCGCTCGACCGACATCATGTTCTCGCTCCCGACCATTCTCGTCGCGCTCCTGTTCGTCACCGCGTTCGGGACGAGCGTCGAGGTCCTTGACGCTCGCGATCGGCTTCGCGACCTGGCCGACGCTCGCGCGGCTCGTGCGCGCCGAGGTCCTGCGCACAAAGCAGCTCGACTTCGTCGAGGCGGCCGAGTCGATCGGCTGCTCACGCGCGCGGATCCTCCGCGTCCACGTGCTCCCGCACACCACCGGGCCGTGATCGTCCAGACCACCTTCGGGATCTCGCAGGCGATCTTCACTGAAGCGTTCCTCAGCTTCATCGGTCTCGGCGCGCAACCGCCGGCCCCTAGCTGGGGGCGACTGCTCGTCGATGGCTTCCAATACCTGCGCACATCCCCGCACCTCGTGATCTTCCCCGGCGCTGGCGCTGTTCCTGACGATCCTCGCCCTCAACACACTCGGCGACGGACTCCGCGACGCGTTCGACCCGCACAGCGACTAGCTGCAAACCACCAACCGAGATGGAGGTGCCTCGTGAGTAGCACTGATCAACCCTGGCCCTGGCGGATGCTCGTCAGCGGCGTCTTTGAAGACGCGTGGATGACGGCGACCGGCGACGAACGGCAACAGGCTTACGTCAAGTTGATCGCGCTCCACCGCGAATGGCAGTCGCGCGGTGCCCGCATGCTCTGCACGATGGATGACCTCGGAAGCGCGGGCCGGCCCGGCACCGAGCGCGCCAACTTCTACGAGGTCTGGGAAATCCCATCACCGGAGCTCGTCCACGACCTCCTCGACGGCGTTTGGTCGAACAAGAACGGCGCTCCCGCTCACTGCGCATTTCTCCTTGCGCATCTCGATCGGCAAGCCAATCATCAGTGTCGAACGAGACCTCGGCGGTCCGCAGCTCGCGACAACCGCCCAGATCGAGGGCGAGATGCCACCCGATCCCGCCGACCAGCTGATCGATGGCTGCACAACGCTTCCGTGACGGCGGCGCCTTCGAGCAAACCGCCGGCTACTCCCGCGCAGTACGGCAGGGCAACCACGTCGCCGTCAGCGGCACAGCCGCCCTTGGACCTGATGGGGTGCTGTTTCCAGGCGACGCCTATGCGCAGACAGCCGAGGCCATTCGTCGCGCCCTTGCTGCAGCAGCAGCCCTCGGCGCCAGCCCGAGCGAGGTACTGAGAACCCGGCTGCTGCTCGCACCGGACTGCGACTGGCGCGCCGTCATTCGAGCCCACGGCGAAGCCTTCGCTTCGGACGGGCCCGCGAACACCACCTACTTCGTCGCCGGGTTCATCCCCGACGGTGTGCTCGTCGAAATCGAGCTCGACGCGCTCATCGCATCCGTGTCGTGGGAGGGGTCCGAGCCCTCCATCGACCGGAAAGGAACAGGAGCGACTGGGGTGTAGGACCGGAGCACTCAAACGAGGGGTGCTGCGTCGCACGATCCTTCGGATCTTCCCGGCATGGAGCTCCAACGGCGGCCGTGTCGCCTTCTTCAGTCGTTTCGTCTCACTGCTGTGCCAGAGGATCGCTTCCATCACACCAGCGTGGCTTGCGGATCAATCCGCAGCGCCGACGGGTGGAAAGAACTTGGAAATGCGCCGAGGCGACGAGTGACGAATCACGCCGACGCGTCAATCGCGAACTCGCTCTACTGAGCCAAACGATTGGAGACGACCACCAGTGGCGAACCGCCTGACGCAGTCGACAAGCTGGAGGTCACTGGTTCGAGCCCGGTACCTTCCGGGCAGTCGGGTCAGGCGTATCGAGCAAGTCGTAAGATCTCGTGCCAACCGAGGCAGAGCGAAGCACCCATTGGCAGAGCGGCGATCGACCCGACCCGACAGCGAGCGCGTGCATGTAACCGCTGCCCAGTTCCGCGAGCTCTTTCGCTCACTGAGCACGTGGGGGCGCTGGGGCGACCTCGACGAGCGCGGCGCCCTCAACTACATCACCTTCGGCCGCGTCGCTGAGGCAGCCGGGCTCGTGCACCGCGGCATCACGGTCTCGCTCAGTTGGCCGCTAGACACGCATGCGGCCGCACAAAACCCATCTCCTGCTCAGCACCGGATGACGTCGATTGTGCGAGCAGACGTCGCCGGCGGAGCGGTGCAGTTTGCCAAGGACTGGGTGGGCGTCGACTACCACCACGACACGCACACTCACATCGATGCGCTTTGCCACGTCGCCTATGAGGGCTCGCTGTACAACGGGACATCGCCAGATGTCGTCATTCCGCTCGGCGCTAAGGCGCTGAACGTGGAGGCTGTGAAGGACGGTCTCGTCGGGCGCGGAGTCCTGCTCGACATCCCCCGACTGCGCGGCGTGCCATGGCTCGAGCCTGGGGAGCACGTCTTCCGCGACGACCTCGAGGCCGCCGAACGCGCGCAGGGCGTGCGCGTCGCGGAAGGAGACATCCTCCTGGTGCGCACCGGCCACGCGCGGCGGCTCAATGAGGTCGGCTCTTGGGACACGCCAAGTGCCAAGGCCGGTCTCCACCCGACGGCGATGCCGTTTCTCGGCCACCGCCGAGTCGCTGCGCTGGGCTCCGACGGGAATAGCGATACGGCGCCCGCAAGCACCGATGGCGTTGACTTCCCAATCCACGTCCTCGCGATCAATGCCATGGGAATGCACCTTCTCGACTACCTCCAGCTGGAGGAACTGGCCGACATCTGCGAACGTGAAGGCCGCTGGGCGTTCCTCTTGGTAGCGGCGCCACTCCGCATAGCAGACGGGACCGGCTCGCCCCTCAACCCGATCGCAATCCTGTAGGTCCCCACACCGCTCCTCCTCGCCCAGGCGGCCCGGTCCGGCACCCGCATTACCATCGGCGCAGTGCTACAGATCGCCGGGGTCGGGACACTGCTGCGGGTGCTGGTCGGCGTCGCCGGGTCGGTGGGCGCGCTGGCCGTCTGGCAGGGTGGGATGTCACCGGCGGCACTGTCGGCGCCGCGTGCCACGACTGCGGCGGTGTCCAACCGGTTTGCAGCGGTGATGCCGAACTTCGGCAACCCAAACGGGCGCTTCCCGGTTCCGGTGGCCGGCCGTGCAGTCGATACGGCGCATCCCGATCACGTCATCGGCAACGGCCGCCCGGCCAGTTGCACATCGGCCGCTGTGGTGCGTGCTGTCGGCGCGGGCGGCGTCATCACCTTCAACTGTGGTTCCAGACCGGTGACCATCGTGATGACCTCGACCGCCAGTGTGATCAAGACGCGACGTCTGGTCGTGCTCGATGGGGGCGGCCTGATCACTCTGAGCGGAGGCGGCAAACGCCGGATCCTGTACTCCGACACCTGCGCGGGTCGCTGGTCGACCGACAACTGCGTCGACCAGCCGTATCCGCAGATCGTCGTGCAGAACATCACCTTCGCGCACGGCTACGACGGCACGCATCAGGCGACCTGTACGGCCAACATCCCGAGCTGCTGGTATGGCGGGGTCGACGGTGGCGGTGCGATCTACGTTGAGGGAGGCCAGTTCAAGGCCGTCAACTCACGGTTTGTCGACAACCGCTGCTACGCGTACGGCCCTGATCTCGGCGGCGGAGCGATTCGCGTTCTCGCCCAGTACCGGAACCGCCCCGTCTACATCACGAATGACTCGTTCCGCGGCGGCCGTTGCTCGAACGGTGGGGCGCTGAGCAGCATCCAGGTCCAGTGGAGCATCTTGAACAGCGAGTTCATCGACAACAGGGCGATCGGCTGGGGCGCCAATCCCGCCTCGAGCGGCACGCCGGGCGGCGGCAGCGGCGGCGCCGTCTACCTCGACGGCAAGGACAACAACCTGCTGATCGCCGGCACCGTAATGTCGGACAACAGCGCGAGAGAAGGCGGCGGTGCCGTCTTCGACGTCGTGAACAGCGGATGGGGTGCCCTCACGTTCAACGAGTCGCACTTGCACCACAACACCAGCGGAGCCTTCGAAACCTTTCCAGGGGTCTACTACGAGATCGACGGGAAGGACAGCCGCCCGGTGATGATCAAGTCCACCGTTGACTGATCCGGCGCCACGGCGGTGAGACGTCGGTTCGTGGTCGACGTGAGTCGCAGCCTCCTGAGGAGGCGACGCTGCGCGCAGCCTCCTCTTCTCTCGCGCGTTCGCCGAGAACCCAGATGACCGGCTTGCTGAAGCCGGTCCGCACGGTCGAACCGCGCCCCGACCCGGACACCCAGAAGGATGCGACCCTCTACGTGCGCTCGTACCTCTGGATGCGGGTCGCCGTCGGGTTGCTCGGGATCGCGCTTCCGTTCGTGCTCGTGTTGATCGACAAGGTCGCTTTTCACGGCGACCCGTTCCCGCGTGGCTCGCTCAGCGTCTACTACTACTCGGGGATGCGGGACGAGTTCGTCGGCATCCTCGGCGCGACCGGGATCTTTCTGATCACCTACAAGGTCGCCGAGCGAAACCTCGACAACACGTTGAGTTTGCTCGCGGGGTTGAGCGCGATCGTCATCGCGCTCTTCCCGACCGGGCCACCGCCGTACGCACACGTTCCGCTCACGCCGCTCCAGAAGCTTGTCGGCGAATCGACGACCATGTGGGTCCACTACAGCGCGTCCGGCGTGTTCCTCGTATCGCTCGCCGTCATCACGTTCTTCTTCGGCGTTCGCGAAGGCAACCGGCCTCCGCGGCCGGGGAACCGTTCACCGGCGTTCTGGCGCTGGTTCCACTGGACCTGCGCCGGTGTCATGGGGCTCGCGCTTCTGTGGATCGTGATCACGCTGTCGGTGGGATGGCCGCCACGGGCCTTGCTGATCGGCGAATGCGTCTCAGCGTGGGCGTTCGGCGTCTCATGGCTGTTCAAGGGCGCAGAGCTCGACATGCTCTTCGCCAAGCCTCGCCGAGCGGCGGTGTAAGCAGCCTGGCGCTTAACGCCCATGCTCTCCCCGCGCTGAATGCCGCGGTGAAGTTGCTGCCTTACGGTTTCAAACAGATCGCTGTGGCGTCGACCTGGCTGGGTAGCGACGAGAAAGAGGTGGCGCCGGCCTGCCAGGCGGTGCCGGCTCCCAACAACGCGACCGGCGCGGATATCCATAGCCCCTGGCCGTTTGTGTGTGCGCCGCCCGAGAGGATCACGCTTCCGGCGGGACAGTGCGCCGTCGCGGTTCCGACAGCGCCCGCATCGATGTTGAAGGTCGCATGGACGATGGCGAGTTTCTTGGCAATGGATGCGGTTGTGGCCGGTGGCCCGGGCGGCCCCTGACGCCCTCGCAGCTTCGCGATTGCCGTGTACGAGAGGTCGTTCAACCCCACGCTGTGATCCTTGATCTGTGCGCCGGTGATCAATCCACTGCCGGCCACCGCCGAGCCGCCTAGAGCTGCGCCGAGCGCGATGAGCGCAACGGTCATCGCCGGCGATGGTAGGACTGCTCGCACCTCGACCCTCCTTGTCTGATCGAAGAGCAGCGTAGGGCCTCGGTCGGTCGGTCTCCCGCATCGCCTTCGCGCCGTCGCCGACCTCGCGAACAAGGGAGGCCACCGCGTTCTCAGGCTCGTGCAGCATCTGGGGGAGCGTCTCAGGGTGCGTGACGTCAGAGGGTCGTACGCCTTGTCGCCCTCGCGTTCGCGCCGTAAGGTCGGTTCGTGCGGACACGCCCACAACTAAGAGCAGGAGCCGAATCGAGGATCTCTGATGGAAGGCGATGATCTGGTCAGAGGCGTCGCCCACTTCAAGATCGTCCACGACCACGAGGGGCGTTTTCATTGGGAACTGATCAATCCTCATGGCACGCCACTGGGGCGCGCGATGGAGTCCTTCGACACCGAAGACGAAGCAGTTGCTAACGCCGAGTACGCGCAGCGGTTGATCAGCCGAGCGCCGATCACGCGCTCGAGCGTGGGCCAGCAGCGGGAGGACTGATGGAATGCGGCACGTGGTGCGAACCTTGGCCCACTTCGTAGTGTGCACGGGTCCGTCGTCGTGAATCGCGCATGAACAAGCCGTGCATCTTCCTCGGGTCGTCTGGCGAGCAGGCCAAACTGCTGCGGGCGATCGCGCGCGGGGTCTCAGACGTCGCCGATGTCGAGCCGTGGACGACGACGTTCAACCCGGGGCGGTCCACGCTCGACCGGCTCGTGGAGCTCTCGCAGGAGGTCGATTTCGCCGCGTTTGTGTTCGCCCAGGACGACTGGACCACCTCCGCTTCCTCCCAGTCCGGGCAGGCTTCGCCACGCGACAACGTGGTGTTCGAGGCAGGACTGTTCGGCGGCGCGCTCGGCATTCGGCGCACCTTCATCCTTCACGCGCACGGTTCGAAGCTGCCAAGCGACCTGCTCGGGCTGACCTCCGTCCGCTACGACCCGGCCACCAGCCCGGCGGAGGTTCGCGCGATCAACGAGAAGCTGCGCAAGGCGATCGAGACCGAGGGTCGCCGCGGCCCGGTCGAGGGGCTGTGGTGGCAGCTCTCGCTCACCATGCGCAGCGACGACGAACCCTCGGCGATCGGCTTCCTGCGCATCGCGCGGGACCGCGACGGCGGCCTGAACGTGACCGGCCGCGCCTGGCAGGAGGACGGCACCCTGTCGGCCCGCTACTGGAGTGAGGCCGCGAAAGAGCGCAGGGATCCGGCCGGCATCCTCTACTTCTGGAAGGGCGAGCGCCCTCGGCACCCGAACGCCCCGCAGCTCGAGGGCACCGGCGAGATCGGCCTGGAGGCGGTGGACCGCGGCACCGGGTACTGGACGACACGGTCGGAGCGCGACCCCGGCCTGAATGCCCGAACCGCCGGCGTCTATCTTCGAGCCGACCCGTCGGACCTAGAGGTGCTGGACGGCGGGAGCGAGGCGGAGCGGGCCCGGCTCATCGCACAGCGCCTCCGGGAGTGGAAGGCGGCGGCGAACGCTTTCTGAGCACCGAACGCCTCCACGTGGAGTGAAGCGGAGCCGACGGATGTCCGGGAGCGTGGCGCGGCGCGCTCAGCCGGCGGCGAACCTGCTGACGAGCTCCTCCTGCCCAGACGTCTCGAGCGCGCGCGGCCCCCGCGCCGCCCGGACCGTCGCGATCGCGGCCGTCGGCGTGCGCCGACGGTCGACCAGCGTGCAGGCGGCGACCATCCCGCTCCGGCCGAGCCCACCCATGCACGTTATGACGACCGACTCGCCTCGCTCGAGCCCGTCGCGACACCACCGGACGAGGTCGACGGCCTCGCTCAGCGAGCATGTTCCCTGGTCGGGCACCGGAAGCCAGCGGTAGTTGAGCCCGAACGCCTCGGCTCTGCTGCCGAGATCGGGAACCCCGGCCCAGTCGAGCTCGGCATCGGTGGACAGGCACAGCAGCCGATCCACGCCCTCGGCGCGCAGTCGGGCAAGGTCCGCTTCGAGGTCGCGATCGCGGTCCCGCCGTCCGGGACAGATCGTCATCCCGAGGCGGCCGGCCCCGATGGTCGGCGACTCGACCCAGTCGATCCGCAGCACCAGGTTGGCCTCCACGGTGGTAGCGATCTGGTCGGCGAGCGAGCACGCGGCGACGAGCGCCGACTGCTTCTGCAAACGCGATGGCTCCGGAAAGCCGAGCGTGTGAACGGCGTAGCGCAGGCCGGCCACCTGGAGCTGCAGCGGGTTGCGATCGTCGTGGCAGACCTGGCTGATCGTGCTCCGTAGCACCCGGAGAATCTCCCACGCCCGGACGAAGTGAGGCGACCGCACGTCATCGGGAAGGTCGGCAAGCGGGGCGCGCAAATCGGCGACCTCTCGGAGGGCGAGCGTGATCGAGATCGCCTCTCGCAGTTGGGCATCGTCATCGATGGGCGTGAGTAGATAGAGCAGGTCGTTCTCGAACTTCGCCAGATCTTTGAGGACGTGCCCGCGACCGGCGTGGAAGAAGTCGATGACCCACACGTTGTCGTGCGCGTCGACCAGGATGTTGGCCGCGTTGAGATCGCCGTGCACGTACGACACGTAGTGGTAGTCCTGCGTCGGGAGAGGGGTGCGTGTGAGGAACTCGTCGTAGAAGCCCCAGACGTTCGGCAGCTCGAGTCCGCCGGGGAACTCGAGCATCGTCCGGGTCGCGTCCGGCACCAGGGCCGCGACGGCGGCCCGCACGTGCGGGGCCTTGTCGGCGGAGAACTGGTAGTGGGAGAAGAGCGGCAGCCGCTCGTAGCGGGCCGCCGCGTACAGCGGCCCGAGGATCTCGTCGAAGGCGGTCTGCACGAGCGAGGCTAGTTGCGGGGTCGGGATATCTGCTGCGAACATCGACTGCAGCGTCCGCACGCCGCCCTGACCCATCGCCGCGTAGGAGTACTTGAGGCCGGCGCGGTTGGCGAGGTCGACGAAGCCTCGAACACGCGGGGCGTTGTTGCCTAGCACGTCCTCGACCTGCTCAAACGCCACCCGCTCCTGCGCGATCGACCGGTTGGGGCCGAGCTTGACCACCGCCGGTGCGTGCTGCTGGCCGAGGGCGTCCCGGCTGACGGCCCGCCAGACCGTGGCCTCGGAGTAGCCGCCGTGTAGGGGGTCGAGATCCACCTCCGTGCTGTCGCGGAAGAGGTGGGCCACGATGCTCCGGTCGCCGTCTTGCAGCGCGGCCGCCTCAGCTGCCGCCGATCCGAGGTTCGAACCCCAGCGGGTACCGCGGCAGGTCGAGCTCGGCGCCCGGCCGCAACCAGTCGACGAAGTCCGCAAGGGAGTCGAAGCAGCTGACGCCGAGGATCTTGTCCAGCTGCGAGAGGGCGTTGAAGTGCTGCGTACGCGACGCGCTGGCCGTGAGCGCCGAGCACGTCGCGAGCTCGTCGATGCCGAGCCGCGTACTCAACTCGTAGAGCAGGAAGCTCACTTTCGCCTCGGTCCAGACTCCGACGACACCGACGCGCAGCGGTTCGCCGCCGTGCTCGCGCCGGATCCGGTCGAGCTGCGCTTCGAGGTCGGTACCCTCGAGGTCGTTCAGCGTGATCGAGTCGACGATGCACTCGTTGGGCGCGGCCTCGGCCCACTCGTCCATCTCCAGCACGAGGCGCGCGCCGACCGTGCCCTTTATGCAGTGCGCGCCGAAGCGCACCAGGTGCTCGCGCTGTGCGGGATCGTTCGCGTCGTGCCAGTCGCGGATGTGGACGAGGTCGATCGCATCCGAGGGCAGGCCGCGCGCCCACTGGACGAGCTGGGCCAGCGGCCCCGCGGCCGGCTCCGGTCCGAGCAGGCGGGCCGCCTCCGAGTAGCCGACGTGCAGCAGGTTCGGCAGCGGATCGTGAGGACCGATCGGGTCAACGAAGTCACGTTGCAGGCACTGCGTGATCAGGACGGTCGCCATCTGATTCCGATTCGCCGATTCTGGCTACAAGACGGGCTTCGCCGCAGCGCTACGGCAGCAAGCCATTGTCATAGATCGCGCTGCGACGACGAACAGCGCGGCGGAACGAGCGCTCGGCTTAGGAGAACCTCTTGACGAAGTCGAGCGCCGTCTGGGCGACCTCCCGCCAGCCGTGGTCGATCGTGAGGGCGTGGCCGCGGTTCGGCATCTTGACGATCTCCGTCACGCCCGGGTTGCGCTTCTGCTTCTTGTAGGCGGCGTTCGCGATCGCCCAGGGGACCGTGTGGTCCTTCTCGCCGTCGATGATCAGCAGCGGGCCGCGGTCGGGGTTCGTCGTGTTCACCTTCGCCTCGGTCCACGGGTTGAGGTTCGCGTTGCCCATCTGGGCGAGCGAGATTCCGGAGCCGGCGACGTGGAACGTGTCGTAGAGCTCTTTCGCTTCTTTCTCGTCGAGCGCGTTCGCCCAGCCGTACTTGAACTGGTCGAAGGTGAGCGTGATCGCGCGGCCGCGGGTGCGCGGGTCGACGAGGAACGGGCCGACTCCCTTGAGCACCGACACCGGCAGAGGGAGAACGCCGCGGAAGACGCCGGGGTCGATCGCCACCGTGGCCGCCGAGAGGCCGCGGCCCGCGAGCATCTGCGCGAGCAAGCCCCCGGTCGAGTGCCCGATGACCGCCGGTTTCTTGTCCAGGGCATCGATGATCTCGGTGGTGTGATCGGCGACCTGCTTCAAGGTCTTCTTGGCGAGGACGTCCGGGTTCGACCGGGCCTCTTCAACCGTTTCCGGATCGTCGGGCCAGCTCGGCGTCAAGCCCACGTAGCCGGCCTCCTCGAACAGCTTCACCCAGTTGTCCCAGCTCGAGGGCAGCAGCCAGAGCCCGTGAACGAAAACCACCGGTGTGGCGTTCGTGGCGTTCGCGCGCTCGACCTGCGCTGCCTCGCGCTCGGTGATGCTCTGCTCGGAGGTCGCGACGGTCATCTCCCCTCCTTGGGTCGCTGCGTTTGTGACCGTGCGAGCATCGCACACCGGCGGACGCACTCGCAATCGGCCGACTCGCGAGTCGCTCGTCGCGACGTGATCGACGGAGCACAGACGCCGTCTCGTCTTCGAGGCAATCGAGGCCGTGACGTCATCCCGCTTGTGAGCACACGTGATCCGACAGGCGCGAGCTAACCGATCGTCGCGAGAAGATCGTCGCACGCGTTCTTGCAGCGGCGACAAGCTTCGGAGCAATGCCGGCAATGCTCGTGGTGAGCGGCGTGCCGGTCGCACTCCTCGGCACACGCGAAGCAGGCGACGGAGCAAGCTTCGACCATTGCGCGGATGACGCGCAGATCCGGCGCGGTCTGTCGGATCACGATGCGGCTCGTCGCCTCGCAGGTGTCCGAGCAGTCGAGGCAGAGACGAATGCACCGCAGCATCTCTTTCACGTCGTCCTCAGCGAGGTCGGCGTCGGCACAAGCCGTACAGCTGGCGGCACAATCGAGGCACTCGGCGATGCAGCGCAGAAGCACTTCGCGATCGAGGCCCGTCGGTTGTGGATGCGACTCAAAGACCCTTTGGAAGGTCATGTCTCTCCTTTCGTCTGGCACCGCATTACTGTGAACGACGGGTGCAGACGCCCATCCACCCGTTCTCACCCTTTCGCGAACGTTCTGTATGGTCACTGCGGTCGGCGATGGCAACGTCTTCGACAGCGTTCGCGACGCCGTGTTCCTGCACTCTACGATCAGCGTCGCAACGCGCAACGGGAGCCTGCGGAAAGGAGTAAGGATGAGGGACGTAGACGACCACCTCCGACCTATCGACCCAGGTTCCGCGACGGTCTCCGAGGAGGCCGCGACGCAGGTAGTGGACGACAGGGCGGCGACGCGTGAGAGGTCTTCCGGGCCGAAGGCGGTGCCGCATTTCACGCCGGCCGAGCGGGTTGCGCGGGGCAAAGCCGCGCGCGTCGAGTTGCCGCGCTCGGCGCACGCCACCTGGGAGCCGGCACAAACACGCATGGATCCCGTCGATCTCCTCGAGGCGCAGGCGCAGACGCGTCTGCCGGAGCTCGGCCCGATCCGGTACGGGCGCATGCTCGTGTCGCCGTTCACCTTCTTCCGCGGCGCCGCCTACCTGATGGCGGCCGATCTCGCCGACGGGCCGCGGACAGGTCTGCACGCTCAGCTCTGCGGAGACGCGCACCTCTCGAACTTCGGTATCTTCGCCGCCCTGGATCGGAGGCTCGTCTTCAGCATCAACGACTTCGACGAGACGCTTCCGGGGCCATTCGAATGGGACTTGAAGCGGCTCGCCGCGAGCTTCGCGGTCGCGGGCCGGGATCGCGGTTTCAAGGAGGCGATCCGACGGTCGGTCGTGATGGCGGCGGTGCGTGAGTACCGGGAAGCGATCGCCCGCTTCGCGGAGATGCGCAACATCGACGTCTGGTACACGCGCCTGGATGTCTCGGCGATCCTCAA
Organism: uncultured Thermoleophilia bacterium; assembly: GCA_963742615.1. Lineage (GTDB taxonomy): Bacteria > Actinomycetota > Thermoleophilia > Gaiellales > Gaiellaceae > PALSA-600. Next base: position 269,541 of record CAVUMS010000006.1, on the reverse strand, counting down.
ACAGCTCGGCGGATCGGCGTCCCGCAAGCAGATCAAGCGGTTCCAGACCGACGTCGCCAAGGTGCACACGAAGGACAGCATGCGAGCCCTCGCAAAGCTGTGTCGGAGCGTCGACGGCGAGCTACGGATCGTCGGCGACCCTCCTCTCGTCACGCCGATCGAGGATGTCCTCCCGGATGCCGAGCAAGACGATTTGGAGAACGTCGTGCGACGCATGATTCGCACGTATAGGCGCACGCTGCCGCGTGACCGGCGCAACCTGCTCGAGAGTTACCGCTACGTGCACGCCGCCCGTAAGGTCGTCGGGGTCGGCAGCGTCGGTACCCGCGCCTGGATCCTGCTGATGGTCGGCCGCGACAATAACGACCCGCTGTTCCTCCAGTTCAAGGAAGCGCAGGCCTCGGTGCTCGAGCCGTTCCTCGGCAAGAGCCAGTACGCCCAGCACGGGCAGCGCGTCGTGGAAGGACAACGGATGATGCAGGCGGCGGCCGACATCATGCTCGGGTGGGAGCGAATCGAAACGATCGACGGCGAAAGACGAGACTTCTACATCCGGCAACTCTGGGATGCCAAGGGCTCGGTCGACGTCGAACTGATGGACCCGGACGAGCTGGAGGCCTACGGCAAGATCTGCGGCTGGACGCTCGCCAGAGCGCACGCACGCTCGGGCGACAGGATCGCGATCGCCGCCTACCTCGGCAGCAGCGACTCCTTCGACCGCGCCATCGCCGCATTTTCCGAGACGTACGCCGACCAAAACGAGCAGGACTACCTCAGGCTAAAGGAGGCAGCAGCATCCGGGCGCGTCGTCGCCGATGTCGTTCCGCGGTGATGCACCTGCCCACTGCTTCTCTGATAATCGCCAGGCCAACACCGGCAGCGGCCGCTTTGTCCCGGCACGCCCGAGCTCGGTTCGTGCGTCGAACACCGAGGCCATCACGCACGGTCTCACTAACCGTGTCATCGTGCGAGTCGCTCTTCTAGTCGTTGCCTGCATCACGACATTGGTCGTCGCGCGTCCGGCGAGCACGGCTTCCGCATCTGACGTTCCGCGGATCGCGCACGTAGTCGTGATCGTCTTCGAGAATCACGAGCGCCGCGATGTCCTCGGCTCTGGCGCCGCCCCGACGTTCGAGCATTTGGCGTCGGCGTATGCGCAGGCGCCGGCGTACGACGCCGTCTCCCATCCAAGCCTTCCTAACTACCTTGCTCTGGTTTCCGGATCAACACACGGAGTAACCAGCGACTGCACTGACTGCGTCCAGACCGGGCCAACAATCGGCACCCAGCTATCGGCGAAACACCTCCGCTGGGCCGCATACGCCGAGGGTTATCCAAGCTCTAGCCGCTTCGCGAAGAAGCACGTCCCGTTTCTCTACTTCCCCCAAGGCGTGTCCCACGTCTTTCCCCTCACACGCTTCAACCCTCGAACGCTGCCGACCTACTCGCTCATCATCCCCGACCTTTGCCATGACATGCACGACTGCTCCGTCGCAACGGGCGATCACTGGCTCCACACCTTCATTCCACCGCTGCTCAGGGTCGAAGACACGGCAGTCTTCATCGTCTTCGATGAGGGAACAAGCAATCTCGGCGGCGGAGGCAACGTCCCCTTGATCGTCGCCGGCACAGCCGTCCGGCGACACTCAGAATTCAGGCCTTCCACCTCGCACTACGGGTTGTTGCGCACAATCGAATCCGCACTCGGGCTTCCGTACCTCGGGCAAGCCCGCTCGGCAACGCCCCTCACAGGGATTTTGGACTGACGAGTCTTAGGGTGCTGAAACACAGGCTGCGGCCTCCGAGCGGCAACACGCGGCGGAACTGCGCGCCCGCCCTTAGTCCTCGACGGTGACGAGTGTGCCGATCGGGGTGTAGGGCCACACCTCGGCGGCGGCGGATAAGGGCAGCTCGACACAGCCAAGGCTCTGCGGCGTCCCGAACGACGCTCGGTTGAATGCATGCAGCGCCTCGCCGCCGTGGAAGTAGCTGATCCAGCGAATCCCGGGGTCGTTGTAACGGGACCCGTCGGGGTTCGTGCCGCTCATGCGGCCGACGGGGATGTGCTCGAAGACCGGCCACGTGCCGAGCTGCGTGGGCGCCGCGGGCACACCGGTGTTCCCCGGCGAGGTGAGAACGACGTGGCCGTCGTGCCACAGCGTCATTAGCTGCGGCACGTTTCGATGCACGAAGACGTAGCTGTAGCCACCGGGCTTGTGCCGCCCGCGAACGGCGTCGTCGATCGCCGCATGCCATACCGCGGGGCCTGCGATCCCGTCGACAGCGAGTCCGTGGTCGTGCTCGAACGTCATGACGGCACCGCGGGTGATCTCGTTCGGTTCGCCCGGCCGCCACAGCGACGTGAGTTCGTGCGGTGTGTTCGGGTAGCGCCAGTCGAAGCGTCCGCCGGGCGGAGCCGTCGCCGCTGCGAGCTCGGCCCTTGGTCGACGCGACACGTCGACGCCTGCAGGCGACCAAACGAGCGGGAGGTAGCCCTCCTGCGCAAACAGCTGCTGGAGCCGGACGAACGATGCCGGCGCCACATGCCACGACAGGGTGCGTGCCGACGGGCTCCCACCGACGACGGTCACCGCCATTGGAAGCCGCACGGTCTCTTCGCTGTTCAGCCGCGCCCCGTAGCCCGCCGCCCGGTAGACGAGCGTGTGCTCATCCTCCTGGGCCCACCGGCCGGGGAGGGCGGGCGTGAACGACGGGTAGCGGCCGTGGAGCACTGATGCCACCGATTGCGAGAACGTGAAGCGTAGTGGCCGCTAGCGGCTCGATCTGTGTGCCCGGTGTCGGGCTGCTCAGGAGAGCCGGGCGACGCGACTTCGGAAACCAGGTCACGCGGACACGTGCACCCAGTCGTTCCCACGGACGTGGAGCGGCGGCGACCGTCGTGGAGCCGCCGACGGCGTTCGAGGGGATCGGGACCATCTCCGAGTGAACAGCGGAGGTTCTCCCCCCGACCGACACCTTGCTGACGGTGATGTTGAACTGCACCACCGGCCGCCGTCCCTTCGGCACCGTGAGCCAACGCTGCTCGATGTGCGCAACCGGCGTCCGGATCGTGAGGCGCTCGCGCCGCTCTGAACCCAGTGCCCAGCTCGCCCAACCTGGGCGCCGAACGACGACTGCCACGGTCACCGGTTCGCCCGGCGTGACCGGTCTGGTCGGTGTCAGGACGTCACCGCGGACAGCAAGCGGAACCGATGTTCCGTCAGCAGCCGTCGCCCGGACGCTCACGAGCGAGCCGGCGAGCGGCTGGAGGCTGACCCTTGCCAGCGCCGACCCGTCTGCGGCGAGGCTCACGCCCGAGAGGAAATACATGCCGGCTGCGATCAGCGCCGAGGCGAACAAGGCACACGCCGCGACCACCCCGGCCATACGCCGGAGCTTTCTCCGCCTACGCGCCGGGCTTGCCGGCTCGCGCCGAGACCTGCGGCGTGCCACCCCGACCAGGATAGGCGTGCGTCGCGATGACGGGTGACGAGCGACGGCGCGGCCAAGATACGGCCCACGGTTGCGGTGGCGGGTTAGGCGCGTTCGGTGCGGGGGTGGGTGCAAGGGCCGCTCTGGCCGGGCTCGAACAGGAGTGTTGCGCGGCGGACGAGTCGTGGGCGCGGCCGGCCGGGGACGATGGTGACGTGACCGGATGGGTGGACGATGAACACCGGCCCGCAGGACGGACGCTTCGGGTGGCCGGCTCGGAGCCTGGGCTGGTGCGGCAGGTACCAGCCGAGTGGTGACTCGTAGAGCGTCGGTCTTCCGAAGACGGCGATGGCCTGGCGTCCGTTCCAGCCGGCGCGTACCAGGGTCTGCGCGATCCGGTCGAAGCGTGGGAGATGGTCGCCGCCGTGAAGCGCGAGTGAGACGACGAGGACGAGCGAGGCGGCCGTGGCGGCGACCCCGGAGACTCGTAGCGGTAGCGGGTCGAGCACCGCCACTGCGGCGGTCGCGACGAACGGGCCGATGCCGATCAGGTTGCGCAGGTCGAAGGTGTTCGAGCCTGCGAGCCAGGCGCACGCCGCTGCGGCGAGCGGCGCGACCGCGAGCACGGCCACTGCCGTGCCCGAGCTGGTCGCGACCAACCGTCGACAGCCGATCATCACCAGCACGATCGCCGCCGTCGACAGCACGGCGCCGACGGTGCTGTTGTTCCACGCCCCGGTGAACAGCCGCAGCGGGACCGCGACGACGGAGCGGATCCGGAACGGCCCGATCCACGAGAACCGGTTGTGCCGGTACTGGGCCAGCATCAGCGGCGCCCACAACGCGGCGATCGCGCCTCCGGCAACGATCGAGAGCGAGAGTCGTCCGCGCATCGCGCGCACACGAGGGTCGAGCCAGAGCCAGCCGAGCGCAGCGAGCAGCGAGTATCCGAAGAAGTAGTGGGTCGATCCGCCGAGTGCGACCGACGCCGCCAACGCAAGGTCCCTGCTCCTCGATCTCACCTCCAACGCCCGGGCGAGGCAGAGCCCGAACAGCAGCGAGAGCAGCGCGAACAGCTCGTACGCACGCAGCTCGTGGCCGTGCGTCACGAAGCCGCCTCCGAGCGCGACCAGCAAGCCCGCCGTTCCGGCGAGCGGTAGCGAGACGAAGCGACGCGCCAGCGCGACCGTGCCGGCGGCGAGCAGGGCCCCGAAGAGCACGGACAGCAGCCGCTCCTCGCGCAGCGGCGCACCGGCGAGATGGACGACCCAGGCGAGCGCGTACCAAAGCGGCGGCGTCGACTCCGTACGTGCGACGCGATCGATCAGGGCGCCGAGGCTCGGCTCGCTCAGCACCCGCGCCGAGGCCACCTCGTCCTCCCAGAACGGGCGGTCATACACGCCAGGCAGCCGGGCGAGCGCCGCGCAGGCTGCGACGCCGAGCATCACCTGCGTGCGGTTCGTGAGGCGCATCACGGCAACCGCGCGAGCATCACGGTGCCCGTGCGAAATCTCGGTTAAGCGATCTAGAAGCTTCAGGTGATTGCCGAGCGCTCGCGCCGCTGCCGCTGGAGGAACCAGATCGACAGCGCCACCACCGCAACCGCTGCCGCGAGCCCGCCCGAGCGGAAGCGCTCCGGCTGCGGGAGCCATGCGAGCCCGACGCACCAGGCGCCGAGCACGGCGGCCGCGGGAAGCAGATCGGTCGGCGCCCACGGAAGCAGCGACGCCGCCACCGCCGCGAGCGCGACGAGCGCGACGATCGTCAGCGGTATCGCCGCGAACCACTCGTGCGACGTGGGAGCGAAGATCATCGACGAGTACCCCTCACCCCTGATCCACTGCCACCAGTCACCGGTGTTGTACGGCGGCGAGATGAGCGGCTGGGTGATGTGGGCGATCAGCAGCACCGCGGCCGACGAGGTGAGCAGGACGAGGAACGACAGCGGCACGCGGCGCACCAGCGGAGCGAGGGCGAGGGCAGCGAAGCCGAGGACGCACACGAGGAACCGTGGCCCTGGAGTCGCACCTCCGAGCGGGCTGTAGTAGCCGGCGTTGTAGACGAGGAACAGCAGGCAGACGGCCGTGACGAAGGACGCCTCGCGCCTCCGGCCGTCCCGCCAGAGCAGGACCACGCCGAGCGGCGCCAGCGCCAGCACCGGGCCCAGCGAGAGCAGGCCGCGCACGCCGAACATGATCAGCAGCGCACCGCTGAAGGTCGGCCATGCGACCCCGTAGAACCCCGACGCGTTCGCCCCGAGGACGTCGTGGCCGGTCACGCCCGGCACGAGCACGGCTCCGGCGTACGAGAGATGGAACGGCGAGCCGAACGCCCAGGCGTCGAAGACGAGGAGCGGCGCAACGCCGATTGCCGCCCCGGCGGCGAACGCGAGGGCATTGCGCGCATACGGACGCCGTGAAGCGACGAAGACCCCGAGCACGAGCGCGAACAGCGCCAAGGGGTACTCGACGACGATGCCGAAGCCCGCGAGTACCCCGGCGGCGAGCACCCTCCTGGAGCCCCGGCCCGAGCTCTCCATGACGAGCATGAACGCGGCAAACGCGACGAAGGCCGCGAGCGCGTGCGAGAAGAAGAGGCTCGCGAAAGGCAGGAGGATCGAGCCGAATCCGAGCGTCGCCGCGACCGCCGTCCCCGAGCCCGGCTCGAGCTTGTCCGCGGCCCGTCGTACGAGGATCAGCAGCCCGAGCGCCGGCAGGACGGCGCCCCACAACGCCATGAGCCAGAGATCGCGCCGCGGGATCGCGCGCATCGCCGACGGGAACGGCGCGCGAGCCGCGCGATCGGCGTGGATCAGTCCCAGCGTGCGGACGAGGCCGTACCACGGGACGGTGGCGAGAGCGAGCCCGGGAGCCTTGTTCGCGTAGTAGTGCCCGTTCCACCAGGAGATGTCGCAGGACTCGCCGTGGACCGAGTCGATCGTCGACGAGCCAGACGCGATCGCCTGCACGAGCACGTAGTGCGAGCTCGTGTTGCAGTTCGGCTGGCGAAACGGCGAGACATAGGCGACCGCCGCAGCGGCGAGCACGACAGCGAAGGCGAGCGTCGGGTTGATCGCTCTCGTCACGGCGAGCCTCGCAGACGGTACACGGCGACATTGTGGATGTTCGCGACGAGTCGGTATGTCCGTCGAAGCACCTCCGCCGTCCGCCCCGACGGGTCCGCGAGCGACGGCGACTGCTCGGCCACGACGAGCTGGGCGCGGCCCGCCGCAAGCTCGCGCCTGATCCCGGCGATCGCGCCGTTGATCGTCTGGACGTTGCGCAGCCAGAGGTAGCGCGACATCGGCGCGCGATCGGCGAGGTAGTAGAGGTCGGCCGCCGCCCAGAGGACGTAGATCCGTTGTGACGCACCGGTGTGCGACTCGACGTAACGCGCCACCGCCGCGTCCGACTGGAGGTGACGGTCGGCGGGCCAGATCGTCCGCGCCTGCGCGGCATCGGTCGCGCCCCAGAGCGGCACCGCGAAGAGGACGGCCACCGCCCCGGCAGCCGCGGCCAGCGCGACGCGAACCCGCGGAGCCGCTCGGACGAACGCGGCGACGAGCGCCAGCGGTGCGACGAGCTGCAGGTAGTAGTGCGGGCGGAGGTTGCCGCCGACGAGCACGCCGAGCGCCGCGACGACGAGCCAGACGCGGAGCAGCTTCGGTGCTCGCGGCCAGCCGAGCGCCGCGAGGATCGCAACCGCCAGCAGCGCCTTGGACGCCGGCAGCAGCGAGCCGCCGAGATGGGTCAGCCGCTGCCACGGCGACTGGTCGCCCGACGCGTCGAGGCTGTAGCCGATCACGCTGCGGTACCACGCGGCCGGGTCGCCCGAACCGACGACGCCCGCAAGCACCGGGACGAGGACCGCGAGCGCGAACAGCGCCGCGCGGCGCCACGAGCCCCAGAGGCAGACCGCGATCACGACGGCGGCATCGAAGAAGGACTGCTTGACCATCCACGCAGAACCGGCTGCGAAACCCGCGAGGACCAGCCAGCCGAGCCGCTCGGACGGCTGGTACAGGACGAACGCGAGCACCGCGGCGGCCGCGAGGACGCTCGCGATCAGCTCGCCGGAGAGCGTGAACCCCTCGATGAACGGCGAGGCGCCCGCCGTTGCAGTCAGCGCTCCTGCCACCAGTCCCGAGAGCGTCCCGCCGGTCAGCGCGCCGATCGAAAAGACGAGCAACACGAGGACCGTGGCCAGCGCCGCGGCGAAGAGACGAAGCCCGACGCTGGTCGTGATGCCGGCGCTCAACAGAATCCGAAAGACGACCAGCAACCCTTGAGGCCGATCGACCCAATTCGCGCCGTACAGCCCGTGACCGCGGGCCCAGAGGCGGGCGATCTCCGCATACCCCCCCTCGTCAGAGGTGAGTGGTGCGTCGAGGAACGGCACGCGGAAGGCGACGCCGAGCAGCGCGAGGCCGAGCGCCGCTGGGGCCCACCGTGCCCAGACCTGACTGGGGCCCGCCTCTCGGCTGCGATCGCGTCTCTTGCCGTTGCGCTCGGGCTCGCCGTCTGGCAGCTGGGCCTCGGGCTGACGCCTGACCGCTATCGCCTCGTGCTTCTCGTACCTGCTCCGGTGCTGGGGCAACCGAGGAAGTATCTCGCCGACTTCGTCCCGTTCGCGCTCCTGCCGGTCGTGCACTCCGTCTGTCGCGGGTCGCGCAGAAGCAGAACTGGGGTGCTCGTCGCGCTCGACTGCGCCGTCGACACCTCGACGCTTGGAGTCCGCGGAGTCTTCGGTCTCTCGGTCGTCACGTTGCCCGAAGCGCTCGAGGTGGCTACGACCGTCGCCGCCCAAGCGGCGAACGCCCGTCGGAATGGACTTGCAACGCCCCACCAAGGTGCAGGTCGGGGAAGAGGCAGCTCAATCGGTCCCGCATGCCTCGAAGCTTCCCCTGACGGTCGCGTTCGGGTCTGTCGCGGGGCGACTCGCATCGCCTCGAGCACCGAGGTACAGGCGGCCGACCTCCGGGTCGTCGAGGAGCTTGTCTGCAGGGCCGCTGTGCTTGACGACGCCGCCGTCGAGCACGGCGCCTCGCTGGGCGACTGCGAGTCCCGAGCGTGCATTCTGCTCGACGAGCAGGATCGTCCAACCTCCTTGGGAAAGCGAGGCAAGCGTTGCGAAGACTTCGGCGCGCGCCTTGGGAGCAAGGCCGATCGATGGCTCGTCGATCAGCAACACCTTCGGCTCGAGCATCAGCGCTCGAGCGATCTCGACGGTCTTCTGCTCGCCTCCCGAAAGTGACCCGGCCCGTTCTCGGCGACGCTCGGCGATCAGTGGGAAGCGCTCCGCGAGCTCCTCGGCGCGACGCTGCACAGCCTTCCGGTCGTGAATGACGTAGCCGCCGAGGAGGAGGTTGTCCCACACGGTCATCAGCGGGAACAGGCTGCGCTCCTGCGGCACGTGGACGACGCCAAGAGAGAGCAGATGCCGCGGCGTGTAGCCGATGATGTCTTCGTCCCCGAGAACGATTGCGCCGCGTCGCGGCTGGAGGAGGCCGCTCACTGCTCGCAGCACCGTCGACTTTCCGGCGCCGTTCGGGCCGATCAGGCACGTGATCTCGCCTGACTCGGCAACCAGATCCAGTCCGCGAAGGACGTCACCGAAGCCGTAGCCGGCGACGACGTCTTTCAGCATGATGCGCACGCTCAGGCTCCGAGGTAGGCGTCGAGGACCCGCGGATCGCTCTGCATCTCCGCTGCCGGCCCTTCGGCGATCTTGCGGCCGCGGTCGAGAACGATCACGGGGTCGCACAGGCGCATTACAAGAGGCATGTCGTGCTCCACGATGAGGAAGGTGAGACCCGCGGCGTTGAGGCGGCGGATGTGCGCTTCGATCGTCTCGATCAGCAGCGGGTTCACCCCGGCTGCAGGCTCGTCGAGTAGCACGAGCCGAGGGTTCCCCATCAAGGTCGCGGCGAACTCGAGCAGCTTGCGCTGGCCGAACGAGAGCTCTGCGGCTGGCGTGTTCGTGTGTCCGGTCAGGTTGAAGTCGGCGAGCAGCTGCTCTCCGCGTGCGCGCTCTTCGCTCGAAATGCGGAGACGGCCCGCATCGAAGATGTTCCACGGCACTGCGAGCACGAGGTTTTCGATGACGGTCAGGTTCGGGAAGACCCGCGCGTACTGGAAGGTACGGCTCAACCCGCGGCGTGCGAGTCGTGTCGGATCGGGCCTACGCACGACTCGACCGTCGAATCGGAACTCGCCCCGGTCGGCGGGTAGATAGCCCGTGATCAGATTGAAGACCGTCGTCTTGCCGGAGCCGTTGGGGCCGATCAGGCCCGTGATCGTGCCCTGCTCGACGGCGAAGGTGCATTCGTCGACGGCGATGACCCCGCCGAACCGTTTGTTGGCGTCGTTCACCTCGAGGAGGGCTGTCACGAGGCGGCGACCTTTCTGGCGCGCTCGTCGTGGTGCGCCTGCCGCACACCGAGCTTGCGCCAACGGTCCGCGAGCGAAGGGAGGATGCCCCGCGGCATGAGCAGGATCACGACGAGGAAGACGCCCGAGTAGCCGACGAGGTAAAAGTCGCTCGCGCCGAGCCGGTAGGCGAGGTACTTCTGGGCCGGTACGAGCACGAAGGCGCCTAGGACTGGGCCCCAGAGCGTCCCTCGTCCACCGAGATACGTCATCAACACCATCCCGATCGTCACGAGCGGGTCAATCGCGAATTGCGGGTAGATGAACGAGAGGTAGTAGGCCCACACGCCTCCCGCCATTGCGACCAGTCCGGCCGACAGCGCGAATGAAGCCAGCTTCGCAAACGCCGTCTGCACCCCGAGACCGCGAGCGCGGTCCTCGTCGTCGCGGATCGCGAAGAGCGCGAGGCCGAGCTTGCTTCCGCGCACCCACCAGCTTATGAGCATCGACAGTGCGAGCACGCTGAGCATCCCGAAGTAGAACGGCACGTTGTAGGTCGACACCGGGAAGTTCGGAGTGGGGATCGCGATGCCCTGCGATCCGCCGGTTAGCGATCGTAGGTTGAATGCAAGCTGCTGCGTAACGAAGAGCAGTGTGATCGTCACGATCGCAAACGTTGCGCCGCGCGTACGGTAGGCGACCCAGCCGATCGGAACCGACATCACCGCCACACCGATGCCGATCAGCGGCAGGAAGAAGAACGGGCGGTAGCCGTTGCCGATCGAGATGTGCGTGAACGTGATGCCCATCGCGTACGCGCCGGCGCCGAAGAACCCGGCGTGGCCGAGCGAGATGTAGCCGGAGTAGCCGCCGATGATGTTCCACGCCGTGGCGAGGGCGGCATACATCAGCGTGAAGAGGAAGAGATCTTGCACCCATGGTGCGGTGAAGGCGAACGGGAGCACTGTGAGTGCTCCGAAGATGACTGTGGCGCGCGCGACTCCGACGAGGCTGAGCCGGCTCAGATCGAGCCTCGGATGCGGGCGCCGAAGAGTCCCTGCGGACGAACCACGAGCACCGCGATCAGCACGACGAAGAACAGGAAGCTCGACCACGTAGGGGAGATCTCTGCGGAGAAGACGGATTCGCCGACCCCCATCAGGAGCGCTGCGATCACTGCGCCCCCGAGCGATCCGAGGCCGCCGAGGACAACGATCGTGAGCAGCCGTGAGATGAGGTCGTAGTGACTGCCCGGGTTGAACGGGAAGACGATCCCGTACACGGCTCCGGCGGCGCTCGCCGTCGCGACGCTGAGACCGAAACCTACGGCCGAGACGATCCGCGTGTCGATGCCGATCAGGCGGGCGGCGGTCGGATTCTGAACGGTTGCCCGGATGCTGCGCCCGAGCTTCGTCAACTGGAGAATCCCGAACAGCAGGCCGAGCACGACGATCGATGCGACGAACGCGTAGACGCGCGCAACCGAAATGTAGTAACCGGAGATGTGCCAAGACTGGTCGGCGTAGCTCGTTATCGTCGACCGGTACGTCGTCTGATAAGCCACGCTCAGGAGGCCTTCTATCCCGAGTGCGATCGCCCAAGTGACGAGGAGCGAGAGCTCTTCCCGCTCCTCGTCACGCAGGGGCCGTAGGAATGCAAGCTGCACCATTACCCCGAGCACGAACATCGCCGGGGTGAGGATCAGCAGCCCGACGAAGGGGTCTATCCCGAAGTGGCCGTAGAGTGTGTAGCTCAGGTACGCGCCGAGGATGATCAGCGCGCCCTGAGCCACGTTGATGACACGCATGACGCCGAAGCCGAGCGCCAGACCGCTCGCCATCAGGGCGTACACCCCGCCGGTGAGGAGGCCCAGGATGCAGGCTTGGACGAAGAGGTGCATCGCTTTCCTCTAGCGTCTTACGCGCCCCAAGGGGGTTTCGGGGAAAATGGCTTTGCAACCGCAACCTTCGGCGGGTACACGGGCACGAGCTTGCCGTTGATCCACTCGACGAGAAGGTCATCGCCGTTCGGCGAGCCGTTGGCATCCCAGGAGAGGTTGCCTTCGATGGTCGGCCACACACCTTTGTGCAGCGCGTCGATGATCTTCTGGTTGTCGATCGAGCCGGCCTTCGCCACGGCGAGCTGCAACAGCTGACCGACTGCCCACGCCTCGGACGAGTTGTTGTCGATGTCGAAGCCGGTGCCGCCGTAGCGCTTCACGTACTGCGAGACGAAGAGCTTGTTGCCATTCGTCTTGGCGACGGGCGTCCAGTCGCTGCAGCTGAAAATCCCATTCACGTTCTTGCGGCCGACCTTGCTCGGAAACTCGGTCGGCGAATTGGCGCCGTTGGCGAAGAACAGGAACTTGGGACTGTAGCCCGCCTGCACGAGGCCCTTGACCTGCGAGTACGCGTCCTCCGACTGTGTCCCGCCGATGATCATGTCCGGCTTCGGCGCGATCTCCTTCGCAACGATCGGAGTCAGATCGGTGGTCTCGGCCGGGTAGATCGTCTTGTAGACGGTCTTGACGTGCAGTCCGGACGAGAGTTGCTGCTGCATCGCGTCTGCGATCGGGGACGAAAACGGGTCGTCGAGCGATGCATACGACGCTGTCTTCGGCCGTTGCGCTGCGGGGAGGGTCTTGAGGTACCTGACGAAGGAGTCGCCGCACTTGACGACCGGTGCCGGTTGCACGAAGAACAGGTTGTGGAGCTTGAGCGCGAACACCTTCGGCCCGCCACCCGCCGGCTCGAGAAATGCGTAGTGGTACCGGTTCGCAACGGTCGCCGAAGGCCCCGTGAGAAGCGACGAGAACGGACCGAACACCAGGTCGACGTGGTCGCCTGTGATCAGCTTCTGATAGTTCGAGACGGCCTGGTTCGGATCTGATGCGTCGTTCACGATCTTCAACTGCACCTGGCGGCCGAGGATGCCGCCGTGAGCGTTGACGTAGGCGGCCCAGAGTTCGTAGCCACGCTTCACCGCCTTCCCGGGGTCGGAGAAGTCGCCGCTCAGTGACAGCGAGATGCCGATCTTGATCGGTCCCTGGGCTGCGCGGGTCGTTGGCCTGGTGCTTGCGGCGGCCACGACCACCGCGGCGGCAAGTGCTGCGGCCGCGGTGGCTGCAAGCAGTCGTTTCGTCATCTGAGTCCTCCTTTGTCGGACAAACAGATTGAACGTGGCGATTTACGCACAACTTCGGTTCGGGTTGCAACCCATCGTGGACAAGATCCCTAGATCCCTGGAAAGGAGCAGGACTGCGTTTGCCTCTCGTTGTCAAACTTGCCCACAGCCGGGAGAGAGCGGTACAGTCAGCCCCTCCGTTGTCCGACAGGAAGGGGTCGGCGGTCGTGTACGAGCCGATCGAGCGCCAGAAGCTCTACGAGTTGATCGCTGACCAGTTGCTGCGGCGGATCAGCGAGCGTCAGTTGCATCCCGGTGATCCATTGCCGACCGAGCGTGAGCTGACGCATGCGTTCCGCGCCGGCCGCTCGTCGGTGCGTGAGGCGCTGAGGATGCTCGAGTCGAAGGGCGTGATCGAGAGCCGAGGCAACGGGACCTTCGTCGTCGCCGGCTACGCGAACCCGCTCAACACGAGCGTCCAGCTCCTCCTCAGTCTCGATCAGGCGACCATGCTCGACGTCTACGAATTGCGGCGAATCCTGGAGTGCGAAGCGGCGGGGCTCGCCGCAGAGCGACGCGCCGAATCCCACCTCGGGCTGATGGACGCTGCGATCGAGGAAATGGCGATGGCCCTCGAAAGCGACGATGAGAATCGCGGCGAGCGTTACATCGACGGCGATCTCCGTTTTCATCTCGCGATCGCAGAAGCAACCCGAAACGGGGTACTGCTGCACACGATGGATGCGCTGCGTGGGGTGATCCGGCGCGCTCTGATGGCCATCTTCGTCGTTCCGGACAGTCCCGAGCGCTCGCTCGAGCAGCATCGCGCGATTCGCGCTGCGATCGCAGCGCGCGACTCAGGCGGTGCACGCACGGCGATGCGTGCGCATCTCGTGCGCGTCGAGTCCGACGTCCACAACTCGCTCACGGCGTTTTCGCCGTGACGAGGGGAGGTTCGGATGGCTGATGTTGGATACATCGGACTCGGTGTTATGGGAGGAGGAGTCGCGAAGCGGCTGCTCGACGCCGGCCACGAGGTCACCGGCTGGAACCGCACCAAGGACAAGGCGCGGTGGCTGATCGACGCCGGGATGGGCTGGGGCGACACACCGCGCGAAGTCGCCGAGCGGAGCGAGGTCGTCTTCACGATGGTCACCAACACCGCGGCAGTCCAGGCGGTCACAGATGGGCCTGACGGAATCCTCGCGGGCCTCGCTCCGGGGAAGGTCTACGCGGACATGTCGACGGTGAGCCCCGAGAGCTCGCGGCAGATCGCCCACCGGGTCGCCGAGCTCGGTGCGCACATGATCGACGCGCCGGTGTCCGGCAGCGTGATCACCCTCGAGCAGGGAAAGCTCTCGGTGATGGTCGGCGGCGAGGAGGCGGTCGTCGAGCGCGTCCGGCCGATCCTGGAGGCGATCGGCCCCAAGGTCATCCACGTCGGCCCGAACGGTGCCGCTGTGACGATGAAGATCGCGTGCAATCTGAGCCTGGCCGTGCAGATGCTCGCGTTCAGCGAGGGGGTGCTGCTCGCGGAGAAGAGCGGCATTGCTCGCGAGAAGGCCGTTGAGGTGCTGCTCTCCAGCGTGATCGCGTCGCCGATGATCACCTACCGTGGCCCGTTCGTGCTCGAGCAGCCGGATGAGGCGTGGTTCGACGTCAACATGATGCAGAAGGACATGAACCTCGCCCTCGAGCTTGGGACGAGCAGTCGATGTGCCGCTGCCGACGACGGCAGCGACGAACGAGCTGCTGACGGCTGCCCGTGGCCTGGGGCTGGCCGACAAGGATTTCGCGATTCTCTTCGACGTCCTCGCGACGATGTCCGGCCTCGGCGCACACGCCCTGACATGAGCGCGGCGGCGGAACCAGTCCGCGGCACGCACGGCCATCATCGCCCAGCGCTTGCTCGCGATGTATCGCGACATGACGACGATCCGTTTCTTCGAGGAGCAGGTCGACCTGCTCTACCGCGGCGCGAAAATGCCCGGCCTCGCACATCTCTACGCTGGCGAAGAGGCCGTTGCCGTCGGTGTGTGTTCGGCGCTACGTCGCGACGACTACATCACCAGCACGCATCGAGGTCATGGGCACTGTCTCGCGAAGGGCGCAGATGTCGGGCTGATGTTCGCCGAGCTCCTCGGCCGGGAGCCGGGCTACTGCCGGGGCAAGGGCGGGTCGATGCACATCGCGGACCACGCGAACGGGAACCTCGGAGCAAACGCGATCGTCGGCGGTTCGACCGGGAATCGCGACCGGTGCGGCGTTCTCGGCGAGGCGTCGCGGCACCGACCAGGTCTCTGTCTGCTTCTTCGGCGACGGAGCACTTGGTCAAGGGCTCCTTTACGAGGTCATGAACATGGCGTCGCTGTGGGCGCTTCCGGTTGTCTACGTCTGCGAGAACAACCTCTATAACGAGTACACGCCGTACCTCGAGGCTACGGCAGGCTCGATCCTCGACAGGCCGCGGTCGTTCGGAATCGAGGCGCGTGCGGTCGACGGTCAAGACGTCCGTGCGGTTTTCGCTGCTGCGCAGGAGCTCGTCGAGCGTGCGCGGCGGGGAGGTGGGCCCGCATTCCTTCTCTGCAGCACGTACCGCTACCACGGTCACCACGTCGGCGACGTCGACCGTGCGTACTACCGCTCGAGGGAGGAGGAGCTGCTCTGGCAGAGGGAACGCGACCCGATCGTGCTTCTGCGGAGTTCCATTCTGGAGCAGGGCGTCGCAACTGCAGAGGACCTGGTGGCGATCGACGAGGAGGCGCGTGCGAACATCGAGCGTGGCGTCTCCTTTGCCCTCGAGGCGCCGTTCCCCGAGCCGGGCGAGGTGACCGAGGATGTCTTCGCCTAGCCTCGCTGCGCGCACCGACGTGCGGGAGATCACGATCGCGCAGGCGGTCAACGAGGCCCTCGCCGAGGAGCTTCGGCGGGACCCGACGGTGTTCGTGATCGGTGAGGACGTCGCGGAGGCGGGAACGCCTTTCAAGGTGCTCTCCGGTCTCGTGGAGGAGTTCGGGCCTGACAGGATCCTCGATTCGCCGATCTCCGAGGCGGGCATCACCGGCCTCGGTGTCGGCGCGGCGATGACCGGTCTCCGCCCCGTCGTCGACATCATGTTCGGCGATTTCCTGACGCTGGCCATGGACCAGCTGGCAAACCAGGCCGCCAAGGCGCACTACATGTCGGGCGGCAAGTTGACCGTTCCGCTGGTGCTCCGCACTACGCTCGGTGCCACGCGCCGCTCCGCGGCGCAACACAGCCAGAGCCTGCAGGCGTGGATCGCACACGTACCGGGTTTGAAGGTGGTGTTGCCGTCGACGCCGTACGACGCGAAGGGATTGCTGAAGTCGGCGATCCGCGACGACAATCCGGTTGTCTTCATCGAGGACAAGATGGATTGGCGCGTTGCCGGCGAGGTTCCGACGGTTGAATACACCGTTCCGCTCGGCGTCGCCGATGTGAAGCGTGCCGGAGAGGACGTGACGCTCGTCGGAACGAGCTCGATGGTGCGTGCCTGCCTGGAAGCGGCCGACCTGCTCGCCGCGGATGGGATCTCGGCGGAGGTCATCGACCCGCGGACGCTATCGCCGCTCGACAGTGCGGCGCTCGTCGACTCCGCTAAGAAGACCGGCCGTGCCATCGTTGTCGACGAGGGTCATCGCAGCTACGGCATCACCGCGGAGCTTGCGGCGGTGATCGCGGAGGGTGCTTTCCACCACCTGGACGCTCCCGTGCGACGGCTCGGCGCGCTCGACGTGCCCGTGCCGTTCTCGCCGACTCTCGAGGACGAGACCGTACCCACCCCGGATCTGGTCGCAGCGACGGCACGCGACCTGTGTGGGCGGACCTGAGGAGACAGGAGGGACTGCGATGGGACTTGCGAGCTACGGCGTGATGGGAGTCGACTGGGAGGAGCGCGCCAACTTCGACCGGTTGCGTTCGGAACGGCTCGCCCGTGTCAAGGCAGGTCTCGAGCGGTCCGAGCTGGGCGCGCTGCTGTGCTTCGACATGAGCAACATTCGATACATCACTGCGACGCACATCGGCATGTGGGCAGTCGACAAGTACGTCCGCTTCTGTCTGCTGCCGCAGGCAGACGATCCGATCATGTGGGACTTCGGCTCCGCTGCACGTCATCACAAGCTCTACAGCCCGTGGCTCGGAGAGGATCGATCCCGTGCGGGTATCTCGACGTTGCGCGGCTCCGTGAAGGGTCGCGCCGAGGCGGTCGCCGAGAAGATTCGGGTTGAGCTCGAGCAGCGCGGCTTGCTCGGTGAGCCGCTTGGCATCGACATCGTCGAGCTGCCGGTTCTTCGTGCGCTCGAGGCCAAGGGCATCACCGTCGTCGATGGCCAAGCGTTGATGCAGGATGTCCGCAAGATCAAGACGATCGACGAGATCACCTTGCTGAACACGGCCTGCGCGATGGTCGATGCGGCTTACGACGACCTGTTCAAGGCGATGAAGCCGGGCATGCGCGAGAACGAGTGTGTCGCGCTCGTCAGCAAGCGTCTCTTCGAACTCGGATCGGAACATATCGAGGGCGTCAACGCGATCTCGGGCGAGCGCTGCAGTCCGCATCCGCACGTCTTCACCGACCGGATACTCCGCCCCGGCGATCCGGCCTACTTCGACATCCTTCATGCGTACAACGGCTACCGCACCTGCTACTACCGCACCTTCGCGGTGGGAAGCGCGTCGCGCTCACTCGTCGACGCCTACAAGCGCTGTCGCGACATCCTCGACGAAGGAATCGCGATGGTCCGACCCGGTGTGAGGACCGACGAGGTGGCAGCTGTCTGGCCGAAGGCGGAGGAGTTCGGTTTTCCGGACGAGGAGGCAGCGTTTGCGCTCCAGTACGGGCACGGTGTCGGCCTCTCGAGCTGGGAGAAGCCGATCGTCAGTCGCCTGGTCTCGTTCGACTACCCCGAGGTGATTGAAGAAGGGATGGTCTTCGCGCTCGAGACGTTCTGGCCGGCCTCCGACGGCTGGCAGGCGGCGCGCATCGAGGAGCAGCTCGTTGTCACCGCCGACGGCTGCGAGGTGATCACCCGCTTCCCCGCGGAAGAGCTGCTCGTCGCCGGCGGAAAGCACTTCACAACCGGTGGCGGTCTGCCGGCCGTCCGCGAGAGCCAGTCCAATCTGAACAACAGCCGGCTCGACGCAGTTGTCGACTCCGCTCAGTTCGAAGGCGCACACGCGGACTGATGCCGAGCGACGTCATCATGCCCGCGCTCGGGATGGCGCAGGAGACGGGCACGGTGCTGCGCTGGCTGAAAGCCGAGGGTGACGTGGTCGCCAAAGGTGAGCCGCTCTTGGAGATCGAGACCGACAAAGTGACGGTCGAGCTCGAGTCGCCGGCCGAGGGTCTCCTGGCCGGCGTCAGCGCAGCCGAGGGAGACGTCGTTCCCGTCGGCCAGACGATCGCGGTCGTGCTTGTCGCTGGCGAGAGTCTGTTTCGGCCCGCAGCTGTCGCTGTCGCTCAACCGGTCAGCCGCGAGCGCCGTCCGCTCGCCTCGCCGAAAGGCGCGCCGTCTTGCAGCCGAACGCGGGATCGACCTCGGCGCGGTCACGGGAAGCGGCCCGGGCGGCGCCGTCGTCGCTGGCGACATCGAGGGCTCCGGCTCCGTGGGCGGAGAACGCGAATTGTCCGTCTCTTCGATCTGGAGGCTCATGGGGGAGCGGACGACGAAGAGCTGGCAGTCGGTGCCGCACTTCTATCTGCGCCGCGAGGTGGACGCATCTCGCCTGGAGAGCTGGCGAGGCGTCGCGCGCGCCACGCCAGGGCAGGAACGACTGAGCCACACCGACCTACTCGTCAAGATTGCCGCCGAGGCGCTGCGTCGGCATCCACGCGTGAACTCGAGCTGGCGTGACGGCGCCATCGTCACGTCGCCGCTGATCGGCGTCGGGATAGCGGTGGCCGTTGACGACGGCCTCGTCGTGCCGGTTCTCCGAGACGCTGACCGCCTGCCGCTGGCAGAGATCGTTGCGCGCCGAGTCGAGTTGGTCGAAGCCGCGCGCGCCGGGCGGCTGCGCCCCGACGACTTGACGGGAGGAACGTTCACCGTGTCGAACCTCGGCATGTACGGCGTCGACTCGTTCGACGCCATCATCAATGCACCGCAGCTCGCGATCCTCACCGTCGGGCGCATCGCCGATCGGATCGTGCCGGTCGATGGGCAGCCGGCGTTGCGGCCGATGATGCAGCTCTCCGTCGCGTTCGACCACCGTGCGGTTGATGGGGCACGCGGAGCGGAGTTCCTCCAGACGCTGGCTTCGTTCGTCGAAGAGCCGGCGGGAATGATGCGCTGAGCGATCGCCGTTCCCGCCGCGCCGCTCAGGTGAGGCTAGCTGTGGTTAGCGTTCGGGTGAGAGGGCGCTCGTCCAGTCGATCAGTCACTCCTCCGCAGGGCAAAGAACTTGCGACTGTTGACATGCCCGGCGCGACGGTGAGACCCTCGCATCATCGTTACGTATCTCGTCAGCTACGCAGCAGTTCCCTGCGGTGTTGCTCTGTTCAGGTGCCGATGCGGTGCATTGCGTGCTGAGTTCGATCTGAAGCGCGACGCCCCCAACGGCTGGCTGGCGGACGATGACGGTTCTCATGTCTGCCCACGTTGCTCCGGGCGGCGAACAGGAGCGTCCTGACGCTGCGGCGGCAGCAGCGGTCCGCGGCTGTTCTCGTCGCCTTCTCGATCGATCGGCACCGGAGCGTCTCCTAGATCCGCTCAGGCGTCTGTGAGAGTCGGTGGGTCGGTCCGTCAGGGGCCGTTGCCAGGGTGGTGTCGTCCGTGCCGCTTGTGACTCGTCAGGCGTCAGGCCGCTGTTCGTGCCTTCGCAATGAATCGTCCGGGTGTGCACGGCGACGCCGGTCTGGCGCCCGCTGTTGGCTTGATCAGGAGCTTGTCCGCCTTGGTGGCGTGACTCATCACAGACCTGCCGCGCGGTTTCCCTGCATCAGACCGGCGTCATCGGACCCTACGAGTCGAACGGAGGATCGGTCGGGATGCTTGCAGACGAGGTGGATTACGTGATCGGTGTCGACACGCACCGCGATCAGCACACGCTCGCGGTCGTGGCCGCGCCGACGGGAGCGGTGCTGGCGCAGACGGTGGTGCGGGCGAGCGCGCGCGGCTACGCGCGAGGCGCTGCGCTTTCGCGGAGCAGCACGCGGGCGGCGTTCGTGCCTGGGCGGTCGAGGGCGCCGGCCACTACGGTGCCGGTCTCACGCGCTACCTCGCCGAGCGCGGCGAGACGGTGCTCGAGGTCGGCCGTCACGCCCGCGGCGAGCGGCGGTTGCGTGGCAAGGACGACCCGCTCGACGCGATCCGGGCTGCCCGCACCGGGCTCGCGGCCGAGACGCTGACGCTGCCGCGCTCGGGCGAGCGCCAGGAGGCGCTGCGGGTGCTGCTGCTTGCGCGGCGCAGCGCCGTCGACGTGCGTCGGCTCGCGCTCGTCCAGCTGCGCAGCGTGATCGTGACCGCGCCCGAGCAGCTCCGTGACGAGCTGCGGCGGCTGTCCGGTGACGCAGCTGATCCGACGCTGCAGCCGCTTCCGCCGCTCATGCTCGCGCACACCCGACGAGCTCGCGATCGTGCTCGCGCTGCGCTCGCTCGCGCGACGGATCGAGGCCGCGACCGCGGAAGCCGACGAGCTCGAGCGCGAGATCCTCAACCACGTGCGCGCGCTCGTGCCCGAGCTGCTCGACGAACCCGGCGTCGGCCCGATCGTCGCCGCGCAACTGATCGTCACCTGGTCGCACCGCGATCGCGTCCGCTCCGAAGCCGCCTTCGCTCGCCTCGCCGGCGTCGCACCGCTGCCCGCCTCGAGCGGACAGACGATCCGCCACCGCCTCAGCCGCGGCGGCGACCGCCAACTCAACCGCGCCCTGCACACCGTCATCCTCCACCGCCGCCAGCACGACCCAGCGACCCGCGACTACATCGCACGCCGCGTCGCCGAAGGCAAGACCAGCCGCGACGCGACCCGCATCCTCAAGCGCTACCTCGCCCGCCACCTCTACCGCGTCATGCAGAACGCGACACCGCTGACGACTTGACAGTCATAGGAGATTCATTCCGGAACACTGGCGCAGCCGAGGGCAGTTGCGGAGGAGCGGCGGACTAGGCCTCGCGCGCGAGCGCGATTGACCGGGTGACAACAAAGGTGACAAGCTGCCCGCGTCGGCAACGAAGGAGGGCTTCATGTCCACCACATCTCGCGAGCGGGCAAAGCTCGGGTACGGGTTGCGTGAGGAGGAAGGCGAGGATTTCTGGCTGTTCGGCGCGCTCACAACAATCAAGATCAGCGCCGAGGACACTGCTGGCCAGTACTGCGTGATCGATGCCGAGGTGCCACCGGGCGTGGGCTCCCCTTGGCACGTCCACCACGATGAGGACGAGTGGTTCTTCGTCCACGAGGGCGAGTGCGAGGTCTACATCGGCGACGCGCACCTGACGCTGACAGCCGGTGGGTTCGCCTTCGGCCCCAAGGGCGTGCCTCACACCTTCTTCGGCGGGCCCAATGGGGGGAAGATGCTTATCTGGGCGGAGGGGCATAAGTTCGAGGGGCTCCTCAGAGAGATCGCTGAGCCTGCCCCCGAGCACGTTGTGCCGCCGCCGCCCGACGGTCCACCGGACATGGAGCTACTCCTGCCCATCGCGGAAAAGTGGGCGTACGGCATCCTCGGGCCGCCGGGTCCACCGCCCGGGCGCTAAGTCAGTCACTCTCCCATCCGGCACGTGTGACGTTCTTCGGTCGCGGGTCCAGAGCACTATGCGTGGCTGGAGTGTTGCCCGCCGACCGGCTTGACGCGCTACTGCGCCATGTGAGCCAGGGACATCATCGAGGCGGGCGTTCGGGCGTACGATCTCGCGAACCGGGTCCGGTGACGGCTCGGCCCTCGACGTGGAGGAGGCGCGATGCCCACCGACCCGCACCACCCCGACGTGTCTGAGGCCGTGCGCGTACAGATCCTCGCGACCGAGCATTGGAGCCTGCTCGCGGCGAGGAACATCACATACGGCGCGATCTACAGCCGGGCCACCATCTTCCTGACTGTCGTGTCCGCGGCCGTCGTCGCGTTGGCCCTTGCTGCCGAGGCGACCGAGTTCGGCGACCGTTTCTACGTGTTCGCACTCCTCGTTCTGCCGGTTGCGTTCTTCATCGGGGTGGGGACATACATCCGCCTCGTCGACGCCCGGATCGAGGACTTCTGGCTCCTGTCCGGCCTGAATCGTCTCCGTCATGCCTATCTCGAGATCGCGCCGGGGCTCGAGCCGTATTTCGTGACGGGCCACCACGACGACGAGCGAGGCCTTTCCGAGACCTACGGCCCAGGCACGGAGAACCGGGTCCTCCGCCTGATTGCCAGCACGTCCACGGTCGTCGGAGTGCTCGACGCCGTTCTCGCCGGGGTCGTTGGGGGCCTCGTCGCAAAGGTCGTGGGCGCAGGATCCGAGCTCAGCCTGCTCATCGGCGCGGTCGTGACTTCAGTGGTCATCGCGCTACTTGTCCACGCCGACAGGCGCACCATTGCGCGCGGGCGTCGCAGGCTCAAACCCCGCTTCGCCCGATCGGCGGAAGCCGGACACATGCATGAACAGCAGGAGCCACCGTCCTTTCCGCGCGCCGACGTGCCCCAGAGCGTGCGTGCCCAGATCCTCGCGACCGAGCATTGGAGCCTGCTCGCAGCGAGGGACGTCACCTACCGCGCGGTCTTCAGTCGGGCCGCCATCTTTCTGACTGTCGTGTCCGCGAGCGTCGTTGCGTTGGCCCTGGTCGCTCGTGCGACCAAGTTCGACGGTGGTTTCACCGCGTTCGCACTCCTCGTTCTGCCGGTTGCTCTCTTCGTCGGGATGGCTACCTACATCCGCCTCATCGAAGCCCGGATCGACGACTTCTGGCTCCTGTCCGGCATGAATCGCATCCGTCACGCCTATCTCGAGATCGCGCCGGGGCTCGAGCCGTATTTCGTGACGGGCCACCACGACGACGAGCAGGGTCTTGACGAGACGTATGGCCCCGGCACGGGGAGCCGGTCCTACCGACTGATCGGCGAGACTTCCACTCTCGTCGCGGTGATCAACGCAGCTCTCGCCGGGGTCGTCGTGGGGCTCGTCGCAAACGCTGCGGGCACAGGATCCGAGCTGAGCCTCGTAATCGGTGCAGTCGTGACGACGGTGCTCGTCGTATCTCTGGTCAACACGAGCAGGCGCCTCATCGAACGTGGGCGTCGGTTGCTCGAGCCCCGCTTTGCACGACAGGTCGAAACGGTACAGCGACACGGGTAGCTGGGCGTCGCGCACGCTGGCGAACCAGCTTGACTATGAAGGGCCCTGGCGGAGCGGGTCGGACCCGGCGCTCGGGGGACATTCCCGCACACTGGGGCACTCCAGAGACCATGGTTCGACCTCCCACATGCAAAGCGACAATCAGCTCTGTTGGAGATCCGGACCGAGCGTCTCGTCCTGCGCCGACCTCGTCTCGAGGACGTGCCGGCGATCGTCCTCGCGTGCAAGGACCCCGACGTTCCTCGTTTCATGCCGGAGGTGTCGACCCCGTACGGGGAGCAGGACGCGCGCAGATTTCTCGCGTCCGTGGATCGGGCCTGGAGGGAGTCGGATGAGCGAACCTTTGCGATTGCCGGAAGGGATGACGTCTATCTCGGATCTGTGTCGGTCGCGCTCCGGGAAGGCGGCAACGTCGGGTACATGCTGTCTCCCTCTGCTCGTGGGCACGGCTTCATGACAGAGGCGGTTCGTGCTGTCGTGCGTTGGGCGCACGAAATGCATGGCATCCAATCGCTGCAGCTCTGGACACACCCCGACAACCTGGCCTCGCAGGCTGTCGCGGAACGTGCTGGCTTCGCGCGCCTCGGAGAGAGACGTTGCGACACGCCCTTTCGGGATGGGTCGACGGTCGGGATTCTCTTCGAGACCAGGTAGGTGACCGAGCGAAAGAGTCGGGGGTCATTCCCGAACACTCGCGCAAGCGAGCGCCTAAGAGCCGATCCAAGCCTCGACCGCTACGAAAGCCCAACCTGCGGCTGCCAGAACTCCAGCTGCCCCAGTGCGAGAGCACCCAGAGAGGGGCGACGACGGGACAGCTTCTGCCGCCCGCGAGCGTGCCCGGATCGACGAGCAATCATCGCGACCACCGGCGCACGTAGATGACCGCTCGTCGGCGTCGCCCGGAGCTACTAGTCCTCGTCCTCCCAATATTCGAGCTCGGGCCCCGGGCGAGCGAAGATGATCCGCTCGCCGGCGACGCTCCGCGCGCCGATCTTGCCGGTGTCGAGGTACTCGACGATGTCCGGCGCGATCAGCGTGGAGAGCATGAGGACGCGGACGGGCGCGTCCGTGTCGTTGCGGATCTGGTGCGCGCCCTCCTTGCCGCGCGGAAACGCGACGACGTCGCCCTGGCGCAGCTGCTGCTCGCCCTCGTGCGTGCGCAGCGTCGGCTCGCCGCGGAGGACGATCGCCCATTCCTCGTTCGCGTGGTGGGTGTGAAACGGCCCCTGCTTGTTACCCGGCTCGACCTCGTACATGCTCGCGCCGATCAGCTCGGCGTCGGTGTGCGCGCCGACCCAGGCGTCCTTGAAGCGCCAGCCCTCGCGCCCTTCCGTGCGATCCCAATCGTCTGCGTTGAGATTGAAGATCTTCATGCCACAAGGCTAGTAGGCCGATGTGAGCGAGGCTCACGCTTTCCCTGGAGGCATGTCCGGCCTCGTTCCGGGCTACTAGTCCTCGCCTTCCCAGTACTCGACCGTTGGTCCGGGCCTCCCGAACATGATGTTTTCATCCTCGACGTCCTTGGCGAGAACCTTTCCGGTGTCGAGGTACTCAATGATCTCGCCGCGGATCATCGAGGAGAGCATGAGTACGCGAATCGGTGAGTCTGTTCCGTTGATGATCTGATGCGCACCGGCCTTGCCCCGCCGAAAACAGACGACGTCACCCTCGTTCAACACATGCTCACCTTCGGGCGTACGGAGCGTCGGCTCGCCGCGGAGCACGATCACCCATTCTTCGTTCAGGTAGTGCGTGTGGTACGGCCAGAGCCTGCTGCCAGGCTCGACTTCGGACATGGTCGCGCCGATCAGCTCACCGCCGATTCGTTCGCCGACACCCACACCTTTGCGGCGCCAGCCCTCGCGGTCCCGCGTCAAATCCCACTCGTCGCTGTTGAGGTTGAAAGTCTTCACTCGCTGAACGCATCCAATCAGAGCAGCCTATGTGTCGTGCGTGGTCGCTCAGTCTCCACAGGTGACTGTGAGACTCGTGGTGTTGGTCTGTCTGGGGCCATCGTCAGCCTGGTTGTCGCCGTGGCGGGCGTGACTCGTCGGGTGACTGGCCGCTTCGAGCGTGCCTTGGGAATGATCTGTCCGCGCGTGGCGGCGGCGCCGGTCTGCGCCCGCTGCTGGCTTGTCAGGAGCCGGCACCACCACCTCGAACGGCAGACATCTCCGAGGCACACAGAGCAGCACTCGAGCGGGTCGTCCAAGCCGGAGCGCGGCCGACGAGCTGGGTTCAGATCCTCTGCGAGTTGCAGCGCGACTGGGCGCGCAAACGGACTGCGCGGCAATTCGCTGAGATTCTCTTCGCGGTCGACGGGCGTTAGGCGATGAAGGCGGCCCGCGCTCAACCGACCCATGCAGTTCGCACCGGGTGACATTCCCGGACGCTGGCCCCAGCCGTGGTTATTACGTCCTGCTCACTAAACGTCCGAGGCATCATCTGGGTGAGGCGGTTGAGCGCATCAACTCCGTCGAACCTGATCCTGCGGGGTTCGAGCGCCTATGAAGGGAGACCGAACGACGATGTCGTCGATCGCGGGAGAGCTGATCACCGAGAGACTCGAGTTCGACGGTGGTCGGCAGGTCACGGTGTACGTCCCGCCGGTTGCGGCCGAGGCAATCGTGTTCGCCGGGGACGGTCACCTGGTCTCGCAATGGAGCGGGTCACTCGAGGCAGCTGACGTACCGTCAACGATGATCGTCGGTGTCCACCGGCTGTCCGATGAGACGCTGCGGCTCCATGAGTACTCACCGGGCTTTGAGCCGGAGCGGTTCGCGGCACACGAGAAGTTCTTCGTCGAGGACGTACGTGGATGGGTGCGAGCGCGCTTCGGAGTCGGCATGCCCGCCGAACAGACAGCGGTGTTCGGTGTCTCGGCGGGTGGGGAGCTGGCCCTCGCCCTGGGGCTTCGGCATCCAGATGTCTACAGCGCGATCCTCTGCGCCTCGCCTGGCGGCGGTTACAGGCCGACTGGCGTTATGCCGATCTCGCTTCCCCGCGCGTACCTCGTCGCGGGCACCCTGGAGCCGTTCTTCCGCGACAACGCCACCCGATGGGCGACCGCGCTTCGGGATGCCGGCGCCGAGGTTGTCATGACCGAGCGCGTCGGAGCGCACGGCGAGAGGTTCTGGCAAGAAGAGCTGCCGCTGATGGTGGCGTGGGCGTTTGGACGATGAAGCGTCACGATGCTTCGCCGGCATCGCACGCTTAAGCCTCGACCAACCTCAGGTAGGCATACGCGACGCTGGCGCACGCGATGCACCTCACGCTCGGGCGCCGCAACGATCTGGCGGGCGGAAGTCTAAAACGATCGCGCGGGTGGAAGATAAAGAGTCGTTGTGAGCGACGCAGTGAGAGTGGGGTTGGTTGCGGGGGCGACGCGTGGCGCCGGTCGTGCAATCGCGGTCGAGCTTGCCCGTGCGGGCTTTTACGTCTACGCGACCGGTCGCAGCAGTCGGACGACCGGGCCCTCTGAGATTGGAAGGCCCGAGACGATCGAGGAGACCGGCGACCTGATCGCGGCGGTGGGAGGCGCGGGGTCGGCGCTGGTGGTCGATCACGAAGACCCGGCCTCGGTTGCAGAGCTCGTCTCGGCGATCGAGGGCGAGCATGGGCGGCTCGACGTGCTCGTGAACGACATCTTCGGTGGCGACAGGTACATGGAGTGGGACAAGCCGCTCTGGGAGCACGACTGGGCCGGCGGGCTGCGGATGCTGCAGATGGGCGTGCACACGCACCTGATCACCTGTCAGGCCGCGATCCCGCTCATGCTGCGCACCGCCGAAGCCCTCGGCACGCGCGGCCTCGTCGTGGAGATGACGGACGGCACGTCGCAGGCGAACGCCGAGTTCAGGCGGAATGTCGGCTTCTACTACGACCTCGTCAAGGCCAACGTCGAGCGGATCGTCAAGGGCCTGAGCGCCGAGCTCGAGGACAGTCCGGTGACGGCCGTCGGCGTGACTCCCGGTTGGCTGCGTTCCGAGAAGATGCTGGAGAACTTCGGCGTCACCGAGGCGAACTGGCAGGACGCCTGCCGCGAGCGTCCCGGCTTCGGGATCTCCGAGTCGCCTACCTACGTGGCCAGAGGCGTTGCTGCACTCGCCAGGGCCGCAGACGGCGAGCGATGGGCAGGCACGATCGTCAGCGCTCGCCAGCTCGCCGACGCCTACGGCGTCACAGACACCGACGGAAGCCGGCCGGACTGCTGGGGCTATCACGCCACCTACGGGTGGGAGCCGGAAAACGACCGCGGCATCGACGAGTTCCGGTAAATCAGAGACAGAACGACGGCCAGCAGCCCGAAAGGGACCTCACAACGGCTCCGGCTCAGGGGACTTTCCAGAACGCTCGTCCACGCGAGATAGAAGCCGAAGCGGCCGCCTCGGGACCTCGGGGGCGGTTCAGACGCCCGCACGGGTGAAGGTCACATGCGTGACTCCGCTGGGCGAGGAGGTGGCCTCGACCTCGTAGTCCTTCTCGATGCCCTCCAGTCCGTCCCAGAGGCGTACGCCTCGGCCGAGCAGGATCGGCACGACCACGATGTGCATGTGGTCGACGAGCCCGGCGGCAAGGAAGTCGCGGATCATGGTGGCCCCTCCGCCGAGCCGTACGTCCTGGCCGTCGGCGGCCTCGCGGGCAGTCGCGAGCGCCTCGGCGGGCGAAGCGTCGATGAAGTGAAACGTCGTGCCGCCCTCCATCTCGATCGACGAGCGCGGCTGGTGGGTAAGGATGAAGGTCGGCGTGTGGAACGGCGGGTTGGGACCCCACCAGCCCTTCCACTCCGGATCCTCGTGCCATCCGGGATGGCCGAACTTGTGCGCACCCATGATCTCCGCGCCGATCCCAGGATCGAACTGCTGCGAAAAGGCGTCGTCGATGCCGCGGCTGCCACCGGGCTTGCCGACCATCTCGTGCCACCACTGGGTCGCGAACATCCATTCGTGCAGCCGCTCGCCCGCATGGCCGAACGGTGCCTCGCGGGTCTGACCTTCGCCCGTGGCGAAACCGTCGAGCGAGATGGAGAAGTTATGCACGCGGGCGAATGACATGAGTTGTCCTCCTTCGCGAGTTGGGTCGGTTCTCGCAAACCATGACTCGGCGCCCGGTGACCTGACGTCATTCGGGCTGCGTGTAGTGCTTTCACCAGAGACTCGGCAGCCGTTAGTCGTCAGGCGTCCTTCCGGCACACTGGCCCACGCGACGGGCATCAGGCGGGATGCCTAGGAGGTACCTGGACTCTGGCGCTGGACTCTGGCCCCCTCGCTGGTGGAACCACGCGTGCGCCGGTCGGCGGAGCAGGCGACACCTCCGCCGCCGGCGACGCGCTTCGACTCATGCCACCGCGGCCTCACTCACCTGCGTCAAGCGGAACTGGTTGCCCGATGGATCGCGGAACGCACAATCGATGCCGTACGGCCGCTCCTCTGGTGACTCAGTGAACTCGATGCCTCGCGCCGTGAGCTCCTCGTACGAAGCCTGCGCGTCGTCGGTCGTGAGCAGGACGTTCCCTACCCACCCCTTCGCCATCAGGCTCCGGATCTGATCCGAGGTCGCGGCGTCCATCACGGGCGGCCCCGGAATCGCGTTCAGCAACAGCGAGACGTCGGCCTGGTCGGGCGGGCCCACAGTCAACCAACGGTAGCCGCCGAGCTCGGGCAGCGTCACGTCGGCGCGGAGCTCCCAGCCGAGCTTCTCGGTGTAGAACGCAAGCGCCTCATCTTGGTCGTGCACCCAGACGCCTGCGAATGAAATCTTGATCATGGTTTCTCCTCTCGAATGACTCATCTGCCGCCGATGCTACGGTCGTCTCGCTCCGTCGTCTTCTCGAAACGTGCGGTGTTGTGGACGCCCGTGCGCTCGAAGCACGCAGGACGGAATGAGCGCGTAGTGGGAAGCCGGCGGAAACGACGCGCGATAGGTCGTCGGCGTGACGCCATACGCGCGCGTAAAGCTCGTCGTAAACGAGCCGACGCTCCGTAGGCCGACTGCAAAGCAGATCGCGACGACGGGGCGGTCGGTCGCACGAAGCAACGCCGCGGCACGCTCCAACCGTCGCGCAAGCAGGTACGCATGCGGCGACTCGCCGAAGGCGCGCCGGAACTCACGGCTGAAATGCGCGCGCGAGAGGCCGGCCGTACGAGCCAGATCGGCAACGCCAAGCGGTTGCGCGTAGCTCGCGTCGACCAGATCCCTGGCGCGCAACAGGTGACGCTCCGAAGGAACAACACGCATCGGCGTCAGCCGGCGCGAGTAGAAAGACCCCACCGCCACGGAGACGCCATGCTCCCATGGGGCGTTCCGCGCGACGAGCGAGTCACGTCAGGTTCATTTCCGTCTCCGTGCTCGGTGTCCAGGCCGCGCATGGACTCAAAGTCTGCACGTTCGTCGGAATACTCGCGCAGCCGAGAGTCTCGATTCTCGTTCCGCGCACATTCAGGCGTCTTCCCCCCTGCGGGCTTATGGGTCACCCGTGCACCTTGGCCCAGCCCGGACCTCAGACCGAGTGCGGATCTCGAAGTGCGCCACTTGATATGAGTGACGCGTGGCGAACCGCCGGCCAGCCGCGTATGACGAAGTCGCGGACGGATACAGTCGCGCCCTCGACCCTGACGGGGTCGGACTCGCCGATCCCGTTCTTGCGGAGCTCGTCGCCGACGTTACGGGGCGTGACGTACTCGCGCTCGCATGCGGCCAGGGCCAGGATGCGCGACTGCTCGCCCGCCTCGGCGCGACCGTGACCGGCATCGACGTATCGGGGGAGATGCTGCGTTACGCGCGCCAGCACGAGGTCGCAGCTCCGCGAGGGATCACGTACGTGCAGGGTGACGCGGAGGATCTGGCGGCGTTCCCGGATCGGAGCTTCGATGGCGTGGTCTGCCATATGGCGCTCATGGACATCCCCGCTCTGGCGCCGACGATCGGCTCCGTTGCGCGTGTGCTCCGCGAAGAAGGCTGGTTCGTCTTCTCGATCGTCCACCCGTGCTATCGCGGACACGTTGAGATCGTGACGGACTACCTACTCGATCATCGCTACCGCAAGAGGCTCCCGCGAGATTGGCTCCCGACGCACGCGTACCACCGCCCACTCGGCGCATACGTGAACCAACTCGCGCACGCCGGCTTCCGCATCGAGCGCGTCGTAGAGGCGCATCACGCTGATTCCGACGCCGGAGGCGTTCCGGGCCTGCTCTACGCTCGAGCCGTCAGAGTTCGCACCGTCAGCTGACATTCCCAACGTTGGCCCAGCCGAAGGCCAAGCTTCATGCTTCCCCCCGTGAGGGTCGGGAATGATGAGCTCCTCTCGATCGGGTGGCGATCTGTCCGGCCGACGACGACGGCGTGGTTGATCTTCGGGTCGGCTAGCCGGTGCGCGGGGCGGTCGAGCTTCCCGCGCCGATCGAGTCTTTGGCCAAAAAACTGACGCGCATTGCGAGGATCAAGCGGCTGTCAGTACCGCCGAAGAACCTGTTCCGCTCGCCCGGTTCGTGGATGCTTGCGTTGCGACCCGAGGGCGCCGACTCAACTCGCCGTTTCCTAGTTGCCGGGAGCGCGACGTCGGCGATCGGGAGCTCCTGATCAGCTAGTCGGCCTACCAAACCGAGTCGAGTCTCCCGCAGCTCTCAGCGACCGAACGAGGCGCCATCCCCTGCGGCGGTCTACGTGGCGCGGGACCTGGTTACCGGCAGCCAGCCGCTGTGACCCATGTCCTCGCCGGCGCGCACGCGCGTATGCGCGAAGCGGATTGCCAGAGCGCGCATCCAGCGTGGGGCCCCGGAACGTCGTCACGTAGACGGCTCTCGTCGAGCTCGCGGGGAATACCTGGCGGCTCGCGGTGTCCTTGATTTCCGAGCAATGCCACCCAAGTAAAGGAGATTCCAGTGCATAAGCGAACGCTGTTCACCACCCTCTTCCTTGTCGCGCTCGCGGCCGTCGTCGTGGCGACCGCGAGTGGGGCCGCCAGCGGGGGTGCCTCGAGGCAAGCCGCCTCACCGGTGCAGGTGGAGGTCTTCGCGCCCCGGACCGGGGACATCGCCGGAAAGCAGAGCAAGGGGTTCTTGGTCGATCTCGCTCTCCGGTACCCGAGCCTCGCCGCGAGTGGGGCCGACTTCCAGCTCACGGGACCGACGACACACCAGAACCAGGCCCCCTTTCCCGGCACCTTCGCGCCGGGCGTCGACGAGAAGGTGCCCGGCCTGATCGTGCTCCTCTCGACCACCACGGTCGGGGCCAAGAACGCTCAGAATCTCGCCAACCTCTTCAACCTGACCGGCTTCACGAACCAGAAGACAAACGAGATCTGGGATACCTGGATCGTGGGGGCCCCGAGCTTCGGCAAGAACGTCCGCTCGGTGCTGCGGGTCGCCGTCGCGGCCGACAAGAACAAGGACGGAATCTACAACGACGCCCCGGCGGTCGTGCCCGACTCGAACCACGACGGCCGCATCAACGCCGTCGACCTCGAGGCCTACGGCGTCGCCTCGAACATCGCCGTCATCCCGTTCCAGATCCGCGACTGACGTCCGCCACCGCTCCTCGGCCGGGAGCCTGCCGCTGATCTCGGTGGTAGGCCCGGGCCGGGTGCGGGGGTGCCGGGCCCCTGCGGCAATTCCCCTGATCGTCATCTGCCATTGTGCGGTGGCGGTGCGGGCAGTTGCACGGTGACGCGGAGCCCGCCGGCGGTACGGGGCGTGAGGGTGAGGGTTCCGTCGTGTGCTTGGGTGATGCTCTTGACGATTGCCAGGCCGAGGCCGACACCTGCATGGTCGGCGCGTATGCGTTTGGTGCCGCGCTGAAACGGCTCGGCAAGCGTGGCAACTAGCCGGGGGGTGAGCTTCGCGCCGGTGTTCTCAACGGCGAGCACCGCACCCTCGGGGCGAACGCTGGTCGTGACCCACACGGTCCCGTGTTCGGGCAGGTTGTGGACGATCGCGTTGTGTACGAGGTTCGTGCTCAGCTGCAACAGGAGCGCGTGTGAGCCGACGGTAGTGGTCAGGTCGCCGGAGGTCTCGATGGTGAGGCCGCGTTTTTCTGCGAGGGGCAGGAGCGTTTCGGTGGCTTCTTCCGCAATGAGGGATAGGTCGACGTGTTCCTGGGTGAATGACCGTTGGTCGGCGCGGCTGAGCAGGAGCAGTGCGTCGGTGAGGTCGATCGCTCTGGTGTTGACGGCGTGGAGGCGGTCGACGAGTTCGCCCGTGTCGCGGTTCAGATCGTTGCGGGCCACGTCGAGAAGTGTCTGCGTGATCGCCAGCGGGGTGCGCAGTTCGTGGGAGGCGTTGGCTGCGAATCTTTGCTGTTCGGCGACGTGTGCTTCGAGGCGTGCGAGCATGGTGTCGAAGGCGTCGGCGAGTTCTCGGAACTCGTCTTTGCGGCCCTCTAGCTGGATTCGGTGGGACAGTGATCCGTTCGCGGCGATGCGTGTGGCGTCTGTGATGTGAGTCAGGGGGGCGAGCATGCGGCCGGCGAGAAGCCATCCTCCCAGCAGACCGAACACCAGCAGGAACGCCATCACGATGGCCGCGGTCGGAGCGAAATCGCGCAGGAGGTCGGCGTGGCTGCGCACCATGAAGATCACACCAGGGTGCACACCGCGCGAAAGGGAGAAGTACCCGGCGGCGAGCAGCAAGGCGCCTGCGAGCATGAGGAAGCCGGCGTAGCTGAGCGTGAGTTTGAGGCGAACGCTCAGACCAGCCGCTCTATCCACGCTCTTCTCCCTCACGGCCAGGTCCTGGTTGGGTATCGATGCGGTAGCCGACGCCGGGCACGGTGGTGATGATCCAGGGTTCGCCGAGGCGTTTGCGCAGTGCCGAGACGGTGATGCGCACGGCGTTGGTGAACGGGTCTGCGTTCTCGTCCCATGCTCGCGCCAGGAGCTCTTCGGCGCTGACGACACCGCCTTCGGCGGCGACGAGAACTTCGAGCACTGCGAACTGCTTCCTGGTCAGTGCGACGTAGCGGCCGTCGCGGTAGACCTCTCGGCGGAACGGATCCAGCCGCAGGCCCGCGATCTCCCGCACGGGTGGCCTGTTGTGGGCGCGTCTGCGGTCGAGTGCTCTGAGACGGAGCACGAGTTCTCGGAGTTCGAACGGCTTCGTGAGGTAGTCGTCGGCGCCGAGCTCGAACCCGGTGGCCTTGTCGTCGAGGCGGTCGGCAGCGGTGAGCATGAGAATTGGCATGCCGGTACTGGAAGCGACGATGCGCTCGGCGATCTCGTCACCGGTAGGTCCAGGAATATCTCGGTCGAGGACGGCGATGTCGTAGGCGTTGACGTTCAGCAGCTCCAGAGCGGTGTCACCGTCACCTGCGATGTCTGCCGCGATCGCTTCCAGGCGTAGCCCATCGCGGATGGCTTCCGCCATATAGGGCTCGTCCTCGACGATCAACACACGCATGCTCCGATGCTAGAGCCGGCGCGTATCGTCGGCATATCGAAAACCACATACGTGGTGGGAACACCGCGCTGCCTTGAATGGAGGCATGGCCTACCGCGAACCTGCACGAACAACGATCTGTCGGACTCGCAAGATCCGTGTCGCCGGCCTGTTTGTCGTCATCGCGGCGATCGCCGCCCTCGGCTATCAGTTGCCGGCGTCATCGTCCTCGACTGCCGCATCACCTCTCGATGTCCTTCGCAGTGTGCGTCGTGGTGTGCCTGGCGGAGCGGTGCCCAGCGCGGTGTGGCCGGCGTATGGCCAAGCCGCGTTTATCCAAACAGGTCAGTCGCAAGTCCACGCCGGCCCGAACCAGCACCCGGCTCCGATCGCCAGCGTCGCGAAGGTGATGACGGCCTATCTCGTGCTCCGTGACCACCCGCTCCGGCTCGGCGAGGAGGGCCCGACGATCAGCCTCACTGACGCCGATGTCGCCGACACCGACCGCCGGGCCGGACAGGACGAGTCCGTTGTGCCCACCGCGGCCGGAGAGCAGTTGACCGAACGACAGGCGCTGCAGGCGCTGCTGCTGCCGTCGGCGAACAACATTGCCGCGGTTCTGGCGCGATGGGACGCCGGCTCGGAGGGCCGGTTTGTTGCCCGGATGAACGCCACCGCACGGTTGCTGGGAATGACCCACACCCGCTACACCGACCCGAGCGGCTACGACGACGCAACCCTGTCGACTGCCGCCGACCAGGTGCGTGTTGTCGATCGCGCCATGGGTCTGCCGGTGTTCGCGAGCATCGTCGCCACACCGAGCGCGACGCTGCCGGTCGCCGGCATCGTGCGCAACACCGACACATTGCTCGGGTACAACGGGTTTGTCGGCGTCAAGACCGGCTCGACCGCCGCGGCCGGCGGCTGCTTCGCCTTCCGGGTCATCCGCTGGGTCGACGGCAAGTGGACGACGATCACCGGGGTCGTGCTGGGCCAGCCCGGCCACGACCAGATCGCGGCGGGTCTCGCGGCCGCCGACGCCATGGTCGACCGCATCGCCGGCCGGCCCCTGCAACATCGTCGTCTTCGACACTGGTCTGCCGGGAGCAGCCGGACGCGGCTTGTGCCGCGGGGCATCTTGAGGGTCCCCTAGTGGGTGCACCGACGGGGCGGGGTACGGTGGGGGTGTGGGTCTTGCGGGTTTAGCCCGCTTGCGGTTCGGGTCGGAGCGGACGCTCGCCGTCGATTTGGGTACGGCGAATACGGTCGTTTACCAGGTTGGCCGCGGCGTTGTGGCGTTCGAGCCGTCGGTGGTGGCGGTCGATGAGCGTACCGGCGAGGTGTACGCGGTGGGTTCGGATGCACGACGCATGATCGGTCGGACGCCGGCTCATATCACGGCGACGCGGCCGTTGCGCCATGGCGTGATTGCGGATTTTGAGATGGCCGAGCAGATGCTTCGCTACTTCATTCGTTCTGCCGCCAGCAAGGTCGGCCGCGGTGCTGAGGTGATGGTCTGCGTTCCGAGCGGTGTAACCCAGGTCGAGCGATCCGCGGTCGAGGACGCCACGCGTGCTGCCGGCGCCTCGCGTGCGTACTTGATCGAGGAGCCGCTCGCGGCGGCGATCGGTGCGGAGCTACCGGTTGCCGAGTCGGTCGGTTCGCTCGTCGTCGATGTCGGCGGTGGCACATCCGAGATGGCGGTCACTGCACTCGGGGGAATGGTCGTATCGCATTCGGTCCGAGTCGGCGGGTATGACCTCGACGATGCGATTGTCAAGCTTCTGCAAGACAGCCAGGGGCTGTTGATCGGGCAAGAGCAAGCCGAGAAGGTCAAGCTCGCAATCGGCGCCGCGGTCAACGAGAGCGGCAAGTCGTCGGTCGCACGTGTCGCCGGCCGCGAGCTGGCCACAGGCCTCCTGCGACGCGTAACGGTTGACGCAGACTCGGTATGCGCCGCCCTCCAACGTCCCCTCGCACAGATCATTGAAGGCATCGAGCTCGTCCTCGAGCGGACACCTCCCGAGCTTTCCTCTGACATCGCCCGCCGCGGCCTGACCTTGGTGGGGGGCGGCGCCTTGTTGCGTTCGTTCGACCAACTCCTGCGCACGCGCACCGGTCTCGTCGTCGCCACCCCGGACGACCCTCTCACGACAGTCGCGCGCGGAGCCGGGCTTGCCCTCGAAGAGCTCCGCCACCTACCAGGCGCTCAAAGATCAAAGCGACGCGCGGGTCGCCGCTGAGACGACCGCGGCGAATCCGACGGCGCCGCAGATCGCGGGTAGACTGTGCTCAGCGCGTTGGCTCTAGTTGTTGAAGCCGCCGAGGCTCGAGCACTTTCCTCTCCGACTGTGACCCTGGCCTGACCGCTGCAGTGCGCCCATTCGAGCGTTCTGTCCTGCAGGAGAACAGAAGGAGCATCACATGCATGCCACCATTCGTCGTTACGAAGGTGTCGACATCGACCCGCACGGACGAGGTCGCCGGCAAGGTCAACGAGACGCTCGTGCCGCAGCTTCGCAAGCTGCCCGGGTTCGGCGGCTACTTCCTGATCGAGGACGGCAACGGCGTCTTCAGCTCGCTCGGTCTCTTCGAAACCTCCGAGCAGGCTGACGAGTCCACCAAGCTCGTCTCGAAGTGGATCGCCGACGAGAACCTCGGCACGGCCATCCCCAACGCTCCGAAAATCACGACCGGCAAGGTCGTCGCACAGTCGGACCGCGTCGTCGCCGTCGCGTAGCTCGGACCTACTGCGCGTCAGCAGAGAGGCCCGGCACCGATCGGGCCCTCTCGTGCCTTCCACCGGGCAAGTCGTTCCGATGTATCGAGAGGACGTGCACATGGTTCGACGACAGGATGCGAACCCACTCGATCCCTTCTTGGCGCAGGTCGGCAAAGTCAGCGCTGCTGACCTCGCCCCAGGAGATCCGACTCGCGAAGCGGATCGAGCGCGGCGACGAAAGCGCCAAGCAGGAGCTGATGCTGGCGAATCTGCGCCTCGTCGTCTCGATCGCCAAGCGATACCGGCACCAGGGCGTCCCGTTCCTCGATCTGATCCAGGAGGGGACGATCGGGCTTGCCCGGGCCGCTGAGAAGTTCGATTGGCGAAAGGGCTACAAGTTCTCGACCTACGCAACGTGGTGGATCCGCCAGTCGGTGTCCCGCGCGATCGCAAACAGCTCGCGCACGATCCGCCTCCCCGTCAACGTCGACGCGAAGCTCCGCGCCGTCCGGCACGCCGAGCGCGACCTCCGGCATCAGGGCCGGCAGGCCACCAACCTGGACATCGCCGGCGAGCTCGGCTTCACGATCGACGAGGTCGAGTTGCTTCGGAACCTGCCGCCAGAACCGATCTCACTCGCCACACCCATCGGCGACGACGGCGCGACCGAGTTCGGAGATCTGCTCCAGGACCACACCTCGGCCCTGCCCGAGGAATCGGTCCACACCGCGTTTCAAAGCGCCATGTTGTCGAGGTGCCTGGCGACGCTTCCGGACCGCACTCGTCAAGTCCTCGAGATGCGGTTCGGGCTCAACGACAGTCAGCCCCGCAGTCTCGAGCAGGTTGGCCTCGTGTTCGGCCTGACGGCCGAACGCACGCGCCAGATCGAGGCCGCCGGGCTGGGGATGCTCCGCACCCTCGACGACAGTCGGCACCTTCGCGAAGCGGACGACGAGGACGACGACTCCTAGAGTCGGAATCGCCGCAAAGCTAGGTCGAGGCGGTGTCACGAGGCTGCTGTACCCCGCATGCCGGGGAACACCGCCCCGACAGCCCGGCCGCCGGTGGGAGGGGGATCGGGTAACCGGGCCGACATCGACCTAGCACCCGCGGGCCACGGGTTCAAGGAACTCCACCCAAACGGGGAGGCGTCGCGCCTGTGATCCGGAGCTCGATGTCGGGGCGCATCTCCAGGCAAACCCTTGACCAGCGCGGCGTGACCGGATAGCACTGCATCGATGGAGGTTCCTGAAGCGACCCGCGAACTTGTGGATGTGACGATCCGCGTCCGCGAGAAGCTTCCCGGTTCGTTCGAGGCGAACTTCAGCCCCACCTCGCCGACACATATGGCTCGGCAAGGTTTCACCGTTGACACCAGGCGAGGGGCGAAAGGGAAGAGTCTCGCTCAGGTGCTCGACTGGGCCGAGGCGTACTGGCGCCAGAACTACCCGACTTCCTGAGCGGTTGGCTCGCGCCTCAGAACCTCCAGCCGTTGAACTCTTCATGATTGGGCGTTCTTCAGCGGACACGGGCCCGCCACGAGCCACTGGGACAACGTCTACGAAGCGATGCGATCCGCCACCGAGGGGCCCGACGGTCGCGAGGAGACAACGGGCTCGCCGAGAAGGCGATGTAGCTCCAGCCGCGAGAGCCAACAAGCTGGCCCTGCAACCGGACTCTGTTTGCCTCGACTCGTGTCGTCTCCCGCGCCCGGGGGCTCGATCGACGGACTTCGGGCCTTCGGCCGGAACCCTGGCCGCAGGGCCAGTCTCAGGAGAGTACTCGCTATCGGAGTACTTTGAAATCGCTGGCGGAGCCAGCGTTACGAATCGTCAGTCGAGCCGCAGGCCGGACGCTCTCCTCGCCAGATACGGTGATCGCGACCGGCTGGCACGAACAACCGAGGAGTTACTGATGAGAGCCGTCACGCTCGATTCCTTCGACGCCGCTCCTGCCGTGCGCGACGATCTGCCAGTTCCGACAGCCACGGCCGAGGGGCTCGTCGTGCGCGTGCGCGCGTCTTCGGTCAACCCCGTCGATAACGCGATCGCGGCGGGGATGCTGCGGGAAATGGTCGGTCACGACTTTCCGGTCATCCTCGGTCGTGACTACGCGGGTACCGTCGAAGCAATCGGCGTGAACGTCGAGGGATATGCGGTTGGCGACGAGGTTTTCGGCTTCCTCTTGCACGCGAATCCCACCGTCCACGAGGGCGGCTGGGCCGAGTCGATCGCAGTCACTCCAGGGATGCAGGTCGCGCCGAAACCCGCCTCGCTCGACCTCGCCGCGGCGGGTGCCGCCCCACTCGCGGGCATCGCCGCACTCGCGGCGATCGACGCGCTCGCGCTGTCGGAGGGAAACACGATTCTGATCGTCGGCGCGACCGGCGGCGTCGGCAGTTTCGCCGTGCAGCTCGCAGCCCGCGCCGGTGCCTCGGTCATCGCGCCCGCGCTGCCCGAGGACGCCGACTACCTGCGCAACCTCGGCGCCAGCGAGCACCCCGACCGCGACGGCGAGATCGTCGCCGCCGTCCGTGAACGCCACCCTGACGGCGTCGACGCACTGCTCGATCTCGTCTCGTACGCGCCGGGGGCTTTTGACGGGGCGCTCAAAGACGGTGCGCGTATCGCCTCGTCGAACGGCGCCGCCGGGGAAGGCACGGGCCGCACCAACGTGATGGCAGTGCCGAGCGAGGACAATCTTCGTCGCCTCGCAGCACTGCTCGACGACGGCACGCTGCAGGTGCATATCCACGACACCTTCGAGCTCGACCGCGCCGCCGACGCGATGCAGGTCCTCGCCACCGAGCACGTCCGCGGCAAGCTCGCGATCAGCGTTGACTGAGCGACACCCAGCATGGCCGGGGCGGAGACCGCTGTGTAGGAGCCGCCCCCGGCATTCCGCTCGACGACAACTAGCCAGGACGGTCTGCCGGATCGCCGCCGTATGAGTTGCGCTCGCTGATCGTGCCATCCTCGTTGTGGATCACATGCTCGGTTTGATTCCGGATCGCGCGTATCCGACCCTCGTCGACGGCCTCATCCTTCCGGCCGTACTCGTCTCCGAACCGGTCGCCCCCCTCGACCTCGTTGACCCACTGGCCGCCCTTCAACACCGTATGGATGTAGCCCTTCGCCATCGCACGAGCCCCTCGATTTGGAGTTCCCAGTAGTTACCCGGCTGCCGGCGCTTGCAACATCGCCCGACAGTTGCCCCGCGAAAAAGTTGACCAGCTCAACTCGCACAGCCGCGCTGCGTCGGTCATCGCGCGACCTTGACCTCGACGTCGGCCGCGGCGGCTTGTCGCGCGAGGCGGAGGGCGTCGTCGAGAAGAACCTCGTGAGTTCCGGCTTGGATGATCAGGGGCGGCAGGCCGGACAGTCGGCGAAGACGGGGCTGATGGGGCCAAGTCAGGGCGTCCAGTTTTCGGCGAGCGGAGTGAGCTGCAATTCGTGGGTTGCGGCGCGGGTGCCCTGGTTGGCGAGGAATCTGATGGCGTCGGCGACCTGGTGCGGGTCGGCGAGTGCGGCGGGTTCCACTCCGGGACGGGCGGCGCCGGTGAGTGGTTCGATGCCGGCGTCGATGATCAGGAGCGTGACCTGGATCCCGTGGGGGCGGAGCTCGAGGGCGGCCGCGTTGGCGATTGCCCTGACCCCGAATGATCCGGCCGCCCAGAGACCGCGGCCGGGCATTGCGCGGCGCGCGGATCCGCCCGTGACCTGGATCAGCGTCGCCGCGCGTCCCTGAGCGAGGGCGAAGCGTCCGCCTGCGGACAGGAACGAGAAGGCTGCCCGTGCGGGTGCCGCAGCCCAGGCGTCGAAGGCGCCAGGGTCGGCCGCGACGATCGGGCCGCCGCCGAAGGGCCCGCTGCGATCGCCACCGTATGCCGAGGCGGCGTTCACCGCGAGGTCGATGCCGCCGTGCGCTGAGGCTGCCTCCTCGAGCGCATCGTGCACGCTCGCCGGGTCGGTGACATCAGCCTTGAGGGCCAGCGCTCCTGCCTCGCTTACGCCGTCGAGGGTGGCCTGCGACCGCGCGACCCCCGCTACCGCCCAACCGTCCGCCACGAGCGCCTCGATCACCGCCCGACCGAGGTTCCGCGCTCCGAAGATGATCGCGCTCCGCTCGTCGCCTTGTCTCTCACGCATCGAAGCTCCTTTATCTACGCATGTCAGATGTACGCGCAGACATCGCCAGAATGGCATGCGCGCAGGGTCGCCGACGCCGTCCTAGGTCGTCAGGAAAGCCGACTGGTAAGTGCCGTCGGTGATCCAGTACAGGTTCCACTCTTCGGCAACGCCATGGCAGAGGAACGAGTGTCTCGCAAAACGCTGTGGCTGATCGGTTCCGCGTGGTTCGAGCGTCGCCGCCGGGCGGTCCCGGATTGGGAGCGTTTCGCTGAGGCTAAGCGCGAGGCGGGAAGTTGAAGCCCTCGGCTACGCGAGCGTCCACTTTACGTGACGCGCCGCACCGCGTGAGCTCCGGCTCGAGTTGCCTGTCTAGGTCGCCACACTGACGCGCAAGAAGTTCGCAGAGATCGATGTCGTCTCGTCGTTCCCGCTGCGATTCTGCGCGTCGAACAGCGTGTCGAGCTCCGAGTGAAGGTCCTCTGCGCGTCCGTCCTTTGCGGCTGCGTCGTAGGCGTTCATCGTCGGCCCGTAATACGCCCTGAACTCGGCGAGAAACTCAGATGGTGCTCCCGGATAGTTGAACGCGTACGTGTCGCGCTCAAACGCAATCTGTCCTTCGGGCACGCCTGCGGCGGTGAAGCGCTCGATCACCTCGCTCTCGACGCCCCAGGTCATCGGACTGACGAACCCTTCCGGCGGGGGCGGCGAGTAAGCAGAGCTGATCTTCAGGATCTGGGCCACCAGTGTCGGATCATTGGGAATCCAGTTGCCCATGATGATCCTGCCTCCCGGGCGCGTCACCCGAACGACCTCCTTTGCGACGTCGAACGGTCTCGGGGCGAACATCGCACCGAAGATGCTGACGACAAGATCGAAACTGTCGTCGTCCAGTTCCACGAGATTCGTCGCGTCGCCCTGCTGGAACCTGCAGTTGCTCAA
Source organism: uncultured Thermoleophilia bacterium (assembly GCA_963742615.1). GTDB lineage: Bacteria > Actinomycetota > Thermoleophilia > Gaiellales > Gaiellaceae > PALSA-600. Next base: position 228,159 of record CAVUMS010000006.1, on the reverse strand, counting down.
GCCAAGGCTGGCCGCCCGCGCGTTCCCCGCCTCGACCAGGTTGCCGGCGATGTCGACGCCCAAGACATTCGCCCCCAGCTTTGCTGCAGGCACTGCTGTTGTCCCGTCACCGCTCCCGAGATCGAGGACATCGAGGCCCTCCGAGATGCCAAGTGTGCCGACGAGCGCGTCACCGCTCTCGCGCATCGATGCCGCGATCCGGGTGAAGTCGCCTTTCTCCCACAGCGCTTGGTTCGGATTCGTTGCAGGCTGGCTTTCCGTCGACATGGCAGGCCGTCCTTTCGCTAGATGATCTGGCTCCGCCGGCGACTCTAAACGGCGGTTTCTTCCACTCAGGCAGCGCGGTTCAGCAACCCTCGACGAGAGGACGGCACGGGTCGCGTCGGAGCGCGTGGCGCAGCCACGCCGTCAGGGTCGCGAAGTGGGAGGGCCGCTCGACACGCCGCGCGCGCCTCCCGGATCTGTGCTTCCGCTCGCGCTCGCGCTCAAGTTCGCGCCGGCTTTCCTCGAGGAGGTCTGGGAACAGGGCGATCTCGAGATAGTTCACGGTTCGTGTCTCCTCACTAGACCGTCGAATGACCTGGAGGCTACGGGCGCGTGGTGCGCGAGTCATCGGTAGACGGGACGATCTCGCGTCCTCAGCGCAGGCGATTGCCCATCGTCCGTCCGAACGAGACCCGCACGGGCGACGAAGCAAGCCGGGCGGCGACCCGAAACGCCGAGGCCGCTGCTGACATCAACCCGGGCCGACTTCAACCTATGCCGCAACGTCGTCCGCCGGTAGCCGCTTCTTCTGCTGCCTACGCGTGCGCCGGCTCCGGAGCCGGCGCCGGGGCGTCGGCGGCCACGAAGTCCCGCGACCGCACCAGCGCATACCCCGCCACGGAACCCACCGCCGCTACGGCCACGCTCACCAACGCGATCGTGTTGAAGCCCGTCACGAACGCGTGGTGCGCGGCGTCCACCACCTTGTCGCGGTCGGCGGGCGGCACCGCCCGCAAGGCGTGCCCGGTCCCGCCTGACGCCACAGCCCGCGAAAGCTCGTGGACGTGCGACGAGGCGGACGTGCCCGCGACCAGCGGGGTGAGCGTCGACTCGATCTTCGACTGGAAGATCGATCCGAGGCCGGCGATCCCGGTGGCGAGCCCGAGCTGGCGAGCCGTGTTGTTCGCGCCCGACGCCATGCCGCTCAGCTGCGGGCGGACCACGCCGACGGCGGTCGAGGCCAGCCCCGGGGTGGCCAGGCCTATCCCGATGCCGGCCAGGATCTGGCCGGGCAGCAGCGCGGTCCACCCGGACGAGTCGGACAGGTTCCCCATCAGCAGTAGCCCGACGGTCACGAACGCGAGCCCCGTCCCGAGCAGGAGCCGCACCGGCACGCGTGCCGTCAGCCGGCCGCTCAGCGGCGAGACGAACAGAATGGGCGCGGTGACCGGCAACGACCGGAGCCCGGCCTCGAACGGCGAGAAGCCCAGCACGTTCTGGAAGAAGAGCGTGATGTAGAGGAACATCGAGAAGATCGACGCCGCAGCGCGAAGCCGACGATCGTGGCGCCCGTGAAGGCCGGCTTGCGGAACAACGAGAGGTCGAGCAGCGGGGCGCGGTCGCGGCGCTCGACGACCACGAACAGCACGAGCAGCAGTGCGGAGGCCGCGAAGCAGCTGACGATCAGGGCGCTCCCCCAGCCCTCCTCGTTGCCGCGGATCAGCGCGTAGACGAGCAGGAAGAGCGCGGGGCACAGCAGCGCCACCCCGCGCAGGTCGACGCCGGCGGCGGCCGGGTCGCGGGACTCGCGCAACCGCAACCGCGCGACCACGAGCGCGGCCAGGCCGACCGGCACGTTGACGAGAAAAACCCAGCGCCACGACAGCGCGTCCACGAGCGCACCGCCCACGAGCGGTCCGGTCGAGACCGCCGCGGCCGTGGTCGCGCCCCAGATGCCGAGCGCGGTACCGCGCTCGCGACCCTGGAACTCCTGCGCGATCAGCGCCAGCGAGGTGCCGAACATCATCGCCGCACCGAACCCCTGCGCCCCGCGCGAGACGTTCAGGAAGAGCGGGTCGGGAGCCAGGCCGCAGGCCAGCGACGAAGCGGTGAAGATCGCCAGCCCGAGCATGAAGACGCAGCCTGCGGCCGACCATGTCGGCCAGCGACCCCGCCGCCAATACGAAGCCCGCAAGGGTCAGCGCGTAGGCGTCGATCACCCACTGGAGGTCGCTGAAGTCCGCGCCGAGGTCGCGCTCGATCGACGGCAGCGCGACGTTCACGATCGTCACGTCGAGCAGCAGCATGAAGATCGCGATGCAGCTCGCGAGCAAGGTCCACCACTTGCGCTCCACTGGGTCCGAGACTACAAGGGTGGTCTTGCCGGCGACCGGGTCGTTGCCGCCCATCCGCATGGGGGTCCGCGGCGGTCGTGCCGAGCGCCTACGGGCTGGTGGGACCTGACGGCAGCCCTCGCGAATGTGATCCGAGGTTGCCGGCGGGCTGGCCCGGTTTTCGTCTAGCGTTCGATGTCGAGGGGTCGCGATCGGCCGCGATTTGTCGGCTGTGCGAGCGTGGAGGTGCGAAATGGGCAGCGCGGTGGAGCAGGCGCCCGGGCGCTGGCGTACCGATCTGCAGCGGCACGCGGCGGCGCTCGCGACCTCTGTGGTCGAGAAGGGGAGGCCGTTCCTGGTCGTGGTCGACTGAGCCGGACGAGGATCGGGTCAGCCGTACGTAAGCGAAGCGAGTCAAGGGAGGTAGGCGTGAGTAGCACCGTTCAGACCGCCATCGAGATCCGTCCCTTCCATGTTGAGATTCCCGAGGAGGCGTTGGGTGACCTGCGTCGCCGGATCGACGCGGTCCGCTGGCCGTCCGGGGAGCTTGTGTCGGACCGCTCGCAGGGCGTGCAGTTGGCGACGATGCGGGCGCTCGCCCGCTACTGGGCGAGCGAGTACGACTGGCGCAGGGCTGAGGCGAAGCTGAACGCGTTGCCTCAGTTCACGACCGAGATCGACGGGGTGGAGGTCCACTTCATCCATGTCAGGTCGGAGCAGGAGAACGCGTTGCCGCTGGTCATGACGCACGGCTGGCCGGGTTCGGTGATCGAGTTGCTCGAGACCGTCGGTCCGCTGACCGACCCGGCCGCGCACGGCGGTCGCGCCGAGGACGCGTTCGACCTCGTGCTGCCGTCGATCCCCGGCTACGGCCTCTCCGCCGAGCCGACCGAGGTCGGCTGGGATCTGGGCCGGACGGCACGGGCCTGGGCGGAGCTGATGCACCGGCTCGGCTACAGCCGCTACGTCGCCCAGGGCGGCGACGTCGGCGCGGGCATCACCGACGCGATGGGCCGCCAGGCACCCGAGGGGCTGATCGGCATCCACACGAACCTGCTCGTGCCGGCGCTGAACGGCCCCATGCCGACAAACACCGACGAGGAACGCGCCGCGGCCGCGCAGATCGCCACCTTCCGGCAGTCCGGGAACGGCTACTTCGTCGAGATGGCCACGCGGCCGCAGACGATCGGCTACGGGCTGCTCGACTCTCCTGTCGCCCTGGCAGCCTGGATGGCAGACCACGACACGGACAGCTACTACAAGATCTCCCGCGCCTTCGTCGACGGGCAGCCGGCGGGCAACCTCACACGGGATCACATCCTCGACAACATCACCCTGTACTGGCTGACCGGCACCGGCGCCTCGGCGGCCCGGTCGTACTGGGAGGCCTACGGCCCCGACGCTCCCGCCGCGAGCCAGAAGCCCCTGCCGGCGACGGCGATCCCGTTCGGCTTCACGACGTTCCCCGGCGAGATCTGGCGGACGCCGCGCAGCTGGGTCGAGGCGAGCTACCCGAACGTCGTCTACTTCAACGACGTCGACAAAGGCGGCCACTTCGCCGCCTGGGAAGAGCCGCAATTGTTCAGCCAGGAGATGCGCGCGACGTTCAGGTCGCTGCGCTGATCGAAGGGAGATCCTGATGACGACAGCTGTCACTCAACTTCCGGTAGCTGACGGCCGCGGCTCGGTCTCGGAGGCGCCGAACCTTCCGGACGGTTTTGCGGACACGTTCACCAGCAGGTATGTCGACATCGGCGGCGGCCTGCGCCTACACGCCGTCATCGGAGGTGATGGCCCACCGCTACTGCTCATCCACGGCTGGCCACAGACCTGGTACGCGTGGCGGATGGTGATGCCCACGCTCGCCCGCGACTTCGAAGTCGTCGCGGTCGACCAACGTGGCATCGGCCTTTCCGACAAACCGCATGACGGGTACGACATCGGCACTCTCGGCAACGACCTCGTCGCGTTGATGGATGCCCTCGGCCATCAGCGCTTCGCGGTATACGGAACGGACACCGGCATGCCGATCGCTTCGGCTCCGAGTTCGCCGCGTCGGCGGGTACGTCGAAGCTGCCCGACGAGACCGTCGAGCACTACGTCAAGACCCTGGCTGCGAGCCCGGAAGCCTTGCGTGGCAGCTTCGAGTTCTACCGTGCGATTCCGGCGACAGCTGCGCAGAACGAGGAGCGCAAGAGCCGACGGCTTCCAATGCCAGTCCTTGCAATCGGTGGCGCCGAGAGTGGGATGGAAGGCGTCGAAACAACGATGACGCTTGTCGCCGACGACGTGCAAGGCGTTGTCCTCGCGGGAGCCGCACACTGGGTCGCCGAGCAAGCCCCCGAGGCGCTGCTGGAGACGCTGACAACCTTCCTGGCTCCGTACCGGGAGGCCACGCAGAGTTGAAGGAGGGCGGTGCTGTCGGAACGCGATACCTCCGGGACCCCCGACCGTCACGAGCGAGGGCGCCGTAAAGCGCCCTCGCTCCTCCAGTGTTTTTCGAGTGGGCAGTTACATCGTCTTGACGAGCCCGCCGTCGATCACGTAGTTCGAGCCGGTCACGTTGGCGGTGCGAGGTGATGCGAGCAAGACGACGAGCGTCGCCACCTCTTCCGGCGTCGTGAAGCGTCCAGTCGCCATCCCGGTTGTCGCCTGTTTTCGAACGGCGTCCGCCTCGATCCCCGCCGCTTTCCCGAGGGTCGCCGCCACACCGTCGGCGCCCAGCCAGAGGTCGGTCGCGACCGGGCCGGGGGAGACGCTGTTGATCCGGATGCCCTTCGGTCCAAGCTCCTGCGACAGAGCCTTCGCGACGTTGAGCAGAGCGGCCTTCGCCGCTCCGTAGTCGATCACGAGGCCGTCCGGGTGGAAGAAGGAGTTGACCGAGGCGACGTTGACGATTGTCCCGCCCCCGCGCTCGAGCATCGCGGCGACCGCAGCACGCGTCGCGCGCAGGGCGGCGAAGAAGTTCAGCTGTAGCGAGTGCTCGAAGTCGGCGTCGGTGATGCTCAGGAAACCGTCGACACGCAGCTTGACGCCGCCGACGTTGTTGACGAGCACGTCGACGCCCCCGTGGCGGTCGACCGCCTCGGCAACGAGTCGCTGGGATCCATCCGGCTCGACAAGATCGACCGCGACCGGGTAGACCCGGTCGAGCCCCTGCAGGCTCTCGGTGGTCAGCGCGCCCGCGACGACCCGCGCCCCCTCCTCGGCGAGCATGCGGACGATCGCCAGGCCGATGCCCTTGCTGCCGCCGGTCACGACTGCAACCTTGCCGTTCAGCTCGAGATCCATCAGACGGCGGCCAGCACGCCGTCGAGCCGGCAGTCGTCTGCCATCACGTTCCTCCGTTCCGATCGACGCCGCCGACGATACGTCTCACGATCGGAGCACGCCGCTTCGACCGGCAACTCCTCGCCCTCCAGACCGAGAGTCCGTGTGGCTCTCGTTCGGAGGGACGACGGGCGTTCGCCTGGACTGAGGACGCAAGATCGTCCCGGTTACCGATGACCCGCGCACTGCGCCCTCGTACCCTCTAGATGGAGGGCACCCAAGGGCCCAGATCCAGGAGAGGCGCGACGCGCGGCGAGCCGAGCGGCGCTTCGGCTTCGCGACCCTCACGACTCAACCCACAGGAGGAGCACGGTGATCGGCGTCAACGTCATCTTCGAGTACGAGGGCACCTTCGATCGCTCCCGCGTGATCAATGTTGCCGACCACGCCCGCGCGTCGTTCGAAGATATGCCGGGCTTGCGGTTCAAGTTCTTCACGTTCGACGAGGAGCACCATCGTGCGACGAACTTCTACGTCTGGGAGTCGAAGGATGCGGCCGCGGAGTTCTTCTCCGACGAACTGCGGGAGCAGGTGACCGATCTCTACGGCGTTGGACCCACCGTAGAGTTCGTCGAGATCGCCCAGATCGTCGACAACTCGGGCTCGTAGCCATCCAGCGGCCGGGTCGAAGCACCACCTCGGCTCCACCTGCGGGATCGTGAGGCGCGCGGCCATCGCCTCGCGAGCGCCCTGGAAGCACGCGGTTACGCCCTCGATCCAGACAGCTCCTTGTCAAGGTCGACTACGGCTTTTCGACCACCCGTCCCCCCTCGCGGGAGCCCGGGGAGCCGTTGATATCGGTTCCGAGTTGACATCCGATCCGAGATTTGGATAAGTCCTCCGACCGCAGTCGGGGGTCCGGCTCGGAGAACGAGCCATCTCGCACGAAAAGGGGGACGAATGAGGCGATTTCTCGCCGGCGGGCGTCGGCGTTGGTTGCTGCTCACGCTCGCGGCGCTCACCTGTCTGCTCGCGTTTGGAGGAACGGCCGTCGCACTGAGCGGCGACGACACGCCAACGCTACGAGCGGGCGCGACACCGAAGGAAGGCGACGAGTCAGCGGAGGCGCGCCTCCTGCAGCTCGACGAGGCCACCACGAGCTCGCGCCTCGCCGGTGACAACCCGCTCGACATCACGCAGGCGGGCGCGTTGCGGGCGGCCGCGTCGAACGCCGCGCGGAAGCTCAGCAAGAATGCGCCCGGGCCCGACCCGCCGACGTTCGACGGCAACTGGGGCTCACTCGGTCCGAACCCCGTCGTCACGGCCGCCCGGTCCGACAGTCACTTCTACGGGCTGAGCGGACGCATCGGCGCGTTGGCGATCGAGCCGAACGGCCGGTTCATCCTCGGGGCCGCACAGGGCGGCATCTGGACGATGGATCCGGTCGCCGACCTGGCATCGAGCGGGATCTGGACCCCGCGCACGAGCGACCAGGACACCCAGACGGTCGGCGCAATCACGATCGCACCGTCGAACTCGCAGGTTGTCTACGCCGGAACGGGCGAAGGTGCTCTGTCGGGCGACAGCATGTTCGGCGACGGGATCCTCAAGTCGACCGACGGCGGGACGACGTGGAATCACGTCTCCGGCGACTACTTCGTCGGCGTCTCGATCTCGCGCATCGTGGTCGATCCACACAACGCGAGCCACCTGTACGTCGCGGTTCTCCGCGGTCGCGGCGGCGAGCGGCGCGTCAGCCCGGCGGTGCACTCCCGCTTCGGCATCTGGGAGTCGACCGACGGCGGACAGACGTTCAACCTGCTGCGCGAGGTTCCGGAGGCAAACGGCGCCACCGACCTCGAGATGGACCCGCTGAACTCGAACATCCTCTATGCCTCGTTCTGGGGCGACGCGATCTACAAGAGCACGGACGCGGGCCACACGTGGGCCAAGATCATGAACGGCATGCCTGCCGGCGCGAACTTCGCCGGTGCGCAAACCCGTTTCTCGATCGCGGTCTCGCATCCCTCGCCGACGGCAGCCGCCGTGCTGTACGCCGGGCTCGACTGGAACAACCCGGACGGCTCGCACCACATCGCCGAGGTGTTCAAGTCGACGGATGCAGGGGCCAGCTGGGCCGAGCTGTCGGGCCACGGGCCGAGCGACGCGGACAGCGTCGAGGACTACTGCGGGACGCAGTGCTTCTACGACAACGTCATCGAAGTCGACCCGACGAACCCGGACGTCGTGTACGCCGGCGGCTCGTTCGGCTACGACCTGAGCCCGCAGTCGGGCGGCATCTTCCGCTCGACGGACGGCGGTCAGACGTGGCTCGAACCTCGGCTGGGACCTGCACCCGGACTTCCACGCCCTCGCGATGGATCCGAATAATCCGGATCACATCCTGATCGGGAACGACGGCGGCGTGTGGTACAGCCCGGATCGGGGCGGACGTCCGAGCATCACGGACGCCCTCAACAAAGTCGACTGGATCGACCTGAACGGCACGGTCGACCCCCTCAACGCCGGGGTCACTCACCGGACGGGCCTCGACATCGCGCAGTACACGTCGATCGGCACCAACCCCACCCTCCAGGGTCGAATCTGGGGCGGAACGCAGGACAACGGGACGCAGCGCAAGTCGACCGCCTCGAACTCATGGTTCGACGTGGCCGGCGGTGACGGCGGCCAGGTGCTCGTCGACCCGACGAACTTCAATTTCGTCTACGGCACGTACTTCGGGATCTCGAACTCGCTGTACCGCTTCACGGACGGCGGAGCGGCGTTCTTCTCGAACCAGTTCATCCAGAACGGGATCAACCTGCAAGACCGTTCGGAGTTCTACGTCCCGTGGGTGCTGAACCCGAACAACCCGAACCAGCTGCTCGTCGGCTCGTACCGGATCTACCGGACCGACGACGCACGTGGCTCGGCGACATGGAACCTGATCAGTCCGGATCTGACCACCGGCTGCACGGGCACGGCGCCGAACGGCGCGCGGACCTGTGCGGTCTCGGCGATCGGGGTCGGCGGCGGCACCGCAGTCTGGGCCGGCACGCTCGACTCGAACGTCTGGGTCAGCCCGGACGCCCAGGTCGCGGCCAACCCGACCTGGACGCAGATCGACACCAAGAAGAGCAAGCTCCCGAACCGCCCTGTCTCCGACATCGCGGTCGACCGGAGCAACTACCGCATCGCGTACCTGGCGTACAACGGCTACGACGAGGCAACTCCGAAGCAGCCCGGTCACGCCTTCAAGACGACCGACGGCGGACAGACCTGGACGAACATCACCGGGAACCTGCCGAACGCGCCGCTCAACTCGCTCGTGCTCGACCCGTCGTACCCGAACACGCTGTATGCGGGCACCGACGTCGGCGCGTTCATCACCCACGACGGCGGTGCGCACTGGGCCCTGCTCGGCTCGGGTTTCCCGAAGGTCGCCGTCTGGCAACTCGACGCGGACCGGCAGCACGGCCTGATGGCGGCCGGGACGCATGGCCGCGGCGCGTACCGCCTGGGTGAACGACGCATCCGGCCCCGGCGCTCGTGCTCTCGAAGGTCGACGCGGGCATCCCGGTCGGGCCGTCGAGCCAGCTGCAGTACACGATCACGCTCAGGAACATCGGCAACGCCGGCGCGACGGGCGTGACGATCACCGATCCGATTCCGGCCAACACGAGCTTCGTCTCCGCCAGCAACGGTGGCACGTCGAACTCGAACGGCACGGTGACGTGGTCAGGCCTGAGCATCCCCTCGGGGGGAGCGTGTCGGTGACGCTCACAGTGAGCATTGCCGACGCCCTCAAGAAGAAGGTCAGCTCGATCACGAACGACGGCATGAAGGCGACGTCGTCGGAGGGCCCGTACACGACCGGCTCGCCGGTGGTGACGACGCTCGCGTCGCCGTACGCGGTCAGTGTCAGCCCGTCGACGCAGACCGGTGCCGCACACGCCGGCTCGAGCGTGAACTACACCGTCGGGGTCAAGAACCTCGGCTTCACGACCGACTCGTACTCGCTGTCCACTTCGGGCGGCACGTACGCCGTCAGCTTCCTCGACTCGACGTGCACGACGCCGATCACGACGACCCCGACGGTCAACCCGGGTGACACGACCAACGTCTGCGTCCATGTCGCGGTGCCCGGCAATGCGAACGACGGGGACACCAGCACGTCGACGATCACGGCCACCTCGGTCGGCAGCTCGTCCGTCTCGGGCAGCGCGACCGTCAAGACGATCGCGGTCACGAAGGACACGCTGCTGGTCGACGAGGACGGGAACATCCCGGACGTCCAGAGCTACTACTCGACGGCTCTGAGCGCGAACGGGATCGACTTCACCACGTGGGATCTGAAGGCCAATCCGACCCTGCCGCATCGGGTTCCTGAACGCGTACACGAACGTGTACTGGTTCACGGGTAACAGCTACCCGGGGCCGATCCTCCCGTACGAGAGCCGAGCTCAAGTCCTTCCTGGACGGCGGCGGCAATCTGTTCATGTCGGGGCAGGACATCCTCGACCAGGCAGCCGGGACGACACCGTTCGTCCACGACTACCTGCACATCACGTGGGACGGCTCCGAGACGCAGAACGACAAGGCGACCGCTGCGGTCCACGGTGTCACGGGCAACGCCGTCACGAACGGCATCGGCGCCGATCCCGCTCGACCACAGCGTGCTCAACGCCGCGTTCGAGGACCGGATCACGCCGAACGGCACCGCCGCATCGGCGTTCACGGACGACGCGTCCGACACGGACGCGCTGACGTTCTCCGGGACGTACAAGGTGGTGTTCCTCGCCTTCCCGATGGAGGCGTACGGCACGGCTGCCGACAAGGCAGATCTCGTCGGTCGGGTGCAGACCTTCTTCGGGTCGTAAGCACCAACCGCCTGAACACCGCATGAATCCTGGGGGGCCGGCGAAAGCCGGCCCCCCAGGCGTTTGGACGACCGGCAGGGGCGGCTATAAGAAGCTCGTGCGGGCTCTCGCCGCCACCTGTCTGCTCGTGCTCGTCGTCGCAGCGACGAGTGCCGGCGCCGCGCTGCCGCCGAACGTGAAGGGGACGTTCGTGCGCGCGACGAACATGACCGCGTGTTACCCCGGCGAGCCCTGTGACCAGCCGCCGGAGGCGGCCTACCTGCTCTTTAAGCGCAACGGCCATTCGACGCGCGCCATGCTCGGCGCCAAGGGCAGCTTCGCGCTGCACCTCGCAGCCGGGATCTACACCGTCTCGGTCTTCCCCGGCCGCGGTTCGGCGATCGTGCCGTCCTCCGTCCGCGTGCCTCGCGTCGGGGTGATTCACCCGCGGCTCGTGCAGCGCACGGTGGCGCCGCCGCCCTGACGGGCGCTTGAAGCGGCGGTTCGGCGAGGCGGGCTTGGGTGTGTAGGGTGCCGGGTGCAGCGTCTCAACGATCGGCGCAGCAATTGCTCGTGCGGGGCCCAGGGGATGGGCTTCGCGAAATGTCCGCCCCGAGCACAGCGGGTTGGAGCAGCATTTCGGCCGACTTCAAGAGTCGTGGTCGGCGCCGACGCCTCTAACGCCTTGGGAGGGCCAATGCGGAAGCTAGCGATGGTGCGGACTGCGCGGCCAGATTCTGTGTTGTTCAGTGTGCGCGTCGACCCGGATCGGGTCTCTGTTCGCCGCGACCTTGCCTGTGACAACTGCGGCTACGGCATCCATGTTGCAATGTCGAAGTTGCCGTTGCGCTTGTCCTGCCCGATGTGTCAGCGGTTCGAGTGGCGATTGAGCGCACCGCCACCCGCGGGTCGCCTTCTTGCTGTGGCCGAGTGGCGGCAGCCATGATCGAGACCGCGGCAGAGATCATCGACACCGGCGAGAGGGCAAGGAACGGAAAGCGGCGGGGAAACGAGGCGCTCCTCGCCTATACAGCCCGTCAATCAAGCCTGACCGAGCCGTCGCGCGAGCGGATTCCGTTCAGTTGCGAGTGCCGCGCCGTCGGCTGCTCCGAGATCGTCTGGATCGCCGCAAGCGACTTCCGCGAGCTGGCGCGGGCGGCTGGAATCGCGCTCGTCTCATCGGGCCACTCCGGCGGAGATGAACGGGTCATCGCTGGGAGCGTCGACTACCTACTCGTCCAGCGTCGCTGACGGTCCACGGGTCTTCGAGCAGGTGATCCCGCCCTCCTCCTCGTTGGCCCCGGCACTTGTCCAGCGCCGGAGCGGTGAGGGTTCGACCATTTTCTGCCAGTAGCGATCTGACCAGCTGACCCCCTGCTGATCGAGGGGTCAATGCCGCTGTCACGAATACCGCCACTTGCCGCAGTTACTCCGACCGAGGCCGGCACCGCCTGAACGCCTGACCGCGACTCGCGTCGATCTCGCCGCGTTCGCGACGGCAGCCGGGAGCGTCTGCTTGCTCGCCTCCGACCAGGGAGGCTTCTTCCCGCACACCTGGCCATGGGCAGCGCTTGCCTTCGCGGCGGTCGCTGCGCTCGTCCTGATCGGGAGCACCGCGCTTCGCGTGACCCGGGCACAGCTCGTGCTGATTTCAGGTCTTGTCGCGCTCGCGGCCTGGACGGCGTTCTCGTCGCTATGGTCGAGCGAGCCTTCGACGTCTCTGCAGGAGGCGGTCCGGACGCCGATGTACACGGTGGCGGCACTCGCCTTCGTCGCGCTTGTCGCCGCCGGCGGCGAGTCGGGCCTGGTGCTCGGCGTGGCGTGTGCGACAACCGGGATCGCAGCGTTCAGCCTGGCCGACCGGGCGCTTCACGGCATCCACCAGGCCGACCAGCAGGGTGGCCTGCTCGAGTATCCCCTGGGATACGCGAATGCCCTCGGCGTGTTGTGTGCGATCGGGCTCGTGATCGTCGTCGTCCTCGGCGTGGCGGAAGCGCGCCGCGCGTCGGGCGCCGTTGCGGCCGTGTGCCTCGCCGCGGCGATCGTGCTCGTCGTCGCGCTCGTGCGGACGAACAGCACCGGCAGCGTCGTCGCCGCGGTCGCCGGGGCCGGAGTCGCACTCGCATTCGCGCTCGAGCGGCGGTGGGGGTCGATCGCGGCCGGCGTCGTCGCGGCGTTGCTCGCAGGTGTGTACATCGTGACGGTTTTCACCGCGCCCGCTGTCTTGTCGGTCCGCGGCGACTACTGGCACGTCGCGTGGCTCGCGACCTCGCACCATCCTGTCGTCGGCGACGGTGCCGGCACCTACGACCTCGCCTGGGCGGCGTTCGGAGACGTCGCCCGCTTCGGCGGCGCGCTCGACGCGCACAGCCTCTACCTGGAGATGCCGGCGGAGCTCGGTATCGTCGGGCTGCTGCTCACCTGCACGCTCGCAGCCCCCGTGGTCGGCGGTCTCCGCTCCGGCCGGCGGACGCCGATCGGACTCGCCGCGCTCGCCGGGGCGGTGACGTTCCTCGTGCACGCCGGCCTCGACTGGGACTGGGAGATGCCGGCGGTCACCGCAGCCGGGCTCGTTTGCCTCGCGGCCTTCCCGGGAACGGTCGAGGGGCAGGCCGTCGTCGGGCGCCGCTTCAGGCTTGCCGGTCTGGGGGTGGCGGTCGCGACGATTATCGGCTACATGGTCCTCATCACCGTTCGCACCGTCCAGTAGAAAGGGTCGACGCCTATGAACGCGATCAACGGCAAGGTCACGTTTCTCGCGATCGTGCTCGGGGTCGCCGTGCTCGCGCTCGCCGGCGTGTCGTTGGCCGGCAACGGACACGGCAAGGGCAATAAGGGCGACAAGGGCGCAAGTCAGTCGCTCACCACGACGTCTCCCAGTTCGTCGCAGTACCAGTACGGGTCCGGCGGGAAGCAGTACGGGCGCCACAAGGTCGCCGTCTGCCACAAGGGCCGAAAGACGCTCTGGCTGCCGCAACCGGCGGTCCGGGCCCACCTGCACCACGGCGACAAACTCGGCGTCTGCTGAGCTTGGCCTTCGGCCCGGCGGCCCCTCGGCCGCCGGGCCTGCCTTCATCGCGGACGGCGTGAACGCGTCCGGCTTGCGCACCGCCAGGGCGGCGTTCGCTGGTCTGTAGCGACGGTGAGACAGGTGTTGCGCCGGGCCTCATAGGGCGCAGCCCTGAGCCTCGCTGTCGTCGCTCTTTTCGCGCTGTTGCTGACGACTGTCGGCATCCGCGTCTTCAGCCGCCACGCAGTGCGCTGACAACCCATCTCCGCCAGACCGACGTGTCCGGGGCCCGCGGCGGCGGGGAATACCCGGGTTCCCCCGGTGTCCTTGGGTGACGACAGCAGCTATCGGCGTGAAGGAGAAGAGAGAAAATGCGTTTGCCAAAGCACCTGATGGTCGGCGGGGCCGTCGTCATCGCGACGGTCGCGACGGCAGCAGTCGCGTTCGGAGCCACCCACACGACGACCGGGGCCGCCCCCCAGAGGACTCACTCGGCCGCCGCACCGGCCAAGGTCGCCGTCGCGAGCTCAGCGCTCGGGCGGGTTCTCGTCGACGGGCGCGGCCGCACCCTCTACCTGTTCGAGAAGGACAAGCACGGCAGGAGCGCCTGCAACCGGGAAATGCGCCAGCTTCTGGCCGCCGCTGATCGCCTCCGGCAAGCCGCTCGCGACAGCCGGAGCGAAGGCGTCCCTGCTCGGAACGACGAAGCGCGCAGACGGGCGTCTGCAGGTCACCTACAACCATCACCCGCTCTACACGTTCGTCAAGGACACGCGGAAGGGTCAGACGAACGGCGAGGAGCTCGATGCCTTCGGCGCCGAGTGGTACGCGGTATCGGCCGCCGGTGCCAAGGTCGAAACGACCGACAGCAGCAGCAGCAGCAGCCGGTGGCGGGCCGACGGCGGGCGGCGGCTACGGGTACTAGAACCGCGGGTCGCTGAGACGGAGATGGCCGCGTCTAGGGGGCGGCCGTCTCCGCCCGTGACCTCGCTTGGACGGACGAGCCTCCCTGCGCTCGATCGGGCTTGACGTCGCAGCTCGTGTGCAGGAGGGTCGGCCGGGTCACCCGACAAGGAGGCCACGGATGGCTCGTACTCCGTTGATGCGTGCGCTGCAGCAGCTTGCGGCAGAGCATCGGGCTGCGTCGCGGCTGGGCGTGGAGGTCGAGGAATACCGGGAGCGCGCGGCGGAAGTGCGGATTTCGCGCCGCGAGTTCGTGAGGCGCACCGGCGCGGTCGGTGCAGCGGTTGCCCTGGCCGGGCCGATGGCGTTCGCCGATTCGGGGCGTGCGTCGACGACCGGACGGCGGATCGCGATCGTCGGTGGTGGCGTCGCCGGCCTCGCGGCGGCACTGACGCTGCAAGACAAGGGCGTCTACGCGGACGTGTACGAGTCATCACAACGGGTTGGCGGCCGGATGCACTCCGATTGGCAGGAGGGGCCTGCCTTTGCGAGCTTCTGGGGTGGTCAGCAGGCGGAGCTGTGCGGGGAGTTGATCGACGCGAACCACAAGACGATCCGCCAGTTTGCACAGCGGTTCGGGCTTCCGATCGTTGACCTCCTGCAGGCCCAGCCGAACGGAACCGAGGACACCTATTGGATCTTCGGCGCCGACTACCCGTACGCGCAGGCGAGCAGCGATTTCAAACCCGTACACAACACGCTGCAGGGCCAGGTGCAACAGACGAGCTACCCCACCCTTTACAACAGCTCCACCGCGGCGGGGCAGTTCTTCGACCGGATGACGCTCTACGACTGGATCAACACCTACGTTCCCGGCGGGCAGGGATCGCAGCTCGGCGCGCTCCTCAACGCCGCTTACAACGAGGAGTACGGGGCTGAGACTCCGGGCCAGTCGGCGCTGAACCTGATCTACCTGCTCGGGTACAAGTCGGGGCCGGGCACGTGGTCGATCTACGGTGCCTCGGATGAGCGCTACCACATCGTCGGCGGCAACGCGAAGCTGCCAATCGCGATCGCGAACGCTCTTCCCTCCGGAAGCATTCATTACGGCTGCGCGATGACGTCGATTGCGCTCGCCGGCGACGGGTCGATCAACGTCTCGTTCGGCAACGGTACGACGATCAATGCAGATCACGTCATCCTGTCGATGAGCTTCTCGGTCCTGTGGTTGCTCAACTTCAAGAAGGCCGGATTCGATTCGTTGAAGCGGACCGCGATCACCCAGCTCGGCTCCGGCCAGAATGCAAGCTGATGCTGCAGTTCAACTCGCGCATCTGGAACGCCTACGGCAGCACCGGATCGCTCTACTCCGACCGGCCCTTCACGAGCGGGTGGGAGGTGACCCCCGGCCGCAGCGGCTCGACAGGCATCCTGGTCGAGTACCCGCCGGGCAAACCAGGCGACGTCGATGGCGCCAGTCGAATCCCTACACAACGAACGCAACGAACGCGCAGCGTGACCAAATTCGCACAGCAGTTCCTCGAGCAGATCGAGCCGATCTTCCCCGGGATCACCGCCCAGTGGAACGGCAAGGCGATGCTATCGACGCCCGCGACGGATCCGAACTTCCTCTGCTCCTACTCGTACTGGAAGCCTGGGCAGTACACCGGATTCAGCGGGTACGAGAAGATGCGGCAGGGGAACATCCACTTCGCCGGGGAGCACTGCTCGACCGACTTCCAGGGCTTCATGGAGGGCGCCGCCTCCGAGGGCGTCCGCGCGGCGAACGAGATCCTGTCCGACCTGAACAATCGCTGAAGCCGACTCCCACCGTAGGATCGCGACGTGCCGTTCAAGCTCAGGAACATCAAGGAGGATCTCGACGACATCGGCCCGAGGTTCGACGGTGCGCCGGACCTGGAGTTCCGTGCTGCGACCAAGGCGCTCGAACTCGAGAACTCCGCCCTGAGCTACCAGCGCGTCCCGCCGGGCTATCGGTTTCCGTACGGCCACACGCACGTGAAACAAGAGGAGGTGTACGTGGTCGTGCGCGGGAGCGGGCGGATGAAGGTCGACGACGAGATCGTCGAACTCAAGGAATGGGACGCGGTTCGCGTCCCGCCGGGTACGTGGCGAGGCTACGAGGCCGGGCCGAAAGGCCTCGAGATCCTCGTCATCGGTGCGCCCAATCTCGGCGAGGATCCGCGCGAAGACGTCGATGGCGAGCGCGACTGGTGGGTCGACCAGTAGACCCGTCTGTCGATCAAGTCCACGGGTACTCGTCGTGCTGAGGGAGGTTGTCGAGGATTTCGTGCCATGGAGCCTTCGAACCCACGAACATGTGCGCTGTCGGCTTGAGCGTCGGCTCGTCGATCAGCGACCCATACGGCACACGGATCTTGCCTTCGTAGCCCGTCCAATACAGCAGCGAGAAGCAGTTCTCGCAGCGCACTGCGTGGCTCGCGTCGGGATCGCCGTCCACGAGCAACGAACCTGCACCCTCCGTCACCGTTAGCTTCTCCGGCTCGATCTCGCCCCAGGGCAGGAACGCCGAGCCTGTCAACGCACGGCAGTTCGAGCAGTGGCAGTTGTACGCGACCACGAACTCGTCCGAGACCTCGAACGCAACGGCATTGCAGGCGCAGCGCCCCCTCAGCACGACAACACTCTAAGAAGCTCGGCCGCTCGGCCGCTCGGCCGCCCGAGCGGGCTGTCACGCGATGAGGGGCACGCGCGCAGAACCGCCGGCCGCACCGGAGGTTGATGGCTCAGGAGCGCACATGGGCGGTTTCGCACCGCCACGCTGTTCACCGTCGGCGGCGTCGCGTGCGCCCGCCGTTATCGTCGCGTTCGTGGTCGCGCCGAGCCGACGCGCCGCTGCTTCCCCAAAACCGGCCGAGACGCCTATCGAACCGCTGCCAGGACGTGACTGCTGGCGGCTGTGACTACCCGGCGGTGTTGAGGGATGCGGGCGCCGTTAGGGGAGGGCGAATGGCGTCCGCACCCCGACTCTGCTAGCGGCCAGACGTCTCTCCCGGCGCGTCGGCGAGCCGGGCAGAAGAAACACAGCCTGAAAGGTCGGCTGGTCCTCCGGCCCTGTGACCGGTCTGATCCTGTGCCGGAGGGGTGTCTATCGGTAGAAGCCCGCACACCCGGCGAACTTGGGCTCAACCGGCTGGAGTTTTGCCCCGCGCGGGTGTTTAGTCGTCTCAGCCGTACCTCTGCGGCGAGGAGGGAGGCGGGCGCCATACAGGGGAGGAAGCTGGCGCCCGCCTCTAAGAGAGAGACGTCCGGCTTCGGCCGCCAAGCGACTCTCGGTCTCGCCGCAAGACGCGCGTTATCTCACGTGCCTCGGGTCCGCGCAACGGTCCCGCCAAACTGTTGACCGCTCGTTCCACACAACGGTCAGTTGGGAGAGAACCCGGCAGGCCCGCAAGGGGGAAAGCCCGGTCTTCCCCGGGCCTTCCCACTGAGGTCAATCGATTCGATGAGCCTCTAACAGCCCGTCGCCGGGCTTGGAAGCCCGGGAACGGGTTCAGGTAGCCCATCAGCGTGTAGCGGCCGATGTTCGTCGACGGCGACTGCGTCGGCTCCGAGACCGTGTTCGGCGACGTGCGCATGAACCACGGGAGGAACACCTCGTCCTCCGGGTGGTAGAAGCCGTCGGCGCTCTGCGTGCCGTTCGGGTTCGGTCCCTGCTGGAACGTGTTCGTGCCCATCGCGAAGCCGATCGCCGACGACCGGGTCGCCGGTCTCGAGGATCGTCCGTGCACCCGTACTGCGGCGCCGTCGGCGTCAGCCACGGCTCGACGGTGTTGTTGACGAACGGATCGTCGGCCCACTCGGCGATCTCGTGGCTGAGCGCGTGGATGTCCTGGAGCGCCCAGTCGGTGCCGCCGTCCGGGCGCGCGTAGATGCCCGGCTGGACCCACGAGGCCCAGGCGAACGTCTGCACCTTGCGCGTTGCCGTTGCGGTTCGCTGCTGCCGCCGCCGTTGCCCGTCGCCCTCGTGCCGTGGAAGCCGATCACGCAGCAGTTGGTGACGTCCTTGCCGATGTGCAGCAGGACGTTGTTCGTGAGGTAGATCGGCAGGTGCGTCGGGTCGGCCGTCGTCTCGAGGTTCTGGATCTGCGCGGCCCACCAGCTGATGTTGACGTCGGCGAAGATCGACGCCGCGGCCGCTCTGCAGCAGCGTGCCCTGGTTGTGCGGCACGTCGATCGTCACGGCCGGCAGGACGTTCGGGTGCAGGATGACGTGGTAGGTGCTGCGCGCCGGTCTTGTTGAACTGGGCCCGCATCGTCGCGTCCTGCAGCTGCAGCGGGTTGCCCGCGTCGCCCTGCGAGAGCGTCGCCGCCCGGGCCGCGGATGCGCCGGAGCGTTCGGGACGCCCGCCGCGGTCGCGACGGGCGTCGAGCCGTAGTCGTTGAGTCGCGAACTGCGGCGACGCCAGCGTGGCCGCGAGGACGTCGGTGCCGTTGAAGGTCAGGCCCGCCGACGTTCACGATGATCGGCGTGATGTCGGCCTCGATCGGTCACGTCGAGCACGCCGACCCGGAGCAGGTGTTCGGGTCCGCGCCGACCATGTTGTAGCCGTAGGTGATCGCCGTCGTTCGGGTTCGAGCGTCGAGCCGAACCAGTGCGCGACGGTCCGCGTCGTCGGCAGCACGTCCGCCCCGCCGATCGTCGTCGTCATCGCCTTGAGCTGCGAGTCGTCGAGCACCTGCGGATTGATGCTCTGAGCCCCGCTTGCCGATGCTGTCAGCGCCGCGAGCGCGGCAATCGCCGCCGCGAGCGTGACCACGAGCTTGCGCATGGCCATCGTGTAGGAACCTCCCCCACTAGAGAATAGGACCGCTGTCCGGGATACCCTGGGGAGCGTCGAAACTAGTCCTCTACTTCGCGGAGGTCTCGTCACTCGCACGGTGAGCCACCGGAGACACTTCCAGCCTCTCCACTGGTGTCCGCACGGAATCGACAAGCCTGGGGTCGCCGGCTCGAGCCCAGTGCCGCCCACTCACGAAGGCCCCGCTAATGCGGGGCCTTCGTTCAATTGCAAGCACCTGGACTGCGGCGGTGTCCGCGAATTGCCCGCACTCCATCATTCGCGCGCGGGGTCGATCCTCAGCAGCCGAAGCAGTCGTCCGGCTTGTTGCCCGCGATCACGGTGCGGGTACGCGTGAAGGCGCCGTCGTTGAACACGCCGCCGCCCTGCACGACGTAGCCCGTGCTGGCGCTGAGGCGATTGCGCGTTCACGACGCTGTCGGTCAGCGTCAGGTTGGCCGTCGGAATGTCCGGCCCGCCGTTTGAGATCCCGCCGCCGAGCGCGCCGCCGGGGAACGGAAGCGGTGCGACGGCGCCTGTTGCCGAGACGGCATTCGCGACCACCACCGTCCGCTCCAGCGTCAGGTCGCCGCCGAACATCGCCAGGCCGCCTCCGAACGCGAGTGCGCCTCCCTGTCCATGCACGCTCACGGCGTTGCGTGCGACGACGCTGTCGCGCAGCGTCACCGGAGCGTCGACCTCCATTCCGCCGCCGTCGCCGACCGCGAGCCCGGCACCGGTCACCTGAACGGTGTTGCCCATGAGTTGCACGTGGTCGAACAGCGCCGGTCCGAACGCCACGACGCCGCCCCCGAACCCCGCGGGGAACGCGCTCGGATCGGCATTCGTCGCGACGACGCGGTTGCCGGTGATCTGCGTGTTGCGGATCGTCGCCGGGTCGTGCGGGTAGAAGCCGAACTGGTCGACGAGAATCCCGCCCGCAAACCCGGACTGGTCGGCGTCGTCGACGAGCGCGCCCGTGTACTCGACGGTGTTGTCGCTGACCACACTGTCCTCGATGTCGAGGAGACCGGGACTGCCGATGCCGCCAGAGCTCGCGCTGCTCGCGATCGGGCTGTTCACGAGCACGTGGTTTCCGCTGACGACGCTGTGGTGCAAGACGAGCGTGCTTGCGAAGCGGTTGTCGATCCCGCCGGAGTTCGGATCGCTTGCGGCCGACGGGGTCGCCAAGCTCGAGCCGGCCGTGTTGTCCGTGACTCGCGTGTTCGTCAGGGTCAACGCGCCGCCGTTGTCGATGCCGCCGCCGCTGTTGAAGCCGCATGCACGCGGACCGCAGAAGCCGGGCGGGATCACCGAGCTCGACGTGACGACGTTTGCCGGTGATCTCGCTGTTCGAGATCGAGACGGTGGCGCCGGTGCCGTTGAACGGCGGGTGGTCGAGCTGAGACGTCGGGATCCAGATCCCGCCGCCGAACGTGACCTCCGGATCGGGCTGCGTGCTGTTGACGCCACCCGTGATCGTGAGGCCGTCGATGGTGACATTCAGCTGGTCCGGTGCCGTCGCCCGGAAGATGGTCACGACCGGCCCGCCGCCCCTGATCACCGTCGCGCCCGCACCGGCACCCTGCAGCCGGATGCTCTTGTCGATCGTGATGCCGCCGGCGTAGGTGCCGCCCGCGACGCTGATCGTGTCGCCGTCGGCCGCCGCGGCGATTGCGGGCTGAAGCTGCGGAAAGCAGCCGCCGCTCGGGCCGACACACAGCGTCTGGGCGGCGGCCGGCCCGGCAGTAACTCCGACTGCCGCCGCCGTGACGACGACCGCGACGAGCGTTCTCAGCGAGAACATCTATCTCTCCTCCTTGGGTCGACTGGGCGGTGCGATCCACACCGCCTCGATGACGCGCTCGCATGGCATCCCCGCCCGCTCGCCGGCGCGCTTGACCGCGAACGCAGACTCCCCTTCGAAGAGCGCGAGGACGAGGTCGTCGCCCGGCAGGTAGGTATGCGCCTCGGAACGCCGCGTCGGCCGCCCCGACGCGCGCAGCGGCTGCACGAAACTCGTCCTCCGTGACGCCGGGCCAGAAGCACTTGACGGTGTAGAGCGTCGTCATCGCCGCGAGGTTCCGACGCGCGTATCCCAAGCCTGTCCCAGGACCGTCTCCGGCAGTGGAAACAGCGTGCGTCGGGGAGGAGACTTGAACGCGCGATGGGAGGGCGTCTCGAGTTCAGGATCCTGGGACCGCTCAGCGTCCGGATCGACGACACGGAGGTCCCGGCCGGGGGGCCGAAGCAGCGGGCGCTCCTCGCGCTGCTGCTGTTGAGCGCGAACCGCGTGGTCTCGCGCGATCGCCTCGTCGCCGAGCTCTTCCCGGAGCAGAGCGTGAACGCCGCCGATCATGCGCTGCGGAACCACGTTTCGCGCTTGCGCAAGGTGCTGGCGCCTGGGACGGAGGAGCCAAGGCTCGTGGCACGTGCGCCGGGATATCTCTTGCGGGTCGAGCCGGACGAGCTTGATATCGAGCTCTTCGAAGGGCTCGTCGTGTCGGCACGAGAGGCGCTTGCGACCGGCGATGCCGGAGCCGCGGCCGAGCTCCTGGGACGGGCCGAGAGGCTGTGGCGCGGCCGCCCGCTCGCAGACCTCGAGTTCGAGCCGTTCGCACGCGTCGAGGTGGAGAGGCTGGAGGAGGTGCGGCTCGGGGCCGTTGAGGAGCGCATCGACGCCGAGCTCGCGCTCGGCCGGCATGCGGCGCTCGTCCCCGAGCTCGACGCGCTCGTCGACGAGCATCCCTACCGCGAGCGGTTCCGGGCACAGCTGATGCTCGCGCTGTACCGGTCTGGCCGCCAGGCTGACGGCCTCGATGTCTACCGCCGCACCCGCGCGTTCTTCGTGGACGAGCTCGGGCTGGAGCCCGGCGTTGAGCTCCAGGAGCTCGAGCGGGCGATCCTCGTCCAGGACCCTGCCCTCAGCGGACCGCCTCCCACCGAACCGACGGCACTGCGGCCCGTTCGCGCCGACTGCCCGTACAAGGGGCTCGCTCCCTTCGAACCCGAGGACGCCGAGCTGTTCTCGGGCCGCGAACGCTTGCTCGAGGAGCTGACGACTCGGCTGGCGGAAGCGCCGCTGCTGGCGCTCGTCGGCTCGTCGGGGAGCGGCAAGTCATCCCTCCTCCGGGCCGGGCTGATCCCGGCATTGCGTCGCGCCGTTTCTGCTGCTGCGGCCGAGCGTCGCGTCGGCCGCCGACGTGGCCAGGGCCGTCTCGGGGACACGGGCGGGTCAGCACGTCGTGATCGCGATCGACCAGCTCGAGGAGCTGTTTGCAGAGACGGTCTCGGAGGAGGAGCGTCGGGCGTTCGTCGATGCCGTCGTCGACGCTGCCTGGGACGCCGAGCGGCGGGCGCTCGTCCTGCTTGCGCTCCGTGCCGATTTCGTCGGGCACGTCGCGCGATACGGCGAGCTCGCCGACCTCTTCACGAATCACGTCCTGCTCGGCCCGATGAGCAAGCCGGAGCTCCGGCGCGCCGTCCGCCGGCCGGCGGAGCTCGCGGGGCTCGAGGTCGACCCCGAGCTCGTGGACGCCCTCGTCGACGACGTGGCAAACGAGACCGGCGGGCTGCCGCTTCTTTCGACGGCGCTCGTCGAGCTGTGGCGCGCTCGGGACGGCAGGCAACTGGCGTTGGAGACCTATCAACGGCTCGGCGGCGTGCACGGAATCGTCGAGCGGCATGCCGAGGCTGCCTATCGATCCCTGAGCGCGGACGAGCAGGTCACCGCACGGCGAATCTTCTTGCGGCTCGTCAGCGGCGGCGGCGACGAGCCGGCCGTCCGTCGTCGCGCACGGCGTGAGGAGCTCGGGTCTGACAAGCAGACCGATCGTGTTCTCGCCCGGCTCGTCGAGCGACGTCTCGTCGTGGCGGGGGAGGACGGCATAGAGCTCGTGCACGAGGCGTTGCTCGAGCAGTGGCCACGGCTGCGGGACTGGCTCGAAGAGGACGCGCAGTCGCGGCGCATGCGCGCACAGGTCGCGAGCGCAGCGGCGGCGTGGGAGGCGGCGGGCAGGAGTCGGGACGAGCTCCTGCGCGGCGCGCGTCTCGCCGCGGTCGCGGAATGGGCCGACTCGAGCGACCAGGGGCTGTCGCCGTCGGAGACCGGGTTCGTGGACGCGAGCCGCACCGAGCACGCTCGGCAGACTCGGCGGCTCCGCATCGGTCTCGCCGGGGCGCTGCTGTTGCTCCTCGTCGCCGTCCTCGCAGGGCTCGTCGCCCTCGCCTCACGCGCGTCGGCGAACCGACAGGCGACCGATGCGATCGCGCAACGACTCGGCGCACAAGCCCTCTCGGAGCGGCGACTCGACCGTGCGCTCCTGCTCGCCCGCGCAGGAGTCGCGCTCGACGACACGGAAGCGACGCGGAGCGACCTGCTCGCGACCCTGCTGCGGAGCCCGACGGCGCTCAGAGTCATGCACCCGGGCGGCGGTCGCGTTCTCGACGACGCCCTTAGCCCGGACGGGCGCGTGCTCGCAGTCCGCGGCGACGACGGCAGCGTGTCGTTCTTCGACGCGGGCACGGGCGTCGCGGCCGCTCAGCCCTGGCACGGCACTGCAAACGTCCGCAACGTCGGTTCGATCGTCCTGCCGGTCCGGGATCTCGCATTCAGTCCCGACGGCCGAACACTCGCAGTCGGAGACAACGACGGGAGCGTGCCCACGGTCGCGCTCCTGGATCTGGCGACGCGGCATGTGCACGTCGTGCGAACGAAACGCGGCGCCGCGACAGCCGACGTGGTTTACGCGCCCGACGGCCGCACGATCGTGACGGGAGAGACCACCACCGGCCGCGGGCCGAATCCTCCGGAAGAGCTCGTCCGGCGGCGGGCAGCGGACGGTGCAGAGCTCCGCCGGTCGGCGCCGATCGCAGCCGGCCGACTGGTGGGCTTCGCGTTCGGAGGTCGGAACCTCCTCGTCACACGCGGCGACAACCGCGCACTGCTGCTCGACGCGCGCACGTTCCGCCGGGTGCACGCGTTCGGCGTCGCTGGATCGCCGACGATCGCTGCGGACGGCGTCACGGCCGCCTTCGGCCATGACGACGGCAGCGTGTCGATCCTCTCGCTACGGAGCGGGCGGATCCTCACCCTCGACGGACGGGTGCCCGGTCGTGTGCAGGGCTGTTGCCTTCAGTCCTGACCGTCGGGTGCTCGCCTCTGCGTCCGACGACGGGACGATCGGCATCTGGGATGTCGCGACGCGAACCTTGCGGGAGACCTACAGCGGCCATTCGGCCGCCGCGCTCGGCGTCGTCTTCGGTCGCCGCGGATCGACGCTCTACTCCGGAGCAGCCGACGGCACGGAGATCGCGTGGGATGTCGGTGGGCTCCGACGTCTCGGCCGGCCATTTCGGTTCTCCGATTCTTCGAATGCGGCCACAGCGGTTGCGTCGAGCCCGGACAGTAGGTTCTTCGTGACGTCGGGGGCGTCGGACCGCGTAACGATCTGGCGCGTTCGCGATCTGCGGCGCATCGGCGAGCTTCGCGGCCCGTGCGGCCCGGCGGCCTCGCTCGCGTGGAGCCACGACGGCAGCCTTGTCGCTTGCACCGGCGACGGTCCCAACACGGTCGTCTGGTCGGTGCATACGCGCCGAATTGTCCGGTTGTTCGGCTCGTCCGGGAGGGACGGAGGCGACGGTGTCAACTTCTCGCCCGACGACCGTCTCCTCGCTGCCGTCGGGAGCGACGGCCATATCCGGGTGTGGGAAGTCAGTAGCGGCCTGAGGATCGCCGACGTCCCCGGCAGGACGACGTTGCAGGACGTCGATTTCTCGAGCGACGGTGGGCGGCTCGCTGCAGCCGGGCTGGGCGGGTTCGTCGAGATCTGGGACGTAGCGCACCGGAGACTCGAGCGCAAAGTGGGGCACGAGCCTCTGCTCTTCGCGATCCGCTTCTCGCCGGACGGAAGGCAGATCGCGACGGGCGACATCACCGGCAGCGTCGCGATTTGGGACGCGGCCACCGGGCGCCAGGCGGCGTCGCTCCGCACGGAGGTCGGCTTCGTCAAGAGCGTGACGTTCTCGCCCGACGGGTCTGAAGTCATGACGACCGGCGGAGACGGGACGCTACGCCTCTGGGACCTCGCTTCGCACAAACTCATCGGCGGTCCGCTCCCGGGCTCGAACACACCCGGGTGGGGCACGTATTTCCCGGACGGCCGTCACGTGATCTCCGTCTTCGGATCCGGCGTCGGTGTCGTCTGGGACGTCGACCCTGCGGACTGGGAGCGGGCGGCATGCGCGATCGCAAACCGTGACGCTCGACGGTGTCGGAGTGGCACGACTTCGTGCCGGAGCGTGGCTATCGCGGTGTATGCGGTGTTGCACGCTGACTGAGACCGGGCGCTTCACGTCCTGGATCGCGCCGAGTACCCCTCACCATGGAGAACGAAGAACGCACCGAGGTACGAGCTCGTCTCGAAATCGTGCCGAAAACATCCGGGCCATTTGTGTCGAACGGGCGCACGCTCACTCTCCGCGGCGTGCCTCGCGACGCACGGACTCCGCGAGGATGAGAGCGACGGCCGATGGGAGCAACCACCACGCCGAGACGCCCTCGTGCTCGAGCAGCCAGGTGAGCGCGAAGGCGGCGGCGAGGCCGGCGGCGACCCGCCAGTCGTCCCCGACGACGAAGTTCCACCAGAAGCGGGCGAACGACCGGACGTAGTTCATGCCCTCGCTCCCTCGGTCCCGAGCACCAACCGTCTACTCCGGAGCTGGCGCGCGAGGGCGAAGGCGACCCCGCCGACGAACGCGATCACCGCGAGGATCGCGACATCGCCGCCCGGCCACTCGACACCTGCTCCCTCGCCGCCCCAGAAGATGCCGAAGCTCGAGAGCAGGATGCCGACCACGAACTTGAGCGTGTTCTCGGGCACGCGCTCCAGCGGCCCGCGGACGACGAAGCCCGCCGACCACGACGACCACGGCTGCTGTCGCGGCCGCCGCGACCGCCAATCCGAGCCGCCCCTGGGCCGCGCCGAAGGTGACGACGATGAAGGCGACCTCGAGGCCCTCGAGGAGCACGCCCTTGAAGGCGACGGTGAACGAGTACCAATCCATCTGCCCCGAGCCGGCGAGCGCGACGGAGCCGGCCTGCCCGCGCTCACGCGCGAACGCCTCCGCTTCGTCGTGCAGCGGCTTGTAGCCGGCGGCGCGGAGGATCGCCTTGCGCAACCACTGCAGGCCGAAAGCGAGCAGCAGGGCCCCCACGACGAACCGCAGCGTCCCGATCGGGATGTGCTGCAGCGCCGGGCCGAGCGCGGCGACGACCACGGCGAGCACCACCGCCGCTGCGCCGACGCCGATCATCGTCGAGCGCCAGCCGCGGACGACCCCGACCGCGAGGACGATGGTCAATGCCTCGACCGCCTCGACCGCGGAGGCAACGAACGTGGCCAGGAAGATGAGGATGGTGTGGCTCACGGCAGCGCCGGGTTCAGGTGATTCCGCGCCCGCTTGCGCGCGCACGCCTTACGTGGACGCGTACACATTGGCAGACCTCGGCGTCGGCGCATCTCTGTTCGGCTCATGTCCGTGCGCTGTACTCGCGCTCGGCTTCCGGCAGCCAGCCCCGGACACGCTGACGCGATGCGCGTCGCTCGGGTGATCGCTGAGGAACTCCGGCGGCTCCTGTCCCTCGCGACGCCCGCTGCATGCGCTTCCAGAACGCGACCGCCTGATGCGGGGTCGTAGCCCGCTCTCGCCATGTAGACCAGGCCGATGTGATCCGCCTCGGACTCCTGCGAGCGGCTGAACGGCAGGCTCGACGCCGACGCCGAGCAGCGCCGTGACCCGGACGAACTGCGCCGGGCGTGAACGCGACGCCGCCCGCGATGATCGCGGCGGCGACCTCGGTCAGGTGGTTGCGCTCGATCCGCTCGGCGACGTGCTCGGCCGTCGCGTGGGCGACCTCGTGCCCGAGCACCGTCGCGAGCCCTGCGTCGTTCTTGGTCAGCGGCAGGATCCCCGTGTAGACGACGATCTTCCCGCCCGGCAGGCAGTAGGCGTTCGCCTCGTTCTTGCGGATGCAGCGTCACCTTCCAGACGAAGTCCGGCTTGTCACGGCTCGCGACGGCCTCGATCCGCCTCGCGACGCGCTGCACCTCCGCGTACTTCGGCCCGGACGAGACGATGCGCGCCGGTTCGCACGCAGCGTCTTGGCGTACTCCTCGCTACCGAGCTGCATCTGCTCGTTGATGGGTCGGGATGGGAGGGCGTCTACGACCTCCTTACCGCCGACGGGTACCGAGTCAGCGTCGTCCAGAACCCGACCTCGTCTCTCGAGGGAGATGCCGCAGCGACCCGCTTGATCCTCGACCGACAGGACGGGCCGGTCATCCTCGTGGGACACTCGTACGGCGGAGCCGTCATCACCGAAGCCGGAACCCACGAGCGCGTCGAGGCGCTCGTCTATGTCGCGGGATTCATGCCCGACACGGGCGAATCGGTGAACACACTCCTCGCGGGCTTCCCGACCGATGGCCCGCAGCCGCCGCATCCTGCCGCCCGACCAGGGCTTCCTGTTCCTCGACCGCGAGAAGTTCCACGCGTCCTTCGCGGGCGACATTCCCGCCCAGCCGGCGGCATTCCTCGCCGACGCTCAGGTCCCATGGGGCGTCGATGCGCTGGGGGGCACTGTCACCAAGGCCGCGTGGCGAGACAAGCGCAGCTGGTACCTCCTCACGACCGAAGACCGGATGATTCCACCCGACGCGCAACGCACGATGTCCGGGCGGGCAGGGTCGACCGTGGTCGACGTCAACGCCAGCCACGCCGTCTACGTCTCACAACCGGGGCCTGTCGCCGATCTCATCAAGCAGGCGGCGAACGCTGCGGCCGGGTAGCAGTCACCACCCCCGCCTCGACCCCAACGCAACACGGGTCGCGCTGTCTTGATCACCGGGCAGCGCGACCCGACAAGCCGCGCTCAAACCACCGGTCGAACTCCACTGCGGCTGGGTGCGATAGTTTCGCGGGATGACACCGGGCCTCGTGATCCGTCCCTCGGAAGACGGCGATCTGGACGCGGTTGCGTCGCTGCTGCAGGCCGCCGACGACTCGCGGGTGGTCTCCCCTGCCGGACTCGTGCACTTCCGTGCCACCCGACTGGAGCGCGCACGGATCGTCGAGCTGGTCGCCGAGGTCGACGGTGCCGTCGTCGCGGTCGGGAGTCGCTGGGCTGAACACCGAGACGACGCACGGAGGGGGCCGCCTGGGCATTCGTCACGGTGGACGTCGCGGCGCGACGTCTGGGCATCGGCGACGACGTTGGCGCCAGGCTCCTCGAGCACCTGCGTGGAGTCGGTGCGACGAGCGCGACGTCGTTTTTCCGCTTCACCGAGGAAGGCGAGCGGTGGGCGATCGCGCGGGGCTGGTCGCGGCGCCTGAGCGGCCCGTTGATCGCGCTCGACCCGCGAAGCGTGCCGGAGCCGTCGTTGCCGCCGGGATTCCGTTGCGTCGCCATGAGCAGCGTGCAGCCCGAGGCTCTATACGAGGCCGTCACCGTTGCGGCGCTCGACGAACCGACACCGGTCCCGAACGACGACATCCGCTTCGACGACTTCCTGCGCGACTGGAACGACCCCGACCTCGATCTCGACGCCAGCGCGGCGGTGCTCGCCGAGGACGGTCGAGTCGCGGCGTTCGCGTTCATCAACATCGTGGGCGACCGGGCGCAACACGGCTTCACGGGCACGCAGCCCGAGCACCGGGGCCGCGGCCTCGCTACAGCGGCCAAGCGGTCGGCACTGCGGGCCGCAGCCGGCCGCGGCGTGACGCGCGTCACGACGTCGAACGCGGAGGAGAACGCAGCGATGCGGGCGATCAACCGCAAGCTCGGGTTCGAGCAGATCGGTGAGCACGTGATCTTCGGGCGCGACCTCTAACCGAGGCGCGCTTTTCGACGACCGTTCATTTCCCGCTCGAACCGCTACGGGAACACGAACTGGGCGATCCGCCTTCGTCCCGGCCAGCCGATCGAGATGCTCAGCGACGTACCGTCCCACGTCACGTCGGTGACAACAACCACCGCCGCGAGGATCGCGATCGTGCGAAGGCGAGGCATGCTCACATCTTCTCAGCTGCCATCGGCACCGAGATTCGGTGGCCGCACCGCGAATGTCCTGTGGCCCGGCGACGGTGGGACGACTCGGTTGTTGGCGTACTTGAAGGCGACACATGCAGTCCCTCCAACCGCGGCAGCCGGACCGGTCGTCTGGTAACGATTCCCTCGCGTCGAAGTTCCCTACCCACGGAGGGTCCTCATGACCACCACCAGCGTGCTTCCTGACGTCGGAATCGAGCTTCGGGAGGGTTACGCCGAAGTCGGCGATGTGAGCTTGCATTACGTCGAGGCGGGCGAGGGGCCGCTGATTGTCCTGCTGCACGGCTTCCCGGAGTTTTGGTTCGGTTGGCGGCTGCAGATCGCGCCGCTCGTGGCGGCCGGTTTTCGGGTGGTCGTTCCCGACACGCGTGGCTACAACTTGTCGTCGAAGCCAGAGGGCTTTGAGGCCTATGCCGTCGATCTGCTCGCGGCCGACATTCGCGGCCTGATCGGGGAGCTCGGCGCGGAGTCCGCGCTGGTGGTCGGTCACGACTGGGGCGGATCCATCGCCTGGACGATGGCGATGAACCATCCCGAGGTGGTCGACCGGCTCGTGATCCTCAACGCGGCGCATCCGCGGCGGCTGCAGGAGGGGCTCAAGCATCCGAGCCAGCTTCGGAAGTCGTGGTACTTCTTCTTCTTTGCGGTTCCGGGGCTGCCCGAGGACGTGGTGCATGCGAGGGACTGGCATTTCTTCCGGCACTTCCTGCAGGACGCGAACCCGCCTTACACGCCGCAGGAGATCGAACGCTACGTGGAGGCCTGGTCGCAGCCGGGGGCGGCGGCCGGGATGATCAATTACTACCGGGCGTCGGTGAGACAGTCTCAGAAGGAAGCCGCAGCGAAGCTTCGCCCGATTTCGGCGCCGACACTCGTTATCTGGGGGGAGCGGGATTCCTACCTTGGTTCGGACCTGGCCGAGCCCGACCGCGACGACGTGCCCAACCTCGACCGCGTGGAGCGGCTGGCCGACGCGTCGCACTGGGTGCATCACGACGAGGCTGAACGCGTCAACGAATTGCTCATCGACTTCTTCGCCCCCGCAACGTAGGCGCTACCGCCTGTTCGAGCGTGCCCTGACGGCCGGCGTCAACCGCGGTCGTACAGATACATTGCCTTGGTGGCTGAGACGACCGAGAAGGCGATCCTCGCCGGCGGGTGCTTCTGGGGAATGCAGGATCTGATCCGGAAGCGGCCCGGCGTCGTCTCGACACGTGTCGGTTACACCGGCGGAGACGTCGAGAACGCCACCTACCGGAACCACGGCACGCACGCCGAGGCGATCGAGATCGTCTTCGACCCCGAGCAGACGTCGTACCGCGATCTGCTCGAGTTCTTCTTCCAGATCCACGATCCGACGACGGTCAACCGTCAGGGCAACGACGTGGGGATGAGCTACCGGTCGGCGATCTTCTACGTCGACGACGAGCAGCGCCAGGTCGCCGAGGACACGATCGCCGATGTCGAGGCGTCGGGCCTCTGGCCGGGCAAGGTCGTCACCGAGGTGACGCCGGCGGGTCCGTTCTGGGAAGCCGAGCCCGAGCATCAGGACTATCTCGAGCGCTATCCGAACGGCTACACGTGCCACTTCCCGCGGCCCGGCTGGGTTCTGCCGCGCCGCAGCGCGACCGTCTCCGGCTAGCTTCCGCGCCTCGTCGCACGCTGCTCGAGTCGGCTAGGGCCCGTGCCGGTCCGCCACTCGGCGGAGGGCCGTCGAGCAGCGAGCGTCCCGCACGGGGGCGCGATCGATCGTTCAGCCGACCGCGAAGAGGAAGAACGAGGCGCAGACGGCAAAGAGGTGACGCCCTCGGCGGGCGACGGCAAGCGTGGTCACGAGGTTCAGAGCGCCGGGCGCCGCGTCGCGTTACGGACGCGGGCGGACCGCGCCGACCCCATCGCCCCGGCGCAGGCTGTTGGCTCAATTGGCCGACAGGCTGGGTTCATCGTCACCGAGGGGTTCGCGCGGACCGGTCTCGATTCGGACGACACCGGACGCCTCGACCACCAGATGCTGGGGCGGCTCGTCGTCGCGGAGAAAGCGCCGCGTGACCTCTTCGGCGTAGCCGTTCGAGACGACGGCCGACGAGTCTGCGAACTCGACGATCACACCGCGCTTCGACGTGCCGCGCGTCACTCTGACCAGGTAGGCAGAACCGTGGATGCTGCCCGTCGGCGGAGGGATCGCACCGGACCTCTCGATCAACCAACCGGCCGTCCCGGTCATTTCGCCACCCCATCCGCGCCGGCCTGGACCGCCGGTTCGACCTGCTCTTCGATCCAGTTGTCGGCGGCGAGCACGTCGATGCCGCGCGACGCGCCGACCTCTTCGGCGAGCAACCGGCGCGCACGCACGTACAGCTCACGCTCGGCCGGAGACGGCGTCGACCCCGATCGGATCTTCTGTCGGCGCTCCCGATGGAGTCCGTCGCGAACGACTTCTGCCAGGTCGGTGACGCGGCCGCCGGTGATCTTCCCCTGCGTTGCTCGATAGCGCTTCGACCACTGCGGCTCGATCGACGATTCATCCCCACCGAGGATCTGTTCGACGCGCGCCAGGTCGGACTCGTCGGAGAGAGCCCGCAGTGTGTCGCGCGCACGCGTGACAGGGAGCGTTACGCGGAGGCCAGAGGTGAACTCGATCACGATCGCAGGCTCCGTGCCGTCCTTGCTCGACGCGATGAGGCCGACACCGTGAAACCCGTAGACAATGCGCTCGCCGACAACCAGACGCAGCGGCGAAGGGATTTGATCGCTCGTGGAGGATGCTCCTCTCGACAGGTCGTGTGCCTGCACACGACCTTGTTCCGTGCACTTGGGGCCCGGTGGAAAAGTCGAAGAGGAGCCGTTCCCAACCCTCAGCGGCTTCCGCGCTTGGTCGGTCTCATGATAGACCGCATTCGCTCCGATCGGACGGGATCGCGCCACCGCGGCCGGGTCGGCTGGCGTCGTCCCGTGCTACGGTGAGTTCTGAATCTGAGCGAGTACCGGTTGCGTGATGTGCGCTTCCACTGCCCGTTCTTTCGTGGCTGGAGGAGGTGTTTGTATATGGCAATCGGAACTGTCAAGTGGTTCAACGATGCGAAGGGCTATGGGTTCATCACCCCTGCCGATGGTGGCAAGGACGTGTTTGTCCATCACTCGGCGATCGTTGCCGAAGGTTTCAAGTCGCTCCCCGAGGGGGCGCAGGTGCAGTTCGACGCGGTCGAAGGGGCGAAGGGCCTCGAGGCGAAGAGCGTCGTCCCCGTCTAGCTCGCCCGTGAGGCGCGGAGGCCGGTGCCTCCGCGCCCGGCGGCGCGGAAAGGAGCGTCGATGCAGGGGACGATGATCTGGTTCAACCCCGCGAAGCAGCATGGGTTCATCCGTACGGACGAGGGCGAACGTCTGAGGGTCGATGAGACGGGGCTCGAGCCGGGCAGGCGATCGGAGATCGCTGCCGTGGAACGAGAGTCCGGTTCGATCGCGTCGCCGAGAGCGACGATGCACGGGCGGTGAACGTCACCGCCGTGCCGCTCGAGGTGGCGCGCCGGGCCCGGCTGCGGGGTCGGCGCTGATGGGCAGGCGTAGTCCGCAGTCCGCCATGAAGCGCGCGCGCGAGCAGGCGCTGCGCGAAAAGCGCGAGTTGAAGCAGGCGAAGAAGGACGCCCGGGCCGCTGCTCGGGTCGAGGGCGTCGACCCATTCGCTATCTCGGAGCAGGCGGAGACGGCTATCTCGGAGCAGGTGGAGACCCCCGAGACAGCCGACACAGCCGAGATCGCCGAGTGAGCCGTTTCCTCGGCGCCGCGCCTGTCGACGATTCGACGAAGCTCGGCTACGAGGAGACCCTGAACGCACTGCTCGGACTGATCGGGCGTCCGGTGCTCGTCTTGTTCTCGGGCGCCGACGGTTCGCCGTTCATCGCCGGGATCGTGTCGGGTCGGCTCGAGCGTGGCGAGCCGGACGTGCGACTTCGAGAGGTGCTCCTTCGCTCCGAGGAAGAGGAGATCGAGACGATCTTCTTCCACGTTGGTTCGCGCCAGAGCGGCTTCGTGATCCGTCCGGATGAGTTCGACCACGGGTTCTGGCGGACCGACCGGCACCTGGTGGCGCGTCTCGGTGAGGTCGCCATCAGCGTGCTTCTGCAGGGCGAGCTCGGTGAGGCACTGGAACGTTGAATGAGACGCATGACGCGCGCTGCGCGGCGCTCGATGCGTATCTCGACGATCGACGCGCTGACGGCTATTCGGTCGAGACGCGAACCGGGGTCCAGGCGGTCATCGTCCGTCGCCATCGCCTGCACTTCGTCACGGCGTGGTTCGGACGCGGCGGCGCGCAACGACTGGTGGTCTCAGTCGACCAGCACGGCGCAGTGACCAGTGTCGCCGCCGAGCCTCGGAGGTGGTGACGTCGCCGGACTGACCTCCGCCCGGCGTCGTTCGCCGCGTGCCGTCCGGCTGTACATTCCGCCTGCGAACTTGACTCTGCCCCGTCGGGTCGTTTATTTATACTGAACGGTGAGCGCCAGTCAGGACCCGCGTCCGAACGTTGGGCTGATCGGGCTTGGCAACATGGGCAGCGCGATCGCAGAGCGCCTCCTCGACGCCGGCTACGAGCTCGTGGTCCACAACCGGAGCCGCGCGAGGACGGAGCCCGTCGCAGCACGCGGCGCGGCGGTCGCGGCGAGCGCCGCCGAACTGGCCGCCGCCGTCGACATCGTCCTCACTTCCCTGGCGGACGACGACGCGCTCGAGTTCGTCGCGGCTTCCGTCGCCGGCGCAGCGAGGCCGGGGACGGTCCTCGTCGACATGAGCACGGTCTCCCCGGGCGCGTCGGCGCGTGTCGCGGCGCTCGCCGAGACGGCGTCGGTCCTCTACCTGCGTGCTCCGGTGAGCGGCAACCCCGGCGTCGTGCGGGCCGGGAACCTCGCCTTCATCGTCTCCGGCCCACGTGCCGCGTTCGAGCGCGCCGAGCCGGTGCTCCGCGCGATCGGGTCGACGATCCATGTCGTCGGCGACGCGGAGCAGGCGCGCGTCGTGAAGCTCGCGATCAATCTTCTCATCGCCGGTCTCGCGCAGCTGATGTCCGAGGCGCTCGTTGTCGGAGAGGCTTCCGGTGTCTCCCGAGCTGCGCTGCTCGAGACGATGGGCAACTCGGCCGTCGGCGCGCCCTTCGTCAAGTACAAGACCGAGCCGCTGCTGCACGACGACTACTCGGCTACGTTCACCACGAACCTCATGGAGAAGGACGTCGACCTCCTGCTCGAAGTGGCTGAGGCCGCCGGCGTCCGGCTGCCGCTGGCAGGGGAGATCAAGATGCGTTTGCGCTCGGCGATCGAGGCGGGCTACGGGAACGACGATTTCATGGCGCTCTTCCTCCATCTGCGGAGCGAGTCCGATCAGGAGGTGCTGCGATGACGATGCGAAGCAGGTCGGGCGGCTCGCCCGACGCCACGCGGGCGGTGGACTGGGAGCAGCGGATCGACTTCCCGAAACTCCGCCGCGATCGCCTGGAGCGGGCGAAGGAGGCGCTCGACGCATCCGACCTCGCCGGGCTGCTCCTCTTCGACCCGAACAACATCCGCTACGTCACGAGCACGCACATCGGCGAGTGGGCGCGCGACAAGAACGCGCGTTTCGCGCTCCTGCCGCGCGGCGATGACCCGATCCTCTGGGACTTCGGGTCCGCGGCCCGACATCACCAGCTCTTCGCCCCCTGGCTCCCGCCCGAGAACTTCCGCGCGGGTGTCGCACCGATGCGCGGTGCGATGCCGGTCGAGACGGGGATCCCCGACCGGCTCGGCCAGCGGATCGCGCACGAGCTTCGCGAGCGTGGGCTCGCAGGCGAGCCGCTCGGCGTCGACATGGCCGACCTCGTCACGATCGAGGCGCTGCAGCGCGCCGGCGTGCACGTCACCGACGGCTCGCGGGTCATGCTCGAGGCGCGCAAGATCAAGACGGCGGAGGAGATCGCGCTGCTCGACCAGTCGGCCGGGTTGGTCGACGCGGTCTACGAGGAGATCTACCGGATGCTGCGGCCCGGCGTCTACGAGCACCAGATCGTCGGGCGCGCGCACCAATTGCTCTTCGAGATGGGCTCCGAACAGGTCGAGGCGATCAACGCGGTCTCGGGCGACCGCTGCATCCCGCACCCGCACGTCTTCTCGGACCGGCTCCTTCGCCCTGGAGACCAGGCCTTCTTCGACATCATCCATTCGTTCATGGGCTACCGAACGTGCTACTACCGCACGTTCAACGTGGGCGGAGTGAGCTCGGCCCAGCTCGACGCGTACAAGCGGTGCCGCGAGTGGCTGGACGCGGCGATCGCACTCGTCGGGCCGGGAATGACGACCGACAGGATCGCCGAGGTGTGGCCGACCGCGAAGGAGCTCGGCTTCACCGACGAGGAGACGTGTTTCGGCCTGCAGTTCGGGCACGGCATCGGCGTCGGGCTGTACGAGCCGCCGATGATCTCGCGTGTGCACTCGCTCGATCATCCCGTCGAGATCGAGGAGGGAATGGTCTTCGCGCTCGAGACGTACTGTGCCGCGACCGACGGCCGGTCGGCGGCGAGGATCGAGGAGGAGGTCGTCGTCACGGCCGACGGGTGCGAGGTGATCACGCGCTTCCCGGCCGAGGATCTGCTCGTCGCCGGGCGGATCTACGTTCGCGGCGCCGACCTGCTGGACAACGGTGCGGCCGGTGGCGACGGAGTCGCCGGCGCAGTGGCCGCCTCGGCGCTCGTGGGAGCCGGCACCGGCGCATGAGCTTCCGACACCGGGACGCGGTACCTCGCGGACGGGCTGCCGTCGTACCGGCTCGTCCGACGGGAGGACGTGCAGCTCGCCGACGCGCTCCCCGGCCGCTCGAGCAACCTCGAGTCGTGCCGTCTCGTCGGAGGATCGCTCGGTTCGACGCACATGGCGCTGACGCTCGTCTCCCTCCAGGGTGGCGGGCACGTCGACGCGCACGTCCACTCGTTCGAGACCGGCTTCTACGTGCTCGACGGCGAGCCCGTCCTCTACCTCGACGGCCGCGGCGTGCAGCTCGAGCCCGGCGCCTGCGGCGTCCTGCCGGTCGGCGTCCCGCATGCGTACCGGTCGCGAGGCCGCGGCGTTGTGGATCGAGATGGCGGCGCCGCGTCCCCGCCCGGACGGGAGCGACACGTTCTTCCTCGGCCCGGCGCCGGACGCCCCGCCCGAGCGGCTCGACGTCCGCGACCCGCGCAACCGCAACCTGTTCCTCCTCGGCGAAGGACAGATGGACCTCGACATCCTCAAGCGTGGTGCCGCCGTCGGCGCGCCCACCGTCTCGGCGAGCATGGCGACGGCCGTTCTCGCCTACAGCGGCATCGCGGTGAAGATGCTCGTCGACCAGCGACTGGACGCGCAGCTGCACACGATGTTCATGGTCGACTACCAGCCCGGCGCAGTCGCGCACCCGCACGATCATCCCTTCGAGGAGTCGTACTACATGCTCGAAGGCGAGGTCGACGTCGTCGCGGACGGTGACCGTTACACGCTTCGTCCGGGCGATTTCTTCTGGACCGCCGTCGGGTGCGTGCACGCGTTCTACGAGATGCAGGGCGGTCGTGTGCGCTGGCTCGAGACGTCGGCCCCAGGGCCGCCGGCGCGCCACTCGTACCGGTTCGAGCGCGACTGGGACTACCTCGCCGAGCGGCTTGCGTCCGAGGTGGGGGCGGCATGAGCGACGTAGGCTCGACGGGAATGAGCCGGACAAGCGCCCGCGTGCTCGACGACCTCGAGCTGTACACGCGGATCTACCGTCAGATGCTCCTCATCCGCGGCTTCGAGGAGCTCGTGCAGTCGCTGTTCCTGAAGGGCGAGGTCTACGGCACGACGCACCTGTACTCGGGGCAGGAGGCTGTGGCGACCGGCGTCGCGAGCCTGCTCGAGGAACGCGACCGCGTGGCAGCCACGTATCGCGGCCACGGTCACGCGCTCGCGCTCGGCGTCGACCCGCAGGCGCTCCTCGACGAGATGCTCGGGCGCGCGACCGGCGTGAACGGCGGCCGCGCCGGCTCG
This sequence comes from uncultured Thermoleophilia bacterium, assembly GCA_963742615.1. GTDB lineage: Bacteria > Actinomycetota > Thermoleophilia > Gaiellales > Gaiellaceae > PALSA-600. Next base: position 190,850 of record CAVUMS010000006.1, on the reverse strand, counting down.
ATGAACGTGACGTCGCCCGCCGACCGCCTGATCGGCTCGTTCGGGATCGTCGGCGGCAGCATCGCCGCCGCCACCGGAGCGGCACTCGCGCTCTCGCGCACCACGGGCGGTGTCGCGGTCGCGTACTTCGGCGACGGCGCGATGAACCAGGGGTATGTCTTCGAGTGCCTCAACTTCGCGCAGGTGCAGAAGCTGCCGCTCGTCCTCGTGTGCGAGAACAACGGCTACGGCGAGTACACGCCGTTCCGGTCGGTGACGGCCGGAGAGATCCGCTCGCGCGCCGAGGTGATGGAGGTGCCCGCCGAGACCGTCGACGGCATGAGCGTCTGGACCGTTCGCGAAGCCGCGACGCGCGCGATCGATCACGCGCGTGCGGGCGACGGTCCCGCATTCCTCGAGGCGCTGACCTACCGCTTCGTCGGGCACTCGCGCAGCGATCCCGGTGCCTACCGCCCCGAGGGCGAGCTCGACGAGTGGAGGACGCGCGACCCGATCGTCGTCCTGCGCGCGCAACTCGACGAGGAGGGGGCCGGCGCATCGGCCCTCGACGAGCTCGAGCGCGAGGTGGGCGACGAGCTCGAGCGGATGCGCGAGCGCGGCCTCGCCGCCCCGTTCCCGTCCGGGCTCGACGTCGGCGAGTTCAAGGGCACTGAGCGTTCGTGTCCGCCGAGCTGACGATGCCGAAGCTGTCCGACTCCGAGGCCGACGTCGTCATCATCCGCTGGCTGAAGGTGCCCGGCGAGGGCTTCCGGCGCGGCGACGCGCTGATGGAGGTCGAGACGGACAAGGCGACCGTCGTCTACGAGGCCGAGGACGACGGGACGCTCGAGGCGATCCTCGTCTCCGAGGGCGAGTCGGCGGCCGTCGGGCAGGCCATCGCCAGACTCGCGGGCGACGGTGCCGCCGCGGCCCCCGTCGAGCAGCCGCCGGGCCCGGTGCGACGAACGGCTCGGCCGAGGCCGGCGCGCGCCCGAACGCGACACCGGTTGCGCGGCGGACCGCGGTCGAGCTCGGCCTCTCGCTGCACGACGTCGCCGGAACCGGCCCCGGCGGAAGGATCACGAGGGAGGACGTTCAGCGCGCGGTTGCGACTGTGCCGGTCCGGCCGGTGGGGGATGCCCGTGGGGACGTCACCATCGTCGAGCTGACGCCCACACAGGTGACCATCGCGCGTCGCATGGCGCAGTCGGCCGCGGAGATCCCGACCTTCACCGTCTCCGCCGACGCCGACGTGTCGGAGATCGTCGCGCTCCGCCGCGGCGCGCGCAGCGAGTCGCAGCCGCGCCCTCGCTCAACGACTTCGTCGTGAAGGCCGCCGCACTCGTTCTGCGCGAGCTTCCTCGATTCAACGCGTCGTACGTCGACGGGAGCATCGAGTGCTACTCGCGCGTCAACGTCGGGGTCGCGGTTGCGGTCGACGACGCGCTGCTGGTCCCCGTCGTCGTCGACGCCGACCGGAGGAACCTCGCCGAGATCGCCGCCGAGACGCGGCGGCTCGTGGACGGCGCGCGCAGCCGGTCGCTCCGGCCTCGAAGAGCTACGCGGGGGCACGTTCACGGTCTCGAACCTCGGCATGTTCGGCGTGCGCTCGTTCACCGCGATCGTCGACCCGCAACAGACGGCGATCCTTGCCGTCGGCTCGGTCCGACGCGCGCCGGTGGAGGACGACGCGCGGCACATCGTCTTCCGCGACGTGATGACGCTCACCCTGAGCTGCGACCACCGGGTCGTCTACGGCGCCGACGGCGCCCGCTTCCTGTCCCGCCTCTGCGAGCTGCTCGAGCGGCCGCTGGTGCTCGCCCTCTGATGCCGCCGATCGCCTTCCGCACCGCGATCCGCGACGCGCTCGACGAGGAGCTCGCCTTCGACGAGCGTGTGATCCTCTTCGGCGAGGACGTTGCCGCGGCCGGCGGTGTCTTCGCCACGACGCCCGGCCTCTACGAGAAGTACGGCTCGCGGCGCGTGTTCGACACGCCCATCTCGGAGCTCGCGCTCGCCGGCGCCGCGTTCGGCTCGGCGGTGAACGGGCTGCGGCCCGTCGTCGAGATCATGTTCGGCGACTTCCTCACGCTCGCGATGGACAGCGTCGTCAATCAGGCGACGAAGTACTGGTTCCTGACGGGGGAGCAGGTGAGCGTGCCGCTCGTCTTCCGCTCGGTCGTCGGCGCGGGCGGCCGGTTCGGCGCGATCCACTCGCAGATGCCGGCCTCCTGGTTCATGGGCGTCCCCGGCCTGAAGATCGTCGCGCCCTCGACACCGGCGGACGCGAAGGCGCTCCTCAAGGCGGCCATCCGCGACGACAACCCGGTGCTCTTCTTCGAGCACAAGCGCCTGTACGGGCTCGAGGGAGAGGTGAACGGCGCCGTCGGGAAGCTCGGCGAGGCGGCCGTAGTGCGCGAAGGCAGCGACGTCACACTCGTCACCGCGATGAAGAGCGTCCACGACGCACTCGATGCGGCGGAGCGGCTCGAGCGTGACGGCGTCTCGGTCGAGGTGATCGACCTGCGCACGCTGCGCCCGATCGACGTCGACACCATCGTCGCCTCCGTCCGCAAGACGAACCGCATCGTCGTCGTCGAGGAGGGACCGCTGACCGGCGGATGGGCCGGCGAGGTGCTCGCGTGCGTCACCGAGCAGGCGCTCGGGTATCTCGACGACGCGTGGCGGATCGCGACTCCGAACACCCCGATCCCGTACAGCCCTCCGCTCGAGGACGCGTTCCTTCCCGGAACGGATCGAATCGTCGCGGAGATCCTGCGGCGGCTACGGTAAGAGACATGGTCGCTACCGAGCGCAGCTTCGAGTCCTCGAAGGTCGGGAGCCGTCTGCGGCAGGAGCGCGAGCGGCGCGGGATGAGCCTGCGCGAGCTCGCACGGCGTGTCGGCGTCTCGCCGAGCCTCGTCTCGCAGATCGAGCTCGACCGCGTCAACCCTTCGGTGAGCACGCTCTACGCGCTCGTCTCCGAGCTCGGGATGACGATGAGCGACGTGTTCGGCGACGGGGCGCAGGCAGCGCCTCGCGTCCGCCGTTCGCTCGACGAGCGCGACGACGGTCTCGTCACGCACCCCGACGCGCGACGCGTGATCAACCTCGCCTCCGGAGTGCGCTGGGAGCGCCTCACGCCGCGCAGCGACCCCGACGTCGAGTTTCTCCACGTCACGTATCCGGTCGGCGCGGAGTCGTGCCCGCGAGGACGCACTCGTCACGCACGGCGGCCGTGAGTACGGCTATGTCACGAGCGGGACGCTCGGCGTCTGCGTGGGTTTCGACGAGTACGAGCTCGGCCCCGGCGCGTCGATCGTCTTCGACTCGTCCTCGCCGCACCGGCTCTGGGCGATCGGCGACGAGCCAGTGCACGCGGTCTGGCTCGTCATCGGTCGTGCGGCCGATCCGCGCGCGCGAGGCGCAGGCCCGCCCAGCCCTCCGCGCCTAGGTCGTCGCGGGCGCCTCCGCGGGCTCGATCGAGTGTCGCGAGCGCCGGAAGCGCGCGATCAGCTCCGGTGACTGGTAGAGCAGCAGCGCGAGCAGGATCAGCAGCACCGATCGCCATCTCCGCGTACTCGGTCGGCTGCTGGAAGAACGGGAGGACGTTGTCGATCTCGGTGAGGAAGAACGCCGCCAGGAGCGTCCCGAAGAACGACCCCCTCCCGCCGGCGAGGCTGGCGCCGCCGAGGACGGCGGCCGCGATGCTCTCGAGCGCCTGATTCCCGATGATCGGCGAGCCGACCTGCACCTCGGCCGCGAGGTAGAAGCCGGCGATGGACGCCATCACCGAGCACACGACGAACGCGAGGACGACTCTGCGGCCGGTCGACATCCCGAGCCTGCGCGACGACGTCTCGTCGAGGCCGACTGCGCGGAGCGCGAGGCCCGACCGTGACCGGTACAGCCAGAGGTCGGCGAGTGCCGCGAGAACGATGACACCGATGAACGCGAGCGGCATCCAGCCGATGCTCTTGGTCAACGCGCTGGTCACATCGGTGTTGATCGCGCCCTGCGGGTAGGAGCGGAGCCAGAGCGACAGTCCCTCGAGGATGCTGAGCGTGCCGAGCGTCGCCACGATCGACGGGAGCCGCAGGATCCGGATCAGGAACGCGTTGAAGAAACCGGTGGCGACGCCCACGCCGATGAGGGCGAGCGAGCCGGTCACGAGGGCGAAGCCCGACGTCGTCGGTGTCAGCGTGAACGATGCAACGACGACGCACAGTGTCATGAGCGCCGCGACCGAGACGTCGAAGCCGCCGACGAGCAGCGCCACCGCCTGGCCCAGCGAGACGATGATCAGCGGCAGTGCGCGCGAGGAGCAGGCGCTGAGGTTCTCCTTGCTCAGGAACGCCGACGAATGCGCAGTCGGCGTACGCGCCGAGCGCGACGATCAGCGTCGTCATCAGCACGAGCGGCAGCCAGCCGCGCGTCACGCGCGTGCTCCTTCGTCCTCGCGGACGGCCGGCCTCACCCGCGCGCGAGCCGACGATCGCCTCGACGATCCGCCGCTCCCCGAGCTCGTGGCGCGGGATCTCCTCGACGATGCGCCCGCGCGACATGACGACGACGCGGTCGCAGAGGCCTGCAAGCTCGAGCGGGTCGCTGGACTTGACGACGGTGGCGACACCTTCGTCCGCCTTCGCGCGCAATGCCTCGTAGATGTCGAAGCGCGCACCGACGTCGACGCCCTGCGTCGGCTCCTCGGCGAGGATGACCTTGACGTCTCCGCGAAGGAACGGGCGGATGAGCGACACCTTCTGCTGGTTGCCGCCCGAGAGCGACTGGACCGGCTGTTCCGACGACGACATGCGGACTCGCAGGCGCTCGACGAGCCCTGCGATTGCGCGCCGCTCGCGGCCGTGCCGGACGACGCCGCCGCGGGCGAGGCGCCGGAGGACCTGGATGGTCGCGTTCGCGCGCACGCTCAGGACCGGGAACAGAGCCTCGCCGCGCCGGTCGCCGCTGAGCAGGACGAGCCCGGCGCGGAGCGGTCCCGCCGGCGAGCGCGTGTCGAGCTTCGCGCCGTCGCAGGATGCGCTGCCGATCGCAGGGCTCGACGCCGGCGAGCGCCCGCAGGAACGGCACCTGGCCGTTGCCCTCGGCGCCCGCGATCCCGAGGATCTCCCCTTTCCGGACCTCCAGATCGACCGGGCCGAAGCGCTCGCCCCGCAGGCCCGACACCGCGAGCACGACCTCGGCGTGCTCGGCCGGAGCGCCGCTCGCTCGGGGAACGCGACGGTGAGCGGCCGGCCGATCATCAGCGCGACCAGCGCGTCCTCCGAGACCGACGCCGCCTCGAACGTTCCCTGGCCGACGCCGTCGCGGAGCACCGTGACGCGGTCTGCCACCGCCAGCACCTCTGGAAGGCGGTGACTGACGTAGACGATGCCGACGCCCTCGCGCACCTGCTCGACCACGAGGGTGTGGAGGCGCTCGACCGCCTCCGGCCCGAGCGCGGTGGTGGGCTCGTCGAGGAGCAGCACCTTCGGCTGGGTCAGCAGCGCCTTCGCGACCTCGAGGAGCTGTCGGTCGGCAAGCGGGAGCGAGCCGGTGAGCGCCGTCACGGCGATGTCGAGCTTGAACGCCGCCAGGGTCTCTTCCGCCCAGCTCTGCATCCGCCCCTAGGCCGGGCGCGCGTCGGCGGGCACCGCGAGGAAGAGGTTCTCGGCCACCGACAGCTCGAGAACGTGCGAGTAGTCCTGGTAGGCGATGCCGAGCCCGAGACGCCGCGCCGCCGCGGGGAGTGGTGTGCGAGGCGCTCCCGCCGATCTCGACGGTTCCCTCGTCAGGTGCGAGGAAGCCGCTGGCGATTCCGAGCAATGTCGATTTCCCGGACCCGTTCTCCCCGACGAGAGCGTGGATCTCGCCCGCGTGGCAGTCGATGCTGACGTCGCGGAGCGCTTGCACCGCTCCGAACGACTTCGACAGCCCGCGAACGGACAGGACGTCGGATGTCACGGGCCCGGGATTCGACATTTCCGGTCTCAGTTTCTCGTGCTCGATCCTCCTACGGATACATCTTGTGGAGCAGGCTGAGCGGGATGAGCGACGTCGGGGATGCCGTGTGCTGGATACCCCTTCGTGCACATGTCCCGCGTGGCCTGGTTCTGCAGCTCGATCGGGAGGACCATCGTGGGCGGGATCTTCGCCCCGGCGAGCTTCATCATGTCAGCGGTCAGAGCCACTCGGATCTGCGAGTTGCCCGCCGTGTAGTAGAAGACCTTGAGGGCTTCGGGTCCTTCAGCTTGTCGGCCAGGCAGCCCATCGCCGACTCGTCGGTCCGGTACGTGAACACGCCCTGGTAGGGGATACCGGCGGACTTGTACGCCGCGTAGCCGCCCTGCGACATGAAGAGCGCGTCCTCGTAGCTGACGCCCTTCAGGTCCGGGTACTTCGCAAGGATGCCCGCGACGATGCCCTGGACCTTCGACGGATCCCAGTTCGTCGGCTCGTTCGCGACGACGTGGATCGACGAGTTGAGCGCGGCCTGCTCGCACTTCTGCCAGCCGAGCGACAGCGGGTTCCCGGGGAAGCCGCCGAGGAAGGCGATGTTGCCGGACTTGACCTGCGAGTTCATCACGTACGCGAACGACTTGCCGAGCTTGCACGTGTCCTCGCCGACCACCGTCGTGTAGTTCGTGCCCGGGCCGGTCACGTAGCCCCAGGCGTACGTCGACACCGGGATTCCGGCCTTCGTCGCCTGCTGGAACACCGGGATCATGGCGTCGCCGAAGTCGGGGTAGGTGACGATCGCGCTCACGTGCTGCGCGATCACCGACTTGAAGTCCGCGATCGCCTGGTTCAGGTCGGAGTGCGCGCTCATGTAGATGATCTTCCCGACCTTGGGATACGTGAGCGCCTGGAGGATGAACTCCATCTTCGACATCTGGCGGTAGGTGTTCTCGCCGAAGCCCTCGACGTACGCGACGGTCAGCTTGCCGCCGGTCCCGGTGCTGCAGCCGTTGTTCTTCCAGCACTTGAGCGCCAGCGTGTAGTTGACCGTCTTCGTCGACCGTCCGAATGCAGCCAGCGTGATGTCGCGCGCCGTCTTGTCCTTCGGCAGCAGCTTCGCCTTGAAGAGCGTGTGTGCGAGGGTGGTCGACGGCGCCTTGTAGATCTCACCGAAGCCGCCTCCCTTGCCGACCATGACACCGCCCTTCCCCACGTAGCCCGAGGGGCCGGTGGAGGCCGTTGCCGCCGGCGTTGCCGCTCGTGGCCGCGAAGAGCGCGATCGATGCCGCAGTCGCGAACGAGCAGCACCGCAAGGATCTGGGCCTTCCGTCTCATCCGTGACTCCTTCCGTCGGTTCATCGTTGACCTCTCTTCGAGCCCGTATCGCTCGTCGGCCGCCGATCCGCCGCCGGCCGCTCGAGCAGGCGGCGTGACGATTCGCAGGCCCCACGCGAGGATGGCGGCGACGCGATCGCCCGAGACGACCATTCCCGCGATGATCGCGATGCCGAAAACGACGTACTGCATCGCCGACGAGAGCCCCATGATCAGGAGCATCTGCGTCAGCAGGGTGAGAGCGATCGCTGCGATCCATGTCGACGTCGCGCTCGCGAGCCCGCCCGACAGCGAAGCGCCGGCGATCACGACCGCTGCGATCGGTGCCAGCAGGATAGGACGAGCCGAACGCGGGGTCGATGCTGAAGCTCGCGCCCGCGAGCAGGACCGCTGCGACCGCGTAGAGCGTGCCGGCCGCGGTGTAGGCCAGCACGACGTACGTTCGGACGTGGAGCCCCGCGATCCACGCCCCCTTCGGGTTCGCACCCACGGCCTGGAATCGGCGGCCGACCACCGTGTAGCGAAGGACGAGCGCAACCGCGATGGTGATCGCCGCCCCCGTCCAGAAGACGTTGCTGACTCCGAGCGGCTTTGTGGTCGCCCAGGTCGACAGCCCGGTCGGGCACGTTCGGCCGGTTCGTCACGACGTCGCGCGAGTACTTGCTGCTCCAGGCGAGGACGATCAGGCCGACCGCCAGCGTGACGATCAGCGGATTCAGCCTCAGCACGCCGACGAGGACGCCGTTGACGAGGCCCACGAGCACGCCGACGCCGAGAGCGGCGAGGATCGCGACCGGGAGCTTGTGGTTCGAGCCCGCTCCGATCCCCGGCGATCAGGTTTCCGCCGCGGCCATCACCCCGGGCGTCGACAGGTCGATGCCCCCTTGAATGACCACGAGCATCTGCCCGAGCGACGCGATCGCGAGGACGGTCGCGTACGGGAGGATGTACGACCACGAGGTGTGCCCCAGGGCGTCCGGCGCCGCAATCGCAGCGACGACGAGGAGTACGCCGGTGGCCAGCCAGACCGGGAGGAAGCGCGCGGCGACCGCGGCGTTCGCGGCGAGTCGTCGAACGTGGGCGGCCGCGAATCGTCCCGTCGGGGGCGGCGATGGTGGGCTGGCCGCAACCACGGGCCATTCTCACCAGGTCCGGCGAACAGTGTCAATGATGGCTTAACGACTGTCGACAGGAATACGCGGACGCCTCCGCTGTCGAATCATCTTCGGTCGTGCCTTTCGCCGTTGACGTCGCCGGGCCGCAAGCGTTTATGGTCGCTGTACATGCGGCGGCGCGAGAACCACCGCACCGAATTCCTGTCTGAAGAGGCTAAGGAGTAAGCCATGAGCTCGCAGCGGCTTTTGATCCGCAACGGCTTCGTCGTCTCGATCGATCCAGACGTCGGCGACCTACCGGGCGGCGAGGTCCTCGTCGAGGACGGCAAGATCGTCGACGTCGGCACCGACCTCGGCGTCTCGGACGCGGAGGAGATCGACGCCTCCGGGATGATCGTGATGCCCGGCTTCATCGACACCCACCGGCACACCTGGCAGACGCCGGTGCGCGGTGTCCTTCCGTCGTGCACGCTCGACCACTACTTCGCCGTCATGCTCGGCCAGGTCGGCGGCTTCTATCGTCCCGAGGACGTACACATCGGCGACTACGCCGGCTCGCTCGAGGCGCTCAACGCCGGTGTCACGACGCTGCTCGACTGGTCGCACATCTCGAACACGCCCGACCACTCGGACGCGGCGATCCAGGGGCTGAAGGACGCGGGCATTCGCGCCGTCTACGCGCACGGCATGCCGACCGGCGGTGAGTGGTGGTCGTTCAGCGAGCTCGAGCACCCGGCCGACATCCGCCGCATCCGCGACACGTACTTCTCGTCCGACGACGGCCTGCTCACACTCGCCATGGCCGCGCGCCAGCCCGGCAACGTGAACTTCGACGTCGCGAAGCACGACTGGGCGCTTGCACGCGAGCTCGGGATCCTCATCAGCGTGCACGTCGGCATGCGGCTCCACACGCTGCACTACACGCCGGTGAAGGACATGCACGACCTCGGGCTGATGGGGCCGGACGTCTGCTACATCCACATGACCGACCTGACCGACGAGGAGCTCGACTGGATCGCGGAGACGGGCGGTAAGGCGTCGATCGCGCCCTACGTCGAGATGCTCATGGGGCACGGGCCGCCTCCGACCGGGAAGATGCTCGCCCGCGGCGTCCGCCCGTCACTCAGCGTCGACGTCGTCTCGAGCGTTCCCGGCGAGATGTTCACGCAGATGCGAACGGCTCTCGCCTACGACCGGATCCTCGAGTTCACCGACACCCCGGACATCGCCTTCGCGCCGAAGCTCACGCACACGGACGTGCTCGAGTTCGCGACGATCGACGGGGCACGGTCGATCAGGCTCGAGGACCGGGTCGGCTCGCTCACGCCGGGCAAGCAGGCCGACATCGTGCTGCTCAAGACCGACGTGATCAACACGGCGCCGGTGCTCGATCCGAAGGCGACGATCGTCACCTACGCCGACACCTCGAACATCGACACGGTCTTCGTCGCCGGACGCGCGGTGAAGCGCGGTGGGCAGCTCGTAGGTGTCGACATGAAGTCGATCGTGCGGAAGCTCGAGGAGTCGCGCAACCACATCCTCGGGCAGGGCGGTCTGCTGCCCGAGTGGGCCATGGAGACGGCGGGGGCGCACTCGCACTGAGAGACGCCGGACCGGAGGGGCGGGCTACGGCCGGCTCCTCCGGCCGCGAAAGGAGACCGAAGGATGGCGAGCAGAAGCGTCGTTGTCGTGGGTGGGACGCGCGGGCTGGGGCGTGAGGTCGCCCAGTTCTACGCCGACCGCGGGCGCGACGTCGTCATCACCGGCCGCGAGGCGGCCGTCGCGGAGGCGTGCGCCACGGAGATCGGCGGCTCGACGCGCGGCATCGGGCTCGACCTGGCGGAGCCGCAGACGGTCGCCGAGCGGCTCGCCGACACCGGCGATGTCGAGTACCTCGTCCTCGCGGCGATCGAGCGCGACAGCAACTCGGTGCAGGACTACGACCTCGCGGCGGCGCTGCGGCTCGTCACGCTCAAGCTCGTCGGCTACACGGAGGTCATCCACGCGCTCCTGCCGAGGCTCGCGGACGACACGGCGATCCTCATGTTCGGCGGCCTCGCGCGCGACCGGCCGTATCCGGGCTCCACGACGGTCACGACCGTGAACGGCGCGGTCACGAGTCTCGTCCGCACGCTGGTGATCGAGCTTGCTCCGAGGCGCGTGAACGCGATCCATCCGGCGATCGTCGGCGACAGCCCGCAGTGGCGGGACATGCCCCCCGAGCGCTTTGAGGCGCTCGTCCGGCGTACGCCGACGGCCGGCTGGTGACGATGGCGGAGGTCGTGGACGCCTCGCGCTTCCTGCTCGAGAACGGCGGGGTCAACGGGCTCAACCTCTCGCTCGACGGCGGCTGGCTCTGCACGTGACCTGAGCAGCCGGCACGGGCCGCGGCGCCCCTCGACTTCACTATGCTCGGGCCGGTGACCACGACCGGGATTCCCACCGGCGCCGAGCGGACGCTGGAGCTGCTGGAGCGTCAGGTCGGGCGGCCGCTCGCCGAGGTCGAGACGCCCGTTCCGGTGATCGATCTCGACCGCCTCGAGGCGAACCTGACCGACCTACAGTCGTACGTCGACGAGCACGGAATCGAGCTCTGGCCGCACACGAAGACGCACAAGTCGCCGGAGATCGGGCGCCGCCAGCTCGAGCTCGGCGCGGGCGGGCTCACCGTCGCCAAGACCGGCGAAGCCCAGGTCTTCCAGGAGGCGGGGGCGCCGAGGATCCTCGTCCACTACCCGCCGTTCGGCGCCGACAAGTGGGAACGGCTCGCCGACGTCGCCGCCTCGGGGGTGGAGCTGACCGTCGCCGTCGACAGCGTCGCACCGGCCGAGGGGCTCGCGCGCACGCTCGACCGCCGCGGGTTGAAGGCGGAGCTCCTCGTCGAGATCGACGTCGGCCTGCACCGCACAGGTCAGACCACCTCCGCCGACGCGCTCGCGGTGGCACAGGCGCTCGCGAAGCTCCCTGCAGTCGAGGTCGCCGGCATCAGCTGCTACCCGGGTCACTGCCGTCCCGAGGATCCGACGCTGCCCCAGAAGCTGGCAGGTGTCGACGCGTTCCTGCGCGAGACCCGCGATGCCTTCGAGGCCTCCGGCTTGCGTACCGACCGCATCTCGGGCGGCTCGACTCCGACTCGTCACCTGACGCACACGACGTGCGTCAACGAGCTCCGCTCCGGTACCTACGCGCTCCTCGACCGCAACGACGGCGAAGACGATCGAGTGCGCCCTCTGGGTCGAGGTGACGGTCATCTCCGATGCCGTTCCGAACCAGATCGTCGTCGACGCCGGCTCGAAGACCTTCACCTCCGACGACCATCCCGACGGCGGCCACGGCTCAGTCATGGGCTGGCCCGGGCGCAGACTTCGCGCAGCTCAACGAGGAGCACGGCTACGTCGACGTCTCGAAGCTCGACGACCGGCCGACCGTCGGCAGTCACCTGCAGATCGTCCCGAACCACGCGTGTGGCTGCATGAACCTCCACGACGGCGTGCTCGCCGTCCGCGACGGCGTCGTCGATCACGTGATCCGCGTCGCCGGGCGCGGGCTTATCCGTTAGCCACGGCGTAGGCCTCGAATGCGTCGCGCGGCGCGACGCAGTACGCCGTGTAGTCCGCGTTGCTCACCTGCGCGATCCGCACGTGCGCGACCATCGCGAGCAGGAGTGCCGCCCGTCGCGCGCGGCAGGTCGAAGTCGTCGTCGATCCAGTTCAGGAGCGCCCGGAACGCCTGCCGCGCGCTCCACTCGAGCGGCTTGCCGGAGGCGACCGTGATCAGCTCCTCGGCGGTCTCGATCCGCGGCCACTCGAGCGACGCCGGCCGCTCCAGCGGCAAGGCGCTCGCCGTCACCAGCGCGCCGACCTCGGGCGGGCCGACGATCTCGCTGTCGCCCATCAACGCCTTGCAGTCGCCGAAGTACAGCCCTGCGCCGTCGTGCGCGACCGGGAGGGTCATCGTCGCACCCGCCCGTAGCTCGCGGCAGTCGAGATTCCCGCCGTAGCGGCCTTGCAGGCTCGCGTTGCACCTCGCCTTCGGCGGGCTGCACCGCGAGACAGCCGATCAGTGGCCGCGTCGGCAGGCGCGTGTGCTCGTCGAAGTGCACGAAACCGCCCTCGATCCGGTAGACGTCGGCTGCGGTCTCGTCGTCCCACCACTCGTACGGATCGACGTCGCGGCTGTACGCGCCGTACGTGACGACGCCGGGCGTCGTGATCTCGACGTCGTGGATGGTCACGGCGACCGCGCCGCCCGGCTGCGCGCCCGCGACCGAGATCGGTCCCACGACCGCCCACTTGTGCGCTTCGGCCGCCGCATAGGACTCCGGGTTGAAGTCCTCCGGCGAACGGAAGTAGCCCGAGTAGCCTTCGACCGACTCGACCGCGAACACCTCGCCGGCCTGCACGGTTCCGATCGACGCGTGCTCGGGGCTGTAGGCGTACTTCGCGTCGCTCTCGGGAAAGCGCTGCATCGTCGGGAGCGCGAGTATATTCGGGCGCCCATGCAAACTCTCGCCGATCAGGTTGCCGTCGTCACCGGCGCGGCGCGCGGCATCGGGCGCGGCATCGCGTCGGTCCTCTCGGCCGAAGGCGCACGCGTCGTGGTCGTCGATCTCGACGAAGCACTCGCCACCGAGACCGCGGCGGAGCTGGGCGGCGATGGCGATCGCCGCCGACGTCACCGACCGCGGTTCGGTGGAGGCGATGGCCGCCCGCGTGACCGAGGAGCTCGGGCGCGATCGACATCGTCGCCGCGAACGCCGGTATCTACCCCTTCGCCGACCTGACGGAGCTGAGCGAGGAGCTGTGGAGCCAGGTGATGGACGTGAACGTGGGCGGCGCCGTGCGCACCGTGCAGGCGTGCCTGCCTCCGATGCGCGAGCGCGCCTACGGGCGGATCGTGCTCACCTCCTCGATCACGGGACCCATCACGGGCCAGGCCGGCTTTGCCCACTACGGCGCGTCGAAGGCCGCGATGCTCGGCTTCATGCGGTCGGCGGCGGTCGAGCTCGCGCCGAGCGGGATCACGATCAACGCCGTCATGCCCGGGAACGTGAGCACGGAGGGTTTTGCCGACACGAGCGACGAGCACCAGCGGCGCATGCTCTCCTCGATCCCGATGGGCCGGTATGCCGAGCCCGAGGAGGTCGGCTGGGCGGTGCGCTTCCTCGCCTCGCCGGAGGCCGGCTACATCACCGGCCAGACGCTGATCGTCGACGGGGGCCAGGTGCTCCCGGAAGCACCCTAAGAAGCTCTCGCACAACGAGCGATGTGTCGCCGACGAACGTCCTTGTGTGAGAGTTTCTTATCCCGGTTTGACATGTGATACGGAAGGCCTCAAGCTCGACCACACCCCCCGGGACCCTCACGAGCGGAGGCAACAACAGATGAAGCGCGTGCTGATTTCTCTGGCAGCGGTACTGGTGGTGGGCTCGGCGGTCTTCGCGGCGACGGCCGCCTCGAAGACCGCGAAGACCGCGGCCGACGACCCGAACAACGCCAACCTGACCTACTGGTACTGGGCGGAGAGCGATGCGCCCGGCGCAGACAACTGGCTGAAGAAGCAGGTCGCGCTGTACGAGAAGGCGCATCCGAAGGTCAAGATCAATGTCGTCACCCAGTCGACCGACACGCTGACCTCGGCGTTCACGACCGCGGCGCAGACGAAGAGCGGCCCGGACATCGCGACGCAGTGGGCGACGCTGCCGACGCTGACGCCGGCGTGGGCCGGCGCCACGGTCCCGATCTCCGACTACGTGCCGAAGAGCGAGTGGCAGAACTGGATCAGCACGTCGGAGAACATGTGGCAGGGCAAGCTCTGGGCGATGCCCCAGTACCTGATCGGCATCCCGTTCGTCTGGAACAAGCAGCTCTTCAAGAAGGCGGGCCTCAACCCGAACGTCGCGCCGAAGACCTGGAACGACTTCCTCGCCGATGCCAAGAAGCTCAAGGCGGCCGGCATCACGCCGTTCGGCATGGGCAACAAGGACGGCTACGGCGGAGCGTGGTTCTTCTCGCTGATCGGCAAGCAGAACCTCAACTCGATCAACGAGCTGAAGGACGCGATGATCGGCAAGCAGGACTTCGCCGACCCGAAGTTCTCGGGCTTCTACCAGGCGCTCGCCGACCTGAAGAAGAAGCGGCTATCTGAACTCGGACGTCGCCTCGATCACCTTCGGTCAGGGCTTCGAGCTGTTCGGCCAGAAGAAGGTCGCGATGTCGTGGGGCACCGACGGCAACGTCGCCGCAGTGGGAGGGGCAGGTCGGCGCCAAGAACATGGGCGTCGGGCCGATCCCGATGTGGGGCCACGGCAAGCTCGCGACGAGCTACGACGTGACGCAGTCGTCCGACGCGTTCATCACGAAGTGGTCGAAGCACCCGCGCGCGGCGGCGCAGTTCCTGACGTTCCTGCACACGCCGCAGGCGCTCAGGGCCTGGTACAAGGCGACCGGCGTGTTCCCCGCCGACAAGCGCTTCCCGGCGTCGCTCGTGACCGACCCGATCGCGAAGCAGCTGCTGAAGCTCGACCAGTCGCCCGTCTCGGTGTGGCCCGAGAACTTCGTCCCGCCGCAGGTCGACCAGAACGCCGACCTCGCGGGCGGCGAGATGATCACCTCGGGCTCGGGATCGCCGGCCGACGTCGTCAAGCTCTGGAAGAGCCAGCTCACGCAGTGGAAGAGCCAGCATCCGGACGAGTTCCGTAGCTACACGAAGTGGGCCAGCGGCAGCTGAGCGTCGCCGTACGCGAGCACACGAGCCGACACGCGCCGGCGGCGACGCCGCCGGCGCGTGCTCTGGCCGTATCTCTACGCACTTCCCGCCGTCGGCGCGATGGCGTTCGCCTTCGGCTTCCCGCTCGTGCAGGTCGTCCGCGACAGCTTCTACGCGGGCAACTTCGACTCGCCGATCTACGTGGGGCTCGACAACTACAGGGGCGTGCTGTCGGACCCGGCGTTCCGCCAGTCGATCTTCGACAACGCCAAGCTGCTGCTGACCGTGCCCGTGATGCTCGGGCTCGGTCTCGCGATCGCGCTGGTGCTCAACGACCGCATCCGCGGCGGGCGCCACTACCAGGCGGTCGTCTTCCTGCCCTACGTGCTGCCGGCGACCGCGATCGGGATCGCGTTCTCGTTCCTCCTCCAGGAGAACGGCGTGCTCAACACCGCGCTCCGCAAGGTGCACCTCGGCGGCCTCGCGCAGGACTGGCTCGGCAACTCGCACCTGGCGATCGTCTCGGTCGGCGGCCTCGTGGTCTGGCAGCAGCTCGGCTTCGCCGTCGTCGTCTTCACCGCGGCGCTGCTCGCGCTGCCCGCCGGAGACCGCCGAGGCTGCGCGGATCGACGGCGCCGGCTGGTGGCAGCTGCAGCTGCGCGTGCTCGTGCCGCAGATCCGGCCGATCATCGAGCTCCTCGCGGTGATCCAGGTGATCACCGTGATCTCCTGGGTCTTCAACTACGTCTACGTGCTCACGTCCGGCGGCCCCGGCTACTCCTCGAGCGTGATGGAGCTCTACATCTGGCGGAGCTTCTCGAACGGCTCCGACGGGACCGCAGCGAGCGTCGCGGTGATGCTGCTCGGCATGGCGAGCGTGCTGATCGGCCTCTCGCTCTGGGTGCGGAGACAGAAGATCGCGCAATGAGGGCGACGGCGCGCCACGGCGATCGTCAGGCTGCTGTCGCAGCACGCGTTCCTGATCATCATCTGCCTCGCGGCGCTCTATCCCGTTGTGGTTCATCGTCTCGACGGCGCTCAGGTCGAACGCCGCCTACCAGCTCGATCCGACCGGGTTCCCGAGCCATCCGACGCTCGGCTCGCTCCGCAACATGCTCTTCGACCAGCCGCTGCCGCGCTGGATGTGGAACAGCTTCCTCGTCACGGTCTCGTCGGTCGCCATCTCGACGTTCTTCGCGCTGCTCGCCGCCTACGCAGCCGTCTTCGGCCGCTTCCGCGGGCACTCGATCTTCATCTCGACGAGCGTCGCGCTGATGGTCGTGCCGCCGGTGACGCTGCTCGTGCCGATGTTCGTGTTCATGGTCGACACCGGCCTGGTCAACCACCTGCAGTCGGTGATCATCTTCTACACCGGGCTGCTGGTGCCGTTCTCGGTCTTCTTCATGGCGGCCTTCTTCCGCACGATCCCGCAGGAGCTGATCGAGGCGGCCGCGTCCGAGGGCGCCGGCCCGTTCACCGTCTTCCGCCGCATCGTGCTGCCGCTCTCGGGAGCGGCGAGCTTCACGCTGATCGTCGTGCAGGCGATCTGGGTGTGGAACGAGCTGCTGATCGCACTCGTGTTCCTGCAGAACGAGAGCTCGCGCACGCTGATGGCCGGCCTGACGCAGTTCCAGGGCCGGTTACGTCACCAACGAGCCGCTCGTCCTCGCCGGCGCGCTCCTCTCGATCCTGCCCGTCGTCGTGCTCTACCTGTCAGGACAGCGCTTCTTCGTGCGCGGGCTCACGGCCGGCATCGGCAAGTGACCGGCCGGCGAGAGGCTCTCGCCGGTCTCGCACGTCGAAGAAGTGGAAGCTCGCCGGGTTGACAGCGAGCTCGAGCGGCGCGCCGACCCGGCCCTGCGTCGCCGGGTTGACGCGCGCGGTGAAGCGCGAGTCGTGCTCGGCGAGGATCGTCGTCTCGTCGTCCGAGGCGTCGCGCGATCTCGATCGTCACGCGCGGCGCCGCCACACGGAAGAAGACGTGCGAGTCGGAGCCGAGCTCCTCGAGCACGTCGACCGTGACGTCGAGCCGCGGCCAGTTCGCCTGCGCGAAGGCCGCGTCGTCGAACGCCTCCGGGCGGATCCCGAGCACGACCCGGTCGACGCCGCGCGGCGGGCGGCGCGCCCGGGTCGAGCGGGACGCGGAACTGCCCGAACGTGACCGCGTCGCCGTCGACGGTCGCCTCGACGAGGTTCATCGACGGCGAGCCGATGAACGCCGCGACGAAGAGGTCGTTCGGCGACTGGTAGAGCCGTTGCGGCACGTCGACCTGGACGATCCGCCCGTCGCGCATCACGGCGACGCGATGGCCGAGCGTCATCGCCTCGGTCTGGTCGTGCGTGACGTAGATGCTGGTCACCGAGAGGCGTGCGTGCAGCTCGGCGAGCGACGCGCGCATCCCGACGCGGAGCTTCGCGTCGAGGTTCGAGAGCGGCTCGTCCATCAGGAACGCCTTCGGCTCGCGGATGATCGCGCGGCCCATCGCGACGCGCTGCCGCTGGCCGCCCGAGAGGTGCGCCGGCTTGCGGTCGAGCAGCTGCTCGAGCCCGAGCAGCGTCGCGACCTCCTCGACGCGACGCTCGATCTCCGGCTTCGGCGTGTGGCGCACGCTGAGCCCGAAGCCGAGGTTCTCGCGCACGCTCATGTGCGGGTAGAGCGCGTAGTTCTGGAAGACCATCGCGATGTCGCGCTCGGGCGGTGGAAGCTCAGTCACGTCGCGGTCGCCGATCGAGATCGTCCCGTCGGTGATCTCCTCGAGCCCGGCGATCATCCGCAGCAGCGTCGACTTCCCGCAGCCCGACGGGCCGACGAGCACCATGAACTCGCCGTCCTCGATCGTCAGGTTGACGTCGTCGACGGCGACGACGCCGCCGGCGAACGCCTTCGTGACGTGCTCGAGCGTGATCGCGGCCATCTAGTAACCGGCCTGCATCGTGCCCATCACGTCGACCTGCGCCTTGAACGCCATGTAGCCGGCGTCGACGGGAAACACCGTGCCCGTGACCGCGCGTCGACTCGTCGCTGGCGAGGTAGACGACGAACGGCGCGATCTGCTCGGGCGTCGGGACGGGGAGGATGTGGAGGCTCTGGATCGTCGAGAGCGCCTGCGGGTCGTCGAGCCAGACGCGCTGCGACTCGGTCGAGACGAAGCTCGGCGCGATCGCGTTCACGCGAACCCCGTCGCGCCCGACGCCGGCTGCGAACGAGCGGACGAGCGACGTGACGCCGCCCTTCGCCGCCGTGTAGGAGTCGAGCCCGGCGCAGCCGACGAGCGCGTCGACGGTGCTCGAGACGATGATCGAGCCGGAGCGCTGCGCGACCATCTGCCGGCCCGACGTGCTTGAGGACGTAGAACGTCCCGGTCAGGTGGATGTCGATCATCCGCGCGCCAGACGTCGTCCTCGAGCTCGGTCAGGCGCGTGTCCTGCGTGTTGACGAAGTGGACGTCGGCCGCGCAGTGGTAGAGCACGTCGAGTCGGCCGAAGCGCGCGACGGTGTCCGCGACGAGGTGCTGCACGAGCTCGGACGACGTGACGTCGACGTGCATCGCCGCCGATCGCCGCCGCTCGCCGATCGAGCCGGCCACCGCCTCGGCGCGGTCGAGCGCGATGTCCGAGACGACGACCTTCGCGCCCTCGGCCGCCATCGCGGCTGCGCCGGCGCGACCCATGCCGGAGCCGCCGCCGACGACGAGCGCGACCTTTCCGTCCAGCCGCCGTGCCGCTCACCGCTCCTCCTTCGCGAGCTGATCCTGCCTGCCACGGACGGTACTGGCCGTCGGCTCGGTAGCGCGCAGCCGCCTCCGCGACCGCGTCCTCGTCGACCTCGACGCCGAGCCCCGGCCCGTCGATCGGCCCCCAGCGCGGGCCGCTCGCGATCGGCATCGGCTCGGTGAGGACGTCGTGCCTCCATCAGGTGGGCGGTCTGCTGGTGGCCCTCGACGCCGTTCGGCAGCGTCAGGACGACGTGATGCGCCGCCGCTGCGGCGAGGCCGAGCTCGCCGTGCGTGTGCTTGCACACCTGAAGCCCTTCGTACTCCGCGATCCACGCGAGCCGATGGAAGCCGGCGATCGAGCCGACCCAGTACGGCGAGAAGCAGTAGACGTCGGCCTGCCGCGCACGAATGCGCGCGTACGCGTCGGCCTCCGACCAGAGCCCCTCGTTCGCGCAGACGCGCGATCGTCGTGCGGCGGCGCAGCGTCGGCGAGGTGGCCGATCGGATGGTCGCGCACGGGCTGCTCGACGAAGTCGATGTCGTGCTCCTCGAGCGCCCGCAGGTTGCGGAGCGCCTGCGGCAGCGACCAGCTGCCGTTCGCGTCGAGCCGGAGCCGCGGGCCGGCGCCCGAGCGCCTCGCGCACGGCGGCGACCATCGCGAGGTCCTCCGCGTCGTCGAGCCCGACCTTGAGGTAGAAGACCTCGAACCCGGCGGCGAGCCCGTCGGCGACCTGAGCCGCGAGGGCTCGTCGTGAGCCGCGCGCGAGGTAGTAGAAGTACGTCGCCTCCTGCTGCTGCAGCCCGCCGAGCAGGCGCCAGACCGGCTCGCCGCACGCGCGGCCGCAGATGTCCCAGAGCGCCATGTCGATCCCGGCCCACGCGAAGTTGCCCGTGCCGGCCCGGAACTGCCACAGGCCGTGCGTGAACGACGTCGCGGCGCATCGCCTCGCGGTTCCACGGATCGCGACCGACGACGAACGGCGCCATCGCCTCGAGCGCCGCCTCGCACCGACGCGGTGTCGGCGCCGCAGCACGCCTCGCCCCAGCCGACGAGCCCGTCGTCGGTCGTCAGCTTCACGAGCACGTCGCTGACGCCGTCGCGCGCACCTGCGAGCTGACCTCGCGGTGCGTGTACGGGACGCTGACCGGGATCGTCTCGAGGCGTCGCGATCCTCATAACGTGTGCTCGAACATCGTCAGGATCTCGTTGTCCGTCGCGCCGACCATGAAGATGTGCTCGAGCCGGATGCCGCCCCATCCCCGCAGGTAGATCGCGGGCTCGAGTGCGAGCACCATCCCCTCCTCGAGGCGCTCCTCGCAGTACGGGGTGATCCGCGGCTCCTCCGACCACGCAGGGCCGATGCGGTGTCCCGTGTGGTGGCTGTAGGTCGGCCCGTGCTCCGTCAGCATCGTCGCGCACCCGGCGGTCGACGTCCTTCGCGACGACGCCGGGACGGCAGAGCGCGATCCCGTCGTGCAGGGCGCGCCGGATCGCGTCGAAGCGCGCGCGCGTCGTCCTGTCGGGCGTCCCGACGAAGACGGCGTTCGCCGTGTCCGACCAGCCGCCGTCGATCCACGGCGATGTATCGGTGAGGACGAGGTCGCCGGACTCGACGATGCGCCCGGTCGCAACGCCGCCTCCTGTCGCCGTCGCCTCCGCTCCGGTCGTGACCGTGAGGATGCCCGGGCACGCGCTTCCCGGCCTCGCGAAACATCGCGGCGGCCGCGAGCCCCGCGAGCTCCGCCTCGCTGATCCCGGGCGCGGCGTGGTCCTTGACGGCCTGCTGCACGACGTCGGCGAGGCGGCACGCCCGTTTGATCGCCTCGAGGTCGGGCGTCACCTGGACGGCGGCGTCGCAGGCGACGGCCGGGCGCCCGGCCTGCTGCAGCCAGTCGGCCACGGCGTGGGGGAGGTGACGCGCTTCGATCGCCCGTCGGGCCCTGCGCGAAGCCGGCGTCGTCGAGCGCCGCGAGCAGTGCAACCCGTAGCTCTCCGGCCGGGTCGGGGGCACGCTGGTAGTCGTACGAGCGGTAGGTGACGACGCGCGCCGCCGACGGGCGGACGTCGGACGCGTGGAAGTCCGCGACGACGAGAATGGCCTCGACCGGGCCGAGGAAGAGCAGCGCGGGCACGCACACGAACGGCGTTCGAGACCGGCCAGTCCTCGTCGGGTGTCTCGAAGCAGCCGAGCGACGCGAGCGTCTCGGGGTGCGAGAGCACCGCCTGCGCGTGTCCGGCGGCGTCGAGCGCGGCGCGGAGGTGTTCGAGGCTCACGCCTCGAGTCTGGCAGAGTCGTGGTTGTCACTCGAAAGGAGCGTGCGAGGTGCGGGAAGCGATCGTTGGCACGGCCGTCGGCGGGCCTTACTCCCCCGCCGTCGTTGCGGAGGGCAGGTTCGTGTTCGTCGCGGGACAGGGGCCGCTGAAGGACGGCGAGTACGTCGCCGGGCCGATCGAGGACGAGACGAGGCTGACCCTCGAGAACGTCGGAGCGCTACTCGAGCAGGCGGGCAGCGGCTTCGAGCACGCCGTTCGTTGCGGTGTGTGGCTCGCCGACCTGGCCGACCTCGCCGGCATGAACGGTGTCTACGAGGCGTTCTTCCCAGCGCCGAGACCGGCACGCGCGACCGTCCGCGCCGACCTGATCGTCGGCAAGGTCGAGATCGACTGCATCGCGATCGTTCGCTAGAGGTCGAACCAGAATGACGCTCGCCGAGCGGGTGTGATGGGCGAGTGCAGCGCAAGGACGCAGGGAGCCTCGATAGCTGAAGCTATCGGGGCGACCGAGGACGCGGCGATGCGCCGCCCAGCACGGCCGCGCGGCACAGTCGCTCATTCTGGTTCGACCTCTTAGTACGTTGCGCGGCCGCCGGAGATATCGAAGCACGCCCCGGTCGAGAACGTCATCTCCTCGCTCGCGAGCCAGCAGATCAACGACGCGACCTCTTCGGGGCGGCCCAGTCGCGCGAGCGGGATGCGCGAAGTCATGTAGTCGATGTGCTCCTGCGTGCTCTGGGCGACGATCGGCGTGTCGATCACCGCCGGCGCGATGCAGTTGACCAGCACGCCGGTTCCGGCGACGTCCTTGCCGATCGACTTCGTCACGCCGATCACCGCCGCCTTGGACGCGGAGTAGGCGGCGGCCATCGGATTGCCTTCCTTCCCGGCGATCGAGGCGATGTTGACGATGCGGCCGTAGCCGGCCGGCTTCATCTTCCGGACGGCGGCGCGGTTCGCGTAGAACACACCGTCCAGGTTGATCGAGAGCACGCGCCGCCACTCGTCGTCCGAGACCTCCTCGGTATGGATCGAGTCACCGGCAACGCCCGCCGAGCAGACGAGGACGTCGAGCCGCGGCAGCCGCTCGATCGCCGCGTCGATCTGGGCAGAGTCGCGCACGTCATCACCGTTCGCGAGGTCGAAGAGATGAACCTCCGCGCCCCCGGCGCGCAGCCGGTCTGCGGTGGCTGCGCCGATCCCGCTCGCGCCGCCGGTGACGAGCGCGACGCGTCCCTCGAAGTCGTAGCGATTTGCCATCCGCCTATCCTGCCCCAGACGCGGCCCAGACGACCTCGATAGCGCGGTCGACGCCCGGAAGCGGCAGGCTGCCGGCCTCGGCCTCGACTGCGTCCCGCGCGGCGCGTGACACGCGCCCCCAGGTTTCGACCCGCACGCTGTGCTGCGCCCGTCTCCACGTTCCACGGATCTCGCCCTCGACGAGGAGCGCGCCGGGCCAGACGCGGGGCGTCCAGAGCAGGGTGCGCTGCTCGGCGCGCGGGACGAGCAGCTCCCGTTCTCTGCCGTCGAGCAGGAAGTAGGCATCTCCGCTCGGGAGCAGGCGAGCGGGGGCGGGCGTCGTCTCGGCGGAGCG
The DNA here is from genome assembly GCA_963742615.1 of uncultured Thermoleophilia bacterium. GTDB lineage: Bacteria > Actinomycetota > Thermoleophilia > Gaiellales > Gaiellaceae > PALSA-600. The sequence continues at coordinate 168,170 of CAVUMS010000006.1, read as the reverse complement.
CATGGCCGGCTCGTCGTCTGCGAGCAGCCACTCGTCGCCGAGCGGCGATCGAACCGGCAGCAGCGATCCGTCGAGTGAGGCGTACGCAGCGGCCGCCGCGCGCCGCGAGATGCCCGCCCAGCGGGCGAACGCCGCGGGCGTGGTCGGCCCGAAGATGTGGAGGTGGCGTCGGGCGAGCTCGAGGCAGGCGTCGGACGGGTCGATCGCCGGGGCGTCGACCGCCCAGACGACCGGCGCCCGCGCACCCTCCCAGCGGATGGCGACTGTGCCGGTCGTCGCGGCATACCGCATCGCGTTGCCGAGGCCGATCGCGCGCCCGACCTCGCGGTCCGTCATGCGCGCACCGCCGAGGCCGGCGTGCAGACGCTCGGCCGTGCGCTCGGCGCGCTCACGGCCCTTGGCGTTGTCCGGGAGCCTGCCGAGGGAGAACAGCGCGAAGTCGCGCTTCGGGACGACGTAGGTGCTGTAGCGCGGCCCCCAAAGCTGGGCGAGCGAGGGATCCTCCCACGTCGACGGCCCGACACCCTTGATCCGCGCGTGCAGCGAGAGGAGCGCGGCTCGCGGCATGCTGTCCTGCAGCCCGGCCCACGCCGCCTGTCGCAGCGACTTCGAGCTCTTCGGGAGTCGCTCGTCGAGACTGCCGACGCGACGCCGGAAGGCCAGGATCTGCTGCCGCGTGAGCTCGAGTTGCGACGGCACCGAATGCCCTACCTGACGAGCAGCGCGGCGCCGATCGCGCCGCCGTCGTCACCCAGCTCGGCGGGCCGGACGGGAGGATCGCGGGTCGGGTTGAAGATGTGCGGGCGCATCTTCTCGCGCACGCGCTTGGCCCCGTGTGCGCCGAAGCGTGTCCCGAGCCCACCGCCGAGCACGATGCCGTCGATGTCGAGCAGGTTGACGACCGAGGCGCAGACGGCGCCGATCGCGTCGTACGCGTCGTCGATGAGCTCGCGCGCGAGTGCGTCGTGCTCCTTCAGCGCGCGTTCCCACACACCGCTCGTCAGGCGATCCCGGTTCGCGTTTCGCATGAGGTCGAACAGCTTCGTGTGTTGTCCGCGTTCATGAAGGTGTCGTGCGCGCGCCTCCATCGCCGCTCTGCCTGCGTACGCCTCGACACAGCCACGCCGGCCACAAGGGCAGATACGGCCCCCGAGCTTCACCACCATGTGCCCCACCTCGCCCGAGGCGCCGTTGCCTTCCCAGCGCCGCCCGTCGAGCACGACGCTTCCGCCGACCCCGGTCCCCCACCAGACGGCGAGAAAGGACGGCAGGTCGCGGCCGGCGCCGAGCTCGAGCTCCGCGGTCGCGGCGACATCGACGTCGTTCGCCACCCGCACGCGCGTCCCGGTGCGCCGACCGAGTTCCTCGGCGAAGGGATACGGCTCGGTCCAGCCGCCCGCGAGATTCGAGTTGAATCCGACCGTGCCAACCGACGTGTCGACGGCGCCGGGCGATCCGACTCCGACTCCGGTCAGCTCATCGACGTCCATCGCTGCGGCGTCGGCGGCATCCTCGACGGTTTGTGCGACCGCCTCGACGACTGCGTCGGCGGCACCCTCGGTCGGCGTGTACCGGCGCGCGCGCGCGACGACCTCGCGTTCCTGCTCGATTACCAGCACCTCGATCTTCGTGCCGCCCAGATCGACGCCGGCGCGCATGGCTTCGAGCCTACCCCGCGGCCGCCACGGTCCGTTTACCGAACCTGTGATCAGTCGCGGGCTACTCCAGTCTCCGCACCTCACGCTCGAGGTCGATCGTCACGAACTCCACCTCGGCGGTTCCGCCTCCGCGGCCGCTTCCGACCCTCAATTCGAGGGTATGACGTCCGGCGAGAGGAGCCCCGACGAAGACGTCGAGCCCCTTGGCGACCTCCTTGCCGTCAATCAGCCACCTCGCCACCTGCTCGTCCTCCGAGCCGCCGGCGTCGGTCGCGGCCCCGTACAGGCGCATGGCGTTCCCCGAGACGAGTGTCTCTCCCTCACGCGGGGCGAGGATCGAGACCGCCGGGCCACGCTCGGGCACCGGCACGCGCACCCGCCTGGAGACGGATGCCTGGAAGCCGTCGCTCGCGAGCAGGCGCAGCGTGCACTGCCCCGGCGGCAGCGCCGTGATCGGCACTGCCGCCTTGCCCCCGGTCAGTCCCGTCGCAAGCGCTCGCCATTCACCGCCGCTGCCCGAGATCCACTGCACCCAGACCTCGGGGTCGCCGTTCTCCGCCTCGACGTCCCAGGTCAGCCGGATCACGTCCCTCGCCGGCCGGGCGGTGAACTCGCGGATCCGCGGCGGCCGCCGGGTCGCCTGACGCGTCCAGAGGTCCCGGTCGCCGCTCCGAACGACGAGCGAATTGCCCTTGCCTGCATCCGGGACGAACGCTTGCACGATCACCGGGAAGCGTTCCTCTCCGGCCGTCCCGCCGGCCCCACCGCAGCCGCACGTCGCCTGCGATCGCAACTCGTGAACCGGGGCGCGCGCCAGTGTCTTTCCTTCAGCGTCGAGCAGCAGCGCGTCGAGCTCGCTCCGCCTGCCGCCGACCGGCTGCGGGCGCGTCTCGACTCGCATCACGCTCGTGATCTCGAGCTCCTGCTCGGAATGCAGGACGCCGATGATCGAGATGACCGGCACCGGATCCACTTCACGACGATAGTCCCAGCCGTCGGGCGGCGGATCGGGCAGCCAGCGTTCCGGAATCAGCTGTGGGTCGTAGAGGACGTAGTCGCGCCACCACGGAAAGTCGATGCACGCGCGCACCGGATCGAGCTTGTCGTTGTTGAGCAGTTTGCCGTGGTTGTGGAGCGAGATCCACTTCGGGCCGCAGTAGGACATCATGTCCTTGAACATCGCCGGCGACATGATGTTGCCGTTCGAGATGTCGAGCCCGTACTCACCGATCGAGGCCTGCGGCGTGTTCGCGGGGTCGTACGGCTCGTAGGCGGGGTAGGTCGGATCCGGTGTTCCGACGTTCCCGCACGGTGCGTGCGGAAAGCCGCAGTGGTGGCCGAGCTCGTGCGCCATCGTGATCCCGTTGCCGACGCCGCCGGCGCTGACACCCGACGACTCGCATCCGATGATCGGCCCCATCGGTACACCGTTCGCGATCAGTCCGTAGTAGAGGACGTCGGTGCGGTTGCCGTCTGCCGTGACCTGCGCTGCGACCTGCGAGTTCAGCGTGAGCCAGTTGGGCGTGCAGCAGCCGGCGCACGACGGCGCATCCGACAGCGGAACGGTCAACGTGATCGCTCCTCCGCTCGAGTAGGTCGCCGTGCTCCGCACGGGGAAGGCACGCAGTGCCCAGTCCGACGTGCTCTGCAGGTCGGCGAGCGAAGGAGCCGAGAGTGTGAGATTCGACGCGCCGGGTGCGGTGCTCGCCGGGCCGTTGTAGCCGACCATGATCCCCCGGAGCCTCAGCGTCTGTCTGAGTGTCGCGTCGATCAGCAGCTCGAACGTGTCCGTCGCGCCACCCGGAGCCGTGACCGTGGCGATCAGCTTCAGGTGGCCGCACACCACGTCGGCCGGAAGGATGAAGTTGAGCGACGACGTGAGCGTTCCGCGCTCGGTGGCGTACGCGGGGTTCGACGCAGCGGTCACCGTCGCCGGCGGCTGCGCGGGCGGCGAGGCCACGCCCAGGTAGAAGAAACCGAGGAACCGTCGTTCCACCTCGAGTGTTCCCGTGACGCCGGGAATGGGGCCGTGGTGGAAGCCGCTCCGCACGTAGACACGCACCCAGGCCGGCTTGTTCGCGACGATGGTGACCGAATTGTCCGCACCCCGATCAGCCGGGTCGGTGAGGTGCTGACTCGAGTGGTAGTACTGGATCGACTGCGTTACCTCGACGCCCGACACGTGGAAGCGGAAGAGACGCAGGATCGCTTCCGGGTCGATGGGCTGAACTGGGCCGAGGAAGTCCATATTGCTCATGGCTGTCCTTTCGCGAGTTCGGCCGCAGCAGTGAGCCGAGCCTACGCCTCCGGCCCGTAACGACCAAACACGCCGGCCGGGAAGAGACGACGAGCCGGTGCCGACGCGCAACCGCTCGGACTACGCTCTGGTGGTGCAGCGCTGGGAGTTCCGGATCGTGTCACTGCCACCTGGCCAGTACACGGCGACGCTGAACGAGTACGGCGCGGAGGGTTGGGACCTCGTCACCGTCGCTCACGACGTGCGGACCGTCCCCGAGCGGCGGGAAGGCGGCGGCCTCCCGATGCCGCCGGGGCTCGGCAAGCTCGGGCAGGCGGCAGAGGCGATGTCGAGGTTGGGCGAAACCGAGAGCCGCGACCTCCCCGAGCCGGGCACGGTCACGACGACGTTGCTGTGGGTGCTGCGCCGCCCGCTCTCCGGCGACTAGAACGCGCCGGCGTAGCCGTTCAACGCCGGCTGTCCGCCGAGGTGCGCGTAGAGGACGCGCGAGCCCGCCTCGATCCGCCCTGACCGGACGAGGTCGAGGAGGGCCGCCATCGACTTTCCCTCGTACACCGGGTCGGTCAGCATGCCCAAGAGCGTAGTGCCCCGGGTTTTTCCGCATGTCCGGTCCGGGCGTTCGCCGATTCGCGGCGGGCAACATGACGCGCACCATTGAGACGGAGATCTGGAGGAAGGAGGAAGCCATGTACGGGACGGTGCTCTGGGCGACCGACGCATCGCCCGGGGCGGACGGCGCTCTCGCAGAGGCCGTGAAGGTTCTCCAGCCCGGCGGGCGTCTGATCGCGTTTCATTGCGACGAGCGATTCATGAGCAGCCGCGTCGGCGGCCTCTCGCTCACGGCGGACGAGCCCGAAAGGAAAGAGAAGCTCGGCGCGCAGGTCGACGCGCTGAACGCCCGAGGCATCGATGCTGAGCTCGTCATCGACGTCACGCACGAGCATGCGGTCGGCGAGATCGCAAAGGCGGCCGAAGAGTATGGAGCCGACGTGATCGTCTGCGGGACACGCGGCTTCGGGATCGTCGGAGGTGTCGTGGCCGGGAGCGTCGCGATGCGTTTGCCGCATCTCGCGGGCTGCCCGGTGCTCGTGGTGTCGGAGAGGGCTATGCAGCGGGCCGAGCTAGCGACCCGTTAGCGGCGCCCGTCGCCTTTGCGTCCGGCGCCGGCTCCGCCGCGATCCGTGAGTCGACGTACGCCGTCAGGGCCTCGCTCACGAGGTACGCGACGACGACCGCGACCACCACGAGCGGTGCGATCGCGAGCCCTGCGTTGATCGAGAGCAGCAGCGCGATCATCACCGACGACAGCGGAAGACGCAGGGTGGAGACGCACGCGGCGCCGACGAGCGTTGCGACACCCTGGGTTTCCGCGTAGCTCGGCAGGTGCGCCGCCATGACGCCGGCAGCGGCGCCGAGGAAGATCGCAGGGAAGGTCGGGCCACCTCGGAAGGAACCGAGCGAGATGCTCCACGCGAGCCCTTTGAACAGCAGCAGAAGCGCCAGCGTCGAGAGCGAGAGCTTCGCCGCGCCGTCGAAAAGCGACCCGAAGGCCGGCTCGCCCGAGAAGAGCACCGCGTTGGTGGACTTGCCGGTCGTCTCCGCGAACGCGATCGCGAGGCCGCCGACCGCAAGCCCGGCGACGATCGTCAGCGGGACGAGCCGCGTGTCGACCACGCGCTTCGTCCACCGGGCGAGCTCCATGACGACGAACACGACCACGGCCGTCGCGGCGGCGAGCAGAATCGTCCAGCCGAAGTCGCCCCAGCCGGGTCCGCCGAACGACGGGAGCGGGAACGGGCTGAGCGCCCATGCGCTCGTGCTGAACCCGGAGAAGTCGCCGAGCCCGACGAAGACCAGCGACCCGATACCCGCGGCGAGCAGGCCCGGGAGCAGGACGAGTGGGAGGGCTGCGCCGCCGAGGCCGGTCGCCTCGATGATGAGGACGGCGCCGATCACCGGCGAACCGAAGATCGTGGAGACGGCGGCGAAGCTCCCGGACGCCGCCATCAGCCCGAGCGCCTGCTCCGGCGCGTCCCTCCTGACCAGCTTCATCGCCAGGATCCCGAGGCCGAGCCCGAGCGCGATCAGCGGCCCCTCGGGGCCGAGCACCAACCCGAGCCCGAGCGTCGCGGTCGCGGCGAGGAGGATGCCCGGAAGCTCGATCGGCTGCGTCGGCCGACCGCCCGTCTTCACGCCCTCGGCGGGCACGTGCCCGCCGTGGCCCGGGAGCTTCACGATCGCGAGCCCGGTGATCAGGCCGGCGAGCGCCAGCCAGGGCAGCGGCCACCACTCGGGCTCGGTCGAGTACCCGAGATGGCGCGGAAGGTCCGTGTAGACGACGACCTCGAGCTCGTGGACGAGCTCGAGAAACGCCCACGACGCGGTCGAGACGATCAGCCCGACGAGCGCCGCGAGCACCAGCAGCACGCGGTACTGGCGGCTGCGGATCAGCGTTGCCGGATCGGACGGCTGCAGCGCGGTGTCGGACACTCCCGGGGCGCGCGATTTGCCGCCGACTCGATTACGCAGGCCTGTTCCGGTCGGGAACCAGGTAGGCGACGAGCAGCGCGAGTGGGAAGAAGAAGAGGCTGAAGATGAAAAAGAGGATGAAGCTATGGCCCTTCCTCCCGGCGACACGCGCGGGCCAGAACGCGATCGCGATCCAGATCACGACGAAGAGGATTGTCCAGAGCCAGAAGCCGTTCGAGGCGAGGATCATTTGCTTGTTACCTCCATCGTTGACCGACCAGGTCGCCTACCCGAGAGCGGAGCGCTCGCGATCGACGGGTCGAGTCGTCGATTCTCCCACGGGCCGCATCGGCGGGACAAGTTCGGCGCACTGACCCCTCGGCTGTCACCGCAGCGTCGCCAAGATGGTGGCATGGCACCGATCGCAACCGCGGTCTGCTGGGGCGTCGTGTTCGTGGTCTGGATCGCGGGAGGGATCTACGGTGCGCGGAAGGCGCCCGGACGGCGTCAGGGCTCGGGCAGCGGTGCGCTCTGGCGGGTCGGCACGGTTGCCGCGGCGGCGATCCTCTTCCGTCTCGCCCGCCGCTACCTCGACGACGCGACCGATCATTCGCTCTGGATCGAGCTGCCCGGTCTCGTGCTGCTGATCGCCTCGACCGCCTTCACGTTGTGGGCGCGGGTGGCGCTCGGACGGATGTGGTCGGCGACGCCGAACATGCTCCGCGCCGGCCACCAGCTTCGTACCGACGGCCCCTACGGAATCACCCGCCACCCGATCTACACCGGGCCTCTTCGGCATGATCCTCGGGACGGTGCTCCTGAACGGCTTCGGGCCGGCGCTCGTCGCCCTCGTCGTCGGCGCCGCGGTCTTCGGCACGCGAATGCCGATCGAGGAGCGCCTGATGAGCAGAACGTTTCCCGAGGAGTACGCCCGCTACCGGGAGCGCGTGCCCCGGTTCGTACCGGGCCTCAACCTGCTCCGCCGCTCGCACTGAGCGGCTTGTCGCCCGTCGCCTCGTAGAGATGGCACTCGACCATGCGGCCCCGGCCCGGCATACGCGCCGCCGGGTACTCGACCTTGCAGATGTCCATCGCGAACGGGCAGCGCGGGTGGAAGTGGCATCCGCTCGGACGGTCGATCGGGTTCGGGATGTCGCCGGCGATCGCCGGCGTGATCGTCTTGCGCTTCGGCACCGGCTTCGGCGCGGCCCGGAACAGCGCCTGCGTGTACGGGTGCAGCGGCTCGGCGAAGAGCTCGTCGACCGGCGCCCGCTCGACGATCCGGCCGAGGTACATCACGGCGATCGTGTTGCTGATGTGGCGCGCGACCGAGAGGTTGTGCGAGATGAACATGTAGGTGAGCCCGAGGTCGTCCTGCAGCCGCATCAGCAGGTTCAGCACCTGCGCCTGGATCGAGACGTCGAGCGCGGAGACGGCCTCGTCGGCGACGATGAACTCGGGCTCGACCGCGAGCGCGCGCGCGATGCCGATGCGCTGCCGCTGCCCGCCGCTGAACTGCCGCGGCTTGCGCTTCGCGAGGCTCCGCGAGAGACCGACGCGCTCGAGCAGTTCGTCGACGCGCGCGCCCCGGTCTGATCTCGTGCCGATCTTGTGCACCGCGAGAACCTCGGCGAGGGCCTGCCGCACCGTCATCGTCGGGTTGAGCGACGAGTACGGGTCCTGGAAGACGACCTGAATCCGCTTGCGCAGCCGCCGCCGCTCCTGCGTCGAGGCGTCCAGGACCGAGCGTCCCTCGAAGAGGATCTCGCCCCGCGTCGGCCGCTCGAGCTGGAGGAGCAGCCGGCCGAGCGTGCTCTTGCCGGAGCCGCTCTCGCCGACGACGCCGAGCGTCTCGCCCCGCTCGATCGTGAGCGAGACGTCCTCGACCGCGATCAGCGACTCGCGCCTGCGCCGGGCGACCGTGCCCGTGAGCGAGCGCGGGACGGGGAACTCCTTCGTCAGCCCGCGGGTCTCGACGAGGGGAGCGGCCACCTCTATGCGAGCGAGAGCAGGTCCGCGAGATTCGCCGTCGCGTCCTCGACGAGCTCGAACGACGCGGTAGGGCCCGAGAGCAGGATCGTGGTGGCGGCGCCGTTCCCGAGCACCGGGCTGTCGCCGGTGGTGACGACGCCGATAGTGAGGCGGTCCTCGTGGTAGCCGGTGTAGTACGAGGCGTCCCAGTCGTGGATCGCGACGAGGTCGCCGATCCTCAGGCTCTCGAGGTCGGCCGGCCCCGGCTGCAGCGCCACCGACGTCGAGCCGCTCACGCGGCCGCTGCCCATCCCGACCACCTCCGGGGGCAGGGCGCGCGTGACGCGGATCGCGAGGCCGGCGCCGGTCCGCTCGGGCGCCCACGCCTCGAACAGGCTCGGGCGACAGGCTGTGGCAGGTGAGCTCCGGAAGCCCGTCGACCTGCATCCCGCGGCCGCACGCCGAGACGACGAGCCGGTCGCCGGGAACGATCGCGTCGAGCGCGTCGTCGTCGACGTGGACGAGCACGTGCTTGTACGCGTGGAACGCCTCGTGCTTCCCCGTGACGACGCCCGTCGCGCCGGCGGCGCCGCCGCTCCTGACCGTGACGCGGTTGCCGACGCACGCGTAGACGAGCAGCGCCTCGTTCGCGGGGTCCGAGGGGTTCGAGATGCTCACGCCCGGCTCGACCTGGTCGGCGGCCCAGCCTGTGCGCCGGCATCCCGACCTTGACCGTGTAACAGATCCCGCCCGCGCCGACGGGGACGAAGGGCACGCCGTCGGCACTCACGTCGTAAGGACTGCCGCCGAGCACGGGGCTCGTCACGTCGCCCACCAGCGCGGTGCGCAGCAGCTCGCTCTCGTTGATCGTCGCGATGCTCATCTCTCTCCTAGTCTGCGAGCCGGAGGTAGCGGCGCAGGTTCGCATCGTCGCGTCTGGACGATCTCGAACCGGTCGGCCGGTCCCGACAGGATCGTCGCGACGCCCATCCCGTGCCCGGGGATCCCGCCGTAGCCACCGTGCGCGACGACGCCGAACGCGCACATGCCGGCGCGGTAGCCGCGACCGAAGCGGTGATCCTGGTCGTGCATTGCGACCACGTCCCCGAGGCGGACGTGCTCGAAACCGAGCCGCTCGACCACCTCGCGCCGAGTGAACATGACGTCGCAGTTCGCCCACTCCGAGCTCATCCCGAGCCCGGCGCCCATCATGAACGCGGGGACCTCGGCGGTGACCTCGATGCGAAGCCGGCCGTCGTCTGTCACCACGACTCCCATTCCGTCGAGCAGCGCCGGGCTGCAGCTGCGCGGCGCGACGTCCTCGAAGTCGTGCAGGCGAAGTCCCTGGCCGACCGAGCGAACGAGCAGGCGGTCGCCGGGTGCGAGCACGTCGAGTGCCGCGCGTGGGAAGTCCACCAGCACGAACGCGTGCTTGCCGGTCACCCGTCCGAGCGCGCCCGCCCCCGGGCCGTCGAGCACGCGCACCACGTTGCCGATGCACGCGAGGAACTGCAGCGCGTGGTACCGCTCGCGGTGCTGGTTGCCCGCCGACACGCCCGGCTCGAGGTGATCCGCGGCCCACGGGAAGACGAGGTCGCCGACACGCGCGTTGGCGACGACGCCGGCCATGCCAGGCAGGATGATCGGCCGACCGTAGGAGTCGACCGTGTAGGTGCCGGAGTGGGCGGGATGGGCGATCTCGGCCTCGAGCCCGATCTCGACCAGCCGGTCTTCGTTCGTCCGTGGCGCCGTCAGTAGAGGAGCTCCTTGTCGAGCACGTTCAGCAGGGGTTCTCCGGCGAGGTACCGGCGGATGTTCTCGCAAAAGAGGTCGGCGATGCGGCCGTTCTCGGCCGCGACCGTGCTGGCGGAGTGCGGGCTGACGAACACGTTCGGAAGATCCCAGAGTGGGCTCTCGGGTGGAAGCGGCTCCTGCTCGAAGACGTCGAGCGCGGCGCCCTTGCAGCCTGCCCTCCCGCAGCGCCGCGACGAGCGCCTGCTCGTCGACGACGTCGCCGCGCGCGACGTTGACGAGGATCGCGGTCGGCTTCAGCAACGCGAGGCGGCGGGCGTCGATCAGGTGGTGCGTCTCGGGCGTGTGCGGCGTGGCGAGGACGACGACGTCGGACTGGGGGAGGAGCTCGTCGAGCTGCCCGGTCGTCTCGAGCGCGGTCGACGCCGAGCTCGGCTGCCGTCCGCCCCTCGAGCGTCCGCACCGTGCCGACCACGTTCGCGTCGAGCGCGCGCCGCCAGCCGAGCGACCTCGCGGCCGATCTTCCCGAGGCCGACCACGCAGACGACCTTGCCGCGCACTTCCTCGTCGGCGTGCCGCTCCCAGCGGTGCTCGCGCTGCTGGCGGGTCAGGTGGAGCGTGTTCTTCCCGAACATCAGCATCGCGAGCAGGGCGAACTCCGCGAGCGGCCGTGCATGCGGCCCGCTGGCGGTGGTGATCGTGATCTCGGAGTCGAGGAGCCCCGCCCGCTCTGCGAAGCGCCCGACGCCGGCGCTCGTCGCCTGGATCCACCTGAGCCGGGGACGCCCGGGAAGCTCTGATGCGAGCGCCGCCGGCCCGAAGTCGAAGAGGATCTCTGCGCCGTCGAGCAGCTCGTCCCACCGCTCCCTCGCGCCGTCCTTCTCGACCGAGGGCAGCGGGTGCGCCGACGGATAGCGCGGGGTCGCGAGCAGCTCCGCCGGGTAGACGACGTCGAGCCCGCCCGACGCCGCCCGGACGCGCTCGACGAGCTCGGGCTCGAGGGGCGAGGTGAAGACGAGGCGCCTGGCCTCGGTCATCCTCGAACGGCGTTCCGGTCGGGCGGAAGCGTGAAGCGGCCCGCGAGGGAGCCGCCGTCGACGTCGATCGTCGTCCCGGAGACGTGCGCGGCCGCGTCGGAGCAGAGGAACAGCACGGCGTTCGCGATGTCGTGGGCGCGCCCCGCCTTCCCGAGCGGGATCTGCTCGACGAGGGCGGCGCGCAGGTCGTCGGACGCGCGGTCCGGGAACGCGTCGGTCTCGCCACGCACGTCGATGTAGCCGGGCGAGACGACGTTGGCGCGAATCCCGTGCGGGCCGAGCTCGAGCGCCGCGACCCTCGTGAGCGTCTCCAGCGCGGCCTTCGACGCGGAGTAGGCGCCGCCCGCCGGCCGCGGGCTTCTCACCGAGCCCGGTCGTGATGTTGACGATCGCGCCGCCGCCGCCGCGCTCGATCCTGTGGCGTGCGAACGCCTGGATCGTGCAGAACGGGCCGGCCACGTTGACGTCGAAGACCCGCTTCCACGCATCGACGCTCATCTCCGTCAGCAGCGCGTCGGGATACGCGGCGGCATCGTTGACGAGGATGTCGATCGCGTCGAACCGGTCGACGGCGGCGGCGAACGCCTCTGCGGTCCGGTCGGCGTCGGCGACGTCCCCCACGGCGGTCATCACGCGCGGGTCGTGGGCGAAGCCGTCGTGGGCGTCGAGGTCGAGGATCGCAACGCGTGCGCCTGCCGCGAGCAGCGCGTTCGTGATCCCGCGGCCGATCCCGTTCGACCCGCCGGTGACGAAGGCGGAGCGGCCCTCGAACTCGGTCGTTGACAGCGTCGCCGGTGCGGCTGTAGCCTCGTGACTCATATTTTTTCGGACGTTACATATTTCTGTGCCGTCGCGATGTCACGGTACGAGAAGGAGGACGATGCACACCAACGGCCCGTCACTGCCCACCCACGGACGTCGCGTCGTCAAGGCAGTCGTCGCGGTCGGACTCGCCGCGCTGATCGTCGTCGGCGTCGCAGCGGCGGCCGTCATGCGCGGGGGTGCCCACGGCGCGGCGAACGCGAGCGACACGTTCGTCCTCGCGAACGCGGTGAAGGTCGACACGCTCGACCCGGCCCAGAACTCGGTCAACGAGAGCATCTGGCTCAACCAGAACATCTACAGCCGGCTCCTGCAGCCGAACGCGACGGCGACGAAGCTGCTGCCCGATCTCGCGACGTCGTGGAAGGTCTCGAACGGCGGGAAGACCTACACGTTCAAGCTGCGCTCGGCGAAGTTCAGCGACGGCTCGCCGCTCACCGCCGCAGGACGCCGCGTTACTCGATCCTGCGCGCGAAGAACCTCAAGGGCGGCTGGGGGTTCCTGCTCGACGCGTGACCAGCGTGAACGCGTCCGACGCGCACACGCTCGTGATCAAGATGTCGCGCCCGCACGCGCCGCTGCTCGCCGATCTTGCGATGTACGCGTACTCGATCGTCCCCGCAGAAGCTCGTCAAGGCGCAGGGCGACAAGTTCTTCGACAAGCCGGTCTCGAGCGGCCCGTTCATGGTCACGAGCCTGAACAAGGACACGGAGCTCGACCTGGCCGCGAACCCGTACTGGTACGGCAAGAAGCCGAAGATCAAGAACGTCAAGATCCAGATCGTCACCAACGACAACACGCGCGTGCTGCTGCTGCAGAGCAAGAAGGTCGACGCGATCGAGAACCCGCCCGGCAACCTGATCGACCAGATCGCGAAGAACCCGGGCCTCCAGAGCGACCTGTTCCCGTCGACCCGCGTCGACTTCATCCAGCTCGACCAGCACTACGCGCCGTTGAAGGACCAGAACGTGCGGCTCGCGCTGAACTACGGCATCGACCGGAACGCGATCGTCAAGCTCGCGTACTCGGGCCACGCGACGCCCGGCTCGTCGTTCATGCCGTACAAGATGCTGTACTGGAACGCCGCCCTGAAGCCGCCTGCGTACGACCTCGCGAAGGCGAAGTCGTACCTCGCGAAGTCGAAGTACCCGAACGGCTTCAACATCTTCCTGATCGAGGTCGCGAACGACGTCGCCGGCAACTCGACCGCGATCGTCATCAAGAGCGAGCTCGCGAAGCTCGGGATCAAGGTCGACATCCAGACCTACGAGCTCCTGACCGCCTACCAGAAGGAGGACGGCGGGCAAGTCGCAGATGGGCCAGCGGTACTGGACGAACGACATCATCGATCCCGACGAGGTGACGACGTTCGGCGTCGACCCGCAGGGCGGCGCGAACGCGTTCTCGAGCTACTGGAGCGATCCGACGGCGACGAAGCTCGTCCACCAGGCCCGCGCGGAGCTGAACCCGGTCAAGCGCGGGGCGATGTACAAGCAGATCCAGAAGATCGTCTACCAGCAGAGTCCCGTACCTGATCCTCGACTACAGCCCGTACCGCTACGCGCAGGGGAAGTGGGTCCACGGCTTCCACGTGAACCCGCTCGGCGCCTACAACCTGTCCCTCCTCGACATGACGGTGGACAGCCACTGAGGCGGAGAACGACGGCCGGCGCGTTCGCGCGCCGGCCGTCGCCGCTCGGCGCGTGAACCGCTTCAGCTTCGTCGTTCGTCGGATCCTCCAGCGTGATCCCGGTGCTGTTCGGGATCACCGTGATCACGTTCTTCCTGCTCCGGCTCATCCCGGGCGACCCTGCGCGCGCAGATCCTCGGCCAGCACTACACGCCCGCGTCGGGGAGCGCCGCTTCGGCACGCGCTCGGCCTCGACCGCCCGCTCGTGCAGCAGTACCTGCTGTTCATGAGGCACCTCTTCCACGGCAACCTCGGCGACTCGATCTCGTACCACGAGCCGGCGCGCACGGTCATCTCCGACCGACTTCATGCCGACGCTCTTCCTGGTCGTCTACGCCGCCGTGATCGCGACGATCATCTCGATTCCCACCGGCATCATCTCGGCGCTCCGCCGCGGGCGGTGTGTTCGACCAGACCGCGCGGGTGACCACGCTCGTCGGCTTCGCGATGCCGGGCTTCTGGCTCGGGATCATCCTGATCCTGATCTTCTCGATCCACCTGCAGCTGTTTCCGGTGAACGGCTACGGCAACTCGTTCGTCGAGCATCTGTACCACCTGTTCCTGCCGGCGCTGACGATTTCGATCGCCTTCTCGACGATCCTCGTGCGGACGCTCCGCTCGAGCACGCTCGGCGTGCTCTCGTCCGACTACGTCGACACGGCGCGGATCAAGGGGATCAGCCGCTTCGCGGTGCTGCGCCGTCACGTCTTTCGGAACGCGATCGTCGCCGTGATCGTCGTGTTCGGGATCAACCTCGCGTTCCTGATCAGCGGCACGGTGATCATCGAGAACGTCTTCTCGATCCCGGGGCTCGGGTCGCCTGCTCGTCGACTCGGTCTCGACGCGCGACTACTCGGTCGTGCAGGGGATCACGCTGATCTTCGCGGTCGGGGTCGTGCTCATCAATCTGCTCACCGACCTCGTGCACGCATCACTCGACCCGCGGGTGGTGATCGAGTGAGCACGACCGAAAGCACGACCGTCAGCCCGGGGCACCTGCTGCTCGAGCGCATCCAGGGACGCTCGCGCCCGCGCGGCAAGGTCCGGCGGAACGCGACGCTCGTCGTCGGCTGCAGCATCCTCGGCGCGATCATCCTGGCGGCGGTCTTCGCGCCGCTTCCTGACGCCGTACAACCCGAACGCCATCGACCCGCTGCAACCCGCTCGCGCCGCCGCTTCAGCCCCCACCACCTCCTCGGCACCGACGAGTACGGGCGCGACATCTTCTCGCGGATCCTCTACGGCGGGCGCATCGACCTGCTGATCGCGTTCGGTGCGACGGGCGTCACGCTCGTCGTCGGCACCGCGATCGGGCTCTTCTCCGGGCTACTCAGGCGGCTGGGTCGACACGGTGATCATGCGCATCGTCGACCTCGTCTTCGCCTTTCCGTTCCTCGTACTGGTGATCGCGATCGTCGCGATGCTCGGCCCGAGCATCTTCAACATGTTCGTCGCGATCTGGCTGACGAGCTGGATCAGCTACGCGCGCATCACCCGCGGACATACCGTCGTCGCCAAGAACCGGGAGTACATCCTCGGGGCGAAAGCCCTCGGGTACGGGCACATCCGCGTGATGGTGCGCCACCTCCTGCCGAACCTCGTCTCCTTCGTCCTGATCTTCGCGATGGTCGACGCGGTCGGGAACGTGCTGCTCGGCGCCGCGCTCGGGTTCCTCGGCCTCGGCGCGAAGCCGCCGTCGCCGGAGTGGGGGGCGATGATCGCGGACGGCCAGAACTACATCCTCAGCTCGTGGTGGCTGTCGACGCTGCCCGGGCTCGCCATCGTCCTCGTCGGCGTCGGGTTCAGCCTGATCGGGGACGGCCTCGCCGACATCCTGCGTCCCAGTGACTGAGGCTGCCCTCATTCCCGAGCCGGCGCCCGGGCCGTCGGACGAGGAGATCCTCACGGTCTCGGATCTCCATTCGTTCATCGTCACCGACGACGGCGTCGTGCGCGCCGTCGACGGCGTCTCGTTCACCCTGCGGCGGGGCGAGATCCTCGGCCTCGTCGGCGAGAGCGGCTCCGGCAAGAGCGTGACGTGCCGCACGCTGATGGGGCTGATGCCGTCGCCGCCGACGCGCTGGAGCGGCGACGTGCGCTACGCCGGGCTTCAGCACCGCAACCTTCTCGACGTCAGCGGCCGTGAGCTGCAGCGCCTGCGCGGGGCGCACCTCTCGATGATCTTCCAGGACCCGATGAGCGCGCTCAACCCGGTGATGCGCGTCGGCGATCAGGTCGAGGAAGCGGTCGCCTCGCACGATCACCTCGGGCAGCGCGACCGGCGACGGCGTGCGATCGAGCTCCTCGATCGCGTCGGGATCCCAGCTGCCGAGCGCCGGATGCGCGGCTACCCCCACGAGTTCAGCGGCGGGATGCGCCAGCGGGTGCTGATCGCCGTCGCGATCGCGTCGAGGCCGAAGATCCTGTTCGCGGACGAGCCGACGACTGCGCTCGACGTGATCATCCAGGACCAGATCCTGAGCCTGCTGCTCGAGCTGCAGCGCGACTCCGGGATGAGCATGGTGCTCGTCAGCCACGACCTCGGCGTGATCGCCGAGATGTGCGACCGGATCGCCGTCATGTACGCGGGCCAGATCGTCGAGCTCGGCGACACCGAGACGCTGCTCACCGCGCCGCGGCACCCGTACACGATCTCGCTGCTGCGCTCGCTGCCCGACGCCGACGTGCGGGCGCGCTTCCTGCCGTCGATCGTCGGCACGCCGCCGGAGCTGATCGACGTCGAGCCGGGCTGCCGGTTCGCGCCCCGCTGTCCCCTCGTAACCCCCGAGTGCCGAACGTGGGAGACCGAGCTGCTCGTCGCCGACGGCGGCGCGCCAGCTCGTCCGCTGCCGGCGCCACGACGACGCAAGGAGGCCCGCCGCATGGCCGGAGCAGAGCTTCGTGTAGGTGTGATCGGAACGGGGCGCTGGGCGAAGATGGCCCACCTTCCGGGCTGGAGCCGCGACCCGCGGGTCCAGCTGGTCGCCGTCTGCGACGCCGACGAGGCGGTCGCCGACGAGGCGGCCGGGATGTTCGGCGTCGCCGAGCACGTCACCGATCACCGTGCGGTGATCGAGCGCGACGACATCGACGTGATCGACGTCGTCACCGGCGACCACGGGCACTTCGAGCTGACGATGGCGGCGCTCGAGGCCGGCAAGCACGTGCTCGTCGAGAAGCCGGTCGCCCACGACTTCCGCGACACGCATCGCGCGCGCGAGCTCGCGGATTCCAAGGGGCTGAAGACGAAGGTCGGCTTCACGTTCAGGTATGCGCCCGCCGTGCGCTACATGAAGGAGCTGATCGACCAGGGCTTCGTCGGGACGCCGTACATCTACAACGCGTACGAGCAGAACTCGCAGTGGATCGACCCCCAGACGCCCCTGCGGCAGGTCCCGGCGGACGTCGACCCGGAGCGGATCAGGGTCTCGTCGCTCGAGGGGTACGGCGCGCCCGTGATCGACCTCGCCCACTGGTTCATGGGCGCCGACCTGACGAGCGTGATCGGCGTGCTCCGGAACTTCGTGCCGGAGCGGATGATCCGCGAGACCGGGACGATGATGCGCGCGAACATCGACGACGGCGACATCTTCATCGGCGAGTTCGAGGGCGACGCGATCTGCTCGATCCAGTCGAGCTTCGTGACGGTCGGCAACTACCCCGGGATCGAGGCGCGCGTCTACGGCAGCGAGGGAGCGCTGATCGCGCGCCTCGTCGAGGAGTTCGGCGTGATGGAGACGCTGAAGGGCGCGAAGCCCGACGCCGTCGAGTTCGTCGACATCCCCGTGCCGGAGCGGCTCTTCCCCGAGGGGATGGACGTCCACGAGCCCTGGCCGCGCCTCTACTACTCGAACCTGACCGCGAACTTCGTCGACGAGATCCTCGAGGGCGGCGACCGGAACGAGGGCAACTTCGCCGACGCGGCCTGGGTGCAAGAGGTGATCAACGCCGTCGAGCAGTCGCACCACGCGCGCGGCTGGGTGGAGCTGCCGCTGCCGCGATGACGCTAGAGATCTATCCGCACGGCCGCTGCGGGCGGCCTCGTACAGCGCGTCGATCGCCGCCATGTTCGCGAGCGTGTCGGTGTGCGACACAACCTCGGGCTGTCGCCCGGCACGCACGCACGCCGCGAAGTCCTCGACCTCGAGGCGGTACTCGTCGTCGCCCGCGACGCGGATGAGCTCCCACGTGCCGCTGCCCCGCTCGAGCTCGACCTCGAGGTCCTCGGAGCCGTTCACGAAGGCGGTCGGAATGCGGATCCGGCCGGTCGTCCCGAGCACCTCGACCTCATGGCGGTACGGCTGGGTGAAGCTCGAGCCGATCAGCGCGGTTCTCCCGTCGCCGAAGTCCAGGACGCCGGAGAACTCGTCGTCGACGCCGGTCGCGGAGAGGTGCATGGACGCCGAGGCCGCGACCGGCTCCGCTCCGAGCAGCCACCGCGCCGCGTTGACGCAGTAGTACCCGACGTCGTAGAGCGAGCCGCCGCCGAGCTCGGGCTGCATCCTCACGTTCTCCGGGCTCGTGATCGTGAACGTGAAGATCGAGCGGACGAGCCTCGGGTCGCCGATCGCCCCGTCGCGGAGCCGCTCGAAGACGACCTTCCACTGCGGGTGGAAGCGGTACATGAATGCCTCCATCCAGACGACGCCGCGGTCGACGCAGTGCTCGATCAGGTCGGCGGCCTCCGCGCGCGTGCGCGCGGCGGGCTTCTCGCACAGGACGTGCTTGCCGGCGTCGGCCGCGCGCTTCGACCACTCGGCGTGCAGGTTGTTCGGCAGCGGGATGTAGACCGCATCGACGTCGGATGCCTCGATCAGCTCGTCGTAGGAGCACGCGCGGACCGTCTCGGCGATCGGACGTCCGTCGGCGTGCGTGAGCTCGGTCTCGGCGAGGAACTCGGCGGCCCGCTGCGAGCCGCTCGCGATCGCGACGAGCTCGACGTCCTGCGCGCGGAGGATCGAAGGGATGACGACCTTGCGCGCGATGTTCGCGGCGCCGAGGACCCCGATTCGCATCCGGCGATGCTAACGGGTGGTCGCGGGTGAGCAGCGTCCCTCCGACGTTCACGGACGACGCGAAGCGCTCGAGCCTCGGCGAACGCGCGTACGAGTACGTTCGCGACGAGATCCTGCGCGGCAACCTCACCGTCGGCTCGGTCGTCGCCGAAGGTGCAGTGGCGGACAGCCTCGGCGTCTCGAAGACGCCGGTGCGCCAGGCGCTGCAGCTGCTGCGGCGCGAGGGATTGCTCGAGGTCGGCCCACGGCGGCAGATGATCGTGCGCGCGCTGTCGCCCGAGCAGCGGCAGGAGATCGTCGACGTCCGGATCGCGCTCGAGTCACTGGCGGTGCAGCGTGCCTGCGAGCGCTTCACCGTCGAAGACGTCGACTACCTGCACCTGATGCTGCGACAGCAGCGGCGCGCGGTGATCGCCGGAGCGGACGAGCAGTTCATCGAGCTCGACGAGGAGTTTCACATGCAGATCGCGCGTGCCGCGGCGCTGCCGACGGTCGAGCGCTTTCTCCGGCAGCTGCGGGGGTTCGTGCGGATCATTCGCCTCGGGCTCGACCAGGTCGCCCGGCTATCTCTTCGCCGTCTGGGAGGAGCACTCGGCGATCGTCGAAGCGCTCGAGACGCGCAAGCCGGGGCAGGCCGTCAAGACCCTGCGGGCGCACCTCGAGCAGCGCGACTACTAGAGGCTTGATGTGGAATTGGATGCCTGTGGGGATGGCTGAGACCGAGCAGCTTGGACGGGGCGGGCGTAGCGCGTAGCGGTGGCTACGGGCAAGCTCGACCCGGCCGAGATGCGACGTGTCTCAGCCACCAGCCACGGGCGTTCGGCATTTCACATCAAGCCTCTAGGGGCTTGATGTGGAATGTCGGTCGGCTACACGGCGTAGCTGAAGCGCGCGAGGTGGGCCTCGAGCGCGTCGACGGCTTCGTCTGCGTCCTGCTGCTCGATGGCGTCGGCGATCGCCTCGTGCTCCGCGAGCACCTTGTACAGGTGGTCCCGGCTCCGGGCCGTCCCGAGCCGGATCACCCGCACGAACCCGCGCAGGTTGCCGAGCATCCGCTCGACCATCGGCAGATGGGCGGCGGCGGCGATGCCGACGTGGAACGCCTCGTCGAGGTCGATGAACTCGTCCTCGGCGTGCGCGTCGGCCGCGCGACGCTGCCGGATCAGAAGCAGCCGCAGGTAGTCGATGTCGTCGAGGGTGCGCACCGCGCAGGCCCGGCGCACCGCGATCCGCTCGAGCGCCTCGCGAACCTCGAGGATCTCGGCCCGGCGCTCGTCGGAGAGCTCGGACACGATCAGCTGCCGCCTCGGCCCGGGCGTGAGGAACCCCTCCTGCTTGAGCCGTTCGAGCGCGTGCCGGACGGGCGTCTTCGAGACGCCGAGCGCCTCGGCGAGCGTCCCCTCGGCGAGCACGCTGCCGGCCGAGAAGCGCCCGCTGATGATCCCGGAGCGGATGTCCTCGTAGGTCTGCTCGGCCAGGGTCAGGGAGCGGCGCCGCCGTTCCTCTCGCCGGACGAGCTCGACGGTGGCCGTGTCGGTCCGGGGGGTCATTGATGCAAAAAGATCTCTTCTCTTGACAGAGATCTCAACGGTGCCAGAGAATCGTAACGCTGTCGAGGTCGGACGTCAACTTCCAACGCCGCGCGGGAGCGCGGGTCGGAGTCCTGGTCAGGTTTCGAGCGAGAGGAGCGAGATGAGCGTCCAAGTCCCCAGTGAGTCCAGGTCGGAGGGCGGAGGACGCGGCCGGCGCCGCGGGCCCGCGCTGGCGGTGCTCGCGCTCTTCGTCACGGTGCTCACGGCGGTCGGCCTGGCGAGCGCCGGCGTGCGCAGCGGCGCGAGCTCGAACGCCCCGGTGAAGGGCGGCACGCTCAAGCTGCTCGGCCAGAGCGACATCTTCAACCTCGACACGACGAGCGGCTACTACACCGTCGACAACATCCTCGAGCGTGCGTTCACCCGGCAGCTCGTGTCGTATCCGAACGCCGAGGCGTTTCTCGCCCAGATCCAGCTGAAGCCCGACGTCGCGACCGCAGTCCCGACGAAGGGCAACGGCGGAATCAGCTCGGACGGGAAGACCTACACGCTGCACATCAAGCAGGGCGTGAAGTGGGGCACGACGCCGCCGCGACAGGTGACGGCCGCCGACTTCGTGCGTGAGTTCAAGATGCTCTGCAACCCGGTCTCCCCGACCGGCGCGCCCGGCTACTACGAGAGCACGATCGTCGGGATGCAGGCGTACTGCACGGGCTTCGCGAAGGTGAAGGGAACCGCCCCGGCGATCGCGGCGTACGTGAACGGCCATTCCGTGTCGGGCGTCGTCGCGAAGAACCCGTCGACGCTCGTCTTCCATCTCACGAGCCCGGCGCCCGACTTCCCGAACATCCTTGCGATGGGGTTCTCGTCGGCCCGGCCGATCGAGTACATGAAGTACGTCCCGGACAGCGCCGAGTTCCGTCAGCACACGATCTCGGACGGCCCGTACCAGATCACGAAGTACGTCGCCGGGCAAGGAGTTCGAGCTCGACCGCAACCCGGCCTGGGACCCGAAGACGGACGCGCTCCGGCACGCATACGTCGACCACATGACAGGTGACGGAGGGGCTGACCGCAGGACAGCGTCCAGCAGCAGATCGAGGCGGGGACGGGTGACATGGACTGGGACGTCACGCCGCCCGCGCAGAACATCCCGGGGCTGATCGCGTCGAAGGACCAGCGTCTGGTGATCGGCCCGTCAGGCCCGTACTACGTCGCGCTGAACACCTACATGGCGATGAACGAGTACGCCGGCCCGATGAAGAACAAGCTGGTGCGGCAGGCGGCCGAGTACGCCCTCAACAAGAACGCGATCGTGCAGATCTTCGGGGGCCCGCGCATCGCCGCGCCGGCGAACCAGGTCGTGCTGCCCGGCAACGTCGGCTACATCAAGGACTACAACCCCTACCCGAACAACGGCAACAACGGTGACCCCGCGAAGTCGAAGTCGCTGCTCGCCAAGGCCGGCTATCCCAACGGGGTGCCGCTGAAGCTCCTCTACGCCACGACCGACCCGGCGCCGCGCGTCGCGCAGTCGATGCAGGCGAGCCTCAACAAGGGCGGCTTCAAGGTGACGCTCGTCCCGACGACAGGTGCCGACTTCTACGGCAAGTACATGCTCGTCACGTCAGCACGGCGCAGAAGCGGGACTCTGGGACATCGCGGCGCCGGGCTGGATCCCCGACTGGTTCGGCAACAACGGCCGCTCGGTGATCCAGCCGCTCTTCACGCACCGCGGGAACGGGCTCGAGCGACTACGGCGGCTACAACAGCGCGCTCACCAACCAGTACGTCAACGAGGCGCTGACGGCGACCTCGCCCGAAGCGGCCGCAGGCCGCCTGGAAGAAGGCGAACGCGCAGATCATGAAGCGACGCGGCCGTGGTGCCCGTCGAGTTCCAGAAGTTCACGGCGTACCACTCGTCGCGGGTCCAGAACTGCGTCTTCTGGTTCTTCACCATCAACTGCGACCCGACCAACGTGTGGATCAAGGGGTAGCGGCGGGCCGCAGAAGTCCCCTCCAGTCGAAGCCTCCCGAGACCGGCAGCTGCGCCAGGCCGGTCTCGGAGGCTCTCGGCGCAAAGCCTCTAGCGTTTCGGCATGAGCCTGCTCGACGTTCGAGGACCTGACCGTCTCGTTTCCCACGGCGGACGGTCGTCGTGCAGGCGGTCCGCGGCATCTCGTTCGGAGTCGAGAGCGGCCGGACGCTCGGAATCGTCGGCGAGTCCGGCTCGGGGAAGAGCGTCGCGACGCAGACGATCGTCGGCCTGACGCAGGGTGCGCGCGTCTCGGGCCACGCGCTCTTCGACGGGCGCGACCTGCTCACGATGGGCCCGGAGGAGCTGCGGCACGTTCGCGGCGCGAAGATCGCGCTGATCTTCCAGGACCCGCTCTCGAGCCTCCATCCGCAGTACCGGGTCGGCTGGCAGATCGTCGAGGCGATCCAGCGCCCACGAGAACGTCGAGCAAGGCCGAGGCACGGCGGCGCGCGATCGAGCTGCTCGACCGCGTCGGCATCCCGCAGCCCGAGCAGCGCGTCGACGACTACCCGCACCAGTTCTCGGGCGGGATGCGACAGCGGGCGATGATCGCGATGGCGCTCGCGCTCAACCCGAAGCCTCCTGATCGCCGACGAGCCGACGACCGCCCTCGACGTCACCGTGCAGGCGCAGATCATCGAGCTGATGAAGGACCTGCAGAGCGAATTCGGGACGGCGATCATCCTGATCACGCACGACCTCGGCGTGCTCGCGGGCCTCGCCGACGAGGTGATGGTGATGTACGCCGGGCGGGCGATGGAACGCGGCGCGCGCCGCACGGTCTACCGCAACGCCGCACCACCCGTACACGAGCGGGCTGATCGCAGGCGCTGCCGAGCCGCGCGCGCGGCCAAGGCGCGGCTGACGCCGATCCCGGGGCTGCCGCCGAGCCTGATCCGGCCCCCGGCCGGCTGCCCGTTCCATCCGCGGTGCCCGTACGCGTTCGACCGCTGCCGGCACCGAGATGCCGCCGCTCGCGGCCGTCGAGCGCGGGGCATGTCTCGGCGTGCTGGCTCCCGGCCGACGAGCTGCCGGCCCTCGGCGTCGCGCGGGAGGCCTCGGCGCCGTGAGCGCGGACGGGCCGATGCTGCTCGTCGGGCGTCGAGGACGTCGTCAAGCGCTTTCCCGGTCGCGTCCGAATGCGCTGCTCGGCGGCCGCGGGAGCAGGTGCTACGCCGTCGACGGCGTCGAGCCTCGAGGTCCGCCGCGGCGAGACGCTCGGCCTCGTCGGCGAGACCGGCTGCGGCAAGTCGACGCTCGCGCGCTGCATCACCCGGCTCTACGACCTCACCGTCGGGGCAGTGTCGTCTTCGACGGCCACGACATCTCGACGCTCTCGCGCCGCGCAGCTCCGGCCGTACCGCCTGCAGATGCAGATGATCTTCCAGGACCCGTACAGCTCGCTGAACCCGCGACGCCGCGTCGGCTCGATCATCGGCGACCCGTTCGCGATCCACGGGATTGCGCGAGGGCGCGACGCGCAAGCGCGAGGTGCAGGAGCTGATGGAGCTCGTCGGGCTCAACCCCGAGCACTACAACCGGTTCCCGGCGGAGTTCTCGGGCGGTCAGCGCCAGCGGATCGGCGTCGCGCGCGCGCTCGCGCTGCGGCCGAAGCTGATCGTCTGCGACGAGCCGGTCTCGGCGCTCGACGTCTCGATCCAGGCGCAGATCGTCAACCTGCTCGACGACCTGCAGCGACGAGTTCGGGCTCACGTACGTCTTCATCGCCCACGACCTCTCGGTCGTCCGCCACGTGAGCGACCGGATCGCGGTCATGTACCTCGGCAAGATCGTCGAGCTCGCCGACGACCGAGGAGCTCTTCGAGCGCCCGCGGCACCCGTACACGAACGCCCTGCTCTCCGCGATGCCCGAGCATCGACGACGAGACGACGGCGCCCGGCAGCGAATCCTGCTGCGCGGGGACGTGCCGTCGCCGATCGACCCGCCGCAGGGGTGCCGCTTCCATCCCCGCTGCCCGAAGGCGCGCGACGTCTGCTCGGTCGAGGAGCCGCCGCTCGAGAGCGAAGGCCGGCGATCCGAGCCGGTCATCGTGTCGCGTGCCACTACCCGGTCGAGGCCGGCGAGCTGAGCTCGCGTCCGGCGAGGGAGCGCGCGCGTGAGCGCAGGTCGTCGCCGAGCCGGTCGATCGACTCGACCTGCCCGGAGTCGAGGGCGACGCGCGCGATCGAGGGCGGAGCCCGTGGCAGCTCGCCTGGGCGCAGGCTGCGCCGCGACCGGGTCGCGATCGTCTGCGTCGTCGTCATCCTCCTGATCGTGCTGTTCGCGATCTTCGCGCCGCTGATCGCGCACCTCGATCGGGCACGGGCCGAACGACCAGACCTGACGAACGGCCTGACGCCGGAAGGACTGCCCCGCGGGCCCGAGCTGGACGCATTCTGTTCGGCACGGACGACCTCGGCCGCGACGTGCTCGTCCGGGTCGTCTACGGCGCGCGGATCTCGCTGCTCGCCGGCGTCGTCGCGAGCACGCGTCGCGGTGCATCGATCGGCGTCGTCGTCGGCCTGCACGGCGGGCTACTTCGGCGGCGCTGACCGACAGCTTCCTCGCGCGCACGATGGACGTGATCCTCTCGTTCCCGTTCCTGCTCTTCGCGATCGCGCTCGTCTCGATCGTCGGCCCGAGCCTCGGCGTCGCGATCGGCGATCATCGCGTTCTTCAGCTGGGCGGCGGTCGGCCGCATCGTGCGCGGGCAGACGCTCTCGATCAAGGAGAAGGAGTACATCGAGGCGGCACGGTCGCTCGGCGCGAGCGACCTGCGGATCATGTTCGTCGACATCTTCCCGAACCTGCTCGCGCCGGTGCTCGTCTACCTGACGCTGCTGATCCCGTCGGCGATCGTCTTCGAGGCGACGCTTTCGTTCCTCGGGCTCGGCGTCGTCCCGCCCACGCCGACCTGGGGGAACATGCTCGTCCGAGTCGCTCGGCTTCTACCAGGTCGCCTGGTGGTACGTGCTCCTCCCCGGCCGTCGCCCTGCTGATCACGACCCTCGCGTTCAACCTGCTCGGCGACAGCGTCCGCGACGCCCTCGACCCGCGCGGCGAGCGCCTGTTCAGGCAGTAGCGATGGCTGCGCTTCCTCGTCCGCCGGATCGCTGCTCGGAGCTCGTCGTGCTCTGGGTGATCACGGCGGTCGTCTTCGTCATGTTCTTCGTCGCGCCGCACAACGTCGCGCGCCTGATCGCCGGGCGGCAGGCGACACCGCGAGACGGTCGCCGCTCGTCAAGCACCGGCTCGGCCTCGACCGTCCGGTCCTCGACGCAGTACGGCGACTACATGTGGCAACCTCGCTCCAC
Source organism: uncultured Thermoleophilia bacterium (assembly GCA_963742615.1). Lineage (GTDB taxonomy): Bacteria > Actinomycetota > Thermoleophilia > Gaiellales > Gaiellaceae > PALSA-600. The sequence continues at coordinate 142,613 of CAVUMS010000006.1, read as the reverse complement.
GGCAACCTCGGCTACTCGTTCTACAACTCGACGTCGGTTCGCAGCCTGATCTGGCAGCGCGTGCCGGTCACCTTCTCGCTCGCGCTCGGCGCGGCGTTCCTCTGGCTCGTGCATCGGCATCTCGGTCGGGCGTGCTCGCGGCGACGCGTCCGCGCTCGCTGGTCCGACCGGGCCGTCACCGTCACCGCGCTCTTCTTCTACTCGATGCCGTCGTTCCTGCTCGGAGTGATCTTCCTCTACCTCCTCTTCTTACCGGCTGCACCTCGCCGGCATCGGCTGGTCTTCCCGGGCAACGGCTACGTCGCCGCTCACCGAGAATCCCGTGGCGCTGGGCGCAGCACCTGATCCTGCCGTGGTTCACGCTCGCCCTCGTGACGGCCGCGGCCTATACGCGCGGCTCACGCGCGGCTCGATGCTCGACGTGCTCGGTGAGGACTACATCCGCACCGCGCGCGCCAAGGGCCTGACGCGAGCGGCGGGTCGATCTACCGACACGGGCTGCGCAGCGCGCTCACGCCGGTCGTCACGCAGTTCGGCATCGACCTCGGGACGCTGCTCGGCGGCGTGATCATCGTCGAGAACATCTTCGGTCTGCCCGGGCTCGGTCAGCTCGCGGTGCAGTCGGTCCGACAGCAGGACCTGCCGGTCGATCATCGGCACGATCGTCGTCGCCGCGGCGTTCATCGTCGTCGCGAACATCCTCGTCGACATCTGCTACGCGCTCCTCGACCCGCGCGTGCGGGTGCACTAGGCGCCGTTACGCGCTGCCAGGAGCGCGGACCAGCGAGATCAGCCGGTCGAGGATGCGTGCGCCGTCGACACCGATCCCGTTGTGCTCGTACTCGTTCGTCAGCCACGGCCGCAGGTTCCGTACGAGAGCGGCGGTCTCCTCGGAGAGCTCACGTGCGACGTACATGTCGTTCGCGTAGATCGCGGCGGCGGTCGGGCACCTCGTTCGCGGCCAGCCGCTCGGCGTCGTACAGGCGCGGCCACTGGTGGTGCGCCAGGATCTCCGCGGCCTCGCGGAACGGCTGGAGCTCCGCGTAGTCCTCGAACATCCACGAGTAGATGTGCTCGCCGGTGAAGTGATCCGGGTCGTCAGCGAGCTCCCGCGGCAGCATGCGCTCGGCCGACCAGCCGGTGACGCAGCCGTCGGCGTAGCACGACTCGTGCACCACCGCGAACAGCGGGTTGCGCCCGAACTCGTTTGCTTGCGCGACGTCGTGTGCGAAGCCGAGCGAGTCGGTCGGCTGCTCGACGATGTAGTGCAGGCGCTCGGCGCCGGTGCTCATCCCGAGCAGCAGGCCGAGCTGCCGGAACCGCCGCGACGTCAGCCGCTCCCCCGTCGGGAGCACGACCGATGCCTTCTCCGACTCGCTGGTGGATCTCGCGCACCCGCGGCCTGTCGTCGGGGTAGCGCGCGTAGTAGTTGCGGCAGCGGTCGAGCACCCGCGCATACGTTCGCCCGTAGACGTCGTCGATCGGCCGGTCGACCGGCGGCAACCCGCCGCAGATGAACGCCTCGCGCAGGCCGTGCGGGAACGCCGACAGGTACGCCAGCACGCAGAAGCCTCCGAAGCTCTGCCCCATCACCGACCAGCGGTCGACGCCGAGAGCCTCACGGAACAGCTCGGCGTCGCGCACGATCGAGTCGGCGCGGAAGTTGGTCAGGTACGCGGCCTGCTGCCTCCGGATCGAGGCCCGCGAGGTGCCCGACCGGCGTCGACCGGCCAGTCCCGCGCTCGTCGAGCATGAGGACGCGGTACTCACGCAGCGCCCGTCCGAGCCACGACCGCGGATCGGGGGCCGCCGGGGGTCTCGGCGCCTCGAATCCCGGGCCGCCCTGGAAGAAGACGAGCAGCGGGAAGTCGGGCGCGCCGGGCTGGTCACCGATCAGCTCGCGCGCGAAGACGGTGATCGTCTCGTCCCGCGTGCCCGCGTGATCGAGCGGGACCGTCGAGCTCGTGCTCGACGAGCGTCAGCTCGGGGATTCGGCGGCGCACGCCGCTCATTCCCGCTCCCGGCGGCGGCGAAGCCGCCGCCTCCGCTCCTTGATGAGCTCCGTCGAGCCTTCGCTCATGATCCCCCCTGCGCCGCGCGCATGGATCGGGCCGGTCGCGAGCCACTCCGCGAGCGGATGGGCGGCGCGCCAGCGCTCGGCGTAGTCGGCGAGCGGCTCGAACACGACGCCGTCGAGTGCCTTCGCAGCCTCGATCAGCCGCTCGACCATCACGAGGCGATGGCCCCGGCCGATTGCCTGTGGATGCATCGTGAGGTCGAACACGCCGTCCGGGGCATTCTGCATGCGCCCATTCGAGCTCGCCGTGCCAGATCTCGTAGACCGCCGAAGGCGGGTCCTGCCGCACCGTGACGCCCGGCACGAACTCGAAGTACTGGAAGTCGGAGAGCCCCCAGGAGAACGGGATGCCGACGAGGTCGACGCTCTCGCCGAACTCGTACGCGCCGTCGGTCGGGAAACGGTCGCCGTGCCGTAGGTAGTACGGCTCGAAGTCCGAGCCCGAGAACGAGGCGTCGTAGCGGAAGCCGTGCTCGAGCAGGATGTCGACCGTGTTGACGCTCACCTCGACGCCCGGCGCGCGGTAGCCGATCGGCCGGGCCCCGGCGACGCGGTCGAGCGCGTCGAGCCCGCGCAGCAGGTAGTCGCGCTCCTGGGCCGGCTCGAGGCGCGAGAGGCCCTCGTGCACCCAGCCGTGATGGCCGAGCTCGTGGCCGGCCGCGCGCGATGCGGCGGACGAGCTCGGGGTAGGCGAGTGCCGTGTGACCCGGCACGAAGAAGGTCGTCCGGATCTCGTGCCGCTCGAGGAGGTCGAGGATGCGCGGGACCGCGACCGCGCCGAACTCGCCGCGTGACAGCGCGGCCACGTTCCCCTCGGCCATCTCGAACACCCACGGCGAGAGTGCGTCGAAGTCGAAGGTCAGGCAGACGGAAAGCGGCACCCCCCGATTATCTCGTCAGCCGCGCTCGACGAGCTGCCGGAGCAGTCCCTCCATCCGCTCGAGCCGAGCCGCGAGCTCGTCGAGGCGGGCATCCTGGGACTCCTCGCGGCCCTCGAGCGCCGCCGTCTGCTCGCGCTCCGCCCTCGCGACGAAGGCCGACGTGATCGAGGCGACCAGGATCGAGACGAACGCGATCCCCCACAGCATCACGATGACGGCGACGATGCGGCCGCTCAGGTGTCTTGGCGTGACGTCGCCGTACCCGACGGTCGTGACGGTCTGCATCGCCCACCAGAAGCCGCGCGTGACGTTCGGGTACTCCTCGTGGTCGAGCAGCCGCATCGCAACGCCACTTGCGAGCACGACGAGCGTGGTTGCACCGACGATCACGCTCGCCGCGTGGCGGACCGAGACGGGCTCCCGCATGAATCGCGACACACCACGGTCGACGGGCGGCTGCCCGGACATCCGCCGACCGTAGCGGGGCCGGAAGACGGAGCTACGCGGGCGCCGCCGCGGTCTCCCCGGGCTGTCGCTCCGGGATCCGCTGGGCGAAGAACAGTGCGACGATCGCGAGGACGGGGAGGCTCAGCGCGATTCGAGTGCGGCGCCGCCCCGCTCGCTCACCCCGGACCCGCGAACCGCCGGCCGTTCGATCCAGGTGAGGAGCTCGCGGGTCGGGGCTAGCGGTCACGCTCTCGATCGTAGGCCGACCCGGCCGCCTGGAAAGATGGGCTCGTGGCGAAGAAGCGCGAGATCCGCTCGTGGCTGATGGACATGGACGGCGTGCTGGTGCGCGAGGAGCACGCCGTGCCCGGCGCCGACGGCTTTCTCGCGCGCCTGCACGAGCGCCGCCTACCGTTTCTGGTCCTGACGAACAACTCGATCTACACGCGCCGCGATCTCTCGGCGCGTCTCGCGCAGAGCGGCCTCGAGGTGCCCGAGGAGGCGATCTGGACGTCCGCGCTCGCGACCGCGGACTTCCTCGACAGCCAGCGACCGGGCGGGACCGCGTTCGCGATCGGCGAGGCCGGGCTGACGACAGCCCTCCATGACGCCGGGTACACGCTCACCGAGCGCGACCCCGACTACGTGGTGCTCGGCGAGACACGGACGTACAGCTTCGAGCGGATCGCGCAGGCCATCCGGCTGATTGCGGCAGGTGCGCGCTTCATCGCTACGAACCCGGACCCGACCGGGCCGACGCCGAACGGGCCCTTGCCCGCGACCGGGTCGGTCGCGGCGCTGATCAGCCGCGCGACCGGCGTCGAGCCGTACTTCGTCGGCAAGCCGAACCCATTGATGATGCGGTCGGCGCTGAACGCGATCGACGCTCACTCGGAGACGACCGCAATGGTCGGCGATCGCATGGACACGGACATCGTCGCCGGGCTCGAGGCCGGCATGCACACGATCCTCGTGCTCACCGGGTCGACGCTCCAGGAGGCCACCGACCGCTTTCCGTACCGCCCGTCGCGCATCGTCGACTCGGTCGCGGACCTGGTCGACGAGATCTGACGCTTCGAAGCTCAGCGCCGGCCGGCCAGCGCGATCGCGACCGGCGAGATCGTGATCGCCAGAAGCTCCGTGACGATCAACGACGGCCGGTTCGTGATCCCCCGGGCGATCACATCGCCGACGACCAGCCCCCAGGCCGACGCCGCCGCTACCACCGCGACCCAGGCGACGGCCTGCTGAGAGATCGTCGCGCGGCGGCGCGACAGCGTCGTCGGCAGCGGCACCGCGAGCACCGGCCGCAGCCGCGCCAGCAGCTCTTCCTCCTTCAGGGACGACGGCCGCCACGCCGCGACGTCGAACCGCTGACGGTCGACCTCGGTCCGCAGCTGGACGACGCGGCGCCGCGCGCGCCACGCTCGCAGGCGGTGGCCGGCGCTCGACTCGGTCATCAGCCGCATCTGCGCCTGGTCGAGCAGGTTCAGCATCAACAACAGCTGAAACTGCGAGCGGAAGAAGCGACCCGTTCTCGGCGGCACGACGAGGCATTCTCGCGCGGGTCGCAAACTCCCACCACGGGTATCTAAGCTCGACCGGTGCGGATGTTCCTGCTCGTTCGGCACGGCCAGTCGCTCCTCAACGTCGACGGTGTCGTGAACGGCGACCCCTCGCGCGACCGGGGCCTCTCGCCGCACGGGATCGAGGAGGGACGCCGGCTGGCCGGCCAGCTCGCAGAACCTGTCGATCAACCTGGCCGTCGTCTCGAACTTCCCGCGCGCCGTCCAGACGGCCGCGCTCGCGCTTGGCGGGAGGGTGGTCCCGCAGGAGATCGACCCCGACCTGGGCGACGTCCGGATCGGCGAGCTCGAGGGCGGCACGCTCGCCGACTACCGGGCGTCGGCGCCGCACGTCGACCGCAACCTTCGCTTCCCCGGCGGCGAGAGCCTGAACGAGGCGGCCCGCCGCTACGCAGGTGCCTTCGCCCGGCTCTGCGAGCGTGCCGAGCAGACGACGCTCGTCGTCTGCCACGAGATCCCCGTGCGCTACGCGGTCAACACCGCCGCCGGCAGCGACGAGCTCGACGCGCCGCTGCACGACGTCGCGAACGCGACGCCGTACCTCTTCGACGAACAGGCCCTCCGGCGCGCCGCCGTGCGGATGGAGGAGTTGGCCGCGTCCTAGGCGGAATCCGCAGGTGCGGCTACCGCAACCTACAGGCCCGCTCGAAAGAAAAACCGCCTGGCGCGGGGGCGCTTTCGTCCACCCCTCCGACCGGCCAGTTCGCGCTTGCGCGCGCCCGAGTCGCTCGGTGGGGTTTCGACCTACTCGCGCTCCGCGCCCGGCGGGAGCCGCAGCCTAGCGCGCCGCGTGCGAGCGCGCAAGCGCGCCGCGCGACGAAAAACGCCCGCTCGGAGCGCTTGGAACGCGCACGAGTGGATACGATCGGCGCGATGACGCGCGCGCTGGTCGGCTCGCTGCAGTTGTCGTCCTGGGGCGTGGTCGTCGGTGCAGCGGCCGCGGCGCGCACACGGCGAACGTTCCGCACGTCACCTTGATCGGTGACTCGGTCGCCGACGCGATCGTCGAGACGAGCACCGCCGTCGCCGTGCCGAGCCGTGAGGTCTCGCTCGACCTGCAGGTGGCGCCGTGCCGGCGGATCGCCGGGGTAGCTGCCCGTACGAGGTGACCGCGCCCGCCGAACGTGATCGACCTCGCTGCATCACTCGGGCCCGCAGCTCGGGGCCGAACGTCGTGGTCGCGGTCGGCTACAACGACCCCGAGGACACCTACGCGCAGGATCTATCGAGACGCGGTCGACCGCGCTCGAGTCGGAGGGCGTGAAGCACATCTTCTGGCTGACGCTGCGCGCGGCCCGCCACCCGTACCTGACGATGAACGACGCCGGAGCCAGTCGCGGCGTCGCATCCGACGACGTCACCGTCATCGACTGGAACGTCTACTCGCGCAGCCATCCGGACTGGTTCCAGAGCGACGGGATCCACCTCGACGGGCGCCGGCGCGCTGGCGATGGCGACGCTCATCCACAAGTCGCTCGTCTACGGCAGGGTCGCGCCCCCGACGTCCGCGTGCGGACCGCTCGGCTGCCGGCCGCGCAGCGCGGCATCGGCGTACTCGGCACGGCTCGTCGGTGCGGCGGGGATCGCGCCGTACCGCTGGTCGCTGCTCGAGCGTGCGCCTGCCGGCCTGCATCTCGAGGCCGACGGCCTCGTGCACGGGCAGCCGCGCGTCGCGGCCGGCGCGTACGCCTTCGACGTGCGCGTCACGGACGCGAGCGGGCACGTCGTCGACGCGGCGGCTCACGCTGCGCGTCCGGCTGATCGCGGCGTGCTCTTCCCGACCATCACCTTCGCGATCTTCTTCCTGATCGTGCTGCCCGTGTCGTGGGCGCTGCAGCGCCACCGGCGTGCGTGGACTGGCGTTCATCCTGCTCGCGAGCTACGTCTTCTACGGCTGGTGGGACTGGCAGTTCGTCTTCCTGCTGATGGCGTCGACCGTCGTCAACCACGCTGCTGGCGGTCGCGATCTACCGGTCGACGAACGATCGGCCGCGCGCAAGACCTTCCTCGCGCTCGCAGTCGCGTTCGACCTCGGCCTGCTCGCCTACTTCAAGTACGCGGGCTTCTTCGTCAGCTCGGTCGACAACCTCGATCGGAACCTCGTGGCTCGTCGACGTGACGCTCCCGGTCGGCATCTCGTTCTTCACGTTCATGGCGATCTCGTACGTCGTCGACACCTATCGCGGCGAGATCGAGCCGGCGTCGTTCTCGCGCTTCGCGGTCTTCCAGGCGTTCTTCCCGCACCTCGTCGCGGGCCCGATCGTGCGCGCCAGCGAGCTGATGCCGCAGCTCGAGAGCCCGCGCGATCCGCGTCGCGTCGACAACCCGCGCGCGTTCTTCCTGATCGTCAGCGGCCTCTTCCTGAAGGTGGTGATCGCGAACCACCTTGCGACGCACATCGTCGACGACGTGTTCGCCGCGCCCGAACCGGCACTCGTCGCTCGAGATCCTGGTTGCGATCTACGGCTACGCCGTCCAGATCTTCGCCGACTTCTGCGGCTACACGAACATCGCGATCGGCATCGCGCTGCTGCTCGGCTTCGAGTTCCCGCAGAACTTCAACTCGCCGTACACGGCGGACTCGCTCCGCGACTTCTGGCGCCGCTGGCACATGACGCTCTCGCGCTGGCTGCGCGACTACCTCTACATCCCGCTCGGCGGCAGCCGCAAGGGCGACGCTCACGACCTACCGCAACCTGATGATCACGATGCTGCTCGGCGGGCTCTGGCACGGCGCGGCGTGGACGTTCGTCGATCTGGGGCGCGCATCCACGGGCTGGGCCTCTCGCATCGAGCGTGCGATCGGGCTGGAGTCCGACGATCGCGGCGCGGCATCTGGATCGGGCGGATCGCTGACCTTCCACGTCGTCTGCCTCGCCTGGGTGTTCTTCCGTGCGGACTCGTTCGCGCGTGCCGGCCAGGTGCTGCGATCGCCTGTTCGACGCCTGGGGGCAGCCGTCGCCGCTCGTGACGACCTCCGTCGCTGCTCGCGATCGTGGTCGGCATCGGCGTCCAGTACGTCCGCCCCGGGATGCTCGCGCAGATCGAGCTCGGGTTCGGCCGGCTGTCGACCGCCGTGCAGGCGATCTGCCTCGCCGTCTGCCTGATGGTCATCGACACGCTCGGCCCGCAGGGCGTCGCCCCCTTCATCTACTTCCGCTTCTGATGAAGCTCCCGCCTCACTCAGCCGCCCGCAGCGTCGTCGTCTGCCTGCTGACCCTGGTCTTCGCCGCGCTGCTGAACGCGCGAGGGGATGCGCAAGACCGCGCGAGATCCAGGCGCAGGGCGTGCAGCGCCGGGTCGGCGATCGCGGTCGCGCGGCCCGCTCCTCGATGTCAGCCGGTTCCTGCACCTCACGACGCCGCGGCACGAGCTCCAGGTCGCCGTCGGCCGTGAGCACTGGGACGACATCGACACGCAGGTGCACCTGGCGTCCTCCCGCCGCGGGCACCGGCGCGGCACAAGCCTGGCCGCACCACGACGCCGCGACGCGCCCGCCCGGCCGTCCTGCCACGCTTCACCGCCACGCACCCGCTGCGCGTGTGGGTCGCCGGCGACTCGCTCGCCGAGGTCCCCGGGCAGGGGCTCGAGCGCGTCACCACGCCCTCGCTCGACGTCGTCGGCGTCGAGAGCCGCCTCTCGACCGGCCTCGCGCGACCGGACCTCTACAACTGGTACACGCGCATCCCGGCCGCGACGAAGGAGCTCGGCGCCAAGGTGGCGGTGTTCTCGTTCGGCGCCGACGACGCGCACGACTACATGGCCGGCGTTCCCGAAGGGAAGACGATCGGCGCCCTGGGCAGCCCGTCGTGGGACGCCGAGTACCGGCGGCGCGTCGACGGCGTCACACGCGAGCTCGCCGCGCGCGGCATCTACACCGTCTGGCTCGGCCTCCCGATCCCCGACGGCGCGGGGTTCCGGCACAGCTTCCCGATCGTCAACCGCATCCTCGCCTCGGTGGCGAAGTCCCACCCGCGCACGTCGACGTACGTCGACACGTGGCATCTTCTCGACGACGCGCACGGCCGCTACACGGCCTACCTTCGCGTCCACGGGAAGCTGACCCTGATGCGGCTTCCGGACGGCGTGCACTACACGCCTGCAGCCGGTGATCTCGTGGCCGCTCAGGTGTTGAAGCAGCTACGAGCGCGTTTTCGTTTCTAGGCTCGGGTTTCGGAAGCGACCCGGCGTGGGACATACACCCGGGTTCGCGCGCCGGGATTCCGGTAGCGCGAGTGTCCACCGCGTGGGCAGGTAGGAGGCTTGGGCCGCAATTTCCTCCTGCCTGCCCGCGAGGGGCCACTTCTCTCCCCAGGGGGATACGGACGACTCGTCCGTTTCCCCCTGGTCCCGATTTCAGGCCGCGTTGACCGCCGCGGCGCTGGAGACCGCGTTCAGCACGCCGTTCAGGTGTGCCCACCGGCTCGCCTCGGTGCGGTTCGCCACATCCAGCTTGCGATAGATGTTGGCGAGGTGGAACTTCACCGTCTGCTCTGTCACCCAGAGCATCTTGGCGAGCGCCGAGTTCGAGTGACCCTCCGCCACGAGGCGGAGGATCTCCACCTCGCGACGCGTGAGCACGGTGATCGTCTCCGCACGACCTGCGCCGCCGTTCGATCACGCGGGCGGGCAGTTGGAGGTCGTGCGACGACGCCAGAAAGATCGAGTGATCGAACGCCTGGCGGATCGCCACCGCGAGATCGTCGACCGCCGCCCGCTTGATGCAGTAGACGGACGCGCCCGCGGCGAATGCCGCCTCGATCTGACGTGCGTCGTAGTCGGGCGCCAAGACGACCGACTTGAGCTCGGGCCAGCGCTGGTGAGCGCGAGCGATGCACCGGATTCCTCCGTCCGGCACCTTCGCCGCTTCCGTGCTCGTGATGAACACGTCCGGGCGATGCTCGTCCACCAGCGCGAGCGCGGTCTCAGCTTCTGTCGTCTTGCCGACGACTCGTACATTCGCCCGAACGAGAAGCTGTTCGAGCGCCTCTAGCCACAACGGCTGGTCGTCAAGGACGACGGCCGTCCGTTCCTCCCCATACCCCATCGAAAGGGCCGCCTTTCGAATCGGATTACTCTGCGTCTTACCTGGCCCTCCGTATGGTTCCTCGCGGCGACCTTGGTGTAAAGGGTAGGAAAGTTTGGGACGCCTAGACCTTCGTCCTGGGGGGTACCCCATCCGAGTGATGCGGGCGGGCTAGGCGTCACGCGAATGCGTTCTCGCCGGTCAACGCGCGGCCGATCAGCAGCTTCTGGATCTGGCTGGTGCCTTCGTAGAGCGTCGTGACGCGCGCGTCGCGCAGGTACTTGCCGACCGGGAACTCGTCGACGTAGCCGTACCCGCCGTGCGCCTGCACCGCGGCATTCGCCGCGCGGACGGCGACCTCGCTCGCGAAGTACTTCGCCATCGACGCCTCGACCGTGTGGCGCTCGCCGCGATCCGCCGTCGCGGCTGCGCGCCAGACGAGCAGCCGTGCCGCCTCCGTCTCGACGGCGATGTCGGCGAGCAGCTCCTGGACGAGCTGGAAGCTCGCGACCGGCCGGCCGAACTGGCGGCGCTCCTTCGTGTAGCCGACCGAAGCGTCGAGGCACCCCTGAGCGATCCCGACGCAGCCGGCGCCGAGCGAGATCCGGCCGTGGTCGAGCGCGGTCATCGCGACCTTGAAGCCGCCGCCCTCGTCTCCGAGCCGCGCCGTGTCGGGAACGCGAACGCCGTCGATGAAGAGCTCGGCGGTGTCCTGCGCGCGCAGCCCGAGCTTCCCCTTGACCGGACGCGCCTCGAACCCGTCGGCGTTCGTCGGCACGACGAAGCAGGTGATGCCGCGCGGCCCCGCCTCCCCGGTGCGCGCGAACACGAGCGCGTGACGTGCCCACGTCCCGAGCGTGATGAAGATCTTGCGCCCCGAGACGACCCAGCCGTCGCCGTCGCGCACGGCGCGCGTTTCGAGCCCGCCGGGGTCGGAGCCGGCGCCCGGCTCGGTGAGCGCGTAGCAGCCGAGCTCGTCGCCGGCCGCGAGCGCCGGCAGCAGTCGCTCGCGCTGCTCGGGCGTCCCGAAGCGCGCGACCGACTTGCCGTACAGGCCGTTCGACACCGAGACGATCCCGCGGATGTTCGAATCGGCGCGCCCGAGCTCCTCGACGATCAGCGCGTAGGAGACGTGGTCGAGCGCGAGCCCGCCGTGCTCGGCGGGGAGCGCCGCCGCGAGCCAGCCGAGCTCCGCGAGCTTCGAGACGATGCCGGCGTCGATCGCTTCCTCGCGGTCCCAGGCCGCCGCGTGCGGCGAGATCTCGGCATCGCAGAACGCACGAGCAGTCGACCGAATGAGCTCCTGCTCCGAACTGAGCGTGAAGTCCACGGCTACGATTGAACCAGTGCAGTTGGCGGTGTGCGGGTGCGACCGCGAGTCGATCGCGAGTGCGGGCTTTGCCCGCTGCCCGCCCACAGCGAGTCGCCAGGTGTCGGAGAGGGGGGCCTTGGGGGGAGAACCGGAGGTTCTCCCCCCAACACAAAAAAATCCCGTCAGGCGGGTGTCGCTTTCGTCCACCTCGCCAACCGGCCGTCTCTGGCTCGCGCCTTTCAACAGTCGCTCGGCGGGGCTTCGACCTACTTGCGTCACGTCGCCCGACGGGAGCCGCAATGTACGCGGCGGGCGCGGTCGCGCGCAAGGGAGGCGAACGACGAAACGACGCGCTCTTTGCACGAACTGCGTAGCGTTGCCGCTGGTGCGTGCCCCGACCGTCCGGCCGGCGACGCTCGACGACGTCGACCTCCTCGTCGCGTGGCACGCGGACCCCGAGGTGTCGCGCTACTGGGACGGCGAGACGTTCACCGTCGACGAGATGCGCGCGCGGCTCGCGCGCCCGGATGTCGACAGCTGGATCGTCCAGGACGGCGACGACCCGGTGGGCTACCTGCAGTCCTGGCGGGAGGACGGCGAGCCGCGGCGCGGCGGCCTCGACGGCTTCCTCGTCCCGCGAGCTCGCGGCCGCGGCGTGATGCCGGCGGCGGCCCGCTCGCTCGCCCGTCGGCTGCTCGCCGCCGGCTGGGCCGAGGTGACGGTCGACCCCTACGCGTGGAACGGCGCCGCCGTCCGCGCCTGGGGCGAGGGCGGGCTTCGCCGAGGTCTCGCGGCACCCGCCCGACGACGATCACACCGCCGAGTGGGTGCTCATGCGCTTCGTGCCGTGAACAGGTGCCTGGCACCGAGGCCAGGCACCCGGCCCTCCTGCCTTCCATCATTTCCAGCAGCGCAGCGCGACTAACCTTGGCCCTCATGCACGTGATGCTCCCCGATGCCTCGAGGCTCGAGCTCCCGGACGGCGCGACCGGGCTCGACGCCGCGCGCGCGATCGGCCCGAGGCTCGCCGAGCAGGCCGTGCTCGTCCGCGCGGACGGGTCCGTGCGCGACCTGCGCGCGCCGCTCTCGGACGGCGAGCGCATCCAGATCCTGACGACGAGCGACGCGAGCGACCCCGACGCGCTCGCCGTCCTGCGGCACTCGTCGGCCCATCTCCTGGCCGAGGCTGTGCGGCGGCTCTACCCCGGCGTGAAGATCGCGATCGGCCCGCCGATCGAGAACGGCTTCTACTACGACTTCGAGTTCCCGGAGCCGATCAGCGACGCCGATCTCCCTCGCATCGAGGAGGAGATCCGGCGCGAGATCGCCGAGGGGCGCGAGTGGTCGCGCGAGGCGATCTCGCGCGACGACGCGCGGGCCCGCTTCGAGGCCGAGCACGAGCCGTACAAGGTCGAGCTGGTCGACACCGCCGAGGGCGACATCTCGCTCTACACGCAGGGCGACTTCACCGACCTCTGCCGCGGCCCGCATCTGCAGAACGCGAAGCCGATCAAGGCGCTCAAGCTGACGGGGCTCGCCGGCGCGTACTGGCGCGGCGACGAGCACAACACCCAGCTGACCCGGATCTACGGCACCGCGTTCTACTCGCAGGCCGACCTCGACGCCTATCTCGAGCGCCTCGAGGAGGCACGCCGCCGCGACCATCGGCGCCTCGGGCCGCAGCTCGACCTGTTCCACCTTTCCGAGCACTCCCCGGGCTCGCCGTTCTGGCATCCGAAGGGGATGGTGATCTGGAACGAGCTCGAGGACCTGCGCCGGCGCGAAGAACGCGCGGCGCGGCTACCTCGAGGTGAAGACGCCGCTCCTCTACGACAAGGAGACGTACGTCACCTCGGGGCACTACGAGAACTACGAGGAGCACATCTTCTGGGTCGAGAGCCACGAGGAGGCGGGCCGGCGCTTCGCGCTCAAGCCGATGAACTGCCCCGGCCACATGCTGCTGTTCGGCGAGCGGCTGCGCAGCTACAAGGACCTGCCGATGCGCTTCGCGGAGTCCTCGACGCTGCATCGCGACGAGAAGGGCGGCACGCTGCACGGCCTGCTGCGCGTGAAGCACATCACGCAGGACGACGCGCACATCTTCTGCCGGGCCGACCAGATCGAGGACGAGATCTTCGGCTGCCTCGACTTCGCCTCGTTCCTCTACGACCTGTTCGGGCTCGATGCGCGCTTCGAGCTCTCGACGCGCCCGGACCACAAGCTCGGCACCGACGAGGAGTGGGACTTCACCGAGGGCGCGCTCCGCGCGGCGCTCGACCGCCGTGGGATCGACTACGTGGTCAACGAGGGCGACGGCGCCTTCTACGGGCCGAAGATCGACCTGCACATGACCGACGCGCTCGGCCGCTCGTGGCAGATGGGGACGATCCAGCTCGACTCGCAGATGCCGCAGCGCTTCGGCCTCACCTACATGGGCGCCGACAACCACGAGCACTCGCCCTACGTCGTCCACCGTGCCCTGCTCGGCTCGCTCGAGCGGTTCGTCGGCATCCTCATCGAGCACTACGCCGGCGTCTTCCCGTTCTGGCTCGCGCCGGTCCAGATCCGCGTGATCCCGGTGGGCGAGGATCATCGGGAGGCGGCATCGGAGCTCGCCGAGGCGCTCGTCCCCGTACCGCGTCGAGGTCGACGACTCGCGACGAGACCGTCGGCAAGCGGATCCGGAACGCCGAGGTCGAGAAGATCCCGTTCGTTGTCGTCTACGGCGACAAGGAGTCGGACGACGTCGCTCGCGATTCGCGAGCACGGCGGCGGACGGAGCACCCTGTCGCTCGTGGAGTTCCGGGCGAAACTTGGTACCCTTGAGCCCTGGCAAGCAGGGGCGGAACCGTCTCTCACCTCCTAGCGCAAGCTTCGGGGGTTCAACCGAGATGCTCACCCGAGCAGGTTGACGAGACCGCTGTGCCGATGCTTGCCGGCGGTTTTTCATTCAACGAGGAGGCAACAACGAGCTTGGTGAAGCGCATTTGAGGCCGCGGGGCAGGCGGACGGTCGAGCCACCGCGCCGGCCGGAGCCGCAGACACGGATCAACGACGCGATTCGCGTGCCGCGCGTCAGGCTGATCGACGAGAACGGCGGCCAGATGGGGATCAAGTCCACGGACGAGGCTCGCGAGTACGCGTACTCGAAGAACCTCGACCTGGTCGAGGTGGCGGCCCAGGCCGATCCGCCCGTCGCGCGGGTCATGGACTACGGGAAGTACCGGTACGAGCTCGAGCAGAAGGCCAAGCTCGCGCGGAAGCACCAGACGCAGATCCACGTCAAGGAGATCAAGCTCAGACCGAAGATCGGGCAGCACGACTACGAGACCAAGAGAGGGCACGTCGAGCGCTTCCTGAACCAGCGCGCGAAGGTGAAGGTCACGATCATGTTCCGGGGCCGCGAGCGCGAGCATCCGGACCGCGGGCGCGACCTGCTGATGCGGCTGGCGGACGACGTGAAGGAGATCGGGCTGATCGAGACCCAGCCGCTCCTCGAAGGACGCAACATGACGATGGTGCTCGGCCCCACGAAGAACGCAGGAGTCAAACGAGATGCCGAAACAGAAGACACACTCCGGAGCGAAGAAGAAGTTCAAGGTGACGGGGACGGGCAAGCTGCTGCGACGCAGCCAGATGTCGGGCAAGCTGATGAACAAGTCGCCGAAGCAGAAGCGTCAGTTCAGTAAGGACCAGCCGGTCGATCCCGCCAACGAGAAGACCGTCGCGCGCATGCTGGGGAGGCGCTGAGCGATGCCGAGAGTCAAGCGATCCGTCAGCGCGCGCAAGAAGCGGCGCAAGGTCCTCGGGGAGGCCAAGGGCTACTGGGGCCTCAAGAAGTCGAACTACAAGTACGCGAAGGAGCAGGTCGAGCGCTCGCTCGCCTACGCCTATCGCGACCGCAAGGTCCGCAAGCGCGAGTTCCGCCGCCTCTGGATCATGCGCATCAACGCCGGCGCGCGTGCCAACGGCCTCTCGTACAACCAGTTCGTCGCGGGCCTGAAGGCCGCGGACGTCGAGCTCGACCGCAAGGTGCTCGCCGACCTCGCGGTCACCGATCCGGCGAAGTTCGGCGAGCTCGCCGAGCAGGCGAAGTCGGCGCTCGGCCGAAATAGACCGCCAGGCCGAGATCTTCGACCGGCAGGCGGAGTACTGCGAGAGCCGCTCGCCGCTCTACGCGGCGCTCTGCCGCGAGCTCGCCGGCGACCCGCGCGTCGAGTCGATCGCACCCGACCTGCGCTGGGACCTGCCGCTGCGCCTGCTCGGCGGGCTGCACTACCTCGTCCTCGAGGGGCGCGCGTCCTGGGACGACGTCGACGGCGCACTCGACGCGCGAGCACGAGTTCCTCGCGCAGTTCGTGCGCAGGCGATCGGTGCAGACGAACGAGGTGCAGCGCGCGTGGGGGCTCCTGCCCGCGCTCCTCGTCGGTCGGCGCGCCTCGCCTCGACCTCGTCGAGCTCGGCGCGAGCGCCGGGCCTGCTGCTCGCGCTCGACCGCTACGACTACCGCTACCGCGCCGGACGTTGGGGGGACGGCGCCGACGCGCTCGTGCTCTCCGGCGACGACCGCGGCGGCCCGCCGGCCGAGCTGCTCGAACGGCGATTCGAGGTGGGCCGCCGCATCGGGCTCGACCTCGACCCGGTGCCGCTCGACGAGCGAGGGCGCGCGGCTGCTCGAGGCCTTCGTGTGGCCGGACCAGCGCGAGCGGATCGAGCGGCTCCGCAGCGCGATCGACGTCGCGCGCCGTTGCGAGATCGACCTGCGGCGCGGCGACTACGTCGACCTGCTGCCGGCGGTGCTCGACGAGCGGCGCGACGACGCGCTGACCGTCGTCTTCCACTCGGTCTCGACCACGTATCTCTCGGACGCCCGACTACCGCCGCCTCGTGCAGACGCTCGAACACGCCGGCCGCGAGGGCCCGCTGGCGTGGGTCGCGCTTCGAGGGCCCGCGCGGCGACCCGGACCACGGCGGCGTCGCCCTCGACCTGACCGGTCTGGCCCCGGCGGCGAGACGCGCCGGCTCGCGAAGGTCGACTACCACGCCGCCTGGCTGGAGTGGAAGCGGTGATCGTCTCGCGCGACAACGAACGGCTGCGGCTCGTCCGCAAGCTGCACGAGCGTCGCTGGCGCGACAAGCTCGGCCTCTTCTTCGTCGAGGGCGAGGACGCGGTCGCGGCCGCGGCGGCCGAGCCGGTCGACCTGCTGCGGGCGGGCGAGGACGTCGAGCCGCGCCTGCTCGCCGAGGTGGCGACGGCGCCGCATCCGCCGCGCGTGATCGGCGTCTACCGGCGCGAGCGACCTGCCCGCCTGGGAGGAGCGCCCGGCGACACTCGCGCTCTGGCGACTCGCCGATCCGGGCAACGTCGGCACGCTGATCCGCACCGCCGACGCGTTCGCCGCCGCCGTGTGCCTGTCCGACCGCTGCGCCGACCCGACGTCGCCGAAGGCGCTGCGCGCGAGCGCCGGCTCGATCTGGCGCGTCCCGCTCGGGTCGTGGCGACGACGGCACCGGAGCCGTGCAGGTGGCGCTGGTCGCGCACGGCGGCGTGCCGCTCGACGCCGTCCCGCTCGCGGAGCGCGTCGCGTTCCTGCTGGGCGCCGAGCGTGAAGGGCTGCCCGGCCGATCTTCGACCGCGACGTCGACGCGACGATCCCGCTCGCCGGCGCGGAGTCGCTGAACGTCGCCGCGGCCGGCGCGATCGCGCTCTACGAGCGCGCGCGGCAGACCCAGATCGAGTCCTCGCCGCCCTGCCAGGGCCGTGCGGTCGAACCAGCCGTAGAGCGCGTCGACGACGAAGCCCTCGTCGGCCAGCAGGGCGCGCCACTCGCCGACCGAGAGCCACGCGAGCGACATCTCCGACTCGTGCCCCTCCGCCGCGGACGCGCAACACGAGCGTGCGCGAGTCCTCGTCCCAGTCCGCGCGCTCCCAGATGCCGGGCTCGCGCTCGAGCCAGCGGCCGTCCGTCTCCTCGATGTCGTCGGCGCCGGGCGCGAACACGTCGAAGACGAAGCGGCCGTCGGGCTCGAGCAGCACGACGGATCGCGCGCAGCGCCGCGCGGCGGTCGGCGTCGGTCTCCATGTGCAGCAGCGAGCGGAACGGGCAGATCACGAGCGGGAGCGTCCCGCTCGACGGGCGGCTCGCGCAGGTCGCCGAACCGCAGGTCGACGAGCGCGTCGACGCCCGCGAGCGCGCGCCTGCTCCGCGGCGACCTCGAGCATGCCCTGCGACGTGTCGACGCCGATCACGGGATGCCCGCCGACGCGATCGGGACCGCGATCCGCCGGTCCCGACGCCGAGCTCGACGACCGGCCCGCCGAGGCGCCCGCCTCCTCGACGTAGAACCCGACGTCCTCGACGACGCTCCGCGACCACGGGTCGTAGAGGCGCGCGATCTGGTCGTAGGCAGACATCGGCCGCTATCTTTCCGGAGTGATGCTGGCGACGGCGATCGACGCTGTTTACGCGGCCCCGGTGCTCGAGCCGGGGCGTCGCGCTAGCCGCGCGCCTCCTTTCGCACCGGGGCCTCGACGTCCCGACCCGCGAACGAAGGAGGATCGCTATGGATAGTGTCGCCGCCGTGGACTGGACGGCGTACGAGAGCGAGGCGACGGCCGCGATCGCAGCCGCGGCCGGCGAGCCGCGTGCTCGACGACGCGCGCGTGCAGTACCTCGGGCGCAAGTCGCGAGCTCGCCCAGGCGCTGCGCGGCGTGCGCGACCGCGAGAGCGGCATGCTGCTGAACGGGATCCGCGAGCGGCTCGAGGCGGCGGTCGCCGAGCGCGGCGACCGGCTCCGCCGCGAGGAGCTCGACCGGCGGCTGCGCGACGAGGTCGTCGACGTGACGCTGCCGGGCGAGCAGCTGCCGCTCGGGCATCTCCACCCGATCACCCAGGTGCGGCGCATGGTCGAGGACGCGTTCCTCGGGCTCGGCTACGAGGTGCGCGACGACCGCGAGGTCGAGACGCGTCGAGTACAACTTCGACAAGCTCGCGTTCGCGCCGACGCACTCGTCGCGCTCGCCGCGCGACACGTTCTTCTTCGACCGAACCACGTGCTGCGCACGGAGACGTCGCCGTCGCCAGATCCACATCCTCGAGGAGAAGCAGCCGCCGATCTACATGGTGTCGATCGGCCGCGTCTACCGCCGCGACGCGATCACGGCGACGCACTACCCGATCTTCCACCAGTTCGAGGGGCTCGCGGTCGACCACGGGCTGACGCTCGCCGACCTCAAGGGCACGCTGCTGCACGTGATGCGCGCGCTCTACGGCCACGAGCGCCGCGTCCGCTTCCGCACGCACTACTTCCCGTTCACCGAGCCGTCGATCGAGCCGGACGTCTCGTGCGGGATCTGCGGCGGCGCGGGCTGCCGGACGTGCAAGTTCTCCGGCTGGATCGAGATGGGCGGCGCCGGGATGGTCGACCCGCAGCGTCTTCGAGAACGTCGGCGTCGATCCCGACCGAGTGGAGCGGCTTCGCGTTCGGCTGCGGCCTCGAGCGCGTCGCGCAGCTGCGCCACGACGTCCCGGACATCCGCGCCCTCTGGGAGGGCGACCTGCGCGTGCTGAGGCAGTTCTGATGAGGGTCCCGATCTCGTGGCTGCGCGAGTACGTCCCGGTCGAGATGCCGCTCGACGAGCTCGCGACGCGCCTCTCGATCGCCTCGGCCGAGGTCGAGGGCATCGAGCGCGCGCGGCGTCGCCGACGCCGACGGCAACCTCGGCCTGTTCCGCGTCGGCCGCGTCCTCGAGGCGATCAAGCACCCGAACGCCGACCGGCTGCAGCTGACGAAGGTCGACGTCGGCGAGGGCGAGCCGCGGTCGATCGTCTGCGGCGCGTGGAACTTCGGCGCGGGAGCGACGGTCGCGGTCGCGCTGCCCGGCGCGGTGCTGCCGAACGGGCTGACGCTCGAGCGGCGCAAGGTGCGCGGCGAGATCTCCGACGGGATGATCCTGGCCGAGGACGAGGTCGAGCTCGGCGCCGACCACACCGGGATCATGCTGCTCCCCGACGAGGCCGAGCCGGGGACGCCGCTCGCCGACGTGCTGCCGCTGCGCGAGGCGATCCTGCTCGTCGAGTCGACCGGCAACCGGCCCGACCTGCTGTCGGTCTACGGCATCGCCCGCGAGGTCGCGGCGCTCTACGACCTGCCGCTCGCGCCGCAGCCGGGCTCGCACCCGGATCGAGCTGCCGGACGAGACGGTGGACGATCCAGATCGACGACCTCGGCCGGCTGTCCGCGCTACATCGGGCGGCTGTTCGAGGACGTGGCGATCGCGCCCTCGCCGCTGTGGCTGAAGGCGCGGCTGCTCGCGGCCGGGATGCGCCCGATCTCGAACGTCGTCGACGTGACGAACTACGTGATGCTCGCGCTCGGCAACCCGCTGCACGCGTTCGACTGCTCGACGCTCGCGCGGCGGGCGGATCGTCGTGCGGCGCGCGCGCCGGGCGAGCGCCTGCGCACGCTCGACGGCGTCGAGCGCGAGCTCGACGCCCGACGACCTGATGATCGCCGACGCCGAGCGCGTCGGTCGCGCTCGCCGGGATCATGGGCGGCGAGGAGACCGAGATCGGCGAGGCGACGACGACGGTGCTGCTCGAGGCGGCGAACTTCGAGCCGCTACGGCCTCTTCCGGACGAGCGAGCGGCTGCGCCTGCGCACCGAGGGCTCGAACCGCTGGGAGAAGGGCGTCGACCCGTACCTCGCCGAGCCGGCCGCGAACCTCGCCACACAGCTGCTGCTCGAGCTCACCGGAGCGCGACGCTGGACCGCGCACACCGACGTGCACGACGAGCTGCCGGCGCGGCCGGTGATCTCGCTACCGGCCCGAGCGCGCCGACGCGGTGATCGGCGATCGAGACGCCGCCGGACGAGCAGCGGCGCCTGCTCGGGCGGCTCGGCTTCGAGCCGCGCCGGCGACGACGTCGTCGCGCCGACGTGGCGCGCGCGCGACGTCACGCGCGAGATCGACGTGGTCGAGGAGATCGCGCGCTTCCGCCTCGAGGACGTCCCGTTCACGCTCCCGGAGCGGCGCGCGATGTTCGGCACGCTGACGCGCGAGCAGCAGCTCCGGCGCCGCGTCGAGGACGCGCTCGTCGGCCTCGGCTTCGCGGAGACGTACACGCCGACGCTGCGTCCCGACGACGACGACGACCTGGAAGCTGCCGGAGCCGATCTCGGTCGAGCTGACGGCGCTGCGGACGTCGCCTGCTGCCGAGCCTCGTCGAGGCGGCCGCCGCGAACCTCGACGCGGGCGCGGCCGCGATCGCGCTGTTCGAGATCGCGCGCGTCTACCTGCCGGACGGCGAGCTTCCGAACGAGCGCGTGCGCGTCGCGGGCATCGCCGAAGGCGGCTTCTTCCACGGCAAGGGCGTCGTCGAGGCGCTCTACGCGGCGCTGAAGGCAGAGCCGGTGTTCGAGCGGGCACGAGGATCCGCTCTTCCATCCCGGCAAGGCCGCGCGCACGTCGCGGCCGGGCTCGTCGGCGAGCTGCACCCGACGCGTGCTCGACGGGAACGTGGTGCGGCTTCGAGCTCGACCTCGACGACGCTGTTCGCCGCGAGCCGCGAGCCGGTGACGTACGACGACGTGATCACGTATCCGGCGGTCCGGCAGGACCTCGCGGTCGTCGTCGGCGAGGACGTCGAGGCGGGGGCGCTCGTCGCGGCCGCCCGCGAGGCGGCCGGTGCGGAGCTGCGCGAGATGCGCGTCTTCGACGTCTACCGCGGCGAGCAGGTCCCGCGCCGGCCGGAAGTCGATCGCGTTCTCGGTCGCGTTCCAGTCGCCCGAGCGGACGCTCGCCGACGAGGACGCGGCGCGCCTGCGCGGCGCGATCGTCGACGCGCTCGGCGAGCGCTTCGGCGCCGAGCTGCGCGAGTAGCGTCAACCGCGCCTGGCACTTCCGGCCTGGCACTGTTGCTCGTTCGCCTCAGTCGTCGTCGTGCTCGCGGAGCGACCAGCGGCCGAAGCGGAAGAGCTCGGTGCCGGCATCCGGCTCGCCGTGGTTGCTGTTGCGGCGGTGCTGGACGACCTTCGTCGCAGCGCCGGCACGCCGTGCCGGTGGCGGCGACGATAGGCATCACCTTCGGGCACGGGCCTTCTGCTTCTTCAGGCGCTCGAGTGCCGCGCGCAGGTCGGCGACGGCTGTCACCAGCCCCTCCCGCTCGGACTGGATCAGCGTGATCAGCTCCTGCTGCGAGCGCTCCTTCGGCGGCTCGGGCGCGGGTGGCTTCGCTGCAGGCAGCGGCGGCGGCTCCGCCGGCACGACCGGTTGCTCGGACGGTGGCTGCGGGACGATCTCCGTCATTGCTCCAGTGCCTTCGACGTGAGCTGCGCCTCGCGAATCGCCGCCGTCGGCAGACGGCGGCGCTCCACGCTTCACGAACGACTTGGCGAGCAGCCCGCAGACGGCGCAGAGCGCGACGAGCAGGAGCGTCACGATCAGCAGCGAGAGCCACACGGCGAGGAAGGTCGCGAGCCCCGCTGCGATCGTCGCGAACAGGAAGACGAGGCCGATGAATGCGAACAGGCCGGCGCCGACTCCGAGCCCGACGCCGATTCCGATCTGCGTCGTCTTGTTCTTGACCTCGACGCGTGCCAGCTCGAGCTCGAGCTGGACGAGCGCCGTCGCCCGTTCCTGACCGCGCGCGCGGAGGCGAAGAGGCCCGGCTTCGGCGGCGCCGGGCGGTTGCCGTTGCCGTCCGCGCTCACACGGAGTGTTTCGCCGCCCGGTGTGCTCTTGCGATGGATTCCGACGCGCTCGAGCGCCTTGCCCGCCTGCGCCTTCCAGCCGGCTGCGCGCTTCTTCCACCCGCCGGACGCGTCCGCCATGCGTGGAGTATGCAGCACCGTGACGAACGCGACGGCGTCAGGCGCCGGGCAGGCGGTCGGCCCAGGGGTGGGCCGCCTCGAGCTGGGCCGCGAGCCGCAGCAGCAGTGCCTCGCCGACCGGCGGGCCGATCAGCTGCATCCCCGACCGGGAGCCCGTCGACGACGTCGAACGGGCACGCAGGCTGCAGGCTGGCCGGTGACGTTGACGACCGGCGTGAAGGGCGTGAACTCGCCGCCGCGCCGAACTGCTCCCAGGGATCCTCGGGCTCGAAGACCCAGCCGATCGGCACGGGCAGCTTCGCGAGCCCCGGCGTCAGGACGACGTCGACGTCCTGCCAGAAGGCGACGACCCGGCGCGCGGCGCGCTGCAGGGCCCCCGTCGCCTCGGCGAGGCGAACACTCGACGTCGCGTCGGCCGACTCCGCGAGCGTGCGGTTGAGCGGCATCAGCAGCGAGCGGTCGCGCACGGGGAACAGCGCCGGCGAGATCTGCCAGAGCATCGCGAACATGCGGAGCAGGTTCGTCGTCGCGCCACGGCGGCGTTCGCTCGACGACGTCGATGGCCGAGGTCGCGCGAGCGCGTCCGCGGCAGCGCGTGCGACGGCGGCGACTGACGGCTCGACCGGGTAGGGGATCGGCGGCGCGTCGGTGAACGCGATGCGCAGCCGCCCCGGGTCGCGGCCGACCTCCTCGCGGAACGGCCGCTCGGGCTGCGGCAGGACGCTCGCGTCGCCCCACTCGTACCCGGCGACGACGTCGAGGAAGGCCGCGGCATCGCGCACGGTCACCGAGATCGGCCCGCTCTGCGAGAGCTCGAGCGAGCCGCTGACGAACGGCGCCGGCGAGACGCGCCCGCGCGACGGCTTCAGGCCGAAGAGGCCGCAGCACGAGGCCGGGATCCGGATCGAGCCGCCGCCGTCCGAGCCGTGCGCGAGCGCGAGCACGCCCGGCGGCGACCGCGGCCGCCGCGCCGCCCGACGAGCCGCCGGGCGTGCGCGTCGACGATCCCACGGATTGCAGGCAGGCGCCGTTCAGATCCGACTCGGTGACGGAGGTGATCCCGAATTCGGGCGTGTTCGACTTGCCGACGACGACGAACCCCGCGTCCTTCAACCGTCGCACGACGGCGGCGTCGTTCTCCGGGCACGTAGTCGGCGAACGCGCGCGACGAGAACGTCGTGCGCACGCCCTGCCGTCTCGGTGAGGTCCTTCACGAGGATCGGCACGCCGGTGAACGGCCCGTCGGGCAGCGGCGTCCGACGCCGTCGCGAGCGCCTGCTCGTAGCAGTCGGTGACGAGGAAGTTGAGGCGCGGGTTCGCGGCCTCGATCGCGCTCGATCGCCGCCTCGACGGCCTCGAGCGGCGAGCGTCGTCGCGCGGATCTCCGCGGCCTGCGCGAGTGCGTCGGTCAGCGCCGTCCCGTGCTTCCGAACCAGCGCGAGATCCGCTCGAGCAGCGGGAAGCGGCCCCTGCTCGGCATGCTCGACGTCTGCACGTCGTGGGCGCGCTGCCGAGCGACCGAGCGCCTTCTCCGCGCGATCTGCGCCTCTCGGGCGGCTCCCTGTACTCGGGCAGCTGCTCGAACGCGTGCGGCGTCGAGCGTCAGCGTGACCGTGCCCTCGACGATCGTCGCCGACCTGCTCCGCGGGCGACGTAGCGCGGGCGCGCCGACGGCGCTGCGGGCGACCGCGAGGCCGTCGAAGATGTCTCGATCCTGGTCGCCGGTGCACCGCCTCGATGCGGCCGAGCTCCGTGCCGTCCGCGCCCGTCGACACGCCAGCCCGGCTCGATCAGGAGCCAGGAGACGGGATCGGCCATCAGACGTTCGTGCCCGCGACGAGCCACGTCGGGCCCTGGGTCGCGACGGGCGGTGTCGCTGAGGACGCGCAGGACCTCGACCGACGCCATGAATCCCCAGGTCGTCGCAGCGGGTGAAGCAGCGGCTCGACCATCTCGGGGACGCGCCGTAGCCGGCGCGTCGCGCCGGCGGAAGCGCAGCGCGAGCGCGCATCGCCGTCGCGTCGCGGGTTGATCGGCGAGCACAGCATGGCTCCGGGCTCGATGTAGTCGCTCGACTCGAACCGGAGCTCGCCGTAGAGGTCGCTCCAGTCGGGCGGCAGCTCCGCGAGCGCCGTCTGCCACGCTTCGGCGAGCAGCACCGTCGCCTGCACGTGCTGCGATCGCAGGCTCGGCTGGATCGACGTGTCGAGCCGGCGAGCTCGAGCTGGCGCGCACCCGCGCCTCGTCGAGGCGGCGCAGCAGGCGGGTGACGGCGTCCGGGCTCGGAGCGTGTGCCGTCGCGCGACGAGGCGAAGCGAAGCGTCGTCGGCGTCGCGCGGAACGGCTGCGCCGGAGAGAGCAGCGCCGCGGCGCGGTCGGCATGCTCCGGCGATCGACCGCCTCGAGGCGCAGCTCCACGCGCGTCCAGCCCTCCGGCAGCGCTCGCTTGCACCTCCGCCAGTCGCCGGCAAGGCTCACGGCGCAAAACGTACACTGCCGTTCCGTGGCCAAGGTCGAGAAGAAGCGCGTCCTCGGAGAGGAGACGCTGCGCGAGTTCCTGCGCGAGATGCTGCTCATCCGCCGCTTCGAGGAGAAGGTCGAGGAGCGCTTCCGAGGCCGGCGAGCTGCCCGGCTTCCTGCACGTCGCGATCGGCCAGGAGGCGACCGCGGTCGGCGTCTGCCAGGCGATGGAGGAGGGCGACATCTTCGCCTCGACGCACCGCGCGCACGGCCACACGCTCGCGCGGGGCACGCACCCGAACAACGTGATGGCCGAGCTCTACGGGAAGCTCGAGGGCTGCTCGCACGGCTACGGCGGGTCGATGCACCTCTACGACATCAGCCGCGGGAACTACGGCGCGAACGCCGTGATCGGCGGCGGTCTGCCGGCCGTCACCGGCGCCGGCCTCGCCTTCCGGCTGCGCGACGAGCCGCGCGTGGCGGTTGCGTTCTTCGGCGACGGCGCGACGAACATCGGCACCTTCCACGAGTCGCTCAACCTCGCCCAGCTCTGGCGCACGAAGACGGTCTTCGTCTGCGAGAACAACCACTGGGCCGAGTCGACTCCCGGCTGGCAGCACTCGCCGGTCTGGGACGACATGAGCAAGCGCGCGCTCGCGTACGAGATGCGCTCGCGCAAGGTCGACGGCCAGGACGTCGAGGCCGTCTACGAGGCCGCGCACGAGGCGCTCGAGTACGCGCGCGAGGGCCACGGCCCCGTGTTCCTC
Source organism: uncultured Thermoleophilia bacterium (assembly GCA_963742615.1). Classification (GTDB taxonomy): domain Bacteria; phylum Actinomycetota; class Thermoleophilia; order Gaiellales; family Gaiellaceae; genus PALSA-600. The sequence continues at coordinate 117,223 of CAVUMS010000006.1, read as the reverse complement.
GACGTGCGCACCTACCGGATGCACGGGCACTACATCGGCGATCCGCAGGTCTACCGCACGAAGGACGACCGCGACGATGCGGCCGAGCACGATCCGATCCCACGCCTGCGCGCCCGCCTCGGCCTCTCGGACGAGGAGTTCCAGGCGCTCGACGACGAGGCGATCGGGGTCGTCGAGGCGGCGGTCGAGTTCGCCAAGAACGGCACCGACCCGCAGCCCGAGGACGCGCTGAAGAACATCTATGCCTGAGCTGACCTACCGCGAGGCGGTGCGCGACGCGCTCGGCGCCGCCCTGCGCGCCGACGAGGACGTCTTCATCATGGGCGAGGACATCGCCGAGATGGGCGGCTCGATGGGCGTCACGCAGGGCCTGCTCGACGAGTTCGGCCCCGAGCGGGTGCGCAACACGCCGATCTCCGAGATGGCGATCGTGGGCGCAGGGATCGGCGCGGCGATGGCGGGCATGCGCCCGGTCGTCGAGATCATGTACGAGGACTTTCTGACGCTGTCGCTCGAGCAGATCGTCAACCAGGCGGCCAAGCATCGATACATGTCGGGCGGCCAGCTGAAGGTGCCGTTGACGATTCGCACGCAGGGCGGCGCGGGCTGGTCGCCGGGCGCGCAGCACGCGCAGCAGCTGGAGGCGTGGCTCGTCCACGTGCCCGGGTCTGAAGGTGGCATTCCCGTCGACGCCGGAAGACGTGCGCGGGATCCTCTGGTCGGCGATCTACGACGACAACCCGGTGATCGTGTTCGAGCACCGCCTGCTCTACCCGGTGAAGGGCGAGGTGCCGGAGAAGCTCGAGCCGATCCCGCTCGGGAAGGCGCGCGTCGTGCGCGAGGGAACCGACGTCACCGTGATTGCGACCGGGCCGCTCGTCCACCGCTCGCTCGAGGCTGCGCAGGCGGCGGAGGGCGAGCGGGATCTCGGTCGAGGTCGTCGACCCGCGCTCGCTGCAGCCGCTCGACGAGGAGGCGCTCGTCGCGAGCGTGAAGAAGACGAACCGCGCCGTGATCGCGCACGAGGCGGTCACGCGAATGGGCTTCGGCGCCGAGGTGGCGGCAGTGCTCCAGTACCAGGCCTTCGACTGGCTCGACGCTCCGATCGAGCGGGTCGGGTCGAAGTTCGCGCCGCTCGCGTTCGCGCCGGTGATGGAGCAGTTCGTCGTGCCGCAGGTCGACGACGTGCTCGCGGCGGTGAAGCGGACCGTCGGGAAGTAGGCTCCGGCCGCATGGCCAACGAGGTCAAGCTCCCGCGGCTCGGTCAGGGCATGGAGTCCGGCACGGTCACGCGGTGGCTGAAGTCGGAGGGCGACCAGGTCGAGAAGGGCGAGCCGCTCTTCGAGATCGACACCGACAAGGTGACCCAGGAGGTCGAGTCCGACTTCGCGGGCGTGCTGCTGCGGATCGGCCTCGCCGAAGGCGAGGCGCCGGTCGGGCCAGACGATCGCCTGGATCGGCGAGCCGGGCGAGGAGGTCCAGGCCGAAGCGCCCGAACCGGCGCCGGTGCCCGAACCGGTGCAAGGCCACCGAGGTGCCGGGCACCCAGGTACGGCCGGTTCCCGCCACGGCTTCGACGAGCGCCGCCGCGAACGGCGGACGCATCAAGGCCTCGCCGCTCGCCCGGCGGCTCGCACGCGAGCGCGGCGATCGACCTCGCCTCGCTCCGCGGCACCGGTCCCGAAGGGCGGATCGTGGCCGAGGACGTCGAGCGCGGAGCCGTCACGCACCCGCGGCCGCCGCGCCCGCGCCGGTGATCCCGGCGGGCGAGATCGAATCGATCCCGCTCACGAACATCCGCAAGACGATCGCCCGCCGGCTGACCGCCGCCTGGCAGGCGCCCGTCTTCCAGCTGACGCGCAGCGCCGACATGTCGCGGGCCAACGAGCTCGTCGCGAGGGCGCGCGAGCTGCATCCCGACGTGCGCGTGACCGTCACCGACCTGCTCGCGAAGATCTGCGCGGTCGGCGCTGCAGCGCCACCGCAACGTCAACGTCGCCTACACGCGAGGACGCGCTGCTGCGCTTCCCGAACTCGAACATCGGCATCGCGGTCGCTGCACCGCAGGGCCTCGTCGTCCCCGTCCTGCGCTCGGTCGAGCGCGCTGTCGCTCGCGGAGGTCGCGGGCGCGCGCGCCGACGTCGTCGATCGTGCGCGCGAGAACAAGCTGACCGCGCACGACCTCGACGGAGGCACGTTCACGATCTCGAACCTCGGCATGTACGGGATCGAGCAGTTCGTCGCGGTGCTCAACCCGCCGCAGGCGGCGATCCTCGCCGTCGGGGCGACGGAGGATCGCGCGGTCGTCGTCGACGGCGACGTCGTCGTGCGCCCGATGATGACGATGACGCTGACCGTCGACCATCGCGCCGTCGACGGCGCCGACGGCGCCGACTTCCTGCGCACCGTCAAGCAGCTCCTCGAAGAGCCGGCGCTCGCCTTGTAGAGCGCGATGGTACGCCGGGCCTCGCAAGCAGACGTCGCCTTCATGCGATCGATGCTGGCCCACGCGTACCACTGGCGCGTCGCGGGATTCGAGGCGGACATCCCGCTCTCGCGCTACACGGAGAACTGGGGGCGGACGGGCGACGTCGCGCTGATCGCGATGGAGGGCGGGCATCCGATCGGCGCCGCGTGGCTCCGAACCTTCCCGGCGGCGTCGCCCGGCTACGGCTTCGTCGACGAGACGACGCCCGAGCTGACGATCGCGGTCGTCCCCTCACGCCGCCGGCACGGCGTCGGCCAGGAGCTGCTCGACGCACTGCTCGAGCAGGCGCGCGCGGCCGGCTACCACCGGCATGTCGTTGAGCGTCGAGCACGATTCCGCCGCGGTCGACTTCTACGAGCGGAACGGCTTCGAGCAGGTGGGCGACTTCCACGGCGCCTTCACGATGCTCAAGCGGCTTCGCGTAGCGAGCGCGGACCAGAGCCGCTGACGCGCATCGTCGACCGCACGCGGGTCGATCGCGTGCGGGATCGGCGACTCGCGGTAGGCGACGTCGGCGCCTGCCTCTGTGAGCAGGTCGCGCGCCGCGCGCCCGAACTCGACCGGGATCACCGGATCGAGCGAGCCGTGCGCGATCGTGACCGGCGGCAGCGGCGGCGTCGAGGTCGAGCGCGAAGCCCTCGACCTGCGGGACGAACCCCGAGAAGGCGAGGATCGCCTCGGGGTGCGGGCGGCCTCGGCCGAGCCCGAGCGCGTACGACATCACCGTGCCCTGCGAGAAGCCGCCGAGCACGACCCGGTCGTACGGCAGCGAGTCGAGCCACTCCGACGCCTGGTCGTAGGTCGGCAGGAAGGTGGCCGGGTCGGGGTAGCCGATCTCGCGGACGATGTACCAGTGCGCGCCGCCGGGCGGCAGCCGGAGCGGGCCGCGCGGCGTGTAGCCGTGCAGGCGGCGCTCGGGGTCGAGCGCGTCGAGGAGCGGAAAGAGGTCGTTCTCGTCGGCGCCGCGGCCGTGGAACAGGACGAGAGCGGCTTCGGCCTCGCCGGCCGCCGGCCGCTCGCGGAAGATCACACGAGCTCGCGCGGATTCGGCAGCGGCGTCAGCTTCGGCTCGATCTCGGCGCGCAGGTGCTCGAACGCGGGCGGCAGGATCAGCTTCTCGCCGAGATGGCCCTCGTCCTCGTCGATCTGGAAGCCGGGGCCGAGTGACGCGATCTCGAAGAGCACCCCGCTCGGCTCGCGGAAGTAGATCGACCTGAACCAGAAGCGGTCGATCACGGGCGTCGGCCGCCCGCCCGGCCTCGCGTGACGCGCTTAACCCACGAGGCGTGCTCCTCTGTCGGCGCGGCCCAGGCGACGTGGTGGACCGTGCCGGCACCGCCCTGCGGCGGCTCAGCCGGTGGCTCGTCGTAGACGTAGTAGCCGCCGCGGGTGGCGCCGCGCGAGCTCCAGCCCGGGTCGAACCCGAGCGCACTCGAGGAACGGCGCGCTCGTCCGCGGCGCCGACGCGTACGCGCGGACGCCGTCGAAGCCGCGCAGCGCGTGCTCGGCGGGGATCTCGGGATGCGCGCGCGACCAGCGGCTCGTCTCCCGACTCGTCGACGCTGAGCTCGAGCGTGAGCCCCTCGGGGTCGTCGAAGACGAGCGAGCCGTCCGTCCGCGTGCCGCCGACTCGCGATTCCCAGAAGTCCAGCGACGCCTCCGACTCGACGCGGAACGCGACCCGGTGCACCATTCCGTCGCCGGCGCGACCCCGCCGGGCGCCCGGGTACTCGAAGAAGGTGATGTCGGCGCCGGCCGAGCCGCGCTCGTCGGCGTAGAAGAGGTGGTAGACGGTCGGGTCGTCCTGGTTGACGGTCTTCTTGACCATCCGCAGCCCGAGCGTGTGCGCGTAGAACTCGACGTTCTGCGGCGCGTCGCCCGTGATGCAGGTGACGTGGTGGATGCCGTCGAGCTTCATGGCCGTACCATGCCACACGTCGGACGGCTCGCGGCCGTCACACGCCCGTACGATGACAGAGCGTGCTGGCGGCAATCGTCTCCGACGGACACCTGGTGATCGAGGAGCGTCCCGACCCGGTGCCCGGCGACCGTGAGCTGCTGATCCGTGTCGCCGGCGCCGGCATCAACGGCGCCGATCTGGCGCAGCGCGCCGGCCGCTACCCGGCGCCGCCGGGCGCTCCGCCCGACATCCCCGGGATGGAGTGCGCGGGCACGGTCACCGCGGTCGGCGCGGGCGTGCTCGGCTTCGCCGTCGGCGACCGGGCGATGGGGCTGCTCGGGGGAGGCGGGCAGGCCGAGCTCGCGACGGTGCACGAACGCCACGCGCTCCACGTTCCCGACGCGCTCGACGATGTGCAGGCGGGCGGCTTCATGGAGGTGTTCGCGACCGCGCACGACGCGCTCTTTGCGCACGCGGCGCTCGCGCACGGCGAACGCCTGCTGGTGAACGGGGCGGCCGGCGGGGTGGGCGTCGCCGGGGTCCAGCTCGGCTTGGCCGCCGGCGCGAGGGTCACCGCCGCCGCGCGGCACAGCTCCGAGCGCCTCGAGTCGCTAGGAGCGGACACGAGCGTCGAGGGCGAGTACGACGTGATCCTCGAGCTGGTAGGCGGCGACAATTTCGCCGCCGACCTCGACCGGCTCGCAGTCGGGGGGCGGCTGGTCGTGATCGGAACCGGTGCAGGCTCGCGGGCCACGCTCGATCTCCGGCGGCTGATGGCGAAGCGGGGGCGGATCAACGGTTCCAGCCTCCGGACGCGGTCGCTCGAGGAGAAAGCGCTCGTCGTCCAGCGGCTCGGCCGCCACGTGCTGCCGCTCGTCGAGGCGGGTCGCGTGACCGTGCCGGTCGAGCGGACGTTCCCGCTCGCCGAGGCGGAGGAGGCGTACGGGGCCTTCGCGGCCGGGGGCAAGTTCGGCAAGCTCGTCCTCGTGCCGTAGCGCACCGCTACCATCGCGCGCGGCAAACAACGGAGAACCGAGGAGACTGAAGATGGAAGTCGACGTCGCCGTTCTGGGCGGGGGGCCCGGTGGGTACACAGCCGCGATTCGCGCGGCGCAGCTCGGTGCGAGCGTCGCGTGCATCGAGAAGGAGCCCGAGCTCGGAGGCACGTGCCTCCGCGTCGGCTGCATCCCGACGAAGGCGTGGGTTCAGACCGCACAGTTCCTGCACCAGGCAAACGACGTCTTCGGCTTGCTCGGCGTGCGCGTCGAGCAGCCGCGGCTCGACTTCGGAGCCGCGAACGAGTGGAAGGCCGGCGTCGTCAAGCAGATGACCGGAGGCGTCGCGAGCCTCTTCAAGGCGAACGGCGTGGAGTGGGTGAGGGGCGTAGGCACGTTCACCGACGCGAACACGATCTCGGTCGCCGGCGGCGAGGACGTCCGCTTCCGCTCGGCGATCGTCGCGACCGGCTCCTTCCCGCTGCGGCCGCCGATCCCGGGGCTCGAGTCCGACCTGTGCGTCGACTCGACCGGTCTGCTCGCGCAGACCGAGGTGCCGCGGCGACTCGTGATCCTCGGCGGCGGCATCATCGGCTGCGAGTTCGCGTCGATCCTGAACCGCTTCGGCTCCGAGGTCACGATCATCGAGATGCTCGACACGCTGATCCCGCAGGAGGACGCGGACGCGGCGAAAGAGCTCGCGAAGCAGTTCGGACGGCGCGGGATCACGCTGCAGCTCGGCAAGCAGTGCACGCGCGTGGAGCAGCGCGGGAACGAGCTGTCCGTGTCGTTCGGCGACGGCGAGAGCGTCGACTGCGACCTGATGCTCGTGTCGGTCGGCCGCGGCCCGCTCGTCGAGGGCATCGGGCTCGAGGCCGCCGGCATCCAGTTCGACGCGCGCAAGGGCGTCGCCACCGACGAGCACCGGCGCACCTCGGTCCCGCACATCTTCGCCGTCGGCGACTGCGCGGGCTACTGGCAGCTCGCGCACACGGCGTTCAGGGAAGGCGAGGTCGCGGCCGAGAACGCGTGCGGTCACGACGCGATCGTCGACAACCGCGCGGTGCCGCGTCCGATCTACACCGATCCGGAGATCGCCGGCGTCGGACTGACGGAGGCCGAGGCGCGCGACGCATACGGCGACGACGTCGCAGTAGGCAGCTTCCCGTGGGTCGCGAACGCGCGTGCCGTGATGCAGGCCGAGACGGTCGGCTGGGTGAAGTCGATTCACGAGACGCGCTACGGCGAGCTGCTCGGCATCGTCATGGTCGGCCCGCACGTCACCGACCTGATCGAGGCGGGCGTCGTCGCGATCGACGCGGAGTCGACGGTGGAGACGGTCGCCGACGGCATGGCCGCCCACCCGACGCTTTCGGAGGCCGTGAAGGAGGCGGGCCTCGTCGCGCTCGGGCGGGCGATCCACCTCCCGAACAGGAAGCGCGCGGCAGTCTGACGGCGAGGAGTAGAGTCGTGCCCGTGAGTTTGGTGAAGACCAAGACGAAGGAACCCCCGCCTCAGGCCGAGACCAGCATTCTCGGCTTCCTGAAGCGGAAAGAGCCGGAGCCCCCGCCCGAGCCGGAGAAGAAGCGGCCGGGCAAGCGCACGATGGCCGTCGTGGTCGCGGGGCTCGCGGGAGCGGTGGTGTTCTGGCGCAAGCGCGGCGGCGGAGACGACGCCGGCGATCTCGACGCCTGAGCGTCGCTGACCTACAGTCCGGCGGTGAGCTTCCGGACTCTGCTGGCGCTTGCCCTCGTTTCCGCCGCCGCGCTTGCCTCGGTGCACGGCGAGACCGCGCAGGCGAGGTCGACCTGCACGCCCTCGACCACATCGCTCGCGACGCCGACGCAGACGTTCGCGGCACGCGTCAGGGTGGCGACGCATGCCTTCCGTCAGCCGGGCAAGGGTGCGTTCCTGACGCTGCAGATCAGCGACCCGTACGGGTTCCCGACGACGCTCTCGATCCTCGATCGCTACCGCGGCTGCGGCGGGTCGACGTGGTACCGCGTGCGCCTCGCGCATTGGCCGAACGGCACGACCGGATGGGTGCCGGCATCGGTGGTGAAGACGACCAGGCTCCGCGTGAAGATCGTCGTCGACGTGTCGTCACACAAGCTCACGCTCTACCGCCGCGGGCAGGCCGTGATGAGCTCGCCGGCGGCGATCGGCAAGCCGTCGACGCCGACACCTCTCGGCACCTTCTTCGTGACGCAGCGTTTCCTCGTCGATCCGCCGACCCGTGCGTTCGGCCCGCGTGCGCTCGGCATCTCGGCGTTCTCGAACGTATTGCGCAACTGGAAGGACGGCGGGCCGATCGGCATCCACGGGACGAACGAGTCGTTCTCGATCGGACAGCCGGTGTCGCACGGTTGCGTGCGGCTGCCGAACGACCAGATCATCAAGCTGTTCGCCGTCACACCGCTCGGGACGCCGGTCGTCATAGAACCCTGAACTTGACTCGGGTCGTGCTGCGCGGCACGATCGCTCGACCTGCGATTACCCCGCAGGAACCTGGCGTGTTTTCCCACAGCGGTTATCCACAGCGGCACGCGTGGCCTGTCGCCGTCTGAGCGTCGACGGCCGACGGGCTGTGGACGACGGCTGCGCTCCCGAACCGGCGCTGGTAGCGTCGCGGCATGGCGGGTCGGCTCGACTCTGAGCAGATCGAGACGCTGCGCGCCTGGGGCGTCGGGTTGGCGAGCGACGAGCGCGAGGAGGTTCGCGCCGCCGGCAAGGCGATCACGCTGCTCGTCGACGAGATCGACCGGCTGAACATCGACCTCTGGAACCTCCGCGCCGGCGAGGAGCGCTCAGCCCCCGAGAGGCCGGACGACGAGGCCGCCGCCGGCGGCGACCACTCGCTCGGCGTCGCCCTGCGCGACCGCCTGCGCCGGCGTACCTCGCGCTCCGAGCCGGGCATCTAGTTCGGGCTACAGGAAGCGGCGCTCGGCGGCCTTTGCCGCCTCGTACTCGGCTCGCGCCTGCTGCACCGCCGGCAGCTCCGAGACCTCCGCGACCGGGACGTCCCACCAGCTCTCGTAGCCGGGGACGCCCTCGTAGCGGTCGACCTCGACGACGATCACCGTCGTCTTCGTCGCGGCCTCGCGCCCGCGCGAGCGCCTCTCGCAGCTCGGCGATCGAGCCGACGCGCGTCGCCTCGGCGCCGAGCGACGCCGCGTTCGCGGCGAGATCGAGCGGGCAGCTGGCGGCGGCGGGTCGTCGTCGCCGTCGAGCACGGGCACGCCGTTCCGCGCGATAGCGGTACTGCGTGCCGAACCCGTCCAGCCCGACCGAGCGCGAGAGCGCAGCCGATCGAGTTGAACCCGTGGTTGTCGACGAGCACGACGTCGAGCTTCACGCCCTCCTGCGACGGCGGTGACGAGCTCGCCCGGCATCATCAGGTACGAGCCGTCGCCGACGAGCACGTACACCTCGCGCTCCGGCGCCGCCATCTTCACGCCGAGCCCGCCGGCGATCTCGTAGCCCATGCACGAGTAGCCGTACTCGACGTGGTAGCCCTTCGGGTCGCGCGTCCGCCACAGCTTGTGCAGGTCGCCCGGCATCGAGCCCGCCGCGCAGACGACGACGTCCTGCGGCGCCGACGCGTCGTTCACCGCGCCGATCACCTCGCTCTGCGCCGGCAGCGGCTCGTGGCCGAGCGAGTAGAGGCGCGCGACCTCGTCGTCCCACTCGCGGTTGAGCCTCGCCGCCTCGGCGCGGTAGTCGTCGTCGACCGACCAGCCTGCGAGCGCGCTCGGCGAGCTGCTCGAGCGCGGCGCGCGCATCGGCGACGACGCGCACGCCGCTCTGCTTCGCCGCGTCGACGTCCGCGACGTTGACGTTGACGAAGCGCACGTCCGGATTGCGGAACGCCGTCTTCGACGCCGTCGTGAAGTCGCTGTAGCGCGTGCCGATGCCGATCACGACGTCGGCCTCCGCCGCGACGCGGTTCGCGGCGAACGTTCCCGTCGCGCCGATCGCGCCGAGGCTCGAGCGGGTGGTCGTACGGCAGCGACCCCTTGCCTGCCTGCGTCTCGCCGACCGGGATCCCGGTCGCCGCGCAGAGCGCGCGCAGCGCCTCGGTCGCCTCCGAGTAGATGACACCGCCGCCGGCGACGATCAGCGGCCGCTTCGCGCCGCGGATCGCCTCGACCGCACGCGCGAGCGCGTCCGGCGTCGGGCTGCCGCCCGCGGGACGTGCCAGATGCGCTCCTCGAGGAACTCGGCCGGGCAGTCGAACGCCTCGGCCTGCACGTCCTGCGGCAGCGCGAGCGTCACCGCGCCCGTCTCGGCCGGGCTCGTCAGCACGCGCATCGCCTGCAGCGCCGCCGGGATCACCTGCTCCGGGCGCGAGATGCGGTCGAAGTAGCGCGACACCGGCCGGAAGCAGTCGTTCACCGACACGTCGCCGCGCCGCGTGCGACTCGAGCTGCTGCAGCACCGGGTCCGGCCGATGCGACGCGAAGACGTCGCCGGGCAGCAGCAGCACCGGCAGCCGGTTGACGGTCGCGAGCGCCGCGCCCGTGACCATGTTCGTCGCGCCCGGCCCGATCGAGGTCGTGCACGCGAGCGTCGCCGAGGCGGTTGCGCATGCGCGCGTAGCCGACCGCGATGTGCACCATCCCCTGCTCGTTGCGCGCCTGGTGGTACGGCAGCAGCGTCGGGATGCTGCGAGCAGCGCCTGGCCGATCCCGGCGACGTTGCCGTGCCCGAAGATGCCGAAGCAGCCGCCGAAGAAGCGCTGCCGGACGCCGTCGCGCTCGACGTACTGGGCGGCGAGGAAGCGGACGAGCGCCTGCGCCGTCGTCAACCGCACGCTGGCCATGCCACGACTCTACGATCTCCCGACGCCGTGCCGAAGCTCCTAGTGCACCCGCATGCCCCGGACGCCGACGGCTGCGTCGTCCGCGTGACGCCCGAGTCGGCGGGCTGGCGCTACGTCGGGTTCGAGGTCTACCGGGACGCGCGCGTCACGCGCCGCGACGAGGACCGCGAGACGTGCATCGTCGTGCTGTCGGGCCGCGCAACCCTGGCCGCCGGGGGCAGCGAGTGGCGCGACGTCGGTGACCGCGAGTCGGTCTTCGAGGGACCGCCTGCCGCCCTCTACGTGCCGCCCGGGGTCGAGTGGACAGCCGATGGCACCGATTTCGCCGTCTGCACGGCGCCCGCCGCGGCCGGCGCCGAGCTGCGCTTCCTGGCCCCGGACGCGATGCGTCACGAGGTGCGCGGCGCCGACGCCGAGGAGCGCGACATCGTCCAGATCCTGATGGAGGACGAGCCGGCCGAGTCGCTGCTCGTCACCGAGGTGCGCACGCCCGCCGCGCACTGGTCGAGCTTCCCGCCGCACAAGCACGATGTCGACGACCCGCCGAACGAGACGCTGCTGGAGGAGACCTACTACCACCGCCTCCAGCCGCCCGGCGGCTTCGCCTTCCAGCGCGTCTACACGGACGACGGCACGCTGGACGAGGCGATCGCCGTCCAGGACGGCGACGTCGTGCTGGTCCCCCGCGGCTACCACCCGGTCGCCGCCGGCGCGCGGCACGACCTCTACTACCTGAACGTGATGGCCGGCCCGGTGCGCGCGTGGCACTTCAGCGCCGACCCGGACTTCAGCTCGTCCTGATCTCCGCGAGCTCGTGCTCGAGCTCGGCCAGCTCGCGGCCGCCGGCCATCAGCCGCACGAGCTCCTGCCGGTCGATCTCGTTCTTCGTCGAACGTGCCGAGGCTCTGCCCGCGGTTCAGGATCACGAAGCGGTCGCCGACCGGGTAGGCGTGGTGCGGGTTGTGCGTGATGAAGATCACCGCGACGCCGCGTTCGCGCGCCTGCAGGATGTACTTGAGCACGACGCCGGCCTGCTTGACGCCGAGCGCCGAGGTCGGCTCGTCGAGGATCAGCACGCGCGCGCCGAAGTAGACGGCGCGTGCGATCGCGACCGACTGGCGCTCGCCGCCCGAGAGCGTGCCGACCGGCTGGTCGGGGTCGCGGATGTCGATGCCCATCGCGTGCAGCTGCTCGCGCACGGTCTCGCGCGCGAACTTCGCGTCGAAGCAGCGCAGCGGGCCGCGCTGCTTCGTCGGCTCCGCGCCGAGGAAGAAGTTCCGCCAGATCGACATCAGCGGCACCATCGCGAGATCCTGGTAGACGGTCGCGATCCCGCGTGCGCGCGCGTCGCGCGGCGACTCGAAGTGGACCTCCTCGCCGTCCACGAGCAGCCGCCCGGCGTCCTGCTGGTGCACGCCCGAGAGGATCTTGATGAAGCTCGACTTGCCGGCGCCGTTGTCGCCGAGGATGCAGGTCACCTCGCCGGCGTTCACGTGCGCCGAGACGTCGCGTCAGCGCGACGACGTTGCCGTAGTACTTCGAGATCGCCTCGGCCTCGAGCAGGTGCGGCGACGGGCCGGTCGCCGTCATCGGACCTTCTGCGCGCGGCTGCGGACGACGATGTTGAGCATCACGGCGGCGAACAGGATCACGCCCTGGAACGTGTACGTCCAGTTGCTGTCCCACTGCGCGTCGACGATCCCGAGCTGCACCATCCCGAGCATCGCCGCGCCGAAGAACGTGCCGATCACCGAGCCGTAGCCGCCGGTCAGCAGGCAGCCGCCGACGACGGCGCAGATGATGAAGATGAACTCGAGCCCGATGCCCTCCTTCGACTGCATCGAGCGCAGCTCGAGCGCCTCGATGATCCCCATCAGCGACGCGGTCGCGGAGGTCATCATGAAGAGCAGGATCTTCGTGCGCGCGACGGGGACGCCGACGTTGCGCGCCGCGACCGGATCGCCGCCCGCGCTGTAGATCCAGTTCCCGAAGCGCGTCTTCGCGAGCAGCCAGGCGCCGACGATCGTGAGCCCGATCCACCAGAGCACCTTCACCTTGAAGGCGTACTGCGTGAGGTCGGACGCGAAGCAGCGGCGCGCCGAGTCGAAGCCGCTGCGCGCTGTCGATGTTCTGGATCGCGGTCGTGCCCGGTCAGCTTGAGCGTCCCGGCGGCGTTGACGCCCTGCAGGACGAAGAAGGTCGCGAGCGTGACGATGAAGCTCGGCAGCGTCGTCTTGACACCGTGAACCCGTTGATGAAGCCGACGGTGAGGCCGAACAGCAGGACGATCGCCATCGCCGGCCAGATGTTCATGTGCGCGTGCGTCGCCAGGTAGCCGAGCAGCAGGCCGGAGCTGCCGATCATCACGCCGGCGGAGAGGTCGAACTCGCCGCCGATCATCAGCAGCGCGACCGGCACCGCGACGATGCCGTACTGCGCGGCCTGGTCGGTCCAGCCCGCCGCGATGGCCGGATCGCCGATCCAGTTGACGTCGCGCGCGAAGTAGCGCGAAGGCGAAGAAGACCGCGAGCGCGCCGAGGAACGCGCCGATGTCCGGCCGCGTCAGCAGCCGCGAGAGAAGGCCGCTCGAGACGAGGCGCTCGTCGGCAGGCGGCGGCGCTGCGGCGGTCTCGGCGCGTGGTCGGCGTCACGGCGGTCCGACGGGCGGGCGGCCGAGGCCGCCCGCCCGCGCCGGTCTGCCTAGCGCGTTCCCTTCGCGGCGAGCGCGGCGACCTTGGACGCGTTCGCCTTGTTGATGATCCCCGGCCCGGTCAGCACCGGCTGCGCCGTTGCCGACGGTGTTCAGGTTCGTGACGTAGAGCATCGCGAACACGACCGGGAGGTAGCCCTGCAGGTACTGCTGCTGGTCGATCGCGAACAGCATCCGGCCCGCCTGGATCTCCTTGATCGCGCCGCCGACGTCGAACGTGCCGGCCTTCGTGCCCTTCGGGATCACGTCGCAGGCACGGGATCGTCACGTCCGGGTCGAGGCCGAGGAAGCCGTCGAGCGACTTGTCGGCCTTGAACGCCGCCTGCACCTTCGCCTTCGTGCCCGGGATGTCGGACTTCGCGTTCGGGATCGTCAGGACCTTGACCCCTGAGCCGCCGAGCACCGACTTCACGCCGGCCGCCCGTTGCACGCAGGCCCGAGTTCGATGGCCTCGTGGATGACGATCAGCACCTTCTTGGCCCCGGCCAGCTTGAACTGCTTGCCGGCGCCCTGGCCGGCGACGTCCTCCGTCTGCCCGACGTGCACCTCGTACGTCGGCAGGGTGTCGAAGGCGCCGAGGCCCGAGTTGACGGTGATGATCTCGATCCCCTTCTTGGAGGCGTTCGTCAGCGGATCCTTGAGCGCGCTCGCGTCCGGGACCGAGGTCGCGATCACCTTCGCGCCCGCGGCGATCGCGGCGTTGATGCCCGCGACCTGCTTGGCGACGTCGTTGTTCGCGTAGACCTGGGTCACGGTGACGCCGCGGCTCTTCAGATCCTTCGCGGCCTGGTCGACGCCCTTCTTGAACACCGACCAGAACGAGCCGGTGTCGCCGTGCGTGACGACGGCGACCTTGATCGGCGAGGCCGTCAGAGCACCGAACGCGGCCGCCGGCGAGCCCAGCGCGGCCAGGCCGGCGGCGGTGAGGCCGCCCTTGACGAGCAATCCACGCCTGGTGACGGGCTCGAGACCCGCCTGCGGCGTGCGGGTTGCTTCCGTGTCCATCGAGTGTTTCTCCTTTTCCCTGGGGGACCTGAGGGCGATTCTCAACCGCCGAGCGCGATTTCGCTAGTCCGAACCGGCCGCCGCTCCGCGCGCGAGCGGTCGGCGGCCAGCGCCGCGACGAGCGCGGCGCGTGCCTCGGCGAGGCCGCACGGGCTCGGCGTCGCCGCTCGCGGCCGCGTCGACGAAGGCGGCGAGCTCGGCACGGTACGCGGGCGCGAAGCGGTCGATGAAGTCGCGGTACCCGTCCGCGGCGGGCGCCTGCCCGGGCTCGAGCGAGGACAGCGGCGTCCGATCGTCGACGCCCGACGGCGACGCTGTCGCCGGTCCCGAACACCTCGAGGCGGACGTCGTAGCCGAGCGGGTCGTGCCGCGTGCCGGTGATGACCGCCGAGGACGCCGCCGGTGAGCCGCGACGACCGCCGCCGCCGCGTCCACGTCGCCGTGCTGCTCGAACCATGGCGTCGCCCGCACCGAGCCGTCGGCGTAGACCTCGTCCAATCTCGAGGCCCGTGACGAAGCGAATCGCGTCGAGGTCGTGGATGTGGAGGTCGCGAAAGATGCCGCCGGAGCGCGCGATGTAGCTCTCGGGCGGCGGCGCCGGGTCGTGGGTCGCGGCCCGGACGACGAGGAGCGTGCCGAGCGAGCCGGCCGCGACCGCCTCGCGCGCCCGCCGGTAGCCGGCGTCGAAGCGGCGCTGGAACCCGACCTGCACGAGGATTCCGGCGCGCTCGACGTCGGCGATCACCGCGTCCAGGTCGGCGAGCTCGAGCGCGACGGGCTTCTCGCAGAACGCCGGCACGCCGGCAGCGGCCGCCAGGCGGAGGAGCGAGGCGTGCACCGGTGTCGGCGCCGCGATCACGAGTGCGTCGACGCCCGCCGCGACGAGCGCCTCCGGCGAATCCGCTGCGTTCGCGCCGACGTCGTCGGCGACGCGCCGGGCAGTCGCCGGATCGCGGTCTGCGATCGTCAGCGCGTCGACCGATTCCAGCGTCTGCAGCGTCCGCGCGTGGAACGCTCCCATCCGCCCGGCCCCGGCGAGCCCGACGTGCACGCCGTCAACCGGTGCCGGGCACCGTGGTGCCCGGCACCGCGCCCAGGAGCGCGTCGACCTCGTCCTCGGTCGGCATGTCGTCGGCGCACCCGAGCCGCGAGGCGACCAGCGCGCCGGCGGCGTTGGCGAAGCGGAGCGTCCGCTCGAGCTCCCAGCCGGACAGCAGCCCGTGGCAGAGCGCGCCGCCGAACGCATCGCCGGCACCGAGCCCGTTCACCACCTCGACGGCGACCGGCGGCACGGTCACGAGCTCGTCCTGGGTCGCCGCGAGCACGCCCTCGGGGCCGAGCTTGACCACCGCGAGCGAGACGCCGAGGTCGAGGAGCGCCCTGGCCGTGTCCTCGGGCGGGCGGTCGCCGACCAGCGGCGCCGCCTCGGCACGGCCGCCGACCGCGACGGTCGCCAGCGCCACCGCCTCGCGTCCCCAGTGGCCCGCGTCCTCCTCCGAGCTCCAGAACCCGGCCCGGTAGTCGAGGTCGTGGATCGTGATCTCCCGCCGGCCGCGGGCGGCGAGCGCGGCGAGCGTCGCCGAGCGGCTCGGCTCGGCCGAGAGGCCCGTGCCCGTCGTCCAGAAGAGCGGCACCGAGGCGATCTCGTCGAGGTCGAGCTCGTCCGCCTCGAGCGTCATGTCCGGCGCCGTCGGCTCGCGGTAGAAGAGCAGCGGAAAGCTGTCCGGCGGGAAGATCTCGCAGAAGACGACGGGGGTCCGCAGCGTGGGGTGGGTGCCGACCCTGGAGGCGTCGACGCCGAACTCGGCAAGCGCCTTCCGGGCGTACGGCCCGAACGGGTCGTCGCCCACCTTCGTGATCACGCCCACCCTGCGGCCGTAGCGGGCAGCCGCCACCGCGACATTCGTCGCGCTGCCGCCGAGCATCTTCCGGAACGTCCGGACGTCCGCCAGGTGCACCCCGGTCTGCTCGGGGTAGAGGTCGACCCCGATGCGTCCCATGGTCAGGATCTCGACGGCTGCTCACGCTCGAAACCTAACGCCCCGTCGCATGTGGGACTTGACACGAGTTGGGCCGACCGGAATTGTTCCAGGATGGCCGCCGTCTCGAAGATCCTGGAGCAGAAAGGCGGCGACGTGATCAGGATCGACGGCGACTCGACCGTGCTCGAGGCGGTGCAGGCGATGGTGGACGCGAACGTCGGCGCACTGCTGGTCACCGGCAACGATGCCAACGACGTCGAGGGCATCTTCACCGAGCGCGACTACCTGCGCCGGGTCGCCGTCCAGGGACTCGCCGAGCGCGAGACCCCGGTGCGCGACGTGATGACGGCCCCGGTGGTCGTGATCACGCCCGAGACCACCGTCGAGGAGGCGATGGCGCTGATGACCGACCGCCGCATCCGCCACATTCCCGTCGTCGCGGACGGCGGGGAGCTCGCCGGGATGGTCTCGATCGGCGACCTGGTGCGGCTGCAGTCGGAGGAGCAGAGCTTCCAGGTCCGCTACCTGACCGAGTACATCTCGGCCCGCTGAACTAGGGCCTGTAGCCCGTCCGCGCCGAGATCTCGGCCGCCGTCTGCAGCAGCGCCGGCGTGAGTCGCGCGACGAGCTCCTGCATCGAGACCATCGAGCTGTGCACGGCGAGGTTCACCGCCGAGGCGACCGCTCCGTCGCTCTGCCGCACCGGCGCGGCGATCGAGCGCAGCCCGTAGGCGAGCTCCTCGTTGTTGATCGCGAACCCGTCGTGACGCACGCGATCGAGCTCGGCGCGTAGCGCCTTCCGTGTCGTGAGCGTGTTCGGCCCGCGGCGAGCGAGCGTCGAGCGGTCGAGCATCGCCTCGCGCTCGCCCGGCTCGAGGAACGCGAGCAGCACCTTCCCCATCGACGTGCAGTACGCCGGCATGCGCGAGCCGACGTGAAGGTTGAGGTCGATCTCGCGCTGGGCGACGCCGCGAGCTCCGGCAGCGCTCGACGTAGACGATGTCGACGCCGTCGAGGATCGCCATGTTCACGGTGAAGCCGGTCTCGTCGCTCAACTGCTGGAGGTGCGGCGCGGCGAGCTCGCGCAGCTCCATCGAGTTGATCGCCGAGAAGCCGAGGTCGAGCACGCGCGGCCCGAGCCGGTACTTCCGCGTCGTCCGGTCCTGCTGCAGGTAGCCGAGCGAAGCGAGCGTGGCGACGTAGCGGTGGGTGGTCGAGCGGCCGAGCCCGAGCTCGCGGGCGAGGTCGGAGATCCCGAGGTCGGGCGGCCCGATCGGAAGGCGGAGAGGATTGCGAGCCCGCGCTCGAGCGACTGCGAGTAGGAGGCCGTGCCCGCCATGTTCCACCTATTAGAACAGTGTCTTGACAATCGGACAAGCGCCGTCGTAGCGTCGGCCGGCACGAAGACGTCCGCCCTGGTCCCCCTAACCGACCCGAGGAGGTCGTACATGCCTGGCGAGTTCGAAGCGCGTCGGATCTCGAGGAGGGAGCTCATCAAGCGCGCAGGGGTCGGCGCCGGCGGCGTGGTCGTCGCCGGGTCCTTCGCCGAGCCGATCTGGGCGCGGCCCCGCTCCGCCGACGCGAGCAACACGATCAAGATCGGCTTCGTGAGCCCGATCACGGGCGCCAGCCTCGGGCTTCGGCGAGCCGGACCGCTACGTCCTCGGCCTCGCCCGCAAGACGCTCGCGAAGGGGCTCACGATCGGCGGCAAGCACTACAACGTCCAGATCGTCGAACCGCGACAGCCAGTCGACCCCGTCGCACGCGGCGCCAGGTCGCGAGCGACCTGATCCACAGCGACAAGGTCGACCTGATGCTCGCGACGTCGACGCCGGAGACGGTCAACCCGGTGGCGGACGCCTCCGAGGCGGCCGGCGTTCCGTACATCTCGACGGTCGTGCCGTGGGAGGCGTGGTACTTCGGGCGCGGGGCGAAGGACCCGGCCAAGCCTCGCCGTTCCGCTACGGCTACCACTTCTGCTTCGGCGTCGCGAACTTCTCCAACGCGTACACGCACCTGTGGCCGCAGGTCCCGACGAACAAGAAGGTCGGCGTGATGTGGCCGAACGACGCCGACGGCAACGCGATCCGCGCGGCGCTCGGCCCGCTGCTCGAGAAGGCCGGCTACACGATCGTCGATCCGGGCGCCTACCAGGACGGGACGAACGACTACTCGGCGCAGATCTCGAAGTTCAAGTCGGAGGACGTGCAGATCTTCAACACGTTCCCGATCCCGCCGGACTTCGCGACGTTCTGGCGGCAGGCGGCCCAGCAGGGTCTGACCAAGCAGATCAAGATCGCGCAGATCGCGAAGACCGGCCTGTTCCCCTCGCAGGTCACGGCGCTCGGCGCGATCGGCAACAACCTGGCGAGCGCCGTGCTACTGGCACCCGACGTGGCCGTACTCCTCGTCGCTGACCGGCGTCACCTCGAAGCAGCTCGGCCGCCGGCTACACGCGAAGACGCGGCAAGCAGTGGAACCAGCAGGTCGGCCCGAGCCTCGCGCTCTTCGACGTCGCGGCGGCCGCGCTCAAGGCGAGCGGCAACCCGAAGGACAAGCAGGCGGTCGCGAACGCGATGAAGACGCTGAAGGTCGAGACGCCGATCGGCGTGCTCGACTGGAGCGAAGAAGCGCCCCGGCGTGCCGTACAACGTCGTGCCGACGCCGATCCTCGGCGGCCAGTGGCGTCAAGGTCGACGAGCAAGTACAAGCTCGACTTCGTGATCTGCGAGCACTCCGACGACCACAAGATCCCGATCGGCGGCGAAGCTGAAGCCGTACACGACCTGAGCGCCGAACCGCGACAGTCGGAGCCGATCCTCGCCGCCGTCGGGATCCGCAAGCGCTTCGGCGCGCTCGTGGTGCTCGACGGCGTCGACTTCGCCGTCGGGCACGGCGAGGCGGTCGGCATCGTCGGGCCGAACGGCGCCGGCAAGACGACGCTCCTGAACGTCCTCGCGGGCGCGCTGCGCCCCGACGCAGGGCGTGTCGAGCTCGACGGCGCGGACGTCACGCGGCGCGGCGCCGCACGACGCTGCCGGCTCGGCATCGGCCGCGCGCACCAGGTGCCGCGGCCGTTCGGCGACATGACGGTGTTCGAGAACGTCTTCGTCGGCGCGGCAGCAGGCGGCCGGCGGGCCGCGGTCCGACGTCTACGCACGCGCGCATCGAGGTGCTCGACGCTGTGCGACCTCGCGCGGCCTCGCGAACCGCCGCGCCGAGACGCTCGGGCTGCTGCACCGCAAGCGGCTCGAGCTGGCGCGGGCGCTCGCGACCGAGCCCGTCGGTGCTGCTGCTCGACGAGATCGGCGGCGGGCTGACCGACGCCGAGGCGGACGAGCTGCTCGCGACGATCGCCGGAGTTCGCGGGCGCGGCATCGCGATCGTCTGGATCGAGCACATCGTCCACGTGCTCGTGCAGGTGGTCGAGCGGCTCGTCTGCATGGACGCAGGGCCGCGTGATCGCCGACGGCGAGCCCGGCGCGGTGATGAGCGACGCGGCCGTGATCGACGCCTACCTCGGGCGGGCGGTCGCATGACGCCTGCTGCGGTCGAGGCGCTCGACGCCCGCCACGGCCTGCTGCAGGCGGTGCGCGACGTGTCGCTCGAGGTCGACGAGGGCGAGACGCTGGCGCTCGTCGGCGCGAACGGCGCCGGCAAGACGACGCTGCTGCGCACGATCGCCGGCGCGCACCGGCCCGCGCGCCGGCCGCGATCGTCTTCGACGGCGACGACGTCACGCGCGTGCCGCGCGCACGAGCGCGTGCGCATGGGCATCGCGCTCGTGCCCGAGGGCCGTCGGCTGTTCCCGCGGCCTGACCGTCGAGGAGAACCTGCTCGTCGCCGCGGCGGCGCGACGCCGGGGCCGTGGGACGTCGAGGCGGTGCTCGAGGCGTTCCCGCTGCTGCAGCCGCTGCGCTGCCGCCGCGGCGGCGACCCTCTCGGGCGGCGAGCAGCAGGCGACGGCGATCGGCCGCGCGCTGATGACGAACCCGCGTCTGCTGCTGCTCGACGAGGTCTCGCTCGGGCTCGCGCCCGTCGTCGTCGAGGCGCGTCTACGCGCTCGCTCGCCGACGCTCGATCGAGCGCGGGACGACGATCGTGCTCGTCGAGCAGGACCTCGCGCGCGCGCTCGCCGTCGCCGACCGCGTCGTCTGCATGCTCGAGGGCCGGCATCGTGCTCGAGGGCCGGCGCGCGACGCTCACGCGCGAGCAGGTCACCGAGCGCGTACTTCGGGCTCGCCCGCGCGGCGGGGGCGGCCGGATGACCTGGGTCAACGCGGTCATCCAGGGGATCCTGCTCGGCGGCGTCTACGCGCTGCTCGCGTGCGGCCTGTCGCTGATGTTCGGCGTGATGCGGATCATCAACCTCGCGCACGGCGACCTCGCCGTTCTCGGCGCGTACCTGGTCGCTTCGTCGCTGCGAGCACGCCGGCGTCTCGGCCTTCCTCGCGCTCGTCGCCGTGCTGCCGGCGATGCTGCTCGCTCGGCTACGTGCTGCAGCGTGACGATGCTCGAGCGCAGCCTGCGCGCGGGCGAGCTGGTGCCGCTGCTGACGACGTTCGGGCTGCTCGATCGTGATCGCAGAACCTGCTGCTCGAGTACGTCTTCTCGCCCGACGTGCACTCGCTCGGCGCGCGGCGCGGGATCGGCACCGCGAGCTGGCAGATCTCCAGCACGATCGACGATCCCGTGCGTTCGGCGTGCTGATCCTCGGCGTCGCCGATCTGCGTGCTCGGCGGGCTGCAGCTCTTCCTCTCGCGCACCCAGCTCGGGCCGCGAGATGCGCGCGACGGCGGCAGGACCCCGACACGGCCGAGCTGGTCGGCATCGACGCGCGCGGCGTCTACGCGCGCGCGACCGCGATCGCGGTGGCGACCGCGGCGCTCGCCGGCGTGTTCCTACGCGATGCGCTCGACGTTCGACCCGTTCGCCGGCCCGACGCAGCTGATCTTCGCGTTCGAGGCGGTCGTGATCGGCGGCGTCGGCTCGCTGTGGGGCACGCTGCTCGGCGGCATCGTGCTCGGCGTCGCCCAGACGGTCGGAGCGCAGATCGACCCGCAGTACTTCGCGCTGGCCGGCCACCTCGTCTTCCTCGCGGTGCTCGTCGTGCGCGCGGTCGCCGCCGGCGGCCTCCGCAGCTCTCGCTCGCGGACGGTGACGGCATGACCGCAGGCCGTCGCGATCCCGAGGCCCGCTGCGCGTCCAGCGCTGGACGCGGTCTCGGCGCGGGTTCACGGCCGGCGCTCGCCGGGCTGATCGTCGCTGCTCGCGTTCGTCCCGGTACCTCTTCGGCGCAGAACGCGACTCAGAAGCTGACGAGCTCTCTTCCTCGTGATGCTCGCGGTCGATGTGGAACGCGCTCGCCGGCTACGGCGGGCTCGTCTCGGTCGGCCAGCAGGCGTTCATCGGGATCGGCGCGTACGGCATCGTCTGGCTCTCGTGCAGCCACGGCTCAACCCGTACCTCGCGATGGTGTCGCGACGCTCTTCGGCGGCGCTCGTCTCGATCCCGTCTCGCGTCGTCGTGCTGCGGCTGCGCGGCGGCGCCAGTTCGCGATCGGCGATGTGGGTCGTCGCCGAGGTCGTTCGCGATCCTGGTCTCGCTCGACCCGTCGCTCGGCGGCGGCACCGGGACGTCGCTGATCGCGCTTCAACCTCCGCTACACGCCCGACGCAGCGGCTGCGCGTACACCTACTGGCTGGCGCTCGGCGCCGCGGCGGTCTTCCTGGTGGTCGCTGTTCCTGCTGCTGCGCAGCCGGCTCGGCGCGTCGCTGCAGGCGATCCGCGACGACGAGGAGGCGGCCGCGTCGCTCGGCGTGCGCGTGCTCGCTCGGCAAGCGCGTCCTGTTCGTGCTCGCGGCGCGTCGGCTGCGGCGGCGGCGGGGGCGGTGATCCTCGCGAACAGCTGTCGATCTCGTCGCTCGAGCCCGACTCGATCTTCGGCGTTCAACTGGACGGCCTACATGATCTTCATGGTGCTCGTCGGCGGCCTCGGCACGTTCGAGGGGCCGATCCTCGGTGCGATCGTGCTCTTCCTGATCCAGACGTACGTCTCGTCGGCGGGCATCTGGTACCTGGTCGGGCTGGGCGCGATCGCGATCGCCGTTCGCGCTGTTCCTGCCGCGCGGGCTCTGGGGGACGGTGCAGGAGCGCTTCGACCTGCGGCTGCTGCCCGTCGGCTACCGCGTGAAGGAGCGCTCGTGAACGTCACGGCCGCAGTCGTCGCGTCGAAGGGCGCGCCGTTCGCGCTCCGCGAGCTCTCGCTCGGCGAGCTGCGCCCGGACGAGGTGCTGGTCGAGGTGGCGGCGTCGGGGATCTGCCACACCGACCTGATCTGCCGCGACCAGCTGTATCCCGACCCCGCTGCCGGCCGTGCTCGGGCACGAGGGCGCGGGCGTCGTCGAGCCGGTCGGCGACGCGGTCACGAAGGTCGCGCCGGGCGACCGCGTCGGGATGACGTTTACCGCCTGCGGCGAGTGCCCGACCTGCCGGTGCACGAAGTCGGCGTACTGCCACCTGTTCTTCGAGCACAACTTCGCCGCGTCTCGTCCGGTCGACGGCTCGAGCGCGCTTCGGCGACGTCGGCGCGCACTTCTTCGGGCAGTCGAGCTTCGCCACGCACTCGGTCGCGCGGAGCGCAACGTCGTCAAGCTCCCGGACGAGATCCCGCTCGAGGTCGCCGCGCCGTTCGGCTGCGGGATCCAGACCGGCGCCGGCGCGGTGCTCAACGGTGCTTCGCCGCGCCCGCCGGCAGCAGCCTCGCCGTCTTCGGCGCGGGCTCGGTCGGCCTCGCCGCCGTGCTGGCCGGCGTCGTTGCCGGCTGCTCGACGATCGTCGCGGTCGACATCGTTCCCGAGCGGCTCGCGCTCGCCCGCGAGCTCGGCGCGACGCACGTCGTCGACGCGCGTGAGCGAGGATGCGGTCGAGCGCGTCGCGCGAAGCGACCGGCGGCGGCGTCGACTTCGCGCTCGAGGCGACGGGTCGCCGCACGTGCTGCGCTGGTGCGTCGACTGCACCGCGCCGACGCGGCGTCACCGGCGTGATCGGCGCGCCGGCGTTCGGCACCGAGGTGTCGCTCGACGTCAACACGCTCCTCACCGGCGGCCGGGTCGTTCGCGGCATCGTCGAGGGCGACTAGCGTCCCCGACGTGTTCCTGCCGTACCTCTACTCGCTCTGGCACGGACGGCCGCTTCCCGGTCGACCGTATGATGACCTTCTACGACTTCGACCAGATCGAGCAGGCGGCGCACGACGCCGAGTCCGGCAGCGTGATCAAGGCCGTGCTGTGCATGTAGGAGGGGAAAGGAGCGTTCGATGACGACCGTCCAGCCAGAGGTTCGCGAGGTCAAGCAGTTCATCGGCGGCGAGTGGGTCGACGCCGCCGAGCGGCGCGACGTTCGACGACCTCGACCCGTTCACCGGCGACGTCGTCGCGCGCGTGCCGGCCGGCGGCGCGCGCCGACGCGCGCGCGCGATCGAGGCGGCGGCCGCCGCGTTCCCCGCCTGGTCGCAGACGCCGCCGGCGGCGCGGCAGGCGATCTTCCTGAAGGCGGCCGACATGCTCGAGAGCCGGCAGGACGAGGTCGTCTCGCTGCTCGCGCGCGAGACCGGCTGCACGTTCGGCTTCGGCATGTTCCAGATGCACTTCGTGCCGGGCCTGCTTCCGCCAGGCGGCGGCGCTCGCCGTACGCGCCGATCGGCCAGGTGATCCCGTCCGACAACCCGGGCACGTTCGCGATGGGCCTGCGCAGGCCGGTCGGCGTCGTCGGCGCGATCGCGCCGTGGAACGCCGCGCTGATCCTGTCGGCGCGCTCGATCGCGGCGCCGCTCGCGCTCGGCAACACGGTCGTGCTGAAGCCGTCCGAGTGGTCGCCCGTCGTCGGCGGCCTGCTCTGGGGCGAGATCTTCGCCGAGGCCGGGCTGCCCGCCGGGCGTGCTGAACATCGTCACGCACGCGCCCGGCGAGGCCGGGCCGATCGGCGACGAGCTCGTCGAGAACCCGGCCGTGCGCCGGATCAACTTCACCGGCTCGACCGACGACCGGCCGCAAGCTCGCCGAGGCGGCCGGCCGCAACCTGAAGCGCGTCGTGCTCGAGCTCGGCGGCTACAACCCGCTGATCGTGCTCGCCGACGCCGACCTCGAGTACGCCGTCAACGCGACCGCGTTCGGCGCGTTCCTGCACCAGGGCCAGATCTGCATGTCGGCGCGGAGGATCATCGTCGAGCGCCCGATCGCCGACGAGTTCACGTCGCGGCTCGCCGAGAAGACGAAGGCGCTCAAGGCCGGCGATCCGAAGGAGCACGACACGATCATCGGCCCGCTGATCAACGACGCACGCGCTCGCAGACTCGTCAAGCGGGCGCGTCGACGACGCGGTCGCGAAGGGCGCGAAGGTGCTCGCCGGCGGCGAGGCCGTCGGCGCCGTGCTACCAGGCGACGCTGCTCACCGACGTGCCCGAGGACTCCGACCTCGCGCGGCACGAGACGTTCGGCCCGGTCGCGCGCGATCGAGGTCGTCGACAGCGCCGACGAGGCGGTCGCGCGCGCGAACGCGACGACGTACGGGCTCTCGTCGGGGATCATCACGACCGACCCCGACCGCGGCTTCGCGCTCGCGCAGCAGATCGAGGCCGGGATCGTCCACGTCAACGACCAGCCGGTCGGCGACGAGCCGCAGATGCCGTTCGGCGGCGTCAAGGACTCGCGGCTTCGGGCGCTTCGGCGGCCAGGCGGTGATCGACGAGTTCACCGAGCTCCGCTGGATCACCGTCCAGAGCGGCACGCACCCCTTCCCGTTCTGAGCGCGAATGGCCGAGATCGTCGCGCTCAGCGGAGGCGGTCGCGGAGCTCGTGCGCGACGGCGACGTCGTCGCGCTCGAGGGCTTCACGCACCTGATCCCGCACGCGGCCGGGCACGAGCTGATCCGGCAGGGGCGGCGCGACCTGACGCTCGTGCGGATGACGCCCGACGTCGTCTACGACCAGCTGATCGGGATGGGCTGCGCGCGCAAGCTCGTCTTCTCGTGGGGCGGCAACCCGGGCGTCGGCTCGCTGCACCGGCTGCGCGACGCGGTCGAGCACGGCTGGCCGGCGCCGCTCGAGCTCGAGGAGCACTCGCACGCCGGGCATGGCGGCGGCGTACGCGGCCGGCGCGGCGAACCTGCCGTTCGGCGTGCTGCGCGGCTACGCGGGCACCGACCTGCCCGCGCACACGCGCGTCGCGGCGGATCGACCTGCCCGTTCACCGGCGAGGAGCTCGCGGCGGTGCCGGCGCTCCGGCCCGACGTCGGCATCGTCCACGCGCAGCAGGCCGACCGGCGCGGGCAACGTGCAGCTCTGGGGCATCACCGGCGTCCAGAAGGAGGTCGTGCTCGCCTCCGCGCGCTCGATCGTGACCGTCGAGGAGATCGTCGACGAGCTCGAGCCGCGGCCGGGCGCGGATCGTGCTGCCGGCGTGGGTCGTCGACGCGGTCGCCGTGCGTGCCCGGGCGGCGCGCACCCGTCGTACGCGCACGGCTACTACGAGCGCGACAACGACTTCTACGTCGCCTGGGACGAGATCAGCCGCGACCGCGACGCGTTCCCCGAGTGGATGCGCGAGCACGTGCTCGGAGGACGGTCCAGGTCTGACGTGAGCGTACACCGCCGACGAGATGATGGCCGTCGAGGCCGCGCGGCGGCTGCGCGACGGGACGGTCTGCTTCGTCGGGATCGGGCTGCCGAGCCTGGCCGCGAACCTCGCGCGGCGCACGCATGCGCCGGGCTGCGTGCTCGTCTACGAGAGCGGCACGATCGGCGCGAAGCCGACGCGGCTGCCGCTCTCGATCGGCGACGGCGAGCTCGCCGAGACCGCGGACGCGGTCGTCTCGGTGCCCGAGATGTTCGCGTACTGGCTGCAGGGCGGCCGCATCGACGTCGGCTTCCTCGGCGCCGCGCAGATCGACCGCCACGGCAACCTGAACAGCACCGTGATCGGCGACTACGACAGCCCGAAGGTGCGGCTGCCCGGCGGCGGCGGCGCGCCCGAGATCGCGACCGGTGTCCGCGACGTGTTCGTGATGCTGCGCCAGACGCGCCGCGCGTTCGTCGAGCGAGCTCGACTTCCGACGAGCGTCGGCGAGCGCGTGCGCGTCGTCGTCACCGACCTCGGCATCCTCGAGCCGCGCGACGGCGAGCTGACGCTCGTCGGCGGTGCATCCGGGCGTCGACGGTCGACGAGGTGCGCGCCGCGACCGGCTGGGAGCTGCGCGTCGCCGACGACGTGCGCGAGACGCGAGCCGCCGACCGACGCGCGAGCTGCCGGCGCTGCGCGCGCTCGAGACGAACGGACCGGCATGACGTCGACCGAGTCGCCGATCGTCCTGCCCGACGATCCGAGCTTCGGGCCCGAGGTGCAGGTCGACTACCCGGGCTACCGCTCGACGCGCTGGCGCGCGCCGACGCGGCCGCTCGTGACGCTGCCCGAGGAGCTCCACGCGCTCGCCGGGCCCGGTCTTCGGCGAGGACGCGCTCGAGCGAGCTCGACGCACGACCTGACGCGGCAGCACGACGGGCGAGCCGCTCGGCGAGCGGATCGTCGTCACCGGCCGCGTGCTCGACGACGACGGGCGGCCGATCCGCGGCGCGCTCGTCGAGGTCTGGCAGGCGAACGCCGGCCGGCCGCTACCGCCACGAGGTCGACCAGCATCCGGCGCCGCTCGACCCGAACTTCTCCGGCGCCGGCCGCTGCCTCACCGACGACGACGGCCGCTACCGCTTCGTCACGATCAAGCCCGGCGCGTATCCGTGGGGCAACCACGAGAACGCGTGGCGGCCGGCGCACATCCACTTCTCGGTCTTCGGCCGCGCGTTCACGCAGCGGCTCGTCACGCAGATGTACTTCCCCGGCGACCCGCTGTTCCCGTACGACCCGATCTTCAACTCGGTCCGCGACCCGAAGGCGCGCGCAGCTGCTCGTCTCCGCGGTTCGACCTCGAGACGACCGAGCCCGAGTGGGCGCTCGGCTTCCGCTGGGACATCGTGCTCGGCCGCGGCGGCCGGCACGACGCCGCTCGAGGACGAGTGACGCTCGCGCGCACGCCGTCGCAGACGGTCGGGCCGTTCTACGCGATCGGGCTCTGCCGCCGGCCGGAGAACGAGCTCGTCGCCGGACGGCGATCGCGCTCGACGCGGCCGGCTGCTCGACGGCGAGGGCGAGCCGATCCCCGACGGCGTGATCGAGGTGTGGGCGGCGACGGCGGGCGCGTGGGGGCGGAGCGGCACGGAGCCCGACGGGCGCGTTCTCGTTCGTCGTCGCGAAGCCGCCGCGACCGCCGGCGAGGCGCCGCGCCTCGACGTGCTCGTCTTCGCGCGCGGCCTGCTGCGGCACCAGCTGACGCGCATCTACTTCCCGGACGAGGCAGGCGCGAACGCCGCCGACCCGGTGCTCTCGGCGCTCGCCGCCGGCCGACCGCGCGACGCTGGTCGCCGGCGGCGGACGGCGACGGCTTGCGCTTCGACATCCGCATGCAGGGCGACGCGCAGACGGTGTTCTTCGCGCGTGACGCCGTTCGAGGCGATCTTCGTGCCCGAGGCGGCTGCGCGAGGCCGTGTCGGACCGCGCGTGGCTCGAGGCGATGCTCGACGCCGAGCGCGCGCTCGCGAACGCCGGGTCGCTCGCGGGCGTCGTCCCGGCCGACGCCGCGGCGATGGTCGCCGCGGCCTGCGACGCCGACCTCTACGACGAGCAGCAGCTCGCGCGCGACGGGCCGCGCCGCCGGGAACCCGGTCGAGCCGCTCGTGCGCGCGCTGCGCGCGCAGGTCGGCGACGAGTACGCGGAGCACGTCCACCGCGGCGCGACGAGCCAGGACATCCTCGACACGGCGGCGATGCTCGTCGCGCGCGGGCGTCCTGCGCTGATCGACGACGAGCTCGACGCGCGTCGGCGGCCTCTGCGCCGAGCTCGCCGGGGCGCACCGCGACACGGTGATGGCCGCGCGGACGCTGCTGCAGCAGGCCGTGCCGACGACGTTCGGGCTGAAGGCGGCCGGCTGGCTCGTCGCGGTCGTCGACGCGCGGGAGCGGCTCGCCGCAGCGCGGCGGCGCTGCCCGCGCAGCTCGGCGGCGCCGCGCGGCACGCTCGCCGCGCTTCGGCGAGCGACGGCCCGGAGGTGCTGCGCGCTGTTCGCGGCCGAGCTCGACCTCGCGGAGCCGCGCGTTGCCGTGGCACACGCTCCGCGCGCCGATGCGCGGAGCTCGCCGGCGCGCTCGACGGCTGCCGCGGGCGCGCTGCGAAGATCGCCGGCGACGTCGTGCTGCTCGCGCAGACCGAGGTCGGCGAGGTCGCGCGAGGCCGAGCCGGCGGTCGCTTCGTCGACGATGCCGCACAAGCGCAACCCCGTCGCGCGCCGTGCTCGCCGCGCGCGTGCGCGCGGCACGCGCAGCGCGAACGCGGCGCTGCTCGCGTCGCTCGCCGAGCACGAGCACGAGCGCGCGGCCGGTGCCTGGCACGCGGAGTGGGAGGCGCTCTCGACGGCGCTCGCGGCCACCGGCGGCGCGGCGGCGCGGTGCGCCGCTCGCTCGACGGGCTCGAGGTCGACGCCGAGCGGATGCGCGCGAACATCGTCCGCTGACACGCTCGCCGAGGCGAAGCGCCTGGGCATCGACGCCGAGCGCCCCGAGGACTACCTCGGCTCGGCCGGCGCGTTCGTCGACCGCGCGCTCGAAGATCGCGGCGCGTGAGCGCGGTCGTCCTCTGCGGCTCGCTCGGCGTCGACCTCGCGGATCTGGGACGCGCAGGCGCCCGCGCTCGTGGGGCGACGACGTCGTTCGCATCGACCACCCGGGCCACGGCGGCGCGCCGCTCGTCGAGGTCGCGCGACGTCGGCGATCTCGCCGCGCCGCGTCCTCGACCAGGTCGAAGGCACGTTCTCCTTCGTCGGGCTCTCGCTCGGCGGCTGCGTCGGGCATGCGGCTCGCGCTCGACGCGCCCGAGCGGCTCGAGCGGCTCGTCGCTCGCGTGCACCGTCTGCGCGCTTCGGCGAGCCCGCGCAGTGGCTCGAGCGCGCCGAGACCGTGCGCGCGGAGGGGCTGGAGGCGATCGTCGACGCGGTGCTCGGCGCGCTGGTTCACGCCGGCGTTCGACGGCGTTCCCGCGTACCGCGAGATGATCCTCGCGACCGCGCCCGAGGGCTACGCACGCTGCTGCGAGGCGCTCGCCCGCTGGGACGTCGGCGCCGCGCTCGGGCGGATCGACGACGCCGACGCTCGTGCGTCGCGGGCGCCGAGGACCCGACCGCGCCGCCCGCCGAGATCGGAGCTGCTCGCCGCGGCGATCGCCGGCGCGCGCTTCGCGGTGATCTCCGAGGCGCCGCGCACCTCGCGAACGTCGAGCGCCCGGCCGAGTTCAACCGACTGCTGGAGGAGTTCCTGTGAGCGACGACGACGGCATGCGCGTCCGGCGCGAGGTGCTCGGCGACGAGCACGTCGACCGCGCGATCGAGCAGACGAACGCCTTCACACGCCGACTTCCAGGACCTGATCACCCGCTACGCCTGGGGCGAGATCTGGACGCGGCCGGGCCTCGACCGCCGGACGCGCAGCTGCATCACGCTCACGGCGCTGGTCGCGCTCGGCCGCCACGAGGAGCTCGCGATGCACGTGCGCGCGGCGCTGCGAAACGGCCTGACCGTGCGACGAGATCACGGAGGTGCTCCTGCAGGCGGCGGTCTACTGCGGCGTCCCGGCCGCGAACAGCGCGTTCGCCATCGCGAGCCGTGTGCTGCAGGAGGAAGGCGCGGTGTGACGAGGATGCGCACGCAGGTCGCGATCGTCGGCGCCGGGCCGGCCGGCCTGACGCTCGCCCAGCTCCTGCACCGCGCCGGGATCGAGTCCGTCGTGCTCGAGAACCGGAGCCGCGACTACGTCGAGCAGCGGATCCGCGCAGGCGTGCTCGAGCAGGGAACGGTCGACCTGCTCACCGGCGCGGGCGTCGGGGGAGCGGCTGCAGCGCGAGGGGATCGTCCACGGCGGCATCCACCTGCAGTTCGCGGGCGAGCGGCACCACCTGCCGCTGAGCGAGCTGACCGGCGGCCGCCACATCGTGATCTACGGCCAGACGGAGGTCGTGAAGGATCTGATCGCAGCGCGCCTCGACGCCGCGCTGCCGCTCCTGTTCGAGGTCGAGCGACGTCGACGTCCACGACCTCGAGTCCGACGGCCCCGTTCGTCACCTTCGACCACGAGGGCGAGCCAGCACGCCTCGACTGCGACGTCATCGCCGGCTGCGACGGCTTCCACGGCGTCTGCCGGCCGGCGATCGACGCGCGTCCTGCGCGCGTTCTCGCGCGAGTACCCGTTCGGCTGGCTCGGCATCCTCGCGGAGGCGCCGCCGTCGAGCGACGAGCTCGTCTACGCGCACCACGAGCGCGGCTTCGCGCTGCTCAGCCTGCGCTCGCCGGCGCTGAGCCGCCTGCTACGTGCAGTGCCGGCCGGACGAGGACCTCGCGGAGTGGCCCGACGAGCGCATCTGGGAGGAGCTGCGCGCTGCGCACCGCGCTCGACGGCTGGACGCTGAACGAGGGCCCGGTGCTCGAGAAGGGCGTCACCGGGATGCGCAGCTTCGTCGTCGAGCCGATGCAGCACGGGCGGCTCTTCCTCGCCGGCGACGCGGCGCACATCGTCCCGCCGACCGGCGCGAAGGGGCTGAACCTCGCGATCACCGACGTCACGATTCTCGCGAGCGCGCTCGAGCGCTGGTACGCGAGCGGCGACGCCGTCCCGCTCGACGCGTACTCGGAGCAGTGCCTGCGCCGCGTCTGGCGCGCCGAGCACTTCTCGTGGTGGATGACGTCGATGCTGCACCACCTCGGCGACGACCCGTTCGACCTGCAGCTGCAGCTCTCGCAGCTCCGCTACGTCGTCACGTCCGAGGCCGCGGCGCGGTCGCTCGCCGAGAACTACGTCGGGCTCGAGCTGCCGCCGTAGGCTGTGCCCATGGCGGTTTGCGGTCGGTGCGGGCAAGAGAATCCGGAGGCGGCGCGTTTCTGCCTCGCATGCGGGGCGTCGCTCGCCGGTGGGGAGCTGCGCCAGGAGCGCAAGGTCGTGACCGTGCTGTTCGCCGATCTCGTCGGGTTCACGAGCCGCGCGGAGTCGCTCGACCCCGAGGACGTCGGCGCGATTCTCGAGGCCTACCACTCGCGGCTCAAGCACGAGCTCGAGCGGCACGGCGGGACGGTCGAGAAGTTCATCGGCGACGCGGTGATGGCGCTCTTCGGGGCGCCGATCGCGCACGAGGACGACCCGGAGCGCGCCGTCAGGGCGGCGCTGGAGATCCGGGGGGCGATCCTCGAGCTGAACGAGGCCGATCCCGGTCGCGACCTGCACGTCCGCGTCGGGATCACCACCGGCGAGGCGCTCGTCACCCTCGACGCGCGGCCGGACGCCGGTCAGGGGATGGCCGCGGGCGATGTCGTGAACACGGCCGCGCGCCTGCAGTCCGAGGCGCCCGAGGACGGGATCCTCGTCGACGAGCCGACCCGGCGGGCGGTCGAGCCGGCGTTCGACCTCCAGCCGCGCGACCCGGTCGTCGCCAAGGGAAAGGCAGATCCGATCGCGGTTTGGGAGGTCGCCGCGGTTCGGTCGAGCTTCGGGGTCGACGTGCTGCTCGACGTGCGCACGCCGCTGGTCGGCCGTGAGCGCGAGCGCGACGTGCTGGCGCAGGCACTCGCCCGCGTCCGCACCGAGCTCGCGCCGCAGCTGGTGACGCTGATCGGCGTCCCGGGGATCGGCAAGAGCCGCCTCGTCTGGGAGCTGTTCGGGATCGTCGACGACGATCCCGACCTGATCACCTGGCGCCAGGGGCGATGTCTCCCGTACGGCGACGGGATCGCGTTCTGGGCGCTCGGCGAGATGGTCAAGGCGCAGGCGGGCATGCTCGAGACCGATGTCGCCGACGTCGCGAGCGAGAAGCTCGACGCGGCTGTCGCCGTGGCCGTTCCGCCCGAGGACCGCGACTGGGTGACGTCGCACCTGCGTCCGCTCGTCGGCCTGGCCGGTGAGTCGGGGTCGAGCGCGGATGCCTTCGGCGCCTGGCGTCTCTACTTCGAGTCGCTGGCGGAGCAGCGCCCGGTCGTGCTCGTGTTCGAGGACCTCCACTGGGCCGACGACGGGCTGCTCGACTTCGTCGACTACCTCGTCGAGTGGGCCGGGGGCGTGCCGCTGCTCGTCGTCTGCTCGGCGCGCCCGGAGCTGCTCGAGCGGCGGCCGGCGTGGGGTGGCGGAAAGCTCAACGCGGTCACGCTCGCGCTCTCGCCGCTCGGGCCGGAGGACTCGGCGCGGCTCGTGGCGACGCTGCTCGAGCAGCCGCTGCTGCCGGCCGCGCTCCAGCACGTGTTGCTCGAGCGGGCCGAGGGCAACCCGCTGTACGCCGAGCAGTACGTGCGGATGCTCGTCGACCGCGGCCTCCTCGTCCGCGGTGCGAGAGGGTGGGAGCTCGCCGGGGCCGAGGAGCTGCCGCTGCCGGAGACGCTGCAGGGGATCATCGCCGCTCGCCTCGACGGGCTGCCGGCGGCCGAGAAGCAGCTGCTGCAGGACGCCGCCGTCGTCGGGAAGGTGTTCTGGCTCGGCGCCCTCGACGGGGAGGACACCGAGCGGCGCGAGCTCGAGGTGCTTCTGCACGCACTGGGGAGAAAGGGATTCGTGCGGCGGGAGCGCCGCAGCTCGGTAGGTGAGGAGACGGAGTACGTCTTCGGGCATGCGCTCGTCCGTGACGTTGCCTACGGCCAGATCCCGCGGATCGATCGCGCGCGCAAGCACCGCGAGGCCGCCGAGTGGATCCAGCAGCTCTCCGTCGAGCGAAGCGAGGACCACGCCGAGGTCGCCGCGTACCACTGGCTGCAGGCGCTCGAGCTGACGCGCGCAGCGGGGCGGTCCGATCCCGAGCTCGACGCGCATGCGCGGACCGCGCTCGTCGTGGCCGCCGAGCGTGCCTTCCGGCTC
Organism: uncultured Thermoleophilia bacterium; assembly: GCA_963742615.1. GTDB lineage: Bacteria > Actinomycetota > Thermoleophilia > Gaiellales > Gaiellaceae > PALSA-600. The sequence continues at coordinate 84,337 of CAVUMS010000006.1, read as the reverse complement.
GGAGCCGTCGACGCCGCCGGGGAGCTGTACGGCCGCGCGCTCTCGCTGACGCCGGCGGAGGACCCCGAGCGTGCCCAGCTCCTGTGGCGGTACGGGCGCGCTGCGTCGCGTGCCGGCCTCGACGCGGACGCCGAGCTCGCGGAAGCGACCGAGCGGTTGCTCGCCGCCGGGAAGGTCGAGGAGGCGGCGGATGCGATGGCCGCCCGCGGCTGGGTCGCCTTCAACCGGGGGCGTGCAGAGGACGCACGGAGATTGCTCCGCGAGGGGCTCGCGCTGCTCGAGGACCGGCCGCCCTCCACGACGAGCGCATTCATCCACGGCGAGTACGCGATCAACCTCATGCTCGACGGCATGAGCGAGGACGCGATCCGCCACGCGACACTCGAGCTCGACATCGGGCGGCAGATCGGCGCGGAATGGCTTTGCGCCGACGCGCTGATCACGATCGGCTCGATCCGGGGAGTGGACGGCGAGCGCGAGGGCCTGGGACAGATCGAGGAGGGGCTCGACCTCGCGCGACGCCTCAACCACGGGACGGTCGTCGTGCGCGGCTACAAGAACCTCCAGTCCCTTGTCGCAGTGCATGCCGAGCTCGAGCGCGCCCGCGCAGTCGCCGAGGAAGGTCGCGTCGTCGCGACCAGGTTCGGCGACACGTTCCACGTCGGCTGGTTCGACGTCGAGCTCGCCTGGCTCGAGTGCCTTCGGGGCGACTGGGACGCCGCGCTGCAGCACGTCCGCGCCTTCGTCGACGGGCTCGGGGAGCGCGACCACTACATGGAAACTCCGGCCCACCTGCTCCTCGGTCGCATCAAGGCGGAGCGGGGGGAGCCTGACGAGGGCGTCCGGGAGTCGGTACGCGGGCTCGAGCTGGCACGCGCGGCGCGCGACCACCAGGTCGTCCTCCCGGCGCTCGTGACGCACGCGTGCGTGCTCGTCCGGGCCGGCCGCGCGGCGGAGGCACACCCGCTCCTCGACGAGTTCATCGCCGTGGCCGACCGGGGCGACGCCGCCTTTGCGGACGCCGCCCTCGCCCTCGATCTGCTCGGGCGCTCCGAAGACTTCGGGCGGATTGCGGCCGACATCCGGGACTCGCCCTGGGGCCCCGCCGCCGAGGCGTTCGCGCGCGGCGACTACTCGGCCGCTGCCGATCGGTACCGGGAGGCGGGAGACGAGCTCCACGAGGCGGAATCGCGGCTGCGGCTCGCCAGGTCCGGCGACGCCGTCGATCCCGAGGCCGAGGCGCGCGCGGCCGCCGCGTTCTTCCGCCGGGCGGGGGCCGGGCCGCGCATCGCCGAGGCCGAGGCGGTCGTGCGGGCGACCGCGTCTCGTTCCGCCTAGTAGGGGATCGCGTCGTGCCGCGGACGAAGCCGCCGTTCCGGGCCGACCACGTCGGCAGCCTGCTGCGCCCGCACGCGGCTGCTCCAGGCGCGCGACGACTTCGCGCACGGCGACATCGACGCGGCGAGCTGCGCGCGGTCGAGGACGACGCGATCCGCGACGTCGTGCGCAGGCAGGAGGAGGTCGGGCTGCAGTCGGCCACCGACGGCGAGTTCCGCCGCGCCTCCTGGCACATGGACTTCATCTACCCGCTCGACGGGATCACGAAGGAGGCGGGGCACATCGCGGTCGCGTTCCACAACGAGGACGGCGACATCGAGTTCACGCCGGCCGCGCTGCACGTCGACGGCAAGCTCGGCGTCTCGGAGACGATCTTCGGCGACGACTTCGCCTTCCTGCGCGAGTCGGTGACGCGAACGTGCCCAAGCTGACGATCCCGTCGCCGAGCATGGTCCACTACCGCGGCGGCAAGGCGGCGATCGACGCAGTCGGTCTACCCGGAGCTCGACGCGTTCTGGGCCGACCTCACCGCCGCGTACGCCGAGGAGGTGCGCCGGCTCGGCGAGCTCGGCTGCACCTACCTGCAGTTCGACGACACGAGCCTCGCCTACATGAACGACCCGCACCAGCGCGAGTACGTCGCGTCGATCGGCGGCGACCCGGAGCGCCAGCACGTCGAGTACATCCGTCACATCAACGAGGCGCTCGCCGGACGGCCGGACGGGCATGACGGTGACGACGCACATGTGCCGCGGCAACTTCCGCTCGTCGTGGGCGGCCGAGGGCGGCTACGACTTCGTCGCGGAGGCGCTGCTCAACGAGCTCGAGGTCGACGGGTTCTTCATGGAGTGGGACGACGAGCGCTCGGGCGGCTTCGAGCCGCTGCGCTTCCTGCCGAAGGGCGAGAAGTGCGTCGTGCTCGGGCTCGTGACGACGAAGCGCGGCGAGCTCGAGTCGAAGGACGAGCTGAAGCGGCGGATCGAGCAGGCGGCGCGGTTCGCGCCGCTCGAGCAGCTCTGCCTGTCGCCGCAGTGCGGCTTCTCGTCGACGGTCGAGGGCAACGGGCTGACCGAGGACGAGCAGTGGCGCAAGCTGCGCCTGATCGTCGAGGTCGCCGAGGAGGTCTGGGGCTAACCGGCGCTACGCCGTTCGCAGCTGGTCGAGGATCTCGACGTCGACGGCCACGCCGCCCTCGGCGACGCGGCGGATCGACTGCGTGAACTCCTCGACGTCGGCAACGCGGTCCTTCAGGAGGTAGCCGACACCGGTCGCGTCGTCGGCGAGCAGCTCGACTGCGTTCTCGAGCTCGACGTACTGCGAGAGCAGCAGCACGCCGGTGTGCGGGTGCCGGCGGCGGATCTCGCGCGCGGCGCGCAGGCCCTCGTCGGTGTTCGTCGGCGGCATGCGGATGTCGACGATCGCGACGTCGGGCAGCGTCTCGTCGATCAGCACGAGCAGGTCCTCGGCCGTACCGGACTGGCCGACGATCTCGAAGCCCTCCTCCTCGAGCAGGCGCGCGATCCCCTCGCGCAACAGCACCGAGTCGTCGGCGAGCGCGACGCGGACGACGCTCGCAGGGGGCGCGCCGGTGTCGCCGAGCGACGGGAAGTCGGCCGGGAGGCCCGGCGCGAGCACGCGGACGAGCCGCGTGCGCCGCGGCACCCCTTTCAGCTGGTGCTCGCCGAGGTCGACGATCTCGAGCCCGGCGTACTCGACCGTCTCGGCCGACGCGAGGATCTCGCTGCCGCGGGCCGTCGCGCTCACACGCGCGGCGTGGTGCACCGCCATGCCCACGAACCCGTCACCCACCACCTGCGCCCGACCGCGGTGCAGGCCCATGCGCACGCGCACCTGGACGCCCTCCGGCCAACGCTCGCCGAGCAGCGCCAGCTGCGCAGCCACGGCCGCCGCGGCGGCCGACGCGCCGTCGGCGAACGCCGCGAACGACTCGTCGCCGCGGCAGTCCACGACCCGGCCCGCCGTTCAGGGTGACGGCGCCGTGGATCAGCTCGCGGTGCCGCTCCAGCACGACCGCGTAGTCGGTGCCGAGCCGCTGCAGAAGCACGGTAGAGCCTTCGATATCGGTGAACATGAAGGTCACGTCCGGTGAATGCTGATCGGGCATCGAGATGAGGCTACCCCGCGGTGACGCGGGCGTCATTCGCCGGTACCGTTGTGCGATGCCTTCGCAGGAGATGCAAGAGGTCTCACTGCTCTCGCCGGAGGAGTACGTCGACGTGCTCGCGCGTACCGGCCTCGGCATGGTCTGCAAGCTCGACCGCTCGGGCCGCATTCTCACGTTCGACGACGCCTGCGAGCGCGTGACGGGCTTCACCGCGGCCGAGGTGATCGGCCGCGACGCGCGGGACGTCGTGATCCCGGCCGAGGAACGCAACGCGTTCGGCGTCTTCCTCGAGCAGTTCGCCGAGATCGCGGTGTCGAGGCCGCAGGTCGGCCACTGGCTGACGAAGGACGGGGAGCGCCGCCAGATCGCCTGGTCGAACCGGCCGATCACCGACGAGGACGGGACGGTCACCGGCCTGCTCACCGTCGGGCTCGACCTTTCGGAGCGCGACCGCGCCGCCGCGCAGGTGGAGGCACTGCACAGCGAGCTCGAGGAGCGGCTCGCCGAGGTCGAGGTGCTCGCCCGCGAGCAGGCGGCGCTTCGCCGTGTCGCGACGCTCGTCGCCGGCGAGGCCGATCCGGCGCTGATCTTCGAGGCGGTCGCGGTCGAGACCGGCAGGCTCGCCCGCGTCCGCACGGCTGCCGTCGTGCGCTACGGCCCCGAGAGCGCCACGGTGGTCGGGCGCTGGAGCTGCGCCTCGCAGGAGGAGCTGTTCCCGGTCGGGTCGGTGGTGCCGGTCGGCGACGACACGGCGTTCGGCGCGGTGCAACGGACCGGCGCGTCCGCGCGCGTCGACGCGTACGGCGAGGGCGCCGTGGCGACGCGCATGCGCGAGGCGGGCTACGTCTCGGCCGCGGCCGCGCCCGTGCTCCTCTCGAACCAGCCCTGGGGCGCGGTGATCGTCGCGTCGGGCACCGACGAGCCGCTCAACGACGACGTCGAGCACCGGCTCGCGCCGTTCGCGGCGCTGCTCGCGCTGGCGGTCGCGAGCGCCGAGGCGCGCGAGCAGCTGATGGTCTCGCGCACGCGTCTCGTCGCCGCCGCCGACGAGGAGCGACGCCGGCTCGAGCGCGACCTGCACGACGGCGCGCAGCAACGGCTCGTCACACTCGTGCTCTCGATCGGCGTCGCGCGGCGCAAGGTGACCGACGACGCGATCGGCGAGCTGCTCGCCTCCGCGGAGCGCGACGCCCGCGAGGCGCTGTCCGAGCTGCGCCATCTCGCGACCGGGCTCCATCCGCCGATCCTCAGCGAGGGCGGGCTGCCGCCGGCGATTGCGGCGCTCGCACGGCGGGCGCCGCTCGAGGTGCAGGTCGAGCATGTCGCCGACGAGCGGTTCCACCCGACGGTCGAGGTCGCGGCCTACTACGTCGTCGCCGAGGCGCTCACGAACGTGGTCAAGCACGCCGAGGCCGCGTCCGCACGCGTGAGCGCGCGCCGCGACGGGCATGTGCTGGTCGTGATGGTGCAGGACAACGGTCGCGGCGGCGCCGACCCCGAGCGCGGCACCGGCCTGATCGGGCTCACCGACCGCGTCGAGGCCCTCCGCGGCTCGCTCAGCATCTCGAGCTCGGGCAACGCCGGGACGCTGCTCCGGGCCGAGTTCCCGCTCGCCCGCGGCGAGTCGAACGCGAGCAAGTAACAGGCTGTTACTAGCTCCCGGGGGTTTGGCTTCGTGCCTTCCCCGGAAGGACGCGGGGCGGGGAGGTCGAAGGGTCAACCTCGTACGCCCGGGAGGTGGGTCTGAAATGGCGTGGCAGCTGCTCCGAGAGAACTCGCCGCGCGGCGAGCGTTTGCGCCGCCGTGTCGCGGTGCTGGCAGGAGCCTCCGTGTTCCTTGCGGGACTGCTCTTCGCGGTCGGTCTCGGGTCGCTCGTCCTCTTCCTCGTCGGCGCCGGCCTCGTCGGCCTGCTGCTCGCGACGGTCGCCTGGCTCGTCCAGCGGCGAGGCCTGCCGCGCATCGACCTGCGTCCGGCGCGGCGCCTCGGCGCACGGGTAGCGCGCGACGCCGCTCCGGCGGTCAGCGCAGTCCAGCGCCGCGCGAGAGACGTCACGCCGGTCGTCGCCGGGTTCGCGACCCGCGCCGCCACCAAGGCGCGAGCCGTCGACTGGAGCGGGTGGCCCTACGCGGGCGCCACGCCCGCACCGGCCACTCCCACCGACAGCAACGCCCAGCACCGCCGCGCGCTTCGCCTGAACGCGCGCGGCGCGCAGCTCCGCGGCGAGGGACGTCCGAAGGAAGCGGCCGAGCAGCACAGCCAGGCGCTCGCGATCTTCCGCGCGCTCGGCGACCGCCACGGCGAGGCGCCGACACTGAACAGCCTCGCGCTCGCCCTCGACGCCGCCGGCGAGACGGACGCCGCGGTCGAGCGGTTCGAGGAGGCACTCGAGATCCTGCGTGACCTCGACGACGAGCGCCACGAGGGGAAGGTGACCGCCAACCTCGGCTTCACGCTCCTCCGGCAGGGCGACGACGACCACGCGCGCCGCCTGCTCGAGGCGGCGCTCGAGAAGCTCGACCCCGAGTCGCAGGCCGCCCAGCAGGTGGTCGAGCAGCTGCGCCACGCGAGCTGAGAAGCTCCCCGCCATGTCGGTCGACCTGAACGCCGACGTCGGCGAGGGGCTCGCGACCGACGCCGAGCTGATCCAGGTCGTGACGAGTGCAAACGTCGCCTGCGGCTTTCACGCGGGGGACGACGCGACGATGAGCGCGGTGTGCGCCGCCGCCCTTCAGCGCGGCGTGACCGTGGGCGCGCACACGAGCTACCGCGACCGTGAGGGATTCGGGCGGCGCGAGCTGGGCGTCCCCGTCGCGACCGTCGAGGCCGAGACGATCGAGCAGATTCGCGCGCTGCAGCGGCACGCGCCGGTCGCCTACGTCAAGCCGCACGGCGCGCTCTATCACCGGGCGTCCGTCGACGCCGAGTGCGCCGGCGCGATCGTCGCCGGCACGGCGGCATGCGGCGTCAGGGTGCTGCTCGCCTTCCCCGGCTCGGAGCTCGCCCGCGCGGCGGAGGCGGCCGGTCTCACCGCGGTCGCGGAGGGCTTTGCCGACCGCGGTTACGCGCCGGACGGGTCGCTCGTGCCGCGCGGCGAGCCGGGCGCGGTGCTTGTCGCCGCGGCGGCCGCGCGGCAGGCGGTCGCGATCGCGGGGCAGGTCGAGTCGATCTGCGTGCACGGCGACTCGCCCGACGCCGTTGCCGTGGCGCGTGCCGTCGGCGCGGCGCTCGGCGCCGCCGGGGTCGAGCTGCGCGCGTTCGCATGAGCGACGTCGAGCTTCGCCCGTCCGGTGACCGGGCGCTGCTGCTCGAGCTCGCCGACAACGACGCAGCGGTGCGGGTAGCCGCGCGCCTGCGCGCGGAGCGCCCCGATCTGGTCGACGTCGTCCCGGGCCACCGCACCGTGCTCGTCACCTGGGAGGGCGTCCGCGCGCCGGCCGGGCTGGAGGAGCTTGCCGTCGAGGCGCTCGCCGACTCCCACGCGCCTGAGGGCCGAGAGGTCGAGATTGCGGTCACGTACGACGGCCCCGACCTCGATGAGGTCGCCGGGCTGACGGGGCTGTCGCCGGAGGAGGTCGTCGAACGCCATCGCGCCGCCGAGTACGTCGTCGGCTTCGTGGGCTTCGCCCCCGGCTTCGCGTACCTGCTAGGCCTCGACGAGCGGCTCGTCGTGCCGCGGCGCGCGGAGCCGCGGACGCGCGTGCCGGGCGGGAGCGTCGCGATCGCGGGGCCGTACGCCGGTGTCTACCCTCGCGAGTCGCCGGGCGGGTGGAGGCTGATCGGTCGCACCGACGCAGTGCTGTTCGACGCCTCACGCGAGCGGCCCGCGCTGATGGTCGCGGGCGACCGCGTGCGCTTCGTCCGATGATCGAGGTTCTCGACCCGGGGCCGCTCGCGACCGTGCAGGACCACGGCCGCCCGGGCTTCGCGCACCTCGGCGTCTCGCCGTCGGGAGCAGCCGACCGCCGCGCGCTCGACCGCGGCAACCGGCTGGTCGGCAATGCCCCCGGCGCCGCGGCGCTCGAGTGCACGCTCGCCGGCCCTCGGCTCCGCTTCCTCGTGCCGGCTGTCGTCGCGCTGACGGGCGCCCAGGAGCGCGGCCCGTTCGAGGCAGAGGCCGGCGACGAGCTCGACGTCGGCCCGTACCGGCGCGGGGTGCGGGTCTACGTCTGCGTGCGCGGCGGGATCGACGCGGCGCGGGTGCTCGGCAGCCGCTCGACAGACCTGATGGGCGGCATCGGCCCCGCGCCGCTCCGGCCCGGCGACGTGCTCCAGGTCGGCGCCGACACGGCTGCACCGGTGGACCCCGAGCCGTACGAGCTTCCGGACGGGCCGCTGCTCCGCGTCTCGCCCGGCCCGCGCGCCGACTGGTTCGCCGCGGGCTCGCTCGAGACCCTCACGGCGTCGGAGTGGCGCGTGCGTCCCGACTCCAACCGTGTCGGTCTCCGCCTCGACGGCCCGCGGCTCGGCCGGGCGCGCGACGGGGAGCTCGAGTCGGAAGGCGTCGTGGCCGGTGCGCTGCAGGTTCCTCCGAACGGCCGGCCGATCCTGCTCGGGCCCGACCACCCGACGACGGGCGGCTACCCGGTGCTCGCGGTCGTCGCGGCGGACGATCTGTGGCTCGCCGGCCAGCTCCGGCCGGGCGACACCGTGCGTTTCGCGGCGGCTTGACATCGACCCGCGGGCGGCAGATAAACGGCGCCACTGCGAGCAAAGGGGGAGCAATGACCGTTTGGCGGACGCTGTCGTCTGTGGGTGTGACGCTGCTGGTGGCGCTGTCGGCGCCGCTCGTTGCCGGGGCTCGGCCGCCGACACCACTCGCCGCGGCCGTGTCGCTGCCTTCGCTGTTCGCGCCTGACGCTCTTGCGACGGGCGCGGGCGTCGTCGTGGCGAGGCTCGACTCGGCGCCGGCCGAAGCCCGGGCGGGACGCACGTTCGTGCTCCGCGGAGCCGTCGTGAACGAGGGAGGCACCGCGACTTCCCGCCTCGTCGTCGTGCATCTGCTCCGCGTCGGGAGCCGCACCGGTCGCCGTCGGGAGGACCTCCGTCCGCCTGCCGGCACACCGCCTGGTCGTGTACGCGCGTTCGCGTGCGGCTGCCGTCCGTGCTCCACGACGGGTCGTACGCGCTCGTCGCCTGTACGCGACAAAGCTGCGCGACCGCGGAGCGCCATCTCCAGATCGGCCCCGCCGCCCGTACGAGCGTGACCCTCGTCCGTTCGACGACGGCCGCCAAATGCTCGTCCGGCGCACACTCGCTCTCGTCGTTCGGAGCCCACGTCTACCCGGAGACCGGCAACGGCGGCTACACGAGCCTCCACTCGGACGTCTTCCTGAACTACGACACCGAGTCCAACCTCTTCCTGCCGGGGACGCACGTCGTTCTCACCGACCAGGCGACGCAATGCCTGACGGACTTCAGCCTCGACTTCGAGCGCACGTCGGCGAACACGAAGGACGGGCCGAACATGACCGTCGGCGCAGTGCTCGTGAACGGCCAGCCGGCGGCGTTCACCTTCGTGCAGCCGACCTATCCGGGCGACCCGAACGGGCAGAACGATCCCGACCCGCGCGCCCACGAGGCCGGCCAGCTCACGCCGGTCGGCGGGCCCGGGAACAACCCATTCCCGCCCGCGTGCTCGCCCGAGCTGCTGACGCCGAACCCGAACAAGCTGTTCGACCTGGACGGCACGCAATGCCCGGCGAACAAGCTCGTGATCACGCCGTCGAGCCCGATCGCGAGCGGGGCGAGGTTCATCGTCGAGGTCGACTACGCCGGACGTCCGGGTGTGCACAACGACGGCGACGGCACCACCGAGGGGTGGTTCCGGGTCGACCAGCCGGCCGACCGCGGCGGCTTCGTGACCACCGAGCCGGTCGCGACCGAGGACTGGATGCCGCTGAACGACCACCCGAGCGCGAAGCCGACCTACGACTTCTACGACACCGTGCCGCTCAGGCAAGACGGCGATCGCCAACGGCGAGCTCGTCTCGCAGGCCGCGAACCTTCCAGACGCAAACTTCCCGGGCGGCTCGACGACCTGGCACTGGCACTCGCCCGAGGGGATCGCCTCGTACCTCGTCGAGAACAGCATCGGCTCCTACGACCTGAGCGTGCGCCTCGCTTCGAGCGGGATCCAGTACTACGAGGCGCAGGATTCGCAGATCCCGAAGAACCGCGCCGCCGCGAACAAGGCGATCATGGACATGCAGGAGAGACATCCTGAACTTCCAGAGCGGCTTCAACGGGCCGTTCCCGTTCACGACGGACGGCGTCGTGATCGGCATGCCGAACGCCGGCTTCGAGGAGGAGATGCAGACCAAGATCACCTTCGCGAACGAGGCGATCGACCTGGACACGCTCCACCACGAGAACATGCACCAGTGGTGGGGCGACAACGTCTCGGAGGCGAACTACAACCTCACCTTCTTCAAGGAGGGGCTCGCGACGCTCGGCGAGTTCTTCTTCAGTGCCGCGAACGCGCAGGCGGCCGCGGGCGGCTCGAGCTGCGGCGTTCGAGCAGAGCCTCGTCGACACGCTTCGACCAGATCTATGCGGGCTCCGACTCCCTGTGGACGGGCGCGCCCTCGGACCCGCGCCCGTCCACGCTCTTCTCCGGCGCGAGGACCTACGCTCGGCCGGGGATCGCGTACATCGCGCTGCGGCGGATCCTCGGGCCGGCGAACTTCGACGCCGCTCTGCAGCAGATCCAGCAGACCTACCGCCAGGGCAGCATCACCGAGCCGCAGCTCGAATCCGCCTTCACGTCGTTCCTGCCCGTCCAGACCGCCTCGTGCCGGGCGGAGCTCGCGCCAGTTCTTCACGCAGTGGTGGGACACCGTCTATCCGCCCGGCGGCGGCGACAACCGGCCGCAGATCACCGCTCCCGGCCTCGACGGAGGGGGCTTCAGCTGCTGACGAGCGACTAGGGTTCCGCGGATAATCGACCGGGGGAGGTCTTCTCTGCAGCGCGCTGTCTCAGGGGAACCTCGACGACGCGGGGTGGAGGTCGTAGCGGCCGCCGTTCGTGCAGCCCGCGGGGACGAGGTAGCGCGCGTCGCTCGCGTCGGTCGGGTTGTCCGCGAGCTGCTGCCGCATCAGGCGCTGCGCCGTCTCGCGGCTCAGGCCGAGGCCCACGCCCACGCCGACCCCCGACTGGAACGCGTAGCAGTTCGCGATTCCCTCGTCGTCGACGCCGCGGAGGTGCCACGACTCGTGCGCGAGCACCGCGATCGCGTGCCCGGTGCCGCGGCCGGGCCGCGGGTCGTGGCCGTCGATCACCCGCTCCAGCTGGTAGCAGATCCCGGGCGTGAGCCACGCACGCCTGCCGCCGACCTCGGCGAGCCCGTCGGCCTCCTGGACGGCGCCGACGTGATGGCCGGAGGTGTCGCAGATCACCGTGACCGGATGGCCCGCGATCTTCCGCGCCTCGCCGGTCAGCGCGTGCTCGACGCGCGCTTGCGTCGACGAGTCGAGCGACTCCCAGCCGCGGCGAACGCTCACGGCCCAGACGACGAGCGCGACCGCCGCCAGCACGAGAGCCGAGCCGAGCAGCCTGCGTGCAACATGACGCCGTTCGCGCGGCACGGGCGGCGAGTGCCAGAACTCCGGGTCGTCCTCCTCCGGCGGCTCCCCCTCCCAGCCGAACCGCTCGAGGTCCGCCCGCTGCGGCGCACGGCCGCGCTCCGCCGGCTCGGTGCGCGAGGCGAGCCCGCTCACGAAGAACTGCAGCTCGAGCCCGAGCGCGAGCGCGAACGGCAGCCAGAGGGGTATCGCGTAGCGCCATCCGGGCGGCGAGAACAGCCACGCGACGAGCAGCGCCAGGAGCAGGAGGCGCGCCCGCATCATGCCCCTGAGCGTATCCCCCGCGAAACGCGGCATACTCCGAGTGGGACGTGACGACGCGCATCGACGAGGCGAAGGCGACGATCCTGGACGCGGCCGTGGCGCGGGCCCGCGCACAGGCAGGCACCGACGCCGACGACGTCGAGCGGTGGGTCCGCACCTACTACGCGCACGTTCCGCCCGAGGACCTCGCCGCCCGCTCGGCGGACGAGCTCGCCGGCGCGGCGCTCGCGCACTGGAGCCTGATGCAGCAGCGGCTGCCGGGCGAGCTGAAGGTGCGCGTCTACAACCCGACCTTCGAAGAGCACGGCTGGGAGTCGCCGCACACCGTCGTCGAGTTCGTGAACGACGACATGCCGTTCCTCGTCGACTCGATCTCGATGGAGATCACCCGGCACGGCAGCGGCCTCCACCTGATGATCCGCCCGATCGTCCGCGTGCGGCGCGACGAGCAGGGCAACCTCGAGGAGCTCGTCGAGGACGGCGGCATCCCCGAGTCGACGATCCACGTCGAGATCGACCGCCAGACCGACCCGCAGGCGCTCGCCGAGCTGCACGACGACCTCGTGCGCGTGCTCGACGACGTGGCGCCGCGGTCACCGACTGGCCGAAGATGCTCGAGGAGGCGCGTTCGATCGTCGAGGACTTCGAGCGGCGCCCGCCGCCCGTCGACCCGGAGGAGCTCTCCGAGACGATCGACCTGCTCGACTGGATGCGCGAGAACTTCACCTTCCTCGGCTACCGCGAGTACGAGATCGCCGACGAGGACGGGGAGGAGGTGCTGCGCGCCGTGCCGGACTCCGGGCTCGGGATCCTGCGCCAGAACGGGCGGGCCGCCGATCTCGGCGCAGCTTCGCGCGGCTGCCGCCGGACGTGCGGCGGATGGCGCGGCACAAGCACCTGCTCAACCTGACCAAGGCGAACTCGCGCGCGACCGTGCATCGCCCCGCGTACCTCGACTACATCGGCGTCAAGCGCTTCGACGCAGCACGGCGAGGTCGTCGCGCGAGCGGCGCTTCCTCGGCCTCTACACGCACACCGCGTACAGCGCGACGCCCTGGGAGATCCCCGTCATCCGGCGCAAGGCGCGCCGCGTGCTCGAGCGCGCCGGGCTGCCCGACGGGCGGCCACGACTACAAGGCGCTCGTCGACATCATCGAGACCTACCCGCGCGACGAGCTGCTGCAGATCTCGCGAGGACGATCTCTACGAGATCGCGATGGGCATCTTCCACCTCGGCGAGCGCCGCCGCGTGCGCCTGTTCGTGCGCCGCGACAACTTCGGGCGCTTCCTCTCGTGCCTCGTCTACATCCCGCGCGACCGCTTCAACACGCGCAACCGCGAGCGGATCGAGGCGATCCTCGACCAGGAGCTCGCACGGCGAGACGCTCGACTACGGCACGCGCGTCACCGAGTCGGTGCTGGCGCGGCTGCACTACGTGATCCACGTCGACCCGAGCGACCCGCCGGTCTACGACGTCGCCGGGATCGAGGCGCAGGCTCGCCGAGGCGACGCGCGAGTGGTCCGACGACCTGCGCGACGAGCTGATCGAGCAGCTCGGCGAGGAGCGGGCGAGCGTGCTGGCGCACGGCTACGCCGATGCGTTCCCGATCGCCTACCAGGAGGACTTCCCCGCGACGCAGGCCGTGCTCGACATCGAGCGCATCGAGCGGCTCGACCCGGCGGGCGACCTGAGCCTCAGCCTCTACGTCCCGCACGCGTCGCCGGACGACGACCTCGCGTTCAAGCTCGCTGCGGTCGCGGCCAGCCGCTGCTGCTCTCGGACGTGCTGCCGCTGCTCGAGAACATGGGCGTCGACCGTCACGAACGAGCGGCCGTACGAGATCCACCGCCGCGACTGCCCGCCGGTGTGGATCTACGACTTCGGCCTGCGGCGCGACGAGGGCGAGGACCTCGCGCCCGACGAGGTGCGCGAGCGCTTCCAGGACGCGTTCGCCCGCGCCTGGCGCGGCGAGATCGAGAACGACGGCTTCAACAAGCTCGTGCTCTCGCGCCGGGCTCGCGGCGCGCGAGATCGTCGTGCTCCGCGCGGTCGCCAAGTACCTGCGCCAGACGGGGATGCCGTTCAGCCACGCAGTACATGGAGGAGACGCTCGCCGCGCATCCCGAGATCGCGCGCGAACCTCGTCGAGCTCTTCGAGGCTCGGCTCGACCCGCTGCGCACGAGCGCACGAGGCGGGCGGCGCTCGAGCGCGCGATCGTCAAGGCGATCGACGCGGTCGAGAGCCTCGACGAGGATCGCATCCTGCGCGGCTTCCTCAAGGTGATCCGCGCCGTGCTGCGCACGAACTGGTTCCAGACCGGCGCCGACGGCGAGCCCGAAGCCGTACCTGTCGCTCAAGCTCGACTCGAAGCTCGTTCCCGACCTGCCCGAGCCGCGGCCGCTCGTCGAGATGTTCGTCTACTCGCCGCGCGTCGAGGCGATCCACCTGCGCGGCGGCCGGGTCGCGCGCGGCGGCATCCGCTGGTCGGACCGGCGCGAGGACTTCCGCACCGAGGTGCTCGGGCTGATGAAGGCGCAGACCGTGAAGAACGCGGTGATCGTCCCGGTCGGCGCGAAGGGCGGCTTCGTCGTGCAGCGGCTCGCCGTCCGACCGCGAGCAGCTGCAGGCCGAGGTCGTCGCCTGCTACCGGACGTTCATGTCGCGGCCTGCTCGACGTCACCGACACGATCGTCGCCGGCGACGGTCGTCCCGCCGCCGGACGTCGTGCGCCACGACGGCGACGACCCGTACCTCGTCGTCGCCGCCGACAAGGGCACGGCGACGTTCTCCGACATCGCGAACGACCTCGCCGAGGAGTACGGCTTCTGGCTCGGCGACGCGTTCGCGTCGGGCGGATCGGCCGGGCTACGACCACAAGGAGATGGGCATCACCGCGCGCGGCGCGTGGGAGTCGGTGAAGCGCCACTTCCGCGAGCTCGGCGTCGACGCCGACACGGCCGAGATCACCGTGGTCGGCATCGGCGACATGTCGGGCGACGTGTTCGGCAACGGGATGCTGCGCTCGCGGCACCTCAAGCTGGTCGCCGCGTTCGACCACCGCCACGTCTTCGTCGACCCGGATCCCGATCCCGCGGCGAGCTTCGCCGAGCGGCTGCGGCTCTTCCGGCTGCCCGCGCTCGTCGTGGGCCGACTACGACCCGGGCCTGCATCTCGCGCGGTGGCGGCGTCTACCCGCGCACGCGCGAAGTCGATCGAGCTGTCGGCGCGAGGCGCGCGCGGCGCTCGGCGATCGAGGCGGAGACGGTGACGCCGAACGAGCTGATCCGCGCGATCCTGCAGGCGCCGGTCGACCTGCTCTGGAACGGCGGGATCGGCACCTACGTGAAGGCGAAGGACGAGCGCAACGCCGAGGTCGGCGACAAGGCGAACGACGCCGTGCGCGTCGACGCGACCGACCTGCGCGCCCGCGTCGTCGGCGAGGGCGGCAACCTCGGCTTCACCCAGCGCGCGCGTGTCGCCTACGCGCTCGGCGGCGGCCGCATCTTCATGGACGCGATCGACAACTCCGCCGGCGTCGACACCTCCGACCACGAGGTGAACCTGAAGATCCTGCTCGAACGCGATCGTCGACGAAGGCGGCCTGACGAAGGAGGAGCGGAACCGCGCTGCTCGCGGACGTGACGGACGAGGTCGCGGACGCAGGTGCTGCGCGACAACTACGACCAGGCGCAGGCGATCTCGCACGTCGATGGCGCAGGCCGGCTCGATGGTCGAGGTGCACGAGCGCTACATCCGGCAGCTCGAGCAGAACGGCCTCAACCGCGAGCTCGAGGCGCTGCCGACGGACGAGGTACTCGAGGAGCGTCAGGGTGACGGCGGCGGGCTGACTCCGCCGGAGGTCGCGATCCTGCTCTCGTACACCAAGCTCGCGCTCGAGCACGACCTGCTCGGCTCGACGCTTCCCGACGAGCCGGCGTTCGCATCCGAGCTCGAGCGGTACTTCCCGACGAAGGTGCGCGAGCAGTTCGGCGGGCAGCTGCGCGCGCATTCGCTGCGGCGCGAGATCATCGTCGCGCAGGTCGCGAACGAGCTCGTGAACCGGTGCGGCACGACGTTCCTCTTCCGGCTGCAGGAGGAGACCGGCGCGTCGCCCGACGACGTCGCCCGCGCATTCACGGCGGCGCGCGAGCTGTACTCGTTCCGCTCGCTCTGGGCCGAGATCGAGGCGCTCGACGGCTTCGTCGCAGCCGGGACGCAGATCGCGATGTTCCTGCGGGCGCGGATCCTGCTCGAGCGCACGGCGCGCTGGCTGCTCCGCAACCTGCCTCGGCCGCTCGACGTCGAGGCCGCGATCGAGCGGTTCACGACCGGGTTCGCGGAGCTGGCGGACCTCCTGCCGGGGATGCTCGGCGAGGCGGAGGCGAGCACGGCGCGCGCGATCGCCGACGAGCTCGTGCAGGCCCGCGTGCCGCGCATGCTCGCCTCGCGGGTCGCGCACCTCGTGGCGCTCGTCCCGTCGCCGGACCTCGTGCAGATCTCGGAGGCGACCGGCCTCAGCGTCCCCGCGGTCGCGCAGGCGTACTACGCGCTCGGCGCCCGCCTGGAGCTGTGGTGGCTACGCGAGCGGATCGTCGCGCTGCCGCGTGACTCGCGCTGGGCGTCGATGGCACGCGCCGCGCTGCGCGACGACGTCTACTCCGAGCAGGCAGCGCTGACGCACCAGGTGATGAGCGTGCATCTCGACGGCGCGGCGCCGCTCGTACGCGTCGACGAGTGGCTCGCCCAGAACCGCGAGGGCGTCGACCGCTGCCTACGCGTGCTCGCAGACATCCGCACCGGAGGCGCGGTCGACCTCGCCCGCCTGTCGGTGGCGGTGCGGGAGGTCCGCAACCTCATCGGCACGAGTACCTGACCGCCATCGCCCAAGCGGCGCGAAAATCTCACAACTGCTTGATTGCAGAATCGATTACGGTTCTGCGACTGACAAAGGCGCTGCAAATCGCGAGGATCCAGTTGGTCGTTGAATTTCCGCTGATACCGGCGCACTCCGGCTTGGGGTGTATTGCGTTTGGCACGGGCCTCGAGCCGGCGTCGTGGTGGCCGTCGACAACCGTTGAGTGCTGAGGCGCCATGCGGCACCGTTGAGCCATCGACCGCGACGAACCGGCCGACAGGCATGCTCCACCGGGAGGCATCTCGCGCGCGATTGCCGCGAGAGTGACACGCACTTCGGCAGCAAGCGCCCTTGAGATCCTGGTGAGGAGTGTCCCGGTGCTGTACCCGGCAGCATCACTAACCTCAACGACCCTCCGACTGTCGATGTGCGCGACGCTCGTCCGCGCGCGTATTGACTGGCGTCGGCGGCTAACCGATACTCGGAGCCCTCGTGCGGTCGACCGGTCGCAGCGGAAGGATCCAGCAGCGTCTCCCTGGTCGCCGGGCCCTGTTTCGCCGCTGCGCCCTGCTTGCAAGCACCGTTGGTGCTAGCGCTCTGATGCTCGCGGGCGCTGCGACCGCGGGATCACTGACGATTGGTGCGACGCTCACCTACATCGGCGGCCCCGATTGTGCGGACTGCGCTGGGTTCTCGGCGGCGGGACATGGCGCGATCAGAGGGCTCGGGGCCGTGCAGTTCACGGCGACGGGCACGACCGACACCACCGATCCGTCCTGTGGGAAGTCGACGGAGCAGTTCGTCGTCACCACACCTGGGAAGGGCACGTTCACGCTCGACGGCACGGTCCAAGGCTGCTCGACGCCGTTCAGTGTGACGTTCAACCGAACCACGATCGACTTCACCGCGACGGGCGGAACCGGTCGGCTGAGCGGCATGACCGGCTCGGGGTCGATTTCGAGCAACGGTACCGCGATCCAGGTGACCGGAACCCTCAACGCTCCTTCGTTCACCTTCGACCTCACCGCGCCGGCCTTCCGTGGTGCCGTGAACCGCACAGCGAAGGCGTCGAGTGCAGCAGGCGCACGAGTTCACTTCTCCGTCTCGGCCGTGGATAGTGTCGAGGGCAGCGTCAAGTCGTCGTGCGACCATCCCTCCGGCAGCATTTTCCGGATCGGGAAGACCCGGGTCACCTGCTCGGCTGCCGACGCGAGCGCGAACCTCGGCCACGCCTCATTCCTTGTCAAAGTCACGCGCTAAAGGGCCGACGACGGCCGCCGGTAGAACCGCGAAAGTGGCTGTGTCAGTCTTCGGTGCATGCACTCGCAGCCGAGTTGCAGATCGCGCGTGAGCCCCTGCCTCGCACGCCCGCCGAGGACGACGTCTGGAGCGCTGGTTTGTGCGGAGTTGCTCGCAGACGCCGCACGGCCGGAGTGGAACTCGACCGCCTGACCGGGAGACGGCAGCGGCGTATGACAAACGCGATACAATCCAATTCCGTGCCGGACAAGGCGATCTCGGTGAGGCTCGATGACGAGTCCCAGCGCGCACTCCGCAGGCTGATGGAGCGTGGGCAGTCCCAGTCGGAGGCGATTCGTCGCGCGTTGATCGACACGGCGAGCTCAGCCTGGCTCGAGCAGGCGCGCATGGATGCGGAGCGCCTCGCCGACGATCCGAGCGATCGCGCGGAGATAGCAGCCGTGCGGGCGTTCATGGACGAGCTTGATTCACCGCGGTGACGCGGTCGCGGTTCGGCCCGCTCGCGGCGCCCTCGGTCTTGCGCAGCGCGGCCGGCGCTATGCCGTCGTGGTCCAGGCCGACGAGGTCGCCTGGCTGACGACGGTGATCGTCGTTCCGACCTCGTCGAGTGCCCAGCCGGCGATCTTCCGTCCCGAGGTCACGGTTCGCGGGCAGAGGACGAGGTTGCTCACCGACCAGGTATCGACGGTCGACAGGAGCCGTGTCGGTCGCTCGTTGGGTCGTCTCTCGCCTGCCGAGCTGCAGGAGCTCGACGAGTCGCTGAAGCGGATCCTCGGGCTCTTCTGAACCGGATCAGGCCGCCAGGAGCCGCCAGAGCTCGGCCCAGGCCGCGCATCGCCCTCGTCGAGGCGGCTCGAGCCGGAAGAACTCGTTCGGCGCGTGCAGGTTCTCGTCGGCGGTCGAGAACGAGAAGAGCAGCGTCTTCAGGCCGAGGACGCGCTCGAAGAGCGACCGCCGCCGGCAGCGTGCCGCCGATGCGCACGAGCAGCGGCTCCCGGTCGGGGTAGACGGTGCGCAGCGCCTGTGCGCGGCGACGACGGCCGGGTGGTCGGCCGCGATCGCGTACGCCGGCACGCGCGCCGGGCTGCGGCTTCGACGCGCACGCTCGACGCCGGGCGGGCGACGCGTCCGCGACGTGCGCGGCGATCGCCGCGAAGACGCGGTCCGGATCCTGGTCGGGCACGAGCCGGCAGGTGATGTGCGCGCGTGCCTCGCGCGGGATCACGGTGAACGCGCCGCCGCCGCGACAGCTCGTTCACCTCGAGCGTCGGCCGCGTCCACAGCCGCTCGAGCGTCGAGTAGCCCGGCTCGCCGTGCAGCGCCGGCACGCCGACCTCGCGCGCGGTAGGCCTCCTCGTCGAACGGCACGCGCTCGAGCGCCGTCGCGGTCGGCCGCGGCGAGCGCGCGACGTCGTCGTAGAAGCCCGGCACCGCGACGCGCGCCGTCCGGCGTCGTGCAGGCTCGCGACGATCGCGCGCGAGCGCGTGGTTCGGGTTCTGGACGGCGCCGCCGTGGCGGCCCGAGTGCAGGTCGGACGCCGGCCCGCGTGACGACGAGGTCGAGCGCGAGCAGCCCCTTCGCCGCGATCGGCGACCGACGGCTCGCTCGGCCGCCACATCGCCCCGTCGGCCGACACGACGAGGTCGGCGCGCGAGCTCGTCGCGATGCTCGCTCGAGGAACGCCGGCAGGCTCGGGCTGCCGATCTCCTCCTCGCCCTCGATCAGGAAGCGGACGTTGAGCGGCAGCGCGTCGCGCGAGGAACGCCGCGCCGTCTCGAGCGCGACGACGCACCGGCCCCTTGTCGTCGGTCGCGCCGCGGCCGTAGATGCGGCCGTCGCGGACGCTCGGCTCGAACGGCGGCGTCGTCCACGCGGCCTCGTCGCCCGGCGG
This sequence comes from uncultured Thermoleophilia bacterium, assembly GCA_963742615.1. Classification (GTDB taxonomy): domain Bacteria; phylum Actinomycetota; class Thermoleophilia; order Gaiellales; family Gaiellaceae; genus PALSA-600. Next base: position 65,018 of record CAVUMS010000006.1, on the reverse strand, counting down.
CTGCACGTCGTAGTGGCCGTACACGAGGATCGTCGGCGCGTCCGTGGCGACCGAGCCGCTCGCCGAGCACGACCGGGTGGCCGTCGGTCTCGACGACGCGCCCGTTCGCGAACGCGAGCTGCGCCGCGACCCACTCCGCCGCGCGCGCGCATGTCGCCGCGCGTCGCGCCGGGTCGAGGCTGACGCTCGGGATCGCGAGGAACGCGGCCAGCTCGCGTAGCGCAGCGCGCGTCAGAAGATGGAGTGGCCGCCATCGATCGAGATCACCTGGCCGGTCACCCACGACGCCTCGTCGGCGACGAAGAAGAGCACGCCGTTCGCGATGTCCTCGGGCGTGCCGAGCCGGCGCGTCGCGATCGACTCGAGCAGCCGCGCGCTGCCCCTCCTCGCCGTAGCTCTCCCACTGCGCGATCGAGGTCGGGTTCGAGAGCACGAAGCCGGGCGCGATCGCGTTGACGGTGATCCCGAACGGCCCGAGCTCGTGCGCGGTCTGGCGCGTGAAGCCGATCTGCCCGGCCTTCGCGCTCGCGTACGCCTGGATGCCGGTCAGGCTGACGCTGCGGCCGGCGCCGGAGGAGATGTTGACGATCCGCCCGTAGCCGGCGCTCCTTCATCCCCGGCGCGACCGCGCGCGTGCAGACGAACGTGCTCGTCAGGTTCGCGTCGACGACCGCGCGCCAGTCGTCGTCGCGAGACCTCCTCGAGCGGCCGGCCGACCTGGCCGACGACGCCGCCCGCGTTGTTGACGAGGATGTCGACGCGGCCGATGCGCTCGCCACGAGCGTCGGCGACCTGCGCGCGCGTCGCGTGACGTCGACGGTGTCGCGGTCGACGCCGTGCACGGTCGCGCCGTGCGCCTCGAGCGCGGCGGCGATCGCCGCGCCGATCCCGTGCGCCGTGCCGGTGACGAGCGCGACCTGGCCGGCGAGGTCAGGCATCGACCAGCCGTTCTCGAGCAGCTCGCGCACCTCCTCGACGCCCGCCTGCCAGACGCGCAGCACGTCGTCGTCGGGCCGCTCGTAGAGGCCGCCGAGCGAGCCGTCGCCGAGCAGCTCGCGCACCGCCTGCGGGTCGAGCTGCGCGCATCGTGCGAGATGTCCGCCATCGGCTTGCGCTCGTCGCGGCTGCTCGACGCCGGCGAGCCGCGTCCACGGGAAGTTCTCGAACCACGACGCGTGCGACGCGTCGGCGTCGATCGACGTCGACGACCGCCGCACGTGCGCGGGCCGTTCCACCAGTTGTGCCAGAGCACCTGCGGCGTCCGGGTGCGCCGCGCTGCCACTCCTCGGTCGCCGGCGCGCCGCCGGCGTCGTTGCCGCCGTGCCCGTTCACGAGCAGGAAGCGCCGGAAGCCCTGGTCGTGCGAGCGAGTCGAGCAGGTCGCGCGAGCAGCGCGCCGTACGTCTCGACGCTGCAGCGTCGGGCTGCCGGGGTACGCGGCGAAGTACGGCGTCAGCCCGTACGGCAGCGACGGCAGCACGGGCACGCCGAGCGGCTCGGCCGCCTCGACCGACGACGCGCTCGGAGAGGATCAGGTCGACGCCGAGCGAGAGGTAGGCGTGCTGCTCGACCGAGCCGAGCGGCAGCACGATCCGGTCGTCGCTCTCGCAGGTACTCCTCGAGCTGCATCCAGTTGCAGTCCTCGATCCTCATGCGGCGACCTCCTCGTAGCGCGGGCGACGGACAGCAGCAGCGCGTCGTCGCCGACGGCGGCCGCGAGCTGGAGCCCGGCGGGCAGCGTCCCCTCGGCGATCCCGCACGGCAGCGACACGGCCGGGATGCCCGGCGAGGTTGTACGGGCCGGTGAAGCGCGCCCTCGACGTCGCCCTCGGGCGTGCCGACCGGCGGATCCTCGGGCGGCGCCGGGTAGGCGACGGTCGGCCCGGCGAGCACGTCGACCTCGCTCGAAGCACGCGCGGCGAAGCCGGCGGCGACCCGCTCCCGGTCGGCGAGCGCCGGCGCGGTAGTCGCCTCGTCGTCGACCTTCGCGCCGAGCTCGAGCAGCGCGCGCGTGCCGGGCCCGTAGCCGTCCGCCGTCGCGCTCGAAGAGCTCGCGGTGCACCTCCCACGCCTCGTAGAGGACGATCGCGCCGAGCGCCTCGTCGACGAGGTCGAGCTCGGGCAGCGTCGACGTCGACGAGCTCGAAGCCGGCCGCCGCCGAGCGCGTCGATCGCCTCGTGCACGCGGTCGCGCACGCCGCGGTGACGAGGTCGGGATCGTCGAGCTGGCGCCGCAGCACGCCGATGCGCAGCCCCGTCGACCGGCGGAGCTCGACCGGCGGCCCGGCGAGCACGCCGAGCAGCGTCGCCGTCTGCTCGACCGTGCGCGTGAGCGTGCCGACGTGGTCGCACGACTGTCGGAGAGCGGGAACACGCCGTCGACCGGGACGAGGCCGTAGCGTCGGCTTCAGCCCGACGATCCCGCAGTACGCGGCCGGGATCCGGATCGAGCCGCCGGTGTCGGTGCCGAGCGCGTAGTCGCACACGCCGGCCGCGACGAGCGCGGCCGAGCCGCTGCTCGAGCCGCCCGAGGTGCGGCTCTCGGTCGCGCGGGTTGTAGGTCATCCCGTACGCCGGGTTGACGCTGCCGGCCGCGTACTCGAGCAGGTTCGTCTTGCAGAGCAGCTCGGCGCCGGCGGCGCGCAGGCGGCGCGACGACCGGTCGCGTCCGCGCGCGGCCGGCGGCGGCACGCCGACCGTCGAGGCGTTCGTCGTCACGACGCCGCGCGACGTCGATGTTGTCCTTGACCGCGACCGGCGACGCCGTGCAGCGGCCCGTCGGCGGCGCGCTCGCCGGGCGGCAGCTCGGTGATCACCGCGTTCAGCGCGCGGCGCCCGCTCCTCGCAGGCGCTGCGTACGCGGCGAGCAGCTCGAGGTTCGCGACCTCGCACGTCGCGCCGGCCCGTCCTCGATCTCGCTGGATCAGCTCGAGCGTGCGCCGCAGCAGCGGCCCGTCGATGTCCGTCGAGGATCGCCTTCTCGGTCTGGCCGCTTGCGCACCACAGGTCGCGGTAGATGCCGGAGTGCGTCTTCGCCGAGCGGCGGTTGAACTCGACGAGCCGGTCGATCGAGCCGTCGAGGTCGTCGGCGTCGAAGCCGTCGAACGGCTCGACCGGCACCGGCGCGGCGGCGAGCACCTCGCGCGCGAGCCGCACGAAGAGCGGGCGGTAGCGCGGCTCGGCGAGCGCGTCGGCGATCGAGAGGTCGGAGACGGCGGTCGCGAACAGCATCGCGCCGTACGCCTCCTTCGCCCAGAGGAAGCCGAGGATGTTGCGCGGTCTCCTTCGCGTCCGGCAGGTCGCGCACGAGCTGCTCGACCCGCTCGCTGCGGCGGCCGTCGAGCTCGCCGACGTAGAGCGGCGCCGCGCCCGCCGACGAAGATCCGGCCCGGCGCGAGGTAGTCGGCGCCGAAGTTGACGAACGCGCCGACCGTCCGCTCCTCGCCGACGGCCGACGCGATCAGCGGCTCGTTGACGCCGTTCTGGAGCGAGACGACGAAGCCGTCCGGCGCGAGCCGCGGCGCGATCGCGGCGAGCGCCGCCTCGGTGTGCTGCGACTTGACCGCGAGCAGCACGGCGCCGAGCTCGTCCGGGCAGCTCGTCCGGGCGAGACGGCGCGGCGCCTCGACCGTGAACTGCTCGACCGGCCCCTCGATCGCGCAGGCCGCGCGTCGTTGATCGCGGCGACGTGCTCGGCGATCGGCGTCGCAGAAGAGCACCGACGTGCCCGTCGCGCGCGAGCCGCGCGCCGACCGTGCCGCCGATCGCGCCGGCGCCGACGACGACGTACTCGCTCACCGGTGCTCGAATGTGTCGACGATCGTCTGGAGCGCGCGCTCGAGGATCTGCCGGTCGGCGTGCTCGGCTGCCTCGCCGTCGCGCGCGCGCACGGCCTGCGTGCAGCACGCGGTGCTGCACGAGCGATAGGTGCCCGTACTGCGGCAGCCGGGCGAAGATGCTCCAGTAGCGCACCGACTTCTTCCACGTCAGGTCGACGAGCTCGCGCAGCGTCTCGTTCGGGCAACGGAGGTGGAGCGACTTGAAGTAGACGATGTTCTCGCCGAGGAAGCGGCGCGGGTCGTGATCCGCCACCGCCTGCTCCATCCGCTTCCGCTTGACGTCGAGCTCGATGACGGCGTCCTCGGTCAGCGTCTCGACCGCGAGCCGGGTCGAGACCGGCTCGAGCAGCATCCGGCAGGCGTAGAGGTCCTCGACGTCGGTGATCCCGATCTGCGCGACCAGCGCTCCCTGCCGCGGGACGATCTCGACGAGCCCTTCGCTCTGCAGGATCCGCAGCGCCTCCCGCACCGGCGAGCGGCTCACCCCGGCCCGGTCGGCGAGCTTCGTCTCGGTCAGGCGGGCGCCAGGCGCCTCCTCGCCGGTGATGATCCGCTCCGCCAGCCAGTCGGCGACCGTCCGCGAGAGCAGCTTGTGGTCCGCCGGATGGGGCGGCTCCTCGTCGGAGGCGAGCTGGGGCGGGGGGTCGAGCATTCGCATCGCGGGTGTGCTGTGTGTTGTATACAGAACCCCACCTGGCGTCCCCGTTCCGAAGGAGTGACCGTGAAGGCACGTAGAACCCTCCTCTGTCCTTGCCCTCGCCTTGGTCGCGGCGGCCGGAGCCGCGGCCGCGCTGGCGGGCGGCAACGGCTCGAGCAGCGCGTCCGCCACGCCGAAGCGCGGCGGCTCGATCACGATCGCGCGCATCGAGGACTCGCAGTCGTTCGACAAGACGAACGTCTTCCAGAACGAGTCGATCTGGCTCGCCGAGCAGATCATCGAGCCGCTCTACACGGTCGCGCCCGACGGCAAGACGCTGAAGCCGTGGCTCGCCACGAGCTACACGGCCTCGAAGCGACGGCAAGACGTACACCTTCAAGCTGCGCCAGGGCGTCAAGTTCTCGAACGGCCAGCCGATGACGTCGGCCGACGTCAAGTTCTCGATCGACGACGCGCGCGCGCAGTCGAAGGGCTGGGGCTACCTCGACGCGGCGATCAAGAACATCACGGCGCCGAACCCGAGCACGGTCGTCTTCCACCTGAAGTTCCAGTGGGCGCCGTTCCTCGCCGACATCGCGCTGTTCGCGAACGGGATCATCCCGAACAACTTCGCCGGCCAGACGCGGACGGCGTTCTACAAGCACCCGATCGGCACCGGGCCCGTTCATGTGGGACAAGCGCGTCGTCGGCCAGTCGGTCACGTTCAAGCGCAACCCGAACTACTGGCAGAAGGGCAAGCCGTACCTCGACTCGGTCACCTGGACGTACGTCACCGACGAGAACACGCGCGAGCTGCAGCTGCGCGGCGGCCAGATCCAGGTCGACGAGTTCCCGCCGTTCAACTCGATCACGAAGCTGCAGAACACGTCCGGGCGTGACGATGACGCTGTTCCCGTCGACGCGCACCGACTACCTCGACATGAACGAGAAGTACGCGCCGCTCGCCGACGTGCACGTGCGCCGCGCGATCTCGTACGCGATCGACCGCAACGGCGATCGTCAAGTCGGTGCTGTTCGGCTACGGCACGCCGGCGAACTCGTTCCTGCCGCCGCAGGTGCCGTTCTACGACCCGAACTCGCGGCGGCCTGCAGTACGACATCGCGAAGGCGAAGGCCGAGATGGCGAAGTCGAAGTACCCGAAGGGCTTCAAGGTGTCAGATGCTCGTCGGCGCCGGCGCGCAGGTCGAGACCGCGATCGGGCAGATCATGCAGCAGCGCGCTCAAGCCGCTCGGCATCGACGTGACCTTCAAGCAGGCAGGACACGATCGACCGAGTTCCAGAACATCCAGAAGCAGAAGTACCAGCTCGGCTTCAGCTACTGGACGATGGACATCGCCGACCCGGACGAGCTCGTCACGTTCGCGGTCGATCCGGCGGGCGGCGCGCACTCGTTCTACACGCGACTACAACAACCCGACGGTGATCAAGCTCTCGCACCAGGCGCAGCGCGAGACGAACGTCGGCCAAGCGGGCGCAGCTCTACGCGCAGATCCAGAAGATCGCGGCCCACGACGCGTTCCTGGGCTTCCTCTACTACTCGCCGTTCCGCTACGCGTACTCGAGCAAGCTGCACGGGTTCTTCGTCTACCCGCTCGGCAACTACCACCTGGAGGACGCCTGGCTCGGCAAGTGATCTGAGCTCGGCGCGGAAGCGAGGTAGGGGCGTGAGCCTCGGCGGCTACGTCGGCGCGGCGCCTCCTGCAGCTGATCCCGATCGTCGCTCGGCGTCACGATCCTCGTCTTCTTCCTGATCCACCTCGTGCCCGGGCGATCCGGCGCGCGACGATCCTCGGGAACCAGGCGACGCCGGCGCGCGTCGCGCTGCTCCGCCACGAGTGGGGGCTCGACAAGCCGCTGCCGGTGCAGTACGGGAAGTTCATGGGCCGGGTCGTGCACGGCGACCTCGGCGACTCGCTCTTCTACGGCGTCTCGGCCGGCCACCTCGTGCTCGAGCGGCTGCCGGTGACGCTCTGGCTGATCGGCCTCGGCGCGCTGCTTCGCGGTGCTGATCGCCGTGCCGCTCGCGGCGATCGCCGCGACGCAGGCGCGACCGCGTGCCCGACCACGTCGTCCGCGCGGTGCCGCTCGTCGGGCTCGGCTTCCCGCCGTTCTGGCTCGGGATCGTGCTGCTGCTCGTCTTCGGGCTGCACCTCGGGCGCGCGTTCCCGGTCGGCGGCTACGGCAACGGGTTCTTCGGCCACCTGCACTCGATGTTCCTGCCGGCGCTGACGGTCGCGCTCGGCACTCGCGCCGATCCTGATCCGCAGCCTGCGCGCGAGCCTGCTCGAGGTGCTCGAGTCGGACTACGTCACGACCGCGCGCTCGAAGGGCCTGCCGGAGCGGCGCGTGCTCGCGCAGCACGCGCTCCGCAACGCGATCATCTCGACCGTCACGGTGCTCGGCGTCAACATCGGCTACCTCGTCGGCGGGACGCTCGTGATCGAGCAGGTCTTCGCCCTGCCCGGGCATCGGCCAGCTGATGATCAACTCGATCTTCCAGCGCGACTTCCCGGTCGTGCAGGCGGTGACGCTCGTCTTCGCGGTGATGGTCGTGCTCGTCTACCTGCTCACCGACGTCGCGCACGCGCTGCTCGACCCGCGGGTGCGGTTCGAGTGATGGCGCGTCGCCGCCGAAGACCGTCGTCGAGGCGCCGGTCATCGAGCACCGGCGCGGCTTCCGCCGCCGCTGGTACCGCACGCCGAGCTTCGTCGCCGGCGTGACGATCCTCGGGCTGATCGTGCTCGCGGCGCTCGCCGCGCCGCTGATCACGCAGCACGACCCGACCGAGCCAGGACCTGCTGCACACGCTGCAGGGCCCGTCGAGCTCGCACTGGCTCGGCACCGACGACCTCGGCCGCGACGTCTGGTCGCGGCTCGTCTACGGCGCGCGCACCGACCTGCGCATCGCGTTCCTCGCCGTGCTGCTTCCCGTTCATCATCGGCACGATGATCGGGCTCGCTCGCCGGCTACTACGGCGGCTGGATCGACACGATCGCGAGCTGGCTCGTCAACGTCGTCGTCGCGTTCCCGTTCTACGTGCTGATCATCGCGCTCGTCTTCGCGCTCGGCTCCGGGCACGCGCAACATCTACATCGCGATCACGATCGTCGGCTGGGTCTCGTACACGCGGATCATCCGCGGCGAGGTGCTCGTCGCGAAGCGGCGCGACTACGTGCTCGCGGCGAGTGCCGGCGGGCTCTCGGACGCGCGCATCCTCTTCCGCCACCTGCTGCCGAACGTGATCACGCAGGCGATCGTCTTCGCGATGCTCGGACATCGTGCTCGACATCCTCGCGATCGTCACGCTCGGCTACCTCGGGCTCGGCGTGCAGCCGCCGACGCCGGACTGGGGGACGATGATCGCCGACGGGCAGACGTACCTGACGACGCACTGGGAGCTCTCGACGTTCCCCGGGATCGCGGTCGTGATCACCGCGCTCGGGCTCTCGCTGCTCGCCGACGGGCTCGCCGACCTGCTGAGGCCCGAGTGACGCGAGCCGCTGCTCCGCGTCCGCGACCTGCGGGTCGAGTTCCCGCTCGCGCGCGGCGTCGCTGCGCGCGGTCGACGGCGTCTCGTTCGACGTCGAGCCGGGCGAGGCGCTCGGGCTCGTCGGCGAGTCGGGCTCGGGCAAGACGATGGCGCTGCGCGCGCTCGTCGGCCTGCTGCCGCGCGGCGGCGCGGCTCACCGGCGGCACGATCGAGTTCGACGGCGTCGACGTGACCGCCGCCGAGCGAGGACACGCGGCGCGAGCTGCGCGGCACGACGCGTCGTCGATGATCTTCCAGGAGCCGATGACGGCGCTCAACCCGGTGATGCGCGTCGGCGACCAGATCGCCGAGGAGCCGCTCGTGCGGCTCGGGCACGTCGCGGCGCAGCGCGCAGGCGCGCGCGCTCGAGCTGATGCGCGCTCGTCGGCATCCCCGACCCGAAGCGCCGCGCCGAGGCGTACCCGCACGAGCTCTCGGGCGGGCTGCGCCAGCGCGTGATGATCGCGATCGCGCTCTCGGGCGACCCGAAGCTGATCCTCTGCGACGAGCCGACGACGGCGCTCGACGTGACGATCCAGGATCAGATCCTGAAGCTGCTGCAGCACGCTGCAGCGCGAGCTCGGCGTCAGCCTCGTGTTCGTCTCGCACGACCTCGCGGTGATCGCGCAGACGTGCCGGCGGCGTCGCCGTCATGTACGCGGGCCAGGTGGTCGAGACGGGCGCGGTCGACGACGTCTTCCGCGAGCCGCGGCATCCGTACACGCTCGGCCTGCTGCGCTCGGTGCCCGACTTCGACGTCGTGCGCGAGCACGCTCGTCGTCGATCCCCGGCGCGCCGCCCGACCTCGCCGTCGCCGCCGCCGGGCTGCCGCTTCCACCCGCGCTGCCCGTTCGTGCAGGACGACTGCCTCGACGGGCGCGGTCCCGCTGCGTCGAGCTCGGCGGCGACCGCGCGGCGGCGTGCCTCCACCACGAGCGCGTGCGCCGACGGACGTGCGGCGCGAGCCGGTGATCGCCGAGTGGCTGAGCCGCTGCTCGAGGCTGCGACGACCTGCACGTGCACTTCGCGCTGCGCGGCGGGCGTCGGCCGCGGCGCGTGCGCGGGAAGCCGCGGAGGTGCTGCGCGCGGTCGACGGCGTCGACCTCGAGCTCGCGCGCGGCGAGACGCTCGGGCTCGTCGGCGAGTCCGGCTGCGGCAAGTCGACGCTCGGCCGCTGCATCGTCGGCCTGTACGAGCCGACGGCGGGCGACGGTCCGCTATCGAGGGCGCAGGCGCTGACGGCGAAGCGCGAGCGCGCGACAGCGCCGGCGGATCCAGATGGTGTTCCAGGATCCGTACTCGTCGCTCAACCCGCGCATGACGGTGCGGCAGACGCTCGCCGAGCTGCTGCGCGCGCACGAGATGGTGCCGAAGGAGCGGGTCGACGCGCGCTGCCGCGAGCTGCTCGACCTCGTCGGGCTCGGCCCGCGCGCGCTCGACGCGCACCCGCGGCAGTTCTCGGGCGGGCAGCGGCAGCGCGTGTGCGATCGCGCGCGCGCTGGCGCTCGAGCCGGAGCTGCTCGTCGCCGACGAGCCGGTGTCGGCGCTCGACGTCTCGGTGCAGGCGACGGTGCTGAACCTGCTCGAGGAGCTGCGGGAGAAGCTCGGGCTGACGGTGCTGCTGATCGCGCACAACATGGCGGTCGTGCGGCACGTCGTGCGACCGCGTCGCGGTGATGTACCTGGGGCGGATCGTCGAGGACGGCGCCGACCGACGAGCTGTTCACGAACCCGCGGCATCCGTACACGCAGGGGCTGCTGACGCGCGGTCCCGCGGCTCGTTCCGGGCCGCGCGTCGCAGAGCCGCGGGCGTCGTCGGCGACCCGCCGAGCCCGATCGACCTGCCGACCGGCTGCCGCTTCCATCCGCGCTGCCCGATCGCGCAGGAGCCGCTCTGCTCGACCGAGGATCCGGCGCTCGTGCCGGGCCAGCGGCCGGAGCACGTCGCCGCCTGCCACTTCGCGTGGACGGAGCGGCCGCCGGCGCACGTTCCCGAGGTCGACTGGAGGAGGCGACGATGATCGAGCGGACGCACGATCGTGCTTCGAGCACGAGCTGCTCGCGGGGCTCGAGCATCCCGCGCTTCGAGGCGCGCGGCGCGGCGCGACGGGCCGCAGCTGTCGCTGATCGGCGGCATCCACGGCTGCGAGTACTCGTCGATCGCCGCGGTGACGCGGTTCATGAACGAGCTCGACACGAGCGAGCTCGCCGGGCACGATCACGGCGGTGCCGGTCGTGAGCATGGAGTCGTTCCGGCAGCGCTCGCCGTTCGTCGTGCCGGAGGACGGCAAGAACCTGAACCGCTGCTTCCCGGGCTCGTACGACGGCACGTACACGCGACGTGCTCGCGCGCGTCGATCTTCGACGAGCTGATCGAGCCGGCCGACGTGCTGCTCGACCTGCACGGCGGCGACCATGGTCGAGGCGCTGGAGCCGTTCGCGATCTACGACGCGTCGCCGGTCGAGGAGCGGGCGCACGAGCTCGCGGTCGCGTTCGACCTGCCGTACGTCGTGCGCGAGGAGCGCGACCGAGGCGGCCTCGGCGGGATGACGACGAGCGCGGCGGCCGCAGGCGGGCATCCCGGGCGTGATCGCCGAGGCCGGCGGGCGCGGCCTGCTCGAGGAGCAGGCGACGTCGCTGCTCGTCGACGGGCGTGCGCGAACGCGCTGCGGCAGCTCGGGATGCTGCCCGGCGACGCCGGATCCGCCGCCGCGCGGACCAGCGGCAGGTCGGCAGCTTCGTCTGGCTGCGCTCGCCGGACGGCGGGCTGGTGGGAGCTGGACGGTCGAGGCGGGCGACGAGGTGGCCGAGCGGCCAGCTGCTCGGCGCGGATCCGCGACCTCTGGGGCGACGTGCTCGAGGAGATCGTCGCGCCGCAGGACGGCGTCGTGCTCTTCATCACCTCGAGCCCGGCGGTCGGTCGCCGACGGGCTGCTGCTCGGGCTCGGCGCGGGCCTGTCCGCGGCCTAACGCTGTCAGCGCGACGTGGGGGTCAGCCAGCGGCCTGGAACCGTTCGAACCGGAGCGCGAGCAACTCACGATCAGGATGCCATTCACGCCGCCGCGGCACGACGATGGACGCACCGTGTGCTTCCTTGAGAACCGCGAGCATCGGTCCGTCCTCTTCGTCGCGGAGGCGCGGATGAACCTGCACCACGTAGTTGGGCGAGACTCCGATCAGATCCTCGTCAAGCGCCCGGTGATGGATGGAGCAGAGACTGAGCCCGTTTGAGATCACCGGCTCGCCGGCCGGATCTACATCGCCAATGATGTGGGCTGCATCGAGCAGTCGGGTCTCCTTCAGGACACAGATCGTCGACCTGATCTGCGCGTTCGTCGATCTGGTCCGGCGTCCGCCACCTCCGCGAGGCGCTCGCGGCGTCATGGACGCGCGGCGGCCGGGTCCGGGTGATCACGACGACGTACATGGGCGCGACGCGAGAAGCGCGCCGTCGACGAGCTCGTGCGCGCTCGGCGCCGACGTCCGCGTCGCGTTCGACGCGCGGACGACGAAGCTGCACGCGAAGGCGTGGCTGCTCGAGCGCGCGTCGCGGGCTGAGCACGGCGTTCGTCGGCTCGTCGAACCTCTCGCACACGGCGCTGTTCGACGGGCTCGAGTGGAACGTGCGGCTCTCGTCGATCGACGCGGCGCATGTCATCGACCGCGTCCGGATGACCTTCGAGAGCCACTGGGCCTCGGAGCACTTCGAGGCCTACGACCCGGCCGTCAACGGCGACGAGCTCGGCCGCAGGCGCTCGCGAGCACGATCGCCGCTCGCTGGGCGAGGCCTCGACGATCTCGTTCGCGAACCTCGACGTGCGCCCGTACCCGCACCAGCAGCGGATGCTCGAGGCGCTCACGGTCGAGCGCGAGCGCCACGACCGTCACCGCAATCTCGTCGTCGCCGCGACCGGCACCGGCAAGACCGTCGTCGCCGCGCTCGACTACCGGCAGCTCGTCGACCGCGCGGCCGCGACCTGTCGCTGCTGTTCGTCGCGCACCGCGAGGAGATCCTCAGGCAGTCGCTGGCGACGTTCCGCGCCGTCCTGCGCGACGGCGTCGTTCGGCGAGATCCACGGCGGCGGCCGGATCGCCGCAGGGCGGCACGTCTTCGCGATGGTCCAGTCGCTGCACGAGGCGCGGCTCGGAGCAGATCGCGCCGGACACGTTCGACGTCGTCGTCGTCGACGAGTTCCACCACGCCGCCGCGCGACCTACGACCGGCTGCTCAAGCACCTCGAGCCGCAAGAGCTGCTCGGGCTCACCGCGACGCCCGAGCGGCTCGACGGCCAGGACGTCACCGAGTGGTTCGACCAGCGCATCGCCGTCGAGCTGCGGCTCTGGGAGGCGATCGACCAGGGCTTCCTCGTGCCGTTCCAGTACTTCGGCGTCGCCGACGGAACCGACCTCAGCCAGCTCACCTGGCGGCGTGGCGGCTACGTCGCTCGAGGAGCTCAGCAACGTCCTCTCGAACGACGACCTGCGCGTCGCGAAGCTCCTGGAGGCGGTCGAGCGCATCGTGCTCGACCCCGGCGCGATGCGCGCGCTCGGCTTCTGCGTCTCCAAGGAGCACGCGCGCTACATGGCGCGGAAGTTCACCGAGGCCGGCCTCGAGAGCGTCGCGCTCACCGGCGACGACCCGCCCGACGAGCGCGACCGGCGCCTCGCGCGATCTGCGGGCAGGTCGGCTGCGCTGCGTCTTCTCCGTCGAGGTGCTCGGCGAAGGCGTCGACGTGCCCGACGTCGACTGCGTCCTGCTGCTTCGCCCGACAGCGTCCGCGACGGTGTTCACCCAGCAGCTCGGCCGCGGTCTGCGCCGTGCCGCCGGCAAGAGCCACCTGACGGTCATCGACCTGATCGGCCAGCACCGCCGCGAGTTCCGCTTCGAAGACCGCCTGCAGCGCGATCGTCGACCGCGCCGCGGCCCGGTCGTCGACCAGGTCGCGGCCGACTTCCCGTTCCTGCCGGCCGGCTGCACCGTCGACCTCGACCGCCAGAGCCGCGAGATCGTGCTCGACAACCTCGAGCAGCCGTCCGCCGCTCGCGCTGGGCGACGCTCGTCGCCGATCTCCGGACGGAGCCGGACAGCACTCGAGCTCGTCGAGTTCCTGGATCGCCACGACCATCGGCTCGAGGACGTCTACCGCAGCGGCAAGCTGGACGCAACTGCGCCGCGACGCCGGTCGGACGACCGCGCCCGCCGCGGACCCGGCGCTCGAAGCGCGGACGCTGAGAGCGCTCGCTCGGCTGACGCACGTCGACGATCCCGAGCGAGTCGCGTTCTACCGCGACAGCTGCTTCGAGCGACGCAGCCGCCGCGCGAGAGCGACCTCGACGAGCGTCAGCAGCGGCTGCTGACGATGCTCGCCTGGGGCCTCGGCTCCGGCGCAGCCGGCCGCGAGTCGCTCGCGGACTTTCTCGAGGCGCTCTGGCGCGAGGACGCGGTCCGCGACGAGCTCCTCGAGCTGCTCGACGTCATCGACGCAGCGGTCGAGCACGCCGGCCTCGCCGTCGCCCCTGCCGGCCGAGATCCCGCTCACGCTCCACGCGCGCTACTCCCGGCAGGAAGTCGTCGCCGCGCTCGGCTTCGGCGAAGGCGTGAAGCCGAAGGTCACCCAGGGCGGAATCCTCTGGGTTCCGCAGGCGAAGAGCGACGTGTTCTTCGTCGACCTGCACAAGGCCGAGCGCGACTACTCGTCCCGACAGGCGCGTCGCGACGTCAGCGGTGGACGGTCAGAGGTGGACGCGATGACGTTGGCCAGCCTGTCGTACAGGTGAGCGACACTTCGTGGGGACGGCGTCGAGCGAGCCTTGGGCAGCCCCATGCGGTGTTGCCGTCCAGGGTGATGTCGAGACGGCTTTAGCCTATGACGGACTCGAACCGTCGACCCCCTCCTTACCACGGGGGTGATCAACCTTTCTGGGCTGATTGCAGCTGCAAGGCGCCCTGAGACCGGGCTCTTCGGGCCCGTCAGGACCGCTCCGTAAACTGACCCTCCGCGATGGCCACCGCCTCTTCGAGTCACTGCCGAGTTCGTCCACCTCCACGTGCACTCGGAGTACTCGATCCTCGACGGCGCCTGCCGGATCTCCGACCTCGTCGCCCGGGCCGAGGAGCTCCAGATGCCGGCGGTCAGCCTCACCGACCACGGCTCGATGGCGGGCGCCGTGCAGCTCTGGAAGGCGACGCGCGGCACCGGCGTCAAGCCCGTCGTCGGCTGCGAGGTCTACGTCGCCGACGACCGCCGCGCGCACGAGAAGGGCAACGCGCACCTCACGCTGCTCGCCGCCGACAACGCCGGCTACGCGAACCTGATCAAGCTCTCGTCGCTCGGCTACCTCGAGGGCTACTACTACAAGCCGCGCGTCGACTGGGAGCTGCTCGAGCAGCACAGCGCCGGCGTGATCGCGCTGAGCGGCTGCCTCTCCGGAAGGGTGTGCAAGGCGCTCGAGGAGAACCGCCCGAACGACGCCCGCGCCGAGCTCGACCGGCTGCAGCAGGTGTTCGGCGCCGACAACGTCTACGCCGAGCTGCAGAACGCGCACCTGCCGGTACAGGAGCGCATCCTCCCGCAGCTCGTCGAGCTCGCGACCGCGGCGAAGATGCCGACCGTCGCGACCGGCGACGTGCACTACCTCCGCCACTCGGACGCGCGCGCGCACGAGGCGCTGCTCTGCATCCAGTCCGGCGACTCGCTCAAGAACCCCGACCACTGGAAGTTCGAGACCGACCACTTCTACTTCAAGACGCCCGAGGAGATGGCGCTCGACTTCCCCGGCCACTCAGACGCGATGCGGCGCACGCTCGAGATCGCCGAGCGCTGCAACGTCGAGCTCGAGCTCGGCCGCATCCTGCTGCCCGTCTACCCGACGCCCGAGGGCCGCGACGCGTTCGACTACCTCGTCGAGCTCTGCGAGAAAGGCCTGCAAAAGCGCTACGGCAAGGCGACCTCGGAGCTGAACGAACGGCTGCAGTACGAGCTCAAGACGATCAAGGAGATGGGCTTCACCGACTACTTCCTGATCGTCTGGGACTTCATCCACTTCGCGCGCGGGCACTCGATCAGCGTCGGCCCCGGCCGCGGCTCGGCCGCCGGCTCGCTCGTCGCCTACTGCCTCGAGATCACCGACATCGACCCGATCCGCTACGACCTGCTGTTCGAGCGCTTCCTCAACCCGGGGCGCAAGTCGATGCCCGACATGGACATCGACTTCGCCGTCGCCGGCCGCGAGCGCGTCATCAACTACGTCACCGAGAAGTACGGCCGCGACCGCGTCGCGCAGATCATCACCTTCTCGACGATGGCCGCCCGCGCCGCCGTCCGCGACGCCGGCCGCGTGCTCGAGGTGCCCTACGGCGTCGTCGACAAGATCGCGAAGCTGATCCCGGAAGGTCCCGGCCAGATGCTCGCCGAGGCGGGCGAGCTGCAGAAGGCCGTCAGGGACGACCCGGTGGCGAAGGAGATCCTCGAGCTCGCGATTCCGCTCGAAGGGCTGACGCGCGCCGACTCGATCCACGCCGCCGGCGTCGTCATCGGCGCGGAGCCGCTGATGACGATCGTGCCGCTGCAGCAGAAGGGCGCCGACCAGGAGGTCGTCACCCAGTTCCCGATGAAGGACATCGAGGCGCTCGGCCTGCTGAAGATGGACTTCCTCGGCCTGCGCAACCTCGACGTGATCGACAAGGCCTGCGAGCTGCTCGGCAATCTCGACATCTCCGCCATCCCGATGGACGACAAGAAGACCTACGCGATGCTCGCCAAGGGCGAGGCGACCGGCGTCTTCCAGTTCGAGTCGTCGGGCATGCGCGAGGCGCTCCGCCAGGTCAAGCCGACCGAGTTCGAGGACCTGATCGCGCTCGTCGCGCTCTACCGGCCGGGCCCGATGCAGTACATCCCGTGCTACGCCAACCGCAAGAACGGCAAGGAGCCGATCAGCTACATCGACCCGCGCCTGAAGGCGATCACCGGCAACACCTTCGCGATCTCGATCTACCAGGAGCAGAGCCTGCACATCGCGAGCGAGATCGCCGGCTTCTCGCTCTTCGAGGCCGAGGACCTCCGCCGCGCCATCTCCAAGAAGGACCACAAGCTGATGGCGTCGCTGAAGACGAAGTTCATCGAGGGCTGCATCGCCAACTCGACCTCCGAGCAGGTCTCGAAGCAGCTGTGGGACGACATGGAGAAGTCGCAGGACTACTCCTTCAACAAGTCGCACGCCGCGTGCTACGCACTGATCGCGTACAGAACAGCGTGGCTGCGCGCGAACCACCCGTGCGAGTACATGGCCGCGCTCATCTCGTCGGTGATGAGCACGAAGGACCGCGTGCCGTTCTACGTCAACGCGTGCCACGAGCTCGGGATCGAGGTGCTGCCGCCCGACGTCAACGAGTCGCAGACCGACTTCGCCGTCGTCGCCGGCAAGATCCGCTTCGGCCTCAACGCCGTGAAGGGCGTGGGGGAGGGCGCGTGCCGCGTGATCATCGCCGCGCGCGACGAGGACGGCCCGTTCGAGTCGATCTGGGACTTCACCGAGCGCGTCGACTCGGGGATCGCGAACCGGCGCGTCGTCGAGGCGCTCGTCAAGTGCGGCGCAATCCCAGGCTCGCGCAAGGGCAGCTGGGAGGTGCTCGACCGCGCGCTCGCCACCGGCCAGAAGTACCAGGCCGACCGGCTCGCCGGCCAGGGCTCGATCTTCGACCTCGACCAGAGCGACGAGAAGCCGCGCAAGCACGCGCCGATCGCGGCCGACGAGTTCGAGAAGAACGAGCTCCTCGCGATGGAGAAGGAGGTGCTCGGCCTCTACGTCACCGAGCACCCGCTCTCGGAGATCCGCGACCAGCTGCGGCGCAAGGCCGACACGACGATCGCCGAGCTCGAGCGCCGCCGCGACGGAGAGGTCGTGATCATCGGCGGGATCGTCAGCGCGATGCGCCAGATGACGACGAAGCGCGGCGAGGCGATGGTCTTCCTGCGGATCGAGGACGTCACCGGCGGCGTCGACACCGTCGTCTTCAACTCGACGTACGCGAACGCGCGCGAGCTCTGCGTGACCGACCGCATCCTGATCGTCAAGGGCCGCGTCGACCGCAAGGAGGGCGAGACGAAGCTCGTCGCGATGGAGGTGGCCGCGTTCGAGGCGGTCGCCGAGAAGCGCGAGGTGCGCCTGAAGGTCGACGCCACCACGATCCGCGCCGGGATCATCCGCGAGCTCGCCCAGGTGATCCGCGAGTTCCCGGGCGACTCACCCGTCTTCGTCGACTGCGTCACCTCGCAGGGACGGAAGACCTACGCCTTCGGCCCGCAGCACAAGGTGCGGCCTGCTCCCGACTTCTACGCCGAGGTAAAAGTGCTGCTCGGCGAGTCGGCGATCGCGTAACACGACGTCAACCAAAAAGCCGCTGCTTGCGGTTGAGCGAAGTGTGGATTGCGGAGGAACCGTTAGCGATTCGTAAATCCTTCGAATCCCCCACTGTGGGGAGAACCACATCCGTCGTTTAACCGAACAGAATGTGCAAGAAAGAGATTCGATGATGCCGACCGCCGACCTCACCACCCGCCCCACCGAGCAAGAGCTCGTCGAGCGCTGGCGGGCCGAGGAGCTCGAGCGGGCCGGCTTCGGCCCCGCCGACGCGGCGGCGATCGCCGTCCGCATGGACATCGACCTCCATCGCGCGATCGAGCTCCTGCTCAAGGGCTGCTCGCCCGAGCTCGCGAAGCAGATCCTGCTCTAGCCTCTACGCGGCCCTCCAGACCGCCTGCGCCCAGTCGTTCGTCGCCGCGATCCGCGCGGCGAACGCCTGCGGTTGTGCGAGCTGGGGGAAGTGCCCGCAGCCCGGCATCTCGGTGACGACCGCGTGCGCCAGCTCGCGCGCGTACCAGGCGCGCTCGGCGTCGACGTTGCGCCCGACCACGGCCTCGTACGGCACCCCGCCGTGCGCGCAGCGTCGCGTAGCCCGTGCCGTCGCCCACTCGAGCATCTCGTCCGGGCGCTCGAGCAGGTCGGCCCAGTAGCCGAGCACGAGCTCCGAGCTGGGCGCTCGTCGCCCGCTCGAGCAGCTCCTGCGCCGCGGGCGGCAGGCGGTCGATCTCCATGCTCGCCCAGAAGCCCGCCCACACCTGCGGGAACTGCGGGCCGGCGAACGCGGGCGCGAGCGCCCGTATCTGCGAGCCGAACGGCTCGACCTCGAGCGACTGGTCGACGTTCACGACGCCGCTGACCGGATGCTCGGTCGCGTAGATCGTCGCGACCACCGCGCCGATCGAATGACCGATCAGCACCGGCGCGACGAGCCCTGCCTCCTCGACGGCCGCGTGCACGCGCTCGACGGTCTCCGCCATCCGGTAGGAGTCGCGGGGCGGCGACTCGCCGTGCCCCGGCAGGTCGAGCGAGAGCACCCGCCGGCCCGGGTCGAGGCGCCCGAGCTCATCCAGTGCGGGCCGCCACGAGGCCCGGTCGAAGGTCAGCCCGTGCACGAGCACGACCGGCGGCCGTGCGTCCGTCGAGCCTGAAAGGTCGCCTGCCATCTCTCCGAAGAACGTCGTCATCTCGATCCCCTCGTCCGTTTCGCAACACTGTAACGTAACGGTGATACGCTACACAAGCCCATGGGACGGCCCCGTCATCAGCCGCGCATCGCCGACGACCTGCTCGACGCGGCCGAGCGCCTGATCGAGACGGAGGGCGTCGGCGCGCTCTCCGTCCGCCGCGTCGCCGAAGCGGCCGGAACGACCACGCGCGCCGTCTACAGCCTCTACGGCTCGAAGGACGGGCTGGTGACGGCGCTCGGCGCGCGCGCCTACGAGCTGCTGCGGATCGGCATCGAGGGGCTTCCGACGACGGACGACGCGGCGGCCGACCTCGTCGAGGCGGGCATCGTCGTCTTCCGCGACTTCGCGGTCTCGCATCCGTCGCTCTTCCGTGTCAGCGTCCAGCGCACGCTCGAGGGCCCCGGCTACGCGCCGGTCGACCCGTCGGTTGCGCGGGAGGCCTGGGTCGGTCTCGAGGCGAAGGTCGGGCGGCTCGAGACGGCTGGACTGCTCGGCGGGCGCACGGTGTTCGACGCCGCCTGCTCCTTCCACGCGCTCTGCGAGGGGCTCGCGGCGCTCGAGCTCCGAGGCCTGCTGCCCGCCGGTCGCGAGGAGGCTTTCTGGCGCGACGCGCTCGGGACGCTCGTCCGCGGGTTCGCCGCCGTTCCCTCCGAGGGACCTGCTTCACTGCCCCGGACCAGGGTCTAGATGCGGCTTCTCATCGCCTACATCCCATCGCCTCACAGCGGCGTCGGTCGACCTCGGCCCGCTGCAGCTGCACATGTACGGGCTCACGCTGCTCGTCGCCATCCTCGCGTGCATCTGGCTGACCGGGCGCCGCTGGGTGAAGATGGGCGGCGACTGGGACCTCGTCACGCGCGTCGCCGTCTGGGGCGTCGGCTTCGGGGTCGTCGGCGCGCGCCTCTACCACGACATCACCTCCTGGAGCGAGGTCCCGAGCCCCAAGTGGAAGGGCATCTGGGAGGTCTGGCAGGGCGGCCTCGGCGTATGGGGCGGGATCCTCTTCGGGACGATCGCCGGCGCCGTCGTCGTCAGGCGCTCCGGCTACTCGGTCACGAAGTTCATGGACGCCGCCGCGCCGGGCCTCCTGCTCGCGCAGGGGATCGGGCGGATCGGCAACTGGTGGAACCAGGAGCTCTTCGGCAAGCCGACCACGCTGCCGTGGGGGCTCAAGATCGACCCGAGCCACCGGCCGATCCAGTACTTCGACCGCGCGACCTTCCACCCGACCTTCCTCTACGAGCTGATCTGGGACTTCGCCGGGGTGGGGCTCCTGATCTGGGTCGACCGGCGCTTCAAGCTGCGGCCGCCGTCGCTCTTTGCGCTCTACGTCTCCTACTACTGCTTCGGCCGCTTCTTCGAGGAGCTCATCCGGGTCGATCCGGCGCACCACATCGCCGGGCTGCGCCTGAACGCCTGGGTGTCGCTGATCGTGTTCATCTGCTCGACCGGCTTCTTCATCTGGTGGCAGCGGCGCGACCCCGCGCGCGGCGTGCGCGAGCCGAAACGGCCGGAACCGAAGCAGGGGCCGGCGATGGCCATCCCCAAGGGCCGCGTCCGCTAGCGCCGATAGCGTTTCGCGCGGTGACGGTCTCCGTCCACGAGCTCGAGCTGGACCTGGACGCGTTCCAGGGCCCGTTCGACCTCCTGCTCTCGCTCGTGCTGCGCGAGGAGCTGCCGCTCCGCGAGATCGACCTCGCGGAGGTGGTGATCGCGTTCGTCGAGCACCTCGACCGGAAGGGCGAGCTCGACCTCGACGCCTGCGGCGAGTTCCTCGTGCTGATCTCGGCGCTGCTCGAGCTGAAGGCGCGCGCGATGTTCCCCGACGAGGACGCAGAGCTCGCCGAGCTCGAGCCCGAGGAGGCGGCCGAGGAGCTCGCCCGCCGGCTCGCCGAGTACCGGCGGGCGAAGGAGGCCGCGCAGTTCCTGCGCCGGCGGATCGAGGAGCGGCGCAACCTGTTCTTCCGGCTCGGGCCGGCGCCGCTTGCGCCGCAGGTCGAGCGCAAGCTCGCGCCGCAGGACCCGGAGAAGCTCGCCGGCGCGCTGCGCGTGCTCGCGATCGAGCCGCCCGCGCCGTCGCTGGCCCACATGGCGCTTCGGTTCCCGCCGGTCTCGCAGTTCCTCGAGCGCTGGCGCTCGCTGCTCCGCCGCCGCAGCCGCTTCGACTTCGACAGCGAAGTCCGCGGGCTGTCCAGGGTGGAGGTCGCCGTCGCGTTCCTGGCGCTGCTCGAGCTGCGCAAGCAGGACGAGATCGCGATCGCGCAGGCCGGGCCGTTCGCGCCGATAAGGATTTCCCGCGCCGATGCCGAAAGGAGTCTCTCTTGGAACGTCCGCTCCGCCTGATCCCGACCGAGACGACGCAGTCAGCCGAGCTGGCGCGCACCATCGAGGCGCTGCTCGTGGTCGCGTCGCAGCCGCTCCCGCTCGAGGAGCTGCAGTCGGCCTGCGAGGCCGACGCGGAGGAGATCGGCGACGCGCTCGAGCTGCTCTGGAAGCGCTACGCGGAGGGCTCGAGCGGGATCGTGCTCGAGCACGTCGCGGGCGGGTTCGCCTTCCGCGCCTCCGCCGACGCCGCCGAGGCGTGCGCGCGCCTCTTCGAGCGTCCGGCCGAGAAGGGGCTGTCGCAGGCCGCGCTCGAGACGGCCGCGATCGTCGCCTACCTCGGGCCGGTGTCACGGCCGGAGATCGCGCGGATCCGCGGGGTCAACGTCGACGGCGTCGTCTCCGGGCTCGTCGAGCGCGGGCTGATCGCCGAGGGCGGGCGCGACAACGAGTTCGGGGCGATCCGCTACCGCACGACGCCGCTCTTCGAGCGGGTGTTCGGCCTGGAGTCGCTCGCGGCGCTGCCGCGGGTCGACGACCTCGGCGCCGACGTGGGCGAGATCCGCGAGCGCCTCGAAGCGGTCGCCGAGAAGCGCACCGCGTAGCCGAGCGCGACACACTACGGGCGTGCAGCCCGAGACGCGGTACGCGAGAAGCGGCGACGTCAGCATCGCCTATCAGGTGGTCGGCGACGGGCCGTTCGATCTCGTCTACGTCCCGGGTGCCGTCTCGAACGTCGACCTGATCTGGGAGGATCCCGCGCGCGCCGCGTTCTTCGAGCGGATCGCCTCCTTCAGCCGCTTGATCGTCTTCGACAAGCGAGGGACCGGCGCGTCGGACCGCGTCGCGGGAATCGCGAACCTGGAGACGCGGATGGACGATGTCCGGGCCGTGATGGACGCAGTGGGCTCGGAGCGCGCTGCGCTCGTCGGAGCCTCCGAAGGCGGGCCGATGAGCATCCTCTTCGCGGCGACGTACCCCGAACGAACGCCGGCGCTGGTCGTCTACGGATCGATGCCGCGCTTCGTGTGGGCGCCCGACTTCCCGCTCGGCCAGCCGCTCGACGAGTACATGCGCGACGCCGACGAATGGTCGCGGAGCTGGGGGACGGACGAAGCCGCGGTCGAGTTCCTGCAGCGCCAGGGCAGGGAGCCCACCGAGAAAGAGGTCAAGTGGCACGCCTCCCGCCAGCGCCTGAGTGCGAGCCCGGGGGCGATCATCGCGCTGGAGCAGATGAACGCGCAGATCGACGTGCGCGACGTGCTCCCGACGATCCGTGTCCCCACGCTCGTGCTCCACCGCAGCGAGGACGACCTGCCGATCGAGGTCGCCCGCTGGACCGCCGGACCAGATCCCCGGTGCACGCTTCGTCGAGCTTCCCGGCGGGCCGCACATGCCGTACTACGGCGATACGGATTCGCTGCGTGCACGAGCTCGAGGCTTTCGTCACCGGGGTCTACGAGGGCGGAGGCTGGGATGCCTCCGAGCCCGACCGGGTGCTCGCGACCATCCTCTTCACCGACATCGTCGGCTCGACGGCAAAGGCGGTCGAGCTCGGCGACCGCGGCTGGCGCGAGCTCGTCGAGCGGCACCACGTCGTCGTGCGCGGCCAGCTTGCGCGTTATCGCGGCCGCGAGCTCGACACGGCCGGCGACGGCTTCTTCGCCTCGTTCGACGGCCCCGCGCGGGCGATTCGCTGCGCGCAGGCGATCTCGGACGGCGTCCGCGACCTCGGCATCGAGGTCCGCGCGGGGCTTCACACCGGCGAGTGCGAGGTGATCGAGGACAAGGTCGGCGGGATCGCCGTGCACATCGGCGCCCGCGTCGCGGCTCAGGCGGAGCCGGGCGAGGTCCTCGTGTCGAGCACCGTCAAGGACCTCGTCGCCGGCTCCGGCCTCGAGTTCTTGGACCGCGGCGCGGCCGAGCTGAAGGGCGTGCCCGGCGAGTGGCGCCTGTACGCGCTCAGCTCGGGTTGACGACGCCGACCAGGTGACCCTCGGGGTCGGTGAACAGGCCGATCTCGATCGACTCCATCACCTTCTCCGGCCCCATCACGCGCTTGCCGCCGAGGCTCTCCGCCTTGGCGAGCGCCGCCTCGATGTCGGGAACGGCGACGTAGAAGGTGACGTGACCCTCGTAGCCGTCGGGGCCTGTGCCCACGCCGCCGCCGATCCCCACGCCGTCGGGCGAGAGGTTCTGCTCGCGCTCGACCGTGCCGTAGCGCATCGGATTGTTCGCGTCGAACGTCCAGCCGAAGAGCTCGCCGTAGTAGCCCTGCAGCTTGTCGGCATCCTTGCCGATGATCTCGAAGTGCACGACCGGCTGTCCCATTCCGTGTTGCTCCCCTCGCTCGTTGTGACGTTCACTGCATACCGACCGCGCGCCAACCGCAAACTCATCGCGGAACGAATCGGGCCGAGCGAGCGTTGAGGTTGTCGATGGACGTCACAGACGCCACGTTCGAGACCGAGGTGATCGAGCGGTCGGCCACCGAGCCGGTGGTCGTCGACTTCTGGGCGGAGTGGTGCGGGCCGTGCAAGCAGCTCGGACCGCTCCTCGAAGAGGCGACCGCGGAGCGAAGCGTGCGACTGGCGAAGGTGGACGTCGACGCCAACCAGCAGATCGCGCTCGAGTACGACGTCCGCGGGATCCCGGCCGTGAAGGCATTCCGGAACGGGCACGTCGTCGCCGAGTTCGTCGGTGCGCAGGCGCGGGCAGGCGTCGAGGCGTTTCTCGACGAGCTCACGAAGCCGCCCGTGGCCGAGACGGTGGAGGACGAGGAGCTCGCGCCGCTGCTGCAGGCGGGCGACTACGAGGGCGCGTTCCGGCTGCTGCTCGAGCGCGTCGAGCGCGACCCCGAGTCGCGGGACGAGACGCGCGAGCTGATGGTGCGCCTCTTCGGCGAGCTCGGCCACGAGCATCCGCTGACCGTCCAGTACCGCCGCCGGCTCGCGACCGCCCTCTACTAGCACCGGTTTGGGGCATGCGGGCCGTGGCCCGAGTGCCAGACTTCGGGCATGCGGTTGAATGCCTGGCTCGCGCGGGCGGGGGTGGGCTCGCGGCGGCGTGCCGACGAGCTGATCAAGGCCGGGCGCGTCACCGTCAACGGCGATCGCGGGCAGCTCAACACCTTCGTCGAGGGGCAGGACGAGGTGCGCCTCGACGGCAAGCCCCTCTCCCCGCAGCAGCTCGCCTACGTCCTCCTGCACAAGCCGGCCGGCGTCGTCACGACCGCGCGCGACCCGCAGGGCCGCCCGACCGTCGTCGGGCTCGTCGAGCACCCGGTGCGCGTCGTCCCCGTCGGGCGCCTCGACACCGAGACGACGGGCGCGCTCCTCCTGACCAACGACGGCTCGCTCGCGCACCGGCTCGCCCACCCGCGCTACGAGGTCGACAAGGTCTACGTCGCCGAGGTGGAGGGCGAGCCGACGAACGCGGTCGTCGCGCGCCTCGCCGCCGGGATCGACCTGACCGACGGGCGCACCGCGCCGGCGCGCGTCGTGAGGCTCGGCCCGTCGACGCTCGAGCTGACGATCCACGAGGGCAAGAACCGCCAGGTGCGGCGCATGCTCGAGGCGGTCGGGCATCCGGTCGTGGCGCTGCACAGAAGCCGCTACGGGCCGCTGACGCTCGCCGGGCTCGAGCCCGGCGCGTGGCGCGAGCTCGAGGCCGGCGAGGTGGAGGCGCTCCGGAGGGCCGCCCAGGGGCAGCCCTCCGTATCGCGCCGTCGCT
This sequence comes from uncultured Thermoleophilia bacterium, assembly GCA_963742615.1. Taxonomy (GTDB): domain Bacteria; phylum Actinomycetota; class Thermoleophilia; order Gaiellales; family Gaiellaceae; genus PALSA-600. Next base: position 40,383 of record CAVUMS010000006.1, on the reverse strand, counting down.
AACCGCCCGTCAGAGGCTGTGGGCGAGAGCCAGGAGGCTCGCCCCCCGCACCTGCCAGAGCGCCGCCTGCACGGGGTTGATCGGCGTCCCGTCGAACGCCGCGCCTGCAAGCGCACTGTGGATCTCACCTGCCAGCTGGTTCCGCTGCGCCGGTCAGGTTGGTGATGTTCCGCTCCGTCACGAGGTACGTGAGGTCACCGATGAAGTTGCTCTCGATGCCTCGCGTCGACGCTGCGAGCGTGTCCGTCCCGAACTGCCCGAACGGCGCGTTCAGCTGCTCGTACAGCTGCTGCAGCTGCTCGAACGTCGCCTTCTGCGACTGCACCGCCGACGGCGTGCCGGCCGGTGTCAGCGCCTGCGAGAGCACGGCGCCGTCGTCGCGGTAGTGTCCTTCAGGCCGGTCAGCGCCAGGATCGTCGGACGCAGGTTCGTGTGATCGGTCCACGTCGTCGCGTCGACGCCGTTCGGGGCGACGCCCGGCCCGACGATGCCGACCCACGTGTTGCCGATCTCCTCCTGGATGTCACCGTGGTTCCACGCGAAGGCCGGAGCGACGCACGGGTTGCTTCCGCACGACGGGCCGGTCGGGCCGGCCGTGAAGAAGATGTCGTCGTTGCCGAACATCGTGAACGTCGGCGTCCGGCTCGGATCGGTGTTGACCATGTGCAGCGTCGCCTCCTCGACCGGGTCGGCGAAGTTGACGGCGATCGGCGCAAGCGCTCCGTTGTTCACGTACGGGTCGGAGAGCTTCATGTTCGCCAGCTGGTGCTCGAGGCTCCGCACCGTCGAGCTGCTCGGCCTCGGATTGCCGTTGAGGTAGAAGGTCGGCGCGTCGTCCGAGTGCACCGAGAAGTCGGTGCGTCCCGTCAGCGGCTGCAGGTTCGCGTTGACCTCGCCGATCTGGTTCGCCGGGCAGTTGAGGATGCCCTGCGCGTTCGCGGCGCAGTTCGCGTGCGTGTAGGCGAGCGCCCCCGGATGCTGCGGATCGGGCGAGCCGATGCCGCCGGCGAAGTGGTCGCCCTCGTCGACGGTGATCACGAACAGCGTGTTCGACTTGTCGATCCCGTGTGCCTGAAGGTTCGTGAAGAACGCGGCGAACGCGTCGTCGTACGCCTTCAGCTGCTGCTGGTACTCGAACTGCCCCGGCCCGGCGGCGGTCGACACGAACGAGTCCGAGCCGGTGTTCGGGACGTGGATGTCGTGCGCGTCCGAGATGTAGCCGTAGGTCACGGGCACGCCGTTCTCCTGCATCTGCGCGACCTAGCCGAGGGTGTTCGTCGCGAGCATCCCGTCGAAGCCCGGGAAGCCGCAGTTGCCCTTCGGATCCGGGATCGGCATCCCGGCCGTGTTGTTGACGCACCCGCTCGACGGGCTCGTGATCGCCGGGTTCACGTACTTCGAGCCGTAGAGCGCGTTGAAGCCGTCGTAGCCGCCCGGCTCGTCCGGGAGCGGGTCGGGCTTCGCGTTCGCGTCGCCCGTGCAGCGGCTGGTCAGCGAGCGCGAGCAGTGGATCGCGATCCCGACGAAGTCGGTCTGCGCGAGCTGCGGGTTCGCGTTCGCCTCGTTCCACTCCGGCGAGCCGACACCGAAGACGCGCGTCATGTCGCCCGTCGGGCCGGTGTTCGTGTTCTCGAGCTCGATGTTCGCGGTGCCGACGCCGCCGACGTCGCAGCCGTCGCGCGTGAACGGCACCCACGGAGCCGGCGTCGTCTTCTGGCCGTCCGTGATCATGTTCGGCAGCGGGTCGAGCACGGCGTCGACCTGGTCGGTCCAGTACTTGAACGAGCTGGAGAACCCGACCGTCCCGTCCGGCTTGAAGAAGCCGTACGAGTTCGAGACCGTCTGGCCGTTGCGGTCCGGATAGAGGCCGGTGAGGCTCGACAGGATCCCGCCCGCGGTGTGCGAGATCAGGATCGTGTGGTCGTTCGTGAAGACCGTGCCGTTCGACTCGAGGAAGTTCTTCAAGTGCGGCATCTGCTCGAGGTCGGACGGGACGTCCGGCCTGTCGCGCTTGTAGTGCGTGTTGTCGAACTGCAGGTAGATGACGTGCTTGACCGCTCCACCGCCGTTCTGCAGCGCGCACGATGGCGAGACCAGCGGCGCGCCTTGCGCACTCTGGCGCGCGGTCGCAGCCACGAGGCCGAACACCGCGCAGGCGGTGACGAGGACGGCGGCAATCGTCCTCGACCGGTGCTTGTGCATGGATCCCCCTTTGTCGATCTATGGGCCGATATCAGGCCCGGCGACGCGAGACTATGGCGGACCGGCACGGGCGGTGTCGCCGGGAACCGTCGGTCTGGTGACGGGGTTGTGACGGCGGCAGAGAGGGCTTCTACGGACGCACGAAGCCCATGCGCTCGTACATCTGCTCGAGCAGCGGCGCGGACTCCGCGCGGGCCTTGTCGGCGCCGACCGCGAGCATCCGCCGGAGCTCCGCCTCGTCCGAGCGCAGGGCGCGATAGCGCTCCTGGATCGGGGCGAGCAAGCGCGACCACCGCCTCGGCGACGTCGGCCTTGAACTGCCCGTAGCCGGAGCCGTCGTAGCGGCTCTCGATCTCCTCCGGCGTCTCGTCGGCGGCGACCGAGAAGATGTCGATCAGGTTCGTCACGCCGGGCTTGTCGTCGCCGCGTCGCACCTCCGAGCCCGAGTCGGTGATCGCGCTTCGCACCTTGCGGCGGATCACGTCGGGCGTCGTCGAGCATGCGAATCGTCCCCGCCTCGCTGGAGCCCGTCTTGCCCATCTTCCCGAGCGGGTCCTGCAGGTCCATGATCCGCGCGCCGATCTCGGGGTAGATCCCCTCGGGCACGACGAACGTCTGCCCGAAGCGCGAGTTGAAGCGCTCGGCGATGTCGCGGGCGAGCTCCAGGTGCTGGCGCTGGTCGTCGCCGATCGGCACCCGGTCGGCCCGGTAGAGCAGGATGTCGCCCGCCATCAGCACCGGGTAGTTGAAGAGCGCGGCCGAGGAAAAGCCCTGCTGCTCGCCCTTTTCCTTGAACTGCGTCATCCGCCCGAGCTGCCCGTAGCTCGTCACGGCCCCCAGCAGCCAGGCCGCCTCGGCGTGGGCGGTGACGTGGCTCTGGCAGAAGATCGTCGACCGCTCCGGGTCGAGGCCCGTCGCGATCAGCATCGAGAACAGGTCGTACGTGCGCGTGTGCAGGTCGGCCGGGTCGTACTCGACGGTGATCGCGTGCAGGTCGACGATGCAGAAGAACGCCTCGCCGAGCTCCTGCGTCGCGGCGTACTGGCGGAAGCCTCCGCTGTAGTTGCCGAACGTCGTGTCGCCGGTCGGCTTGATGCCCGAGAAGACGCGCATAGGCATCATTGTGCCGATGGCCGTCACCGGATCTCCCGAGCTGCTGATCGTGATGGGCGCGAGCGCGACCACCGACCAGACCGAGCACGTGCTGTCGCGGCTCGCGGAGCACGGCGTCGAGGCCCGCGTCCAGCGCGGCCGCGAGGCGACGGTGATCGGCGCGATCGGCGACCGCGAGCAGCTTGCGCTCCTGCCGCTCGAGGGCTACCCCGGGGTCGAGCAGGTGCTGCCGATCCTGAAGCCGTACAAGCTCGTCGGCCGCGAGATCGCCCCCGACCCGACCGTGATCGACGTCGAGGGCCGCCGGATCGGCGACGGCTACTTCGGGCTGATCGCCGGCCCCTGCACGGTCGAGTACCGCGAGCAGACGCTCGAGACGGCGCGCGCGGTGAACGCCGCCGGCGCCACCTGGCTGCGCGGCGGGGCGTTCAAGCCCCGCACCTCGCCCTACGCCTTCCAGGGCATCGGCTTCGACGCGCTCGAGATCCTCCAGGAGGCGAAGGCGGAGACCGGCCTCCCGATCGTCACCGAGCTGATGGACCCGCGCCACGTCGAGGCGGTGCTCGACTCCGCCGACGTGATCCAGATCGGCGCCCGCAACATGCAGAACTTCGTGCTGCTCGCCGAGGTCGGCCGGGCCGAGAAGCCGGTGCTGCTGAAGCGCGGGCCGTCGGCGTCGGTCGAGGAGCTGCTGATGGCGGCCGAGTACGTCGCGAAGGAGGGGAACCACCAGATCATCCTCTGCGAGCGCGGGATCACGACGTTCGAGCGCTCGACGCGCTACACGCTCGACCTCGGCTCGGTCGCGGTGCTGAAGAAGGAGACGCACCTGCCGGTGATCGTCGACCCGTCGCACGCCGCCGGCCGGCGCGACCTCGTGCTGCCGCTCGCGCGTGCCGCCGTCGCGGTCGGGCGCCGACGGGATCATCGTCGAGTCGCACCCGCGCCCCGAGGAGGCGCTCTGCGACGGGCCGCAGCAGATCCCGTCGGCGGAGTTCGGCGAGTTCGCCGCCGAGGTGCGCTCGTTCGTCACCTTGATGGGCAAGCAGGTCGGCTAGACGTATGCGGATCGAGCCGGCCTCGGCGCTCGTCGGTGCCGCGGCCGTCCCCGGCGTGAAGGGGATCTCGCAGCGGGCCGTGCTGCTCGCGGCGGTCGCGGAGGGCGAGAGCCGGATCAGCGGGTTCGGGCGCGCCGCCGACACGCTGTCGGCGATCGACGTCGTGCGCGCGTGCGGCGTCGAGGTCACCGACGACGGCGACGACGAGCTCCGCGTGCGGGGGGTGGGGCTGCGCGGCCTCGTCGCGCCCGACGGCCCGATCGACTGCGGCAACGCGGGCACCGTGCTGCGGCTCACCTGCGGGCTGCTCGCCGGCCAGCGCGGCCGCTTCGAGCTGGTCGGCGACGAGTCGCTGTCGCTGCGGCCGCACGAGCGCGTGGCGGAGCCCCTCCGCCGGATGGGCGCGCACATCGAGACGACGGACGGCCACGCGCCGGTCCGGATCGAGGGCGCCGAGCTGCACCCGATCGCCTACGAGCTCCCGGTCGCGAGCGCGCAGGTGAAGTCGGCGATCCTGCTCGCGGGCCTGTTCGCGGACGACGGCCCGACGACGGTGATCGAGCCGCACCCGACCCGCGACCACACCGAGCGTCTCTTCGCCGAGCTCGGCGTCCGGATGCGCCGGACGCCGAAGTCGGTGTCGGTCTGGCCGGTCGAACGCCTGCCTGCGTTCGAGCTCGAGATCGGGGGCGAGGTGTCGTCGGCGGCGCCGCTGATCACGGCCGCCGTGCTGCTGAACGGCTCCGAGCTGATCCTGCGCGGCGTCAACGTCAATCCGCTGCGCACCGGGCTGCTCGACGTGCTCGAGCGCATGGGCGCGCGGATCGCCATCTTCAACCGGCGCACCGTCGGCGGCGAGCCGATCGCCGACCTCGAGATCCGCTCGACGCCGCTCGTCGCGACGACGGTCGAGGCCGAGGAGGTGCCGCGGCTCGTCGACGAGCTTCCGCTCGTCGCGCTGGTCGGCGCGTTCGCGCGCGGGACGACCGTCGTCCGCGGCGCCGCGGAGCTGCGCGCAAAGGAGAGCGACCGGATCGAGACCGTCACCGAGGGCCTCCGAGCCGCCGGCGTGCGGATCGAGGCCCGCCCGGACGGGTTCGAGGTGCGGGGCACGCCGGCGCGGCCGCGGGGCGGCACGGATCGACGCGCACGGCGATCATCGGATCGCGATGCTCGGGGCGCTGGCGGGCCTCGTCTCGCGGGAGGGGGTCGAGCTCCAGGGAGCCGAGAGCGTGGCTATAAGCTTCCCCGGTTTCTTCGAGCTTCTCGACCAACTCGTGCAGCGATGATCGTGGCCATCGACGGGCCGGCCGGAGCCGGCAAGAGCACTGTCGCCCGCAAGCTCGCGGAGCGGCTCGGCTTCGGCTACCTCGACACCGGCGCGATGTACCGCGCGCTCACGTGGCTCGCCCTCAAGGAGGGCCTGCCGCTCGGCGACGCCGAGCCGATCGGCGAGCTCGCCCGGCGGAGCCCGGTGACGTTCGACGAGGAGGGCCGCGTGTTCATCGCCGGCGTCGACGTGACCGCGGCGATCCGGCAGTCGCGGATCGACCGGATGGTGCCCGTCGTCGCCCGCCACCAGCCCGTGCGCGAGGTGATGCGCGAGCGGCAGCGCGAGCTGGCCGGCCGCGGCAACATCGTGATCGAGGGCCGCGACATCGGCACGATCGTCGCGCCGAGCGCCGAGGTGAAGGTCTACCTCAAGGCCGACCAGGCGATCCGCACGCGCCGCCGGCAGGCGGAGCGGCCCGACATCGGCGAGGACGCACTCGCCACCGACCTGCGCAGCCGCGACGAGTCCGACAAGGGCCGGATGACCCCGGCGCCGGACGCCGAGCTGATCGACACGACCCAGCTGCAGGTCGACGACGTCGTCGCGCAGATCGAGCGGATCGTCCGCGCACGCCTCGTCGCGTCGCCGTGAGCCGCGACACGTCGCAGACCGCGTGGGCGCTCGGCCGGCCCACGATGGGGGCGCTGGCGAAGGCGGCGACGCGGCTTCGCGCCTACGGCCAGGTGCGGGTGCCGCACCGCGGCGGCCTCGTGCTCGCGATCAACCACCTGCACTGGATCGACATCCCGATCGTCGGCCAGGCGTCCGCCGCGGAACATCGACTTCGTCGCGAAGATCGAGGCGTTCAAGCTGCCGGCGCTCGGCGAGTTCATCAGCCTGTTCGGGACGATCGCGATCCGCCGCGGGCGAGTCCGACCGCGAGGCGGTCCGGCTGATGCGCCAGTCGGCGCGCGACGGCCGGACGGTCGGCGTGTTCGTCGAGGGGACGCGGCAGAAGAGCGGCCACCCCGGGCGGGCGCAGCCGGGCGCGGCGATGGTCGCGCTGCAGGAGGACGTGCCGGTGATCCCCGTCGCGATCTACGGCACGCAGTTCTGGAAGCCCGGCAACTTCGCGCCGTGCTCGATCGCGTTCGGCGCGCCGCTCACCTTCAGCGGGCTCCCGCGGAACGGGCGCGGCTACAAGGAGGCGACCGCCGAGATCGAGCAGCGCATCCACACGCTCTTCGACTGGCTCGCCGACATCCACCTGCGCGGACGGCCGCACGGCGTCGTGCCCCCGCTGTGAGCGCAGCGCTCAAGGGGACGGTCGCCATCGTCGGCTTCCCGAACGTCGGCAAGTCGACGCTCGTCAACCGGCTGACCGAGCTCGCGCGCCGCGGTCGTGCACCGCGAGCAGGGAACGACGCGCGACCGCAAGGAGCTCGTCTGCGAGTGGAACGGCGAGGAGTTCCTGCTGGTCGACACCGGCGGCGTCGATCTCGTCGACCGCTCCCACATCACCACTGAGATCGCGCGCCAGGCGCAGGCGGCGATCGCCGACGCCGACCTCGTGCTCTTCGTCGTCGATGCGCGCGCCGGCGTCACGCCCGGCGACGAGGAGCTCGCCGAGCTGCTGCGCCGGGCGCACAAGCCGGTGCTGCTGCTCGCGAACAAGATCGACGATCCGGCGCAGGAAGGGCTGGCGCTCGAGCTGCACCGGCTCGGCTTCGGCGACCCGGTGCCGATCTCGGGCCTCCACGGCACCAACGTCGGCGACCTGCTCGACCAGATCGTCGAGCTGCTGCCGGGCAGCTCGCGGCGCCCGGTCTCGGAGGAGGCGATCCGCGTCGCGATCCTCGGTCGGCCGAACGTGGGCAAGTCGTCGCTCTTCAACCGCCTCGTCGGGGAGGAGCGAACGATCGTGAGCGACGTGCCGGGCACGACGCGCGACTCGATCGACACCGTGGTCGAGCGCGGCGACCGCACGTTCGTGCTCGTCGACACCGCCGGCCTGCGCCGCAAGCGGCGTCAGCGCCAGGGAATCGACTACTACTCGGAGCTGCGCGCGCTCGATGCCGCCGAGCGCGCCGACGTCGCGCTCGTCCTGATCGACGCGAGCCAGGGGATCGTCGAGGGCGACATCACCGCGGTCGAGGTGGCACGCAAGGCGCACTGCGCGACGCTCGTCGTGCTCTCGAAGTGGGACATCGGCACCGTGACGATCGAGGAGATACGGCCGGAGCTGCAGCGGCGGCTGCGGCAGCGCCCGCCGTTCATCACCGTCTCGGCGCACTCCGGCCGCGGCGTCGCGCGTCTGCTCGACCGCACCGCCGAGCTCTTCGACAAGTACGTCGACCGCATCCCGACCGCCGAGCTGAACCGCTTCCTCGGCGAGCTGCGCGAGGCGCGGCAGGCGCCGTCGAAGGGCACCCGGCGCCTCAACCTGCTCTACGGCGCGCAGGTCGAGACGCGCCCGCCGCGCTTCCGCTTCACCGTCAACGACCCGGGCCTCGTCACCCGCGACTACGGCTACTGGGTCGAGAACCAGCTGCGGGAGCGCTTCGAGCTCGAAGGAGTGCCCGGTCGCGATCGACTTCCGGAAGCGCACGTGAACGTCGTCGTCGTCGGCGGCGGAGCGTGGGGGACGGCGTTCAGCGGCCTGCTGCGCGACCGCCGCCACGACGTCACGCTCGCGGTGCGCGCGACGCTCGACGACGCGCCCTACGAGAGCGCCGACCTGGTCGTGCTCGCCGTGCCGAGCCGCTCGTTTCGCGAAGTCCTCTCCCACGTGCGCGGCAGCGCGCCGGTGCTGAGCCTCGTCAAGGGGCTCGACCCGGAGACCGGCAACCGGCTGTCGACGCTCGTCGAGGGCCGGCCGGTCGCGGTGCTCTCCGGCCCGAACATGGCCGACGAGGTGGCGGCCGGGCTTCCCGGCGCGGCCGTGATCGCCTCCGACGACGAGGACTTCGCGCGCGAGCTGCAGGAGGCGATCAACTCGCTGGTCTTCCGCGTCTACGTGAACAGCGACCTGATCGGCGTCGAGCTGTGCGCGGCCGCGAAGAACGTGATGGGGCTCGCCGCCGGCGGCGTCGACGGGCTCGAGCTCGGCGACAACGCGAAGGCCGCGGTGATCACGCGGGGGCTGGTCGAGATGGCGCGGCTCGGCGAGGCGTGCGGCGCCGAGCCCGAGACGTTCGCCGGCCTCGCCGGGATGGGCGACCTCGTCGTCACCTGCTGGCATCCGTCGGGCCGCAACCGCCGCGCGGGCGAGCTGATCGCGCGCGGGATGACGGCCGAGCAGGCGAAGGCGGAGATCGGCCAGGTGGTCGAGGGGCTGACCACTGCGCCGGTGCTGCGCGACCTGTCGCACCGCCTCGGCATCGAGCTGCCGATCACCGAGGGCGTCTGCGCCGTCCTGGACGGGCTGCCGCTCGGCGACCTGCTGGCCTCCCTGATGGGCCGACGCCCTACGGACGAGTAGTGCCAAGAGCGCTCGGCGCGGTTACTCTGAGGCGCGATGGCGGCCCGTAGCTTCCTCTTCACGTCCGAGTCGGTGACCGAGGGTCATCCCGACAAGATCGCCGACCAGATCTCGGACGCCGTTCTCGACGCGGCGCTCACGAACGACGCGAACAGCCGCGTCGCCTGCGAGACGCTGATCACGACCGGTCTCGTGGTGGTGGCGGGCGAGATGACGACGGACACGTACATCGACATCCGCGCGCTCGTGCGCGAGACGATCAAGAACATCGGCTACACGCGCGCGAAGTACGGCTTCGACGCCGAGACGTGCGGCATCATCGTCGCGATCGACGAGCAGTCGCCCGACATCGCGCTCGGCGTCGACACGGCCTACGAGGTGCAGCACGACCCGAGCGACGACGACCCGCTCGACAAGATCGGCGCCGGCGACCAGGGGATGATGTTCGGCTACGCGTCCAACGAGACGCGCGAGCTGATGCCGCTGCCGATCATGCTGGCGCACCGGATCACGAAGCGGCTGTCGGAGGTGCGCAAGGCCGACGTGCTGCCGTACCTGCGCCCGGACGGCAAGGCGCAGGTGTCGGTGCGCTACGAGGTCGACGCAGCACGGCCGCCAGCGCCCGGTCGCGATCGAGCGCATCCTGATCTCGACGCAGCACCGCGAGGGCCTCGACGCCGACTCGCTGATCAAGCCCGACCTGATCGAGCACGTGCTGCGCCCGATCCTGCCCAAGGACCTCTACGACGAGAAGCAGCTCGACGATCCGGGCTTCGTCTACGTCAACCCGACCGGCAAGTTCGTGATCGGCGGGCCGATGGGCGACACCGGGCTGACCGGGCGGAAGATCATCGTCGACACGTACGGCGGCGCAGCGCCGCACGGCGGCGGCGCCTTCTCGGGCAAGGACCCGACGAAGGTCGACCGCTCGGCCGCGTACGCCGCGCGCTACGTCGCGAAGAACGTCGTCGCCGCGGGGCTCGCCGACCGGTGCCAGGTGCAGGTCGCGTACGCGATCGGCGTCGCGCACCCGTTCTCGATCCTCGTCGAGACGTTCGGCACCGAGGCGAAGGGGATCACGCCGCAGCGGATCGAGGAGCTCGTCCGCGACCACTTCGACCTGCGGCCGGCGGCGATTCTGCGCGATCTCGACCTGCGCCGTCCGATCTACGCGAAGACGGCCGCGTACGGCCACTTCGGGCGCGACGACCACGACTTCACGTGGGAGCGCACCGACAAGGCGGCCGCGCTACGCGAGGCCGCCGGGCTCGCCGAGCCCGCGGTCGCCTGACCCGTCGGCGAAGTGCGAGGAGAACCGCCGACAGGCCTTCGTCGGCAACGTCGATCGCCGATGCGCAGCTCGCGTCGCGTCGCTCGGCCACTCGCGTGGACGAGCCGCTGCGTCGCCTGACCTCGTCGCAGGTCACGCTGGCGAGCGGCTGGCGGGCCGCGTGCTCCTCGGGCGACGCGGCGGCACGTGACCGGCGGACGTGCGCGATCACGTCGACGTCGGCGGATCGGTCGCTCGAGGCGTCGACGCCGTCGTGCATCCTTCGCGCGCGGCGGCGTCGGTCGTCGATGTACGAGATCGTGAGTACACGTCGTCGAGCACGTCTCGGCGACGCCGCCGTGCTGCTCGAGAGCGCTCGCCGAGCGTGCCCGTGCGGCAAGCTGTCGTCGCTCGAGCATGGCGTCTACGGGCGAGCGGCTCTACGCTCGCAGAGCGGACGAGGTCCGAGCGACGGCGCGTCTCGCCGATCGGCTGCCGCGCCCGCGGTGCCGACGCCGGAGCCGAGCGGCTCGGCGACTCGACCGCACGCAGCTCGACCACGGCGCCCGGTCGCGCCGGCGCGCGAGCTCGACGAGCGACGCAGCTCGCGTTCTCTCGCCTGCTCGACGTCCGGGATCGACCGGCCAGCCGTCGCGGCACGGGCTCGTCGACGCTCGCGATCGCGTATGTCGCGGTCGGTCGCCGCAGCGCGTTTCGCCGATCGCCAGTCGTGACCCGCGGCGTCGGCGACCCGTCCTTGCCGAAGGCCGTACGGCTGATCGGCGACCGGATTAGCTCGCGCGCCGCGGCACGAACCGCACTGCGCTGCGACGGCAGTCGGCGACATCGCGCGATGAGGTTGATGCGAACCGGCGTTCCACCGGTGACTTCGGGCTCAGGCTGAACGCCGCCGGGTCCTCGTCCACGAGCGACGAGCCGCAGCCCGTCGACGCCGAGCTCGGCGACGCAGCCGCCCGGTCGACGACTGTGACGCGAGCGCTGGCTCGACGGCATCGCCGCTTCCGGCTCAGAAGCCGATCGCGCGCTGACGACCGTTCATCGACCGTCGCGATCGGAGCTCAGCGCGGCGCGGTCTCGCCTGGAGCTAAGCGGCGAGACGCACGAAGAGACCGGCGGCGGCCTTCTCGCCGATCGCCTGCTCGCCGCCCGCCGACGACCACGCGGTAACTGGTCGGCGGCCGGCTCGACCGCGCGCAGCTCGACCTCGGCGCCCGGTACGAGGCCCTGGTCGTAGAACCAGTGCAGCAGATCGCCGTCGTGCTCGGCGAGCCGCACGATCGTCGCGCGCTCGCCGGGGGCGAGCTCGGCGAGCGGCTGCAGCTCGCGGTTCTCCGCCTGCTCGACGTCGGGATCGACCGGCCAGCCGTGCGGGCAGCGGTCGGGGTGGCCGAGCCGCTCGTAGATCCGCTCGACCATGTCGTCGCTGAACGTCGTCGCCGAGCTCGTCGGCGTGCACGTGCGCCTCCGCGGCGGTGTAGCCCATGAAGTCGGTCAGCAGCCGCTCGATGATGCGGTGCTTGCGCACGACCTGCTCGGCGCGCTCGCGCCCGGCGTCGGTGAGGATCGCCTCCTTGTGCTCGCCGCGCTCGACGAGCCCGTCCGCCTCGAGCCGCTTCAGCATCTCGCCGGCCGAGGCGCGCGAGACGCCGAGCATCTCGGCCACGCGCGACGCGAGCGTGGGGCGACCCGGTCGCCTGCCGGCGTGTACTCGCCGATCGGGAAGGCGAGGAAGTAGATCGTCTCGAGGTACTCGTCGACGCCGTGTCCCGCCATCTGGCGTCGATCGTAGACATTTCCTCGCTGTAAGGTTACCCTTACAAGATGAGCACCACCCAGACCCTCATCCTCGGCGCGATCGCCGGCGTCACGATCTTCGTCGGCCTGCCGATCGGGCGCTTCCCGAGCCGCGCACCCCGGCGCTGCGGGCCGTCGCTCACGCGCGGTCGCGACCGGGATCCTCGTCTTCCTGCTTCTGGGACGTCGTCTCGCACGGGCGTCGAGCCGGTCGAGTCGCACCTCGAGACGCCACTCGTGGGCCGCGTTCGCCGGCTACGCCGCGCTGCTGCGTCGTCGGCTTCGCGCTCGGCCTGATGAGCCTCGTCTACTACGACGAGTGGATGAAGCGGCGCGCGGGCGACGCGCCGTTCGTCGGGCCGGGCGCGGCCGCGGTCGACGAGTTCGAGCACCGCACGCTGGATCGAGACGCTCACGCCGGGCCGGCAGCTCGCGCTGCTGATCGCGACCGGCATCGGCCTGCACAACTTCGGCGAGGGTCTCGCGATCGGGCAGTCGGCGGCGGCGGGCGAGATCGTCGCTCGCGCTCGTGCTGATCATCGGCTTCGGCCTGCACAACATGACCGAGGGCTTCGGCATCGTGCGGGCCGATGGCGGCCGAGGGCGAGCAGCCCAGCTGGGCGCTTCCTCGCGCTGCTCGGGCTGATCGGCGGCGGGCCGACGTTCGTCGGCACCGTGCTCGGCCAGGCGTGGGTCGAGCACCGGCGCTGCGCGACGCTCTTCTTCGCCGTCGCCGGCGGCTCGATCCTCTACGTCGTGATCCAGCTGTTCGAGGTCTGCCGGCGGTACCAGACGCCGAAGCTGATCGGCTGGGCGCTCCTGCTCGGGTTGCTGCTCGGCTTCGGCACCGACTGGATCCTCGTCGCCGCGGGCGCAGGCCTCTTCGCAGGCCACGACAGACAGCTGACGTACCCTGGGCGCCCTGGGCGCCTTCTTCCACGCGGTCCACGTCTTCTTCGACCATCTGACCGACGTCGGGTGGACGGCCCTCGGGCTCGCCGCTCGCGTGCCACGTCGTCAAGCTGCTGCTGCGCGCCCGTGCGTGGCAGAACATCGTGCGCGCCGCCTACCCGGGCAAGCGCGTCGCGGTACCGCAGCGCGCTCGGCGCGTACGCAGCCGGCGTCGGCGTCAACTCGGTCGTCCCCGCCCGCGCGGGCGACGTCGTCAAGCTCTACCTGCTGAAGTCGCGCGATCGCGGGCGTCGACCTACGCGACGCTGACGCCGACGCTGATCGTCGAGACGCTCTTCGACTTCGTCGTCTCGGCCGCGATCCTCGTCTGGGCGCTCTCGATCGGCGTGCTGCCGACCCATCAGGTCTACTCGCGCATCCCGGCCGTCGACTGGACGTTCTTCCTGCAGCCACGAGCGGTTCACGCTCGATCCTGATGGCCGCGATCGCCGGTCGCGGCGCTCGATCGTCTTCGTGATCGCGCGTCGAGCACTACGCGCGCTTCCGCGCCGCGCGTTCGCGCAGGGCTTCGCGATCATGCACGACGGGCGCCAGCTGTCCTCGTCGGCGTGATCGGGCCGCAGGCGCTGTTCGTGGGTGCTTCCGGATCGCATGCGTCTTCTTCTTCCTGCGCGCGTTTCACGTCCACGCGACGCTCCGCAACGCGCTGCTCGTCACCGTGCCGTCGAGTCGCTGGCGACGCTGTTCCCGGCGACGCCGGGCGGTGCCGGGACGAAGCAGGGCCTGATCGTCTTCGTGTTCCGCGGCGAGGCGATCTCGCGCAGCCTGCTGCTCGCGTTCAGCGTCGGCATGAACATCGCGATCGTCATCACCAACCTCGTGCTCGGGCTCGATCGCGATCGGCGATGATGGCGACGCACGCTCTCGTTCAAGCGTCTCCGGGTCGCCGACGGCGGCGACCGCGAAGAGCGGCCGAAGCCGGCATACGGCCTGATGGCCGCGTACGCGTCCGTCTATCCGCTCGTCACCGCGCGTGCGGTCGCGCGCGAGTTCACGTACGAGGTCGACGACGACGTCACAGGTCGGGGCGATCGTGCAGCGTCCCGTTCGGTCGCTCGCGCGCGCGCGGCATCGTCGTCGGGCTGCAGGACGCGAGCCGCCGCCCGGTGTCGAGACGCGGCCGGTCGAGGCCGTCGTCGGCTCGATGCCGCCAGCCGCTCGTCGAGCTCGCGCTCTGGCTCGCCGACTACTACGGCTCGACGCCGGCGCGCGCGCTCGCGCTGGTCGCGCCGCGCATCCCGAAGCGGCGCAAGGTGCAGGAGCCGTCGCCGCGGCGGACGGCACGAGCTGCCGGCGAGGCGGCGCCTACGCTCGCTCGTCCGCGCAGAAGCGCGGCGGTCGAGCGGCATCGTCGCGCGCGATCGACGCCGGCGGCGGCAACCTGCTGCTCCACGGCGCGACCGGCTCGGGGAAGACGGAGGTCTACCTGCAGGCGTGCGCGGCCGCGCTCGAGCGCGGGCCTCGGTGCGATCGTGCTCGTGCCGGAGATCGCGCTCGCGCCGCAGACGGTCGGACGCTTGCGCGCGCGCTTCGGCGACCGCGTCGCGGTGCTCCACTCGGCGCTCACCGAAGCCGAGCGCCGCGACGAGCGCGAGCGGATCGCATCGGGCGAGGCGCGGATCGTCGTCGGCGCGCGCTCGGCGGTCTTCGCGCCGGTGCGCGGGCTCGGCCTGATCGTGCGTCGACGAGGAGCACGACCAGTCGTACAAGCAGGACTCCGACCCGCGCTACGACGCGCGCACGGTCGCGGTGAAGCGCGCGGCGCTCGAGGGCGCGGCCGCGGTCTTCGGCTCGGCGACGCCGCGGCCCGAGAGCTGGGCGGCGCTCGAGCGGCTCGACGCTCGGCGGCCGGCTCGGCGCCTCGCTGCCGCCGGTGCGCGTCGTCGACCTGCGCCGCGAGGCCGGCTATCCGCTCTCGGCGCCGCTCCTCGCCGAGCTGCGCGGCGTCGCCGAGCGGCGCTCGAAGGCGATCCTGCTGCTGAACCGCCGCGGCGTCGCGCCGGCGCTGCACTGCCGCGCGTGCGGCACGACGCTGCGCTGCCCGAACTGCGACGTCGCGCTCGTGCTGCACCGGCGAGGCGCAGCTCCGCTGCCACCACTGCGGCCACGCGGAGGTATCGCCGGAGACATGCCCGACGCTGCGGCTCGCCCGACCTCGCGCGGCTCGGCGCCGGCACGCAGAAGCTCGAGCGCGAGCTCGAGCGCGAGCTGCCCGAGCTCGAGCTGATCCGGCTCGACGCCGACGCCGTCACGCGGCCCGAGGAGCTCGCCGCGGCGCTCGCGCAGGTTCGCCGCCGCGCGCGGAGGCGCGGTGCTGCTCGGCACGCAGATGGTCGCCAAGGGCCATCACTTCGAGGGCGTCGAGCTTGCCGCGGTCGTCGACGCCGACACCGGGCTCGGGCTGCCGGACTTCCGCGCCGAGGAGCGGACCTTCCAGCTGATCACGCAGCTCGCCGGGCGGAGCGGGCGCGACGCGCCCGGCCGCGTGATCGTGCAGACGTTCCAGCCGGACGCGCGTCCGATCGTCTACGCCGCGCGCCACGACGTGGCGCGTTTCCTGACGGAGGAGCTCGAGCGGCGCGAGGCGCTCGGCTATCCGCCGTTCGCGCACATCGTCCGCATCGTCGTCGTCCGGCCCGAGCGCCGGAGCCGGTGCAGCGCGTGCGCTCGAGGAGCTCAAGCGCGGCCGCGATCGAGGGCGCCGAGCTGCTCGGCCCGGCGCCGCTGCTGCGTCTGCGCGGACGCCACCGTGCGCAGCTCGTCGGCGAAGACCGCGCAGCCGCGGCGCCTCGCCACGCAGGCTGCGCGCCTGCTCTCGGCCGCTGCGCCGGCGATGCGCCGCGCCGGGCTCACCGGCGGTCGTCGACGTCGATCCGCAGTCGCTCTAACGCTGGAACCATTGCAGGATGCGGCTCGTATGATCGGCGCGAGCTCGGCGAGATCCGTACCTGCAGCCGGGCGCGACGGTGCTCGTCCACATGCGCGCCTATCGGCGCGACCGAGGCCGCGGCAGCGCGCCGCCGACCTCGTCCGGCGACGCAGCCCGCATCGTAGAGCTTCCAGGCACCATGGCAGCATGAAGAGCCCGCGCCCGGAGGAGATCATCGGCGAGTGGGGCGTGCGCGACGTGACGCCGCCGTCGCAGCGCGAGCGTGAGCGGCTCGCCGACGACCACGACGTGAACCCGCTGGCCGGCAGGCCGCTGCGCCGCCGCCTGCGCAACTTCCGTGTCGAGGCCGACAACTACCTCGCCGTCGCTCGGCGGGCCGCTGCCGTACATGCAGCGGCTGCGTCAGATCGAGGACGAGATCGAGGCCCACCTCGCCCGGCTGACCGCGGCCTACGCGGAGGCGCGCCCGGCACGTGGGCCGAGACGGCCGCGCGCTGGGACTTCGGCGAGGTGAACGACCTGATCGAGCGTCACAACCGCTGGTACCCGGTCGAGGCGACGGCTCCCGATGAACCCGCGCACGCGCGACTTCGTGACCGTCGGCGGGTCCGACTACCGTCGCAAGCCGCTCGACGCCGACTGGATCCTCGGCCGCTTCCCGGCCGTTCCGTAGACTGCCGGGCCGATGTCGGAACACGCCCACGACCACGAGCACGACGGCACGACCACCTCCACGACCACGAGCCACGAGGAGCCGTCCGAGGACGTCGAGGCCGAGGCGCGGCGGCAGCTCGCGCTCGCGCAGATCCGGCAGTACGGCGATCCGGCGCTGCGCATGCCGGCGCACGAGGTCGAGGGCGTCGACGACGACGTGCGGCGACTCGTCGCAGCGCATGATCGGCCTGATGCAGGACGCGCAGGGCGTCGGTCTCGCGGCCACGCAGGTCGGCGTGCTCCGCCGCGTGTTCGTGTTCGTCGACGGCGAGGACGGGCCGCGTGTCGGTCGTCAACCCGCGCGTGGTCGAGCGGTCCGACGAGACCGAGCCCGACGAGGAGGGCTGCCTGTCGCTGCAGGGCGTCCGCGTGCCGGTCGAGCGTTCGCTCCGGCTCGTCGTCGAGGGGCTCGACCGGACGGCAAGCCGGTGCACCTACGAGCTCGAGGGCTACAGCGCGCGCGTCGTCCAGCACGAGCTCGACCACCTCGACGGCGTGCTGATCATCGACCGCACGGACGACGAGCACCGCAAGGACGCGCTTCGCATCCTGCGGCCCCGCGTCGTCCTCCGGTGAAGGTCGCCTTCGCGGGCACCGCGCCGCTCGCCGCCGACGTCCTCGAGCGGCTCTCCTCGAGTCGCAGCCGATCGCCTATCTGCTGACGCGGCCCGACGCGCCGCGCGGCCGCGGCCGGACGGAGCGCGCCGCCGCCCGCGAAGCTCGCCGCCGAGCGGCTCGGCATCGTCGTGCACCAGCCGGAGCGGCCGGCGCTGCCCGAGCCGGTCGACCGGGTCGTCGTCTGTGCGTACGGGCTCTACATCCCGCCCCGGCTGCTCGAGCAGTCGCTGTGGGTGAACG
The DNA here is from genome assembly GCA_963742615.1 of uncultured Thermoleophilia bacterium. Classification (GTDB taxonomy): domain Bacteria; phylum Actinomycetota; class Thermoleophilia; order Gaiellales; family Gaiellaceae; genus PALSA-600. The sequence goes on along the minus strand of CAVUMS010000006.1, from coordinate 22,737 downwards.
TCCACCCGTCGCTGCTGCCGCGCTGGCGCGGGGCCGCGCCGGTCGAGCGCGCGATTCTCGCCGGCGACGAGGAGACCGGGCGTGACGATCCACCGGACGGTCGAGGAGCTCGACGCCGGGCCCGTCGCCGCGCAGGAGGCGTTCACGGTGGGCGACCTCGACGCCGGTGGCGTCTACGAGCGCGCCGGCGAGCTCGCCGCGCGGCAGCTCGCCGACGGTGCTCGCCGATCCCGTGTTCACGCCGCAGGCCGAGGAGGGCGGCGAGCTACGCGGAGAAGATCACGCCCGCCGACCGTGAGCTCGACCTCTCCGACCCGCTCGACGCCTGGCGGCGCGTGCGTGCGCTGTCTCCGCACATCGGCGCGTGGACGACGCTCCACGGTCGGCGCGTCACCGTCTGGCAGGCGCGGCTCGAGGACGGCGAGTTCGTGCCGGAGGTCGTCCAGCCCGAGGGCCGGCGGCGGATGGCGTACGACGAGTTCCTTCGCGGCGTCCGATGATCGCCCCCGCGAGGCGCGCGGCGTTCGAGGTCGTCCGGCGGACGTTCGACGACGACGCCTACACCGACCGCGCGCTCGTCTCGGCGGTCGCGACGCTCGACGCGCGCGACCGCGCGCTCGCGCAGCGGCTCGCGTTCGGGACGGTGCAGCGGGTGCGCGTGCTCGACGTCGGGATCGAGCAGATCGGGCGGCGGCCGGTGCGCAAGCTCGACGGGCCGGTCAAGGCCTCGCTCCGGCTGGGCGCCTACCAGCTCGCGTTCACGGAGCTGCCGCAGCACGCCATCGTCGACGACGCGGTCGAGCTCGTCCGCGCCTCCGGCCGCGAGCGGGCGGTGCCGTTCACGAACGCGGTCATGCGTCGGCTGGCGCAGCGGCTTTCGCGGTCTCGTCGCGTCGCTGCCTGACGGGCCGGTGAAGGAGTCGTATCCGGACTGGATCGCAGACGTGTGGACGCGCGATCTCGGCGCCGAGACGGCACTCGAGCTGATGCGTGCGCAGAACGAGCCGCCGGCGCTCGAGGTGCGCTCGCCGGTCGCCGGTCGGCGAGCCGACGGACGTTCCGGGCGCGTACGCCGTCGAGCGGGTGGACGCCGCGACGCATGCGGCCGATGAGCCGCGCGTCGCAGCTCGCGGCGCTCGTCGTCGGCGCGCAGGAGGGAGAGCGCGTGCTCGACGCCTGCGCCGCGCCGGGCGGGCAAGTCGGCGATTCTCGGCGGAGGTCGCGCAGGTGACCGCGGTCGAGATCCATCCCGGCCGCGCCGCGGCTCTCGCGGAGCAGAAGCTACCCGGGGTCGAGGTCGTCAACGCCGACGTGTGCGAGCTCGAGCTCTCGGGGTTCGACCGCGCGCTCGTCGACGCGCCGTGCTCGGGGCTCGGGGTGCTCGCGCGGCGACCGGACCTGCGCTGGCGCTCGCAGCCGCTGCCCGAGCTGCAGCACGAGCTGCTCGCGGCCGCGACCTCGCGGGTGAAGCCGGGCGGAACGGTCGTCTACGCCGTCTGCACGATCAACGCCGACGAGAACGAGGCCGTCGTCGACGCGACCGGGCTCGAGGTCGAGCCGCTCGGCGGCGAGTGGCCGCAGTACGCGCACCCGAAGCGCCCCGAGTTCCTGCTCACGCTGCCGCACCGCGACCGGACGTCGGGCTTCTTCATCGCCCGGCTGCGCACCGCTTCGTAGGATCGGGGCGATGGGCTGGTCGGACTGGGCGCGTGAGGTCGAGGTCGAGCCGTCGCTGTACGGCGCCGATTTCGCGCGGCTCGGAGAACAGGTCGACGAGCTGCTCGATGCCGGCGTGCATGTCTTCCACTTCGACGTCGGCGACGGCCATTTCGTCGAGCCGATCACGATGGGGCCGATCGTCCTGCAGGCGATCTCCGAGCGGATCCACCGCACCGGCGCGGCCGTCGACGTGCACCTGATGGTCGAGCGCCCCGCCAAGTACTTCGAGCCCTTCGCGAAGGCGGGCGGCGACAGCGTCACCTTCCACTTCGAGGCGGTCGACGACGTCCCGGCGACGATCGCCGCCGCGCGCGAGCACGGGCTCGCGGCCGGGCTCGCGTTCAACCCCGAGAGCGATCCCGCCGCCGTCGCCGCCGTCGCCGCCGGCGTCGACATCGTGCTCTGCATGTCGATCCACCCCGGCTATTCGGGCCAGGCGTTCCAGGAGCGGACGTACGGGCGCGTGCGCGAGCTGCGCTCGCTGCTCCCGGCGGGTGTGCGCATCCAGGTCGACGGCGGCGTCGGCGCCGACAACATCGTGCGGCTGCGCGACGAGGGCGTGTCGCTCTTCGTCGCAGCGTCGTCGATCTTCGCCGCGGCGGACCCGGTCGCCGCGTACCGCGGTCTCGAGCAGGCGATCCGGTGAGCCTCGAGCGCGCGGTCGAGATCGCGCGCGCCGCCCACCAGCGGGCGCATCCGAAGCCGACCGTCGGGCGCGGTCCTCGTGCGCGACGGCGTCATCCTCGCCGAGGGTGTCACGGAGGCGGGCGCCGGGCGCCACGCCGAGGCGGTCGCGCTGGCGGAAGCGGGCGAGCGTGCGCGCGGCGCGACGATGTACGTCACGCTCGAGCCGTGCGCGCACCACGGGACGACGCCGCCGTGCGCCGACGCGATCGTCGCCGCGGGCGTCGCGCGCGTCGTCGTCGGCGTCGGCGATCCGAGTCCCGAGGCGGCCGGCGGCGCGCAGACGCTGCGGCGCGGCGGAGTCGAGGTCGAGCTGGCCGACGACTGGGCGTCACGCGTGCTGCACGAGGCGTGGCGCACGTGGGTCGTCCGGGGACGGCCGTTCGTGCTCTACAAGGTCGCGGTCACGCTCGACGGGCGGGTCACGGTGCCGGGCCGCCGCTGGGTGAGCGGCGAGGCGAGCCGCCGGCTGGTGCACGAGCTGCGCGCGCAGGTCGACGCCGTCGCGGTGGGCGGCGGCACGGCGCGCGTCGACCGCCCGCGGCTCGATGCCCGCGGCGTCGACACGCCGCGCGGGCAGCCGCGGCGGCTCGTCTTCTCGCGTGGGCCGCTGCCGGACGCGGTCGACCTCGAGCTGCGCACGGGCGGGCTCGCCGACGAGCTCCAGGCGCTCGCGGGGGAGGGCGTCCAGTCGCTCCTGCTCGAAGGCGGGCCGACGCTGGCGGCGGCGTTTCTCGAGGCCGACCTGGTCGACCGGCTAGCCGCTGTTCGTCGCGCCTGTCCTCGCGGGAGATGGAGCGGCGCCGACCGCTCCGCTAGGCTCCTCGCGTACGCTCTCGCACCTGACGGCGCGGCCGGTGGGCGAGGACGTGCTCCTCGACGCGTATGTCCACGAACCCTGATCTCACACGCCGTGCCGACGACGAGATCGTCACCCTCCTGTCGCACTGGCTCACGCGGCAGCTCGGCAACGACGAGCTGCGGCGGAAGGTGACGGAGATCGGCACCGACGAGCTGGCGCCGGCCCAGCGCGACGCGGTCGCGGAGCTGCTCGGCGAGCTGGCCGTCGCCGCCCCGGGCGAGCGCGGCCGCCTCGAGGTGACCGTCCGCGAGACGGTCGAGACGCTCGTCTACGGCGACTAGCCCGGGGCCCGGTGCCCCCGTGGGCCCCCTTCTTTTCGCGCGCCACCGCCCAGGCTTGCCTGGCCTCCCGCCGGGCGCAGCCCGGCGTCCGGCCTTGCGAGCGCCTCTGACCCTGATTCGGTAAGTCGGTGCGCCTGGCCCGGGGTCGAGGCCGCGTAGCCTTGGAACATGTTCACGGGGCTGATCCGTGAGGTCGGGGTGGTGGCCGCGGTCGAGGCCGACGGGGCGAGCCTTCGGCTGACGATCGAGGCGCCGCAGACGGCGCGCGACGCGCAGCTCGGCGACTCGATCGCGCTCTCCGGCGTCTGCCTGACGGTCGTCGACCGCACCGACGGCCGCCTCGCCTTCGACGCCGTCCCCGAGACGCTTTCGCGCACGTCGCTGCAAACCCTCGAGCCGGGGTCGAGGGTCAACGTCGAGCCCGCGCTGCGGGCCGGCGAGCCGCTCGGCGGCCACTACGTGCAGGGCCACGTCGACGGCGTCGGCGCCGTGCGCAGCGTCGAGCCGGAGGGCGACGGGCGCCGCATCTGGGTCGACGCGCCGCCCGACCTCATGCGCTACGTCGTCGAGAAGGGCTCGGTCGCCGTCGAGGGGACGAGCCTGACGGTCGCCGCGCTCGACGACGCCGGCTTCGCGATCGCGCTGATCCCGCACACCCTGAGCGAGACCACGCTCGGCGCGCTCGCCGCCGGCGATCGCGTGAACCTCGAGGTGGACGTCCTGGCGAAGTACGTCGAGCGGTTGCTCGCTCGCTAGCCTTTCGCATGGCCGTCACCACGCCGTTCGCGACGATCGAGGAGGCGATCGAAGACATCCGCGAAGGCCGTCTGGTCGTCGTCGTCGACGATCCCGACCGCGAGAACGAGGGCGACCTCGTCGTCGCCGCGCAGTTCGCGACACCCGAGACGATCAACTTCATGGCCACGCACGCGCGCGGGCTCGTGTGCCTCTGCCTCACCGAGGAGCGCGCCGACCATCTCGGCCTGCGCCCGATGACCGACCACAACGAGGCGCCGCTCGGCACCGCCTTCACCGTGTCGGTCGAGGCTCGCGAGGGCGTGACTACCGGCATCTCCGCGGCCGACCGCAGCCGCACCATCCAGGTCGCGATCCATCCCGACTCGACGCACCGCGACCTCGTGCAGCCGGGCCACGTGTTCCCGCTGCGCGCGAAGCCGGGCGGCGTGCTCGAGCGCATCGGCCAGACCGAGGCGGCGGTCGACCTCGCGCGGCTCGCCGGGCTGACGCCCGCCGGCGTCGTCTGCGAGGTGATGAACGACGACGGGACGATGGCGCGCGTGCCCGACCTGATCCCGTACTGCGAGCGGCACGGCCTGAAGATGATCACCGTCGCCGATCTCGTCGAGTACCGGCGCCGCCACGAGCAGCTCGTCGAACGCGGTGCCTCCGTGCGGCTGCCGACCGTGGTCAAGGACGTAGTGACCGTCCCGATCGCGGTCAAGCTCAGCCCGTTCTTTAGTTCAATCGGCGAGATGGCCCAGCGGTTGGACAAAGCCGGAGCCGACGCTCTGGTGCTGTTCAACCGCTTCCTGCAACCTGACATCAATGCCGATGGGCTCGCGGTGGAGCCTCACGTGACGCTCTCCAGCCAACTGGAGGGGCGACTTCCCCGGATGTGCATCGCGTTGCTGAGGGAACGGGTGCGTGCCGCACTCGCTGCCACCTCTGGCGTCGAAACTCCCGACGATGTCGCCGCCTACCTGCTCGCTGGCGCCGACGTGGTCATGACCGCCTCCGCGCTGCTGCGTCACGGGCCCGAGTACGTGGCAGTGCTACTGGACGGGCTGGATACCTGGATGAGGCGCAAGGGCTTCCAGACCGTAGATCAGTTCCGCGGCATGCTCGCGGTACCGGCAGGCACTGATGGAGAGGCCTATGAGCGCACCAGCTATGTCAGTGCAATGCGCGCGGCGAACGCCGGTGCATACGAGACGTACTGAGCCGAGGTGGCAGCCAGCCGGAGTTTCAGTCAGCTGCGCAGCTCGCGGGTGAAGCATGGGCAGTTCATGTGACTGCACGCGATCGGAGAGGCCCGCACGGGACAGAGGGACACACGCGACACAACAGTGGGGCGAGCCGCCTTGATGCAACCTGCGGGCACAAATGGGGGTTCCCGTTCACCTCAGTTGGATCCCCGCTGATGGCCACTGCGGCCGACCAGCATCACCGGGCAGGGCGAACGTCGCATCAACTCCTCAGCGATCGGTCCGACGCGAATGCTCCAGGCCTGCTCGCTGTGATGCGAGCCCAACACGAGCAGGGCGGCCTTGTCCAATGATTGTTCCAACGCCGTACCGACCTGCGCTCCTGTGCGTGACCTCGATTCTTAGGCCTGGGTAGGTGCTCTCGATCCGACGAATCGAGTCGAAGAGCCCTTCCTCGACGTTGATTCGTTCGGAAGGACGTGCCGGCGAGGCCGTTACCGCCGGCGGAATCGGACAATGCTGAGTAGCGATCCGCGCAGCACCGCCTCCTCCGCTGCAGCTTCCAGCCCCGGCGCCCGGTGGTTCCCTCGGTCCAGCCCAAAACGATCTTGTCGTAGGTCATCCGGCCCAGGCACTCATGTGTTACGGGGCCCGAGACATCGCCGGTCCAGTCCTGATTGGTACAGGCCCCAATCACAGGAGGTCGGCGTCGGCCACCTGAGCCACCAGCACCGTCGCGGTGTCGCCTTCGGCAAACTGCAGTTGCCACCCAAGCCCCGGTGGCGCCTCCTCAAAGACCCGCCGGATTCCACGCCAGGCTCTTTTCTCGATGGCAGCAGACTGCCGCCGATCCGGACCGGCGTTTCAGTACCGTGACCCGAGCGACACGCGCCCGTGGATGAGCGATCAGTAGGGGAAGGATGCTGGCGGCTACTACAAGTGCCAGTGGTGGGGCATGCCACTAGAGACGGGCGGCTACGCCTACGCCGCGCACGGTTACCTTCGGCAGCTGATCCCTCTTTCCCAAGATCACGTGATCGTCGTACGGTCCGGCATCACCGACGGAGGCGTCGATTCCTGGGATGAGGTCGCATTCGATATTGCTGCCAAGTTGAGGACATCGTGAGCTGTCAAGGATCGATGATGATTGCCAGGAGATTCGACGGCGGGCAACTTGGCGTGTGAGTCACACGTCAGCCCGCTACGGACCGACACAAGAGTTCTGCGGAATTGGGAGGGCTAATGGGCTACCAGGGTGCGATTTTCGATGTGGATGGGGTGCTCGTCGACTCACCGCACGAGCTGGCGTGGCGCGAAGCGCTCAAGGAGCTGCTGGAAGGCGACTGGCGCGATATCCGTGACCGGACCAGCTGGACCGCCGAGCGGTTTACGACCCAGGTGTACCAGCAACTAATGGCCGGCAAGCCACGGTTGGCAGGCGCTCGGGCCGCGCTTGAGTACTTCGGCGTGCCCGATGTGGACCGGCGGAGCGAACAGTACGCGGACGTCAAGCAGAAGCAGCGTCGTCCAGCTCATCGAGCAAGGCCGGTTCAGGGCCTTTCCTGATGCATTGAGGTTCATCCTCGCTGTCAAGAACAGTGGGATTCGCGTGGCGGCGGCGTCCTCGTCGAAAAACGCCATGCTGTTACTCGAACGGATTCGACTCGACACCTTCACTGCCGAACAGCGCCTCGCCTATGGCTTCGTACACAGTGGGATGACCTTGGAGGAGCTGTTCGATGCCGATATCTCCGGCCGCGACTTTGCCCGCGGCAAACCCGACCCCATGATCTTCTTGACCGCTGCGGAGGAGCTCGGACTTTCGCCCGAGGTGTGTTTTGTCGTCGAGGATGCGACGAGCGGGGTGCAGGCGGCCAAGGCGGGCGGCTTTGCCGCGATCGGCGTCGCCCGCCTTGGCGACCAGCAGCAGTTGGCCGATATCGGCGCCGACCTGGTGGTGACTACCTTGGACGACGTTTCCTTTCCGGCCCTCGTCGAGGGCCGGTTGCAGGAACGGCAGGCAGCCGAGGAGATCCGGCGGCGATACACCGAGCGGCCGCCGAACGTATGGACGCTGGTCTATGAGGGCTTCGACCCAGCACGCCAGGGCTTGCGCGAAGCGCTCTGTGCGCTGGGCAATGGGTACTTCGTTACGCGTGGCGCACTGCCCGAGGCCAAGGCCGACGACGTCAACTATCCGGGAACCTACGTAGCCGGCCTTTACAACCGGTTGACCAGCAAGATCGCAGGTCGGCAGGTGGAGAACGAGGACCTGGTCAACGTCCCCAACTGGCTCCCGCTGGAATTTCGGATCGCCGGCGGTCCCTGGTTCGACATGCAGCAACCCGGCGTCCAAGACCACCACCTCGAACTGGATATGGAGCATGCAACGCTGATCCGCCGGTTTACCTGGCAGGACGCCGCTGGGACGGCGAACCAAGGTGGTGCAGTACCGGTTCGTTAGCCGGGAAGACGAGCACCTGGCCGGCCTGAAGACGGAGTTCACCGCTGAGAACTGGTCGGACAGCATTCAGGTGCGCTCCGGTCTGGATGGCAGGATTCTGAACGCTGGCGTCAAGCGCTACCGCGACCTGAACAGCCAACACTTAACGACCCTGGGCCAGACCGAGGTCGACAGAGAAACCGTCGAGCTTCAGGTTGAGACAAACCAGTCACGCGTCCGGGTCGCCCTCGCCGCCCGCACCAGGGTGCTGCGCGAAGACGAGATCGTTGAGGTGGACCGCACGGTTGGTTCCCGAGCCCGGATTCATTGCCCACGATCTCACCGTCGAGCTGCAGCAGGGCCAGCCGCTGTCAGTCGACAAAATCGTCGCGCTCTATACCTCGCGCGACCCTGGGATCTCTGAAACCGGCCATGACGCCCGCCTGGCAGTGGCCAGAGCTGCCGACTTCGCCGAGCTCCTCAGCAGCCACCAGCGCGCCTGGCAACGGGCCTGGAACCGGTGCGACATCGAGATGGACAGCGCCAACGAATGGAGCGCGACGGTGCTGCACCTGCACACTTTCCATCTGCTGCAAACCGTCTCACCGCGTCGCGCCCACCTGGATGTCGGGGTGCCGGCGCGAGGTTGGCACGGAGAGGCGTACCGGGGGCACATCTTCTGGGACGAGCTGTTCATTTTTCCGTACATCAACTTTCAGCGGCCCTGGCTCGCCGCTGCCTTAATCGATTACCGATACACCCGACTGGGCGCGGCCCGGGCGGCGGCACGCGACGCAGGCTTCGCCGGTGCAATGTTTCCCTGGCAGAGCGGCTCCAACGGACGGGAGGAGACCCAGCGGCTACACCTCAACCCGATGTCGGGACGCTGGCTGCCCGACCGCTCGCATCTGCAACGCCATGTCAACATCGCGATCGCCTACAACGTCTGGCAGCACTACATGGTCACCGGCAGCCTTGAGTTCCTGCGCTTCGCCGGCGTCGAGCTGCTTATCGAAATCGCGCGGTTTTGGGCCAGCATCGCCACGTACAACCCGCACAAGATCGCTACGAGATCAACGGCGTCATGGGCCCAGACGAATACCACGAGGCCTACCCCGACTCCGACGAGGCCGGGCTGCGAAACAACACCTACACAAACATCATGGCGGTCTGGGTGCTGCTGCGAGCACTAGAGGCGTTGCAAGAGCTACCGCCGCACTACCGCCAAGAGCTGGTCGAGGAGCTGATGATCCGCGACGACGAGTTGGAGCGGTGGCGCGACATCAGTCAGAAGATGACCGTCGTGTTCCACGCCGACGGTGTGCTGAGTCAATTCGAGGGCTACGATCAGCTGCGCGAATTCGACTGGGAAGGTTACCGGGCCAAGTACGGCAACATCCAACGCCTGGACCGCGTGCTTGAAGCTGAAGGCGACAGCACGAATCGCTACAAGGTCTCCAAGCAGCCCGACGTACTGATGTTGCTGTACCTCCTGTCGCGAGACGAGCTCTGCGGCCTACTCGCCAACATGGGCTACGAAGTAACTGAGGAACAACTGGCCCGAACCGTCGACTACTACCTGGCACGCACCTCGCATGGGTCAACCCTCAGCTCTGTTGTGACCGCCTGGGTTCTTGCCCGTTACGACCCTGACGAGGCCTGGCAGTGTCTGCAACGGGCGTTGCAGAGTGACATCGCGGACGTTCAGGGCGGAACCACCGCAGAGGGCATCCACCTAGGAGCGATGGCAGGCACGGTAGATCTTGTGTTGCGCTGCCTCACCGGGATGCGCGCCCGCGGGCAAGTGCTCCGATTCGACCCAGCAATCCCGCCAGAGATCAAACAACTGCGCTTCAGCGTCCACTATCGCAGCCACCGCGTCGAGCTTGTGTTCTCCGAGGACCGGATCGAGGTCAGTTCACGCCCCGGCCTGGCAGCACCCATTACTGTTTTGGTGCGCGACGACGCGTGGACTTGCACCCAGGCGAGCGGCATACCTTCTCACTTGACCACCAGTCGTGACGCCGACACCCGACAAGGTATTGGCCGAGCACGCTGCCGGAGTGGCGGCGCAGGCCCAGACGACCGCTCTGTGCCTCGATTTCGACGGCACACTGGCCCCGATTGTCGATGATCCGAACCAAGCAAGACCGCTGCCCGGGACGGTAGAGCTGCTTGCTCAGCTGGCTGCCCGGTTCGCCGCGGTCGCGCTGCTGTCGGGTCGCCCGGCTGATTATCTGGCCCAGCATGCTGCTGCCCCGGGAGTGCGCTACCTCGGACTGTACGGACTTCAAGAGATCCGCGACGGCCAGCTATGGGTAGATCCGCGGCTGAAGGCGGCCCGCCCGGCAGTCCTGGCGGCTCAGCAAGATCTGCGCGACTGCGCTGCAGTGCGTGACAGCAGCGCCTACCTGGAGGACAAGCAGTACGCGGTTGCGATCCATACGCGGCGGGTCGCCAACCCCGACCGCTGGGCGGCGCCCATCGATCGAGCAGCGCGGCAAATCGCTGAGAGACACGGGCTGGAAGTCATACTCGGGAAGCAGGTCTGGGAGCTGCGCCCAGCCGTGCACAGCGACAAGGGCGACGCCATTCGTCGGGTCATCGGTGATTCCAAGGCCCGCGGTGTTGTGGTAGCTGGCGACGATCTCGGCGACCTTTCTGCATTTGCTGCGGCGTTTGAGCTGAAAGCTCGCGGGGGCGACGTCTTACGCGTCGCAGTGGACTCCGCCGACGCTCCGCCAGCACTCATCGACCAGGCCGATGTCATCGTTGACGGGCCGACGGGACTGCTGCAGTTCCTTCGGCGATTACTCGCCTGAACGACGTACACGAGTCTTCAACGAGTTAGTCGTTCAGCCGACCGTCAGTCTGCGAACCGCGCTCCCACTGAGCGTCCCGTAATCGAATCGGGAGTGATCGCAATGAACAGATTGCGGGTTCCGCTCGCCCAGGGCACAGGACCCTCCTTCCACAACGTCGACAGCGTGTATTCCTGCGTCACCCTTTCCGCCGAGCCCAGCACCAGCACGCTCCAGCCGGTTTCGCGTTCCTCATCGATGTTGTCGATCTCGAAGGCGACACGTGTATGGCGTTCGAGCGAGGACAACACGCCGTAGGGCGAGGTACGGAAGACGACAGTCTTGCCGTAGTAGGCGTAGGTGACAGGCAGGATCTGCGGTCCAGTTGGAGCGGACAGGCCCACCCGGCCGACAGAGTGCTCCGCCAGGAGCTTCTCGCACTCTGAACGCGACAGCTCGGAAAAATTGCTCGTGGGTCGACCCTTTTCAGTCACGTCAGACATCTTTCTCCTCCGCAGGCCGATGGGGAATCGCGACCCTCGCCCATTCACCAAGTCGCGCTCATCCTGTGATCGCAGAAACCCAGCTGCGCAGGACCAAAGTCAGCCCAACTGAAGCCCAAGTCCTGTATTCGTTCCGCGGCCATGATGGCAACGTTGGAGCGAGCCGACGTGCAAGGTTTGCAGGAGCACACGATGAACGTCGACCTCGACCGCTAGGAGCACCAACATGCAAGGTTTCGACGACACCCCAGTTCGCACGTTCGGCCCGTTGGTCCGATCCGAATGCATCCACCTGCTCGAAACCCATTCGCTCGGCCGCCTGGCGTGGCAGGCGGCCGACAGCCAGCAGGTCCGTCCCATCAACTACGTCTTTCGCTCAGGTGCCCTGTACTTTCGCACTTCGCCCGAAGGAATCCTTTCCGAGTTGGTACGGCCTACCGACGTCGCCCTCGAGGTGGACGACCTCGACCACGACAAGCGGACGGGATGGAGTGTGATAGTCAACGGTCGAGCAAGAGCGGTGGCGGCACCGGCGGAAGTGATTCAGCAGTGGGAGACGGACGATCTCGCGCAGTGGGCACCGGGTATCCGAGACTTGTTCATCCAGATCATGCCGAGCCGGATCAGCGGACGCCTGCTCCAACGAGCGCAGTACGACGGCTAACGGGCATCCTGCTCACTTGCGGACACGCTGGTCGGGGGACACTAGTCGCAGCACATCGCGCCGACTAGCCTGGAAATGACATGTCCGGTGATCAGCTCCCCCAGCCGGCCCCCGGTGATTTCATGCAGGTCGGCGATGGGCCGCAGCTGTCGATTGAGCGGCTGATGGCTCAGCTCGTCGACCAAGCCGGCCGGGTTTTGTCTGCCCAGCATCGTCTGCAACGGCTGTTGGACGCCAACCGCGCGATCGTCAGGGAGCTGTCGTTGCCCGCCGTGCTCCGCCAGATCGCACAGTCGGCACGCGAGACCGCCGGGGCCCAATACGCCGCGCTCGGGGTCATCGGCTCCGATGGCCTACTCGAGGAGTTCATCCACGTCGGTATGGACGACATCACAGTCGCTGCTATCGGAGATTTGCCTAAGGGTCGGGGCCTCCTCGGGACGCTGATCGAGCATCCGGAGCCGATTCGACTGCCGCATATCACCGACGATTCACGATCTTCAGGCTTCCCGGTCGACCACCCTCCAATGACAACGTTCCTCGGCGTACCCATCCGCAACCGGGACCGAGTTTTCGGCAATCTGTATCTCACCAACCGGCGGGACGGCAATGATTTCACCGCAGAGGATGAGGAGCTGATTTCGGCGCTTGCTGCGACCGCGAGCATCGCCATTGAGAACGCCCGACTCTATGAGGAGTCACGTCAGCGACAGGAATGGCTCCGCGCGTCCGGTGAGATCAGCCGCAATCTGCTGCTGTCAGACGACAGCGAGATCGACACGCTCCGACGCATCGCCGTGAGCGTCAAGCGGCTCGCTGCGGCCGATGTTGTCAGCGTCGTGCTTCCTCTGCTGCGCGGGGAGAGCGAGCTCGAGGTTGTGACGGCGGTCGGTGTCGGTCAAGAGGATCTGACCGGCCTACGGTACCCACTGGCCGATAGCATCGCGTGGCGCGCTATGCAGGAGGGCCGCGGCCTGATCGCACAAGATGCCGACCGGCAGTCTGGGGTGTTCCTGCACCTGCGACACGCAGTGCCCGTAACGCAGGTGATGGCCGTTCCGCTCATTGGAGAAAGCGGCGCCCGTGGGGCCCTCATCGCCGGACGGATCAGCCGCCACATCACGTTCACTGCTGCCGATCTGGACATGGCAGAGACCTTTGCTGGTCAGGCAACGATCGCACTCGAGCTGGCCGATGCCCGGGCCGCACAGCAACACCTCGCGGCGCTCGAAGACCGCGACCGGATCGGCCGCGACCTGCATGATCACGTTATCCAGCGACTCTTTGCCGTCGGCCTCGGCCTGCAGAGTACGGCAGGAAGGGCAAACGAACCCGCAATCCGCGCCCGGTTGGCGCAGGCCGTCGAGGAGCTGGACGAGACGATCAGCCAGATCCGCACGACGATCTTCGACCTCCACGACGCGATTCCCGACAACCGGCTGCGCAGCCGCGTCAAGGCGGTCGTCGAAGAGCTCGAACCGGTTCTTGGGGTTCACCTCCAGCTCGCGTGGTTCGGACCGCTCGACACACTCGTGGACTCGAGCCTTATCACAGATGTCGAGGCTGTCGTTCGGGAAGCCATGACCAATGTGGCTCGTCACGCGCAAGCATCGACACTCCGCGTAACGATCAATGCCGACACGGATCGGTTGACCGTCGATGTCAGCGATGACGGAGTCGGGATCGGCGACAGCGCCCGGCGCAGTGGTCTGGCCAACCTCAAGAACCGCGCTCACAGTCGCGGGGGCACGTTGACTCTGGAGAACCAGGAACAAGGAGGTCTTCGGCTGCAATGGTCGATTCCGCTGTCGATTTAGCCGACAAGCACATCATCCGGGTCTTCATCCTCGACGATCATGAGCTCGTCAGGCGCGGCCTCACCGACCTGCTCGGTTCCACGGACGATATTGAGGTCGTCGGAGAAGCGGCGACCGCCGGAGAGGCGCTGCGACGTATTCCGGCCGCGCGGCGGACGTCGCCCTCCTCGATGCGCGGCTGCCCGATGGCAGCGGGATCGCGGTCTGCCGAGACATCCGCTCGTCTCATCCCGAAGTCAGCTGTGTGATATTGACATCGTTCGACGACGACGAGGCGCTCTTCGCTGCCGTCATGGCCGGGGCCTCCGGTTACCTACTCAAGCAAATCGGCGGCTCCAGTCTGGTTGACGGGATCCGCCAGGTCGCCGCTGGTCGCTCGTTAGTGGACCCAGCTGTGACACGTAAGCTGCTGGAGCGGATTCGACATCCGGTTGAGCCGGATCCGGTCGCCGGCAGCTTGACCGCACGGGAGCGCGAAATCCTGAGCCTCAATTCTGTCCTTGCCGACGACAGCATCATCTTCCGCACGGTTCCCGACGGCCAAATCTTTCACCAGGCACTTGACTCCATGTGTGCCTTCGAGATTGACGACACCGATGAGTTCTTCGAGTCGGGCTGGAGTGTGGTCGCAATCGGGCGCCTGGAGCTGGCGACCGGGGACGACTTCGATCACATGCGGTACGGGAAGTTCCCTCAACCCTGGGCCAGGGGTAACCGATACATGTTCGTTCGGCTACCGTGCACGCAGGTGTCCGGGCGAAGGGTGATCGGCCACGGTCGATGAACAAGTCACCCCTGATACGGAAGCCTCCCGCCAGAGCCCGCCCCAAGCGGGCTGATCCCTGAGCCAGAGGATTGAACATGAACGAGATCGTGGTCGGCGTGGATCTGTCTCAGTCCGCACGCGCTGCTGTGACGTGGGCGGCCGCACAAGCAAGAGCCACGGGTCAAACACTGCAGGCCCTACACGCGATCGGTGGATCGCCAGCCCTCAGCAGGTCGCTCGGGATGAGCGGGGTTCCTGTACCGATAGCGGCTTCTGAGATCGATGCGGTTTACCGCGAGGCAGTCGCGGCCGTCTTCGACTCCATCCAGCCCGAACCCGGCTGGCAACTCAAGTTCTTCGCCGGCGATGCCGGGCCCGCCTTAGTCGGCGAATCCGCCGGAGCGACACTCTTGGTCGTCGGCACAAAGGACCATGTCGGCATCGGCCGGCTCGTCTCCGGTTCCGTGAGCCACTACTGCCTCAGCCACGCCCAGTGCCCGGTGGTCGCGGTTCCAGCCGGACCCGACGATACCGCGAATAAGGATCATGATCATGCAGCAACCGACACCCCGGCTAAGAGCTGAGCGTGGCCACGGGCTCACGAGCAGGCGTGGCTAGCTGCCGCCCTTAGGTTCGGGACGGAAGCCCTGCGAGCGCACGACCTCTGGCTCTACACAGGTCAGATTGCCTCTGCTGGGATCGAAGCAGAAGACACGGGCTCACTTCGAAGGAGGGCGGACCCATGCAGGAAAACACCTGGGTGCAGATCTTTTGGGTGGCATGCGTCGGTACTGCGATCGTGGCGAGTGTGCTAGCCGCGTGGAGCCGGCGGGCGCGAATTATCGCGCGTGTCTCTGTCGGGGTACTGATGCTCTTGGGAGGGGCAGTCTTCAACGCGGTAAACCTGGCACTGGGTGGAGACTATGCCGGCTTCGCTGACCAGGCGCATTTCGGTTGGGTGACCACTGCATGGCGGGTAGTCGTGGCGCCGAACCAGTTGCTGTTCATCGGTCTGCTTGTGGCCTTCGAGACCGTCGTCGGCGTGCTCATCCTCAGTGGTGGACGGAGGACCCAACTCGGCCTGGTCGGAGCGATCGGGTTCCACGCCGCCCTCTGTTTGTTCGGTTGGGGCGTGACCATCTACTCCGTTATGATGATTGCTGCGTTGGTGTTGCTGCTCCGCGCGGAGCGGCGCGCTGCCAGTGCTTCTGCCACGATCGCGGCTCCCGCGCCTGTGTCCAACGCCGAAGTGACCAGCCAGAAAAGCTGAAGCAATACTCGATTTTGACTCCGGGCCGGGTCCAGACCCACGTGTGACAAAGGTCCTCGGTCGTTCCGTGCTTCGGCCTCTGCCCGCCGACTGCTGAATCTCCCAGACTCAAGGTGCAGCCGTCGAGCCCAACCGACACGGCGGTCCAGTTGAATGCGACCAACAAGACAAGGAGCAACAAATGGACGCAGCAGTGGGCGACCGGATCGTGGTGGCAGCCGCCAATCTCGGCGGTCCTATGCGAGACGGCGAGATCATCAAGGTGGGCAGCCACGGAGCACCGCCGTACTTGGTGCGTTGGTCGGACGATGGGCGCGAGACGCTCTTCTTCCCCGGTCCTGATGCGCATGTCAGTCATCACGACGTACCCGAGCCGGAGTCTCCGGGTGCCGCTCAGACCGCTGGTTCGGGCGGCGTACCCACAGCGACACCCCATCAACATGTGAAGAACTGGCGTGTGGATCTGTACCTTTTTGAGCAGGATGGCGCAACCATGGCACACGCGGTCCTTCATACAGATGCCCCCACGGCATTGGACACCCGTGGCGAGACGCGTCGCAACCCGAGCGATGTAGATGTTCCAGAGATCGGCGACGAGGTCGCGGCCGCCCGTGCTCTGCGTCGCCTAGCGGATCGGCTACTGGGTGTCGCATCTGATGACATCGAGGCGATTGAAGGCCACGAGGTTCATCTGCGCCAGTGACGGCTTGATCGGGCTAGGACGCGGCGGTTCGGGCCGTGAGGCTGGAGTAGCGAAGGACCTTCGCCTCTGCAGCGGTGTTTTAAGCACCCGAAGACTTCAAGCATGTCCGGACGCGCAAGGCGAAGGCTACAGATCGGCACGGCAGTGCTTACAGGGACCATCGCGCTATCCGCTTACGCCGGGGTCGTCGGCTTGGTCGGAGGAGCGATCTCGTTCGGCGAAACCATCAACGCACGGCTGCCGTACCAAAGCCTGTTTCTTGCTGGAATGGCCCTGCTGTTAGTTGTTGCGGCACCGATGACAGCGGCGGCTGTGGCGTGCATACGAGATCTTCACTATGCCAGTGAGCTCGTGATTGGTGCGGGTCTGCTTCTGGTGGCCTGGATTGCGGTAGAGCTCGCCTTCATCAAGTCGTATTCCTGGTTCCATCCGACATACCTTGGCCTGGCGATGCTGGTGCTGATAAGCGGATGGCTGCTCGAGCGAGCTGGCCCCGCCAATTCGCAATCGACAGCGAGCCGGCACGCTGAGCCGCAGCTTCGCCCGTAACGTCATCGCTGGACTGAGCTCTGTTGAGGCATCCCGCCGCCTGGCGGCGGACGGTCCAAACCAGCTCCCCAGCCACGGCGGCCCTCGGCGCTGAGGCACTTGGGGAAGCAGTTCACTCACTTGCTCGCGATTCTCCTATGGGTCGCGAGCGGTCTAGCACTCCTCGCCGGTCAGCCCTCGCGGCGGCGATCGTGGTCGTGATAGTCCTCAATGCCACCTTTGCGTTCGCTCAGGAGTATCGCGCAGACCGATCAGCACAGAGACTCCGTGCGCTGCTTCCAATAAGCGCCAGGGTGCGCCGGGACAGCCAGTTGCGGGTCATCGACGCGACCCAGCTGGTGCGGGATGATCTTGTTGTGCTGCGGCCGGGGGATCGGATCAGCGCCGACCTCAACCTCACCGTCTCACATGCACTCGCGGTAGATCCATGGTCACCGGCGAAAGTGTTGCCGTTCAGCACTCGGCCGGAGAGACCGTACTGGCCGGCACATTCCTCGTACAAGGAGAGGGCGAGGGGGTCGTCGAGACCATCGGTGCCAATACGGCGATCGCACGCATTGCTGCATTGACAGGCAGGCGCACCGACCCCCGAGCCCATTGACCGTCCAGCTCAACCGCGTAGTAAAGATCACCGCGGTCATTGCGATCATCACCGGCGCACTGTTGGGAATGGCAGGTCTTGGGATGGGGCTCGCGCCCACACAAGCCTTTCTCTTCGCGGTAGGTGTCGCCGTTGCCCTGGTACCCGAAGGGCTGCTTCCGACCGTGACCTTGTCGCTCGCCCGCGGAGCGTCGCTGATGGCCGAAGTGCTCTCGTACGCCAACTCGACGCGGTGGAGACCCTCGGCGATCCACTCCTGGTCGCTGCGAGTTGGCTGCGGCCCGACGCCGGAACTCCCCGTTCAGCTTCGGCTCGCCTATACTGCCGATCGCATGCTCAGCTCGGTGGTCATCGCCCAACGCTCCATCGTCCTTGGCGCGCCTGAGGCGGTTCTCGGCCGGTGCCTGGGCGCGATTCCTCACGATGTCGTCGATGATCTTGCAGAGCGGGGTCGCCGGGTGCTGGCAGTGGCAGAAGGCGCATGGCACCCAGGCGAGCCTGAAAGCATAGCCGAGACTGGGTTGACCTTGCTCGCCTTGATCGGGTTCGAGGACCCGCCCAGACATCAAGGTCGCCATGATCACCGGTGATCATCCCGGCACAGCAGCCGCGGTTGCGCGCGAGGTCGGGCTCCTTGGAGAGCGTGGGATTGTGCTGGATGCAAGTCGGCTACCGTCCGACGACGAGGAGCTGGCCGCCTGCTTGGACGGCGAGGACGGTGCCGTCGTCGGCCGCCACCCCTGGACAGAAGCTTCGCATCGCTCGCGTGTTGCGGGAACGCGGGCACGTCGTCGCCATGACCGGCGACGGCGTCAACGACGCCCCGGCATTGCGCGAGGCCGATGTCGGTGTAGCGATGGGCCTCAGTGGCAGTGATGTCACCAAGGCTGCCGCAGACCTGGTCTTGCTCGATGATCATTTCGCAACGATCGTCAATGCGGTCGAGCTCGGCCGAGCCACCTTCGCCAACGTGCGACGCTTCCTGACCTATCACCTGACCGACAATGTCGCAGAGCTCGCGCCCTTCGCTGCCTGGGCGCTGACGGGCGGACAGCTACCGCTCGCTATTGGTGTGCTGCAGGTGCTAGCGCTCGACATCGGTACCGATATGTTGCCTGCGCTCGCGCTGGGCGCGGAGCCGCCCAGCCGTCGCATCATGTCAGGGCGGGTACGCCAGCGCAGCCTTATCCACCGGCGGCTGCTGCGCCGGGCCCTGCTCGTCCTGGGTGTGACCGAAGCGGTGTGCGCTCACCACTTTCGTTGCCGTTCTCTCCAGTCGCGGCTGGACCTGGGGCGCAACACCTGCCGCGAGCACCCTTGCCATCGCATCAGGATCGGCCTTTGCCGCCATCGCTCTTGGGCAGATGGCCAACGCTTTCGCCTGTCGCAGCGAGACCCGGCCAGTGTGGCGACAGCGACTGGAAACCAACCGACTCCTTATTGCGGCGGTTACCGCAGAGCTTGTCGTTCTCCGGGGGTTTCTGAGGCCTCCCGCCGCTTGCTCGACTCCTGGGCGGCTCTTGGCCGACCACATTTGGTTGGGCGCTGGCGTTGTGCGCCGTTCCGATCGTGATCATCGTTGATGCCAGCTACAAGGCTCTGCGTCGTTCCCGCCCCCGCGAGCTCGCACTCGCCTCGGTAGGCACAACAAGCGGCGGCCGACTGTGAAGGAGGTCGTCGCGGGCGTCGACGCCCTCTGGATGGACGGCAGAATCGTTCACGTTCGACCGGTTTCCGAAGTTGACAAGGACGCACTCACCGCGCTGTACGGCCGCACCTCACCACGAACTCGCTATCTCCGATTCTTCTCCGCGGGGATCTCGATCGATCGTGAGGTCAAGCGGCTGACGCGGGGCGATGATCATGTGGCGTTGCTGGCCGAACACGCCGGGCTGGTGGTCGGCGTAGCCTCATATGAGGTCTTGAGCGGCCGACCGGGCCGAGCTGGCAATTCTGGTCGACGACGCATGGCAGGGTGACGGTATCGGATCGCTGCTCATCGAGCACCTGACGGCAGCCGCTCGACGGGACGGCATTCGAGAGCTCGTTGGCGACGTGCTCGCGACCAACGTCAGCATGCTGCGAACCAGCGCAGGTCTGGCTCCCGGAATCGCCCGCCAGCACGGTGACGATCCTGGCGTTGTTCGTATCCAGATCCCCACGCAGCCCGATGAGCGAGCGCTTGCGGCAGCCGGTGCTCGCGACCGCACGGCCGAAACAATCCCCTACGCCCCTTGCTAGCGCCTGCCTCGCTGGCCGTCATTGGTGTCAGCCGTGCTCAGAGCGGCGTTGGGTACGAGGTTCTCCGGGCCGTCCTCGCTGGCGGATTCACGGGCCGGACGTACCCAGTCAATCGACACGCCAAGACCATTGACGGACTTGCGTGTTACCCGACAATCGGTGCGATTCCCGAGGAGGTCGACCTGGCGCTCATCGCCGTGCCTGCCGCGCGTGTTGCGAAGGTCGTCGAGGAATGCGGGGCTGCACACGTGGGCGCCGCAGTGGGTGCTCAGCTTCGGCTTCGGCGAGACCGGGCCGTCCGGTGCGGCCACACAGTCACAGGTTCTGGCCTCGGCACGCCGGCACGACGTCCGGCTTGTGGGCCCGAACTGCATTGGGCTGACTAACACTGACCCATTCATCCGCCTCAACGCGACCTTCGCGGCGACCTCGCCGCTCCCGGGTCATCTGGCAGTCGCCTCCCAGTCCGGAGCCGTAGGGGTGGCGATCCTCGATTCGGCGGAACGCAGTGGGGTCGGCATCTCGACCTTCGTCTCGCTCGGCAACAAGATCGATGTCAGTACCAACGATTTGCTCTCTTATTGGTACGACGACCTCACCACCAGGGCGGTTGCGCTCTACGTCGAGTCATTTGGAAATCCGCGCCGCTTTACGTGGCTGGCGCGGGCGTTGTCCACTCGGAAGCCGATCTTGGCCGTCAAGAGTGGCCGGTCGGTCGGCGGTCGCCGAGCAGGCATGTCGCACACGGCAGCGGCTGCCGCTCCCGACGTGGCTGTTGACAGCTTGTTCCGGCAGGCCGGTGTACTGCGCATGGACACCTTGGGCGAGCTGCTCGATACCGCTCGATTGCTCACCGAACAGCCGCTACCAGCCGGTGATCGAGTTGTCATTGTCGGCAATGCCGGCGGCCTGAACGTGCTTGCCGCTGATGCCGCGGCCGCGGCCAAGCTGCAGATTGTCGAATTGTCTGGCAGCCCTTCAGCAACAGCTGGCAGACGCTGCGCCGCATTTGGCCGGTGTCTCCAATCCAGTGGATCTCGGCGCTGATGCACCACCCGCGACAATCGGCCGGGCAATCCGCGTACTTGTCTCCTCAGGCGAGGCTGACGCCTTGGTGGTCACGCTGGTTGCAACTCGTACCAACGATCTGCCAGGAGCATTAACGGCCTTCGCCGAAGCGGCCGATGACCAGCCCCACCTGCCGATCGTTGCGGTCGTTGTTGGTGCCGATTCGCCGCTCAAACTTGGTCGAGGAAATCTGCCTGTCTACGAGCTGCCGGAAGACGCAATTCGCTCGCTGAAGCACGCGTGCCGTTACGCGCGCTGGCGCCGCGAGCCCGCCGGATGCAAGCCGGCTTTGCCCGGGATCGACCGTCATGCTGCTCATCGAATCGTGGCAGCGGCACTGGCCGAAGGCGCCCGGCTGGCAACCCATTGCCGTTACCCATGCGCTGATGGCCTGCTACGGCATCCCGCTCCTGGACACGCAGCTCGCGACAAGCGGTGAGCAAGCCGAGAAGGTGGCTCGAGATTTGGGCTTTCCGGTCGTCATGAAGGCGACCCGGCCCGGGCTCGTCCATAAGACTGAGGCCGGCGGCGTTCACCTCGGACTCTCCGACGAGTCGGCCGTACGCGCGGCGTACCTGAACATTGCCGACTCCCTTGACGAAGCACATCCCGAAGTTGCCCTGCAGCCGATGGTGCAGACAGGCGTGGAGCTCGTCGTCGGTGTAGCGCACGATGCCCTCTTTGGATCCATGGTCATGGTGGGCCTGGGGGCGTACACACCGATCTGCTCGGCGATCGGTCATTCCGAGCGCTGCCGCTAACTGATCATGACGCCGCGGCTATGTGGCGTGAACTCCTGCGCCGCTCCCCTACTCACCGGTTACCGCGGCGCGCCAGCCATGGACATCGACGCGTTGGAGCAACTACTGCTCAGGGTTGCCGAGCTCGCAGAAAACTTCCCGGAGGTGTCAGAGCTCGACTTGAATCCGGTGGTCGCAGTCCCTTCCGGGGTTGCGGCTCTCGACATCAAGATCAAGTTAGCACCCGCCATAGATGAACCAGATGCGTACGCCCGGAGTCTGGCTAGGCCAGCTGCGCATCGGCCGACTCGATGACAGCCCTTTCGCCTCGCCAATCGGGACCTTTCGCCCTTGAGGTGCGCTGATCTTCGCGCCATGGTGAGCAAGAGGCGAGAGGCACTCGCACCGGGAAGGAGTTCTGATGACCGAGCAGGCTGAACCTAGCGAATCGAAGGAGAGCAAGACTCCGGGCGCTCTCACTCGGTGGCCACGAGATCTCACAGACCTATGGGCCGGCTGGGCACCGTTCGGCGCAATTGGCTGGCCGTTTCGAGACATCAAGGTCGAGGAATTCATCGATGGCGACCATCTGGTGATCAGGGCTGAGCTGCCAGGAGTGGATCCTGATCGAGACATCGATGTGTCGGTCGACAATGGCATCCTCACCATCGCGGCAGAGCGCCAAGAAAGCAATCGGGAGCAACTCGAGAAGGGCTATCGCAGCGAATTCCGCTACGGCAGCTTCGTCCGACAAGTCCGACTTCCGGCCGGGACCTCAGCTGAGGTGGTCTCTGCGGCGTATAAGGACGGCGTTTTGGAGATCCGGATGCCCAAGCCCACACAGGAGGCAGCCTCCCGTCGTATCCAAATCCAGCGTGGCTGACAGGCGCCGACGCTCGTCAAAACCGGCCAGACCTCCGTCCTCGCCTCTGCGATGCACCGCGGTTGGGAATAGTGGTCCGGCCGAGGCTCACCCGCCGGCGATTCTGCATATCGATGCTGGCGGCCGCCGGGGTTTGCCGCTTCGTCGTGCTCAGGGTGGGTTGACCTCAGTCCGTCACCACCGGCGAGCCAGCCTC
>CAVUMS010000005.1:0-205313 GCA_963742615.1 uncultured Thermoleophilia bacterium | reverse complement strand
GCGTCGAGGCCCCGGGGATCTTCGAGAGCCGCGACGACGGAGACACGTGGTCGCTGCTCTCGACGCTGGCCGGCGAGCCGGGGAGCGAGGGCTGGGACGAGCCCGGCAACCAGCCGCCGGGCCACCTCGGCCTGTCGGCGCTGATGTTCGACGGCGACGACGCCTCGAAGTTCTGGGCGATCGTCCAGGGCATCGGCGTGTTCGAGACGAGCGACGACGGCGCGACCTGGACGCCGCGCAACTCGGGCCTCCGCGCCGACTGGCCGCGCGAGCACGAGGAGGTCGGCTTCTGCGTGCACAAGCTGGTGCGCTCGCCCGCCGATCCGTCGCGGATGTATCAGCAGAACCACTGCGGCATGCACCGCAGCGACGACACCGGGCAGTCGTGGACCGAGATCACGGAAGGGCTGCCGAGCGACTTCGGCTTCGCCGCGGCCGCGCACCCGCACGACCGCGACACCTTCTACGTCGTCCCGCTCGATCCGGGCCACGGACGCTGCATGCCGGACGGCAGCGCCGCGGTCTGGCGCACGCACGACGCCGGCGAGCACTGGCAGCGGCTCGACCGCGGGCTGCCGCAGTCGGGCGCGTATCTCGGCGTCCTGCGCGAGGGCATGACAATCGACACCTATGACGTCCCCGGCCTCTACTTCGGCACGAGCACCGGGCAGCTGTTCGGAAGCGTCGACGAGGGCGAGAGCTGGGAGACGCTCGCGGGCTACCTGCCCGGAATCACCTCGGTCGAGGTCGCCGTCCTGCACTAGAGGCTCGTGGTCGCGGACGTCCACCTGCCGGGCACGCTGACACCCCTGTTCCCGGGGCTGCCGCGGCGTGTCGACATCGAAGCGGCCGACGTGCACGGGGTGATCGACGAGCTCGAGCGCCGCTGGCCCGGCTTGCGCGACCGACTGTGCGAGCCGGGCCCAACGCTGCGCATGCACATCCACGTGTACGTGGACCGAGAACGCGCGTCGCTCGACACGCAACTCGGGCAGCACTCCCGCGTCGACGTCGTAGCCGCGATCAGCGGCGGCTGACGGCGATCAGCTGCGGCGGCCGAAGATCGTCAGGAAGAAGAGGAAGACGTTGAGGATGTCGAGGAAGATCGACGCCGCGAGCAGCGGCGCGACCCGAATGTCCCTCGACTTCCGCAAACGCTGGAAGTCGATCATCGTGAAGCCCGCGAAGATCACCAGCCCCAGCACCGCGTAGATCAGCGAGCCGTTCGGGATGCGCACGAAGATCGTCACGATCCCGAACACGATCAGCGCGAGCAGCGCCCAGAAGAGGATCCGCGCGAACGGCTGCAGGTCGCGGCGAGTCGCGTAACCGGCGGCCCCGAAGCCGGCGATGAACAGGGCGGTCGCCCCACCGGCCTGCCAGACCGCCTGCGGGTTCGTGCTCGCGTAGTACGCGATCGTTGGCGCCGTCCCCAGGCCCACCAGCACGCCGAACCCGAACAGCAGGCCGATCGCGAGCTGCTCCGATTTCTGGATCGCGAAGTTCATCCCGAGCAGGCACACGAACGCGGCGATGAACCACAGGAAGCCGGCCCCGTTCGACATGTTGCGGCCGAGATAGGCGCCGACCGCGAAGAGCCCGGCCGTGACGGCGACAAGGCCCATCGTCTGAGCGAAGAGCACACGGGCCTCGTCACGCGTGGTTGTGCGCTCGAGCGTCGTCTCCGGGTAGCTCATACGCCCCGAGCTTACCTCCGGGCCGTCAACGAGCAAGGAATTGCAGGACGAACGAAAGACCGCGCGGAAGGTCGAGCAGCGACGACCCGTGCCGCCCGCCCGGGAGCCGCAGGATCGCCTTGTCCTTCGCGGCGGCGGCCTTCGTCAGCGCGACCGCATCGGACGCGAAGGGCCGGTCCGGTCCTTCCGACCACGAAGCGGACCGCGATGTGCGAGCGGCGAACGGCCCGCAGCGCGTCGAGACTGTGATAGCGCGCCGGCCCCGAGAGGCTGACGACCTCGTCGACCAGCGGCGCGATCGTCGAGGCAGCGACGAGCACCGCCGTACCGCCCATCGACGCGCCGACGAGCTCGACGCGCGTGACGCTGTCCGCCCTCAGACGGGCGACCGCGGCGGCGACGTCGCGGTCGTAACGGTACGCGGCGCCGCCGGTCGAGGCGCCGAACCCGCGGAAGTCGATTGTGAGCGCCCGATAGCCGGCTGCCGCGAGCCTGCGCGCGAAGTCGATGAGCTCGCAGTGGTCGCTCAGGTACTGATGGCCGAGGACGACGCCGGTCGATCCCGAGCCCAGCTCGACCCCGTAGACCTCGGCGCCGTCGGAGGCGGTCAGCTGCACCGGCGTCTCGCCCGGCCGGATGCACGGATCGGCGTCGCGCCGCTGGGCGGAACCGGACGCACTCGTCGCGAGCGCTACGAGACAGGCGCCCACGCACGCCGCGGCTCTCATTCCTGCAACTCCTCGAGCGTCGCGTTCGCCCATTTCACGGCCGCGCGCGCGCGGGCGATGCCGTAGCGGAGCGTCATGCGCGTGAACCGGTCCGACGCGACACGCTCCGCGGGTGAGTCGTCGCGCCACTTCGACTCGTAGAGGGCGAGCCGGGCGGCGTACGCGTCGCGAAACGCGACGAGCTGGCGCAAGAGTGCGTCGTCGTCCGCCTGCGCGCCGAAGAACAGCTTCAGCACGAGCACGCTGCGATCCGGATCGGGCTCGTTCTCGTCGCGCGAGAGCCAGGCGCGCACGCGGACGCGACCCGCAGGCGTTACGGCGTAGAGCGTCTTGTCGGGGCGCCGGCGCTGGCGCACGCGCCGCTCCGTCGCGAGCCGGGATCCGACGAGGCGTCGCAGGACGGCGTACAGCTGCGTCTTCGACGGCTGCCAGATGAAGCCGATCGAGGTGTCGACGACCTTGCGCAGGTCGTAGCCGGAGATCGGCTCGTCGAGGTGGCCGAGCAGCCCGAGGATTGCGTACTCGGTCAGCGTCAGCTCGACGTCGCGTGCCGCTTCCGCTCTGGCTGCGTTGATAGGCCGACCCGGCATAGTTCGGAGCGAACTATAGATTCGCACGCCGACCTGTCATCGACGTGCCGACGTTGCTCCTCTACGGCGACGGCGACGTCCGCGCCCCGCTCGATGTGGCGGAGGCGCTGCGAGCGGCGATCCCGTCGTCGAAGCTGGTCGTGATGCAAGGCGTCGGCCACATGAGCTGCATCGAGGCCGCCGACCAGTTCAACACGGAAGTTCGGCAGTTCCTGCTCTCAGCGATGAGATGACCCCACGTTGCGCTCCTCGGGGTGCTCGTCTACATGATCGCGCGGCCGCCCCCAGGCGGACACTGTGATGATGCGTAGCCCCGTCAGCGGCTAGGGCGACCGCAATAGTGTGGACGACGGAAGGAGGTCCATGAGCGTCAGGATCGAGGCCGACCGCGACTCCGGTGAAGAGCTACCGGACGCGGAAGAGGACATCCAGACTTCCCCGGTCGCACAGCAGCCAACCGAGGCCGACGGCGTGGTGCGAGGCCGGGCCGCGCGGGCCGAGACACCCCGCTCGAGCCATTCGATGCTCGACGCCAGCTCCGACCGTGACCCGGTGGGCCTGCTCGAGGACCAGGCTGCAGGTCGCGTGCCGGAGCTCGTGCCGATCCGCTACGGGCGGATGCTGGTCTCGCCGTTCACGTTCTACCGCGGGGCAGCGGCGATCATGGCCCAAGACCTCGTGCCGACTCCGCGCGCGGGCCTGAGCGTGCAGCTGTGCGGCGACGCTCATCTCTCCAACTTCGGGGGCTTCGCCGCGCCAGACCGCTCGCTCGTGTTCGACGTGAACGACTTCGACGAGACTCTCCCGGGTCCGTTCGAGTGGGACGTGAAGCGCCTCGCGGCAAGCTTCGAGATCGCCGGCCGCGATCGCAACTTCTCGCCTGCCAAACGAAGGACTGCGGTCCTGAGCTGCCTGCGCACCTATCGCGAGGCGATGCGCAGCTTCGCGACGATGAACGAGCTCGACGTCTGGTACTCGCGGCTCGACGCCGAGGCGATCACAGCCCAGCTGCGGGCCGAGGCGAGCACGAAGCAGGCGACGGCGGCGGAAAAGAACATGGCGAAGGCGCGGACCAAGGACAGCATGAAGGCGCTCGCGAAGCTCACGCGGATCGTCGACGGCAAGCCCCAGATCGTCTCCGAGCCGCCGCTGATCGTCCCCATTCGCGAGCTGGTCGCGGACGCCGCCGGCCCCGGTTTCGAGGAGATGATCCGCAACCTCTTGCGCGTCTACCGCCGCTCGCTGCTGTACGACCGTCGCATCCTGCTCGAGGAGTACCGCTACGCCGACATGGCGCGCAAGGTCGTAGGCGTCGGCAGCGTCGGCACCCGCGCGTGGATCATCCTCACGCTCGGCAGGAACCAGGGCGACCCGCTTTTCCTACAGGTCAAGGAGGCCCAGGCCTCGGTGCTCGAGCGGCACCTGGGCCGGAGCGGCTTCCGCAACCACGGCCGCCGCGTGGTCGAGGGCCA
This sequence comes from uncultured Thermoleophilia bacterium, assembly GCA_963742615.1. Classification (GTDB taxonomy): domain Bacteria; phylum Actinomycetota; class Thermoleophilia; order Gaiellales; family Gaiellaceae; genus PALSA-600. The sequence goes on along the minus strand of CAVUMS010000005.1, from coordinate 200,826 downwards.
GCGGATGATGCAGGCCGCGAGCGACATCTTCCTGGGCTGGGTTCACAACCCAGGGGAACAAGACGGTGTAGCGCGGGACTACTACATCCGCCAGCTGTGGGACTGGAAGGCGTCGGTCGACGTCGAGGCGATCTCGCCCTATGGGCTCGAGCTATACGGAAAGGCGTGCGGATGGACGCTGGCGCGGGCGCACGCACGATCCGGCGACCGAATGGCGATCGCCGCTTACCTGGGCAAGAGCGACGTCTTCGACCGTGCCGTCGCCGACTTCGCCGTGGCCTACGCGGATCTGAACGAGCGCGACCACGTCGCGTTGCGCGAGGCGGTCGACTCCGGCCGCATCAAGGCGGAGGCGGGCACGTAGCCCGCCGCGGACCCGCTACATCGCCGGACCGAGCCGCGCCGGTGCAGTCGCAGCACAAGGCGAGATCCAGATCGGGGTCGCACAGCCTGACAAGGATGAGCCCGGCCTCCAGATCCGGGCGGGACGATCGTCACACGCCCATTTGGACGGCAACGCGGCCGCTCTCCGCGGCCTCCTTCAGCGCTGCGTAGTCACGTTCGTTCTGGTCGGCATACCGCTCCGCAAACGTGGCCATGGCGCGGTCGAAGCTTCCGCCGTTGCCGAGATAGGCGGCGATCGCGATCCTGTCTCCCGAACGCGCGTGGGCTCTCGCAAGCGTCCAGCCGCAGATTCTGCCGTAGTCCTCCAGCGCCGTCTTGTCCATCAGCTCGACTTCCGGCGAGCCCTTCGCGTCCCAGAGTTGCCGGATGTAGAAGTGCCGCTTTTCCCCGTCGATCGTCACGATTCGCTCCCAACCGAGCAGGATGTCGGACGCCGCCTGCATCATCCGCTGGCCCTCGACGACCCGCTGTCCGTGCTGGGCGTACTGGCTTCTCCCGAGGAACGGCTCGAGCACCGAGGGCTGTGCTTCTTTGAACTGGAGGAACAGCGGGTCATTGTCATCGCGACCCAGCATGAGCAGGATCCAGGCGCGGGTGCCGACACTGCCGACACCCACGACCTTTCGGGCCGCATGCACGTATCGATAGCTCTCCAGCAAGTTGCGTCGGTCGCGCGGGAGCGTGCGCCGGTAGGTGCGGATCATTCGGCGTATGACCTCTTCTAGATGGTTCTGCTCGCCACCTGGCAGCACGTCCTCGATCGGTGTCACGAGAGGTGGGTCTCCGACAATTCGCAGCTCGCCGTCGACCGTCCGACAAAGCTTCGTCAGCGCGCGAAGGCTGTCCTTCGTCTGCACGTTGTCGACGTTGGATTGGAAGCGTTTCATTTGCTTGCGCGACGCGTTTGTTCCGAAACGTTCGACGATCCCGTCCACGTCGAGGCGCGTGTACCAGACATCGACGTTGCGCATCGCCGCGAAGCCCGCCATCGCCTCGCGGTATTCGCGCGCCGTCGTCATCACAACGGAGCGCCGGGCAGCCTCGTCGAAGCCGCGACCCCGCCCGTCGACGGCGATGCTCGCCGCGAGCCGTTTCACGTCCCACTCGAACGGACCGGGCAGCGTCTCGTCGAAGTCGTTGATGCTGAAGACACGCCTCCGATCCGGTGCGGCGAAGATGCCGAAGTTGGAGAGGTGCGCGTCCCCGCAGAGCTGCGTGTGCAAGCCGGTACGCGGCCCGTCGGCCAGATCGGCTGCCATCACATAGGCAGCCCCACGGAAGAACGCGAACGGTGACACCAGCATGCGCCCGTAACGGATCGGCCCGAGCTCCGGTAGACGCGTCTCGGCCTGCTCCTCGAGAAGCTCGATCGGGTCTCTGCGCGCCGGTCCCGGCTCCCAGTCGGCGTGTGTCGAACGGGGCAGCTCGGCGCGGGCTGCTCTGCCGCGCGCGGCCCTTTCGGCCGGCGCGAAATGCGGCACCGGTCTCGGCCGGGAAGCGCTGGACCCAGCGTGCGACCCGATCGGGAACCCGTCGGTCGCCAGCTTGTCGGCCGCCGTCGCGGACTCCGGTTCCGCATGGCGGACGTCCTCGTCCACGTCGGTCATGGTCTGCTCCTTTACCCCCGGCCGTCCGACCGGCTGCTGGTTCAGATCCTGATGCAATGATGGCCCGGCCTCAAGCCCGTACGGGCGTCATCCGGCGCGCGCCGACCGTCCGCGGCCCCGCTTGCGCACGCGGAACTGATGCCCGAGGTAATTTGCGCCATGAGCAACGCGCGCGATCTCCCCGTGGCTTTGTCTTACGGCGGCGCCTACCCAATGGCTACGGCAGCCGCGCGTCTCGGCACCTTCCTCGTCGAGCGCAGCTTCCTCGATGGATCGCGTTGACGCGGTCGTCGTCGGCGGCGGGGTGGTGGGCCTCGCAGTGGCGCGCGCCTTGGCGATGGCCGGACGCGAGGTCGTGATCCTCGAGGCCGAGGACGCGATCGGCAAGCATACGAGCTCCCGCAATTCGGAGGTCATCCATGCCGGGATCTACTACCCGCGGGATTCGCTCAAGGCGCGAAGCTGCGTGGAGGGTCGGCAGCGACTGTACGTCTATTGCGCCGAGCGCGGGGTGCCGCACCAGCGCTGCGGCAAGCTGATCGTCGCCACCGACACCGCGCAATTGGAGGAGCTGGAGGGCATCCGACGGAAAGCGCATGCCAACGGCGTCACCGATGTCGTGCCCGTGAGCTCAGCGGAAGCGCTTGCGATGGAACCGGAGTTGCATTGCGTGGCGGCCCTGCACTCGCCCTCAACGGGGATCATCGACAGCCACGCGCTGATGCGCGCCTACCTAGGCGATGCCGAACGCGCCGGTGCAATGCTCGCGTTGAAGAGCCCGCTCACGAAAGGGGTGGTGCGCGCCGACGGCATCGAGCTGCACGTCGCGGGCGCCGAGCCGATCATTGCCACAGAGGTCGTGAACAGCGCAGGTCTGCGGGCGCCGAGCCTCGCGCGCCGCATCGAGGGCTACCCCGCCGAGCTCGCGCCGCCCGAGCTCTACGCCAAAGGCAACTACTACACGCTCACGGGCGGCTCGCCGTTCTCGCGCCTCGTCTACCCGGTTCCCGAGCCCGGAGGCCTCGGCGTGCACGTGACGCTCGACCTCAGCGGGCGGGCGCGCTTCGGCCCGGACGTCGAATGGATAGACAGGATCGACTACACCGTCGATCCGCGACGCGCCGAGCGCTTCTACGCGGCGATCCGGCGCTACTGGCCCGCACTCCCGGATGGGGCGCTGGGGCCGGACTACGCGGGAATCCGCCCCAAGATCACGGGGAGCGGCGCACCCGCGGCGGACTTCCTCGTGCAAGGCTCGCGGCAGCACGGAGTACCGGGCTTGGTGCACCTCTTCGGCATCGAATCGCCCGGGCTCACCGCCTCGCTGCCGCTCGCGGACGCGGTGATCAGGCACCTTGGCGACTCGCTCGGTTGAGCGGCATTCGTGTATCCCCGGAGACGCCCGCCCGGAGCCCCAGCCTCGCGATGAGTTTCGACGCGGAAGGACGTCATAACCATCGATTCCCAAGCAGAACTAAGGAGTTGAATGGTGCGCAAGGTCGTCGCCTACGAATTCTGTCACTCGATGGAGTGGCAGAGCAGCCGGACGAGTTCGTCACCGACTTCGATGACGTAATGGACGAAAATCTCGACCGCGTCATCGCCACCCAGGACGCCGTGCTCCTCGGGCGCCGGACCTACGACGACTGGGCCGAGTTCTGGCCGACGAGTGACATCGAGCCGTTCGCCAGCTTCATCAACGGCGTCGAGAAATTCGTGGTGACCTCGACAACGCCGGAAGAAACCTGGGCCAACACCAAGATCGTCGACGGCGGCCTTGTCGAGTTCGTCACCAAGCTGAAGCAGCAGCCCGGCAACGATATCGGCGTGCACGGGAGCATCGCACTGACCCAATCGCTCCTCGAACAGGGCCTGGTCGACGAACTGCGGCTTGTCATCGCCCCGGTCCTGCGCATCAACGGTCGCAAGCTCTTCGACAACGGGGTCGTCGAGGCGGCTGAGCCTGACTCGCAACATCACCTCTCCGTCCGGTTGTCTTCTGCTCGACTTCCAAGTCGGCGTCTGAGTCAGCGTGGACTGTCAGCCGGCCCCTTCGTCGAGGACGCCCTGAAGGAGGTCGTGGCCGGTTCGGAGCGCGAGGTCCTCGTCCGTCGGAGCCAAGGGAGAGCTCCGAGGCATATCGCGTTTTTCCCGTCCTCCCTGTCCCGCCTAGCCAAGCGGAAGCCGCTCCGCTGCAAGAGGACGAATACCCCCAGCGGGATTCGAACCCGCGCTACCGGCGTGAAAGGCCGGCGTCCTAGGCCACTAGACGATGGGGGCCCGCCAATGCGGAGGTTAGCGCCGGCGCGTCCCTGCACACGGCAGCGTCGATCGCCCGCCCACGAATGTCGACGGCGTGTTGCCCTGCGGGTACGCTCGCCTCCCCCAACGGAAGGCGTGCGACGGTGAGCGTGGAAGCGACGACGGCGGTGATCGAGGAGTCGGAGGGCGACAAGACGCTCGCGATCCTGCTCGCGATGGCGATGTTCGTGTTGGTGGTCGACACGTCGTTGATGAACGTCTCGATCTCGGCGGTCGTGCGCGACCTCGACACGACCGCCAGCGGCGTGCAATCCGCAATCGCCCTCGAAGCACTCGTCTCGGCGGCGTTCATCCTGATCGGCAGCAAGATCGCCGACCTGATCGGCCGTAAGCGGGCCTACGTGATCGGGCTGCTCGGGTACGCCGTTGGAGCGCTGTCGATGACGCTCGCGCAGAGCCTCCTTCCCATCGTCATCTTCTGGGCGGTCATCGGCGGGCTCGGGGCGTCGCTGCTGTTGCCCTCGATGCAGTCGCTGATCCACGGCAACTTCGAGGGCCCGATGCAGCGTAAGGCGTATGCACTCGTGGGTGCCGCGGCAGCCATCGCTGCTGCGATCGGGCCGCTGGTCGGCGGCTTCATCACCACCTACCTCTCGTGGCGGGTCGCGTTTGGCGGCGAGGTCGTGATCATCGCAATCGTCTTGATCGGCAGCAGGCGTGTCCGCGAGGTGCCGTACACGGGCGATCGGCGTGTGGACGTCGTCGGCGCAGTCCTCTCGGCGCTCGGCATGGGCGGCGTCGTGCTCGGGATCCTGGTCTGGCAAGAGGGGGGCGGGGCGGTCGCCGCGTTGCTCACCGTGGGCGTCGTGGCTCTGGCCTCCTTCGCGTGGTGGCTCGTGCGGCGCAAGCGCGAGGGCAAGCCCGCACTGATCGACGCCGACCTCTTCCGCTCGAAGTACTTCCGCCTCGGCATCTCCTCGCAAACGCTGCAGCAAATCGCGCTCGGCGGGCTGATGATCGCCCTCCCGATCTACCTGCAGATGGTGCTCGAGTACAACGCGCTGGAGGCGGGGCTTTCGCTCGCGCCGCTCTCGCTGAGCATGTTCTTCGTGGCCCTGCTCGCGGGCAAGAAGGCCGGGAAGCGTAGTCCCAGCAGAATCATCCGAGGCGGCTTTCTCCTGCTCGCCGTCGGCGTCGCGGTCTTGATCCCGATCGTGCCGCGCGCCCATTCCGGCTGGTGGATGGTGGTACCCCTGATGATCGCCGGGGCAGGCCTCGGCCTGCTCGTGTCCCAGCTCAACAACTACACGCTCTCGCCGATCGACGAGGAGCACGTCAGTGAGGCAGCCGGCGTCAACTCCGCCGGTGGATCGTTCGGCCTCTCATTCGGGCTTGCCTTTGCCGGCGCGATCATGCTCGCGTCCCTCTCGCTCATCTTCACGCACATGGCGAACTCGAGCACCGTCCTTTCGCCGAGCGAGAAGGACAAGGTCGCGACGGGCCTCGAGAAGAACGCCGAGGTGATGACGAACACCCACCTCGACGCGCTGCTCGTCGGCCAGCCCGCCGACGTCAAGGCGGAGATCATCCACATCAATACGCAGGCGAGGCCGAGGGCGCTCCAGATCGCCTTGATCATCCCGCTGCTGGCGGCGCTGCTCGGCCTCTTCAACGGCTTCCGCATGACCCGGCTTCCTGATCCCGAGCCGTCGGCCGCGGCCGAGAGCGTGCTCGGAGGCTGAGGTCGCTCAGCCGGTGAGCGCGAAGCGGTAGACGCGTGCGTTGTGCGGCCGGTAGGGATCCGGGTCGGTGAACGCGCCGCGTGCGACCGAGACGTTCCGCGCGGGGTTCCCGCCCGGATGCGCGAGCACGGTGCCGCGACGTACCCCGGCCGGCAGCCCGGTGAAGCGAACCCGCCCTTCTGCGGTCGGGCTTCGGCGAACGGCGATCAGGTAGAGCCACGGCCCGGCCGCACGCGCGCTGAGCGCGATGTCGGCCGCGTTCGCCCTGATCGGGAGCGCCGCGAGCGGCGCGGTCAGCGCCGCCATGTGCGCGGCGTCGCTGAGCTCCTGGACGAGCGGCCGCTGAACCTCGCGCCAGTACGTCCAGTTCCAGCCGCGCTTGCGGTCGGCCGCGTTCATCACCTGCTTGAACTGGCCGCCGAAGAAGAAGAGGCCGCGCGCCCCGTGAACGACCGCGTCGTAGGCCATGAACCGCGCCTGCGGCAGCGTCGGGAACACGACCGGGTGCGGCGGGAGGACGCCGCTCCATGCGATCTGGAGCGTCATCCAGATCCCTTTTCTGCGCGTCGCCCGCACGACGATCTTCGTCATGTCCCCGACGACGCTGATGTCGGTGTTCACCGGCGGGCCGCCGGCGTGCAGCCCCGGCGGCCTCGACACGGGGTAGATGTCGACGCCGTGGATGTCGCAGGCCGCGGCGTACGGTCGGATCGCGGCGGCGGTGAGGCGCCGGTCCGGGCCGCCCGGGGCCTGCGACGGAGCGCGCGGCGCCTCGATGATCGCGATCGGATGATCGGGATCGAGCGTCCGCAGGTGCTTGCGGACGGCGACCAGCCCTGCCGCCGGAACGTGGCCGTGCGCCGGCTCGTCGGCCCCCTTCCAGACACCGAGCCCGGGATGCCCCTTCACGGTCCCGACGATCTCGTCGAGCAGCGACTGACGCTTCAGGTTGTTGTCGACGCCCGCGAGCGCGAGCCAGACCTGCAGGTCGTGCGCCTGCGCCGCGTCCAGCTCCTCCTTCACCGCGAGCAGCTGCTCCGCCAGCGCTGCGCGTCTCCAGACCGTGTAGTTGCGGGCGAACGTGACGCCGGCGCGCGCGATCTCGGCCCACGCGGGCGCGCTGCTCCCCGGCGCCGTGCTGCCGACCGGCGGCGGATCGGAGAGACCGATCGGAAAGGTGGGCTTGCCGGCGACCAGCAGGTTGCCGGTCGCGGGATCGACGCGGGTGCTCGTCAACGTGATTCGCGCCCAATCATGCAATAGGTTAAGAAGAGCCCAAGCACCACGAAGGTCACGCCGGGGGGAGGGTCGTGCGTTCGCTCTGCTGTCTCCTGCTCACTGCGACGTTGCTGCTCGCCGCGGGATACGCCGGAGGCGGCAACGCTTCCGCCGCCGCGCCGCGGGCCGTGGTCGTCTCCGTCAACCTGTCGACCGGCGCCGGGTGGCCGCTGCCGGCCGCCGGCGCGCCCGTCGTCGTGAACGTGCGCGTCCGCGACGCAACTACCTGCACGTTCCTCGCGCAGCGCCGCACGTTCTCGTCGCTCTACCCGGTGAAGACGGTCGGCTGTGCGTCCGGACGTGCGACCTGGACCGTTCCGGCGATCGCGAACTCGCATCTGAGCGACGTCCACCTGACGTACGGTGTCCGCGTCCGCGGCGCCGACGGGCGCGCGGTTCGGCGAACCGTCACGGTCACCCAGCGCGCCGCGACCCCAGCCCAGCCGACCGGCGCGCCACGGCAGAGCACCAACTGGTCGGGCTACGTCCTGCCTTCGACGACGGCGCTCACCGCGGTCGGCGGCGAGTGGACCGTGCCCACGCTCGACTGCTCGGCGACCCCCAACGGCGGTGTCGCGATCTGGGTCGGGATCGGCGGCTACCCCTCGCCACCCGACGGTGCGTCCGGAAGCCTCCTGCAGACGGGGATCACCGCGGACTGCATCGACGGCGCGCAGCAGAACCGGGCCTGGTGGGAGCAGTACCCGAGCGAGCCGAACCGCTCGGCGGATTTCGCGGGCTTCCCGATCGCGTCGGGAGACCGGGTCCAGGCGTCGGTCTTCGTCGGCCCGACCGGTGCCTGGGAGACGAGAGTGGACGACCTCACAACCGGGGTGTCGGGCGTGATGACGATCGGGAGCGGGTGGGGCGTCCGCACGGACGCCGGCGACGGCACCTTCGATCCTCAGGGCCACACCACGAACCTCTCATTCTCGGGCGGCTACACCGCCGAGTGGATCGTCGAGGACTACGCCGAGCTGGGCTCCCCCGTCCCGCTCGCCGCGTACGGCACGGTCGACTTCAGCGGCCTCACGACGAGCCTGGCGTCGTGGAGCCTGACCGCCGCCGAAGGCGTGGAGATCGTGCAGAACGGCGCTGTGCGCTCAGTGCCGTCGACGCCGACCGCCGCGGGGTTCTCCGTCAGCTACGCCGGCTGAGCGGTCAGTCGTCGGCGCACGCGACGTTCACGTAGCCGGACCGAAACGGGCTCGGCTCGCCGGACTCCGCGTCGTACGAGTGCCGCCAGACGCAGCCCGTGTCGTTCGTCAGCAGATGGATCGACACGGATGTCTCGTCGGAGGTCGTGCGCACGCGGTGGATGTCGTCTTGCGGCGGGATCAAGACGTAGAAGTCTCCGGGGTGCACGCTGCGCCGTTCGACCAGCTCGAGCCCGCCGTCGCGCTGCGAGAACACCTCCTCCTCCTGCGTGCCCGCGTAGAGGCCGACGAGGCCCCAGGCGAGGTGGTCGTGGATCGGCGTCTCGGCGCCGGGCGGGACGACGAGCGAGAACAGGCACAGCGAGCCGTCGCCCGCCCGATAGAGAAGCCACTGGCCGATGCCGCCGCCCATCCCGCTCGCCGGGGCCGGCGCCCGGAAGCCGCCGGGGAGCCAGTCGCGGTCGGAGAGCAGCGCAGCGAACGACGGCCTGATCGCGGCGCACGCCTCCTCCGGCGTGTCCGCGCCGCCGATCGCCGTCCGCACCCCGGCCACGAACGAGCGGACGACCGGCAAGTCGAGAACGAACTCCGCGTCCTCCACGGGGCCGAACAGTACCCACGGCCCGTGGGTGGCACTTGCGCTTGTCCGCCCGGTCCGGGAGCATGCTCTTTCCGTGAGCCCCGTCATCGCGACCCTCTGGTGGATCTACGTCATCGGCGCGCTGCTCGTCTGCGGCGCCGTCCTGCTGCCGCTCTGGCTGCTGATCCGCCACATGAAGAACGATGACGAGATGGAGTCGGGAGGCAATTGGGGCGAGCAGATCGGCGTCGACAAGGACGACGACTGGGGGCCGCACTCGAACGTCCCGAAGCGCACCCAGTCGGACTCGACGACCGGAACGTAGACCGGGCGGGCGCCGTGCGCGCCTAGTGGCGGCCGTGGCTTTGGCTGCCGTGCGAGGGCACCTTCGCCTTGCTTCGGCTTCGGCGGCCCCAGCAGCTGCTTGGCCGTGCAGCTGCCGTACGTGTCACCGTGCTGGAGGTGCCGGGGCCAGGCGTGGAGGTCGATGCGCAGGGTGACCCACGGGTGCTTCTTCGACTTCGTGTGGTGGCAGATCGCGACGATCTTCGTGTACTGGTACTGAGCGGCGCTCGGCGAGCTACTCGCGAATCCGATCCCGGCGAGCGCGGACGCCGCGACCAGGGCGACGGCGACGAAGGCCACGCCGAGCGCGAGCCGGGCGCGGCGGCTGACAGGATTCGGGTGGGTGCTCACGATGTTCGTTCTCTCCCTCGGAATCGGTCCACGACCGGTTCCAGGCTGATCATCGGCGCGATCGGCCGATCGCTCGTCCCCCATCCGGGGCGTCTGTGCGGAGCCAAACGTCCGGTGCCAGGCGCCGCAGGCCGCACCTCAAGGCTCTCGGCATTCGAGCCGATACCCGACGCAGGGCGCCGGGCATGAAGAAGCTCCTGCAAACAACGCGGCCTCGCTTCGGGCTCCTGCCCCGCTTCGCGCTCGCGAGCTTCGTGGCGGTGGCGCTACTCGGCCTCGTGCTCGCGCACACGCTGGCGGCAGGGGTCCGGACGAGGGCGCTCGCCGACGCCCGCCGAACGGCGGCGCTGATCGACGGGTCGGTCGTTCGTCCCCAGCTGACCGCGAACGATCTCGAAACCGGCCTGCCGCAGGGGCGCGTGCGCGCGCTCGACCGCGCACTGTGGCCGAGCGTCGCCGCGGGTGAGGTCGCGCGCATCAAGGTGTGGAACCGCGACAGCTCCGTCGTCTACGCGACCGACCACTCGATCATCGGCAAGCACTTCGACAACGGCGACGACGAGCTCGAGAAGGCACTCGACGGCGAGACCGTCTCCGACGTCGACAACCTGAAGAAGCTCGAGAACGCCGGCGACCGGCACTTCGGGAGCCTGCTCGAGGTGTACACACCGGTCCGCTTCGAGTCCGGTGAGCCGGCGGGCGCGTTCGAGCTCTACCTCCCGTACCGTCCGATCGCGGCCGGCATCGCGCACGACACGCGCCGTCTGTATCTCTTCCTTGCGGCCGGCCTGACGCTCCTCTACCTGCTCCTGTTCCGCATCGTCGCCGGCGCGTCGACGCGGCTTCGCCGCCAGGCCGCGGAGAACGAGCACCTCGCGCTGCACGACGCGCTGACCGACCTCCCGAACCGCAGCCTCTTCCACGACCGCGCGCAGCAGGCGATCCTCGCGGCGCAGCGCGACGAGACAGGCGTCGCGCTGATGATCCTCGACCTCGACCGGTTCAAGGAGGTCAACGACACGCTCGGCCACCACAACGGCGACCTGCTGCTGCAGGAGATCGGCGGCCGCCTGCGCGCCGGGCTCCGCGAGCGTCCGACACCGTCGCGCGCCTCGGCGGCGACGAGTTCGGGGTGCTGCTGCCGCATGTCGCCGACGGCGCCGAGGCGCTCGAGCTCGGCGAGCGCGTTCGCACCGTCCTGCGCCGGCCGTTCACGCTCGCAGGGCGTGACGCTCGACGTCGAGGCGTGCATCGGCATCGCGCTCTACCCCGAGCACGGCGACGACGTCGACACGCTGCTGCAGCGCGCCGACGTCGCGATGTACCTCGCGAAGGACGACCGCGCGGGCTGCGAGCTCTACGCGGCCGACGCGCGACGAGTACAGCCCGCACCGGCTCGCGCTCGCCGCCGAGCTGCGCCGCGCGCTCGACGAGCGCGAGCTCGTGCTGCACTACCAGCCGAAGGTCGACCTCGGCGAGCGGCCGCATCGTCGCGCGTCGAGGCGCTCGTGCGCTGGCAGCACCCCGAGCGCGGGCTGCTCGCGCCCGACCAGTTCATCCCGCTGGCCGAGGCGCACCGGGCTGATTCGGGAGCTGACGCTGTACGTGCTCGACGAGGCGCTGCGCGCAGCTGCCGGTCGTGGCAGCGACGACGGGATCGACATTCGCGTCGCCGTCAACCTCTCGGCGCGCGACCTGCTACGACCTGACGCTGCCCGACGACGGCCGCGCGGCTGCTCGCCGACGCACGACGTCCCGCCGTCCGCGCTCGAGCTCGAGATCACCGAGAGCGTGATCGTCGCCGACCCGATGCGCGCGCGCGCGATCCTGAGCCGCCTGAGCGAGATGGGCGTCGTGCTCGCGATCGACGACTTCGGCACCGGCTACTCGTCGCTCGGCTACCTCAAGCGCCTGCCGATCGACGAGATGAAGATCGACCGCTCGTTCGTGATGCAGATGGCCGACGACCGCGAACGACGCGGCGATCGTGCGCTCGACGATCGAGCTCGGCGCACAACCTCGGCCTGCAGGTCGTCGCCGAGGGTGTCGAGACGGCCGCCGCCTGGGCGCATCTGCAAGGCGCTCGGCTGCGACTTCGCGCAGGGCTACTACCTCAGCAGGCCGGTGCCGGCCGGCAGAGATCGACGCGCTCGTGCGCGCAAGCGGCGAGGACGGCCCCCGCGCCGCCGCCGCGCTAAGCTCGCGAACCGTCCGATACCGTGGGCGTCGTGCTGGTCCGTGACGCCACGGCCGCCGATCTCGACGACGTGCTTCGAGCTGCTCGTTCAGCGCGACCGAGCCGTCTTCGGAGAGTCGAGTTCGAGCGGCGGTATCCTCGAGCACAGGCTGGCCCAGGACGGGTGCGACTGCCTGGTCGCCGTCGACGACGGCCGGGTCGCCGCATGGGCCTCGCTCGACGGAGCCCACGATGTCACCATCGCCGCCTCCGACGAGGACGGCGCAGCCGAGCTGCTCCCGCAGATCGAGTCGCGGGCCGACGAGCGCGGGTTCGAAACGGTCACGAGCATCGTCGTGCCCGAAGACGCCGTGCAATGGTCGCTCCTCGAGCGAAGCGGCTTCGCCGCCGACCGCGAGATCCTACGGATGTGGCGCACGCTCGACGGCGAGCTCGACGCAGCCTCGCTGGCCGGCCGACATCACGGTCCGCTCGTACATGTCCGGAGACGGCGAGCGCGTGCACACACTGCTCGACGAGTCCTACGCGGGCTGGGATCGCGACTACGTCGAGCGGACACACGACGACTGGCTCGCCTTCATGACTGCGCACGACGACTTCGATCCAGACGATGTGGTTCCTCGCCGAGCGCGACGGCGCCCTCGTCGCGTGCGCGCTGCACTGGCGCGCGATCCCAACGGCAACGGCTGGGTCAAGGACTCGTCGTGCGCGAGAACGAACGTGGACGCGGCCTCGGCAAGGCGCTGCTGCGACACGGGTTCAACGCTTACCGCGATCGCGGTGCCGAGCGCGTCGGCCTCAAGGTCGATGCCGACAATCCGACCGGCGCCCCGCAGCTCTACGAGCGCGTCGGGTTCGTCGTCGATCGCCGCTACCGCGATCTGGTCGAAGAAGCTGTGACGACGACGGCGACCACCGTCTCGCTGCTGCGCTGGCTGCGCCGCCAGCTGCGCGAGCCGACCCCGGAGCGCGAGAGGCTCGAGGCCGCGATCGCCAACGACGACCCCGCCGAAGCGCGGCGGCTCGTCGACCTGATGTCGTTCAACGACGCGCAGCGCCGCCACCTCGAGCAGCTGCTCGCCGAATGGGAGCACGCATCCTCGCACTAACCTGTCGGCTCAATCGTCGTCAGGGAAACGTAGTGAGGGGTCTTGCAGTACTGGTCGCGGCGCTTGCCGCGCTCGTCGCCACGGGCGCGTCCGCCGGAACGACGGTGCTGCCTGCGCAGAAGAACGCGCTCCACGCGGTCAACAAGGCGGCGAAGGCCGGCCGTGTCGATCCCGCGACGGCGGCGCGCGCGCGCAGCGAGATCGCCCGTGCTGCGCGACTCATCCGCGGCCTGCCGAACGGGCGAGGCGTCCACGTCGGGGTCGCGCTGTCGGAGCTCGCAGCGTTCGACGGCCGGCTCACCAAGCCGCGCGCCGTCGCGCTCGTCGGGCAGCTCAAGGCGAACGACGACTGGTTCGCGGCGCACTGGGCGCCGGCCGACAAGACCGACATCACCGACGCCGACGGGGTCGTGTACCGCTACTTCGCGGGCCGCTGCTTCGAGTTCCACCCGCTCGCCGACTTCGGCGCGCTGAACGCGCACATCGCGGCCGGCGACACCGAGGGCACCCAGCGCCTCGCCGATGCGCTGATCGCCCGCGGCGTGTTCCAGACGGGCGGCGGAGTCGGCTTCGAGTACTACTTCGACTTCTCCGGCGGCCGCGCACCGTGGCTGTCGGGGATGGCGCAGGCCGTTGCGGCGCAGGCGTTCGCGCGCGCCGCGCTCATGATCCCCGAGGAGAGCGACGCGTACCTGCGCGCAGCGCGCGGCGCGTACGACGTCATCCCGCGGCGCCTGCTGACGAGCGTCGCCGCGGGCCCGTGGATCCGCCTGTACGCATTCCAATCGCTCGCCGGTCCTGAACGCACAGCTGCAGGCGGTCGTCTCGCTCAGCGACTACGCGCAGCGCAGCCGAGGACTCGAGCGCCGCAGCGCTCGCCGCGCGCATGAAGTCCGCCGCCGCCGCGACGTTGCCGAAGTTCGACACCGGCTACTGGACGTACTACTCGCTGCCGCACGAGCCGTCGCCGCTCGACTACCAGCAGTACGTCGTACAGCTGCTCGCGAAGCTCGCGCCGACCGATCCGCGCTTCGCCGCTGCGCGCGCACGCGGATCGCCGCATACGCGAAGCAGCCGCCCGCGTTCATGGTCGCGAACAGCGGCCTCGGGACGCTGCGCCTCTGGCTCTCGAAGCCGGCAACGGTCCAGATCGAGTCGGCCGCCGGTCCGACGCGCCGCCTGTCGCTCTCGGGCGGCTGGGTCGACCGTGGGAGTGAAGGAGCCGACGCGCGCCGGGTGTCTATCCCGTTCGCGTGACCGCGACCGACTGGGCCGGCAACCACGCGTCGTTCGACGCGCTGCCGATCGTCCGTGTCGCCACGACGGCTTCGCAGTCGAAGGCGGCACCCAACGGCTCGGACGCAGCGACGGCCCCGACACCGACGCTCGCCGTCGGCGCGGCGCTGGACGATCCGAGCCAGGCCGCGCTCGCGCGGAAGGTGGGCCTGCGAATCGTTCGCATGGGCGTCGCCTGGCCGGCCGGGTGCGCCTGCCCCCGACCCAAGCCTCATTGCGGCGCTGCAGCGTGTCCCGGCCGGAGTCGGACTGGTCGTCGAGCTGGCCGCGTCGCCGCTCCCGGCCGACGACGCCGGGCGTGAGGCGCTCGCCGAGTACGCGGCGGCACTCGCGCAGCAGGTGCCGGGCCTGCGCGACCTGCTCTTGACGCCCGCCCCGACGGCGACGGGCGCACCTGCCTACGGCGCCTCGCTCGCCGCGATCGAGGACGCCGTTCACGCCGTCAACTCGGCCGTGGCAGTCGGCCCGCTCGTGGACGGGGCCGTTGCTCCGAAGGCGGTCGTCACGGCGCTGGGCCGCGCCTTCAAGGCGGCCGGACGCCCGGCGCCCTATGTCGACGTGATCGCTCTGCGCCCCGCCCCTGCCCCGGCCACGACGGCTCAGTGGACGGAGGCGAGCGTTCCGCAGGTCGTGGCCTCGGCCACCAGCTCGCTCGGGGGCAGCGCTCCGCCGGTGCTGATCGACGGGCTGGCCGTGCCGACGACCGTGCCCGCAGCCGAGCTCCCCGCGTACGGCGGCGGCCCGCCACCGAGGACGGGCGCGGTGTCGGCGACGGCGCAGGGGTCGAGCTACGCGGCCGCGATCGCTCAAGCGGCGTGCTCGCCGAGCGTCGCGGGCGTGATCGTCGACCGGATCCAGGACAGCGCCACGGCGCCGGTCGCGCCGACGGGCCTCTTCTATGCGGGCGGCGCGGCGAAGACGTCGGCTGCAGCGGTGAGCGCGGCGGCCGCGCCGGCACAGCGCGGCACCACCATCTGCCCCGGTCTCGCGACCTCCGCAGGCGCGAGCACCATGACGTTCCCGCCGTCGCTGCCGCCCTCGGCCGCGGCGAGCTTCCAGCTCGCATGCACGCGTGACTGCCTCTATCTCGCGACGCTCGACGGCCCCGACGGGAAGCCGGTCGCGGCCCGTCGCGGCGCGCTCGCGGGAGGCGCCGCACCGGCGACCCTGACGTTGCCGAAGGTCAAGCTGGGCGCAGGCGCATACACGATCGACGTGCGCCTCAGCTCCCAGGTGAACCCGGGCGCGGTCACCGAGCTCACGAGCGGCCCGCTCGCGACGGGCTGAGCAGCCGCAATACGCGCGTAACGGAGCTGCGTGCAAGCTGTCTGGAAGACGTGGACGGCACACGGCCCGACCAGCGCCCTTACGGCCGGCGAGCGTTTCTCGCCCTGCTCGCGGGCGGCGTGTCGTCGTTCCTCTGGGCGCCGGCGGCGAGCAGGACGCTGTCGCCGCTGACTTCGGGCTTCTCGCAGCTCGTCGGCGACATTCTCCCGGTCGGCGGCTGGCGCATCTACACGATCTCGGGCTCGATGCCGGTCTTCGACCCGAAGGCGTGGCGGCTCGAGATCACCGGCCTCGTTCGCCGGCCCGTCAGCCTCGGCTACCAGGACGTGCTCGCGTTGCCGCGCGCGCACCAGGTGTCGACGTTCCACTGCGTCACCGGCTGGACGGTGAAGGACGTTCGCTGGGCCGGCGTGCGCTTCAAGCATCTGCTCGACCTCGTCGATCCGCTTCCCGAGGCGAAGGCGATCCGGTTCGTGTCGGCGGAGCATCCCTACGACGACTCGCTCACGATCCCGCAGGCGCTGCTGCCCAACGTGATGCTCGCGCTCGAGCTCGACGGGGCGCCGCTCTCGCGGCCGCACGGCGCGCCGGCGCGTGTCGTGATCCCGGAGATGTACGGCTACAAGGGCGTCAAGTGGCTCGAGCGGATGGAGCTCGTCGCGACGCAGCCGACCGGCTACTGGGAAGGGCTCGGCTACGACCAGAACGCCTGGGTCGGACGGTCGAACGGCTATGGCTGAGCACGTCCGCCTGCCGCGCTTCACGCGCACCGAGCGCGCGCTGCACTGGGTGCACGCGACGGCGTTCCTGATCCTGCTCGGCAGCGGCCTCTGCCTCTACCTGCCGAGCCTCGCCGAGGCTCGTGGGCCGGCGCCCGCTGCTGAAGAACATCCACGTGTACACGGCGGTCGCGTGGGTGGTCGCGCTCGCGCTCGTCGTCGTCGTTCGGCGACCGCCGCAGCCTGCGCGCGACCGCGCGCGAGATCGACCGTCTTCGACGCCGACGACCGCGAGTGGCTCCGCGGTCGCCGCCCCGCACCGCAGGGGCGCCTCAACGCCGGCCAGAAGGTGAACGCGATCATCACCGCCGCCTTCGCCGTGCTCTTCTCGGTGACGGGCTTCTTCCTCTGGTACGGCGAGCGCAACACGCGCTTCCGCTTCGCGCAGACGATCCTCATCCACGACTGGCTGATGTACGTCTCGTTCTTTCTGTTCCTCGGGCACCTCTACCTGGCGGTGATCCACCCGAAGACGCGCCATGCGCTGAACGGGATGACGCGCGGCTGGGTCGACCGCGACTGGGCGCAGCAGCATCACGCGAAGTGGGTGGCGTCGCTCGATGCCACGGGGAGCGAGCCCCCGAGTCGCCGCTAGCGACGCTGGGACGACCGGCGCACGACCTGGAGGCCCCACGCCTCGCCCGAGGCGAAGAGCGCGTCCGCATCGAGCTCGTCGGCCCAGCCGAGGAAGTGCCGCTCCGGCTCCGCCTCCGTCGCCCCGTAGATCGCGGCGCGCCCGGTTTCGAGCTGCCGGTCGAGATCGTCGCCGCGCTCGAGCGCAGCGAGGCGCTCTTCGACTGCCGAGCCTTCCGCGTACCCTTTGCTCACAGGTGGAGGCTACTCCCCCTGGCGCGGGCCGGTAGCTCAGTTGGTAGAGCAGGGGACTTTTAATCCCAAGGTCGCAGGTTCGATCCCTGCCCGGCCCATAGCATCGCTCGGTGTCGTCCGCCGCAAGCACGCCAGTCGCGCCGTGCGCTACGCGATCGCGATGGCCGTGCTCGCCGTCGCCTGGTCGGCGGCGGTGTACGTTCATCAGAGGCACGTCACGGTCACGTACCCCGCCCGAACGCCCGCGCAGGTCAACCCTGCGGAGTGCACCTAACGACAAGCCCGGAGGGTTCAACTCGGCCTACTGCGCAGCGTTCGCAGAGCCAGCCAGCACGGCCCGAAGGCATCCCTCGTGGGAGGACCCGGCAGCAGTGCTGATCGCGATCGGCGGGATCGCGATCGCGGTGGGCATCGTCTACGGGGCGCAAGGCGCGCTGACGCCTTCTCGCGCCTAATGGACGTCGTCTTCGTAATCGGCCTCGCGATC
Source organism: uncultured Thermoleophilia bacterium (assembly GCA_963742615.1). GTDB lineage: Bacteria > Actinomycetota > Thermoleophilia > Gaiellales > Gaiellaceae > PALSA-600. The sequence goes on along the minus strand of CAVUMS010000005.1, from coordinate 183,116 downwards.
GAAGTCGCAGGCGCAGCACCGCTCGCGGCCGAGCCGCTCTCGCGCGATGCGTTCACGATCGCGAGGCGAGGGCCGACAATCGTCTCGCCTGACGAGCCGCCGCGTGAGGGACAGGCATACCATCGGAAAGGGTGCGCGTCGCGTCGTTCGCCTTGACGCTAGTAACGATCATTCTCGACGTCGCTTAGGAACCGGACAGGGAGTTCGCCGTGGCCCAGTTGCAGTTCGACGCCGATACCGCGAGACAGATCGAGGCCCTCTACCTGATTCGCGATGCCGTGCATCGTCGCGAGCTGGTTCGCGAGGCACTCGAGGCAGTCCGGGATCACCGCATCCTCGACGTTGGGTGCGGGCCTGGCTTCTACTGCCTTGAACTCTCGGAGATCGTTGGTTCGTCTGGTTCCGTGGTGGGCGTGGACAGCAGCCCCGCGATGCTTCAGCTCGCGAGCGCCCGCTGCGCTGGCCGCGAAAACGTCCGAGCTCCTCGAAGGAGAGGCCACAGCGCTCCCGGTCGAGAGCGGGACATTCGACGGCGCGGTCTGCGTGCAGGTTCTCGAGTACGTCTCGGACGTGGATGCAGCTCTCGCCGAACTGCACCGGGCCCTTCGACCGGGCGGACGTGCAGTCGTCTGGGACGTGGACTGGGCGACGGCGTCGATCCACTCGCGAGACGCCGCTCTGACGACGCGCGTGCTGCGAGCCTGGGACGAGCACCTCGCCGACCCGTCGCTGCCGCGAACGCTCGGCGCGCAGCCTACGCTCAGCCGGATTCGAGGACGTGCGCGTAGAGGCGCACGCGTTCGCTGCGAGCGGACGTGACCCGGAGAGGTTCGGGGCGGCGCTCGTGCCGCTGATCGCGACGTTCGTCGCGGGTAGGCAAGCCATCGGCGAGGTGGATGCCGAAGCGTGGGCCGGGGAGCAGCGCGAGCTGATGGAACGAGACGAGTTCTACTTCGTGAGCACGCACTTTTGCTTCACAGCCACGAAGTCGGCCTGACGAACGCGTCGAAGCCCTGTAGGCCGGGCAACGGGGCCGTCATTCACCGCGCGCGAGTACTCCGAGCCGATCGTGATCGATGGGATGCACCAGCGCGTCCGCGTGACGATGCACGAGTTCCCAGTCCGGCTCTGCGGTGCGCCGGAATACCCAGGTCACGCGCAGCGACCAGTCCTGCTCCGGGAGATTCCCGACCGTTCCGTGCTGTCGCTCGATGACGACGAGCACCGCCAAGTCGCCCGACGTGTAGGTCTCCACGACCTCGACGGTCGCCTCGCCGCCACGAAAGAACTGCGCCATGCCATTCAACGCGGCGTCTGAGTCGTCGAACCCTCGCACCACGTCGCCGCCGTAGGGCGACATGAGCGTGTAGTCGTTCGCGTGCTTGATGAGGGCGGCATAGCGCTTGCTCTCGCCCGAAATCAGGGCTTGCGCCGCGTCGGTTGTCCGTTGAACGAGCGCGGCAAGCTCTTCGTCGGTCACCGTGCGAGACAAGGCGCACCTCCCTGGCGTCGGACGGTGCGAATGGTACGACAGTGGGCGATCTCCGTAGCGCGGTCAGTGCCGACGCCCGTGGCGGTGGGCAGCTTCGGCGGCTCGGCTGAAATCGACAGCGCGACCATCGACATCACGAACGCCTAGGACACCTCGCAAGCAACACTCACCTGCCATCAGCAGCATCACGGCGACCGCAAGCGCTCAGCTTCATGCAGTCGAGCGAGGCGACTGACGAGTAGCTGAGAAGATCTTGCTCGCGATCAATGGAGCGGGCCGCTTGGGATCCGGGTTGGTTTGACTGCGATCAGTCGATCGCGGTCGGGCTGACAGATGAGTTCGCATTTTGGCGGCGCGTCCCGGACCACCTTCGCGGGCCGGAGGAGCTCGTGTTCTACCAACGCGGCTGGGATGCGGCGCAGGACATCGTGCTCGCGACCGGCACGATCACCGCGCTCGTGCATCCCGAACTCGCCGACCTCCGCGCGGTGGTGATCGGCGGAGCCAACTACCGCTTCCACCTTGCTGATGGAACGTCGTTCGATGTCGACCAGGAGCAAGACCCTGGAAGCGTCTGCGACGCGTGGACGTACGACGCGTCCGGGACGCCAGGGCCGCGTCCCCGTCCAACGACCACCACCTGGCGGATCGTCGTGGAATTCGACTCGCTATCGGGTTTGCGATGGGTCGACAGAGAGGGGCTGCAGATGTTCCTCGACCGGCGACCGGTGCAGCCGCGTATGACACTCGCTGAGCTGTCTCAGCGTCACGGACTGCCGCTTTCGGACGCTGAAACCGCCGCGAGACAGCTCGACCTCAGCGCCGCACCGACAAAGCTGCTCACAGCTGAAGAGGTCGACCTCGTACGGATCACGCTCGGGCTTCCATGACCATCTCGCGACCGAAGGGGCCGGGGCCACATGAGTGGAAGGTCATCAGCGGCGCGCCCCGCACTCTTTCGCCAAAAAAAGCTTCTCAAAAACGGCGCTCTGTAACGGCTACGGTCGCTCGGTGGTTCGATGCGCGCGCTGCGGCGGGCCGATGGCCGGGAGAGCCGACAAGGTCTTCTGCACCGACCTCTGTCACGTGCAGGCGTACCGTGATCGCGTTCGCGGTGATCGCGACGCTCTCGTCGAGTTGAGCGGCGTGCTCGGTGACGCCCTGGCCGAGCCGTGCTGATCGCGCTGGATCGCACGAGCTCAGACTGCCGCGCGAGTCAGAGTTCGCGTTCACGACGTTGCGCGGCTCGTACTACCGCCGTCGAGTCGCGCTCACCACTGGGATCGCGTTCGCTGCAGCGCCGGATTTGGCGACCTCGACTTCTACCTCGCCACGAGGCACGGCTTCGCGACGTTCGCGCTCAACGTGCTCAGACTCCCGACCACGTGATCGCTGAGCAACTCGGCCACCGCGACGGCGGCGAACTCGTGCGCAAGCTGTACGGGCACCCGGACGCGGCACTCGCTCGCGAGCGGGTACGCGAAGCGTCCCGCAACGCGCCGCCCGCGCCCGTGCCGCTTGTCGCGAGCGTCGCCTGAGTCACGAAGTGAGTCACGACCCTCGCTTTGCAGCGATTCTTTGCTATTCGGCCCATTACAAAGAGACCAAGACGACCTTGCCGTCTGGATTCCGGCGGACGAAGCTCGAACGGTGACCCGGGTCAGGCACCCTAGGCCGGTGCCGCTTCCGCCGTTCTCCGTTCTCGACCTCGCGCCGATCGTCGAAGGCGCGACGCCGGCCGATGCCCTCCGTAACTCGCTCGACCTGGCAAGACACGTCGAGCGCCTCGGATACCAACGGTTCTGGCTCGCCGAGCACCACAACGCGGTCGGGATCGCCAGCGCCGCGACAGCCGTCGTGATTGCCCACGTCGCCGCAGGCACCTCGACGATCCGTGTCGGGGCAGGCGGGATCATGCTCCCGAACCACGCGCCGATCGTGATCGCCGAGCAGTTCGGCACGCTCGAGTCGCTCCATCCCGGCCGCATCGATCTCGGCCTCGGCCGCGCGCCCGGCACAGACCAGCTAACGATCCTCGCGCTGCGCCGCGACCCCTCGGCCGCGGACACCTTCCCGCAGGAGGTAATCGAGCTACAGCGCTACCTCGCCGACCCGGTTCCCGGCCAGGCTGTGCGCGCGACGCCCGGCGCAGGAACGAAAGTGCCGCTCTGGATCCTCGGCTCGAGCCTCTACGGCGCACAGCTCGCGGCGATGCTCGGGCTGCCGTACGCGTTCGCATCGCACTTCGCGCCCGATGCGCTCCTGCCGGCGCTCACGATCTACCGCGAGAAGTTCGAGCCGTCGGAGCAGCTAGGCGAGCCGTACGCGATGGTCGGCGCGAATGCGGTCGTCGCCGACACCAACGAGGAGGCGCGCCACCTGTTCACGTCCGCGCAACAGTCGTTCACGAACATCTTCCGCGGGCGACGCGGGCAGCTGCCGCCGCCGATCGACGACATCGAGGACTACTGGACGCCGCTCGAGAAGGAGCGGGCGTCGGCGATGCTCGCCCGCTCGTTCGTGGGCTCCCGCGAGACCGTGCACGCTGAACTCGAGGCGTTCGTCGCCGAGACAGGCGCAGACGAGATCATCGTCGCGTCCGCGATCCACGACCACGCGAAACGGCTGCGCTCTTACGAACTGCTCAGCCATACACCCAGCTGAGCCTCTCAGCGATCTGTACGGGGCGCCGTTATCGTTACGACGCCGATTCTTCGCCCAACTCCTCGCACTCGAGGCACACCCAGTCGCCCGCGTGTTCATCGGCAGCGCTGAGCGCGGCAGGCACCATCGTCACACCACAGCGCGCGCAGATCGGCGGCCGGTCGTCCTTATCCATCCTTGTTCCTCAGCGGTTGACGCTGGCCATCCCGGCCTGGTCGTAGCGCGCGCCGGCTGTCTCCGGTAGCTCGGCGTTGATGCGTGCGAGGTCCTCCACGGTGAGCTCGACGTCGACTGCGGCGGCGTTCTGCTCGAGGTAGGGCCGGCGCTTCGTGCCCGGGATTGGCACGATGTCGTCACCCTGCGCGAGCAGCCACGCGATCGCGAGCTGCGCCGGCGTGACGCCCTTTTCGGCGGCGATTTCTTTGACCTTGTCGGCGAGGCGGAGGTTGGCCCGCAGATTGTCGCCGGTGAACCGTGGGCCGGTACGGCGGAAGTCGCCCTCGTCGAGCTCGTCCGGCGAAGTGAACCGCCCCGCGAGGAAACCTCGGCCGAGCGGCGAGTAGGCCACGAACCCGATGCCGAGCTCCCGGCACGTCGGTAACACCTCATCCTCGGGGTCACGCGACCACAGCGAGTACTCGGTCTGTACCGCCGTGATCGGGTGAACAGCGTTGGCGCGCCGGATCGTGTCGGCGGCGGCCTCGCTCAACCCGATGTGACGGATCTTGCCCTCGTCGACCAGCTCGGCCATCGCGCCGACGGTCTCCTCGATCGGCACGTTCGGATCGACGCGATGTTGGTAGTAGAGGTCGACGTAGTCCGTGCCCAGTCGGCGGAGCGACCCTTCGATCGAGCTGCGCACATGATCGGCGGAGCCGTCCTGCGGTCCCACAGTCGACATGTCGCCGGGGACGGCGGCGTCCATCCTCCGATTGAACTTCGTCGCGATCACGTACTCGTCGCGGCGGCCCGCGACGGCTCGCCCGACGAGCAACTCGTTCGTCAGAGGCCCGTACAGCTGTGCCGTATCGATGAAGTCGACCCCAAGCTCGAGCGCCCGCCGGATCGTCTCGACACCCTCCACATCGTCGGTCGACCCGTAAAACGCCGACATCCCCATGCAACCCAGCCCGATCGCCGACACCTCGAGATCACGAAGCTTCCGCTGATTCATGTTTCCCCGCCCGTTGAGCAAGTCACCGCCATCCCACGACCCTAGCTGCACACCTCATCCAGTCAGGAGCACCGCCGTCACCGCTTCTCAGCGAGCCGACCGTGACGGCGGACCGGAGTACCGATTGGAGTACCGGCTGCTCGGGAAGTGGAGTGCAGTCGGGTGTGAGGCGCGCGTACGGAACGTTTGCTCAACCGGCGCTCAGCCGTGCTCGAGCCGCGCGGCGGAAATGAGCTCAAGTCGAGCGGAGGAGGCGGCGCAACACCTTGCCGTACTCGTCAAGGCCCTCTCGATACAGCCGCGCCTCGGGTCCCGCGGCGATGCCGACGCGCTCCGGGACAACACCCCAGATAGGAATGTTCTCGCCCTCCCACCAGTCGATCGTCTCCTGCAGGTCGTTCGTGCCAAGGCGTGCGGCAGCGATCACGACGCCGCGTGGCGTCTTCGGCGGAATCAGTCCGACTGTGTACGCCACTCGTGCAAACTCCACGCCGCCAGCGCGCGTCGGGATCACAACAGCGTCGGCCGCGGAGATCGCCGCCTGGACGAGTCGCTCGTCTCCTGGGGGCAGATCGACGACCACCGTCCCTTCGTCGGCACGCATCGCGCGCGCGAGCGTCCGTTCGGACGGCGCCTCGATCACCTCGATTCCGTCGATCGGACGTTCTTCCAGCCACTCTGCTGCGGACGCCTGTCGGTCAGCATCGACAACGACAACCGGGAGATGACCCCGGGAGGCGGCGACGGCAGCAAGGTAAACCGCCGTCGTCGTCTTACCGACGCCGCCTTTCAGGTTCGTTACGACGATATTCATCGGCGGCCGAGTCTAGTCAGCCGCCCAGGCCTTGCCATCGCTTGGCGCACCTAGTCCGGCTTTCCCAACATGCACGCACATGAGCCACTGTGAGAAAAGATGCGTTCGCTCTCGAGCCTCTGGCGGACTCGAACCGCCGATCCCCTCCTTACCATTTCGTTGTGCTCGCAACTATCGGCAATCAGAAGCAACGGATTCGGCTTGTTTTGAGCCGTTTCCGCGGCGGCCGGATCCGCATTCAGCGGCCGACTGTCACTGCAAGGGGCGCATCAATCCGCTTCCTCGAGCGTCAGCGTGTAGCCGCCGCGCCCACCGACATTGCTGCCTTCTCGATCAGCTCGGTGACCTCGTCGGGGTGCGAGACCATCGCGACGTGACTCGACGGGATCTCGACTGTGGTCGGCCATTCGTTCCGCGAACTGACGCTCGGCGTCTGGGGGGATCGCCCCGGGCGGCGACCTATGGACCTCGAACGACAGTGACCGTCTCACCGAGCGGCCACTCTTTGACGAAATCGTCGGCGTCCGCCACTCGCAACGTGACCAACACGCTGTTCTCGCTCCGGACGATGTCACGCACCACGGTCGCCTCGACTTCCCGGTCCCGGTCCGGAACCGCGACCATGATCACGTCGCCCAGCTCGAGCCGCTGCACCTCGATGTCGATTGCCACGAGCTGATCGTACGCGGAGAGCGGTTCCAAATCACCCGGTCTGTATGACGACCGGGAGTTGGGCTTCCGCGACGCTCGACCGGTCGAGCAAAGGAAGAACTCGGGAGGTGGGAGCGTGCGCGTCCGGTCGCAGTCGAAGTTCGTCGTTTCAGCGACGCAAAGCTCATCGGCGAGCGTACCGGCCGCGAGCGTGGAGCGCCGATAGATGGCTGCCTCGTTCGGCTGGGGCACACTCGCGGCTTCCTCGCTCGTGATCGGCGCGGCTGTCGCGCTCCTCCTGATCTTCTTCTCGGCGGCTCTGCTCGTCGCGTACATGGTTTCGGACCGAACCGTTCTGGCGTGAGCGTCGACCGATGACGACGGGCGCCCGTGACCCGAACGGTGACCGTGTGCGAGACGGCAGCTCGTCGGTCCGTTGCTCGGCGAGGGTAACGGTGTTCGCCGGCCGCCCGCGCGCATCTCTCGCAGCGCTGGATTCGGGCCTCGAGAAGGGTTGAGCGCGCATGCAGCAGGTCCTGGTGTTTGCGTTCACCGCGATGGCGAATCCAACGCTGCTCGCGGCTGCGACCGTGCTGCTACTGCTGCCGAACCCGAAGAAACTCATGCTCGGGTACCTGCTCGGCGCGGTGATGACGAGCGTCACCCTCGGGTTGGTCATCGTCTATGCGCTGCAGGACTCCGCCGCGGTCAACGAGGCGAAGCGGACGATCAATCCGGCCCTCGACATCGCGCTCGGGGCCATCCTGATCGTGATCTCGATCGTGCTCGCGACCGGCCGCTGGCAGCGATACAAGGAGGAACAGAGGGAACACAAGGGGCCGAAGAAGGAGAAAGGTCCTCCCAGTTGGCAGCAGGCCTTGTCGAAGGGCTCGCCCCGGATCACGTTCGTGGTCGGTGCTCTGCTCACGCTGCCCGGCTTCTCCTATATCGCAGCGATGACCGGGATCAGCAAGCTGCACTACGCGGTCGTGCCGACGGTCCTTCTCGTCCTGCTCGTGAACTTCATCATGCTGGCGCTCATCGAGGCGCCCCTGATCTGCTTTGCGGTCGCGCCCGACTGGACACCGCAAGCAGTGGAGCGGACGAAGGCCTGGTTTGCCGGCAACGCCCATCGAATCGCGGTCATCGGAACGGCGGTCGTAGGCTCTCTCTTGATCGTGAGAGGGTTGATCACCCTGTTCAGTTGAGACGCACCGCACGGAGGCAATTCGAGACAAGGAGGGTTGTTCGATGACCACCATGGACATCGCTTCGCAGGACAAGCCGAAGAGGGCGGGCCAGCCCGGTCGGGTCGAGCACCTGACCGAGGCTGAGCGGGTGGCGCGGGGGAAGGCGGCGCGGGGTCAGGTGCCGCGTTCCGCGCATTCGACGTGGGAGCCGCCGTCCGCGCGACCGAGCCCCGTCAAGCTTCTCGAGGAGCAAGCGCAGACGCGGGTGCCGGAGCTCGTTCCGATTCGGTACGGCCGGATGTTGGTGTCGCCGTTCACCTTCTACCGCGGTGCCGCCTACCTGATGGCCTCGGATCTTTCGGGCTTGCCGAGGAGCGGGCTGCAGGTGCAGTTGTGCGGTGATGCGCATCTGTCGAACTTTGGTGGCGTTCGCGGCGCCCGATCGGCGGATCGTGTTCAGCATCAACGATTTCGACGAGACGCATCCCGGCCCGTTCGAGTGGGACGTGAAGCGGCTCGCCGCCAGCTTCGCGGTCGCCGGCCGCGACCGCGGCTTCGACGACAAGCAGCGCGAACCGGTCAACCTGTCCGTCGGGCGCGCCTACCGCGAGGCGATGGCGGCCTACGCCGGCATGGGCAACCTCGAGCTCTGGTACACACGCGTCGACGTCGAGGAGCTGTTCGCCGCGCTTCAGGGTGTCGTGAGCGCCAAGGAGCAGAAGCGGGCGGAGCGGAACCTGGCCAAGGCGCGAACCAAGGACAGCCTGAAGGCGTTCACGAAGCTCACCGAGATCGTGGACGGGGAGCCGCGGATCGTCAGCCGACCCGCCGGTCGTGACACCGATCGAAGAGATCGTCGGTGAGGAGCGGCTGCACGAGTTCGGTGAGTTCTTGCGCGGCGCGATCCGTTCCTACCGGCGGACGCTGGCCGGCGACCGGCGCCGGCTGCTCGAGCGCTACCGCTACGTGCACGCCGCACGCAAGGTCGTCGGGGTCGGCAGCGTCGGCACGCGGGCGTACATCGTGCTCATGCTCGGCCGCGACGGAGGCGACCCGCTGTTCCTGCAGTTCAAGGAGGCAGAGGCCTCCGTGCTGGAGCCGTTCGTCGGCAAGAGCGAGTTCGCCAACCACGGCCAACGTGTGGTCGAGGGCCAGCGGCTGACCCAGGCTGCCAGCGACATCATGCTCGGCTGGATCCGCACTTGAAGGCGTCGACGGCGTCAAGCGCGACTTCTACGTCCGCCAGCTCTGGGACGCGAAGGGCTCCGCGCTCATCGACCTGATGAACCCGACGGCTGCTAGGCGTCTACGCCCGCATCTGCGGCTCCGAGCTTGCCCGAGCCCATGCCCGCTCCGGCGACGCAATCGCGATCGCCAGCTACCTCGGCAGCAGCGACTCCTTCGATCGCGCTCTCGCGCAGTTCGCCGAGGCCTACGCGACCAGAACGAACGCGACTACAAGACGCTGACGAAGGCAGTCGCAGACGGGACGATCACGGCCGAAACCGGCGTCTAGGAAGAGGCGGAACGGGCCGCGGGCACTAGGGCCCGCGGCCGTCCGGTCGAATCCGCTTGTTAGCGGCGGCGCGAGACGCGCCGAGCGGTACGCCGCCCGGTGCGCCGGGCCATTCTCCGAGTTCCAAGCATCTCGCTGCCTCCAGTGATTCGTGCCTCGGCCGTCAGCGCGCGCCGGCGACCGTGGCGGACTCGTTGGCGTGGAGCTCCTCTGCCTCCGCTGCGGTGGCGAGGCCGATCTCGACCAGATCGAGCGGGCTGATGAAGCCGTCGCTGATGCGAAAGCCTCCTGCCCGTGCGACCGCGTCGCGCAGCGGCACCGCCCAGTGGTGCTCGAGCAAGACGAGCGCGGCAGCGGAGTCGTTGGGGATCTCCGCAAGGACGTCCCAGGCGTCGTCGTCCGAGAACGGGTGGATGCCCTCGCTCGCCGCCTGCTTGGCGCCGGCAGCGGCACCGGCCTCCAGCCCTTCTTCGCCTTCGATGCCGAGCCCGATCAGCGCGCCGATCTTCGTCCCGAGCTCGATCGCCTCGTCTTCGCTGAGGTTGCTGAGATGCTCGACCTCGAGCTCTCCCTGAGCATCCTTGTAGACCACCAGCGAGTCGATCACGCGCACGGCGTCGTTTTCGCGCAGCCTCTCCAGCTCGGCGATGATCTCGCCGTGGAACTCGGGGTGGCTGAAGCCGAGGACGATCAGCTGAACCGGTCCTATCGCCATCTCTCTCTCCTTTCGATCGTCGAGCACGTCCGGCTGGGCCATGGTGGTCGGCTAGTTCTTGTTCGCCGCGGCCTTGACCTGGTCCGCGCTGTCCGAGTCGACCTTCTCCTTCGTGACGTTGCTGGCCTTCGACAGTTTCTTGTCGATGTCGTCCGCCCATCGTTCCTCGAAGATCGCCACGATGCCTGAGCTGTTGACCGGCAGCGTGTCGTCCACGTCTGCCTTGATCTCCTCTTTCTGGCCGTGCGACACCAGGGCGCCGGCGCCTGCTCCGATACCGGCACCGACTGCGGCGCTGGCAAGCAACGCGGGCGGGAAGATCAGTCCGATGACGGCGCCTCCGACCGCCCCCCAGGCGGCGCCCTTGCGAGTCTCGTGGAAGTCGTCGTCCACGTTGATCTTCCCGTCGGCGCCGCGGCTGACGAGGATAAGGCCGTCGACCTTGATCAGGTCGTCGTTGGCGGCCTGCTTGATGGCGTCCCAGTCGGATCGAGCCGCGGTTGGGTCGTCGTACGCCGCGATGTAGAGATCGACTGGTGCGTCACTGGTAGATGCCATGCTTCCTCCTTCCTGAGGTGGCCGGCCGTCGACCGGCCAGACTGTCAGGTCCATCAGCAAGCTACCCCGGTCTTCGCGCGCGCGCGTCATACGATGTGGATGAGCGTCGGGACGGGCGGCGGTGCCCGCTACCGGTCGAGAAGCTTGTCGATCGCGGCATCGACCGCTTCGTCGAGCGGCTCGGCGGTGTAGCCGACGAGCTTCACGTTCGATTGCGCCTGGAGCAGCTCAACCAGGTTCTCGAGGCCGTGCCCGTCCTCGACCTCGACGACGTGCTCGGTCTGCCAGTTCGCGATGATGTGTACCCGTCTCAAAGCGTCTCCGGACAGGTATCGGCCGCGGCGGCCCCCTGGTAAAGCAGAAATCTGGTCGGCGACCGCAGATGGCATGAACTCGCAGGTGACGAGTCTGCAAATTCATACAGCGAGTATGAGGAGGACCGGCCGCCCCGCTCTCAGACTCTCCTCGAGTCGGTGAAACGCACCGACGAGCGACGAGACGGGAGAGAGGCCATGGCAGTCGCGGAGAAGAAGGAATCCTTCTGGAAGCGGCACCTCGTCGCTCTGATCCTCGGTGGGTTCGGCGTCCTGCTGCTCGTGATCGTCGCGGGGCAACTCCTCGACCAAGGGGACGTTTCGAAGTGGCTCGCCGAGGTGCCGAACCAGGTGGCCTACCTCATGTGTCTCCTGTTCGTCTGGTTCGACGCGGTCATCCCGATCTTCCCCGGCGAGACGACGCTGAGCGCTGCCTCGACGATCGCGGCGGGGGGCGGCCTCTCACTCTGGCCGGTCATGGTGGCAGGAGCGGTCGGCGCGATCCTCGGCGACTCGTCGCTGTTCTGGATCGCCCGCAAGAGCGCAGCCAAGATGCAGCCTCACCTCGACAAGGCCCTCGAGAATCCGAAGGTGCGCGTCGCCTGGGAGAGCCTCGACCGCTCGCCCGGCCTCTTGATCGTCGCCGGTCGCTACGTCCCCGGGATGCGCTTCGCCGTCAACGCCTCGATGGGTCTCTCCCACATCCGATATCGCCGCTTCTTCGGTTGGTCGGTCCTCAGCGGGATCCTCTGGTCGGTCTACACGTGCGCGCTGGCGTACTGGGTGTCGACAACGCTCGCCGGCTTTCCGCTCGCATCGCTCGTCATCTCGTCGCTCATCACGTCCGGTGCGTTGGCGGCGGTCTACTTCGTCGAGCGTCACAAGCTGAAGGGAGCGAAAGCCGCCGGGTCGACCGATGCAAGTGCCGAGCCGGCGATCCAGTCGACCACCCCCGGATCGGGGAGTTGAGCAATCGGGGCGATGAGAACGATGAGCGATGTCGAGAGCCGGCGAGGCGACGCACCGCGTGATCGCGACGAGACGTCTGACGCCGGCCGCTCCAGCCGCGCGCGCGCGAAAGTCACGGCCGCGACGGCGAGCGCGAAGAGCGCGAGCGGACGACAGGTGGCGCTCGCAGTCCCTGTCCGAGCGGCGGAGAGAAACCGACGCGTTGCGGCGAGCGTTCTCGCCGGCGGGCTCGCCTATCGGCTGTTCCTGTGGCTGCTGCCGTTCGGCTTGATCGTCGGAGGCGCGCTGGGCTTCCTGAATGCGGCCAACACCGAGAAGGCAGTCTCGACCGGTGGCCTTCCCGCGGCGATCAGCAACTCGATCGGCGACGCGTCGCGTTCGGCGCACTCCAGCTCGTGGTGGCTGCTCGCGGTCGGCGTGCCCCTCCTCCTCTGGGCGGGATTCTCGGGCGCGAAGGCGGTGCAGCTCGTCCACTCGCTCGTCTGGGATGAGCCTCCCTCGAAGACCAAGCCGTTGCAGGGGTCACTGGCCTTCAGCGGTGCGGTGCTCGCGGTCTGGGCCGTCGTCGCGCTGACCTGGTGGGTCCGTGGCGCGTGGCCGGGCTTCCTCGCTCCTGTGCTCACCGTCGTCCCGCTCGCGGCGCTCTGGCTCGGGGTTTCTCTTCTGCTTCCGCATCGGGACGCTCCCTGGAAGGCGCTGCTGCCCGGCGCGCTTCCTCGTCGGGATCGGATTCAACGTGCTCCACGAGCTTGTCCTCTACTTCATGGTGCCGAAGCTCGAGAAGTCGACGTCGCTGTACGGCAGCCTCGGCGCCACGACGACGATCATCTTCTTCATCTACCTCCTGGCAACACTCGTCGTAACCGCACCGGTGCTGAACAGCTCGCTTTACGAGGAGCTCCGCCAGAAGCGATGAAAGCCCGAAAGCCGCGCGACGCTACCGGCATTCCCGTCTGCACTTAAGTTCCCGCAACGACTGCGACGAGATCAAGTAGCCGGTGATCCGCACACATGATGCATAGCGTGTTCGACGTAAGGCCGAGGCCCGCCGTCATCGGGCGGATCGTCACCGTGACGATCACATTGGTGACGGTGTTGATCGTCTACGACGGATGGGCGACGTTGAAGTTCTTCGACGTTTTCCTAATCGTGCTCGGCCCGATTGTCGCGGTCTTTACGTCGCACATCTTCTCCAACAGTCTCGCTCAGCAGGTGAGGCTCCGCAGGCGACCGACGATGCACGAGTGGCTGGTGATGGTCCGCTTCGAGTCGCAATTCCTGCTCCTCGCAATCCCACCGCTCGCCGTTCTGAGCGCCCTCCGACTCGCCGACGTAGCGCTCAATGACGCTGTTCAGGTGCTCATCTGGCTCGAAGCGTTCTCGCTCACCGTATGGGCCGGCCTTGCCGGCTGGTACGCAGGTTTGCGCGGGCGAACGCTCGCGCTCTCGATCCTCGGCGGCGTCGTAGTCGCGGCGATCGTGCTCCTGCTGCAAGTGTTTCTGCAGCCGGGCAAGGCAGTCAACAACGGCGTGGCAGTCGCCCTGTACCCCTCTGTCGTCGTAGAGCCAGGCACTGGATAGGACGCCCGCGTCTACGGCTTCCGTTCGGGCGAGACGGCAACTCGAGACGTCCGCGGGCGCCGTGCCCGTGCTCGGGTTGGTCGCCCCGCCCTTCGCCCGCAGCTCGACGACGGCGCTCGTCTTGATCGGCCTCATCATCGTCGGCGTAGAAACAGTCCGAACTGTCGTTCGACGAGAAGCAGGAATCACGCGCGCAGGTTTCAACTAGTCGGTTGTGTTGCTGACTAGCCCGTTGGTGATCGTGCGGCGATGAACGTCGTCTGGGCGCTCGTGATCATCGGCGGCGCATGCGCGGTGGCGATCGCGTCGTTACTACTCGTGCGCACTCGCGCGCCCGAGGACGGCTTCTTCACGGATGGGGATCGCGCGGCCGGGGTTTTCGGAGTGCTGGCGACCGGGTTCTCGGTGCTGCTCGGGTTCATCGTCTTTCTCGCCTTCCAGAGCTACGACCAGTCGCGAAGCGGCGCCGAGCAGGAGGCGCTGATCCTCGTCCAGCAGGTCGAGAACGCCCAGTTCTTTCCACCCGCGGCCCGCGGCGTGCTCACCGGGCAGCTCGTCTGCTACGGGAGGTCGGTCGCCAACGGCGAGTGGGATCGGATGCGCACCGGTACCCAGGGAGACTCGATCAACCAGTGGAGCGTGAAGCTGTTTCGCACGCTGCAGACGGTACGTCCGCAAAACGGCGACCCAGCAGTCGGCGTACGACAAGTGGCTCGACCAGACGTCCACGCGGGAGGAGGCGCGTCGCGATCGCATTCACGGAGCCGCCGGCGTGATCCCGGCCACCCTTTGGATCGTTCTGTTCTTCATCGCGGGCGTGATCTTTGCGTTCATGCTCTTCTTCGCCGACCCCAGCGAGCGCGCGGTGGTGCAGGGCATGTTGATCGGATCGGTGGTGGCGGTCATGGCAGCACTGCTGCTCCTGCTGAACGGGCTCAACGAGCCCTTCCACGACGGAGTGGGCGGACTGCAACCGGTCGCGATGGAGCGGTCGTTGCGCATGGTCGACGAGGCTCTTGGCTCGATCGGCGCCCAGGTGCAACCTCCGTGCGACGCACGCGGGAACCCGGTGCCGGCGTGACGACCGCGAGCAGCGGTCACAACAGGACGGAGCTCCTGGCGACGGTACTGCTCGCCGTCGCGACCGTCGCGACGGCATGGAGCGGCTATCAGTCGACCAGATGGAACGGCGAGCAATCAAAGGCAGCGGCCCGCGCGAACGCGCTGCGGATCGACTCCGCGAAGGCGGCGGGACTTGCGAACACCCAGACCGAGATCGACGTCGCCACCTTCACCCAGTGGATCAACGCCTACGCCCAGAAACAGACGCAGCTGACTGCCTTCTACTTCAAGCGCTTCCGCAAGGAGTTCAGGCCCGCAGTCAACGCCTGGGTAGCGACCAGACCGCTCAAGAACCCAGACGCGCCGCTGACCCCGTTCGCCATGCCGCAGTACAAGCTCGATGCCCGCGCCGAGTCCGACCGGCTCGACGCGGAAGCGGAGCTCTACGCAGCGCAAGCGCGCCGAAACATCCAACGCGCGTCGAACTACGTGCTCGGCGTCGTCCTCTTCGCCTCGGCGCTGTTCTTCGCGGGCATGAGCACCAAGCTGAGCTCGCCGAGGCTGCGCGTGGCGATGCTCTCGATCGGCTGCGCCGTCTTCCTCCTCACCGCCCTCTGGATCGCAACCTCACCGGTCAGCGTCACCGTCTGAGCGCGACTCGAGCTCCACCCCGCAAGCCGTGACTTCCGAATCAATCACTTAGGCTTCACTGCGATGGGAGACATCGAACGCCAGGCCGACGCGCCCGAGGGCGACGACTCGACGCAGGATTTCGCGCCCGACCCGCCCGTGATGGAGTCGATGGGGCCGATCCAGATGACGACCCTCGCGTTCCCCGGCAACCGCTTCAAGGGCGAGATCCTGCCGGAGCTCGAGAAACTGAAGAAGGCGGGGATCGTGCGCATCGTCGACCTGCTGCTCGTGCGCAAGGACGAGCTCGGCAACGTGATGGTGACGACCGCGAGCGACCTCGACTGGCAGGAGGCCGTCTCGTTCGGCTCCTACGTCGGCGCCCTCGCCGGCTACGCGGCCGCCGGACCGGCCGGGATCGAGAGGGGCGCGATGGCCGGCGCGGCCGAGCTCGCCGACGGCCACCTCTTCGACCAGGACGACGTCTTCCGCGTCACCCAGGCGCTTCCGAACGACATGAGCGCGGTACTCGTGCTCTTCGAGCACCTGTGGGCGAAGCCGATGCTCGACGCGGTCGACCGGGCCGGCGGCATCGAGCTCACGAACGACTGGATCCGGCCCGAGGAGGTCGTCTCCGTCGTGCACCGGGCAACGCCGCCCGCCGCACCGAGCTGACCGTCCTGCGCGGAGACTGAGGGTGGGCGGCTCGGGCCTCGTCGCGATTGCGCTCCTCGTGCTCGCGTACGCGGCGGTCTCGCGACGGCTCGCGGGGTCTGTGATCACTCCGGCGATCGTGTTCGTCGCGGGCGGCATCGTTGCGAGCACGGACGTCCTGGGTTGGCTCGACCCGACGATCGGGAGCGAATCGGTCCGCTGGGTCGCCGAGGCGACGCTGACGGTCGTGCTCTTCTCGGATGCGTCCCGGATCGATCTCACAGCGTTGCGCCGCGAGTACGTCGTGCCTCTCCGTCTGCTCGGGATCGGCCTGCCGCTGACGATCGTGGCGGGCAGCCTCGCGGCTGTCGCCGTGTTCGGACAACTCGGGTTGATCGAGGCGGTGCTGCTCGCGATCGTGCTCGCTCCGACGGACGCTGCGCTCGGGCAGGCAGTCGTCACCGATCCCAGGATTCCGTCGCGCGTCCGTCAAGGCCTCAACGTCGAGAGCGGGCTGAACGACGGGATCTGCGTGCCGCTGCTGCTGATCGCGATCGCGATCGCCGAAGCGGAAGAGGGTGCGATCGGAGACGGCGCCGCGCTGCACCTCGTGCTCGAGGAGATCGGCTACGGAATCGCCGGCGGCGTGGTTGCGGGGCTCGCAGCGGCGGTCGTGATCAGGCTGGGAGTCGCCCGCCGGCTCGTCGATCCGATCTGGCTACAGGTCGTCCCGGTCGCAGGGGCCGCGCTCGCGTACGGACTGGCCGTCTGGATGGGCGGCAGTGGGTTCATCGCCGCCTTCGTCGGCGGCGCCGTCTTCGGAGGGTTGCGTGGCGAGGTCGGAGGCGACGTCGCGTTCTTCCTGGAGGAGTCCGGCGGCCTGCTCGGTGCGGTCACATTCATTCTCTTCGGGGCCGTCATGCTCGTACCGGTCCTCGACGACCTCTCCGGCGCTGTCGTTCTCTATGCGCTCCTCAGCCTGACTCTCGTCCGGATGGTTCCCGTCGCTCTGGCAATGCTCGGATCGGGCGCGAGACGGCCGACAGTCGCCTTCCTCGGCTGGTTCGGGCCGCGCGGCCTCGCATCAATCGTGTTCGCCGTGATCCTGGTCGAGGAAGCCAACCTCGCACACGAGTCAGTCTTGCTGAACACGATCTTCCTCACCGTCGCCCTTTCGGTCCTCCTGCACGGACTGACCGCCACGCCGCTCGCCGCGCGCTACGCAGCCTGGTTCGCAGCCCACCCACGCCACGCCCTGCCGGCGTTCGAAGCTGTCGCCGCTCCGCACCAGCGCCCACGCCGGTGTGCGGCCACGCCTGCAGCACATCGATCGGGAGGCGGGCGACGCCTCCACCGAGCCGGCGGGCTAGCCGGACGATCGGACGCGACTCGCTCTCTCGACCCACCGCAGTCGTTGGGAGGCTGAACTGTTCCTACCGGGGTGCTAGCGTGGCGGCATGAGAGAGCGTGTCTGGCTTTCGCGCTGGCCGCACGCCGCGGCACCTCCGCAGCCGCCGCTCGTTCGCGTCCCGGCTTAGGCGTTCTCGGCGTTCGTCGCCGAGGACGCCGTGACGACTTCCGAGCCGAGACCGAGCACAACCAAGGAGAGAACGCGATGGCGCAGGCATGCGCGAACAACGCGGGTCGCCGTGAGTAAGGCACCCCTTCCCAACCAGGCGGACGACTTCCCCCGCTGGTACGGCGAGGTCGTCCGCCGAGCCGACCTGGCCGAGCACTCACTCGTGCGCGGCGCGATGGTGATCAAGCCCCGCGGCTACGCGATCTGGGAGGCGATCCAGCAGGCGCTCGACGAGCGCATCAAGGCGACTGGGCACCAGAACCTCTACTTCCCACTCCTCATGCCCATTTCGGTGCTGGAACAGGAGGGAGACCTCGTCGAGGGTTTCGCGCCCGAAGTGGCTGTCGTGACCCACGCAGGCGGCGCCGAGCTGGAGGAGCCGCTCGCGATACGACCGACGTCCGAAGCCGTGATCTGGTCCACCTACGCGAAGTGGATCCAGTCCTACCGCGACCTTCCGCTGCTCTACAACCAGTGGGCCAACATCGTTCGGTGGGAGCTGCGCCCGCGTCTCTTCCTCCGCACAACCGAGTTTCTGTGGCAGGAGGGACACACCGCGCACGAGACCGAGCAAGAGGCGATCGCAGAGGCGCTGACGATCCTCCACGACGTGTATGCCGATGTCGTCGAGAACGTGATGGCCGTCCCGGTCCTGCGAGGGCGCAAGAGCGCCAGCGAGCGCTTCCCGGGAGCAGTCGAGACCTTCACGCTCGAAGCGCTGATGCGCGACGGCAAGGCTCTGCAGGCAGCGACGTCGCATTACCTCGGCGACGGGTTCGCCCGAACCTACGGAGTCCGCTACACGACGCGATCAGGCGACGAGGCGTATCCCTTCGCAACCTCCTGGGGAATCACGACGCGCCTCGTCGGCGCACTGATCATGGCGCACGGCGACGACCGAGGGCTGCGACTCCCTCCCGCCGTCGCACCCCACAGCGTCGTCGTCGTCCCGATCTACAAGGACGAGGACCGAGCACGGATCCTCGAAGCTGCCGACGCGATAGCCGAGCGACTCAGGACCGCCGGGGTTCGCGTGACGGTCGACGACCGCGACGCGCGGCCCGGCTTCAAGTTCGCCGACTGGGAGTTGAAGGGCGCACCGCTGCGTCTCGACCTCGGCAAGCGTGACCTCGACAGCGGCACGGTGACGCTCGTGCGCCGCGACACCCTCACGTCGGAGCTCGCGACGATGGACGCGCTCGAAGCGATCGTGAGCGGGCTGCTCGACTCGATCCAGTCGCAGCTGTCCGTCCAGGCTCGCGAGCGTCGAGCGGCGCAGAGCTTTCACCCGACGAGTTTTGTCGAGCTGGAGGAGCTGCTGCGTGACGCGTCAGGCTTCGCAACCGCCGGTTGGTGCGGATCGGACGAGTGCGAGGCGCTGGTCAAGGAGCGGACGACGGCGACGATCCGCTGTCTCCCGCTCGACCGTGGTGACGCGGAAGGCGCGTGCATCGTCTGCGGGCGTCCCGCGGCGGAACGAGCGACGTGGGCGCAGGCGTACTAGCCGGTGACTGCCGACTCCCGAATCGGCCCATTTGCGTCATGGCGGGTCGGCATCGGCCACGGCACGATGGCCGAGTGATGAGGACAACGCCGAATTGGCCGGGCTGGCGTGAGCCGGACCGGATCGCGCCGTTCGAGATCCCGCGGGCGCCGAAGCCCCACGGCGCCTGCGTGATGCTCGAGGAGCTCTATCGCGAGCGCCTCGCTGCCGGCGTCTGCCGGCACTGCGGCGGCCCCGTGCCGTGCTGGTCGCCGGACGGCGACGTCGCCATCGGCGTGAAGCACGGCGACCATCGTCGCCCGCTGACCAGTCGAACCTAGTCGCGGCTCGGCCCCCGAGGCCGACCGTCTGCATCATGGAACCGTGGCGCGGCAAGCCCTTCTCCTTCTCGCGATCGCGCTTCTCCTCGCCGGCTGTGGCGGCGGCTCCTCGACGACGCGACCCTCGACGACTGTCCCGCGGCACTCGGCCACCGTCTGGCTGTGCCGACCCGGGCTGGCTGACGACCCGTGCACCTCGAGCCTGACCGCGACGATCCTCCGCCCGTCGGGTGCCGGCCGGGTGGAGCGCGCGACTCCCGCCATCGATCCGCCGGTCGACTGTTTCTACGTCTACCCCACTGTCAGCGCCCAGCAGACCGTGAACGCGAACCGCACGATCGGGTTGCGGGAGCGCGAGGTCGCGATCGCGCAGGCGTCGCGCTTCTCACAGGTGTGCCGAGTCTTCGCTCCCGTCTACCGCCAGGTCACGCTCGCGGCACTCGCTCATCCGCAACGGATCACGCTTGCGGACGCCATGCTCGCCTACGGCGATGTCGAGCGCGCGTTCGACGACTACCTCGCTCACGACAACCACGGCCGCGGCATCGTGCTCGTCGGCCACTCGCAGGGCGCGATCATTCTCACGCGTCTCCTCGCCAGGCGCATCGATCCCGATCCGGCGCTCCGGCAGAAGCTCGTGTCGGCGTTCCTACTCGGAGGCAACGTGACGACAGGCGACTTCCGGCACGTCACTCCGTGCCGGACGAGGCAGCAGACCGGCTGCGTCGTCGCGTACTCGAGCTTCACGAGCGCACCCGCCGCGCACAGTCAGTTCGGGCGAACCGACTCCAACGCCGGAGTCGGCTTGCTCACGGCGCGGTCGGGCGCACGCGGGCGAATCGTCTGCGTGAACCCCGCGGCGCCGGCCGGTGGTCGGCACGAGCTGCGGCCGTACCTGCCGACGCTCGCGTTCGTCCTGTCGGGAAGCGCCGTCGCCGCGACCACACCGTGGGTCGGCTACGCCGGCGGCTACACGGGGCAATGCAAGTCGTCCGGAAACGCGACGTGGCTCCAGATCGACCACTCGGCCGCGCGCGACCGGCGGCCGGACCTCACCCGTTTCAACGGCGCCGTGCTGGGCCTCCACCTGCTCGATGTCAACGTCGCGCTCGGCGATCTCGTGGAGCTTGCCGGCGACCAGGCAACCGCGTACCACCGCCGCTAGCTGTCGCTGTCCGCAGGGCCGTCGATGACGACGTGCGCGAAGCCGAACGGCGTGTCGCCCTTGCGCCGATAGCCGACCTCGACCCGCCCGATGAGGTGCTCCGGCACGAACGTCAGCCGATCGGAAGGATGAGAGTCCGGTGACGACACCTCGCTCGAGAGGAGGAGCTCCCACGCGAAGCGCGGAGTCGCGCGTCGTCTGCACCTCCTTGAGCAGGACCGGTGCCGCGCCGCCGGTCAGGAACACCTCGACGACTGCCTCGTACCCCTCCGGCGCGTTCGCGTCGAAAGCCGCCCAGCTGTCGCGGACGCTGCGCCACAGCCTGTTCCTGTCGACTTCCACGAGCGCGCAGCGTATGCCATGCCGCGTTCCCTGCTAGCCTCGGTGGCGACTCCGAGCGTGAGGTGACGGATGCGTCTCTTCCTCGCTGCGGCATTGATAGCGGTCCTGACGGCCGCGCCGGCCCGCTCGTCCCAGCTCGTCGATCGCAACGCCTCGAACGTGAAGCTCGCCGTCAACGCCAAGGGCGAGGCGCTGCTCACCTACGAGGCCGAAGGCGCGACGAAGCACGTGCTTGCGTGGGGCGCCGTGAACGCGATCGCCCCGACGAGCGCGCGCCAGCAGGTCGAGTTCTCGCTCGACTACTCGGGCGGCTACGGCAAGTACCACCGCGACTACTGGAAGACCTTCGGCGGTGACTGCGGTGACTACGACGGCCCGCCGATCGCGTGGCTGGTGGTCGCGTGCAAGGCGCCGGACGGTTCGTACTGGGCGCTTCAGGCATGGCAGCGGTCGCTGCCCGACTACGGCGTTTCCGCGACGGCCATGCAGTCGGTGTGGGAGCTCCATCTCTCGCACTGGACGGGCCCGCTGGCGGTGCTCACGATCAAGGAGGACTGGTCGTACCGGCGCTTCGACCACCTGTACGGGTCGTTCACGTACGGCGGCGTCGGCGTGTACGGCTTCAGCTCGACCCGCACCGGCAGCCCGCTCGACACCTTCGGGCGCAACGTCTACGTCGACACGTTCGGGTCGCCCTACGGCGCGGGGTGGAAGCGCGAGAACAGCTTTCTCACGCACCGGCCGAGCGGATCGTTCTGCTACGGCTTCTACCCGCACGGCGGCCATCCGATGGGCAGGGGGACGAAGTACCGCGCGACCGTGATCGGCCCGGGCGTCACGCCGGACGTGATGTGGCAGGGAAGCGCGCCCGGTCCCTACAACCGCGCCGCGGATCTCGCGGCCAACGTCGATCAGCGAACCGCGCTCAAGGATCCCGCCTGCAAGGTCAACTAGGAGGTTGGCGGAATGGCGTTCGTTGTCCGGGGTCGGCTGGTCAAGCCCTCCTACCAGTCAGCGCGACCACTGAGTGACGGGCCGTTCCTGCAGCTCGCCGTCGAGCTCGATGTCGACTCGCTCGGCGTAGAAGGCGATCAACCCCCGCACGCGCTCGCCGTCGTGGAGCGGCTCGGGATACGTCCACGCGACGTCCTCGTGACCCAGCGCGTGGAAGTGCGACGCGGCTCCCTTGTACGCGCACAGCGTCTGCGTCGCGCTCGCGTCGAGCACGTCGAGGCGGACGTCGTCGGGCGGGATGTACCAGCGTGGCGGATGCCCGGTCTCGAAGAGCGCCTTCGCCCGCCGCGTGTCGGCGACGCACTCGCCGTCGAGCAGCACCCGGATACGGCGGCCGGTCGCGTAGACGTCGATGCGGTGAAACGGGTCACGGGGATGCGCGAAGGCGGGCTCGTCCTCGACGAGCCACGCGTCGACCTTCTTCCAGTAGAGCGCGCGGTGTCCGGCGATGAAGGCGACGGCCTCGAGCGGCTCCCGGTACTCCCAGACGACATCCGGAAAGAACCGCTCGCCGACGCGGAACGAGTGGTAGCTCGCCTCGCCCTTGTACGGGCAGTGCGTCATCGTCTCCGAGGGAATGAGCAGGTCGGCGCGGACGTCGCCGGGCGGGAAGTAGTAGACGGGAAGGTGGCCCGTTTCGTGTAGCAGGTGCGCGCCGCGTGAATCGACGACGGTCTCGCCGGCAAGCACCGCGCGGACGCGGTAGGGAACCGGCTCCCAGAAGATCGCAGCGCCCGGCGGCTGCGGGTCGAAGTTGAACCGTCCCTGCGGCCGCTTGCCGAACGGCCCGCTCCCCGCGGTCAGCGACATCACTCGGGAGAACGTCGGATCGACGCGGGCGCTTCCCTCCTCAGGACCACGACCTGGCGAGCGGAGGTTGCACACGTTCAGAGATTCGTCAGGACGTTGCCCCTAGCATCTCGACTCGAGCTGTGCCGAAGCGGGCTGCCACCTGGTTCAGCGCTCTGGGGCCGTTCACGCGGTTCCTCTGGGCGCTGGTCGCCCTCGAGGTGCTGATGCTCGCGGCACGGCTGACCGTCGGCTAGTCCAAGACTGCAATCCGGCTGAAACGGCGACGCACGAGACGACGCACGATCGTCCAGTCAGATCGCCGTCAGGTCGCCCCAGGCACTGTGGCGCGATGACGAGCGGAGCTCGCGGCGTCGGCCTGCGCCAGATGCTGAACAAGGTCCCGGAGGTCACCCTCTACTTCTGGGTGATCAAGGTGCTGTGCACGACCGTCGGCGAGACGGCCTCCGACTATCTCTCCGACAACGTCGGTCTCGGGCTGACGAAGACGACCGTCCATCACTGCGGCGCTGCTGCTCGCGACGCTCGTCTTCCAGTTCCGGGCTCGGCGGTACGTCGCGTGGCATCTACTGGACGGGGATCGTGCTGATCAGCGTCGTCGGGACGCAGATCACCGACAACCTGTCCGACAACTACGGGGTGTCGCTCGTCACCACGACGACCGTGTTCAGCATCGTCCTCGCGATCGTGTTCGCGGTCTGGTTCGCGAGCGAGCGGACGCTGTCGATCCACACGATCTACACGACGAGGCGCGAGGGCTTCTACTGGCTCGCCGTGCTGTTCACGTTCGCGCTCGGCACGGCGGCCGGCGACCTGACCGCCGAGCGGCTGAACGTCGGCTACGTCTGGTCGCTCGTGCTGTTCGCCGGGGCGATCGCGCTCGTCGCCGCGCTGCACTACTGGCTCAACCTGAACGCGGTGCTCGCGTTCTGGCTCGCCTACATCCTCACCCGACCGCTGGGTGCCTCGACCGGCGACCTGCTCTCGCAGCCCCGCACCGCCGGCGGTCTCGGCCTCGGCACGACCGTCACGAGCTTCGTGTTCCTCGGCGCGATCGTCGTCGTCGTCGTCGTTCCTCAGCATCACGAAGCGCGACGTCACCGAAGCCGCGCTGACCCGCCGGACAGGAGGTGTCGGCCGAGGTGCTGGTCGTCGCGCACCGGATGACCGCCGCCACGCCGGCGCTGCTCGACGCGATTCGCGAGCGCGTCGTGCCGCGGGCCCGCGACCTTCCACCTGCTCGTTCCGAATCCCGCCGAGCACGCGGAGCTGACCGACGCCGAGCGAGAGCGAATGCACCTCGAGGGAGAGCACGCGCTTGCGCTGGCGCTGCCGCTGATCGACGAGGCTGCGGGCCAGACGGTCCACGGCTCGGTCTCGACGCGCCACGATCCGATGGACGCGATCGAGGAGACGCTCCGCGACGCGGAGAGTTCCACGAGATCATCCTCTCGACGCCTCCGCATCACATCTCGAGCTCTGCTGCACGCCGACCTGCCGCATCGGGTGGCTCACCTCGGGATACCGGTCACGACGGTCACGGCGAGCATGCGCGATTCGGCGTCCGCGATCGCCGGCGCCGCTCCCCGGCGGCCGCGACGTAGCGACTAGGGCGTTCAGGCGCGCTTCAGGCGCGCGCTCCGACACTGGCCGGCATGCGCCGGCTCGCATTGTTATCCGGCTTCTCGCCTTCGTCGCGGTCGCGTCGCCGGGTTGCGGCGGTCCGGCCATCGGGCGGCGAACCGGGCAACGAGCACAGCGAGCGCAACCAGCGCCACTCCGGCGACGGCGACACGACGCGACGGCGACGCTTCTCCGGCCCGGGCGCGCTTGCAGGCGAGGCGAACGCCGCCGCAGCGGGAGACATCCCCGACAACCAGGTCTTCCTCGTCTTTCGCAACGGCCGCGCCGGCTACTCGATGAAGTACCCGGAGGGCTGGGCGCAGCGAGGGCCGGCGCGCGTCGTCGTCTTCCGCGACAAGAACAACATCGTCCGGATCGTCGTCGGCGCGGGCGCCGCGCGCCGACGAAAGCGACGGTCCGAGCGCGAGCTGGCGCGGCTGACGGGCGCACGTCGCAGACGGCGCCGCAGCCGATCACGCTGCTCGGGCGGCCGCGCGCTCAAGGTCGTGTACACGCACCGAGAGCGCGCCGAACGCGGTCACCGGGCAAGCGCGTGACGCTCGTCGTCGACCGCTACTACCTCTGGCAGGGCGGCCGCCGTGCGGTCGTCGATCTCGGCACGCCGCAGGGCGTCGACAACGTCGACGCCTACCGGCTGATGATCGAGAGCTTCCGGTGGAGGTGAGGAGCCTCTACCGCGAGCCGGAGCGGCAGCGAGCAGATCGCCTTCGGCGCGCTCGAGTTCCACGACGTGTTCAAGATCTTCCGCTCCGGGCCGGCCGAGACGGTCGCGCTGCGCGGGCTCGAGCTGCGGATCGAGCCGCGCGAGCTCGTCGCGCTGTTCGGGCCGTCGGGTCGGGCAAGAGCACGGCGCTGCACCTGGCCGCCGGCGCTCGACGAGCCGTCGGCCGGCGAGGTGCGCGTCTTCGGACGGTCGCTGTCGCGGCTGCGACGAGGCCGAGCTCGCGGACTACCGCGCGCGCGAGGTCGCGATCGTCTTCCAGAGCGGGAACCTGTGGACCGAGCTGAGCGCGCGCGAGAACGTCGCGCTCGCGCTGCGGCTCGCCGGCGCGGCGAAGAGCGTCCGGCGCGCGGTCGAGCGCGCGCTCGACGCGTTCGGCCTGCAGCGCGCGGGAGGCGCAGCGTGCCGGGTCGCTCTCCGGCGGCGAGCAGCAGCGGGTCGCGATCGCCGCGGCGGCGGCGCGCGAGGCGCCGCTCGTCCTCGCCGACGAGCCGACCGCCGAGCTCGACGCGCGCAACGAGCAGATCGTGCTGCGAGGCGCTGCGGCGGCTGCGCGACGAGTTCGGGAGCACGGTCGTCGTCGTCACGCACTCGCCGCGCGTCGCCGACGCCGTCGACCGCGTGATCGAGATCCGCGACGGGGCGGCTGCATGACGACTCGGCCGGTCTGCGCGAGGCGATCGCCGCCTGCCGCGACGTCGCGGTCGTCTACGGAGCGGGAGACGCGGCCGTCCGCGCGCTCGACGGCGTCGTCGCTCGAGATCCGCGCCGGGCGAGCAGCGTCGCGCTGCTCGGCCGCTCCGGCTCGGGCAAGACGACGCTGCTGCACGTGCTCGGCGGTCTGGTCGAGCCGACGTGCCGGGCAGCGTCGAGTGGCATGGCCGGCCGCTCTCGTCGCTCGACCGCGCGGCGCGCGGCGCCGTCCGGGCGACGGGGATCGCCTACGTCTTCCAGGGCGCGAACCTGCTGCCGCACTTCACCGCGTTCGAGAACGTCGCCTTCGCGGCGCGGCTCGCCGCGGCGAGGCCGACCCTGCGACTCGCGCCGCGGCGCTGCTCGAGCTGGTCGGTCTCGGCGCGAAGCTCGACCACCTGCCGGCCGAGCTGTCCGGCGGCGAGGCGCAGCGCGTCGCGATCGCGCGCGCGCTCGCCCAGCAGCCGGAGCTGCTCCTCTGCGACGAGCCGACCGGGCATCTCGACTCCGACACCGGCGAGCGCGTGCTCGACCTGATCGACGCGCTCCAGGGCGAGTTCGGGTTCGCGCTCGTCGTCGCGACCCACGACGTCGACGTCGCCGCCCGCTACGACGCGCGAGCTCGAGCTCGAAGACGGCGCGTCGTCGGCGAGGAGGAGACGCGTGAGGATCGCCGCGCCGCTCGTGCTCGCCGAGCTCGTGCGTGCGCCGGGCCGGACGCTGCGTGCGCGTGCTCACGCTCGCCGCTGCCGTCGGCCTGCTCGCCGCGATGCTGCTCTTCGTCGGCCACTCGCTCGGCACGATGACCGGCGAGCGCGGTGCGCAGCGTGCCGCTCGACTGGCAGGGCCCGGTCGGCAAGCCACGCGGGCGGCCAACGGCGATCGCCGGCCGGGTCGCGCGGCAGCCGGGGGTCGCCGAGGCGGTCGCGACCGCGACCGCGCCGTTCGCGGGCGTCGAGCACGTCTCGCCGGCCGTCGGAACGATCCGCGCGGGCGCGGGCGTCGATCCTCGCGGTGCCGCCCGGCTACCTCGCGCACATCGACACGTTCCGCTTCCTGCGCGGCTCGCTGAGGCCGGGCGAGATCGTCCTCGACCAGCAGCTGGCGGCGACGCTGCAGGTGCAGCCCGGCGACACGGTCACGCTGACGCCGCGGCGCGGCGCGCGGCCCGTGCGGCTGCGCGTGAGCGGCATCGCGCTCGTCACCGCACCCGACCAGCTGTTCCAGCCGCTCAACCCGCTGCTCGGCCCGGCGCCGGCGCAGCCGCCGGCGAACATCGCGATCCTCCCGCTCGCGACGTTCGCGCGAAGGTCGCGCCGTGCGCTGCCGTCGATCAGCTCCGCGACGCGGCGCCTCCGCCGTTCCCGGCGCGCAGACCGGCACCCAGTGGCAGGTGCAGGCGCAGCTCGACCCGGCGGCGCTGAGCGGCAGCCCGGCGCACGCGCTGCGGCAGGCGACGCGGCTCCGCAACCGCGTCGAGCGCTCGCTGCCCGGCCAGGTCGTCTTCGTCGACAACCTCGCCGACACCCTCAACGACCGCGGCCGGCGACGCGCTCTACGCCGAGACGCTCTACATCATGCTCGCGCGTGCCCGGCGCGCTCGTCGCGCTCGGGCTCGCCTACCTGGCCGCGCTCGGGACCGCCGAGCGCGACCGGCGCGACCTCGCGCTCCTGCGCGCGCGCGGCGCCCGCCGCCGCGACCTCGTCTCGCTCGCCGCGCTCGAGAGCCTCGCGCTCGGGCTCGCTCGCCGGCGCGCTCGGCACCGCGATCGCGCTCGCCGCGCGTTCAGCTCGTCCGGCTCGGCGGGCGGAGTCGGCAGCGGCCGGGTGCTCGCGACGTTCGGCGTCTGCGTCGTCCTCGCCGCCGCCGGAGCGGCGGCCGCGCGGATCGGCGCGGGCCTCGTCGCCTTCCGCGGCGAGCGTCGGCGAGGGCACGGCGCAGCGTCCGCCGCGCCGGGCGGCCGCTCTGGCAGCGGCTCTACCTCGACGTGCTCGCGCTCGCCGTCGCCGGGCTCGTCTACTGGCTGACCGTGCGGACCGGCTTCTCGGCCGTCGTCAACCCGGACTCGAACCCGACGCTCTCGCTGTCGGTCTACATGTTCCTCGCGCCGGCGCTGCTCTGGATCGGCGCGGCGCTGCTGCTCGCTGCGCCTGCGCGGCCGGCTCGTCGCCTGGATCGCCGCGCGCGGGTCGCCGGCGGCCGCGCGACGACGCCGGCGCGGCTTCCTGCTCGCGAGCGCGGGCCGCCGCGGCGCGGCGATCAACCGCGGCCTGCTCGTCGCTCGGGCTGCTGCTCGCCTTCGGCGTCAACCTCGGCATCTTCGCCGCCACCTACGACCAGCAGGCGCGCGTCGACGCGCAGCTGACGCTCGGCGCCGACGTCGTCGCGACCGCGCCGCCGGGCGTCGATCGCGCGCGCACCGGCTCGCGCAGCGGATCGCGCGGCTGCCCGGCGTCGCCGGCGTCTCCGCGGTCGACCACTCCTACGCCTACGTCGGCCCCGACCTGCAGGACACCTTCGGCATCGACCCGGCGACGCTCACGCGCGGAACGACGCCTGCGCGACTCCTACTTCCTCGGCGGCAGCGCGGCGCAGATGCTCGACCGGCTGCGCGCGACCCCCGACGGGATCCTCGTCTCGAAGGAGACGATCACCGACTACTCGCTTCGGCTCGGCGACCTGCTGCGGCTGCGCGTGCTCGACCACGCGAGCGGCCGCTTCCGCGTCGCGCCCTTCCACGTCGTCGGGATCGTGCAGGAGTTCCCGTCGGCGCCGAAGGACTCGTTCATGGTCGCGAACCTCGCCTACCTGCGAGCGCGTCACGCACGACCCGGGCCCGAACGTGGTCTTCGTCCGCGCGAGCGGCGACCCGGTCGCGCTCGCGCACGCGCGTCGCCGCGGCGACGCAGCCGCTACGGCGTCGAGCGTCAAGGACATCCGCCAGCAGACGGCGCAGACGGTCAGCTCGATCACGACCGTCGACCTGCGCGGGATCAGCCGGATCGAGGAGGCGTTCGTGCTCGTCGCTCGCCGCCGCGGCGATGGCGCTCTTCGTCGCCGTCGGCCTGGCCGAGCGGCGGCACGAGCTCGCGACGATGGCCGCGCTCGGTGCCTCGCTGCGCCGTGCCGCGGCGTTCCTCTGGAGCGAGGCCGCGCTCGTGCTCGCCGCCGCGCTCGCGCTCGCGGCGCTGCTCGGCTGGCTGCTGGCCGAGATGCTCGTCGCGATGCTGCAGCACGTGTTCGACCCGCCGCCCGACCACCTCGCCGTCCCGTGGGCGTTCCTCGCCGGGCTCGCCGCGCGCCGCCGTCGGCGGCTGCCTCGTCGCCGCAGCGCTCGCGGCGCTGCAGATCCGGCGGCTCCCGCTCGGCGCGATCCTGCGCGAGGAATGACAATCCAGGCATGAGCTTCGGACAGTCGATCCTGGTCGTCGAGGACGACGACGAGCTGCGCGGCGTCCTCGGCCGCGGCCTGCGCGAGGAAGGCTTCGCGGTCGAAGGCGTCGCGACCGGCGCCGAGCTGCTCGAGCGCGTCGAGCGCGAGTCGCGGCCGACGTGCTCGTGATCGACATCGGCCTGCCCGACACCGACGGGCGCGACCTCTGCCAGGCGCTGCGCGCGCGCGGGATCCAGACGCCGGTGCTCTTCCTGACCGCGCGCGACGCGCTCGTCGACCGGATCGCCGGCTTCGACGCCGGCGGCGACGACTACCTCGCCAAGCCGTTCGCGTTCGTCGAGCTGGTCGCGCGGCTGCAGGCGCTCCTGCGCCGCAGCGGGCGGCGACGGCGCCGTCGAGGCGGCGGGTCTGCGGCTCGACCCGGTGAGCCACTCGGCCGCCGACGCGTCGCGGCGACGGTGCGCTGACGCCGACGGAGTTCCGGCTGCTCGCGCGGCTGATGTCGCGGCCGGGCGAGGCGGTCCGCCGCCGCGACCTCGTCGCGCGCGGGCTGGCCGCACGGCGCGATCGTGCGCGAGAACACCCTCGACGCGTACGTCGCGCGGCTGCGGCGCAAGCTCAAGCAGCTCGAGCAGGCGCCCGAGATCGCGACCGTCCACGGCGTCGGCTACCGGATCGGATGAGCCGGCTCGGGCTCCGGCGCCGCCTGCTGCTCGTCGTCGGCGCGGCGGTCGCCGTGGCGCTGCTCGGGCTCGTCGCGGGCTTCAACCTCATTCTCGGCAACGTTCTCGACCGCGACGCCCGCGATCTCGTGCGCGCACGCGCGCGACCGCGCAGCTCGACTCGCTCCGCATCGACCAGCGGCCGGCTCGAGCGTCGGCGAGGCGCCGGACGACCGCTCCGCCGACGCCTACCTCTGGGTCTTCGCCGGGCGCGCGGCGCGCTCGAGCAGCCTCGAGTCGGCCGCCGCGATCGATCGCGCGGCGCGCGCCCTCGCCGGCGGCGCGCGGCGCGTTCGTCGACGTCGCCGGGAGCGACACGCGCCTGTACGCGGCGCCGGTCGTCGAGGGCGGCAGGCGCCTCGGCACCGTCGTCGCCGGCGTCTCGCTCGCGCCGTACGAGCAGACGCGCAAGCTCGCGCTGCTCGGCTCGCTCGTCCTCGGCGCGGTCGTGCTGCTGCTCGTCGTCGCGTCGCCGCGCGCTGGCTGCTCGGCGCGTCGCTCCGGCCGGTCGTGCGCATGACGCGCCAGGCCGCGGAGTGGAGCG
This sequence comes from uncultured Thermoleophilia bacterium, assembly GCA_963742615.1. Taxonomy (GTDB): domain Bacteria; phylum Actinomycetota; class Thermoleophilia; order Gaiellales; family Gaiellaceae; genus PALSA-600. Next base: position 152,679 of record CAVUMS010000005.1, on the reverse strand, counting down.
AGCACGACCTCGAGCACCGCTTCGCGCTCGGCGCCGCCGCACGACGAGCTGACCGAGCTCGCCGCCACGCTCGACGGGCTGCTCGACCGGCTCGCGGCGAGCCTGCGCCACGAGCGGCGCTTCTCCGCCGAGCTCTCGCACGAGCTCCGCACGCCGCTCGCGCGTGTGCGCGCGGAGTCGGAGCTCGCGCTCCGCCGCGACCGCGACCCGCGACGAGTACCGGCAGGCGCTCGAGCTGATCCAGAGAAACGCCGACCAGCTGGCGCGCACGATCGACGCGCTCGTCGCCGCGGCACGCTACGAGGCCGGCGGGGAGCGCGGGACCGCCGACGCGCAGGCGGTCGCCGACGGACGCCGCCCGCGCGTGCAGCGGCCTCGCCGCGGAGCGGCAGATGGAGCTCCAGGTCGAGCGCGCCGCGACCGACCGGCTCCGCGTCGGCGTCGACGCCGACCTCGCCGAGCGGATCCTCCAGCCGGTGCTCGAGAACGCCTGCCGCTACGGACGTCGAGCGCGTCCGCGTCGAGATCGGCCGCGCAGAACTCGAGCGTCGTCTACACCGTCGAGGACGACGGCCCGGCGTCGTCACGCGGCGAGCGCGAGCGCATCTTCGAGCCCGGTGTCCGCGGCAGCGCGCCGCGTGCCGGAGACGGCGCAAGGGGCCGGGCCTCGGGCTCTCGCTCGCCCGACGGCTCGCCCGCAGCGTCGACGGCGACGTCGTCGCCGATGCGGCCGCAGGCGGCGGACGCTTCCTCGTCCGGCTGCCCAGCGGCTGAGCACCGCCGTTCAGGCGGAGTTCAGGCGCGCTCCGCCATCCTTGCGGTCATGGCCGCGGCCGGATGGCACGCTCGGCGCCTGCTCAGGTCGTCCCGGCCAAGCGGCCGATGACGCAACGGCCCGGTGATCGCCCCGCACGCAGGCGAAGCGGCCTGCTGTCACCGGCTGCGCTGCTGGGCGTGCTCGTGTTCGTTGCACCGGTGGTCGTCGCCGGCGTCCTGCTCGCCCGACACGGGAACGAGTCGTCGACGTCGCAGCCGCCGCGACGACGCACAGCAAGCCGCGCCCGATCCCGGAAAGCCGCGAGCGAGACCGCACACCCTGGGGCTCGTCGAGCGGCGGACGGGCAGCCTTCAGGCACCGGTGCAGGACGCAGCCGCGGCCGCGATCGGGGGCGATCGGGCGATGCTGCTCGGTGGCCTGACCGCGGCGGACATCTCCCGGGCGGACATCCGGATAGCGACCCCGCGGAGCGATCGGCCGGCCGGCGTCGCTTCCGCTCGCGGTGCACGACGCCGCTGCTGTACGGCTCGGCAACAACGTCTACCTCTTCGGCGGCGGCACGAACGCCGGCACGCAGAGCGACGCAATCGTCGCGGCGCCGGCTGGGAGCCGGCGTGCCGCGCGGGGTCGGCCGCCTACCGGCGCCGAGCTCGGATCAGGCCGCCGCGGCGATCGACGGCACCGCCTACGTCGTCGGCGGCTACACCGGTGCACGCTGGCTCGACAGCATCGTCGCGTGGCGGCCGGGCTCGACGGCGCGTCGTGGCGCCCGGCTGCCGTTTCCGCTCCGCTACGCGGCCGTCGCTGCGGCCGACGGCCGGCTCGTGATCGCCGGCGGCTCGCTCGAGAACGGAACGGCGAGCTCGGCCGTGCTCGAGTTCACGCCGGGGCGCGGACCGGTCAGGCTGATCGGTCGTCTGCGCGCTCCGACGACCCACGCGGCGGCTGCCGCGCTCGGGGGCGTCGTGTACGTGATCGGTGGCCGCGGGGCTACCGTCGGCAGTGCGACCGGCCGCATCGTCGCCGTCGACCCCCGCAGCCGTCGAGTGCGGCCGGCCGGCACACTCGCGACTCCGCGCTCCGATCTCGCCGCCGTGTCGCTCGGCGGGAGGATTCTGCTCGCGGGCGGACGCGGCGCGAGCGGCACCGAGGCCGGCCTGAGCGAGCTGACGGCCGCACCGGACCGTCATCCGCAGACGGTCCGGACGTCGTCACGAGCAAATCGCACCGCGAGCGTGTACGCATTCGACGCCGCGGGCGACTTGAGCGGCGCCGCCAGGCTCGCACGACCGCTCGTCTACGTTCCGAACAGCCAGAGCGCGACCGTCGACGTGATCGACCCCGCCACGTACAAGGTCGTCGAGCACTTCGCCGTCGGCCTGCTCCCGCAGCACGTCGTTCCGAGCTACGACCTGCGAACCCTCTACGTCACCAACGACATCGGCAACAGCCTGACGGCGATCGATCCGCGTACGGGCAAGCCGGGTGCGCACGATTCCCGTCGACGACCCCTACAACATGTACTTCACCCCGGACGGCCGCTACGCGATCGTCGTCGCGGAGCGACTGCGACCGACTCGACTTCCGGAACGCCCGTACCTTCGCGCTCCACCATTCTCTGTCGGTCCCGTGCGTGGGCGATCGACCACCTGGACTTCTCCGCCGACGGCAGCTATCTGCTCGCAAGCTGCGAGTTCTCGGGCCAGCTCGTCAAGGTCGACGTCCGCACGGAACGTGTCGCTCGGTGTCCTCAACCTGCCGGACGGCCGCGGCGGCGAGCCACAGGACGTGAAGATCTCGCCGGACGGGAGCGTCTTCTACGTCGCCGACCTGACCGCGAACGGCGTCTGGAAGATCGACGGCGACCGCCTGAAGGTCACCGGGTTCGTGCCGACGGGCGACAGGCGCACGGCCTCTATCCGAGCCGGGACGGCAAGCGCCTGTACGTCTCGAATCGCGGCGAGGGCTCCGTCTCGGTGATCAGCTTTCGCACGCAGAAGCAGATCGCGAAGTGGCGCATTCCCGGCGGCGGCAGTCCTGACATGGGAGGGGTGTCCGCCGACGGAACGGTGCTCTGGCTCAGCGGTCGCTACAACGACGACGTGTACGCGATCTCGACGCGCAACGGAGCGCTCGCTCGCGCGCATCCCGGTCGGCGCCGGTCCCGCACGGCCTGTGCGTCTGGCCGCAGCCGGGCCGCTACTCCCTCGGCCACACCGGCAACATGCGCTGACGGCTCTGCGTCAGGTATCGCGCCGGACGAGCAGCACTGCAGCGACGACGAGGGTCGCGGCGGCGTAGCCGCAGAAGAGCGCGAAACCCGTCCACGGCCCGAGGCTGGTGGGATCGTGGGTGATCGAGATGATCGCCCGACCGGCGTTGCCAGGCAGGTAGGGGCTGATCGCGTCGTTCCAGCTCGTCGGGAGCACGTTCATGAGCGGCGGCACGACGAAGAAGATCGCGGCGAAGGCGACGATTCCCCCGGCGGTGTTGCGGGTGATCGCTCCGAGCCCCAGCGTCATGACCGCGACGACGACGAGGTAGAGAGCGGCCCCGATGACCGCCCGGGCGACACCCGGGTGGGACCACGAGTAGCTGGCGTGGTGGCGCGAGAGGATCGACTGACTCGCGAAGAACGCGATCAGGACCGCGGGCAGCATGAGCGCGAACGTCACGCCGGCGAACACGCCGGCCTTCGCCCACAGCACCGGAAGCCGCTTGGGGACGGCCGTGAACGAGGCCCGGATCATCCCGGTCGAGTACTCCGCGCTGATCACCAGCACCCCGAGCACGCCGATCGCGAGCTGCGCGATCTGAGACCCGACGAGCGCCGGATCGAGCGGATTGAAGTTCGCGCGATCGCTCAGGCTCCGCGACCCCCAGTGGCTCGAGATGATGGACGACGCCAGAATCGGGAAGCCGATCGTCAGCACCGTCGCGATCAGGAGCGACCAGCGCGTGGAGCGAACGCTTCGCAGCTTCGTCCACTCCGAGACGACAACGTGCCATTGCGTCACGCGGCCGCTGAAGCTCGAGGTCCGAATCGGGACGACCGTCACTGGGCAGTCCCTCCGGCCGCGAACTCGAGCTCGTCGCGCGTCAGATACATGAACGCCTCTTCGAGAGAGGCCTGATGTGGAACCAGCTCGTGCAGGACGATCGCGTGCGCCGCAGCAGCCTCGCCTACCTGTTCGACGGTCAAGCCGGTCACCTCGAGCGCGGATCCTTCACCGACAGCCACCTCCGCCCCGAGCCCCGCGAGCACGTCGGCGAACGCGGCAGCCTGCGGCGAGCGAACGCTGACCTGCTTCTTCGACGCGCCGGCGAGGAAGTCAGCGGTGCTCGTGTCCGCGATCAACCTCCCTCGCCCGATCACGATCAGATGATCTGCGGTGAGCGACATTTCGCTCATCAGGTGCGACGACACGAAGACCGTGCGACCTTCCGCCGCGAAGCCCCGGAGCAGGTTGCGAATCCACTGGATCCCTTCCGGGTCGAGGCCGTTGACCGGCTCGTCCAGCATCACCGTCTGCGGATCACCGAGCAGCGCGGTTGCGATCCCGAGCCGCTGACCCATCCCGAGGGAGTACTTCCCGGCACGCTTGTTCGCGACGTCGTCGAGGCCGACGAGATGGATCAGCTCGTCGACTCGGCTGCGGCCGATGCCATGCGTCTGCGCGATTGCGAGCAGGTGGTTGCGGGCCGACCGACCCGTATGCACTGCGCGCGCCTCGAGTAGCGCACCGACCTCGTGGATCGGCGCACGGTGCTCGCGGTACGCCTTCCCGTTGACCGTCACGCCACCCGCCGTCGGACGGTCGAGGCCGAGGACGAGTCTCATCGTCGTCGATTTGCCAGACCCGTTCGGCCCGAGGAAGCCGGTGACGGTCCCGGGCCGGACCTCGAACGTGAGCGCATCGACGGCTCGCTTGCCGCCGTAGTCCTTCGTCAGGTCGTGCGCCTCGATCATCTGAAGAGAAGAGCACAGGAGTCTGACACTTTCCTGAGAACACGCCGCCGGCGTTGACACGGGCGGTCGGAGATGCTATTTACCTCTTTATCTATCTACCTAGTGAAAGAGGCCAATGATCGAGTTCCATCTGGACGGACGCTCCGGCGTCCCGACCTACCTCCAGCTCGTGCAGCAGGCCAGACAGGCGATCAGGCTGGGGATTCTGCGGCCCGGAGATCAGCTGCCGACGGTCAAGGAGGTCGTCGGCAGCCTCGCAATCAACCCCAACACGGTCCTGAAGGCGTACCGCGACCTTGACCACCAGGGTTTCGTCGAGGGGCGGCGAGGCATCGGAACCTTCGTCAAGGACGGCGCGTCGCCGCGGCCGCCCGACGAGCTCAAGGCTCTCCGGACGGGACTTCAGCGCTGGGTCGAACGCGCACGGGCTGCGGGGCTGCGACGAGGAGAACATCGCCGCGTTGTTCGCCGACACGCAGCGTCCTTCCACGGTCTCGAGGGTCGCGTGACCGGCTCCGCGATGCAGACGCGAGGCCTCGGCAAGCGCTACGGGTCGAACTGGGCGCTCCAGGAGTGCACCCTCGAGATCCCGGCCGGGTCGGTGACGGCGCTCGTCGGTCCGAACGGCGCGGGCAAGACGACCCTGCTTCAACTGGCGGCCGGGCTCTCGAGGCCGAGCGCAGGGGCCGTCGAGGTGCTCGGACGGTCGCCGCGCGACGACGCCGGCGTTCTGCGCGAGGTCGGCTTCGTCGCTCAGGAGCACCCGCTCTATCGCGGGTTCACGGTCGGGGAAATGCTGAAGTTCGGCGCAAAGCTGAACCCGTCCTGGGATTCTCAGCTCGCGCTCGACCGCGTCGGCGCCCTCGAGCTCCCCCTGCGGAAGAAGGTCGGGAAGCTCTCGGGCGGACAGCAGGCGCAGGTGGCGTTGACGCTCGCACTCGCGAAGCGCCCGCAGATCCTGCTGCTCGACGAGCCCGTCGCCTCGCTCGACCCGCTCGCCCGCCGCGAGTTCCTGAGCTCGGTCATGGAGGTCGTGAGCGAGACCGGCATGACCGTCGTCCTCTCGTCGCACATCGTCGCCGACCTCGAACGAGTTTGCGATCACCTCGTCATCCTCTCCCACGCCCGCACGCAGCTCGCGGGGCCGATCGATGAGATCGTCGCGAACCATCGGCTACTGACGGGACCGCGGTCCGAGCGGGGACATGTCGGCCGCACCCACGACGTGATCCGGGAGAGCCACACCGACCGGCAGACGACGTTGCTCGTTCGCGGACGCAGCCACGTCTACGAGTCGAACTGGCAGCTGCACGAGCTCGATCTCGAGGAGATCGTGCTCGCCTACCTCGGCCTTGGAAGCTCGAGAGCCAGAGAGCGTCGCTGGTCGCACGAGGCGGTGCCGGCGTGATCTGGGTCGGCTGGCGTCGCCAGCGAACGGAAGCGCTGATCGCCGCGGCCATCCTGGCCGCCCTCGCCGCCCTGATCATCCCGACCGGGATCGAGATGGCGTCCCGGTACAGCCACGACGGTCTCGCCGCCTGCGCCGGCCACGACACGTCGTTCTCGTGCAGCAGCGCGATCAACGGCTTCGCATCGCAGTACGACGGCCTGAACAGCCTGATCGCCTGGTTCACGCTCGTTCCGGGTCTCGTCGGCATTCTGCTCGCAGCGCCGTTCGTGCTCGAGCTCGAGAACGGCACCTACCGGCTCGCTTGGACCCAGAGCATCACGCGCCGCCGCTGGATCGTGACCAAACTCGGGCTCGCGGTGGGCACCGCGCTCGCGGCGGCGCTGGCGTTGATCGTCCTGATGACGTGGTGGCACAGCCCGCTCGTTCGGCTCCAGGGCAGGATGGACGCGAGCGTGTACGACGCGGAAGGGATCGTCGTCCTCGGCTACACGCTGTTCGCGCTTGCGGTCACGACCGCGATCGGTGTCGTCTGGCGCCGTGCGGTGCCGGCACTGATGGTTGGGTTCGGCGTGTACTTCGCCGCACGCATCTTCGTCGACACGTGGCTGCGGCAACGCCTGGTCCCGCCGCTCTCCGCTACCTGGCCCTTCGCCGGCTCGCGTCCGGCGAACATGGACCACGCCTGGGTGATCAGCGAGCAACAGACCAACAGGCTCGGTCACGCGATCCACGGCTTCGGCGGCAGCGCCTGCCTTCACGTCGGCCCCAACCAGACGAAGCAAGCGCTCGGGCAGTGCCTCGCACAACACGGCGTCTACACGCACGCGATCTACGAGCCGGCGAGCCGCTTCTGGGCGCTTCAGGGAATCGAGACCGGCATCTTCGGCGGGGCTGCGCTCGTGCTGCTCCTGTTCACGGCCTGGTGGACGCATCAACGCTCCGGGTAGGCTCGATCGCAGGCGGGGAACGACGTCGTGAGACGGGAGGTCGGCCGTGAACATCACGACCATCGGCAAAGGGAACATCGGTGGCGGGCTCGCCCGCCTGTGGGCCTCGGCGGGCCACAACGTCACGACGCTCGGCCGGGAGGGCGGCGACGCGTCGGGCGCCGACGTCGTGCTCGTCGCGGTCCCATCCGACTCTGTCTCGGATGCGCTCGAGAAGGTGACGGGCCTCGACGGCAAGGTGGCGATCGACACCACCAACGCGTTCGCGGGACGCAACGAGCAGTACGAGTCGTTCGCGCACGAGGTGAAGGCGCACACGAACGCCCCGGTGGCGAAGGCGTTCAACGCCAACTTCGCAATGCTCTACGACCAGATCGGCGAGCAGCGGGTGCGCCCGAGCTGCCTCTATGCGGCCGACGAGGACGCGCGCGAGGTCACCGAGCAGCTGATCCGCGATGCCGGGTACGAGCCGGCCGGCCTCGGCGGGCTGGAGAACGCGCGCGCGCTCGAGGACTTCGTCCCCGGTGTCCTGGGCAAGGCCGGTCGCGTCTTCTACCGGTTCGCGCCTCCCGGCGAGCTCTGATTGTTGATGATCGGCGAAGTCGCGGACCGGCTCTACGGGCTTCCGCTCGAGGAGTTCACGCGAGCGCGCGACGAGGCCGCGCGCGCTCTCAAGTCGGACGGCCGGGCCGAGGACGCGGCCGAGGTGAAGGCGCTTCGCAAGCCCACGGCCGCTGCGGCGGCGGCCAACCGTCTCGTGCGGGAGCAGCGCGCGGATGTCGACCGGTTCCTCGAGGCGAACTCGTCGCTGCGCGACGCGCAACTCTCCGGCAAGGGCGATCTCGAGGCCGCGACATCGAGACAGCGAGAAGCACTCGAGCGTCTCGTTCGGGCGGGCGGCGAGCAGGTGCGCCAGACGCTGACGGCGGCAGCCGTCGACGACGAGGCGGCGGCCGAGCTGCTCGCCGGCCGGCTGGTGCGGGAGCTCGAGCCGCGCGGCTTCGGCACCCTGCTCGCGCACGCGCCGCCGGCAGGCCGCGCGCCGAAGCGAAAGCCTGCGCCGAAGCCGCCGCCGAAGCCCGAGGTCGACCCGAAGGCGCGCGACGCGCTGCGCGAGGCGGAAGCGACACTCGTCGCCAGGCTCGGCGAGGAGCGAGAGGCCGAGCGGCAGCTCGCGAAGGCTCGCCGCGCGGTCGAGGCCGCACGCACGGCCGTCGAGCGCGCCCGGCGGTCGCTCTAGGAAGCCGTCACCGCGCGCCACCAGGCGGGCTCGGGACGGAACGGCGCGGCGGGCCGGCCGGTCGCATCGGTCTGGAACCGGTAGACGAGCCCCGCCGACGGCTCGGCGGCACGTTGCTCGTCGTTCCAGAACTCCGTCGCAGTGGTCACGTAGAGTCGGCTGAGGCCGGGACCGGCGAAGGCACACGAGGTGGTCTGCGCGGCCGGGACGCGCAGCACCTCGCGGAGCTCGCCGTGGGGCGAGTAGCGATTGACGCGCCCGCCGTTGTAGAACGCGACCCAGACGTCGCCGGCAGCGTCGACGGTCAACCCGTCGGGCGAGCCCTCGTCGGCTGCGGCGCTCACCAGGGTGCGGCGGTCGGAGATCGTGCCCTCGTCGGCGTCGAACGCGAACGCGTAGACGACGCCCGGGCCGCTGTCGGCGAGGTACATCGTCGCCTCGTCGGGGCTCCAGCCGAGCCCGTTCGAGATGGAGAGGCCGTCGAGCATCGTCTCGGTCTGCCCGTCCCGGCCGAGCCGGTAGAGCGCGCCTCCCCCGGGGCTGTGGTCCTCGGCCATCGTCCCGGCCCAGAAACGGCCGCGCGGGTCGCACGCGCCGTCGTTCATCCGCGCTCCCGCCGGCGCCACCTCGCCGATCGATCGCACCGCGCCGTCGGGGCGCAGGTAGACGAAGCCCCGGCCGGCCGAGACCAGCCAGCCCTCGTCGCCCTCCACCGGAGCAAGCGACCCGACCGTCCCGGCGAGCTGGTACATGCGAACGGGGACGAGGTCGCCGTCGTCGTCGACCGTGTCGCGGTAGACCCGGCCCGCGACGATGTCGATCCGCAGAAACTCGTCGCGGCGCGCGTCCCACCGCGCGCCCTCGCCGAGCTCGTGCTGATCCGTCGCGCACGCTACGGCCTCGCCCGCCACCATCGACCGATCATCGCATCGAACGACGTTTGCCGAGCCGGTGACTCGAGTCGGTGCCTGGCACTTCACTGCCAGGCACCGATCGTCATCTCTCGTACCTTCAGGCGATCGTGACAGACGCCACGCGAAAGGCAACTCCCTGCGCACGAGCGATGCGCACCGCGATGATGCGCACATGACGCTGAAGACACTGGTGCTCGGCACCCGCGACACGATCGCCGGGACGGTTTACGGGACGATCGTCGTGCTCTCGGTCGTTACGGCCGGCGCCCCTGCGTTCGAGCACGGCGAGTGGAACCTCGTCGTGATCGGCGCGGTCACGGTGCTGGTGTTCTGGCTGGCGCACGTCTACGCCCATGTCCTCGGCGAGAGCCTCCACCACGGGCACCGTCTCAACCGTGCGGAGGTCTTCACCATCGCCCAGCGCGAGCTCGCGATCCCGCTCGCTGCGGTGCTCCCGATGGCGGCAGTCGCACTCGGCGCGGTGGGAGTGCTTCGCAACAGCCTCGCCCTCTGGGTCGCCGTCGCAATCGGCGTGGCGACACTGACGATCGAGGGGATCAGGTACGCGCGCCTCGAGCACCTGAGCCGGGCCGGAACCTTGCTCACGGTCGGGATCAACCTCGCGTTCGGACTGGCACTCGTGGCGCTCAAGGCGACGCTGAGCCACTGAGCGCAGTCCACCGGAGTGATGACCAGCGCTTGATTTTGCAGGAGAATGACTCTTCAAGCTGACGAAAGGACCGACGATGGCCACCAGTGCGACCCCTGCCAGGCCGACAATCTCAGACGAGCAGTTCGCGAAGCTCGCCGCGCTCGTCAAGGACGCCGACACCGTGGAGCTCAAGCTCACGGTGCCCCAGGCGGAGCACCGATCGACGATCGCCTCACTCGGGATCGATCCGCTCGACGCTCAGATCCGGCAGGTCTTCTTCTTCGACACGCCCGACCTGACGCTCGACTCGCACGGAGTCGTCGTGCGCGCGCGGCGCGCGCAGAAGAAGGGCGACGACTCGGTGGTCAAGCTCCGGCCTGTCGTGCCCAACGAGCTTCCCGCGACGATGCGCAAGTCGCCGAACTTCGGCGTCGAGGTCGACGCGATGCCCGGGGGTTTCGTCTGCTCGGGCTCGATGAAGCGCGCGCTCGGGCCGGGCATCGTCCGGGAGACGATCAACGACGGCAAGCCGATCAAGAAGCTGTTCTCGAAGGAGCAGCGCGCGGTCTTCGCCGAGTACGCGCCCGAGGGCGTGACGCTCGATGACCTCAAGATGCTCGGGCCGATCTTCGTCCTGAAGGTCAAGTACGTGCCGGAGGGGTTCGCACGGGCCCTCGTCGGCGAGTTGTGGCTCTATCCCGACGACCGCTGGATCCTCGAGCTGTCGACGAAGTGCGCGCCCAGCGAGGCATTCCAGGTGGCCGGCGAGGCGCGGGCGTTCCTCGCCGAGCGCGGCGTGACGCTCGGCGGTGAGCAGCAGACGAAGACGCGCACCGCACTCGAGTTCTTCGCCGGCCGCCTCAAGGCCGAGAGCGCCGCAAAGACGCGGCGCAAGACGACCAGCGCGTGATCTACCTGGTCCGGCATGCCAAGGCCGGCCATCGCGCGCGCTGGACCGAGCCCGACGAGCTGCGCCCGCTCACCAAGAGCGGTTGGCGACAGGCAGAGGCGCTCGTCGGGCTCTTCGAAGGCCAGGCGTTCACGCGGCTCGTGTCGAGCCGGTACCTACGCTGCGTCCAGACTCTCGAGCCGCTGGCGAAGGCGCGGTCGCTTCCGATCGAGAACGCCGAGGAGCTCGCGGAGGGCGCTCCGCTGACGGCGTCCGTCGACCTGTTGCTGCGTACCGCCGCCGACGGCCCCGTCGCGCTGAGCACGCACGGCGACATCATCGAGAACGTCCTCAGCGAGCTGTCGCGGCTCGACGTGCCCCTCGACGGCCCGGTCGCCCTCGCGAAGGGGTCGACCTGGATCATCGACGTGGCCGACGGCGCGTTCGCCGGCGCGCGCTACGTCCCTCCACCCTCGTAGCAGGCGCGTTACACGCGGTCGACGACGAGCAGCAGGCCGTCGCGGGCGGTGACGCGCACGTTGTCGCCGCGGTCGGCGCCCCCGGCGCAGCGCGCCTGCCAGATCTCACCGTCGAGTTGCACCTGGCCCTCGGGGCGGCACGGCGCGATCACCGTCGCCTCCCGGCCGATCAGCGTCTGCGCACCGACCACCGCGGGCTTCCGCCGAACGGTGCGGTTCCAGAGCAGCAGCTCGCCCATGCCGAGGATGAAGCAGATCCCGAACCCGACGATGTTCCACGGCGAGTCGAGCACGATCAGCAGCACGAACGCGAGCAGGAAGAGCACGGGAGCCGGCTACTCGTCGAAGAGGGCGCGCAGCGACGCCAGTTCGGGTAGCAGCGACATCGACCGCACGGTGTCGCGCCACCGCGGATCGTCGCGCTCGAGGCCGGCGAGCAGCGCACGCGCCCCGTCGACGTCGCCGCTCTCGGCCGCGTCGACGATCCCGGCGATCTCGATGTACGTGCCGGGCAGTCCGTGCGCACGCGCGACCCCGGCCCGGTCGGCCTCGGCGCGGTTCGCCTTCCGGTAGCCGAGCGCCCGTTCGAGGAGCCGCCGCAGCTCGGCGAGCGAGCCGTCGCCTTCCTCGACGCGGAGGTCGATCACCCGCTCCCACGGCTCGCCCGAGGCCGGAACGACGACGATTCCCGCACCGCCGCGGCCGCGCCAGTCGCCTCCTGCCGCCTCCGCGGCGTCGAGCGCCTCCATCAGCCGACGCGCGAGCTCGCCCTCGGCCGACTCGAACGCCTCGCCCATCACCTCCCACACACGCGGCGACGCGACCATGTTCGCCTGGCTGATCCAGTGGTCGCCGCGCGCCGAGCCGGCGGAGGGAACGCAGTTCGCCCCGGTCCACTGGGCCGCGGCGCCGTCGGCCGCGAGTATCCCCACCTGCCGGAGATCCACGAGCTCGTCGTCGGAACGGAGCCGATCGAGCGCGGCCTCGGGCGACAGGCCGTCGGCGAGCAGCTCGAGCCCGCGCCACCCGTAGCGCCGATCGGTGAACGACTGTGTCGCGACGGCGCCGACACCCGGGCGGGCCCAGGGCACCGCCGCACCGGTGTTGAACGCCTGCGACTGCACCGCCACGCCCAGCTCCCCGGTCGCCGCGTCGCGGGCCACGATCGAGTACGTCATGTCGCAACCCTAGTGCGCGCGCAGCCAGCCGAGCACGAGCGAGCGTACCCGCGCCGCGTACGGCGCGTCCTCGACGAGATCCCAGCCGTGGAAGGCGCCGGGATAGAGGGCCGTGCGCTTGTCGCGCGAGCCCGCGCGTCGGAGCAGCCGCAGCGCATCCGCCACCGAGAGGTAACGGTCGTGGCGCGAGCCGACGATCAGGAGCGGCACGCGGAGCCGCGGCACGGCCGCAAGCCCGTCGAGCCCGGTGCCCGGGATGTCCGTCTCGCCGGAGAAGCTCACCACGCCGTCGACGGGCAGCGACGGCGCGTAGGTGAGCGCGGCCGCTCCGCCGAAGGACGCGCCGAACAGGAACACGTTGCGTGCGCCCTCGGCACGCAGTCGAGCGACGGCTGCGCGCAGGTCGCGTCCGTACGCGAGGAAGTCCGTGGTCGACGCGGGCCGGTCCGAGTCGCCGAAGCCGCGAAAGTCGAAGGCGAGCGCACGCACGCCTGCGCGGGCGAGCGTTCGCACGTACGGCAGCCAACCGCAGAGGTCGCCCGGCGACTCGTGCGCGAGCACGACGCCGATCGGGCCGGAGCCCTCCTCCACGGCGTACAGCCGGATGCTGTCGGACGCCTCGAGCCAGAACGGCGCCGCGGTGACGCTCGAACTGCCGCACTTCTCCCCCAGCGGACGTGGAGCGCGGGACGCGCCGGTGGCAACGGCAGCGGCGGCGAGAACGGCCGCGGCGAGCGCTAGAGTCTCGAGTAGTCTCATCGCACCTATTCTCATGGAGACTAACAAGCCGTCCACGACCGAGCTCGCCGTGCTCGGACTGATCGCGTTCGGGCCGACCTCCGGCTACGACCTCTCGCGCACGGCCGACCGCAGCATCGGTCACATGTGGGCGCCGTCGCGCAGCCAGATCTACAAGGTGCTGCCGCGACTCGTCACGGCCGGGTACGCGCGGAGCCGCGAAGTCGAGCAACACGGTCGCCCGGACAAGGCCGTCTACCGCATCACTCCGGCCGGCCGCGCCGCGCTGCGACGGTGGATCGAGGAGGTCGAGCCGGACCCGCCCGGCGGCAGCGGGATCTTCCTGCTCAAGATCTTCCTCGGCTGGAACGCCTCGCCCGCGGCCGTGCTCGCACAGCTCGACGCCTACCGTGGGGTGCTGGCCGGGCGCCTCGCCGAGTTCGAGCAGACCGAGGCCGGCCTGGCCCGCAACGAGCCTCCCCACTCGCGCATCGCGCTGCGGCACGGCATCGCCCGCGCGCGCGCCACGCTCGAATGGGCCGACGAGGCCGAGCGAGCCCTCAGGCGCGGGCGAGCTCGACGAGCTTCATGACCGTGTTCCAGTTGCGCACGGTCGTCGGGACCTTCAGCCGCCGCACGACGTAGTCGGGCAGCTTGGTGCGCCCCATCCCATTCGGCAGGTGCAGGTAGAGCTCGCTGCCGACGACGGCGAACTCGTCGGGGAGGAACGGCTCCCCGTCGAGCGCGCCGAGGACGGCTGCCGCGGGCTTCGCCGCCATGAACCCGACGTGCAGCTTCGAGCGCATCCGCACGCGGGAACGGGTTGCGCTCGACGACGCGCGCGAGCTCGGCCGGGCGAACGGAGAATCACGTCGACGGCCAGGCCGAAGCGTTCCTCGATCGCAGCTTCGAGCTCCGCCGGGGCGCGGCCGCCTCGCCGCACGGAAGAGGAGGTTGCCGCTCTGGATGTAGGTGCGCACGTCGTCGTAGCCGAGCGACTCCGCGAGCTCGCGCAACTCGGCCATCGGCAGCTTCCGTCCGCCGACGTTGACGCCCCGGAGCAGCGCGACCACGGTGGGCATCCGCTAGTCGGCCTCGACCACTGCGCCCTTGCCGATCACCACGATCCCGCCGGCCGAGACGGTGAAGCGCTCGCGGTCGCGTTCCGCGTCGACGCCGATGCGAGCGTGCTCGCCGATCCGCACGTTCTTGTCGACGATCGCGTTGCGCACGATCGCGTGCCTGCCGACGTCGACGCCGTGCATCAGGATCGAGCCGTCGACCTCGCTGTTCGAATGAACCCTGACCTCGGGCGAGAGGATCGACCGCCGGACGGTAGCGCCGGAGACGACGACTCCCGCGCACACCATCGAGTTGAGCGCCTGCCCGACGCGACCGTCCTCCTCGAACACGAACTTCGCAGGTGGGAGCGGGTCCGGCCACGTGAGGATCGGCCACCGGCGGTTGTAGAGGTTGAACACCGGTTCGACCGAGATCAGGTCCATGTGCGCGTCGTAGAAAGCGTCGAGCGTCCCCACATCGCGCCAGTACGCGCGCTCGCGCTCGTCCGTCCCCGGCACCCGGTTGCGTGCGAAGTCGTAGACCTGCGCCGTGCCGGCCGAGACCAGACGCGGGATCAGATCGCCGCCGATGTCGTGCTTCGACTTCTCCTCTGCCGCGTCGGCAGCTGACGGCGTCGATCAGCGCCTTCGTCGTGAACACGTAGTTGCCCATCGACGCGTACACCTCATCGGGCGAGTCGGGCAGGCCGACCGCGTCGAGTGGTTTCTCGCGAAAAGCGCTGATCGTCCGCCCGTCGGCGTCGGTCTCGATCACCCCGAACTCCTTCGCCTGCTCGATCGGCACGCGAATCGCGGCAACGGTCACGTCGGCGGCGACCGTCGACGTGCTGGTCGATCATCTGCCGCGGGTCCATCCGGTAGATGTGGTCGGCGCCGAACACGGCCACGTAGTCGGGCCGCTCGTCGTAGAGGAGGTTCAGGTTCTGGTAGATCGCGTCCGCCGACCCGGAGAACCAGTACGGCCCGCGCCGCATCTGCGCCGGCACCGGCGCCACGTAGTTGCCGAGCAGTGGTGACAGGCGCCAGGTGGCGGCGACATGACGGTCGAGCGAGTGGCTCTTGTACTGCGTGAGCACGACGATCCGAAGCAGTCCGCCGTTGACGAGGTTCGAGAGCGCGAAGTCGATCAGCCGGTAGTTGCCGCCGAACGGGACGGCCGGCTTCGCGCGGTCGTCGGTCAGCGGCGCGAGCCGCTTACCCTCGCCTCCGGCGAGCACGATCCCGAAGACGTCGGGCGCCGCCATTCTCTAGGAGCGCTCGAGCGCGCGCACCCGCGCGGCGAGCGCACGTAGCAGCGCCAGGCTGATCTGCGGCTCCTGCTTGAGCAGTCGCGCAAAACCCGTGCGCCCGACCTCGAGCACGAGCAGCTCGTCGGCTGCGGTGACGGTCGCCGACCTCGGCGAGTCGTCGAGCAGCGCCATCTCGCCGAAGTACGAGCCGGGGCCGATGCGGCGCGGCCGCCGGCCGGGAACGCCGACCGAAGCGTGACCGTCCAGGATCACGTAGAACGCGTCCCCCGGCCGGCCGACGACGACGACCGGGACGCCGCGCTGGAACCGCTTCGGCCTCGCCAGGGAGACGACGCGGCGAAGCTGGCGCCGCGAGAGCGTCTGGAAGAGCGGCACCTGCTCGAGCACCGCGGCCCACTCGCCGGCCGCCCGTCTCGAGCCGCGTTCGACGCCGAGGGCAGCCGTTGCCGCAGCGCCTGCCGCCACGCTCGTGCCTGCCATGGCCGAAACCCTAACCGGTGACTTGGCGGCTAGAAAAAGGTCGCGATCTCGTCGAGCGTCTTCTTCTCGAGCCGCGGCACCTGCGCAGACGCAGCCGGGTACCCGACCGGGATCAGCAGGAACGGGCGCTCGTGCTCCGGGCGGTCGAGGATCTCGTTCAGGAATCCCATCGGTGAGGGCGCGTGCGTGAGCGTGGACAGGCCGGCTGTGTGCAGCGCCGCGAGCAGGAAGCCGACCGCGATCCCGACCGACTCGCGCACGTAGTAGTGCTTGTGCTTCTCGCCGTCTTCCCAGCGCCACGGCTGCTCGAAGACGGCGATGACGTACTGGGCGTCGGTCAGATGCGGCTTGATCCAGTCGGTGCCGATCGGCCGGATCGCGTCGAGGTACTCGGCCCCGGCGCGCTCGCGATAGAGCAGCTGCTCCTCGCGCTCGGCCGCTGCGCGAATGCGCTCCTTCGTCTCCTGGTCGGACACGACCACGAACGACCACGGCTGCTGGTTGGCGCCGGACGGCGCGCTACCGGCGACGAGCAGCGCGTCCTCGACGAGCTCGCGCGGAACCGGCTCGTTCGAGAAGTGCCGCACCGACCGCCGCGTCCGCATCAGCTCGAGGAACGCGCGTGCGCGAGCAGCCGCCTCGTCGGGAGAGAGCCGCTCGGGTGCATACGCCTCGGGGCGATACTCGGGCGCGGTGCGGGTGACGGTCACGCGGCCTGCTCCGACAGCACGGCGTCGAACAGGTCGAGCCTCGCGGCCGCGAACGAGAGCAGCTCCCCGCGCAGTTGCACCGCGAGGAGGCCGTCCGGCGAGAGACGGTCGGCCGACGCGACGCGAAGCCGCCTGTAGGGATCGAGGCCGTCGCCGGGCGCGAACACGGCGCCGGAGGGCTCGTCGTCGAGATCGGGATGGAGCGCGCCGTCGACGCTCGGCAAATACGGGAGGTTCGCGACCACGACATCGATCGGACCCGCGACCGGCTCGAGCAGGTCACCGTGACGAACCGACACGTCCACACCGTAGCGCTCCGCATTGCGGCGGGCGAGCGCAACGGCCTCGGCGCTGACGTCGGTCGCGAAGACACGCGCCTGCGGAGCCGCCCGCGCGATCGCGATCGCGATCGCGCCGGAGCCGGTGCCCGCGTCGACGACGACGGCCTCGCGTCCGCCGATGTGGCGGAGCGCCCGTTCGACCAGCCCGACGCTCGTCGATCGTGGCGTCATCACGAGGCCCGGCGCCGTGATCAGCTCCAGGCCTGCGAACTCCGCGAGCCTCATCCGACTCCTTGCGAGCAACCGCTCATTTAGACCATGGTAGAGTATTTAGAGTCGAGGTCGCTGCGCACTACCGGTGCTCGACCCCGAGGGTGATCAGCACGCGACACGAGGCGTGATCCGCCAGGCAGTCGCGCGTCTCGCACTCGACGTGCGCGACCTCTACCCCCGAGAGCGCGTGCGCCGTGAGCCCCGCCCACATGCCGCGATCGATCTCGGCCGCCTCCGGACGAGCGCGCACGAGCGGACGTAGCGGGCACGTCGGGGTGGCGATCACAGCCCCGTCGGCCGAGACCTCCTCGACCGAAGCCTGGTAGCCGAGCCGTCCGACCGCCGCGCACACGCGTTCGAAGCCCACACGCAGAGATGCCGACGGGCGGAGCCCGGCAGCCGTCGCCAGGTCGCCGCCGAAGGCGACGCCGACGTCATGCAGGCGGGCGCGCCGGCCTCGCACCGGCATCGCGTCGAGCACGTGGCCGAGCAGCGACTCGTACCGCCGCACCGGGAACTCGATCGCGACGAGCTCCGGCGCGACCGTGTAGGTCTTGGCAGGTCGCCCGGCACCCGGGCCGGTTCTCCCGCTCCGGCGTTCGTAGCCCGGAACGAGCAGCCCTGCCTTCACGAGGCGCTCGAGGCGAGAGCGCGCGACGTTGCGGTGCACGTCGTGCGCCCCGGCGAGCTGGTCGGCGGTGATCGGGTAGCGGCTGCGATCGCGCGTAGCTCAGCGCAACGCGCAGCTCCGGGTCGCCGACGGCGTCGAGCCCGTTCATCTCTAACGCCACGCTAGCAGGCTTTAGAGACTTCGACCGGTCGAGAACGGCGATCAGCTTGCGACGCGGTACGGCGCCAGCCGCCAGGCGGCCCACGCCCAGTACCAGGCCGGAGGGCGCTTGGGCGCCGTGGCCGGCCGCGAGCCCTGCCCGTGCTGCCAGGCGAACAGACCGAACGCCCAGCGTGGGATCGCCTTCGGGGGACGCCTGCCGGGCGCGCCTTCGGCCTCACCGCCACGGGCCGGGTCGGCTTGCCGAGGTTGCCGCTCGGATCGACGGCGCGCACGCGGTAGACGGTCAGCCCGCTCGAGTGGAACGCGCGCACGACGACCCGCCGCGACGTGCCTTTCACCTTCTGCACCGGCTTGCCGTCCAGCAGCACGTCGTAGGAGGCGACGGTGCCGTTGTCGTCCGTCGCGCCCTGCCACTGCAGGACGAGCGAGTTGCCGAGGAAGTGCCCGGCGAACGCCTGCGGCTGCGTGGGCGGTGACGTGTCGGAGCGCAGGCCGAAGAAGCCCGGCACGAACGTCTGGATCTCCGCCGTCCCGTCCGGGTCGAGCGTGTAGCCGGCGTCGACCGGAACGGCGCCCGGCGCGAGCTTCGGGATCGCCTTCCACGTCGTTCCGTCCGCCGAGTACGACGGGACCAGCCCGGCCGCCGGGGTGAGGAGATGCACGGTGACCGGAGCGCCGAACCTGGTCACGGGCGCCTGCGTGTCGGCCTGCGTCACCGTCAACTGCACCGCGTAGTCGGTCGTCGAGCCGGCCTGCGAGGTCGGCGTGAGCGTCACGACGACCGGGACCGAGAACGCCTCGAGCGGCCACGAGGCCGCGGCTTTTCCGTCACCGGATCCGACCGCGCCGCCCGTGGGCGCCGTCGGCGGCGGTCGGCGGCGGCGGCGGAGGAGGTACCGCCGTCGGGCCGACCACCGGTCCGTCGACGTAGTCGTTGTCGATGTTGAGCCTGACGCCGCCCCACGTCTCGTTGTGGCCGCCCTTGTACTGGTGCACGCGCTGGTGGTCGGCCCACAACGCGTCGGAAACGTGCGGGTCGCCGAACACGGCTTCGACGCCGTTCCAGTTCGCGATCCACGCCGCATCGGGGATCGAGGCGCCGAGCGACGCGATGTCGCGGATCGTCGACGCCGCGCTGCCGTAGACGCCGGACACCCACCCGGCGCCGCGCAGCTCGTTCACCCAGCCGGTGACGAAGGCCCGCACCGCCTTGCTGCACGCCGCGTCGTTCGTCGCGTAGCCCTCGACGTCGAGGTACAGGGGACTGCCGAACGGCAACCCGAACTGGCCCGCCTTCGCGATTGCGTCGTCGGCGGCCGCGTTCCCCTGTGTCGTCGCGGTCGGCAGGGTCTGCGAGATCTTCGCGAGCCCCGACTGGCTGACACACGGCGCCTGCAGGCCGACGTAGAGCGGCAACAGGCTCCACCCGGCCGCGAGCGTCTTCGAGACCCATGTGGCCGAGAGGTTGCCGTCCTTGCACGCGCGGTTGACGCCGCCGAGGTAGATGCCGACGGCCTGATACGGCGACGCCGTCCAGGCGTTGAGCGCAGACAGCGACGGCGCGGTGCACGTCTCGAAGCCGTACCCCGTGAAGACGTCCGCGGCGCGTGTCGACGTCGCGCCTGACGGGCCAGGCACGGCGAGCACGAGCAGCACTGCGAGTGCGGCCCCGGCGGCAGCGAGACGCCTCACCCGGGCAGGGTGACGGCGATGTGTGAAGAAACCGTCAAATAGCGGTCTGCCGCCAACGGCGGTGCCCGGCACCACCCCGGTGCCCGGCACCGGTCAACGGGTCAAGGCGAGCTGCATGACGGTGCCAGGCACCTTGGTGCCTGGCACCGCTTTACGCGGCCTGCAGCGGCGGCATCACGCGGCCGCCGCGGGTGCTCTTTCCTGCCGCGCGCAGGACGCGCCGGTAGGCCTCGACAGCAGTCGGCGCCGATGCCATCACCTCGCCGGTCGAGCGCATCTCGGGCCCGCGGGCATCGGCGCCGACGAATCGCTCCGACGGGAACACCGCCTCCTTCGCCCAGAACCGGCCCGGCTCGGCTCGCTCCGGCAGGTCGAGATCGCGGAGCGGCTCGCCGAGCAGCAGGCGGACCGCGTGCTCGACCAGCGGTACGCCCGTCGCCTTCGCGACGAACGCGACCGTCCGCGAGGCCCGCGGGTTCGCCTCGAGCACGTAGAGCCGGCCGCCCACGAACGCGAGCTGCAGGTTGAGCAAGCCGCGCGCACCGACCGCGCGCGCGACGAGCGTCGCCGCGTCGCGAACGCGCGTGTCGAGCTCGGGCGTCACCGACGGCCCCGGAAGCACGCATGCACTGTCGCCCGAGTGAACACCGGCCGGCTCGACGTGCTCCAGGATCGCCGCGGTCCACGCATCCTCGCCGTCGGCCAGCACCTCGACGTCGAGCTCGAGCGCCCCCGCCAGATAACGGTCGACGAGGCACGGGCCGACGACGTCGAGCTCACCCGCGTGACGGGCGACGTGCATGCCGCGCCCCCCGAGCACGTGATGCGGGCGCACGAGCACCGGATACCCGAGCCGGTCGGCGATCGCGCGCGCTTCGTCTGCGTCCTCGGCCGCGCCCCACTCCGGCGCGAGGTCGCCGATCAACTCCGCGAAGCGCGCACGGTCCTCGGCGGCGTCGATCGCCGCGAGCGGATCGCCGAGCAGCGGCACGCCCGCGGCGGCGAGCGCAGGCGCGAGCCGGAGCGGCGTCTGGCCGCCGAACGAGACGGCCACGCGCGAGCGGCCGCTCGAGCTCACACACCTCGAGCACGCGGGGCGCGGTGAGCGGTTCGAGGTAGAGGCGGTCGGAAGTGTCGTAGTCCGTCGAGACCGTCTCCGGGTTCGAGTTCACCAGCACCGCCTCGTACCCGAGCTCCTTCAGCGTCCGTGCCGCGTGGACGCAGCAGTAGTCGAACTCGATCGCCTGACCGATGCGGTTCGGCCCCGAGCCGAGGACGATCACGGCGCGGCCCGACGGCGGCGGGCCTTCGTCCTCGCCCTCGTGCGTGACGTAGTAGTAGGGCGTTCGCGCGTCGAACTCCCCGGCGCAGGAGTCGACCGCCAGGCGCACCGGCGGCCCCGTGGGCTCCGCGGCGGCGGCGGCTTCGCGCACCTGCTCGGCGAAGTACGGGTGGATGCCGGGGAGCTCGAGACCTCGACGCGCCGCCTCGAGGTAGAGGTCCCACCGCTCGGGCAGCGGCTTGCCGAGCAGCGTCTCGTCGAACGGGACCGCAGCGGACTCGCGCCCTTCGAACGCCTTCGTGAACGCCTCGGCGAACGTGCGTCCGAGCCCGAGCGCCTCGCCGATCGCGCGCATCTCGGCGCCGAGCGCGCGGTCGGCCCACGGGAACTTCTCGAACTCGAAGCGCGGCGCCTTCACGGCGACGTAGTCGAGCGCCGGCTCGAACGCTGCCGTCGTCTGCTGCGTGATGTCGTTCGGCAGCTCGTCGAGCGTGTAGCCGACCGCGAGCAGCGCCGCGAGCTTCGCGATCGGGAAGCCTGTCGCCTTGCTCGCGAGCGCGGAAGAGCGCGACACGCGCGGGTTCATCTCGATCACGCGGAGCTCGTGCGTCTCCGGGTGCACCGCAAACTGCACGTTCGCACCGCCGGTTGCGACGCCGACGCCCCGCGCGGTTGCGAACGCGGCCTCGCGCAGCTGCTGGTAGGCGGCGTCGGGGAGCGTCTGCTGCGGTGCGACCGTCCACGAGTCGCCGGTGTGGACGCCCATCGGGTCGAGGTTCTCGATCGAGCAGACGACGACCGCGTTGCCCGCGCGATCGATCATCACCTCGAGCTCGTGCTCCTGCCAGCCGCCGAGGTACTCCTCGACGAGCACCTGGCCGACGGGGCTCGCGGCGAGCCCGCGCTCGACAGCCGCGACGAGCTCGGCGTGCGTGTGGGCGATCCCGCCACCGGTGCCGCCGAGCGTGAACGCCGGCCGCACGATCGCCGGCACCGGGAAGTCGACGTCGGCCGAGGACGCGACGACCGAGCGCGGCACCGCGAGGCCGGCCGCCTGCACCGTCTCGCGAAAGAGCTCGCGGTCCTCGGCGCGCCGGATCGCGTCGACGTCGGCGCCGATCAGCTCGACGCCGCAGTCGGCAAGCTCGACGCCGAGGTTGAGCGCGGTCTGGCCGCCGAGCGTCGGCAGGATCGCATCGGGGCGCTCGCGGTCGATCACCTCGCGCACCGTCCCCGCGTCGAGCGGCTCGAGGTACGTGGCGTCGGCCCATTCCGGGTCGGTCATGATCGTTGCCGGGTTCGAGTTGACGAGTACGACCCGGTAGCCCTCGCGGCGCAGCACACGGCACGCCTGCGCGCCTGCGTAGTCGAACTCGCACGCCTGCCCGATCCGGATCGGGCCGGAGCCGAGGATCAGGATCGTGCGAAGGTCGGTGCGCTTCGGCACGCGTCGGCCAGCCGGTCGAAGAAGGGCAGGGCGTCGAGCGGGCCGGGCGAGGCCTCGGGGTGGAACTGCACGCTCGCGAAGCCGTCGCCCTCGAGGCCCTCGCACGTGCCGTCGTTCAGCGACACGTACGCCGCATCGCCCTCGGCGGCGACCGCGAAGCCGTGGTTCTGCACGGTGACCAGCACGCGACCGTGCGTGTGTCGCGGACGGGGTGGTTTGCGCCGCGATGCCCGAACGGGAGCTTGAACGTGTCGTGGCCGAGCGCGAGACCGAGCAGCTGGTGGCCGAGGCAGATGCCGAACACGGGCACGCGGCCGAGCAGCGACCGGATCGTGTCGATCTCGTCGACGAGCACCGCCGGATCCCCGGGCCCGTTCGACACGAGCACGGAGCGCGGTTTCGCCTCGAGGATCGCGTCGGCGTCCCACGTCGACGGGACGACGAGCGCCTCGAGGCCGGCGGCGGCCAGGCGCCGCGGGATCGAGTACTTCGTGCCGAGGTCGACGACCACGACGCGCGGCCCCGACCCGACCGAGTACGGGACGAGCGTGCCGACCTGCCGGTCGAGCGGACGGCCGTCGATCGGCGGCTCCGCGAGCGCGCGAGCGCGCAGCTCGCCCGCCGGCGCTTCGCCGAGCGCACACCGCACCACGCCGTCGGCGCGGATGCGCCGGACGAGCGTGCGCGTGTCGACACCGGTGAGCGCGACGACACCGCGCTCGCGCAGCCAGCCGGCGAACACCGGGCGCGCGTCTCGCATGACGACGCCTTCGCACTGCACGCGCTCCGACTCGAGCCGGCGCTCGTCGACGCCGTACGTGCCCACGAGCGGGTAGGCGAAGCAGAGCACCTGCGCGACGTAGCTCGGATCGGTGACCGCCTCCTCGTAGCCGGCCATCGCGGTCGTGAAGCAGGCCTCGCCGGCGGCGACGCCGGGCGCGCCGATCGAGACGCCGGGCAGGGTCGTGCCGTCCTCGAGCACGAGATCGGCCGGTCGAAGGCGATTGCATGATTTCCACTATAGTGCATACTACGCATCATGCTCGAAGCGGCGCCATCCTCGGCTGCGCCGGTTACACCGGCCAGGAGACACTCGATCGGCTGCTCGCCCATCCCGGGCTCGAGCCGATCGCGCTCGGCTCGGACTCGCTCGCCGGCCGGCCGCCCGGCGCGCTCGACCCGCGCCTCGACGGCGACCTTCCCGCCTTCGTCTCGAACGCCGAGGCGGCCGCCTCCGGGCGCAGACGTGCTCTTTCTCTGCACCGACCACGCGGCCGCGGCGGCGTTCGAGGCGCCCGAGGCGCAGTCGTCGTCGACCTGTCGGCGGCACACCGCCTGCGCGACGCCGAGGCATCGCCGCGCCTGGTACGGCACGCGCCCGGCGCATGGAGCTACGGCCTGCCCGAGCTCTACCCGCCGGAAGGCCGCCTGATCGCCAACCCCGGCTGCTACGCGACCGCGGCGCTGCTCGCCCTCGGCCCGCTGGCGGACGGGCTCGACACCGCGATCGTCGACGCCAAGTCCGGCGTCTCCGGGGCCGGCCGCACGCTCAGGCACTCGTCGCACGCGGGAGCGGTGCTCGAGAACCTCGCGCCGTACGCGGTCGGCGAGCACCGGCACGCGCCCGAGATCGCCGAGCAGCTCGGCTTCGACATCTGCTTCGTCCCCCATCTCCTGCCGGTGCGCCGCGGGCTGCTCGCCACCTGCTACGTCCGAGTACGCCGGCGACGCACGCGAGGCGATCGAGGCCGCGTACGGATCGAGCCCGATCGTCCGGGTGCTTCACGAGGGCGTCGCGCCGAGCTCGGCCGCGTGCAGGGCACCGACGCGGCAGAGGTCGCCGTCTTCACCGACCGCACGACCGACACGACGATCGTGCGTCTGCGCGATCGACAACCTCGGTAAGGGCGCGGCCGGGCAGGCGGTCCAGAACGCGAACGTCGCGCTCGGACTCGACGAGACGGCGGGGCTGCGGCTGAACGGGGTGCTCGTATGAGCCGTAGGCTCGATGGAGGCTCCCAAGAGCGGAGGTGCCGGCTTTGCCGGCGCCGGAGCGGGTATGAGCGTCACGTCAGCGCGGGCTTCGTCGCGTCGGAGTCGCCGCGGGGATCCGCCGCGAGGGCAAGGACCTCGCGATCGTCCGCGCGACGACCCGCGCGACCGGCGCGGCGATGTGGACGCAGAACCGTGTTCAGGCGGCGCCCGTCGTCGTCTCGAAGGCGCACCTCGAGCTGGCCGAGCCGCAGGCGGTCGTCGTGAACAGCGGCGTCGCGAACGCCGCAACGGGCAGCGCGGCGAGCTCGACGCGCTCGCGACCGCGGCCGAGGCGGCACGCCTCCTCTCGCTCGACGTCGAGGAGGTGCTCGTCCTCTCGACCGGCGTGATCGGCGCGCCCGCTACCGCTCGACCGCATCCGCGCAGCGCTGCCGCGGCGGCGGCGGCGCTGTCGCGCGACGGTGGCGACGACGCGGCCGAGGCGATCCTGACCACCGACACGCGCAGCGAAGCAGTCGCTGTCAGCGCGCGGCGACGGCTTCTCGGTCGGCGGGATGGCGAAGGGCTCCGGGATGATCCACCCGAACCTCGCGACGATGCTCGCGGTCGTCACGACCGACTACCCGCTCGAGCCCGGTGAGGCGATCGACGCTGCTCCGGCCGGCCGTCGACGACGAGCTTCAACTCGATCTCCGTCGACGGCGAGTGCTCGACGAACGACGCGGTCGTCCTGCTCGTCGTCGGGCGTTGCGTCGATCGAGCGTACGGCCGACTCCGACGCCGCGTTCGAGCATGCCCTGCACGCGGTGTGCGCCGATCTCGGCGCACAGATCGTCGCCGACGGCGAGGGAGCAACGGTCGTCGCCGAGATCACGGTCACCGGTGGAGCGTCCGTGGCGGAGGCGCGTGCCATCGCACAGCGGATCGCGACGTCGCCGCTCGTCAAGACCGCGCTCTTCGGCCGCGACGCGAACTGGGGCCGCGTGCTGATGGCCGCGGGCAGCGCGCCGCTGCAACGGCGGCTACGCACCAGCTCGACCCGGCGCCGCGTGTCGTTGATCTACAACGGCACGCCGGTGCTCGTCGCGACGGCGCGCCGCAGAACGTCGAGCCGCCGGTCGACGGCGCCGACGTGCACGATCGAGCTCGACCTCGGGCTCGGCGACGCGAGCGCGAGCTACCTGACGAGCGACCTCTCCTACGACTACGTCCGCATCAACGCGGACTACCGATCATGAGCCGTAGGCTCGACGGAGGCTCATCAGGAGCGGAGGTGCCGGCTCCGCCGGCGCCGGAGCGGGCGTCCGCCGGTTGGTCGTGAAGCTCGGCGGCGCGGTCGCGGCCCGGTCGGCGGAGACGGTGCTCGCGCTCGCCGAAGATCGACGAGGTGTGCGTCGTGCACGGCGCCGGCGAGCAGATCACCCTCGAGATGGAGCGCGCCGGGATCCCGGTCCGCTTCGTCGGCGGACGGCGCGTCACGGCGCCGGACGCAATCGAGGTCGTGCGCCGCTCGTTCGCACAGGTCGGCGAGGCGCTGTGCGCGGCGCTCGGACCTAGTGCCGATGCAGCTCTTCGGCGACGAGATCGGCCTCGAGGCGACCCAGGTCCCGGAGCTCGGCCTCGTCGGCGATCCGCTCCCCTGCGCCCCGCCGGCGATGCTGCGACGCGCTCGCCGCCGGTCGCATTCCGGTCGTCGCGCCGCTCGCCGTCGGGCCGCTGAACGTGAACGCCGACGAAGCCGCGGCCGCGCTGGCTCAGGGCCTCGCCGCCGAGCGGCTGCTCTTCCTCACCGACGTCGACGGCCTGATCCTGAACGGCGAGGTCGTGGAGCAGATCGGCGCCGGCGACGCGATCGGACCTGCTCGACCGTGTCGCTGCTCGAGGGCGGGATCGTGCCGAAGCTGCGCGCCGCGGTCGTCGGCGGCGCAGGCCGGGGTGCCGGCCGCGATCGGGCGCACGGTGGTGGTGGCATGACCGGGACGGCGACCGCAGCATCTGCTGCCGACGTACGCGCGACTCGACGTCACGTTCGTCGACGGCGACGGCGTCGTGGCTCGTCGACGCCGCCGGCAAGCGCTACCTCGACTGCCTCGGCGGGATTGCCGTCGTCTCGCTCGGCCACCGGCATCCCGCGGCGCTCGCCGCGGCGCACGCCCAGCTCGACCGGCTGTGGCACGTGTCGAACCTGTTCTGGACGGAGCCGATGCAGGAGCTCGCGTCGAAGCTCTCGGACCGCTTCGGTGGCGCGAGCGCCTTCTTCTGCAACTCCGGCGGCGAGGCGGTCGAGGCCGCGCTCAAGTGGGCGCGCAAGTCGACCGGCCGGCCGGGCCTCGTCGCGCTCGAGAGCTCGTTCCACGGGCGCACGGCAGGCGCGCTCTCGATCACCGGGCCAGCCTGCGAAGCGCGCACGCCTTCGAGCCGCTGCTCCCGGCGTGCGCTTCGCGACGCCGTCGACGCTCGCCGACGCCGTCTCCGACGAGACCGCGGCGATCGTCCTCGAGCCGGTGCAGGGCGAAGGCGGCGTGCACCCGCTGCCCGCCGGAGACGCTCGCCGAGGCGCGCGACCTGGCGGACGAGCACGGCGCGCTGCTCGTCTTCGACGAGGTCCAGACGGGCGTCGGCCGCTGCGGCTCGTTCTTCGCCTGGGAGCAGAGTCGGGCGTGAAGCCGGACGCGGTCACGCTCGCCAAGGGCCTCGCGAACGGCCTGCCGATCGGCGCGCTGCTCGTCTCCGACGACGCGCCCGACGGCTTCGAGCCGGCGACCACGGGTCGACGTTCGGCGGCAACCTCGTCTCGTCGCGCCGCCGCGTGCGCGGTCGTCGACGCGATCGACGACGCGCTGCTCGCACACGTGCGCGCTGTCGCGGCGCAACTCGCCGCCGGGCTCGCGCCCTTCGGTCGAGGTGCGCGGCCTCGGCCTCCTGCTCGGCGTCGAGCTCGACCGCCCGGCCGGCCCGGTCGTCGATGCGGCCCTCGCGAACGGCCTCGTCGTCGGCACCGCCGGAGAGCGCACGCTTCGGCTCGCGCCGCCGCTCATGATCTCGACCGACGAGGCCGCGCTGGCAGTCGAGCTCCTCACCGAGGTGATCGCATGACCACGAAGTACGAGCGTCAGGGCACGATCCTGCGGCTCGTCCAGCAACAAGCAGCTGTCGACGCAGAGCGAGCTCGCCGACGCCCTGCACGCCGAGGGCATCGAGACCGTGCAGGCGACCGTCTCGCGCGACATCGCGCAACTCGGCCTCGTGAAGGTGCGCGCGTGCCGACGGCCGGTTCGTCTACGCACTGCCGGGCGCAGCCGACCTGCGCCGGCGCGACGAGCTGACGTCGGCGCTCCGCCGCTGGGCCGGCGCGACTGACGCCGTCCGGCTCGCTCGTCGTCGTCGAGACGCCGCGCGGCGTCGCGGTCCCGCTCGCCGACGCGATCGACAGTGCGCGCCTGCCGCACGTCGCCGGCACGATCGCCGGCGACAACACCGTCTTCGTCGCTGCGCGCGAGCCGCACACGGGCGGCGAGCTCGCCGCCGGAGCTGCACGCGCTGATCGACGGGAACGGGGCGAATGACCGTGCTTCACCGACGCCGGCCACCGCGGGCGGCGCGATCCTCGCAGTCGCTGCCCGTCGGCGAGCGGGTCGGGATCGCGTTCTCCGGCGGGCTCGACACCTGCTGCGCGATCGCATGGATGCGCGAGCGCGGCGCGGTCCCGTACGCGTTCACCGCCGACCTCGGCCAGTACGACGAGCCGGACATCGGCGCGGTGCCGTCGCGCGCGCTGCGCTACGGCGCCGAGGACGCCGTGCTCGTCGACTGCAAGGACACGCTCGTCGCCGAGGCGCTTGCGGCGCTCCAGTGCGGCGCGTTCCACATCCAGACCGCGGGGCGCCGCTACTTCAACACGACACCGCTCGGGCGGGCCGTCACGGGAACGCTGCTCGTGCGCGAGATGGCCGCGCACGGCGTCGACATCTGGGGCGACGGGTCGACGTACAAGGGCAACGACATCGAGCGCTTCTACCGCTACGGCCTGCTCGCCAACGAGCACCTGCGCATCTACAAGCCGTGGCTCGACGGCGCGTTCGTCGACGAGCTCGGCGGCCGGAGCGAGATGAGCGAGTGGCTCGCGGCGCGCGGCCTCGACCACGGCACGTCGACCGACCTCGCCTACTCGACCGACGCGAACCTGCTCGGCGCGACGCACGAGGCGAAGAACCTCGAGTACCTCGACACGTCGATGCGCATCGTCACGCCGATCATGGGCGTCGCGCACTGGGACCCATCCGTCGCGATCGAGCCGGAGGAGGTGACCCTCGAGTTCGCCGAGGGCGTGCCGGTCGCGATCGACGGCGCAGGAGCTCGGCCCCGTCGAGCTCCTGCGCGCGGCGAACGAGCTCGGCGGCCGCCACGGGCTCGGCATGTCGGACCAGATCGAGAACCGGGTGATCGAGGCCAAGAGCCGCGGCATCTACGAGGCGCCGGGAATGGCACTCCTGCACATCGGCTACGAGCGGCTGCTGACCGCGATCCACAACGAGGCGACGCTCGAGCGCTACGCCGTCGACGGGCGCCGGCTCGGACGGCTTCTCTACGAGGGTCGCTGGTTCGACGTCCAGGCGCTGATGCTGCGCGAGTCGCTGCAACGCTGGGTCGCCCGCCCGGTCTCGGGCTCCGTCACCATCGAGCTCCGCCGCGGCGACGACTACACGATCCTCGACACACGCGGCGAGCACCTCTCCTACGAGCCCGAGCGGCTGAGCATGGAGCGCAGCGCGACCGCCTTCAGCGCGGGCGACCGGATCGGCCAGCTCGCACTCAAGCTCAACGACATCACCGACTCGCGCCGCATGCTCGAGCGGCTCGGCTGGACGCTGTGACGCTCTGGGCCGGCCGCGTGGGCGGCGAGCTCGCTCCCGAGGTGTGGGAGTTCCTGCGCGCGAGCGACGACGAGCTGCTCGCGTACGACGTGCAGGGCACACTGCTGCACTCGGAACGGCTGCACGCCGCCGGGCTGCTCGACGACGCAGAGCTGACGGAGGTCCGCGAGACGCTCGCAGAGCTGCACGAGGTCGAGGGAGACGACGAGGACGTCCACTCGTTCATCGAGCGGCGGCTCGGCGAGGTCGGCCGCAAGATCCACGCAGGCCGGTCCCGTAACGACCAGGTCGCGGCCGCGCTGCGCCTCTACGTCGCCGACGCGTGCGACGAGGCGGTTGCTGCGCTCGGGACGTTCGCGCGCGCGCTGCTCGGCCGTGCCGCCGCCGATGCCGGCACGCCGCTGCCCGGTTACACGCACCTTCAGCGGGCGATCCCGGTGACCGTCGGTCACCACTTGCTCGCGTGGTGCGAGATGCTCGAGCGCGACCGTGAGCGGTTCTCGTTCGCGCGGGCGCAGGCCACGCCGTCGCCGCTCGGAGCCGGGGCACTCGCCGGCTCGACACTCCCGCTCCCGCCGCCGCCGGACGCGATGCGGAACTCGCTCGATGCGGTCGCCGACCGCGACTTCGCGCTCGACTACCTCTATGCGGCGACGGTGCTCTTCGTCCACCTGTCGCGCATCGGAGAGGAGCTCGTGCTCTGGACGAGCAGCGAGTTCGGGTTCGCGCGGTTGCCGGAGGAGGCCGCGACCGGCTCGTCGATGATGCCGCAGAAGCTGAACCCGGACGTCGCCGAGCTCGCGCGCGGCAAGGCCGGCACCGCGATCGGCCGGCTGACCGGACTGCTCGCCACGGTCAAGTCGCTGCCGCTCGCCTACAACCGCGACCTGCAGGAGGACAAGCCGCCGGTCTTCGCAGCGCGCGCCGACGTCACCGGAGCGCTCGCGGCGCTCACGGTGCTCGTCGAGGGCCTGGAGCTCGACCGCGACCGCATGGCGGCGGCGTGCGCGGATCCGCTGCTTCGCGCGACGGATGCCGCAGAGGCGCTGGTGCTCGGCGGGGTGCCGTTCCGCGATGCCCACGAACAGGTCGCCGGCACGGTCCGCGACGGGACCTTCACGCCGCCCGCCGCCGCAGCGCGCCTCGGCGACGTGGCAGCGGCTGTACGCGCGGCCGAGGGACGGTGGGCGTGATGCTGCCGCTGCCCGTCGACCTCGCCGGCCGTCAGCTGCTGCGCTCCTCCGACCTCGTCGCGTCCGAGGTCGAGGCAATTCTCGACCTCGCCGGCGAGCTGAAGGGCGACCTCACGCCGCGGCTCCAGGGGCGCACGCTCGGGCTGGTTTTCATGCAACCGTCGACCCGCACCAGGCTGTCGTTCTCAGCCGCGATGGCCCAGCTCGGCGGACAGCCGATCTCGTTGCGCAGCGACGAGCTGCAGCTCTCGCGCGGCGAGTCGATCGGCGACACGGCCCGGGTGCTGTCGCGTTACGTCGACGTGGTCGCGATCCGGACGCTCGCACAGGACGAGCTCGAGGCGTGGGCCGCCGCCGCGACGATCCCGGTGATCAACGCGCTCACGCAGGCCGAGCACCCGTGCCAGGCACTGGCCGACGTGCTGACGATCCGTGACCGGCTCGGCGCGCTCGACGGCGTGCGCGTCGGCTGGGTCGGCGACGGCACGAACGTGCTCGTCTCGCTCGCGGGGCTGGCGCAGCTCACGGGCCTGCAGATCGTCGCCGCCTGCCCGCCCGGCTACGAGCCGCCGGAGGGGACTCCCGTCGACCTGGTCCGCGATCCGCACGAGGCGGCCGCGCGCGCCGACGTCCTGGTCACCGACATCTGGACGAGCCTGGGCACCGACGCCGAGGCGGCGCGCAGGCTTCGCGACCTCGAGCCGTACCGTCTCGACGCCGCGCTGCTCGCCCGCGCGGCGCCGGGCGCGATCGTCCTGCACTGCCTGCCCGCGCACCCTGGCGAGGAGATCACGGCCGAGGTGCTCTACGGCCCTCAGTCCGCGGTGTGGGACGAGGCCGAGAACCGCCTGCACGTGCAGAAGGCGCTGCTCGCACTGCTGCTCGGCTGAGAGCTTGCTCAACCTCCGACAGACTGGAGGCGGTGGAACCCGGGACGCTGACCCTGATCGTCGGCGGCGTGCTGCTCGCCGCGGTCGCCGCTGCGACGCTCGCCGGGCGGGCGGGGGTCCCGGTGCTCGTCGTGTTCCTCGGGCTGGGGATGCTGCTCGGGAGCGACGGGCCGGGCGGGATCGAGTTCGCGGACGCCCACCTCGCGAGAACGGTCGGGATCATCGGCCTGGCGGTGATCCTGTTCGAGGGCGGCATCACCACGCCGTGGCGGGCGATCCAGCGCGTCGCGGTGCCGGCCGCGGCGCTCGGCACCGTCGGCATCGTCGTGACGATGGCGATCACCGCACTCGCGGCGCACGCGGTGTTCACGCTGTCGTGGTCGGCGTCGTTCCTGCTCGGCGCGGTCGTCGCATCGACCGACGCCGCCGCCGTGTTCGCGACGCTGCGGGTGACGAGCGTTCGCCGCCGGCTGGCCCGCGTGCTCGAGGCGGAATCCGGCGCGAACGATCCGATGGCAGTCGCGCTCACCGTCGGCCTGATCCAATGGGTCGACGGCAGCTCGAGCGGCGTGCTCGAGCTCGCGGCGCTGGTCGTCCGCCAGCTCGCGCTCGGCCTCGTGTTCGGCCTGGCGGTGGGCGCCGCCGCGGCGTGGGCGCTCGTGCGCCTGCCCGACCTCGCGGTGCCGTTCGCGCCCGTGTTCACCGTCGCCGCAGCCGCGATCGGGTTCGGCCTCGCCGACGTCGCCGGGGGCAGCGGCTTCCTCGCCGTCTACATCGTCGGCCTCTGGGTCGGCAACACCGCCACGCGGCTGCGCCGGACGCTCGTCAACTTCCACGCCGGCCTCGCATTCCTCGCGCAGGTCGGGCTCTTCATCGTCCTCGGCCTCTTCTCGTTCCCGCACCAGCTGGCGTCGGTGATCCTCCCCGGGCTCGCGATCGTCGCCACCTTGCTGTTCGTCGCGCGGCCGGCCGCCGTCTGGCTGTCGACGGCGTTCCAGGGCTTCAACGTTCGCGAGCGCACGTTCCTCGGCTGGGCAGGCCTGCGCGGTGCGGTGCCGATCGTGCTCGCGACCTATCCCTATGCGGCGGGGCTGAGCGAGAGCCGCACGATCTTCAACGCCGTGTTCTTCGTCGTCGTCGCGTCGTCGCTGACCCAGGGACCGACACTCGAGCCGCTCGCCCGCAGGCTCGGCCTGACGGGCCGCGCGCGCGGCTCCTACGAGCCGCCGCTCGAGGTCGCCGCCGTCGACAGCCTCGGCAGCGGACTGCTCGAGTTCGGCGTCTCGTCGGACTCGGCCGTCGCAGGGCGGCACGTGCGCGAGCTGGGGCTGCCACGCGACGCGCTCGTCGCGGTGATCGTCCGCGACGGCGAGGCGCTACCGCCGCGAGGCTCGACGCTGATCGAGGACGGCGACCGTTTGTACGTGCTGTCGCGGCGCGAGAGCCGGCGCGAGGTCGAGCGTCTCTTCGACGCGTGGCGATGACCATCTAGAGTCGGAGCCGTGGAGCCCGTCGCAGATCGCGCCGCCGCCGCGACGGTCCGCTCGTCGCTGCAGGCCGTCGGCTACGACGAGCGGCACATCGTCGAGCTGCTCGGGGACGACGGGCCGGGGGCCGACGCCGAGGACGTCGTCGTCTTCGACCGGCGCCTGCCGACTTCGGACCTTGCCACCGTCGTGCGACTGCTCCTGCTCCAGCTGCCGGTGCCCGAGCGGGAGTTGACAGACGCATTCGGCGAGGACGGCGTCGGCGCGCTGATCGCGCTCGGGCTGGCGCGGCGCGGCGCGAACCTGATCGAGCCGCAGGGGCGGATCATGCCGGCCGAGGGCCTCCTGCTCGCATGCGACGCCTTCCCGCGCGGCGCCGAGGACCCGCCCGGCTACGTCGCCGCCTTCACGCCGACCGCGTCGTGGTGCGCCGCGCTCACCCCGCGGCCCCGGAGGCGGCGTGCGCTCGACGTCGGAACGGGCAACGGCGCGCAGGCGCTGCTGGCCGCGCGTCACTGCGATCACGTGATCGCCACCGATGTGAACCCGCGCGCGCTCGCCTACGCCTCGCTCAACGCCGCGTTGAACGGGCTCGACAACGTCGAGACGCGCCTCGGCAGCCTGTTCGCGCCGGTCGCCGGCGACACGTTCGACCTGATCACGTGCAACGCGCCCTACGTGATCTCACCGGAGACGAAGTGGCAGTACCGCGACGGCGGGCTTCCGGCCGACGAGCTCTCCGCGCGCGTCGTCACGGGCGCCGCGGAGGCGCTCGCCGACGGCGGCTACGCGACGCTCCTCGTCAGCTGGCTCGCCGAGTCGGAGGACGAGCCGGACGGGCGGGTGCACGCAGTGGCTCGATCGAAACGGCTGCGACGCCTGGGTGCTCGGCATCACCGGCGCCGACCCGCTCGAGCACGCCGCGACCTGGAACGACCACCTCACCGAGGACGACGACGCGCTCGGGCAGGCGCTCGACACGTGGACCGCGTACTTCCGCGACCTCGGCGTCGGCTGGATCACGGAGGGCGCGGTGCTGCTGCACCGCCGTAACAGCGGGCCGCGCGCCACTGTTCGCGCCGACCCGGTCGCCGCCGACGAGCTCGAGGCGGCGGGTGCGCAGATCGAGCGCGCCTTCGCGGCACAGGCGTTCCTCGCGGAGGCGGACGGCGACGACGAGCTGCTCGACACGCCGTTCGAGCTCGCCGAGACCGTGCGGCTCGAGGAGCGGCTCGACCCGCACGACGGGCGGCGGGAGTCGCGACTGCTCCTCGACGAGGGCACGTACCCCGACGTCGAGTGCCCGCCGGCGGTCGCCGCGGCGCTCGCCGGCCTCGACGGCAACACGACGCTGCGCGACACGATCGCCCGTGCCGGCCTGCCGCGACGCGCCGAGCACGCGCTCATCGACGAGGCGCTCGACGCGCTCACCGACCTGCTCGAGCTCGGCTTCGTCGAGGTCGGCGGCGGGTAATCCCGACGCCGGCCCGGTGCCTGGCACCAAGGTGCCAGGCACCGCTTCGGACGAAGCGCTAGATCCCGAGCGCGGCGGGCGTCTGGGCCGGGGCGTCCGGCGTGTAGACCGGCTGGTAACCGAAGAGGCGTCCCATCGGCGCGCCGAGCGCGAGTCCGATCCGCTGCACGATCGCCGGCGGGAACGGGAGCCGCACGGTGTCGAAGTGCTCGTTGGCGATCACGGCGAGCCGGAGCGGGTTCGGCATGCCCTTGCGGTTCGTCTTGCCGTCGGCCGCCAGCGCGAACATCGTCTCGAGCAGCGACTCGAACTGCAGCGCCGGCCGGATCTCGCACGCGAAGTGGGCGACGTCGTCGCCGGCGTTCCAGAAGCCGTGGCGCGTGCCGGCCGGAACGGTGATGCGCTCGCCCGGGCCCGCGATCCGCTGCTTGCCGCCGATCTTGAACCCGACCGTCCCCGCGAGCACCTCGAAGCGCTCCTCCTGGCTCGGGTGCACGTGCGCCGCGGCCACGAAGCCGTCCGGCTGCACGTAGGTCTCGATCACGACCGCCTCGCCGCCGGTCTCGTGGGACGTCTGGCGGAACACGATCCGCTCGCCCGTGACCGGATTCTCGATGGTGTCCCCTGCACGAATCATGTCGTCTCCTTGTCGTGTGGCCGCCACTGCGGCGACCTCGTGACAGCAAGATCCGTCGAGGCGCTTAAGATCCGGTTGGGGTCGGCTTAAGTGGTCTCGGCATGATGGATTTCCGGCTGCTCGGGCCGGTCCAGGTGGTCATCGACGGCGAGCCCGTTCCGCTCGGCGCGCCCAAGCAGCGAGCGCTCCTGGCCGAACTGCTCCTGCATCGCGGCGAGGTCGTGACCCGAACGCACCTCATCGACGCGCTCTGGGACGAAGGCGCGCCCGAGACCGCCACGTCGGCGCTCCAGGTCTACGTGCACGGGCTTCGGCGGGCCCTCGGCAGCGACCGGATCGAGACGCAGGGAAGCGGGTACCGGATCCGGGTCGAGCCCGACGAGCTCGACGTCGAGCGCTTCGAGACGCTGCTCGACCGGGCGGCCCGCGCCCTGGCGAACGGCTCGCCGGAAGCCGCGGCGAGCGGGCTCGACCGGGCGCTCGCGCTCTGGCGCGGTCCGGCGCTCGCCGATCTCGGCGGCCAGCCGACCCAGCGCGCGGGCGAGGCGCTCGACGAGCGGCGCGTGGTCGCGCTCGAGCTCCGCAACGAGGCCGCGCTCATGCTCGGCCGCCACGACGACGTGCTCGCGGAGATCGACCAGCTGATCGCCGACCATCCGTACCGCGAACGGCTGCGGGAGCAGTGGATCCTCGCGCTCTACCGCGCCGGGCGGCAGAAGGACGCGCTCGACGCGTACCGCGAGACGAGGGCGCTGCTGATCGACGAGCTCGGGGTCGAGCCCGGCCCCGCCCTCCAGGAGCTCGAGCGGGCGGTGCTGCGGCAGGACGAATCCCTGAGCGGGCCGACAGCGCCCGCCGCGGCGCCCGTCCGGCTGCCGACCCCGCCCACGCGGCTCGTCGGGCGCCGGCTCGAGGTGGTCTCGGTCACGGCGCTCGTCCGCGACGTCCGCCTCGTCACGCTCACCGGCCCCGGCGGCGCGGGGAAGACACGGCTCGCGCTGGCCGCAGCGGCCGAGCTCGGGCCCGAGCTCCCCGGCGGCACCGTGTTCGTCGACCTCGCACCCATCACGGACGCCGCCCTCGTCGTGCAGGCGATCGCGGACGCGCTGGAGGTGCCCGAGACGGCCGACGAGCCGGTCGCCGCGCTCGCCGCCCACGTCGGCAACCGCGAGCAGCTCGTCGTGCTCGACAACTTCGAGCAGGTGCAGGCGGCGGCGGTCGACGTCGGTGCGCTCCTCGCGGGGACGACGGGGATCCGCATCCTCGCGACGAGCCGCGTGCCGCTCCGCCTGTCGGGCGAGCACGAGTACCCGGTGCCGCCGCTCCCGATCGACGACGCCGTCCAGCTGTTCGCCGAGCGGGCGCGCGCCCTCGATCCGAGCTTCGCGGTGGGCGACACGAACCTCGCGCACGTCTCACACGTGTGCCGACGGCTCGACGGCCTGCCGCTCGCGATCGAGCTTGCGGCGGCACGGACGCGCGTCCTCCCTCCTGCCGCGCTCGCCGAGCGGCTGACCGAGACGCTCGACCTCCTCACGGAAGGGGCCCGCGACCTGCCGCAGCGGCAACGGACCCTGCGCGCGACACTCGACTGGAGTTATCAGCTGCTCGCCGACGACGAGCGTGCGCTGCTCGCCCGGCTCTCGGTGTTCGCGGGCGGGATCACGCTCGACGCGATCGAGGCCGTCGTCGGCACCGACTCGCTGCCCGCACTCGCGACACTCGTCGACAACAACCTCGTGCGGCGGATCGACGCAGACACGCCGCGCTTCGCGCTGCTCGAGACGATTCGCGACTACGCCGCCGAGCAGCTTCGCGCCCGGGGGGAAGGCGCCGAGCTCGCCGGCCGGCACGTGCAGCACTTCCTCGCGGTCGCCGAGGAGGCCGGGGAGCGGATCATCGCAGGCGGCGAGGGCTACGAGGATGCGTTCGACCGCCTCGACGCGGATCACGACAACATCCGGGCCGCCTTCGCCTGGGCCGCCGGCGCGGGCGAGGTCGAGATCGAGGCGCGCCTGGTCACGGCGCTCAGGTGGTACTGGCTCGTGCGCGGCCACCTGCGCGAGGCGCGGGGCATGTTCGACCGCACGATCGAGGATTCGCGCGGCGCCGACGACGCCCTGCGGGCGGCGGTGCTCGCCGCCGGCGGCTCGTTCCCCTACCGGCAGGGCGATCTCGCCGCCGCCAGGGAGATCTGGGGCGAGGCGCTCGCGCTCTACTCGAAGCTCGAGGACAAGGACGGGATCGCGCGCTGTATCGCCGAGCTCGGGGGCGTCGCGTCCCAGGCCGGCGAGCTCGACGAGGCGGCCGCCGCCTACCGCGAGAGCCACGCACTGTTCGTCGAGCTCGGTCGCACGCACCGCGCCGCGATCGCGCTCGCGAACCTCGCCGCGATCGCCGAGCTGCAGGGCGATCACGAAGCCGCAGTCGAGTACGGGGAGCGGGCGATCGCGGAGCAGCGGGTGAACGGCGACTTCGACGGCCTCGCCGTCTCGCTGCACAACCTCGCGCGCTCAAGGTCGAACGCCGGCGACCGCGAACGCGCGCGTGAGTTGCTCGCCGAGGCGTTCGAGCTCGCGGAGCGCCTGGGCTACCGCGAGGTGATCGCCTATTCGCTCGAGACGAGCGGCGAGCTCGCCTTCGCCGAGGAGGACGGCGAGCGGGCAGCGCGGCTGCTCGGCGCCGCGGACGAGCTCTTCGCCGCGCTGGGAGTCGAGATGGGCGTCGCCGAACGTGAAGGCTACGAGCGGACGCTGGCCGGGCTCGAATCCTCGCTCGGCGCGACGCAGCTTGCCGCGCTCGTCGCCACCGGACGGACGCTCGAGCAGCAAGCCGCGATCGCCGAGGCTCTCGCAGGCTGGCAGCTCCGGCCCTGAGCGCGCAGCCCGGTCCAGCCGTACGGCCGGTGTGCGGGTCCGGTGTGCGATTTACACCGTGTGTACGCGCCTGCGGGAGCCGGCCGGTCAGCGATGCCGACGATCAGTCTCAACGACCCTTCCCTCGTCGACGACCTCCTCGTCGACCTGCGAAGCCGCGGCGACATCCTCGCCGAGGAGATCGGTCCCGGACGAGTTCGCGTGAGCGTGCTCGGCTCGTACTCGGCCGAGGGCATGCGCATCGCGATCTACCTGCAGGTCCGCGCGTGGGAGGCGGCTCAGCGCGCCGCGCGGCGTCGACGTGCAGGTCGAGCTCGACTGACCGCTACTCGCCGGCGACGTCGCGGCGGAGGAAGACGAGGTAGGCGGCGACGAGCGGCACCCCGATGTAGAGCGCGCAGACCCAGAGCGCCCGATCACCGGCACCCAGTCGGCGGGCACGCGCAGGAAGCCGTGCCAGGCGTCGAACTGCGTCCCGAGCAGGTAGGGGCGGAAGCTCTCGGTGCCGGGAAGCACGCCGAGGAGCTGCATGAGGAGCGCCCACATCAGCGCCCCGACGACGGAGGCGGCGCTGTTGCGCGTCACGGTCGAGAGCATGAGCGCCGAAGGCGGCGATGCCCGCGAGCGGGAGCGACGTAGATCGCGAGGCTCGCGATCAGCAGGCGAAGCCCGTGCCCGGGCGAGACCTTCGTGCCCGAGAGCGACGTGAGCGGATGGAAGCCCCAGGCGATGCTGCCCGGCGACGAGGCCGACGAGCCCCATCGCGAAGACGAGCGCGAGCGTGTAGGTCGCGGTCGCGAGCACCTTCCCGGCGAAGACCTCGCCGCGCTCGCGCGAGCGGGTGAGGATCGTCTTCAACGTGCCGTTGTGACTCTCCGACGCGACGATGTCGCCGGCGACGAGCGCGGTGATCAGCGGCAGCCCCCAGATCGACATGAAGAAGAGGACGACGAACGGGACGGCAAGGCCGGTGTCGCGGATGTAGCGGCCGAGCGGGACGTCGTTCGGGCCGCCGCGTCTGCAGCACGAGCACGACGACGAAGATGATCGGCACGGCGATCGCGGCGCCGAGCCCGAGGTAGGTGCGCTTCTGCGCGAGCAGCTTCGCGACCTCCCAGCGGTAGACGCGGGCGACCGCGGTCATACCGCGACCGCCGACGACGCGGTCGTGGTCGGACGACTCGCCGTCGGTCATGCCGAGGAACAGCTCCTCGAGGCTCGCCGTCTCCGGGCACGAGCGCCGTGAACGCGATCCGCGCCCGGCCGAGCGCGACGCGTGAGCGCCGCGACCGCGTCCTCGTCGGCGCGTGAAGTGAAGCGTCGCCGTCGCGCAGCTCGACGGTGCCGATCCCGGGCTGGGCGAGCAGTGCCGCGCGTGCCCGCTCGGGCTCGAGCGGCGCGAAGCCGGTAGCCGCTCGCGGCGGTCGCGAGCAGGTCGCGCAAGCGCGCCCTGGTAGACGATCCGGCCCTTGCGGATGATCGCGACCCGGTTGCAGAGCTCCTCGACCTCGTAGAGGAGGTGGCTCGAGAGCAGGATCGTGATCCCCTCGCCGGCGAGGCGGCGGACGAGGTCGCGCATGTCGCGCATCCCGGCCGGGTCGAGGCCGGTCGTCGGCTCGTCGAGCAGCAGCAGCCGCGGCTGCCGCAGCAGCGCAGCTGCGATCCCGAGCCGCTGGCGCATCCCGTGCGAGTAGCCGCCGACCCGGTCCTTCGCGCGGTCGCGCAGCTCGACGAGCTCGAGCACCTCGTCGATCCGCGAGCGTCGAGACCGGGTCGTCGTAGTCGGCGAGCAGCCGGAGGTTGCGGCGGCCGGACAGGTACGGGTAGAAGCGCGGCCCCTCGACGAACCCGGCGACGCCCTCGAGCGCCTTCGCGCCGTCGATCGAGCGGGTCGCGCCCGAAGAGCCGCGCCGATCGCCGTCGGTCGGGCGGATCAGGCCGAGCAGCATGCGCAGCGAGGTCGTCTTGCCGGCGCCGTTCGGCCCGAGGTAGCCGAAGACGTCGCCCGGCTCGACGTCGAGGTCGACGTGGTCGACCGCGACGATCTCGCCGTAGCGCTTGACGAGACCGCGGGCCTCGACCGGCGCGGCCGCGCTCACTTCACCGCCCGCGCCGCGGCCTCGGCTGCCGCCGCCGGAAGCGAGCCGGCCAGCACGAAGCTCGTGCCGCCGGCCTGCCACTCGAGCACCGTGCCGAGCTGGGTCGCGAGCTCGTGCGCGGTCAGGCCGTCGAGCGAGACCGTCGGCAGCGCTGAGAGCGCGCCGCCGGCCGGCGGTGGACGACGCCTCGGCCTTGCGCTCGACCAGCACGATCCCGCCGAGCCCCTGGCCGTAGAGCACGAGCGCGGTGTCGCCGCCGACGAGGCGGACGTCCTGGCGCGGCAGCCCGACGAGCGAGTCGGGCGCGACGACCGGGAAGCCGGCCGCCGCCTGGACCGCGTCGAGCCCGCGTGACCGCAGGCGTCGCTGCGCCGGACGCGTTGCCCGGCTGCGGGCCGGAGCCGAGGTCGACCACCTTGGCGCCGGCGGGCGGTGCGACGTCGACGTCCGAGTCCGGGACCGGCGCCGTACGAGATGTCGGTGACGGCGAGCTCGAGCACCGGCGAGCTGCCGCCCTGCGCGTAGATCGCCGCCCGCAGCGGTACGCCGTGCGTCGGCGTCCCAGGCGAGCTCGACGGAGCCGAGCAGCCCGCCGTCGTGCTTCGGCGAGACCGAGACGCTGTAGGCGGGCTGTCCGGCGACGTCGGTCGGCTGCGCGTCCGAGAGCGCCCAGTGCTCGGCCGAGGCTCGGCGAGGAACGTGTCGATGTCGGCGAGCGACGGCGGCTGCCGGTCGGACTCGCCCGCGGCACTCGTCGTGCCCGACGGGAGATCGGCCCGGTAGACGGTGTTCGAGGAGGCGTCGTAGACGGAGATCGTCTTGTCGTTCCAGACGATCTGGACGTCGCCGCGTCGGACTGGAGCTCGATCCGGCCGTGGCCGTCGTTCGTGAGCCAGAGCCGTCCCGAGGCACCCGACATCAGCGCCGAGCCCGCCTGACCGAAGCAGCGCGCCGGACGGGAACAGCTTGTTCGTGAACGTGACCCGCGCCGTGACGCCGTCCGCGGGGTTCGCCGAGAGCGCGTCCTGGATCGCCTGGTCGAGCGGCTTCGGCGGCGGCGGCGGGCCGCCGCCGCCGGCGGCGACGGCGATCGCGGCGCCGCCGACGGCGACAGCGCAGACGACGGCGATGAGGACGATCGAGGCTTCGGGTCGAGAGTCTGCGCAAGAAGCTCACGGCGATCCTTTCTCTTGCTCGCCGTCCGTTGTAGCGCCCGACTCTGAGACATCTCTGAGAGCGGGGAGCTCGATCGTGAACCGGGGCCCTTCGGCGTAGGCGCGGCCGCCGTGGCGCTCGGCGGTCGCCCGCACGATCGCGAGGCCGAGGCCGGAGCCCGGGCCGTGCCTCGCGCCCGCGCCAGAAGCGCTCGAACACCTGCTCCGCCTCGTCGGCGCGTCACCCCGGGACCCTCGTCGGTCGACGGTGAGCCGCGCGACGCCGTCCGACGTGCTCGTCTCGACCGACGATCCGGCCGCGCCCGTGCCGGCGGGCGTTCTCGACGAGGTTCGCGAGCGCCCGCTCGAGCGCAGCGCGGTCGCCGCGAACGGTCACCGGTTCCGGCGCGACGATCTCCGCTCCGCGCCGGCTGCGCGGCGACGAGCTCGTCGAGCCGCACCGCCTCGTCGGGCGGCGCGGCCGCCTCCTCGCGCGAGAGCGCGAGCAGATCGTCCGCGAGCCGCGCGAGCCGCTGCGCTGTCGTGCTCGAGCTCCGCGACCAGCTCGTCGGTCGCGCCGTGCCGCGCGAGGTAGGCGACGTTGCCGACGAGCGCGGTCAGCGGCGTCCGCAGCTCGTGCGAGGCATCGGCGAGGAAGCGCCGCTCCGTTGTCGCGCGACCGTTCGAGCGCCGCCAGCATCCCGTTCAGCGTCCGCGCGAGCCGCCCGACCTCGTCGTCGGCCTCGGGCTGCGGCAGCCGGCGCCGCGGGTCGCCGGTCCGCTCGATCTCGGCGGCCGCGCCGGCGAGGCGACCCAGCGGGCGCGAGCGCGCGGCGCATCAGCAGCGCCAGCGCGGCCGCGGCGACGGCGGCCGCGACGAGCGCCGCGAGCAAGCACGAAGAGGTGGACGTCGGCGAGCGTCGCGTTCAGGTCGTGCGTCGACGCGGCGACCGCCACGGCACCGCCCGCGGCCGGGCCGCCGGCGTCGGCGAGCGGCGCGACGTAGACGCGCAGGTCGTCGCCGCCGAGCTCGGCCGCGAGCGTACCGGCCGGCGCCGGTCGCGATCACGCTGCGCGCCGAGCGGCTGAACCGGCAGCACGCGCCCGCCGAGCGCGAGCGAGCGCGCCACGATGCGGCCCCGGCGGTCGACGACCTGCGTCGCTGACCTGCTGCGCGCCGATCGACGTGTCGAGCGCGCCCGGCGTGGTGAGCAGCGCGGGCGCGGACGCGCTCAGCTGCGCGACCTCGACCGCACGCTGGCGCAGCGACCGGTCGAGCGACCGGTGGAGGTGCCGTGCGACGAGCACGTCGACGCCGGCGCCGACGATCACGAGCGCGACGCAGGACCGCGAGCGAACGCCGCGAGGATCGAACGGGCTCCGAGCGAGCGCGGGATCATCGCTCGAGCATGAAGCCGACGCCGCGCACCGTCTCGATCAGCGGCGGCTCCCGAGCTTGCGGCGGAGGTACGAGACGTAGCGGTCGACGACGTTCGGGCTCGCGGCCGCGCACGTCTCCCCAGACGCGCTCGAGCGCCTGCGCGCGGCTGATCACGCGGCGCGGATTGCGCAGCAGCAGCTCGAGCAGGTCGGCCTCGCGCGCACGGAGCGGGATCTCGACGCCGCCTCGGCGGGCCGAGCGCGTCTCGACGTCGAAGACGAGGTCGCCGTACGCGAGCAGCTCGCCGGGTGCGCGGCCGCGGCGCAGCAGCGCGCGCACGCGCGCAAGCAGCTCCTCGGCCGCGAACGGCTTGACGAGGTAGTCGTCGGCGCCGGCGTCGAGACCCGCGACGCGGTCGGCGACGGCGTCACGTGCCGTGAGCAGGAGGATCGGCAGCGCCAGGCCCTTGCCGCGCAGCCGCCGGCAGACGGTCAGGCCGTCGAGGCCCGGCATCGCCGACGTCGAGCACGAGCAGGTCGGGCACCGACCGCTCGACCGCGGCGAGCGCCGCGCCGCCGTCCGCGGCGCCGGCGACGCGGTAGCCCTCGGCCGCGAGCGTCCGCTCGAGCATCCGCCGGATCGGCGCGTCGTCGTCGACGACGAGAACGGAGATGCTCACGACGATCCAGCGTAGCCTCGACGACCGACTAGAGCCGATAATCAGCGACCGTGCCGCCGTCCGCGCTCGAAGGTGCTGAGCGTCGTCGACTTCTCGCGCGTGCTCGCGGGACCGCTCGTGGCGCAGACGCTGGGCGACCTCGGCGCCGACGTCGTGAAGGTCGAGTCGCCGAAAGGGGACGACACGCGCAGCTGGTCACCGCCGGCGGACGCCGAGGGGCGCGCGACCTACCACCACGCGGCGAACCGCAACAAGCGGTCGATCGTGCTCGACCTGCGCGCTGCACGCGGACCGAGAGCTTGCGCGCCGGCTCTGCGAGCGCGCCGACGTCGTGGTCGCGAACTTCCGGCCGGGCACGCTCGAGCGCTTCGGGCTCGGCTACGACGCCGTCTCGGGATCCAATCCGCGCGTCGTCTACTGCGAGATCACCGGCTTCGGCGACGAAGCGGGCGCGACGCTGCCCGGCTACGACCCGCTCGTGCAGGCGGTCGGCGGCCTCATGAGCATCACCGGCCCGCCGGGGACGCCGTCGAAGACCGGGGTCGCGATCGTCGACGTCGTGACCGCGCTCTACGCGACGTCGGCAGCGCTGGCAGCGCTCTACGCGCGTGCCAGGAGCGGCCGCGGACAGCGCGTCACGATCAACCTCCTCCACACGAACCTCGCGATGCTCGCGAACCAGTCGACCGGCTGGCTCGGCGGGGGCACCGCTCCCGCGGAGCCTCGGGAACGTACATCCGAGCATCGAGCCGTTCGCGACCTACGCGGCCGTCGGACGGCGAGCTGATGATCTGCGCGGGCAACGACGCGCAATTCGAACGCCTCGCCGACGTGATCGGCGCGCCGGAGCTCGCCTCCGACGAGCGCTTCCGGACGAACGCGGACCGCGTGCGCAACCGCGACGTGCTGCGCGGGCTGCTCGAGTCGCGCCTGGCTGCGCGTCCGCGCGGCGCATGGCGCGAGGCGCTGACCGAGGCGGGCGTCCCGGCCGGTCCCGTGCAGGGGCTCGACGAGGCGTTCTCGCTGGCCGCCGCGCTCGGGCTGGACGTCGTCGACGAGAGCGACGGCGTTCGGACGGTCGCGTTCCCGGCGCGGCTCTCGGCGACGCCGGCGACCACGCGGCTGCGGCCGCCCGGGCTCGACGAGCACGGTGCCGAGCTGCGGGCCGAGCTCAGCGCGAGATCTGCACGTCCGCG
The DNA here is from genome assembly GCA_963742615.1 of uncultured Thermoleophilia bacterium. Classification (GTDB taxonomy): domain Bacteria; phylum Actinomycetota; class Thermoleophilia; order Gaiellales; family Gaiellaceae; genus PALSA-600. The sequence goes on along the minus strand of CAVUMS010000005.1, from coordinate 108,258 downwards.
CCCGCCCGCTTGAGCAGCGCGGAGAAGGGACAACCCTCGTCGGCCTTGGCGATCGCCTCGTCGATCGACGCGTCGTCCGCGCCTTCGACGTCGGCGCGGACCCGCAGTACCGAGCCGACGATCTGGTGTCCCTGGCCGGGCACCTCGTCCATGACGATCCGGCAGTTGACCTCGAGCCGGCCGGGCGGCGTGCCGGCCTGGACGAGCTCGGTGGCGAGCGACATCGTGAAGCAGGCGCCGTGCGCGGAGGCGAGCAGCTCCTCGGGGCTCGTCTTGCCCTCGGGCGCGCGCGATGCGGCTCGCGAGCGTGAACGGGAGCTCGGCGAAGGCGCCGGTCGCAGGCGTGATCGCGCCGGCTCCGCGGGCGACGTTCCCCTCCCAGACGATGTCGGCGTTGCGCTCGATCCTCGGCACCGTTCAGTCCTCGCTTCCCGGGACGACTGCGAGCGTCCCGTCCGGGTAGTAGGCCTCGGCCGGCGACCCCGCCGGGCGGAACACGCCGAGCAGACGGAGCTCGGAATCGCCGGTGTTCGCGAGGCAGTGGACAAGGCGGGCCGGCAGGTGGATGCAGCTCCCGGCGCGGAGGGGCGCCGACTCCCCGCCGATCTCGAGCGCGCCCTCGCCCTCGAGGATGTAGATCACCTCGTCGTAGGTGTGGAAGTGATCCGGCGCCCTGCCGGGCGGGACGAGGCCGATGAACTGGGTTAGCGGACTCGCAGCCGACGTCGGGCGTCGCCCCGAGCACGAACTGGCGCCCCGCAGTCGCGGAGCCGTGCTCCTCGGCCGTCAGGTCGCGCACGGCGAACGGCGCCGAGGCCGGGGGCGGATCGTGGACGAGCACCGAGAGCGCGCGGACGCCCGACGCCTTCCAGGTCGTCCCGGCCGCGACGAACGCCGAACTCCCGGGGCGAAGCGGGTAGAGCGCGCCGGCCGTCTCGAGCGCGCCCTCGCCGTCGAGCACGTAGAGCACCTCGTCGGCGTCGTCGACACGCTCCTCCCCGTCGGGCGAGACGAGCCGCTGCGTCAAGAGCTCGTTCGCGTGAAGGCGGCCGTCGGGCGAGTCGGCGGCGTGGATCGCGTAGCGCATCGTCCGTAACCTACGTCGGTCTCGGGGAAAGGGGGCCGCCAAGCGGCGGCCCCCCAACCCGGTGCTGAGTCTCCTCGATCAGAGGATCGACCTCACAGGGCGACGATCCCCTCACCACCGACGGCACCCGGGACGGTCACGGAGCCGATCGGGCTCAGCGATCCGTCGGCGTTGACGCGGAACGCGTCGACGTGACCCTGCGCGCCCGTCTGGACGTACAGGAACGATCCGTCAGAGTCGCCGCTGCGTCGACCGTCCCGGCGTCGGTCGACGTGATCTGCCCAGCGGCGGATCCCGCGCACGTGCGCCAGCCAAAGCCAACGTTTCTTGTCGTCGACCGATTTCAACTCGTTCCCTCCATGCGTTGACGTCACCGACCGCCTGGAGGCATCCTTCGCGTTCTCATGGGTGAAGACCGGTGGCGCGAAAAACACTTCGAAGCGCACAGCCCAACTACGCCGGTGGTCTGGACAGGCTGGGCCGAAGACGCCGATGGACTCTTGGCAGCCTTCGCCGACGACCTGCAGCTGGCACCCGGTCAGCCCGTCAGAGTCCGTGACATCAGCCAACTCGGCGTCGCGCCACAAGTCGGAGACACCTTCAGGCAGGAAGAAGGCGTCGTGGTCGGTGAGGTGTGGGACGATCCGGACGGAACGCGCTTCGTCCGGGTCAGGCTAAGCCCGACGACACCCGACTTAAGTGCCCACGCATCGGCCAAACGAGCCCCGTCGTCCGTAACCTACGCACATGGCCGGGATCGAGCTCGTCACGCGCTCGTACGAGGCGTTCGCGCGCGACGACCTGGACGGCGTGCTCGCGGACATGCACCCGGAGATCGAGTGGCACCAGGCGCAGGGCCTGCCCCACGGGGGCTACTACCGCGGGCTCGACGAGGTGCGGCGGAACATCTTCGAGCCGCTCGACGCCGAGTGGTGGGAGGAGTTCAGCGCGGACCCGGACGAGTTCCTCGACGCCGGGTCCCAGGTGGTCGTGCTCGGGCGCTACCGGGGGGTCGCGAAGGGCACCGGCAAGCGGCTCGACGTCCCGTTCGTCCACGTCTGGACGGTCGAGGGCGACAAGGCGGTGCGCTTCCGCCAGTTCCTCGACACCCGCGGCTGGGTCGAGGCGCTTTCCTAGTCGCGGCCGGCGGCCGGCCTCGCTCGGCCCGGGGTTTGATCACTGACATTGACGCCCGCACCGGCCGGTGTGAGACTTGCCCCTTCGCTGGCGGCGCGAACAAACGGCGCTAGGCGTACGTCTCAGCGTAAAAGCAGGCGTTCCCCTGCAGGAGAAAGGTGAAGGAGGACTCGGATGAAGAAAGCGCTCGGCTTTGCGGTCGCGGTGCTCGTCGCGTCGGTCGCGGCAGGCACCGCGCAGGGCGGACCGAAGACCCAGGCGGCGTCCGCCGCGGGCATCAGCTGTAAAGGCACGCTCAAGATCGCAATGGTCACCCCACTGACCGGCGGCGCGGCGTTCCTCGGGCAGGAGCAGCTCACGTGGGCGAAGCTGGCGGTCAAGCAGCTCGCTCCCCAGATGGGGCTCAAGATTCAGCTGTCCAGGGCGACACGCCCGTCGAGCAGGGCGCGACGCCGGCGCAGACGCTGGCGCAGAAGTACGTCTCCGACCCCAAGGTCGTCGGCATCATCGGCCCGTCCACCTCGGGCGCGGTCGCGGCCTCCTCGAGCACGTACTTCCAGGCCGGGATGGCGCACATCTCGCCGTCCGCCACCCGCACCGATCTGACCTACACGGTCGGTGGGCAGCGGGAAGGGACGCCGGCGTTCTTCCGCGTCGTGCCGGCCGACAACATCCAGGGCCCGACCGATGCGGCGTACATGGTCAACACGCTGCACGTGAAGAAGGTCGTCGTCTTCGACTTCCAGGAGCCGTACTCGCAGGGCCTGGCGGCCGCGGTCGAGACCTACCTGAAGGCCAAGGGCGTCTCGACGTCCCGGCTGTCGGCACCGAACACGACGACCGACTACTCGTCGTACGTCACGAAGGTGCCGAGCGACGCCGACGTCGTCTTCTTCCCGACCCAGCAGCCCCCGGCCGCCCAGACGATGGCCCAGCAGCTGGTCGAGCAGGGCAAGAAGGCGATCATGTTCTCTGGTGACGGTTCGAACACGCCCGCCCAGTACAACAAGCCGGGCGGCTACGTGTCGAACTTCGCTCCGGACATCACGAGCATCGCCGGCGACAAGGCCGTGATCGCCGCGTGGAAGAAGGACAACCCCGGCAAGGCGGTCGGCTCCTTCGGGCCTCCGACCTACGGGGCGACGCAGGTGCTTCTGACCGCGGTCAAGCGCGCGTGCACGATCGGCAAGGGCACGCTCAAGTCGCGCGCCGACGTCCTTCGTCAGGTCAAGCACGTGAAGATCGCGAAGTGGATCCTCGGCGGGAGCTTCCAGTTCTCGACGAAGACCAACGATCCGCTGAACGCGAAGTTCTACATCTTCAAGATCCAGTCCGACGGCTCGTACAAGCTCGTCGAGTTAAGCCGACCTGAACGTGATGGGCGGCCCGGTGTGACACCGGGCCGCCCATCGATTTAGGTTTGCTCCGGGCGTGGACACCTTCATCCAGCTCACCGTCGATGCTCTGACGCTCGGGAGCGTCTACGCGCTCGTCGCGCTCGGCTACTCGCTCGTCTACGGCGTCCTCAAGCTCCTCAACTTCGCGCACGGCGACGTGTTCATGGTCGGGTCGTTCATCGGCTACGGCGCGCTGCAGGCACTGGGCGGCGCGGCCGACCCGGTCGTCCCCGTCTGGCTCCTGCTCATCCTCGTCACCCTGGCGGCGATGGTGGGCTGTGCGGTGCTCGGGGTCACGATCGAGCGCTTCGCCTACCGGCCGCTCCGCAACGCGCCGCGGATCGCGCCGCTGATCAGCGCGCTCGGCGTGTCGTTCTTCCTCGCCAACTCGATGCAGCTCCTGTTCGGCGCGGAGCAGCGCGACTACCAGTCGTATGCGCTCTCGAACGGGGCCGCTCTATTTCCATGGCTTCGACATCGGCGCCGTGCACGTCCCGCTGCTCCGGATCATCACCATCGTCTCGGCGTTCGCACTGGCGGTCGCGCTGTGGCTGCTCGTCAACAAGACGCGGACCGGGAAGGCGATGCGCGCCACGTCGTACGACGGCGAGGCCGCGGCGATGATGGGCATCGACGTCGACCGCGTGATCGTGTTCACGTTCATCCTCGGCTCGGCGCTCGCCGGCGCGGCCGGGGTGATGTTCGCGCTGCGCGTCCCGACCTTCGCAGCGATCGGGTTCACGGTCGGGCTGAAGGGCTTCACCGCAGCGGTGATCGGCGGCATCGGGTCGATCCCGGGTGCGCTGGTCGGCGGCCTCCTGCTCGGCGCCGCCGAGTCGTACACGGCCGGCTACTGGACGACGGCATGGTCCGACCTCGTCGTCTTCTCGATCCTGATCGGCTTCATGATCTTCCGCCCGCAGGGCCTCCTGGGGAAGGCCGACATCCGGAAGGTGTGAGTTGTCCGAGCTGACCCCCGGCGACCCGAACGCACCGGCGCTGCCCGAAGTGGAAGGCCCGGCGGTCGGCCGCGACGAGTGGGTCGCGCGGCACGACGAGCGGCTGCTCGGGCGCGGCGGGCGTCTCGGCGTCTACGAACAGCGCCTGCGCGCGGTGCCCTGGTGGGCATGGCTGATCCTCTTCCTCGCGGCCGCGTCGCTGCTTCCCGTCGTCGAGTCGAGCGGCTACGTGCGCCGCGTCGGCTTCGACACGGTCATCTTCATGCTCCTGGCGCTCGGCCTGAACGTCGTCGTCGGCTGGGGCGGCCTGCTCGACCTCGGCTACATCGCGTTCTTCGGCATCGGCGCGTACGCGTACGCGATCTTCGACTCCGACAAGTTCGGCATCCACCTGCCGACGATCGTCGCCATCCCGGCGATCACGATCTTCGGCGCGCGTGATCGGGCTCCTCGTCGGGCTGCCGTCGCGACGGCTCTCGGGCGACTACCTCGCGATCGTGACGCTCTTCTTCCTCGAGCTGTTCGAGACGGTGATGACCAACGGGAACCAGATCTTCGGCCACAACATCACGGGCGGGGCGAACGGGATCCTGCGCGTCGACCCGTTCAGCTTCTTCGGGCACGACCTCGCCGTGCAGCACGCCGGGATCTTCGCCGTCTCCTACTACTACGTCGCGCTCGCGTTCTTCCTCGTGGTGTTCGTCGCGCTGCGCTTCGTGAACCTCTCGCGCATCGGGCGTGCCTGGCGCTCGCTCCGCGAGGACCCGCTCGCGGCCGAGGTGATGGGGATGCCGATCAACTGGCTCAAGCTGACGGCGTTCGCGACCGGAGCCGGGACCGCCGCGCTCACCGGCACGCTCGCGACGGCGCTCAGCGCGAGCGTCTTCCCGCTCAACTTCTCGCCGACGGTGCTGATCACCATCTACGCGATGGTGATCCTCGGCGGCTCGGGCAGCCAGGCCGGCGTCGTGCTCGGCGCGATCATCGTGAACGTGCTGCTGCAGCTGCTGCAGAACCCCGACCAGGCACGCGTGCTCTTCTACCTGCTCGTGGTCGCCGGCCTGATCACGGCCTTCCGCTTCACCAGGCAGCTCGCGATCGTCATCGTCGCCACGATCGCCTTCGGGTTCGTCGTGCACGCGATCGTGTCGGCCTGGCACCCGCGGTGGGCGACCACGACGCACGGTGGCTTCGGCGGCGACCTGTCGCACTGGGTCGTGATCCCCTCGAGGCTCGATGGGTGGGTGGGCCAGGTCGCATACGGGCTGATGATCGTCGGGATCCTCGCCGTCACGCAGCTGCGCGGCTGGGCACGGCTTGTCGCGCTCCCGCCGACGATCTACATCTCCGCGTTCGTCTGGGAGAACGTGATGATCCCGAATCCCGGGCCGACGCGGTACATCGTCCTCGGCGCGCTGCTGATCGTGCTGATGATCGCCCGGCCGAACGGACTGCTCGGCGAGCGCCGCGTGGAGATCGTATGACGGAGCGGAGATGAGCGAGCCGCTCCTGGAGCTCAAGCGCGTGTCGCTGGCGTTCGGCGGCCTGCAGGTCGTGTCGGATCTCGACCTGCACCTCGACGAGGGCGAGATCGTGAGCGTGATCGGGCCGAACGGCGCCGGCAAGACGACGCTGTTCAACCTGATCACCGGCATCTACCGGCCGGACGAGGGCGACATCACGCTCGACGGCCACAGCCTGGTCGGCCTGCAGCCCCACCAGATCACGCGCCGCGGCATCGCGCGCACGTTCCAGACGCTGCGCCTGTTCCTGAACATGACCGTGCTCGACAACGTGATGGCGGCGGCCTACGGGCACACGAAGGCCGGGTACTTCCGCGCCATGCTGCGCACGCCGGGAATGCGGCGCGAGGAGCGCGAGATCCGCGAGCTCGCCGAGCAGCGCCTCGCGTTCTTCGGCGACCGCCTGATGGGCTACCGCTGGGACCAACCCGCCTACTCGCTCTCGTACGCCAACCGGCGCCGCCTGGAGATCGCCCGTGCGACCGCGACCAATCCGCGCATCCTCCTGCTCGACGAGCCCGCCGCCGGCATGAACCCGACGGAGACGCACGAGATCACCGAGCTGATCGGGAAGCTCCGGACCGAGGGCGGCTACACGATCCTCGTGATCGAGCACGACATGCACGTGGTCGAGGGGATCTCGGACCGGGTCGTCGCGCTCGACCACGGCGTGAAGATCGCCGAGGGATCCTTCGGCGACGTCGCGACCGACCCGCAGGTGGTCGCCGCCTACCTCGGCCTGGGGACGGCCGAGCGCAAATGAGCCGTAGGCTGGACGGCGGCTCACAAGGAGCGGAGGTGCCGGCTCCGCCGGTGCCGGAGCGGGGAACGACCACGAAGGGCGCGCCGCTGCTGGAGCTCGACGGCGTCGACACGTACTACGGGCAGATCCACATCCTCCAGGGACTGTCGCTCCACGTCGGGCAGGGCGAGCTCGTCTGCCTGCTCGGCGGCAACGCGTCGGGCAAGTCGACGACGCTGAAGACGGTCCTCGGGATCGTCCGTCCGCGCAACGGGAGCGTGCGCGTCGAAGGCGAGGACGTGACGACGCGGCCGACGAGCTACCGCATCGGGCGCGGGCTCGCGATCGTGCCCGAGAACCGCCGCCTCTTCGCGCCGATGACGGTGCTCGAGAATCTCGAGCTGGGCGCGTACCTGCGCGGCGGCGGCTCGCGCGAGGACTTCGACCGCGTCTACGAGCTGTTCCCTCTGCTGCACGAGCGCCGCTCGCAGCTCGCCGGGACGCTGTCCGGCGGCGAGCAGCAGATGGTGGCGATGGGCCGCGCCCTCATGTCGCGGCCGAAGCTCCTGTTGATGGACGAGCCGTCGATGGGCCTCGCGCCGATCCTCGTCGAGCGGAACTTCGAGATCATCAAGCAGGTGCACGAATCCGGCGTCGCGATCCTCGTCGTAGAGCAGAATGCAAACGTGTCCCTCTCGATCGCCGACCGTGGCTACGTGCTGTCGACCGGACGGCTCGTGCTCGAAGGCCCGGCGGCGGCCCTGCGCGAGGACGAGAACCTGAGGAAGGCCTATCTTGGCAGGTAACGGGGGAAACCATGTTTCCCCCGTTGGCCCTCTTCTTCTCGCCGTGCCGCCGCTCTACCGCACATGGGCTCCCACCGGGCGAAGCCCGGCTTCGCCCACAACGGCGGGCCCTCCTGGCCACTGGAAGGGTCGCCCGTGACCGATACCGCTCCCGTCTCCGTGGCGAGTCGCTGCCGCCACCGCTTCCCGATCTTCGATCGCCTCGTCTACGTGAACTCGTGCTCGCAGGGCGCGCTGTCCGATGCCGTGCGCGCCGCCTATCTCGACTACCTCGACGGCTGGGACGACCGCGGCGCGCCGTGGGACTACTGGGTCGAGCGCTCCGAGGCGGCACGTGGATCGTTCGCACGGCTCGTCGGGGCACGCCCTGACGACGTCGCGGTGACGACGTCGGTCTCGGCCGGCGTCAGCGCGCTCGCGAGCGCGGTCGACTTCTCGGAGCGGCCGAAGGTCGTGATCTCCGACTTCGAGTTCCCGACGATCGGGCAGATCTGGCACGCGCAGCAGCTACGCGGCGCCGAGGTCGAGATCGTGCGCGCCGACGGGCCCGAGATCCCGCTCGAGCGGTTCGAGGCCGCGATCGACGAGCGAACGTCGGTCGTGTCGGTTGCAGCGGTGTGCTACCGAAACGGCACCCGCCTTCCCGTCGAGGAGATCGCGCGGATCGCGCACGAACGCGGTGCCCTCGTCGTGCTCGACGCCTATCAGGCCGCGGGCACCTATCCGCTCGACGTTGCGACCCTCGGCGTCGACGTGGTCGCGTCGGGCGTGCTCAAATACCTGCTCGCCTCTGCGGGGCTCGCGTTCATGTGGCTGCGACCTGGGCTCGCCGAGCGGCTGACACCGACCCAGACCGGGTGGTTCGCCGATCACGACATCTTCGAGATGGACCACACCGACTATTCGCCCGCGCCGAATGCGAGCCGCTTCCAGTCGGGCACGCCGCCGATCCCGGCGATCTACGGCGGAATCGCCGGCATCGAGCTGATGCAGGAGATCGGGATCGCGGAGACGCGGGAGCACGTGCTCTCGCTCGGCGACCGTCTGATCGACGGAGCCGACGCACTTGGACGGCATCGTCGTCACGCCACGCGAGCACGACCGGCGTGGCGCGCTCGTCTGCATCGCCTCGACCGACGCGCCTGCGCTGGTGAGCGCGCTCGAGGCCGACGGGATCGTCACCTCAGAGCGAGACGGAAACCTTCGCGTCTCCCCGCACGCCTACAACACCGCCGACGACATCGACGCCGTCCTCGCGGCGCTCGATCGCCACCAGGGGCTGCTGCGACGACGCGACTAACCGCGACTACCGCGGTGCAGGCAGCTCGAGCCGGTCGAGCGCGCGCTGCGCCTCGTCGCGCATCGTCCTCGTCGGAGGCGAGCCGAAGTAGACGCGCACGATGACGGAGTAGGCGCGTCCGCGCCCGGCGCCCGCGAGCTCCCAGTCTCCGCCCCTCACGGCGGCCGCCTCACAACAGGGCAGCCGCCGGGCGTCAGCGAGGGAGAGCCGGATCGGCCGCCGGCCGCCCGTGGCCGGCTCGTAGACGACAGCCCAGACGATCACCGAGCCCGACGGAAGCCGGCGGAGCGTCGCGTTCGGAGGATCGGCAGTGGGGTCGTCGCGATACCGAACGCCCCATGCTGCCCACGCCGTGGATTCGAGCGGTATCACCGCCCGCGTCGAGCGACCGACGTAGGCGGAACGCGTGTCGCCGCTACGACCCGTCGACCAACCGCGCAGTCGGCCGAATGACAGTGGATGACTCCACGGCGCGAGCGCCAACGCGACGAGCAGCCAGGGAACCATGACGGACTCATACGCGCGCCGCCCCGAGCGAGGTCCACGGACCATCCCGATGGGCCGATAGGCTGCTCGCATGCGCGTGCTGTGGGTGAAGGCGCCGCTTCTCCTGCTCCGCTACCCACCGCTCTTCGCCGCCCTGTTCGCCCTCGCCTGCCTGACAGCACTCGCAGCTGCGTCCGCTCCGATGCTCCATCGAGGCGTCGAGAGCGGCTCACTGCAAGCCCAGCTCGGCGATCTGTCTCCGCTGGCAACCGGACTCGAAGTGCGCGTGCCGGCCGCCGGTATCGAGGGCGATCGCCGGCGACGTGCCGCCGTCAGCCGCGTCGCGCGAGACGTGGGCGGTTTCGGCACGCCGGTCGTGACGTCGATGATCCCCGTTCAGGCCGGTGGGACCGTGGCGCCCGGCCTCGAGTTGATCGCGATGGCGCGAAGCGGCGCGCTCGATCATGTGCGGCACGACACCGCCGGAAACCCCGGCGGCGTCTGGATCGCCGATTCGACGGCAAAGGCGCTTCGACTGCGGCCCGGCCGAACGCTGGTCTTGACCGAGCACGGCTTCTCCGGACGCGCGCCGTCGATTGCCGTGCGCGTCGCCGGCGTCTACCGAGCGCTCGACGCCGACTGCTGCGGCGCGTACTGGTCCAACTGGGTGCAGGACATCCGTTCACCCGATCCGGATTCGCCTGCGCCGCCGGCGTTCGTCTTGATGCCGGAGTCGACGCTGGTTCGTGTGGCACGCAGGCTCCACCCGATCGTCGAGAACCGGTTCGAGGTCCCCGCGAAGACGACGCTCACGTTCGACGGCGCAAAGCAATTGGAGGGTCGGGTGGTTGCGTTGGGGAGGCAGATCGCGTCTGGCGGCTCGCAAGTGGGACGAAAGCTGGGGTGCGGGGCCGGCGCGACTTCGTGCTCGACGAGCTCGTCGCTGAGCTCCGCTCTTGCGATCGCGTCAGCAGACGTGGCTGCCGTGTCGCCGACGATCTGGCTGGTCGCCGGCTGTGGGCTCCTGGTCGGTCTCGGGCTTGCAGTCACAGCCGGCCTCTTCCTCGTCCGTCGCCGGTCCGACGAGGTGAATGTCCTCTTCGTACGAGGTGAGCCGGTAGCCGCGTTTGCCCGCGAGTGGCCCTGGAGTCGGTGCTGCCGGCGACGATCGGGGCGGCGGTCGGCGTGTTCGCCTCGGTCTCTCTCCTCGAGCTGCTCGCTCCGCCGGGCGCGGTCGACAGCAGCGTCGTCTCGACCGGTATCGCGTACGGCGCAGCCGGCGCATTCCTGGCAATCGCGGCGGCAGCCGCAGGCGCCGCCGCCGCATTTCCTCGACCCGGCCGCCGGAAGGGCCCGAGCGGGATCGTGCTCCGCGTGTCGTGGGAGTTGCTCACCGTCGCCGCCGCCGTGCTCCTCTTCGCGCTCTTGCTCAGCGGAAGGGGCCTGGCTCGCGATTCAACCGGGGCGACGCATCCACGATTGACGGTCTTCCTCCTGCCGTTGGTTGCAGCCACGGGCGCGGCTGGACTTGCGACACGCGGCGGCACACGCCTCCTTCGCGCCGTGCGCACCACATCACCGGTCTGGCTCCTGTTTGCGCTGCGGCGGCTCGCGAGTGGGCGCGCGGCGCTCGTAGCGGTCGTCGTCGCCATCGCCGCCGCGTTTGGGATGTTCGCCTACGCCTCCACCCTCTCGGCGTCGCTCATGCGGAGCACGGCGGAGAAGGCGTACATCGGCACGGGCGGGGACGTCCAGGGCATCGTCGACCCGAGTGCCGGCGGCACGCGGTCGCTCCCGTTCCCGGTTGCGCTCGCACAGGTCGACCAGGCCAACGTCTCGTTCGACTCCGGTGCTCCGGTCGACCTCGTTTCCGCCGATCCGGCTGCCCTCGTTCGGACTCTCCGGTGGGGGAAGGGCTGGGCGGACGATCCACGCACGCTCCTGTCGAGGCTCGCGAAGCGTCCGGACAGGCTGCTCGCGATCGCCAGCCGCGACGCTCCGGCCGGCGACGCCATCGTCGATCAGGGCGTCCGCATCCCGCTCACGATCGTTGGACGGGCTGCGATCCCGGCTGCCCGGGCCGGCCGTCCCGCACTGCTCGTCTCGTCCGAAGCACTCCGTGACCTCGCGGTGCGCAACCACATCCTGTACCCGGCGCCGGGCGTCAGCGGTCTGGTCTGGGCGAAAGGCCCACCCGTCGCGGTCGAACGCGCCCTGGCGGCCTCGAATCTCCACCCGTTCTACATGACGACACCCGAGGCGATCACCAAGAACCCAGCTGTCTCCGCCGCGAAGCGCAGCTACCGCTACGTCAGGGTCGTCGGCGTCGCACTGTCCTTCCTCGCACTGGTTGCACTCGTCCTCTACCTGCACGCGCGACAGCGCTCGCAGCTGATCTCGTCGGCATTCGCGCGACGGATGGGGCTCAGATCGAGCGCTGACACCTGGGCGGTCGCGTTCGAGGCGGCGATCGTGATGCTCTTCGCCGCGCTCCTCGGCGGCGGTGTCGCGGCTCTCGTCGCTCGGGCGATCGTGCGGCACGTCGACTCGCTGCCCCAGTACGCACCCGGCCCGGTCTCGGTCGTCCCGTGGACGGTGCTCGTCGTCGGACTTGTCATCGCAGTCCTGGCCGGGTCGTTCGTCGGAGCAGCCGCAGCCGTCGTCGCCCGCCGCTCTGACGTCGCGGAGGCGCTGAGGCTTGGCTGACGGCGCAGCGATCATCTGCCGCGCCGTCTCGCGCGTGTACCGCTCGCCGTCGGGCTCCGTGGAAGCACTCCGATCCCTCGACCTGACCCTGCAACCAGGTGTCGTGGCAGCCGTCGTCGGGCCTTCGGGCTGCGGCAAGTCCTCGCTCCTCCGCCTCCTCGCCGGTATCGACACGCCGGACGCCGGCACGGTCACGGTGGACGGCCTCGACGTGGGGCAGCTTCGAGGCGCAGCCCTCAGGCGCTTCAGACGCCAGAGCGTCAGCTACCTCGCTCAGCGACCCGCCGCGAATCTCATTCCGTATCTCACGCTTCGCGAGCATCTCGGTGCCGCGGTCGACGTCGCCGAGGAGATCGGCATCGCGCACCGCCTGGATGCACGGGCAGGCGAGATGTCCGGCGGCGAGCAGGCCCGCGCAGCGATCGCAGTCGGCATCGCCCGGGCGACCTCGGTCGTCCTCGTCGACGAGCCGACGGCCGAGCTCGACAGGCGCACGGCGTCGCACGTGATCGAGGCTCTCGAACGAACGACGGCAAGCGGGCGAACGGTGGTCGTCGCGACCCACGATCCAGACGTGATCCGGATCGCCGCGCAGACGGTCGAGCTCGCGACGCGAGTCGCCGACTCCGGGCGCTTCGAGCACAGGGCGCGGAAGACCGGAGCGCCGGCGATCGTGCTCGATCGGCTCTCGAAGAGCTACGGCGGGGCAAGGGTGGTCGACGACGTCTCGCTCGAGCTGCGGTCCGGCGAGTTGGGCGTCCTCGTCGGGAGATCCGGGTCCGGGAAGTCGACCGCGCTCATGGTCGCCGGCGGCTGGCTCTCGCCCGATTCGGGCGCTGCGCTCGTGCCCGGCGCTTCCGATCGTGCACCTCCGCCGTGGGAGCGGACGTCCTACCTCTCCCAGCGCTTCGGATTGTTTCCCGAGCTGTCGGTCGCGGAGAACATCGCGCTCCCGCTCCGGCTCGCGGGCGCCGACGACGTCGGCCGTGTTGCGCAGCTCATGGACGAGCTCTCGCTCACCGACCTCCGCGATCGCCTGCCCGCGGAGACGTCGGTCGGGCAGCAGCAGCGCGCGGCGCTCGCCCGGGCACTCGTCCACCCGCCCGCCGCGCTGCTCGCCGACGAGCCGACCTCCCACCAGGACGGTCGTTCAGCGGAGCTCGTGTGGTCTGCTCTCGCAGCGGCGTGCGAGCGCGGCACCGCCTGCCTCGTGGCGACGCACGAGGACCGGTCGCCGTTTGCCGACCGTGTCTGGCGAATCAGCGACGGCCGGATCCAGGCGACCTGAGGAGCACCTGCTCGAGCGACGGAGCCCCGCCGGGCGGCGGGGCTCCGTCGCGGGGTCGATCAGCGGCGGTTCTTGCCGTAGTAGTCGCCGAGCTCGGACCGATAGCTCTGATCGCGATACCGAGCCTCGTCGAACTCCGGCGCGTCCTTGATCTCGTCCTTCGTCAACCGGACGTCGATCGTCTCGGCGTCGAGGTCGATGTTCGTGATCATCCCGGCCGGGATCATCACCTTCTTGCCGAAGATCCACGGGCCCGTGTCGACGACGATGAAGCTGCCGCCTGCCTCGTTGATCCCCTCATCGACCTTGCCGATGCTGCCGTCGCGAGCCTCGACCTTGAAGCCGCTCAGATCCACGGTGGGCGCCTCGACCGCGTACGTCCAGATCTCCAAAGTTGCCATCCGGAGTTACCTCCTTCACGTTGTGTGGTCCGTCGGCCTACCCGCCCGGCCGGCGGCCAAACGTCAACCGTGCTTCCGGGCGTACGTGAAATGGGCGACCGCCGGTGAGCTCACCAGCTCGACGCACTCGTAGCCGTCGAGCGCATCGCCGATGTCCTCGAAGAGCCGCTCGCCGCGGCCGAGCAGCACCGGGGTGACATGCACTGCCATCTCGTCCACGAGGGCCGCCCGCAGGTACTGGCGGGCGGTCGACGCACCGCCGCCGAGCAAGACGTCCCGGCCCGCGGCGGCGTCGGTCGCGCGTTCCAACGCGGCCTCGATACCGTCGGTGACGAAGTGGAACGTCGTCCCGCCCTCCATCTCGAGGGGCTCACGAGCGTGGTGCGTCAGCACGAACACCGGTGTGTGGTAAGGCGGATCGTCGCCCCACCAGCCGCTCCACTCCTCCTCGCCCCAGTCGCCGCGAATCGGGCCGAACATGTTCCGGCCCATGATGAAAGCGCCCGCGTTCTTGCTCCAGAGATTGGCGTACTCGACCTCCGGATCGTCGGCGTCCCGGGCCGCGAACGCCCATTCGTGCAATGCCATCCCACCCTCGCCGAGCGGGTGCTCGCGGCTCTGGTCGGGCCCGGCGATGAAGCCGTCGAGCGACATCGAGAGGCTGAACTTGAGTCGTGTCATGCCGTTTCGACCGGCAGGTCGCCGGAAAGTCATCTGTTCGGGCACGCGATGATCCCGCCATGAGACCTAGACCGGTGATCTGGAAGCCCCGCTACGCGACGCGTCGCATGCGCGAGCGCGCGTGGGCTCGAGCCGACCTGCGACGCGAGCAGGCGCAGCGCGCCGGGAGCGACCGCTCCTCCCTGTGGGCACGCCTGCTGCGTAGGCTCACCAGATGACCGAAGCCACCGCCGAGCGCTATGTCCGGCTCGGGCTGCAGCTCGGCCGACATGTCGAAGGGCTCGTCGATGCGTACTACGGCCCGCCCGAGCTCAAGGTCGCCGTCGACGCAGAGGCGCCGGTCGACCCGCGCGTGCTCGTCTCCAGCGCGGAAGGCCTCCTCGGCGAGTTGGACGACGGCTGGCTGCGCGACCAGGTCGTCGGGCTGCACACCTACGCCGGGGTGCTCGCGGGCGAGGTGCGCTCGTACGCCGACGAGGTCGAGGGGTGCTACGGCGTTCGCCCCGTCTACACGGACGAGTCGGTCTTCGAAGCCGCGCACGAGCGGCTGGAAGAGCTGCTCCCGGGCGACGGGCCGCTCTTCGACCGGTACACGGAGTGGGAGGAATCGATTCGCGTGCCCGTCGACCAGGTCGAGCGCACGGCGGCGGCCGCGATCGAGCAGGCGCGCGCAACGACGCGTCGCATCGTCGACCTGCCCGAGGGCGAGGGCGTCGCGCTCGAGATCGTCCGCGACGAGGCCTGGCTGGCTTTCTGCGAGTACCGGGGCGGGCTCCGAAGCGGGATCGCCGTCAACGTCGACCTGCCGATGTCGGCGATCGAGCTGCTCACGCTGTCGATCCACGAGACCTATCCGGGTCACCATGCGGAGCGCTGCTGCAAGGAGCAACTGCTCGTGCGCGGCCGCGGTCTGCTCGAGGAGACGATCGTCCTCGTGCCGACGCCGCAATCCCTGGTCGCGGAGGGGATCGCCACGCTCGCCCCGCCCATGCTGCTCGAGGGCGACGACGGCGAGGCGCTCGCCGCTGTGATCCACGACGCCGGCATCGACTTCGACCTCGCGCACGCGCTCGCCGTCCGGAGCGCGTTGGAGCCGTGCCAGTGGGCCGAGGTCAACGCGACGCTGATGCTGTACGAGGACGGCGCGACCGAGGAGGAGGCACACGGGTACCTCGAGCGCTGGGAGCTGATGACCCCGGAGCTCGCCGACCACATGATCCGCTTCTTCAAGGAGCCGACGTCGCGAAGCTACGTGATGACCTACCCCGCCGGGCACGAGCTCTGCAAGGCCTTCGTCGGCGGCGAGCCGGAGCGGTTTCGCCGGCTGCTCACGGAGCAGGTGCGGGTCGGCGAGCTGGTGGCCGCGCACCACGCCCCGACGGGCTGACGGCTCGCACCGCGCGGCACCAAGTTGCGCGGTCCGCGGCCGAGATCTTATAAAACCCCCTAGATGCTGCTGCGGGAGGTCGGATACGCACGCCCCGAGTCGCTCGCGGAGGCGATCGACCTGCTCGCGGAGAACGACGGCGCACGCGCGCTCGCCGGCGGTCAGACGATCGTCAACGTCATGAAGGCGCGGGCGGCGTCGCCGGATGCGCTCATCGATCTCCACGGGATCGACGAGCTGAAGGGGATCGACCTCGCCGCCGACGGGACACTCTCGATCGGCGCGATGACGACGTACACCGAGATCGTCGAGAGCGCCGAGGCTCGCGCCCGGCCGATTCTCGGCGAGGTCTGCGCGCAGATCGCGGACGTGCAGGTGCGGAACCGCGGCACGATCGGCGGCAACGTCTGCTCGAACGACCCGACCAACCACCTGCCGCCGCTGATGGTCGCGCTCGACGCGACGATGACCATTGCCGGCAGGGACGGCGAGCGCCGGGTCGACGCGAACGACTTCTTCCTCGGCGTCTACCTGACCGCAGTTCAGACGGGCGAGGTGCTGACGAAGATCACGCTCCCCGCCGGCAAGGCCGACGGGTTCGCCTCGGTGACGCTCGGCGTCGACGGCACGTGCATCTGCAGCGCCGCAGCCAGCGTCAACGGCGGAGTCCACGTCGCGCTCGGCTGCGTCGACGCCGTTCCGGTCTCGATCCACCCCGCCTCGAGCGACGAGCAGATCGTGCGCGACGCGGTTCGCGAGGCCGCGATCGAGGCGCCGTCCGACGTCCACGCATCGAGCGCCTACCGCGCCCATCTCGCCGAGATCGTCGCCGTCCGCGCCGTCAACCAGGCGATGGAGGCGAAGCGGTCGTGATCTCCCCCGAGCAAGACGGTCTCGGTCACGATCAACGGCACGACCTACGAGCGCGAGGTCGAGGCGCGCAAGCTCCTGATCCACTTCATCCGCGACGACCTCGACCTCACCGGCAGCCACATCGGCTGCGACACCGGCAACTGCGGGGCCTGCTCGGTGATCGTCGACGGCACCCTCGTGAAGAGCTGCATGATGCTGGCGGTCCAGGCCGACGGCGCGACGATCGAGACGGTCGAGTCGCTCGCCGACGGGGACGAGCTGTCCCGGCTGCAGCAGGCGTTCTCCGACCATCACGCGCTCCAGTGCGGCTACTGCACGCCGGGGATGCTGATGAGCGCAACCGCGCTGCTGCGCGCGACCCCGAGCCCGTCGGACGACGAGATCAAGAAGGCGCTCCAGGGCAACATCTGCCGGTGCACCGGCTACTGGAACATCTTCGAGGCCGTCAAGGCGGCCGCAGATGCGTAGGCTCGACGGAGCATCCCTCAGCGGAAGTGCCGGCTTCGCCGGCACTGGAGCAACTCGGGATGCGTAGGCTCGACGGAGCATCCCTCAGCGGAAGTGCCGGCTTCGCCGGCACTGGAGCGACTCGGTGAGCTCGACCACGACCGCACCGGAGCGCGTCGAGGTCGACGCGCCGGAGCAGACCTGGTCGGGCCGGAACGTCCCACGCAAGGAGGACCGGAGGCTCGTCCAGGGCCAGGGGGTCTTCGTCGACGACGTCAAGCGCCACGGCATGGGTTACGTGCACTTCGTGCGCTCGCCCTATGCGCACGCGCACATCACGTCGATCGACGTGTCCCAGGCGGAGCAGGCGCCGGGCGTGTACGGGACGCTCACCGGCGAGGAGGTCGCCGCGCTCACCGACCCGTTCTTCCAGATCTCCTCGGTGCCCGGCGGCAACATCAAGGACTACGCGCTCGCCCTCGGCAAGGTGCGGTACGTCGGCGAGGCGGTCGTCGCGGTCGTCGCCGACACGCGCGAGCGCGCCCGCGATGCCTCGGAGCTCGTCGAGGTGGAGTACGAGCCGCTCGATGCCCTCACCGACGCACGCCGCTCCCGTGACGACGACGCCCCGGTCCTGCACGAGGAGGCCGGCGGGAACCTGATGTGGGAGGGCGTCTACGAGTGGGGCGACCTCGACGCAGCGTTCGCCGAGGCCGATCGCATCGTGAGGATCGACGAGCTCCACTTCCACCGCTTCAACTCCACGCCGCTCGAGTGCGACGGCGCGCTCGTCGAGTACAACCGCGGCGTCGGCCAGTGGACGATCACGACGAACAACCAGTTCCCTGGGTTCGCCGCGATCATGATGGGGCCGGCGATGCGCTGCGGCCTCGACAAGCTGCGCTTCGTCACGCAGGACATCGGCGGCGGCTTCGGCAACAAGATCACCTCGCATCCGCAGCTGGTCGTGTGCTGCCTGCTCGCGCGCAAGCTCAACCGCGCGATCCAGTGGACGGAGTGGCGCACCGACTTCCACCTCTCGATGTCGCACGGGAACGAGCGCTGGTTCCACGAGACCGAGGTCGCGGTCAAGTCGGACGGCACGCTGCTCGGCTTCCGCACGAAGGCGCTCGACGACGCCGGCGCCTGGCTGCGGTACGAGCCGCTCGGCGGCGTGATCTGGGCCCAGGTCACGCCCGGCATGTACCGCTGGCGCAACATCCGCCTCGAATTCACCCAGGTCGCCACCAACAAGGCGCCGGTCTCGCCGAACCGCGGGTACTCGCGCATGCAGCACCTCTGGTTCACGGAGCGCGTGATCGACATCGTCGCCCACGAGCTCGACCTCGACCCGATCGAGGTCCGCAAGCGCAACTACATCCGCGCCGACGAGATGCCCTACGAGACGCCGAACGGCTGCGTCTACGACTCGGGCGACTACGCGAGGATGCTCGACGTCGCGCTCGACCTGATCGGCTACGACCGGCTCGACGAGCGGCGGCGCGACGCCGAGTCGCGCGGCAAGCTGCTCGGCTTCGGCATCGGGTCGACGCTCGACTCGGGCACGAACAACTTCGGCCAGTCGCGGATGATCAACCCGGAGCTGCAGTTCTCCGGCAACAACGAGGTCGCGACCGTCAAGCTCGACATCTTCGGCGAGATCGTCGTCACGCTCGGAACGACGCCGCAGGGCCAGGGCCACGAGACGACGGCGGCGCAGGTCGTCGCCGACATCCTCAAGTGCTCGATCGACGACGTGCACGTGCGCGCCGGCCACGACTCGTACTGGAACTCGCACGCGGGCTTCTCCGGGACGTACGCGTCGCAGTTCGCGGTCACCGGCCTCTCAGCGGTCAAGGGCGCGACCGAGATGCTGCGGGACGAGATCTTCAAGCTCGCCGGTGCGGTCTTCGGCGGCGTGCCGCCCGAGGCGCTCGAGCTCGCCGACGGCGGCATCCGCATCAAGGAGAGCCCGGACGCGTTTCTGCCGTTCATGGCGTGCGGCGCGATCATCAACGCGAACAACGCGGGCCTTCCCGAGGATCTCGGAGTGACGCTCAACTGCCGCTACGTCTACCGGCCGCCGTTCCAGGTGCCGGACGTGGAGCGCAAGTTCGGCAACCTCACTCTGACCTACGCCGCGCAGATCCACGCCGCGCTCATCGAGATCGATCCGGAGACCGGTTACTACGAGCTGATCGACTACGCCGCCGTCGACGACTGCGGCAAGCGGATCAACCCGCAGATCGTGGAGGGCCAGGTGATGGGCGCGACTGCGCAGGCGCTGGGCGCGGCGGTGCACGAGCACTTCGCCTACGACGAGGACGGCAACCTGCTCACGCCCAACTTCTACGACTACCACGTGCCGCACGCGCTCGACATGCCGCCGCTTCGGACCGGCAGCATCGAGAGCCCGTCGCCGTTCACGCCGCTCGGCACGAAGGGCATGGGCGAGGGCGGCGGCGCCGGAATCCACGCAGTCTGCGCGGCCGTCCAGGACGCGCTGCGCGGCCACGGCGACGCGATCGTCTGGGACAGCTGCAACCCCTACCACCGCGTGTGGGAGATGCTGAACGACCCGAATGGGGCCGGCGGCTCGGTCTCGGTGTCAGCCGCGTGATCGTCTCGGGAGACCGCACGTTCACGGCCTCGCGCGAGGAGGTGTGGAGCGTGCTCAACGACCCCGCGTCGATGGCGAAGACGATGCCGGGCGTCGAGAGCTTCGACGTCCACGACCCGGCCCGCTGGACCGCGAACGTGAAGATCCCGCTGGGACTCGGCGGGCTGCGCATGAAGATCGACATGGAGAAGCTCGAGGAGCGCGAGCCGGAGTTCGCGAAGCTCGCGGTGAAGGGCCAGGGCGTCGGCGCGATGCTGCGCATGGAGACGCAGTTCGAGCTCTCGGACGCGCCCGGCGGCGGCACCGCGATGCACTGGACGGCCGACGTCCGGATCGCCGGTCCGGTGGGCTCGATGGGGCAGCGCGTGCTGCAGCCGATCGTCAACCAGCAGGTTCAGCACGTCCTCACCGCGCTCGACCGCGAGGTCAAGGCCGCCTCGAAGCCCGCGTGAGCGCGGTCCCCTTCAGGGTCGGCGTCATGCAGCTCACGATGGAGCCGCTCGACGAGATGCTCGCCTCGGCCCGCGCGATGGACGCCGCCGGCATGGACACGGTCTGGCTCGCGGAGGCGTATCCGTGGTGGCGCAAGCACGGCATGGAGGCGCGGTCGTCGACCGTCGTCTCGGCGTTGATGGCACGCGAGACGAAGCAGCTGACGATCGGCTGGGGAATCATCTCGCCGTTCACGCGTCATCCGGTCCAGGTGGCGATGGACGCGCGCGTCGTGCAGGAGGCGGCAGGCGCCGGGCGCTTCATCCTCGGCTACGGAACGTCGAAGATCTTCCTGAACAACGCGCACATGCAGACGTCGAAGACGCTCGGCCCGATGCGCGACGCCGTGACGATCGTGCGCGGCGTGCTCGGCGGCGACGCCTTCAGGTACGACGGCTCGACCTGGAGCGCCGACGTGCCGGGGCTGCAGGCGGAGGCGCACACGCCGCGCGACGTGCCGCCGGTCTACGTCGCGGCGACTGCGCCGAAGATGCAGGCGCTCGCCGGCGAGATCGGCGACGGCTGCCTCACGCCCTCGATCACCACTCCCGCCTTCGTCCACTACACGCGTGGCAACGTGAAGGCCGACATCGACATCGGCTGTACCGTCGTCGCGTCGATCCACGCGACCGACCGCGCCAAGGGCCGCGACGGCGCGCGCGAGATCGCCGGCATGTACCTCGCGAACAAGGTGCAGAACATCCAGGGAGCGGCTGACGTCTTGCTCGAATGCGCAACGATCGAGCAGGACGAGATCAAGCCGGTGGCCGAGGCGATGGAGCAGGGCGGGCGCCTGGCGGCGAAGGCGAAGGTGTCGGATGCGCTGCTCGACAAATGCAAGCCGATCGCGGGCACGCCCGCCGATTGCATCGCGGCGATCGAGGAGTACAAGGACGCCGGCTGCACCCACGTGATGCTCGAGTTGTGGGGAGAAGACCGCCACGAGCAGATCCGGCTGTTCGGGGAGCAGGTGCTCCCGCACGTCCGCGGATGAGCGGCGTCGCCGTCGACCGAGATCGGCTCGTCGAGACGGCGGGCGCACTCGTCGACGTGCACAGCTTCACCGGCAACGAGCAGCCGCTCGCCGAGCTGATGGCCTCCCTGTTCGAGCGGCTCGGTCTGCGCGTGCAGTGGCAGCAGGTCGAGGACGGCCGCGCGAACGCACTGGGCACGTGGCCCGGCACCGGCGGCGGCAAGAGCCTGATGTTCAACGGCCACATGGACACCTCGTACTCCGGGCGGGAGCCCTGGCTTCGCAACGTGCCCGGCTTCCAGCCGAAGGCGTTCGAGCACGAGGGGCGCCTGTACGGGCTCGGCATCTCGAACATGAAGGGCGCTCTCGCCTGCTACCTCGAGGCGGTGGGCGCGCTGCAGGACGCCGGCGTGCGGCTGCGCGGCGACGTGCTGATCGCGGCCGTGTGCGGGGAGATCGAGAAGACGCAGTACGGCGACGCCTCGGGCGCCGAATACCGCGGCTACGCCGCCGGCACCCGCTACCTCGTCTCGCACGGCGGCGTCGCGGACATGTGCCTGCTCGGCGAGCCGACCGAGGGCAAGGTCGTCCTCGGGCACTTCGGCGCGCTCTGGCTGCGGATCCGGTCGCACGGCGACTTCATCCACACGGCGTTCAGCGAGGGCCGGCGCGACCGGAACTCGATCCTGCGGATGCACGAGCTGACCTCCGCGGTGCTCGAATGGATCCCGACGTGGGAGCAGGACCCGCCGAACGCCTATCGCGGTGCGGCGGCGATCGTGAACGTCGGCGCGATCGAGGGCGGCTTCGGCTGGCGCGTGTCGCGAACGCCGCACCACACCGACCTCTTCCTCGACGTCCGCGTGCCGCCGACGAAGCCGATGGGCGTCGCGCGGCGCGAGGTGCTCGAGTTCGTCCGCGGGCTCGCCGAGCGCTTCCCGGACTACGGCGTCGAGGGCGAGGTGTACGTGACGGCGCCGGGCGCCGAGATCGACGAGGACCACGAGCTGGTGCAGGCGATCGACGCGGCGCACGCCGAGGTGCACGGCGAGCCGCCGGGGCGCGACGTGACGCGCTGGTTCAGCGACGCGTCGGCGCTGACGCGTTACGGCGTGCCGACGGTCAACTACGGAACCTCGACCGGGCTGATGGACGTCTAGCTCGGCGAGAACCTCGACATCGACGGGTTGGTGAAGATGGCTCACACGTACGCGCTGGTCGCAGAGAAGGTCTGCGCATGAAGCTCGTCACCTACGACGACGGCAAGGTCGGGCGGGTCGACGGCGACGAGGTGGTACGCCTCGACGTCCCGACGATGCGCGAGTACTTCGAGCGTGGCGGCGCCGACGACGCCGGCGAGCGCGTGCCGCTCGCGGACGCGCGGCTGCGGGCGCCGATCGTCCCGAAGAAGTTCTTCCACACCGCCGGCAACTTCCGCGAGCACGAGGAGGAATCGAAGAACGTCGACTGGTCGCACCAGATCGCGCCGTGGATCAACTTCTTCCAGAACGTCGACGCGATCGT
Organism: uncultured Thermoleophilia bacterium; assembly: GCA_963742615.1. Taxonomy (GTDB): domain Bacteria; phylum Actinomycetota; class Thermoleophilia; order Gaiellales; family Gaiellaceae; genus PALSA-600. The sequence goes on along the minus strand of CAVUMS010000005.1, from coordinate 85,429 downwards.
CGGGCCCGACGAGCCCGTCGATCTACCCGGAGCACCTCACCGAGGAGCTCGATTACGAGCTCGAGCTCGCGGTGGTGCTCGCGAAGAGCGGCAAGTGGTTCGCTCCCGAGGACGCGACCGAGTACATCGGCGGCTACGTCATCTTCAACGACATCACCGCGCGCGACATCCAGCGCGGCGAGATGCGCTCGGGCGTCTTCAGCTTCTGCAAGGCGATCGACACGTTCTGCCCGCTCGGGCCGTGGATCGTCACCCCGGACGAGGTGCGGCGACCCGCACGACCTGCACATGGAGCTGCGCGTCAACGGCGAGTCCCGCCAGAAGTCGCACTCGAGCCGGATGAGCGTGACGATCCCGGAGATCCTCTCGAACTTCTCGGCGCTCGGGTACTCGGCGGGCGACGTCCTCTCGACCGGGACGGTGGCCGGCGTCGCCGGCTTCAAATCCGAGGAGGAGCGACGGCGCCTCTACCTGAAGCCCGGCGACGTGATCGAGGCGGAGATCGAGCGGATCGGCGTGCTCCGGAACCCGGTGATCTCGTGGCAGGAGGGCCACGGCGAGCCGGCTCCGCCGCGCATCCGCCCCTGGGGCGAGGCGTGAGCGCCCGGTGGCCGAGAGACGACGCGAAGCTCGAGCGCGTGCGCGCGCTTATGGCGGAGCACGCCCTCGATGCGCTCGTCGTGCGTGCCCCCGACAACGTCCTCTACCTGACGAACTTCTGGGGGATGAAGGGCTACGACGCGTGCGTGTTCCCGCGCGAGGGCGACCCGGTGCTCATCTGCCTCGAGGCCTCCGAGGAGGACGCAGCGGAGACCGCCTGGGCCTCCGACGTGCGCCTCGTGCGCGGGTACGCGTCGGACGACCCCCGGCCGGTGCCCGCGCGCACGCTCGACGCGGCGCTCGAGGCCTCGAAGGGCTACGCCCGCGTCGGCCTGGAGCTGTCGATGGGCACGCAGGCGTCGGACCGCATGGTCGGCGAGCCGACGACCTTCACGAGCGGCTGGTTTTCCGCATGGCCCGGCGCGGAGGACGCGATGCCCGTGCTCAACGCCGCCGCGAGCGACGAAGACTGCGCAGGAGATCGAGCGCGTGCGGATCGCGAACGCGATCGCAGCCGACGCCATGGAGCATGTTCGCGGCAGGCTCGAGCCGGGCATGAAGGAGTCGGAGGCTGCGGCGATCTGGCAGGGATTCGTGCACGGGCAGGGCACGGCGCGCGACGACGTCTCGCTGGCGCTGCCGTTCTCGCTCGTCTGGGCGGGCCGCGGGATCAAGACGTTCACGGCGACGAGCGACCTGCCCGTGACCGCGGACGAGCCGGTGCTGTTCGAGATCTGGGTCTGCGCCGACGGCTACTGGGCCGACCACACGAAGAACCTCGTCACCGGCGAGCTCCGCGAGGACTACCGCGAGCTGGAGGCCGGCCTCCTCGACGTCTACGGGCGCGCCGTCGCGCACTGCGTCCCGGGCGCATCGCTCGCCGAGCTGGACGTCCTCGTGCGTGACGGGATCGACGAGCTCGGCTATCCGGAGCAGCCGTCGCACCCGATCTGCCACGGCGTCGGCGCGCGGGCGCACGAGCCGCCGTACGCCCACCAGGCCGGGGGCGGTACGGTCACCGAGGGCATGGTGCTCGCGATCGAGCCCGGCTGCTACTGGCAGGGCGGAGGAGGACTGCGCGTGGAGGACAACTTCCTGATCACCGCCGACGGCGCGGAGAAGCTGTCGAGCTTTCCCGACGGAGTCGTGTCGTGCACGAGCTGATCTGGACCGGCTCGCTGAACGATCCGTACGCGATTCGCGGCCACGTCGGGCTGTACGACACGACGCTGCGGGACGGCGAGCAGACCGTCGGCGTCGTGCTCGACCCCGCGCAGAAGCTCGAGATCGCGCGCCTGCTCGACGACCTCGGCGTCGACCGTATCGAGGCGGGATTCCCGCGCGTGTCCGACGACGACTGGCAGGCGGTCAAGCTGATCTCCGAGGCGGGCCTGCGAGCCGAGGTGTGGGGCTTCTCGCGGGCGGTGCCGGCCGACCTCGAGGCGCTCGTCTCGCTCGGCGTGAGCCATTCGGTGATCGAGTCGCCGATCTCGGATTTCAAGCTCGACGCGATCGGCGTGTCACGCGACACGATGCTCGAGCGGATCGCCGCGGCGATGCGCTTCGCCGCCGAGAACGGCATCCACGCGGCGTTCTTCGGCGTCGACTCGACCCGGGCGGATCTCGACTTCTTCCGCCGCGCCTACGAGACCGCGGTCGAGGCAGGCGCCCGCGAGGTCGCGGTCGTCGACACGCTCGGGATCGCCTCCCCGGAGGCCGTCGGCGACCTGGTCGGCCGCACGATCCAGTGGCTGGACGGCACGCCCGTTCACTTCCACGGGCACAACGACTTCGGCGTCGCGACGGCGAGCGCCGCTGCCGCCGTCCGGGCCGGGGCGACCTGGATCCACGGCACGATCAACGGGATGGGCGAGCGTGCCGGGAACGCGAGTCTCGGCGAGATCGCGCTCTCGCTGCGCGCGCTCTACGGCATCGACACGAACCTGCGGCTCGACCGCATCCGGGCCGTCTCGGAGCGGGTACGCGAGCTGTCGGGCTACGAGCTCGAGCCGTGGAAGCCGGTCACCGGCGACACGCTCTACCGCCGCGAGAGCGGCGCGGTCGCGAGTCAGTTCCACGACCCTCCGTCGATCGAGCCGTACTCGTCGGAGCTCGTTGCGACCGAACGGTCGATCGTGCTCGGCAAGAAGAGCGGGATCGACTCGGTGCGCATCAAGGCGGACGAGCTCGGCATCGACCTGCCCGACGAGCGTCGAGCCGCCGTGCTGGCGGCGGTGAAGAACCTGGGCATGCAGAAGCACGGGCTCGTGACCGACGACGAGTTCCGGCAGCTGGTCGATGAGCGCTGAGCCCGCAGGGCACGACGTCGTCGTCGTCGGCAGCGGCGTCAACGGCCTCGCGTGCGCCGCGCTGCTCGCGCAGGCCGGGCGGAACGTCTGCGTGCTCGAGCGGAACGGCTGGTTCGGCGGCGCGATCCGGACCGCGGAGATCACGAAACCCGGCTTCCACCACGACGTCTTCAGCGCCTGGCACCCGCTCTGGGTCGGCGGCCCCGCCCACGCGCGGCTGGGAGCCGACCTCGCCCGGCACGGGCTCGAGTACCTGAACACCGAGCATCCGACGGCGACGCTGTACCCGGACGGGGAGGCAGCGTTCCTCCTGCGCGACGCGGCCGCCAACGCGACCGAGCTCGACCGGCACGAGCCCGGCGACGGCGCCGCGTGGCTGGGCCTCCTCGACGAGTTCCTGCCGAACGCCGACCTCGCATTCGGGGTGCTCGGCACGGAGCTCTGGTCGCGGCACGGCGCCACGCTCGCGCTCAAGGCATACCGCCGGCTCGGTCGCCGAGGCACGGCCGAGTTCGCCTCGCGGCTGCTCGTCTCGGCGCGCGACTGGCTCACCGACACGTTCATCTCGCCGCGGGCGCACGGCCTCCTCGCGCCCTGGGTGCTGCATACCGGCCTCGGCCCGGACGCGGCGGCGTCTGGCTACATGGCCGCGGTGATCGCGGTCGCGGTGCAGGACGGCGGCATGCCGATCCCGCGGGGCGGCGGTGCGCGTCTCGCCGACGCGCTCGTCTCGTTCATCCGCGAGCGCGGCGGGACGTGCGAGACCCAGGCCGACGTCACGCATGTCGTCACGCGCGACGGGCGCGCGGCCGGCGTCGAGCTCGCGAACGGCGACGTCGTCCACGCACCGGTCGTCGTCTGCAACGTCACGCCCACGCAGCTCTACGGGCGGCTGCTCGGCAGCGTCCCCGGCAACGTCGCAGCGAGCGCAAAGCGCTTCCGCTACGGGAGGTCGGAGATGCAGATCCACCTCGCGCTGTCCGAGCCGCCGCGGTGGGACGGCGACGAACGGCTCGCGCAGACGGCGATCGTCCACCTCACCCCGGGGCTGGACGGCGTGTCGCGCGCCGTCAACGAAGCCGACCGCGGGCTCCTGCCGGCCGAGGCGACGGTCGTCGTCGGGCAGCCGCTGACGATGGACCCCTCGCGGGCGCCGGACGGGAAGGGACTGCTCTGGATCCAGCTGCAGGAGCTCCCGTGGCACGTCCGCGGCGATGCCGCGGGCGAGCTCGACGTCGGCGACGGCACGTGGACGCAGACGCTGCGCGAGCGCTACGCCGACCGCATCCAGGCGCGGCTCGCACGCCACATCCCGAACCTCGAGGAGTCGGTCCTCGACCGGGCCGTGCTCTCGCCCGCCGATCTCGAAGCCGCGAACGTCAACCTCGTGCACGGCGACCCGTACGGGGGCTCGCTGGCGCTCGACCAGAACTTCCTCTGGCGCCCGTTCGGCACCGCTCCCGGGCACCGCACGTTCGTCGACGGCGTCTGGCACGTCGGCGCGAGCACCCACCCCGGCCCCGGCCTCGGCGCCGGCTCGGGCACGATCGTCGCCGACGCGATCCTCGAGCCTGCAGTGTCGAAGCGGCTCGCGACGAAGCTCGCCACGCTCGGACGACGCCCGTAGCGGCCACGTCCTCCGGGGCGCTGTCTAGTCCCCTGGGAAGGGTGACGGAACTGCAACGGCCGCCGGCCTCGGCGGCGGTTTTCCGTACAACCATGCGACCGCGCTGCGGCCTTTCGGCCGTGTCCTGTCCCCAGGGAAGGGTGACGGAAGTGCAACGGCCGCTCGGCGAGGCGGCTCGCCGCGGTCGGGCGGTCGGGCCTAGTCGGCGCTGTCGGGCGGGTGCACGATCAGGACGTCGCAATGCGCGTGCTTGGCGACGCCCTGGCTGACGCTCCCGCCGAACATCCGCTCGAAGAAGCCCGGCTCGCGGGTGCCGACGATTATCAGCCCGGCTTGCCGCTGCGCGGCCACGTCGACGAGCTCGCCGGCCGGCTGACCGAAGACCCCGACGAACTCGTAGTCGACGCCGCCCGACGACAGGAACGCCTCCGCCTTCTCGCGGTGCGCCTTCCAGATCGCCTCGTCGATCGACTGTTCGTTCTCGATCGACGAATAGCTGTAGGGCGTCAGGCCGTAGGCGCCGTACGCGCCGTCGACGCCGTCGACCGGCATCGGCGGCACGACGTCGACGACCAGGAGCTTGCTCCCCGCCCGGCCGGCGATCAGCGCCGCGCGCGCGAGCGCGAGCTCGGCCGAGCGAGTCCCGTCGTAGCCGACGACGATCGTCTGGTAGGGAGATGTGGCCGCCATCCCCGCAAGCTTGTCAGAACAGCCAGATGGCGAGCACCGCGAACAGCGCGATCAGCGCAACTCGTCTTCCGGCTCGGGCGCGCGCATCGCCCCGATGCGGCGCACGGGTATCCCGAACTCGCCGAGCGCGAGCTCGAGTGCACCGTCGAACGAGCCGCCGACCACCAGGATCTCGTCGGGATCGAACGTGCGGAGCGCGTCCTCGACCGCCTGGACCGGGTCGACGTCGCCGCGCTCGACCGCGATCCGACCCTGATCAAGAATCGCCCAGGCAGCCTCGGCACCGCGTTCGCCGGCTTCCCGCGCGCGGCGTCCTCGTCGGACGTGAGCCACTCGAGCTTCCCGACGCTCGCCGGTGCGACGATGCGCACGGTCTGGCGGTCGTCGCTGCGCCGCGACACGGCACGGCGCAGCTCCGAGGGGCTGCCCCCCTCGAGCAGCACCACGAGCACGTTCCCGCCGGGTGTCGTCACGCGGACCGCTTCCGCCCGTCGACGGCCCGCTGCAGCTGGGCCTTGTTCATCGACGACCGTCCCGGCACGTTCATCTGCCTCGCCTCGTTGTAGAGCTGGTCGTACGTGCGGCCCTTCGGCCTCGCCGTGCCCGAGCGCAGGCCGCCGCGGCGGCCGGACGAGATGTCGCGCGTCGACGTGCGCGAGCCCGTTCTCGCCTCGCCCGAGCGCGCGCGCTCCTTGTTGACGGTGCGCGCAGCGATCTCCTCGGCGCGACGCTCGGAGACGCCGCTCTCGAGCTCGCTCTCCTTGATGTGCTCGTACTGGCGGGCCCGTTTCGTGCCTTTCCGCACTCCCCTCGGGGGCATCGCCGTCCACCTCCTCGACGTTGGGATCTCTCGAGGCTGCGTTACCCGCGGGCGCGAGAACAAACCCGGCGGGACCGGCGTTCGCTGCGAGCGCGCCGGCTCAGACGGCGGCGGCGGCCGGCACGCGGGCGAAGATCCCGCGATCCCCGAGCTCGGGGCCGTAGAAGCGGCCGGCGAGGTCGAGGTGCTCGTAAAGCGTCTCCGCGGCGCGATCCGCGTCACCGTCCGACACGGCCTCGAGGAGCCTGCCGTCGATCTCCCGGTGGCGGTCCTGCAGCTCGCCCGAGGCCGAGAAGAGCGCCGGGCGGAAGCGCTCGGTGCGATCCCACGCCGGCCGGACCATCTGCAGCAGCCAGGGCGCGCCGCAGGCCTCGTAGAGCCCGAAGTGAAAGTCCGTGTGCGCGCGCATCGCCGCGAGCACGTCCTGCGCCGCCCGCGCCTCGTCGAGCTCGTCGAGCGCGACCCGCGCCGCGTCGAGCTGCTCCGCTGTCACCCGCACGGCCGCCCGCCGGACGGCGAGCGACTCGAGCGCCAGGCGCACCTCGAAGAGGTCGCGCAGGTCGTCGACGTCGAGCGGCTCGACGCGCGCCCCCTGGTGCGGCACGTGCTTTGCGAGCCCGAGCGCCTCGAGCTGCCGCACGGCCTCGCGGATCGGAGAGATGCTCATGCCCAGCGACCGGGCCAGCTCGTCGAGACGGAGCGGCGTCCCCGGTGTGAGCTCGCCCATGATGATCGACTCCCGGAGCTGTTCGAGGGCGTACTCGGCCATCGTCCGATGGCGCAGGCGGCGGCCGTCGCTCTCGCGTGTCGTCGGCATCCTTCGCGCGGGAGGCTCACATGCTCTTGATCAGATGTCAAACGCTGTGCGAGGATTCCGCCAATGGCCTCAGGCGGCCCGCGGGTCTCGATTTCCCAGATCTCCACGTTCTCCGCCAGCTTCGCGGACGACCTGGCCGCGTACTCGGCCGCGGGGCTCGACGGGATCGGGGTCTGGGAGCTGAAGCTCGGCGAGGGCCCGGACGACGCCGAGCTCGAGGCATTCCGTGCCTCCGGCCTCGAGAGCGCCTCGGCGGTGCCGGTCGTTCCGTCGGTGCTGCCGCTGCCGCTGCTCGGCGGCCCGGAGGATCCCGCCGAACGGCTCGAGGCGATGCTCGGCGTCGCTGCACCGCCTCGCACCGTTCACGCCCTCCGGGATCGTCTGCCTGACCGGGACCGGCCTCGGCCGCGAGCCCGACGTGGCCCGCCGCGTCGTCGTCGACGGCCTCCGGCAGCTCGCCGCCGAGGCGGAGGGGCTCGGCCTCCGGATCGCGGTCGAGCCGTACCAGGCGCGGCGGCGGCGGCGAGTGGACGATCGCGACGACCATCCCCGAGGCGCTGGAGCTGATCCGCGACGCGGGCGACTCGCCGGCGCTGCAGCTCCAGTTCGACGTCTGGCATCTCTGGAACACGGAGACGCTCTTCGACGACATCGCGACCCACGTCGGGCGCTTCGCCGGCGTCCACGTGTGCGACGTCCGCGAGCCGACGCGCGGCTGGGCCGACCGCGCCGCGCCCGGCCGAGGAGGCGCCTCGGTGCCCCGCATCCTGCGCGCGCTCGACGAGGCCGGCTGGGACGGCCTCTACGACATCGAGATCTTCTCCGACGACGGGACCTTCGGTACCGCGTACGACGACTCGCTCTGGCGGCTCGCGCCCGACGCCGCAGCCGATGCACCTCCGCGACGCCTTCGAGCAGGCTGGCAGGCACGCGGCGTCGTCGAGGCTCAACATTGACCCCCCACGCCGTATCCCCGCCCGTCCGCACCTGCGGCGGCAGACAGTGAAGGAGTAGAGGATGAAACGACCGAGTTCCCGCCTGGGGCTCATGATCGTCGTCGCCGTCGGCGCCGTCGTGCTCGCCGCGACCGCCGCGGCCCGCACGACCGCGTCGCAGCCGATCATCATCGGCTGGGCGTTCGACTCGAAAGGCGCGATGGCGCCGTTCGACGACCCGGCGCTCGCCGCCGCGAAGCTGCGCGTCAACCAGCTCAACGCGCGAGGGCGGCGTCCTCGGCCGCAAGCTGCAGATCACGACGTGCGACACGCAGGGCAACAAGCCCGCGATCGCCAAGGCGTGCGCGCTGAAGCTGATCGGCCAGGGCGCGAACGTCATCTTCACGACCTGCGACGTCGATCTCGCGGCGCCGGTCGTGCAGGAGGCGATCAACCGCGGCATCCTGGCCGTCGCGCCGTGCATCGGCACCGACCAGATGGGGCCGAAGCGCTTCGGCACGAAGGGGCGGCTCGCCTTCAGCTTCGGCAACGTCGCCCAGGACGAAGGCTCGGCGATGGCGCAGTACGCGTGGGGCCGCGGCTGGCGGACCGCGTCGCTCGCCACCGACACGCGTGATCGTCTACTTCAAGAACGTCGTGGCGGCGTTCAAGGCGCGCTGGCAGCAGCTCGGCGGCAAGATCGTCGACGAGGAGACGTACCAGGACCAGGCGTTCGGCGGCAACAACGTGCAGAACGCGGTCAGCCGCCTGAACGACGAGAAGGCCGACGTGATCGTCACCTCGACCGCCGGCGCGTTCGGCGCGCTCGTCGGCGTTCATCACCGGCCTGCGCACGCTCGGCAACAACACGCCGATCCTCAACTCGTGGGCGGGTGACGGCACCTACTGGCTGCCGAAGAGCCCGAAGGTGACGAACTACTACTTCGTCACGTTCGCGTCGAGCTTCGGCGACGACCCGAACCCCGCCATCAACAAGCTCGCGAAGCAGGTCAAGGCCGGCACCGGCGGCTTCGTCACCGGCCCGGCCGCGATCGACGGCGTCGTGACCGCGATCAGGCGCGCCGGCGGCTCGACGAACGGGCATCGCGCTCGCGGCGCAGATGGAGAAGTTCAAGAAGGTGCCGACGCTGTCGGGCCTCGTCAGCTTCTCGCCGCAACTGCACACGGTGTTCGGCCGGCAGTACCGCGTGATCAAGATCCAGAACAACGTCCCGAAGGTCGTCGGCACGGTCGTCGCCAAGGTCGTCCCCAAGATCTACGGCGTTGACGGCGGTCGCAGGACCAGGCGGAAAGGGAGGCCCGGAGGAACACTCCGGGCCTCCTCCGTCTCTCGGTCGTTCGAGGGGGTCGAGGCGCTGCGCGACGTCACGCCTCGAGCTCGCGCGCGGCGAGGTCGTCGGGCTGATCGGCCCGAACGGCGCCGGCAAGTCGACGCTCGTGAACGTGCTCAGCGGGCTTCGACCGGCCGACGAGCCGGCACCGTCGAGCTCGAGGGGCGGGACGTCACGCGCTGGTCCGCGCACCGGCGCGGGCGGCGCGGGCTCGCGCGCACGTTCCAGCACAGCCGCTCGTTCGGGCCGCTGCTCGGTGCGCGAGAACGTCGAGGTCGTCGGCGCTCGGCGCGGGCGAACTCGCCGCGCACGGCCGCCGTACGCGCGGACGAGCTGCTCGAGCTGCTCGGGCTCGCCTCGTTCGCGGACACGCCGGCCGTCGTCGCTCGCCCACGGCGACGAGCGCCGGCTCGGCGTCGCGCGCGCCCTCGCCACCGAGCCGCGCTTCGTGCTGATGGACGAGCCGGCCGCCGGGCCTGCCCGAGGCCGAGGTCCCGGCCTTCGCGGCGGTCGTCCGCTCGATGCGCGACGACCACGGCGCCGGCGTGCTGCTGATCGACCACAACATGGCGCTCGTGATGGAGGTCTGCGACCGCGTGCACGTGCTCGACCAGGGCAAGACGCTGGCCGAGGGCACGCCCGCCGAGATCCGCGCGAACCTCGACGTCGCGGCCGCGTACCTCGGCGAGAGCGCCGCCGTACGCGACGAGGGCGACGAGTGAGCGTCGCTCGTCGTCGACCGGCTCGAGGTCCGCTACGGCGCGGTGCACGCCGTGCGCGGCCTCTCGCTCGAGGTGCACCCCGGCGAGATCGTCGGGCTGATCGGCCCGAACGGCGCCGGCAAGTCGTCGACGCTGCACGCGATCATGGGCGCCGCCCCGGTCGTCGGGCGGCGACGTGCGGCTCGACGGCCGCTCGCTCGTGGGCCTGAGCCCGGAGGAGGTCGCGCGCAGCGGCGTCGCGCTCGTGCCGGAAGGCCGGCGGATCTTCGGCGAGCTGACCGTCGACGAGAACCTCACGCTCGGGCTCGCCGCGCGCCGGAGCCGCGCAGGCGCATCCGAGGCGATCGACCGCGTCCACGAGCTCTTCCCGGTCGTCCACGAGTTCCGGCGCCGCCACGGCGGGCGCGCTCTCGGGCGGGCAGCAGCAGCAGCTCGCGATCGCCCGGGCGCTCGTCGCCGAGCCCGACGTGCTGCTGCTCGACGAGCCGTCGCTCGGCCTCGCCCCGCGGATCGTCGACGTCGTCTTCGAGGCGCTCGCGGCGATCCGCGACCAGGGCGTCGCCGTGCTGCTCGTCGAGCAGCGCGCGCAGCGCACGATCGCGCTCGCCGACCGCTCCCACGTGCTCGGCGAACGGCGAGCTGCGGCTCACCCTCGGCCCGGAGGACGCCGACGACACCGACACGCCTCGTGGACGGCCTACCTCGCATGACGCTCGCGTTCTTCCTCACCGTCGACTGGCAGACGCTCGCCGACGCGCTCGCGCTCGGCGGCGATCTACGCGCTGATGGCGGTCGGGATCGGGCTCGTCTTCGGCGTGCTGCGGCTCGTCAACTTCGCCTACGGCCAGCTCGTGATGGCCGGTGCGTTCGCGCTCGCGCTCGGTTCGCAGTGGAACTGGCCGACGTGGCTGTCGATCGTCCTCTGCTTCGCGGTCGTGCTCGTGCTGTCGGCGCTGCTCGACCGGCTCGTCTTCCGGCCGCTTCGCGGCGCAGTCGCCGGCGGTGATGCTCGTGGCGACGTTCGCGTCGCGTTCCTGCTGCAGAGCATCGCGCTCATCTGGTTCGGCCCGCTCGGCAAGATCGCGACGTCGCTCGGCGCCGCTCAACCAGCCGTGGACGATCGCCGGCGTCGACATCCGCAAGATCTCGATCGTCGCGATCGTCGTCGCGGTCGTCTGCCTCGTGGCTGCTGCAGCTGCTGCTCACGCGCACGACGGTCGGCCTGCACATGCGCGCCGCCTCGCTGGACTTCGAGACGGCGCGCCTGCTCGGCGTGCGCGCGAACCGCGTGATCGGCGGCGCCGTGCTCGTCTCGGGCGCGCTCGCGGCCGTCGTCGCCGTGATGCTCACCGTGCAGAACCCGCTCGTCACGCCCGACTTCGCGCTGCAGGACACGATCGTCGTGCTCGCCGGCGTCGTGCTCGGCGGGCTCAACCGCCCGATCCCGGCGACGCTCGGCGGGCTTCTCGATCGGCTTCGCCACCGGGCTGCTCGGCGGTGCGCTGCCGACCGCGCAGAGCCAGTACCTGCCCACGTTCATCTTCGCCGCGGTGATCCTCGTGCTGCTCGTCCGGCCCGACGGGCTCTTCGTGCGCCGCGCGGCGACGGAGCGGCTGTGAGCCGCGTCGCCGTGCTCGCGGCGCCGTGCGTGCTCGTCGTCGCCACGGCGCTCCTCGGCAGCGTCGTCTCGGGCGCGACCGGCGTCTACTTCATCACCGCGCTCGTCAACGTCTCGATCGTCGTCGCGCTCTACGTGTTCATCGGCAACTCGGGCGTCCTGTCGTTCGGCCACATCAGCTTCGTCGCGATCGGCGTGTGGACGGCGGGCGTGCTCTCCGTGCCGACGCGCCGAGAAGCCGGCGATCATGCCGAACCTCGCCGAGCTGCCTGCGACACACGACGGTCGGCAACGTCCCGTCGCTGCTCGCTCGCCGCGCTGGTCGGCGGCGTCGCCGCGGTCGTCGTCGGGCTGCCGCTGATGCGCCTGTCCGGGCTCGCCGCCGGCATCGCCACGTTCGCGCGTGCTCGAGATCACGCACAACCTGCTGCGCTACTACGAGAAGATCGGGCCGGGCCTGAACACGTTCTCGTCCGTGCCGGAGACGACCGGCATCTGGCAGGCGGCGATCGGCGCGCTGCTCGCGATCGTCGCCGCCTACGTCTACGCGCGCAGCCGCTTCGGCCGGCATGCTGCGCGCGACCCGCGAGGACCCGCCGCGCCGCCGCGGCCGCCGGCGTCTCGATCTACCGCCAGCGTCTGCTCGCGTTCGCCCTCTCCGGCGCGATCGCCGGGTTCGCCGGCGGCCTCTACGTCCACCTGCTGCCGCTGAACACCGAGGCGGTCTACCTCGATCTCACCTTCATCACGCTCGCGATGCTCGTGATCGGCGGCGCGACCAGCCTGTGGGGCGCGGTCGTCGGCGCGCTCGCCGTGAGCGCGCTCGACTCGTTCCTCGCCGAGGCCGAGAACGGCGTGAAGATCCTCGGCGTGACGATCGACCTGCCCGCGGGCACGCGCGTGATCGTCGTCGGCGCCCTGATGGCGCTCGTCCTGATCGTGCGCCCGACCGGGCTCACCGACGGGCGCGAGTTCGCGCTGGCGGTGGGGCCGGTGACCCGCGTCTGCGTCGCCGGGCCGGCGCGATCGGCAGCCTGCTTCGCGGGCCACCTCGCGCGCGTCGCCGAGGTCTCGGTGCTCACGCGGCGCGGCCGAGCACGCGCAGGCGCTCGAACGAGCACGGCCTGCGCGTCTCGGGCCGCGGCGACTTCATCGTCGCGCGTCGCCGGCGTCCGACGACCCGGGCGCCCTGCCCGAGCGCGACCTCGTGATCCTCGCGTGCAAGGGCACCGACCTCGACCGCCTCGCCGCGCGGCTCGCCGGGCACTTCCCCGGCGCGACGGTGATGACGGTGCAGAACGGGCTCGGCGCCGAGGAGATCGTCGGCGCGCACGGCGACTGGCCGCTGCTCTCCGCGGTCACGTTCATGAGCGGCACGCGGCACTCCGACACGCACGTCGAGTACGTGCTCGACACGGCGACCTGGATCGGCCCGTACCGCGACGACGACCGGCGACGACGCGCGGGTCGTCGCCGCGCTGATCGAGTCGTCCGGCCTGAAGGCGGAGGCCTTCGACGACCTGCGCCCGGCGCAGTGGTCGAAGCTGATCTTCAACGCGACCGTCAACGGCGTCGCCGCGCTCACCGGGCTCGCCGCACGACTTCCACTTCGCGGAGATCGAGCACGACGGCGACCTCGGCCTGCTCGTGCGCGACCTCGTCGACGAGGGCAAGGCGGCCGCCTGCCGCCGCCGGCGTCGAGCTGGCGAGGATCCGTGGGAGATGAACGTGCTCGCGACGCAGCGCGGCCACCGGCACTACCCGTCGATGCTCGAGGACGTCGAGGCGCACCGGCCGACCGAGGTCGAGCTGATCACCGGCGCGCTCGTCCGCGAGGCGCACCGGCACGGCGTCGCCGGTCCCGCTGCACACCGCGATCTACCGGCTCGTCAGGGCGAAGGAGGCGTCCTACACCTCATGAGGATCTGTGTCGTCGGCTGCGGCGCCGTCGGCTCGCTGTTCGCGGCGAACCTGGCGCAGCTCGACGACGTCGAGGTCGTGGGCGTACGACGCTGTCGGCGGCGCACGTCGACGCGATCAACGCGGACGGGCTGCGGCTCTCCGGCGCGGGCGACGTGCTCGGGCGCCCGCGCGCGACGACCGACGCGGCACGAGATCGGCCCGTGCGACTTCGGCATCGTCGCGACGAAGGCGATGCACACCGAGGCCGGCGATCGCCGCGACCGCCGCACGCGTTCGCCGGCGGCTGCGTCGCGACCGTGCAGAACGGCATCGGCAACGAGGAGGTGCTCGCACGACACGTCGAGCGCGTGATCCGGGGCACGACGTTCCCTGCGGGCAAGATCGTCGAGCCCGGCCACGTGCAGTGGGACGTGAAGGGCGACACGACGCTCGGGCCCGTTCGAGCCGTCGCCGGCGCCGTTCGCCGAGGTCGAGCGGCTCGCCGACGCGTGCACGCGCGCCGGCATGCCGACGCAGCGCGGTCGCCGACGCGCGCGGCCCGCAGTGGCGCAAGGTGATCTTCAACGCCGCGACGAACCCGATCGGCGCGCTCACCGGGCTGACGCACGGCCGCGTCTGCGAGCGGCCCGACCTGCGCGCGCTCGTCTCCGGCCTCGTCGACGAGGGCAAGGCGGTCGCGGCGGCGCAGGGCATCGAGCTCGACTCCGACCCGGAGGCGCTGATCGACCACGCCGCGAAGCCCGAGGTCGGCGTACGACCACAAGGCGTCGATGCTGCAGGACGTCGAGGCGCGGCGGACGACCGAGATCGACTATCTGAACGGCGGTATCGTCCGCTTCGGGCGCGAGCACGGGGTGCCGACGCCGCTGAACGAGGCGATCTGGGCGCTCGTGAAAGGGGTGGAGCAGTCGTGGCAGCAGTGACGGGCCCGACGTACACGGGGCTTCCGCAGGACGGAGATCGAGCGCCGCTACCGGCGCATCCGCGAGGCCGCCGCGCGCGACGGGCTCGACGCGGTCGCTCGTCTGCGGCAACGAGTACACGGGCTTCGAGGGCGCCGTCACCTACCTGAGCGGCTTCGTGATCGTGCACCGGTACGCGTACGTGCTGCTCCCGGTCGACGGCGACCCGGCGATCGTCTTCCCGAGCGAGGCGCGCTACGTCGGCGAGCACGGGACGACCTGGATCGACGAGCAGGTGTTCGTCGACCGGCCCGGGCGAGTGGCTCGCCGACAGGCTGCGCGGCAAGCGCGTCGGCGTCTACGGGCTCGACTACGTGATGACCGTGCGCGACTACGCGGCGCTCGCGGGCGCCTGCGAGCTCGTCGCCTGGGACGTCGCCGTTCGACCACGCGCGCATGGTCAAGTCGGAGCTCGAGCTCGAGTCGGTGCGCGACAGCGTCCGCATCAACACCGAGGGCTTCTGGGTCTTCCTCGAGGCGCTTCGAGCCGGGCAAGACGGAGCGCGAGATGCTCGCGCCGTGCGAGGAGTACTTCGTCGCGCAGGGCTGCGGCCGCTGGACGATGGACATGGTGCTCGACGGGCCGAACGGCGGCGCGCTGCCGGAGTTCAAGATCGCCGGCACGCGCGCGGTCGAGGCGAGCGACATGCTGCTGCCGTCGCTCGAGATCGCCGGGCCCGGGCGGCCACTGGGTCGAGGTCTCGCGCGCGATCTGCGCCGGCGAGCCGAGCGACGACACGAAGCGGATGCTCGACGCGTACGAGGAGTACTACGACGCTCGCGCCCGCCGCGCTGCGGCGCGGGCGCGACCGCGCGCGACGCGCACCGGGCGGTCGCGAAGGGCTTCCTCGACCGCGGCTTCCACCTCGGTCACGTGACCGGCCACTCGATCGGGATGACGATGATCGAGTTCCCGAAGATCGGCGAGGCGCGACGAGACCGTGCTCGAGACCGGGATGGTGCTCTCGATGCACCCGCACGCGATCTCCGCCGACGGCCAGTCGTGCCTCTACATGCAGGACACGTGGCTCGTCACCGACGACGGCGGCGTGCCGCTCGCCGGGCTCGCCGATGAAGATCTACGACGGCACGGAGCGGCGTCCGTGACCGAGGCGCCGGGGCTGTCGAAGCCGATTCTCTGCCGGCCCGGGAGCGATCGGACTACGAGCGCTACCTGCGCACCGACGAGCTGCTCGCGCTGCAGAAGACCGACTCGACGAGTGGATCCATCGCGACGAGCTGCTCTTCCAGACGGTGCACCAGTCGTCGGAGCTGTGGCTGAAGCTCGCGTGGAACGAGGTCGAGGAGGCGACGCGGCTCGTCGACGCCGACGACGTGCCCGCGGCGCTGCGTCTGCTGCGGCGCGCGAACGACTGCTTGAAGCTCGTCACGGCGGCGCTCGACATGCTCGAGCACATGTCGCCGTGGGAGTACACGACGGTGCGCAAGGTGCTCGGGCACGGCAGCGGCTTCGACTCGCCCGGCTTCCGCGAGATCCGCCGTGTGACGCCGCTGCTCGGCCAGGCGTTCGACGCGGCGCGCGAGCGGGCCGGCGCTGTCGCTCGTCGAGGTCTACACGCGCGGACGCGAGCTCGACGCGCTCTACAACCTCGCCGAGCAGCTGATCGAGTGGGACGAGCGCGTGACGGTGTGGCGCGTCCGCCACTTCAAGGTCGTGCAGCGCGTGATCGGCGGCGACGTGATCGGCACGCAGGGCACGCCGGTCGAGGTGATGGGCCGGCTGATCCACCGCACGTTCTTCCCCGAGCTCTGGGACGTCCGCAACGAGCTCACCCGGATGAACCCGCCGGAATGACGCCGGCGCCGGAGCGAGGGCCGTTTCACGGCGTCGCGCTCGGTTGCGGCAACTTCGGGGGGATCGGCTCGGCGCCCGCGTTCTTCGGGCAGGGGATCGACGAGGAGACTGCCCTCGAGATCATGGATGCCGCGTGGGAGGGCGGCATCCGCTGGTTCGACACCGGCGATGCCTACGGCGGCGGCCGCAGCGAGTCGTTCATCGGCCGCTGGGTGCGCGAGCACCGGCCGGAGGGCCTCGTCCTGACGACCAAGGTCTTCCACTCGACGACGGGGACGCCCGGCGACCACGGGCTCGCTCCGGACCGGATCCGGCGGCAGCTGGAAGGCAGCCTCGCTCGCCTCGGCGTCGGCCGCGTCGACCTGTACCTCGCCCACGAGCCGGACGAGGCCGTCCCGCTCGAACGCACGGTCGCGACGTTCGAGGCGCTGCGCAACGAGGGGCTGATCGGCGCGTGGGGCCTGTCGAACTACGAGGCGGCCGGCGTGCGCGAGGCACTCGCCGTCGCCGCGCCCGCGCTCGTGCAGAACTCGTACTCGCTGCTCGACCGCGGGGACGAGCAGGAGCTGATCCCGCTCTGCGTCGAGCACGGGATCGCCTACGTCCCCTTCGGCCCGCTCGCCGGCGGCTGGCTCACCGGCAAGTACCGCCGCGGCCAGGCGTTCCCGCCCGGCTCGCGCATGACCCAGCGGCCCGGCCCGTACGAGTCGTACGTCTCGGACTCGGTCTTCGACGGGCTCGACCGGCTCGCCGAGGAGGCCGAGGCGCGCGGCGTCGACCTCTCCGCACTCGCCTTCGCGTGGGTACTCGCGAGCCCCGGCGTCGCGGGCGCGGTCTGCGGCCCGATGCGCCCCGAGCAGCTCGAGCCCGTGCTGACCGCCGAGAAGCTGGCGCTCGACGGAACGGAACGTGACAGGATCGCGGCGTTCTTCTCATGACGGTGCGCGTTCTCGACGAAGCGGATGTCCGGCGGTTGCTGCCGATGCCCGGGTGCATCGATCTGATGGCGGACGTCCTCGGCGGGCTCGCACGCGACGAGCTCTACAACCCACTGCGCTTCGTCGTCAGACCGCCCGCCGATTCGAGCCTCATGGGGCTCATGCCCGCGCACCGGAGCGGCGAGTCGTCGCTGTGGTCGCTGAAGGCGCTCACGATCTTCCCCGGCAACAGCGCGCGCGGCCTCGATTCGCACCAGGGATTCGTGGCGCTCTTCGACGGCGCCACCGGCGAGCCGAGGGCGATCATCAACGCAGGCGGCATCACGGCGATCCGCACCGCCGCCGTCTCGGGGCTCGCAACGCGGGTGCTCGCGCGCGAGGACTCGAGGACGCTCGCGATCCTCGGCACCGGCGACGCAGGCGCGCTCGCACCTGGAGGCGATGCACGCCGTTCGCAACTTCGAGCAGGTTCTCGTCTGGAGCGCGAGCGGCAGGTCGCTCGAGGGCGCCGAAAGCGTCGGCAGCGCCGAGGAGGCCGTGCGCGACGCCGACGTCGTCTGCACGGTGACGTCGTCGGCCGAGCCGGTGCTCGAGCGCGGCTGGCTGAAGCCCGGCGCGCACGTCAACGCGGTCGGGTCGAGCATCCCGTCCGCGCGGGAGCTCGACACCGCGACGATGGCGGCGGCCGCGCTGTTCGTCGACCGCCGCGAGTCGACCGTCAACGAGTCCGGCGACTACCTCGTCCCGCTACGTGAGGGCGCGCTCGACGAGTCACACATCCGCGCCGAGCTCGGCGACGTGCTGATCGGCGCGGCCGAAGGACGTCGGGACGGAGACGAGCTCACCGTCTTCAAGTCGCTCGGGCTCGCGGTCGAGGACCTCGCCGCGGCGGAGCACGTGCTGGCGCGCGCCGAGGCCGAGGGCGCCGGCTCCGTCGTCTCGCTGTGATCCCCGCGGGCGAGATCCTGAAGGCGCGGGAGGTGCTGCGCGGCGTCGCCCTGCGCACACCGCTCGTGCCGCTCGCGGTGGACGGCGACGTCGAGATCCTGCTGAAGCTGGAGACGATTCAGCCGGTCAACTCGTTCAAGATCCGCGGCGCGGGCAACGCGATCCTGCAGGCGTCCGACGACGAGCTCCGCGACGGCGTCGTGACCGCGAGCGCCGGCAACATGGCGCAGGGCGTCGCCTACGCGGCCAGGCTGCGCGGGGTGCCCGCGACGATCGTCGTCCCGGAGCACGCGCCGCAGACGAAGATCGACGCGGTCGAGCGCCTCGGCGGCCGCGTGATCCGCGTCCCGTACGACGAGTGGTGGCAGGCGCTGGTCGAAGGGCGCCACGAGGCCGCCGGCGGCCTCTTCGTGCACCCGGTCGACGACCCGCTCGTGATGGCGGGGAACGGGACGATCGGGCTGGAGCTGCTCGAGCAGGACGACCGCTTCGACGCGATCGTCGTCCCGTACGGCGGCGGAGGCCTCCTGACCGGGATCGCGAGCGCCGTCAAGGCTGCCCGTCCCGCGGTCAAGATCTACGCCGCGGAGCCGGAGACGGGCGCGCCCGTGACTGCGACGCTTGCGGCGGGGACGCCGACCGCCGTCGACTACTCGCCGTCGTTCGTCGACGGCTCCGGCAGCCGCGCGCTGATTCCGGGCGTGTGGGCGCACGCTCGAGGGACTCGTCGACGGGGCGTTCGCGCTGCCGACCGAGGAGACCGCGGCCGCCGTGCGGCTGCTCGCCGGGCGGGTGCGCGTGATCGCCGAGGGCGCCGGCGCGCTCGCAGTCGCGGCCGCGACCGGAGGCAGGGTCGAGGGCGCCCGCCGGATCGTCTGCATCGTCTCGGGCGGCAACATCGACGCCTCGGTGCTCGCCCGGATCCTCGCCGGCGAGACCCCGTAGCCGGGAGGGCCTAGGCGAAGGTCGAGAGCGCCGGCACGCGGTCGGGCATCCCGAAGTAGAAGCCCTGCGCGCCGTGACAGCCGAGCTCGTCGACGACGCGGCGCTGGTGCTCGGTCTCGATGCCCTCGGCGACCAGCGTCAGGCCGAGCGCGTTGCCGAGGTCGACGATGCCCTTCAGCAGCACGAGGTCGTCGTCGACGCCGTCGATCGCGGCGGTGAAGCTGCGGTCGATCTTGACGATGTCGACGGGGAGCCGACGCAGGTACGCGAGCGATGCGTAGCCGGTGCCGAAGTCGTCGAGCGCGAGCATGATCCCCATCTCCTTCAACGCGCCCAGCTGCTGCTCGACGCGGTCGCCCGACGACAGGAGCACCGTCTCGGTGAGCTCGAGCGTGAGGCACGCCGCCGGGAATCCCGACGACTCGAGCGCCTGCTCGACATGCTCGACGAAGTCGGGGTGCTGCAACTGCCGCGCCGACACGTTCACGGACATCGCGAACCGGTCGGCCGAGCTCGGCGTGCAGCCCGACACCGCGCAGGCATGCATCGGCCAGCACCCAGCGGCCGAGCGGCACGATCAGCCCGGTCTCCTCGGCGAGCGGGATGAAGTCCAGCGGCGGGATCCGGCCGTGCTCGGGGTGCTCCCAGCGCAGCAGCGCCTCGTAGCCGGAGATCGACCTCGCGTCGAGGTCCACGACCGGCTGGAAGTCGAGCGTGAACTCGCCCCGTTCGACGGCGAGCCGCAGCTCTGCCGCGCGCCGCGAGCGCTCGACGACGGTCGAGTCGAGGACGGGATCGAAGAATGCGTACCCGGCGTAGCGCTGCGCCTTCGCGCGGTACATCGCGGCGTCGGCCTCCTTGAGCAGCGACTCCGGCTCGCTGCCGAGCGCGATGCCGATGCTCGCCGCCACCGCGACGACCTCCCGCCCGAGGTCCGATCGGCTCGACGATCCGCTCGAGCAGGCGCTCCGCGGCCCTCGCGGCCTCGCCCGGCTCCGCGACCGACGCGAGCACAACCGCGAACTCGTCGCCGCCGAGCCGCGCGGCGGCGTCGCCCGCGCGCACCGTCTGCTGGATGCGGCGCCCGAGCCGCGCCAGCACTGCGTCGCCGACGTCGTGCCCGAAGCGGTCGTTCACCTCCTTGAAGTGGTTCAGGTCGACGAAGAGGAGGGCGGTCTGCTCCTCGTCCTCCTTGCGGAGTGCGGCTGCGCCTTGCAGCTGCTCGTGGAAGAAGGCGCGGTTCGCGAGCCCGGTGAGCGGGTCGTACAGCGCCATCTGTCGCAGCTGAGCCTGTGCCTCCCGCTCGGCGGTGACGTCCAGCAGGTAGCCCTGCAGGTAGAGCGGCCTGCCGTCGTCGCCGAGCACGACGACGCCTTCGTCGCGCACCCAGACGACCCGGCCGTCCCGCGCGAGCAGCCGGTACTCGACGGAGAGGGGCTCGTGGGTCGCGTGCGTCCGCGCGTGCGCGGTCAGGACGCGATCGCGGTCCTCGGGGTGAAGCGTCCGCACGAAGAGAGTCGCGTCGGAAGCCCACTCCTCGACCGTGTAGCCGAGCAGGGGCTCGATCTGCGGGCTCGTGAAGACGTTCGAGCTGGCGGCATCGAGCGCGTCGATGTACACGACGAGCGGAAGCTGCTCGACGAGCGTCCGATAACGGCGCAGGACGTCGTCGTACGCCGGGGACTCCGGCGCAGGGGTCGAACGTGGGCGAACGGGCTCCACGAGGAGAGCATCGGCGGTCCCGGTGCCCGCGGCCGTCCCCCGGCCGGGGGAGGTGTCGAGGTCCCGAGGCTAGGAGTCGGAGCCCGAGTAGGCGACCGAGAACGACCGCCCCGTCGGGTCGAGAGCGGTCGGCTTCGCGCTCCCCAGCGACCCGAGGCTCCCGAACCGGGCCGAGGACAGGTCGGGGACGAGATCGATCGCGGTCGACGTCCACATCGAGTCGGTGACCGTGCCGCCGTGGCCGTTGGCGATCGCGGCGATACGGGTGAACGGCACCCTGCCGAAGTTCGCGAGCGGTAGGGCCCGGCAGCGCGTCAACATCATGTCGCAGGTCGACGGCGCCTCGGCGATCCACTCCGCGGACGTCGCGTCGAGACCCGACGGTGTCGAGAGGAGCTTCGTGAAGCTCGTCTTGCGCGTGCGGTTCTTGATCTGGACGAGGACGCCGGTCGGAACGATGTTCACGGATGCCGTGATCACGTCGCGCGGCCTGATCTTCGAGGTTGACCGAGACCGTCGGCGCCGGCACGAGCTCGAACCACGCCGTGTAGGTCGCCTTGCCCGACGAGTTGCAGTTCGCCTGCGTGCCCGTCTGCTCCAGCGCGCCCGGCATCGCCGGCGAAGCCGCCGATGCCGACCCAGAACGCGGAGTACGTCGGCTCACCGTTCGTGCACCTCACGCGCGGCTGCACCCATGTCGCGGTGACGCTCGAGAAGGTGAGCGCCGTCGTCGAGCCGGCGACCGGCGCCCCGCCGATCGTGGCCGCGTCGGAGATCGCGTAGCCCGCCCAGTTGGAGCTCTGCTCGTCGTCCGGAGGCGGCTGCCGCGGTCTGCAGGCAGAACGGCGACCGCGGCCAGAGCCGCGGTCGCCAAGAACAGGATCGGGCCGGGCCTCACGCCGCCGAGCGCGTCCCCAGCTTCGCCGTCACCGTCCGCGACTCGCCCGCGCGGCTCACCGAGAGCGTGACTTCCTCGCCCGGTGAGTGCTCGTCGATGATCGCCGCGGAGCTCCTCGGACGTCTTCACCTCGGTGCCGTTGACGCTCGTGATCACATCGCCGCCGGTCGGATAGCTGACCCCGGCGACCGTGGTCGTGCCGGTCGAGGCCTTCAACCCTGCGTTCGCGGCACCCGAGCCGGACTGGACCTGCGCCACAGCGACGCCGGCCGCTTCGCCGAGGGTGCCGGCGAGGCTCGCCGGAATCGTCCGGGCGTCGATTCCGAGAAGCGCGTGCTTCACAGTGCCGACGGAGATCAGCTCCGAGGTCACGCGCTGGACGGTAGCCGACGGGATCGCGAATCCGATGCCTTCGTTCCCGCCGCCGTCGCTCTGGATCTGCGAGTTGACGCCGATCACCTTGCCGTCGAGGTTGAAGAGCGGCCCACCCGAGTTGCCGTGGTTGATCGCGGCGTCGGTCTGGATCGCGTTCTCGATCGGCGTCGAGTTGGGCGACGTGATCTCACGTCCCACCGCGCTGACGATGCCGCTCGTGACGGTGTCGGTCGAGCTGGAACGGGTCGCCGATCGCGACGACGCCGTCACCGACCTGGACGGTCTTCGAGTCGCCGAACGACAGCGGGTGCAGGAGGCTCGCAGGCGCGTTGACCTTCAGGACCGCGAGATCGGTCGACGCGTCGCTGCCGACGAGCGTCGCGCGGTACGTCGACTGGTCGTCGAACGTCACCGTGATCGAGCTCGCGCCCTGGACCACATGCTCGTTCGTCACGATGTGGCCGGCGGTGTCGATCACGAAGCCGGTTCCCTCGGCCTGCGAGGTCCCGCCTCCGCCGCCGCCGAGCGGGGTCTGCTGGCCCGAGCTCGAGGTCGACGTGACGATCTCGACGACGCCCGGCGTGGCCGCCTTGGCGATCTCGCCGATCGTCAGCGGCCCGCTCGTGTTCGCGGTCGGCCGTGCCGTGCCGTTCGTCGACGCCGCCGCCGTGGTGGCGGCGGCCGGCGCCGCGGCGGGCGCGTGGCGCGCGCCCAGTCCGTAGGCGACCGCGGCTGCGGTCGCGCCCACCAGCACGACCGTCGCGGCCAGGGCGGCAACCCGCCGCCACGTAGAGCTGAACATGTGTTTTCCCTCCGTCTGAGTCGTAGTCACGCCGACCAGGGAATCCCGGTTGGCTCAGAGACGGCTCGGAGCGACCTGTGGGGGACCTAAGAGGCGCACCCGTCGGGCAGAGTTGACCCTCGTGACCCTGCCCGGCCTGTTCTCGCGGCAACTGCCCCCTGCGCTGCACGTACGCGACTTCCGGCGGCTGTTCGCCGGTTTTCTCGCGTCCGGGTTCGCCGCCCAGATGATCGCCGTTGCGGTCGGCTGGCAGGTCTACGCGATCAATCGCAGCGCGCTCGACCTCGGCCTGATCGGCCTCGCCGAGTTCCTGCCGCTGCTCCTGCTCGCGCTGCCGGCAGGCCAGCTCGCCGACCGGATGTCGCGCACGCACCTGTTCGCTGCGGGGATCCTGTCCGAGGCGGTCGTCGCACTGCTCCTGCTCGGCGTCACGATCGGCGGTGCACGTCAGCTGTGGCCTTTCCTCACGCTCGCCGCGCTGACCGGCGTGACCCAGGCGATCGGCGCCCCGGCCGCGAGGTCGTTGACGCCGGAGATCGTCCCGGTCGACCTGCTCGCGGGGGCGCTCGCGCTCCGCTCGGTTGCCTTCCAGGCGGCGATGATCGCCGGCCCGGCGGCGGGCGGGCTGCTGTTCGCGGTGCAGCCCGAGCTGGTCTACGGCACGGCGACCGCGCTCTTCCTGGTCGCCGGCGTCTCGGTGCTGCGGCTTCCCAAGCTCGCCGACGCGTCGCGGGAGGAGGAGCAGGCCCCGCGCCTCGAGAGCCTGCTCGGCGGGATCCGCATGATCCGCGGCACGCCGATCGTCCTCGGCGCGATCACCCTGGACCTCTTCGCCGTCCTCTTCGGCGGCGCGGTCGCGCTCCTGCCGCTGTTCGCGCGCTCGGTGCTGCACACCGGCCCGGTCGGGCTCGGCCTGCTCCGCAGCGCCCCCGCCGTGGGAGCGCTCATCGCCGGCACCCGGCTGGCGCGACGGCCGCTCGGCGGCCGGGCCGGGCGCACGCTGCTCGTCGTGGTCGGCGTCTTCGGCGCAAGCATGGTCGTGTTCGGCCTGTCGGAGAGCTTCTGGCTGTCGGCGCTCGCGCTCGCCGTGAGCGGGTTCGTCGACATGTTCTCGATGAACATCCGCTCGACCACGGTCGCGCTCGCGACCCCGAACGAGCTGCGCGGACGCGTGAACGCGGTCGAGAACGTGTTCATCAGCGCCTCGAACGAGCTCGGCGCCTTCGAGTCGGGCCTGGCGGCGGCGCTGCTCGGCGCCGTGCCGGCGGTGGTCGCCGGAGGGCTGGTGACGATCGGCCTCGCGCTCGTCTGGCCCCGGTTCTTCCCGGAGCTGTCCCGGGTCGACCGGCTCGAGGACGTGCGGCCGGTCCCGGTGGACTGACCTCAGCCCCCGGTCCTCGAGAAGTGCTGCCAGTCCGGGGTGGCGCTCCAGCGGCCGCCCCACAGCCAGCCGACCGAGGCGAAGGCGCGCACGAGCACGCCGCCCGCGACCGCCATCCCCGGCCGCACGTTCGCGCGGTCGACGAAGCGGCGCCCGGCCGGGGGCAGGACACGGCCGCCCTCGAGGTACGGGTTCTCGACCGTGTTCACGTCGACAGCCTCACCGTAGGCGTGCACCGACCAGCGCTTCGGGCCGGGCGCGACCGCGTAGCGGCAGTTGAACGCCGACGTGTTGTCGGCGGCCATCGAGCGATCGTCGCTGCCGCCGTAGTCGGAGACCGGGCGGATGCGCCTGATCGGGAAGCGGGCCGCGTACAGCCGGTGGAACACCCCTTCGACGTCAGCGGTCACCGACCGGTTGACGACCAGCTCCCCGCGATGGGCCTTGCCGTCGAAGCCGACGTAGGAGACGAGGACGCGTCGCAGGCTCTCCGGGCCGACCGGGCAGCCGCGGTGCCACGACGCCCCGAGCGCCGCGGCCGACACCGGCGACACCGAGGCGTGGAACGGCGGCAGGGCCGGCACGCCGGACAACGTACCCTCGCTGGATGCTCGTTCCCGCGCTCGCGCTCGCAGCCCAGCTCTGCGCCCAGCGCATCGAGGTCGTGGCGCCGCGGGCGACCTCGACCGTCGCGCAAGTGTCGCTCGAGGAGTGCGGCGCCCGCGTGCTCGGGCCGTGGCGCGCGCGCGTCGGCTACGCGGGGCTGTCGGCGCGCCACCGCGAGGGCGACGGGACGACGCCGCTCGGGACGTTCGCGATCGGCCCGGTCGTCTACGGGCTCGACCCGAATCCCGGCGTGCGCCTGCGCTACCACCGGCTCCGCTGCGGGGACTGGTGGGACGAGGACGCGCGCTCGCCCGGCTTACAACTCGTTCCGCCGCCTCCCGTGCGGCGCCGACCCGCCGTTCGGCGGGAGCAGCGAGGCGCTCTGGAAGGCGAAGGTCGCCTACCGGGAGCTCGCCGTGATCGAGTACAACATGCGCCCCGCCGTCCCCGGACGCGGCTCGGCGATCTTCCTGCACGACGACCGCGGGCACGCCACGAACGGCTGCGTGTCGCTCCCGAGGCCGCAGCTCGTGGGGCTGCTCCGGCGGCTGCGCCCGGGCGCGACGATCTCGATCACGCGTGGCTTCGTAAGCGCCGCGGCGCCCCAGAGCGCCGCCACGAGCACGAAACCGATCCGGCCGTCGCCGGGAAGCGAGAACGCGAGCCCGAGCAGCGGCGTCGCGACGAGGATGACCGCGGCGGCGCACCATGTTCACCGTCCCGACCGCCGCACCCGGAGCGTCGGGCCGCAGCCGCTGAGCGCCGGCAAAGGACGGCGCGAAGGGGATCCCCGCCGCGAAACCCGCTGCGGCGGCGGCGCAGACGGCCACGGGGAGCGGCTGCGCGACGGAGAGCACGGCGACCGAGAGCCCGCCGAGCGCCAGGCTCGCCCGCACGACGTTCGGACGATCGATGAAGCGGCCGCCGAGCGGCCGCGAGAACACGCCGAGAAACAGCACGAGCCCGCCCGCGAACCCCGCGACGTGCTCGGACTCGCCGCCGCCCCGCTCGAGCAGCGTCACCACCCAGTTGCCGACGACCACGGACAGCCCGAACGACGCGGCGTGCCAGACCGCGAGCGGGCGGAGGCGTCGGTCGAAGACCGGCGAGCGCGCGCCGCGCGGCGCCGCGCGGCTGCCGGCGGCCGGGGCGAGCGCGACCAGCAGCGCACCGGCGGCGGCGATCAGCGACGCCGTCGCGAAGGGCGCCTGCCACGACGACCAGAACGGGACGAAGGCGAGTGCGAGCCCGCCGCCGGCCATGCTCGCGGCGCCGTAGGCGCCCTGGGCGACCGCCGTCCCGATCGTCGCGCGGACGTAGTCGCTGCCCGCGACGAACGAGGCAGCCGTCCCGATGCCGGCGACCAACCGCATCCCGATCGCGAAGGCCGCGACCTGCCAGAGCAGCGCGGCCGCCGACGCGCGCGGCGACCACAAGCAACCCCAGCCCGCCGACCAGCCGCGCACCGAACCGATCGCACAGGCGTCCCATCGGCACCTGGAACGCGGCGTGCGTGACGAAGAGCGCGGTCGTGAAGAGCCCGACCACGCCGAGCGCCGATCCCGTAGGCGTGCGCGGTGCGATCGGCGACGGCGCCGACGTTCGCGACGTTGAACCCGGGGGTGAACGCAAGCGCGAGCCCGCCGAGCGCGGCCCTTGCGGTGACGGTTCGCGCCATGCGGCGCGATCCTCGCAAACGCGGCTGCTATCCCCCGGCACGCTTGCGGCTGCGGTACGCGCGCGTCTTCTTGCGATTGCCGCAGAGCTGCATCGAGCACCACGTCGCCGAGCGGTTCGGCGAGTAGTCGTAGAACGACCAGCGGCAGTTGCGGCAGGCCTTGAGGCGCTCCCAGCTGCCGTCGAGCATCGCCTCGAGCGCGACCGCGACGACGTCGTCGAGCGCGTCCCCGCCCTCGACGCGAACGTGGACGCCCCGGTCGGCGACGAGCTCGAGACGCAGGCTGCCGGTCGCGCGGTTCACCGCCTCGAGCGCGGACGGGTCGAGCACAGCGCCGTTGTTCGCGAGCACGAGCCGGCGCAGCGCCTCGCGCAGCTCGCGCGCCCGCTCGACCTCCCGGCCGAGCCCGCGCTCCTCGAGCCACTCCGGGAGCCAGTCGACCTCGTGCTCGAGGTCGACGCTGTTGATCAGCAGCTGCACCCGGCGCAGCGGCTCGGGCGCCGCCTTGGGGACGTCGTAACGGGGGCTCACGGTTGCCGATCATTCTAGACACCGGTACGATGCGAGTACCGGTGTCGCTGCGTCGGATCGGCTTCCCTCTTCGCCTGGCCGCGGCGCGGCTGGCCGCGGGCGGCGAGCGCATTCTGCTGGTCTCGCTGGGCGTCGTCGCGGGGGCGGCGGTGCTGGCCGGCGTGCTCGGCGGCCGGCTGGTGATGCGGGACCGCGCGCTCGCGGAGGCGACCGCCGCGCTGCAGCCGGCCGACCGCCAGGTCGAGGTGGGCTGGAGCGGTGCCGTCGACGACTTCTCGCGCCTGAACGCCCAGGTCGCCCCGCAGCTCGAGACGGTGACCGGCGCAGCCGCCCGCCGCCGCGATGCTCTTCCGCGAGTCGTCGATCCAGGGACGACTCGTGAATCTGCGCGCCGCCGACGACCTCGGCCGCTACGTGCGCCTGATCTCGGGGCGCCTCCCCGCGCGTGTGCGTGCCCTCGCACTGCGAGGTGCTGCGGCTGAAGGGCGCCGGGCCGATTCCCTCGACGCCGAACCTGCGGCTCGTCGTCGTCGGCCGGGCCACCCTGAAGCCCGACGCGCCGATCGCGCCGTTCGTGCTGCCCGCGCCGCGCACCGAGATGGTCGCGCAGGCCGTCCGCTACCACACGCCACAGCCGAGCCCGATCGTGATCGCGAACGGCATCGCCGGGCTCTCGCGCACGAACGAGCTCGAGACGTTCTACCGCTCGTACGCGTGGTTCGTGCCGATGCGGAGCGGCGACGTTCACCCGTGGACGGTCGGTGCGTTCTCGGCGCGGGTGCAGAAGGTGACCGCCCGGCTCGAGGCGAGCCCGGACGCGTTCCAGGTGACCGCGCCCACCGACACGCTGTCGGCGGCCGCGTCGTCGTCGACTGCCGCAGCTCGCCGCCTGCTGCTTCTGGGCGGCGAAGGCGGCGCGCTGCTGCTCGCGTTCACCGTCCTCGCCGCCGCGGCGCTGCGGCGCGACGTCGGCGACGCCCGCCGGCGCCTGCAGTGGTTCGGCGCGCGGCGCTGGCAGGTCGAGCTGTTCACCCTGGCGGAGGCGGGTGCGCTCGCCGGGCTCGGCACGATCGTCGGCTGGGTCGCCGGAGGCGCCGTGGCCGCGGTGGTCGCCGCGCAGGCGGGCTCGCCGGCCGGGCAGGTCGTCGTCCACGGGCTGCTCTCGCCCGGCGGCCTGACGGCGGCGCTCGCGGTCGCGGTCGTCGCCGGGCTCCTGCTCTACGCGGCGGTGCGCGCGCCGTCGATCCAGCTCGGCAGGCTCGCGTTCACACCGCTCGACGCCGCCGCGCTCGGCGCGATCGCCGTCGTGCTCGTCGGATGGGCGCGCGGCTCGATCGACGCGCAGTCGCTCGCCTCCGGCAGCGGAACGAGCGCCTTCCTGCTGCTCGTTCCGGCGCTGATCGTCTTCGCGACAGCGGTGCTGTGCGCGAGGCTGCTCGCGCCGGGGCTGCGACTGCTCGGGCGAGCGGGAAGGCGCGGGCCGGTCTCACTCCGCCTCGCCGCGGCGTCGCTCGCCCGCAACCCAGGGCACGCGGCGATCGCCGCGACGTTCCTGGTGGCGAGCATCGGCCTCGCGCTCTTCGCGCTCGTCTACCGCTCGACGCTCGTGCGCGGCCAGCACGACGAGGCGGCGTACGCGGTCCCGGCGTCGTTCGTCCTGACCGAGGACCTCTCGCAGCTCATTCCGGTGCTGCACGGCGCGCCGGCGAACGCGTACCCGACGCCGCCGTCGCAGGTGGTGCGGCTGTCGGGCAACGTGCCGAGCGGCGCGACGTTCACGCTGCTCGGGTTGCCGACGCCGGGGCTCGCGAACGTCGAGGGCTGGCGGAGCGACTTCGCGACGCAGCCGCTCTCGGAGCTCGGCCGCCGGCTGACGCCGTCCCGCAACGAGTCGCTGCGCACGACCGCACTGCCGCCGGGACGGCGCTTCGCGTTGCCGGTCTCGAGCCGCGGCGACGACGTTGGCCTGCGCGCGATCTTCCGGTCGCCGCTCGGAGACTACGAGCCGGTGACGCTCGGGCGGACGCACGGCCGCGGGACGGTGACGCTGCGCGGCCGCATCCCCTTCGTCTCGGCGACGCTCGCCGGGCTCCAGTTCTATCTCCTCAACGGCGGGCGGTTCACGGCGAACGGCGGGATCGGGATCCAGCCGAGCGCGAAGGGCGTGCTGATGCTCGGGACGCCGACCGTCAACGGGCACGCGGTCGCCCATCCGTTCGCCGGCTGGGTCGGCGTCGGCGGCGCGAGCGGGACCGGCCGTCGAGCGGGCTACCTGATCACGCCCGACCGCACCGGCACTTTCCGCCCCGCGCAGCCAACCGACGGCCGGCCGCTCGACCGTCCTCGTCACGCCGGGTGTGGCAGCGGCCGCGGCGCCGGACGGGATCGTGCCGCTGCAGATCGAGGGCGAGCACGTCGCGGCGCACATCGTCGGCGTCGTTCGCCGGTTCCCGTCGATCGTCGGCGATGCGGTGATCGCCGACCGACAGACGACGTCGACACTGCTCGACTACGCGTTCGCCGGGCCTCGGCACCACCGACGAGCTCTGGCTCGACGTCCCGCTCGGGGCGCGAGGCTGCGACGGCCGATCGGCTCGACCGAGCGCCGTTCACCGCGCTCTCGGTCTCCTCTCGCGCGGCGACGCTCGCGAAGCTCGACGCCGATCCACTCGCGCGCGGCGCGCTGATCACCCTGGCCGGCACGGCGCTGGTCGCGCTCGCTGCTCGCGCTCGTCGGGCTGCTGCTCGCGATCGTGGCCGACGTGCGCGACGATCGCGGCGAGCTCTTCGACCTCGAGGCGCAGGGCGCCGCGCCGGCGACGATCCGCGCACACCTCCGCCTGCGCGCGCTGCTCGTCGCGGCGTTCGGCGTCGTCGGCGGCCTCTTGCTCGGAGCGATCCTCTCCGCGCTCGTGATCTCGCTGGTGTCGGTGACGGCGACGGCGGCAGAGCCCGAGCCGCCGCTCCGGCTCGTCGTCGACTGGCCGGTGCTGGCGGTCGCCGCGATCGCGTACGTCGTCCTCGCGATGCTGCTCGTCGGCCTCGCGACGTCGCTGCGCGGCCGCGCGCCGGCCCGGGCGGCGGAGGGGGCCGCGTGACGACGGCGATCGAGCTACGCGACGTGTTCCGCGTCCACTCCACCCCCGAGGGCGACGCCGCCGCGCTCCAGGGCCTCTCGTTGCAGGTCGCGGACGGCGAGGTGCTGACCGTGCTCGGCCCGAGCGGCTCCGGCAAGTCGACGCTGCTGCGCATCCTCGCCGGCCTCGACCGGCCGTCGGCCGGCGTCGTCCGCGTGTACGGCCAGGAGATCGGGAAGCTGCCGTCGCGCCGGCTCGCTCAGTACCGCTCGTCGCTGCTCGGCTACGCCGACCAGCACTACACGCGCGCGCTCTCACCGGAGCTGACCGCGCGGGAGCTCGTGGCGCGTGCAGCTCGGGCTGCGCGGAGCGCGCGCGTCCGAGCGGCTGCGCCGCGCGGACGAGCTCCTCGAGCGCGTCGGCCTTGCGCAGAAGCGCGACCGCCTACCGGCGCAGCTGTCAGGGGGCGAGCAGCAGCGCGTCGCGCTCTGCGCCGCGCTCGCGCATCGGCCGCGCGTGTTCCTGGCCGACGAGCCGACCGGCGAGCTCGACGCGGCGACGGCCGACCAGGTGTACGCGACGCTGGCCGAGCTCGTGCGCGAGCACAGGTGCACGACCGTGATCGTCAGCCACGACCCGGAGTCGACGCGAATCGCCGACCGCATCGTCCGGATCCGCGACGGCCGCGTCTCCGAGGAGTGGTCGCGCGACGGCGAGGCGACCGACTCGATCGTCGTCGGCCGCGGCGGCTGGCTGCGGTTGCCCGAGGAGCTGCTGCTCCGCGCCGGCATCGGCGCCCGCGCGACCGCGCGCTTCGAGGCGGGCGGCGTGGTCGTCGAGCCGATCGACGCGCCGCCCGGGTCGGCGGTGCTCGATCCGGTGCCGGGCACTTCGGTGCCAGGCACCGAGGTGCCCGGCACCAGCCAGGCGGCCACGGGGCCGGTCGTCGTCGCGCGCGGGCTCGTGAAGCGATTCGGAGCGACGACGGTGCTCGATGAGCTCTCGCTCGACCTCCGGCCGGGGATCCTGCACGCCGTCACCGGGCCGTCGGGCTCGGGGAAGACGACGCTCCTGCACCTGCTCGCCGGGCTCGAGCTCCCGGACGCCGGCTCGATCGAGCTCGACGGGGTCGATCTGACGCGCCTCGACCGTGCCGCGCGCGCTGCGCTCCGGCGCGAGAAGATCGCCTACGTCGGGCAGCAGGTCGGGCTCATCCCCCACCTCTCGGCCCTCGAGAACGTCGAGCTGGCGCTCGCGTTGCGAGGCGTCGAGGACCGGCCGACGGCGCTCTCGGCGCTCGACTCGGTCGGCCTCGGCGAGCGCGCGACGCAGCGGGTGTCGCGGCTCTCTCAGGGCGAGCGGGCGCGCACGGCGATCGCCCGCGCCCTCGCCTCGCGGCCCGCCCTTCTGCTCGCCGACGAGCCCACATCGCGTCTCGACGGTGCGAACGCGATCTCGGTGGGAGTGCTGCTCGGACGGATCGCTCGCGACGACGGGAGCCGCCGTCGTCTGCGCGACGCACGACCCGCTCGTGATCGAGCAGGCCGATCAGCGTGTCGCGCTGACCTCCTCGTAGCGAGCGGCGCGGCGCCGCCAGCTCGACCAGCCGCCCTCGAACGAGCGCACGTCGCCGTCGGCGACCTCGAGGATGCGGTCGGCGATCCGGTCGAGGAAGTACCGGTCGTGCGAGACGAACACCGCGGTCCCGTCGAAGGACTCGAGCGCGGACTCGAGCATCTCGACCGACTCGATGTCGAGGTGATTGGTCGGCTCGTCGAGGAGCAGGCAGTTGGCGCCTTCGAGCATCAGCAGCAGCAGCTGAAGGCGCGTCCACTCGCCGCCCGACAGCGTGTGCAGCGGCCGCCGAACCTGCTCGTAGGCGAACAGGAACTTCATCAGCCGCGAGACGGCCTCGCCCTCCGAGATCGGCGCCGCGCGGCGGACCAGCTCGAGCGGCGTCGCGTTCGGGTCGTCCGGACGACGATCCTGCGCGAGCCGGCCGAAGCGGATCGACGGGCCTGCCTTGCGCTCGCCCTCGGTCGGAGGAAGCTCGTCTGCGAGCACGCGAAGCAGCACCGACTTGCCTGCGCCGTTCTCGCCGACGACGCCGACGCGCTCCCCGCGCAGCACCGTCAGGTCGATCCCGGCGAGAACGGGTATTCCGCCGAGCTCGACGCCGACTCCGTGAAGCTCCACGACGCGCTCCCCGCCGCGGATCTTCGGCCGCAGCTCGAGCGCGATCTTGCGCCGCTCGAGCACGGGCCGCTCGACCTTCTCCATGCGGTCGATCTGGCGCTGCTTGTTGCGCGCCTGCTTGATGTGCCGCTCGTCGACGACGCGGCGCGCCCAGTCCTCGAAGCGGCGGATCGCCTCCTCGAGCCGCGCGATCTCTTTCTGTTGCGTCACGTACAGCTGCTGCTGTCGTTGCAGCTCGAGCTCCCTCGCGACCGTGTACGCGGAGTAGTTGCCGGGCCAGATGCGGACGCGGCCGCCGTTCAGCTCGGCGATCGTCGAGACCGTCTCGTCGAGCAGGTAGCGGTCGTGCGAGACCGCGACGACGGCGCCGTCGAACCCGCGATCAGCCGACTCGAGCCGCTCGCGCGCCCGCACGTCGAGGTGCGCCTCCGGCTCGTCGAGCAGTAGGACGTCCGGGTCCTGCAGCAGTGCGACGGCGAGGCCGACGAGCTTCCGCTGTCCGCCGGAGAGGACCCGCGTCGGCTTCGCGAGGTCGTCGTCGTCGAGACCCACCTCGAGCAGAAGCGCGCGTGCGCGACCGTCGAAGCCGGGGCCGCCGGCCGCCGTCCAGCGCTCGACGAGCTCCTCCTGGCGGGCCAGTAGCCGCGAGAGCTTCGCCAGGTTGTCGTAGGAGCTCCCGAGCCGGCTCTCGACGTCGGCGAGCTCGCGCTCGAGGCGGTCCAGGTCGGGCCGCGCGGCCCGCGCGATCTCGAGCGCGTTGCGGTCGTCGCCCTCCGGCTGCTGCGACACGAAGCCGACGACGAGGCCGCGGCGCTGCGTCAGCTCGCCCGCGTCGGGAGTCTCGAGGCCCGCGATGATGCGGAGCATCGTCGACTTGCCGCCGCCGTTCGGCCCGATCACGCCCACGCGAGCGCCGGGCTCGATGTCGAAGTCGAGCCCGTCGAGCACGAGCCGTGAGCCGAAGCTCTTCGCCGCGCCGCGTAAGGCAAGCAGTGCCATCGCGCGTCACCGTATCCGCACGAAGGCGAGCCGTCGTCCTCCGCGAGAACGAAGCGCGGGATGAGCTCACGGATGCCGCGAGCGAACCTCCGGGGTCAGACCCGGGTCAGACCCCTCCCGCTCGAAAACCCAGTGACCATGCGGGGTTCGGGCGCCGCGACTCCCCGCGCTCCGAGGGCACAGGGTCAGACCCGGGTCAGACCCGGGTCAGACCCCGAAGGGAGCGAGAAGGCGAGCTCGCCGAGGCGGCGGTAGCCCGCGAGCGACGGGTGATCGCCGTCGGCGTGCGTCCACTCCGGCTTCATGCGCCCGGGGCGGTCGGGGTCCTCGAGCGTGTCGTGGAAGGGAAGCACCGGGACGCCGAGAGCGCGCGCCCGCGCGTTGAGCTCTCGGATCGGCGCCTCGGCGCCCGGCCACCCGTTGTTCCACGGCAGGACGTCGCACGCGACGACACGCAACCCGAGCGCGAGTCCGCGCTCGACCATCGCTCGCAGGTTCGAGGCGGCTACATCGACCGCGCGACCCTGTGCGATGTCGTTGATGCCGCCCTGCACGACGAGCACGTCGGCGCCCGCTGCCGACTCGTCGAGCCGCGCAGCGATCTCGTCGGTTCGCTCTCCCCAGATGCCGAAGTTGCGCAGCTCGAGCTCGGGATGCTCGAGCCCGGCCCAATGCTCCCACTGGCCCATCGGATTGCCGACTCGGCGGCGCGAGTCCCAGTACGGCGAGCCCTCGGTGATCGAGTC
This sequence comes from uncultured Thermoleophilia bacterium, assembly GCA_963742615.1. Taxonomy (GTDB): domain Bacteria; phylum Actinomycetota; class Thermoleophilia; order Gaiellales; family Gaiellaceae; genus PALSA-600. The sequence goes on along the minus strand of CAVUMS010000005.1, from coordinate 51,396 downwards.
GCCAAGACACGCGACGACGATCCTGCTCATCGCGGAAGTGGTAGCGCGGCGGCTCGGTAGTAGCTCCGCACCTGCGCCTTGAAGTACCCGCCGTCGTCGTCGGCCGACAGCGACGGACGTGTGTTCCCGTTGATCGGCGCCGGGTTCGTGACGCCGTCCTTCGCCGCGTCGCAGGCGCACGTCGGGCCGTCGGCGCCGCGCCCGAACAGGAACCCGGCGAAACCCGCCGCGACGTACTGGCGAAGACGCGATCGCGTCCCGTCGCCGATCAGCCACTGCACCCTGTTGTCCTGGAAGTGATCCCACGTGTTGTTCTCGGCGCGCATCAAGGTGTTGCCGAGCGGGATCTGCCAGGCGACCATCCGCACCCCGGCGAGCGCCACGAACGTCTTCGCGTAGAGCAGATGCCGATGGAAGTCGGCAGGCTTGAACCAGGTGTTCGGGTTGCCGTTGATCTTCGCGTAGAACCCCGCGTCGCGGTCGGAGAAGTCTTCGAACGCGATGTCGAACCGCGCGTGCAGCGACCGGTAGAACGCCGCCGACTGCGCGGCGTACGCGCGCACCGTCGCGTCGGGTGGATCCTCGTAGCCGATGTCGTGCTTCGTCCCCCAGCCGCTCATGTGGTACGCGAGGATCACGTTCGGCGCGAGCTCGTCGCGCAGCTTCACCCACTGCTGAGCGAACGCCGAGGCGAGGTCGACCGCGTTCGCCTGCTCGAGGTAGCCCCAGAGATCAGGCTCGACGTGCACGACGACCGGCCTCGTCCCGTGCACGCGCGAGAAGAGGAGCCGGACGTCGCTCCAGTACGCCGACATCGTCTCGGCGTTCTGCAGGTTCGACAGGTCGGCGTGCGCCTCGTCACCACCACCCGGTTTCGACTGCAGCAGCATGTAGTAGGTGAGCACCGGGATCTCGGCGTGACGCCACGAGTCGTCGACGTACATCGACGCGAAGGTGCCGTTCGGGTTCCACGTCGACCACCCCTGGCCGGTGTTTGCGCCACCGGCGAGGTACTGGTACCGAAAGCCGAACGGTGCGGCCCGTCGCAGCGCCGCGGCCCCGCCTGGCGAGTCCGCGACCCCGAGCTGAAGGGTATGCGGCCAGCTCTCGGGGAGCGCCGGGAGCTTTGTGCTCCCCGCGCCGGCCGCGCCCGCGAGCACGATGCACACGAACGACAGAGCAGCGGTGACGAGCAGAACCGGGCGAAGCATGGCGGCCGAGTCACCGTACTCGTGGTTGACGACGGATGCGCACGCGGCTACCGTCAATGACGTCAAGCGACGAGAGGAGGGGATCTTCGATGACCGTGGATTGCATCACCCCCCTCGCCGCCGCCTGACCGAGTACCGAGCGCTCAGCCTTTCTTGACCGTTCCACTCGCGGTGGCGGCGGCGATCACGCCCACCCTCGCGAGAAGGAGCTCGAAGTGCTGGAACTGCGGGACCGGGCGCAGACGATGCGCCTGTACACGATGGATGCCTGGGTCTCCGACCCGGCTGTGCTGACCGACGAGCCGCGCCTGCGCGCGGCGCTGTATGCGGGCGTGGAGGCGGGCGGCGCCGTGGTCCTCGGCGAGCGATTCTGTGTGTTCTCGAACGGGGCCGTCACAGGCGTGCTCGTGCTTGCGCAGTCTCATCTGAGCCTGCACACGTGGCCGGAGCTCGGGCTGGCGAACATCGATCTGCTGTCGTACGGCGATGTCGACGGCGATGCCGTGCTGGGCGAGATCCGGGAGCGGCTCGAGATCGTGCGGGCAAAGGTCAACTGCGTGCCCCGGGTCATTGACTGAGTCGGACCGCATCGTCGGCGCGGTGACGCGCGAGGTCGGGCTGATCGAGGGCACGCGCGGCGTGCGCGCGGTCCTCACCGCGCTGGCGCGGCTCGAGCCGGTCTCGATCCGCGTGCTCGCGCGGGCGGTCGACCTGCCGGTGCCGATCGTCGCCGCGATCTGCGGCGAGCTCCGTCGGCACGGCGTCGTCGCCGACGAGCGCCCGGCACAGCTGACGGTCGCCGGCCGCCGCCGGTTCGCCCGCGGCGGTTCGCTCGCCCTCGACACGACGTGCCCGGCGTGCGGCGGGCGGGGGATCGCGCTTCCCGAGAACGTCGTGCACCTTCGCCGCGGGCTCGCCCGCGTCGCGGAAGCGGCACCGAACGTGCGAACCGAGCTCGACCAGTGCCACTGCACGCCGAAGACGATGCTGCGCCGCGTGCTCGCGCTCCACGCCGCGGGGGCGATCGCCGGACGGCGGATCATGCTGCTCGGCGACGACGACCTGATCTCGCTCGCCCTCGCACGATTCGTCACGCGGTTCGGCTCGGGCGAGGTGATCGAGGAACTGACGGTGCTCGACGTGGACGAGCGGCTGCTCGGCTTCGTCGCAGACGAGCTCGACGACGCGCCCTTCCCATGCCGCTTCGTGCACGCAGACCTGCGCGACCCGCTTCCGCCGGAGCACGCAGGGCGTTACGACACCGTCGTCACCGACCCGCCCTACACCGAGGAAGGCGCTCGGCTCTTCCTCTCACGCGCCACGGAAGCGCTCGCCGGCGAGGGCTCGACCGTCTTCCTGTCGTTCGGCTCGCGGCGGCCGGGCGCGCAGCTCGAACTGCAGCGGACGATTGTCGAGTCGGGACTCGAGATCCGTGCGCTCACCCGAGACTTCAACGACTACGTGGGCGCCGGCGTCCTCGGCGGAACGAGCCACCTGTACCAGCTCCGCGCCACCGCGAAGGTCGAGCCCGCAGTGCGCGGACGGTTCACCGGCGACCTCTACACCGCCGCTAGAAGAAGAACTGACGCCACGCCGTCCACCAATCGTCGGCCCGAGAGACGATCTGGCGCGGCTCGGTGATCTCGACGTCCGGCCGGTAGCGGTACTTCTCGACGTGATCCGAGGTGTTGAAGTCGATCGTGATCTCGCACGGGCGGCCGGGCTCGTACGGACGGACCGCGGACAGGTCGCCCAACGCCCGCTTCGCACCGTCCTCGATCAGCTCGCGCGCGCGCGGAGCCGGCAGCTGACGCGCGCTGAACCTGCCGAGGCCCTGCTTGACCGCCACGGTGGTCAGCCCGTCGCCGAGCAGCGCCTTCCCCTCGCGACATGACGCCTCGTCGCCGGTGACGAGCAGGACGGGGCAGTTCCAGTGCCCGCACAGGGCCGCGTTGATCCCTGTCTCACCGACCTCGACGCCGTTGAACCGGAGGCGCCACCACGACGACCCACTAACCGTGTGCGCGAGCACGCCGTCGCGCGTTCCTGCCATCGCGTGCATCGCGACGAAGAGCGCAGCATCGACGCCCTGCTCGAGGTACTCGACGTACTCCGTCCACTCGTTCTGGACGACGTACTCGCAGCCGGGATCGAGCTCCTCGGGGATCAGCGAGTTGAACGTCCACCCCTCGCCGGCGCCGTGACAGTCCATCACCACGATCTCCGTCGCCCCTGCGGCCCTGGCGCCCCGCACCGCGGCGTTGATCTCGCCGGTGTACAGCCGACGCCCTTCCTCGTACATCGCGTGGCCGCCCGTCACCTGCTGCCATTTCACGATCCCCGCGACGCCTTCCATGTCGCTGACGATGAAGACCTTCATGCGAAGACGGAGCCTACGGTCTCGCCGAGACTGTTCGTGACGGGAACATCACGGAAGGAGTCGAGCCCGAGCACGACCCCGAGCGCGGGCCCGATCCCGCGGTACGAGCCGTCTTCCGCCTTCAGCGCGAAGCCGCGCCCGTCCTCGTGCGCGGCGCAATACAGGCCCTCGGCGCCGCCCTTCGCGATCCACCCGTCGACCTCGCGCATCAGATCGGTGTCGGGCGCGCCGCGCGACGCTCCGACGAGCTCGGGATGAGCGCGCATCGCCGAGCGGATCCGCGCCGGCGTCCGGGTCAGGAGCTCAGCGGCATCATCGAGCGTCGTGGCGAACGTCGGGAGCCCGCAGCCGTCGACTGCCGTTCCCGGCGCGCCGACGAGCTCTGCGATCCGCTGCTGCAGTGGATGCGAGGGGTCGCGGTACGGGTGGAGCGGCCAGTCGTGGGCGCGACACGCCGCCAGCATCCCGGCATGCTTGCCCGAGCAGTTGTGCCCGAGCCGCCCATCCGGGCGGCCCTCCTGCGTCCCGTTCTCGAGATCGTCGACGGTTGCCCCCGCCCGGGCGAGCACCTTGCGGACGGCCGCCAGTTGGGCCGGCTCGGCATGGTGGGACGCGCAGGAAATCGCGATCTCGTCGTCGTCCAGGTCCTCGTAGCCATCGACGAACGGGATTGCCTGCAGCGGCTTCACCGACGAGCGCAGAAGGAACGCCAGCGACGGGTCGCCCCACGTGTCACCCCACGTCGTCACCGCGTGAACGCGGTGCACGGCCTCGACGACGGCCCCGCGCCTGACGACTACCCTGATCGCGTCCATCGTCACTCGTCCGCGAGGAGCCTACGCTGCCAGAGCTACCCGAAGTCGAGGCTTGGCGCCGTCAGCTCGACCCGCTCGTCGCCGCGTCGCCGGTCGAGCGCGCGGGGCCGGCGCACGTCGCGACGCTGAAGACGATCGACCCGCCGCTGCAGGCGCTCGTCGGCGCGACGCTCCACGTCGAGCGCAGGGCGAAACGCTTCCTCTTGCCAACCGGCGACGACGAGCTCGTGCTGATGGTGCACCTGATGAGCGCCGGACGGCTCCGGCACATCGCCTCGGGCGCGAAGGGCGCGAAGTCTCCGATGTTCCGGATCCGCTTCGCCGACGGCGGCGAGCTGCAGCTGACCGAGGCGGGCTCGAAGAAGCGCGCCGGCGTCTGGCTGCTGCGGCCGGACGCGATCGCGGCCGAGCTCGCCCACCTCGGCCCGGAGGCCGACCAGCTCGACGCCGAGGCGGTCGGGCAGATCCTCGCGTCGGACTCGCGGCGGCTGCATTCCCTGCTGCGTGACCAGCGGCTGATCGCCGGCATCGGCCGGGCCTGGGCGAACGAGATCCTGTGGGCCGCGCGGCTCTCGCCGTACCAGCTCTCGACGCAGGTGGACGAGGAGGAGACCCAACGCCTCGCCACCGCGATCCGCGAAGAGCTCGAACGCGGCCTCGAGCTCCGGCTCGCCGGCGCGAACGACGCAAAGACCTATCGCGTGCACAACGCGCTCGGCCGGCCCTGTCAACGCTGCGGTACGCCTATCGCCCGCGTCGACTTCGAAGAGCACACGATCTACTACTGCCCGACGTGCCAGACCGAGGGCCGCGTGCTGAAAGACCGGCGACTCTCCAGACTGTTGCGTTGAGAGTCGCGCCGGTCAGCGACGTCGGCGACGAGCTCGTCGACGATGTGGCGCGCCTGTTGAAGCAGCTCTCGCCCAACCGCACGCCGCCGACCCGGGCCGAGCTCGACGAACTGCTCGCGCAGCCGGGAGTGGAGCTGCTCGCGGCGATCGACGACGCCCGGATCGTCGGCATGCTCACCCTCGTCGTCTACCGGATCCCGAGCGGCGTCAGGGCGCGAATCGAGTCGGTCGTGGTCGACGAGGCGGCGCGCGGCCGCGGCGTCGGCGAGGCGCTGACCCGGGATGCGGTCGACCGCGCCGTCAGTGCCGGCGCACGGCGCGTGGAGCTGACCTCCCGGCCGGCACGCGAGGCGGCAAACCGCCTGTACCCACGGCTCGGCTTCGAGCGTCTCGAGACGAACGTGTACGTCTGGTGGGCCGGTTAGTGTCTCGCGCCGTGATCCGGACGCAGCCACAGCGCGGAGGCTGGCTCGAGGTCGTCTGCGGGCCGATGTTCAGCGGCAAGAGCGAGGAGCTGATCCGGCGTCTGCGGCGCGCCGAGATCGCGGGCTTGCGCACGCTGATCGTGAAACCGTCGATCGACGACCGGTATGACGTCGGTCACGTCGTCTCGCACGCGGGTGCCAAGATGCGGGCGGCGACGGCGTCCACCAGCGGCGACGTCCGCAGGCTCGCGCACGGGTACGACGCGGTCGGCATCGACGAGGCGCAGTTCTTCGACGACGGGATCGTCGACGTGATCGCGGACCTCGTCGAAGGCGGTGGGCGCGTGGTCGCCGCCGGGCTCGCGCAGGACTTTCGCGGCCTGCCGTTCGGGCCGATGCCGACGCTGCTCTGCGTCGCCGAGTTCGTGGACAAGCTCGAGGCCGTCTGCCACCGCTGCGGCGGCCCGGCGACGATGACCCAGCGGCTGGTCGACGGAGAGCCGGCGCCGTTCGAAGGCGAGACGATCCAGGTCGGCGCGCTCGACTCGTACGAGGCTCGCTGTCGCGCATGTCATTCGGTGAACCACGAAAGCGCTCTGCTCGCCGGCACGCAGGCCGCGCAACTCGCGAGCTGACACGTCTCCCGCGGCTCGAGTGACAAGGACGCGGGCGCACGCGACAGGAACGCGCGAATAGTCTGGGTGTGATCCGCAGAGAACCGGCTCGATCAGAGGAGGATGAGGCGGGTGGTCGTGAACGCCATCTTGGTGATCGTGTTACTGGGGTTCGTTGGCTTGGGAGGGTGGTTTGTCATTCGGGCGCTCGGCGGCCGGCGCCGCTAGAACCGGTCCGTCGAAGGTCACTGGGCGCGCTTTCGGTCGGGACCAGCCGGGTCGTATCCTAGGAGTGGTGAGCGAACGCACCGATCGTCTCGAGCAGGCGTTTGCCGCGCTCGATCGGGGTGACGTCAGCGGTTTCCGCGAACTGTTCGCCGAGGAGGCGCAGTGGCTCGGCGTACCCGGCAGCGGCTTCGACGGCGCCACGCCGACCTGACGAAACCGCCAGGAGGTGGTCGACCTCCTCGGCAACAAACGTCGCCACGGGCTTCACTTCGAGCCGACCGAGTTCATCGAAGCGGGGCCACACGTCGCCGTCGGCATGACGGTTCGCGACCCGCACTGCCCGGACGAGATGGCCAGAGACGTGTTCAAGGTGTTCACCTTCGATGGCGACCGGGCCATCCTGCTCCAGGACTGCATCGGCCGCGCCGACGCTCTCGAGCACCTGGCGGCCGGGTAACTCTTCAAGCCTGTTCAGGGCCGGCACCCCGCCCCCGAAATAACTTGCGAGGCAAGGCAGTAACTGGTACCTTGCGGTGCATGGCACTGGGAGCTCAGCGACGAACGGAGCTGCTTCGCGGTGTGCTCGACCTTTGCCTACTGGCGGTGATGGACGAGGGGCCGGCGTACGGCTACGAGATGACCAAGCGGCTGCGCGACCGCGGTCTCGCGATCGTCGGCGAGGGCTCCATCTATCCGTTGCTGGGACGCCTGGAGCGTGACGGTCTGGTCGAGACATACCGGGCCGCGAGCAACGGAGGGCCGCCGCGGAAGTACTACCGCCCCTCGAGCGCCGGGCGGCTGGCGCTCGCGATGGGCGTGTCCGAATGGCGAGCTGCCCGCGATGCCGTCGATGCAGTGCTCGCTCCCGTCAAAGTCGAGGTGGTCTCATGAATGATTTCGTCGAGCAGTGCCGCCGCGAGTGGAGGCGCCTCGGTGTCGCCGATCGGCTCGCAGACGAGATGGCGGCAGACCTGGCCGCCGACCTCGGAGAAGCCGAGGCCGAAGGCGTCTCCGCCGAGGAGCTCCTCGGAAACAGCTCCTCCGATCCGCGTTCGTTCGCTGCCTCCTGGGCAGCCGAGCGGGGAATCATCCCCGGCCCGCCGAGCCGAAGCAACGCGCGCCGCAGACCGCTGGTCCTCGTGGCGTTCACCGCCCTCGCAGCGATCACCGTGATCGTCACTGCGTTGCTGCTCGCGACCGGGGAGCCGAAGCTGTCACTCGCCACGACCAGAACGACCCCGGCAGGCCCGAGCCGATCAGTCGTCCACAGCGTAAGCGCAGCTGCCCCCGTCGAGTGGTTCCTGTTGCTGCTTGCCATCGTCGCGCTCGGCTTCGCTGCATGGCTGTGGGCGAGCTCGGGCCGCTCGCGGCCACCCACCGCCCCCGCCTAGTAGCCACCCCCGGAAACGGCGGAATGTCGGCTTGCGACTCCTGCGGGCCTCGTAGGCCTTCGATTCGGGCGTTACGCTGCTTCGATTCGAGCCGATTCAGGAGTGAGCCCGTGATGAATACACCGTCAATCGTGTCGCCGCAGGAGTGGCAGGCAGCCCGGGAGAGACTGCTGTCGGAGGAGAAGAAGCACACAAGAGCGCGCGATGCGCTGGCCGCACAACGTCGCCGCATGCCCTGGATGGCGGTCGAGAAGGACTATCGCTTCGAGGGGCCGGACGGCCCGGCCAGCCTGCTCGATCTCTTCGAGGGTCGCCGCCAACTCATCGTCTACCGCTTCTTCTACGGGCCGGAGGTCACGACCTACGCGGAGGGCGGGTCATATCCCGAGCGCGGATGCGTGGGCTGTTCCTTCGTCGCCGATCAGGTGGCGCACCCTGCACACTTGAACGCGCGGGACACGACGCTCGCGTTCGTCTCGCGCGCGCCCCAGACCGAGATCGAGGGGCTGAAGCAACGGATGCGATGGGAGGCCATTCCCTGGTACACCCTGACCGACGACTTCGACGCCGACTTCGGCGTTGACGACTGGCACGGCACCAACGCGTTCATCCGCGACGGGGAGCGAATCTTCCGCACCTACTTCGTCGACAGCCGCGGCGACGAGGCCATGGGAAGCACCTGGAGCTACCTGGACATCACAGCCCTCGGGCGTCAGGAGGAATGGGAGGACTCACCGGAGGGCAATCCACAGACGCCGCCCTACCGGTGGTGGAACTACCACGACGCGTACCGTGACACGGCGTGACGGCGCACCTCGGCAAGACGTCGTGGATGGTTGCCGCGGCAGTGACAGGCTTGCTCGCCGCGGCGATAGTGCATAGCGGAAACGCGGCCTCGACCTCGTCGTATTGCCCGGCCTCGGTGGTCCACTACAGGCCGTATCCCGGGAACGCCGCTGGTCTCAGGCGTTTGCCCTGGGTGGCCGGCACGCCCTCCGCTCAGGGCCTTGTCGGACTGCTCTGGTACTGGCCCGAGGCGTGGCGAGCGCAGAAGATGACGCACGCGACCATCTACACCAACGGCCACGCACCCGGGGGCGCCACGAACATGAAGATCCTTTGGGCGTTCCTCGCGGCGCGGGCGAAGACAGCGCTGGGTGCCGGTCAGGTCGTCGTCAAGGGCCGACGCCTGGACGGGCCGGGGACAACATGGCAACAGTTCGTCGAGATCAGCTACAGCGGCCAGAACCGAGCGCCGTCCTATGCCTCGAACATCAACCTCCCGAGCGCAGGATGCTGGCGCCTCGACCTCACTGCGGGACCACTTCACGCCGCAACGGTGTTCAACGCGATAGCGCCGCACGGCTAACCATGGCGACATGGCTGCCGCCCCTCACATCTGGGAGACGACCTCGCAGACGTCGGCGCTGATGAAGACAGCGGGCGCTTGCGGCATATCCCGCAGCGACTCGAAGACGGCCTCGGCCGCTCGCGCGTCCTCTTCGCTCTCGAACAGCCAGAAAGAATGCTGGATCACCTCGCCGCCGCCGTCGACAGCCCGCGCCCAGTAGGCACCCTTGCTCCCGGACATCCCTTGAACGAGCGCTGGACCCTGCTCCTGGGCCATCGCGGCGGTCTCCTCTTCATGGCCCCGCTTGATCTGGACGCGACCAACGAGTGCATACATCGGTCCTCCTCGAGTCGATGCGATTCCGGTGCACGAAGTGCTCTGGTGACGTTCCCGCGTGACGAAACGAGATCAAGCGCCCGCGACAACAGCGGCTAGCATCGACGATTCGCAATGACCGCGCACACGGAGGTGATCTGATGGACGTCAGCTCGAAGTGGAAAGTCGCGCGCCTCGACGACATCGAGCGGCGCGGCAGAAGCATTCCGGTGCGCGAGCACCTCGGAATCCAAGCATTCGGAGTCAACGCCTTCACATCCGACGAAAACGGCACGCTGATCAACGAGCACGACGAGGCCGGGTCGGGTCAGGAGGAGCTCTACATCGTGCTCGACGGCACCGCGTCGTTCGAGATCGACGGCGAGACGCTCGATGCGCCCGCAGGGACGTTGCTGTACGTCCGGCCAGAGTCGCAACGGAAGGCGACCGGTGACGGGACCGTTCTCGCCCTCGGTGCGACACCCGGGCAGGCGTACCAGGCAATCGACTGGGGGGAGGCGTGGCCGTTCCACCACGCGTCGATGACCGCCTACGGCGAGCAGCGCTATGCCGACGCACTCGCCTCTGTTCGCGGTGGCCTCGAGGTCATGCCCGACCACCCGGGCCTCCACTACAACTACGCGTGCTTCGCGACACTCGCCGGCGAGACCGGCGACGAGACGTTCGACCACCTTCAGCGATCCGTCGAGCTCTTCCCGCCGTTTCGCGAGCAAGCCCGCAGCGACGACGACCTCGCCGCCGTACGCCAGGACCCGCGGTTCGACGAAGCGCTTCGCTGAGCGCGCAAGCTCGCCGCCTCAGACGGCTAGTGGCCGATCGGCTCGGCTGCTCCGTGCCGGTGGGACTCCAACTGGCGGGCGACTCGCGCGGTGTCGAACCAGGCTTGCTCGCGACTGATCAGCCCGTCGCGGATGTCGAACACGTGCAGCATCCGGAAGCGAACCGGAGCTCCGCCGCCTTCGATGCCCATGAACGAGCCGCGGACGTGGCCGGTGAGGATCGACTCGTCGACGACGTGGTCGCCGCAGACGAAGCGGCTTGTCGACTCCAGGTGCAGGTCGGGAATCGCGTCCACGATCCCTCCGTACATCTCGCCCACGGCGCTCTTGCCCTGCACGGGGCACGCAGGATTGGCGACGTCGTCCCAGACGACATCCTCGGTGTACGTCGCAAGTGTTGCCGGAACGTCGTGCGCGTTCTCGGCAGCAAAGTGCTGCTCGATGATGTCCATGAGTCTCTCCTTCCAGGTCGCTCGGCGTCCGGCTAGTAGATGTGCAGCATCTCCAAGACCGCGAGCGGGTCGTCGACGGACTCGAAGATGTCCTTGTTGTGCTTGATCATCTTGCTGCGCATGTAGACGCGAAGCCACTGCTTGTAGCTGTACAGCTCATAGCGATCGAGCATGTCTCCGACCGGCAGGTCACGCTGCGCGATGAGCCCGGCCAGGTACATCGCGCATTCGAAACCGAGCGAAATCGACTGGAAGTAAGGAGAGCCGATCGCCGAATCGCCGGCGAGGAAGACCGGTGAGGTGGCGAAGGGGTGATCGCCGGAACCCGCTGTGCGCCACCGGCGGCTCGTCGTATTGCGAGCCCGGTAGAGATCAAGGGGTATCCGGACGATCTCCAGGTCGCCGAGTATCTCGCCCTGCGTCTCCTGCTTGATCTTGTCGATGAACCGGTCCATCGACTCGGCGACGCGGGGAAAGTTGCTGCGAAGCCACTGACCGTCGAATCGCGACGGCATCGCCTCGTACTCCTCGGCGCTGATGTTCACGATGCCCGTCACGTGGCTGACGCTGCCGTCGTAGTGCGTGCGGTGGACCATGGGAATGAACTTGTATTGCGGGTTCTCGATGTTCTTGGCGTACTTGCAGTACTCGTTGCAGTCGTACTTCTGCCCGTACAGGAAGGTGATGACGAGCGCGTACTCGAGCCGGATCTTGAGCGTGTTCGCGCCTCCATCCACCTCGCCCGAGCCGAGCGCCAGGCGATCTCGGAGCAGCGACGAGCTGCCCGTGCAGTCGATCAGCAGGTCTCCCGGCTCGAGCATCGCCATTGCGTCGTCCGCCGTGACGACGGCCGCGGTGCGCTGCACCGCACTCGATCCGCGCGCATCGATCAGATCGCTGATGGAGCGCTCGATCGCGTTGAGAGGACAGAACCCCAGCGCCCACCCGCGCAGAAGCGCCATCAGGTCCGGGGGAATCGACCGTCTGAAGGCGAGGCCCTCCGCGAGCTCGGCCGGATCGAACACCGCCTCGACGCTGTCCCCGTCGATGGCGTCGGCGCGATAACTCTCCACGGAATCCGCCACGAGGTACGGCGCGAGCTGGACCATGCGCGTACGCGTGTACTCACGTCGCTTCTCGTAGAGGCGCACGGAGAACCCCTCCGTCGACTGGAGCAACGCCGTCAGCATGAGACCGACGGGCCCTGCCCCGAGGACGTGCACGCGGCCCCCGGGAGGCAGGGTTGCCGGCGCTGTGGAATCCGGGGGCAGCATCCGCCTCCTCGCTAGAGCCGCGGAATCTGTGACGCGTACAGAAGAGCCGGACCGCGCCCGCCAAGCAGCGCGGACCGGCTATCGCACTGCCTACGCACCAACCAGCGCGCCGCTCTCGACCTCGTCGAAGTAGGAGATCTCGACGGACTCGGCATCGACTCCCGCCTGGCCCATCGCTTCCTTCAGCTCCGGCTGCGCGAAGAAGTCGCGTCGCGGCGTCGAGTGAGTCGAACGTGTGTGTGACGGTTATCTCGTTGGGGTTCTCGATCGAGCGGAGCACCTGGTGCGCGCGCACGCCGTGCTCGGTCTGGACAGGCGCGAAGGCGTCGTACGTCTCTTTCCACGCGTCGAAGTCCGCAACCTGGTGCCGGACGACAGCGATCGTGCTCGTCATGTGTCCCCTCTCGGGTGGATGCCCTGCTGCGAAGAACGGGCCTCAGGAGAAGCGCGCAACGAGGCGACCCGTCGAGTCTACTCGCCGGTTGGCCCAGCACCTGCCACGACGCGCCATCGGATCGCAGGACCCTCTCAAATCTCGGATCGGACGGCGGTGACGAGGACGGCGAGCTCGCTGGTGCGGATCTGCCCGCCTCGCCGATCGATGAGCGCTCGCGCCTCCGCCTCCAGCGTCTCGCGGCGGTCCGGATCGAGCAGCAGGTACAGCGACGTCGTCTCGAACAGCGCCCACAGGTCATCGGCCGTCTGCTCCCACGTGACGTGCTGCGTCGTGAGTCGGACGTCGCGGAAGAGGGTCGCGGCCTCGGGGTTGTCGAGGTCGTGGTGGCCGAGCCATGTCCAGACGGCGGAGACGTTGTCGCGGCGCTCGTCGACACCGGCACGGACGGTGGTCAAGTCGCGGAGCGGAAACGAGGTGGCGGGGTCACTCCAGTACGGCCTGAACACCTCATGTAGCGCTTCGTCGTCGGCGACAGTGCTGTCGTTCCGGTAGCTGACGTGCATGATCAGCGCGAGCGTCCCGCCGGGGCGGAGCGAGCGAGCCGCTTTGGCCCATCCGACCTTCGGATCGACCCAATGGAACGCGGCGGCGGAGAAGACGGCATCGAAGGCCCGCTCCGGCAGAGAGACCTCCTCGAATCTCCCGAGGTGGAACTCGACGGCGTCGGAGTTGCGCACGCGCCTGCGTGCGAACGCGATCATATTCGCGCCGGGATCGACTGCATCCACCACGAGCCCGCGCTCCAGAAGCGCCTGCGTCAGCTTGCCGGTACCACACCCGATCTCCAGAACGCGTGACCCGGCCCGCAGGCCGGCAGTCGTGCAGGCGGCGTCGATCAGCTCGGGCGGATAGCTCGGGCGTTCCCGGTCGTACGCCTCCGCCACCGCATCGAACACCTCACCGCGCCGGCCTCCGTCCCCTGGGCTGTCGGTCACGGTCCCCAGGGGAGGACGGCCCACGCGTCGGGCCGCCCGAGCCGCCAGTGCGCGAACGGCGCGTACGCTTCGGCCGGCGCGTTCGTCTCGCGTCTCCACGCCGGCGCCGTGCGCGCGCGCCGCTTCCGACCTCGGATAGACGATCGTCTTGCCCTCGCGCCGCGCTCCCGTCATGAAGATCACGCACGGCTCGTCGCCTGTGCCGACGAAGGTGTGAAGCGTCCCGGCCGGGCAGTGGACGAAGTCCCACGCGCGGAGCGGCCGCTCCTCCTCTTCGATCAGCAGCAGGCACGAGCCGCTCAGGACGAGAAAGTCCTCTTGGCCGGACTCGGCGTGGTACATGCCGGTCGGCTTGCCGGGCTCGAGCACCGCCAGCGTGAAGCCGGTCTCGGCGAACATCTGCGGCTCGGCGTCCTCGCGTTCCGCCAGCACGCGGGGGCTGCTCTCGAAGACGCACCGCGCGCCGAATGCATCGTTCCGCACCCAGGCCGCATCGCCGACGTTGACGACGAACCAGCCAGGGCTCACGGGCGCGAGCGCCAGAGCCGACCTCTTCGAGGCGAGCCTCGTCGACCATCGTCAGGCGAGCGCGCGCTCGAGCCCGGCCCGGTCGGTCGGCGGACCGTGCGTCGGGAGCACCAGCTCCACCGGCAGCTCGAGCAGCGGGCGCAGCGACTCGAGGATCTGCTCCGCCGAGACGCCCTTGTTCGCCCAGTCGGCCGGGAACTCGAAGCCGTTGCCGCGATCGATCAGGGTGTCGCCCGCGGCGATGGCCCGGCGGCTCTCGATCCAGAGAACGACGTCGTTGGGCTCGAGCCCCGGGAACGCCTCGACGCCGACGGGCAGCCGGTCGCCGGCGACGAAGGACTGCGCCTCGAGCGGTGCGCCGTCGGAATGGTCGGACGGCGGCGAGAACACCGACGCGCCGAAGCGCTCGACGAGCCTCCGGGTGTCGCGCTCGTGCCACGGGCACGTCAGGACGATCACCGTCTGGCGCTCTGCGGCGAGCTCGTGCACGGGGCTCGGCGGATCCGTCGGATCGATCAGCAGCAACCGCTCGCCGTCGTCGATCGCATACGAGGACACCTCGGGCCCCCAGTCCTCGGTCGCGGCGTCCTCGGGCGTCCATTCCGGATGCACCGCTTCCCACCACCACATGCCGCGCTGCAGCTCGCGCACGAGCCAGAGACTAGCGGCGGCCGTCGCTCAATAGTCGGCGAGGCGACGTGCGAACTCCGCGTTGTCGGCGCACAGCCGCTCGACGTCGACGCGGTCGACCGCGAGCACGCGGACGTCGCTGGTCGTACGCACGCGCGCCGTTCGCTTGCCGTCCGCCGACAGCAGGGCACGCTCGCCGACCAGCCGCCTGCGCCCAGCTCGCGCGTGCCCTCCGGTGCCTCGACGAGCACCGTCCCCTCGAGGATCACGTAGAGGCCGGAGCCGAGCTGCCCGGGCTCGATCAACACGCGGCCGGAAGCGACCTTCGCCTCGCTCCCGGCGGTCTCGAGTAGGCGCAGGTCGTCGGGGTGCATCTCCGCGAGTATCGCACGCGGCCGCGGCGACTCGTGTCGCGCGAGCACGTACACGACGGGCGCGAGCTTGCCGAGGAACTGGAAGACCTCCCAGTGCAGGTTCGCCTCGACGTGGTCGTAGATGTCGCTCCCGAACCGCTCGATCAACGCCTCCCGCTGCCGCCTCAGGCGCGAAAGTCGCAGCAGCGCGCGCGAGACCGTGCCGGCCCGCTCTTCGACGTGCTCGCGCCACTCGGTGCCGATCTCGTCCTTGTGCTCGAGGACGAAGCCGGCACGCGCGAACGCGGCCTCGACCCTCCCCTCGTCGAGGTTCCCGGCCACGTTCCCGAGGTGGCGGTCGAGCAGCGCGGCGTCCTGCAGCGTGAGCCGGTCGGTCGCGAGGGTCGTGTACACGAGCATGCGCCCGCCGCCTCGCAACACGCGGAACGACTCGGCGAGGGCGCGGTCGAGATCGTCGACCTGCTCGAGCACGTCGCGGCACCACACGAAGTCGAAGTGGGCGTCGGGGAACGGGAGCTCCTCGAGCGCGCCGATGCAGACCTCGACACGCTCGGCGATTCCCGCGGCGTCGATCGCCGCACGCGCCCGCTCGACGTGCACCGCGACCGCATCGATACCGGCGCCGGTGACCTCGTAGCGCTCGACGAGCGCGATCAGGTGCGCCGCGTCGCGACAGCCGGCGTCCAGGAGCCGCGAGCCTGCGGTCACATAGCTGCCGGCCAAGTCGTAGAGCGTGTCGGGCCCGCGCGGCGACAGGCTCTCGTCGAGCACGGCGTAGAGGCGCCACGTCTCCTCGCCGTAGACCCGATCGAGCCGCGCGCGATTGCCGGCCTCCACGGCCGCAGAGCCTATGCGCCGCTCAGGCGGCGTCCGCCAGCTCTTCGATCTCGCGGATCTCGTCGACGAGCAGGATCGGGCGCCACCGTCGGGCTCGCGCCGTCGAGTCGATGACGCTGAACTCGTGACCTCGAACCGCACCGGCCAGCTCGACCGCTCCCACGTAGCGGCCGTCGAAGCTCGGCGTCTTGGAGACGGCCGAGACGAATACGCGATAGCGGCATCCGGTCTTGAGCGTCATGGGCGTCGATGAGATTGGACGCCGCCGATCGCGAGAGGTTGGCGAACCGGCTCAGCCGGGCGAAACGCGTCGAGGCCGGCGTCGATGCCACAGCCGCGAGAGCAGGTACGTCGGCGCGAGCCAGACGACGAGAAACACGAGGAGCGCACCCGTCGAGACCCCGTGGATCAGCATCGTCAGCGCGAACACGACGAGCAGCACGAAGCTGAACAGCGCGTACGCAGCGGTGGCCAGCACGAGCGCAGCCGCGCGACCCGCTGCCTGTGCCAGCGAGCGGCCGTCGACCGCGAGCCAGCCTCCGTCGAATGTGCGCGGCAGTCCGCGAAACGCGCTTCGGAGCTCGCGGCGCGACCGGGCCGTGAGCACTCGCTCGACCCGACTCGAAAGCTCGTCGAGCGTCAGCCGGCCTCCGACGTAGTGCTCCCGGAGGGCCCAGGCGGCCCGCTCGCGTTCGCCGTCACCAGCCAGCATGCCGGCAATTGTACGCGACTCAGGGACCGAGCTTCGCCTCGATTGCCGCGAGCCGAGACTCGACGTCCGCCAAGACGTCGACCAGCTGCGCAAGGCCGCCGACGATCTCGTCCTGGCTCGCTGCTCGGGCCTCCCCCTCCTCTGCCGCGACGAAGTACGAGGTCACCGTCGCGGTCAGGAACGCGATGAAGGTCACCCCGATCACGATCACGACGCTGCCGAGCACCCGCCCCCAGGCTGTGTGCGGGACGACGTCTCCGTAGCCCACCGTGCCGAGCGTGACGATCGCCCACCAGACGCCCGTTCCGAAGGTCGGGAAGTCCTTGCGGTCGACGAGCGTCACGAGAAAGCCCGCAAGGAGGCCGAGCGCGACCGTCATCCCCGCGAGATACGGGAACACGCGCCGCGAGGCCACCGCATGGCGCATGTTCTCGCGCCAGCTGAACGGGCTGCGTCCACGCAGGCGCGGCCTGTCTTCCACTTGCGTAGTGTCACCGCGCAGCCGGTCGTCACCCGATGACGCGAATCAGCCCATCTCGGCCATCGTCAGGAAGACGACATCTCCGAACTTCTCGAACGAACGGACGTGCGAGGAGACGACGCGGAAGCCGCCGCGCTCGTAGACACGGCGCGCCCGCTCGTTGAAGGCAGCGACGTGGAGGATGACCTGGGCGGGGCGGTAGCGCTCGTGCGCGAAGGCGAGCCCGGCGCGGAAGAAGTCGAGCCCGAGCCCCTGTCCGGTCAGGTCCGGGCGTAGCCCGAGCCCGTAGTCGAGATCGGGCGGCTTGGGCTCGAAGTAGTAGAAGCCGACCAGCTCGCCGGCGGTATCCCATGCGCCGAAGAAACGCTCCGGGTTCAGGACCGGCTCGGCGTCGCCGTCGTAGAAGTCGTACGGCGCGGGATACCGCCACGTCGCCATCGCCTCGAGAGTCGACTGGGAGGCTTCCTCGATGCGGAGCTCCATGAGCCGCGAGGCTAGCGCGGATTTCCCGCCGTTCATGGCGGCGAATCCCGGATGCGCCTCGTCAGCTGACGGGCGACGCTGTGCCCGGTGCCGATCCGGAACCGCAAGCCCCTCATATTCGTCGTTGCGCTCGCTCTCGTCGCGGGGCTCGCCGTCTTGTCGTGGCGTGAGACGTCGGCGCGGACCGACGCACGCCGGCGTCCGGAGCTCCAGCGGATCCTCGACGGCCTCGTGCAGGGCCGGGGTCGCGTCGCGCCCGGCGCAGCGGCGTACGTCGCAGGCCCACGCGGCGTCTGGCAGGGATCCGCCGGGATCGCGAATGTCAAGACCGGCGAGCACATGCAGCCCGACACACGCGTCCGCCTGGAGAGCGTGAGCAAGCTCTGGACCGCCACGCTGATCATCCGACTCGTCGCCGAAGGAAGACTCGGGCTCGACGATACGGTCGCGCGATGGCTTCCCGACCTCCTCCCGTACGGCGAGCGCGTCACCGTCCGCGAGTTGCTCGACCACACGAGCGGGATGGTCGACACGAACGACATCACGCACGCGCCGGGGCGCTACCTGCATCGCGTCCGGGACCCGGCGCTACGCGCGCGAGCGCTGGCCGTCGCCCGTCGGCTCGAGGCGAATCCCGCGTACGAGTTCTCACCGCGGTTGTGGGTCGAGCTCGCCTCGGCGCTGCCGCTCGAGGACGCGCCCGGCACGACGTATCACTACTCCAACATCGGCTACATGGTCGCGGGAATGATCGCCGAGCGCACCGGCGGCGCCGACCTGGCGAGCTTGATGCGGCAGCACATTCTCGAGCCGCTCCACCTGACCAGCGCCGCGTACGACCCCGCAGCGACGATCGCCGAGGAGCACGCGCACGGGTACCGGGTGGCGGCGTCCGGAAAGCTGACCGATACGACGACCTGGACGATGGGCCTGGGCGCGAACGGCGGCATCGTCTCCGACGCGGTCGACGAAGCACGGTTCCTCCAGGGAGTGATGCGCGGACGGCTGCTCGAGCCCGTCGTTGCTCGCGGAGCTGAAGCAACCGCCGCCCTTCAGCAGCTACGCCCTCGGCATCGGCGTAGACGCCACGGTCTGCGCCGGCACGGCGTACGGGCACAACGGCGGCGGCGACGGCTTCGAGACGAACGTCCTGGTCTCCGGAGACGGGAGCCGCGTGGCCGTCTTGCTCCTGAACGGCCGCACCGCCGACGGGCACGGCGACCTGGTCGCCTACGAGGCGATGCGGAGCCTCTACTGCTCAGCGTGACCGCGGCTAGCATCGCCGCATGTCGACGACGTCCGACACGCGCACGCTTCCGTTCGCCTGGTACGGCGACGAGGAGATCCTCCGCCGCGAACGTCGCCTCATCTTCGCGCGCTCGTGGCAGTACGCCGGACGCGCGGCCCAGGTCGCCGAGCCCGGCTCCTTTCTCAGCACCGATGCCGGCGGTATCCCGTTGCTCGTGACCCGCGATCGCGCCGGCGAGCTGCACGCGTTCCTGAACGTGTGCAGGCACCGGGGCGCTGTCCTGACCGAGGACTGTGGGAGCCGGGAAACGCTCCAGTGCCACTACCACGCGTGGACGTACGGCCTCGACGGCTCGCTGCGTGCGGCGCCGCGGTCGGACCGCGAGCCCGGCTTCGAGCCCGACGCGCTGTCGCTGCTCCCGGCGAGCGTCGGCGTGTGGGGGCCGTTCCTGTTCGCGAACCCCGATCCGGAGGCGGAACCGCTCGAGGAGTGGCTCGGGGAGCTCCCTGCAATTCTCGCCCGCGACCTCGATCTCGACGTGGTGACGTTCCACTCGCGCGTCCCGTTCGCCTCGAACGCGAACTGGAAGGTCGTCACCGAGAACTTCCTCGAGTGCTACCACTGCCCGACCGCACACCCGGACTTCAGCGCCGTCGTCGACGTTCACCCCGACCGTTACGTGCTCGAGCCGCACACGACGTTCTCCTCGCAGCACTGTGAGGCGCGCACGGGCGGTGGGCGCGGCCAGTTCCACCTGCTCTACCCGAACACGGGCATCAACGTCTTCCCCGGCACCCCAAATCTGTCGATCGGCCCGATCGTGCCCGCCACCCCCGGCCGCACCGAGCGCTACCTCGACTACTTCTTCGAGCCCGACGTCGACGAGGGCTGGCTTGGCGAGTTCTTCGCGTTCGACGACCAGATCGGGCGCGAGGACACGGCGCTCGTCGAATCGGTGCAACGCGGGATGGCGGCCGGGCTGCTCGAGAACGGCCGTCTGCTCCTGAACGCGGAGCCGCTGATCGCCGCGTTCCAGGGCTGGGTCGCAGCTCGGCTCGCGGGCTGACTACAGCGCGACGCGCAGCGCCTGGCCGTCGAGCTCGAGCGAGCCGCCGAGCGCCTCGACCACGAGGCGAGCGACGAGCGAGCCAAGGTCGCGGACCTCGTGACCCGAGACGACGGGCCCCGCCGCGGCCGTGACAGGGGCGAGCGTCAGCACGCGGCCGTCGACGCTCCACACGACATGCTCGACCGGGCCGTGCCGGATCGCTGCCAGCGCCAGCGCAGCAAGCGCGGTCTGCACGGTCTCGGCGTCCGTCTCGATCTGTGCGCCCTCGCCGC
Source organism: uncultured Thermoleophilia bacterium (assembly GCA_963742615.1). Taxonomy (GTDB): domain Bacteria; phylum Actinomycetota; class Thermoleophilia; order Gaiellales; family Gaiellaceae; genus PALSA-600. Next base: position 31,262 of record CAVUMS010000005.1, on the reverse strand, counting down.
GCACCGCGACTCTCGGATCGTCGCCCTTCGCCAGCTCGAGCGTGTCCGCCTCCCGGACGAGCGGGTCGAAGCGCCCGCCCTTGATGCGTGCCGCGACACCGAGATCGTCGAGCAGGCCCGTCATCTGCTCGGCGGCGGCCTCGATCATCCCGAGGAACCGCATCGTCCGCTCGTCGTAGTCCTCGGCCCGCGTGAGCGTGCGCGCAAAGCCGTAGATCGTCGCGAGCGGCGTTCTCAGGTCGTGGCAGGCCAGCGAGACGAGGCGCGGAAAGCGTTCGGCTTCCTCCATCGCGCTACGGTTCATACCCGATGGCGAACATTCGCGACGCACCCACCGTCGACCTGCAGGCATCGGCGCCCGACGTCTCGCTGGCCTTGACCCGCGCGGGCGTGACCGGTGTCCAGAAGGCGATCCGGATCCGCCACGAAGGACACGAGAAGACGTTCGCCGCCGAGATCTCGTGCACGGTCGACCTCGACCCGGCGCAGAAGGGCGTGCACATGTCCCGGTTCCCCGAGCTCTTCGGGGAGGCGATCGACGAGGTCGTGATCGGCGAGGCGTTCCTCGTGGAGACGCTGGCCGAGCACATCGCGCGGCACATCGTCGAGCGCCAGGACGCGCTTCGCGCCGAGGTACGGATCGAGGCGCAGTACCCGCTGGCGCGGCGAACGCCGGTCAGCGGCCTCCAGACGCAGGAGATCGCCACCCTGATCGGCATCGCCTGCGCGTCGCCGCGACAGGTGCGTCGAGTGGTCGGCGTCGAAGCCTCCGGGATGATGGCGTGCCCGTGCGCACAGGGGCTCGTGCGCGGCGCTGCGGCCGACCGGCTGCTCGAGGCCGGGTTCGCCGACGGCGACGTCGAGCGCATCCTCGCGCTCGTCCCGCTCGCGACCCACAACCAGCGCGGGCACGGCACGCTGCTCGTCGGCACCGAGGCGCGCATCAACGCCGAGCACCTCGTGGAGATCGTCGAACGGTCGATGAGCTCTCCCGTCTACGAGCTGCTCAAGCGGCCCGACGAGCTGTTCGTCGTCGAGCATGCGCATCTCCAGCCGCGCTTCGTCGAGGACGCCGTTCGTCACGCGCTCGCCGCCACGCTCGACCACTACCCCGAGCTCGCGGACGGCGACTTCCTGTTCGCCCGGCAGCTCAACCTCGAGACGATCCACCGCCACGACGTGGTGGCGGAACGCTCCGGCACGGCGGGCGAGCTGCGTGCCGAGTTGGCCGGCGCGCCGACGCAGCGGCACACCGAGCTGCGCGACTGGCTCTCCTAGCGCGTCTGGTGAAGCGCGCCTTGACCGTCAGCGCATAGTCCGTCGCCGGCGTGCAGGTGGGGCGCGTTCCCTTGCACGCGCCGCCCGCCCAGCCCGCGAACCTCCAGCCTTTCGCCGCCACCGCCTGCAACCGGAGAACGTTCCCGGCTGCGAACGTCTTCGCGCATTTCGGCGTGCAGGTGACCTTTCCCTGACCGGCCGTCGAAAGCCGCACCGGGATGCGGAGCGGGCCGAACACCGCCGACACCGACGCCGCCTGTGCGAGCGTCAGCGAGCAGCCCGCGCGCCCGGTGCAGGCGCCGGTCCACCGGACGAAGCGGTCGGTCGCGCCCGCATCGGCCTCGAGCTGGACGACGGAGCCCGAATCCCACTGCGTCGTGCAGGAGGCCGTGCACGAGACGCCGGGCAGGTCGCTCGTCACCGAGCCGGCGCCGGAGAACGACACGGTCAGGCCCACCTGGGGCACGTCGAGCCGGTGCAGCCACAGCGAGTCCTGGATGTCCCGCCAGCTCTGCGAGTGGCCGTAGTAGTCGTCGTGGTTGAAGTCGAGGACCTTCGTCGAGAGCGGCTCGCCGCCCGTGTAGGGATAGAGCACGTCCGTGGGCGAGTCGCACGGGTGTCCCGGGTCCGCCGGGCAGTGCGGATCGCCCGGCGGCACCGCCCCGAGCGCGTGCAGCAGCTCGTGCGTCGCGGTCGTGTCGCTCGGCACCTCCGGACAGCCGGAGGGGATGACGACGGCGAATGACGGCCCGCTGTCGAGCTCGCCGCTGCCGACGCCGCAGACTCCGCCGTCGGCCGTCGAGCCGAAGAAGTAGACGAGGTACTTCTTGTAGCTGCCGTCGAACCCAGCCCCGACCAGCTGCAGCTCGATGTTCCGGAAGTCGACGTTCGCGCCGGTGCCGGCATAGGCCGCCGTCGAGCTCGGCAGGCGGACGAACGAGATGTCGAGGCACTGCGAGCCCGAGTAGAGCGCCTGGTCGAACCGCGGGATCCGGGTCGGTCCTGGCCGGCCCACCAGCCGACGATCGAGGTTACGTCGTCCGCGACCTGGTTCGCCTGCGCCGCGAACGTGTCGGGCGCGTCGGAAGGCACCGCGACGATCGCGTGGACCTGGCGGGAGGTGACGGTGTCGGGCAGGTCGGTGGCGCTCTCGCCCGTGCCGCACCAGCCGGCCGCGAGCGCGCCCGGCGCGAGCCAGAGGGCGCCGAGCAGGCCAACGACGAGCGCGAGCCTACGCATGACGCGCCCGGCCGAACGTGAAGCGGTTCTCGGTCCCCGCCCGCAGGCGCTTCAGGTTCCCGCGGTGGAGGAACAGGATCGTCGCGGCTGCGGCAGCCGCGAAGACGATCACGGACGCGGGGTACCCGTAGGCCACGGCCGCGATCGGAAGCGCGAGCCCGGCGAGGATGGAGGCGACCGACGCGTACCGGAGCGTGAAGAACGCGATCAGCCAGACCGCCGCGGCCGTGAGCGCCACCCAGATCGCCACGCCGAAGAAGACGCCGCCGCAGGTAGCCACCATCTTGCCGCCCTTCGCGAAGCCGAGGAACATCGGCCGCCAGTGGCCGAGCATTGCGGCCGCCCCGGCGCAGATCCCGCTCAGGTGGTGCGGCGAGACGAAGAGCATCCCGCCGAGCGCCGGGACGAAGCCCTTCGCGACGTCCAGCAGCAGCACCGGCAGGCCGAGTCGCGCCCCGTACGTGCGCCAGACGTTCGTCGCCCCGATGTTGCCCGACCCCGTCTCACGGATGTCCTCGTGTCGGACGACCCGCACGAGCCAGTAGCCCCAGGGGCACGAGCCGAGCAGGTACCCGAAGACGACGAGGGCCGCGAAGTCCACCGGCGCAGGCTAGCGTCAGCTGCGGCCGATCGACGGCCGGAGTCCGGCAAAGCCTAGGCTTTGATGCCGTACCGCTGAGCCCAGTCGTTGACGACGTCGAAGTCGAGGTTGTTGAAGAAGGCGTCGATGTACGCGCCGCGGTCGGTGCCGAAGTCGATGAAGTACGCGTGCTCGTAGACATCGAGCGCGACGAGCGGCGTTGCGTTCCAGACCGGAAACGTGTTCTGCGCGTCGCCGATGTAGTTGAAGAGCCGTCCCTCGTCCCAGTCGTACGCCGTCCAGGCCCAGCCGCGGCCGGCGAGCCCGGTCGCCTTGAGGTCGGCGCGCCAAGCGTCGATCGAGCCGAAGTCCCGCTTCACGACCGTCGCGAAGACGCCCGACGGGTCACCGCCGGGACCGCCGAGGTGCTCGAAGTAGAGCTCGTGGTTCTTGATCCCCCCGAGCGCGAACGTCAGGTCGACCTTCAGCGACCTCAGGTCGGAGTACACCTGGTTCGCGCTCGCGAGATCGACGCCGGCCAGCTTGCCGAGGATCTCGTTCCGCTTGTTCACGTAGCCCTGGTAGAGCTTGTAGTGAGCCTCGACCGTCTCGCGGGAGATGCCCTCCAACTCGAGCAGTGCGGGCTTCAGCTCGCGGGGCGCGATCTCCTCGTGGTTGTACGCAAGGGCCATGGTTCTCCTCCGGCTCGCGGGTGCGGCGCGGAGCATATCTTTGTCGCAGGCCTCGAATCGAAGGAGAACAGATGCCCTACGAGCTCCCGCCGCTGCCCTACGACTACGACGCGCTCGCAGCCGACGATCGACGAGCAGACGATGCGGATCCATCACGGGAAGCACCACCAGGCGTACGTCGACAACCTCAACAAGGCCGTCGAGGGCACGGACCTCGACGGGCTGCCGATCGAAGAGCTTCTGCAGCAGCTCGACAAGCTGCCCGAAGACCGGCGGACCGCGGCCCGGAACAACGGCGGCGGCCACGCGAACCATTCGCTCTTCTGGCAGATCATGAAGCCCGGCGGCGGCGGCGACCCGTCCGGCGCGCTCGCGGCCGCGATCGAGCAGGCGTTCGGCGACCCCGACGCGCTGAAGGCGCAGCTGAACGACGCCGGCGTGAAGCGGTTCGGCTCCGGCTGGACGTGGCTGGTCGTCGACGGCGGCGGCCTGAAGGTGGTCTCGACGCCGAACCAGGACAGTCCGCTCATGGACGGCGCGACTCCGATCCTCGGGATCGACGTGTGGGAGCACGCCTACTACCTCAACTACCAGAACCGCCGCCCGGACTACCTGGCCGCGTGGTGGGACGTCGTCAACTGGGACGAGGTCGCGCCGGCGCTTCGACGCCGCGAGCTGAAGAGAACGCGGTGCCAGGCACGGAAGTGCCTGGCACCGCGGGTCGAGTCAGCTGATCCGTCGCCAGGTGATCGTCGGGCCGATGACGCCGAGGAAACCGGCGCCGGCCTGGTTCACGGACATCGTCAGGCGGAGCTTGCTGACCCCGATCGGCATCGTCTGGACGATGCGCGCCGCCGATTGGGAGTTCAGCTGCACCTTGCGCAGCGTCACCCACTGGCCGGTGGAGGCGTTCAGGCGCTGGAACTGCACCTCGCGGCCCGCGAAGGACCTGCCGCCGCTCGCGTGGATGATCCAGGCGCCGGAGCGGCCGAGCGAGAGCTTCGGCTGCACCTGGATCGTCGTCGGCGTCGCGTAGGCGCCCTTCCACGCGGCCTGGTAGGTCGTGAGCACCTGCGGCTCGACGAGGAAGCTGAAGGTCCCGCCCGCCGCCGTCAGCACCGTCGAGCGCTGAATGAGGTTCGGTTGCGGATACGGCTGGTAGTAGATCGTCACCTGCTCGCCCGCCGCGTGGTTCGAGACGACGCCGGAGAGCGCCACCTTCGTCCCGTAGACGACGATCGGGGTCGACGCCGCGAGCGTCAGGGTCGGCGGGGCTCCCTTCACGACCGACCTTGCCGGTGAGCTTCGGATGCAGCTCGTCCTGGTACGCGTACGTGCCGGCCGAGCGGAACGTGAACGAGAACTTCTGTCCGCGCTTCAGGATCGCCGAGACGAACTGACCCTTCGTCGCCAGAACCTGGTGGTTGGCGCTGTCGGCGTTCAGCCAGGTGACGGTGTCGCCTTCGGTGACCGTGACGTTGTTCGGGCTGAACCCGGAGCCGTAGATCGAGATGCTCTTGGTTGCGGCCACCGCCGGGCCGGCGACAACCATCGCCGACGCTGCGGCAAGCACGATGATCAGCGTGCGCAGCACAGGGGCCTGCCTTTCGTGGGTGCGTGGGCTACTCATCTCACGCTGATTGTTGCCTGGGAAGAACACGGAAATGCACCGCGAGGCGCGTGTTTTACTCAGGGTTGGCATGTCCTTACAGACACCGAACAGCCGGGCGCTCGTCGCGGGCGGAACGGGCCGGATCGGGACGGCGATCGCGGCGCGGCTCGAGGCAGCCGGCTTCGAGGTCTTCGCGGCCGGGCGCGCCGAGGGCGACCTCCGGACGCGCGAGGGCGCGCAGACGCTCGTCGCCTCGGCGCTCGCCTCGCTCGGCTCGCTCGACCTCGTCGTGCACTGTGCCGGCGACGGGTTCGTGCCGAGACCGGTCGCCGAGGTGAGCGAAGAGGACTGGGACGCCGCGATGGACGTCACCGCGAAGGGAACATTCTTCCTGGCCCAGGCGGCTGCGGAGCCGCTCCGCGAGTCGCGCGGCGCCCTCGTGATCGTCGAGGACGTGGCGGCCTTCCGGCCGTGGCCGGCCTTCGCGCCGCACTGCGCCGCCAAGGCGGCCCAGGCGATGCTCACGCGCGTGCTCGCCGAGGCGCTCGCCCCCGACGTCCGGGTGTGCGGGGTGGCGCCGGGCCCCGTCGCGGTCGAGCCCTCCCAGACCGAGCGGCGCGCCGCGGAGACGCTCCTCGGGCGCGTCGGCGACCCGGCCGACGTGGCCGAAGCCGTCCTCTACCTCGCGCGGGCCCCGTTCGTCACCGGCACGTCGCTGGTGGTCGACGGAGGCGCGTTGATCAAATCCGGCATCGACCGCCTTCCGTAAGCGGTCATGATGGAGTTCGCACTGACACTTCGTACGATGGCGATCGTGACCACCGACGGCGAGTTGATCCAGCGGGCGGCTGGCGGCGACCGCTCGGCGTTCGAGACCCTCTACCGTCGCTACGCGCGCCCGGTCTTCGGGCTCGCACTGCGCCGGCTCGGCGATCGCGGCCGGGCCGAGGACGCGGTGCAGGAGACGTTCGCCTCCGTCTGGCGTTCCGCGGCCTCGTACCGGCCCGAGCGCGGACCGGGCGCCCCGTGGCTCTACGCCGTCGCCCGGAACGCGATCGTCGACCGCACGCGCGGGCGAGTCGACACGCCGTCCGAGGTACCGGACACGCCGGCCGACGGGCCCGGGCCGGCCGAGCGCGCCGAGCAGGGCTGGGTCGCCTGGCGCGTGCACCGCGCACTCGAGGAGCTGCCGGAGCGCGAGCACGAGGTGATCGCACTGGCGTACTGGAGCGGCCTCTCGCAGAGCGAGGTGGCCGAGTACCTTGGCATCCCACTCGGCACGGTCAAGACCCGCACCCGCGCGGCGCTGGCGCGGCTGGCCGACCTACTCGGAGAAGACCTGGAGGGCATGTGACCGACTTCCGCGAGTTGATCGACCCGGGCGACCTCTCGCCCGAGGAGGAGGCGCGGCTTCGTCGTGTCCACGAGCTGCTCCAGACGGCCGGCCCGCCGCCGGACCTGCCGCCGGCGCTGCTCGACCCCCCGGCGGGGCCCGTCGAGGCGGACGTGGTGCAGTTCCCGCTGCTGCCGCGACGACGACTCGCGCTCGCCGCGCTGGTCGCGGCCGCTCTGGTCGCGATCGCCTTCGGCGGCGGGTACCTGTTCGGCCACGCGAAGGGCCAGCCGCAGGCGTTCGCCCCGACCGCGGTCGTCCCGATGCACGGCCACGCCGCCAACGCCGTGCTCCGGATCGCCCCGCGGGACTCCGCGGGCAACTGGCCGATGCAGATGGAGGTCAGCGGGCTTCCCGAGCAGCACGACCGCGACGCCTACTACGAGCTCTGGCTCACGCGGGGCGGGCGGGCGGTCGAGCCGTGCGGCCAGTTCAGGGTGCACGACAAGACGACCCGCCTCCGCTTCAGCGTTCCCTGGCGCTCCGGCGGCATCGACGGCTGGGTGGTGACCGAGCAGCATCCCGGCACCCAGGGGCCTGGCCCGGTCGTGCTCTCGACCTGACTTGAAAAGCTCGGAGGTCGGGCGTACCTTCGAGTGTCGGACACAGGGGTCGGACAGGGGGAGTGATGGTGAGTCGAGTGCGCTTGACGATCGTCCTCGCAATCGTCCTTGCAGCCGCGGTGGTACTGATCGCCGCACCCGCGGCGGCGGCCGGGTCGAACCTTCGGGTGGTGGCGACCGGACTGAACAACCCACGGGGCCTGACCTTCGGGCCGAACGGCACGCTCTACGTCGCCCTGGGAGGGACGGGCGGCACGATGACGACCACCGATCCGCCGTGCCAGCAGGTGGCGCCGCCGATCGGGCCGTACCACGGCGGCTTCACCGCGGGAATCGCGAAGGTCGGCCTGAACGGCACGGTTACGCCGTTCGTCACCGGCCTCCCCTCGAGCTCGACAGCGGCACTGGGCGGGCTGACCAGCGGCGTCGCCGACGTCAAGTTCGCCGACGGCACGCTCTACGCGATGACATCGGGCGCAGGCTGCTCGCACGGCCTGCTCGGGACCAGCAACGAGATCCTCCGGGTCAACCCGAACGGGACGACCGCCCCGGTCGCGAACCTGAGCGACTGGTCCTTGACGCATCCGACGGCGGTCACCGAGGACGACTTCGAGCCGGACGGGACCTGGTACAGCATGGCCGCATTCCAGGGCGACCTGTTCGCGGTCGAGCCGAACCACGGAGAAGTCGTCGAGATCGACCCGCAGACGGGCGCGATCTCGCGTGTGGTCGACGTGTCGGCGAGCCAGGGGCACATCGTCCCGACCGCGATCGCGCACTGGAGCCTCTTCGACAACCTGTTCGGGGGCGGCGTCTTCCACAACCTGATCGGGCAGTTCACGGTCGGGAACCTCGACACCTTCCCGATCGTCCCGGGCAGCGCGCAGCTGATGCAGGTGGGCGTGAACGGCAGCCTGGCCGTGAGGCAGAGGGGGCTCACGACGGTGCTCGGCCTCGTCTACGACCAGGTCGGGAACCTGTACGTGCTCGAGTCGATGACGGCACCCGGATTCCCGGGTCCGGCCCAGCTCGGAACGGGCCAGATCCTGAGAGTGTCGCCCGGCTTCAGCCGGACGGTCGTGGTCGCGACGGGGCTCTCGTTCCCGTCGGCGATGACGATGGGGCCGGACGGCGCGCTCTACGTCTCGAACTTCGGGTTCGGGGCGCCGCCGGGTGCAGGGCAGATCGTGCGCGTCGACCTCGGCCGCGCGTCACTGCCGTAGAGAAGAGGTTCGCATCGGGGTGGCGCCGCGTCGGCGCCACCCCGGCGAGCACTGGCTACGCCGCGTCGGCGAGGTCTTCGTTCAGCGACAGTCGGCGCAGGGCGTCGGTCTCGATCTGCCGGACGCGCTCGCGCGTCAGCCCGAGCTGCTTGCCGATCGCCTCGAGAGAAGCGGGGCCGTCGCCCACGAGGCCGAAGCGAAGCTCCACGACCGCGCGCTCGCGGTCAGGCAGGTTCGCGACCGCCTGGCGGACGGCGAGATCGCGGAGCGAGGCCGAGGCCTCCTCCTCCGTCGACGGGCCCGTGCCGGCGATCAGATCGCCGAAGGACGCGTCGCCGTCGTCGCCCACCGGCATGTCGGTCGACGCCACCGCGCGGGCCGCGGCCATCACCTCGTGCACGTGCGTGATCGGCAGCTTCGAGTGCTTCGAGATCTCCTCGGGCGTCGGATCGCGCTCGAGCGTCGCAACCAGCTCACGGCGCGCGCGCGCGACCTTCTGCTCGCGCTCGACGACGTGCACCGGAATGCGGATCGTGCGCGACTTGTTCGCGACGCCGCGCTGCACGGCCTGGCGAATCCACCAGGTCGCGTACGTGGAGAACTTGAAGCCCTTGCGCCAGTCGAACTTCTCGGTCGCGCGGATCAGGCCGAGCACACCCTCCTGGACGAGGTCGCCCAGCGTGATGCCCTGCGTCTGATAGCGCTTGGCGATCGAGACGACGAGGCGCAGGTTGCAGTTGATCATCCGCTCCTTCGCGGCCATGTCGCCGCGCTCGATGCGCTTGGCGAGCTCGACCTCTTCCGCTGCCGTCAGCAGCGGGTAGCGGCCGGCCTCGTTGAGGAACATCTGGAACGAGTCGGTGGTGTAGTGCGTCTCGCCGATCGAGAGGTCGAGCGTGAACTCCTCCTCCTCGGGCTCGGGAGCGGCGCCGTGCATCTCGAGCTCGTGGTCGAGCGCCTCGGCGTCCTGCTCGTCGAGATCGTGGGCGAGCACCGCCTCCGCGACCTCGGCAGGGGTGATCGACCCGTGCTCGGCGCGGAGGTTCAAGAGCTGCTCGAGGGCTTCGGCGACAGCCATGGTCATGCTGAGTTCGGTCAACGTGCTCCTTCTTGTCTTCGAGGAAGACGGGCGCAACTTCAAGGTTTGTGCGCCTCTGTCGAAGATGAAAACGGCGTGGTTCCAGGATCTATTCCCCCTGGCCACCAGAACTTAGTGACACTTTGTAACAAGACTGTAAGGCTTCGGCCGTCGGTCTCGTTAAGCCTTCCTTTCGGCGGCCCGTGGGCAAAGGCCTGCCTGACGGGTGAGACGCCCGGGTCTCCGCTTTGTCGGCGCCCTACGGGGCCACGCGGCCGTTCGCCAGGAAGGCGGCATGGGTCACCGGCATCAGCTCGGCGAAGAAGGACTCGACTGCTTCGGCGTAGCGCCGGATCTCGAGCTGGGCGAACTCGGAGTTCCGGAGCGAGACGAAGTTCATCAGCGCCCGCGCGTTGACCGTCCAGTAGAACTGGGTGTACGCGCCGACGGGGAGCACCGAGCGGGCCAGCTCGCGTGCGACGCCCTGCCCGACGAGGCGCGTGTAGGTGTCGTATGCGTGGTCGTAGACCGCCCTGAGCTCCTCGCGCGCCGTCTCGGCGAGCTCCGGGTCGACCGGCTCGAAGCTGTAGGCCCCGGGCTTGCCGACCTGCGTGCGCACGTCGTCGGCGTCGGGCACGTAGAAGTCGTCGTCGCCTTCGCATACCGAAGACTGAACTCGTTGAAGGAGCCGATCCGGTGTCGAAACCACTCGCGCGCGACGAAGATCGGGCAGCGCACGTGGAAGCGGAACGCGTTGTGCTCGAACGGCGAGCCGTGGCGGTCGCGCATCAGGAAGCGGATGAGGCCCTCGTCGGACTCGTCCATCACCTCTTTGCGACGGGCGAACGAGACGCGGGCGCCGTTCACGACGGACAGGTCGTCGGCCAGCGCTCCGTCGAGCCGGACGAAACCGTGGTCGAGCAGGCGAATCGTCTGATCGGGAGTCGTCTCGGTCACCGTCAAGGCTCGCGGACCCTAGTCCTGGCTGCGGACGTCGCTCATGGTGCCAGGCACCACGGTGCCAGGCACCGTCTTAGAGTCCCGGCGTGATCCGGATCGGGACCTCCGGCTGGTCGTATCCCTCCTGGCGCCCCGACTTCTACCCCGCGGGCATGCAGCCGGCGGACTTCCTCTCCTTCTATGCGGGGCGCTTCGACACGGTCGAGCTCAACTCGACCGGCTACCGGCTGCCGAGCGAGGACCAGTTCCGCCGCTGGGCCGACGCGGTCCCGGACGGCTTCCGTTTCGCGGTCAAGCTGCCGCTCACCCGCCTCGACCGCGTGACGCCGTTCCTCGAGCGCGTGCACGCGCTCGGCGACCGGCTCGGGCCGATCCGGATCGTCGTCGAGGCCGCCCGAGACGACGGCCTCGTCTCGTTCGTCACCGGCTCGGCTCCGGAAGGCGTCGAGCTCGCGTGGGACCTGCGGCACGAGAGCTGGACGGGCGTCGAGGGCGTCGTGCGGGTCGGCGACCCCGCCGCAGAGCCGTTCCGCTATCTCAGGCTGCGCGAGCCTCCGTACTCGGACGACGAGCTCCGCGCAGCGGCCGAAGGGATCCGCGACCCGGCCTACGTGTACCTCCGCCACGAGGACGAGCCCACGGCTCCCGCATACGCGGAGCGTCTCCGCAGCTTCCTAGACTGATCTCATGTGGGCGCTGCGCGAGCTGGCGCGCCTCATCGAGAAGATCGCGCTCGCAGTCCTGATCGCGATCGTGATCGCGGAGCTCCGGACGCTCGTCTCCGGCGGCGACAGGATGCACACGTTCCAGATCTCGCTGATCGTCGTCGGCGCCGTGCTGATGATGATGGCGGCGGTCGGGCCGGGGACGAACTACGAGCGCCGCGTCGGCGTGATGGGCCGATACTGGGGGTCGCGCGCGGGAGTCCACGAATCCGGCGAGTCGCCCGGCCCGGTCCTGACTGCGAACGCCGTGCTCGTGCTGAGCGGCGCCGTCGTGATCCTCATCGGGTTATTTGTATAGGAGGGCTTGGCGGGATAGCAGTTGTGTCGCCGGGACGTGCTGGGTCGCCCCGATGCCGCGTCCTCAGTCGCGTCGATAGCGAACTGCTATCGACGCTCCCTGCGTCCTTGCCTCGGAACGACCAGCCCACCCCGGACGACGAACGCCATCCCGCCAAACCCTCCTAATACCCGGCGGCGGCGCCGGCACGGGCGAGGTGCGCACCGGACTCGAGGATCTCCGTCACCTGGCCGACCGCGAAGCGGAGCTCGTCGTCCGTCGTGAAGAAGTGCGGGCCGAAGCGAAGACCCGCGTCAGGGCGGTAGTCGCAGATGATGTCTCGCGCGGCGAGCTCCGCGTGCACCGCGCTGAAGTCAGGCACGGCGAAGACCACCGACCCGCCGCGGACCTCCGGGTCGCGCGGCGAGGAGAGCTCGAAGCCGGCGCGATCGACGAGCTCGACGAGCAACGACGTCTGCCGCATCGAGTTCTCGCGGATCCGGTCGACGCCGATCTCCGCGACGATCTCGTACCCGGCGCTCGCCGCGTAGAGCGCGGGCACATTGGGAGTGCCGGTGAGGAACCGCGCCGCACCCTCCGCGTAGCGCATCTCGGGCTCGAACGCGAACGGCTCGGCGTGCGCCTGCCAGCCGGCGAACGCGGGCTCGAGCCGCTCGGCGATATCCGGGCGCACGTAGAGCCAGCCGGCCCCTGGCCCGCCGCACAGCCACTTCACCGAGCCGCCGACGCAGAACTCGACGCCGAGCGCGGTGACGTCGAGCGGGACTGTCCCTGCCGACTGGTACGCGTCGAGGCACACGTGCGCGCCGGCCGCATGCGCGCGTTCGACGATGCGCTCCACCGGCTGGATCTCACCTGTCTTGTAGAGGACGTGCGAGACCGGGACGAGCACGGTGCGCTCGTCGATCGCGTCGACCACCGCGTCCGCATCCTCACAGACGACGACGTCGGCGCCGAACCGCGCCCACGCCTGCTGGACGTATCGGACCGACGGGAAGAGCCCTTCCTCGAAAACGATCCGGTTGCGCGGCGGCTCGAGGTCGTAGCAGGAGAGCACGATCGCCTCGGCGACGGTCACGTTCTGGTGCATCACCACCGTTCCCCGCGGGGCGCCGATGATCGAGCCGAGCAGGTCGCCGACGGTCAGCGGCGTGCGCCACCACCCTTCGCCCCACGCGCGCGCGCCGCGGGTCGCCCACTCCGAGGCATACCGCTCGAGGCGCGGCCGCACGTCGGCGGGCATCGCGCCGAGCGAGTGGTTGATCAGGTACGTCGTCGACTCGAGGATCGGAAAGCGATCGCGGTAGTCGAGCAGCTCCACGCGGGAGAGACTAGATGGTCAGAGGCGCGAGACGGTCTTGCCGGTCGAGTGCGACACCCAGACTTGACCGCCGCTCGGGAGCACGACGATCGGGCCTGCACCGGCCGGGAAGCTCCGCACCACCTTGGCAGTGCGCGGGTCGATCACGACGACGGCGCCGGAGTCGATACACGGCACCCAGAGCTGCCCGCGCACGACGGCCGACCCGAGCGGATTGCGCTTGACCGGGACGCGGGCGAGCACCTTCAGCGTGACCGGGTCGACCCGGGCGACGACGTTCGTCTCCTGCGACACCCACAGCGAGCCCGCGGCCCCGGTCACCCAGTCGGCCCCGGGGAGCGCCACCGATCCCGTGACGCGGTTCGTCGCCGGGTCGATCCGCAGGAGCTTCCCGGCGGTGTGATCGGTGACCCAGAGCGACTTCCCGATCGCGCTGAGCCCGTTCGGCTCGACGCCGACCTTGATCGTCTTCACGACGCGAGTGCCGGTGATACGCGAGACGGTGCCCTCGCCGGAGTTCGAGACCCAGGCCGATCCGAAGCCCCATTCGACGTCGTACGGCGCGGTGCCGACCCGAACAGTCGCCGTGACCCGGCCGCTGCGTGCGTCGATGCGCGCCGCGGTCTGCGTGAAGTTCGCGATCGCCCACACGGCTCCAGGCGCGGACGCGAGGTTGAACACCCGCACGCCGATGCTCACGCGTCCGAGCACCTTGCCCGTCTCCGGATCGACGCGGACGACATCGCCACGGTCGAGGCCGCCCACCCAGACGCTGCCGCCGGCAGCGGCGAGCCCGAAGTTCGCCTCGCCGACGTCGACCGTCGCCGGCGACACGGCCAGCGCGGCGGCGGCCGTCGCGAGGAGAACGCGCATCCGGGGAGTGTCGCCGCTCGCCCTGCACGCCGGCCGGGGCGATCGGCAACTCAGATCAGCGTTTGCACGCGACCAGGTACGCGACCGCGGAGCGAGATGTTCCTGTCCCCGATTCGACCTGAGGCCGCAGGACGGCCGCGACCCGCTCGGCCTCGGCCGGAGACAGCGAGCGCTCGATCGCCTCGCCGAGCGTGGGCGAGATCGGGTTCGGCGACGTGCGCAGGAAGGTTTCCCAGTCGCGCGTCAGGAACATCGGCTCGGGCGTCAGCTCGACGAGCGTCTCGAGCCGGACGGTCTCGAACCCGGCGGTCTCGGCGGCCCGTAAGAGGCCGTACTCGTCGAAGTCGAGCATCGGCCCGAGGCCGCCACCCCTCTGCTCGGCGCGCCCGACCTCGGCGACGATGCGCGCGACCAGGTCTTCGATCTCCGAGACGTCGAAGCCGCCGAGCGTCCGCCGGCGCTCTGCTGCACCGAAGCGGTTGATCGGCTCGAACAGCGACAGCCTGCCGCCCGGCCGCAACACGCGGAAGAACTCGGCGAACGCCTGCGCCTTGTCGGCGACGTAGATGAGCACAGAGCGCGCCGTCACGACATCGGCCTCGACGTCGCCGAGGGCAGTCGCATCCGCGACCACGTACCGCGCCTGCGCGCCCGCCAGGACACGACAGTCGTCGAGGCAGGCCTGTGAGATGTCGCTGAAGATCACCGACGCGCCGCGGTCGATCGCGCCGAGACCGATCAGGCCGTCACCGCAGCCAACGTCGAGCACGACGTCGCCGGGACCGACGGCCGCTCCGTCGAGCACGCGATCCCGAACCGGGGCGAGCCGCTCCAGCAGCGCCCGGCGCTCGCGCTCCGAGCCCGCCGTCGCGCCGGCCGCGCAGCCAGGCCGCCCAGCGGTCCTCGGACTGCGCGACCGTCAGGGCACCACCGCCGAGTTGGCCGACGCCGGCGGAACGGGCTGCGGTGGGGGCTTCGAGTCGACGAGCACCGCCGCGGCGAGCAGGACGGCGACGCCGACGAGGCTCTCGCCGAGCAGGCTGCGTCCGATCCGCGACAGGAACCCCGTGTCGGCACGCTCGAGCGCCGGGCCGATCACGAACTTGTGGAACGCGCCCCACAGGAGCGCGACCGACACGAGCGCGACCTTCACCATCAGCACGCGGCCGTACCCCGTGGTCCAGAGGTCGTTCAGATGCGGCAGCCGCACGATGCTGAGGTAGATGCCGGCCAGCAGCACGAGCGCGATCAGCACGGTCGCGAGCTGGGAGAAGTTCGCGAAGGCGGGTCGCCGCAGCTCCGGTGCGCTTCGCCACACCAGCACGGCCATCGTCGCCAGCCCGCCGATCCACAGCGACGCGGCCGAGATGTGCACCCAGTCGGCGATCTCGGTCTTCCACGACGAGCCCGCGTCGACGGCATCGTGGCCCGAGAGGGAGAGCCCGGAGACGAAGACGATCGAGAGGGCGAAGGCCGGTATCAGGAAGACGACCCGATCGAGCAGCCACGCGAGGTAGACGAGCGCGAGGACGAACGCGAATCCGAGCGTCATCGTCACGAACGCCTCCCCGAATCGCGTCTGCGCCATCGGCGACAGGTCTCCGTAGAGGAACTTCCCGAACGGCAGCTGAAGGGCGTCCTCGGCGCGCAGCGAGAAGGCGGCGATGCCGGCCTGCAGGCTGACGACGCAGCCGATGCCTGCGGCGACCGCGATCTTCCGGTCGAGCGCGCGCGGCACGGCGACGCCGCGCAGGCAGATCAGCCGGAAACCGAGTGCGCCGACGGTGAGCGCGAGCCCGAGGAACCAGATCCACCTGACGACGTCCTCTGTCCTCGTCGGCCCGCCCGCCCCGTACGCCTCCGAGACCGGGGGCGCCGCCACGCGGACCCCGAACGTCCACACACCGGAGACGACGTGCGAGTCGGCCGAGATCGCCTGCCACCGCACCGTGTACCCGCCGGCCGGCAGCGACTTGACCGAAGCGACCACGTTCGTGCCCTCGGCTCTCGCCGCACCGGCGAAGTTGCGCCCGTTCCCGTCGAGCACCTTCACCGCGCCCGGCAGGATGCGCACCTGCTGGTCGAAGTGCAGGCGGATCACGACCGGGCCGCGCTGCAGCTCGCGGGCAAAGTGCGGTGTCGTGGAGCGCAGAGTGGCGTGCGCCGACGCCGACGCCGGGAACGCGAGCGCGGCGAGCGCGACGAGCAGTGCACGTCTCACCGATGCTCGACCCCGGCGAGCGGCGACAGGTGGCCGAAGACGGGCGCGACGTCACGGTCGCAGAACAGCATCACCGCGACCGCGAGGATCGAGAAGGCGAAGAACGACTGCAGCGCGGTCGAGCGCGGCCGCCAGACCAGCGCGAGCGGGACGAGCGCGGCGATCACGAACGTCCAGCCGAGCAGGTGGTGCAGGAACGCCGACCGCGCGAAGAACCACGGGTTCTGCTCGTGGACGATGAACGCGATGCCCGTGACGCAGAACGCGAGCGGCCACGTCAGCCGCCAGAGCGGGCTCTTCAACCGGCCGTGGACGAGACCGAGCTCGGCTCCGCCGGCGAGCATCAGTACCTCCGCCCACGACCCGTGCGCATACATGTGGATCGACGAGTTGGTGTAGAACGCCATCACCGGCCACAGCAGCAGGCCGAGCGAGAACGCGAGGCCGGGCCACAGGTACCTGCGCCACGGACGCATCCGCCAGACCTCCGCTGCCGACGACCGCCTCGGCGAGCAGGCAGAGGCCGACCAGCAGGATGCCCGTCGCGAACAGCCAGTGCACCATCTCAGCGGGAGGCTGCATCGCCTGCCTCCAGGTCGGTCAGCAACGGCCGCGCGACGACGAGCGTGAACACGGCGCCCGCGATCACGACCAGCAGCGGCGGCTCCGACGAAGAGCCACCAGAAGCCCTGCCCACGCGGGTGCAGCAGCGTGACCCGGTACGGCTGGATGATCGCCCAGATCACCCCGGCCGCCGCCGTGAGCGGCCCGAGCAGCGAGACCACCTGCGCGCGGCGGCTGCGCCGCCGCGTGCGCGTGGCCCGTAAATGGTGTGCGTACGAAGTCTCCATTTTTCCTCCGCGGTTTCGAGAACGACACGTCCCCGCGGGCGGACGGCCCGCGGGCTACGCGGGGAGCGGAGGCGGCCGCGACTCGAACGCGAGCCCGAAGCGGCGACGGGGCTCCGCGTCGACGGCGGGCCGCGGACGCCGCACCGGCGGAGCGGCCGGAGCGGAGAGCAGCCGGCGGACCCGGGCGATCGCGAGGCAGGCGAAGTCCTCGACGTCATGGAGCCAGCGGGCGAACCGCCAGGCGACGGCGACGAGCACCGACACGGCCGCGAAGACCGGAAGCGCATAGCTGTGCAGCCACGGCGCGAGCACCGACCACCTGCCTGCTGCCGCGCTGTCGGCGTCGGAGTGCACCAGATAGAGCAGCGAGGTCGCGGTGAAGGAGCAGAGCCAGATCCGCGGCGACAGCCCGGGACGCAGGCGCGGCGAAATGTGGTGGTGGCGGTGCCCGACGGCGTCGAGCACCCGCTCGGCCGCCTGCGCGGCGGCACGTGCGCGGACGAGCCGGGCGAGCAGAGCGGCAAGCGCGAGCGCGACGACCGCTTTCAGGCCGACGAGCAGGAAGGGGTAGTAGTCGGTGCCGGTCGGGGCGAGCGGCCTGACGTGGAGGGCCCGGTCCACGCGCGTCGTCACGCTGCGCCCGACCACCTCCGCGACCACGACGAGCAGGGCAAACGTCACTGCGCCCCTGCGGCGAAGCATCACCGAGATCATACGTCGCGGCCCGCGGGCCGCGCCAGTCGGCCGAGCGCGCGGCTAACGATGTCCGAGGCGGGTCAGGGAACCGCCGCCTGGAGGCTTGGGGTACCGCGGGCTACGGGCTCCAGACGTTGAGCCGCGTGGGCGGCCAGTAGTCGAGCACCACCGGCCCGACCAGGCTCGAGCGCGGCACGGCGCCCCAGACGCGGGAGTCGCACGAGCTGCCGCGGTTGTCGCCCATCATGAAGTACGACCCCCTGGGGACGTGCCAGGTCCGGTCGCGGTTCGGGGTGTCCTGCGCGCGCGCCGCCGCCGTGACGTAGGGCTCGGCGAGCTGCTTGCCGTCGATCCAGATATGGCCGCTCGAGTCCTCGTGCACGGTCTCCCCTGGGAGGCCGATCAGCCGCTTGACGTAGGTGCCGGCGGCGCCGCACCGGAGGGCGGCCTGCCGAGGAGCATCGAAGACGACGATCTGGCCGCGCTTCGGGTCGCCGAGCCGGAAGCAGAGCTTGCACGCGATCACGCGGTCCGAGAAGCGCGCCTCGCAGCCGACCGTCGGCCGCGCGCAGTGCAGCGTCGGCTCCATCGACTCGGTCGGGATCCGGTACGGCTTCGCGACCTCTGCCTCGAACACCAGCACGAGCCCGCCGGCGACGACGATCGTCACCACCCACTCGAGAGCCCTGCGCCACGGTGCGGGGATCCGGGACCTCAAGCGCGCACGCACCGCGCCAAGATAGCGCGCCTCCTCAGAAGCCCCAGAACACGGGCACGAGCAAGACCCGACGAGCCCGCGAACACGACGACCACCGCGGCGAGCAGCCCGAACGTGATCGTGCTGTCGCTCATGGGCGGGCCGGACGCGCTACGTCCGCGACTCGACGGCCCGGACCAGCGGCGGCGCCGCGCCAAGATGTAAGCGACCAGGCCGGCCGGCAGCGGTAGCCAGTAGCTGACGAGCCGGTACCCGAGTGTGGCAACGGCCGCCGTTCCCGCGTCGACGCCGGCGAGCGCGAGCAGGCCGACGAGACCCGCCTCGACGAACCCGAGCCCGCCGGGCGTGGCCGGGATCAGGCTCAGGATCTGCGCGGCGCCGTACGCGAGCAGGACAAGGGCCCGCTGGGGCCTGACGTCGAGCGCCTCGAGGATGCAGAGCAGGGTGAAGTAGTCGAACGCCCATTTCCCGATCGTCGCGAGGAACGCGGTCACGGGATGCTCCGTGAAGGCGGCCGCGATCTGGTCGCGCTGACGCAGCAGCCGCAGCGGCAAATCGATGAACTTCTCGCGCCGCCGGAACCAGCCTGCGACGGTGCGCCCGAGCCGCCCGACGAGCTTGAGCGGCTCGTCCCACGCAAACGCGAGCACGGCTGCGATCACGATCAGGACGAACGCGCCCGCGCCCAGGTAGACGACGTCGCGGAACGTCTTCGGCGCGGGCGAGCCGCCCAGGGCGGCGATCGCCCCGACCACCGGGATCAGGAACAAGGCCCCGGTGGTCGCGGCCAGGCTCGCTGTGAGCCCGGCCGCGATCCTGGCCGCGGGGATGCCCGCCTGGAGCAGGATCCCGTACTGGACGGCCGCGGCGGCAGCTCCGCCGCCGGGGATGACGCTGCCGGCCGCGTTCGCCGACAGCTGGGACGTGGCGACCGCGAACCAGCTCTTCGTGCGCAGCGCGATCCGCTGAAGAGCCCACAGCGAGACGAAGCTCGCCGCCTCGCAGAGCACCGCCGGCACGATCCAGTACGGGCTCAGCCGCTGCAGCTGCCGCCACGACGAGAACACCTGCAGCAGGCTCGGCAGCAGCAGGTACAGCGAGACCGCCGTCACGCAGAGCGCGAGCACTCTCACGACGATGCGGCGGTGAGTGCTCGTGCTCTTGCGCGCGGCGGTCCCCGAGTTCGGCGACACGCCTGTCAGCCCCCGGCGGGCTCCTCGGCCGTCAATGGAGATGCACCGAGGACCCTGGACCGAGCGGGATCCCGAGCAGGCCTCGCGCCATCGCCGCGTAGCGCCCGAAGAACTCCGCCTCGGCAATGACCGCCTTCTCGAACTCGTCGATGAGCACGCGCTCGTTGGGCGCGTGGATGTTCGCGAACCCGTCCGTCGTCCCGAGCAGCAGCATCTCCGCGTCAGGCGCCGCCGCCTGCAGCGCGCTGACGAGCGGGATCGACCCTCCCGACGCGAAGGTGACCGGCTCGCTCCCCCAGGCGACCCGGAGCGCGGCGCGCGCAGCGTCGTAGGCCGGGCCGGACGTCGTCGCCGCGAACCCCTTGCCCGTCTCGAGCGGCGTCACCGTGAAGCTGATCCCGAAGGGGTGCAGGCCCTCGAGGTACTCGACGAACGCCGACTGGGCCTCGCGGGCGTCCTGCTCGGGATGCACGCGCAGGCTGAGCTTCGCCCGTGCGTACGGGACGACCGCGTTGACGGCACGGTCGACCGGCAGCACGTCCATGCCCGTGACGGTGATCGACGGCCCGGTCCAGATCCGCTCGCCGAGGCCGCCGGTGCCGAAGAACGGGAGCCCGTCCTCGACCTCGGCCAGCTCCCGGAACTCGTCGTCGCTGTAGGAGGCGCCGGTCCACTCCTCGCGCCGGAGGCCCGGCACGGTCACGTCGCCGCGCTCGTCGTGCAGCGACGCGATCGCATGGAGCAGCGCGATCAGGGCGTCGGGCGCGGCGCCGCCGAACTGGCCGCTGTGCTTCGGCCCCGCGAGCGTTCGCGCCTCGATGACGACCGAGGCGGTGCCGCGGAGAGCGACCGTCAGCGTCGGAGCACCCGGCCGGAAGCTGCCCATGTCGCCGATCACCATCGCGTCGGCGGCGAACAGCTCCGGCCGCGACGGCGGGAACGTGCCGAAGGCGCTCCCGACCTCCTCCATGCCCTCGATCACGACCTTGATCCCGACGGGCGGCTTCCCGTCCCAGGCGCGCAGAGCGCCGACGTGCATGAGGATGTTCGACTTGGTGTCGGCCGCGCCGCGGCCGAAGATCGCACCGTCGCGCTCGGTCGCCTCGAACGGCGGCGACTCCCACTTCGACTCGTCGCCGATCGGCACCACGTCGTAGTGGCTGTAGAGCAGCACCGTCGGCGCACCTTCGCGGAGCGAGAATCTCGGCGAGCACCACCGGGGCGGTATCGGGCAGCTCGAGCGGGTCGAGGATGCGCGCGCCGGCGTCGCGGAACAGGGTCGCGACGTCCTCGTACGCCTCGCGTAGCGCCGCGTGCGTCGGCTCCGGGTAACCGGCGGCCGAGATCGATGGGATCGCGACGAGCCGCGCGAGGTCCGCGCGCAGCTGCGGCATGAGGGCGTGGACCTTCTCCGCCGTCGACGTCGTGCTCGAGGTCTCGACATCGCTCATCGAGGGCTCCTTTGGGTCGGCTTCACCGGAACTCAACCGCGATTTTTCAATTCGCTCACGAACTGGCCCGGAATTGGCGCAATCGGCTCAGACGAACCTACACCGCGTGCGGCGACCCTGGAAACGTCATGTACGACGTCTCCTGGCTCGCCACCGATGCAGCGCTCTTCGAGCTCCCCTCCCCCGACGACGCGGATGATCTCTCCCGTCGCCTCGACGAGTACTGCGTCGCGTGGACCGAGCGGTGGGACGACATCTGGATCGTGGGCGTGGAGCTGCACGAGGTCTCCGACCTCGGGCAGCTCCTGCGCACGGTCGAGGGCTGGGTCGCCGACCGCAAGCTCGTCGCGATCCGCTTCTCGCTCGACGCGAGGCCGTACATCCTCCAGGCCGGCAACGTCACCTGGTCGGCGTTCGACACGATCCTCGCCGAGCGGGCCGGCGGCCCGCCGCAGGACGACTCGAGCGCCGCGCTGAGCGCCGAAATCTAGACCGCCGCGGCCTCGACGTCGTCGCGGAGGTTGCGGACCTCGAAGGCGAAGATGATCGCGCCGATCCCGCGTGTGAGGGCGAGCACACCGACCCACACGACGAGCAGGATCGCCCGGTTGCCGAAGTCGCCGGCGGCCCAGAAACCGATCAGGATCTCGGCGAGGCCGAGCAGCAGCCACAGCCACCACAGCGACATCAGGCGGCGTGACGTGAATGCGACCACCGTCGTGAACATGCCCTTGAGGACGAAGTAGAAGCTCATCACGGCGGCGAGCGCCCTGAAGGTGTCGCCCGGGTGAACGAAGGCGAGGATGCCGATCACGATGAGCGCGAGCGCGAGCAACAGGCGGGCGACCTTCATCCAGCCGCCCTCCCCGCCGGCGAACGCGATGAAGAGCTCGTCGATCGCCGGCCACCAGGACGACGACGCCGAAGAGAATCGAGATCGCCGAGACGCTCGTGTAGCTGAAGCGGAACACGACGATCGCGAACAGGAGCCAGGCGGCCCCGATCAGCAGGAACAGCCACCAGAGTCGGGCGGCGGCGACGTAGCCGCGGACGATGTCGGAGTCGATGTCGAGCTCGGTCATTTCGTGGCCTGCCTTTCTGAGGGGTCGCGCATCGGAGATCAGGTGGAGCTTGCCGAATCTTGTTGTTCGCCTCGGACAGGGTCGGCCGGCGCGGACACGAACACGTCCAGGCCGAGCGCCTCGGCGAGGAAACGTGCCACCAGCTGGCCCTTGACACTGTTGCCCGCGCCGTCGAGCCGCGGCGCGAACGTCCCGAGCCCGCCCTTGCCCGGCGAGACCGTCACGATGCCGCCGCCGATGCCGCTCTTGCCGGGCAGGCCGACCTCGTAGAGCCAGTCGCCCGAGGTCTCGTACAGCCCGGCGCTCGCCATCACCGCGAGCGTGTGCCGGCAACCGGCCGCATCGACCACCTGCTCGCCCGTCAACGGGTTCACGCCGCCGTCGGCGAGCGTCGCGCCCATCACCGCGAGGTCGTTCGCCGTGACGCTCAGCGAGCTCTGCCGCGTGTACAGGTCGACCGCCTCGTCTGGGTCCCAGTGGAGGCGGCCGACATCCTCGAGCAGGCGCGCGATGCCGCGATTTCGATGGTTCGTTGCCGTCGCCGACGCGTAGACCTCGTCGTCGAGCGAGAGCGCCCGGCCCGCGAAGCTCGCAAGACCGTCGCTGATGCACCGCCACTTCTCCTCGGTCGTCGCCCCGGGCACCAGGCTCGTCGTCGCGATGCGCCGGCGTTCACCATCGGGTTCGTGCGTCCGTCGATGCTCTGCTCGACCGCCGCGAGCGAGTTGAACGGCAGCCCGGTTGCGTTCACCCCGACGAGCCGCTGCGCCTCGGCCGGGCCGATCGCAGCGCAGACGATCGCGAACACGAACGGCTTCGAGACGCTCATGATCGTGAACGGGACATCGTGGTCGCCGACGCCGAAGACCTCGCCGTGCGTGCGACGACGCAGATGCCGAAGACCGCCGGGTCGACACGCGCCAGCGCGGGGTAGACGGTCGAGACCGAGCCGTCACGGTTCGTCCCGAACCGCTCGTAGGCCTCGACCACGAGCGAGCGAACGAGCTCATCGGACGGCAGCCCGCCGGTGGAGATGTACGCGGAAGGTTCAGTCACAGCGCGGCGACCTGGCCTTCGGGGACGCTCGACACGCCGGTGCTCGTCATCCGACCGCCCGCTCGGCCGCGGCGGCGCGCGTGCGGCGCTCGAACAACGTCGCGTTCACGACCGCGGAGCCGACGATCAGCCGACCGATCAGGAGCAGGCTCAGCAGCACCGCCGCTGCGGCGCCGAGCGTCCCGTACGTGCTCGTCCGCTGCTCCTGGAGCCTGCCGAGGATGTAGAGGTTGAACGTGTTGACGACGAGCAGGCCGACGCCGAAGAAGACGGCCCCGGGTATCAGGTCGGTCCACCGCGCGGACGAGTGCGGGAGCAGCAGCGAGACGCAGAGCCAGTTCGCCGTGGTGAGAGCGACGAAGGCGACGAGTGCGAGCGCGTCGTCGACGAAGGAATGCCCGCGAACGGCGCCGAGCAGGAACGCGAGCGTGAGCTCGACCAGCAGGGCCAGCCCGAACAGCCGGAACGGGCGCCACCTCGCCTTTGCGGTGGCCGCCGAGCGCTCCCACGCGAGCGCGTGCACGATCGACACCGCGCGGTACAGCACCCGGGTCGCGTACGCGAGCACGACGAACGAGGCGAGGAAGACCCAGATGCTGTAAGTGCCGTTCGCAGTCGACGCGACCTCGTTCGTGACGAGCGCGACGAGCCCGACGTCCTTGCTGATCTCCTTCGGCGTCGAACCGGTCGCGCCCGAGACGAGGCCGAGCGCGGCGACCAGCATGAACGCGAACGGCAGAAAGAAGAGGAACAGCCTGTAGGCGAGGGCGCCGGCGAGGATGCCGCCGCCGATCTCGACGTCGCGCTCGACGGCCTCCACGCCGGCGTCGAGGAGCGGCATGCGCCGTCGCGCCCCTTCGAGCCGGGCGCGCAACACGTCGGGTGGCGGCAGCCTGCCCTTGACCCGCGCGACCAGGCCGGGCTCGCCGTCGGCCACTAGATGGTTGATGCCACGGGATCGTCTGTTCCGGGGCGTGGACTGGGGGTGGTCGGGCGCGGCGGCGTGCCGGCGGCGATGGCAGCGCCATCGGTGCCGGTACGACGGCGTGAAGCGGACGGCCTGCTCGGGGCGGCCTCGCCGCCACGAACAGGCCGGGAGCGGCCGAGTGCCCTCAGGCCGCGCATCCGGACACGCGAGAACGTGGCATCAACCATCTCTAGGTGGTCGCCTGGACGAGGTCGCCGTGGGCGAGCGCGACCGCCTCCAGGCGCGACTTGACGCCGAGCGACCGCAGCAGCCCGCGCACGTGGTTGCGCACGGTCTGACGGCTCAGGTGCAGCTCCGATGCGATCTCGTCCGTCGACCGACCGCGCTCGAGCAGGCGCAGCACCTCCATCTGGCGCGGCGTCACGTCGAACGAGGGGACCGGCGGGGCCTCGTAGTCGATCCTCGCGACCTGGCCGAAGACACCGACGACACGATCGCCGCTGATCAGCGGAACCGAGCTGATCTGGACGCCGAGCCGCTCCCCCGTCTCCGGGCAGACGATCGAGTCGAAGTCGGTGACCTTCGTGCGACCCGCGACCTTGCGTGCAAACGCCTCGCGGACGTGGCGAACCTCCTCCGGCGCGACGAGCGACGTGAACTGGCGGCCGCGCACGTCGCCGACGATGCGGATCGCAGCCTCGTTCAGCCAGCGAACGACGCCGCTCGTGTCGAGCACGTAAGCCGGGATCGAGCAGTGGTTGAGCGCGATCTCGAGGTTTGCGCTGATCTCGGCGAGCTCCGACACAGGGACGAGTTTGTGGACCGGGACGCAAACGCGCAAGCAGGGTCGTGCGAAGATGCGGCCATGGCGACCGGACCGGGACGCGCCGGGAACGAGATTCGCGACTCGAAGCTGCCGGTCGTGATCCCGCAGTCGGGTGACGGGCGGCCGGAGGACGTCGCGATCGGCCTGGTGGTGATCGGCGCCCGCGTCGGCTGGCGCGCCGGACGCGTGGCGCTCGCACCGCTTCGCGCCGCCGGCCGCATCACCGGGACCACCCGCCGGGTGCGGCGCGTCACCGGCGGCGTCGGCGCAGAGGGACGGTCGGCGACCTCGAGGGGACGCGCCGGCGTCGAGGCCGTCGTCGACCGGGCGCTCGCGAGCCCGCTCCCCGAGGAGCTCGCGCAGATCGTCCTCGACCGTCAGGTGATCGAGCGCATCGTCGCCGACGTGTTGCCCCGTCTCTCGCTCGACGATGCGCTGACGGCGGCGCTCGAGGACCAGCGCACACAGCAGCACTTCGAGCGGGCACTCGAGAACCCGGCCGTCAAGCGGATGGCCCTCACCGCTGCAGAGAGCCGGCTCGCCGCGGAGATCGCGGATCGCCTGCTCGCGAACCCGCAGGTGCGCACCGCGCTCGCTGGGCAGGCGACGGCGTTCGCAGAGGAGCTCGTCGGCGCACTTCGCCGGCGCGCCGAGCAGGTCGACGACCGGGTATCGCGCCGCGTACCCGGACTCGGGCGTCCGCTACGGCGGCGTGGCGACACGCGCGATCGCCCTGGCGACGGACGTCGCGCTCGCGCAACTTGCAGTGATCGCGCCGGCGCTGGTCATCACGCTGATCGCGTCGCTCGTCGGCGGGCTCGGATCGAACTGGCTCGTCAACGCGCTCCTCGGCGTGGGGTGGTTCATCGTCGCGGGCGCGTACTTCGTCGTGTTCTGGACGACGGTCGGCCAGACACCCGGCTTGCGGATGATGCGGCTGCGTGTCGTCGACGGCAAGGGAGAGTCGCCGTCGGCCGGCCGCTCGGTCGTGCGCCTGATCGGCCTCGCGCTCGCGATCATCCCGCTGTTCGCCGGCTTCCTGCCGGTGCTGTTCGATCGGCGCCGCCGCGCGCTGCCGGACTACCTCGCGGGCACGGTCGTGGTCGCCGATCAGTCCTGATTTGGAGCGACGCGCCGAAGGCGCGATACTCGAACGATGGGACGGACGGCGGCGATGATGGTCGGGGGCCTGCTCGCCTGCCTGGTCCTGTTCCTCGTCGTGATCTGGGTCTACTCGTTCACGGGCGCGATCATCGCGACGATCGCCGCATTCGCGATCATCGCGCTCATCGTCGGGTACTTCGACCGCAGGTCGCGCGCGTCCTGGACCGACGACGCCTGAACCCGCGCCGGCCGAGTTAGCCGACGACGCACCGGCGGGGCGCGCCTTCAATCGATCGTCTGGAGAAACGCCTCGACGGTGTCGAGGAACGCCTCGGGCTCCTCGACGTGCGGCATGTGGCTCGACTCCTCGAAGAGCACCCACTTCGAGCCCGGGATGCGCTCGTGGATCTGGCCGACGATGAGCGGCGTCGCCTCGTCGTGGCGGCCCGACACGAGCAGTGCGGGCGCGGTGATCTCGTGCAGCCGCTCGGTGATGTCCCATGACTTGAGCGACCCGATCACGTGGAACTCGCTCGGGCCGTTCATCGTGTGGTAGACGGTCGGGTTCGCGGCAATCTGGTCGAAGCTGCGTTGCACGAACTCGGGTCGCGGCACGACGCGGCACACGTGCCGCGCGTAGAAGACCTCGACGGCCGCTTCGTACTCGGGATCGTCGGTGGTCCCGTTCGCCTCGTGGCGCGTGAGCGCTTCCTGCACGTCGGCCGGCAGGTCGCTCCGCAACCGGTTCGCCTCCGAGACCCAGAGCGGGATGCTGGCCGGCGAGTCGGCGACCACGATTGCGCGCAGGCCCGGCGGGTGGTCGAGCGCGTGCTCCATGGCGAGCATGCCGCCACTCCATGCGCCCTTCAGGTGCCGTCAACGGTGACGCGGAGCCTACTTCCGCGGGCCGGAAGTCGCATCTTGCCGCGACCGGGCATATGGTGGGACGCTCGCGCCCGCCAGGGCGCGCCCCGGGATCGGAGGTGGTTGAGACAGTGAGCGAGCAGTTGAAACAGGTCGAGTCAGGCGCCGTGGGCTTGGTCGACAGGGAGTTCGTCCAGCCCATGCTGGACTTCCAGAACCCGAATCAGGAATGGCGGCGGCTGTTCTCCGAGTTGTACGGAACCTTCTTCCTGGTGCTCGTCGCCGCCGGCGGCGGGATGATGAGCCAGGCCTTCCCGAACACGATCACACGGACGGCAGCCGTCGTGGCGCCGGGCTTGATGGTGATGGCGATCATCATGTTCATGGGCAAGATCTCGGGGGCGCACTTGAACCCAGCCGTCAGCGTCGCGTTCTCGCTCCGCGGCGACTTCCCATGGCGGCGCGTGCCCGGCTACATCGTCGTGCAGTTGATCGGAGCGACACTCGCGGCGCTCTTCCTTCACGAGGTGGTCAAGGTCTCGGCCAAGTTCGGATCGAACTACGTCGCCACGGGTTACTCGGGTTGGCAGGGCTACCTGATGGAGGCGGTCCTGACGCTGGGGCTCCTCAGCGTGATCCTCGGCACTGCCTCGGGTGCGCAGAACATCGGCATCCTCGGCGCGATCGGCGTCGGCGCCTACATCGCGCTCGCGGGCCTCTGGGGCAGCCCGATCTCCGGCGCCTCGATGAATCCCGCGCGCACGTTCGGCCCCGACCTGGTCGGACGCGACTTCGGGGACTACTGGGTCTACGTGGCCGGCCCGCTCACCGGAGCGGTTGTCGCCGTCGGCCTCGCCTTCGCCCTCCGGGGCGCCGGCGGTGACAAAGCGAGCCTCGCAGCCGC
The DNA here is from genome assembly GCA_963742615.1 of uncultured Thermoleophilia bacterium. Taxonomy (GTDB): domain Bacteria; phylum Actinomycetota; class Thermoleophilia; order Gaiellales; family Gaiellaceae; genus PALSA-600. The sequence goes on along the minus strand of CAVUMS010000005.1, from coordinate 3,533 downwards.
GCAGGGCGAGCTCTTCACGGAGGAGCAGAAACCGGGCCAGGCGTAAGCGTCCTCAAGCGCCCGCCCAATCGACAAAGCCGACGCTCGGACTCGAACCGAGGACCCCTTCATTACGAGTTCGCGCCGGCGTTTCGGTGGGCTTCGGCAGGGCTGGAGAATCCCTGCTCAAACAGCTCGAACCGCAACCTCACCGAAATCAGCATTTCGGCGCGTTTCGGCCGGATCTGTTGCCCGCCTGTTGCACCCGAAGTCGGGGGCGACGATCGATCGAGCTGGGGCAAATCAGCTGGCGGAGCAGGGGCTGGTGTAGACGTTTCGCTATCGCTCGAGCCCGGCCACCTGCCAGACGAGCCCGTGGTGGTCGAAGCTCGGACGAAGTCCGCGTTGGTCAGCACGTTGAGCATCGCGGCCGGTGGATGGGCGAATGTTCGGAACTCTCGCCGTAGCAGCCTGAAGCTGAGGTTTTGGGCCGCGACGACCAACCGCGAGATCGCATTGCGGCGTGGGTAGCTGAAGACCACGAGGCGCGGCGCGTGCGCGGCTACTGCGGTCAGGAGTCGCTCATAGTCGGGATAGCAACAGACCACCCGGTGCAGTACGACCACGTCTGCGGGCTCGATGCCGTCCTCACCATCCGCGATGTCGCGGATGCGACGGTCCGCCCTGCCTTCGAGCCGTGCCTCGCGAAGCAGCTCGCGTGCTTCTTCGTCGTATGCCGACGAGAGTTCGAGGCTCACGGAGCGCGCGCACCGCGCTTGAGCAGTTCGAGCGGGATCTCGCCGACGCCGCCGCCGACCTCGAGTACGGTCGCACCCTCGATGCCGCGCTGCTCGAGGAACGCGATCATGTGCCGCGCGGTCTTGTCGACGCCACGTTTGCGATACCGCCTGCGCGACACGGCGGGCGAAGCGGGGGCTGAAGAATTTGTCGCAGCCGCGCGGGTCGCAGCAGCTCATCGCGCGCGAGCCTACCCTCATGCTCCGTCGAACGGAATGGTCGACAGGGCGCTTCTTGCATGTGGCGGGTAGGTCGGGGATCCGTAATGGTCCGGCGCCCTTGGTTCGGAGCAGGAGTTAGGGGTCGGGTGCGAAGGTGCGGTGGCGGCGGGCGGGGCCGCCCAGGCCCGAGCCAGCCGCGGGACCCGATCCGGGCTTGTCCGGCGCACGAACGTCCTGCGAGCCCTCAGCTCCTCGGAGCTTTCCCGACGTTGCCTCGGCAGCCGAGGCCACATCGTTGAACCACCTTGCGGCTGGTGCAGGTTGGCGGCCTAACGGATCCGTGGGTTGTTAGGCACGGCCGGCCGGGTCTACCAAATCCCGCCGAGCATGGCCAGGGGACACAGGGCTATCGTCGAGACCGATGCGTTCCTCGACATACGACTCCAAGTCCACCAGCTCGCGCCGCTCGCCGTAGCCGATCGACTCCCGTGGAAACTCGACCACCGCCGACCGCCGAGCCGACAGCGATCAGGCCACACCGCCTACAAAGATTCGGACAAACTCGGTTTCGGCTAAGTGTCGATCGGAGGTGGAACATCTGAGCCACCGGGAGTGTTCGATGAATCCAGAGGAGATGCGATGTCGACCGACGTGGTGACGGCAGACGGAAGGGCCCGCGTGCTCGCGGACGGGAACGAGATCCCGCTGCTCGGCCTCGGTGTCTGGCAGGTGCCAGAACAGCCGCGAGTGCGTGGATGCCGTCCGCTGGGCGCTCGAGCTCGGCTACCGGCACATCGACACGGCGCAGGCGTACGGCAACGAGGAAAGCGTCGGGCAGGGCTTGCGCGAGAGCGGCGTCCCGCGCGAGGACGTGTTCATCACCACCAAGTTCTTTCCCGCGCGGAAGGACCCGGTTGCGGAGATCGAGCGGAGCCTGCAGCGGCTCGGGGTCGACTACGTCGACCTGTACATCGTCCACTGGCCCGCAGGGCGGCCCGACCTGGGCGTGGCCCGGGATGGAGCGAGCGCGCGAGCTCGGCTATGCGCGGTCGATCGGTGTCTCCAACTTCGGCGTCGACGAGCTGCGGCAGCTGCTCGCGACCGCGACGGTCCCGCCGGTCGTGAATCAGGTGCAGTTCAGCCCGTACGAGTACCGCAAGGCGCTCCTCGACGCGTGCCGCGAGAACGGGATCGCGCTGGAGGCCTACAGCCCGCTGGGAACCGGCCGCCACCTCGCCAGCGACACGGTCGCGCGGATCGCGCAGCGCCACGGGCGCACTCCCGCCCAGGTGCTGCTGCGCTGGTGCATCGAGCGCGGCATCCCGGTCATCCCGAAGTCGACCCACCGCGAGCGCATCGCCGAGAACGCCGAGCTCTTCGACTTCGCGCTTTCGGCCGAGGACATCGCCGAGCTCGACGCGCTCGACCGCACCGGCGGCACCGACCGCGCGCTCGAACGCAAATGGTGGCGAAGCTAACGGCACGGAGCTCGCTCCGGGCGGCGATCGACGAGGTCGCATCGCGCGACCCCGTGCTCGCCGACCTCGTCGCCCGCGTCGGCCCGATCCGCCACCGCCCGCGCGACCCGGACGGGCCGTTCGCCGCGCTCGTGCGCGCGATCGTCTTCCAGCAGCTCGCCGGCCGCGCGGCGCAGGCGATCTACGGCCGCGTGCGCGCGACCGTCGGCGACACGCTGACGCCGGAGGCGCTGAACGCGGTCTCCGACGCCGACCTGCGCGCCGCCGGCCTGTCGGCGAACAAGCTCGCCTCGCTCCGCGACCTCTCCGCGAAGGTGCTCGACGGCACCGTCGTCCTCACGCCGCACCTCGCGCCGAAGCGACGAGGAGCTGATCGAGCGGCTGACGACCGTGCGCGGGATCGGCCGCTGGACGGCCGAGATGTACCTGATGTTCCAGCTGCGGCGGCTCGACGTCTGGCCGGTCGACGACCTCGGCGTCCGGCAGGGCTACGGCCTCGCCTGGAAGCTCGACCCGCCGCCGACGCCGAAGCAGCTCGAGCCGCTCGGCGACCGCTTCCGCCCCTACCGCTCGATCGTCGCCCGCTACTGCTGGGCCGCCGTGCCGCTCCTACGGCCCGGAGGCACCGCGGCGAGCCTCCGCTAGGGTGCGTTCCAGAAGGGAGATGACGCCATGTCGATCGCGGTGATGCTCGCAACGCTGACCGATCGCCGCGACTTCGGCGACGGCTGGCTGCTGGAACGCAAGTTCGACGGCGAGCGCTGTGTCGCCCGGAAGGAAGGCGACGCGGTGCGGCTCGAGTCGCGCACCGGCAAGGATCTGACGGGCACCTACCCCGAGGTGCGAACTGCGCTCGCGGCCCAGCGCACCGACCGGTTTCTACTGGACGGTGAGCTCGTCGCCTTCGACGGCCAGCAAACGTCCTTCAGCCGTCTGCAACAGCGACTGGGGATCACTAGGCCTTCTCCGGCACTGGTCGAGGCGTTCCCGGTCGTCTACTGCGTCTTCGACCTCCTGGAGGCGGATGGGAAGGACCTCACCGGGCTGCCGCTGGTCGAGCGCCGCGCCCAGCTCGAGCGGGCGATCAAACCGACGCCGGGTCTGCAGATCAGCGAAG
>CAVUMS010000004.1:0-788666 GCA_963742615.1 uncultured Thermoleophilia bacterium | reverse complement strand
AGGCGGAAGATCACGATCGCGCCAGCTGCGTTGGTCTCCTCGTCGACGAACTCGGTGGCAACGACGCCGGTCGTTTCGAGGCCGAGGCCGTCGCGGTAGAAGGCAAGCGCGCGCTCGAGGTCGCCGACGGCGAGTGTGATCACGTCGATGTGTGGTTTCGTCGTGTACCTCCTAACTACGTGTCGAAGATGGTCATGTGACTGTTACCTCTATCGATACCGGCACCGCCATCGCCGCGCCCAAGCCGTGGTCGCACCGTCTCCGCGGCAGTAGAGGAGAGGGCGGTCCATCAGGGTCGCGCCTTCACTCCGCGCTCAAGCAGCGCGACGACGGCGGCGATCCGCTCCGCCCGCAACGCTGGGTTGCGCTTCGTCGCGTCGATCCAGCGCAGATGGCCCTGCGGTAGAACTGCGCCAGCTCGTCCCAGAACGCGGCGGCCGCAGCTGACGCGTCGAGCGCGGCGGCGAGATCGGGGGCGAGATCCTGCCGCTGCGGCCCCTCCGGCTCGAGCTCGACGCGAACGCGGTCGCCGGCTTCCAGGCCGCAGTCTCGACGCCAGGCGGGGCCGAGCGCGAGCGCCGGCGAACCGTCGATCGACTCCCGCCGCGCCGCGATATCGCATTCCGCCCACCGTCCCGGCCAGGTGTCTGACCTCAGGTTCGCCGGGGAGCGGCAGGTCAACGCGGCGCCTCGTGTCGCTCCGCAGAGTGGCCTGAAACCGCAACATGGCTACGACGCTACCGGGCGCGGAGCCGCCGTCGAGCGGACCACGCGATCTCCAGGACGGGTCCGCTTCAGACAGAGGTTCGGGCCAGGATGGCGCTTGACTTCGGCGCGCAGGTCCAGGCGCCAGTCGTTGCAGGTCATGAAGTGCCCCTTCGGGAACTCGAACTCGCACTCCTCGAGCAGCTCGAAGCCGAGCTTGCGACAGATCGCGTTCGACGGCGCGTTGTCCACGTTCGGGAAGGCGTGCATGAAGCGGTGCCGCCGTCGCCTTTCGGCAGCTCGATCGCTCGCGCGGTCGCCGCCACCGCGAAGCCGCGGCCCTGGAACTCCGGCACGACCATCCAGCCGACCTCGTAGACCTGCCCGTCGCGCCACTCCTTCGTCCAGAAGCCGACCGACCCGACGCCGGCGCCGCTCCCCACGTCGACGATCTTGAACATGCGATCGCCGCCGTCGAGGCGCTCGTAGCGGGCCTGACGCCCGCGCAGCTTGTCCGGGTCTCCGGGCCGCCGAGATGCTCGGTCATGCGTCGGTCACCCATCAGCCGCTCGAGCAGCGGCAGGTCGCCCACTCCCCAGGGCTCGAGGGTCACCGTCGCGCTCACTCCGCGAAACCTAGTTAGCCCTGGGGGTCGTTCAGGGCCCTGCAGACTGGAGCACTCTGGAATGTCAGAGGGTTTGAAGCGAGCTTCGTAGCGCTCAGAGCAGCTCGAAGAGCCGGCGTGACTGATCCAACGTATGTGTACAGGCCTGCCGATGCGGCGCTTCGCACATCAGCGGCATGCGGTTCGGCGAGAATGCGGGCGTGGCCGCATACACGGTGAACGACGACGCGGTCAGACACGCGAAACGGTTGATCGACGCACGCCGGTACACGCTTCGCTCGCGCTGGCAGGACGTGCAGCCGCGCGCACGTGAGCAGAACGCGTTCCTCAAGGCGCACTCCTGGGAGGAGTACGCGACTTGGCACCTTGGTCTCACGGAGGGCGCGACCGAGGAGACGAAGGCGCGGTACGCGTTCGTCTACGGCGACTTCCGCCGCGTGCATCGGATGGGTTTGATCGCCTGCCACTACCGTGCGGCGGAGTGGCGGCGCAGAGGAGATCGAGCTTGCTGCGCACGAGCTCCTGCAGTACCTCGATCGAAAGCTGGCCTGAGAAGCCTCAGCGGTGCCGCGCCTGCGGCTCGCCGGGTTCGCGGACGTTGTGCAGGACGCGTCGGGCAGCTTCCGGCTTGGTCAGTTCTCGACCTTGAACTTGTAGAGCTCGGTGTTGATGAGCTCGGGGTCGGGGCCGCCGCGGATGCCGGTGTCGAGCGCGTCGATCGCGGTGATCTCCTCGGGCGTGAGCGCGAAGTCGAAGAGGTCGAAGTTCTCTGCGATGCGGTGTGGCTTGACCGATTTCGGGATCGCGGAGATGTCGTGTTCGATGTGCCAGCGGAGCACGACCTGGGCGGGCGTTTTGCCGTGGCTGGTCGCGAGCTCGACGATCGTCGGGTGCTCGAGCGGATTCTGGACCGCGTTCGGGTCGGCGGGGCGGTATCGGTTGACGCCGCCGAGCGGCGACCAAGCCTGGGTGGCGATCCCGTTCGCAGTGTGGAAGTCGCGGAGCCCGTGCTGAGTGAAGAACGGGTGGAGCTCGACCTGGTTGACGGCCGGAGCGACGCTCGTGCGGCTGATCAGGTTCTCGAGATGGCGTTCGCTGAAGTTGGAGACGCCGATCGCGCGGGTGCGGCCGTCGGCCAGCATCTGCTCGATCGCTGTGTATGCGGCGACCGTGTCGTCGAAGTCGCTGGGGACGGGATGGTGGAGCAGGAAGAGGTCGATGTAGTCGAGGCCGAGTCGGCGCAGGCAGCCGTCGAACCCTATGAGTGCCTGCTCGTGGCCGTAGTCGCTGATCCACAGCTTCGTGGTCACGAAGATGTCGTTGCGGTCGATGCGGGAGCGGCGGATGCCTTCGCCGACCTCGCGCTCGTTGCCGTAGGCGGCGGCGGTGTCGATCAGCCGGTAGCCGCTCGCGATCGCTACCTCGACCGCGCCGACGGTCTCGGCGGGTGGGCTCTGGAAGACGCCGAGGCCGAGTGCGGGCAGTTCGACGCCGTTGTTCAGCGAGATACGAGGTGAGCTGGCCATCTTTTCCTAGAAGGCGATCTGGAACTTGAGGACGTCGCGGTCGTTCATCAGCCGGTAGCCGTCGGGGACCTCGTCGAGTGTTCCGGTGCGGTCGAAGACGCGGCCGGGTTCGATCCGTCCTTCGAGCACGTCCGGGAGCAGCTGGTCGATGTAGGCGCGGACGGGGGCGGGTCCGCCGGCCATGCTGGCGTTCTTCCAGAAGGCGATGCTGGTGGGCGTCGTGTCGTGTTCGGGCACGCCGACGCGGCCGATCGCACCGCCGGCGCGTGCGATCTCGAGGGCGGTGACGACCGCTTGCTCGAGCCCGACGCACTCGAGCACCGAGTGGGCGCCGAGCCCGCCCGTGAGTTCGCGGACGCGCCAGACGCGGAGCGTGAGGCTTCTCGCGCCACTTGCGACAGACCTCGCGGAATGGCGTCTCGCGTGTGGCCGGCCCGACGGAACAACGCTTGTCTTCCCAGGCCGCGAGGGTCGACCTTGGGCAGATCACGATTGGCGAAACTGGCGCAAGCGCGTGTACGCGCCGGTCGCTGCCGGGGTTCAAATCGACGGCTCGAGGCCCTACGACCTTCGGCATGCGTTCTGCTCGCTTCTGATCGCCGAGGGGCTGAGTTTGGTTGAAATCGCGCAGCAGGCTGGGCATTCTCCGGCGATGACGCTCGCGACCTACGCGCACGTGATCGAAGAGCTCGCGGGACCGAGAGGCGGCCAGCCGAGGTCGTTATCCGCGATGCGCGCGAAAAGGTCGTGTCCGAGTCAGCGCCAGGGCTTCGCACGCGGTCGCGCTAACGACGTAGATTCAGCGCGTGTAGTACACGCTGCACGATGAATCTGAGCCCTTGGAGACTGGCGTCGTTTTGGCGGTTATGAGCGGCCCGGCTGGGAGACCTGGTGTCCGTAATGTGTCCGCTCGTCGCCAATAAAAGTCAGTACTGACAACGGTTACCAGCGCTTTGCAGCTCTTTTCGTGAAGCCCTCTGACGGACTCGAACCGTCGACCCCCTCCTTACCATGGAGGTGCTCTACCAACTGAGCTAAGAGGGCGAACCGCGTCGAAGCCTAGCGCCACTCCGGAGCCGTCGCCGACCGCGAGCGGCGGGCGGGCGGATGTCGATGGGGCGCGATGCAGAATGTCGGCGTCGGTGCCGCAGACGAATCTCGATCCGGCCGCGCGCGTCGCCGCCCTCGAACGAGGCGGCGCGCTTCTCAGACGGCTCGGCATGGGGCGTGCGGTCTCCGCGATCGCGGGCCGCTTCGGCTCTCGCCTCTCCCGCTTCGAGGTGGAGATCGACGGGCTTCGGCTCGGCGGCGACCAGCTCGGACATCTCTACTACGCCCGGGAGCTCGTCGCAGACGACCGCGAGGGGTATTTCCGCGAGCTCTTCGTCGACAGCATTCGGCCCGGTGCGACGGTGCTCGAGGGCGGGCCCTACATCGGCTTCCTGACGATCAACGCCGCCCGCGCCGTCGGCGAGCACGGGCGGGTCGTCGCGGTCGAGCCGAACCCGGAGACGGTTGCGGCGCTTCGCGCGAACGTGGCCAGGAACGGGCTTGACGGGCGGGTCGAAGTGGTCGAGGCGGCACTCGGGTCGGCGCCCGAGCGGGCGTCGTTCCATCTCACCGAGGGCGGCGACACGAGCAGCCTGCACGCACCGCCGCATCCTAGTCGGATCGTGGACGTCGACGTCGTCCGCGGCGACGACCTTCCGCTCGAGAAGCTGCAAGTCGTGAAGCTCGACCTCGAAGGGAACGAGGTGGCGGCGCTCCAGGGTCTGAGGAACGTGATCGCGGGCACGCGGCCCGTTCTCTTCTGCGAATGCAACACCGAGATGCTCGAGGTGGCCGGGTCGTCGGCACTCGAGCTTTACGAGGAGCTCGAAGCGCTTGGCTACGACGCACGCTGGATCGACGAGGCGGCCCGGACGCTGCGTCCACTCGACCAGCCCTGGGAGAGCGGCTACGTGAATCTGAGGTGCGAGCCCGTCTGAGCGCCGGCTGCGGCCGTCAGGCGAGTCGGTCCCAGACGTTCTGCAGCAGTTGCTGCGTCGACGGCCAGAGCATGATCTGGCCGCCGAAGTTGAGCGCGCCGGCGGAGAACACCTTTGCGCCGCTCGTGTGCTCGTAGTAGGTCATCTCGGCGGAGCGTCCCTCGCCGAACAGGTTCGGGATCGTCGCGAGCACCTGGGCGTTCGGCGGCGAAGCGGGGCCGCGCGCGTCGATCTCGATCCCGTACGACCCGAACTGGGCGCCGTTGTAGAGCCCGGTGTTCGAGAACGCCCACGGAGCGATGTCGGCGCCGACCACCGTGAACGGAGCGTGCCGCTGCCCGCGGTCGCTGGCGACGTAGCGCACGCCCAGCAGTGCCTCCTCCGGACGCCCGAGATCGCGCCACTCGTCGATCAGCTTGATGTGGCTGTTGCTCCGGTCGATGCGTCTGAAGAAGTTGTTCGCCGAGAGGAACAGCAGGTTGCCGCCGAGGTCGCGGTAGCCCTGGATCAGGTTGTAGGTGCGCCCGGTGACGTACTCCGTGTGCCCCGGGAACACGATCAGGTCGTAGGAGGCGCGGAGCGCGTTGGCGTCCGCGAACGCCTCGATGTCCTCGTCGCCGTACATGTCGACGAGCTTGTTCGTCTGCGTCAGCCAGTGCTGGAACTGGAGGTCGTAGCTCCGGTAGCGGTAGGGGATGCCGCGGTTCGGGTGCGGGCGCATGACGTCGACGCGCATCGTGCGCCAGCGCGCGTACCAGGTGTCGCCCCAGCCGTCGCCGTTCGCGTCGTAGAAGTTGTACGCCTGCCACGTCGAGGTCGGCATCACGACCGCGACTCGGTACGTCGGCACCGTCGGACGGATCACGATCGGCGCGAACCCGATGCGCCCATCGTCGGCCTGCAGGCGGGCGAAGTAGATGCCGGGGCCCCAGTCGGGCGCGAGCTGTAGGGGGAACGCGCCCGGATGGTTGCGATTCGGGCGCCAGTCGATCTCGAACGGGGAACCGACCGCGATGCCGTTCAGGTCGGTGTTCGAGTACGTCGGCACCTGCTCGAGGCCGCTCCTCATCATCTGCACCGTCAGGTGCGACGCGTCCGTGCGGACGTAGAGCGGGACGGCTTCGCCGGCGAGCGCGGTCCGCGCGGCGAACGCCGCGTCGACGCCGAGCACGCGGGCGACCGCCCGCGCCGTCACCTTCCGGTGCGCGGCACGCCTCGGTGTTGCGCTCAGCTGGAGGATGTACGTGCGCGCCGGCAGCGTCGACGGCGGCTCCCACGCGAGTGTGTGCTCGCCGGCGGGGAGGAACACCTGCTGCTCGGCGAGCGTCGTCTTGCCGACCGCGACCGGCTTCTCGGACGCCGCACCCTGTCCCGTCTGCAGCACGTCGAGCGTAACGGCGGACGGGTGCGTCAACGCGAAGCGGAGTCGAGCGGCGACCCGGCCCGAACCCGCGCCGAGCGTCGTCAGGTGCCCCGTGTCGCCGGCGAACGGGTGGCCGCCGTTGTCGATGCTGAAGCGCGAGAGCACCGGCTTCGCACCGAACGCATCCGTCACGCGACCCAGCGAGGCGGCCGCGCCCAGGCCGGCCAGCGCGAGCAGGCGCCTACGAGTCCCCGTCCAGCTCATCCGGCCGCGAAGAGTAGCCTGCGCTCTGTAAGGTCTCCCTTACAGATGCTGTTGCGGTGTGAGACGGCGGACGAGCTGGCCCAGCGCAAGCTGCTGCTCCGCCGCGCGGCCTGGGCAGTCGTCGCGGCTGCGGCGATCGCAGCCCTGTCGTGGAAGGCGATCACCGCTCCGAACGGCGTTCCCGATCCGACGGAGCCCGGAACGCAGCTCGGGCACGGCGCGGTGGTCGTCGACAGCTCGCTGCTCGTTTTTCGCGAGGGGCTCGAGGCGGTGCTCGTCCTCGCCGCGTTCACCGCGAGCTTCGTCGGTGCGAACCGTGCGCTCCGCGGTCCGGTCGCCGGCGGAGCGGGGCTCGCGCTCGCGGCGTCGGTCGCGACCTGGTTCGCTGCGATCTGGGTGATCGGCGCGCTCGGTGGCCCGGGGCTCGACGTCCAGGCGGCGACAGGACTGCTCGCGGTTGCTGTTCTCCTCGTGGTCATGAACTGGTTCTTCCACAAGGTGTACTGGACGGGCTGGATAGCGGCCCACAACCGTCGGCGGCGCCGACTGCAGGGGACGCCCGGCGGACAGCGCCGGCTGCTGCTCGGCCTCGCGCTGCTCGGCTTCACGGCCGTGTACCGCGAGGGCTTCGAGGTCGTTCTCTTCCTGCAGAACCTGCGGCTCGAGTACGGCTCGTGGACGGTGCTCGAGGGAGTGGGGCTCGGGCTCGTGCTCACCGCCGCCGTCGGGGTGGTCACGTTCATGCTCCAGCATCGCCTGCCCTACCGGCGGATGCTCGTCGCCACCGGCATCCTGCTCGGCTTCGTCCTGCTCGTGATGGTCGGCGAGAGCGTTCAGGAGCTGCAGCTCGCCGGGTGGCTTCCGACGCACGAGCTCGGCGTGTCGTTCCCCGGCTTCATCGGCCTGTGGTTCGCGGTCTTCCCGACGGTCGAGGGACTTGTCGCGCAGGCGCTTGCCGCGCTGCTCGTCGTCGGCTCGTACGTCGTCGCCGAGGAGCTTCGCGTCCGGCGGCCGCGGCGCCGCGCCGAGCTCGCGGCGACTGCCTAGTGCGCTCCCGCCGCACGATCACGGTCGTCGGCTGCCACGCCGGCGGCGAGATCGGCAACGTCGTCGTGGGCGGTGTCCTGCCCCCGCCGGGCAATACGGTCTTCGAGCAGATGCAGACGCTGCGCGCCGACGACTCCCTGCGGCGACTGTTGCTGCGCGAGCCGCGCGGCAGCGTCGCCGTGCACGCGAACCTCGTCGTCCCGGCGACGCGGGCCGACTGCGATGCCGGCTTCATCATCATGGAGCCGACCGAGTATCCGCCGATGTCGGGCTCGAACACGATCTGCGTCGCGACCGTGCTGCTCGAGACGGGAATGATCGAATTGCGCGAGCCCGAGACGAGGCTTCGCCTGGAGGCGCCGGCCGGCCCCGTGGAGGTCCGCGCAGCCTGCCGCGACGGACGCGTCGAGAGCGTCGAGCTCACGAACGTGCCGTCGTTCGTCAGCCAACTCGACGCGCGGCTCGACGTGCCCGGCGTGGGCACGATCGACGTCGACGTCGCGTTCGGCGGCATGTGGTACGCGATCGCCGACGCGCACGCGCTTGGCTTCGCGCTCGAGCCGTCGCGAGGCGCGCGAGCTCAGCCGGGTCGGAGAGCTGATCCGCGCCGCCGCCGCGGAGCAACTCGAATGCGTGCATCCCGAGAACGACGAGATCGCCGGCGTGAGCATCGTGCAGCTCGCCGAGCCGTGGCAGGGCGTCGGCGCGGTCACGCGCAACGCGGTCGTCGTCGCGCCGGGGCGACTCGACCGCTCGGCGACCGGCACGGGGCTGTCCGCGCGGATGGCGGTGCTCCACGCGCGCGGGCTGATGGGCGTGGGGGACACGATGACGCACGCATCGCCGATCGGATCGACGTTCGCGGGCCGGATCGCCGCCGAGACCTCGGTCGGCGGTGGGCCGGCGATCGTCCCGACGATCACCGGCCGCGCGTTCGTCACCGGGATCTCGCAGGTGTTCGTCGACCCGGACGATCCGTTCCCGGAGGGTTACCTGCTGTCGGACACGTGGCCCGGCGACGACGTCCAGTGACGCTCGACGCGTGCGAGCGCCTGCGCCGGCGTCGAGCCGTGGGTCGACTCCCCGAGCAGTGACGACGCGAGCTCGTTCGCCTCGCGAACCGCGCGCTCGCGACGCGCATCGACCTGCCCGACGGCGACGAAGATCACCGCGTGCGCGCGCGACGCCCAGTCCTCGAGGTCGTCGCCGGGCGTCGGCGAACCCGGTATCTCCTCTGCCAGCTCGCCGGCCCGCCGCTCGAGCCGCGGCACCTCGCGCGTGAGCGTCTCCACTTCCCGCTCGAACGCGGCCCGGTCCTCGGCCACACGCTCCGCAGCGCGGGCTGCGACCTCGACATGGTCGAGTGCGCGCGCGAGCCGCTGTTCCGCGAGCGTTCGCTCGTCGTCGCTCGTCGCCCGCGCGAGCTGGTCCTCCGCGGCTGCGACCTCGGCGTCGCGGCGCTCCGCCTCTGCACGCGCTTCGTCCACCGCGGCGCGCAGGCGACGATCGACTTCGCGTTCCTCGGCGAAGAAGCGAGACACGGCCTCGGCGCGTTCGCGAAGCTCGGCCACCTCGGCGTCGATGCGGCGAAGGCGCTCGGACTCGAGCGCCTCCTCGTGCTCCATGCGGACGAGTTCTCTGAGCTCGTCGAGCATCGACCGAATGCTAGGAAAACTCGTTGAGGTCCCGGAGCAGGCTGCGGAGCTGCGCGAACCTTCTCTGGCCGAGCTGCTCGGCCCAGGCGCTCTCGATCTCGGCGACGGCCTCGCGGATCACGCCGACCGCGGAGGTTCCGCGCGCGGTCAGGGCGACGCGTTTGGAGCGCAGGTCGTCGACATCGGGCCTGCGCTCGAGGTAGTCGAGACGCTCGAGCTCGCCGAGCAGGTAGTTGAGGGCCTGCTTGCTGATCCGCAGCCGCGCGGCCAGCTCGGACGGCCTCGCACCCTGCGGCCCGGGGTACTGGAAGACGTTCAGGTGCGCCGCGTCGAGGTCGTCGAAGCCGCGCTCGTGGAGTCGCTCGAGCATGTGCAGTTGCACCGATTCCCAGGGCATGCGGAGGAGCGCGCCGATCAGCGGCGGCCCGAATGTCTCAGGGGCTTCGGCCGGTTTCGTAAAACGACTTGACGACCTTGAGGTGGGCATGTATGGTCAAGTCACTTTACCAACCGCAGACGAGGAGCGCGACGATGACCACGAGACACGCACGAAGAGATCAAGGTCGGAGGGACGGCGATTCGCTTCCTGCTCGAAGGTGGGCAGACGGCGGGGTCACTCGCAGTCTTCGAGTTCGACGTCGAGGCGGGTGCGAAGGTGCCGGCCGCGCACAGCCACGACGGCTACGAAGAGACGATCTACGGGCTCGAGGGCGTCCTCACGTGGACGATCGAGGGGACGCCGACCGACATCGGCCCCGGGGAAGTGGTCTTCATCCCGCGTGGCGCAGTGCACCGGTTCCACAACGCGGGCGACGTCGACGCGACAGCGCTCGCCATCGTCACTCCCGGCCTGCTCGGTGCGGACTATTTCCGTGAGATCGCGGCCGTCGTCGACGCAGCAGCCGATGGTCCGCCCGACCTCGCGGCGATCGGGGTCGTGATGCGCCGCCACGGGCTGACCCCTGCACCGCATGCCGAGTGAGGTAATCCTGCAGAACGCCGAGCGCGAGATTGCAATCCTCGTCGCCAGCGGTCAGGTGACCGTCACCGAGACGCGCTGTGTACCGGGGGAGCAGATTGCCGGCCCGCACGTGCACCGCGGCCACACCGATGCCTTCTACGTGCTCGAGGGTGAGTTGACGTTCGAGATCGGCTGCGAGCGTCAGACGATCACGATCTCCGCCGGCGGGCTCGTCGCAGCGCCGCCCGGTGTTGCGCACTCGTTTCGCACGGCCGGCGTCGTCCCAGCGCACTGGCTCACGATTCACGCGGAGGACGGGGGCTTCGCGGCGTTCCTGCGCGGAATGCGAGACGGGGTCGAGGTGGAGTGGGACATCGCGCCGGTGCCGCCCGGAGGCGGGCTGCCGGCCGAAGCGGCGACCATCAGGCCATGAGCAGCGAGTGCGGAGGAATGTCTCCGGAATAGCGAAGCCGGCGATCCCGTTGTGCCCAGTTAACGTTGATTGGGCAAACGATTAAGGATGTGAACTAGTGGTGAACGGCGCCGTGTCATTGCCGAACCGCCGCCGCTGGAGCGCGCTGGCGCTCATCGTCACCGCGCAGTTCATGGTGATCCTGGACGTCGCGATCGTGAACGTGGCACTGCCCTCGATCAAGGCGGATCTCGACTTCTCGACCACGAGCCTGCAGTGGGTGATCTCGGCCTACGCCATCTTCTTCGGTGGACTGCTGTTGCTGGGCGGCAGGCTCGCCGACCTGCTCGGGAGACGCCGGCTGTTCGTGTTCGGGCTGCTGCTGTTCGCGGCCAGCTCGCTGCTGTGCGGCCTCGCGTGGTCGGCGCCGTCGCTGATCGCGTTCCGCGCCGTGCAGGGCCTCGGTGGCGCACTGATGGCGCCGGCCGCGCTGTCGCTGCTCGTGACGACGTTCGCCGAGGGCCGTGAGCGGAATCTCGCCCTCGGCATCTACGGGGCTGCGTCCGGTAGCGGCGCCGCCGCGGGGGTGCTCCTGGGCGGCGTGCTCACCTCGTACGTCGGATGGTCGTGGATCTTCTTCATCAACGTCCCCGTCGGAGTCGGCGCTGCGCTGCTTGCGCCGGTGCTGCTTCGCGAGAGCCGCGCCAACCTCGGCCACCGGCACTTCGACGTCGCCGGTGCGTTCACGATCACCGCGGGTCTGATGCTGCTCGTCTATGGGTTGACGCGAGCGACGACTGACGGTTGGGGCGCCACGACGACGATCGCGCTGCTGGCCGGCGCGGTTGCGCTCGTCGCCGCGTTCGTCGTGATCGAGCTGCGTGCTTCCTCACCGCTTCTGCCGCTTCGGCTCTTCCGACTCCGGACGCTCTCCGCCGCCAACATCACGATGGTGATCGTCGGCGCGGTCGCCTTCTCCGAGTTCTTCCTGCTGACGCTGTACGTGCAGGACGTGTTGCACTACTCAGCCGTCCAGAGCGGCGTGGCCTTTGTCGCGTTCGCCGGCACCGTGGTCCTGACATCGAACGTCGCACAGCTCGTCGTCGGACGCGCGGGCGTGCGGGCGACGCTCACCTTTGGCTTGGTCTTGTTCGCCGTGTCGGCCGCGCTCTTGACGCGCCTGCCGGTGGATGCCCACTACTTCTGGGACATCTTCCCCGCGTTCGTGATCGGCGGCGCCGGGATGGGCTTCTCGTTCGTCCCGATCACGATCGCGAGCCTGACGGGGGTCGAGCGCGCAGACGCCGGTGTCGCGTCGGGGCTGATCAACACGAGCCGGCAAATCGGTGGTGCGATCGGCTTGGCGGCGATCAGCGCGATCGCGACGACGCAGACGCGTGACTACGCGCTCGCGCGGCCGGGAGTGTCGGCGACGAGCGGCGTCGCCCTCGACCACGGGTTCCAGATCGGCTACTACACGATCCTCGGATTGCTCCTCGTCGGCATCGCCGTGACGGTCGTGGTGCTTCGCCCGACGCCCGGGCGGCCTGTTGCCGAACCGGTGCAGGACGCCGCCGAGGTCGAGGTCGAGCAGGCGGCGTAGAGCTCGAAGTCAGCTCGTGGCGGTCGTCGACGACGAGAAGGTCGACGCGTCGCGGGCGACGATCGGCAATCCCGTCTTGGCCGCGTCGCGGACGACGATGAACACCTGTGTCACGGGATCCGCCGAGGTCGGGCAGGAGGTGAGGCTCGCGCTTGGACACGCGGTGATGTAGGTGTCGATCTCGTAGCTGTGGTGATCGGGTCCGGTCACGGTCTGGACCGGTGCACAGAGGGTCGCGTCGGCGGGTGTGCAGGCCAGGTTGCCGCTCGTCGTGTCGATCACCTGGCTGCCTGAGGTTCCGGGTGGAATGGTGGCGTCGCTCGAATGCGCCGTCATGTACGGAGATCCGGGGGAGACAGCCGCCAGCGCGGTCGCCGACAAGCGAATGTAGGGATACGAGACCCCACGGTAGAGCTCGATCTGGTTCTCGGCGAGAGTGAGCGCCGTCCCGCTCCGGTCGGATCGTTGGATGGTCACCGACCCTGCCGCGAGCAGGGTGAGCAGTGCTGCAACGCCCACGCTCAGAATCGTGAACGTGATGAGAAGCTCGAGCAGCCCCTGGCCCGCTTCCTCGCGAAGACGGACGACGCTCTTGTGCCGAGTGATCGCCGGAAGGACTCGCATCGGATGAAAGATCGACCTGCTCGCAGGTCTCACTTCAGTTGCTTCCAGTTGCCGGGCGTCACGCCCCAGGCAGCGGCAGTGACCGGAATCAACTTCGACGTCGGTGCGCCGACGGGCGGGTATCGGGGGAACGTTCAACCCCGTGTTGCCCGCCATGGTCCCGCCGTCCGCGAGCACGGGGCCGAGGATCGCTGTGCCGCCGTTGCTCGTGAAGCCCTTGACGACGAAGAGCGTGACCTGCCATTCGTGATTGCTGCCCTGGAGATTGACCGGCGTCGAGACGTTGTGGGGGTTGATGAAGACGAACTCGAGCGTCCCGGTACCGGCGGCGGGAGGATCAGTCGTCGGGTAGTTCCACGGGCCCGGGCACCCGTTCTCCGGCGGCCGATGTCACGGTGGGTCCGCAGATGCTGGTTCCGGAAACGTTCGATCCGCCGTGGAGCGAGCCGTTGACGTAGATCGTCCCGTTGCCCTTGTAGTTGACCGTTCCGCTCGGCACGTTGATATCGCCGTCGATGAAGATCCTCCCGGTGACCGTCAGGGTCTTGGTCGCGTTGTCCCAGGCGAGCGTGCCGACGGTATTGGCCGGCGTCGCACTGTCCTTGACCGAGCAGTTGAAGCTCGATCCGCTGAAGAGCGTCGTTTCCGAGAGACTGTCATCCATCGTCGTGTTGTTGTCGAACGTGAACGATCCCGTGGAGCAGGTCGGAGCGTTCCAGTTCACGGTCGGGTTGCCGGGCACCCCGAGCCCGGTGCCGTAGGTGTAGACCTGCTGGGCGTTGACATCGGGCTTCTGCAGCGGCGACGAGCCGGTCAGGTACGGCGGATAGGCGTACACGTTGCTGTTCGCGGAATCGCTGCATGTCTCGACCGTGTTCTGCTTCTTGCAGATCCCGACGATGTCGGCCTGTGCGAACTTGAGGGCGGCGTCCCGATGTTCGAGTTGTTCGTTCCGAGGTAGTTCCCGCCGATGTAGACGGTGTACTTGTTGTCCATGCCCGCGGTCGGAGTGAGGTTCGCGTTCCCGTTGGGGCAGTAGCTGCCGTTGAACCACACGTTCGCGTGGACGCTTACGTCGCCTGAAATCTTGAAACAGTTGGCATCACCCGGGCGGATTGCTGATAAAGAGGCCGTAGCCGTAGACGGGGGTCTCGTCGACCTGGGTGGTCGTGGTCTTCGAGATCCAGCCGACCGTCTGCTGCAGCTGGTGGCTCACTTGCCCGGTCGGGCGACGTTGCGTTTGCGGTGACGAGCCAGCACGTCGGCAACGCGTTCGGGCAGCTCGGAGCCTGCAGCTTCTTCGCCGTCCACGTAAACGTTCCCTTGTCCAGCTGAACGACGCCCGACGAATAGGTCGTGCCGACGGCGACGGCGTTCAGGGGGTCGGACTTCGTAACCGTCGCGAGTCCGTTGTGCAGGCCCGCCTCGGCGTCCGAGAGGGCCCGCAGGCTTTGCTGGTCGCGGTTGAAGTGACCCTCGTTCGACGTGAGATAGGAGTAGACGGCCGCGATCGAGAGCGAGAGCGCGAACATCACGACGAGCGCGAGGATGAGGGACTGACCGGACTCCGAATTCGGACCGGCAAGAAGACGAGATACGCGTGTCACCGTTTTACTTTCCGGCAGTTCTGAGGGCCCTCGCAATCCCCCGATCGAGGTACGCAGCCGACCGATGCGGGCGACGAAACTCAGGGTGTGCTGCGGAAACCGCGTCGAGTTCTGGACGTCACGCGGCGTTTCTCGGCCCAGGCCGGTTACACGCTGATCGAGTTGCTCGTCGTCATGACGCTGCTCGGCCTCATCATGGGGGCGTTGGCGAGCGGCTTCACGTCGGCGACCAGGACGATGACGGACCAGACCGCGCGAGCGAACGACCGCGAGTCGGCCAGAGAGGCTCTCGAGCGGATGCGAACGGACATCCATTGCGCCAGCGGTGCGGCGGCTCAGCCGACGCTCGACTCGCTCGGAAACCCGACAGGGACCGGCTACACACTCCAATTGGCGGTCACGCAGGGTCAGTGCACCGGCGTCACCAACCTGAGCAACGGCGTCCAGTGGTGCTCTGCATCGGTAGGAGGCAGCTCGACCCGCTACGCGATCTATCGAACGACTTCCGGTAACTGCGGCCCGGCCGACGCGCTCTTCCAGGTCGACTACATCACGAGCCTTGGGTCAGTCACGGGCGGCAATTTCTGGTCGCTCCCGCCCTGCTCGACCGGCCGGCTCCAGGCCGTCACAGTGAACATGCCCGTCAATCAGACACCCGTGACGCGACCCGACGCCACCTACGACCTCGTCGACACGATTGCCCTGCGCAACGCGCCGGGTTGTCCGTAACAAACGGGAGACCGGTAGTTCCGACAGGCAGTGGGGGCGGGAGGATTCGAACCTCCGTAGGCTGAGCCGACGGGTTTACAGCCCGTTCCCTTTGGCCGCTCGGGCACACCCCCGGGAGCGCGCCATTGTAGCCTCAGCGTCATGCAGCGTTTCGACGTGCTCGTCGTCGGCGCCGGCCCGGCGGGCTCGGCAACGGCGCACCGGCTCGCGGCGCGCGGGCGTGCGCGTCCTCGTCGCCGATCGGGCGACGTTCCCCCGCGACAAGCCCTGCGGGGGCGGCTTGACGACACGGGCGCTGAAGCACTGTCCGGTCGACCCGGGGCCGGTCGTGGAGGATCGCGTCGACGTCGTCGAGCTGCGGTTCCGCTTCGGCGACGCCGTCGTGCGCGAAGCACGCGACACGGTGATCTGGATGACGCAGCGCCGGCGCCTCGACGCGTTCTTGCTCGACGCCGCGCGCGAGCAGGGAGCCGAGGTTCGCGAAGGGGCGCAGGTGACGCACGACGGCGAAATCCGGGTCGGCGGCGAAGCAGTGGCCGCAGATGTCGTGGTCGGCGCGGACGGCGCGAACGGGACGACCGCGAAGGCGCTGTCGCTCGACACCAGGATCGTTCACGGTGTCGCGCTCGAGGGAAACGCGCCCTACGGCGACCTGCCTTCGGGTCACTACCGCGGCCGCGCGATCGTCGAGTTCGCCGACATCCCCGGCGGCTACGGCTGGGTCTTCCCGAAGGGCGACCACGTGAACGTCGGCGTCGGCGCCTGGGCCGCTGAAGGACCGCGCCTCCGCGAGCACCTCGCCCGCGTGTGCGCCGCACACGGGCTCGAGGCCGAGCGGCTCGAGCAGCTACGCGGGCACCGTCTGCCGATGCGCCGACCGGGGGGCCGTGTGGCGGGCGAGCGCGGACTGCTCGTCGGCGATGCGGCCGGGCTGATCGACCCGGTCTCCGGCGACGGGATGTACGAGTGCTTCTTGTCGGCCGAGCTCGCGACCGACGCGATTAGCGACCTGCTCGCGGGGCGGACGTCGACGCTCGAGCCGTACGCCGCGAACGTCGAACGGGAGCTCGCGCGGTTGCACCGTGCCTCGTGGAAGCTGAAGCGCGCGCTCGACCGGTGGCCCCGGGCGAGCTGGCAGATCGCGCGCACGCGACTGCTGTGGCACTCGGTCGAGCGGCTGCTGCTCGGCGAGATCGCGGCGCCGGGAGACCAGCACGGGGTCGCGCGGATCCCTCTTCGCCTGCTCGACGGGCTCGGAAGGTCCTAGGCGTCGATCAGCTGCGGCGGCGCGGTGAGGAAGCTCACGCGATCGGCGCCGCGGTAGGCGTAGCGGTCGCAGCTCCAGTGAAGCGTCCAGGGGTGCCCGAGACCCGGCACGAGGAACGAGACCGTGCGCGCCGTTCCGGGCTGGATCGTGACGTCGCGGGTCATCGCGCCCGTACGGAAGTGAATCGTGTCGGTCGCCGCCTGTGACGGAAGCCGCAGTCGCAGCCGCAGCAGGTGCGGCTTCGATGCCGGCCAGACCGTCACCGTGCCCGCGGCGGTGAGCCAGCCGTCAGACCGGATTCCACGCGCCTCGGCGGCGAGGCGGAGCGGGCCGGACCGGGTGGGCTGCCAAAGCACGTACGGCGTGACCGGAGCCGAGGTCGACGCCGCGACGCGAGCGCCGGCGAACGTCGTCCAGGTGCGGCTCGCGTCGACGACGACCGCTCCGGCGACCGGGCCGTGCACGGTGCTTAGCCGGCCGTCGCCCGCAACGCGGACGGCGGGACTGTCGTAGGCGTCGATCACGAGCGCCCCGGGCAGCAGGCCGACCCGTGTGAGCGACGTGTTCCAGAGGAACTGCTCGTCGGCGGCGCCGCGATTCGAGTCCGGCGTCTCGAGCATCGTCACCGGCCCGGTCGCCGCGTGGTCGATCCAGCGCATGTCGGCGGGGAGGACGCCGTTGCGTGCCTGGGCGTTGAGGCCGACGTCCCACGAGATCGCCGCACCGGCCACGGCGGCCTGGACGGCGATCGCGGCGGCAAGCGCCACCCCGTAACGGCGCTGCGGCCGGAGCCCGACGGCTGCGGCGACGAGCGCGAGCGCGACGGCGACGATGCTCACCAGCAGCGCGCGCATCCCCGGCGCCGAGCGACGAGCTGCACACGACTGACCGCCCACAGGAGCGGCGAGTCCGAGCTTCGTCCCGTGTAATGCGTGAGCGGGAAGCGCATCGCCAGCAGTGCGAAGAACGCGGACAGGCCGAGGACGGCGACGCGGCCGCCGCCGCGCCGCGCGTACAGGCCGAAGGCCGTGGCGAGCAGCGGGACGACGTAGATCAGGTAGCGCTCGCCGAACCCGCCGGACACGGTCGAGCCGATGAAGACGGCCTGGGCGATCACGGCGGCGCCGAGCAGGACGGTGAGCCAGGCGAACGACTCCTCCGCGACCGTCTGCGGCCGCGCCAGCCCGTTCACGAGCGCCACGAGCGCTCCCGGCAAAAGCACGACGCTCGACACGAATACGACGAGCAGCAGGTGCAGACCGAGCTGGTGGGCGACGGTTCCGGTGGTCGCGTGCAGGTCGAGCACGCCGTGGTAGGTGCCGAGCAGGCGCTCCGGCCCGGCGGCGAGCGCGGCGACGACCGGGAGCGCGAGCCCGACCGTCAGCAGGCCGCACTTCGCGACGAAGCGGCGCAGGTCGAAGCGCACGACGATCAGCCCGGCAACGAGGACGACCGGTGCGAGCACGACGAGCTGTAGGCGCGCGAACGTCGACAGCGCGATCAGGCCGACCAGGGCAAGTTGGATGCGGCGGCTCGGCGACTCCAACGCGACGACAGCCGCGTACACCGTCGTGAGCACGAGCGGGAACGCGACCGGCTCGGCCATCACGTACGACGCATAGCTGAGGTCGGCGGAGACGAGCGTCAGGACGGCTGCGGCGAGCGCGTACCCGGTGCCGAGCGAGAGTCGGCGGCAGAGAAGATAGACGGGGATCGCCCCGAGCGACATCAGTACGGAGTGCTCCGCCTGCGTGAGACGCAGCGCGAGCCCGGGGTCGTGCGTCAACCAGAACGGCGCCGCGAGGATCGGCTCGAGCAGCGCCGGAAAGTGCGCCGAGACGCCGCGGATGGTCGGATGACCGGTCTCCGCGATGCTGCGTGCGAGCGCCGAGTAGGTGTATTCGTCCGGCAGGTAAACCGGGGTCTGCAGGCGAAGCGCCAGCACGAGGAAGCGCACGACGCTGCTCGCCGCGACGAGAACGGTGAGCACCGCAGCGGCGGGGAGCGCCCGCGCGCGCACACCTGCGGGCACGCGGGTGAGAACGGCGGCATCCATCCTCAGGCTCTATCGGCAGTCGCTGGAACGTGCTTGAACGGCCGGCGTCAGCGGTCGCAGAAGGCGGCCTCGGCCGCGCGCCGGAGCGCCGCGTTCGCGGCGGCGGTGAGCGGGTAGGCGTTCGCCCTCACGACCGCCTGGCGACGGCCGTCGCGCGTGCTCCAGGCGACCGTGACGATCCCGCCCAGGTTCCCCGTGTGGCGCCAGGCGGGCCCGCACCGCGTGGGGTAGACGGCGAGCCCGAGCCCATAGCGGGAGCGGGCGGCCTCCATCGCGCCGAGCTGCCGTGGCGGGAGCAGCCGGCCGCCGAGCAGCGCCGCGAGGAACCGCGCGACGTCGGCGGCGGACGAGACGACGTCGTCTTCGGGCGCATCAGCAGTTGTTCCCCCATCTCGTCGGTTCGTTCGGCCGTAGACGAACCTTCGCAAAGGCCTCAGCCGGGCCTCAGCCCTTCCTCAGGCTCAGGCGTGAGCGTCGGCAACAGAGCGACGGATCGGTGCCAGGCACCGGGGTGCCTGGCACCGGCGAGGAGGAGAGATGACAAAGGGAGTTGTTCGGAAGGCGCTGCCGATCCTGCTGGGTGTCGCCGCGCTTGCCGCGACGGTGTCGCTGTCGGCGGCTTCGGCGAGGAACCACCGCCCGGTCGGGATCTCGCCCGATGCGGTGCTGACCTGGAACAACTACACGGTCAGTGCAGTTCGTTCCTCGACACCGACGAGGTCCAGACGGACGGGATGGTCTACATGTCGTACGTCCAGGCAGCGGTCTACGACGCCGTGACGAAGCTCGAGGGCCGCTATCAGCCCTACCACGACTTCTCGGTGGCGGTCGTTCCCGGCGCGTCGGTGCAGGCGGCGGTCGCGGCGGCCGCGCGGACGACGCTCGATCACTACCTGCCGGACCAGCAGGCGACGGTCGACGCCGAGTACAACGCCTACCTCGCGACGCTCACCGGCGGCGGTGTGGCCGGCGGCGTTGCGGTCGGAGAGGCGGCGGCCAACGACATCATCGCGCTGCGGACGGGGGACGGGTTGAATGCGGCGACACCGCACTATGGGGAGATCGGGCCGGTGCTGCCCGGCCAGTGGCAGCTCCAGCCGGGTCAGGCGGTGCAGACACCGTGGCTCGCGACGATGCGGCCGTTCCTGCTCGAGGAGCCGAACCAGTTCAGGGCCGACCCGCCTCCGGCGCTGACGAGCAGGCAGTACGCCCAGGACCTGAACGAGACGGAGGCCTACGGCGCGATCAACAGCACCGTCCGGACCAAGGAGCAGACCGACATCGCGTACTTCTGGGTCGGGAACAACATCAACCAGTACAACGTGACGATGCAGGGAGTCGTCGCGCAGCACCGGATGGATCTCGTCGACGCCGCACACCTGTTGGCGATGGGGAACATCGTCACGACCGACGGCGGCATCGCCTGCTTCGACTCGAAGTTCTTCTACCAGTTCTGGCGGCCGACGACAGCGATTCGGAACGCCGACAAGGACAACAACCCGGACACGACGGCCGACCCGAGCTGGCAGCCGCTGCTGCCGCTGCCGGGCCATCCCGAGTATCCGTCACAGCACGGCTGCTTCACGGCCGCCTTCGTGGACACCCTCGCGGCGGCGCTGCACACGAACCACATCGACGTGACGATGCCGGGCGGTCAGGGCGGCAGCAACATGCTCTCGACGACGCAGCACTTCGACACCGTCGACGATGTCCTCGACCAGGTCGTCGACGCGCGGGTGTGGCTCGGATTCCACTACCGCAACTCGGTCGTGCAAGGGGAGAAGGTCGGCAACGACGTCGCCGACTGGGAGCTCGAGCGCTCCTTCCAGCCGGTCGGAAGGTAGGGGAGAGGGGCCCTCCGAAAAGAGGCGCGCCGCCCCTTGCGGGGCGGCGCGCCTCTTGACGGCTTGAAGCGCCTGGGCTAGTGCACGAGCTTCAGCATCTTGAACATCGGCATGTACATCGCGATCACGATGACGCCGACCATGATCCCGACGCCGATCATCATGATCGGCTCGATGATCGAGGTGAGGGCGGCGACGGCGGTGTCGACCTCGTCCTCGTAGAAGTCCGCGATCTTCGACAGCATCTTGTCGAGCTCTCCGGTCTCCTCTCCGATCTTCACCATCTGGCTGACCATCGGCGGGAAGACAGGCTGCTCGACGAGCGTCTGCGCGATCCGGGCGCCTTCGTGAACCGCTGGCGAACTTCGACGAGCGACTCCTCGATCACGGTGTTGCCCGGCGGTCGACCCGGTGATCTCGAGCGCTTTCACGATGTCGACGCCCGCCGAGACCAGGGTCGCGAGCGTGCGCGAGAACCGCGCCATCGACGACCTTCAGCACCACGTCGCCGATCTTCATCGGCGCCCGCAGCTTTAGGCGGTCCCAGTTCGCGCGGCCCTGCGGGGTGCGCTTGTACCGCATCAGGGCGAAGGCATCGAGCCCGACGACCGGGAAGATGATGAACCAGTAGTCGCGCAGGACGTTCGAGGCGTCCACGACCATCTGCGTCAACATCGGCAGCTGGCCGTTCAGGTCCTCGAAGATCCCCACGAAGATCGGGACGAGGAACATCAGCATCCCGATGAGGACGAGCGTTGCGAACGTCAGCACGACACAGGGATAGAGCATCGCGCTCTTCACGCGCCGCTTGATCATCGTCTCCTTCTCGATCTGCACCGCGATCCGGTCGAGCACGATGTCGAGCGTTCCCGACGCCTCGCCCGCCTCGATCATGGCGACGTAGAGGCGGTTGAACACTTTGGGGTGCCGGGCCAATGCACGCGAGAGCACGACGCCGCTCTCGACGTCCTCACGGACCTCGGCGATCACGGTCGAGAGCTTCTTGTCCTCCGTCTGCTCTTCCAGGATCAGCAGCGACGCGACGATGCTGACGCCGGCCTGGATCAGCGTCGCGAACTGGCGGGAGAACACCTGCAGCGACTTCGACTTGATCTTCGAGAAGCTGGCGACACGGTTCGAGGCGGCCTTCTGCTCGGACAGCGACCGTGCGAGCAGGCCGCGCTGCCGGAGCTGATCCTTGGCCGCCGACTCGTCGGCCGCGTGCAGCACGCCACGGGCCTCGAGCCCCTGGGCATTGATTGCGGTGTAGGCGAAAGATGTCATCAAGTCCCTCTCGATCGGAGCTGGTCGGCGGTGCCTGGCGGCGTCACTTCCGGGCCGGACGGCGGTAGGCCGAGCTGTACCCGTGTGCACGCGCAGCCTGGAGGCCGGCGTTCGCCGAGTCCCAGGTCCGGTACTTGGCGAGGTAGACGACCCAGTAGCCGTGGCGAAGCGTGCTGTACGCCGAGGAATAGAGGAGTCCCGCGCTCGTCAGGCCGGCGGCGTGCGCCCGCCTGACCTCGCTGAGCCCGCGGCCTTGGTGTCGAGCGACCGTAGGATCACGACGTACCCATACGGCGCTGCGGCTGCGGCCGGCTTCGACTTCGGCACCGGTTTGACCGCGTGCGTCGGCTGGGCGAGCGGCGCGATCGTCGTCGAAGGTTGGGCGACGACGAGCTGTGCCTTGAACGGATCCTTCAGCTTGAAGTGCGAGGCACGGACGTGCGGCGCCTTCCCGAGGGGAGAGGTACCGGTCGAAGGCACTGCGCCCTGCGCGAGCTGCGGCGTGAACGGGTCCTTCAGGCTCAGGTGCGAGACCGTCTTCAACTCCCTGCGCCGCCAGCGCCGGGCTGGGTGCCCCGGGCACCGCGGAGACGCTTGGTGCCGCCGCCGGTGCGCTTGCGACGTCCGTAGGCGCGGGTGTGGGCGTCGACGACGAACCGCCGAGGACGCTTCGGCAGCTCGAACGCCAGCACCGCCACGAGCAGGACGCTGCCACCGACGAGGATCAGCTTGTCCCGCTTCGCCTTGGCGGCGGCCTTGGACTCGAGGCTCTGCCGCTTCCTGAGAGCTCCGGTTGCGACCGCCATCTCAGTTGGTGGTTCCCGCGCCGGCTGCGCTCGCGGTGCGTCGTCGTGGTCCCTCGCTGCGGGAGCCGGGGCAGGCGGTGCGAAGATCCCGGCGGTCAGAGCGAGCTGCGCCGTGAGCTGCAGAGGCGCCGGAGCCCTGCTGGATGTTCACCGACTGGACGTCGTACAGCCGGCCGTTCGCGAGCACGCGTCCGTCCTTACCGAACCGCACCTGGGTGCGAAGGTTGTGGAGGAAGTCGCGGACGTGGAAGTACGACCCCGTCACCGTGACCGAGAGCGAGAGCGCCCCGGGCGTCGTGGTCGTCAGCGCCGGAGTGACCGTCGTGACGACGACCTTCGAGCTTCTTTCCGAGCGCATTCAGCTGGTCGAGGAGACCAGGCTGATCGGCATCGGCCGGCAGAGCCCGGAGCGCCGCTGCTGCGGTCTCGCGC
Source organism: uncultured Thermoleophilia bacterium (assembly GCA_963742615.1). Lineage (GTDB taxonomy): Bacteria > Actinomycetota > Thermoleophilia > Gaiellales > Gaiellaceae > PALSA-600. The sequence continues at coordinate 765,868 of CAVUMS010000004.1, read as the reverse complement.
TTCGTCTTGGCCGAGGACTGGGTGACCTCCGCGAGCTTCACCTGAGCGTCGGCGACGTCGTTCTTCAGCTTCGCAGGCGTCGTTGCGCTTCGGAGCCGACCACGGCGAACCACGCCGCTGCCGCGAGAGCACGATTACGAGCGCCAGCGCTGAGTGCCGACGCCCGGCGCGAGCTCCGAATGCGATTGATCACGACGCCTCCTTTGCGGGCAGCGCGTTGACTCCGCCGACGATCGTGAACTGGAAAGCGGAATGCGTGCCCACGGTTGCCACGTTGCTGTTCTGCAGCGAGATCTGGTTGAGCCACGGCAGCATCTTCAGCCGGCGCATCAGCCGCGCGACCGAGCGCTGTGAATACGTGTAACCGGTGATCGTGAAGCCGGTCGGCGCGCTGGTCGGGCGCCGGAGCCGGGTTCGGCGTCGATCGGAGTGGGGACGGCGCCCGCGCCGCCGGCGCGGTCTCCGCGACCTGCATCCCGGTCAGCCAGACGTCCTCCGGAAGCACGCGCCCGAGGTTCGACATGAAGCCGTCCCACGAGACGCGCACCGCGTCGGACTGTCGCAGCTGCGTGAGACGCGCGCGCACCGTCTGGTCGGACGTGTTGGTCGGCTGTGCGACGGCGATTGTCCTTGCACGAAGCGCGTCGAGCTGGCTCTGCCTCGACGTCACCGTCTGAGAGGTGTCGTGGTAGACGAAGCCGAGGGCGGCGGCGACGGCGACCCCGGCGGCGGTGGCGCCGAGCGCGACCTGGATGCTTCGCAAGGCGGCTCCCGACACCGGGCTCCTTGACTCGCTTGTGGTCGGCAGGGGAGAAGGTTGACGGCTTTCATCGTTAGTCCTCGATTCCAAGTCCGATGGCGACTGCGAACGATCCAACCTGGGGCGGAGCCTCGTTCTTGCCGTCCAGGCGGACGAGCGGATCAGCGATGGTCATCTTCACGCCGAGCTCGCGCTCGAGCTCGGAGACGAAGCCCGGGAATGGCGACCGTTCCGCCCGAGACGAGGATCTCGCCGATGTCGAGCGATCCGGGCTGCGACTGGTAGAAGCGCAGGGACGAGAGCAGCTCGCGCACGAGCGTCTGCAGCTCTGACCTTCACGGCACGGTGCGCCTCTGCGACCTGCTGCTCCGTGAGCCCCTCGGGCGGCGCGCGCGTCCGGCTCGAGCGACAGGGCCCGCTTCGCGTTCTCGGCTTCGGCCGGGGAAACGCGGAGTGCGCGCGACAGCACGTTCGTGAGGCTCATCCCGCCCCAGTCGATGACGCGGGCGAACGAGCAGATGCGACCGTCCGAGACGGCCAAGCGTCGTCCGCTCGTGGCCGACGCACACGACGACGATCGCGCTGCGCGGCTCGGCGTCGGCCGGGCCGCGGCTCGGTGAGCGCGCGCAGGAGCGCGAATGCCTCGAGGTCGACGCCGACGACGTTCAGGCCGGCTGCATCGGTCGCGGTCAGGTACCGATCGAGCGACTCGCGGTAGGCGATCGCAACCACGACCGAGCGGCTCAGGACGCCCTCGGGGTCGCGCTCCTCGCCGACCACGTGGTAATCCATCACCGCCTCGTCGATCGGGATCGACAACAGCTCGTTGGCGCGGAAGCCGATCGCGTTGGTCAGCTGCCCGGTGTCCTCGACGCCGGCGATCTCGATCACGCGAACGCCGACCCGGGTGTTCGCGAGGCCGAGCCGGACGTTCTTCTTCGGCAGGTCGTTGTTCTCGAAGAAGCTCGCGAGCGCTGCGCCGAGCGCCACGGGATCGCGCACCTCGCCGCCGGACATGATCCCGGCGGGGAGCGGCTCGCGGTGGAGCTTCACCAGGCGGTGGCTCCCGTTGTTCGAGATGTGGGCCGCCGCGATCTGCGACGAGCCGACCTCGAGGCCGACCAGCTCCGACGGCACGTGCGCGGCGCTCTTGGCCGCCGAACTGCTTCTTCGCCGACGGCTTCGCTTTCTTGTCGCCGCCCTTGCGACCGAAGAGGTCGGACAGCTTGATCTCCTGCTTCAGGTCCATGTGCTAGGCCTCCGCCAATCGCAAGGTGGGTTCATTGGAGGGCGTCTTGTAGTTCAGGGTGACGCCGCGTTCGATCAGGCCGAGCAGCATCTCGGGGTGGCTCGAGCGTGTCAGCGCCTCGTCGCGCGTGATGACGTGGCGGAGCACGAGATGCGCGAGCGCCTGCTCCATCGTCTGCATGCCGCGCTCGGTGCCGGTCTGCATGCCGGAGTAGATCTGCTCGATCTTCCCCTGCCGGATCAGGTTTCGGACGGCGTCGTCGGGGACGAGGATCTCGAGTGCGGCGACGCGGCCGCGGCCGTCAGCGGTGGGAATGAGTGCCTGCGTGACGACGCCCTGGAGCGTGCCCGACAGCTGCACCCGGACCTGATCCTGCTGTTCGGCGGGAAAGACGTCGATGACGCGGTCGATCGTCTGCGGCGCGCTCTGCGTGTGCAGTGTCGCGAAGACGAGGTGGCCGGTCTCGGCAGCGGTCAGCGCGGTGCCGATCGTCTCCAGGTCGCGCATCTCGCCGACGAGGATCACGTCGGGGTCCTGGCGCAGCGCGGCGCGCAGCGCGTCCGCGAAGGTTGTCGCGTCGCCGCCGATCTCGCGCTGGTTGACGACGCAGTTGCGGTGCCAGTGCAGGAACTCGATCGGATCCTCGATCGTGAGGATGTGCTCGCTGCGGGTGCGGTTGATCAGGTCGACCATTGCCGCGAGCGTCGTCGACTTACCGGAGCCGGTCGGGCCGGTCACGAGCACGAGCCCGCGCGGCTTGCTGGCGAGCTCGGCGAGCATGGGAGGCAGGCCGAGCTCTTCGAGCGACTTGATCTCGCTCGGGATCATGCGGAACGCGGCGCCGATCGTCTGGCGCTGGAAGAAGGCGTTGACGCGGAAGCGAGCGACGCCGGGAGGGAGTAGGCGAGGTCGACGCTGCGCTTCGTCTCGAGCGTCTTCTGCTGGGTGGTCGAGAGGATGCGGTAGATCAGTTCGCGTGTGACGTCGGCGGAGAGCTTCTCGAACTCGCTGAGCCGCTCGATGCGGCCGCGGATGCGCACGACGGGCTCGGAGCCGGGCGTGACGTGGAGGTCGGAGGCCTCGAGCTCGTGCGCGCGACGAAGCAGATCGTCGATTGAAAACTCGGTGATGGGCGGCCATGTCGCGTCTCCTATCGGCAGGCGGTCGAGTCGGCTAAAGGGGGAGATCGGAAGGTGCGGCGAGTCTTGGTTCGGACGTGGAGGCGGCGGGCTAAAGTTCCCGCCGCCTCCTCGGTTGAACGTGGGTCGTGCTGGTTAGCAGCCGGCCGGCTTGACGCTCACGACGGAGCCGCCGGGGCCGGCGAAGTACCACGTGACGCCGTTCTGGCCGGGCGCGCTCAGGCAATAGCTCGACGCCGTCTGCAGGCTCGGGGTGACGGCCGAGGAAAGCCCGCTGTCGATCGCCTTCAGCGCGGTCTGGTCCATGCCGACGTACGTGTTCTTCGAGGCGAAGTACGACTCGGCGGAGGGGACGGCCTCGCGGACGTTCGCAGAGCCGGCGGTGTCCTGGGCCTGCTTGCGGAAGCCGAGGTAGGACGGGATCGCGATCGCCAGCAGGATGCCGATGATCACGATCACGACCAGGAGCTCGATCAGCGTGAAGCCCTCGCTCGACGCAAGGCGCCGACGCAAACGATCCATGTGATTCTCCTTGAAAGACAACATTGGCTTCCTGGATATCGCCTCCGACCGGCCCACGCCCTACCCCAGAATGGGTGAATCGAATGCATTCGAGTCACTTGTCCTAGAAGATTTCGTCGCTTCAGTGCAAAAGAAAGCGGCGGGCTCGACGCCCGCCGCTCGTACTGCCTGGGACTGCTGAGGTGGTTCTGCTTGCCTAGCAGCCGGTCGGCTTGGCGCTCACGACGGAGCCGCCGGGGCCGGCGAAGTACCACGTGACGCCGTTCTGGCCGGGCGCGCTCAGGCAGTAGGTGCCCGCCGTCTGGAGGCTGGGGGTGACGGCCGAGGAAAGCCCGGCGTCGATCGCCTTCAGCGCGGTCTTGTCCATGCCCGACGTACGTGTTGTTCGAGGCGAAGTACGACTCGGCGGAGGGGACGGCCTCGCGGACGTTCGCCTCACCGGCGGTGTCCTGGGCCTGCTTGCGGAAGCCGAGGTAGGACGGAATCGCGATCGCCAGCAGGATGCCGATGATCACGATCACGACCAGGAGTTCGATCAGCGTGAAGCCCTCGCTCGAGGCGAGACGGCGACGCAGACGATGCATGCGATTCTCCTTCGAAGACAACATTGGCTTCCTCGATATCGCCCACGACGCGTCCGAGGCCTACCCCACAATGGGTGAAATCGAATGCCTCTCGAGTCACTCGTCCGAGGGCTCGAGTACGAAAAAAGGCGGCGGGCTCGACGCCCGCCGCTCGTACTGCCTGGGACCGCTGAGGTGGTTCTGCTTAGCAGCCGGTCGGCTTGGCGCTCACGACGGTGCCGCCGGGGCCGGCGAAGTACCACGTGACGCCGTTCTGGCCGGGCGCGCTCAGGCAGTAGGTGCCCGCCGTCTGGCAGGCTGGGGGTGACGGCCGAGGAAAGCCCGGCGTCGATCGCCTTCAGCGCGGTCTGGTCCATGCCGACGTACGTGTTGTTCGAGGCGAAGAACGACTCGGCGGAGGGGACGGCCTCGCGGACGTTCGCCTCACCGGCGGTGTCCTGGGCCTGCTTGCGGAAGCCGAGGTAGGACGGAATCGCGATCGCCAGCAGGATGCCGATGATCACGATCACGACCAGGAGTTCGATCAGCGTGAAGCCCTCGCTCGAGGCGAGACGGCGACGCAGACGATGCATGCGATTCTCCTTGGAAGAGGACATTTGCCTTCTCTGTATCGCCTGCATTTCGGAGTCAGGACCACCCCAAGATGGGGGAATTCTTCAGCGGCTATTGATCAGCTTGAGCGTCTGAGCTTCGCGAAGCGCGATCGACGTCCTCAGACGAGGACGCGTGCGAGCTCTTCGACCGACGTGACGCCCTCGCGCACCTTCACGCAGGCCGTCCTCCCAGAGCGGGCGCATTCCGCCCTCGCCCGCGGCGCGATCGATGAGGTCGCGACTCGCGCCCGATGCGACGAGAGACTCGAGCTCGTCGTTCATCCGCAGCAGCTGGAAGATGCCGACGCGACCGCGATAGCCGGTGTTCGAGCACCGGGGACAACCGGCGGCGCGCCGGAAGGTGTGCTGCTTGTACTCGTCGAACTCGTGCTCGGGCACGCGGGCGGCGCGCAGGTCCGCGTCGCCCGGCTGGTACTCCTCCATGCAGCTCGTGCACAGCTTGCGCGCGAGCCGCTGCGCGAGCACGGCCGAGATCGCCGAAGCGGTCAGGAACGGCTCGACTCCCATCTCGTTCAGGCGCGTGATCGTTCCCGGTGCGTCGTTCGTGTGCATCGTCGAGAGCACGAAGTGCCCCGTGAGCGCCGACTCGATCGAGATCTTCGCCGTCTCGACGTCGCGAATCTCGCCGACCATCACGACGTCCGGGTCGGAGCGCAGGATCGAGCGCAGTGCGGTCGAGAACGTGAGGCCGGCACGAGGATTGATCTGCACCTGCTCGATTCCCGCGAGGCGGTACTCGACCGGATCCTCGACGGTGATCACGTTGATCTCGGGCCTGTTCAGCTCGACGAGTGCTGCGTACAGCGACGTCGACTTGCCCGACCCGGTCGGGCCCGTGACGAAGAGAGCCCCGGTCGGCTTGCTCACGATGTCGTGGAACGACGCACGCATGCCCTCGTCGAGCCCGAGTTCGGTGAGCGTCGGCGGCGTTCGAGACTTGTCGAGCAGTCGCATCGTCACCGACTCTCCCTCGACGGTGGGCAGCGTCGCGACGCGAACGTCGAGTAGCCGCCCGGCCGCCGCGGCGTCGAGCGAGATGCGGCCGTCCTGTGGCTTGCGCCGCTCGGCGATGTCGAGCTTTGCGAGCACCTTGAGTCGCGTCACCATCCCGGAGAGGAACTTCCGCGGGACGCGCTGCGCGATGCGCAGGACGCCGTCCACGCGGAAGCGCACGATCACCGCATCCTCCTGCGGCTCGAAGTGGACGTCGCTTGCACCGTCCTCGGCCGCCTGGAAGATGATCGAGTTGACGAGGCGCACCATCGGCCCGTCGGTGATCCCGTCCTCTGCTTCGAGGTCGTCCGTCGAGTCGTCGACCGGGACGAGGTCGTCGTCGAGCACCGAGCTGAATGCCTCGTTCGCGCGCGACAGGCGGCGGATCTCGAGCAGCACGTCCTCCTCCGGCGCGATCGCGAACTGCACGGTGTGGCGCGTCGCGAGCCGTAGCTCGTCGATCGCGTGGACGTTCTCCGGATCGGTGATCGCGACGGAGAGCATGTCCTCCTCGAACGCGAACGGGATCGCTCCGACCCGCTCGAGCACCTTCAGCGGGATGAGCTTCGTCGCCTCCGGGTTGATGCCGACAACGGCGAGGTCGACGAGCGGCATCCGGAAGCGGGTCGCGAGCTCGCGCGCGGCCGTGATGTCGGCAGGGGCGACGGAGCCCCCCGTGCCGTTGTCACGCGGCGCGGAATCGTCGTTCGAGGGCTGAGGTTGGGCGGACATCTCTGTTTCCTATCGGCGCGGGCCGGGCTTGCCTTGAAGGAAGCTCAGCCCGAGAGCGACAGGTACCAGTGCAGGATCCCCTCACCTGCGAACAGCCCCACGACGGCACCGAAGGCGAGGAACGGGCCGAACGGGATCTTCATCTTGCGGGCTGCTCTGTCCGTGCCGGGCGATCAGGACTGCCGCCGGGACGAGCGCGGCGAGAAAGCCGACCATCATTCCGACGGGGGTGACCTTGCCGAGGCCCGCTCCGATCAGCAGGGCGAGCTTCACGTCGCCCATGCCCATCCCGCGCGGGTAGGCGAGCGCCGCAACGAGCAGGAAGGCGGCCGCGCCCAGCGGCGGCGATCGCCCACTGCGGCGACGGGTCGACGATCGTCATGCCGGCGAGGACGATCGCGGCCGCCGGCAGGACGATCTTGTTCGGGATCACGCGGCGCAGGACGTCCGTCGCGGAGACGGTGACGAGGACGGTGCAGAAGAAGGCGGCGACGAGCGCGTGCAAGGTCGCGCCGAACTTGAGGAAGCATGCGGCGATCAGCGCGGCGGCCGTCAGTTCGACCGCGGGGTAAATCAGCCCGATCTTCACTCCGCACTCGCGGCAGCGTCCGCGCAGAACGGCGTAGCTGATCAATGGGACGTTGTCGTAGGCGGCGATCGTCGCGCCGCATTTCCCGCACGCCGAGCGCGGCTTGACGATCGAGCGGCCGTCGGGGACGCGAGCCGCGACGACGTTGAGGAAGCTGCCGACCGCCAGGCCGGGCACGAAAGCGACCGCCGCGAGCAGCGGCTGCAAGGTCAACCCGCCTCGGAGAGAAGGCGGAGAGGCGGGGCCTCTTCCTCGTCGTTCGCGGAGCGCGGCTCCATCGGGCTCGGTCGGGCTGGACTCCGTCTGGGACGTGTTGACGGTTCGGGCCGCGCGGGCTCTTCTCGGCCTGGGTGAGGGCGATCATGAAGTCGTGCTTGTTCGGCGCGACGCCGGCCGCGAGGCTCGCGGTCGACCATGCCCGCGAGCACGAGGTCGATGAGCGCGCGCGAGAGCGTCTGCATCTCGTAGAACGAGCCTTCCTCGATCGCGTACGGGATCTCCTCGGGTTGCGCGTCGCGGATCAGGTCGGCGATGCGCTCGTTCGTGACCATGACCTCGACCGCGGCGATCCGGCCGCCGCCCTTGCGGGGGAGCAGTCGCTGCGAGACGACGCCGCGCAGCACGCCGGCGAGGATCGAACGGATCATCGGCTGCTTGTCCGACGGGAAGAACTCGACCATGCGGCCGATCGTCTCGGCGGCGTCGATCGTGTGCATCGTCGAGAAGCACGAGGTGGCCGGACTCGGCCGCCTGCAGCGCTGTCGTCGCCGTCTCGGAGTCGCGGAGCTCTCCGATCAGAATCGTGTCGGGGTCCTGGCGCAGCGCGCGGCGGAGCGCCTCGCCGAACGACCCGGTGTCGATGCCGACCTCGCGCTGGTTGACGATGCAGCTCTCGTCCGGATGGATGACCTCGATCGGGTCCTCGATCGTCACGATGTGCTCGGAGCGGGTCTTGTTGATATGGCGGACCATCGCGGCGAGCGTCGTCGACTTGCCCGCGCCCGTCGCGCCGGTGACCAGGACGAGCCCGTGGTGGGTCTCGGCGAGGCGGCGGATGCCCGGCGGCATGTGCAGGTCCTCGAAGCTCGGAATCGTGCGAGGGATGAAGCGCATGGCGATCGACACCATTCCGCGCTGACGGAACGCGTTCACGCGGAAGCGCGTCTCCTCTGCGGTCTCGTAGGAGGCGTCGAGCTCGCCGGTCTCGCGGAACGTGGCGAGCCGGTGGGGGGCCGCCGAGCCCGCGACCTGGAGGAGCGCGTTGAGATCGTCCGTCGTCAGCGTCGGGACGCCTTCCATCGGGCGGATCGCGCCGTCGACGCGCAGCATCGGAGGCTGACTGACCTTCAAGTGGATGTCGCTGGCGCCCGCCGAAACCGCACGGCCCAGCAGTTCGTCGAGGTTCATGCCGCTGCTATCGGCTGCAATCCCCTCCCCCTGAGGGGTTCTTCGTAGCCTCGATCTCGGGATTCAAGGAGCGCAGGTTTCGAGCCGAAACTGAGCTCGTGACTCCCTTCACCGAGGATGATCGGCGCGAGTGACGCCGTCGATCCGGTTTCCCCTGACGGCACCACACAGACCGCCGTCGTCGACGCGCTCATGCGGGCGCTCGAGTTGCGCGACTACCGCCGCGGCAAGTTCGGCGAGACGCGCGAGCACGCCGAGCGCGTCACGCTGCTCGCGGTTCGTCTCGCGAACAAGGTCGCGCCGGCGTTGCTTCATGACGACCGTTTCGAGTACGGCTGTCGTCTCCACGACATCGGGATGCTCGCCGTCCCTGATGCGGTCCTGCTCAAGCGGACCGCGCTGACCCCGGCCGAGCTCGACGAGATCCGCGAGCATCCGTGGCTCGGCGAGCGGATCGTCGCCACGATCCCGGGGCTCGACGGCATGTGCCGTCAGGTGATCGGCTCGCACCACGAGCGCTGGGACGGCAACGGCTATCCGCGTGGCCAGCGCGGCGAGGAGATCCCACTGCCTGCACGCATCTTCGCGGTCGCCGACGCATTCGACACGATGACGCACGAGCAGCCGTGGCGCCCGGCGCTGTCGTTGGAGCACGCGCTCGAGGAGATCGGGCGCGGCGGCGGGTCACAATTCGATCCGGGGCTGACGTCGATGTTCCTCGAGGCGCTCGGACAAGGGACGTCGCAGAGCTGATGAGCGGGTGAAGCAAAGCTAAAGGCGGCGTTCCGGCGAGCCGATAGGTGGCCCGTCAGCAGTTCCCGACATCACCCCTTTTGCGGCGTGAGCCGCCCAACACTGTTCACTCCTTCGAGTGACGCAGGGGAGAGAGCGCGAAGACGATGCAGTTCCCGAAACGTAACAACGGCGACATGTCCTCATCGACAACCGTCACGATCCCCCCCGATGCGCCGGAGTCCGCCGAAGCGGTCGCGATGGCGCAGGCGCTCGCCGAGCAGAATGAGCTCGAGTTTCGTGAGCGCCACGTGCTCACGATCGACGCGCAGGCGCACACGCTGCTTGCCCCCAAGTACGCGCGGGAGATGCGCGCGGTCCCGCTCGGCATCGAGGGCGGGCGCCCGGTGGTGGCTGTCGCCGATCCGAGCGAGCGGCGTCTGTCCGCGATCAGGAAGCTCGTCGGCGGCGAGACGAAGTTCGTGCTCGTCGCACCCGAATCGCTCGACGCACTCCTCAAGAGCCGCATCTTCAGCGAAGGCGGTGACGGGCGCGGCGAGCACGCACCGGCCTCGAACGGCGAGGTGGCGCTGGGCTCCGCACACGAGCCGGCCGAGCAGCGGTCGGAGCCGGGGCCCGAGCCGCAACCGGATCCGGAAATGCCGCCCGCGGCGACCGGAGACGTGGAGCAGGAACGTCAGTCGGACGCCGACTCGGCCGCAGCCGCGCAGCAGCTTCCCGTCGAGGTCTTCGACGCCGCCAACGTCAACCAGCTCGCCGAGCAGCTCGCCGCCGCGGCGGACACGCTGCTCGCGCTGCAGACGCAGGTGCAGGGCATCGCGCTCCAGTTCGAGCACACGCGCCAGGAGCTGCGCGAGCAGAAGGAGCAGCTCGCTCTCGCGGCCGCGCAAGGCCGACCAGGATCGTGCGCGCATCCGTTCCGTCGCGGCGAGCATGGCCGACGACATGGCGCGGCTCGAGCAGACGAAGGCCGACCTGGCCGAACGGCTGACCGGCCTCGTCCAGGACGAGTAAAAGCTGTACCTATGCCGTCTTGCACGACATCCGGCGACGGCGGCATGATGGTGCAGGAAGACAACAAGCGAGACCGAAGCTGGACGGCGACGACCAATCGCCGGGCGCAGGTCGAAGGCACATTGACGGGTGGCGTCGGGACAGGTGCCGACTGACCCACCGACCGCAAGCGCCGAACCGGCTTCGATCGAACAGAAGTTGACGCCGCCGGCCCGAAAGGCCGGCGGCGCTCGTTTTACGTCCCGCTTACACGCGGGCAACGCCGGAATGACCGGATCGCGCGATAGTTCGCGCATGAAGCTGCTCGTGCTGACCGCCCTGGTGCTCTGCCTCGCCGGCGCCGCGATGGCTGCACCCCCGCAGCCGGTGCCGAAGTTCCCGAAGTTCCCCGGGGACTGGTCGCACGCCGACGTCAACGTGATCGTGCGGCGCGTCCCGCACACCCTGACCCTCGACCGCGGCCGGATCGTGCAGCTGTCGACCACGCAGCTGACGCTGCGTGAGAAGGACGGCAGCATGCCGACGATCCCGATCACCGCCGACACGATCGTCATGATTCTCGGCCGGCCGGCAACCATCCTCGACCTTCGCCGCAAGGAGATGGTCGAGACGCTGCGGGTCGACGGAGGCCCCGCGGTTCGCCTTCGCGTGACGGCCCGGTGACGTCGCGGGCCTGACGTACGCTTCGACCCACATGCCGGGGACAGTTCTCCTGGTCGAGGACGAGCCGTCGGTGGGTGAGCTCGTCCGCGGCTACCTGACTCGGGACGGCTACAGGGTGATCTGGGTCCGCTCGGGCGACGAGGCGCTCGTCGAGCTCGAGCGCCATCCCGTGCGGCTCGTGCTGCTCGACATCGGGCTCCCCGGGCGCGACGGCTTCGACGTGTGTCGCGACATCCGGTCGCGCTCGCAGGTGCCGATCCTCATGCTCACCGCGCGCGACGAGGAGCCGGACAGGATCGTCGGTCTCGAGGTCGGTGCCGACGACTACGTCACCAAGCCCTTCTCGCCACGCGAGCTCGTCGCTCGCATGAAGGCCGTCCTCCGTCGGTCGGAACCGCAGGAGCGAAGGGAGTCGCTGACGCTCGCCGACGTCGTACTCGACCGTGAGTCCCGCGACGTGACGGTCGCAGGCGCACCGATCGAGCTGACCACGAAGGAGTTCGACCTGCTCGCGTTCTTCATGGCGAACAGCGGCATCGTCGTCTCGCGCGACCTGCTGCTCGACCGCGTCTGGGGCGTCGAGTATCCCGGCGGCACGCGCACGGTCGACGTGCACGTGGCGCAGCTGCGCCGAAAGCTCGGGCGTCCCGAACTGATCCGAACGCTCCGCGGAGCGGGGTACAAGGCCGTCCCGCAATGAAGACGCTGCGTGGGCGGCTGTTCGGGGTCACCCTCGCCGCGCTCGCGCTCACACTCGCGCTGACGATCGCGATCGGCGCAACCCTCACGCGCCGGCAGGTCGATCGCTCGCAGGCCGCGACGCTCGCCCGCCGCGCCGACGACCTCGCGGCCGAGCGCCGTCGAAACGTCAGCTACCTGAACCAGAACCGGCTCTCGGCCGGGATCCGCGTGATCGTCGACACGCGCGACAACCTCGCGTCGTACGTTCCCGACGTCGGCCGCGACTCGGACGGGCACACGACCTACCAGGGTGAGCGCGAGCTCTACTCGTATCGCACGCTCCCGCATCGCGGCCTGCTGCTCCTGCGCCCGGTGAGCGCCGCATCGTCCGCCTGGCGCCCCTTCCTCGGCGACCTGCTGCTCGCCGCGCTGGCCGGCGTCGCTCTCGCCGCCGTGCTCTCGTTCGTCGTCGCGCGCTCGATCGTCCGGCCGATCCGACGCATCGCCGTCGCGACGAGGAAGCTCGCGGCAGAGGAGAGCCACGAGCCGCTGCCGCCCGAGGGAACGGCGGAGCTGCGCCTCGCTCGCCGAGGCGTTCAACCAGCTCGCCGACGACCTCGCGGCATCGCGCGAGGCCGAGCGGAACTTCCTGCTCTCGGTCAGCCACGAGTTGAAGACGCCGCTGACCGCGATCCGCGGCTACGCCGAGGGTCTCGCCGACGGGGCGTTCGACCCCGACGAGGCCGCCCGCGTGATCGGTGTCGAATCGAGCCGTCTCGAGCGCCTCGTGCACGACCTGCTCGACCTGGCACGGATGAACCGCAGCACGTTCTCCGTCCGCAACGAGCCCGTCGACCTCGGCGAGATCGCCCGCGAGGTCGCGTTGCGCCACGACGCGGCGGCGCTCCAGTTCCAGGTCGCGCTGACCGCCGACGGGGAGGAGTCGTGGGTCGAGGCCGACCCGGACCGGCTCCTGCAGGTCGCGTCGAACCTCGTCGAGAACGCACTGCGCGAGACGCCCGCAGGCGGATCGGTCACGATCCGCGCAGAGCCTGCGCGTCTCGTCGTGGCCGACTCGGGGCCGGGGATCCCGGCCGCGGACCTACCGCACGTCTTCGAGCGCTTCTATCTCTACGACAAGATCGGCAAGGAGCGGCCGGTCGGCAGCGGGCTCGGCCTCGCGATCGTGCGCCAGCTCGTGGTCGCGATGGGCGGCGACGTGAGTGTCGAGAGCGCGCCGGGGCGCGGCGCGACGTTCGTGGTGTCGCTGCGGCCGTCCTACCGGCGGAGCTTCGAGGCGTCGACCACCTCGAAGTCGGCGCCCGTCAGCTGACCGAGCGCGTGCAGCTGGTCGTTCGACCAGCGCGGGCTCGGCGCACCGCTGACGTACCAGCTCGAGCCGTTGTCGGCGAGGATCATCCCGTAGCGCTTCATCGCGGTCGCGACGATGCGCGCCTGGGGCGGCAGCTTGCTGATGTCGACGCTCGCCTTCAGGCGGACGCGCAACCCCATCGGCGGCAACGACGCGGTCGAGTCGCTCGACGCGTAGTGCCGGGCAGGCCAGACGTAGGTCTTGCGCGTGCGGTCGGCGGTGAAGCGGAGCGCGTGGTTGATCGCGCCGGTGGAGGCGTCGCCGTCCCAGCGGGCGAGGCCGGGCAGGATCGGCAGGCCGGCCGCATCGGCGGACGTCCAGCCGGCAGGGCGTAGAGCGTTCGAGCGCAGGTTCCAGATCGCGCCCGAACCGGCCGCCCACCCCGAGCCCTGGCGATGGAGCGCGTAGAGCTCGTACAGCCGGCAGGTGTCGCGGTCGAGGATGAGCGCGTGCCGGTCGCCGTCGGTGTTCGCAGGCTGGCCCTCGATCGGAACGCTGGCCGGGATCGGGTACGGCCCCTTGTCGCTCTCGTCCGCGTAGTCGAAAGAGACGCGGGACTTCGGTGTCTTCTTGCCGTGCACGACGACGTACGGGATGCCGATGCGCGAGCCGTCCCAGAGGCCCGAGCCGAAGTCGGCGTGGACGTGCGAGTCGAGGCCGATCGACGCGATCAGCCCCGCCGAGTCGGGCGCGACCGGCAGCGTGTCGACGCGCTCGTTCCACGGGCTCGTGGACGGGAACACGGGACAGCCGCCGATCGTGGGCGACGCGGGCGCGGCGGCGCCGGCAGCGACGAGCACGAGCGCGGCTCCGAGGGCGGCGAGAGAGACCCCCTTCACGGTTGGAGGAGTAGCACCTCCCACCCGTCGCCGCGTCGCCTGAACAGGTGACGCTCGTGCAGCCGGTCGTCGCGGTGGCGCCAGAACTCGTACGACTCCGGAACGAGCCGGTAGCCGCCCCAGTGTGAAGGCCGCGACGGCTCGTCTGGCTGCGCGGCGACCGCCTCCTCGAGCGCCTCGCGCGAGGCGATCGGCTCGGACTGCCTCGACGCGGCGGCACTGCGGCGCGACGCGCCCGGGCGCGTCGCCCAGTACGCGTCGGATTCCTCCGCCGGTACGCGCTGCACCGGGCCCTCGACGCGCACCTGGATCCCATTGCGGTGGAAGAGCAGCGCAGCGTGGGGGTTCGCCTCGAGCTGGCGTCCCTTGCGCGACTCGTAGTTGGAGAAGAACGTGAAGCCCCGCTCGTCCGCTCCCTTGAGCAGCACCATCCTGGCGGAGGGCCGGCCGTCGGCACCGGCGGTCGCGAGCACGACCTCCGGCCCCTCGACCCACTGGTGGAAGAGCTCGAGCGGGTCGCCGTTCACTCGGCCATCTCCGGCAGCTCGCGCAGCGACGGAATCGGGGAGGGCAGCAGCCAGAGCAGCCCGGTGAGCGCTCCGAGGGTCGCGATCCAGAGCGTCGAGCGCACGCCGATCACCGTGCCGAGGATCCCGGCGACCGTCGTGCCGAGCGGGCGCACGCCGTAGTTGACGACCATGAACGCGCCGGACACGCGCGAGCGCAGCGCCGGGGGGATGAGTGCCGCGGAGATCGTCCCCGCCATGATGTCCAGCATCATCAGCCCGACGCCGGACGTGAACTCCGCCGTGAACAGACAGGCGATCACGAACCAGTGCGGCCCGCCCGCGGCGGGCACGAGCACCAGCGGCAGCGGAAAGAGGAGGCAGCCGAGGATGAAGGTCGGGCCGATCCCGAGGCGGCGGCCGATCCTGCCCGTGACGAAGGAGCCGCCGAGAGCGCCGAGCGACGCGACCCCCAGCACGATCCCGAGCGTGGCCGGGCCGACGTCGAGGTAACGCGTCGCGTAGAGCACGAACAGGGCGAAGAACATGAAGTTGAAGAAGTTGATCGTCGCGACGCCCAGCAGCTCGGCCCGGATGATCGTGTTGCCGCGGATCCAGCGGGCACCCGCGGCGACCGCGCCGCGCTCCGGCGGCGCGCCCGGCGGCTCCTCCACCTTCATCCGCCTCAGGAAGAACGCCGACCAGAGAAACGAGAAGCCGTCGAGCGCGAGCGCATACGGGCCCTTGAGCAGCGCGACGAGCGTCCCGCCGAGGCTGTTGCCGATGAGGAACGAGAACGCGCGGCTGCCGTGGACGAGGCTGTTCCCCTCGACGTAGTCGTCACGCGGGAGCACGGCCTGGAACAGCGCGCTGAACGACACGTAGAAGAGCACGCTCAGCGCTCCCGTACCGAAGGCGACGATGTAGAGCTGCGGCCAGGTGAGGTGGCCGAACGCGTACGCGATCGGGACGGTGAAGATCAGCAGCGCCCGCAGCGACGTCCGTCGCCAGCATCAGCTGCCGTCGGCCGCCACGCCGGTCGACCCAGGCTCCGGCGTGCAACGAGAAGAGCAGGTTCGGGATCAGATAGAGCGTCGTCAGCACGCCCATCTGCCCGGCCGTCGCGTCGAGGGCGAGCACCGCCGTGAGCGGCAGCGCGAGCTGCGAGATCTGGTCGCCGATCATCGAGACGGCCTGGCCCACCCAGAGCCGCCGGAACGCGACGTTGTCGCGCAGGAGCCGCGGGATCACGCGGCTCGTCAGTACGCGTCGAGGACGGCGCTGCGCCGCGACTCGCGCTCGAGGAACCTGAACAGGAAGAAGCCTGCGATCGCGTAGGCGATGCCGATGCCGGCCTCGGTCAGCACGAGGCCGCTGACGTCGGAGAGCGACGCGCCTGCCGCCGCCTCGCGTGCGGCCGCGATCCCGTGCGTGAGCGGGAGGCAGCGTCCGACCGTGCTCATCCACGTCGGCAGCTGGTGAAGCGGGATGTTCACGCCGCAGAACAGCAGCATCAGGAAGTAGGCGAGATTCGCGGCGAAGAAGTAGTCCTTCGCCCGTAGGCCGATCGAGCCGAGCAGCATCCCGAACGCCGTGCACGACGCCGCCGTCACCGTGACGACGACGGCGAGCTCGGGCACCGTGTCGATGCCCGGCCGGAAGCCGAGGAGGACCGCGCCCGCCAGAAACGTGAACGCCGAGACCAGGAGGCCGTTCGCGAGCACCGGCAATCCCCGCCCGAGGAACACGGCCGCGCGGTTCGCCGGCGTGGCGAGCAGCGGTCCGAGCGTGCCGAACGAGCGCTCGTTCGCGACCGCCATCGTCATCCCGTAGACCGACGACATCGCGCAGACCTGCGTGGCGTTCCCGACGATGTAGAAGTCGGCGCTCTCCGCGTGGGCGAACTGCCCCAGCTTCGTGAAGAAGATCAGCTGGAACAGCGGGCTCCCGAGCATCGTCGGGATGTACATCGCCGGGCGGATCCAGTTGAACAGGCCGCGGTAGGCGATCGACCCTCCGACAAAGAAAATCGACAACCACTGTCTCACGCCCCTGGCCGCCTGTCGCTCCCGCCCGGCAGAGCCGGGCTCGCGAACGGCTATCGCCGCTGCCGCCCCTCGGCCTTCCGGGCCCGTGCAGAGCACTGTGCCCTCCGGCCGAGAACCGGCAACGACGATCCAGGAACGTGAGGAACCTCATGTCAGCGCCAGGGTCGCGCGGGCGCGGGCCAGGTGCTCGAACCAGTGCATGGTCACCGAGGCGACGACGACCGCTGCCACGCCGAGCACGGCGAGCATCAGCAGCGGGCCCCACACCGGCCCGCCGAGTGCCGCATGGCGGATCGCCTGGATGCCCCAGTACGGCGGCAGGAGCCAGGAGATCGGCCGCGTCCACTCGGGCAGGATCGCGATCGAGAACACGAGCCCCGAGGCGATCCAGACCGGGTACTCGAGCAGGTTCGACATCGCGTTCGCGTAGCGGTAGAGCACGAACGTCGACGCGAGCACGAGGCCGAAGAGCCCCAGCGAGATGATCGCCGCCGGCACCGCGATCGCGAACTCGAGCGGATGCGCGAGATGGAGCGGGACGCCGAACAGCAGCCGTCCCCAGAGGAGGGTGGCGGCGAGCGAGTAGCCGCCGACGATCGCGTTCGCGAAGCAGAACGGCATATAGATAAGGACAAGCGGCGGCGGGGCGGCCACCCCGAGCTCGAGCGTCCCCTGCCAGCGCTGCCACTGGATCATCCCGCCCGACGCGAACAGGGTGGTCGACCAGATGCCCATCATCCCGGCGCCGAGCGCCGCGTAGAGCAGCGTCCCGGCTCGGCCGCCAGCCTCGAACATGTAGAAGGCGATCGTCGCGAAGATGACCGGCTGCACGCTCGACGTGAGCAGGAAGAACCCCGACGTCGACAGCATCTTCAGGTTCAGCCAGAGCCCGGTCCAGATCAGCCGCAGCAGGTTCATGCCCGCTCCCGACGCCGGCGAGCCGGCGCGGAGACAAGACGCGGACGGCCTGCATCATTCCGCGCCGGTGACGAGGGCGACGTATGCGTCCTCGAGCGTCGGCTCGCGCGAGGAGATCCGCCCGATCTCGAGCCCGTCGAGCTCGGAGAGGATCGGCGCGGTCAGCTCGCGCTCTCCGTCCGACTGCACGACCAGGAGCTGCGCCTGCTCTCGCTCCTCGACAGCGACTGCGCTGACGCCCTCGAGGCCGCGAACGCGCGCGAGCGTTTCGTCGCCGACGCCGAACACCTCGATCTCGGTGACTCGGCCCTCCTCGACGCCCGCCTTGAGCTCGGCCGGCGTGCCTTCGCCGACGATCTCGCCCTTGGCGATCACCGCGATCCGGTCGCACAGCGCGTCGGCCTCGAACATGTAGTGCGTCGTCAAGAGAACCGTCTTGCCGCCGGCGATCAGCCCCGCGATCGTCTCGCGGAGCTCGCGGGCGCCGACCGGATCGACGCCGATCGTCGGCTCGTCGAGGAACACGACCTCCGGGTCGTGGATGATCCCTCTCGCGATGTGGAGTCGCTGCCGCATGCCGCGCGAGTAACCCTCGACGCGCTCGGACTCGCGTCCGCGGAGACCCACGAGATCGAGCACCTCGTGGATGCGCTTGCGCTGTCGCTCGCCGGAGACGCCGTAAAGCTCGGCGAAGTAGCGCAGGTTGTCGTAGGCCGAAAGCCGCTCGTAGAGGCCGCGGTCGCCGCCGAAGACGTAGCCGATGCGCTTGCGTACCTCGCGCGCGTCGGCGACGACGTCGCGCCCGAGCACGCGAGCCTCGCCACTCGTCGGCAGGAGCAGCGTGATCAGCATCTTGATCGTGGTCGTCTTGCCGGCGCCGTTCGGGCCGAGCAGGCCGAACAGCTCACCGCGCTCGACGGCGAACGAGATGCCGCGAACGGCCTCCACCTCGAGAGGCTTACGACGGACGACCCCTGTGGTCGTGCGGTACGTGCGCCTCAGCGTGCGCGCTTCGATGACGGGCTCGCCGGCCACGCGGCAAGGCTAGCCGTCGCCTCACACGAGCTTTGCGGCTCACCCTCGCAGCAGCCGAGCTTCCACTTGCACCGGGGGCATTGCCAGGTCGAGTGACGCCACTCCATCTCGCTTGCGCATCGCAGGCAACGCTCCGTGCTCACCGTCCCAGGCTAGGGGCGAGGGAGGACGTTGGTAAAATGCGGTCACGCGTGGCGGCGTAGCTCAGCTGGTTAGAGCGTCGGACTCATAACCCGAAGGTCGGTGGTTCGAGCCCACCCGCCGCTACTCACTCCGTTCGTCGACAGCCTCTTAGCCCGAAGGTCGGTGGTTCGAGCCCACCCGCCGCTACTGAGAGAGCCGCGTCCCGACGCCGAGCGTCGACTGTTCACGCCGCCTTCACGCATGCTCCCTTGATCGTGGAGCAGGCCTCGCTCGAGACTGACGCGACGACCGGCGGTTCGAGCGTCCTCAGGAGCACGGCGATTCGTGCGCTCGTGGCCGCGGAGTCGG
Source organism: uncultured Thermoleophilia bacterium (assembly GCA_963742615.1). GTDB lineage: Bacteria > Actinomycetota > Thermoleophilia > Gaiellales > Gaiellaceae > PALSA-600. Next base: position 746,958 of record CAVUMS010000004.1, on the reverse strand, counting down.
TGTCGACGACCGGCGGGCAGATGACTGCGGTCGCGCTGCCGTGGTTCGTGCTGACGACCAGCTCGGCCAAGCAGATGAGCTACGTGGTCGCGGCGGAGATCGCCGCCTACGTGATCTTCGGCATCCCGGCCGGATCGGTGATCGGCCGCCTCGGCGCCCGGAAGACCATGGTGCTCTGCGACGGGTTGCGGGCACCGTTGATGTTGCTGATTCCGGTGCTGCACCTCGCCGGCGCGCTCGTGTTCGCCGAGCTCTTGGCGATCTCGTTCGTGCTCGGAGCGCTCAGCGCGCCGTACGGCGGCGCGCAGCGTGTGATCACGGCCGAGCTGCTCGAGGATGACCCCGGTGCGGTCGGCCAGGCCAACGCGCTGTTCCAGGGAGCGACGCGGATCACGCTGGTCGCCGGGCCGCCGCTGGCCGGCGTCCTGATCGGCGTGATCGGAGCGACGAACGTGCTCGTGATCGACGCCGCGACGTTCGCGGCAGCCTTCCTGCTCCTCACGCTCTTCGTCCCGGCGCCCCGGCGGCGGGCTCGTCGCGACGACGAGCCCGCGCCGAAGCTGCTCGACGGCCTGCGCTACCTGCGGAAGGATCGCCTGCTCGCGTCGTTCAGCGGAGCGCTCGTGATCGGCGACGGCGCTTTCCAGGTGATTTTCATCAGCCTGCCGGTGCTGGTCGTCGCGCACTACGGCGGGCACGCCGGCCTCGTCGGCCTCTTCCTCGGCGCCTGGGGCGGCGGCGCGGTGATCGGCAACATCGCCGCGTACCGCCTTACGCGCGACGGAATGCCGCCGCGACGGATTGCCGCGCTGCTCCTGGTGCAGGCCCTGCCGCTGTTCACACTCGCGCTGCCGGTTCCACCGTGGGCGATTGCGACGGCGCTCGGGCTCTCGGGGCTCGGGAACGGCCTGGTCAACCCGACCCTCCATTCGCTGCTGACCCTGCGGCCGCCGATCCGCGTGCGGCCGAACGTGATCACCGCGATGTTCACCGCGTCGGCGATCGGGGCACCCGCGGCGTTGGTGATCGCCGGGCCTGCCTTCGACACGTTCGGCTCACGTCCGGTGGTCGCGTGCGCGGTCGCCTTCCAGCTGCTCGCGGTGATCTGGCTCGGCTCGGCGACGCTCCGCCTCTCGGGCCATCCGGCTCCGGAGGACGCGTAGCCGCGGGCTACTGCAGCACGCGGCGAGCGCCGACGAAGCTGCCGGCGTACGAGCCGGAGAGACTCGCCACCGACACGCTCGTACCGGTGTGCGGCGCGTGGATGAAGCGGTTGTGGCCGATGTAGAGACCCACGTGGCCGACGCCGTTGAAGAAGACGAGGTCGCCGGGCCGGAGCGACCAGCGGGAGACCCAGTGCCCCAGATCGAACTGCGCGTACGTGTAGTGCGGCAACGAGACGCCGAAACGCGCGAACACGTACCGCGTGAACCCCGAGCAGTCGAACCCGGTCGGAGTCGACCCGCCGTACACGTATGGCACGCCGAGGAATCGGCGGGCATAACTGACGACGCTCGCCCGCTCGTGGTTGACCCTGGCTTCGAGGCGGGCGATCCGGGCGAGCCGGAGCTGCCTCACGGTCGGACGGCGGTGCACGTGAGCCCTGTGCGCATGCTTGCGTGCGACGCGAGTCCGCTCGTGACCCGCCTCCAGGTGCCTCACCTGCTCGCGCGAGTCGTGATGGCGAGCCGCCGCTGCGAGCGGCACACGCGCTGCGACGCAGGCGAGCAGCACGAGCAGAAGCAGGAGTGGTGTGTGGCGCAAAGGATTCCTTCGAGTCCGGCGGCGCAAGGAAAACGGGGAGTCGCGCCGCGTAGGCTTGTTGGTGGCCCCATGTCAGCGGACCCGGCCGGAGGGTCGCTTCCCCCAGATGGGTCAACTTTGCGCCCCTCGGCTCGGAGCCGTTCGCGCCGGGTCCCGCTACACTTCCGCGGCCCGACGGCAGTGCGTCAGCGTGCCTGGGCCCACACCGACCTCTCAGAGAGAGACATGGCCAAGACCGGAGTCAGAGTTGCGATTACGCTCGCTTGCACCGACTGCAAGCGGCGGAACTATCAGACGATGAAGTCGAAGCGGAATACGCCCGACCGGGTCGAGTTCAGGAAATACTGCCGTTGGTGCGGCAGCCACACACCGCATCGCGAGACGCGCTAGATGTCCGAGCTCGGGTCAGACCGTCGCGCCGCGAGGCGCGCGCGAGCGCGAACGCAGCGGCGGCTCGCGGGCCGCGCAGCCGCAGCGTGCGGCCGCGCCTGAAGAGCGGCGTCGCTCGAACTTCGTCGCCGAGTCCTGGGCCGAGCTCAAGAAGGTCGAGTGGCCGGGCCAGAACCAGGTGATCCAGGGCACCGTCGTCGTGCTCGTCGCCTGCCTCGTGGTGGGCACCTACCTGTACGTCAACGACTTCGTGTGGAAGCACGTCGTCTCGAGACTCTTGCTGGGGCAGTAGCGAAATGTTCCGCTGGTACGTCGTCAACACCTACTCGGGGCACGAGAACAAGGTCAAGGCCAATCTCGAGCACCGGATCGAGTCGATGGGGCAGCGCCCGCGCTTCCGGCGTGTCGTCGTTCCCACCGAGCAGGTGATCGAGACGAAGGACGGCCAGAAGGTGCAGGCCGAGAAGCGCGTGCTCCCCGGCTACGTGCTCGTGAACATGGATCTGAACGACGACGCGTGGACGGTCGTGAAGAACACGCCCGGCGTCACCGGCTTTGTCGGCGCCGGCTCGAAGCCCGTTCCGCTGTCGCAGCCCGAGGTCGACCGGATCCTGAAGACCGGCGCAGCCGCCGGCGGCGACCGGCCGCGCGCGCAGGTCGAGTTCTCCCTCGGCGAGTCGGTCAAGGTGACGAGCGGGCCGCTCACCGACTTCGACGGCGAGATCGTCGACGTCAACCCGGACCAGCAGAAGCTGAAGGTGCTCGTCAGCATCTTCGAGCGCGAGGTCCCGGCCGAGCTCTCGTTCGACCAGGTCAAGAAACTCGACTAGGGGAAAGAGATGGCGAAGAAGGTCCTCACGCTGATCAAGCTGCAGATCCCGGGCGGGCAGGCGAACCCGGCGCCGCCGGTCGGCCCTGCGCTCGGACAGCACGGCGTCAACATCATGGAGTTCTGCAAGGCGTTCAACGCGCAGACCGCGCAGGACAACGGCCGCATCATCCCGGTCGAGATCACCGTCTACGAGGACCGGAGCTTCGACTTCATCACGAAGACCCCGCCGGCCGCCGTCCTGATCAAGGAGGCGCTCCGGCTCGAGAAGGGGTCGGCGGAGCCGAATCGCGCGAAGGTCGGGAAGCTGACCCGCGCCCAGCTCCGCTCGATCGCCGAGACGAAGATGCCCGACCTGAACGCGCGCGACGTCGAGCAGGCGATGCTCGTGATCGCCGGCACCGCACGCTCGATGGGCGTCGAGGTGGAGGCCTGATGTCCGCTCACGGCAAGCGCTACCGCGAGGCGCGGGGCGCGGTCGACCGCGAAGAGCTCTACACGCCGGTCGCCGCGATCCGGCTGCTCAAGGACGCTCCGGCCGCCAAGTTCGACGAGACCGTCGAGGTCCACATGAATCTCGGCCTGAACGTCCGCCATGCGGACGAGCAGCTGCGCGGGACGATGATGCTGCCGCACGGGACCGGCCGCGAGGCGCGCGTCGCGGTGTTCGCCGAGGGCGAGAAGGCCCGCGAGGCCGAGGAGGCAGGCGCCGACGTCGTCGGTTCGGCCGACCTCGCGAAGCGCGTCGAGGAGGGCTTCACCGACTTCGACGTCGCGATCGCGACGCCCGACCAGATGGGGAACGTCGGCCGGCTCGGCCGCGTCCTCGGGCCGCGCGGCCTGATGCCGAACCCGAAGACGGGCACCGTGACGTTCGACGTCGCGAAGGCAGTCAAGGACGCGAAGGCCGGCAAGCTCGAGTACCGCACCGACCGCGGCGCGAACGTCCACATCCCGATCGGCAAGCGAAGCTTCGACGAGCGCCAGCTCGTCGAGAACTACGCCGCGCTGATCGACGAGATCGTGCGGGCCAAGCCGGCCGCCGCCAAGGGCCGGTACATCAAGAAGATCACTGTCACATCCACGATGGGGCCGGGCATTCACGTCGACCCGGCCGTGACGCGTGGGATCGCCGACGAGCTCAGCGAGGTCGCGGCGACCGCGTAGCTCGAGTCTCAAACGCCCGCGCCGAAGACAGCTGGCAGCCGAAAGGCAGAGGACCAGCCGAGGCGGATCGAAGTGCTGCTGGACCCTCCAGCGACCTCGGCCCGCCGTCCAGGTGGGCCGAACTGGTTCAAGGAGGGAGATGCACAGAGAAGACAAGGAACGCGTTGTCGCCGAGCTCACCGAGAAGCTCAAGACCGCCGACACGCTGATCGTCGCCGACTACCGCGGCCTGACGATGCCGCAGATCGACGGCCTTCGCGGCAAGCTGCTCGAGCAGGGCGCGAGGCTCTCGGTCGTCAAGAACACGCTCACGCGGCGCGCCGCAGAGGCAGCCGGAGCCGATCAGCTGCTCGCGCTGCTCGAGGGGCCGACGGCGATCGCTTTCGTCGAGTCGGACGGCGACCCGGCCGCGGTCGCGAAGGCGCTCGCCGACTCGGCGCGCGAGACGCGCGTGCTCGAGATCCGCGGCGGCATCATGCAGGGCCGGACGATCTCGTCGGGGGACGTCGAGGAGCTCGCGAAGCTCCCGCCGCTCGACGTGCTGCGCGGCCAGGTGCTCGGCGCGGTGATCGCACCGCTCACGAGCCTCCTCGCGCTCGCGAACGCACCGCTCCAGAACCTCGTCGGGCTGATCGACGCGCGCGTCGAGCAGCTCCAGGCACAGGGCGGGGGCGAGGCGACGACCGCAGACGCCGAGTCGCCGGCAGCGGCCGCCGAGGCCGACGAGCCGGAGGCACAGGCGGAGACGCCCGAGCCCGAAACCGAAACCGAAACCGAAACCAGCGAAGCAACGGAAGCCCAGGAGGCGTAGAGATGGCAGCAGTCGACACCGTGTTCGAGCAGCTCGGGAGCATGACCGTCCTCGAGCTCGTCGAGCTGAAGAAGAAGATCGAGGACGAGTGGGGCATCACCGCCGCCGCTCCGGTCGCCGTGGCAGCGGGTGGCGCGGTCGCGGGCGACGGCGCCGCGGCAGTCGAGGAGAAGACCGCCTTCGACGTCGTCCTCACCGCAGCCGGCGGCCAGAAGATCCAGGTGATCAAGGTCGTCCGCGCCGTCACCGGTCTCGGCCTCAAGGAGGCCAAGGACCTGGTCGACTCGGCTCCGAAGCCCGTCAAGGAGGGCGTGAACCAGGAGGAGGCCGACCAGGTCAAGGCGCAGCTCGAAGAGGCCGGCGCCTCGGTCGAACTGAAGTAAACAGCGCCGAGCTCGAGTGCAACGTCGTTCTGTCCCCGGTGCCGGGCACTTCGGTGCCTGGCACCGGGCTTACGACGCGAGGCGCGCCCGGAGTCGTTCGGCGACGACGACGATGCCCTTCCGTTCGTAGAGCCGGAGCGCGTGCTCGAGCTCGGCGCGCGCCTCGTCCGTCCGCCCGGCGCGCTCGAGCACCTCGGCCAGGTCGGCTCGGGCGAGCGCGTGGTTCTCGAGGTAGTCGGTACGCGAGGCGAGCTCGACTGCCTCGCGGGCGAGGCGCTCGGCCTCGTCGAACTCGTCCCGGAGCGCGAGCACCCGCGCCTTGATGCGCCGGCGGCCGATCTGCGGGTCGATGTCCTCTTCCATCGCCCACACCTCCGCACGGTCGGCGAGCGCTTCGGCTTCCGCCGCGCGCCCCAGCTCCAGCAACGCGTCGGCGAGCACGATCGCCGCGGTCACCCAGTGGCCGTGGTTGCCGATCCGCTCGAGGAGCTCGAGGCCGGGCCGAAGCTCCCTCTCCGCCGTTGCGGGGTCGCCGGCGAAGAGCTCGGCCCGCGCCGCCTCGAAGCGGACGCTCGCACCGGTCACCTCGAGCCCGAGGTCGGCGACGATCGCCTCCGCCTGGGCGACGAGGCGCCGAGACGCGTCGAACCGTCCCGCCATCGACTCGAGGTTGATCCGGCAGCGCAACGCCGCCACTTCGACCCGCCGGTTGCCGGGAAGCCGCTCGGGCATCCGCTCGCAGAGCTCGAGCGCCTGCGGCACCGGCGTCGGACCGTGCAGCGACGCGATCAGGACGTAGCCGAGGCAGTGGCTCTCCTGCTCGCCGTCGCCGGCCTTGCGCGCGTGCTCGGCGGCCTGCTCCAGGTCGTCGATCGCGGCTGCGGCGTCGCCTGCCCAGAAGCGCAGCTGACCGATCAGGCCGAGCGTCCGGGCGAGCCCACCCTCGTCGCCGAGCTCCTCGAACACGCGGAGCGGCTCGGCGAGCAGCGCGCGCACCTCGTCGTGTGACCGGAGCGCTTCGGTGAACATCTCGAGGTGGACGAGGGCGACGGTCGCCTCGGCCCAGTTGCGCCGGTCGCCGACCTGCTCCGAGCGGTCGCGGGCTTCCGCGAGCACCACGCGCGCGCGGTCCCAGTCACCCGTGTCCTGCAGTGTGCGCCCGAGCGCGGGGAGGACGTCGAGGCGGTCCGGGTCGTCGGGCGGGAAGAGCTCCTCCGCCCGGCCGAGCAGGCTCGCAGCCGCCCGCAGGTCGCCCCGGGAGCTCGCCCTACCGCCCGCCGCGGCGAGCCGCTCCCCTGCCCGGCGTGCGAGCGCCTGTGCGCCGGGGCCGCCCGGCCCCAGCTCGACGCGGTAGCGGTACGCGCGCTCGAGGTGGTACCCGGTGACCTCGTCGAGCTCGACCAGGTCGACCGCGTGCTCGGCCAGCCACAGGGCGAATCGCTCGTGGAGCTCGGCGCGCATCGACTTCGGGAGCGCGTCGTACGCCGCGTCGCGGATCAGCAGGTGGCGGAAGCGATAGGCGTCCTCGCCGGTGAATTGCGCGCGGTCCGGTCGCACGAGCTCGCGGCGGACGAGGGCGGTCAGCGGCGTGCGGAGCTCGGCGTCGGTCGGGGAGAGCGCCTGCACCGCCCCGCGGTGGAACGTCCTCCCCTCGATCGACCCGCGCTCGAGCACCCCGCGCTCGGTTGGGTGGAGCTGGTCGAGGCGGGCGGCGAGCAGCGCCTGGATCGTCGGCGGGACGGTCACCGTCCCGTCCGGTGAGTCGCGGACGAGCCCCACCATCTCCTGGACGAACAGCGGGTTGCCCTCGGCGGCGTCGAGAATCTTCGCGCGCAGCTCGGTTTCGAGGGGCGCACCGTCGAGGAGCGCCGCGACGAGCTCGTCGGCGTCGCCCGCGGCGAGCGGCTCCAGCAGGACGGTCGTCGCGTTCAGCTTGCCCCCGCCCCAGTTCGGCCGACGGTCGAGGAGCTCGGGGCGCGCCATGCAGAGGAGGAGGATCGGAGCGTTCCGGCTCAGGTCGGCGATGTGGTCGACGAGGTCGAGGAACGCGTCTTCCCCCCAGTGGATGTCGTCGAGGACGACCACCAGAGGCGCCCGGCCGGCCTCGGCCTCGAGCAGCCGTCGCACCGCCCAGGCGATCTCCTCTCCGGACGTCTGCAGGTCGCCCTCCCCGAGCACGGCCAGGAGCGCGTGCGCCGCGACGCGGTCGAGGCCGAGCTCGGACAGCCGCGCCTCGGGCTGGGCTCGGAGCAGCTGCTTGAGGATCTCGACGACGGGCCAGTAGGTGATGCCTTCGCCGTAGGAGAGACAGGTGCCGCGGACGACCGTCGCGCCGTCGAGGCCGTCGAGGAACTCGTGGGAGAGGCGCGACTTGCCGACGCCGGCGGCGCCGAGCACCGTGAAGAGCTGACACGAGCCGTCCGTGATCGCCTGCGCCATCGCCGCTCGGAGCCGCTCGAGCTCCCGCGAGCGCCCGACCATCTCCGACTCGAGGCGCCGAGATGTGGCCGTCGGCGACACCGACTCGAGCCGGTAGGCGGTGAGCGCCGCGGCCTTTCCTTTGAGCTCGAGCGGTCCCACCGCGGCGCTGGAGACGGCGTCCCGGACGAGCGCCCAGGTCTCCGGGCCGAGGAGGATCTCCCCGGGTTGCGCCGCCTGTTCGAGCCGTGCGGCGACGTTCACCGCGTCGCCGGTCGCGAGGCGCTCCTCCGTCCCCGTGACCACCTCACCCGTGTTGACGCCGATTCGCAGCTCCAGCGTCGTCCCGTAGTCGCGTTCGAGGCTGTCGTTCAGCCCCGCCAGCGCGGCGCGCAGGTCGGCGGCGGCGCGAGCCGCGCGGAGCGCGTCGTCCTCGTGCAGGACCGGGACGCCGAACACTGCCATGACGGCGTCCCCGATGAACTTCTCGACCGTGCCGCCGTGCCGTTCGACGACCGTTCTCGCGAGGTCGAAGTAGCGCGCCATCACCGCCCGCAGCGACTCGGGGTCGAGTCGCTCGCCGAGCGCGGTCGAGCCGGTGACGTCCGAGAAGAGGACGGTCACCGTCTTCCGCTGCTCACCGCCCGGCGCCGGCTCGGCGAGCGGGGCACCGCAGGCCTCGCAGAACCGGGCTCCCGCCCGGTTCTGGTGGCCGCAGGCCGTGCAGGCAGGCACGCTCCGAGTCTAGATCGGCGTCTTGCCCACACGGGTTGGCGGGGTCGGCCCCTGGGCGCTCTCCCGGCGCCGCCGCCGGTCGGTGCCTGGCACCGGTATCCTGGCGTCGGGCCAGGTTCGCGGGGGCGGCCGGGAGGCGGCGCGAGGCTTGGCCGCTCTGCTACCTTTTCCGAGTCGGCCCGACGAGGCCCTCGCCGCATGCTTGCGGCTAGAGGACCGCCTCCGCTAACGTGGTGGGTTCGCGCCGACCGTCCGGACACCGCATCATCGCACGCCTTTTCGCCGCTTCTGCTGCACCGCTCCTCATTTCATAGCCAGTAAGGGAGGCTGTTCTCGTTGGCCCACACGGTCACAGCGCCTCGCGCGCGCAAGTCGTTCTCACGTCTCAAGCACGTCCTCGACCTCCCCAACCTGATCGACATCCAGCGGGAGTCCTTCGACTGGTTCCTCGCCGAAGGCCTCCGGGAGACGATCGACGACATCTCCCCGATCGAGGACTACACCGGCACGCTCGCCGTCGAGTTCGGCGAGTACCGGTTCGGGGAGCCTCAATTCTCCATCCAGGAATGCCGCGAGAAGGACCTGACGTACCAGGCTCCGCTCTCGATGACGGTCCGCTTCGTCAACAAGGAGACGGGCGAGATCCGTGAGCAGACGGTGTTCATGGGCGACTTCCCGATGATGACCGAGTGGGGGACGTTCATCATCAACGGCACCGAGCGCGTGATCGTCACGCAGCTCGTCCGGTCGCCCGGCGCCTACCTGATGGAGCCGAAGGACGCCACGAAGCAGGTCTTCACGGCGAACCTCATGCCGAGCCGCGGGTCGTGGCTCGAGCTCGAGATCGACAAGAAGGGCGTCGTCTACGCCCGCATCGACCGCAAGCGCAAGCTGCCGATCACCACGCTGCTGCGAGCGCTGCCGGCGGAGGACCCGACGACCGGGTTCAAGCTCGACACGTCGACGAACGAGGCGATTCTCGCCCTCTTCGATGATTCGCACTTCATCCGCAATACCCTCGAGAAGGACCCGACGACGCGCGAGGAAGAGGCGCTCATCGAGGTCTTCAAGAAGCAGCGCCCCGGAGAGCCGCCGACGCTCGACAACGCGCGGAACCTACTGCGGTCGCTGTTCTTCGACCCCAAGCGCTACGACCTGACGAAGGTCGGACGCTACAAGCTGAACCAGCGACTCGGCGTCGACGTGCCCGACTCGACGCGCGTCTTGACGACGCAGGACATCCTCGCGCTCGTCCAGAAGCTCGTCGCCCTCCCGCACGCCATCGGCGTCCCGGAGGAGTCGAAGGACTACGCCGCGGACGCGATCGCGCTCTCACGTGACCCGATCCGCACCGAGCTCGACGAGTACGAGCACTTCGGCAACCGCCGTCTGCGCACGACCGGCGAGCTGATCCAGGAGGCGTTCCGCGTCGGTCTCTACCGCATGGAGCGGGTCGTCCGCGAGCGGATGACGACCGAGGACGTCGACACGATCACCCCGCAGACGATCATCAACATCCGCCCCGTCGTCGCGGCGCTGAAGGAATTCTTCGGCTCGTCGCAGCTGTCGCAGTTCATGCAGCAGACGAACTCGCTCGACGGTCTCACCCACCGCCGGCGCCTGTCCGCGCTCGGCGCGGGAGGCCTGACCCGCGAGCGGGCGCCGATCGAGGTGCGCGACGTGCACCCGACGCACTACGGCCGCATGTGCCCGATCGAGACGCCGGAAGGCCCGAACATCGGCCTGATCGGCTCGCTTGCGTCGATGGCGACCGTCTCCGAGTTCGGCTTCATCCAGACGCCGTACCGGAAGGTCGCCGGCGGCAAGGTCAGCGACGAGATCGTCTACCTGGACGCCGCCGAGGAGGCGATGTTCACGATCGCGCAGGCCTCGGAGCCGGTCGACGAGAAGACGGGCCGCTTCCTGCACGAGCAGGTGCTCTGCCGCTCGGCGGAGGGCGAGGCCGTGATCGCGACCGCAAAGGACGTCGACTTCATGGACGTCGCACCGGCGCAGATCGTGTCGGTCGCGACCGCGATGATCCCGTTCCTCGAGCACAACGACGCGAACCGCGCGCTCATGGGCGCGAACATGCAGCGGCAGGCGGTGCCGCTGATGATCCCGCAGGCGCCGCTCGTCGGCACCGGCGTGGAGCACCGGGCCGCCGTCGACTCGGGCGACGTCGTCGTCGCGACGAACGCGGGCAACGTGGTCGAGCTCGACGCGACGCGCATCGTCGTCGAGGGCCGCGGCACCCGCGACGAGTACGACCTCACGAAGTTCATGCGCTCCAACCAGGGGACGCTCATCCACCACAAGCCGATCGTCCGCCAGGGCGACAAGGTCGAGGCCGGGGCGGTGCTCGCAGACGGGTCGTCGACCGACCACGGCGAGCTGGCGCTCGGCGCCAACCTGCTCGTCGCGTTCATGCCGTTCGAAGGGTTCAACTTCGAAGACGCGATCGTGCTGTCGGAGCGGCTCGTGAAGGAGGACGTGCTCACGTCCATCCACATTCACGAGTACGAGATCGACGCGCGCTCGACGAAGCTCGGCGACGAGGAGATCACCCGCGACATTCCGAACCGCTCGGAAGAGTCGCTGCGCAACCTCGACGACCGCGGGATCGTCCGCGTCGGCGCCGAGGTCGGCTCCGGAGACCTGCTCGTCGGCAAGGTGACGCCGAAGGGCGAGACCGAGCTGACCGCCGAGGAGAAGCTGATCCGCGCGATCTTCAAGGAGAAGGCGCGCGAGGTCCGCGATACCTCGCTGAAGGTGCCGCACGGCGAGGGCGGCGTCGTGATCGACGTGAAGACGTTCTCGCGCGACGGCGGCGACGACCTGTCGCCGGGCGTCAACGAGCTCGTCCGCGTCTACGTCGCCAAGAAGCGCAAGATCTCCGAGGGCGACAAGCTCGCCGGACGCCACGGCAACAAGGGCGTCATCTCGAAGATCGTCGCCGAGGAGGACATGCCGTTCCTCGAGGACGGCCGCTCGGTCGACATCCTGCTGAACCCGCTCGGCGTGCCGAGCCGGATGAACATCGGCCAGATCCTCGAGACCCACCTCGGGTGGGCAGCCGCGCACGGCGTGTTCGAGGGCGGCGGCGTCGAGGTCGTCAACGGGACGGCGAGCCGCGTGATCAACGCGCCGAACCCGACCCCGGTGGCGACGCCGGTCTTCGACGGCGCGACCGTCGAGGACGTCGACAACGCGCTCATGGAGTGGGCCTCGCGCGAGGACAGCCCGATCAAGTTCGTGCTCGACCCGAAGGCGCCCGCCGGCCGGCGCGTGTCCGGCAAGGCGCGGCTCTTCTCCGGCCGCACCGGCGAGCCGTTCGAGCAGGACGTGACCGTCGGCTACATGTACATCCTCAAGCTGCTGCACCTCGTCGACGACAAGATCCACGCGCGCTCCACGGGCCCGTACTCGCTCGTCACCCAGCAGCCGCTGGGCGGCAAGGCGCAGTTCGGCGGCCAGCGCTTCGGCGAGATGGAGGTGTGGGCGCTCGAGGCGTACGGCGCCGCCTACACCCTGCAGGAGATGCTCACGATCAAGTCCGACGACACCGTCGGCCGCGTGAAGGCGTACGAGGCGATCGTCAAGGGCGAGAACATCGCCGAGCCGTCGATCCCCGAGTCCTTCAAGGTGCTGCTCAAGGAGATGCAGTCGCTGGCGCTCGACGTCGGCGTCATCTCCGAGGACGGCGGCGAGGTCGAGGTGCGCGAGGAGGACGACGAGCTGCTCCGCGCAGCCGAGGAGCTCGGCATCGACCTCTCGCCGGGCTCGCTGCGCGCGGCTGCCCGCCAGCCCACCGCGCAGGAGGTCGACGAGGGACAGGACCGCGTCGACTCGGACGGCGAGCTCGCCTTGCCGGCCGACGAGTCGCTCGAGGACCTGAACGCCGTCGACCTGGACGGCGAGGAGCCGAGCGACGTGGAGCTCGACGCTCCCGTCGGTGCCGCGGACGAAGTCGAAGTGGACGACTGAGCTGTGCCGCCAAGAACTGTGACGACCGAAGAAGGAAGAAAGAGGCGAAATACTTGATCGACATCAACGAGTTCGACGCGATCCGGATCGGTCTCGCGTCGAGCAAGCAGATCCGCGACTGGTCGTCGGGCGAGGTCACGAAGCCGGAGACGATCAACTACCGGACGCTCAAGCCCGAGCGTGACGGCCTGTTCTGCGAGCGCATCTTCGGTCCCGACAAAGGACTGGGAGTGCTACTGCGGGAAGTACAAGCGCGTCCGCTACAAGGGCATCATCTGCGAGCGCTGCGGCGTCGAGGTGACCCGGCAGAAGGTGCGCCGCGAGCGCATGGGCCACATCGACCTTGCCGCTCCCGTGTCGCACATCTGGTTCTTCAAGGGCGTGCCGAGCCGCATCGGGTACCTGCTCGACATCGCCCCGCGCGAGCTCGAGAAGGTCCTCTACTTCGCGGCGTCGATCGTCACGCAGGTCGACAACGAGGCCCGCGCGAAGGACCTGAACGGCCTCGAGGACAAGGTCAAGGCCGAGTCCGAGCGCATCTACGTCGACCGCGACGAGCAGCTCGCCGACCTCGAGAAGCGCCTCAAGCGCCGCCGTGACTACTTCTCGGCCGGCGCCGAAAAGGGCTTCGACGAGGACGACGACTTCTGGACCCGCGGGCTCGCGACCTGGGCCGAGGAGCAGGTGCTCCCGACGCTCGAGGACGCGCGCAAGCTGGTCGGCGGGCTCTTCCTGGAGCTCGTCCCGCAGATCACGACCGAGGACTCGAAGAAGATCCGCGAGCTCGTCCGCAACGCCGCGATCCGCGAGGACCGCAAGCTCGCCCCGCGTGAGCTCGAGCAGGTCGCAGTCGGCGGCCGAGCAGATCCTCGCGGCGATCGCGCCGCTCGAGAAGGAGCTCGAGAAGGCGACGGGCGCGAAGAAGGGCGCGATCACCAAGCACATCCACCGCGTCGTCGACGCGCAGCTCGAGGGTGTCGGACGTGCACGACGACGACGTCGAGCTCGTCAGCGGGATCGACCAGAAGAACATCGAGAAGGCCCGTGAGCTCGGCAACGGCCTGCTCAAGGACGTCGTCGACTCGTGGGAGGACGGACAGGACATCCGCGAGCTGACGAACGACCTCTGCCTGCGGACGGACGGGAAGATCCAGAAGGAGGATCTCGACGCGCTGGTCCAGTGGGCGCTGAAGGTGCGCGAGATGTACCTCGACATCGAGTCCCGGCGCGAAGACACGCGCGAGGCAGCGGTCGACTCGGTCCGCCGCCTCGAGCAGACGTGGCAGCTCTTCCGCGACCTCGAGCCGAAGATGGTCGTAAACGACGAGCAGCTGTTCCGCGAGCTCAAGGACCGTTTCGGCTCGCCGTACGGCTTCGGCGTCTACTTCCGCGGCGGCATGGGGGCGGAGTCGATCCGCGACCTGCTGCGCGACCTCGACCTCGACCTCGAGGCGGCGTCGCTCCGCGACACGATCAAGACGTCGAAGGGCCAGAAGCAGCAGCGCGCGATCAAGCGGCTGAAGGTCGTCAACGCGTTCATCAAGTCGGAGAACAAGCCCGACTGGATGATCCTCGAGGCCGTTCCGGTGATCCCGCCGGAGCTGCGCCCGATGGTGCAGCTCGACGGCGGCCGCTTCGCCACGTCCGACCTGAACGATCTCTACCGCCGCGTGATCAACCGCAACAACCGCTTGAAGCGGCTGCTCGACCTCGGCGCGCCGGAGATCATCGTCAACAACGAGAAGCGCATGCTGCAGGAGGCCGTCGACGCGCTGTTCGACAACGGCCGGCGCGGCCGCGCCGTCACCGGCCCGGGCAACCGGCCGCTGAAGTCGCTGTCCGACATGCTCAAGGGCAAGCAGGGCCGGTTCCGCCAGAACCTGCTCGGCAAGCGCGTCGACTACTCCGGCCGCTCGGTGATCGTCGCAGGCCCGAACCTGAGCCTGCACCAGTGCGGCCTGCCGAAGCTGATGGCGCTCGAGCTCTTCAAGCCGTTCATCATGAGCCGGCTCGTCGAGCGGAAGTCCGTCCAGAACATCAAGGCGGCGAAGAAGTACGTCGACTCGATGACGCCCGGAGGTCTGGGACGTCCTCGAGGAGGTGATCGCCGAGCATCCGGTGCTGCTCAACCGTGCACCGACGCTGCACCGCCTCGGCATCCAGGCGTTCGAGCCGGTGCTCGTCGAGGGCAAGGCGATCCAGGTGCACCCGCTCGTCTGCCACGCCTTCAACGCCGACTTCGACGGCGACCAGATGGCCGTGCACCTGCCGCTCTCCGCGGAGGCGCAGGCCGAGGCGCGCATCCTGATGCTCTCCTCGAACAACATCCTCTCGCCGGCGAGCGGGCGCCCGCTCGCGACGCCGACGCAGGACATGGTGCTCGGGATGTACTACCTGACCTACTCCGAGCACGACCTGCCGTCGCTCGAGCCGTCCGCGCTCAACCCGCGGCCGCCGCCGGTTCGACTCGGCCGACGAGATCGAGGTCTCGCTCGAGATGCGGGGCGTCGGTCTGCAGGAGCCGATCGAGTTCCGCTTCAACGGCGAGCTGCACCTGACGACGCCCGGCCGTGTGCTCTTCAACTCGGCCGTGTACCGGGCGCTCGACGAACTGCTGCCGCCCGAGGAGGAGCTCGAGTACGACTTCGTCAACCAGACGCTCGCGAAGCCGGACACCGACCGCTACGTGCTGTCGCTGTCGGACCGCTACGGGGCGCACACGCTGGCGCCGGTGCTCGACACGATCAAGACGCTCGGGTTCCGCTACGCGACCCGTGCCGGCGTGACCATCTCGAAGAACGACATCGTGATCCCGCCCGACAAGGAGAAGATCCTGAGCGGCTACGAGAAGCGCGTCGAGGAGGTCCACCGCCAGTACGACATGGGCCTGATCACCGACGACGAGCGGCACGAGACGATCGTCAACATCTGGACGGAGGCGACCGACACCGTCGCCGACGCGATGCAGGAGAACTTCA
Organism: uncultured Thermoleophilia bacterium; assembly: GCA_963742615.1. Classification (GTDB taxonomy): domain Bacteria; phylum Actinomycetota; class Thermoleophilia; order Gaiellales; family Gaiellaceae; genus PALSA-600. Next base: position 731,496 of record CAVUMS010000004.1, on the reverse strand, counting down.
ACGAGCTGAACCCGGTGTTCATGATGGCCAACTCCGGAGCACGCGGCTCGTTCAAGCAGATCCGGCAGCTCGCGGGCATGCGCGGCCTGATGGCCAACCCGAAGGGCGAGATCATCGAGCGTCCGATCAAGGCCAACTTCATGGAGGGCCTCTCGGTGCTCGAGTACTTCATCTCGACCCACGGCGCGCGCAAGGGTCTCGCCGACACGGCGCTGCGTACGGCCGACTCGGGCTACCTGACCCGCCGGCTCGTCGACGTCTCGCAGGACGTGATCGTGCGCGAGGACGACTGCGACACCGACGATCATGTCCTGCTCCCGATCCGCACGTCGGAGGGCTTCAACAAGTCGCTGCTCGGGCGGGTGCTGGCGGGCGACGTCCACCGGCCGCTCGCGAGCGGGAAGCCGGGCAAGACGGTGCTCGCCGAGAGGGGCGCGACGGTCACGCTCGCGCTGCTCGAGGAGCTTGCCGCGGAGCTCGGCGACGAGCTCGAGGTCCCGGTTCGCTCGGTGCTCAAGTGCCGTGCCGAGACCGGCGTGTGCAAGGCGTGCTACGGCATCTTCCCGGCGACGGGCGAGATGTGCGAGATCGGCGACGCGGTCGGCATCATCGCCGCGCAGTCGATCGGCGAGCCGGGCACCCAGCTGACGATGCGGACGTTCCACACGGGCGGCGTGGCGGGCTCGGACATCACGCACGGCCTGCCGCGCGTGGTCGAGATCTTCGAGGCCCGGAACCCGAAGGGCGCCGCCGTGCTGGCGGAGGTCGCGGGCCGGATCGAGGTCGAGCCGAGCGAGCGCGGCCCGAAGGTGACGATCAACCCGACCGAGGTCGGCAACGACGGCGAGCTCGCCGATCCCGTCGAGTACCAGCTCCCGCGGCGCACGCGCCTGCTCGTCACGAACGGGACGGTCGTCGAGCCCGGCGACGCGATCAACGAGGGCTCGCAGAACCCCGCCGACCTGCTCGCGTTGAAGGGCTCGACGGAGACCGAGCTGTACCTCGTCGGCGAGGTGCAGAAGGTCTACAAGGGCCAGGGCGTGGAGATCCACGACAAGCACATCGAGCTGATCGTCAGGCAGATGCTGAAGAAGGTGCGGGTCGAGTCGGCGGGCGAGACCGAGTTGCTGCCCGGCCAGCTCGTCGACCGGGTCGTGCTCGAGCGCGAGAACGCACGGGTGCAGAAGGCGAAGGGCGAGCTCGCGACCTACGAGCCGCTGATCCTCGGGATCACGAAGGCGTCGCTCGCGACCGAGTCGTTCCTCTCGGCCGCCTCCTTCCAGGAGACGACGAAGGTGCTGACCGACGCCTCGATCGAGGGGAAGGTCGACCGGCTGCTCGGGCTGAAGGAGAACGTGATCATCGGGAAGCTGATCCCGGCGGCGACGGGCCTCAAGCGGTACCGGTCGATCGAGATCGCCCCGTCCGAGCCGATCGTCCGCGAGGACTACGAGCGCGACACGTTGCTCCAGGCGCTCGAGGAGATCGGGCAGGACGGCGGATCAGTCGCCGAGCTCGGGTCGCTCGGCCTGGGCTTCGGCGGCGAGCCGGGCTCGGACTCGGTCACCTCCCACGAGGCCGGCGAGGCCGAGGAGGTCCCCGAGGTCGACAGCCCGCTCGACGACTAGAGACGCAAGACCGGTGCCAGGCACGAAAGTGCCTGGCACCGGGTCTCCGAGGTCGTCTTCGAGTAGGCCCCACACGGACCGTGGGAGGCGATGTGCTCCGCAGGTCCGTTTGCAGCATCCAAGCCGTTTCGCTACCATGCCCGCCGGTTCGGTGGGGGTGCCCTGCGCGCTCCCCCGGCCATCCGTCTGTATACGACCGCGTTCGCCGTGCTCCGCCACGGAAACGCCCAAGGAGACCCGTTCTCAGCATGCCGACTGTCAACCAGCTGATCCGCAAGGGCCGCGCCAAGAAGAAGGCGAAGGTGAAGACGCCTGCGCTGATGGGCGCGCCGCAGCGGCGCGGGGTCTGCACGCGGGTCTCGACGACCACGCCCCGCAAGCCGAACTCGGCGCTGCGCAAGATCGCGCGCGTCCGGCTGACGAACGGGCTCGAGGTCGGCACCTACATCCCCGGCGAGGGGCACAACCTGCAGGAGCACTCGGTGGTGCTCGTCCGCGGCGGCCGCACCAGCGACCTCCCGGGCTTCCGCTACAAGGTGATCCGCGCGGCGCTCGACGCCTCCGGCGTCGCCGATCGCAAGCAGGGCCGCTCGAAGTACGGCGCCAAGAAGGCGGCGGGCTGATGCCGCGCCGCGCCGAGATCCAGCCGCGGCCGATCGTGGCCGACCCGGTCTACGAGAGCCAGCTCGTCACCCAGCTCTGCAACCGCGTGATGCTCGACGGCAAGAAGTCCGTCGCCGAGCAGATCGTCTACTCCGCCCTGGAGAGGGTGGGCGAGAAGACGGGCCGGCCGCCGGTCGAGGTGCTCGAGCAGGCCGTGAAGACGGTCACCCCGGTGCTGGAGGTGAAGTCGCGGCGCGTCGGCGGCGCGAACTACCAGGTGCCGGTCGAGGTGCCGCAGCGCCGCGGGCGGACGCTCGCACTGCGCTGGCTCGTCACGTACTCGCGCGAGCGCCGCGAGAAGCACATGGCCGACAAGCTGGCCGGTGAGATCCTCGACGCGCTCGAGCAGCAGGGCAACGCGTTCAAGCGCAAGGACGACATGTACAGGATGGCGCAGGCCAACAAGGCCTTCGCCCACTACCGCTGGTAAGGGTCAGAGAGAAGAGAGCAGAGAGTTGGCAGCAACTGAGACGAGAGTGGCGCTGGACCGCGTCCGCAACATCGGGATCATGGCCCACATCGATGCGGGCAAGACCACGACGACGGAGCGGATCCTCTACTACACCGGCCGCACCCACAAGCTGGGCGAGGTGCACGAGGGCGCCGCGACGATGGACTGGATGGCGCAGGAGCAGGAGCGCGGCATCACGATCACGTCGGCCGCCACGACGGCGTTCTGGCGCGACCATCGCATCAACATCATCGATACGCCCGGGCACGTGGACTTTACCGTCGAGGTGGAGCGCAGCCTGCGCGTGCTCGACGGCGCCGTCGCCGTCTTCGACTCGGTCGCCGGCGTCCAGCCGCAGTCCGAGACCGTCTGGCGGCAGGCCGACAAGTACAAGGTCCCGCGAATCGCGTTCATCAACAAGATGGACCGCACCGGCGCGAACTACTTCGCCGCCGTGCAGTCGATGCGCGACCGCCTGGGCGCGAACCCCGTGCCGGTCCAGATCCCGATCGGCCAGGAGGACCAGTTCCGCGGCGTCGTCGACCTCGTCGAGATGAAGGCGATCGTCTACAAGGACGACCTCGGGCAGGAGTTCGACGTCACCGACATCCCGGCCGAGCTCGTCGAGCAGGCCGCCGAGTACCACCACCAGCTGATCGACGCGATCTCGCACTTCGACGACGAGGTGCTGGCCGCGTACCTCGAGGACGAGAACTCGGTCAGCCCGGAGATGATCAGGCGTGCCGTCCGCGCGGGCACGCTGTCCGACGAGATCACGCCTGTGCTGCTCGGCAGTGCGTTCAAGAACAAGGGCGTCCAGCCCCTCCTGGATGCCGTGATCGACTACCTGCCGAGCCCGCTCGACGTCCCGCCGGTGCACGGGATCGACCCGAAGACCGAGGGCGAGGCCGAGCGGCAGGCATCCGAGGAGGCGCCGTTCAGCGCGCTCGCGTTCAAGGTGATGTCCGACCCGTACGTCGGCAAGCTGACGTACTTCCGCGTCTACTCGGGCCGCCTGAAGGCGGGCGACCGCGTGCTCAACACGACCACCGGCAAGTCCGAGCGGGTCGGGCGCATCCTCCAGATGCACGCGAACCACCGCGAGGAGCGCGAGGCGATCGGCGCCGGCGAGATCGCCGCGGGCGTCGGCCTGAAGAGCACGACCACGGGCGACACGCTCTCGGTCGAGTCCGCGCCGATCGTGCTCGAGCGGATGACGTTCCCCGATCCCGTGATCTCGGTCGCCGTCGAGCCGAAGTCGAAGGCCGACCAGGACAAGCTCGGAAACGGGCTCGCCCGCCTCGCCGAGGAGGACCCCACCTTCCGCGTCACCAGCGACGAGGAGACCGGCCAGACGCTGATCGCCGGCATGGGCGAGCTCCACCTCGAGATCATCGTCGACCGCCTGAAGCGCGAGTTCAACGTCGACGCGAACGTCGGCCGCCCCCAGGTGGCCTACCGCGAGACGATCTCGAAGCCGGCGGAGAAGATCCAGGGCCGGTTCGTCAGGCAGACGGGCGGCTCGGGCCAGTACGGCGACGCGATCATCAACCTGCTCCCGCAGGAGCCGGGCGCCGGCTACGAGTTCGAGGACAAGATCGTCGGCGGCAAGATCCCGCGCGAGTACATCAAGCCGATCAACGAGGGCATCCAGGAGGCCATGGGCTCGGGTGTGCTCGCCGGCTACCCGGTCGTCGACGTCAAGGTCGAGCTGATCGACGGCTCCTACCACGACGTCGACTCGAGCGAGCGCGCGTTCAAGATCGCCGGCTCGATGGCCTTCAAAGAGGCGATGAAGCGGGCCAAGCCGAAGCTCCTCGAGCCGGTCATGGCCGTCGAGGTGACGACGCCGGAGGACTACCTCGGCGACGTCATGGGCAACCTCAACTCCCGCCGCGGTCGCATCGAGAGCATGCAGCCCGTCGGCAACGCCCAGGTGGTCAAGGCGGTCGTCCCGCTCAGCGAGATGTTCGGCTACGCCACCGACCTGCGCTCGATGAGCCAGGGGCGCGCAGATTTCACCATGCAGTTCGACCGGTACGAGGACGTACCGGCCTCGATCGCGAGCGAGATCACCGAGCAGGGCTCGGGGTCCTAAGTCAAAGGAAGGAAGGAATGGCCAAGCAGAAGTTCGAGCGCACGAAGCCGCACGTCAACGTCGGCACCATCGGGCACATCGACCACGGGAAGACCACGCTGACAGCGGCGATCACCAAGGTGCTCGCCGAGTCCGGCAGCGGCAACACACAGGTGCGCGACTTCGCGTCGATCGACAACGCTCCCGAGGAGCGGCAGCGCGGCATCACCATCAACACCGCGCACGTCGAGTACGAGACGGCGAACCGCCACTACGCGCACGTCGACTGCCCGGGCCACGCCGACTACATCAAGAACATGATCACGGGCGCCGCCCAGATGGACGGCGCGATCCTCGTGGTCTCGGCGGCCGACGGCCCGATGCCGCAGACGCGCGAGCACATCCTGCTCGCGCGGCAGGTCGAGGTGCCGGCGATCGTCGTCGCGCTCAACAAGGCCGACATGGTCGACGACCCCGAGCTGCTCGAGCTCGTCGAGTTGGAGGTGCGCGAGCTCCTCTCCAAGTACGAGTTCCCCGGCGACGACATCCCGATCGTGCAGGTGTCGGCGCTGAAGGCGCTCGAGGGCGACGCCGAGTGGACGCCGAAGATCCTCGAGTTGATGGAGGCGGTCGACTCCTACATCCCGGAGCCGACGCGCGATGTCGACAAGCCCTTCCTGATGCCGATCGAGGACGTGTTCACGATCACCGGCCGCGGCACCGTCGTGACCGGCCGCGTCGAGCAGGGCAAGATCGAGGTCGGCAACGAGATCGAGATCGTCGGCATCCACGAGAAGGTGGAGAAGACCGTCGTCACCGGTCTCGAGATGTTCCAGAAGTCGCTCGACTTCGCCCAGGCGGGCGACAACGCCGGCGCGCTGCTCCGTGGCGTCAAGCGCGAGGATGTCGAGCGCGGCCAGGTGCTCGCCAAGCCCAACTCGATCACTCCGCACACGCACTTCAACGCCGAGGTCTACGTCCTGTCGAAGGACGAGGGTGGCCGCCACACGCCGTTCTTCAACGGCTATCGGCCGCAGTTCTACTTCCGCACGACCGACGTGACCGGCTCGATCAAGCTGCCCGAGGGCCAGGAGATGGTCATGCCGGGCGACAACACGAACATGGAGATCGAGCTGATCCAGCCGATCGCCATGGACGAGGGGCTGCGCTTCGCGATCCGCGAGGGCGGCCGCACGGTCGGCGCCGGCGTCGTCACGAAGATCCAGAAGTAGCGAGAGAGCGAACACGCGATGGCACAGGGAAAAATCCGGATCCGCCTGAAGGGCTACGACCATCAGCAGCTGGACCGGTCGGCCCAGCAGATCGTCGACACCGCGCAGCGAAGCGGCGCGACGATCACTGGGCCGGTCCCTCTGCCGACGGAGAAGAACGTCTACTGCGTGATCCGCAGCCCGTTCAAGGACAAGGACTCGCGCGAGCACTTCGAGGTGCGCACGCACAAGCGCCTCATCGACATCCTGAGCCCCACGCCGAAGACGATCGACCAGCTGATGCGGCTCGATCTCCCGGCCGGGGTCGACATCGAGATCAAGCTCTAGGGACGATCACGCAATGGCCAAAGGCATCCTCGGCAAGAAGCTCGGCATGACGCAGGTGTTCGACCCGGAGACGGGTCGGGTCACCCCTGTCACCGTGATCGAGGCCGGCCCCTGCCCTGTCGTCCAGGTGAGGACCAAGGACGTCGACGGATACGACGCGGTGCAGCTCGCGTTCGACGAGGTCGCCGACCGCAAGCTCTCGAAGCCCGAGCTCGGCCATCTCGCGAAGTTCAAGGTCGCCGCGCACCGGCGTCTGGTCGAGTTCCGCGGCGGCATCGACGGCGCGGTCGAGGGCGAGGCCGTCACCGTCTCCGTCTTCGAGCCCGGCGACAAGATCAAGGTCGCGGGCATCGGGATCGGCAAGGGTTTCCAGGGAACGATCAAGCGCCACAACTTCGGCTCGGGCCCGCGCTCGCACGGCTCGCACAACATCCGCAAGCCGGGCTCGATCGGCGCGTCGGCGACGCCGTCGCGCGTGTTCAAGGGCATCAAGATGGCCGGCCGCATGGGCGGCAAGCGCGTCACGCAGCTCGGTCTCACCGTCCACGACGTGGACGCCGAGCGGAACCTGCTGCTCGTCAAGGGCGCCGTTCCCGGCCCGAAGAACGGCTTCGTGGAGGTGCGTGGCTAGTGGCAGCCCTGAATGCACCGCAGCTCGACGCAAGCGGCAAGAAGGCGAGCGACGTGAGCCTCGACGAGGGCGTCTTCGCCGCCGAGATCAAGCCGCACCTCGTGCACGAGGCGGTCCGCTCCGAGCTGAACGCCAGCCGCGCGGGCACCGCCGCGACGAAGAGCCGCAGCCTCGTCTCGGGCGGTCGCGCGAAGCCGTGGCGCCAGAAGGGCACCGGCCGCGCCCGCCAGGGCACGATCCGCGCACCGCAGTTCACCGGCGGCGGCCACGCCTTCGCCAAGGTCCCGCGCACCTACGACCAGAAGGTCAACCGCAAGGCGGCGAAGGCCGCGCTGCGCTCCGCGCTCGCGAGCTCACGCCGGCGAGGGGACGCTGGCGATCGTCTCGGCCGCGTCGTTCGACGCGCCGTCGACGAAGACGGCCAAGGGCCTCGTCGAAGGCTCGGGCCTGCAGACGCCGCTCGTGCTCGTCGCGCAGCCCGAGGAGCAGGCGCTGATCCGGAGCTTCCGCAACCTCGACCGCGTCGCGGTCGTCTCGCCCGGCGAGCTCGAGGTCGCCGCGGTCGTCTGGGCGCGCTCGCTGCTCGTCAGCGAGGACGCGCTGCCCGTCGTCACCGGGAGGGCTTCGTAGTGCACGCCTCACAGGTCCTGATCAAGCCGATCGTCTCGGAGAAGAGCTACGCGGGCACCACGCGCGGCAGCTACACGTTCAAGGTCCACCCGGATGCGCACAAGACGCAGATCCGCCAGGCTGTCGAGGAGCTGTTCAGCGTCAAGGTCGAGCGCGTCAACGTCGTCAAGGTCGCCGCGAAGCCGAAGCGGCGCGGCCTCCACCGCGGCATTCGCCCCGGCTGGAAGAAGGCCATCGTGCAGCTCGCGCCCGGCGACACGATCGAGATCTTCGAAGGAGCGCAGATCTAGCCATGCCAGTCCGCAGGTTCAAGCCGACGAGCCCCGGCCGCCGCTTCATGACGGTGTCCGACTTCGCCGAGGTGACGAAGTCGACGCCCGAGAAGAAGCTCACCGAGAAGCTGACGAAGAAGGGCGGACGGAACAACACCGGCCGCATCACCACTCGCCACCAGGGCGGCGGGCACAAGCGCCGCTACCGCATCGTCGACTTCAAACGCACGAAGGACGGCGTGCCGGCCAAGGTCGCCGCCGTGGAGTACGACCCGAACCGCTCGGCGCGGATCGCGCTGCTGCACTACGCGGACGGCTTCAAGAGCTACATCCTCGCGCCGGCGGGCGTCCGGGTCGGCTCGGTCGTGCAGTCGGGCCCCGACGCGGACATCAAGCCGGGGAACGCGCTGCCGCTCGAGAACATCCCCACCGGCACACTCGTGCACAACGTCGAGCTCAAGCCCGGCCGCGGCGGTCAGATGGCCCGCTCGGCCGGCGCCGGCGTCCAGCTGGTCGCCAAGGACGCGGGCTACGCGACGCTTCGGCTGCCCTCGGGCGAGATGCGCCGCGTCCTGCTCACGTGCCGCGCGACGGTCGGCCAGGTCGGCAACGTCGACCACGGCAACATCACGGGCGGCAAGGCCGGCCGCAGCCGCTGGCTCGGCAAGCGCCCGACCGTGCGCGGCTCGGCGATGAACCCGGTCGACCACCCGCATGGTGGCGGCGAAGGGCAAGTCCAAGGGCGGCCGCCACCCGGTGACGCCGTGGGGCGTGCCGACGCTCGGCAAGCGCACCCGCTCAGAAGCACAAGGAATCGGACAAGCTGATCGTTCGCGGCCGTCGCCGCGGGAAGGACAAGCGGTGATCGTAGACTTGGCGGAGATCAGAAAGAGCGGAGGTACCGGCTTTGCCGGTGCCGGAGCGGGATCATGAGCAGATCTCGAAGAAAGGGCCGTTCGTCGAGGAGCGGCTGCTCGGCCGCATCGAGGCGATGAACACGTCGGGCTCGAAGCAGATGGTGCGCACCTGGTCGAGGTCGAGCACGGTCTTCCCGCAGATGGTCGGGCACACGATCGCCGTTCACGACGGCCGCAAGCACGTGCCGGTCTTCATCTCCGAGCAGATGGTCGGCCACAAGCTCGGCGAGTTCGCGCCGACGCGTCACTTCCGCGGCCACGCCGGCGACCAGAAGACCCAGGTGAAGAAGCGCTAATGGCAGCGGCGACCGACACCACACGGACCGTGCAGGCGGTCGCGAAGTTCGTGCACGTCTCGCCTCGCAAGGCGCGCCTCGTGACCGATCACATCCGCGGGCGCACCGTGCCCGAGGCGCGGACGATCCTCGCGTTCACCGAGCGCGCGGCCGCGGTCGACGTCGAGAAGGTGCTGAGCTCCGCCGTCGCCAATGCCGAGTCGAATCCCGCGTTGCTCTGGCGCGGCGACGATCTCGTGATCGCCGCCGCCTACGTCGACGAGGGCCCGACGATCAAGCGCTGGCGCGCCCGCGCCCGCGGCCGCGTCGCGCGGATCCGCAAGCGCACCTGCCACATCACGATCAAGGTCGCCCAGAAGGAGATGAACGGCTAATGGGACAGAAGGTTCATCCAGGCGGGCTGCGCGTCGGCGTCATCCACGACTGGAAGTCGAACTGGATGGTCGGCAAGAAGGAGTTCGCCGGCGCCCTGATCGAGGACATCAGGATCCGCGAGCACATCCTCAAGAAGCTGTCGCACGCGGGCCTCTCCGACATCCTGATCCGCAAGGACAAGCAGCGGATCACCATCGACATCTACACCGCGCGCCCCGGCATCGTCATCGGCAAGTCGGGCGTCGAGGTCGACGCGCTGCGCAAAGAAGTGCACGCGATGACGCAGAAGAACGTGCACATCAACATCAACGAGATCAAGCGCCCGGAGCTCGACGCGAAGCTCGTCGCGCAGTCGATCGCGGAGCAGCTGCAGAACCGCGTCTCGTTCCGTCGCGCGATGAAGCGCTCGCTGGCATCGGCGATCCGCTCCGGCGCCGCGGGCGTCAAGGTGCAGTGCTCCGGGCGCCTCGGCGGTTCCGAGATGAGCCGTTCCGAGCAGTACTCCGAGGGCCGCGTGCCGCTGCACACGATCCGCGCCGACATCGACTACGGCTTCGTCGAGGCGAAGACGCCGACCGGCCGCATCGGCGTCAAGGTCTGGATCAACAAGGGCGAGATCATGCCGGAGGGCTTCGGCGTGCCGGGCGGGACGCGCGAGACGCGTCTCGGCGACCAGGATGCTGCGCGCCGCCGCGGCGGCGTCACCGAAGGCCTCGGTGCGTCGCGCGAATCGGGGCGCGGCCGCCAGCAGGATCGCGAGGGCCTCGGCCCCGTCCGTCGCGGCCGTCCCGGCCAGCGCGGCGGCGGTCGCGGGCGCGGTCCCGGTGGCGGTGGCGGTGGCGGTGGCGCCGGCCAGGGCTCGGGTCGTCCGCCCTCGGACCGCTCGCGTGGATCCACGGCGGCCCCGCGCCGCCGGCCCCAGGCCCAGGAGGCGCCGCCCGTCGAGGAGACGACGGTCGCGCCGGCCGGGGAGGCAGTCGTCGAGGCTCCAGCTCCCGAGGCGACGCCCGCCCCGACCGCTCCGGCGGCACGCGAGCCGGCTGCGCCCGAGGCCGAGCCGGCTGCTCCTCCCGCAGCCGAGGCGGCTCCGCCGAAGAAGCCGGCCACCCGCCGGAAGAAGGCCGAGGAGAAGACCGACGAGAAGGCCGAAGAGAAGGCCGACGACTGATGCTGCTTCCGAGAAGGACGAAGTTCCGCAAGTACCACCGCGGCCGCCGTCGTGGCGAGACGAAGGGCCAGGCCGTGGTCCAGTTCGGCGAGTACGGCATCAAGGCGCTCGAGAACGGCTGGGTCACCAACCGGCAGATCGAGGCCGCCCGTATCGCGATGACGCGCAAGATCAAGCGCGGCGGCAAGGTCTGGATCAACGTCTTCCCGGACAAGCCGTTCACGAAGAAGCCGGCCGAGACCCGGATGGGGAAGGGCAAGGGCTCGCCCGAGGGCTGGGTCGCCGTCGTGAAGCCGGGCCGTGTGATGTTCGAGCTGGCCGGTGTGCCCGAGCCGCTCGCCAAGGAAGCGCTGCGCCTCGCCGGGCAGAAGCTGCCGATCAAGACCAAGTTCGTGACGCGCGAGGGCGGTGATCTCTTTGCGGGCTAAGGACATGCACGACCTCACCGACGACGAGCTGGAGCACCGGCTCGCCGACACGCGGCAGGAGCTGTTCAACCTCCGCTTCCAGGCCGCCACCGGCGCCCTGGAGAACACCACGCGCCTCAAGCTCGCGAAGCGCGAGATCGCGCGCATCCTGACCGTCCGGCACGAGAGAAACGTGAAGGTGAAGAGCTAGATGGCCGACGAAGAGAAGAACGAGACCACCGAAGAGACGGTCGAGGAGGCGGTGCCCGCGGCCGAGGAACAGGTGCCAGGCACCTCCGACGGGTGAGGCTGCCGAGACGCCGGAAGCAGGCTGCCGCCGAGCCGGAGGCTGCCGCCGAACCGGAGCCCGAGGCTGCGTCCGAGCCGGAAGCTGCCGCCGAGCCGGAGGCTGCCGCCGAGCCGGAGCCTGCGCCCGAGCCGGAGGCTGCGCCGAGCCGGAGGCTGCGTCCGAGCCGGAGGCGCCGCCGAAGCCGGCGCGCTCGCGGCGGCACCTGCCGCGCTCCGCGCGGCGTCAGCGTCCACGTCCGAAGCGCGACCCGGCCGCGAAGCGCAAGCCGATCATCCGCACGCCGAAGCCCGAGGACGAGCGCGGCCGGCGCCAGGAGCGCCGCGGCGTCGTCGTCTCGGACAAGGGCGACAAGACGATCGTCGTGAAGGTCGACTTGATCAAGAGCCATCCGCGCTACAAGAAGGTCGTCCGCCGCACCGTCAAGTTCCACGCGCACGACGAGCAGAACAACGCCGGGGTCGGCGACACGGTCCGCATCGTCGAGACGCGCCCGCTGTCGAAGACGAAGCGCTGGCGCCTGGCAGAAGTCGTCGAGAAGGCGAAGTAACGAGAGATGATCCAGCAGGAGACACGCCTCAAGGTCGCCGACAACACGGGTGCCCGTGAGCTACTCTGCATCCGCGTTGCGGGCGGCTCGAAGCGTCGCTACGCGCGTGTCGGCGACATCATCACCGCGACCGTCAAGAGCGCTGCCCCACAGGGCGCGATCAAGAAGGGCGAGGTGGTGAAGGCCGTCGTCGTGCGGACGAAGAAGCCGTTCGGACGCGACGACGGAACGTTGATCGCGTTCGACGAGAACGCGGCGGTGATCATCGACAACCAGCGAAACCCGCGCGGGACGCGCATCTTCGGGCCCGTCGCACGCGAGTTGCGCGAGAAGAACTTCATGAAGATCGTCAGCCTGGCTCCAGAGGTGCTTTGAGATGTCGAAGGTGAAGAAGGGCGACACGGTGCAGATGCTCACCGGCAAGGACCGCGGCAAACAGGGCCGCGTCCTCGAGGCACGCCCTCGCGACGGCAAGGTGATCGTCGAGAACCTGAATATCCAGAAGCGTCACCAGAAGCCGCGCCCGATCCGCGACGCGAGCCGGATGGGCGGCGCGCAGATGATCCCCGGCGGGATCATCGACCGGGCTTCGGCGGTGAACGTGTCGAACGTGATGGTCGTCTGCCCGACGTGCAAGCTGCCGACCCGGATCGGGTACCGCTTCAAGGAAGAGAAGAGCGGCGAGCGGGTCAAGGTGCGCGTCTGCAAGCGCGAGGGCTGCGGCCAGGAGATCGATCGTTGATGGCGGCCACCGAGGAGACCTACGTGCCGCGCCTCAAGCAGCGCTACAAGGACGAGCTCAAGCCGAAGCTCAAGGACGAGCTGCAGCTCAGCTCGATCATGCAGGCGCCGACGGTGTCGAAGATCACCCTGAACATGGGCGTCGGCGAGGGCAAGACCGACGCGAAGCAGATCGACTCGGCGCTCGACGAGCTGACGATCATTGCCGGACAGCGCGCGCAGGTGCGCCGCGCCCGCAAGTCGATCGCACAGTTCAAGATCCGCGAGGGGATGCCGATCGGCGTCAAGGTCACGCTGCGGGGCGACCGCATGTGGGAGTTCCTCGATCGCCTCGTCTCGATCGCGCTGCCCCGCATCCGCGACTTCCGCGGGCTCAACCCCGACTCGTTCGACGGTCGCGGCAACTACTCGATCGGCATCCGCGAGCAGATCATCTTCCCGGAGATCGACTACGACAGCATCAACCAGATTCGCGGCCTCGACGTCGCGATCACGACCACTGCCGTCGACGACTCGCAGGCGCGCGTGCTCCTCACCGAGCTGGGCCTGCCGTTCGCGGCCGATGGGCAGAGGAGCTAGGAGCACATGGCGAAGAAGTCGCTGATCGTCAAGGCCTCGCGGCCGCAGAAGTTCAAGGTCAGGAACTACACACGCTGCAACCGCTGCGGCCGGCCGCGCGCGGTCTACCGCAAGTTCGGCCTCTGTCGCATCTGCCTGCGCGAGCTCGCCCACCAGGGCGTGATCCCGGGCATGACCAAGAGCTCCTGGTAGGAGGAACACGAATGCTCACCGATCCAGTCGCCGACATGCTCACGCGCATCCGCAACGCCAACAAGGCGCTGCACGACCGCGCGGAGATGCCGAACTCCAAGCTCAAGGTCGAGATCGCGCGCATCCTCAAGGAGGAGGGCTACATCCGCGACTTCCACGTCGCGGAGACCGGCACGCACCCGACGCTCGTCGTCGAGCTGAAGTACGGGCGCGGCCGCGAGCGGGTGCTCACCGACCTCAAGCGCATCTCCAAGCCCGGCCGCCGTATCTATGCCGGCAAGGACCGCCTGCCGCGCGTCCTCGGCGGCATGGGCACCGCGATCCTGTCCACGTCCCGAGGCGTCGTCACGAGCCGCACCGCCGAGCGTGAGGGCATCGGCGGCGAAGTGATCTGTTTCGTCTGGTAGAGCCGCATGAGTCGCATCGGCAAGAAGCCCATCGACGTGCCCGCCGGGGTGATCGTGTCCGTCGACCCGGGCCGCGTCACCGTGTCCGGCCCGAAGGGCGAGCTGCGCCAGGTCGTCCCCACACGCATCGGGATCAGCCAGGAGGACGGCACGATCGTCGTCACGCGGCCGACCGAGCGTGGCGAGGACCGCGCGCTGCACGGCCTGACGCGCACCCTGATCGCGAACATGGTCGAGGGCGTACCCAGGGCTTCGAGAAGCGCCTCGAGATTCAGGGCGTCGGCTACCGTGCCGCGATGTCCGGTACGGATCTCGAGCTGCAGGTCGGCTACTCGCACACGGTGCGCATGAAGCCGCGCGAGGGCATCTCGTTCGAGGTGCCGATCCCGACGCAGGTCGTCGTGCGAGGCATCGACAAGCAGATCGTCGGCCAGACGGCGGCCGAGATCCGCAAGGTGCGTCCGCCCGAGCCGTACAAGGGCAAGGGCATCCGCTACGAGGGCGAGTTCGTCCGCCGGAAGGTCGGGAAGAGAGCATGAGCAGCCGTCTCTCCACGAGAGAGGCCCGGCTGCGCCGTCACCGGCGCGTGCGCGGCAAGGTCCGCGGCACCGCCGAACGGCCCCGCCTCGTCGTGTTCCGCTCGAACCGCGGAATCTTCGCGCAGCTCGTCGACGACGATTCCGGCCGCACGCTGGCCGCGTCGTCATGGCTCGACCTCGGTAAGGCCGACAGCGACAAGACCGCCCAGGCGACGGAGGTCGGCAAGGCGCTGGCCGCCGGCGCGAAGAAGGCCGGCATCGAGCGCGCGGTGTTCGACCGCGGCGGTTACCTTTTCCACGGTCGCGTCAAGGCGCTGGCCGACGGCGCCCGTGAAGGAGGCTTGCAGCTTTGATTCGACGTTGCCGAGACGAGAGAGCTGAAGGAGCGCGTGGTCGAGATCAACCGCGTCGCCAAGGTGGTCAAGGGCGGCAGGCGGTTCTCGTTCACCGCGCTCGTCGTGATCGGCGACGAGGTCGACCGTGTCGGCGTCGGCTACGGCAAGGCGCGCGAGGTGCCGCTCGCAATCTCGAAGGCGGTCGACGACGCCAAGAAGAACATGTTCACCGTCCCCAAGCACGGCCAGACGATCACCCACGAGTCGCTCGGGCGCTTCGACGCGGCGCGCGTGCTGCTGCGCCCCGCCTCGCCTGGAACCGGCGTGATCGCGGGCGGCGGCGTGCGGGCGGTGCTCGAGCTGGGCGGCATCCGCGACGTGCTCGCGAAGTCGCTCGGCACGACCAACCCGATCAACATGCTGAAGGCCGCCGAGGCCGCGCTGCGCCAGCTCAGGCGTCCCGAGGACGTCGCGAAGGCGCGGGGCAAGTCGATCAGCGAGGTGCTTCCCTACAAGGCAGCCGGTAGAGCCCGTCGGCCGAGCCCGCGGAGACGGCGGAGCCCGGTAAAACAGGGGAGGTGAGCGCAGGTGGCGAAGCTGAAGCTGACGCAGGTGCGTAGCTCGATCGGCCAGTCGCAGCGCCACCGCGGCACGCTCCGTGCGCTCGGTCTCGGCCGCATCGGCAAGCAGGCCGAGCAGGAGTCGAGCCCGGCGATCGAGGGCATGCTGCGCAAGGTTCGCCACCTCGTGAAGGTCGAGGAGTCGTAAGCGTGGGCGACGAGCTCAACCTCTCGAACCTGAAGCCGGCGCAGGAGCGCAAGACCCGCAAGCGGGTCGGCCGCGGCCTGGGCTCCGGCAAGGGCCGCTACTCGGGCCGCGGGATCAAGGGCCAGAAGTCGCGCGCCGGGTCGCACGCGATGCGCGCGGGCTTCGAGGGCGGGCAGATGCCGCTCGGCGATGCGCACCGCCAAGCTGCGCGGCAACACCTCCGCCGACGCGATGCCGATCGGCCCGTTCCGCACGATCGTCCAGAGCATCAACGTCCGCGACCTCGACCGCTTCGAGGCTGGAGACGAGGTGACGCCGGAGAGCGCTGAAGGCGAAGGGCCTGATCCGCTCTCTGCGGCGGGACGTGAAGCTGCTCGGCTCCGGCGAGCTCACGAAGAAGCTGACCATCACCGTGCACGCCGCCTCGCAGTCGGCGCGCGAGAAGGTCGAGGCCGCGGGCGGCACGCTCACCGTGCTGCGCGAGCCGAAGGAGCGCAAGCCGAAGAACCTCAAGCGCCGGCCCGAGGGCCGCACCAAGACGGCGCCCGATGCGGGCGGCGACGAGGCCTGCGGAGGGGGACAACTAGGCAGTGCTGAGCTGGCTCGCCAACGCCTGGCGCGTGCCGGAGCTGCGGCGCCGGCTGCTGTTCACGGCCGGCGATCCTCGCGGCGTACCGGCTCGGCTCGTGGATGCCCGCCCCGGGCGTCGACTCTGCCCAGATCGAGAACTTCTTCAACGGACGCGGCGGCTCGCTGCTCGGTCTGCTCAACCTCTTCTCGGGCTCGGCGCTCTCGCGCTTCTCGATCTTCGCGCTCGGGATCATGCCGTACGTCACGGCCTCGATCATCCTGCAGCTCATGACGGTGGTGATCCCGTCGCTCGAGCAGCTGCAGAAGGAGGGCGAGGCGGGCTACGCCAAGATCAACCAGTACACCCGCTACCTCACCGTCGTGCTCGCGGCCGCACAGGCGGCCGGCTACGCCTACCTGTTCCACACCCAGGGCGCGCTGCCGGCGAATCCGGGTCGCCTGGTGCTGATCGTCGTCACGCTGACTGCGGGCACGGTCTGCCTGATGTGGTTCGGAGAGCTGATCACGAAGCGCGGGATCGGGAACGGGATCTCGCTGCTGATCTTCGCCTCGATCCTCACCTCGGCGCCGGCCGGGATCAACGCCTGGCTGAACGGCGGCCCGCTGGAGAAGCTCTTCTTCCCGCTGCTCGCGCTCGGGGTCGTCGTCGCGGTCGTGTTCGTCCAGGAGGGGCAGCGCCGCATCCCGATCCAGTACGCGAAGCGGATGGTGGGCCGGCGGCAGACGTCGGGCGGCTCCACCTACATGCCGCTGCGCGTGAACATGGCCGGCGTGATCCCGGTGATCTTCGCGGCCGCGCTGCTCGCGCTGCCGCAGACGATCAGCTCGTTTGCGCCGGGAACGCAGACGTTCATCAACCAGCACTTCTCGCCGTCCTCGTATACCTACCTCGGCGTCGAGGCGCTGCTGATCATCACCTTCACGTTCTTCTACACCGCCGTGCAGTTCAACCCGGTCGACCAGGCCGACAACCTGCGCAAGTACGGCGGCTACATCCCGGGCATCCGCCCAGGCCCGCCGACGGCGCAGTACCTCGACCGCGTGCTCACGCGGCTCACGCTCCCGGGCTCGATCTTCCTGGCGCTCGTCGCGGTGCTGCCGTCGATCTTCATCAACCACTTCGGCTTCTCGCAGGCAACCTCCCGCGCGCTCGGCGGTACCTCGGTGCTGATCGTCGTCGGTGTCGCCCTCGACACGATGCGCCAGATGGAGTCGCAGATGATGATGCGCTCGTACGAAGGATTCTTGAGGTGACGCCTGCGTGAACCTGCTGGTGCTCGGTCCCCAGGGCGCCGGCAAAGGGACGCAGGCCACGCTCATCGCCGCTGAGTACGGCGTCCCGCACATCTCGACGGGTGCGATGTTCCGCGCCGCCATTGCCGAGGAGACACCGCTCGGCAAGCAGGTGGCGCCGATCCTCGACGCGGGCGAGTTGGTGCCGGACGAGCTGACGGTTCAGCTGATCGGCGAGCGGCTCGGCGCGGCCGACGCCGCGGAGGGCTTCGTCCTCGACGGCTTCCCGCGCAACCTCGAGCAGGCGCGGGCGCTCGACGCGCTGCTGCGCTCGCTCGACCGCGACCTCGACGCGATCCTCTTCTTCGACCTGCCCGACGAGCAGGCGATCGAACGGCTGCGCCGGCGCGCCGGGCTCGAGAACCGCTCCGACGACACGCCCGAGGCGATCGAGAGGCGGCTCCGCATCTACCATGAGGAGACGGAGCCCGTGATCGAGCACTACCGGGTGACGGGAAGGCTGGTGCCGCTGCACGCGGGCCGGGAGATCGGCGAGGTGTGGGCCGAGACGCAGGCGGCCCTCGAGCACCTCGGAAAGACGCACGCATGATCATCCGCAAGAACCGCAGCGAGATCGAGACCATGGCCCGGGCAGGAGCCGTCGTCGCCGGCACCCTGCAGCTGCTCGAGCAGCACGCCCAGGCGGGGATCACGACCGCGGAGCTCGACGAGCTCGCGGACGAGTTCATCCTCTCGCACGGGGGTCGCCGACCTTCAAGGGCTACAAGGGCTACCCGGCCGCGACGTGCCTCTCGCCGAACGACATGGTCGTGCACGGGATCCCCGGCGCCGGGTCTCTGACCGGCGGCGACATCCTGTCGGTCGACGTCGGGGTGACCCTGAACGGGTTCGTCGCCGACTCGGCCTGGACGTTCCCGGTCGGCGCGATCTCGCCGGAGGCCCAGCGACTGCTCGACACGTGCCGGGCCGCCCTCTTCGCCGGCATCGAGCAGGCGGTCGTCGGCAACGTGATCTCGGACATCTCGCGAGCCGTCCAGGAGGTCACGGAGGCTGCCGGGTTCAGCGTGATCCGGAGCCTCGTCGGGCACGGCGTGGGCCGCTCGATGCACGAGGACCCGCAGGTACCCAACTTCGTCTCCCAACACCGCGGGCCGGAGCTGCGCGAGGGGATGACGATCGCGATCGAGCCGATGATCACCGCCGGCGGCCCGGAGGTGTACCTTCACTCCGACGGCTGGTCGATCTCGACCTCGGACGGCTCGCTTGCCGCCCACTTCGAGCACACCGTTGCGGTGACCGCGGAGGGCCCGCGCGTGCTCACTGAGCCCGCAAAGGTCCTGGTACGATGACGTTCCGTGTCGCCGGGCTATGCCTGTGCGACCTCTCTTGTCATGAAAGTGCGTCCTTCAGTCAAGCCCATGTGTGAGCGCTGCCGCGTGATCAAGCGGCACGGGCGCACCATGGTCATCTGCACGAATCCGCGTCACAAGCAACGTCAGGGGTAGAGGAGCGAATTGGCCCGCATCGCAGGCGTCAACCTGCCGAATCAGAAGCGGCTCGAGATCGGGCTGACCTACATCTACGGGATCGGGCAGCCGACCGCGCTCAAGATCTGCGAGGCGCTCGCCCTCTCTCCCGACGAGAAGGTACGCGACCTGACGGAGGACGAGGTCGCAAAGCTGCGCGACTACATCGACGGCAACGTGCAGGTCGAGGGCGACCTGCGCCGCGAGCGGACGCAGGCGATCAAGCGTCTCTCCGAGATCGGCGCCTACCGCGGGCTGCGCCACCGTCGCAACCTGCCGGTTCACGGTCAGCGCACGAAGACGAACGCCCGCACGCGGAAAGGCCCGAAGAAGACCGTCGGCCGCGGGAAGAAGGCGAAGTAGCGTGGCGCCTCCCAGGAGAACAGCGACCAGAGGTCGCACGCGCCGCCGCGTCCGCAAGAACATCGCGATCGGCCAGGCGCACATCAAGACGTCGTTCAACAACACGATCGTCGCCCTCACCGACCACGAGGGGAACGTGATCGTCTGGGAGTCCGCCGGCTCGGCCGGCTTCAAGGGCTCACGCAAGTCGACGCCGTTCGCGGCGCAGGTGACTGCCGACGCCGCCGCCCGCAAGGGCATGGAGCACGGCCTGCAGAAGGTCGAGGTGTTCGTCAAGGGCCCGGGCTCCGGGCGCGAGACGGCGATCCGTTCGCTCCAGGCCGCAGGGCTCGAGATTCTCGGTGTGAAGGACGTCTCGCCGCAGGCGCACAACGGCGTCCGCCAGAAGAAGCGGAGGCGTGTGTAGTGGCTCGCGATCGTTCCCCGAAGTGCAAGCAGTGCCGCAGGGAGGGCATGAAGCTCTTCCTGAAGGGCGAGCGCTGCCTGACCGAGAAGTGCGCGATCGAGCGCCGCTCGTATCCGCCGGGCGAGCACGGCCGCGGCAGGATCAAGCAGAGCGAGTACCTGCTGCAGCTGCGCGAGAAGCAGAAGGCGCGGCGGTACTACGGCCTGCTCGAGAACCAGTTCCGGACCTACTACGAGAAGGCGAACAAGCAGGGTGGCATCACGGGCGACAACCTCCTGCGGATGCTCGAGACACGCCTCGACAACGTCGTCTACCGGCTCGGTTTCGCTGCCTCCCGTGCGCAGGCCCGCCAGCTCGTGCGGCACGGGCACTTCCGCGTGAACGGCCGCCGGGTCAACATCCCGAGCTTCCAGGTCACGCCCGACGACGTCGTGACGCTCCGCAACGGTTCGACGGCGGAGCAGATCGTCCGCGACGCAACCGACCTCACGGCCGCAGTCGCACCGTGGCTGCAGGCCGACCACGACGGGCTGCAGGGCACCGTGCTCAAGTGGCCCGAGCGCGCCGAGATCGACACACCGGTCTCGGAGCAGCTGATCGTCGAGCTCTACTCGAAGTAGAGCCCGGCCGAGTTTTCCAGCAAGCAGGGAGAAAGGAAAAGATGGCAGTACGCGCGACCGATTTCCAGGTCCCGAAGATCACCCACGAGGAGGTCACCGAGCACCGCGGCGTCTTCGTGATCGAGCCGCTGGACCGCGGCTTCGGCTACACGTTCGGCAACTCATTGCGCCGGGTGTTGCTCTCGTCGCTCGAGGGCGCGGCAGTGACCTCCGTGAAGATCGAGGGCGTCGCTCACGAGTTCACGACGCTGCCGGGCGTCCGCGAGGACGTCACCGACATCATCCTCAACCTGAAGCAGCTCGTCTGCATCCTCCACGGCGAGTCGCCGGAGGTGGAGGTGCGGCTGACGAAGCGCGGCGACGGCGTCGTCACCGCCGCCGACATCGAGGCGCCCGCGGACCTCGAGATCCTCAATCCGGACCTCGAGATCGCGAACCTCTCGTCGAAGGGCCGCCTCGAGGTCACGCTCACGATCGGCCGCGGCCGCGGCTACGTGCCGGCCGAAGGCAACCGGGGCCAGGCGCACACGATCGGCGTGATCCCGGTCGACTCGATGTTCTCGCCGATCAACCGCGTCTCGTACGACGTCGAGGCTGCGCGCGTCGGCCAGCGCACCGACTACGACAAGCTGATCCTCGACGTCACGACCGACGGCTCGATCGAGCCGAAGGACGCGATCGCCGAGGCCGCCGAGATCCTCATCCGCCAGCTCGCGATCTTCACCGACCTCGACCGCATCGAGCACTACCGCGACGCGGTGGGCGACGGCAATGGGGTCGGCGAGGCGGCTCCGTCGCTCGCCGGCGGGATGGAGAACTTCCCGATCGAGGAGCTCGAGCTGGGCGTCCGCTCGTACAACTGCCTCAAGCGGGTCGGCATCGAGACGATCGGCGATCTCGTCGTGAAGTCCGAGTCCGAGCTCGCCGCGATCCCGAACTTCGGCAAGAAGTCGATCGAAGAGGTCAAGGAGACGCTCGCCGCCCAGGGTCTCACCCTGCGGGGCGGCAGCACCAACGGGAGCGAGTAGGCGGAAGCGTGCGCCACCAGCGGACAGGCAAGAAGCTCGGCCGCGACGCCGCGCATCGCAAGGCGCTCTACGCGAACCTCACGGGAGCGCTGATCGAGCACGGCCGCATCAAGACGACCGTGACAAAGGCGAAGGCGGTGAAGCCGATCGCCGAGCGGATGATCACGCTCGGCCGCCGCGGCGACCTGCACGCGCGCCGGCAGGCGACGTCGTTCCTGCGCTCGCGGGACGTCGTCCACCGTCTGTTCGTCGACGTGGCGCCCCGCTTCCAGGATCGCCCCGGCGGCTATGCGCGGATCGTCAAGATCGGCCCGCGCCCGGGCGACTCGGCCGAGATGGCCTACCTCGAGCTCGTCGACGAGGAGTACGTGGCGGCGCAGCGCGAGGAGCGCGCGACCGCCGTCGCGGAGCCCGAGCCCGTCGAGCCGGAAGCCGAAGAGGCCGAGGCGCCGACCGCCGAGGCTGAGGAAGCGGAGGCCGAGGAAGCGGAGGCTGAAGAGGCCGAGGCTGAGGAGGGCGAGCCGCAGCCCGAGGGCGCCGAGGACGCGTCCGAGCCCGTCGCCGAAGCCGAGCCTCCCGCGGAGGACGAAGAGAAGTAGTCCCGGTGCCGGGCACCTTCGTGCCTGGCACTTGCTCCGTCCCTACGCGCCCGTCCCGATGAGGGCGCCGACGACGGCGATCACGGCGCCTCCGATCGACACCGCGAGCAGCGAGCGCCCGAAGCTCGTCTCGAAGAACCGCCAGCGGAGCACGGCGAGGCCGACCAGCTCGAGCGCCACCACGATCGCCGCTGCGATCACGGCCGCGCGGTAGTCGGGGATGAGGAACGGCAGGGTGTGCAGGATCCCGCCGATGAACGTCCCGACGCCGGTGATCGTGCCGCGGACGGCCGGGCTCCCGCGCCCCGTGAGCTCGCCTGTGTCCGAGAGGCCCTCGGAGAAGGCCATCGAGATCCCCGCGCCGATCGCGGTCGCGAGCCCGGCCACGAACGCCGTGTGCGGCTCGTGCGTGTAGAAGACGATGCCGAAGATCGGCGCCAGCGTCGACAGCGAGCCGTCGATCAGCCCGATCATCGCCGGCTGGACGCGCTGGAGGAGGAAATGCTGCTCGTTCGTCACGACGTAGAGTGTATCGAACCAGTTACAAGTAGATAGAGCATATGGAATACCTTACAAGAGTGGTCAGGAGCGCCTGACGTTGCGGCTCAAGCTGACGCTCGAATACGACGGCACCGACTTCTCGGGCTGGGCGGCGCAGCCCGGGCTGCGCACCGTCCAGGGCGCGGTCGAAGAGGCGCTTGCGGCGACCTACGGCGGCTTCTCCGCGCTCGCGGTCGCCGGCCGAACCGACGCGGGCGTGCACGCGCTCGCGAACGTCGCGTCGGTGGACGTCGACGGCGGGCCGCCGGCCGATCGGGCCGCGCAGGCGGTCAATGCCGCGCTCCCGGCGGACGTCGCGGTCGTGCTCGCCGAGCGCGCGGACGACTCCTTCCACGCGCGTTTCGACGCCCGCGCGCGCTCGTATCGCTACCGGGTCGACCGACGGCGCGAACGGCCCGCGCTGGAGCGCCGCCACGCCCTCTGGAACCCGCGTCCCGCCGACGTCGACGCGCTTGACGCGGCCGCACAGGTGCTGCTCGGCGAGCACGACTTTCGAGCGTTCACGCCCACGGACACCCAGCACGACAGCTTCATCCGCATGGTCGAGCGTGCCGGATGGACCGTCCTCGGCGAGGATCTGATCGCCTTCGAGATCACCGCCGACTCCTTCCTGCGGCACATGGTGCGGACGCTCGTCGGCACGATGCTGTCCGGTGTCGAGCTCGACCCGCTGCTCGACGGGCGGCCGCGGGACGAGGCCGGGCCGACCGCGCCGCCCCACGGACTCCACCTGGTCGGCGTTCGATACAAGTAGAGATCGTGCGCCATCCGGTCGTCCTCTTCGATCTCGACGGCACGGTCGTCGACTCGGGCCCGATCATCCTCGCCTCGATGCGGCATGCGACGCAGACCGTCCTCGGACGCGACTACAGCGACGCCGAGCTGCTGGCCCATGTGGGCGGGCCGGGGCTGGAGGCGCAGATGGCGGCGATCGCACCGGGCCGAACCGACGAGCTCGTGCGTGTCTATCGCGAGCACAACGAGCCGCTGCACGACACGCTCGCCGGCTTCGACGGCATCGAGACGACGCTCGAGACGCTGCTGGCCCGCGGCCATCGACTCGGCATCGTCACCGCGAAACGGCGCGCGACCGTGGATCTCGCCTTCGCCAGGCTCCCGCTCGCGCACCTCTTCGAGGTCGTCGTCGGCGGGGACGAGACCGAGCGGCACAAGCCCGATCCGGAGCCGTTGCTGCTCGCGTTGACCAGGCTCGACGTGCCGGCCGCGCAGTCGGCGTATGTCGGCGACTCTCCCTACGACATGCAGGCGGCGCGCGCGGCCGGCCTCTTCGCCGTCGGCGTCACCTGGGGTGGGATCCACGACCGCTCGGCGCTCGGCGACGCGGACGTCGTCGTCGACCGGGCCGAGGAGCTCCTCGATGTCCTCTAGCCGCGCTCCGGCCGCGCCCACCGCACGCGCCGCCGAGCTGCGCGACGCCCTCTCGCGGTGGCTCTACGAATACCACGTCCTCGACGAGCCCTCCGTCGACGACGCGACCTACGACCGCGCCTACGACGAGCTGGTCGCGCTCGAGCAGGAGCACCCCGGGCTCGTCACGCCCGACTCTCCGACGCAGCGCGTGGGCGCGCCGGCGGCTTCGAAGTTCGAGAAGGTGCGACATCTGACGCCGATGGGCTCGCTCGAGAAGGTGACGACCGACGAGGCGGTCGCGAAGTGGGTCGACGACGTCCGCAAGCGGCTCGACTCGGACGAGCCCGTGGCGTACGTCCTCGAGCCGAAGATCGACGGGCTCGCGATCAACCTGACGTACGAGAACGGGGTGTTCGTGCGCGGTGCGACGCGCGGCGACGGCGAGATCGGCGAGGACGTGACGGTGAACCTGCGCACGATCCCGTCGATCCCGCTGCGGCTGCTCGGCGACGACGTGCCGGAGCTCGTCGAGGTGCGTGGCGAGGTCTACATGCCGCTCTCCGGCTTCCGGGAGCTCAACGAACGGCTCGTCTCCGAAGGGAAGAAGCCGACGCCCAATCCGCGCAACGCGGCGGCCGGGTCGCTTCGGCAGAAAGACCCCTCGATCACGGCACAGCGACCGCTCTCGGTCTGGGCATACGGTGTCGGTGCCCACGACGGCGTCGAGCTGACGACCCACTGGCGGACACTCGCGTGGCTGCGTGCGCACGGCTTCCCCACGAACCCGTTCGCCGAGCGTCTGGACGACGCCGAAGCGGTGGCCGAGGCGTGCCGCGCCTGGGAGCGGCGGCGTGCCGAGCTCGACTACGAGATCGACGGAATCGTGGTCAAGGTCGACGACCTCGCGCAGCAGCGTGTCCTCGGCGCGTTGCACTCGCGCCCGCGCTGGGCGCGCGCCTTCAAGTGGGCGCCGATGACGGCCACTACCCGGCTCGAGAAGATCATGATCCGAGTCGGGCGAACGGGCGCGCTCAATCCGTGGGCGGTGCTCTCGCCCGTCGAGGTCGGCGGCGTCACGATCTCGCGCGCGACGCTCCACAACGAGGAGGACATCAACCGCAAGGACATCCGCGAGGGGGACGACGTGATCGTGCAGCGCGCCGGCGACGTCATCCCGCAGATCGTCGGCCCGGCCGGCGCGCACAGGCGCGGCACGAAGTCGTTTCCGGATGCCCGAGCGCTGCCCGCTCTGCGACACGCCGATCGTGAAGCCGGAAGGTGAGGCGATGCACCGCTGCCCGAACCGGGCGTGCCCCTCGCGCGGTCTCGAGACCTTGAACAACTGGGTGATGGCCGCGGCAGACATCGACGGTGTCGGCGAGCAGCTCGTCCGCCGGCTGTGGGACCTCGGCCTCGTGCGCTCTCTGCCCGAGCTCTACCGGCTGACGAAAGAGCAGCTGCTCTCACTCGAGGGCTTCGCCGAGGTCTCCTCGACCAACGTCGTCACCGCGATCGCCGCCTCGAAGGAGATCCCGTTCAGCCGCGTGCTGTTCGGCCTGAACATCCCGGACGTCGGTTGGGTGACGGCGCAGAGCCTCGCACGCCACTTCGGCACGGTCGATCGCCTCTCGTCGGCGTCGCAGGAGGAGATCATGGAGTGCGAGGGGATCGGCCCCGAGCGCGCCGAGGCGATCGCGGAGTGGTTCTCCGACGAGGACAATCGGCGGCTCGTCGAGGAGCTCCAGGCGCTGGGCCTGCGCTTCGAGGCGGCGGAGGAGGAGCGGCCGGTCGAGGGCCCGCTCACAGGCAGGCAGTACGTGATCACCGGGACGCTCGAGTCCCTCAGGCGTGAGGAGGCACGCGAACGCCTCGAGGCCCTCGGTGCAAAGGTCTCCGACAACGTCTCGAAGAAGACGACGGCGGTGTTCGTCGGCGACTCCCCCGGCAGCAAGGTGGCGAAAGCCCAGAAGGCCGGCGTCGCCCTCCGCACCGAAGCCGAGCTCGAGGCGCTGCTCGCCGATCCGTCGCTCGACGCCGAGCCCTCCTGAGACGGCGATGAGTTTCGGCCGGCCGGGTCGTCGAAAAAATGACGGACGCGGGCCAAACGACGAAGGGAGACGACGTGGAAGACCAGACCCAGGCAACGAGCCCGGCGGCGGCGGCATGGCCGGGGCCGATCGCGGCGATCACGCTCTTCGTCGAGGACCTGGCCGAGGCGAAGCGGTTCTACGGAGAGACGTTCGAGCTGCCGGTCTTCTACGAGGACCCGAACTCGGCGGTGTTCAAGTTCGGCGAGACGGTGGTCAACCTCCTGCAGACGGGCGAGGCGCCCTCACTGGTCGCGCCCGCGGCCGTCGCGTCCCCCGACGACGGCGTGCGGTTTCAGTTCACGCTCGGCGTCGACGACGTCGACGCGACCTGCAAGCGCCTCGAGGCGCGCGGGGTCGAGCTGCTGAACGGCCCGATCGACCGCCCCTGGGGCATCCGGACGGCGAGCTTCCGTGACCCCGGAGGCCACATCTGGGAGATCGCCCGCTAGCCTCTAGCGCACCCAGAGCTGATCGAAGATCATCCCGTAGCCGTTGGGGCTGTACTGGTAGTTGCCGACGCGCTTCGAGAGGATGTCGATCTCCTTCGGGTTGACGAGCGGCACCCACGGCGCTTGGTCGACGGTCTCCCGGTCGACGCGCTCCCAGATGCGGCGGGCCGCGTCGGGATCGGTGGCCTCTTCGCGAAGCGCCTGCTTGATCTGCCGGTCGATGCGCGGGTCGCAGAACTCGGATTCGTTCTGGTTTGCGCCCGTCGCAGGCTGGAACGAGGCGCACGTGAAGATCGGATTGAAGAAGCCCCCCGCGGTCGGGTAGTCGGTGATCCACTCGGTCGTCCCGATCTGGGCGTGCGTGCGTGAGTCGGCGGTCGTCGCGAAGAACGGGTCCGTGCCGCCGATCGTCCTGAGCGACACGCGATAGCCGAGCGAGCGTAGGAGCTTCACGGCGTAGGGCCCGAGCCCGCCGATGTCGCCCCACGAATAGAACTTCACTTTCATACCCTTGGTGCCGGAGGCGTCGACCAGGGCGCGCGCTCGCGCGAGGTCGGGCACCTTGCCGTAGGGGCAGTACGGCCGGTACCCCGGGAAATGGGGTGGGAGGACCTGGCACGTCGCCTGCGAGACGTCCGAGCCGCCGGTGACCTCGACGGCTGCCGTTCGGTCTGCGGCGAGGTTGATCGCCTTGCGCACCGCGGGCCGGTCGAACGGTGCGAGGCGAGTGTTGAGGAAGAGCGCGATCGTCGCCTGCTGCGGGTTCGAGTGCACCTGGCTCGCATTGCGGAGCTTGACGGCGGCCAGGCGGCTCGCCGACGGCGGCGTCTGCGACTGGGCCGTGCTGAAGGCGTCGGCCCTCCCCGCGACGACATCGTCCATCGCGGCGTCGGGCGTTCCTCCGATCCGGAACACGATCCCGTCCGGGTAGCCGTCCGGCTGCGCCGCCTTCGACCACTCGTGGAAATGCGGGTTGCGCCGGAGGACGAGCAGGTGGTCCGGCCGGTAGCTCGCGATCATGTACGGCCCTGTCCCCGGGAGCGGCTTCGTATGCGTCTCGGCGAGCGGGGTCGTCGCAGGGACGGCGTAGCCGAACTCGAGCGCGAGCTGATACAGGAACTCCGGAGTCGGGCTCGACGAGGTGAAAGGTCACCGTCCTCGCCGCGTCGTTCGTGACGATGCCGCGGGAGAGGTCGCAGTGCTTCGGCGTCTCCTTGCACCGTGCCGCCCCGACGATGCCGTCGTAGTACGTCACCGGCAGCTTGCCGATCGCGAAGTCGCGTTCGAACGCCCGGCGAAAGTCGGCCGCCTTCAGCGGTGCGCCGTTCGAGTAGTGGATGTTCGGCCGGAGCCGGAAGGTGTAGGTCTTCCCGCCGTCGGTCGGCGTCGGCAGCGAGACCGCGAGGTTCGGCACGAGCTGCGTCCCTGCGAGCCCACCGGTCTGGTTGAAGGCGACGAGGCCGTCGTTCGTCATGCGCAGGATCGGGATCGACGTCGTGTCGTAGGCGACGGCCGGATCGATCGAGTCGGGGCCCCGGTTCATCTGCACCGCGAGCGTCCCGCCGCGGTGGCCGGCGCCGGACTGGCGCACGGCCACGAGCACGTCGCCGCCTGCGATCGCGAGGCCCTGCGGCCGGTTGCCGACACGGATCGGCTCGACCGGCTGGCTGGTGCGCGGGTCGATACGCATCACGGTCCCGTCGAACTGGTTGCTCACCCACACGCCGCGCGCTGTCGACCGCGATCGAGGACGGGCCGTTCCCGGTCGGGATCACGTGCTCGACCGAAGAGGTGAGCGTGTCGATCTGCGAGACCGTTCCGTCCAGGTTGTTCGCCACCCAGACCGAGCCGTCGCCGACGGCGATGCCCGTCGGCCCGTTGCCGACGGCGATCGGCTGCACGACGTCGCCGGAGGTCGGGTCGATCCGCACGACCCTGCTCGCGGCCCGCTGCGTCGCCCAGAGCGCTCCCTCGCCGAAGGCCAGCTCGGTCGCCGCCACCGGCGAGGGCTTCGCCGGCGCGCCGCTCTCGGCATCGATCCGCGTGATCGTCCCGTCGCCCGTGTTCGCGACCCAGACCGAGCCCGCCCCGTAGGCGATCCCCAACGGGTCGTTCCCCACGTCGATCGTCTGAACGACGGTGTTCGTCCCGGGATCGATCCGCGAGACGGTCCCGTCGAGGCCGTTGGCGACCCAGACCGCGCCGCCGCCCGTCGTGATCCCGCCCGGGCTGTTCCCGACCGGGATCGTCTGGACGTTCTTCGTCGCCGGGTCGACGCGGGACACGGTGTTGTCGTCGGTGTTGGTGACCCAGATCGCACCCTCTCCGGACGGCGATGTGGCTCGGAGCCGCCCCGACCGGCACCTCGTCGGAAATGCCCGCCGTCCTCGTGTCGATCACCCCGACGGCGTTCGAGTCGACCTGCGCGAGTGCGTGCGCGGTGTCCGAGCCGCCGAAGAGGCCGACGAGAAGCGCGGCCAGCCCGCCGAGGACGAGGACCGTTGCGGCGGCGGCGGCGACCCAGTGTCGCTTCCGCAGACGTGTGTGCCAGACCGCCGCCCGCGCCGCCTGCTCGAGTTCGTCCTCGCGTCCGCTGTAGGCGGTCGGCGCCCTCGGCGGTCCGCAGCGGCGGGAACTCGGTCGGCAGGCCCTCGACGTCGAGCTGGTAGATGTGCTCGGGCCGGTCGAGGTCCTTGAGGCGATGGCTGCCCGAGATCGCGGATCCGGATCGCGGCAGCTCGTCGTCCTCGAGCACCGAGCAGGTCGCCTGCGACACGAGGATCTGGCCGCCGTGCCCGGCCGCCATGATCCGCGCCGCGCGATGAACGCCGAGGCCGTGGTATCCCTCGTCGCCGACGCCGGGCTCGCCCGTGTGGATCCCCATGCGAACGCGGCAGTCCGCCCCGTCCGGCCAGGAGTGCTCGGCGAGCGCCGCGCTGAGCCGCGGCCGCCGCCAGTGCCGCGTCGGCGGCTCGGCGAAAGGCGACGAAGAACGCGTCACCCTGCGTGTCGACCTCCTGTCCGCCGTACGCCGCGAACGCGGCGCGCAGGATCTGCTGGTGGTCGGTCAGCAGCTGACCGTATCGCTCCTGGCGCAGCTGCCTCAGCAGGCGCGTCGAGCCCTCGACGTCCGTGAAGAGGAAGGTGACGGTACCGCTCGGCAGCTCGGCCATCTTTCCGGCCGAGTCTACGACGGGGCCCGGAAAGCTTCTACGGGCCGACGGCGAGCGCCGTCGCGAAGCGGTCCTCGGCCTTGTGCGCCGACCAGTACGCGACCGGTTTGCCGTTCTCGAGGACGGCGAACGCGTAGCGGGAGCGCACGTAGCCCGACAGCGCCGAGGCCTCGTTCGTCGTGCCGGTCTTCGCGCGAACGGCGCCCCGCGCCGGTGCGGTCTGCAGCCGGTTCCTGAGCGTCCCGCTGATGCCGGCGACCGGCAGCGCCCCCCACAGCACCGAGCGCATCGACGGGTCGTCCCACGCGGCGACCAGGAGCGCGGCAAGCGTGCGGACGGTGGTCCGGTCGTCGAGCGAGAGGCCCGAGCCGTCGACGACGCGGACGCCGGTGACAGGAATCGCCGCCTGCCGGAGCGCGTCGACGACGACCGCCGCGCCTGCGGCCGACGTGCCGCCGGTTCCCTGCATCGCGCCGAGCTGCTTCAGGAGCATCTCCGCGGTGAAGTTGTCGCTCTCGCGATCCATGTACGTGACGATCTGCTGCAGCGGGGCGGACGCGATGCGGGCGAGCGGAACGGCCGTGTCGGGCGCCGTTCCGACGGAGACCATCCCGGTGGTGATCCCGTGCCGTCGCAGTACCTGCCGGAAACGGCCCGCGGCGGCGACGGCCGGCCGCAGCGCGATGTGGTCGTCGTAGAGGCCGCGGTCGACGACGAGCGCCGACAGCGGCGAGCACTCGTTGATGAAGAACGCTGCCTTCCACCCGGGGGCGGTGCGGCGCGAGTCGAACCAGCTCTCGTCGCCGAGCACGCGTCCCGACACGTGCCTGATGCCCTGCCGCTCGAGCGCCGCTGCGAGACGGGCGAGACCGCCCGAGGTCAGCGACGGATCGCCGTAGCCCTTGAGGTAGAGATCGCCTTGCCAGGTTCGGCCGACCAGCCGGCCGCTGCCCAGCACCTCGGTGGGGAATCTGTAGGCCGGCCCGAGTGTCCTCAGGGCGGCGAAGGTCACGGGGAGCTTCTCGTTCGATGCCGGTGCGAGTGCGGTGTCGGCGTTCCGCTCGAAGACGACGCCGCCCGACGCGAGGTCGATCGCGATCGCGCCGGAGGTCGACGTTGTCAGGGACGGCACCGCGAGGGCGTGTGCGAGCCGCGTCGGCAGGGGCAGTCGTGCCGCGGGCGCGAAAGGCGCGAGGAGCAGGGAAATCGCGATCGAAACGAGGAGCGTGCGCATCGTCCGGGGAACAGTTTGACCGAGCCGGCGGCGAGCTTGGGCCTGCGCACCCGGAAAGATGGGTCCCGTGGCCCTTGTCGAATCACGGCAACCGTCGAACAATCGACTGGCGGCCCCCTCCGCCTGCCCATGACCGAGCTCTTCGACCGGATCACGACACTGATCGACGCCTCCGAGCGCGACCTCGATCGCATCGAGCGCACGCTCACGGACGGCTACGCGCACGCCCTGACGCTCGAGGGCGAGCGCCTGCGGCTCGAGCGGCGGCTCACCGAGCTGGCGCGCGAGCTCAACGTCGGCGACACGCGTACGAAAACCCACGAGCTCTCGTCGGTGGCCGAGCGGCTGGACGGCAACGCAGGCGATCTGACGCGCCTTCGCTCCGCGCTCGCGGAGCTCCGCCGCCACGCCGACGCGATTCGCTAGCCCTCCTAGACGAGCCCGGACCGCACCGCGACGACGGCCGCCTGGATGCGGTTCTCGATCTGCAGCTTCATCAGGATGTTCGAGATGTGGTTCTTCACCGTCTTCGGGCTGATGTGCAGATCGGCGGCGATGTGAGCATTGTCCTTGCCGTTCGCGATCAGCTTCAGCACCTCGATCTCCCGCTGCGAGAGCTCCGAGCGAATCAGCTCGGCCTCCCGACTGCCTGCGCCGGTCGCGCGCACGTGCTGCAAGACCTTCGCCGCGATCGCCGGCGAGACGAGAGCCTCGCCGATCGCCGCCGCGTTGATGCCGGCGATCAGATCGTCGATCGACGAGTCCTTGAGCAGGTAGCCGCACGCGCCGGCGAGGATCGCCTCGAGCACGTCGGCGTCCTGGTCGGAGATCGTCAGCACGAGCACGCGCGTGAGCGGCGCGATCATCGCGATCTGCCGGGTCGCTTCCACGCCGCCGACGCCGGGCATGTTGAGGTCCATCACGACGACGTCCGGCGCGAGCTCGCGGATCGCGCGCAGCGCGTTCTCGCCGTCGTCGCACTCACCGACGATCTGCACGCCCTGCTCGGACAGGAGCTTGCGCAACCCCGTCCGGAAGAGGTCGTGGTCGTCCACGAGCAGAACGCGTGGGCTGACGGGCTCCCTGGTGTCCGGTGTCTCGATCACCTGTGAGGCGTGGTCGGTCAATGGTGCGTCCGGCCCATGAACGGGGGCTGACCGTACCACAGCTTCCGGGAAGGAGGGGATACTTCGTGCAGATTTGCTCAAGTTTCGCGCACGTTCTCGGTTGACGACCGTCCGGAAACATTGCTAGCCTCCCGGACTCGTGACGTACCGGCCCCTCCCGGTGCGCCCGTCCCGCCCCCGCCCAGGGGTTCGTTATTCGTAGATTGGGGCAGGCGCCGTACGTTCTCGTCGGGATCTGCGTTGCTCTCGTGGCAGCGGTTCCGGCGGTCGCCGACCCCTCGATCGGGTCGAAGCGCGCCGAGGCACAGGCGGTCATGGGCCAGCTCCAGAGCCTGTCCGACTCGCTCGAGCGCGCGCGTTCGCAGTACGACGCAGCGACCACGCAGCTCGCGCTGACGAAGCGGAACCAGCGCGAGAACGCGTACGAGCTGCGGGTTGCGCGGCACAACCTGAAGGTGAGCCAGCGCATGGTCCGCCAGCGGCTCGTGTCGCTCTACACGACCGAGCAGGATTCGACGATCGAGGTGATCCTCGGCGCGAAGAGCCTCGATGACGTGATCACGCGGATCGACAGCGCGAAGAACGTCACGCACCTCGATGCGAGGGTGCTCGGTGAGGTCACGCAGTTCCGGGGCGCCGTCGTCGAGCACAAGCGGAAGCTGGCGCAGGAACGAGCCCAGGAGGAGCACCTCGTCGCGGTGCGTGCGGCCGCGAAGCAGTCGATCGAGTCGAAGATCGGCGAGAGCCAGCGGCTGCTGTCGTCGATCAAGGGCGAGATCGCCCGGCTGCAGGCGGCCGAGGCGGCGAGGCAGCTGCAGATGGCGCGTGCCGCCCAGGCGCGGATCGTCGTGCAGCACCAGGCGCAGCAGCAGCAGGTGGCCGCCACGATCGTCGGAGTCTCGGCGGTGGCACCGCAGTCGGACACGATCGTCGCGCCTCCTTCGACCCACGGCGGCGTCGTGGGGGTCGCGATGTCGCAGCTCGGCACGCCGTACGTCTGGGGCGGTTCGTCGCCCGGCGGGTTCGACTGCTCGGGGCTCGTGATGTGGGCGTACGCGCAGGTCGGAGTCTCCCTCCCGCACTCGTCCTACGCCCTCTTCGGCATGGGCGTGCCGGTCTCGCGCGACCAGCTCCAGCCCGGCGACCTGGTCTTCTTCGACGGGCTCGGGCACGTCGGCATCTACATCGGGGGCGGCCAGTTCATCCACGCCCCGCACACCGGCGACGTCGTGAAGATCTCCAGCCTCGACGAGGGCTGGTACACCGCCGCCTATGTCGGCGCCCGCCGAATCCTCTAGGTCGAGCCGCCACCGATCTACGGCTCGGGCGCGTACAGCGCCTCGACGTCGTCGGCGAAGTGCTCGAGGATCACCTTCCGCCGCAGCTTGAGCGTCGGCGTCACCTCGTCGTGCTCGATGCTGAAGTCGCGGGGGAGGATCCGGAAGCGCTTGATCTGCTCGAAGCGCGAGCGGTCGGTGTTGACCGCCTCCACGGCCTTCTGCACCGCGTGCTCGATGCCGGCCTCGTCGAGCCCGTCGGCCGCCTCCGGATCGACCGTCACCAGCGCGGCCACGTAGGGACGGCGATCGCCGACGACGAGCACCTGGGAGACGACCCGGTGGGCCTTGAGCTCGTTCTCGAGGTTCTGCGGTGCCACGTTCTTCCCGCCCGACGTCACGATCAGGTCCTTCTTGCGGTCGGTGATCACGAGGAAGCCGTCGGAGTCGATGTGGCCGACATCTCCGGTGTGCACGAAGCCCTCGTCGTCGATCGTCTGCCGGGTCGCCTCGTCGTCGTGGTAGTAGCCCGCGAACACGGTGTTCGAGCGGATGAGGATCTCGCCGTCGGGTGCCAGCCGGAGCTCGACGCCGGGCAGCGGCTTGCCGACCGTCCCGAAGCGGTACGCGTTCGGGAGGTTCACCGTCGCGGCCGTCGTGACCTCCGACAGGCCGTAGCCCTCGAGGATCAGCACGTCGAGCGCGTGGAAGAACTCGGCGATCTCGCGTGAGAGCGGCGCCCCGCCGGAGTTCACGACGCGGAGCCGTCCACCGAGACGCTCCTTGATCTTCGAGTAGACGAGCCGGTCGGCCAGCCGGTGCTGTGCGGCGAGCGTCGCCGGAACCGGCCTGCCCGCCTGCCGGAGGCGGGACACGCGCCGGCCGACGCCGAGCGCCCAGTCCGCGATCCGCTTCTGGCGGGCCGCGGAGCTCGGCGAACTGAGACATCACGGCCGCATGGATCTTCTCGTACACGCGCGGGACGCTCGGGAAGATCGTCGGGCGTACGCGCGGCAGCGCGACGGCGGCCTGCAACGGATCGGGCAGGAACGCGATCGTGTACCCGATGTAGGCGGCCGAGAGATGGAGCAGCCGTCCGTAGTTGTGAGCCAGCGGCAGGTAGAGCAGCATCACGTCGCCCGCACGGGTCAGGCGCTCCGGCAGCTCGTCGCCCTTCTGCACCATCGCGTAGTAGTTGCGGTGCCGGATCATGCACGCCTTCGGCGGTCCGGTCGTGCCCGACGTGTAGATGAAGGTGAAGAGGTCGTCCTCGTCGATCGAGGCGGCGCGCTCGGCGAGGGCGCCCGGCCGCGCCGTCGCGAACGCGCGCCCATCGGCGCGCAGCGAATCGAGATCGGCGAAGGCGATCACGTAGCGCAGGCCGACGTCCGCGACCTTCGCGCGCTGCTCCTCGTCCTCGACGAGCACGCCGACGGCGTCCGAGAAGCGCAACAGGTAGTCCACGTCGCGCGGCGAGCTCGACGAGTAGACCGGCGCACCGACTGCGCCCACCAGGGCGAGCGCGAAGTCGAACAGCGCCCATTCGAGCGAGGTGCGGCCGAGGATCCCGAAGACCTCGCCCTTCTCGACACCGAGCGCGAGCAGGCCGTTCGCGAGCTCCTCGACGGCCTGCTCGGCCTCGCCCCAGCCGACCTCCCGCCACTCGCCGTCGACCTCGTGCAGGTAGGCGGGCCCGGTGCGCTTCTCGAGCACCGCGTTCGTCCAGAGCCTCGCGATCGTGCGCTCACCGGCCATCTCGCTCGCAATGTAGTCGGCTCCGTACGGGAGGGAATCGGTCCTCCGGCGCGAATCCGGCCGGTCCCAGTTACGATTTCACCTGCACGATGCGGACAACCTGGAACGGATCCATCAGCTTCGGCCTCGTCAACATCCCCGTGGGGCTCGCCCCCGCGACGGCTCCGAGCGCCCGCCAGTCCGACGTCTCGTTCCGGATGCTGCACCGGGAGTGCGAGACGCCGATCAAGCAGAAGCGCTGGTGCGAGTTCCACGACCGCGAGGTGAGCGCCGACGAGCTGGTGCGGGGCTGGGAGGTCGCGAAGGGCCAGTTCGTGCTCGTCGAGGACGCTGACCTCGAGGCGATCGAGCAGCACGACACGTCGCGCAGCATCGAGATCGGCCGGTTCGTGAAGCTCGAGGAGGTCGACCCGATCTACTTCGACCGCACGTACTTCCTCGTCCCGGCGGCCGCCGAGGCCGCGCGCAGGCCGTACGTCTTGCTGCTCGACGCGATGAAGGAGTCCGGCGTCGCAGCGCAGGGTCGGTTCGTGCTCGCCGGCAAGGAGAAGCTGTGCCTCATCCGCGCGATGGGCGACGCGCTTGCGCTCGAGACGCTCTTCGTCGCGGCGGACGTGAAGGACCACGCCGAGATCGACGCGGCCGTCTCAGGCGCCGAGGTGAAGAAGCCGGAGCTCGACCTCGCCAGGCAGATCATCGACTCGCTCTCGGCCCCGTTCGACCCGCAGGAGCTCCGGAGCGAGTACCGCGAGTCGCTGCGCGAGCTGCTCGAGGCGAAGCTCGCGGGCAAGGAGTGGGAGGTCCCGCCCGAGCCGGAGCCGACGCCGGTGATCGATCTGATGGCGGCGCTCCGCGCATCCGTCGCAGCGGCGGAGAAGAAGCCGGGCACCGACGCGAACGCGGCAGGGGCAAAGAAGAAGCCCGCCGCGGCGCGGAAGCGCGCGGCGGGCTCCTCGAGGCGTTAGTTCCGGCGTCAGTGCGAGGCGGGCAGGGCGCCGAGCGCCTGCAGCTGCGCCTGGAAGAGTGTCTTGTCGATCTTCCCGTGGTAAATCGGCACGTGCTCTTCGAGGCAGATGCGAATCACCTCGTCGCGGTCGATCCCGACCTCCTTGGACAGCTCTTCCGGGGTCAGGTGGTTGGCCATGCAGCTCCTCTCGGTCGCGTTCGAAGATCTCGGTCGCGGTCGTCGGTGACAACAAAAAAGCCCGCCGCGCTGAGCGCCGGCGAGCCTGGTCCGAGAAGCTCTCTGTCTGCGCAGGAGGGAATCTTCACTCGATCCCTCCTCCGCCGACGAAGCTCATTGCCCACACGATAATCGAAGCGTGTGACGGATGCGACCTTCGTCTACGCTGTACGCGCCTCCGGGGTGTGGCGCAGCCTGGTAGCGCGCTCCGTTCGGGTCGGAGAGGTCCCCAGTTCAAATCTGGGCACCCCGATTAGCGCGGGGGAAACCGGGTTTCCCCCGCGTGCCCCTCCCTTTCTGCGCCGAACATCGGGCGTAATCGTGCTGCGTCTGCTTCCGAGGCTGCGCGGCGGCGCGGTCTCGGGTGGAGCGGTCACCCGGCTATCGTCGCGGCGTGGCCCTCGCTTCGCGCCGTCGTCTTCGACGTGGACTTCACGATCGCCGAGCCCGGGCCCGATCTCGGGGCGGAGGGCTACCGGCGGATCGGCGAGCGGTACGGCCTGACGCTCGACCCCCGGCGTCACGACGACGCGCGGCGCTCGGCCCTCGAGACGCTCGAGCGGCACCCCGAGCTCGACCACGACGAGGAGCTGTGGGTGCTCTTCACCGAGCGGATCATCGAGGGGATGGGCGGCGTCGGCGACACGCACGCGGCCGCTGTCGAGATGACCCGGGCCTGGGAGCATGCGGCCCATTTCGAGCTCTATCCCGACGTCCTCGCGGCGTTCGACGAGCTCAGGGAGCACGGCCTGAAGGTGGGGCTGCTCTCCAACACCGCACGCGACCTCGACCTCTTCGTCGCCCACCACGGGCTCCGCGTCGACGCGCTGCTCACCTCGCGCACCCACGGCAAGACGAAGCCGCACGAGTCGATCTTCCTCCAGCTGCTCGGGCTCCTGGGCGTGGCGCCGACCGAGGCGGTGATGGTCGGCGACTCGGTCGAGGACGACATCGAGGGCGCGCAGGCGATCGGCATGCGGGCGCTGCTCGTCGACCGCGAGCGCCGCTACCCGGACCGGCCCGGACCGCGTCGACGGGCTCGCCGCCCTGCCTGCGGCCCTCGGTCTGTAGTCCGTCCCCTCTACGCTGTACCGAGATGCCCGAGTGGCTCATCTGGGCGATCATCGCCGTCCTGCTGGGTATCGGCGAGATGTTGACCCCCGGGCTGTTCTTCCTCGGGCCGCTGGCGCTCGCCGCCGGGGTCGCTGCGCTCGCGGCGCTGGTCGGCGGCGGGCTCGTGCTCAGCCTGATCGTCTTCATCGTCGCGTCGATCGCCTCGCTCGCGTTCCTGCGACCGATCGCCAAGCAGCCACCTGCGCATGCCGTCGATCTCACGGACCGGCACCGACGCGCTCGTCGGCCGCAAGGCGATCGTGACGCGGCGCATCGACGCGCACGGCGGGCGCGTGCGGATCGGCGGGGAGGAGTGGTCGGCGCGCTCGTACCTCGACGGCCAGGTGGTCGAGGAAGGCAAGAGCGTCGACGTGATCCAGATCGAGGGGGCGACCGCCCTCGTGTCCGAATAGGAGGCCGGTGTGAGCGGAACTCTCGCAGCCCTGATCGTGCTCGCCGTCGATCGTGCTCTTCATCCTCGTCACGCTCGCGAGGACGATTCGTGTGATCCCGCAGGCGCGGGCCGGCGTCGTCGAGCGCCTCGGCCGCTACTCGCGGACGCTCATGCCGGGGCTCGCAATCGTCATCCCGTTCGTCGACCGCGTTCGCCAGCTGCAGGACATGCGCGAGCAGGTGGTGTCGTTCGAGCCGCAGCCCGTGATCACCCAGGACAACCTCGTCGTCAACATCGACTCGGTCATCTACTTCCAGATCACCGACCCGAAGTCGGCGACGTACGAGATCAACGAATCCGGTGAACGCGATCGACCTGCTGACGGTGACGACGCTGCGGAACGTGATCGGCGGGATGACCCTCGAGCAGACGCTCACCTCGCGCGACTCGATCAACGACCAGCTGCGCGGCATCCTCGACGAGGCGACCGGGAAGTGGGGCATCCGCGTCCACCGCGTCGAGCTGAAGGCGGTCGACCCGCCGCCGTCGATCAAGGACACGATGGAGAAGCAGATGCGCGCCGACCGCGAGAAGCGTGCCGCGATCCTGCAGGCCGAGGGCGTCAAGCAGTCGCAGATCCTGCACCGCCGAGGGCGAGAAGCAGGCGGCGATCCTCAAGGCCGAAGGGCCAGAAGCAGTCGGCGATCCTCGCCGCCCAGGGTCAGGCCGAGGCGATCGGGACGGTCTTCAAGGCGATCCACGAAGGCAACCCCGACCCGCAGCTGCTCGCCTACCAGTACCTGCAGGTGCTGCCGCAGATCGCGCAGGGCGACGCGAACAAGGTCTGGGTGATCCCGAGCGAGCTCACGAACGCCGCTTGCGGGCATCACGCGACCGCATGCTCCCCCGGGCGGGGGAGGACGGTGGTACAACGTGAGGGATGCGGGAGGCGCCCGCTCCCGCCGATGATCCGATTCACGTGCTCCGGCCCAGCCGTCTTCTCAACTGCTGTTCGTGCTCGTCGCGCTCGCCGTCGGCGCGCTCGTCATGCGCCACTTCGCGCACACCGGCTGGCCGCTGCACCGCGCGAACTTCTGGCTGGTCGTGCTCGCCGGCCTCATCTTCCTCGGCGCCTACGCGGCGAAGGCGTGGGGCTGGCAGCGGCTCTTCTCGACGGTGAGCAGCGGCCTGCCGTCCTGACGCTGGCCGCCGCCGGCGGCGCCGCCTCCGTCGGCGGCATCGCACTGCCGGGACGGTGCGACGACGTGATCCGTGTCGCGGTCGTGCGGCGCTGCCGGCGGCGACGGGCCAGCTTCGGGGCGGTCGCGCTTTCGATCTTCCTGCTCGGGCTGCTCGACAGTGCCGCCCTGGCGCCGCTCGCCTACGTCGCTGCGCTCGTCTCGCACGTCGGCGGCTGGCTCCGCGTCGGCCTGCTCGTCGTCGCGGGCGCGGGAGTCGGCGGCCGCGGCCGTCGTGCTCGCCTTGCGCGGCTGGCCGGCCTGCGCCCCGTCGCGCGCTTCCGGATCGCCGCGCTTCGTCGGCGAGCACGCCACCGGCCGCCGCGAGGCGATCCATGCCTGGGCGGCGGTTGCGATCTCCTGGGCGCTTCGCGCACTGGCCGTCTTCGTGCTGCTCGCCGCGCTCGGGCCTCGGCACCGACTTCGCCCTTGCCCTCGCGTTCGTCTGCGCCTCGTCGGCGTCGGCGGTGCTGCCGGTCGCGCCGGCGGGCGCGGCCGTCCAGGCCGGCGCCGGCGCGGCGATCCTCGTCGCCTCCGGCGTCCGCACCGAGGACGCGGTCGCGTTCGGCGTCGCGGCACAGGGGCTGGCTATCGTCGCGGGCGCGGCCTGTGTGCTCGGCCCTCGTGCCTGGCACCTGCAGGGCCGTCTGGTCTCCGCCCGCGCTTCTTAAGCCCCGGCCAAGCGGCGCTTAAGCGCCGGCTCCGAAGCTGCGGCCGTCATGCGCCTCAGACTTCTTCATCGCCGGGCTCGTCGTGATCCTGCTGCTGCTCGCCGCCCTCGGACTCGTGCTCGACGCCGGCCGGCGGCTGCGCCTGATCACCGCGTAGCCATTCGGCCGCCTCGTCGAGCGTCAGCACGGGCCCGACGCACGTGTCGCGGCCCTCGAGCAGCGAGAGCCAGTCGTCGAGCGATCGCGTGCGGAACAGCTGCTCGAGCTCGGGGAGGTCCGGCTCGAACGCCCGGCCGAACAGGTCGGGGCGCCCGAGCAGCTCGCAGAGCCGCTGCCAGAACTTCGACTCGAGCGCCGCGACCGTCAGGTGGCGCCCGTCCGCGGTCTCGTAGATCCGGTAGCAGGCCGCGCCGCCGGTCAGGAGGCGGGGGATCGGCTCGCCGGCCAGCCGGTGGGCGGCGAGGCGGTGCGAGCCGCTCGTCATCGAGACGACGATGCGCGCGCCGCGGCCGGTGCGCCACGGTCGAGCAACGCGCGCCAGCACCTCGATCACCGCCGCCTGCGCGCCCGCGCAGAGATCGGCGACCTGCACGGGCGGCAAGGCCGGAGCGGTGTCGGCGAGGACACCGGCGTAGCCGAGGTAGTTGAGGTCGTGACCGGCGTCGCGACGCGCGGCCGCCGGACACGCCGTAGCCCGTCAGCGAGCAGAGGATCGCCGACTCCGGCAGCTGCACCCCGAGCCGCTCGAAGACGCCGGGGCGAAATCCTTCGAGCACGACGTCGGCCTCGGCCAGCACCGGCGGCTGCGGCTCCGTGCGCGCGTCCCACGTGACCACCTCCTTGCCGTCGTTGAGCGCCCGGTACCAGCCCGGTGTCGACGTCTCGAGCGGATCGCCGTCGGGTGGCTCGACCTTCACCACGCGCGCCCCGAGCCGGAGCAGCTCGCGCGACGCGTAGGGACCGGGGAGATAGCGCGTCAGGTCGACGACGAGGATGCCGCTGAGCTGCGCCACGCCGCCGATTATCCGCTGCCACGCAACAGGCTTCCGGCAGGATTGTCCGGATGGAGGTGCCTTCAACCTCGTCGACGGGCCGCTCCGCAACGAGCGGGACAAGGAGGGCTGGCGGTTCCGCACGACTCGCGTCGGCGACGAGATCGGGGCCGAGCGGATCGGCGGCTCGGTCTACGAGCTCGCCGACGGCGAGCGTTCGTTCCCGTACCACTACCACCACGGCGTCGAGGAATGGCTGATCGTCGTCGACGGGTCGCCGACGGTGCGAACGCCGGACGGGAAGCGCACGCTGCAGCTCGGCGACGTGGTCTGCTTCGCGTCGGGCTCGAGCGGCGCCCACGACGTCGTCGGGCCCGGGCCGCGTCCTGATCCTCTCGGCGGGGTCACGCCGTGCGATCTCCGTGTACCCGGACTCCGACAAGCTCGGCACGCGGCCCGCCGAGGACGACGACACGGCTGATGTTCCGCCGCAACTCGGCCGTCGACTACTGGGACGGCGAGGAATGACGGACGTGAACCTGTTCGACCTCGAGCTGACGCGGGACGACGACGATCCGCCCGGGCTACGGCACCGCCTACGGGCGCGTCGGGCCGCTCGTCGGGGGCGAGCGGCTCGGGCTGTCGGTCTACGAGCTACCGCCCGGCCAGAGCATCTGCCCGTACCACTGGGAGGCCAGCGACGAGGAGTGGCTGATCGTGCTCGTCGGCCGTCCGACCCTGCGAACGCCGAGCGGTGAGCAAGAGCTCGGCCCGTGGGACGCCGTGTGCTTCCCCGTGGGCGAGGCCGGTGCCCACAAGGTGACGAACCGACGTCGGAGACGGTCAGGGTGGGGATGCTGTCGACGAAGAGCGAGCTGGGCATCGCCTTCTACCCCGACTCGAACAAGATCGGCGCGTGGCCGCCCGGCAAGCTCTGGCGCCTCGACGACGCCGTCGACTACTGGGAGGGCGAGCTCTAGCCCGAGCAGATGACGACCGTCTCGCGGCGCTCGGCGCCGCGGGCGAAGCGGTCGACGTCGAACGCCGAGAGGTCGAGCGTCGGGCGCGCGGCCTGCGACCAGCTGCGCGACGTGCTCGCCGACGGCGGGCGCCTGCTGGAAGCCGTGGCCCGAGAAGCCGGTCGCGTAGAGGAAGCGCGACGACGCGGTCGCTCTCGCCGACGAGCGCGTTCGCGTCCGGCGAGTCGTCGTAGTAGCCCCACCACGAGGACGCGATCGGCAAATCGGCGAGGACCGGCAGCCGCCGCGCGGCGTGCTCGGCAACGTCCTCGAGCGCGGGTTCCTTCCCGCCGAACACGAGCCCCGGGCCCTCGCGGTGGAAGTAGAAGCTCGTCGAGAAGTCGATCGTCAGCGGCAGCTCGTGCGGGCAGCCCGCCGTCGGCGGGGTAGAACCAGAGGTGCCGCGGCTGCCCCTGCACGGGCAGGTCGACGCCCGCCAGCGCGGCGACGTCCGCCGACCAGGCTCCCGCGGTGCAGACCAGCGTCGACGTCGCGATCGACCCGCTCGACGTCTCGACGGCCTCGATGCGCCCGCGCTCGACGCGAACCCCCGTGAGCGTGCAGCCCTGGCGGATGCGGACGCCGCGTTCGGCCGCTCCGCGCGCGTACCACTGCACGACTCCCTCCGGCGAGCAGTAGCCGTCGAGGCCGCAGAAGGTCGCCGCGAGCACCCCTTCGAGGTCGAGCTGCGGTACGAGCGCCGCGCCTCGCTCGGGCGTCAGCTCTTCCGCGGGAACGCCCAGCGCCTGCTGCATCGCGAGCGCCGAGCGGAACGCCTCGACATCCTCGGCCGGTCGAGCAGGAAGAGGTACCCCCACTGCCGCAGCTCGATCTCGTCACCCATCGCCGCGAGCTCGCGCAGCGAGCGCATGGCGATCCGGACGTTCAGCTCGTCGCCGAACTGCATCCGGAAGCCTCCGGCCGACTTCGCGTCGAGCCGGACGCGAGCGTCTCGCGCTCGAGCAGGACGATGTCGGTGATCGCCGAGTCGGCGAGGTGCCACGCCACCGAGGCGCCGAGCGCGCCTCCGCCGACGATGACGACCTCGGCGCTCTCCACGTCGCGCGCGCTATGCGGTCGCGTGCACCGGCGACGAGCGCCGGCGCCCACGAGCAGAGCGGCGAGACGTCGCCGTTCCGCCCGTTCAGCCTGCGGTACCCGAGCGCGTGCTCGGCCTGCATCATCTTGTGGATCTGCGTCGTGCCCTCGTAGATGATCGGCGCGCGCGCATTCCGGAAGTACCGCTCGATCCCGTACTCGGCCGAGTAGCCGTACGAGCCGAACACCTGGATCGCCAGATGCGCAGCCTCGAACGCCGACTCCGTCGCGTGCCACTTCGCGAGCGACGTCTCGCGCGTGTTCCGCTTGCCCTCGTTCTTCATCCACGCCGCCTGCATGACGAGCAGCTTCGACGTCTCGTAGCCGAGCACCATCGTCGCGATCATGTCCTGGACGAACTGGTAGCGGCCGATCGCCTGTCCGAACGTCTCGCGCTCGCGCGCGTACTCGGCGCTCCGCTCCAGGCACGCGCGGACGACGCCGCAGGCGCCGGCCGCGACGGTGAAGCGGCCCTGGTCGAGCGAGTGCATCGCGATCTCGAAGCCCTGCCCCTCGACGCCGATCAGGTTCTCGGCGGGCACCTCGACGTTCTCGAAGAAGAGCTCGCCGGTCGAGCCGGCCCAGATGCCGAGCTTGTTCTCGGTGTCGCGGGCGGTGAAGCCCGTCATGCCCTTCTCGAGCACGAACGCGCTGATCCCCTTGTGCGCGGCCTCGGGGTCGGTCTTCGCGAACACGAGCGCGTGGTCGGCGACCGTCGCGTACGAGATCCAGTTCTTCTGGCCGTTGAGCACGTAGACGTCGCCCTCGCGGCGCGCGGTCGTGCGCATCGACGCGACGTCGGAGCCCGCGCCCGGC
The DNA here is from genome assembly GCA_963742615.1 of uncultured Thermoleophilia bacterium. GTDB lineage: Bacteria > Actinomycetota > Thermoleophilia > Gaiellales > Gaiellaceae > PALSA-600. Next base: position 688,056 of record CAVUMS010000004.1, on the reverse strand, counting down.
TCGGTGAGCCCGAAGCACGCGAGCTTCTCGCCCTTCGCCTGCGGCGTCGAGCCAGCGCTGCTTCTGCTCCTCGCTCGCCGTACTTGAGCAGCGACAGCGAGTTGAGGCCGACGTGGACCGAGATCAGCGTGCGGAACGCGGCCTCGCCGCGCTCGATCTCCTCGCAGGCGAGCGCCTCGGCGACGTAGTCGAGCCCGGCGCCGCCGTACTCCTCCGGGATCACGATGCCGAGGATCCCGAGCTCGGCCATCCCCTCGATCAGCTCGAGGTCGAGCTTGTGCTCGATGTCGTTCTCGATCGCCACCGGGAGCACGCGCTCGTCCACGAAGGCGCGCACGGTGTCCTGGATCAGCCGCTGCTCGTCGGTGAGCTCGAAGTCCACGAGGCTAGCCTAGCGCCGGGCCGAGAACGCAGGCATCCCGTCGATCGACTCGGCGTTCCGCTCGCGCACGTACTCGCGCAGCCCGTCCGCGCCCTTGTGCCGCAACCACGCCTCGCGCTGCGTGCGCTCGCCGGCGTAGTCCATCAGCGGGACGCCGTAACCGCACGAGTCGGAGATGCGGTCGACGTGGACGCGCACGACGCCGCGCACACCGTCGGCGGGATCGTCCGCGGGGACGACCTCGCCGCGACCGTGCAGGCGGACGATCCGCGGTGGTCCCTCGAAGGCGCAGAGCATCACGCAGATACGGCCGTTCTCCCCAGGTGGGCAGCCGTCTCGGCCCCGCTCCCGACGTGGTCGACGTACTCGACGGTGCGACCGTCGACGATCCGGAGCGTCTCGATCGGACCCTTCGGCGACACATTCACGTGTCCGCCCTCCAGCGGGGCCGTGGCGACGAAGAAGAGCCGCTGGCGCCCGATCCAGGCGGCCAGCTTCGCGTCGATCGACTCGTAGAGCTTTCCCATCGGCTCTTGGCGACCCTAGCGCCGTGGCGCTAACGTTCTTGACTGACTAGTCAATCAAGATTTTCGCAAGGAGGGAACCCCGATGGCCACCGTGGCGACGTCGACCGGTGTCTCGTTCGCGCTGACCGACGAGCAGAAGGAGCTCCGCGCGCTCGCGCGCGAGTTCGCCGACCAAGGAGATCCGCCCGAAGGCGGCCGAGTACGACGAGCACTCGACCAGCACCCCGCCGACGTGATCGCGAAGGCGCACGCGCTCGGCCTGATGAACCTCCACGTGCCGGAGGCGTACGGCGGGCCGGGCCTGGCCGCCTTCGACGGGATGCTCGTCGGCGAGGAGCTCAACTGGGGCTGCTCCGGGATCGGGACATCGATCGGCGCCAACGGGCTCGGCGCCGGGCCGGTGATCATCGCCGGCACCGACGAGCAGAAGGCGCAGTGGCTGCCGCCGCTGCTCGAGGCGCCGATCCTCTGCTCGTTCGGGCTGTCCGAGCCGGGCGCCGGCTCCGACGTCGCGCGCATGAGCACGACGGCCGAGCGGCGCGGCGACGAGTACGTCCTCAACGGGTCGAAGACGTTCATCACGAACGCCGGCCACGCGGCGTGGACGGTCGTCTTCGCGAAGACCGATCCGGCGAAGGGCCACCGCGGCATGTCCGCGTTCGTCGTCCCGATGGACACGCCGGGCGTGACGATCGAGAAGCACCTCGACAAGATGGGCCAGCGCGCGACCGACACCTCGGCGTTCGCGCTCGACGGACGTCGTCGTGCCCGCCGAGAACCGGCTCGGCGAGGAGGGCGAAGGGTTCAAGATCGCGATGCAGACGCTCGACTTCACGCGGCCCGGCACCGCGGCGGGCGCCGTCGGCGTCGCGCAGGCCGCCTACGAGCTCGCCGTCGAGTACGCGAAGGAGCGGGTCACCTTCGACGTCCCGATCGCGATGCACCAGGGCGTGAACTTCCTGATCGCCGACATGGCGACCGAGATCGAGGCCGCGCGGCTGCTCACGTGGCAGGCGGCGTGGCTGATCGACCGCGGCGAGCGGGCGACACTGCACTCGTCGTTCGCCAAGCGCTTCTCCGCCGACACGGCGATGAAGGTGACGACCGACGCGGTCCAGGTCTTCGGCGGCTACGGGTACATGAAGGAGTACCCGGTCGAGAAGCTGATGCGCGACGCGAAGCTCTTCCAGATCTACGAGGGCACGTCCCAGATCCAGCGCCTCGTGATCGCCAAGGAGATCTTTCTCCCGCGCGGGTAGCGTAGAGTCGCGGCCCGTGGCGCTCGAGATCGACCTCGGCGGACGCGTCGCGCTCGTCACCGGCGGGTCGCGCGGCCTCGGCCGGGCGGACGCGCTGACCCTGGCGCGCGCCGGCGCCGACGTCGTGATCGCCGATCTGCTCGTCGAGTCGGAGCTGTCGGAGGAGACCGACGCCTACGGCCCGCTCGCGCAGGTGGCGCGTCACGCAGGGCCTCGTGCACACCGAGTCGACCGCGGAGGAGATCCGCTCGCTCGGACGGCGGGCGCTCGCCGTGAAGTGCGACGTCACCGACCGCGAGCAGGTCGCGGCCGCGGTGGCGCGGACGGTCGACGAGCTCGGCTCGCTCGACATCCTCGTCAACAACGCGGGCACGCTCGACCACGTCGGCCAGTTCCCGGACCAGCAGCCGAGCCTGTGGGAACGCGACCTGCGCGTCAACCTGACCGGCGCCTTCAACTGCGCCCAGGCGGTCTGGCCGCACATGACGGAGCGGGGGTTCGGCCGGATCGTGAACATGGCGTCGGTCGCGGGCACGCTCGGTGGCTTCGGCCAGGCCTCGTACTCGACGACGAAGGCCGGGATCATCGGCCTCACGAAGACGCTCGCAATGGAGGGTGGCCGGCACGGGATCACCGCCAACGCGATCGTCCCCGGCATCATCGGCACCGAGGCGTTCCACATGGCGAACCCGGCGATGAACGAGCGGATCGCCAAGCGGACGGTCTTCCGCCGGCCCGGCGACCCGCAGGACATCGCGAACGCGATCGCGTTCCTGTGCTCCGACCTCGCCGCCTACATCACCGGGATCGAGCTCAACGTCTCGGGCGGCGTCGAGCTGTTTGTCTTTTGACCTGAACCGGTGCTGAGGCGCGCCGGTCGCCGCCGGAGGCCGGCTTCGCCGGCCGGGAGGCGAGCCGGGCGGATCGCGACGCCTCGCGCAAGGGAGGGATGGGCCGTGGGAAGGGAACCGTAGGTTCTCTTCCCACTAAAGAACCGTAGGTTCTCTTCCCACGTATCTCTTCCCACTATGGCTAGGATGCGGCGGCCGTGGCCGCAACCTCCTCGGCAATTCGCGCGCGCCGCCGGGCCGCAGCGCGCAAGCGGTTCCGCGTCCGTGTGGCGTGGCTGGGCCTGTTCGCCGTTTTGGCGGCGTTGGGCCTCGGCCTGCTCTATGCGGGCTCGCCGCACTCGCTCGCGGCGGGCACGCGCGTGGACGGGGTCGACGTCGGCGGGATGAGCCGCGCCGAGGCGCGCTCGACGCTCGAACGGAGGTGGCAGCAGGTCGCGCGGGTTCCTGTGCAATTCACCTCGGGCGGCCACAGCTACTCGCTGACGGCCGCCCAGCTCGGTGTCCGGGTCGACTGGGCGAAGGCGGTCGACGAGGCCGCGGGCCGTGGCGACGGGTTCGGCTTCGTCCGCGGCTTCCGCCGGCTCAAGCTGCGCCTCTTCCCTACCGAGGCGTCGTCCACCGCCAGCGCCTCCTCGTCGGCTGTTGCCTACGAGCTCGGGCTCATGGCGAAGGCGATCGACGCCCCCCACCGCGACGCGCAGCTCGTCCGGCACGGGCTCAAGTTCAGCGTCGTTCCCGGTGAGACGGGACGGGTGCTCGACCAGGCTGCGGCCGGGCCGCTCGCTCGCCAGCTCCCTGGGCTCGTTCGAGCGGCATCCGGTCGTCCTGCCGGTGCGGGTCGACCAGCCGCACGTCACCGCAGCGTCGCTGGCGTCCGTTCGCCGCTCCGCCGCGCTCGCGGTGTCGGCGCCGGTGTCGCTCGCCGTCGGCCCGACGCGTCTCAAGCTGCCGCGCTGGCGGATCGCGACCATGCTCGACCTGTCGCATCCCGGCAAGCTGCGCTTCGGCGGCCGCGCCGCCACGGCCGAGCTCGAGCGCCTCCGGCAGATGGTCGATCGCTCACCGCGGGACGCCGACTGGGCGGTGGGCGCCGGTGGCTCGGTGCGCGTCGTCCCGGCGCAGCCCGGGCATCACGCTCGACGTCGGCAAGACTGCCGACGCGATCCTCGCCGCGGCGACTCGCCCCGCGAGGCGCGTCGCCGCGCTTCCGGTCGGCGAGCAGGCTCCCTCGCGCACGACCGCCCAGGCGACGGCGCTCGGGATCACCGGCACCGTCGGCGCCTACGAGACGTTCTTCGGGGGCGACGCGAACCGGATCCATAACGTCCAGCTCGTGTCGCACCTCGTGGACAAGAAGCTGATCGCGCCGGGCACGACCTTCTCCTTCAACCAGACCACCGGCGAGCGGTCGGCGGCGAAGGGATTCCGCGAGGCTCCGGTGATCATCAACGGCGAGCTCGAGACCGGCCTCGGCGGCGGCGTCTGCCAGGTCTCGACGACGGTCTACAACGCCGCCTACGAGGCGGGCCTGCCGATCACGGCCCGGACGAACCATGCGCTCTACATCTCGCACTACCCGCTCGGCCGCGACGCGACGGTCAACTACCCCGACGTCGACCTCAAGTTCGTGAACGACACCGGGCACTGGATGCTCCTCCGCACCTGGGTGAGCTCGTCCTCGCTCACCGTCGCCCTGTACGGGACGCCGCAGCACCGCCGCGTCGAATCCGAGGCGCAGCCGCTCCGCGTCGTCTCGCCGCCGCCGGTCGACAAGACCGACGATCCGAATCTCCTCGTCGGACAGACGGTCGTCGACGACCCGGGCGTTCCGTCGCAGTCGACGAGCGTCGAGCGCAAGGTGTACTCGTCGTCCGGGAAGCTGATGTCGGACCAGACGTGGTCGTCGTTCTACCGCGCCGAGCCGAAGCTCGTCCGCGTCGGCACCAAGAAGCCCCCGAAGCCGAAGAAGGCGGCTACGCCGCCGGAGGCGACGACCGGGACGGATACGGCGCCGACTGCTCCGCGCTAGCGATCGCCGCTGTCAGCCACGGCGGGATCCGCGTCGGACGCAGCGTCTTCGCGTCGACGGTCGCGTGCGCCGTCCACCCATCGGCGATCTCGGTGACTCCGCGCCGGATCGAGTACTCGTAGCGGAAGCGGGCCCCCTTGATGTCGACGCAGCGCGCGAAGACGACGAGGCGATCGTCGAAGACGGCCGGCTCGATGTAGCGCGCGTGCGACTCGAGCACCAGCGCCTCGAGCCCCTCGTCGCGGAGGCGCTGGTAGCCGTGCGCGAACTCCTCCAGGTACTCCACGCGCGCGACCTCGAACCACACGAAGTAGCTCGCGTTGTGCGCGATGCCCTGGGCGTCGGTCTCCGCGAACCGGACGCGGATGTCGGTTGAGAAACTGAACCCGTGCACGACGTGGCCATGCTCGCAGAAGTGATTCGGGGCAACCCGCCTTGCGTTGCCCTCACCGGCGCAGGCATCTCGACCGAGAGCGGCATCCCCGACTTCCGCAGCCCAACCGGCGTCTGGGCGACCTACGACCCGCTCGAGGTCGCGTCGATCGACGGCTGGCGACGCGATCCCGCCCGCGCGTGGGAGTTCTACGGGCGGCGGCTCGGGCTGCTCGACGACGTGCGCCCGAACGCGGGCCACCTCGCCCTCGCCGAGCTGGAGAGGGCCGACATCGTGATCGCAGTGATCACACAGAACGTCGACCGCCTGCACGAGCTTGCGGGCTCGCGCGAGGTCGTCGAGATGCACGGCTCGCTCCGAACGGCGAGCTGCCCCGCGTGCGGGCGGAGGGTTCCGATGGAGGAGGCGCTCGCCCGTCTGCCGCTGCCCTCGTGCCCGCGGTGCGGCGGCCCGCTGAAGCCGGACGTGGTCATGTTCGGCGAGCTCCTGCCCGAGCACGCGGTCGAGCGGGCGACGGAGCTCGCGCGGCATGCCGGCTCCCTGCTCGTGGTCGGCTCGTCACTCGAGGTCTGGCCGGTGGCCGGCCTCCCGGGCGACGTTCTGGCGGCGGGGGGCCGCCTCGCCGTCGTCAACCGCGACCCGACGCCTTACGACGAGCAGGCGGACGTTGTCATCCACGCAGGCGCGGGCGAGACCCTGACGGGCCTTGCCTCGACGCTTATGCCGCGGCGCGCTTGACGGGCTTCTCGTCGAGGACGCGCTCGCAGGCGGAGCACACCTGCCGCTCGACCTCGTACGGGACGCCCGCGCGCAGCTGAAGCACGTGCACGCGCTCGGCGACGTGCTTGTGCGGGTTCGGCTGCTCGGGTGTCGTCGTCATCTCTCCCACGGTAATCGGCAGGACGACCCTCGAGGCTGAGCAATCTGCGTCATTCCGGTAACGATTCAGACGCCGGACGGCAGTGAGAGTTGGACGTGGTCGACGAGACCCGACACGCCGACCCCGACGAGCCGGAGCGGTCCCGGGCGATCGCGAAGCGCGCGGTCGAGCAGGCCACAGGCGAGCTCGCCGATCCGGCCGGCGTCGTCCGTTCCGACCGGGAGCGACGTCGAGCGCGTCCGGATCGCGAAGTCCGGGTACCGGAGCTTCGTCGTGATCGTCCGCGCGACCTGGCCGCGCCGCTCGAGGTGCTCGGCCAGGCGAACCGCCATGCGCTGCAGCTCGTCGTGCAGCCGCTCGGGGTCGCCGACGTCCCGCGGGAACGTCTCCTCGTTCGAGATCGAGATGCGCTCGATGGAGACCTCGAGCGGTCTCGGGTCGATCCCGCGCGCGCGGTCTCGAAGCTCCTTCCCGACCTTGCCGCGCAGCACCGGGCGTAGCGCTTCGTCGTCGAGCGCCGCCAGTTCGCCGATCGTCGACACGCCGGCCGCGACGAACCGTTCCTCGGCGCGCGGCCCCACGCCGGGCAGGAGCCGGATCGGGAACGGAGCGAGGAAGGCCGCCTCGCGGCCCGGCCGGACGGCGGTGAGCCCTCCCGGCTTGCGGCGGTCGGAAGCGATCTTCGCCACCACCTTCGAGCTCGCGACGCCCAGCGAGCAGGAGAGGCCGGTGCGCGTTCGCACCACGCCCTGCACTGCGCCCGCGACCGCACGCGCGTCCTCGAATCGCGGCGCGACCTCGCCGAGGTCGAGGTATCCCTCGTCGATGCCCGTCTGCTCGACCGTGGGGACGATCTCCCGCACGACGCTCCACACATCGCGCGAGTAGTCGCGGTAGACGGTGTGCCGCGGGCGCACGAACGTCGCGTGGGGGCAGCGGCGCAGCGCCTCGGCGCACGACATCGCCGAATGGATCCCGAAGCCGCGAGCGACGTAGTTCGCGGTCGCGACGACCCCGCGGCCGTGGGGGTCGCCGCCGACGATCAGCGGCACCGTCCGGAGCGCCGGATCCTCGAGCTCCTCGACGGCGGCGAAGAACGCATCGAGATCGAGGTGCGCGACGATCACGCTGGGAGCGTAGATTCAGGGCCCGCCGAGCCCCTACCACCCACGCGTGGCCCGTGAAGCGCGTAGGCTAGGGGCGGATGCCGGACAACAAGAATCCCCTCGCTCAGCTCCCTTCGTTCCAGGAAGTGCTCGAGCGGGCCTCGAAGAACCCTGCCGCCTCGCGTGTGCTCGAGAGCGCGAACCAGCTGCGCGAACGCGTGGACGAGCTCTCGAAGAAGATCCGCGGGATCGATGTGCTCGAGGAGAAGGTCGCGTCACTCGAGAAGCGCGTCGCGGCGATCGAGAAGCGGTCGCGCCGTGCTGCGAAGCCCAAGCCGGAAGCATCTGCCGGCACGGGCCCGACGGCCGGCTAGTTCGGGACGCGAACGCGCAGCGCGGCGGGCACGAGCTCGAACGCCGCAGGCGTCGTCCCGACCTGCTCGCCCTCGACCTCTATCGGCAGGTGCTCGTCCGCATCGACGGCCACTCGGGCGCTGCGCAGGATCTCGACCTTCGGGTGGTTCTTGTGGCCGCCGTTGTAGATCTTCGGCGCCGTCGTCAGGAAGTCGGCCTTCGAGACGTCGCCGATCAGCACGACGTCGAACAGCCCGTCGTCCGGCTCCGCGTCGGGAGCGAGCTTCATGCCGCCGCCGTGCCACACGCCGTTCGCGACGATCACGTCGTGCATGCGGCCGGTTCGCTCGGCTCCGTCGAGTGAGACCCTCACCTCCGTGTTCTCCCACGACAGGAACACGCGCGTGAGCGCATAGAAGAACGTGACGCGGCCGCCCAGCGCCTTCGACATTCCGTTCGCGCGTTGTGCGACGGCGCCGCTCATGCCGACCGTGCCGACGTTCGCGAACCAACGCTCGGCCTCCTCGCCGCTCCACGTGCGGTAGGAGACGCGGCCGGCGTCCACGACGCGCGTCGCTCCCTCGAGCGCGACGCGCACCGCGTCCTCGAAGCGCCTTGGGAGGTCGTAGGTGCGGCCGAAGTCCATGCCGGTGCCGAGCGGGATCGTCGCGAGGTCGACGTCACGCCCGGCGATCCCGTTCACGACCTCGTTCAGCGTCCCGTCGCCGCCGACGGCGACGACCAGGGACGCGCCGCGGTCGACGGCGTCGGCGGCGAGCGCGATCAGGTGCCCCGGGTGCTCGGAGAAGAGCGTCTCGCCCTCGAGACCCTGGCGCGCGGCGCGGTGCGCGAGCTCGGGCCAGCGGCGTCCGGTGCGGCCGTTGTCCGACGCGGGATTGACGAGGAAGACGACGTCGGGCATCGACCGACGGCGCGAGCTAGGGGCTTGAGACGGCGACGTCGAGCGCGATGCGCGTCATCCGGTCGACCGCCGCGCGCAGGTCGTCGTCGCTGATCCTCGTGAACTCGCCCTCGACGACGATGTCGGAGACGGTGAGCAGGCAGCAGCCCTCGACGCCGCGGAGCGCCGACACCGTGAACAGCGCCGCCGCCTCCATCTCCACGGCCAGAACGCCTCGGCTCGACCAGCGCGCGTACTGCCCCTCGTCGGGGTTGTAGAAGAGGTCGCTCGAGACGATCGGGCCGACGTGGAGCGGCAGGTTCTGCTCCTTGGCGGCATGCACGGCACCGTGCACCAGGCTCCACGCGGCGGTGGGGCAATGCGGTTCGTTGCCGACGAGATGCGACGCCGTCGCGTCGGCGGGCACCGCCGTGAGCGCGACGATCAGGTCGCCGAGCGCGTGGTGCGCCTGCAGCCCGCCGCATGTGCCGACACGGATGAGCTTCTTGCAGCCGAGCTTGATCAGCTCCTCGAACACGATCGTCGCGCCGGGGCAACCCATCCCCGTCCCCTGCACGGAGACGGGCTTGCCCTGATACGTGCCCGTGTAACCGAGCAGTCCGCGCTCGGCGTTTCGCTGCACGACGTCGTCCAGATAGGTCTCGGCGATGTACTTCGCCCGGAGCGGGTCGCCGGGGAGCAGAACCGCCTCTGCGTATTCGCCGGGTTCGGCGCGGATGTGTATCGGCATGGCGCCGGACTCTATAGAACACCTTCGATGCGACCCTTCGAGCCGACGACGCGGCAGGTGCTCGACTTCTGCGCCGCCTCGCCGGTCGAACGCGTCTTCCTCGAGGACGTCGCGCGCCGCGGGCTGGGCCGCTTCGCCGCGGTGGCGACGCGCGGGCAAGGCATCTCCGCGCTGTGCCACTCGGGTGTGAACATCGTCCCGTCCGGCAGCGGCTGCGGCGTGTTCGCCAAGATCGCCGCGCGGTCCGACCTGCGCATGCTGATCGGCGAGCAGGGCGCGGTGTCGGAGCTCTGGGACGCGGCGGCGGCGCGCCTGCCGAGGCCGCGCGCGGACCGTCCCGGGCAGCCTGTGTACACGATGCGCGAGCCGCCGCCCGCGGGCGGCAGCGGGCTGCGGCTCGCGACGCCCGCGGACGTCACTCGGCTCTTTCCCGCCTGCGCGGCGGCGCACGAGCTGGAGCTCGGCATCGACCCGCTCGCCGGCGACGCGGAGTCGTTCCGGTGGCGGACGGCCGCGCAGGTGGACGAGGGCCGATCGTGGCTCTGGCTCGACGACGGCGTGATCCGCTTCAAGGCGGAGGCGTCCGCCTGGACGCCGCACGCGGTCCAGCTCCAGCAGGTCTGGGTCGATCCGGAGTCGCGCCGCCGTGGGGACGCTGCCCGGGGGCTCTCGGACCTGATCAGGCTGCTGCTCCGGACCACGCCGGTGGTGACGCTGTTCGTCCGCTCCGAGAACCTGCCCGCGATTCGCCTCTACGAGTCGGTCGGAATGAAGCAGGAGCTTCGAGTACCGGAGCGTGCTCTTTTGAGGCGCGGCTTCAAGACATTCGCCTCGATCGTGGTGCTCGCGTGGATCGCGCGCTGGGCGGCACTCGAGGTCGCGTCGGTGCTCGCGCGCCGCCGCCGGCCCGACGACTGAGCGCCTGCAACACTGTGCGCTTGGAGCTGCTCGACCGGATCGACGCGCACATCAGGCAGCACGAGCTGGTGCCTCCGGGCGGTGACGTGCTCTGCCTCGTCTCGGGCGGCGCGGACTCGACGTGCCTCTACGACGCGCTCGGCCGCCTCGGCTACCGCGTGTCGGCGCTGCACGTCGACCACGGGTTGCGCGGCGCCGAGTCGGACGAGGACGCGCGGTGGTGCGTCGAGCGATTCGGCGCCGAGGTCGTGCGCGGCGCCGGGCCGACGACCGAGGCGGGGCTGCGTGACGACGCGCTACTCGTTCTGCTCCGAGCGCCTGCGAGCGACCGGGCACACGCTCTCGGATCAGGTCGAGACGATCCTCTACCGGCTCGCCTCGCGTGGCACGACGAGCGGGATCGAGGCCGGGCGCGCGGACGGCATCGTTCGCCCGCTGCTCTGCGTCGTGGCGTGAGGAGACGCGGGCCTATTGCCGTGAACGCCGCCTGCGCTGGCGCGAGGACTCGTCGAACGGGGCGACGACACGAGGGCTGATCCGCCGAGAGCTCATGCCGCTGCTCGAGCGAGTGCATCCCGGCGCGCGCGAGAACGTCCTGCGCGCCCTCGACACGCGTCGCACGCTGCCGCCGGCGCTCGAGGAGCTGCTCGACGCGCCGGTCGGGTCGAAGCGCGTCGACCTCGGACGCGGCGTGCAGGCGGTGCGCGAGCACGACCGGCTCTGGCTCGAGCGCGGGCCCGCGAGCCTGGACGGCGCCGTCACGTGGGGCCGGTGGCGCATCGAGTCGCGCCTGCCCGGGCTTAAGGTACGGGGGTGGCGCCCGGGCGACCGTCTTGCCGGGCGGGCGAGAAAGATCCAGGATGTGTTCGTCGACGCGAAGATCCCACGCTCCGACCGGGAGGGCTGGCCGCTCGTCGTCCGCGGCGACGAGGTCGTATGCGTGCCCGGCATCGTCGACTGCGAGGGGGTGACCGCGAGTCGTGTCGACGACTGAGGTCGAAGCCGGCGTCGGCGAGATCCTGATCGGCGAGGAGGAGCTGCAGGCGCGCATCCGCGAGCTCGGCGCCGAGATCTCCGCCGACTACGCCGGTCGCGAGCTGCTGCTGGTGGGGGTGCTCAAGGGCGCCGTCTTCTTCATGGCCGACCTGATGCGCATGATCTCCGTCTCGTGCGAGATCGACTTCATGGCGATCTCGAGCTACGGCGCGTCGACGGACTCGTCGGGCGTCGTCCGCATCCTGAAGGACCTCGATCTCAACATCGACGGCCGCCACGTGCTCGTGGTCGAGGACATCATCGACTCCGGGCTGACGCTCTCGTACCTGCTCCGCAACCTCGAGTCGCGGGAGCCGGCGAGCCTCGAGATCTGCGCGCTCATGACGAAGCCCGAGCGGCGCGAGATCGACGTTCCGGTCAAGTACATCGGTTTCGAGATCCCGAACCGCTTCGTGATCGGCTACGGGCTCGATTTCGCGGAGCGATACCGCAATCTGCCCTACGTCGGCGTCCTGCGCCCCGAGTTGATGCCGGAAGGGGTCTGACGATTTGGTATCAGGAAGGGTTATCGTGAAAGCCCGGGAAGAATCCGAGCGGCTACCCTTAGCGTAGATTCAACGTGAACCGGTTCCTCCGTAGCGCCTTCTTCCCCCTGATCGTGATCGTCGTCCTCGTCTGGCTGGCGAGCCAGACGCTGCTGAAGACGAGCCACGACGCGCAGAAGCGGACGACGTCGCAGGCGATCGCCGACGTGAAGAGCGGCTCGGTCGAATCGGCGGAGTTCAACCCGGGCAAGCGATCGATCGCGCTCAAGTACACGGACGGCAAGCACGCCACCGTCCACTACGCGTCGGATCAGGCGCAGATCAGCTTCCAGGACCTGCTGCAGCAGCGCGGGGTCCTGTGGGACTCGAAGGGCACCGGCGGCTTCTCCTGGACGGCGCTGATCGGCAGCTTCCTGCCGTTCTTGCTGCTGATCGGCTTCTGGATCTTCCTGATGAACCAGGTGCAGGGCGGCGGCTCGAAGGTGATGAGCTTCGGCAAGTCGCGTGCGAAGCGCATGGCGCCCGACTCGCCGAAGATCGGCTTCAAGGACGTCGCGGGCGTCGACGAGGCGGTCGAGGAGCTGCAGGAGATCAAGGAGTTCCTCGAGAACCCGAAGAAGTTCCAGGCGCTCGGCGCGTCGATCCCGAAGGGCGTGCTGCTCTACGGGCCGCCCGGCACCGGCAAGACGCTGCTCGCCCGCGCGGTCGCCGGCGAGGCGGGCGTCCCGTTCTTCTCGATCTCGGGCTCGGACTTCGTCGAGATGTTCGTCGGCGTCGGCGCATCGCGTGTGCGCGACCTCTTCGAGCAGGCGAAGCAGGCGTCGCCGTGCATCGTCTTCATGGACGAGATCGACGCGGTCGGCCGCCATCGCGGCGCCGGCCTCGGCGGCGGTCACGACGAGCGCGAGCAGACGCTCAACCAGCTGCTCGTCGAGATGGACGGCTTCGAGATGAAGGACAACATCATCCTGATCGCCGCGACGAACCGGCCGGACATCCTCGATCCGGCGCTGCTCCGCCCGGGCCGCTTCGATCGTCAGATCGTCGTCGACCGTCCCGACCGCAACGGCCGCCGGAAGATCCTCGAGGTGCACTCGAAGGGCAAGCCGCTCGCGTCGGCGATCGACCTCGACTCGCTCGCGGCCGGCACGCCGGGCTTCACCGGCGCAGACCTCCGCAACCTCGTCAACGAGGCCGCACTGCTCGCCGCGCGGCGCGGCAAGAAGGTGATCGAGCAGGACGAGCTGGAGGAGGGGATCATGCGCGTGATCGCCGGGCCCGGAGAAGAAGGCTCGCCTCCTCTCCGAGAAGGAGCAGCGGATCACCGCCTACCACGAGATGGGCCACGCGCTCGTCGGCCACTTCCTCGAGAACACCGACCCGGTGCACAAGATCACGATCGTCTCGCGCGGGCAGGCGCTCGGCCTGACCATCTCGCTGCCGACCGAGGACCGCTACCTGACCACGCGCAAGGCGCTGCTCGAGCAGATCGCCATGACGATGGGCGGTCGCGCCGCCGAGGAGCTCGTCTTCAACGAGGTGACGACCGGGGCCGCCAACGACATCGAGAAGGTCACCGCGACCGCGAAGCAGATGGTGATGCGCTTCGGGATGAGCGAGAAGCTCGGCCCGCGCGTCCTCGGCCGGAACCACGACATGCCGTTCCTCGGCCGCGAGATGGGCGCGGAGCCGGACTACTCCGACGAGGTCGCCCGCGAGATCGACGACGAGATCCGCCGCATCATCGAGGAGGGCCACGACGTCGCGACCGCGTGCTGCGCGAGCACATCGACGACCTGCACCGGATCTCGCAGATCCTGATCGAGCGCGAGACGATCGACCAGTGAGCAGTTCGAGCGGCTGCTCGCCGGGGAGTCCGAGGACGCGGTCTTCCCGCCCGAGCCGAGCCGAGCCCGAGCCGGCCGCAGAGCCCGACCGGCGGCCGCAGCCGAAGCCGCGCCCGTTCCCGCTCCCGGGCGGCGCCGCGATGCAGCCGCCCGAGCCCGAGGCGAGCTAGGCTCGACGCGGGCTCGTGTGGACGCCCGCTTGCGGGCGGCCACCAACTTGCTCGGCCCGAGGCGAGCTAGGCTCGACGCGGGCTCGTGTGGACGCCCGCTTGCGGGTGGCCACCAATCTGCTCGGCCCGAGGCGAGCTAGGCTCGACTCGGGCTCGTGTGGACGCCCGCTTGCGGGCGGCCACCAACCTGCTCGGCCCGAGGCGAGCGCTGCTAAGACGCGCAAAAGCCGCGGCAAAGGGCGCGCAAATGTGCCGGTCCTAGCCTCCGTGACGAGGTCGTTCGAACCACGTCGAAGGAGGAGGCATGAAGTTCAAGCTGGTCGGTCTCGCGGTGCTCGCGGTGCTCGTCATGGCCGCTCCGTCGCTCGGCGGCGGCGTTCCGATCACCGCCAAGGTGCTCGGCTACGGCTCGATGCCGGCGACCACGATCCACACGAAGGCGGGCGCGATGATCCTCGACTCGATCACGATCGCGCCGGGCGGGAGCTTCGGGTGGCACACGCACGGCGCGCCGGTCGCGGTCGTCGTGAAGACCGGGACGCTCACCGTGTTCGATCCGTCGGTCGGCGGCTGCAAGCCGTTCACGGTCTCGAAGGGGAAGGCGTTCGTGGAGCCGGCCGGGCACGTGCACCTCGCCCGGAACGAGACGAAGACCCCGGTGACCGTGTACGCGATGTACCTCGGTCTCCCGAAGGCTCAGGCGGCGAACGCGCCGGCGGCCGAGCCGGACGGCTGCAACGCCTGAACGACGCGACGGTGCCTGGCACCGAGGTGCCAGGCACCTGCCTCGGAAGCAACTCGAGCACGCCTCGTTGCCAGGCAGCCCGTGCGGAGGGGCCGGCTTTCTGCTCAGGCCCCCGCAACGGCGGTGCCGAGACCGGCCTGCCAGGACGCCCACAGCCGCGCGTAGCGCTCGCCCTGCGCCACGAGCTCGTCGTGCGAGGCGACTTCGGCGAGCCGTCCTCCGTCGAGCAGCGCGACGCGGTCGGCGCGCTCGGCGGTCGAGAGGCGATGGGCGATCGTCACCATCGTGCGGTCGCGGGCGACCGCCGCCAGCGCGCGCTCGACCGCCGCCTCGGTGCGCGGGTCGAGCGCCGACGTGGCCTCGTCGAGCACGATCACCGCCGGGTCGGGCGAGCGCGACGCGGGCGATCGACACCAGCTGACGCTCGCCTGCCGACAGCCGCACGCCGCGCGAGCGGACATCGGTGTCCAACCCGTCGGGCAGGCGCTCGAAGCGGTCGAGCGCGCCGATCGCCTCGAGTGCAGCGCGTACGTCGTCGTCGGTCGCCTCGGGCGCCGCCAGCCGCACGTTGTCGGCGATCGACCCCGAGAAGAGATGCCCCTCCTGCGGCACGAAGACGATACGGCGGCGCATGCCCGTCGAGCGTCGCGTCGCGCAGGTCGACGCCGGCGAACGAGACGCCGCCCTCGTCGGGGTCGTAGAAGCGGACGAACAGCTTGGCGAGCGTCGACTTGCCGGCGCCGGTCGCGCCGACGAGCGCGAGGTGCTCGCCCTCGGCGACGGCGAGCGAGATGCCGGCGACGGCCGGCGCCTTGCCGTCGTACGCGAACGTGACGCCGTCGACCGCGAGCGCGCCCGTCGCGGGGAGCGCCTCGGCGCCGCCGGAGACGGTCGTCGGCTCGGCGAGCAGGGCGGCGATCTTCGTGAGCGCCGCGCGGCCCGACTGGAACTCCGTGTACCAGTCGCCGAGCCGGGCGATCGGATCGAACAAGGAGATCAGATAGAGCCCGAACGCGACGATCGTCCCGACCGAGACCTTCCCGTTTCGCTCGAGGTAGCCGCCGACGACGAGCACCGCGGCGAGCGCCAGCGACTGCGCGAACGCGATCATCGGGAAGAAGCCGATGTTCACCAGCGAGATGCGCCGCCACGCCGCGACCTGCGCGCGCGAGCGCACGCGGTACGAGGCGTAGCGGTCGGTCTCGCGCCGGTACGACTGCAGGACGCGCACACCCGTGAGGCCCTCCTGCAGCTCGGACATCGTCTCGGCGACCCGGTCCCGGAGCGCGAGGAAGGCGGGGCGCGAGCGCTTCCCGTAGCGCAGCGACGACCACACCAGCAGCGGCACCGAGACAAGCATCACGAGCGAGAGCTCCGGCGAGAGCGTGACGAGGATGACCAGCGTCACCACGAACAGCAGGACGGAGCCCACCACCTCCACGAGCACCATGCGCGTGAAGGTCGTCAGCGTCTGCACGTCGTTGGTCAGCCGCGAGACGAGCACGCCCGTGCGCGTCTGCTCGAAGAACGGAAGCGAAAGGTGCTGGAGCTTGTCGAACGCGGCGACCCGCAGATCGCCGAGGAAGCGCTCGCCGGCCCGGGCGCTGGCGAGCACGATCACGCGCTCGAGCACGGGGCGGGCGAGCACGAGCACCAGGTAGACGAGCGCGACCGCGTTGATCACCTTCGCGTCGTGCTGCTCGATCCCCCGGTCGATCGCGACCTTGGTCAGGAGCGGCGCCGCGAGTGACACCGCCGTCGCTCCGATCATCGCGACCGCGGCGACGAGGATCAGCCTGCGGTGCGGGCGCAGGATCGGGCCGATCTGCTCGCGGATCACGCCGCCTCCCGTGCTGCGAGCGCGAGCAGCGACCGGTAGCGCGGCGAGCGCGCGAGCAGCTCGGCATGCGTGCCCTGCTCGGTCACGCGTCCGGCCTCCACGAGCGCCACCCGGTCGGCGAGCGCGATCGTGGCCGGCCGGTGGGCGATCACGAGCGTCGTGCGGCCGCGCATCACCTGCGCCAGCGCTGCGCGGATCTCGTGCTCCTTCGTCGCGTCCACCGCCGACGTCGCGTCGTCGAGGATCAGCACCTGCGGATCGGCGAGGATCGCGCGCGCGATCGCGATCCGCTGTCGCTGCCCGCCCGACAGCGAGTAGCCACGCTCGCCGAGCATCGTCTCGTAGCCCTCCGGCAGGCGCTCGACGAACTCCTCGGCGCCGGCAAGCTGGGTCGCGCGCTCGATGTCCTCGTCCGGCGCGTCCGGCGCCGCGAGCCCGACGTTGCCTCGCACCGTGTCGCCGAAGAGAAATGCGTCCTCGAACACGATCCCGACGCCGCGCCGGAGCTCGCTGAGCCGCAGCTCGCGGACGTCCACTCCCCCGATCGTTACGCGGCCCGCGCCGGGGTCGTAGAAGCGGGCGAGCAGCGCCGCCGCGGTCGACTTGCCCGAGCCGGTGGCGCCGACGAGCGCGAGCGAGGTGCCGGCGGGGATCGACAGGTCGAAGCCGTCGAGCACCGGCCGCCCGCGGTCGTAGCCGAAGCGAACCGAGTCGAAGCACACGTCCGCGTCGTCGGGGAACGTGCGCGGCTTCGACGCCTCGACGACGACCGGCTCGGCGCGCAGAACGTCGACGACGCGCGCAGACGCGGCGGCCGCGCGCTGCGCGGTCCCCACGCGCTGCCCGATCGTGCGCAGTGGGTTCACGAGCAGCGCGAGGTAGAAGCCGAACGCCGCGAAGGTGCCGATCGTGATGTCGCCGTCGAGCGCCTGGTGGCCGCCGTACCAGAGCACGACGAGCACCCCGATCAGGGGGAGCGCCTCGAGCGCCGGCAGGAAGACCGCGTCGACGTTCGCGACATCGAGCGCCGTGCGGACGACGTCGTCGGAGCGTTGCTTGAACCGGGCCGACAGCGCCGCTTCGGCGCCGAGCCCCTTGACGACGCGAACGCCTGCGATCGACTCCTCGACGAGTGCGGTCGCGGTCGCGAGCTCCTCCTGGTTGATCTTCGTCCGCTCGGCGTAGCGCCTCGAGTAGCGCCCGAAGCCGACGCTCAACAGCGGGAGCGGCAGCAGCACCGCGAGCGCGAGTCGCCAGTCGAGCACGAGCAGGACGCACGACGCTCCCACGATCGTCAGGACGTAGCCGATCGTGTGGCCGATCGAGTCGAACGCGCGCGCCACGAGCTCGGCGTCGTTCGACGCTCGCGAGATCAGGTCGCCCGCCCCGACCCGGTCGTGGTAGTGGGAGTCGAGCTCGAGCGCGCGACGGAAGATCGCGTCGCGCACCTCCGCGTCGGCGCGCGCGCGGTTCCGGATCGCGAACACGTGGCGGAAGGCGCCCGAGACGGCCTCGACGGCGCCGAGCGCCACGATCCCGGCGCACGCCCACCAGAGCGCGCTCGGGTCGTCGTCGACGATGCCGGAATCGACCGCGTACCTGACCAGCAGCGGGGCCGCGATCGCCGCGCCCTGCCAGGCGAGCCCGGAGACGGCGGCGCCGGTGATCGACCACCGCAGCCGTTTGGCGATCAGGCCGAGGTAGCGCCAACTGCCGTCCACCCGCGAAAGTATCCGGAGGTGTCAACCAGGCCGGCGATCGAAGAGCGTTTCCCGCGGCCCTCGGTGATGGGCGTCGTCAACGTCACGCCGGACTCGTTCTCCGACGGAGGCGTTCACCTGCGCACCGAGCCGGCCGTGACCTCCGCGTGGGGGATGCTGGACGCCGGCGCGGCGATCGTCGACGTCGGCGGCGAGTCGACACGGCCCGGCTCGGCCGGCGTCTCGGCGCGCGAGGAGCTCGAGCGGATCGAGCCCGTCCTGGTCGACCTCACCGGCGCGCCCGTCTCGGTCGACACGTCGAAGGCAGCGGTGGCGCGGCGCGCACTCGAGCTGGGTGTAGAGCTGATCAACGACGTCACCGCGCTGCGAGGCGACGCCGAGCTGGCGGGCGTCGTCGCCGACGCGGGCTGCTACCTCTGCCTGATGCACATGCTCGGCGAGCCCAGGACGATGCAGGACAACCCTGTCTACGAAGACGTGGTCGCGGACGTCAAGCGGTTCCTCGAGGAACGGCTCGCGTTCGCCGTCTCGGCCGGCGTCCGCGAGGAGCTCGTGTGCCTCGATCCCGGGCATCGGCTTCGGGAAGACGGTCGCGCACAATTTCGAGCTGCTCCGCCGGCTCGACGAACTGGCCGCGCTCGGCCGGCCGGTCCTCGTCGGCGTCTCGCGCAAGAGCTCGCTCGGCCGGATCATGGGCGACCCGAGGGCGACGACCGGGTCGACCTGGGCGTCGCTCGGGGCGGCCGTCTCGGCGTACGACCGCGGGGCGACGATCATCCGCGCCCACGACGTGCGCGAGCACGTCGAGGCGCTGACCGCCGCGCATGCGGTGGTGACGGGCCCTCGCCCGGCGCCGGGGCCTGAATGAGGGTCGAGCTCGCCGGGCTCGAGCTGGTCGGCTTCCACGGCGTCGAGCAGCGCGAGCAGCGGGACGGGCAGCGCTTCCTGTACGACGTGTCGCTCGAGGTGGGCGAGCGCGGCGCCTCCGATCGAATCGCCGAGGCGGTCGACTACCGCGAGGTCGCACGCGTCGTCGCCGAGGTCAACGACCGGCGCGTTCGACCTGCTCGAGGCGCTGGCGAACGCCGTAGCCGACGCGCTCGTCGAGCGCTTCCGGCCGGCGGGCCTGACCGTGCGCGTGCGGAAGCCCGACGTACGCCCGGCCGGCTTCGTCGTCGAATACAGCGCGGTCACGGTCGAGCGGCCGTGACGATCGCCTACGTCGGCGTCGGCTCGAACCTCGGCGACCGCGAGGGCTCGATCAGGCGCGCGGCCGAGCTGATCGGGGCACGGCGGCTGTCGACCGTCATCGAGACCGAGCCCTGGGGCCTCGAGGATCAGCCGAGGTTCCTGAACGCGGCGGCGGAGCTCGAGACGCAGCTGTCCGCCCGCGCGCTGCTCGAGCTGCTGCTCGACGTCGAGCGCCGGCTCGGCCGCGTTCGCGGCGGGCAACGGTGGGGGCCCCGCTCGATCGACCTCGACCTGCTGCTCTTCGGCGGGGAGACGATCGACGAGCCCGGCCTGACCGTGCCGCACCCGTTCCTGCTCGAGCGCGCCTTCGTCCTCGGCGCCGCTCGCCGAGCTCGCGCCGGGGGCGGAAATCCCCGGAAACGGCACGGTCCGCGACGCCCTCGCGGCGATACAATCGAGGGCGTGAGCCACCTCGACGAGCTTGACGAGTTCGAGGCCGAGGCCGAGCTCCGCCTGAAGAAGGAGTACAGCGCGGTCTTCGGCCTCTTCCGGTATTGCGTCCTGACGCAGGACGCCACGTACCTCTGCAACAAGCTCGACCTCCAGTACGTGCCGCAGCCGAGCTATCCGTTCTTCCACGTGCGGATGGAGGACGTCTGGGTGTGGGACAAGAACCGGCCGACCCGGATGATCCCGCGCGCCGAGGTCTACACCTCGAGCGACGTGACGATCGAGGAGCTGCGCGGGGAAGGCGACGAGCCGGTCCTCACCGCCGAGGCGCTCGCGAAGCGCATCGGTGAGGGCCGCAGCGAGATCGAAGACATCTAAGTCGGGAAGAGAACCTCTGTCGGGAAGAGAACCTACGGTTCCCTTCCCGAGGCCCATCCCTCCCTTTCCGCGTGCCGTCGCTTCGCCGCGCGTCGCCTCCCGGCCGGCAAGCCGGCCTCCGGCGGCGAATGTCCGCGTTCTGAGCGCTCGCAGCCGTTCCTGCGACCGGTCGGCTAACGTCGCTCAATGCTGCTTGCGATCGACGTGGGGAACACCCAGACGGTGTTCGGGCTGTTCGACGGTGACCGGCTGACGGAGCAGTTCCGGGTCGGCACCGACCGCTCGCACACCGGCGACGAGCTCGCGGTGATGCTGCGCGCCTTCGTGGACGTCGATGCGCTCGACGGCATCGTCCTGTGCTCGTCCGTCCCGCAGCTCGTCGCCGAGTACCAGGCCTTCGCCGACCGCTGGGCCGGGTCGGAGCTGCTCGTGCTCGGGCCGGGAGTGCCCACCGGGGTCCCGATCCGCTACGACGACCCGCGCGAGGTCGGCCCCGACCGGATCGCGAACGCAGTGGCCGCCCGCGAGCGCCACGGGGCGCCGGCCGTCGTGGTCGATTTCGGCACCTCGACCAACTTCGACGTCGTCTCGTCCGCCGGCGAGTTCGCAGGCGGCGTCCTGGCACCCGGGATCGAGGTGTCGATGGACGCGCTCTTCGCCCGCGCAGCACGGCTGCCGAAGGTGCCGTTCGCGGCGCCGGAGCGGGTGATCAGCCAGACGACGACCGCGGCCCTCCAGTCGGGGCTCGTCTACGGCTTCGCGGGCCAGGTGGACGCGATCGTCGACCGCATCCGCGCCGAGCTCGGAGCGGCCGACGCGCCGGTCGTCGCCACCGGGGGCCTCGCCGACCTGATCGCGCCCCACACGCGCACGATCACGGCGGTCGATCCCGAGCTGACCCTGCAGGGCCTGCGCCTGGTCTGGGCGCGCAACCGGCCCTGAGTCGGTGCCCGCACAGGTGCCTGCACGGTTCGCGCCTATCCGCCTCCGTAGATCGAGATCGGGAGCGAGTCGAGCAGAACCTCGTCGGCGGGGTCGGGCAACTCGCGGAGCAGCCGCTCGAGCACGAGCCGCGCGCCCGGGGCGGCAGCGAAGAGCCGCGTCTCGACCTCGGCGAGCGACGGCAGCATCACCAGCTCCTGCTTGAACGGGCGCGGGAAGCGGCCGTGGCCGAGGTACCACCCGTAGAACTTCTTCAGGAACCCGAAGGCCCGCTGCGCGCCGAGCTCGCGGACCGTCTCGCGCATGAACAGCACGAGCTCCGCGACCACCTCCTCGCGGGACGGCTCGCGCTCCTCGCCCATGATCTCGGCGAGCACCCACGGGTTCCCCTGCGCCGCGCGGCCCACCATCACGGCGGCCGCGCCGGTCGTCGCGAGCACCGACTGCGCACGCGCGCGCGAGGTGATGTCGCCCGAGGCGATCACCGGTACGTCCACGAGCGAGACGAGCTCCGCTGTCAGCGAGTGGTCGGCGGTCCCCGTGTACATCTGCCTCGCCGAGCGGGGGTGGAGCGTCAGCGACGACGCGCCGGCCTCGACGAGGCGCGGGCCGACCGCGAGGCAGGTCCGCGACCCGTCCGAGACACCGCGTCTCATCTTGACCGAGACCGGCAGCGAGACGGCGCCGGCCACGGCCTCGACCAGCCGGCAGGCGTGGTCGGGGTCGTCCAGGAGGGACGCGCCGGCGCCCGTCTTGGTCACCTTCTTCACCGGGCAGCCGAAGTTCATGTCCACGAGATCGGCGCCGGCGGCCTCGACGAACCGCGCCGCCTCGGCCATCGCGACCGGGTCGGAGCCGAAGATCTGGATCGCGAGCGGCCGCTCGTCGGCGCCCACCCTGAGGTAGCCGAGCGTCCGCTCGTTGCGGTGGTGGATCCCGGCGACCGAGACCATCTCCGAGCAGACGAGCCCGGCCCCGAACCGGCGTCCCTGACGGCGAAAAGCCTGCACGCTGACGCCTGCCATCGGCGCCAGGACGAGGCGCCCGGGGATCTCCACGCCCCCGATCCACCAGTGCTCCGCGAGGTCGATGTTCAAGGCTCGTGAATGGTAGCCCGGGGCATTTGCGCCTCTCCCGGCCCGATGGCTACCATTCGCGCCCGTTTTCGACGGGTCAGGAGGCCAGTTGAAAGAAGTCATCCTCACGCCTGAGGGCTACGAGAAGCTGAAGAGCGAGATCGACCATCTGCGCGGCGAACGGCGCCGTGAGGTGGCGGAGCGGATCCGTGTGGCCCGCGAGTTCGGCGACATCGCCGAGAACGCGGAGTACGACGACGCCAAGAACGAGCAGGCGATGCTCGAGCACAAGATCGCCCAGCTCGAGGAGCGGCTGCTGTCGGCGCGCGTGATCACCAAGAAGGAGATCTCGAAGGACGCGGTTTCGGTCGGCTCGAAGGTGCGCCTGCGCGACATGCAGGCGAACAAGACGTTCGAATACCACATCGTCGGCTCCACCGAGGCGAACCCGGCGGAGAACAAGCTCTCGAACGAGTCGCCGGTCGGCAAGGCGATCATCGGCCACAAGAAGGGCGACGTGGTCGAGGTCTCGGCGCCACGCGGCGCGCTCAAGTTCAAGATCCTCGAGATCAAAGCGGCCTGAGCGGCGGCCCGACCGACTAGGGTCGCCGGTCGTGGAGATCGTGCGGCTCGAGCCGGAGCGTTACGGCGAGGCGAGCGCCGTGCTCGCCCGCGCGTTCCTCGACGACCCCGCGTGGGTCTGGTTGATTCCGGAGGCGGGCCGCCGCGCCCGCCTCCTGCCGCCGCTCTTCCGGGCGGGCTTCGACGTCACCGCGGCGGACGTGTGGTCGACCCCCGGCCGCGTGCGCGGGGCGGCGCGCTGGCTGCCGCCGGGCCGCCCGGCGGTCCGGATCGCGGCGACCCTGCGGGCGCTGGTGATGACGCCGGCGCGGCTCGGCCGCACGACGGGCGTGTTCCTCGCCTACGGCCGCGCGGTCGAGACGATGCGGATGGAGGTCGCCGGCGGGCCGCACTGGTACCTCGCGGGGATCGGCGTCGACCCGGCCGAACAGCGGCAGGGCGTCGGCGGTGCGCTGCTCCGGCCCGGCGTCGAGGGCGCGGAGCGGGCCGGCCTGCCGGCCGTCCTCCTGACGAACAACGAGGCCAACATCTCCTTCTACGCACGTCACGGCTTCGAGGTGGAGCGGGAGGACGAGACGCCCCGGGATGGCCCGCGGGCCTGGGCTATGGTCAAGCGCCCATGACGCCGCCGAAGCGATTTCCCGACCGGGACGAGGTCGCGGACGTGCGCGACGAGGCCGACGCGCTCGAGCCCGGAGTCGAGGCTCCCGAGTCGCGCCGGCTGGCCGGCCGGGTGATGGCGCGGCGGGACATGGGCAAGCTCGTCTTCCTCGATCTCGTCGACCGCAGCGGGCGGATCCAGCTGCTCTGCCCGCAGGCGCGCACGGGCGAGGTCGCCGTCCATCTCGGCGACGTCGTCGGCGCGATCGGCCATCCGACGAAGAGCCGTCGCGGCGAGCCGTCGCTGATCGTCGACGAGCTCGTCCTGCTCAGCCGCAACCGCTCGCCGCTGCCCGACACCTTCCACGGCCTCACGGACGTGGAGCAGCGCTACCGGCGGCGCTATCTCGACCTGCTGATGAACGACGAGGTGCGCGCCGACTTCGTGCTGCGCGCGCGCGTCGTCACGGCCGTGCGGCGCTTCCTCGACGGCGAGGGGTTCGTGGAGGTCGAGACGCCCGTGCTCCAGCCGCGCTACGGCGGCGGGTTCGCGGAGCCGTTCGTCACGCATTCGAACGAGCTCGACGCCGATCTCTACCTCCGGATCGCGACCGAGCTCTACCTGAAGCGGCTCATCGTCGGCGGCCTCGAGAAGGTGTACGAGCTCGGCAAGGACTTCCGCAACGAGGGCGTCAGCTACAAGCACAACCCCGAGTTCACGCAGCTCGAGTGGTACGAGGCCTATGCCGACTACCGCGACACGATGGAGCGGATGGAGCGGCTGGTCGAATTCGTGGCGAACGAGACGCTCGGGACGACGCGCGTCGTCTTCAAGGGGCACGAAGTCGACCTGAAGGCGCCGTGGCGCCGCGTCAGGCTCGTCGACGAGCTCGAGCAGGCGGGCCTCTGGACGCGTGACTTCGACGAGCTCAAGACGCGCCTCGCGGCACAGGGGCTGGACGTCGCGCAGGACAAGACCTGGGCCCAGCTCGTCGACAAGGCCATCACCGCCTACGTCGAGCCGCGGCTGATCGAGCCGACGATCCTCTACGACTACCCGATCGAGCTCTCGCCGTTCGCGCGGTCGACCGACGACGACCCGACGATCACCGAGCGGTTCGAGTTCTACGTCGGCGGGATGGAGCTCGGGAACGCCTTCTCCGAGCTGAACGACGCCGAGGAGCAGGCAGCGCGGTTCGCGATGCAGGCAGAAGAGGGCGCCGGCGGGAACGTCGAGGCCGAGCAGGGCGACCCGGACTACGTGGAGGCGCTCGGCTACGGCATGCCGCCGACCGGCGGGCTCGGCCTCGGAATCGATCGGCTCGCGATGGTGCTCGGCGGGAAGGACTCGATCCGCGACGTGATCCTCTTCCCGGCGCTCCGCTCCTGATCGTTTCCGCCCCTATGCAGGGGCGTCTCGGAGAGGCAGAATGTAAAGCGTGAGTAAAGTGTGACCTCGACAGAACTCGTCCAGCGGCAGGACGAGTGGGCCGGCGCGCGGCCCAGTCACGCAAGCCTCTCCGTTTGCTGCCTCACGGGCGGCCGGTTCCTTCCACGGCTCGCGTCGATCCTCGGACTGCTCCGACCGATCGCGGACGAGATCGTCGTCGGTGTCGACGCCGATGCCCGCGCGTCGGCCGCGCTGCTCGGCGGCGTGGCCGACCGGATCCTGCTCTTCTCCCACGCCGACCCGGCCGACCGACCGATCGCGTGGCTCATCCGCCAATGCGCGCGGAGATTGGGTCTTCAACATCGACGACGACGAGGTCCCGAGCGCCGAGCTCATCCGGGAGCTGCGCGGGCTCGCCGCGCGGAGCGACGTCACGCATTGCTGGGTCGCGCGCAGATGGCTGTACCCGGAGCTGTCGACCTACCTCGCCCAGCCGCCGTGGGCCACGGAGTACCAGCTCCGGTTGTTCAGGGCCGACGACCGGACGCTCCGGTTCACCGATCAGTTCCACCGGCCTGTCGCCTGCACGGGGCCGGCGCGGTTCGTCGAAGCGCCCGTGTGGCATCTGGACACGGCGCTCGCGTCGCGTGAAGAACGGCAGCGAAAGGCGCTCTGCTACGAGCGGGCTCGGCGAGGGATGCGCATAGGCGCCTTCTCGCACAACACCGGGCTCTACGTGCCGGAGCTGCACGGCGCGCTCGAGCTGGCAGATGTGCCGCCGCGTGAGCTCGCGACGATCAAGGAGGTGCTCCTCGCGCCTGCCCGCCGGGTGGGACGCGCGTCGGTCGAGGAGCCGTCGCCCGCCGCGGTCGAGCGGGAATGGCCGGGGCCGCCCCATCCGCCGACGCTGTACGACGCGTCGATCTCCCTCCTCGGCTCTCGGCCGCAGCTGATCGGCGGCGTCCAGCAGACGATCGACGTTCGGGTCTCGAACCAGGGCGACTGCATCTGGCGCCGTGGCGAGGACGCGATCACGCTCGGCACGCGCTGGGACGGCGTCGAAGGGATTCGGACCTCGCTGCCCGCCGACCTGCTGCCCAGCGACAGCGCGATCGTGCCGCTCCACGTGGTCCCGCCCGTCGAGCCGGGACGGCACCTGCTCGAGGTCGACCTGGTGCACGAGCACGTGCGCTGGTTCGACAAGCCGTTGCGCATGGAGGTGACCGTCCGCCGGAGGCGCCGGGTTCTGCTCGCGGGCCGCGCCGCCACGTTGCAGGAGGCGCTCGACACGATCGCGCTCGTCCCTGAGCTCGAGCCCCTGCTGCTGCTCGAGCCGGGCGAGCCGGACTTCGGACACGCGCGGGTCGATGGGATCGGGCCCTACCTGTTCGGCCCGAGCGGCCTCGACGGCCTGCGCGCGCTGGAGCGCGCTCTCAGATTCGTCCGACGGACGCGGCGCGGCAGCGTGCGCCCGCCGGGACAGCCGCGTTCGTCGAGGCTCTCCACGACGCCGAGTGCCTGATCATCGTGGACGACGACGTTCGTCCCGGCGCGCCTCCGACGCGCGACCGGCTTCGTGCACTCGTCGTGGTCGCCGCCGCTCGAGCGAACGAAATCCCCGTGTGGCGGGTGGGCGTGGGCGAACCGGCCCGGACGCGCTTCGACAATGCCTTGCAGCGGGCGATTCGCGCGCGCACGCGGCCGGTCGAGGTGTCGGCGCTGCCGGCGGCTCTTTCCGCCAAATCCTCCTAGCGCAAACGCGCCCATTCCGACCGCACCCCCGGAAGGGCGAGTACGATGTGCCCCTCGGAAAGCCCACGACCCGTGTGCGCCGTTTCGGCGGCGAGAGAGAGGTTCCGGAGTGTTCGAACGGTTCACCGAGCGTGCCCGCCAGGTCGTCGTACTCGCGCAGGACGAGGCGCGGGCGCTCAAGCACAACTACATCGGTACCGAGCACATCCTGCTCGGTCTGCTGCGCGAGGAGGAAGGTCTCGCGGCGCGTGTGCTCGAGTCGCTCGACATCACCGTGGAGGAGGTCCGCGCCCAGGTCGCGCGCATCGTCGGCCAGGGCGACGAGGTCACCACCGGTCAGATTCCGTTCACGCCGCGGGCGAAGAAGGTGCTCGAGCTGGCGCTGCGCGAGGCGCTGTCGCTCGGCCACAACTACATCGGCACCGAGCACATCCTGCTCGGGCTCGTACGCGAGAACGAAGGCGTCGCAGCCCGCATCCTGCTCGACTTCGACGCCGACGCCGAGAAGATCCGCAACGAGATCATCCGCATGCTCTCCGGCCCCGGCCGCCGCCAGGGCGGCACCACCGGCGCTGCGAGCGAGAAGGGCAAGAGCTCGAAGCTGCTCGACCAGTTCGGCCGGAACTTCACGAAGCTCGCCTCGGAGGGCAAGCTCGACCCGGTCGTCGGCCGGCAGACGGAGATCGAGCGGATCATGCAGATCCTCTCGCGCCGCACGAAGAACAACCCGGTGCTGATCGGGGAGCCGGGCGTCGGCAAGACCGCCGTCGTGGAGGGGCTCGCGCAGCGGATCGCCGGCAATCAGGTTCCGGACATCCTCAAGAACAAGCAGATCTACAACCTCGACCTCGCGGCGCTCGTCGCCGGTTCGAAGTACCGCGGCGAGTTCGAGGAGCGCCTGAAGAAGGTGATGAAGGAGATCACCCAGCGCGGCGACATCATCCTGTTCATCGACGAGCTCCACAACCTCGTCGGGGCAGGCGCCGCCGAGGGCGCGATCGACGCGGCCTCGATCCTCAAGCCTGCGCTCGCACGCGGCGAGCTGCAGACGATCGGCGCGACGACGCTCGACGAGTACCGCAAGTACCTCGAGCGCGACGCAGCGCTCGAGCGGCGCTTCCAGCAGATCCGCGTCGACGAGCCGTCGACCGACGACACGGTGCAGATCCTCCGCGGCCTGCGCGACCGCTACGAGGCCCACCACCGGTGCAAGATCACCGACGAGGCGCTCGAGGCGGCGGCGACGCTGGCGAGCCGCTACATCCAGGACCGCCACCTGCCCGACAAGGCGATCGACCTGATCGACGAGGCCGCGTCGCGCATGCGCATCAAGACGATGACCGCACCGCCGCGCTACCGCGAGCTCGAGGACGAGATCGAGAAGGTCCGCAAGGACAAGGAAGACGCGATCGAGAACCAGGAGTTCGAGAAGGCGGCCTCGCTGCGCGACAAGGAGCGCAAGCTCACGCAGAAGAAGCGCGAGCTCGAGGAGCAGTGGCGCGACTCCGAGCAGACCGAGCAGCCGTCGATCGGCGAGGACGAGATCGCAGACATCGTCTCGATGTGGACGGGCATTCCGGTCTTCAAGCTGACCGAGGCCGAGTCGCAGCGTCTCGTCCGCATGGAGGAGGAGCTGCACAAGCGCGTGATCGGCCAGGACGCGGCGATCATCGCGGTCTCGAAGTCGATCCGGCGCGCGCGCGCCGGGATCAAGGACCCGAAGCGCCCTACCGGCTCGTTCATCTTCCTCGGCCCGTCGGGCGTGGGGAAGACCGAGCTCGCGCGGACGCTCGCGGAGTTCCTGTTCGGCGACGAGGACGCGATGATCCAGATCGACATGTCGGAGTACATGGAGAAGCACGCCGTCTCCCGGCTCGTCGGCTCGCCTCCGGGCTACATCGGCTACGACGAGGGCGGCCAGCTCACCGAGGCAGTCCGCCGCAAGCCGTACTCGGTCGTCCTGTTCGACGAGATCGAGAAGGCGCACCCCGATGTGTTCAACATCCTCCTGCAGATCCTCGAGGACGGGAAGCTGACCGACTCGCAGGGCCGCAAGGTGGACTTCCGGAACGTGATCGTGATCATGACGTCGAACATCGGCTCGGCGTCGATCTCGAAGAACGTCTCGCTCGGCTTCACGCTGTCGAACGAGGAGGGGATCTCCTACGACGACATGAAGACGCGCGTGATGGGCGACCTGAAGAAGGTCTTCCGGCCGGAGCTGTTGAACCGCATCGACGAGATCATCGTCTTCCCGAAGCTCACGAAGGAAGAGATCCTGCAGATCGTCGACCTGCTGATGAACCGCCTGCGCGTGCAGATGGCGGAGCACGAGGTGACGATCGAGCTGACCGACGAGGCGAAGGACCTGCTCGTCGACAAGGGCTGGGACCCGACGATGGGCGCCCGCCCGCTCCGCCGGGCGATCCAGCGCTACATCGAGGACCCGCTCGCCGACTTCGTGCTCGGCCGCGAGCTCGTCCCCGGCTCGACGATCCTCGTCGCGCGGAAGAACGACGAAGAGGCCGACATCACCGTCGTGCCACCGTCGCCGCCCGAGGTGATCGGCGTCAGCGCGGCGCCGGACGCGCCGCCGGAGGACGTCACCGCTGAATAACCGATCGGTGCCTGGCACTCCGGTGCCAGGCACCGACTCCGGCTAGCCGGTCGCCGAGGAGACCGGCTCGAGGTAGGCGCAGGGGCGGTCGTCGAAGGGGAGCGGCGAGCGGCCGAGTCGCGCGACGCGCAGCATCGTTCCCTCGTGGCCCGGCAACTCGATCACCTGGCCGAGGAACGGAGGCGCGCCCTCGCAGTCGACGACGCGGTAGCCCTCGTCGGTGGTGACGAAGGCGACGTAGGCCGTCTGGCCGCCCTCTTCCAGCGAGCGGGCGAGATGGCCGTCCGCCGCGGAGATCGCGAGGCCGAGCCCTTCGATCGAGCGCCGTAGGCCACGCCCGCTCTCGAGGTAGGCCTCCTCGGAGGCCGTGAGCCGGCGCCCCAGCTCGGCGAGCCCGTCGCGGATCGCCTGCGCGGTTGCGCGCGTCGCCGCGTCGTCCTGCTCGTCGCGCTCGTTGATCTGAGCCAGGCTCTTGGCCAGCTCGCCGCCGAGGGCCGCGATCTCGGAGCGGACGGCGTTCAGGTCGGACTTGCGGGCGGCGGCCTCGCCCGAGCGTTGCCTCGGCGAGCGTCAGCTCGAGCTCGTTGAGACGCGCCTGCAGCGGTTCGAGCGCCGCGACGCGCGTGTTTGCGTCCGTGAGCGAGACCTCGACGTGCGTCAGGCGGGCCTGTACCGCGCCGTTCTCCGCGTCGCGCGCCTCGGCGGCCTCCCGCGTACGCCGGCTCTGCTCGGCGAGCTCGTCGCGCATCGCCTCGAGCGCCTGGGCGTGGGAGGCGGACTGGTCGGCGGCCGCTTCCGCGAGCTCGTCGCGAAGGCCGGACAGACGGTGCTCGAGCTCCCGCACCCGCCCGGCGAAGGGCTCCATCGCCTCGGTGCGCGTGCGCGTCTCCGAAAGTGTGGCGTCGAGGCCGTCGAGCCGTTCGTGGATCGCGCTCTGCTTGCCGGCGGTATCGGCGATCGCGTCGATGAGGCCCTCGACGCGGTGCAGCGGCGCGAGCTCCTCGGCGCGGCGCGCGAGCTTCTCGAGCCGGCGCTCGTTCTTCTCGAGGCGTTGGGCGATGTCTTCGAGCCGGTCGGTGAGCGCCTCGACGGCGCCGGCGGGCGCCGTGCCGGCCAGATCGTGCTCCAGGCGGGCGACACGCTCACGAAGCCTGTCGAGCTGCGGCGTCAGCTCGGCGCGCCATTCGTGCGACGGCTCGGCGAGCGCGTCGAGGCGAACCGCGAGTGCCGCAACGGCACCGCGCCATTCGTCGGATGTGGCACGCACGTCGTCGAACTGCACCGCCAGTGTGGCCACGGCGTGCCGCCACTCGTCGCTCGGAACCGGGATGGACTCGATCACGCTGCGCAGGCCGTCGAGCTCGCCCCGCAGTGCCTCGACGCGGCCCGCGTCGGCGGTGTCGGCGAACCGGCCCGCAAGCTCCTCGACGTGGCCGGCGAGCCGGTCGACCTCGTCGCGCCACCCGTCCCGCGTCTCGGAGAGCTCGTCGACGCGGTGAGCGATGACGGTGACGGCCTCGCGCCATTCGTTCGGGTCGGGCGAACTGTCGAAGGCGTGCCGCAGCTGCTCGAGGTCGTGTCGGAGCGAGTCGGCGACATCGACCGATGCGGCGCCCGAGAGATCGGCTGCGAGACGGTCGAACCGGTCCGACAGCTGCCCGAGCGCGTCTCGGGCCTCGTGCGAGCCCGTCGCCAGATCGTCCACGCGCGAGCCGAGCTGCGACACGGGGTCATGCCAGCCGGTGGGCTCGGGAAGCGACCCGAGCGTCTCCCGGAGTCCGTCGAGCTCGCGACGGAGCGCGTCCGCCTGCTCGCGCGTCGCCGTCTCGGCGAGGCGGGCCGAGAAACGGTCGACATGCACCCCTACGTTCTGGGCGAGGCGATCGAGGCGCTCCTCGAGGTCGTCGGTCGGGGCCGGAACCGTTGCGATCGCCGCGCGAAGCTCTGAGATCTCCCCGCGAACCTGGTCGAGGTGGTCGACACGCTGGACCAGCGCCGCCAGGTCGCCGGTCAGCACCGGGAGGTCGTCGATCCGGTTCCGCAGCCCGTCGAGCTCGTGACGCAGCGCGTCGGTCTGCTCGCGCGTCGCCGTGCCGGCCAGGTTGGCGGAGAACCGGTCCACCTGTGCGTTGACGCTGCCCGCGAGGCTTGCGATGCGCTCCTCCAGCGCGTCGAGATCACCGGACGGGGCGGGAAGCGCGCTGACGGTCGCGCGCAGCTCCTCGACCTCACGGCGCAGGTGGTCGAGCCGGTCGATTCGCTCCGTGATCAGCTCCAGGTCGCCGCTCAGAGCCGGGAGGTCGTCGATCCGGTTCCGCAGCCCGTCGAGCTCGTGACGCAGCGCGTCGGTCTGCTCGCGCGTCGCCGTTTCGGCGAGGTTGGCGGAGAAGCGGTCGACGTGGGCGTTGACAGTGTCGGTGAGCCTCCCGAGGCGCTGGTCGAGCGCGTCGAGATCACCGGTCGGGGCGGGCAGCACGGCGACGGCGGCGCGCAGCTCCTCGACCTCACGGCGCAGGTCGTCGAGCCGGTCGACGCGATCGGTCAGAAGCTCGAGGTCGCCCGTGGGGCGCGGAAGCTGCTCGAACCGGTGCTGGAGTGAGTCCAGCTCCAGCCTGAGCGTGTCCGTCTGCTCCTTCGAGGCTGCGGCGGCAACGGCCTCCGAGACTCGCTCGGACTCGGTCGCGAGTGCGGCGGCGAGCCCGTCGAGGCGGTCGGTCAGCGCCGAGACGTCGTCGGCGCCGTGCGTGTCGTCGGAAAGCTCGTCCACACGGGCGGCGATCGCGGCGACCGCGTCGCGCCACTCGTCCGACGGCGCGGGCAGGGCGTCGATCCTGGCGGCGAGCGCGGCGAGCTGGCCGCGGAGGGCGTCGATCTCCGGGCTCGCCGTCCTCGGCGCCGTCGACTCCTGCTCGAGCCGCTCGAGTCTCGCCCCGAGACGCTCGGTCACCACCTGCAGCTCGGATTTCCAGGACTCGTCCGGCGCCCCGAGCTCGGCCACCTGCGCGGCGAGCGTGTCGAGGGCGGCGCGGAGTCCCGCCGTCTCGGTCTCGCTGAGGAGCGACGACGGCTGTTCGCGCTCGGCCTGCGGCGTGGCGTCGGCGGGCGAGCCGGTGTCGAAGCTCGCCGCCTGCTCCTCGAGCGCGTCCCACAGCCGCAGCCGCGAGACGTTCCCGCGCGCCATCAGGATCTCGCCGAGCTTCCGTCCGCTCCACTTCTGCTCCTCGAGGGCGTCCTCGAGCTGGTCGCTCGTGATGAACCCGCGCTCGACGAAGATCTGGCCGATCGGCTTCTTCGGAGGCTCCTCGGCGCCGCCCCAGGCATCGAGCATCGCCTGGAGCTCGCGCACGGCGGCGTTCGCGTAGCTGTCCTCCTGCGTGCCCGCGGCTTCGTTCGCCGCGCGTTGTCTCTCGAGTGCGCTCTCGAGTGCCTCGCGGGTGACGCCGAACCGCTCGACGAGGATCTCGCCCAGGAGGCGGCCGGTCGACTGCTGCTCCTCGAGCGCGAACTCGAGCTGCTCCTCGCTGATGAGTCCCTTCTCGACGATGAACGAGCCGATCAGGCGTGACGAGATGGCGGAAGCATCCACACGCCCGGTATCGGCAATCCCTCGTCCGAGCTATAGCCCCGAGTTAGCCGTCAGGCGCGAGCTGCCAGACGTCGTCCCGGAGAATCGGCACCGTTCGACCGTCCCGCGTGAGGCCGTCGACCGCCACCTGCCGGCCCCCGATCATGAAGTCGGTGTGCACGGAGGAGTCGTTCGCGCCTTCGATCATCCCGCCCTCCACGGCCTCGGCGTACGCGCAACCGTAGGCGACGTGGCAGGTCGCGTTCTCGTCGTACAGCGTGTCGAAGAAGGTGAGCCCGGTCTGGCCGATCCGCGAGCTCCCGTCGACGAGCGAGACCTCGCCGAGGAAGGCCGCGCGCTCGTCGGTCGAGAGCTCGCCGCGGACGACGTCGGCGCCTTCCTCGGCCTCGATCTCGACCATCCGCCCCCCGCTGAACCGGACCACGAGACCGCGGACGATCGCGCCGTTCAACGAGAAGGGCATCGTCGCGGAGACGACGCCCTCGGTCCGGCGGGCGTCGGGGGTGGTGTAGACCTCCTCGGTCGGCATGTTCGCGACGTACGCGATGCCCGCCGCCGTTTTCGACTCGGCGCCGATCCAGCGCGATTCGGGCAAGAGGCCGACGGTCAGATCGGTGCCGGGCCCGTGGAAGCGGAGCGCGTCGAGGGCAAGTGAGTTGAGCGACTGCGCCCGGCGCTCGAGCTTGGCGACGTGCTCGCGCCAGGCGGCGACCGGGTCGGGCTCGTCCAGGCGCACGCAACGCTCGACGAGCGACCACAGTCGCTCGAGATCGGGCTCGCCGAACATCTGCTCGGCCCAACCGGCGTTGGGCACGCCGACCACGACCCAGTTGGTGAGCAGCTCGTTGGTCTGCCGCGAGACCTCGGCCGCGAGCTCGACCATGCGCGCCTTGCCGACGCGGTCTCCGGGGAGATCGGCGAGCAGGTTCGGCTCGGCGTCTCCGCGCAAGGCGACCACGGCCGCGCGCTCGTCACCGATCGTCCGCTCGCGCGACAGCAGCCACGGGGGCGTCCACGAGAGCACGTCGTCGCCGGCCGGCGACTCGATCAGCGCGCGCCGCAGGTGCGGATCGGCGTAGCGGACGTCGACGTACCGGGCGCCCGCCGCGTAGGCGGCGCGGGCGACCTCGCGCACCATCGTCGCGTGCTCGGGGCCGGCGATCACGTCGACCAGCTGGCCGCGCTGCACGTTCGCGCCGACCTGGACGATGAGCTCGGCGTAGCGCTGCTCGCGGGACGCGGTCACTCGGGCAGCTGCCAGACGTCGTCGCGGAGCAACGGCACCGTCTTGCCGTCGCGCGTGACGCCGTCGACGTCGACCTCGGGACCGCCGATCATGAAGTCCGTGTGGACGGTCGACTCGTTGATGCCCTCGTCGGGCTCGCCGCCGGCATGCCCCTCCGCCACGGCCGCACCGTACGCGATGTGGCACGTCGCGTTCTCGTCGTAGAGCGTGTCGAAGAAAACGAGGCCGGTCTTGCCCGACCCGCGACGTCCCGTCGACGAGCGCCACCTCGCCGAGGCGAACCGCGTTCTCGTCGCTCGCGAGCTGGCCGCGAACGACGTCGGCCCCACGCTCGGCCTGGACGTCGACGATGCGCCCGTCCGCGAAGGTGACGCGGAGCCCTTCGATCACCTCGCCCGCGAGCGCGAGCGGCTTGGTCGACGTCACGACCCCTTCGGCCCGCCGGGCGTCGGGGGTGGTGAAGACCTCCTCGGTGGGCATGTTCGCGACGTAGGGGCGCCCGTCGACCGTGTGGAAGAGCGCGCTGCAGAACCGTGACCGCTCGAGCAGCCCGAGCTCGAGCTCCGTGCCCGGCCCGCGATAGGTGAGCCGGTCGAGCCCGAGCGCGTTCAGCGCCTTCGCCCGGCGCTCGAGCCGATCCATGTGCTCGCGCCACGCAGCCACCGGGTCGGGCTCGTCGAGGCGAGTGCAGAACGCAACCGCCTGCCAGAGCCGCTCGACGTCCGGCTCGCCGAACACCTCCTGCGCCCAGCCTTCGTTCGGGTACGCGACGCCGGTCCAGTTGACCGTGCGTTCGCTCAGCTGGCGGATCGCGACGCGCGCGACGTCCTTCATGCGCGCGCGGCCGACCTTTTCGCCGTCGAGGTCGGCGAGCAGGTGCGGCTCCGGGTCGCCCGTCGTTCCGACCACCGCGTTCCCGGCCATCGCCTCGTAGCGCTCGACCACCCATTGCGGCGAGTGATCGAGCATCTCGTCCGGCCCGAGCTCGATCTGCGCGCGACGGACGTGCTGGTCGACGTACTGCACGTCGACGTAGCGTGCGCCGGCGGCGTATCCCTGGCGTGCGAGCGCGCGCACGAGCGGTGCGTGCTCGAGCCGGGCCCCGATGAACAGGTTCTGCCCCTCACCAACGTTCGCGCCCACGTTCACGGCGACGGAGGCATAGCGCTCGAGGCGCTCGTCTAGCTCTGGAGCTGCCACGTGTCCTCCCGGATGAGCGGCACCGTCCGGCCGTCGCGCGTGATGCCGTCGACGTCGACCTCGCGGCCGCCGATCATGAAGTCGGTGTGGATGTTGGAGACGTTCGCACCGCGCGCGCGCAACTCGTCGGGCTCGAGGCCCTCGAACTCATTCGCGCCGAACACCACGGCAGTGCCGTAGGCGATGTGGCACGTCGCGTTCTCGTCGAAGAGCGTGTTGAAGAACGTGAGCCCCGTCTGTCCGACTCGCGACGTCCCGTCGACGAGCGCGACCTCGCCGAGCCGGCCTGCGTACTCGTCGACCGAGAGCTGCCCGCGAACCGCGTCGGCCCCGGAGGTCGCCCGTACGTCGACGACCTCGCCGTGCTCGAACGACAGCTCGAGGTCGCGCACGACCGTGCCGCCGAGGGCCAGCGGCCTCGTCGCGCGGACGGTGCCCTCGGTGCGGCGCCAGTCGGGCGCGGTGAAGACCTCCTCGGTGGGCATGTTCGCGATGTGCTCGACGCCGGAGACCGTTGCGATGCCTCCGCCCTTCCAGCCGACCGCAGAGAGCAGGCCGACGGTGAGGTCGGTTCCCGGGCCGCGTGAAGCGCACGCTGTCGAGGTCGAGCGCGTCGAGCTGGCGGCACCGGCTCTTCAGCCGCTCGACGTGCCGCCTCCAGGCGGCGACCGGGTCGTCCTCGTCGAGGCGGACGGTCTCGGCGATCGCCTGCCAGAGCCGCTCGACGTCCGGCTCGCCGAACACCTGCTCCGCCCAGCCCTCGTTCGGGAACGCGGCGATCGTCCAGCTGAGCGAGCGTGCGGTCTGTGCCTTGTGCAGCGCGTCGAGCATCGCCTTCGGCCGGGTGCGCCCGACGCGCTCCTGGTCGAGGTCGGCGAAGAGCTCCGGGTAGGGGTCCCCCGCGACCATCACGAGCGCTCCGCCGTCGCCCGTCGCCGTTGCCAGCTCGACGATCCACGCGGGCGTGTCGGTCAGCACCTCGTCTGCGGCATGCTCGATCATCGCCCGCCGCACGTGCTGGTCGGTGTAGCGCACGTCGACGTAACGGGCGCCTGCGCGGTACCCGGCCCTGGCCAGCGCGCGCACGAGCTCGACGTGCTCGACCTGCGCGTTGACGAAGAGCGTCTGCCCCGGTTGGAGGTTGACGCCGACGCGAACGATCAGCTCGGCGTACCGCTCGAGGCGATCCATGCCAGCCACAATAGAGAATCGACTATCAGGTGTCGAGCGGCACGTCGTCCCACTGCCGCCCGAGACCGCAGACCCAGTTGAGGGCGTGGTGGCGCTCCGCCGCGATCGTCTGCGCCTCCGCGAGCTGCTCCGGTGAGAGATGGCGGTAGACCTTCCCGTACGCGGGGAAGTCGCCGCGCATCGGCGCGGGCAGGAGCTCCTGCTCGAAGCCGCGCATCGCGGTCGCGGCGATCAGCTGGTCGAACGACGCGTACCGCGGCGGAAGCTCGACATCGTCCGACGCCTGGAGTGCGGTCGTGCGCGCGCGCCAGTGCCACAGCCGAGCCGACTGGCGCTCGAGGTCGACGTCCTGCGCGTCTCGCTGCCGCGCACCCTCGAGAACGGTCTGGGCGACGGCGTGCGAGTCGAACGGCCGGTCATACGGCGGTAGCTCGGCGAGCTCGAGCGTCCAGAGCAGGGTGCCGAGCGCCTCGCCGTGCCAGACCGCCTCCACCACCTCGGGCTCGCGGGAGCCTCCGTCGGCGTGGGCCAGGCCGGCCCGAACCTCCGTCTGGAGCGCACGGCAGCGCTCGACCACCTCGCCTTGTGGGCGCAGCCTTGGGCGCGACACGACCGTGAATCTACTCGAGGATCCCGTCGATCTCGGCGAGCGTCGCCTCGTCGAGCACGACGCCCGAAGCCGCTGCGTTCTCGTGCACCTGCTCGGGCCCGGACGCGCCGACGATCGCGCACGCGACGTCGTCGTCGCGCAGCACCCACGCCAGCGCGAGCTGTGCGGGCGTGATGCCCAGGCGCGCCGCGACCGGGAGCAGGAGCTGCACGCGGCGGAGCACGTCGTCGTCGAGCCACCGGCCCATGAGCCGCCCCATCCGGGCGCTCGTTGCCCGCGAGCCCGACGGCGGCGGCTCGCCCGGGCGGTACTTCCCGGTGAGGGCACCCTGCGCGAGCGGCGACCAGACGATCTGCCCGATCCCGTTCTGCGCGGCAGAGCGGGATCACCTCGCGCTCCGGCTCGCGCCAGAGCAGCGAGTACTGCGGCTGCGAGGAGACGAAGCGCTCGAAGCCGCGCGAGCGGTGGAGCTCGAGGGAGCCCTCGATCTGGGCCGCCGACCACTCCGAGAAGCCGAGGTAGCGGGCCTTGCCGTCG
The DNA here is from genome assembly GCA_963742615.1 of uncultured Thermoleophilia bacterium. GTDB lineage: Bacteria > Actinomycetota > Thermoleophilia > Gaiellales > Gaiellaceae > PALSA-600. Next base: position 650,492 of record CAVUMS010000004.1, on the reverse strand, counting down.
CGCACGACCTCGGTGAGCGCCTCCATCGTCTCCTCGAGCGGCGTCGCACGGTCGTAGCGGTGGCACTGGTAGAGGTCGACGTGGTCGGTACGCAGGCGCCGCAGCGAGTCGTCGATCTGCTTGAGCACCTGGCGACGGGAGAGGCCCTGATTCTCGCCGCTGTCGTCCATCGGGAAGTAGACCTTCGTGGCGAGCACGTACGAATCCCGCGGGCGCGCGGCGAGCACCTCGCCGAGGAACTCCTCGGCGGCGCCGAGCGCGTAGACGTTCGCCGTGTCGATGAAGTTGATCCCCGTTTCGAACGCCGCGTCGACGCACGCGCGGGCCTGCTCGTCCGGGACCCCGCCTCCGTACGTCAGCCACGAGCCGAGGGCGATCTCGGAGACGACGAGCTCGCTCTCACCGAGGCGGCGGTAGCGCATGGGGACGCATCGTTCCAGAGCCGGCACAGGTGCCGTCGGGCGGCCCAGCTACCGTCATCGCGTGGCGAAGGCGGCGGCCGTCCAGCACGCGTGCACCGAGTGCGGCACGGCTTCGAGCCGCTGGCTCGGGCGCTGCCCGGGCTGCGGCGAGTTCGGGACCATGGTGGCCGAGACGCTTCCCGCACGCGGCACCGGACGGCGCGCCCACGCCGCCGGGCCTCGGCGGCCGCCGCTTCGCCTCGTCGACGTCGTCGCCGAGGACGCCGACGCGGATCCCGACCGGCGTCCCGGAGCTCGACCGGGTGCTCGGCGGGGGCCTCGTCCGCGCGTCGCTCGTGCTCGTCGGCGGCGAGCCGGGCGTCGGCAAGTCGACCCTGCTGCTCAGTGCGCTGGGCGCGATCTCGGCGGGTCGCCGGGCTCTCCTCGTCACCGGCGAGGAGTCGGCCGCGCAGGTCAAGCTGCGCGCAGGGCGGCTCGGCGGCTGCGACGAGGTCCAGATCCTGGCCGAGACGGAGCTCGAGCTCGTCTGCGAGGCGCTCGAGACGGAGCGGCCCGACGTCTGCGTGGTCGACTCGGTGCAGACGCTCTGGTCGCAGGAGGTCGGCTCGGCGCCCGGCTCGGTCTCGCAGGTGCGCGAGGCGGCGTCGCGGCTACTGCGCGTCGCCAAGGAGAACGACGTGGCCGTGTTCCTCGTCGGGCACGTGACCAAGGACGGCGCGGTCGCCGGGCCGAGGGTGCTCGAGCACCTGGTCGACTGCGTCCTGCAGTTCGAGGGCGACCGCTACCGGGCCCACCGCGTCCTGCGCGCGGTCAAGAACCGGTTCGGCTCGACCAACGAGATCGGCGTCTTCGAGATGACGAGCGCAGGGCTTGTCGGCGTCCCCGAGCCGTCGGAGCTGTTCGGCCGCTCCGAGCCGGGGGAGATCGGGGCGGCGGTCACCTGCACGCTCGAGGGAACCCGGCCGCTCCTCCTCGAGGTGCAGGCGCTCGTCTCGCCGAGCGATCTCGCGATGCCGCGCCGCGTCGGCACCGGTGTCGACCCGAAGCGCCTGGCGATGATCGTCGCGGTGCTCGCGCGCCACGCCGGCCTGGCGCTCGGCGGGGCCGACGTGTTCGTGAACGTCGCAGGCGGCGTGCGGATCGACGAGCCCGGCGGCGACCTCGGGATCGCACTCGCGATCGCCTCGGCGGCGAAGGGCGCTCCGGTGCGTCCGGGCACCGCTGCCTTCGGCGAGATCGGCCTCACGGGCCGCCTGCGGGCGGCGACGCAGGCCGAGCGGCGGGTCGAGGAGTGCCGGAAGCTCGGGCTCGGGTCGGTGCTCGCGCCGGCGGGCACGCCCGGAGCGGCGGCCGGCGCCGAGACGCTCCGGCGTGCGCTCGACTCCGGACTCGTCGAGAACCCGGGATAAGCAGGGATTTTCTCAGCAAAAGCCCTGCAAACGTGGCGGTTTTCGGGCATACGTGATACCCTGTCGTCCCGCGCCGGTGGAGCCTTCAGGGCCACCGGCACTTTCGCGACTACAGACGGAAAGAGGAGCCAGTTTGTACAAGGTCGGCGACAAGGTGGTGTATCCCCACCACGGTGCAGGCACGGTTGTGAAGCGCGAGAAGAAGGACGTTCTCGGCGAGAAGCGCGAGTACCTCACCATCAAGATCCTGCACAACGACATGACCGTCAACGTCCCGGCCGACAACGCGGAGCGCGTCGGGCTTCGGAAGGTGATCGACGAGGAGGCGGTCAAGAAGGTCGTCAAGTACCTGACCTCCGGTGGCACCGAGATGCCGAAGAACTGGAATCGACGGTTCAAGCACAACCGCGACAAGATGAAGACCGGCGACATCTACGAGCTCGCCGAGGTCGTCCGCAACCTGGCTTTGCGCGACGGCGAGAAGGGGCTCTCGACCGGCGAGAAGCAGATGTACGTGAAGGCCAAGAAGATCCTTGCTTCCGAGCTGATGTACGCGAAGAACATGACCGAGGACGAGGCCCTCGAGTGGCTCGAGGAGACCTTGACCGAAGGCGCGAAGCCGAAGGCGGCGGCGCGCCCCGCGGTCGCTGCGAAGACCACGGCGAACCCGGCAGCCAAGAAGGCGCCGGCCAAGAAGACCGCAGCCGCCGCGTAGGCAGCGGACCCGATGAGCGTCTGGGCCGTTCTCGTCGCCGCCGGGCGGGGGGAACGGCTCGGAGGCGACCGTCCGAAGGCGTTCGTGCGTCTCGGCGGCCTGCCGCTCCTGGCCGAGCCGCTGCGGCGGCTCGACGATTGCGAGTGGGTGGACGGCGTCGTCGTGGTCGCTCCGGAAGGCTGGGAGGAGCCGGCGATCCTGCTCGCGGAGGAGGTCGGCGCGTCGAAGGTGACGGCGTGCGTGACCGGTGGCGAGACGCGGGCGGCGTCGGTCCGGGCCGGCGTGGCCGAGGTGCCGGACGACGCGGCGGTGATCGTCGTCCACGACGCGGCGCGGCCGCTGCTCCCCGAGGACGTCGTGCCGCGGCTGCTCGATGCACTCGGTGAGGGGTTCGACGGGGCTGTCCCGGGCGTCGCCGTCTCCGACACGGTGAAGCGAACGACCGGCGGCGTCGTCGCGGAGACGCTCGAGCGGAGCGAGCTCGTGACCGTGCAGACGCCGCAGGCGTTCGTCGCGTCCGTGCTCCGGAGCGCGATCGCCGCGGGCGGCGAAGCGACCGACTGCGCCTCGCTCGTCGAGGCGAACGGGGGCAAGGTGCGTGTGGTGGAGGGCGACGAGCGGCTGCTCAAGGTGACGACGCCCGCCGACCTCGAGCGGGTCGCCGCGTGGTTGTAGCCGCCGTCGTGTTCGACGTCGGCGAGACGCTGATCGACGAGACGCGCATGTGGGAGCAGGTGGCCGACGCCGTAGGGGTTCCGCGCTTCACGCTGATGGGCGTGCTCGGCGGGCTCGTCGCGCGCGGGCGTCCGCACAACGACGTGTGGCCGGCGCTCGGCGTCGAGCCGCCCGCCGCGGGCTGGCGTCCGGACGCCGGCGACTTCTACCCGGACGCGTTGCCTGCGATCGCCGCGCTCCGCGAGGGCGGCCGTGTCGTCGGCGCGGTCGGCAACACGCCGCGCGACACCGAGGAGCGGCTGCGGCCACACGTCGACTTTGTCGGCTCGTCGGCGCGCTGGGGCGTCGAGAAGCCCGCCGCAGCGTTCTTCGAGCGCGTCGTCGCCGAGGCCGGCGCGGAGCATGGCAGGATCGCGTACGTGGGCGACCGCGTCGACAACGACGTCCTCCCGGCCCTTGCCGCCGGGCTCGTGGCGGTGCACGTCCGGCGCGGTCCGTGGGGCCTGCTGCACGAGACGCCGGCCGGCGCGATCCGGATCGATTCGCTGGCCGAGCTCCCGGAGCTGCTCCGATGACGTATCGCGTGGGCATCGGCGTCGACGCGCACGCGCTTGCCGACGGCGTCCCGCTCGTGCTCGGCGGCGTGACGTTCGACCATCCCCGCGGGCTCGCAGGGCACTCGGACGGCGACGTTCTCGCGCATGCGCTGGTCGACGCGGTGCTCGGCGCCGCCGGGCTCGGCGACATCGGGTCGCTGTTCCCGCCGGGCGACGAGCGCTACCGCGGCGCGTCTTCGCTCGATCTGCTCGCCGACGCCTACCGGCAGGTGCAGGCGGCCGGATGGGCGCTCGTCAACGCGGACTGCGTGCTGATCGGCGAGGAGCCGCGGATCGCTGCGCGTCGGGACGAGATGCGGCAGCGGCTCTCGGTGGCGGTCGGCGGCGGCGAGGTCAACGTGCGCGCGACCACTACCGACGGGCTCGGCTTCACCGGGCGCGCGGAAGGACTCGCCGCGCACGCCGTGGCGCTGCTCACGCGCGCATGAGCGAGCTCGTCCGCTACGCCGATCGCCCCGATCTCCACGAGATCCGGTTCAAGACGTTGTCGGCCCGCACGTTCCCGGCCTTCATGCACCACAACCAGACGGGCACGCGCTACTGGGGCAGGCTCGTCCCCGAGCATCCGGACTTCCAGCTGGGGCTCCTCGACGACGGGCGAGCTGGTCGCTGAGCTGCACTCGCTGCCCCTCGCATGGGACGGCACCGCGGCCGACCTGCCGCCGGGTTGGGACGACGTGTTCGAGCGCTCGTTCGAGAGCGGCCGGCCGCACGACTGCCTCGCCGCGCTCGCGATCTCGGTGCTACCCGAGCGGCGCGGTGAAGGGCTGGCCGCGCGCATGGTCGATGCGATGCGCGACGCCGGCCGCTCGCACGGGCTTCGCGACCTGATCGCGCCGGTGCGCCCGACGCTCAAGGACCGCTATCCGCTGATCCCGATCGAGCGCTACGTCGCCTGGCGCCGGGACGACGGCACGCATTTCGACCCGTGGGTGCGGATCCACGAGCGCGCGGGCGCCGAGATCCTCGCCGCGGCGCCCGAGTCAATGCGGATCGAGGCGCCGGCGTCGGAATGGGAGGAGTGGACCGAGATGCGGCTCCCCGACGACGGCGACTACGTCGTTCCCGGCATGCTCGCTCCGCTGCGCGTCTGGAACGGGATCGGAGTGCATGTCGAGCCGAACATCTGGATGCGGCATCGGCTCGCGCCGTCCACCGAGTCGTAACCACCGTTCAACGGCCCCGCGACCCCTACGGACCGGTTCTCCCGGCAGGTTGTCGACGTGCGCTTCGAGATCCAGGCGCATCGCGCCAACGACCCGCTCACGCTGCGGCGGCTGCTCGCGGCCGGGCCGTCCTCCCTCGAGATCGACGTGGGGCTCGGGCCCGACGGGCTCGTCGCCGCGCACGAGCCCGATCTCTCCGATGCGTCGGCGGCGCCATCTGGTCGACCTCGTCGCCGCGGCCGGCGACGCGACGGTCGTCCTCGAGGCGAAGTGCTTCCCGCCCGCGACGCCGGACGGCGCCGCATTCGTGCGCGCGCTCCGCCCGCTGCTTGCGGGCGTCTCGATCGCGTCGTTCGACGAGCGCGTGATCGCGCAGGTGACGAAGCTGCGTCCGTCGACGCCCACCACCTTCCTCTTCGAGCAACCACTCCGTGCGGCGACGTCCGCCCGCACCCTTGGGCCGCGGTCCGATCTCGTCACGCGCGAGCTGGTGGCGGGCGCGCACGCCGTCGGTTTGCGGGTCGTGCCGTGGACGGTGAACGACGTGCTGACGATGGCGGAGCTGATCGACCTCGGCGTCGACGGCCTCGTCACCGACCTACCCGCTCTCGCCGGCGCGGTGGCCGCCGAGCGGCTACACGGGCAGCGACGCCGCTCCGTCGCGTAGCACGACCAGGCCGTCGCGCGCCAGGGACGCGAGCGCGTCGTCGTCCCCCGGCTGCGACCCGGCCGCCACGGCGCGCAGCGCCGCGGCTCTGCGCTGCCGGAAAGAGCCTTCGAACGCGCCCTGCTTGCGCACCGGCTCGTAGCGCGAGCCGCGCGAGGGGCAGCGCGCCGCGAGCGGGCAGAGCCCGCAGCGGGGGACGCGCCCGAGGCACACGGTCGCGCCGAGGTCGAAAAGGGCCTGTGCGCAGGCAGGGGTGAACTCGAAGCCGGTGCGCTCCTGTACGCGCTGCACGTTCGTGTCGACGGGCAGCACGTCGCTGCCGAAGGCGAAGTTGCCGACCGCGGCCGCGGTGTACGGGCCGACGCCGGGGAGCTCGGTGAGGTCCTCGGGCCAGCCGTTCGCAGCGACCTGCGCCGCCGCGCGGTGCAGGTTCAGGGCGCGCCGGTTGTAGCCGAGGCCCTGCCACTCGACGATCGCCTCGGCGGGCGACGCGCCTGCGAGCGCGTCGACGGTCGGCCAGCGCTCGAGCCACCGTCGCCAGCGCGGGATCACGCGCTCGACCTGCGTCTGCTGCAGCATCACCTCGCTGACGAGGATCGCGTAGGGATCCGTCGTCTCCCGCCAGGGCAGCGAGCGACCGTTCTCCCGAAACCACGCCAGGAGCAGCTCGTCCACCCGCGAGAGCGTACGGCAGCGCCCGGGCGAGCCGCGGCCGCCAGGGCCACGGCCCGTTGCCAGGGAAGGGTGACGAAACCGTCGCAGGTCGTCCAAAACCCCGACGACGCGGCTCGGCAGCGTCGTTGAGCGGGCGCCTTCTGGACACGTCTCGTTCCCAGGGAAGGGTGACAAAACCGTTACAGCGGGCCCGCGGGAGCGTCGGAGCATCACCCTCATGGGGTGATGAGCCGTACCCGGTCCGGGGCTAGCGTGGACGGGCAGATGGCGCCAACAGCCGGAGAGGGCCGGGGCGGGCGGCCGCGCGTGGTCGTTCTCGGCGGAGGGTTCGCCGGGGTCGGCGCCGCGCGGAAGCTGAAGGACGCCGACGTCGACGTCGTGCTCGTGGACGAGCACGACTACCACACGTTCCAGCCGCTGCTCTATCAGCTCGCGACCGGCCTGCTCGAGCAGACCGCCGTCGGTCACTCGCTGCGCGACCTCGTCCACGAGCAGGAGAACGCCTCGGTGCACCAGGCAACCGTGACCGCCGTCGACCTCGACGCGCGCGAGGTGCGTTTCGCCGAGATGGAGCCGCTCACCTACGACTACCTCGTGCTCGCGCTCGGCGCGAAGGTCAACTTCTTCGGCACCGAAGGGGCCGCCGAGCACGCCTTCCCGATGTACACGCTCGCGGACGCCGTGCGGCTCAAGGACCACGTCCTGCGGAAGTGGGAGGCGGCGGACCGCAACCCCGAGCTCGTCGACGACGGCGCGCTGAACATCGTCGTCGTCGGCGGCGGCCCGACGGGCGTCGAGACCGCCGGCGCGCTCGCCGAGCTCTACCGCGGCGACTTCGCGAAGGACTACCCGGACTCCCGCAGGACAAGGCGCGGATCATCCTCGTCGAGGCCGGGCCGGAGCTCTTCTCGATGTTCAAGGACGACATCCGCGCCTACACGGAGAAGGCGCTGGCAAAGCGGACGGTCGAGGTCCTGCGTCGGAGAGGTCGTCGCATCGGTCTCCCCGACGCGAGTCACGCTCAAGTCGGGAACGGTGCTCGACGCGCACACGCTCGTCTGGGGCGCCGGCCTGCAGGGCAACCCGCTCGTCGCTGCGCTCGGGCTCGAGCTCGAGCGCGGCAACCGGATCGCCGTCGGACCGGAGCTCACGCTCCCGACTCACCCCGAGGTGTACGCCGTCGGCGACATCGCGGCGATCACCGACGCCAAGACGCAGCAGGTCCTGCCGCAGCTCGGCTCGGTCGCGCTGCAGTCCGGCGAGCACGCCGGCGAGACGATCGCGCGCCGTGTCGCAGGCAAGGAGCCGAAGCCGTTCAAGTACAAGGACAAGGGCACGATGGCGACGATCGGGCGCGGCGCCGCCGTCGTGCAGATGCTCGGCGGCCGGACGATGAAAGGCAAGACGGCGCAGCTGGCCTGGGGCAGCCGTGCACCTCGCGCTGCTGCCGACCAACGAGGACCGCGCGAAGGCCGTGGTCGACTGGGCCGGCGCCGGGCTCACGCACCAGCGCGTCGGGCCGGATCAGCGTCGAGACGGACGAGCCCGGAAAGGAGAGCGAGCACCGTATGACCGCAGCACCGCCGTGCGCCGAGCCGAGCGCCGCGAGGGCCGCCGCGCGGCACGAAACCGGCCGACGTCCTCGTCGTGTTCGGGATCACCGGCGACCTCGCGAAGGTGATGACCTTCCGCTCGCTCTACCGGCTCGAGCAGCGCGGGCTGCTCGACTGCCCGATCGTCGGCGTCGCCGTCGACGACTGGACGGTCGACCAGCTGATCGAGCGCGCGCGCGACGTCGATCGTCGGCACCGGCGAGACAGCTCGACGAGGACGTCTTCGACCGCCTCGCGGCGCGGCTCTCGTACGTCGCGGGCGACTTCGGCGACGCCGCCACGTACGAGCGCGTCGGCGCAGGCGATCAAGGGCGCCGAGCAGCCCGGTCTTCTACCTCGAGATCCCGCCGTTCCTGTTCGGCCGGGTCGTGAAGGGCCTCTCGGAGGCCGGCCTGACGAAGACGGCCCGCGTCGTCGTCGAGAAGCCGTTCGGCCACGACCGCGAGTCGGCGATCGCGCTCGCCGCCGAGCTGCACCAGTACATCGACGAGTCGCAGCTCTACCGGATCGACCACTACCTCGGGAAGATGGGGCTCGAGGAGATCCTCTACCTGCGCTTCGCGAACGCGATGCTCGAGCCGGTCTGGAACCGCAACTACCTCGAGTCCGTCCAGATCACGATGGCCGAGGACTTCGGCGTCGAGGACCGCGGCCACTTCTACGACCCGGTCGGCGCGCTGCGCGACGTCGTCGTCAACCACCTGATGCAGGTCGTCGTCGGCCTGCGCGATGGAGGCGCCGTCGCGCGGCGACCCGGAGACGATCAAGGACGCCAGGTCGCGCTCTTCCGCGCGGTCGTCGAGGCCGACCCGGCGCACTACGTGCGCGGCCAGTACGACGGCTACCTCGACATCGACGGCGTCGCGCCCGACTCGACGACCGAGACGTACGCGGCGCTGCGGCTCGAGATCGAGAACTGGCGCTGGGCCGGCGTGCCGTTCTTCATCCGCACCGGCAAGCGGCTGCCGGCGACGCAGACCGAGCTGCGGCTCGTCTTCAAGCACCCGCCGCGGCTCGGCTTCGCGAACCTGCGCCAATCGGCCCGAGCCGAACCAGCTCGTCGTCAAGCTCGACCCGACGACCGGCATCCGGCTCGTGGTCGACGCCCATCGTGCCGACACGGCGGGCTCGGCGCCGATCGAGCTCGACATGGAGTTCGCCGCAGGAGGGCGGCGAGGGGCCGACGCCGTACGAGGTGCTCCTCCACGCGGCGATGGTCGGCGACAGCACGCGCTTCACCCGCCAGGACGGCGTCGAGGAGGCGTGGCGGATCATGCAGCCGCTGCTCGACGCGCCGCCGCCGGTGCACCCCTACGAGCCGGGCTCGTGGGGCCCGGAGGCGGCCGACGACGCTCGTCGCGGGCCTCGGCCGCTGGCACGAGCCGTGGATGACGACATGACGGCCGCTCCCGAGCACGGAGCCGCCGCACGCAGAGCGCGGCGGCGCCGTCGCCGTTCCCGCCGATCGCGGACTACGCGTTCCTCTCGAACTGCCACACCGGCGCGCTGATCGCGCCCGACGGCGCGATCGACTGGCTCTGCGTGCCGGCCTTCGACTCGCCGAGCATGTTCGGCAGCCTGCTCGACCGCCAGGCCGGCTTCTTCCGGCTTCGGCCCGTACGGGATCACGCACCCGACCGCGCGCGTCTACGAGCCCGGGCACGAACGTGCTCGAGACGACCTGGAAGACGCCGGCCGGCTGGATCGTCGTCCGCGACGCGCTGACGATGGGGCCGCGCGGCCGCGCACGACGAGATCACGCCGCACACGCGCCCGCCGGCCGACGACGACGGCGACCACATGCTCGTGCGCACGGTCGAGTGCCTCGACGGCAACGTCGAGGTCGAGCTCGTCTGCGAGCCGGTCTTCGACTACGGCCGCGCGCCGGCCGAGTGGACGCTCGGCGACGACGGCACGCGGCCGACGCGACCGGCGCCGGCCAGACGGTGCGGCTGCGCACCGACCTGGCGCTCGGCATCGAGGGCGACCGCGTGCGCGCGCGCCACGTGCTCGACGCCGGGCGACCGGGCGTTCTGCGCGCTGTCGTGGGCCGAGGAGCTCGCGGCGCCCGCCGACGTCGAGGAGGCGACCGAGCGGCTCGACGCGACGATGCGCTTCTGGCGGGCCTGGCTCGGCCGCGCGCGGATCCCGGACCACCGCTGGCGCGACCCGATCCAGCGCTCGGCGCTGACGATCAAGGGCCTGACCTACATGCCGACCGGCGCGACCGTCGCCGCGCTCACGACGTCGCTGCCCGAGACGCCGGGCGGCGAGCGCAACTGGGACTACCGCTACACCTGGATGCGCGACACGACGTTCACGCTGCAGGCGCTGCACTGGCTCAACCTCGACTGGGAGGCCGACGAGTTCATGCAGTTCGTCGCCGACGTCGAGCCGACCGAGGACGGGTCGCTGCAGATCATGTACGGCATCGACGGCCGCCGCGACCTGACCGAGTCGACGCGCGACGACCTGTCCGGCTACGCCGGCGCGCGGCCGGTGCGGATCGGCAACGGCGCGTTCGACCAGCGCCAGAACGACGTCTTCGGCGCCGTGCTCGACTCGATCCTCCTGCACACCCGCAGGAGCCAGCGGCTGCCGCGGCGCCTGTGGCCGATCGTCGAGTCGCAGGCCGAGTGCGCGACGAAGGTCTGGCGCGAGCCCGACCAGGGCATCTGGGAGGCGCGCGGCGCGCCGCAGCACTACGTCTCCTCGAAGCTGATGTGCTGGGTCGCGCTCGACCGCGCCGCGAAGCTCGCGGAGATCCGCGGCGACCCCGAGCGCGCGCAGGAGTGGCGGGCGACCGCCGACGAGATCCGCGCCGACATCCTCGAGCACGGCGTCACCGGCGACGGCGTCCTGCGCCAGCACTACGACACCGACGCGCTCGACGCGTCCATGCTGCTCGCCGCGATCTTCGACTTCCTGCCGGCCGAGCGACGAGCGGCTGCGCGCGACCGTGAACGCGATCGCCGAGAACCTGACCGAGAACGGGTTCGTGCTCCGCTACCGCACCGACGAGACCGACGACGGCCTCTCCGGCAAGGAGGGCACGTTCCTGATCTGCTCGTTCTGGCTCGTCTCGGCGCTCGCGATCGTCGGCGAGCTGCAGCGGGCGCGCGACCTGATGGAGAAGCTGCTCCGGATCGCGTCGCCGCTCGGCCTCTACGCCGAGGAGTTCGACGCCGACACCGGCCGGCACCTCGGCAACTTCCCGCAGGCGTTCTCGCACCTCGCGCTGATCGAGGCCGCGGCGCGGATCATCGTCCCCGAGATGATGGAGCAGTACTGAGCATGGACTCCTACGACGTGATCATCATCGGGACGGGCGCGGGCGGCGGCACGCTCGCCCGGCACCTCGCCCCCTCCGGCAAGCGAATCCTGCTGCTCGAGCGCGGCGACTGGCTGCCGCGCGAGCCGCAGAACTGGCTGGCGCAGGACGTGTTCGTCGAGAACCGCTACGTCTCGGCGGACACGTGGTACGACAAGGCCGGAAAGCCGTTCCAGCCGCAGGTCCACTACTTCGTCGGCGGGGCGACGAAGCTCTACGGGGCCGCGCTCTACCGCCTGCGGAAGGAGGACTTCGGCGAGCTGCAGCACCACGACGGCATCTCGCCCGCCTGGCCGATCACCTACGACGAGCTCGAGCCGTACTACACGCAGGCCGAGCAGCTCTACCAGGTGCACGGCGCGCGCGGCGAGGACCCGACCGAGCCGCCCGCGAGCGCGCCGTACCCGTACCCGCCGGTCTCGCACGAGCCGCGCATCCAGCAGCTCGCGGACGAGCTCGAGAAGGCCGGCCACCACCCGTTCCACGCGCCGTGCGGGATCATGCTCGACGAGCAGAACATGCCCTACAGCGCGTGCGTGCGGTGCGCGAACTGCGACGGCTTCCCCTGCGTCGTGCACGCCAAGTCCGACGCCGAGGTGATCTCGGCGTGCGGCCGGCGCTCGAGCACCAGAACGTCACGCTGCTGACGAACGCGAAGGTCGTGAAGCTCGAGACCAACGAGTCGGGGAGCGCCGTGACGGGCGTGGTCGTCGAGCGCGACGGCGAGACGGAGACGTTCACCGCCGACGTCGTCGTCGTCGCGTGCGGTGCGGCGAACACCGCCAGGCTCCTGCTCTCGTCGGCGAACGACAAGCATCCGAACGGGCTCGCCAACGGCTCCGACCAGGTCGGCCGCAACTTCATGTTCCACGACAGCGTCGCCGTGCTCGCGCTCTCGCGCGAGGAGAACCCGACCGTCTACCAGAAGACGCTCGGGCTGAACGACTTCTACTTCGGCAGCGACGACTTCGAGTTCCCGCTGGGGAACATCCAGATGGTCGGCAAGTCGCAGGCAGCCGATGTTCCGCGGCGAGAAGCCGGGCGAGACGAAGCTCGCGCCGGAGCTGGACGCTCGAGCGGGTCGCGAAGCCACGCGATCGACTTCTGGCTCTCGACCGAGGACCTGCCACGACCCGACAACCGGGTCACCGTCGACGGCGACGGGAAGGTGACGCTGAGCTACACCGAGACGAACGACGAGGCGAAGAAGCGGCTGTACGACAAGCTGCGGTCGATGCTCGGGCCGCTCGACCTGAACGAGGGGCATCTGATCCACCGCTTCGCCTACATGAAGACCGAGATCCCGGTCGCCGGCTGCGCGCACCAGGCGGGCACGGCCAGGATGGGAAGCGACCCGGCAGTCGTCGGTGCTGAACGTCGACTGCCGCGCGCACGAGCTCGACAACCTCTACGTCGTCGACACGAGCGTCTTCCCGAGCATCGGCGCCGTCAACCCGGCGCTGACGGCGATGGCGAACTCGCTGCGCGTCGGCGACCACCTGCTCGAGCGGCTCGGTTGAGCGCGGCCGCCACGCTCGCGCCCTCCGGCGAGCAGTTCGAGCTCGTCGCCGGCGACCAGCGACTGGTCGTCGTCGAGGTCGGCGCCGGCCTCCGGTCGTACACCGTCGGCGGCCGCGAGCTGCTGGACGGGTACGCGCGCGACGCGATGTGCGCCTCCGGGCGCGGTCAGCTGCTCCTTCCGTGGCCGAACCGCATCGAGGACGGCACGTACGAGTTCGACGGGCGGACGCACCGGCTGCCCCTGACCGAGCCGAGCGCGCACAACGCGATCCACGGGCTCGTGCGCTGGGCCGCGTGGACGGCGGCGCGAGCGCGAGTCGCACCGGCGTCGTCCTGCGGCACGTGCTTCACCCACAGCCCGGCTATCCGTTCACGCTCGACCTCGCCGTCGCCTACGAGCTGTCCGAGCGCGGTCTGACCGTGCGCACGACCGCGACGAACGTCGGCGCCGCGGCCGCGCCGTACGGCTGCGGCGCGCATCCGTACCTGCGTCTCGGCACGGACGTCGTCGACCCGCTCGTCCTGCGCATCCCCGGCCGGGTGGTGGCGATCTCCGACACCCGCGGGCTGCCCGAGCGGTCCGAGGCGGTCGGCGGCACCGAGTTCGACTTCCGGGAGCCGCGCGCGATCGGCGCAACCGTCCTCGACAACGCGTTCACCGAGCTGGAGCGCGACGCCGACGGGCGCGCCCGCGCGAGGCTCGAGAACCCGCAAAGCGGCGACTCGCTCACGCTCTGGGTCGACGAGAGCTACCCGTACCTGATGGTGTTCTCCGGGGACCCGCTGCCCGACGTCGCACGTCGCAGCCTCGCGGTCGAGCCGATGACCTGCCCGCCGAACGCGTTTCGCAGCGGCGAGTCGCTGATCCGTCTCGAGCCAGGCGAGTCGGCGACGACCGCCTGGGGGATCGAGCCCTTCGCCTAGACCGGCGGTTCGGGGTCGTACTGGATGTAGCGGCGCACCTCGCGTGCCCGGTCGACCGAATGCAGCCGTGCGACCAGGTGCAGCGCCATGTCGATCCCGGCCGAGACGCCCGCGGCGGTGATCACCTCTCCTGCGTCGACGAATCGCTCGTCGCGCACGTCCACACCGAGGTCGCGCAGCCGCTCGACCGATCCCCAGTGCGTGGTGGCCGGCTTTCCGTCGAGCGCGCCCGCCGCCTGGAGCACGAACGAGCCGGTGCAGACGCTCGTCAAGCAGGCCGCCGCGCGCAGCGATCGCGCGCAGCTTCTCGTGCAGCGCCTGGTCAGCGCTCGGCCCGGTGGAGTTCCCTCCGGGGACGAGGATCACGTCGACCGGCGGCGCGGTCTCCCAGGTGTGGTCGGCCAGGACGCGGAGCCCCTTGGCGCAGAGCACCGGCTCGGTCGAGTCGGCGATCGTGAAGGCGCTCACACCGTCGTCGGGCCAGCGCAACGCCCACGCCGACAGCACCTCCCAGGGGCCGGCCCAGTCGAGCTCCTCCGACTGCTCGTAGAGATAGACGCCGATGTTCACCGGGCGCACGCTACCCGGGCGCAGGGCTCTCGCGTCTCTCTGATCGCCAACTCAGAACACCGACGCCGAAGAGCAGCAACTCGACGAGCGTGATTGCGAGCCGGTTCAGGAGCGTCACGCCGAGCGCGGCCCCCGGGCTCGTGACCGCGAGCAGCAGTCCGTACATCGACGCCTCTCTCGCGCCGAGCCCGGACGGGACGAAGACCGCAAGCACCGAGACGATCGCTCCGACCGCCGACACGCCGCCGAGGTACGGAATCGTCTCGAGGCCCGGATCGGAGCCGAGCGAGCGGAGCAGGAAGTACACCGCGAGGCCGCCGATCAGCCACGTGCCGCAGTAGAAGAGCAGCAGGATCAGCATCAGCGGAAAGGGCAGGGGGTCGACGCCGGCCGCGCCGAACGGCTTCAGGAGGCGGTCGCCGAGCGGCCGGAAGATCCGCGGGTGCAGCAGCAGCGCACAGAGGATTGCGAACGCGACGAGCGGGAGCAGCGGGGCGTCCACACCGCGAACCCAGGCCAGGCTGACGACGAAGACGATCACCCCCGCGATCGCCGACAGCGCCGCCTCGACGAGGATCGACGCGAGCACGGTGGGGGTGTCGGTCACGCCGCCCGAGCGGCGAAGCGCGACGGTGCGCGCCGCAGGTGTCCAGATGCCGCCCGGCAGGTACTTCGCGAGCATCGAGACCATCTCGGCGCGGAGCGCGATGCGATACGCCACGTCGATCCCCCAGGCGGCGAGCATCCTGATCCAACCGAGAATGAAGACCAGGTAGTAGGCGGCGACGGCGGCGAACGCGAGTGCAACGTAGCCGGGGCGCGCGTGCCTGAGCAGCGGCGCCGCCTTGGACCATTCGCTTCGGACCGCCCACGTGCAGAAGACGACGGTCGCGGCCACGATCGCGATCTGGAGCGCGATCGACAGGTTGCGGTGAGCCCGCAGATAGGCCGCCGCAGCCCGAACCTGCCCTGCGAAGCCGGCATACGAAATGCTCGCCACCGGCATGAGTCTGCCGGTCGGAGCTGCCGACGGGCTTCGCCAGGCTCCTACTCGGAGAGGCGAACGCCGACCCAGAGGCCGGCGAGACCGCCGAGCCCTGCGAACAGGACGCCTGCCAGCGAGATCCCGGAGTCGCCCCAGAGCGCGGGCACGAAGCCGCCGGCGATCGTGCCGAAGACCGCGCAGAGTGAGATCACCGAACGGCCCATCGCCCTCGTTCATCGGCATTTAGTCTGGCTTTGTGAAGCGTGTCCGGTTCGCCCCAAGCCCGACCGGGACGCTCCACGTCGGGAATGCGTTGAGCGCGGTCGCGAATCGCAGGCTCGGCGACTGGATGCTGCTGCGGATCGACGACACCGATCCGTCGCGCAACGTGGTCGACGGCGAGCCGGCGATCATCGCCGACCTCGAGTGGCTCGGGATCGCCTGGGACGAAGGGCCCGTCCGGCAGCGCGAGCGGGCCGAGCGGCACCTCGAAGCCGCCCGCTCGGCCGGCCTCGACCAGCGCTTCGACGGCGTGATGTTGTGGCGTGACGACGGCTCGCCGACCTTTCACCTCGCGAGCGTCGTCGACGATCACGACTTCGGGATCACCCACGTGATCCGCGGCTCGGACCATCGAGCCAACGAGGCGCTCCACGCGTCCCTGCACCGCGCGCTCGGCTTCGAGCCGCCCGAGGTGATCCATCACGGCCTCGTCGTCGGCGACGACGGGCGCAAGCTCGCCAAGCGCGCCGCCGGCGCCACCGTCGCCTCCCTCCGGGAGAGCGGCTACCCGGCCGAGGCGGTTCGCGCCTACCTCGAGGAGCTCGGCCTGCCCCGCCACGACGTCCACCTCGATCTCGAGCGCGTCCGGTCGCTCTCGACGGAGGTGCTCGGCGCGCTCGACGACGACGAGCTCGCCGCGCGCGCCGGCGTCCCGGTCGAGGCGGCGCCGCTACTGCGCGGCGCCCACGACCTCGTCGAGGCACGGTCGCTCGCCGAGAGCGTGCTGGAACCACCGACCAACAGTTTGTTGCTTGCGGGCGCGAGCCCGAGCCCCGAGACGCTCGAACGGTTCGTCGAGCTCCGCTCGCCGCTTCCGGACCTGGTCGACAAAGACACTGCGAAGGCCGTGCTGCGCGAGCTGAAGGCGGTCGGCGGCGACCTCCGCGCGCTGCGCGTCGCGCTGACGGGGCGTGAGCGCGGTCCCGAGCTCTGGGCCGTGCTGCACGCGCTGCCGCGTGACGAGGCGATCCGTCGTGCGCAACTAACCTAGGCCCCGTGCGCCTCTACGACACGTTCTCTCGCTCGCCGGTCGAGCTGCCGCCGCCGCCGGGACCGGTCCGGATGTACTTCTGCGGCCCGACCGTGTACGCCCGGGCGCACGTCGGCAACGCGAGGCCGTTCCTCGTCGGGATGTGGTTGCGCTCGTGGCTTCGCGCGACCGGCTACGAGGCGACCCTCGTCCACAACATCACCGACATCAACGACAAGATCTACGACGCCGCGCCCGGCGCGAGCGCCGAGCTCGCGGCGAAGGCGACCGCCTGGTACCTGGAGGACACAGGCGACCTCGGGCTGGGGCAACCCGACCACCTGCCGAAGGCGACCGAGTCGGTGCCGCAGATCGTGCAGTTCATCGAGGCCCTGATCGCGACCGGCCACGCGTACCCGGTTGACGGCGATGTCTACTTCCGCGTGGCGAGCTTCCCCGACTACGGGCGCCTTTCGGGCCAACGCCCGGACCAGGTCGAGGAGCAGGAACCGAACCCGCTCAAGGAGGACGGCCGCGACTTCGCACTTTGGAAGGCCAACAAGCCCGGCACCGAGGACACCTGGTGGGAGTCGCCCTGGGGCCGCGGCCGGCCGGGGTGGCACATCGAGTGCTCCGCGATGGCCGAGGAGCTGCTCGGGCCCGCGTTCGAGATCCACGGCGGCGGTCTCGACCTCGTCTTCCCCCACCACGAGAACGAGGTGGCGCAGTCGCACTCGCTCGGGCATCCGTTCGCATCGATCTGGGCGCACAACGGCATGCTCCGGTTCACCGGCGAGAAGATGTCGAAGTCGCTCGGCAACGTCACCACGTTGCGCGAGGCGATCGACGAGTGGGGCCGGGAGACTTTGCTCGTCTTCTTCCTCACCGGCCACTGGCGCAAGCCGATCGACTTCTCCGAGGAGACGATGGCGCAGGCCGCCGCCCGCACCGAGACGCTCCGGAACGCGTTCACCCAGCCCGCGGCGGACGGCGCCGACGCCGACTGGTCGGAGTTCCGGGAGGCGCTCGAGGACGACTTCGACACCCCTCGGGCGCTCGCGGTGCTGCACGGCTGGGCTTCCGCCCGCCGGCTGGAGCCCTTGCGACGGGGGCTCGCCGTCTTCGGCCTCGAGTCGCTCGCCGAGCGCGACGCGCCTACCGCGGAGGTCTCTCGGCTCGCCGACCGGCGCCAGCAGGCGCGCGCCGACCGCGATTTCGGCACCGCCGACCGGCTGCGGGACGAGCTCGCCGCCGCCGGATGGGAGATGCGCGACGAGCCGGACGGCAGCTTCACGCTCGTGCGCCGTCCGTGACGCCGGACCTCGTCTACGGCCGGCGCTCGGTTCGAGAGGTGCTGCGGGGCCGGCGCGAGGTGCTCGAGGTCTGGGCGACCGAACGCGCGCTCGGCGCCGAGCCGTGGCTCGCCGAGGCCGGCGCGAAGCTCAAGCTCGACCGCGAGCTCACCGAGCGCGCCGGGACGCGCGATCACCAGGGAGTGCTCGCGCTCGTCGAGCCGTATCGCTACGCGGACGGCTACGAGCTCGCCCGCACCGAGCGGCCGCTGCTCGCTGTCCTCGACCGGGTCACCGACCCACGGAATCTCGGAGCGGTCTGCCGGAGCGCCGACGGCGCCGGCGCCACGGGCGTCGTCGTGCCCGCGCACGGCTCGGCCGTCGTCACGCCTGCCGTCGCACGCGCCTCGGCCGGCGCGGTCGAGCACCTGCCGCTGGCGGTCGTTCCGAACCTCGCTCGCTACCTCGAGGAGGTCAAGGGCCCGGACCTGTGGGTCTACGGCGCGGCCGGGGAGGTGGGCGTGCCGTCGATGTGGGAGACCGACCTCTCGGGTGGGCTCGCCCTCGTGTTCGGGGCGGAGGGCAAGGGGCTGCGCCCGCTCGTCCGGCGCACCTGCGACGCGCTGGTCGCCGCTCCGCTCGCCGGCGCCGTCGCTTCGCTCAACGTCAGCGTCGCCGCCGCGCTCCTGCTGTACGAGGCGAAGCGGCAGCGTGGCTGACTCGACGCTCTATCTCTTCGACGGCTACAACCTGCTGCACGCCGGCCCGTTCGCCGATGCTCGCGAGCTCGGCGACGCGCTCGCATCGTTCGTCGCCGAGCGTGGGGCGAGAGGGGTGCTCGTGTTCGACGGCGTCGGCACCGACCTGCGGCGAGGACCACTCGAGATCCGGTTCGCCGACCACGCCGACACGCTGCTCGAGCGCCTCGCGGCCGACCACCGCGGCCGGGAACGGGTCGTGCTGGTGACCAGCGACACGACGGTCGCGGCGGCGGCGGGGATCGAGGTGCAGAAGCTCTCCTCCCGGACGTTCTTCCGCGACCTGCCGGCGCCGGCTCTGCCCGACGCGCCTCCGGGCGGGCTGGCCGGCAAGCTCGACGAGGAGACGCGCGCGCGCCTCGAACGGCTCCGCAGAGGCGAGTAAAGCGGGACCCCCGCAAATAGGGCTTGTGCTCCTTGCGGGTCCCTGCTAGATTCACCTCAACCTCAGGGTGAGACTTCGTTGGTGCAGGACGGGAGTCGAAGCCCATAAAGCCTTCCAAATCGGGGGTATGCCGCCATGTCCGTCCGCACCGCCGCCGTACCGAAATCACCCCACAAAGCTCAACGAGAGCTTGAGGATCTGCAGCTCGTGCTGAAGGCCGCCAACGGCAGCACCGCCGCGATGGACCAGCTGATCCGGCGCTACACGTCGTTCGTGCGCTTGAAGGCGAGCTCGTACTTCCTCGCCGGCGGCGACTCGGACGACCTGATCCAGGAAGGCCTGGTCGGCCTCTACAAGGCCGTCCGCGACTTCCGCCCCGACAAGGAGACGTCGTTCCGGTCGTTCGCCGAGCTGTGCGTGACCCGTCAGATCATCACGGCGATCAAGACGGCGACCCGGCTCAAGCACGCGCCGCTCAACACCTATGTCTCGTTCAGCCACACCCCGGCCGGCCAGGAGTCCGAAGGCGAGTGCGCGCTCGGCGACGCGCTGCCCGCCTCACACGTCCACGAGCCCGCCGTCAAGGTGATCTCGACGGAGGAGCTGCAGTCGCTCGTCGGCTGCCTGTCGACGCACGCTGTCGCCGCTCGAGGCGGACGCGCTGCGCCTCTACCTCGAGGGCTCGTCGTACGACGAGATGGCGGTGGAGCTGGCGTGCGACACGAAGACGATCGACAACGCGCTCCAGCGGGTGAAGCGGAAGATCATCACGCACCAGCAGGGCCGTCAGGTTCTCGCGTAGCCGTCAGCTGCAAGTCGACGTGCGCGATTTCGTAGTCCGCTGCGGGGCGTATGCGCGTCGGCTTGCCCATTTCGAGGGGGATCGACGCGGAGCATCGCCATGGTGTCCGGGACTTGCTCGATCGGAACGATGTAGACGCTTCCAAGTTGCGGACAGAACACCCCGAACTCGTCGATCTCGCCGCGATACGACCGGGAGCGGATCTTGGGATTCGGGTGATGCAGATAGCTGCTCGCCGTTCGAAACTCGACGCTGCCGTTGAGCAATCGGCCGGTCTTGCACTGAACTCGCGAGAGGCGGTGCCCATAATCGACAATGAGGTCACACCTCGTGTTCTCGCCGAAGGGCAAGTAGGTCGCGAACCCGCGTGAGTTGAGTGCCAGCGCGATGGCGAGCGTTGACCTGTCGCCTATGTCCTTCGGGTGGTGCACGTTTCCATGGTGCATCGAGCGTCGGACGAGCAGTTCGCAGATCTGGCAACAGCGATCGACCTACAATGCGCGTATTCGCCGGAGTAGCTCAGCTGGTAGAGCGCTGGTCTTGTAAATCAGTGGCCGAGGGTTCGAGTCCCTCCTCCGGCTCTAGGCCCTAGGCGTGCGCGAGGGCCTGCTCGAGGTCGGCCCAGAGCGCGTCGGCGTCCTCGACACCGACCGAGAGCCGCAGCAGCCCGAGCGGGATGCGGTCGCCCTCCCAGCGGTGGCGGCTCTCCATCGACGACGTGACGCCGCCGAGGCTCGTCTGGTTCGCGATCAGTCGGGTCGCGGTCTCCACGGGCACCGGATCGCCCGCGACGTCGAACGAGATCAGCCCGCCGAAGCCGGGATAGCGGACGACGCGCACCGCCGGATGCTCGCCGAGGCGGTCAGCGAGCAGGCGGGCCGTCTCGGTGCTCCGTTGCATGCGCAGCTCGAGGCTCTTCAGCCCCCTGAGCAGCGACATCGCCGCGTCGGGCGACGCGCTCAGGCCCAGGTGGCTGCGCAGCTCGCGCAGCCGCGCGAAGGTGAGCTCGTCCCGCGTGACGATGGCGCCGAGCAGCGCGTCGTGGTGGCCGGTCAGGTACTTCGTCGCCGAGTAGAGGACGACGTGGGCGCCCTCGTCGAGGCCGCGAAGGAAGACCGGCGTCGACGCGGTAGCGTCGCAGACGACGACGCCGGAATGGCGGCGCGCAGTCTCCCAGTCCGGGACGCTGAGCAGCGGGTTGGCGGGTGACTCGAGCCAGACGACGTCGGCTCCCTCGGGCGCCGGGCCGGTCTGGTCGAACTCGACGATCTCGAGCCCCCAGGCGGAGAACTCCGAGAAAGCGACGGCGGTGCCGAAGTAGGCGCCCTGCGCAAGCGCGATCGTCGCGCCGGGCTTCGTCAACGCGAACACGCAGGCGGTCACGGCCGCGGTTCCCGAACCGAAGAGGAGCGCCTTGCCGCCGTCGAGCGCGCCGAGCGCCGCTTCGGCGGCTGCCCCGGTCGGGTGGGCATAGCGCTGGTAGAAGAAATCGCCCGGCCGGCCGTTCTCGTCGTACGGCCAGACGGTCGCGCGGTCGAGCGTCATTGGTCGTCGAGCACCGAGAAGAGGGTGAGCTGCATTCCGTCGGGCGCCTGAAGCCGGACGTTGCGATGTCGCCAGGGAGTGTCGATCGGGCCGCCGATCCGCTCGGCGCCCGCGGCTTCGAGCGCCTCGGCGACCGAGGTGGAGTCCTCGACTTCGAGGGCGATGCGCACGGGCCCGGCGACCCGCCGCCCGACCTCGATCTCATCGACCGCTGCCGCGTGCGCCGCGTCGAGCAGCTCGAGCGTCGCCCGGCCGGCCTCGAGCAGTGCGACGCGGCCGTCGGGCTCGGTCCAGACCTCGAGCAGCGGGAGCCCGAGCGCGTCGCGGTAGAAAGCGAGCGCCTCGTCGTAGTCGGCGACGGTGAGCGCGAGGCGCAGCTCTTTCACGCGCATCCCGCGATGCTACCCCCAGTGCCGTCCGCGCCTTTAGGCTCCGCCCACATGGCGAAGGCGGAGAACCCGGGCGTGCACGCGACCACCAGCGAGAAGCTCGAGTGGCTGTCCGAGCTCCGCGAGGAGGCGCGGCACGCCGGGTCGGAACACTCGGTCGCGCGGCAGCGCGACCAGGGAAAGCTGCTCGCGCGCGAACGCGCCGAACGGCTCTGCGATCCGGGCTCGTTCGTGGAGCTCGACCGGTACGTCCGTCATCGCGAGTCGAACTTCGGGATGCTCGAACGGCGCCCGTACGGCGACGCAGTGGTGACCGGCTACGGGACGATCTTCGGCCGCCGGGTGTTCGTGTTCAGCCAGGACTTCACCGTCTTCGGCGGTTCGCTGTCGGAGGTGTTCGCCGAGAAGATCTGCAAGGTCATGGACCTCGCTGCAAAGTACGGGTGCCCTGTGATCGGCATCAACGACTCCGGCGGCGCCCGGATCCAGGAGGGCGTCGTGTCGCTGGCGGGCTACGCCGAGATCTTCTGGCGCAATGTCCAGGTGTCGGGCGTGATCCCGCAGATCTCGCTGATCATGGGCCCGTGCGCCGGAGGCGCCGTCTACTCCCCGGCGATGACCGACTTCGTGCTGATGGTCGAGGGGTCGTCCTACATGTTCATCACCGGCCCCGACGTCGTGAAGACGGTGACCGGCGAAGAAGTGAGCTTCGAGGAGCTCGGCGGCGCGACGGCTCACGCGAGCAAGTCGGGGGTGGCTCATCTGACCGCGGCCGACGAGGAGTCGGCGCTCGAGGATGCGCGCTACCTGCTCAGCTTCCTGCCGCAGTCGAACGCTCACCCGACCCCGTACGACCCGCCGGCCGACCCGCCCGACCGCGAGGCGCCCGAGCTCGACGAGCTGATCCCGGACGAGGCGACGAAGCCCTACGACATCAAGGACGTCGTGACCGCCGTCGTGGACGACGGCGACTTCCTGGAGCTGCAGCCGCTCTTCGCCGAGAACATCGTCTGCGGCTTCGCCCGCCTCGGCGGGTACAGCGTCGGAATCGTCGGCAACCAACCGAAGGCGCTCGCCGGGGTGCTCGACATCGCGTCGTCCGAGAAGGCGGCACGCTTCGTGCGCACCTGCGATGCGTTCAACATCCCGCTGATCACCTTCGTCGACGTGCCGGGATTTCTGCCCGGGACGGCGCAGGAGTGGGGCGGCATCATCCGCCACGGAGCGAAGCTGCTCTACGCGTACTGCGAGGCGACAGTGCCCAAGTTGACCGTGATCACGCGCAAGGCGTACGGCGGCGCGTACGACGTCATGAGCTCGAAGCACGTCCGTGCCGACTTCAACTTTGCCTGGCCGACCGCCGAGGTGGCCGTGATGGGGCCGGAGGGCGCGGTCAACATCATCTTCCGCAACGAGCTCGCGGACGCCGAGGATCCGCACGCCCGGCGGGCGGAGCTGATCGCCGAGTACCGCGAGCGGTTCGCAAACCCGTACACCGCCGCGGAGCGCGGCTACGTCGACGACGTGATCGAGCCCCGGCGCACGCGACCGGTCCTGATCGACGCGCTGCAGACGGCGATCACCAAGCGCGAGCGCCGGCCGCCGCGCAAGCACGGCAACATCCCGCTCTAGCGGTAGCGGGTCTCAGGCCGTGGCGAGCGGCCGCGGCTCGACCGTCTCGAGAAACGCGTCGACCACCTCCGGGTCGAACTGCGATCCCGAGCACCGCTCGAGCTCGCGAAGCGCCTCCGCACGGCGGAGCGCCGGGCGGTAGGGGCGCGTCGACGTCATCGAGTCGAACGCGTCCGCGACGAACACGATCCGCGAGCCCAGCGGGATCGCGTCGCGCGAGAGCCCCTCCGGGATAGCCGGCGCCGTCCCAGCGCTCGCTCTGGTGGAGCACCCAGTCGGCGATCGGCTCGACGCCGAGACTCGCGAGCATCCGGTAGCCGACCTGCGGATGGCGTTGAAGCAGGCGGCGCTCCTCGACGGTCAACGAGCCGGGCTTGCGCAGCAGCTCCTCGGGGATCGCGAGCTTGCCCAGGTCGTGCAGGCTCCCCGCCATTCGCGTCAGCTCGACCTGCTCCGGCGGCAACCCGAGCTGCTCCGCGATCCTCCCTGCGAAGAGCGCCACGCGCTCAGAATGGCTGCCCGAGTCGGCGTGGCGCGCGTCGACGACGCGCGCGAGCGACGCCGCCGCGCGCACGCGCGCAGTCTGGTCGCCCGCGCCGAGCAGGCCGAGCGTCGTCGCGTCGGCGACCTCGCTCGGCGGTCGGACCTGGTTCTTGCCCTGTTCCTTCGCCCAGTAGAGCGCGCCGTCGGCGACCCGGATCAGGGTGTCCCGATCGCGTCCGTGCTGCGGGAACGTCGCGACCCCGGCGCTGACGGTGAGTCCGCCGCCGGGACTGACCTCGGCCGCGCCGAGGCGGGTGACGATCGATTGGGCCGCCGCGAGCGCCATCGGCTCGCTGACCTCCGGGAGCAGGAGCGCGAACTCGTCGCCGCCCAGCCGGAACGCCTCGCCGCCCGAGCGCAGACGGGCTGCGACCTTGGAGAGGACACCGTCGCCCGCCGGGTGGCCGAAGCGGTCGTTGACCTGCTTGAAGTCGTCGAGGTCGAGCAGGCAGAGCGAGAGCTGTCGTGCCGCGCTCGCGTGCGGTCGCGATCGCCGGCTTCGAACCGCTCGTGGAAGTGACGGTGGTTGCCGAGGCCGGTGAGCGGGTCGGTGAGCGAGAGCCGGACCGCGCCGAGGACCCGGTGCGTCGATCGCTGGTACAGCGAGATCGCCGCAAGCGGACCGGCCAGGGCCGCGAACAGATACGGCGTCCGCTGCCAGAGCACGATCAGCATGAGTGCCGTCGATGCCATCAGCGCGAACGGCAGGATCGTCCAGTGCACGTTCGAGCGGATGAGGCGCACGTAGACGAGCTCCGACCCCGACGCGGACATCGCGGCCGTGACCAGCAGCAGGTTCGCCGAGTAAAGCACCGCCGCGGTGAGTGTGACCTCGAGCAGGAGATGCCGCCGGCCCGTGCCGTCGGACGAGGATGGAGCATCGATCCCGCGAGCGTGCCGACGACTCCGAAGACGCCGGCGTTGAAGACCGTCCGAATCGCGGCTTGTGCTCGAGCAGCGCGATCACGTCGGTGCGCTCACGTAGACGAACGTGCCGGCCGCCCAGCCGAAGAGCACGAGCGCCGGCGACGGCGAACACGAAGCCCGAGCGAGACGCCGTTGGCGTCGGCGCCTTCGACCGGCACCGGGAACCGCTCCGCGAGCGTCGACGCCGCGAAGAAGGCGGTCGACTCCGATCAGCGTCGTCGATCGACGGCTGCGAGTGCACGAACCAGGCGGTCGCTGCGACGTACGCACCGATGCCGATGACCGAGACCGGTACGACGACCGCGAGCAGTCGTCGCAGGAGGAAGCGTGGCCACTGGTCACCGCGATCGGCGGGACCTGTTACCAGGTGAAGTTGATCGGGTCGCACGAGCGTTGCCGAGGAGCGCGGCGAGGACGACCAGGACGCCACCACGGCAACCAGAGCTTTGCATTCCACTGGAGCATCTGGGGCACATCCTTCCTGGTGGTTGCCGCATCGCGATCGATTCTGGCGCCGAGCACCCGGACCTGGACATCACCCGGATGGGGGAACGGCAGGTGCGGCACGGCTCAATCCCTCGAACGGGTGAGCTGCCGCGGACGGCCGATAAGCTCGCGGCGATGGACGCTGGAGCTCGATCCCGAGCAGTCGCCCGAGGTCGCACGGCCGGTTCGAGCTTGCTCCCGCACGGAGCCGTCAGCCGGATCCATGGTGGCAAGCCGGGCTCGCAGAGGCGCTCGACTCCGCCGGCGACGAGACGTAGCGCGGGTCGACGCGGTCAGCCGGAGGCGGCGGCGCGCTGGCGGAAGAGTCTCGGCGCCGAGCGGGCGTAGTCGATCCCCGACAGCCAGGTCAGGACGAGCGCGACCAGCAGCGCCCACCAGGCGACGTCGTCGCGCCAGACGCCCGCCGCGGCCAGGCCGCCGACGCGCGGCCGCGATCGCCTGCGCCCACGTCTTCAGCTTGCCGAGATCGCGTGCCGCGATCACGATGCCGCGCTCGACCGCCGCCTGGCGGAGACCGCTGATCAGCAGCTCACGGGCGACGATCGCGGCGACCATCCATGCCGGGAACACGTGCGCGCCGAGCAAGACGATCAGCGTCGAGAGGACGAGCAGCTTGTCGGCGACCGGATCGAGCAGCGAGCCGAACGGCGACGTGCGCCCCGCGCGGCGCGCGATCCGGCCGTCGAACCAGTCCGTCGCCATCGCGCGCAGAACACGGCGGTGCCCCAGTAGTCGTGGCCGCTGAACGGGATCGCGAACAGCGCGACCACGACCGGCGCCGAGAGCGCGCGCGCGACGGTCAGCTGGTCGGCGAAGCCCCATTCGGCAGGGAGAATACGGCCGTGTTCGCCAAAGTGCTCGTCGCGAATCGAGGCGAGATCGCCATCCGCGTGTTCCGAGGGCTCCGGGACCTCGGAATCGCGTCGGTTGCCGTGTACTCGGACGTCGACCGAGCGGCGCTGCACCCCCGGTTCGCCGACGAGGCATTCGCCCTGGGCGGGGAAACGTCGGCCGAGTCCTATCTCGTCGTCGAGAAGCTGCTCGACGCGGCGTCCGCGCTCGGGCGCCGAGGCCGATCCATCCGGGCTACGGCTTCCTGGCCGAGAACGCCGGGTTCGCCAGCGGCGGTCGAGGCGGCCGGGCTCATCTGGATCGGCCCTCCCCCGTCGGCGATCGAGCTGATGGGGTCGAAGACCCGGGCTCGCGAGGCGATGCGCGCGGCCGGCGTTCCGATCATCCCCGGCACGACCGACGCCGTCGAGCTCGACCGACGAGGTGATCGCGCTGGGCGCGGAGCACGGCTACCCGTTCCTGATCAAGGCGGCCGCCGGCGGCGGCGGCAAGGGGATGAAGGTGGTGCGAAGCCCGGCGACGAGGCGGAGCAGGCGCTCGAGTCGGCCCGGCGCGAGGGTCGCGTCGTACTTCGCCGATGAAGCCGTCTACGTCGAGCGGTACCTCGAACACCCGCGGCATGTCGAGGTGCAGGTCCTGGCCGACGCGCACGGGAACGTCGTGCACCTCGGCGAGCGTGACTGCACGATCCAGCGCCGCCATCAGAAGCTCGTCGAGGAGACCCCCTCGCCGGCGGTGGACGAGCCGCTGCGCGCCCGCATCGGTGCGATCGCCGTCGACGTAGCCCGCGCGGCCGGTTACCGGTCGGCCGGGACGATCGAGGGGCTGCTGGCCGCGGACGGGTCGTACTACTTCATGGAGATGAACACGCGGATCCAGGTCGAGCACACCGTGACCGAGCTCGTCTCCGGGCATCGACATCGTGCGCGCGCAGGTCGAGATCGCGGCGGGGCGGCCACTCGGGTTCAGCCAGGACGAGATCCGGTTGCAGGGTCATGCGATCGAATGCCGGATCAACGCCGAGGATCGCCGGTCGGGGCTTCCTGCCGTCGCCGGGGCGGGTCACGGCCTATCGCGAGCCGTCGGGGCCCGGTGTCCGTGTGGACTCCGGCGTCGACGTGGGCTCCGGAGGTCTCGCCGCTGTACGACCCGATGATCGCCAAGGTGATCGTGCACGGCGCCGACCGCCACGACGCGATCGGGCGCATGCTGCGCGCACTCGGCGAATACCGGATCGAGCGGCGTGCAGACGCTCGTCGGTTTTCATCGGGCGCTGCTCTCTCAACCATGTTTTCGCGCCGGTGAGACGTGTGAGGGGATCGTCGAGTCGAGCGAGCTTGCGCAGCAGGCGGAACAGTTGTCTCATCGGACAACGAGCGTAGCGAGGGCGCCGGACGGCGTGTTGTCGACGCTGGCGACGGAGGTCGAGGTCGACGGGCGACGCGTCTCGCGTCAAGGTGCTCTCGCCGGAGCCGCCGTACCGCGCGCTCGCTCGGCGGAGGCGCGAACGGGAGGCGGCAGCCGCCGCCGGCTCCGGCTCGGGGACGGTGCGCAGCCCGATGCAGGGCACCGTGATCGACGTGAAGGTCGTGGCGGCGGACGAGGTCGTCCCGGCCAGGTCGTCTGCATCGTCGAGGCGATGAAGATGGAGAACGAGATCGCGCCGACCGGGGCGGCGTCGTGAGCGGACGTCGCCGTCGCGGTGGCTCGCCGGTCGCGATCGGGCAGCCGATCTGCGCGATCGGGCTCACGGCGATGCGCCCGAGCGGGGCCGACCTAGAGCGACCGCTGGTACGCGCGGAACGTCGAGGTCGCCCAGCCCGCCGTGGTGGCCGAGGTCAGCACGAGCAGCAACAGCAGATGCCAGCCGACGGTCGACCAGTCGGTGTTCGGCAGCACGACCTCGCGCGCCGCGCGCACGCCCCAGTCGACCGGGTTGAACTTCGCGACCGTCTGCATCCATTCCGGCATCTGCGGCCCGCGATCATCGTCGGTCGAGAGAAACAGCAACGGCAGACCGATGAAGTTGGCGACCGCGATCATCGTCGCCTCCCGACGAGTGAGCAGCGCGATCGCCTGCGAGACTCCGGCGAACGCGCTGTTCACGAGGATCGCGGCGAGGATGATCGTCAGCCAGCCGAGCGCAGCCGGTGTGGATGCGCACGCCGAGCGCGACCGACACGAGCAGGATCACGACGGCCTGGATCGCCGCGGTCAGCGCCGAGCGGACGATCTGCGACAGCACGATCGAGAAGCGCGAGGCGGGTGTCGCGAGGAAACGTTCGACGACCTTGTGGTCGAGATCGTTGATCATCGACATCCCGCTCCAGGTCGCGCCGAAGAACGCGTTCATGACGACGATCGCCGGCGCGAGGAACGTGATGTAGGAGCTCGGTGCCGAAGCCTCCGAGCTTCGTCACGTTGCGGAACAGCTGCCCGTAGAGCACCAGCCACACCATCGGCTGCATCGAGCAGCAGCACGATCCAGATCGGCTCGCGCATCAGGTTGCGTGCCTGGCGGACCGTCATGAACCACGTGTCGCGCAACACGGTCATTCGCCGCGGTCCTCCGTGCTGAAGTCGCGGCCGGTGTAGTGGAGGTAGACGTCGTCGAGCGACGGGCGCGAGAGCGAGACGGACGCGACCGAGATGCCGGCGCCTCGAGCGCGGAGAGGATCCCCGGCAGCTCCCGACCGCCGTTCGAGCACCCGCGAGACGATCGTGCGACCGTCGATCGACCTGCTCCGGCCGCGCCCCGACGCCCGCGAGCACCTGCGGGCGGCGTCGACCTCGGAGTCTACGAGCTCGACGTGCACCGCGTCGCCGCGAAGCCCCGCCTTGAGCTCGACCGGCGTTCCCTCGACGACGACCTTGCCCTGCGACACGATCGACAGCCGGTCGGCGAGCTGGTCGGCCTCCTCCAGGTAGTGCGTCGTGAGCAGGATCGTCAGCGCCTCCGCCTCGGCGAGCCGCGACACCTCGGACCACATCGCGACCCGCGCCTCGGGGTCCAGGCCCGTGGTCGGCTCGTCGAGGAAGAGGACGCGTGGCCGGTGGACGAGGCCGAGGGCGATGTCGAGCCGGCGGCGCATGCCGCCGGAGTAGGTCTTGACGATGCGGTCGGCCGCGTCGGCGATGCCGACGAGCTCGAGCAGCTGGTCGACGCGGCTGCGCAGGTCGCGTCCGTTCATCTCCTGCACGCGGCCCTGCAGCATCAGGTTCTCGCGGCCCGTCCCGAACTGGTCGACGCCCGAGTCCTGCGGGACGTAGCCGATCGCACGCCGCACGGTGTCGGGTCGGCGCAGCACGTCGTGCCCGCGCGACCGACGCCGCTCCCGAGTCGGGATGCGTGAGGGTGACCAGCACGCGCACGGTCGTCGACTTGCCGGCGCCGTTCGGGCCGAGCAGCGCGAACACCTCGCCTTCGCGCACGGCGAAGGACACGCCGTCGAGCGCCTGCACCTCGCCGTAGTGCTTGCGGAGGTCGGAGACGGTGATCGCGTCCACGCGAGCGAGACTAGCGACGGCTCGCCGCGCGGCCGCCGGTAGAGTGCCGCGCGGCCGATGGACCTCTACGAGTACCAGGGCAAGCAGCTCTTCCGGAAGTTCGGCATCCCCGTCTCCGAAGGGCGGACGGCGACGACTCCCGGCCGAGGCTCGAGCGGCCGCCGAGGAGCTCGGCGGCCAGGTGGTCGTCAAGGCCCAGGTCCTGACGGGCGGCCGCGGGAAGGCGGGCGGCGTCAAGCTCGCGGAGGACGCGAGCGACGCAGAAGCCAAGGCCGACGCGATCCTCGGCCTCGACATCCGCGGGCACGTCGTCGAGAAGCTCTGGATCGAGCGTGCGTCCGAGATCGCGAAGGAGTACTACCTCTCGGTGACCTTCGACCGCGGCGCGAAGCGGCCGCTGTTCATGTTCACGACGCAGGGCGGCGTCGAGATCGAGGAGGTCGCGGCGAACAGCCCGACGCGCTCGTTCGCCTCCACGTCGATCCGCTCGAGGGCTACCAGCCCTGGATCGCACGGCGGCTTGTCTACGGCGCGGGCGTCGCACGATCCAGGCGAGCAGAAGCAGATCGCGGCGATCATCGAGCAGCTTTATCGCTGCTTCGTCGAGAGCGACGCGATGCTCTGCGAGATCAATCCGCTGATCGTCACTCCGGAGGGCGAGGTGAAGGCCCTCGACTCGAAGTTCACGGTCGACGACAGCGCGCTCTACCGGCATCCCGACATCGCCGAGCTCCGCGACACGAGCGCCGCCGATCCGCTCGAGGCGTTCGCACGCGAGAAGGGCGTCACCTACGTGAAGCTCGACGGCTCCGTCGGCATCCTCGGCAACGGAGCAGGGCTGTCGATGTCGACCGTCGACGTAGTCGTCACGGCGGGCGGCAAGCCGGCGAACTTCTGCGACCTCGGCGGCGGCGGGGACGCCGAGGGCGTGGTCGACGCGCTCGAGGTGATCGCGCGCGACCCGCAGGTGAAGTCGATCTTCTTCAACATCTTCGGCGGGATCACACGCTGCGACGAGGTCGCGCGCGGCATTCTCGAGGCGCTCGAGCGGATCGAGCTCGACGTCCCGATCGTCGTCCGCCTCGACGGCACCAACGCCGAGGAGGGGCTCGCGATCCTCCGGGACGCAGCGCCGCCGAACGTCCACGTCGCGCCGACGATGCTCGATGCCGCGAGGACCGCCGTGGAGCTGGCCGCATGACCGACGTCTGGAGCGAGCGGGCGGAGGCCTACCGCACGAGTCCCGTCCACGCAGCGGGTGAGGACCTCGATCTCGTTATCCGGTGGTGCGAGCCTGCGACGGGTGTCACCGTGCTCGACGTTGCGACCGGCGGCGGGCACGTCGCCCGGCGGTTGCGCGAGCTCGGGCGACCGTCGTGACGGTCGACCCGGCGCCCGGGCATGAAGGCCGACTCGACCGCGCCCGCCGAGGCGCTTCCCGTTCGCCGACGGAAGCTTCGACGCCGTCGCCTGCCGGCTAGCAGCCCACCATTTCGTAGACGTCCAGGCGGCCGTGAAGGAGATGGCGAGGGTGGCGAAGCAACGCGTCGTCATCTGCGACAACACGTTCGTCAGCGAGGCAATCGGAGCAGGCCGACCGGTTGCGCGACCCGAGTCACGTTCGCAACTACGGTGTCGCCGAGTGGCACTCGTTCTTCGAGCTCGCCGGGCTCGAGGTCGCCGACGAGCGTTTCATGGAGCGGCCGCTCGAGATCGAGCCGTGGCTCGCGCGCGTCGGCTGCGAGGGCGAGGAGGCCAGCGCGTGTGCGCGCGCTGCTCGGAGACCGCGTCACCGACGGCGTGATGAGCTCCCGACGCTCGTGCTGTCGGGACGCAAGGCGGCCGCTGATGGCGATCATCGTCGACAACGACACGCGCCTCGTCGTCCAGGGGCTCACGGGCTCCGAGGGGCGGTTCCACGGCCTGCGCAACCGCGACTACGGCACCAACGTCGTCGCCGGGGTGACGCCGGGCAAGGGCGGCCAGGACGTCGACGGCATTCCCGTCTTCGACACGGTTGCCGATCGGTCGCCGAAGCGGGTGCGAACACCTCGATGATCTTCGTGCCTGCGCGGTTCGCGCCCGACGCGATCTACGAGGCGGTCGACGCCGGGATCACGACCGTCATCTGCATCACCGAGCACATCCCGGCTCACGAGATGCTGCGCGTCTATACGTACATCAGGCCGAAGGGAGTCACGCTGATCGGGCCGAACTGCCCGGGTGTCCTCTCACCCGGCAAGGCGAACGTCGGGATCATCCCGGCGCAAGTGTTCCGCGCCGGCAACATCGGGCTCGTCTCGCGGTCCGGGACGCTGACGTACCAGATCGGCCACGAGGTGGCGCAGCGCGGGCTCGGCAACTCGACCATCGTCGGGATCGGCGGCGACCCGGTCGTCGGCTCGGGCTTCGTCGACATCCTCGCCAAGTTCGAGGCCGACGCCGAGACGGAGTTCGTCGTCCTGGTCGGCGAGATCGGCGGCGACGAGGAGGAGAAGGCGGCCCGGTGGGCGTCGGAGCACATGTCGAAGCCCGTGTACTCGTACATCGCCGGCTTCTCGGCTCCGCCCGGCAAGACGATGGGCCACGCCGGCGCGATCATCTCCGGCTCGTCCGGCACGGCGCAGGCGAAGAAAGAGGCGCTCGAGGCAGTCGGGATCCGGGTGGGCACGACCCCGACCGAGGTCGCCGAGCTGGTCGTCGCCGCCGCTCGCTCGTAGCCCTTCCTTCCGTCGCAACCCTGCTCAGCGCCGCGTTATGGTCGCGCTGCACCGAACGAGCGACCGAAGGGGGAGATACGACGTGAGGAAGCTCAGGGGCTTGCGGCGGACGCGGTGGATCGTGTTGCTCGCGATCGCGGCCACCGTTGTCGTCACGGTGGCCGTCTCGCAGGCTGCCACCGGCCCGGCGATCCAGACGATCACGCCGCAGTACGCCGACGACGTCACGAACGTCGACGTCTTGAAGCAGCAGATCAAGAACTACTACGGCGACCCGCTCGGCAGCGGCAACTTCGCGCCCGACAGCAACTACGCGAAGGAGGCGCAGATCGTCGCCGCCAACGGGGCCGCCTGGCTCACGCTGCGCGGGAACCCGCCGGTCGGCCGTCAGAAGAAGGCGATCGTGCTCGACGTCGACGACACGACCCTCGCGACCTACAACTACGAGATCTTCTCGAACTGGGCGTTCAACCCCACGACGAACGCGACCTTCGTGAACGGGGAGCTCTTCCCGGCGGTGCCGGGGATGGTGAAGATGGCGACCGGGGCGAATCAGCTCGGATACGCGATCATCTTCCTGACGGGGAGGCCGACGAGCCAGGCTGCGACCACTCTCGGGAACCTGACGACCGACAACATGGCGTCGCCGCCCGCGATCCACAACCACTATCCGACGCCGACGGCGCTGTTCCTCAAGCCTCCGCTTGCGAGCTACCCGACGGATGCGCCGTGGCTGCTGCCGTGCGCAGGCGACACGCCGACCGGGTGCAACACGGACGACTACAAGACGCTCACGCGCAAGCACATCGAGCAGGACCTCGGCTACGACATCGTCGCCAACTTCGGCGACCAGTTCAGCGACCTGAACGGCGGGTTCGCTGACAGGACGTTCAAGATGCCGAACCCGAACTACTTCCTGCCGTAATCCGAGACCGACAGCCGGTGCCTGGCACCCTGGTGCCAGGCACCGGCCTCGTGTCCTACCCGGCGAGTGGCTTGCCGGTCTCGAGCAGCGTCTTGAGGCCGCTCAGAACCAGCATCCAGCCGCCGGCGACGCTCTCCGCCGTCTTCGGCGCGTCCTCGAGCTGGTCGTGCACGAGCGTCAGCTTCGTCAGTGCCGCCGTCCTGCGACTCGATCTCCCATGTCACGCGGCTCGTCGCTTCGCTGGCGAGCTCGGGGTCGTAGGCCGACTGCCAGCCGTGGACGAGCTTGCGCGGCGGATCCCACTCGAGCACCTCGGAGTCGCCCCACGACTCCGAGCCGTCCGGGTTCGTCGAGACACGACCTTCCGGTGTGATCGTGATCCGCGAACCGTAGAAGTACTTCGACGTCAGCTCGGGGTCGACGATCGCCTCCCAGATCTGCTCCGGGGTCGCCTTGATGAACAACTGGTAGACCTGCACGGTCGTCTGGGTCATGGTGCTCATGCTGTCTCCTCCAGGTCGCTCTTGAGGTCGAGGAGCGCCGACACGACGCGCTCCGTGTACTTGTCGATCCACCGGTCGTGGATCAGCCGGATCGGCACCGGGTTCAAGTAGTGGTGCTTCTCCCGGCCCGCCCGGCGGGTGACGACGAGCCCGGCGTCCTCGAGCACGCGGAGGTGCTTCATCACGCCGAAGCGGGTCATCCGAAGGTCCGACTCGAGCTCCGTGAGCGTGCGGCCGTCGCGCTCGAAGAGCCGGTCGAGCAGGTGCCGGCGGGTTGGATCCGCCAGTGCCTTGAAGACGCGGTCGTCGTCGTTCACCGCTGGGAGAATACGTGACCGATTAGTCACATGTCAATTCAATTCTTGGGAACTTCTTGGGCGGTGTTTCGAACCTTCTTGGCCGCGGCGGGTGTGATTGCCGGAGAGGTAGGTGCCGACGGAAGGAGCGAACGGTGAACGAGCAGCGAATCCCCCGAGCCCCGCACGGCGGTCCGATCGCCGCGCGCGGCCAGGTATCTCGGTCTCGACGAGCTCGAGCTGCGCGCACGCCTCGCGAACGGGCGCACGCTGGGACAGGTCGCGTACGAGGAGGGCCGGTCGATCTGCGGCCTCGAGGACGCCCTCCTCGCGGACCTCAAGTGGCACCTCGACGCGGATATCGCCGCCGGGCGAGTCGCGACCGGGCACGAGGCGCAGATCCTGCGGATCGCGAAGACGCGGATCGACCAGCTCGTCGAGCGGAGGCGCCGTCCCGAGCCGGCAGCGGCCTGACCGCTCTCTATGCCGTCGTCGGCAGCGCGAGTCTGAAGCGGGCGCCCGTCGAGGAGCTCTCGGCGGTCGCCGTGCCGCCGTGCGCCTCGGCCGCCTCGCGCACGATCGCGAGCCCGAGGCCGGCGCCCGGCTTCGAACGGGCCGTGGCGGCGCGATAGAAGCGGTCGAACACACGCGGCAGGTCCTCCTCGGCGATCCCGGGGCCGTGGTCGGTGACGATCACCTCACCGGCACGCACGGACACCTCGATCGGCGCGCCGGCGGGGCTGTACTTGACCGCGTTGTCGAGCAGGTTCGACACGGCGCGCTCGAGCAGCACCGGATCGGCCTGCACGTGCGTCGGCGACAGCGCCGTCACGAAGGTGACCTGCGGCGCGCGGGCCTGCGCGCGTTCGACGCTCGCCGCGACGAGGTCGTCGAGCTGGACGTCCTCGAGGCGCAGCTTGCGCTCCTCGCCGCGCGCGAGCTCGACGAGGTCGGCGAGGAGCTTCGTGAGCGCGTCGAGCTCGATCGAGGCCTCGTCGAGTGCGTGCCGCTGCTCGGTCTCGGGCAGCTTTCCCTCGCGGAGCAGGTCGACGTTCGTGCGCGCGGCGGTGAGCGGCGTGCGCAGCTCGTGCGAGGCGTCGGCGACGAGCCGCCGCTGCGCGCCCACGGACCTCTCGAGCGCTGCGAGCATCGCGTTGAACTGCGTCGCGAGGCGGCCGAGCTCGTCGTCCGACTTGACGTCGACACGCTCGCTCAGGTTCCCGGTGGAGGCGACGTTCTCTGCCGCCGCGGTCAGCCGACGAACGGGGCGGAGCGCCGCCGTCGCGACGAGGGCCGCCAGTCCCGCGGCAAGCGCGATCCCGATCGCGCCGACGAGGAAGATCCAGAAGCGGATGCGAGCCAGCGCATGCTTCGTCGGCTGCAGCGGCGCGACCGTGAGGAGCGCCCCGCCGCCGGGAGTCGGCGCGACGAGCTCGCGCACCGGGATATCTTGGATCGAGGTGTTCGTGTAGTAGCCGTCGGTCTTCCCGTTCGCGACCGTGAGCGCGCGCTGGGTGACCGGGATCAGGATCTGGCCGGTGCGGCTCCCGTCCGGGTGGATGACGAGGGTGAGCTGGTTCCCGCCGCCGAACGGGCCGTGACCGCCACTCGTCGCCTGGGTTACGAGCGTCGAGTCGAGCTGCGAGTAGAGCTCGTGCTTCGCGATCACCCAGACGGCGAACGACGCGGCTGCGACCGTCACCGCGATCGCGAGCGCAGTCAGCAGCGCAATGCGTGCGCGGAAGCTGATTCGACTCACAGCTCTTCCCGGAGGGCGTAGCCGACGCCGCGCACGGTCTGCAGCAGGCGCGTCTCGCCGCCGTCCTCGAGCTTGCGCCGCAGGTAACCGACGTAGACCCAGAGCGCGTTCGAGGTGGCGCCGAAGTCGTAGCCCCAGACGCGTTCGTAGATCTGCGAGCGGGTGAGCACCTGACGCGGGTTGCGCAGGAACAGCTCGAGCAGGTTGAACTCGGTGCGGGTGAGCTGGAGGCGCCGGCCGCCCCTGAACGCCTCGCGGGTCGACGGATCGAGCCGCACGTCGGCGAAGCTGAGCTCGTCCCCGCCGGCACCGGCGCGCCGTAGCAGCGCGCGCACCCGCGCACGCAGTTCCTCGACGGCGAACGGCTTGACGAGGTAGTCGTCGGCGCCGGCGTCGAGCCCCTCGACGCGGTCGGAGACCGCGTCGCGCGCGGTCACGACGAGCACCGGGCACCGCGTCGCCGCGCCGCCGCAGCGACCGGCACACGTCGAGGCCACCGACCTCGGGCATCAACAGGTCCAGCACGATCGCGTCGGCCGCCGTGGCGGCGTGACGCGACAGCGCCTCCGATCCGTCGGCCGCCTCGTCGACGTCGTAGTCGATGCGGAGCGCGCGCGCGATCGCCGCCCGGACGGCGGGATCATCGTCGACCACGAGGATGCGGGAGCTCATTCCCGCTCCGGCGCCGGCCGAGCCGGCACCTCTGCTCCCGCCGAAACTCCGTCGAGCCTGCGTCTCATGGCAAGAATTGTCACCGCTGGAGCTAAGAGTCCGCTTAGGCTGTGCCCGTGGAGCTTCGGCGCGTCTCCAGCGATCGCGAGCGCGACGCGCTACGTCGCCTCTACCCGCTCTATCTGCACGATCTCTCGCAATGGACCGGCCACTACCGTCTTGACGCGGACGGGCGCTGGGAGCCGAGCTACATCGACGACTTCCTGGGTCGCGAGCAGTGCGCGGCGTTCCTGATCGGGGAGGACGGCGCCGCTGCCGGGTTCGCATGGGTCGGCGGTGGTGATTTCCCGCGCAAGCGCCCCGACCGGGAGTGGAGGCTCGCGGAGTTCTTCGTCGCGGCGCCGTTCAGGCGGCGGGGGGTCGGCCGTGACGCGGCCGGTGCGGTGCTCGATTCGTTCTCCGGCAGCTGGCAGCTCGAGGTGGTCGACGGCAACGAGGCGGCGCTGCAGTTCTGGCGCGAGGTGCTCACGGCCCGCTGCCCGTTCGCGGAGGAACCGGGCGACGGCGACATCGTGTTCACGTTCCGGACAGTAGGCTGACGGTCGATGGAGACGATCTCGTTCGCGCGCGGCGTGCCGGCGCCGGAGTGCCTGCCGGTCGAGGAGCTCGCCGATTGTGCGCGCTCGGTGATCGAGCGCGACGGCCGCACGGTGCTGTCGTACGGCCCGTCGCCCGGCTACGGGCCGTTGGTGGAGTGGCTGGCCGCTCGCCACGGAGTCGATTCGGCCGCATCTGGTCACCAACGGATCGCTCCAGGGCTTCGTCTTCCTCGCCCAACGGCTCGCGCCCGGTCGTCGCGTGCTCGTCGAGCGGCCGACGTACGACCGCCCGCTGAAGATCCTCCGCGAGCTCGGCGCGGAGATCGTCCCCGTCGCCTGCGACGACGAAGGGCTCGATCCTGACGCGCTCGAGCGCGAGCTCGAGGCCGGCGACGCGGCGTTCCTCTACCTGATCCCGACGTTCCAGAATCCGAGCGGGCGGACGATCGGCCTCGACCGCCGCCGGCGCGTCGTCGAGCTCGCCCGGGAGCACGAGCTGCTCGTGCTCGAGGACGACCCGTACGGTCTCGTGCGCTTCGAGGGTGACCCGCTGCCGTCGCTTTTCGAGCTGTCCGGCGGCGAGACCGCCTATAGCTCGTCGTTCTCGAAGACGATCGCGCCCGGGCCTCCGCGTCGGCTGGTTCGTGCTGCCGGAGCACGCTTGCGGCGGACGTCGCGGCGCGTGCGACCGGCACGTACATCACACCGGTGCTGCTCGGCCAGGCGACTGTCTACGAGTTCGTCGCCCGCGGGCTGTTCGAGCCGAACCTCGAGCGCGTCCGCGGCCTGCTCGGCGCACGGCGCGACGCGATGCTCGCCGCGCTCGACGCCAGGCTCGGCGAGGCGCGCATCTCACGTCCCGAGGGCGGCTACTTCGTCTGGCTGACGCTCGACGGACTGGACAGCGGCGAGCTGCTCGGGCGGGCGGAGCAGGCGGGCGTCACGTTCGTCAAGGGAACCGACTTCGGCGCCGACGCGTCGTCGCTCCGCCTCGCGTACAGCTTCGTGTCGACCGACGAGATCGCGGACGGCGTCGAGCGGCTCGCGTCAGTTCTTGCGCTGACGACGACGGCGTAGCTGCAGCACCAGCACGCCGAGCGTGACGCCGATCACCAGTCGAGAGCAGGATCACCCAGATCACCGAGACGTTCGTCGACCCGAACACCAAGTCGACCTTCGTCGAGTGCGTGTTGAGGGCGATGAACGCGATCGCATAGAGCGCGACGAGCGCGGCGACGATCAGCCGGACGGTCGCGAGCGACCCTCTGGTGCGACCGCTCTTGCGCGGTTGCTCGGGCGGCTCGAGGCTCGGTTGCGCACCGGACATGGTCCGGCCGGACTCTAGGCGGAGACGGCGACCGCGACCGGCTGGAGTCTCGGCTGGAACGGACGGGCGGAGGGTGAGGGTCGCGGCACGGAAGGTCGGACAGACGCGTTCCGGGCTCATCGCGCACAGGCCGTGCCGGCGGAAGTAGCAGTCGTTGCAGGTCGGAGCGTCCTTGGCGGGGGTCACTGGCGATCCTCGTTTTTGGGAGGGGGACGGGGGGCGCGAGGGAGCGGGGCCTGCCTACCTCGGGAGCGGCATCCTACGCCGACCTCCAAACCCCGGGAAGGGCTTTTCCAAACGGAAAACGTGCATTTTCCGGCGAGTTCAGGTCGGGACCCGAAACGCGCCTCAGGAGGCCGTTGCGGGCAGTGTCGCCAGCGCGTGCAACGCCTGTGGAAAGTTCTTCACAGGGACGATCCGGAGTCCGTCGGCCGCCTTCCGGGCATCGCGTGCGTTCTCCCCAGCCGGGACGAGGAAAACGTCCGCGCCGGCCTCGCGCGCACCGATCGTCTTCTGCTTGATGCCGCCGATCGGGCCGACGGAGCCGTCCGGGAAGATCTCGCCGGTCGCGGCGACCCGGTGGCCGTGCAGGACGCCCTTCTTCAACTCCGACAGCACGCCGAGCGCGAATGCGAGCCCGGCGGACGGACCGCCGACGTTGCCCGCGTCGATCCGGACCGCGATCGGCAGGTGCACGTCGATGGCAGGCTCGAGCACGATCCCGACGATGGCGCGCCGCGGCGGCGTCGGCGAAGGCACGGTTCGCAGCGGGACGACGAGCGTCTTCGGCCCGCGCCGTACCGTGAAGCGCACGGTGTCGCCGACGCTGCGCTCGCTCATCTCGTTGAAAACATCGCGCGGATCGCCCACACGGTTGCCGTCGATTGCGGTGATCACGTCGTCGGGCTCGAGCTTCCCTGCGGCCGGCAGCCCGGGCTCGATCGCGTTGATCAGCGCGCCGGTCGAGCGGAGGGTGACCTTTTTACCGGCGGCCTTGAGTGCGACCGCGGCGGCGATCTCCTGCGAGCGGTGCATGTCCTGGAGATCGATCCTCTGGCGAGCGCGGTCGTTCACGCCCGGGGGCTCCACCGCCGACGCCGGGTAGAGATCGGCACCGTGATGGAGGCCGCCGAAGATCCGTTCGAGCAGCGTCGCCTTGCGCACGATCACGTCGACGAAGTACACGCTGCCGCTCGCGGGCGCGCGGCCGCCCGGGACCTCCACGAGCGGTGCGACGGCGTGGGCGCGGTCGGGCAGGAAGATGTACTGCTGCGAGGGGACGAGCGCGAGTGCCAGCACGACGGCCAGCAACACGAGGCCGACTGCCAGCAGACGGCCGGGAGTGACCTTCGGCCGTTTCACAGCAGTGAGCGGGACGCTCCGCCGTCGACCGTGATCGTGGTGCCAGTCACGTATCCGGCGCGATCGGACGCGAGGAAGCACACCACGTCGCCGAACTCGCGCGGAGTTCCGAGCCGCCGGAGCGGGATCTTCTCGAGGTCGGTGCGCGGGGGGCCGCTCGGCCCGTACAGCTCGGTCATACGCGGGGTGTCGATGCGGCCGGGGGCGACGCAGTTCACGGTGATCCCCTGGGCGCCGAGCTCGCGGGAGAGCGACTTCGCCCAACCGGTCACACCGGGGCGGAAGGTGTTCGAGAGGACGAGGTTGTCGGAGGGCTCCTTCACTGCGCCGGAGGTGATGCAGACGACGCGCCCGGCTGCGCTCCGTTCGAGGTGGGGGAGGGTGAGGCGGACGAGCCGGACCGTGGGCAGCAGCAGCAGCTCGAACGCCGCCTCGAGGTCGTCGTCCCCGATCTGGCTCGGCTGACCGGCGGGCGGGCCGCCGGAGTTGCAGACGAGCACGTCGACGCCGCCGAACGCCTGAACCGTGCGCTCGACGAGTCGCTCGAGATCGGCCGCGTTCGTCACGTCTCCCCGTACGCCGAGCGCGCCCAGACGGTTCGCGTGGAGCTCGAGCTCGTCACGCCGCCGCGCGAACATCGCGACGTTCGCGCCCTCGTCGACCAGGGCCTCGGCGACCGCGAGGCCGAGCCCGGACGAGGCTCCGCAGACGATCGCCGTCTTCCCACGCAGGCCGAGGTCCATTGGGCGGCAAGGTACCGCGCCGGGGTTCCTATCCGTGGTAGTCGAACCGGCTCGCGAACGCGCAGTTCCCGGCGAGCTCCCATCCGAACGGCGCGGCGTCGACGACGAACGCGTCGGCGACCAGTTCGACTCCCGGCTGCTCGTAGCCGGGGATCGCGCAGCGGATCGTGTCCTGGTCGGGCATCGGCTGCGTGGCGATCAGCGACACGGATTCGGCGACCGCGAGCCGGTAGGCGTCCGGCGAGTGCTCGAGCCTGATCGCTCCCGGTCGTACCTCGACGAGCCGCCGTGGCTTCCTCACCCATGGCAGCCGGAGCACGTGGTCGCCTCCCGCCTCGCCGAGCAGGATCCGCTCGAGCGCGCCTCGCTGCTCATGAGTCCCGCGGTCGTCGAGCAGCAGCGAGATCGTCCACGGCGATTGCGGCTCGTCGTCGTCGTAGTGGACGAGCAGCGCCGCGGCGAGCCCGGAGAGGTCGAGCCCGTCGGCCTGCCCTTCGTCGACGAGCCAGCCGAGGACGCCGTAGCAGACACCGTGTGTCGAGCGCCCGCCGGGTATCCCATCCGTCATCCGGCACGGGCAGACGGCGTCGCAGTTGCACGACTCGAAGTACCGGCCCGCGAGCCGCCAGGTCATGCCCGCTCCCGGCGGCGGCGGAGCCGCCGCCTCCGCTCCCAGGTGAGCTCCGTCGAGCCTACGCTCATGCCCCGCTCCCGGCGGCGGCGGAGCCGCCGCCTCCGCTCCCAGGTGAGCTCCGTCGAGCCTACGCTCATGCCCGCTCCCGGCGGCGGCGGAGCCGCCGCCTCCGCTCCCAGGTGAGCTCCGTCGAGCCTACGCTCATGCGACCGTCACGAGAGCGCCCGTGGCGATGAGTGCGAGGGCGATCGGGATCACGAGCCGCTCGCCGAACGGCGCGACCTTCTCGGCCGCGATCACACCGGCGATCACGACCATCCAGAAGACGCTCATCATCCCGACGGCGAACAGCACGACCATCAACCCCGCGCAGCATCCCACGCAGTAGCCGCCGTGCGCGATCCCGGTGCCGAGCGGCCCCAGGCGCTCGTGGCGGAGCAGGAACTGGAGCGGGCTCCGGCAGCGCTGCAGGCACGCTCGCTTCAGCGGCGTCAGCCCGTACAGCCCAGCGACAGCGATCAGCGGCCCGGTTGCGCGCCAGTCGGCGAGGCCGGCGTCGACGGCGGCGCGCGCGAGAGCGTAGGCGGCGACGCCGTATGCGGCCCAGGCGACGACGTAACCGCCCGCGAACCCCGGCGTTGCGCGCGGTGAGAGCCGGTCGACCAGCAGGAGCGCGGGCGTGGCCGAAGGCAGCATCATCGCCGCGGTCATCGCGACCCAGAGGCCGAGGTACCACGTGAAGCCGCCCAGGTCGGCGCTCGGGCCCATGTTCATCCCGC
The DNA here is from genome assembly GCA_963742615.1 of uncultured Thermoleophilia bacterium. Taxonomy (GTDB): domain Bacteria; phylum Actinomycetota; class Thermoleophilia; order Gaiellales; family Gaiellaceae; genus PALSA-600. The sequence continues at coordinate 608,492 of CAVUMS010000004.1, read as the reverse complement.
GCGTCTCCTCGACGACGACCGCCCAGCCGAAGAGGCTCGCGACCAGCGCGGCCGTGGCGACGCCGAGAGCGCGCCTCGTCATGCGCGCGAGCCTATGTCGTCAGCACGCCGACGACCTCGCGTACGGCCTCGGCCGACTTCCGAAGCGCAGCCTGCTCGGCGTCGTCGAGCTCCAGCTGGAGGATCTCCTCGATGCCCGCCCGGCCGAGCTTCACGGGCACGCCCATGTAGAGGCCGTCGATCCCGTACTCGCCCTCGAGCAGCGCAGTACAGGGGAGGACGCGCTTCTCGTCCAGCAGCACCGCATCGACCATCTGCGCGCAGGCCGCCCCCGGTGCGTACCAGGCCGAGGTCCCGAGCAGCTTCACCACCTCGCCCCCGCCGCCGGCGGTGCGCTCGACCATCGCCTGGATCCGGTCCTCGCCGACGAGCCTGCGCAGCGGAACGCCGCCGACCATCGTCGCCGACACCACCGGCACCATCTGGTCGCCGTGCCCGCCGAGCACGAGCGCCTGGACGTCCTTGACCGATGCGCCGGTCTCCCAGGCGACGAACGTGCGGTAGCGCGCGGTGTCGAGGATCCCCGCCTGGCCGAAGACACGCTGCTTCGGCAGGCCCGAGACGTTCTTCGCGACGTGGCACATCGCGTCGAGCGGATTCGACAACACGATGATCACCGCGTCGGGCGAGCCGGCCACGATCTGCTCGGTCACCGACTTCACGATCTTCTCGTTCGTCTGTACGAGGTCGTCGCGGCTCATTCCGGGCTGCCGCGGCAGCCCGGCCGTGATCACGACGACATCGGAGCCCGCCGTCGCCTCGTAGTCGTTCGTGCCCGTGACGTTCGCCTCGAAGCCGAGGATCGGCGCCATCTGGTTGATGTCGAGCGCCTTGCCCTGCGGCAGCCCTTCCTTGATGTCGGTGAGCACGATGTCGGCGTAGTCGCGCTGCGCGAGAACCTCGGCGCACGTCGCTCCTGTGGCGCCCGCGCCGACGATCGTGACCTTGCTGCGTTCGCTCACGATGCCTCCAGCTTCTCGATGATCGCGTCTGCGTACTCGCTCGTCCCGACCGCAGTCGGATCGTCGCGCGACGGCTTGAGGTCGTAGGTGACGCGCTCGCCTTCCGCGATCACCGAGGCGACGGCGCGCTCGAGCCGAGCGGCCGCGTCGTCCTCGCCGAGGTGCTCGAGCATCAGCTTCCCTGAGAGGATCATCGCCGTCGGGTTGACCTTGTTCTGGCCCTTGTACTTGGGCGCCGAGCCGTGCGTGGCCTCGAAGACTGCGGCCTCCGTCCCGATGTTCCCGCCGGGCGCGACGCCGAGCCCGCCGACCAGGCCGGCGGTCAGGTCGCTGACGATGTCGCCGTAGAGGTTCGGGAGCACGAGCACGTCGAACTCCTCGGGCCGCTGAACGAGGCCCATGCAGATCGCGTCGACGAGGTTCTCCCACGGCTCGATCTCCGGGTAGTCGGGCGCGACCTGCCGGAACACGTCCAGAAAGAGGCCGTCGGTGAACTTCATGATGTTTGCCTTCGTCACGCACGAGACGCGCCGTCGGCCGTGTGAGCGCGCGTAGTCGAACGCGAAGCGGATGATGCGCTCCGAGCCCTCGCGACTCATCGGCTTCACCGAGATTCCGGAACCGGCCGCGATCTGCTTCGGCTGCAGGCCGTTCAGCTCGGCGATCACCCGGTTCGCCGCGTCGCTCCCCGCTTCGTACTCGATCCCCGCGTAGAGGTCCTCGGTGTTCTCGCGGACGACGACGAGGTCGACGCTCTCGTAGCGCGTGCGAACGCCCGGATACGTCTTGCACGGGCGCAGGCACGCGTACAGGCCGAGCTCGTGCCGCAGCGCGACGTTGACCGAGCGGAAGCCCGTCCCGATCGGCGTCGTGATCGGGCCCTTGATCGCGACCTTGTTCTCCTTCACCGACGCGAGCGTCTCGTCGGGCAGCGGAGTGCCGGTGTCGTCCATCACGTCGACTCCGGCCTGGCGGACGTCCCATTCGAACGCGACGCCCGTCGCCTCGAGTACGCGGCGCGTCGCCTCGGTCAGCTCCGGCCCGGTGCCGTCGCCGGGGATCAGGGTCACGCGGTGCGCCATGGCCGCGCCGGAGCCTACCGATCCGATGAGTGCGCCCCGTTCGGTACTGTCAACGCCGCGTGAGCGCGACGAGCGATTTCAAGCCCGGCCTCGAGGGCGTTGTCGCAGTCGAGACCGAGATCGCAGAGCCCGACCGTGAGGGCGGGCCAGCTCCGGTATCGCGGCATCGACATCGTCGAGCTCGTCGGTCGTTATCCGTACGAGCGCGTCTGGGGGCTGCTCGTCGACGACGACCTCGGACTCGGCCATGCCGGCGCCGGAGCCGTACGAGCCCGTCGGCGCTGACCGGCAACGCACCCTCCGATCTCCAGGCCGAGACCGCCCGCTTCTCCGGCGTGTGGAAGCTCGGCAAGCTGAACGAGATCTCCGACGAGCAGGCACGCGCAGGATCTCGGCCGCATCTCGGCGCAGATGATGGGGATCGTCGCGCGCTCGGCGCGTCTCGCCGACGGCCGGACGGACGAGGTCCCGGCCGACGTGGTGGCCAAGGGCACAACGGCGGCCGAGAAGTTCCTGCTGCAGTGGCGGGGCGAGGCCGACCCCAAGGCCGTACAAGCGCGATCGACACCTACTGGATCTGCACGGCCGAGCACGGGCTCAACGCCTCGACGTTCGCCGCGCGCATCGCGCCTCGACCGGGGCGGACTGCGGCGCAGCTCTGTCGGCGGCGGTCGGGGCGCTGTCCGGACCGCTGCACGGCGGAGCCCCCGCGTACGTGAAGCCGATGCTCGAGGAGGTCGCCGCGATGGGCGACCCCGAGAAGTGGGTGAACGACACGCTCGACTCGGGCAGGCGGATCATGGGGTTCGGCCACCGCATCTATCGCGCCGAGGATCCGCGGTCGCGGATCCTCAAGGAGACCGCTCGTGAGCTCGGCTCGCCGCAGATCGAGATCGCCGAGCAGCTCGAGGAGGCCGCCCTCGCCGAGCTCGAGCGGCGTCATCCGGAGCGGCCGCTGAAGACCAACGTCGAGTACTACTCGGCGGTCGTGCTCGACATCGCCGACGTCCCGCCGCCGCTCGCGCCTGCGATGTTCGCGTGCTCGCGTGTGGCCGGCTGGTCGGCGCACATCCTCGAGCAGAAGCGGACCGGGCGGCTGTTTCGCCCGTCGGCCGTGTACGTCGGCCCGGCTGCGCGAACGCTCGGGGAATGAATGAGCAGCCTCGCGGACGCGGCGGCCCAGGCCGACGCGCTCGCGACGGACGGCAACGAGCGCGAGCTTGCGCAGCTGCGCGCCCGGTTCGACGAGGACCTCGAGTCGGCAGCCCGCTCGAGCGACTTCCGCGAGCGGGCGGTCGCATTCCGAGCGATCGGGCAGTTCCGGTTCCGCGCGAAGATCGAGCTCCTCCGCCGCGGCCTCGGCGACGACAGCCCGGCGGTTCGCGGCTCGGCGCTGCTCGCCCTCGAGCTCCTGTCGCGCGACCATCCCGGCGTCGTCAACGACGTGCGCAGCCTGCTGCACGAGCTGGTCGCGAACGACGGCAACGACGCGGTTCGGCGGCTCGCGGTCGCGGCGCTGCGGAACGGCTCGGCGCGTCCCGACACGATCCAGATCCTCGTGAGCCTGTCCGAGGACGACGAGCAGCCGCGCGAGCTGCGTCAGGCGGCGGCGAAGGTCGCGCAGGAGCTGCGCCGCAAGTCGCGCTCGTAGATTGCGAGTCAGGTGTCGCGTCGCCGCGCGTGCGGGTGCGCGTCGAAGTAGACGGCCCGCCGCCGCCGGTCGGAGACGTGGGTGTAGAGCTCCGTCGTCGACAGGTCGGCGTGCCCGAGCATCTCCTGCACCGAGCGTAGGTCGGCGCCGCCCTCGAGCAAGTGCGTGGCGAACGAGTGCCGCAGCAGGTGCGGGTGCACGCGCTGCGGGTCGAGCCCCGCCTTCTCCGCCAGCCGGCGCAGGATCAGGAACGCGCCCGCGCGCGTGAGCGCGCCGCCGCGCGCGTTCAGGAACAGCTCGGGGCGGTGCCTGCGGTCGAGGTAGGGCCGGCCGCGCGAGAGGTAGCGGCGGAGCGCCTCGACCGCCGGGCGCCCGACCGGGACGATCCGCTCCTTGCCGCCCTTGCCGACCACCTGCACGAGCCGGCCGTCGAGGTCGACGCCCGTCTTGCCGAGCCCGACTGCCTCCGACACCCGAAGCCCCGCGCCGTAGAGCAGCTCGACGAGCGCGTGATCGCGCAGGTCGCGCGGCTGGGTGCCTTGCGCCGCCGCGATCAGGCGTTCCGCCTCGCCGGGTGAGAGAGTCTTCGGCAGCGTGCGCGCCCGCCGCGGCAGCGCGACCGCTGCAGCGGGATTGTCCTCGCGCCGGCCGATCAGCTGGAGGTGCTTGTAGAAGCCGCGCGCAGCTGCGATGCGCCGCGCGATCGTCGTCCCAGCGAGACCGTCGGCGCGGAGCTGCGCCGCCCACCGCTCGAGCTCGTCGACGTCGGCGTCCGCGAGCGGCTTGCGAGAGCGTCGAGCCGAGCCCGGCGAGGTCACGACGGTAGGCGGCGACCGTCGCCGGCGCACGGCTGGCGGTCAGCAGGGCGAGAAACCCTTCGACGTCAGGATCGCGGGTGGGCATGGTCGTAGACGCGGCGTAGCCGTCTCGCATCGACGTGGCTGTACATCTGCGTGGTGGAGAGCGACGCGTGGCCGAGCAGCTCCTGGATCGTCCGCAGGTCGGCGCCGCCCTCGAGCAGGTGCGTCGCGAACGCGTGGCGCAGGCGGTGGGGGTGGGGCACGAGGCGCCGGAGCGTCGAGGTGTCGAGGCGGCGCCCCCGCGCGGAGAGGAACAGCGCGTTCTCGGCTCCGCGGGCAAGCTGCGGGCGTGCGTCGTGCAGGTAGCGGGCGACGAGCGCGGCCGCCTCCTCGCCCAGCGGCACGACGCGGTCCTTGGCGCCCTTGCCGTGGCGGACGTGAACGAGCTCCTGCTCGAAGTCGACGTCGCCGAGGTCGAGCCCGACCGCCTCCGCGCTGCGCAGCCCGGCCGAGTAGACAAGCTCGACCAGCGCGCGGTTGCGGGTCGCGAGCGAGCCGTCTTCGGCGAGCCCGGCGATGATCGCGTCGACCTCGCGCGGCTTCGGTGCGTCGGGAAGCCGGCGCGGCCGCCGGGGAGCGAGCGACGACGCCGGGAGAGCGCTCGGCCCCGAGTGCGAAGCGAAGCAGCGCGCGCACCGAGGCGAGCTTGCGGGCGATCGTCGCCGGTGCCAGCCTGCCGCCCGCTGCGGGCGCGCCCGAGCTCCGTCGTCCAGTCGGCGAGCACCCGCAGGTCGACGTCCTCGATCGGCGAATCGCGCCCGAACCACGCGGCGAACTCGCGCAGGTCAGACGCGTAGGCGCGTCGGGTCGCGTCGGCGATCCCCGCCGCCTCCAGGAACCGCGTCGCCGCCTGCTCGACCGTCACGGTGCTCTCTAATTCGGGCCGCCGGTAGGATCGCCTCCCGGTGGATCCGGCCCGCTTCCAGCCACTCGCCCGGCTCGCCGTGCACGGCGCCAACGTCCAGCCGGGGCAGACGGTGCTCGTGAACGCCGAGCTCGGGCACGAGCCGCTCGCGCGTGCGATCGCCGCCGAGGCCTACGACCGCGGCGCGCGGTTCGTCGACGTCTGGTACTTCGACGCGCACGTCAAGCGGGCACGGATCGAGTCGGCCGATCCCGAGACGCTCGGCTTCGTGCCCTCGTGGTACGGGCGGCGGATGGTCGCGCACGCCGACGAGCGGGGCGCACGCGTGAGCACGACCGGCCCGACCGCCCCGAAGCTGCTCGACGGGCTCGACCCGGCTCTCGCCGGGCGCGACCATCTGCCTTACCTCAGCGAGATCCCGAAGATCGTCGGCGAGCGAACGACGAACTGGTGCATCGTCCCCTGCCCGCACCCGGCCTGGGCGAAGCTCGTCCACCCGGAGCTCTCCGACGACGAGGCGCTCGAGGCGCTCTGGCGCGAGCTGGAGCACGTCCTGCGTCTGGACGAGCCGGATCCCGGCCCAGGCCTGGGAGGAGCGGATGACGGCGCTGCGAAGCTCGGCCGACCGGCTCACCGCGCGCAAGTTCGACGCGATCGAGCTACGCGGGCCCGGCACCGAGCTGCGCGTCGGGATGTTCCCGTCTCACCGCTGGTGGTGCGCCGACTTCCACACCGCCGCACGGGCTGCGGCACATCCCGAACCTGCCGACCGAGGAGGTGTTCACCACGCCGGACCCGGAGCGCACCGAGGGGGTGGTCACCGCCTCGAAGCCGCTCGTGCTGCGGGACGGCACGATCATCCGCGGCCTGCGCGTTCGCTTCGAGGGCGGCCGCGCAGTCGAGATCACCGCCGACGTGAATGCGGAGGCGCTGCGCGCGCTCGTCGCGATCGACGAGGGAGCGACACGCCTCGGCGAGCTCGCGCTCGTCGACGGCGAGGGCCGGATCGGCCCGCTCGAGACGGTGTTCTTCGACACGCTGCTCGACGAGAACGCGGCGAGCCATATCGCGCTCGGCAACGGCTTCCCGTTCGCGGTCGAGCGGCGACGACGTCGACCGCGTGAACCGAAGCGGCACGCATGTCGACTTCATGATCGGCTCGCCGGAGCTCGACGTCGACGGCGCTGACGGCCGCAGGCGAGCGCGTGCCGGTCCTGCGCGGCGGCGCGTGGCAGATCTAGAGCCGCTCGAAGCTCGTACCATAGGCTCTCGTCCATGACGACCACGGAGCTGCCAGGCCGGGTGAGTCTCCCCGAGCACGGGATCGACGCGACCGGCCGCGTCTATCCAGAATCCGACCACGGCGCTGCTCTACACGCACGCGCTCGCGCGCGGCGACGGACGCCTTGCCGAGGGTGGAGGCGCTCGTGGTCGACACCGGCCTCCACACCGGGCGGTCGCCCGAAGGACAAGTTCATCGTGCGCGAGCCGGCGTCGGAGGAGCGGATCTGGTGGGGGGAGGTCAACGCGACGCTCTCCGAGGAGCACTTCGACGGGCTGCGCGAGAAGGTGACGCGGCGGCTCGGCGACGCCGGCGACGCTCTACGTCGTCGACGCGTGGGCCGGCGCCGACCCGGCGCACCGCATCGGCGTGCGCGTCGTGACTGCGCACCCGTACCACGCGCTGTTCGCGAAGCACGATGTTCATCGACCTCGCGCCGAGCGAGCGCGACGGCTTCGAGCCGCAGGCGCTGGTGCTGCACACGCCCGAGCTCGAGGCCGATCCCGCAGTCGACGGGACGCGAACCGGGACGTTCGTCGTGCTGCACCCGTCGCGCGGCGAGGTGCTCGTCGGCGGGACGTTCTACGCGGGCGAGATCAAGAAGTCGATCTTCACCGTCATGAACGACCGGCTGCCGCTCGAAGGCGTGTTCCCGATGCACTGCTCGGCGAACGTCGGCGACGCGGGCGACGTCGCCGTCTTCTTCGGCCTGTCGGGCACCGGGAAGACGACGCTGTCCGCCGACCCGGAGCGGAGATTGATCGGCGACGACGAGCACGGCTGGGGATCGTCGGGCGTCTTCAACATCGAGGGCGGCTGCTACGCGAAGACGATCCGGCTCTCGGCAGAGGCCGAGCCGGAGATCTGGAACGCAGCGCACTCGTACGGCACCGTGCTCGAGAACGTCGCCGTCGACGACCTCGGCACGCTCGATCTCGACGACGACTCGAAGACCGAGAACACACGCGCCGCGTACAAGCTCGAGCTGATCTCGAACGCGCTGCACGTCGAAGCAGGCGGGCCACCCGCGTTCGGTCGTCCTGCTCACCGCCGACGCGTTCGGGATCCTGCCGCCGATCGCGCGGCTCTCGCGCGAGCAGGCGCTCTACTTCTTCCTGTCGGGCTTCACCGCCAAGCTCGCCGGCACCGAGATCGGCGTCACCGAGCCGCAGCCGACGTTCTCGACCTGCTTCGGCCAGCCGTTCCTGCCGCAGCCGCCGGCGGTGTACGCGCGCCTGCTCGGCGAGCGGCTCGACCGCCACGCCGCGAAGGTATGGCTCGTGAACACGGGCTGGACCGGTGGGCCGTTCGGCGAGGGCGAGCGCATGCCGATCGCCGCGACGCGCGTCGATGCTCGCCGCCGCGCTCGCCGGAGAGCTCGACGGCGGCGAGCCTTCCGGCACGACGACGTCTTCGGCTTCGACGTGCCGGTGCTCGGTGCCGGGCGCCGACGTCGAGCTGCTCGACCCGCGCTCGACGTGGCGCGACCCCGACGCCTACGACGAAGGTGCGCGCAGGCTCGCGCAGATGTTCGTCGACAACTTCGAGTCGCGCTTCGCCGACGTCGACGAGTCGATTCGCGCGGCCGGTCCGAAGCCCGCAGCGTGATGGACTCGCCCTGGCGCGTTGCGATCATCTCGCAGGTCGCGGTCGTCGCCCAGGGCTACACGGAGCTCGCTCCGTTCGCTCGGGCACGAGCCCGTCGTCCGACATCGCGATCCGTCGAGTCCGGCCCGACCAGGAGCCGCCTCCGCAGGTGCGCGAGTTCCTGACGCAGACGTTCCTCGAGTCGCCGCCGGGAATGCGACCTCGTCTTCCCGGCCCACCGGAGCTCCCTTGCCCCGCTGCTCCGTGCCTACGACGTCGACGTCGCGACTCTGCACGGCGTTCCCGTGGCGCATTCCGCGGGACGCGATCGCCGTGCCGCGGCTCGGGATCGTCAACGGGCATCCGTCGCTGCTCCCTCACTACCGCGGCCCGATTCCCGTGGCGTGGGCGGTCCGCAACGGTGAGACCGAGATCGGTCTCACCTACCACCTGATGGACGAGCAGTTCGACACCGGGAACGTGCTCGCCCAGGCGCCGATCCCGCTCGACGACGAGTGGTCGTTCGAGGAGCTGAACTCGAAGTTTGCAGTCGGCCACGGACGAGCTCGTCCCGGTCGTGTTCGCGCGGCTCGCCGCCGGCGACCGAGGTGACCCGCAGACCGGCGGCGACTACCAGACGGTGTTCGAGGACGAGTACAGGTTCGTCGATCTCTCGAAGCCTGCAGCCGACGTCCACCGGCAGGCTCGCGCCTGGAACTTCGCGTTCTCGCGCGGGCCGCAAGGCCCGATCCTCGAGCGGCGACGGCGGTCGGGTCAGGCTCGTGCGACGAGCCTCACCGAGGTCGAGACGGAGCCGAGCGGACTCGAGCTGCGCCGACGCGCCGCTCTGGATCGTCGAGTCCGAGCCCGCGTAACCGGACGCCTGCGTCCGGCCGTTCCGCTAGCGTCCGACAACGTGGAAGCACGCACGACGTCCTGCGTCGTCGGAGCCGGCTGCGCCGGGATGCGGGCCGCGATCGAGGCCCACGACGCCGGCGCCGACGTCGGCGTCATCTCGAAGCTCCACCCGACCCGCAGCCACTCCGGCGCGGCCGAGGGAGGCATCAACGCGGCGCTCGGAAACGCCGGCGAGGACTCGCCGGCGAGTCGCACACCTTCGACACCGTCAAGGGCTCCGACTACATCGGCGACCAGGACGCGATCGAGATCCTCTGCCGGCGAGGCGCCCGGCGACATCTACCAGCTCGAGCACTGGGGCGCGGTCTTCTCGCGGCGCGAGGACGGCAAGCTCGCCCAGCGGCCGTTCGGCGCCGCCGGCTCGCCGCGCACGGTGTTCGCTGCCGACATCACCGGCCACGTGCTCATCCAGGTGCTCTACGAGCAGCTCGTGAAGCGCGGGATCACGGTCTACGAGGAGTACTTCGCGTGGCAGCTCGTCGAGAACGACGGGCGCTGCCAGGGCGTGATCTGCTGGGACCTCCTGAACGGCGGGCTGAAGACGGTCGGCGGCAAGACGGTCGTGCTCGCGACCGGCGGCCAGGGACGCATCTACCGCACCACCACGAACGCGTACGCGTGCACGGGCGACGGCGACGGCGATGGCGCTGCAGCTCGGCGTCCCGCTCAAGGACATGGAGTTCATGCAGTTCCACCCGACGACGCTGTACCCGACCGGGATCCTGCTCACGGAAGGCTGCCGCGGCGAGGGCGCCTACTTGATCAACAAGGACGGCGAGCGCTTCATGAAGCGCTACGCGCCGAACGCGATGGAGCTTGCGTCGCGCGACGTCGTCTCGAGATCCGAGCAGACCGAGATCGACGAGGGTCGCGGCATCGAACGGCTCGATCTTCCTCGACATGCGCCACCTCGGCGCCGCGCGGATCATCGAGCGGCTGCCGGGCTCGCGCGAGCTCTCGATGACGTTCGCCGGCGTCGACCCGATCTACGACCCGGTGCCGGTGCGGCCGGGTGCCCACTACCACATGGGCGGCGTCGAGACAGACAACGACGGCGCGACGGAGCTGACCGGGCTCTACGCCGCCGGCGAGGTCGCGTGTGTCTCCGTGCACGGCGCGAACCGGCTCGGCGGCAACTCGCTGATGGAGACGATCACGTTCGGACGGCGCGCCGGCCGTGCCGCCGCGGAGTGGGCGCTCTCGCACACGACGATCGACGTGCCCCGCAGCGCCGAGACGGACGCCGAGCGCCGAGCTACGGAGCCTGCTCGACGTCGAGCAGGGCGAACGACCCTGGCAGATCCGGAACGACCTCGGCTCGTCGATGCTCGAGAACTTCGGCGTCTTCCGCCGCGAGGAGCAGATGCTCGAGCAGCTCGACACGATCGAGGAGTTGCGCGCCCGGTACGAGCGCGGCGTCGTGATCGAGGACAAAGGCGACGTCTTCAACAGCGATCTGACCCAGACGATCGAGCTCGGCAACATGCTCGATCTCGCGTGGTGCATGGTCCAGGCCGGAATCGCGCGCAAGGAGAGCCGCGGCGCCCACGCGCGTCCGTACGACTACCCGAAGCGCGACGACGAGAACTTCATGAAGCACTCGATCTCGCGCTGGGTCGACGGCGCGCCGCAGCTCGGCTACTCGGAGGTGCGCGTGACGGAGTACGAGCCGATGGAACGCACGTACTGATGCAGGTCGGCCTGAAGGTCTGGCGCTTCAACGCGCGCACAGGCGAGCGCGAGCTTGCCGAGTACGAGGTCGATGCGCCCGAGGAAGCGACGCTCCTCGACTGCCTCGACATCGTCAAGGACAAGCACGACGGCTCGCTTGCGTACCGCAAGAGCTGCCGGATGATGATCTGCGGCTCGTGCGGCATGCGCATGGACGGTGCCGCTGTCCTCGCGTGCAAGACGCGCATGTACGACGTCGCGCAGGCGGGCCACGTGCCGGTGATCTCGGCGATGGGCAACCTGCCGATCGTCAAGGACCTCGTGGTCGACATGACGCCGTTCTGGAACAAGTTCATGAGCGTCGACCCGTTCCTGCGCCCCGGCTACGACGAGCCGCCCGGCGGACAAGGAGAACCTGATCACGCCAGGAGCGGATGAACGTGATCCACAAGGAGTCGCTCTGCATCAACTGCGGCTGCTGCGTGTCGGAGTGCAATTCGATGGAGTCGGACCCGCGCTTCCTCGGGCCCGCAGGCGCTTGCGAAGGCGATGCGCTTCGTCGGCGACCCCCGCGACGGCCACAAGGTCGAGCGCCTCGAGGCGCTGAACGACGAGCACGGGATCTGGGAGTGCACCCGCTGCTACTTCTGCAACGAGCGCTGCCCGAAGGGCGTCGATCCGCGCGACGCGATCGCGAAGCTCGGCGCGGAGTCGATCAAGGAGGGCATCGATCGCGACATGGGCGCGAAGCACGCGAAGTGGTTCGTCATCTCGGCCAAGACGACCGGCTGGCTCCGGGAGACCGAGCTCGTGCCGAAGACGCAGGGGATCGCCGCCGCGATCAAGCAGACGAAGTTCGCGCTCGACCTGGCGAAGACAAGGGAAGGTGCCGCCGCCGGTGCCGCCGCACGTCGCGAAGGACGTGCGCGAGGCGCGGAGGCTGTACGACCTCCTGCAGCACGAGGGGCGCGCCGGCTTCGCCGGCATCGTCCAGGGCGAGCACGCGCTCGGGAGTCTCGCCCACGGCGACGACGGCGACGAGTCGCTCGAGGAGATCTACGCCAGGCCGGACGCCTTCCCGCGTCCGTACATCGCCGAACGAGGAGGGTGCGCCCGCATGACCGAGACCGCCGGACTGAGGCGGGTCGCGTACTACAAGGGCTGCCTCGCGGCGCTGTCGGCGAAAGAGCTCGACTACGCGACGCAGGCGCTCGCACCGAAGGTGGGCCTCGAGCTGGTCGAGCTCGAGTCGGTTACCTGCTGCGGCGCCGGCGACATCCACGAGGCCGAGCCCGACTACTACCTGCACCTGAACGCGCGCATCCTGTCGTACGCCGCGGCCGAAGGCGTCGACACGCTTCTCACCGTCTGCAACGTCTGCACGCTGAATCTCCGGCAGGCGAACTTCATCCTGCTCGGCGACAGCGACGTGCGTGCGCGCGTGAACGAGAACCTCGTCGCGGTCGGCGTGCCGGCGTACGAGCGAGACGTCGACGTCCGCCACCTGCTCTGGGAGATCGCCGAGGGCGAGGGGTACGAGAAGCTGAAGGGCGCCGCGCACCGTGGGCTCAAGGGGCTCAAGATCGCGCCCTTCTACGGCTGCCAGATCCTGCGCCCGTCGCGCATCCAGGGCTTCGAGGATCCCGACCGGCCGTGGTCGCTCGAGCGGATCATCGAGGCGTGCGGCGGCGAGTCGATCGACTACCCGGCGAAGATCAAGTGCTGCGGCTTCCCGATCATCCAGGCGCGCGAGGAGACGGCGCTCGGCGAGCTGATCCAGCCGATCGAGCAGGCCGTCGAGGCGGGCGCCGACGCGATGGTGACGCCGTGCCCGCTGTGCCATCTCTCGCTCGACGCCTGGCAGTCGAAGCTCAAGGCGGCGACGGGGCGCGACTTCAAGCTCCCGATCCTGCACCTGTCGCAGCTCGTCGGCGTGGCCGCCGGCATCGAGGAGTCGGAGCTCAAGTTCAAGCGGCACGTCGTCTCGGTGAAGCCCGTGCTCGAGAAGCTCGAGGCCTGAGGGCGAGGCTTCCAGGCGCCGCGGGCGCGGCTGCGCTCGCTGCCGTCGGCTGGGGCTCGTTCGAGGCGGGCTGGGCCCGGCTGCGCGTGCTCGAGCTGGCCGTCCCGGGCCTGCCGCGTGAGCTCGACGGCATCCGCATCGCGCACCTGTCCGACTTCCACCTCGGCGTCCCGTCCCGGGGCCGGGTCGCGGTCGAGCGTGCGGTCGAGTGGGTGGCCGAGCGGGATCCCGATCTCGTCTGCGTGACGGGGGACCTCGTCTCCCGGCCTCGCGGGATGCCGCTGCTCCAGTTCCTGCTTGCGCAGCTCGGCTCGCCCTTCGTCGTGCTCGGCAACCACGACCACGCCGTGAGCCGCGACCCGTTCTCGCAGCCGGTCTCGTTCGACGACCTCGCCACCGATCGGCTGCTCCGCGACGAGAGCGTCGAGGTCGAGCTGCGCGGTTGCCGGGTCGAGGTCGCGGGGGTCGATCCCCGCTCGTGGCTGCGCCTGCGCGGCAGCGGGTTCGAGCCGAACGACGCGCCGTTTCGCCTGCTCCTGTGCCACTTTCCGCGGGTGCTCGACTTCGCCCCGCCCGGCCGCTGGCACCTCATCCTCGCGGGTCACCTCCACGCCGGCCAGATCGCCTTGCCGTACGGCGGGGGCAGGCTGCTGCTCGCCCATCCCCGGGCGCGCTACCCACAGGGTGTCTTCCGCCGGGGCGGCACGGTCATGCACGTCTCGCCGGGGCTCGGGACGACGTTCGTGCCGTTCCGCTTCTTCGCCCGCCCCGAGGCGACCGAGCTCGTCCTACGATACGAGGAGCCGTGGAAGGCCACAGCGTGATCTCCCCCGAGGTGCTGGCTCGGTACGCCGTCGACGCGGCGGCCGAGGTGTCGGGCGTGCACACGAAGCAGCGGCGCGCGGCGCGGGTGTCGGACGGCGAGGTAGAGGTGCATGTGGTCGTCGACTACGGAGCGAACATCCCGAGCGTCGCGGCGGAGGTGCAGCGCAGCGTGCTCGCTTATCTCGAGCGCATGGCGGACGTCCGCGCGACCGCCGTCCACGTCGTCGTCGACGACGTCGCCCGCCCCTGATGACGAATCTCGCGGGACTGACGAAGCTGACGCTCGAGACGGCGCCGTCGGTGTGCCACGAGTGCGTTTGGTGGCAGTCACGCGGGCGTCGCGCTGTCGACAAGGACCGCTGGATGGAGAAGGTCGAGCTCGAGTTCGGCGCGTTCGGCACCGTGTACTACGACGCCGACGAGCGCGTGCTCGCGTCGATGCAGTTCGGGCCGGCCGAGGCGTTCCCACGGGCGTACGATCTGCCGGGCGGGCCGCCATCGAGCGACGCGATGCTCGTCGTGTGCGCCTATCTCGTCGAGCCCTCGAGCCCGTGGGTGCTGCAGTCGCTGTTCCTGACGGCGATCGGCGAGGCCCGCGAGCGCGGATTCCGCGGTCTCGAGGCGTTCTCGTACCGGTACTCCGAGGGCGGGTCGAGCTACGAGCGGTTTCGCGTGCATCGAACGGTGTTCCCGCAGGACTTCCTCGCCGACTTCGGCTTCTACATCGTCCGCTCGGCGGGACGCGTCGGCCTCTCACGACTCGAGCTCGGCGGCCTGCAGCCCGTCGTCGAGGGAACCCGCGCGAAGGTCCTGCGGGTCGTGAAGGACGCGTTCGGCGTACCCGAGCCGGTCACCGCACCCCCGCCCTAGCAGGCAACGGCGGTTCGAGCCCGCGCTGGGCGAGCGTTCGGGACGTCAACGAACCGCGAGGGGCGGCGCGTCATACTTCTGCGGATCCCAGGCGACTCAAAAGGAGGCCATTATGAGCAGCGCCGCCGGCGGGGGGCACCTCGACCGAGACGCGGGAGGTCGGAACCGTCGAGATGGGGCTCGAGGTCGTGACGTTGCCCGTCTCCGACGTCGACCGGGCAAAGCGCTTCTATGAAGGCCTCGGCTGGCGAACGGACGCAGACATCGTCGCCGGCGACTCCTTCAGGGTGGTTCAGATGACGCCGACACGATCGGCCTGCTCGATCGCGTTCGGAAAGGGCCTGACGACGGCCGAGCCCGGGTCCGCGCAGCGCCTGGTCCTCGTCGTCTCCGACATCGACTTGGCGCGCGACGACCTGATCGCACGCGGCGCCGATGTCAGCGAACTGTTCCACCTCGACGGCGGGCCGGTTCCGGGCCGGGACCCGCAGGGTCGCTCGTACCAGACGCTTGCCACGTTCAGCGACCCGGACGGCAACCAATGGCTGCTCCAAGAGATCAAGACACGGCTTCCGGGACGGGAGTGGAAATGAGCGCTCGACTGCCCGAGCCGCGGCTGACCATGGTCTACCGCTTGGAGGGCGCTGCCGGCGAGCCGCTCGAAATCGGCGACGTGAGCACCGGGCACCGGCGCATCATTCGCCTTGACGGCGGGACCGTTACGGGACCCGAGATCAACGGGAAGCTCCTCACGGGCGTCAGCGCCGACTGGCAGATCGTCCTGCCGGACGGCTCCGCCTTCATCGACATTCGCTACACGCTCCAGACCGACGGCGGCGCGCTTCTCTACGTGCAATCACGAGGCGTGCGCGTCGGCCGCGGCGACGACATCGTCCTCCGCGCCTCCACCCAGATCGAGACCGCCTCCCACGACCTCGACTGGATGAACAAGAGTGTCTTTGTCAGCGTCGGCGGCATCCGCCAGGGCAACGTGGTCTGGGAGATCTACCTGGTCGCGTAGCGCCTCGGCGAAACCGTCGATTCGCGAGTGACCCTCGATGCCGATCTACGCGGGGGAGAAGTCAGCCGCGGCGGGAATTTTCTTCGGCGGCGTTCCGATCACGATTGCGATCTCCTTGTGATCGGTCAAGAGGATGGCGCGTGGGTCGCCGGCAAAGGGTTTGCCGTCGACGTAGACATGGGTGGTCGTGAGGTGGCAGTAGCCTCCGACGCAAGTGGGTGTGAGCGCGACGCCCCACTCGGTGAAGAACTGTCCCAGGCGGTTCGGAACTGGAGAGGCTGACTCGGTATGGAGGATGCCGGTGTCATCGTGTGTGTGAAGTGGTGAGCTGCATGCCGCGTTGCAGAGGCTGATTCCGCCGTAGGCTTTCGATCCGTCCGGCGAGGCGAAGACGTGGACCCCGGGGTTGTGGATGTCGATCCCGATTCCGGCGGGCACGCGGATGGGCTTCCCGTTGACGAAAACGTCGAGGTGAGAGTGGACGTGATGGATGAGGGTCTCTTTGCGTTCGGGTGTAAGACCGGCAGCGACGGCGAGCCGTAGAGGACGTGCAGGCGCCGGCCACGGCGCCGCCCCGGTTGCGGGTCGGGGGGCCGGCGTCGAGACAGCCGCCGCACACGGGGACAGCGATCGCGAGCGTCAGCGCGACGCTCGTTGCGCTCGTAGATGCGACTCGCGAAAGCTGCACACTGCGATCGTAATCCCTCTCGGAGCGAGATTCACCACGAGCTCGAGACGGCTCGCCGGCTCGCCGAGAGGTGCGGTACACCTCTGCAGGGACTTGCGTGAGAAGGAAGGTGGTAGTCGGTGTGCGATCCACGCACGGAGCTGGTCGGACGTGGCTATGACGTGATTGGCGAGCGGTTCGTCGAGTGGCGTGACCGGATCGTGGGTGATCCCCGCCGTGAGTGGGAGGAGGAACTGGTCTCGCGATTGCAGGATGGGGCACGCGTGCTCGAGCTCGGCTGTGGTGGCGGTGTGCCCGATACACAGCGCCTTGCCGTCCGCTTCCAAGTTATCGGGGTCGACGTGTCGGAAGAGCAGGTCCGGCGCGCTCGAGCCGCGGTGCCACAGGCCGAGTTCATCCGCGCTGACTTCACTGCGCTCGAGCTGAGGCCGGAGTCGTTCGACGCGGTCGTCTCGTTCTATGCGTTCAATCACGTGCCGCGCGAGCTGCTCACGCCAACCCTTGCGCGGATCCGCCGCTGGCTCGTTCCGGGCGGTCTGCTGATGACTTCGCTCGGCACGAGCGACATGGAGGGCTGGACCGGCGACTTTCTCGGCGCGCCGACGTTCTTCTCGAGCTATCGGCCCGAGACGAACACGCGGCTCGTGCGAGACGCGGGCTTCGAGATCCTTCGCGACGAGCTGGTGACCTTCCTCGAGCCCGACGGTGAAGCGACCTTCCAATGGGTGCTGGCGGTTCGTTGACCGCGAGGCTCGGCGAATGTCACCCCGGAAGCCCCGCGAGTCAGACCACGACGAGAACTACGCGGCCGCGCGCTCGCGGCCGCCGAGCAGCAGCTCGGCGATCTGGATCGCATTCAGCGCCGCGCCCTTGCGCAGGTTGTCGGCGGCGAGGAAGAGCGCGAGGCCACGTTCGACGGTCGGGTCGCGGCGGATGCGGCCGACGTGCACCTCGTCGCCGCCGCGCGCCTTCCCGGGCGACGGCACCTCCTCGACGTGCACCGACGGCGCCGCCTCCAACAGCTGCCGCGCCCGGTCTGCGGTGAGCTCGTCCTCGAACTCGATCCACACCGCCTCCGCGTGCCCGACCATCACCGGCACGCGCACGCACGTCGCCTGCACCGGCAGCTCCGGGAGCTCGAGGATCTTCCGCGTCTCGTCGCGCAGCTTTGCCTCCTCCTCGAACTCCTCGCCGTCGAACGACCAGTCCATGCGCAGGTCGTGCTCGTCCTGCGGCTCGTTGCGCAGCCGCTCCATCGACTGCGCGCCCGCGCCCGAGACCGACTGGTACGTCGCGACGCGCACGCGGACGAGGCCGGCGGCGTCGTGCAAGGGCTTGAGCACGCACGTGAGCGGGATCGCGCAGCAGTTCGGGTTCGCGACGATCCCGTCGTTCCCCGCTGCCCGCCCGCCGTTCACCTCCGGTACGACGAGCGGCACGCCCGGCTCGAGCCGGTAGGCAGCCGACTTGTCGATTGCGACGGCGCCGCCGCGCACGGCGTGGGGGACGAGCTCGAGCGACGCCGACGTCCCGACCGAGAAGAGGAAGAGGTCGACGTCGCCCTGAGCGAGCGCCTCGGGCGTCGCCTCCTCGACCGTCCTGTCGTCGAGCGTCGTGCCCGCCGAGCGCGCCGACGCGAACACGCGAACGTCCTCGTACCCGCGCGTGCGCAGCAGCTCGAGCGTCACCGTGCCGACCGCGCCGGTCGCGCCGACGACGCCGATGCGCGGCGGTTCAGCCAAGCTCGAACGCCTCGTGTAGCGCGCGGACGGCGGTCTCCACCTGCGCGGCGTCGAGATGGCATGCGATCTTGATCGGCGACGTCGAGACGACCGCCGGCGTGATCCCCTCGCGCTCGAGCGTCGCGAACGTCTTCGCCGCGACGCCCGGATGGCTCTTCATGCCCGCGCCGATGATCGACACCTTGCCGAGGTCGTCACGGGCCTCCCAGCTGGCGCCGAGCCCGTCGAGCGCGCGCACGGCCGCCGCGTGATCCTCAGGCGGAGCCGAGAAGACCACCTCGTCGGGGCGCTCCTGCAGGATCGTGTCGACGTTGACGTTCGCGTCGGCGAGCGCGGCGAAGAGCCGCGCCGGCGTCGTCCCGCGTGCGCGGTACACGGTCTCCTGCCGCTGGTGCACGACGGCCGAGATGAGCGCCTTTTCGAGCAACGGGTCGTCCTCCTCCGTGATCCAGGTCCCGCCGTCGTCCTCGAACGAGGAACGGACGTTGAGACGAACATTGTGCGTGCGCGCGATCTCGATCGAGCGGGCCATCATCACCCCGGCGCCCGACGAGGTCATCTCGAGCATCTCCTCGAAGCTGACCCGGTCGAGCTTGCGCGCCTCCGGCACCAGGCGTGGATCCGCGCTGAACACGCCGCGCACGTCGGTGTAGATCTCGCAGGCCGCCGCGCCGAGCGCCGCGGCGAGCGCGACGGCGGTCGTGTCCGAGCCGCCACGGCCGAGGGTGGTCACGTCGAGCGATTCGCCCGAGACGCCCTGGAACCCTGCGACGAGCACGATCTCGTCCCGGTCGAGCGCCTCGTTGATCCGACGCGCGCGGACCTCGACGATCTTCGCCTTCGTGTGCGACGAGTCGGTGACGATGCCCGCCTGCGAGCCCGTCAGCGAGATCGCGCGGTGGCCGAGGTCGACGATCGCCATCGCGACGAGCGCGCACGAGATCCGCTCGCCGACCGAGAGCAGCATGTCGAGCTCGCGCGGCTGCGGTTCGGCGGAGACCTGATGCGCGAGCGTCAGGAGCTCGTCGGTCTGTGTCCCCATCGCGGAGACGACGGCCACGACCCGGTTTCTCGCTTCACGGGCGGCGACGAGCCGCCGGGCGACGTGCTGCAGCTTCTCGGTGTCGCCGACCGACGTCCCGCCGAACTTCATCACCACGACGCCCGGCGAAGGCGGCGCGTGCTCCAGTGCCGGGACGGCCTCGTACTCGGTGATCGCCATTTTGCGACAGTGTAGGCAGGCCTTGCGCTATCGCCCGACAACCCTGCGCGAGTGGATCGTCCCGGTCTTCGGCTTGATCGGCCTCGGTCTCGTGCCGTGGGCGATCTGGCTCTCGGCGTCGCTGCCGCCCCAGCATCTGACGCATCGCTGGGACCTCGCGTGGACCGGATTCGACATCGGCCTCGCTGCGTGCTTCGTCGGGACGGCGATCGCGGCGTGGCGGCGGTCGCCGTGGGTCGCCGCGTTCGCGGCGGCGACGGGGACGCTGCTCGTCGCGGACGCGTGGTTCGACATCGTGCTCGAGAGTCGCGGCTCCGAGACGCGGGCCGCGATCCTCGAGGCGGTGTTCGCCGAGCTGCCGGTCGCCGCGCTCTGCTTCTGGATCGCCTACCGCAGCGAGCGCTTCCTCGCGCTCGCCGTGGACGTCGCGCTCGGGAGGCGCGACGCGTCACATCTCGCGGCGGCCGGTCAGCGCTCGGCCGAGCGTGACCTCGTCGGCGTACTCGAGGTCGCCCCCGACCGGGAGGCCGCTCGCGAGTCGCGTGACGCGGACACGTCCGCGTAGGCGATCCGCCAGGAACGCCGCCGTCGCCTCGCCCGTCATGTTCGGGTTCGTCGCGAGGACGACCTCCTGCACGCCGTTCGCCTCGACGCGCCCGAGCAGCTCGTCGATGCGCAGGTCGCTCGGCTCGACGCCGTCGAGCGGGCTGAGCGCGCCGCCGAGCACGTGGTAGAGGCCGCGGAACTCGTGGGTCCGTTCGAGCGACACGAGGTCGACCGGCTGCTCGACCACGCAGATCACCGTGTGGTCGCGGCGGGCGTCGGTGCAGATGCCGCAGCGCTCTTCCTCGGTCAGGTTCCCGCACTCGCGGCAGAAGCGGACGCGCTCCTTCACCTCGCGCAGTGCGCCCGCGAGCGCGAGCGCCTCGTCTTCCGGCCGCTGCAGGATGTGGAACGCGAGCCGCTGCGCGGTGCGCGCCCCGACGCCCGGCAGCCGCGTCAGCTGCGCGACGAGGTTCTCGACCGATGGGCTGAACACGCCCTAATTGTGCCCGGCCGGATCGGCTTACAAGCCCGGCAGGAGGCCGCCGAGCCCGGGTGGCATTGCCTCGCCGAGCTTCGTGGAGAGGAGCGCCTGGCCGTTCCGGAGTGCTTCGTTGACCGCCGCGGTGACGAGGTCGCCGAGCAGCTCCGGGTCGCTCGGGTCGATCGCCTTGGGGTCGATCTCGATCTGCTTGATCTCGCCGCCGGCGGTTGCGGTGACCTTCACCATGCCGCCGCCTGCGGTGGCGGTGACGATCTCGTGAGCCGCCTCCTCCTGCAGCTTGGCGACCTGCTCCTGCATCTCCTGCGCCTGCTTCATCAAGGCGTCCAGGTCGAATCCGCTCATGCCCGCTCCAGCGCCGGCGAGGAGACTCCATCCAGCCTACGTCCCATCAGTCCTCCAGCTCCCTCGCGTCGAAGGTGCTCTTCATCAGCTCGAGGATGTCCTCTTCGGCTTCCGGCGAATCCTCGGCCTCCGCCTCCTCGCGATCGCCGAGCGCGAAGGCGACCGCGAGCTTGCGCCCTGTCACCTCGTAGAGCGCCTCGCGCAGCATCGCCGCGTTCTTCGGGTCCTCGGCGAGCCGCAGGTGGAATGCCGCGGTGCGCGGGAACTCGACCGTCAGCGTGTCGTCCGCGAGCCCGGCGGGATGCGCCTCGGCGAGCGTCTTGCCGATCGGGATCGACCGCTCCTCGACGGCAGGGAGGATCGAGCGCCGCCACGCCTCCTGCACCTGACCGAGCTCGACCGGCACTGCCGGCTCGGGCTGGGCCGCCGGCGAAGGCTCGGCCGCGGGTGGCGTGGCCGGCGCCTCGCTTGCCGCGCGCGCAGGTGGCGCGCCGGCCTCGAGCCGCTCCAGGCGATAGGCGACCGACTCCCGCGAGAGGTCCGCCGCCGGGCGCGTCACTTTGACGAGCGCCAGCTCCAGGGGCAGCCGTGGGTCGCCGCCCTGGCGCATGTCGTCGACCGCGACCGCGAGGAGGTCGATCAGCCGTACGACGGCGGCGGGCGGCAGTTGGTTCGCCTGCTCGCGGAGCCGCTCGCGCGACTCGTCGGTCACCGGCAGCGACTCGGGCACCTCGCCCATGTGCTGGACGAGCAGCAAGTGGCGCAGGTGCTCGAGCAGGTCGGTGACGAGCCTTCCCGTGTCCTGCCCGCGCTCGGACAGCTCTTCGAGAAACGTCAATGCGCCGGCGGTGTCCTGGTCGACCACGAAGTCGCAGAGCCGGAACAGCACCTCGTCCTCGACCGCGCCGAGGAGCTGCAGCACGTCCTGCACGGTGATGCTGCCGCCCGTTGCGGACGCGAGCTGGTCGAGCGTCGACTCGGCGTCGCGGTACGCGCCCCGCCCGCTCCGAGCGAGCAGGTGCAGCGCGGCATCGGGCACGTCGATCCCTTCGGCATCTGCGATCAACCGGAGCTTCCGCACGAGGTCGGGCAGCCTGGGGCGCTCGAACACGAACGTCTGGCAGCGTGAGCGCACCGTCGCCAGCACCTTCTGCAGCTCGGTCGTGCAGAACACGAAGAGCAGGTGAGGCGGCGGCTCCTCGATCAGCTTGAGGAGGGCGTTCCACGCCGCATCGGTGAGCTGGTGCGCCTCGTCGAGGATGTAGACCTTCATGCGGCCCTCGACGGGCTGCAGCGCCGCGCGGTCGCGAATCTCGCGGATGTCGTCGATCCCGCGTTGCGACGCGGCGTCCATCTCGACGACGTCGAGCGACGTGCCCGCGGCGATCGCGACGCACGAGTGGCACGTGCCGTCGGGCGACACGGTCGGTCCGTGCGCGCAGTTGATCGACTTGGCCAGAATGCGGGCGAGCGACGTCTTGCCCGTCCCGCGCGGGCCGGCGAACAGGTACGCCTGCCGCACCTTGTCCTGCTCGATCGCGTTCGAGAGCGTCCGCACCACCGCCGCCTGCCCGACGACCTCCGCAAAGGTCTGGGGCCGGTACTTGCGGTAGAGCGCGGTCACCCGCCGATTGAAGCAGATCTGGTCAGGTTCGCTCGCCGGCCCGGACGGGCAGCGGAAGGCGGTTCTCCGGAGGGGCCAGCGGGCACACCCAGCGCGGGTCGTACGCGCATGAGGGGTTGTAGGCGAAGTTGAAGTCGAGGACGACCTTTCCGCCCTGCTCGCCGAGATCGGCCCCCTTCACGGTGTCGAGCAGGTAGCGGCAGGCGCCGTAGGTCTCGCGGCCGCTCGTCGCATCGGCGAACGAGACGAACACGCCGCCGCCGTAGCCCTCGAGCCAGAAGAGTGCGAGCTCGCGCTCCTCGCCGCCGAGCTCGAAGCGGCCGTGCGCGAACCGCCGGAACGTGTACGGCTGCTCGCCGGACGTGGCGATCTCGCGCAGCACGGCCTCGGCCGGCTCGATCGTCGCGAGCACGCGGAACGCCGGGTCGTAGTCGAAGTACGGGAGACCCTCGAACGACGCGCGCTCCCCGGCCGGAATCGGTGACTGCAGGTGCGAGCGGAAGAGCTCGTCGCGCACCTCCCGCCAGCGCATCCACGCGCGCTCGGGGTCGGGTTCGTCCCTGATCGCCGCGTAGAGCTCGAACACGCGACGCTTCCAGTCGAGCAGGGTGAGCTCGTCGAGCGACGCCATCTAGCCGAGCTCCCGTTCCACCTCGTCGAGCCAGTCGAGCTGGGCCTGTACGAGCCGCTCGCCGAGGTCGTGCGTCAGCGCGAGGTACCGCGCCCGGTACGAGAGGTCGTCGGCGCGCGCGCGTGCCTCGGCGAGACGTTCCGCCTGGTCGTCGAGCGCGCCACGCAGCGTGAGCAAGGTGTCACGCAGCTTACGGTCGTCGCCGACCACGTCGCCCGAGATGAGCTTGCCGATCGCCTCGTTCTGGATGCGCGGCGGCGCCGGCGGCTCGAGGCGCGGCGTTGCTCGCGCGCCAGGCCTCTACGCGCCGGTGACGGCGAAGACCCGGCGCGTGCCCACTCCCTTGAGCTCGTACTCCCCTCGCTCCTCGAACGCGATGCCCGATCCCGAGACGAGGTCGTGGACGGTCGCCGAGACCAGCACCTCGCCCGCGTCGGCGAGCGCCGCGACCCGTGCCCCCGTGTGGACGGCGATCCCGCGCACCTTGTCGCCGCGGAGCTCGCACTCGCCGGTGTGCAGGCCCGCGCGGATTTCGAGCCCGAGCTCGCGCACTGAGTCCCTCGTCGCGAGCGCGCAGCGGATCGCGCGCGCAGGGCCGTCGAACGTTGCGAAGAAGCCGTCTCCCGCAGTGTCGATCTCGCGGCCGCGGAAGCGCTCGAGCTCACGGCGCACAGCGGCGTCGTGCCGCGCGACCAGCTCGGAGAAGCCGCGGTCGCCGAGCTCTCGGAGGCGCTCGGTCGACCCGACGATGTCGGTGAAGAGCACCGTCGCAAGCACCCGGTCGGGCTCGCGGAGCGGCCGCACGCCGGTGACGAGCTCCTCGACCTCGTCGATGATCGGGTCCGGGTCCTGCGTCCACCAGAGGTGGTCCTCGCCGGGAAACTCGACGAAGCGTGCGCCCGGGATGCGGTCGGCGATGAACCGGCCTTCGTCCACGTGGGCGTCGTGGTCGTGGGTGCGGTGCATGACGAGCGCCGGCACCCTGATCGCGGGCAGGACGTCTCGCACGTCGATCGCGGTGTTCATCTTGAGGAGCGAGAGGGCGGCGCCTGGGCTCGCGCAACGTCGCAGGTAGCCCGCGAGGCGATCACGCTCCGCGCCGTCGAGACTCGGAGCGACGTCGGCGACGTCCATCCCGCCCGACCAGTTCCGCTCGACGTAGTCGTAGGTTCGCTGCCGCTCTTCGGGCGTCGGCGCCCACGGGTAGTCGCTGCTCCAGACGCGTTTCGCGAAGCAGCCGAACATGCAGAGCGCGTTCGTCCGCTCCGGGTACGTCGCGGCGAACAGGAGGCTCATGTTGCCGCCCTCGGAGGCGCCGAACACGGTCGCCCGCTCCGAGCCGACGGCGTCCATCACGGCTCTCACGTCGTCCATCCGCTGCTCGAGGGTCGGCGGCTCGCGGTCCGGGACCGGGTCGGACATCCCGGTGCCGCGCTTGTCGAACAGGATCAGCCGCGCAAAGGAAGCGAGCCGGTCGTAGCAATGGACGATGCCGGGGAGTTCCCACGACAGCTCGACGTGCGACACCCAGCCCGGCACGTAGACGAGGTCGGTCGGCCCATCGCCGACGACCTGAAACGCGATGTTCACACCGTCGGACTTCGCGTAGCGCGTCGCCGGAGGCATCCGTCAACTATCGCGAGTTTGCGGTCCGACGCCGCTGCTTTACTCTTTGAAGCCATGACTGAGGTCGCGCGCACGTTTGTCGTCTCGAAGCGCATTCTTGCGTTCGCGCGCCCGCGACTGGGCTAGCCGGCGAATCTCCACCGCTCCCCGCCGGACTAGCAGCTCAAGGGAGCGGGAGGGAGCGGGAATGAAGGCGCAGGGGCTCTATGACCCGGCGAACGAGCACGACGCGTGCGGCGTCGCCTTCGTCGCGAGACTCGACGCCGCCCCGACGCACGAGGTGATCGACCGCTCGCTCGAGGCGCTCGAGCGGCTCGAGCACCGCGGCGCGGCCGGAGCCGACGCCGCTCACCGGCGACGGCGCCGGCATCCTCGTCCAGCTACCGCATGCGTTCCTGGCGCGTCGGCTCGACCTGCCGTCGCCGGGACACTACGGCGTCGATGGTCTGCTTCCTGCCGCAGAACGGCCGGCGGCGGGCGGAGCTCGAGCAGCTCCTCGTCGACGCCGTGCGCGCCGAGGGGCAGGAGGTGATCGGCTGGCGCGACGTGCCGGTCGAGCCGCGGTCAGGCCGGGGCGACCGCGCTGCTGCACGCGCCGTGGATCCGACAGCTGTTCGTCGGCGCGTCGCCGGCGCTCGCGGGCCGAGACCAGGACGCGTTCGAGCGGAAGCTCTACGTGATCAGGCGCGTCGGCCGAGCGTCGGCCGCCGGCCCGGAGCTCGTCGTCCCGAGCTGCTCGTCGCGAACCGTTGTCTACAAGGGAATGCTGACCGCGCCGCAGCTCCGGCGCTACTTCCCCGACCTGCAGCGACTCGCAGGTCGCGAGCGCGCTCGCACTCGTCCACTCCCGGTTCTCGACCAACACGTTTCCGAGCTGGGAGCTCGCGCACCCGTACCGCATGGTCGCGCACAACGGCGAGTTCAACACGATTCGCGGCAACGCGAACTGGATGGGCGCGCGCGAATCGCAGCTGCGCTCGGAGCTCTTCGGCGACGACCTCGACGAAGGTGCTGCCGGTGATTCGGCGCCGGCGGCTCGGACTCGGCGACCTTCGACAACGTGCTCGAGCTGCTCGTCCTGTCGGGCGGTCGCTGCCGCACGCGTTGCTGATGATGATGCCCGAGGCGCATCGTCCCGGCGACGTACCGGCCGAGCTCGAAGGGCTTCTACGCCTACCACGGCTGCCTGATCGAGCCGTGGGACGGCCCGGCCGCGCTCGCGTTCACCGACGGCCGCGTGATCGGCGCGACGCTCGACCGCAACGGCCTTCGCCCCGGCCGCTGGCTGCGAGACGCGCGACGGCTGGGTCGTGCTCGCCTCCGAGGCGGGGGTGTTCGACGTCCCCGCGAGCCGAGGTCGTGCGCAAGGGGCGCCTGCAGCCCGGGAAGCTCTTCCTCGTCGACGTCGAGGCCGGGCGCATCGTCCCCGACGAGGAGCTGAAGCGGTACGGTCGCGGTGCGGTGGCCCGTATCGCGAGTGGTTCGAGCGCGAGTCGGTGCGGCTCGCCGACCTGCCGCTCCGAGCCGCCCGCCCGCTCGCCGAGCCGCTGCGCAGCCTCCAGCTGGCGTTCGGCTACACGCAGGAGGACATGAAGGTGATGCTCGCGCCGCTCGCTGCGAACGCCGAGGAGGCCGTGGGGTCGATGGGCAACGACACCGCCCTCGCCGTCCTGTCCGAGCGCCATCCGCTGCTCTATTCGTACTTCAAGCAGCTGTTCGCGCAGGTCACGAATCCGCCGATCGACTCGATCCGCGAGGCGGTCGTGATGAGCGTGCAGACGCTCGTCGGCTCCGAGCACAACCTGCTCGCCGAGTCGCCCGAGCACGCGCGGCAGCTGGTGATCGAGAACCCGATTCTCGACGACGGTCAGCTCGAGCGCCTGCGCGCCGTCGAGTCCGAGGTCTTTCGCGCCGCGACGATCGACACGACCTGGCCGTGGCCGACGGGCCGGACGGGCTCGAGCGCGCCGTCGACCGCATCTGCGCCGAGGCAGACGGCGCGCTGGCGGCGGTAGCCAACATCCTCGTTCTCTCCGATCGTCGGTCGGCCCGACGCGGGTCGCGCTGCCCTCGCTGCTCGTGACCGTCAGCCGTGCATCACCACCTCGTTCGCGCCGGGACGCGGCTCCAGGCCGGGCCTCGTCGTCGAGTCGGGCGAGCCGCGCAGCGTCCAGAGCGTGGCCGTGCTGATCGGCTACGGCGCCGCGGCCGTGAACCCGTACCTGATGCTCGCGACGCTCGACGATCTCGTCACGGGCGCAATGCTGGACCTGTCGGCGGCCGACGCGCGTGCGCGTGCGGTCAAGGCGATCGGCAAGGGCCTGCTGAAGACGATCTCCAAGATGGGGATCTCGACCGTGCCGTCGTACTGCGGGGCGCAGATCTTCGAGGCGGTCGGTCTCTCGCAGCAGCTCGTCGACCGGTACTTCACCGGCACGCCGTCCCGCATCGGGGGCATCGGCGCGCACGAGCTCGCCGATCGACGCGCTCGCGCGGCACGCGCGTGCGTATCCGGGCGACGCCGAACGCCTTCCTGCCCGTCGTCGGGCTGTACGCATGGCGCTCCGGCGGCGAGCATCACCAGTGGAAGCCCGAGACGATCGCGCTGCTGCAGCACGCGGTACGGCACGGCGGCTACGAGACGTACGAGCAGTACTCGGCGACGGTCAACACCGACTTCCGCGCGGGCGTCGACGATCCGCGGGCTGCTCCGCTTCCGGTTGGCCGACGACGGCGGCGTCCCGCTCGACGAGGTCGAGCCGGCGTCCGAGATCGTCAAGCGCTTCTCGACCGGTGCGATGTCGCTCGGCTCGCTCTCGCGCGAAGCGCACGAGACGCTCGCCGTCGCGATGAACCGGATCGGCGGCCGGTCGAACACCGGCGAGGGCGGGGAGGACCCGGTGCGCTTCGGCGACGAGCGGCGCTCGAAGATCAAGCAGGTCGCTTCGGGCCGCTTCGGCGTGAACATCGACTACCTCACGAACGCCGACGAGCTGCAGATCAAGATGGCGCAGGGCGCGAAGCCCGGCGAGGGCGGCCAGCTGCCCGGGCACAAGGTCGACGCCTACATCGCCGGCGTCCGCCTCACGACGCCCGGCGTCGGGCCTGATCTCGCCGCCGCCGCACCACGACATCTACTCGATCGAGGATCTGAAGCAGCTCATCTACGACCTGCGCTGCGCGAACCCGGAGGCGCGCGTGTCCGTGAAGCTCGTCGCCGAGGTCGGCGTCGGCACGGTCGCAGCGGGCGTCGCGAAGGCGAACGCCGACCACGTGCTGATCTCGGGGCACGACGGCGGCACGGGCGCGTCGCCGATCTCGTCGATCCTGCACGCCGGCATCCCGTGGGAGATCGGGCTCGCCGAGACGCAGCAGACGCTCGTGCTCAACGACCTCCGTTCGCGCATCTGGGTGCAGACCGACGGCCAGCTGAAGACCGGGCGGGACGTCGTGATCGCCGCCCTGCTCGGCGCGGACGAGATGGGGTTCGCGACCGCGCCGTTGATCGCGACCGGCTGCGTGATGATGCGCGCCTGCCATCTCAACACCTGCCCGGTCGGGATCGCGACGCAGGACCCGAGCTGCGCGACCGCTTCCGCGGTCGGCCGGAGCACGTGATCGACTTCCTCTTCTTCGTCGCCGAGGAGGCACGCCGGCTGATGGCGCGGCTCGGCGTTCGTCGCTTCGAGGACCTCGTCGGGCGTGTCGACCTGCTCGAGCCGGACGACGCGATCGCGCGCTGGCAGGCGCGCGGGATCGACCTCGTCGAACGTCCTGCGCGTCCCCGACGCGCCGGCCGGCACGCCGCTGCGCCGCACGCGCGCAGCAGGTATCGCCGCTGCCGGGCGCGCTCGACTACGAGCTGATCGAGGCGGCGTCGCGCCGCGATCGAGCGCGGAGAGCCGTTCGAGGGACGGTTCGCGCTCGGCAACTCGAACCGCACGGTCGGCGGCCTGCTCTCGCACGCGGTGACGAAGCAGCACGGCCGCGCCGGGCTTCCGCGCGGCCACCATTCGCATCCGTCTCGACGGCTCGGCCGGCCAGTCGTTCGGCGCATGGCTCGCGCCGGGCGTCGAGCTGACGCTCGTCGGGGACGCGAACGACTACGCCGGGAAGGGCCTGTCGGGCGGCGTTCTTGTCGTGCGCCCGCCCGACGACGCCGGCGTTCGACGGCCGAGCGAGAACGTGATCGTCGGCAACACCGTGCTCTACGGCGCGACGGCGGGCCGCGCGTTCTTCCGCGGGCTCGCCGGCGAGCGGTTCGCAGTCCGGAACTCAGGGGCGCGCGCGGTCGTCGAGGGCGTCGGCGACCATGGCTGCGAGTACATGACCGGCGGCCGCGTGGTCGTGCTCGGCCCGACGGGCCGCAACTTCGCGGCCGGGATGAGCGGTGGGATCGCGTACGTGCTCGACGACGACGGCACCTTTGCGTCGCGCTGCAACCCCGAGCTCGTCGGGCTCGAGCCGCTCGACGAGGCGGACGAGGAGACGTTGCTCTTGCTCGTCTCCGAGCACGCCGACCGCACCGGGTCGGCGGTCGCGGTGCAGCTGCTGGTCGACTGGGAAGCGCAGCGGCGTCGCGGTTCGTGAAGGTGATGCCGCACGACTTCAAGCGCGCGCTCGCCGAGGCCGTCTCGGCGGGCGGCGTCGGCTTCCTGACCCGCGAGACCGAGGCGGCCGCCTAAGCCATGGGCAAGCTGCGCGGCTTCCTCGAGCACCAGCGGCGGCCGGCCCCGGAGCGCGACCCCCGCGCGCGCATCGGCGACTTCCGCGAGTTTGTCGGGACACTCCCAGTGGTCGAGATCCGTGAGCAGGCGGCACGCTGCATGGAGTGCGGCGTGCCGTTCTGCCACCACGGCTGCCCGCTCGGGAACCTGATTCCCGACTGGAACGACCTCGTCTATCGCGACCGCTGGCGCGAGGCGATCGACCAGCTCCACCGGACGAACAACTTCCCCGAGCTCACGGGCCGGCTCTGCCCGGCGCCGTGCGAGGCGGCGTGCGTGCTCGAGATCAACGAGGGCGACGCGGTCTCGATCAAGCAGATCGAGCTCGCGATCGTCAACCGAGCGTGGGACGAGGGGTGGATCGTGCCGCGGCCGCCGTCCGTGCGCACCGGCCGACGGGTCGCCGTGGTCGGCTCCGGCCCCGCCGGCCTCGCCTGCGCGCAGCAGCTCGCCCGCGCCGGCGAGAGCGTCACCGTCTTCGAGCGCGACGAGGCAGCGGGCGGTCTCGTTCGCTTCGGCGTGCCGGAGTTCAAGATCGAGAAGTGGCTCGTCGAGCGCCGCGTCGCCCAGCTCGAGGCGGAGGGGGTGGAGTTCCGTCTCGGCGTCGACGTGGGCGTCGATGTGGGGGCCGGGCGAGCTCCGCGACCGCTTCGACGCGATCGTGCTTGCGACGGGCGCGCGCGTGCCGCGCGATCTCCCCGTTTCGGGCCGCGAGCTCGACGGCGTGCATTTCGCGATGGACTACCTCTACGACCGGGCGCGCGCGCCCCACGGCTCGGCCCGCCGGGATCACCGCCGCGGGCCGCCACGTGGTCGTGATCGGCGGCGGCGACACCGGCGCCGACTGCGTCGGCCACGCCCACCGCGAGGGGGCCGCCTCGGTGACGCAGATCGAGCTGCTCGGCGAGCCGCCGCGATCGCGGCCCGACGACGTGACGCCGTGGCCGCTCTGGCCGATGAAGCTGCGCGTCTCGTATGCGCTCGCCGAGGGCGGCGACCGCGACTTCGCGATCTCGACGACGGCGCTCTCGGGCACAGACGGACGCGTCGAGCGGATCCACTGGCAGCGGAACAGCGGCTCGCCGCCGTTCGAGCCGGTCCCCGGCAGCGACGAGTCGAGGCCGGCCGAGCTCGTGCTGCTCGCGATGGGGTTCCTGGGACCCGAGCCGGCGCTGCTCGCGGGGCTCGGCGTCGAGCGCGACGGCCGCGGCAACGCCGCGGCGCCGCGCTATGCGACGTCGGCCGACGGAGTGTTCGCCGCAGGCGACGCACGCCGCGGCCAGTCGCTCGTCGTCTGGGCGATCGCCGAGGGCCGGCGGTGCGCCGAGGCCGTTCGCGGCCTGGCTGGACGGCGCCTCGACCGGGCAGGAGGCGGCGCCCGGGCCCACTTTCGTTTCGATAGCTACGAACGGGCGGCCAGGCTAGAATTCGGTCGATGCGGCGCACGATGAACGAGGTGCACGACGGCAGCTGCGCCGTCGCGGCGACCGCTGAGATCATCGGCACGAAGTGGACGGCGCTGATCGTCCACGACCTCTCGGAGGGCCCACGCCGCTTCATGGAGCTCGAGCACGCGTGTCCCGGCATCAGCCCGCGGACGCTTTCCGAGCGGCTCGACATGCTCGAGCGCGAGGACGTGCTGATCCGCCGGAGCTATCCGGAGTCGCCGCCCCGCGTCGAGTACGAGCTGACGCCGAAGGGCCGGTCGCTGCTGCCGATCATCCGCGAGATGCGCCGCTTCGGCCGCTCGTGGATGGTCGAAGAGCATCACGTAGGCGCCGTCGCTTCGCGACGGTAGACGAGCCCCTAGTCGAAGACCGCCGTCGCCTCTTCGACGGCCCGGCGGGCGGCGAGCCCGCGGTTGACTGCGTTGACGACCGCGCGCAGCGACGCGGTGACGATGCTCGGGTGCAGGCCGACCCCCCAGACGAGGTCGCCGTCGACGTCGGCCTCGATATAGGCGGCGGCAGTTGCATCGGCGGCCGCCGACATCGCGTGCTCGTGGTAGCCGCGGATCGGATCGCGATCCCGAAGTGCTGCTCGAACGCGTCGACCAGGGCGTCGATCGGGCCGTTTCCCATGCCCGTCGCCTCGACAGCGATGCCGTCGACCTCGAACGCCGCGACGATCTCGTCCTGGTCCGCGCTCGTGTGCGTGTACCGCTCGAGCTCGTACGGCGCTGTCTGCGCGAGGTAGTGCTCGTGGAAGCGCGCGAGCAGCTCGTCGGCGGTCAGCTCGTCGCCGCGCAGGTCGGTCAGACGCCTGCACCTTCTGCGCGAAGTCGACCTGCAGCCCGCGCGGGAGCTCGAGGTGGTGCTCCGTCTCCATCAGGTACGCGATGCCGCCCTTCCCGGACTGCGAGTTGACGCGGATGATCGCCTCGTAGCTGCGGCCGAGATCGGCCGGGTCGATCGGGAGGTACGGCACGTCCCACATCTCCGACTCGGAGCGCTGCTGCGCGTACATCCCCTTCTTGATCGCGTCCTGGTGCGAGCCGGAGAACGCGGTGTAGACGAGCTCGCCGACCCACGGATGGCGCGGGTGGACGGGAAGCTCGTTGCACTCCTCGACGATCGCGCGCGCCTCGTCGAGCCGAGAGAGGTCGAGCTGCGGGTCGACGCCCTGCGTGAGCAGGTTGATCGCAAGCGTGATCGAGGTCGACGTTGCCGGTGCGCTCGCCGTTGCCGAACAGCGTGCCCTCGACGCGGTCGGCGCCGGCCATCAGCCCGAGCTCGGCCGTCGCGACCGCGGTGCCGCGGTCGTTGTGCGGATGCACGCTCAGCACGATGCTGTCGCGGGCCGAGACGTGTCGCTGGAACCACTCGATCCGGTCCGCGTACACGTTCGGCGGGAACGCCTCGACAGTGGTCGGCAGATTGACGATCATCTTCGAAGCGGGCGTCGGCTCCCACGTCGCCATTACCGCCTCGCAGATCCGGAGTGCGAACTCGAGCTCCGTGCCGTGGAAGCTCTCGGGCGAGTACTCGAACGTGATCCGGCTCGCCGGCGAGCTCCTTGACCAGCTCGGTCGCGCGGACGGCGAGCTCGACGATCCCGTCCTCGTCGAGGCGGAAGACGACGCGGCGCTGCGTCTCCGACGTGGAGTTGTAGAGGTGGACGATCGCGCGCTGCGCGCCCTCGATCGCCTCGAACGTCCGCTCGATCAGCTCGGGCCGCGCCTGCGTCAGCACGGCGACCGTCGTGTCGGAGGGGATGCGGTCCTCGTCGATCAGCTGGCGGACGAAGTCGAAGTCGGTCTTCGACGCCGACGGGAAGCCCACCTCGATCTCCTTCACGCCGAGCCGGACCAGCAGCTCGAACATGCGCAGCTTTCGCACCGAGTCCATCGGCTTGACGAGCGCCTGGTTGCCGTCGCGGAGGTCGGTCGAGCACCAGACCGGCGCGTGGTCGACGACCCGGTCCGGCCACGTGCGGTCGGGCAGGTCGACGGTCGGATAGGGACGGTACTTCCAGTACGGCATCGGCATGAAGCGCTCCTCGAGTGGACGGACTGATCCCGGCGTGCGGGCTACGCGAGCGTGGATATGTCGCGTCGTCGCTTCCCCTAGCGGGGAAGGAGGGCAAGCGCGATCAGGCCGGCGAACGTGCGGCCGATCGAAACGAAGGAGCGCTGCCCGAGCTCGATCGCTTTCGAAAGCATAGTGGCAGCGGTGCAGAACGCGCAACGCCACCCATCTTGTTGTTGACAACGCAATGGACCGCGGGCACACTCATCGGACGATGAGTCGTGGAGCCCAGGCAGTCGAGCTGAGCACGCCCGTTGCGGCGCGCTTGCTCCTGGTCGGGCTCGTCATTCTTTCGATCTTCGTCATTCTCCCCCGCTAGGGGGAGATTTCGCTCACGCGGCCCTGGACGCCGCACACGTCGACTCCCGACCGGGAGAAGTGCGCCCGCCGACTGCGCGGGCGAATCGACTGAGCGAAAGGAGGAGACCGGATGAACACCGTTGCCTGCCTCGCCGGGGACGGCGTCGGCCCCGAGCTGATGGCCGCGGCGACGCGTGCGCTCGACGGGGTCGCCAAGCTGCACGGCTGGGCGCTCGACGACGTCCACCTGCCGTTCGCCGGCGAGGGCGTCACGCGGTCCGGGCACCCGCTGCCGGCCGAGACGCGCGCGGGTTACCGCGAGCGCGGACGCGATCCTCGTCGCGTCGCCCGACGAGCCGGCGCTCGAGGGCGTCAAGGCCGACCTCCAGCTCGCCTGGCGCGTCGCGCGGGTCGTGCTCGGCACCGCCCGCGACCTCGTCGTGGTCGCGCCCGGTCGGACGAGTGGGCGAACGAGATCGCGCTCGACCGCGCGTTCGCCTGCGCCGCGGCCCGTCGCGGCCGCATCCTCGCCGTCGGCGAGTCCGCCGCCTGGCGGGCGGCGACGGCGCGCGTCCGCAGCGCCCACGACGGCCTCGAGGTCGAGCAGGCCCCCCTCGGCGAGACGCTGGTCCGCCTCCGCGAGCGCCCGCAGCGAGCTCGACGTGATCGTCACCGAGGCGCAGCTGTACTCGGCCGTCGTCGACGCCGCAGCGCACTTCGCCGGCACGGAGGCGTCGGTCGCGCATGCGTGGCTCCCGGACGAAGGCCCGGGCGTCTTCGCGCCCGGCTCGCTCCGAGACCGACGACGTGGCAGGCCTCGGCGTGGTCGATCCGACCGGGATGCTGCTGACCGCCTCGCTGCTGCTCGCCGAGGGGCTCGAGCACCGCTCCGCGTCGCGCACGCTCGAGCGCGCCGTCGGCGAGGCCGCAGCGCGAGCGGCACACTCGCGCGACACCCGCTCGTTCACCGACGCGGTGATCGAGCTCCTTCCGCAGGCGCGCACCGACGTCGAACACTTCGACGAGGACTGGCGGTGACGAGGAAGGGACGCATGCTCGGCTCCGACGCGATCCTGCGCGCGCTCGAGCTCGAAGGCGTCGATGTCGCTTTCGGCATTCCCGGCGGCGCGATCCTCCCGACCTACGACGCGATCGCGCGCGGCACGTCCGTGCGGCATGTGCTCGCCCGCCACGAGCAGGGCGCCGGCCACATGGCCGAGGGCTACGCGCGCGCGTCGGGCAACGTCGGCGTTGCGATCGCGACGTCAGGCCCCGGCGCGACGAACCTCGTGACGCCGATCGCCGACGCGTGGATGGACTCGACGCCGCTCGTCTGCATCACCGGTCAGGTGCGCGCCGTCGCTGATCGGCACCGACGCGTTCCAGGAGATCGACGCCACCGGCATCACCGATGCCGATCGTCAAGCACTCGTGGCTCGTCCAGGACGTCGAGGAGCTGCCGCACGTGCTCAAGGCGGCGTTCCACGTCGCGCGGACCGGGCGCCAGGGCCCGGTGCTCGTCGACGTCGCGAAGGACGTGCAGGAGGCCGAGTTCGAGTTCGACGTACCCCGACGAGGTCGACCTGCCGGGCTGGAAGCCGCCGCGCAAGGTGCACCCGCGCCAGCTGCGCGACGGCTGCCAAGGCGATCGCCGAGGCGGAGCGCCCGATCGTCTACGCCGGCGGCGGCGTGCTCAACGCCGACGCGTGCGCGGAGCTGCTCGAGCTCGTCGAGTCGGCCCGGCTGCCGGCGGTCGTGACGCTGATGGGCAAGGGCTGCCTGCCCGACTCCCACCCGCTGAACTACGGCCCGCCCGGCATGCACGGGTCGAAGTACGCGAACTGGGCGCTGAACAAGGCCGACCTGGTGATCGCGGTCGGCTCGCGCTTCGACGACCGTGTCACCGGCAAGGTGTCGGCCTTCGCGCCCGGCGCGAAGGTGATCCACTTCGACATCGACGCGGCCGAGGTCGGGAAGATCCGCCACGCCGACATCCCGGTCGTCGGGCCGCTGTCGATTGCGCTCACCGCGCTCCGCGCGGAGCTCAGGGCCTGATCGAGGGGCGGCGCGCCCGACCACGAGCCGTGGCTGCGCCAGCTCGAGGACTGGCGCGAGCAGTTCCCGTACCGCTACGCAAAGGCGGACGGTGTGCTGAAGCCGCAGACCGCGATCGAAGCACTCCGCGATCTCGCCGCCACGCGCGACGAGGACGTGGTCTGGACGACCGGCGTCGGGCAGCACCAGATGTGGGCGATGCAGTACCTCGTCTGCGACCAGCCGCGGTCGTTCATCACCTCGGGCGGTCTCGGGACGATGGGCTACGGGCTGCCGGCTGCGATCGGCGCGAAGGCGGCACGCCCGGATGCGACCGTCGTCTGCATCGACGGCGACGGCTGCTTCCAGATGACGTGCCAGGAGCTCGCGACCGCGGCGCTCGAGCGCCTGCCGATCGTCGCCGTCGTCATCAACAACGGCTGGCTCGGGATGGTGCGGCAGTGGCAGGAGCTGTTCTACGACGAGCGCTTCGCGCAGACGCACCTGACGCACGCGGTGCCGGACTACGCGCAGCTGGCCGAGGCGTACGGCTGCGCCGGCTTCACCGTCGAGACCGAGGACGAGCTCGAGGGCGCGCTCGCCGCCGCGTTCGCGGCCGGTCGCAGCGCGGTCGTCGACGTCCGCTGCGACCCCGAGGAGAAGTGCTACCCGATGGTGCCCGCCGGCGCGGCGGCCGTCGACGTGATCGAGGCGCCGGACGAGGAGGTAACGGTGTGATCCCCGTGAGCACCAGCCGGCGTCGGGTCGACGGAGCCGGCCAAGGAACGGAGGTTCCGGCTTTGCCGGCGCCGGAGCGGATGCCGTGACGTCGCACACGATCTCCGTGCGCCTCGAGAACAAGCCGGGAGCGCTTGCGCGCGTGTCCCAGCTCTTCTCACGGCGCGGCTACAACATCCAGAGCCTCGCCGTCGGGCCGACGGAGCGGCCCGACATCTCCCGACTCACGCTGCGCGTCGACTGCAGCGAGCACTCGCTCGAGCAGATCGAGAAGCAGATGCACAAGCTGGTCAACGTGCTGCGCGTCACCGAGCTGCGTCCCGACGAGTCGGTCGAGCGGGAGCTCGCGCTCATCACCGTCACCGTCGCGCCGGACCGTCGCGCCGACCTCGTCGCGCTCAGCCAGATCGCCGGGGCGCGGGTCGCGGACATCGGCCGCGACGCGATCACCTTCGAGTTCGTCGGCCGCCCCGACCAGGTCGAGGCGTTCGAGGAGCTCGTCCGCCCGTACGGTGTACGGGAGCTCGTTCGCACCGGACGCGTCGGCCTCCGACGCCCGAGCGCCTCGACACGCACCTCCAGTCCCTCCGTACAAGTCTGAAGCGAAAGGAAGCGAGAGCACACATGGCCGAGATCCTCAAAGCGGGCAACATCGAGCTCCTCGACGGCAAGGTCGCCGTCCTCGGCTACGGCAGCCAGGGGCACGCGCACGCGCTCAACCTCGCCGACTCGGGCGTCGACGTCGAGGTCGGACTGCGCGAGGGCAGCAGCTCGCGGGCGGCCGCGGAGGAGGCGGGACTCAAGGTCGCGTCGTTCGCCGACGCCGTTCGCGGCGCCCAGCTCGTCGCGTTCCTCGTCCCCGACGGCGCACAGCCGTCGCTCTACGAGGCGGAGGTCGCCCCGAACCTCGAGCCGG
This sequence comes from uncultured Thermoleophilia bacterium, assembly GCA_963742615.1. Classification (GTDB taxonomy): domain Bacteria; phylum Actinomycetota; class Thermoleophilia; order Gaiellales; family Gaiellaceae; genus PALSA-600. The sequence goes on along the minus strand of CAVUMS010000004.1, from coordinate 571,653 downwards.
GCGCGGCGCTCCTGTTCGCGCACGGCTTCAACGTCCACTACGGGCGGATCGCGCCGCCGGCGGGCCACGACGTGATCATGGTCGCGCCGAAGGGGCCCGGGCACATCGTGCGCCGGCTGTACGAGGAGGGCTACGGGACGCCTGCCGTGGTGGCGGTGGCGCAGGACGCGAGCGGCCGCGCGCTCGAGCTGGCGCTCGCCTACGGCGCCGCGCTCGGCGCCGCTCGCGCGGGCATGGTCGACGACCACGTTCGCCGAGGAGACCGAGACCGACCTGTTCGGCGAGCAGACCGTGCTCTGCGGCGGCGTCACGCAGCTGATCCGCCTCGGGTTCGAGACGCTCGTCGAGGCCGGCTACCAGCCCGAGATCGCGTACTACGAGTGCCTGCACGAGCTGAAGCTGATCACCGACCTGATCTGGGAAGGTGGGATCGAGCGGATGCACTACTCCATCTCCGACACGGCCGAGTACGGGTCGCACGCGGTCGGCCCGAACGTGGTCGACGAGCACGTGCGCGAGAACATGCGTGCGGTGCTCGCCGCGATCCGCGACGGCTCGTTCGCGAAGGACTGGATCGCCGAGATGGACCGCGGCCAGCCTGTGCTCGACGAGTACCGCGCGAAGCTTGCGGAGACGCAGCTCGAGCAGGTCGGTGCGCGCCTGCGCGCGCTGAACGTTCGTGAGGAGGCCGCGGAGGTCCATGGCGTCGGTTGACGTCCCGGTCGCCCTGCTCGGCTACGGAACGGTCGGGGCGGCCGTCAACCGTCTGCTGACCGACTCGGCGGCGGACATCGAACGCGCCACCGGCCACCGGTTGCGCGTGGTGAAGGCGTTGGTGCGCGACCCGCGGAAGGAGCGTGAATACCCGCCGGCCGGCGGTGTGCTCACCGACGATTTCGTCGAGATACTCGACGACCCGTCGATCGCGGTGGTCGCAGAGGTGATGGGCGGGCTCGAGCCGGCCGGCGACTACGTGCTCCAGCTGCTGCGGCGCGGACGGCACGTCGTGACCGCGAACAAGCAGCTCGTTGCACGCCGCGGCGCCGAGCTGTTCGCCGCCGCGTCGAAGGCCGGTGTGCAGCTGCGCTTCGAGGCGAGCGTCTGTGCCGCCATCCCGGTGATCAAGGTGCTGCGCGAGGCACTCGTCGTCACGAACGTCCATCGCGTCCTCGGCATCGTCAACGGCACCACGAACTTCGTCCTCACCGAGATGGAAGCCGGCAAGACGTACGCCGAAGCACTCGGCGAGGCGCAGGAGCGGGGGTTCGCGGAGGCGGACCCGACCGACGACGTCTCCGGCGCCGACGCAGCCGCGAAGATGGCGATCCTCGCGACGGTCGCGTTCAACTCCCGTGTCGATCTCGACGACGTCGACTTCTCCGGCATCACCGAGATCGATCCGCTCGACGTCGCCGCTGCGCGCGAGCTCGACATGGTGATCCGCCTGGTCGGCACGGCGCGGCTCGTCGACGGGCAGTTCGACGTGCACGTCTCGCCGGCGCTCGTCGATCGGCAGCATCCGCTCGCGAAGGTCGACGGGGCGTTCAACGCGGTGATGCTGCAGGGCGACGCGATTCGCGAAATCACGCTCGAGGGCCCGGGCGCCGGCGGGCTGGAGACCGCGTCGGCGGTCATCGCCGACATCACGAGCGTGCTCGGCACGATGGGCACCGGGTTCCTGCAGAACGACGCGGCATGGCGACAGCTGCCGAAGCTGCCCGCGGGCGACAGCCGCTCGCCGTTCTACTTCCGGCTGTCGGTCGAGGACCGCCCCGGCACGCTCGCCCGCGTCGCCGACGCGCTCGCCGAGCGGGACATCTCGATCGCCCGGCTCGTGCAGCACCCGAACGGCGCCGGCGCCGCGCTGCACGTGGTCACCCACGAGGCCCGTGCCGGAGCGCTCTCCGAGGCGCTCGGCGCACTCGGCGACGCTGCCCGAGGTGCACGACCGCTCGTTGCCGCTGCCGGTGGTCTCCGAGCGCGGCGTCACGGAGCTCGGATGGGCGTGACCGCGCTCGCTCCGGCCCTGTCGCTCGGCGAGGGCTCGACGCCGCTCGTCCACGCCGCGCGGCTGTCCGAGGCGCTCGGGCTGGAGCTGCACCTCAAGTGCGAGGGATCGAACCCGACCGGCAGCTTCAAGGACCGCGGCATGGTGGTCGCGGTCGGTCGCGCAGCGAGCGCAGGCGCGCGCGCGGTCGTGTGCGCGTCGACCGGCAACACGGCGGCCAGCGCCGCTGCGTACGCGGCGCGCGCGGGCCTCGAGGCGGTGGTGCTGACGCCCGCCGGGAGCACCGCGTCCGCGAAGCGGGCGCAGGCCCGAGCAGCGGGCGCACGCCTGCTCGAGATCCGTGGCACCTTCGACGACGCGCTCCGGCTCGCGCGTGAGCTCGGCGGCCGCGAGGGATTCGTGCTCGTGAACTCGGTCAACCCGGATCGCATCGAGGGTCAGAAGTCGGTCGCCCTCGAGATCATCGAGCAGCTCGGAGCCGTGCCCGACGTGGTCGCGCTGCCGTTCGGCGGCGGCGGGAACGTGACCGCCGTCGCGGCCGGCCTCGCCGAGGCGGGCGCGGTATCGCGCGTCGTCGTCGGCCAGGCGGCCGAGCGCGCGACCACCTGGGCGTCGGCGATCAGGATCGCCGAGCCCGCGCATGCCGACGAGGTCGCCGCGCTCGTCGACGCGGGCCGTGTCGAGGTCGTGACGCGTCGGCGAGGACGAGCTCGCGCCTGGTGGCGGCGGCTCGCGACCGAGGAGGGAACCTTCTGCGAGCCGGCGTCGGCCGCCGGTGTCGCTGCGCTCGCGAAGCTCGGCGCGGCGGCAGACCAGGTCGCGGTCGCAATCCTCACCGGCCACGGCTTGAAGGACACGGAAGCGGTCGACCAGGGCTCGAGCGCGGTCGTCTCACCGACGCTCGAGGCGATCCTCGAGGAGCTCGGTTGACGATCCGCGCCGTCGCGCCGGCTTCGACCGCGAACCTCGGACCGGGCTTCGACGCCGCTGCGGCCGCGCTCGCGCTCTGGAACGAGATGGTCGTCGACGATTCGGCCGACGGGCTCGTCGTCGAGATCGAGGGCGAGGGCGTGGACGAGCTGCCGCGCGACGACCGGCACCTGACGCTGCGGGCGTTCAGCCTGTTCCGTCCGGTCGAGGGCTACTCGTTTCGCTTCGTCAACAGGATCCCGCTCGAGCGCGGCCTGGGGTCGAGCGCGGCGGCGATCGCCCTCGGGCTCGTCGCCGGCGCCGCGGCTGCAGGCCGCGAGCTCGCTCCCGCCGAGCTGCTCGGAGCCGGCGAGGGGCTCGAGGGCCATGCCGACAACCTCGCAGCCGTGCTGCTCGGCGGCGTCTCGCTGACCTGGGTGCGGAACGGCGAGCGGCGCGTCGCCCGCGTTGCGCCGGACCTCCCGCTCGCGCCGATCGTCGTCGTGCCGTCGACGCGCACGAGCACGGCGCAGTCGCGCAACGGGCTGCCGTCGACCGTCAGCCACGAAGACGCGGCGGTGAACGCCGCCCACGCGGCGCTGCTCGGGGCCGGCATCGCCGCCGGCGATCCCGAGCTGCTGGCCGAAGCCTTCGCCGACCGGCTGCACGAGCAGTACCGGCTGGCGGACGCTCCTCTGCTCGGCGCGCTGCATGCGCACAGGCCCGAGGGCGCGGTCGGCGTGACGCTGTCCGGTTCGGGGCCGTCGGTGGTCGTCTGGGCGCGGCCGGAGCACGCTGCCGCGGTTGCGCACGAGCTGGAGCGGTCGCTCGACGGCGACGCGACGGTGCTCGCACTGGCCGTCGCGCGGGAGGGGGCGAGGCTGACGTGAGCGTCTACGGGCCCACCAGCCCGGCCAAGCGCCACAGCGCCGCGCTGACCGACGGCGTCGACCGCGCGCCGGCGCGGGCGATGCTGAAGGGCGCCGGGCTCACGGACGCCGACCTCGCGCGTCCACTCGTCGGCGTCGCGACGACGTGGATCGAGACGATGCCGTGCAACCTCAACCACCGGCTGCTCGCGGGCTACGTGAAGCAGGGGATCCGGAACGCCGGCGGGACGCCCCTCGAGTTCAACACGATCGCCGTGTCGGACGGCGTGTCGATGGGCACGTCCGGCATGCGCGCGTCGCTCGTCTCGCGCGAGGTGATCGCCGACTCGATCGAGCTCGTCGCGCGCGGCCACCTGTTCGACGGGCTCGTGTGCATCGTCGGCTGTGACAAGACGATCCCGGCGGCGGTGATGGCGCTCGCCCGCCTCGACCTGCCCGGGCTCGTGCTGTACGGCGGCTCGATCGCGGCCGGCCGCTACCGCGGACGCGACGTGACGATCCAGGACGTCTTCGAGGTCGTCGGCGCGCACGCGGCCGGCAACGCCACGGAGGGCGAAGTCCACGCGCTCGAGAGCGCCGCCTGCCCGGGCGCGGGCGCGTGCGGCGGGCAGTTCACCGCGAACACGATGGCGACGACGCTCGACTTCCTCGGCGTCAGCGCGCCGGGCCTGAACGAAGTCCCGGCGACCCATCCGGGCAAGCCGCAGACGGCAGTGAAGGCCGGCGAGCTGGCGATGAGCCTTGTCGAGTCGGACACGCGACCCTCGCAGGTGCTGACGCGCGAGGCGTTCGAGAACGCGATCGCCGCGATCGCAGCGACCGGCGGCTCCACCAACGGTGTTCTGCACCTGCTCGCAATTGCGGCCGAGGCCGGCGTGGAGCTGTCGATCGACGACTTCGACACGATCTCGACGCGCACGCCGATCGTCGCGGACATCAAGCCCGGTGGCCGCTACGTCGCCACGGACCTGTTCCACGCCGGCGGCATCGCCCTCGTCGCGCGCGAGCTCGTCCGGGCCGGCGTCGTCAACGAGGACGCGAGGGGCGTCGACGGCCGAACGCTGCGCCAGGTTGCGGAGGGCGCGCACGAGCGGCCCGGCCAGGACGTCGTCGTCTCGTGGGACCACCCGCTGAAGTCGAGCGGCGGCCTCGCGATCCTGCGCGGCAACCTCGCGCCGGACGGCTGCGTGGTGAAGCTGGCGGGCCACGAGCGGCTTCATCACCGCGGCCCGGCCCGCGTGTTCGACTCCGAGGAGGCGTGCTTCGCCGCGGTCAAGGAGCGGGCGATCCGGCCCGGCGACGTCGTCGTGATCCGCTACGAGGGGCCTGCAGGCGGGCCAGGGATGCGCGAGATGCTGCACGTGACCGCCGCGCTCGTCGGGGAGGGGCTCGGCGACGAGATCGCGCTGATCACGGACGGCCGCTTCTCCGGCGCGACGCACGGTCTGATGGTCGGCCACGTCGCGCCCGAGGCGTTCCGGGGCGGCCCGATCGCGCTCGTCCAGGACGGCGACCAGATCGTGATCGACGTCGAGCGCCGCGAGCTCGTGGTCGACGTTCCCGAGGCCGAGCTGGCGGCTCGCTTCGAGCGCTGGCAGCCACCCGCGCCCCGGTACACATCAGGTGTGTTCGCGAAATACGCAGCGGCGGTCGGCTCCGCGTCGGAGGGCGCGCGGACGTGACCAGACGTCTAAGGATCCGACCCCCGGGCCGACCGCGAGGCCGGCCTCGAAGCGCCAGGCGCAGGGCGAGCTCGAGGCGCCGTCGCCTGCGGTCGCAGCCCGGGGATCGGGAAAGGAGGCGCCGTGCCGGTCGAGACCTTGAGATGCCGTGTGTGCGAGGCGGAGTATCCGGCGGTCGCGAGCGGGAGCTGCGTCCGCTGCTTCGGGCCGCTCGAGCCGGTGTACGACTGGGACGAGGTCGCGCGCGCCGCGACGCGCGAGCGGATCGAGGCGGGGCCGCGGTCGCTGTGGCGCTACAGCGCGCTGCTTCCGGTCGAGCCGCCGCCGGACGCGGCCGCCGGGCCGGGGTTCACGCCGCTCCTCCGCGCCCCGCGGCTCGCCGACGCGATCGGCGTGGGCGAGGTGTGGCTGAAGCTCGACCACACCAACCCGACGCACTCGTTCAAGGACCGCGTCGTCGGGGTCGCCGCCGCGAAGGCGGCGGAGCTCGGTACGGACACGCTCGCGTGCGCGTCCACCGGCAATCTCGGCAACGCCGTCGCGGCGCGCGCGGCGGCGTCGGGGATGCGCTCGGTCGTCCTCTATCCGAGCACCGTCGAGCCGGAGAAGATGCTGCAGACGGCGGCATACGGCGCCGAGATGTACGCCGTCCGCGGCAGCTACGACGACTGCTCGCGGCTCGTCGTCGAGCTCGCCGGCGAGCTCGATTGGGCGTTCGTCAACGTCAATCTGCGCGCGTACTACGCGGAAGGCTCGAAGACGCTCGCGTTCGAGATCGCGGAGCAGCTCGGCTGGACGACGCCCGACGCAGTGATCGCGCCGATCGCCTCGGGCTCGCTGTTCACCAAGCTGTGGCAGGGCTTCGAGCAGTTCAAGCGCCTGGGCCTCGTCGACGGCGACAGTCCGCGCCTCTACGGCGGCCAGGCAGCAGGGCTGCTCGCCGGTCGCCGCCGCGTTCGCGGAAGAGCGGCCCGTCTCTCCGGTGCGGCCGCAGACGGTCGCGCATTCGCTCGCAATCGGCGCCCCGGCCGACGGCGATCTCGCGATCGCGACCGCCCGCACCTCGGGCGGAGCCGTCTACGCGGTGCCCGAGGACGACGTCGGCCCGAACATGGCGCTGCTCGCCTCGACCACGGGCATCTTCGGCGAGACCGCTGCCGGGGTCGCCGTCGGTGCGCTGCGCGCCGCCGCGGCTGCAGGCGCGATCGGCGAGGACGACTCCGTCGTCGTGCTCGTCACCGGCACCGGCCTGAAGACGCCGAGCGTCGTGCCCGTCCGCGAGGGCATCGAGATCGCCGCCGACGTCGACGAGCTGCTCGAGGGACTGGGGGTTCCCGTATGACGCAGCCCGAGCGCGCGTCCGGCGGTCGACCCCGTGATCGCGTCGTTCCGCGACGAGATCGTGTCGCTCGACATGCGGCTGCTGGGGATCGTCAACGCGCGCATCGAGGCGGTCGAGAAGCTGCGGCGCTACAAGGCGCAACGCGGCATCGCGTTCCTCGATCCCGCCCGCGAGGCGTGGCTCGCGCAATACCTGAAGCGCGTCAACGCCGGCCCGCTGTCGGAGCGCGGGCTCGTCGAGCTGCACCGCTTCGTGCTCGACCTGGTGAAGCGGGAGGTCGCCGATGCCGACTGAGCTGATTGCCTGCCTGCCCGGCGACGGGATCGGGCCCGAGCGTGCTCGACGAGGCCGTGCGCGTGCTCGAGCACCTGCCCGTCGACGTGGAGGTCGTGCGAGCTGCCGTTCGGCGGCGCGGCGATCGACGAGCTCGGCGATCCGCTTCCCGCCGACACGCTCGCCGCGTGCCGCGACGCGCGACGCCGTGCTGCTCGGCGCGGTGGGCGGCCCGCAGTGGGACGGCGGCGCGGTCCGGCCCGAGGCCGGCCTGCTGCGGATCCGCAAGGAGCTCGACGTCTACGCGAACCTCCGGCCCGCGCGCTGCGGCGGCATCGACATGCTGATCGTGCGCGAGCTCGTCGGCGGCCTCTACTTCGGTCGCGCGCGGCGTGCTCGACGACGGCACCGTGTTCGACACGTGCGAATACCACCCGTCGCAGATCGAGCGCGTCGTGCACCGCGCCTTCGAGCTCGCGCGAAGCCGCCGCGGCTCGCTCGTCTCGGTCGACAAGGCGAACGTGCTCGACACGTCTCGCCTCTGGCGCCGTGTCGTCAGCGAGGTGGCGGCCGACGTACCCGGACGTCGAGCTGCGCCACGCGCTCGTCGACAGCGCCGCGATGGAGCTGGTCACCGACGCCGACCGCTTCGACGTGATCGTGACCGAGAACACGTTCGGCGACATCCTCTCGGACGTCGCCGCGGCCGTGACCGGCGGGCTCGGTCTGGCCGCGTCGGCGAGCCTCGGCGACGCCGGCCCCGGCATCTTCGAGCCGGTCCACGGCTCGGCGCCGGACATCGCCGGCACCGGCAGCGCCAACCCGGCGGCGATGCTTCGCTCGCTTGCGCTCCTGCTCGAGCACGCGCTCGCGCGCCGTGACCTCGCCGTGGCGGTCGACGCCGCGGTCGAGGCGACGCTCCTCTCGCATCCGACGCCCGACCTCGGCGGCGACGCGACGACCGAGTCGTTCGGTGACGCGGTCCTCGCTGCGCTGCCGGCGCAGGCGGCCGTGGAGGCCGGGTGAGCGTCACCGTCGGCTACCCGGGGCCCGCCCGGCAGCCACAGCGGCGCGGCGGCCGCCGTGCTCGTCCCGACGCGGTCGAGGTGTCGGGCCTGCCGAGCTTCACCGCGGTCGTCGATGCTGCGCTCGTCGGCCGAGGTCTGCGCTCGGCGTGCTCCCGATCGAGAGCTCGCTGATCGGGCCCGATCGCGGAGACGCACGACCTGCTGTACGACGCGCCGCTCTCGATCATCCGCGAGGCGTCGCTCCCGATTCGACACTGCGTGCTCGGCGTTCCCGGCTGCGACGCTCGACGGGGCGACGACCCTCCGCTCGCATCCGGCGGCGTTCGACCAGTGCCGCGACGCTGCTCGTCCGGCCTCCACCTGCGCTGCATCCCGGCGGCGACGACGGCCGACGCGGCGCGCGAGGTGGCGGAGGCGGGCGACGCGGCGCAGCTCGCGATCGCGAGCGCCGAGGCCGCCGAGGAGTACGGACTGCGAGGTGGTCGCCGACGACGTCGGCGACCGTCCCGGCGCGTTCACGCGGTTCGTCGCGCTCGCTCCCTACACGCAGGTCGCGGGCGGCGAGCGGCTGGCGCACGGCGCTCTCGTTCGTCACCGACCACCGCCCCGGCGCGCTCTTCCACGCGCTCGGACGCGCTCGCTCGGAACGAGGTGAACCTCGTGCAGCTCGTGTCGAGGCCGCTGCCGAACTCGCCGTGGCGCTACCGCTTCGACGTCGTGCTCGACGGGCACGTGTTCGACCCGACGGTGCGGCCCGCGCTCAGCGCGAGCTGCGCACCGAGACGCGTGAGCTGCGGCTGTTCGGCTCCTACGCCGCCGAGGCCGAGCGTTGAGCCCGCGCACGCTGTTCCGCAAGATCTGGGACGCGCACGTCGTCGCCGAGAACGACGACGGGCCGTCGCTCCTGTACGTCGACCTGCATCTCGTGCACGAGGTGACGAGCCCGCAGGCGTTCGAGTCGCTGCGCGTCGCCGGCCGGCCCGTGCGGCGGCCCGACCTCACCGTCGCGACGATGGACCACAACGTGCCGACGCTCGACGGCCCGATCACCGACACGCTCGCACGTGCGCAGCTCGACGCCCTGCAGGCGAACTGCGACGACTTCGGCGTCCGGCTCTTCGCGACCGGCAGCGGGCGCGAGGGGATCGTCCACGTGATCGGCCCCGAGCTCGGTCTGACGCAGCCGGGGATGACCATCGTCTGCGGCGACAGCCACACGTCCACGCACGGCGCGCTCGGCGCGCTGGCGTTCGGGATCGGCACGTCGGAGGTGGAGCACGTGCTCGCGACGCAGACGCTGCCGCAGGCGCTTCCGAGGACGATGAAGGTCGAGTTCGTGGGCGAGCTTCCGTTCGGGCTCGCGGCCAAGGACATGGTGCTGGCCGCGATCGGGCAGCTCGGCGTCTCCGGGCGGCCGCGGCCACGTGCTCGAGTACACGGGCTCACCGATTCGCGCGCTCACGCAGGAGGGGCGCCTGACCGTCTGCAACATGTCGATCGAGGCCGGTGCGCGTGCGGGCCTCGTCGAGCCCGACGACGTCACCTTCGCGTACCTCGAGGGTCGCCCGGCCGCTCCGGCCGGCGCGGCCTGGGAGCGCGCCCTCGACGAGTGGCGTGCGCTCGCAACCGACGAGGGCGCCGCGTTCGACGCTACGACGACGGTCGACATCTCGGCGCTGAAGCCCCAGGTCACGTGGGGCACGAATCCCGGCATGGTCGCGCCGGTCGACGGCGTCGTTCCCGACCCGGCCGAGTACGACGGATCCCGACGAGCGCGAGGCGGTCGAGCGGGCGCTCCGCTACATGGACCTGACGCCGGGAACGCCGCTCGTCGAGATCGCGGTCGACAGGGTGTTCATCGGCTCGTGCACGAACGCGCGCATCGAGGACCTGCGCACGGCGGCGCAGGTGGTCGCGGGGAAGCGCGTCGCGGACGGCGTGAACGCGATCGTCGTGCCCGGCTCGGCGCAGGTGAAGCGCCAGGCCGAAGACGAAGGCCTGCGCGACGTGTTCGAGTCGGCCGGCTTCGAGTGGCGACGAGCCGGCTGCTCGATGTGCCTGGGCATGAACCCGGACATCCTCCAGCCCGGCGAGCGCTGCGCCTCGACCTCGAACCGCAACTTCGAGGGCCGGCAAGGCGCCGGCGGGCGCACGCATCTCGTCTCGCCGGCGATGGCCGCGGCAGCCGCGCTCGACGGCCACTTCGCCGACGTGCGGGAGCTCGTATGAGGGAACTCCGCTCCGTCACCGGGCGTGCGGTCGTGCTCGACCGCGCCGACGTCGACACCGACCAGATCATCCCGAAGCAGTTCCTGAAGCGGATCGAGCGCACCGGGTACGGCGAGTTTCTCTTCTTCGACTGGATGAAGGACCCGGAGTTCGTGCTCAACCGGCCGGAGAGCCGAGGCGCGCCGATCCTGATCGCCGGGCGCAACTTCGGCTGCGGCTCCTCGCGCGAGCACGCCGCGTGGGCGCTCGAGGACTTCGGCTTCCGTGTCGTGATCGCGCCGTCCTTCGGGGACATCTTCCGCACGAACGCCGTCAACTCGGGGCTCGCCCCGGTCGCGATGGAATCGGCCGAGATCGCGCGTCTCCGGGAGGCGGTCGACCGGCGGAACGAGCTGACCGTCGACCTCGAGCGGCTCGTCGTCTCGCACCCGGACGGCCTCGAGCTCTCGTTCCCGTTCGAGGCGCACTCGCAGGAGACGCTCGTCGAGGGGCTCGACGAGATCGCGCGCACGCTCAAGCGCGCCGACGCGATCGACGCGTTCGAGGCGGCCTACACGCCGCGCTTCGACCTCGCTCGCATCCCGTAGCCGTACCTCAGCCCGTGTTCCGTAGGGCGGCCGCGATCCCCGCGATCGAGCGGAGCAGCGGCAGCTGTGCCGCCTGCGTCGCCGCTGCGGTAGCGCCGCAACAGCTCGACCTGGACGGCGTTCATCGGGTCGACGTACGGGTTGCGCAGGTCGATCGACCGGCGCAGGACCGGGTGCCGCTCGAGCAGACGCGAGACGCCGGTCGCCGCGAGCACGCCCGCGACCGCGCGCTCGTGCTCGGCGACGATCACCTCGAACGGCGCAGCGTCGTCGACGAGCGACATGTAGCCGCGCGCGATCGGCAGGCTCGACTTCGCGAGCGTCATCTCGAGGTTGTCGACGACCGTCCGGAAGAACGGGACGCGCTGGTAGAGGTCGCGGAGCGCCGCCGCGCCGAGCTCGGCGAACGCGGTGCCGCAGCCGAACCACGCGGGCAGCAGCACGCGGTTCTGCGTCCACGAGAACACCCACGGGATCGCCCGGAGCGAGGACAGGAAGTCGGCGTCGTCCGGCCGGCGCGCCGGGCGTGACGCGATCTCGAGCAGCGAGAGCTCCGTCCACGGGCGTGAAGGCGCGGAAGAACTCGACGAAGCCGGGGTCGTCCCAGACGAACCGCCGATAGGCCTCGCGCGAGGACTCTGCGAGGCGGTCGAGCGCCTCGCGGTCGGCCGCCGACGGCGGCGCCGCGGTGCGTTCCGGGAACGTCGCGAGCAGCGTCCCGGCAAGCGCCGCCTCGAGGTTCCGGTGGGCGAGGCCCTCGAGCCCGTACTTGAACGACACCGTCTCGCCCTGCTCGGTCAGCTTCACCCGGCCCGGCGGATGTCCGGGCGGCTGCGAGGCGATCGCCGCGTGGGTGGGTCCGCCGCCCCGGCCGGCGCTGCCGCCGCGGCCGTGGAAGATCGTCAGCTCGACGCCGCAGCGCGCCGCGACGGCGGCGAGCTCTTCCTGTGCGCGGTAGATCGCCCACTGGGCCGCGAGGTAGCCGCCGTCCTTGCCCGAGTCCGAGTACCCGACCATCACCTCCGCGCGGCCGCCGTTCGCGGCGACACGCGACGCCGAACCGGTCGTCACGGAGCAGCTCCTCGAGGATGCGCGGCGCACGCTCGAGATCGTCGATCGTCTCGAACAGCGGCACCACCTGGAGCGGCTCGGTCGTCAGGGCCGCTGCGCCGAGCGCGTCCCCGGCGCTCGAGGTTCCCGAGACGATCAGCGTGTCGATCGCCCGCGGCCCGTGCCGCCGTCTCGCGGCCTCGGCCGCCTGCGACCGCCTCCCGCGCCCGTTCGCTCGCCGAGCTCGCGCGCGTGCAGGCGCACGTCGAGCGTCGCGACGTGGAAGCCGAAGATCTCGACCATCCGCTCCAGGCGGGCCACGCGTCCGTCCGCGATGCGCGCGCCGCGGTTTGCCGCGAGGCTCGCGCGGACCGTCCGCAGGTCGGCCAGCAGCTCGTCGGCGCTCCGGTAACCGTCGTTGCCGAGCCGCCACCACATGAAAGAGAGCTTGCGCCGGTACGGCTCGAGCTCGTTGCGCGCACCGATCTCGGCGGCGTACCCGGGCAGCTCCGCCTCGTCGCGGCTCAAGCGAGGCATCGAGCTCGGGAGAGACCTCGACGAGCGACCGCGCCGACGCGAGCTCGACCGCCAGCGCCCGCACCTCGGTGCGGTACTGCTGGAGCGCCAGCGTCCGGGCGCGTTCGAGCGCCTCGGCGATCGAGCGCGGCCCAGCGGACGGGTTCCCGTCGAGGTCGCCGCCGATCCACGTCCCGAAGCGAAGCGGCGGCGGCGCTCCCGGAAGCCGCTCCCGCCACTCGCCGACGAGGTCGGTCGCGGCCGCCATCAGGCTGTGCTCGAAGAACCACAGCCCGTGCCGGATCTCGTCGGTGACGCGCAGCCGGTCGTGGCGCACCTCGTCGGTCTGCCACAGCAGCGTCACCTCCTCCGCGATGCGGCTGCTCGGCGTCGCGCCGCTCGGCCGGCGAGAGCCGTGCGTCGTCGAGCTGCACGAGCTGCGCCTCGATGCGGATGTGGGCGAGCAGCACCGTTCGGCGCGTCGCCTCGGTCGGGTGCGCGGTCAGCACGAGCTCGATCGACGTGCCGCGCGCGCGCTCGGCGAGCTCGTCGTGCGGGACCGGTGCGAGCTGCCGGAAGGCGTCCTCGAGCGATTCTCGCGCGATGCTGCCGTCGCGCGCGTCCTCGCGGCGCCTTCGGAGCCGATGGTGCTGCTCGGCGAGGTTCGCGAGCTGGAAGTAGAGCCCGAACGCCCGGAGCACGAGCGCCTGCGACTCGGGCTCGAGGTTGCTCAACAGCTCCGGGCTCGCGACGCTTCCGTCGCGGCGGGCCTCTCGGGTCGCGTGCCGGATCCGCTCGACCAGCTCGAGCAGCCACGCGCCCTCCTGCTCGACGAGCACGTCTCCGAGGATCGTCCCGAGCAGCCGAACGTCGCGGCGGAGTGGCGCGGCGGTGTCGCTCATCTCGAGACCCGCGGCGAGTGTACTTGGATGTCGTCCTTCAATTTGTGTAGTATCGGCGCGTCCGGTCGTCGATGACGGCGGCCGCGAGAGGCATCGAGGCCTCGGAGGTGCACGCGAATCTGCGTGCCCTCCGGGGCCTCTTTTTGTTTTTCCGAGAACGGAGGAGGTGGACGAACGTGATCAAGAACCACGACCTGCTGATCGCAGCGTCGACGATCTGGGTGGTCGTCGCGGCGGTGCTCGTGATGTTCATGCAGGCCGGATTTGCCTTCCTGGAGGCGGGCCTGACGCGGATGAAGAACGCCGGGCACATCGCCGGCAAGAACGTGCTGATCTTCGCGCTGGCCTCGCTCGTCTACTGGGCGGTCGGGTTCGGGATCGCGTTCGGCGACGGCAACGGTCTCATCGGCACGGCCGGCTTCTTCCCGTCGGTCGGCGAGCTGACGTCAGTCGGGCAGAAGCCGTTCGACTGGTTCTCGGAAGTCCCGGGGGCGGCCGGCTATCTCTTCGAGGTCGTCTTCGCGGGCGTGTCGCTCGCGATCGTCTGGGGGGCGATGGCCGAGCGCGCGAAGCTGTGGGTCTACTTCGCGTTCGGGATCGTGTTCACGCTGATCTACAGCGTCGTCTCGCACTGGGTCTGGTCGCCGCACGGCTGGCTCTTCGCGAAGGGCATGCAGGACTTCGCCGGCTCGACGGTCGTCCACTACCAGGGCGCGCTGGCGGCGCTCGCCGGGGCGCTGATCCTCGGCCCGCGGCTCGGCAAGTTCGGCAAGGACGGCCGCGCGCACGCGATCCCGGGCCACAACCTCCCGTACGCGGTGCTCGGCACGCTGATCCTCTGGTTCGGCTGGTTCGGCTTCAACCCGGGCTCGACGCTGTCGGTCGACTACGGCGGCTTCGGCTACTTCGCGTACGTCGCGCTGACCACGAACATCGCGGCGGCCGCGGGCGCGCTCGGCGGTATCACGACCGCGTGGCTCGTGCTCAAGAAGCCGGACATCTCGATGATGCTGAACGGCGTGATCGCCGCGCTCGTCGCGATCACGGCGGCGTCGGGCTTCGTCGCACCGTGGGCGGCGATCGTGATCGGCCTCGTCTCGGGCGTCATCGCCGTCGTGGGCGTGATCGCGGTCGAGCGGGTCGGGATCGACGACCCGATCGGCGCGGTCGCCGTGCACGGGATGTCCGGCGTCTGGGGAACGCTCGCGACCGGGCTCTTCGCGGTGCCGCTGCTTGCGAAGAACCTCGGCACCGGCACGGGAGGCCTCGTCTACACGGGCTCCTTCCATCAGCTCGGCGTGCAGCTGCTCGGCGTCGCCGCCGTCGGCGTCTTCACGTTCTCGGCGTCGTTCGGCGTGCTCTGGACGATGCACAAGGTCTGGGGCATCCGCGTCGAGGATCACGCCGAGACGGCAGGCCTCGACCTCTCCGAGCACGGGATGTGGGGCTATCCCGAGTTCTACATGCCGGTCCCGGGCGGCTACGGCGCCGAAGAGCAGGAGCCGCAGCCGGCAGCCGCGGGGCAGCCGCGGCTGCACCGGCCGATCGTCGTCCACCCGCGGCCGGTGGTCGAGCCGTGACGGCTACGCAGAGCCGCCGGCGACCGCGGGGAGCAGGAGGATCGTCGAGGTCGCGGCGACCTCGGTCTCCAGCCCCTGCAGGAGCCGAACGTCGTCGCCGTCGACGAAGACGTTGAGGAAGCTCGGCACGGCTCCGTCGTCGAGTACCCGGCCCTCGAGCGCCGGGTACTCGGCGACGAGCCGGTCGAGCGCCTCGCGCACGGTGGTGGCCTCGACCGCGACCGAGCGCAGGCCTGCAGCCTCCGGACGGAGAACGGGGGGGATGCGGATCTCCGTCACAGCCCTTCAAAAGATAAAGGAACGGCCACGGGGGATGCGGGAGGAGCGGAGAGGAGAGAAACCGCTCGGCTAGGCGGGTTCCGGGCGGCGGCGGTCCCCCTCCGTTCTCCCCGGTTGCCCCGCCGCGCTCTGGCTGGAGGGGCAACTCCCGACGCCGACGGTGCGCGGCCGGGGCCGCGCGCTACGCGTCTGAGGCCGCCGGCGGGAAGGCTCTCACCGCGCGCTCATCTGCACCGGTCACAGTGATCCCGAACACATGAGCAAGTCGAGGCGCGCGCGTGCGAAGACGCGGAGGCAGCCCGCGAGCGCGGTGCCGGTGCCGCCGCCGCAGCCTGCGACGCTCAGCACCGACCCGGAGGCGTCGCGCCTCGCTCCAACGCGTCGCCGCGCCCGCATCGCGAAAATCGGAATCGGCGCGGCGGCCGCCGTCGGCGTGGGTGCGGCGATGGGCCTCTCACGGGTCAGCTACGCCGGCCATTCGAAGCAGCCCGTCAGGACGCTCGCGATCCCGCAGCCGCTGTACGAGGTCGTGCGCAAGAACCTCCTCCAGGCCGGCATCCTGGCGCCAGCGACCGCGCCGCCCGACGCGACGACAGCGACGTCGTGACCACGCACGAGTTCCAGGCGATGGGCTGCACCGTGGTGGTGGGCGGCGCGTTGCGATCGGAGCGCGCGGCGGTCGTGCGGCTGTTCGGCGAGCGCGAGCGAATCTTCAGCCGGTTCCAGCCCGGGAGCGAACTCAACCGCGTCAACGACGCGGCCGGCATTCCGACGCGCGTGTCTGAGGTCTTCGCGGAGATGCTCAGGATGGCCCTGGAGGCCAGGCGCGAGAGCGGCGGCCTCGTCGACCCGACGTTCGGTGGCGAGCTCGAGGCGGCCGGCTACGACCGGGACTTCTCGCTGCTCGTGGACGGGCCGACCGCTTCGGCCGCCGCGCCCCGATCAGGCGAGCCGGTGAGGGTCGAGGGAACGTCGGTGCTGGTGCCGAAAGGGGTGCGGCTCGACCTCAACGGCGTCGTCAAGGGGCGAACCGTCGACGACGCCCTCGCCCTGATCGACCGCGACGGCTTCGTCTCGGCCGGCGGCGACCTCGCGACCCGAGGCGCGATCGTCGTTGCGCTCCCGCGCGGCGGAACGGTCCGCCTCGTGCAAGGGGCGCTCGCGACGAGCGGCACCGACCGCCGCCGCTGGGTGCGCGGAGGACGCGAGATGCACCACCTGATCGACCCCCGGACAGGCCGTCCGTGCGACTCCCCCTGGGAGCAGGTCACCGTTTGCGGAGCGTCGTGCATCGGCGCAGACGTCGCGGCCAAGACGGCCTTCCTGCTCGGCCGCACCGGGCCGCTCTGGCTCGACGCGATGGGCCTCCCGGGGCGGTTCGTGTCCGGCGGCGGCGTCGGACTCAACCGGTCCTGGTTACGGAGCATAGAGCGTCCCGTCGCGTGCACCTGACCTCGAATCCCGTCGACTGGTACGCGGCGCGCGCGGCCGGCGTCACCGCGTACTTGCTCCTAAGCGGCGTCGTGCTTCTCGGCCTCACGATGGGAGCGAAGAAGAGCTTCGCCCGCTGGCCGAGGTTCACAGTCGAGGACCTCCATCGCTTCGGCGGCCTGCTTGTCGGCAGCCTGCTCGCGATTCACATCGTCACCGTCGCGATCGATTCCTGGCTTCCGTTCTCCCTCGGCTCCCTCGTCGTGCCTTTTACGACCCGATACCGGCCGATCTGGGTCGGGCTCGGAGTCGTCGCGGCCGAACTGCTGCTCGCGCTCGCGGTCACCAACCACTACCGCCGCAGGCTGCGGTACGCGACCTGGCGCCGCGCGCACTATCTGAACTTCGCTGTCTGGGGCGCGGCGAGCCTCCACGGGATCGGCAGCGGCACAGACCGAAGCACGGCATGGCTCCTCGCCACGTTTGCCGTGGCCGTCTCCGCGGTATCGGCCGCGATCGTCTGGCGCGTCGGCCGCCGCCGCTTCGGTGCACTCGTCGCGCCGCTCGCTGCTGTCGCCGGCCTGTCCACCGCCCTACTGGTCGTCGGTCTGGATCGGGGGCCACTCCAGTTCAAACCGAACCCGTGGAACGCCGCGAGCTTCAGCGACACGCTCACCGGCCACGTGGCCCAACTCGGCGGCGTGACTCGCGGGATTGTGTCGATGGCCGGCGAAGGCCGTGGCCGCCAGCGCGTGCTCCTGCGTGCAGACCTCCTCGTCTCGACGCGAAAGCTGCTGCAGACCTCGTTCCAGATGGAGTACCTCCCGAGCGGAGAGCTCTGCAAGGGCAACGTGACCAAAGTGCACCCCACCGGCTTCGCAGCCGTCTGTCATCTGGCGAGCGGTGAACGGCGGGTCATCGACGCGCACTGGCAGGCGACCGACTCGCCCGAGGTCGCAGGCGGCATCATCACCGCACACGCGTAGCAACCCTGTCGGCGAACTCGACCCGGCCTGTTCGTTCCAGGCAGACAGAGTCTTGGGAGCCTGCCAATTGCCGGGGCACCAGCGAGTTGTCCGAGTATCGAAGCGTCTCATGAACCTTTCATGGGGTGCGCGTACGGTGCGTGTCCTGGGTTCGACCGGTTCCATCGGACACGCGCCGCCCTTCGGTCGTCGCCGTCGGCACCGGCGTCGGCGCGTTCGCCTTGTGGCGGTGATCGCGGTGTTGGCGGTGTTCGCGCCGGTGGTCTACTCGTACACGACGACGATGATGCAGCCGTCGAGTTTGCCGCTCTGGCCGCGCAGCGTCGAGTGGTTGAGGGCCCATCACGGCAACTGGCTTGTCGACGAGGCGGAGCATTACTACTACAGCTGGAAGGCGCCGAAGAAGGGTGGCCCGCAGCTCACGAGCCTGCCCAGTGTCGGTCCGCCCGCCGTTCCGGCCGCGAAGAAGACGGCGCGGCAGCGGGTGAAGACGGCGTCGGACCGCGTGGTGGGCTGGCCGCTGCCGATCAAGGCTGTCTTCGCGCATCCGTTGCCCGGTGAAGGCGTGTGGTCGGGTACCGGCCCGATCGTTCGTGGGCGCTCGCCGGTTTTCGTGACGGAGTTCCGTACGGA
Source organism: uncultured Thermoleophilia bacterium (assembly GCA_963742615.1). Taxonomy (GTDB): domain Bacteria; phylum Actinomycetota; class Thermoleophilia; order Gaiellales; family Gaiellaceae; genus PALSA-600. The sequence continues at coordinate 553,328 of CAVUMS010000004.1, read as the reverse complement.
GGTCGACTACCCGCGGATCGTCGCGTATGTCGCGTTGTTTGACCACACGCGGACGTCCGTTGCCTTCTACCCGGGCCGGTACGAGCCGCCGAGCGCGCCTGTGCGCGGGCCGATGTCGGTGCCCTTCGATCAGCGCTGGCGTCTGCTGGCGACGTTCAACGGCGGCTTCATTTATCGCGACGGCCAGAACGGGTCGTCGATCAATGGGATCGGGTACGAGCCGTTGAAGGACGGCCTTGCGACGCTCATCGCCTATCGCGACGGCCGAGTCGACGTGAGGAGGTGGACCGGCGGCCCTGTGGCGAGGCGCGGGATCGCGTTCGCGCGGCAGAGCCTGCCGCTGATCGTTGACCAAGGTCACCTCAACCCGAATCTGAACGACAGCTCGCAGTGGGGCTACACGCTCGGCAATGCGGTCCGCGTGTGGCGCACCGGAGCCGGGATCGACCGCCGCGGCAACCTGATCTATGCCGCGGCGGACTATCAGACCGTGACCACGCTTGCCCGGATCTTGCAGCGGGCGGGCGCTGTTCGCGCGATGCAGCTCGACATAAACCCGGAGTGGCCAACGCTGATCACGTACACGCACCGCGGCGGCCTCGACCCGGTCAAGGTGGTGCCGAATTACCAGCAGCCCGCGACGCGATACCTCGTCCCTGACGACCGCGACTTCTTCGCCGTGTACCGCCGCACGTCCGGCCCCGTCACTGTCCCGCTCAAGTGATCTCCCTCCGCGCTGTGTTTGCGCTCGCCGTCGTGGCTGTCGGCCTCGCGTCAGCGGCGCTTGCGTCGGATCGTCAACCCGCGTTCCGGCTCCGCGTGCTGCAGTTCGTCGACTCACTCCCGCCGGGTGTACTTCCGCAACGGCAACTCGGGGCCGCGTGTCCTCGTGACCTACGTGCGTATCCCGACGCGGGGTCAGGCGCCCTATCCGCTCATCGTCTTCGGCCACGGGTTCGCGTTGACCCCGCACGACTACGCGCCGCTGCTCGACGCGTGGGCACGCGCCGGGTACGTCGTCGCGGCCCCCGTCTTCCCGCTCGGGAACGCGAACGCGCCCGGCGGGCCGAACGAGTCCGATCTCGTGAACCAGCCGGCTGACATGCGCCTGGTGATCACCCGCCTCCTCGTATCGACGTGGGTCTCGTCGTCCAGAAGTTCGGCGGGACCTCGGTCGGGGATCCCGACCGGATCGCGAACGTCGCGCGGCGCATTGCCACGACCGCGGAGTCCGGCACCGACGTGTGCGTGGTCGTGTCGGCGATGGGCGCCACCACCGACGATCTGCTGGAGCTGGCCGGCCGGCTCTCGAGCTCGCCCAATCCGCGCGAGCTCGACGTTCTCCTGACGGCCGGCGAGCGGATCTCGATCGCGCTGCTCTCGATCGCACTGAACGAGCTCGGGCTCGCCGCGGTCTCTTTCACGGGCGACCAGGCCGGGATCGTCACCGACGGCGAGCACGGGAAGGCGCGAATCGTCGAGATCAGGGTCGACCCGGTGCGCGCCGCGCTCGCCGAGCGGAAGATCGCGATCGTCGCGGGCTTCCAGGGGATCTCGAGCGGGCGCGCGATCACGACGCTCGGTCGCGGCGGCTCGGATGCGACGGCGGTCGCGCTCGCCGCCGCGCTGCACGCCGACGTCTGCGAGATCTACACCGACGTGGACGGCGTCTTCACCGCCGACCCGAGGATCGTTCCCGGCGCCGCCAAGCTTGCCGCTCTCTCCTACGAGGAGATGCTCGACCTTGCCGCGTGCGGTGCCCGTGTGCTGATGTTGCGGTCGGTTGAGCTCGCCCGGAACGCCGGCGTGCCCATCCACGTCAGGTCGTCGTTCTCGGACGGCGACGGCACCTGGATCGTCAAGGAGGAGGACATGCTCGAACGCGCGATCGTCTCCGGCGTCGCCCACGACACCTCGGAGGCCAAGGTGACGATCGCGGCCGTGCCCGACCGTCCCGGTATCGCGGCATCGTTGTTCCGGCCGCTGGCCGCGGCGGGAATCAACGTCGACATGATCGTGCAGAACGTCTCCGAGGCGGGGCACACAGACATCTCGTTCACGCTGCCGCGCGACGACCTCGAGCGAGCTCTGCCGGTGCTGAACGAAACGGCCGCGTCGATGGGCGCGCACGGCGTCTCGGCCGACAGGCGGATCGCCAAGGTCTCGCTCGTCGGCGCCGGGATGAAATCCGATCCGGGTGTCGCGGCGGACATGTTCGACGCGCTCGCGGACGCGGGCATCAACATCGCGATCATCTCGACCTCACCGATCCGCATCTCGTGCGTCGTCTCCGAGGACGACGTCGAGGAGGCCGTGCGGGCGGTGCACGCGAAGTTCGAGCTCGAGGAGGAACGTCCCGGGCAACCGGCAACATGACCGCGTGAATCCAGGGGACTGGAGGCGCGTGCGGCGGTATCGCTGCCGCCCGCCACGTACGACTACATCGCGGGGGCGCCCCGTGTCAGGCGCACCATCCGCATGTGCCCGTAAATGCGCATCAAGCCTCTAGGGTTTTCGCGTCACGAAGACGTACTCGCCGCTCGCGTCGTTGAACGGCTCGCGCTCGAAGCCGCCGTACAGCGCCTCGAGCTCGAGGCCGGCGACGTCGATCAGCCCCAGCCACTCGTTCCTCGTCGCCCACCAGAGCGAGCTCGTCCCGCCGGTGTCGAGCACGATGTCGATGCGGTTGTCGGCGGTTGCGTAGCGAAGCGTGTGCGGCACCGGTGCGTCCCGGTGCGAGCCGTCGAGCCCGGCCGCGACCCGGTGGTCGAACGCGAACGCGTTCCACGCGAACACCCCACCGGGCCGAAGCGACGCCGCGACGCGCTCGAAGGTGCGGCGGCGGTCGGCCCAGGTCGGCAGGTGCAGCAGCGCCCGGAACGGGCAGTAGACGAGCGCGGCCGGCTCCTCGAGCGTGAGCTCGCGCATGTCGCCCAGCCGCAGGTCGAGCTCCACGCGACGCCTCGACTGCGGCGGTGCGCGCCTGCTCGAGCATCACCGGTGAGGTGTCGACGCCGATCACTCGCCGCCCCGTCGCCCCGGCCACGGGGATCGCGACGCGTCCGCTCCCGACGGCGAGCTCGACGATCGGGCCGTGTGCGCCGCGGGCAAGCTCGACGTAGAACGGGCACGTCGGCGGTCATGTGGGCCGACCACTCGTCGTAGCGCTCCGACAGCCGCTCGTCCCAGCTCATTCGCCGATGCTACGCCCGTGGGAGGCGCTCGAGCCACGATGCCGACCGCATCGCGGACGGCCGGTGCGTCGCTACGCAGGCTGTGGTCGCCGCGCACCTGCGCCACCGTGCGCACCCTGCCGGGCGGCGGCATCCCGAAGCGGTCGTTCACGCCCTGGACGACGAGCGTCGGGACGGCGACCGCGTCGAGCTCCGGCAGCCGGCTCGGCGCCGGCGCTCCACCGGCGCGCCGCGGTGGCTCGAGCGGGAAGGCGAGGCAGACGACGCCGATCGCGCCGGTTGCCGCGGCGGTGCGGCACGCGACCCGTGCCCCGGAGGATCGGCCGCCGGTCACGAGCGGCAGTCCCGCGCGGCAGGACGCTTCCTAGCTGGTCGACGATCGCCAGCCAGGCCGCGTCGAGCTGGTGCGCCGGCGCGGGGCTCCGTCGGCCGGCGACGCGGTAGGGCTGCTCGACGAGCGCGACCGTGAACCGCGCGGCGAGCGACGCGTCGGTCGCGGCGAGCAGGTCGGGAGCGCTCACGCCGCCGCCCGCGCCGTGCCCGAGCACGACGGCGCCGCGCGGCTCGGCGGTGGGGTGGAGGTGGGCGCGCGCAGGCCCGTGGGGCGTCTCGATCTCCACCGCCTGCCCGGCGGGTCTGCTAGAGCTCATGGCCCTTGGTCGTGACGTTCCCAGACGGGACGCGCATCCGCGCATCTTCGCTCGCCGCCCGCGCGGACGACGAGCCTCCGCCGTCGTTCGGGCTCTACCTCGACCCGCGCTGGCGGCCGGACTGGCCGGCCGAGCACGTCGACTGGCCCGACTTCGGCCTTCCGCTGGACGGCATCCGCGCGGCGGGGCAGATCCGCTCCGCGTTCGCCCGCGCCGGGCAGGGCGAGGAGGTGGAGGTCGGCTGCCTCGGCGGGCTCGGCCGCACGGGGACGGTGCTCGCGTGCATGGCGACGCTCGCCGGCGTGGACGCCGACGACGCCGTCTCGTGGGTCCGGGAGAACTACGACGCGCGCGCTGTCGAGACGCCGGAGCAGGAGGGCTGGGTGCGCTGGTTTGCGGTCGCCGGCTGACGTTCTGGACGCTTCGCGGCGCACCTGTAACGTTCGAGCGAAGTGACCGACGCGCCGTCCTCGGTGCCGGCCGACGTCGGCGTGACGGAGCTCGAGCGTCTGCGCCCGAGCCGCTTCTATCTGTTTGCGGGCTGCGTGAGCTGGCCCGTCGTCTACTGGCTCTATCGCTACAAGGCGCGCGGGTTCGACCAGGTGCCGCGGTCCGGCGGTTTCGTGCTCGCCTCGAACCACGTCTCGAACTTCGATCCGTGGCCGCTCGGCGCGGCGTTCTTCCCTCGCCGCTACCTGCGTTTCATGACCAAGTCCGAGCTCTTCTGGTGGCCGATGAAGGTGCTCCTCGAGTGGGGCGGGGCCTTTCCGGTTCGCCGCGGAGAAGCAGACGTCCAGGCGGTCCACACCGCTGTCGATCTGTGCCGCGAGGGGCACATCGTCGTGATGTTCCCCGAGGGTACGCGGCGACGGAAGGGGCTGCGCAAGCGAACCGCGGTGAAGCCGCGCCTGGGCGCGGCGATGATCGCCCTGCGCGCCCGTGTGCCGCTCGTGCCGGCGGCGGTACGCGGATCCGACCGGCTGGCGCGCTTCGGGCCGCTGGTGGTGACCTACGGCGCGCCGATCCCCCTCGACGACCTGCAAGGCGTCGAACTGCGCGAGGCCGCCCGGATCGCCACGGAGCGTCTGATGGACGAGATCGCCCGCCTCGAGTCGTTCGAGGGCTGAGAAACGCCCCACGCATAGCAGCCGTGCCGGCCTCGCTCGGAAAGCTCGAGGCGGCCGCGTGCCAACGGGTAGTAATCGGATTTGCAGGCTGTTAGAAAGGATCGATGGGTAGCGTCAGTTGGATCCCTCGTATCGGCGAGGAGTTCGCGGGTTACCGCCTGATCGCCCTGGTCGGGCACGGCGGGATGAGCATCGTCTACCGCGCAGAGCACATCGGCCTCGGCCGGACGGTGGCGCTCAAGCTGCTCTCGCCCGAGTTGAGCGAGGTCGAGGACTTCCGCGAGCGATTCGAGCGCGAGTCGCGAATCGCGGCATCGCTCGAGCACCCGAACATCATCCCGATCTACGAGGCCGGGGAAGAGAACGGCGTCCTCTACATCGCGATGCGGTTCGTCGACGGCGCCGACCTGAAGTCACGGCTCAAGCGGGACGGGCCGATGGCCTCCGCTCGAGGCGTCTCGCTCGTCTCCCAGGTCGCGGCTGCGCTCGATGCCGCCCATCGACAAGAATCTCGTCCATCGAGACGTGAAGCCGGCGAACATCCTGATCGCGGACGACTTCGGGATCGAGGGGACGGCGCACATCTATCTCTCCGACTTCGGCGTCGCGAAGAGCACGGCGGCAGCCGGGCTCACGAAGACGGGACTGTTCGTCGGCACCGCGGACTACGCGTCGCCCGAGCAGATCGAGGGCAAGCAGCTCGACGGGCGGGCCGACGTGTACTCGCTCGGATGCGTCGCGTACGAGGTGCTCACGGCTGCGCCGGCGTACGACAAGGACTCCGAGGTCGCGATGATGTACGCGCACCTGCTCGAGCCGCCGCCGAAGGTGACCGACAAGCGGCCCGACCTGCCGACGAAGGTCGACGAAATGATCGCGAAGGCCGTGGCGAAGTCGAAGGACGATCGCTACGCGCAGCCGACCGAGTTCGCGACCGCGTTCAAGCAGGCGCTCGCGTCGGGCGGCGGCGTCGGACGTCGGCGCGGCGCCGGAAAGGGCGCGCGAAACGGTGCTCGCGGCGCCTCGGTCGTCGGCGTGCCCAGCCGCGACTGCCGAGCGCGGCCCGGGCCGCCGCCGGCGGCAGCCGCCGCCGCCGAGCTCGTCGCCGGCCCGGAGGCGGACGAACCGGGCGCGTCTCGCGCCGTCGTGGCTCGATCGCAGCGGCCGTGGCCGCGCTGATCGGGCTCGCGATCCTGCTGGGCGCGCTCCTGGCGCTCGGCGGCAACGACTCGAAGACGGCGAGCGGCGCCACTTCGACCGCCGCGACAACGACCGGCGGGACGCCGGCGCCGGCGCCGCGTCCGACACCCTGCTTGCGGTGCTCGTCCCGACGCAGATCGCGAAGATCTGCAAGACCGCCGCCGATCCGGCACCGGGCGCGCTCGAGACCGAGGACTGCATGTCTCCGGCGACCGGATCCGTCTCCGACCCGACACCGTTCCAGCTTCTCCTTCTATCCGGGCTCCCAGGCGATGCTCGCGGCCTACAAGAAGGTGCTCACGACAGCCCACGGTGGCACCGGCCAGAACGAGCCGCTCGCGAAGTGCGGCACCAACCCGGCCGGCGAACAATTCTGGGTGCACTCGACCGGCAAGCTCGGTGGTCGCCGTTCTTCTGCTTCAGCGACCAGTCCGGGAACTACGTGATCGTGTGGACGCACGAGAAACGTGGGAGCGACGATCACGTCGACATGGTCGGCACTGCGCACGAGCCGGGCCGCGCCCCGACGACGTTCGCGAGCTGGTGGACACCGGTGAAGGACTTCCTCGGCAAGTGCCGCCCCAAGGTGGGCGAGGAGGCCTGCCTCAACACGATCGAGAAGATCACGGGCCGCCCGCAGCCAGCGCGCTAGGCTCGCCGCTGTGCCCTCCCTGATCATGAGAGAGGGCCCGCTCGCCGGGCAGCGAATCCCGTCGACGCCGAGGTCGTGGTCGGCCGCGTCGATGCCGACCTGACGATCGACGACCCGCTCATCTCACGTCGTCACGCGAGTATCCGGCCTCTCTCCGGCGGGCTCGAGATCGAGGATCTCGGGTCGCTCAACGGTACCTGGGTCAACGGCGAGCGAATCGACGGCCGACGCGTGCTCGCGAGCGGCGACGTCGTGCAGGTCGGCGCTGCGTCGTTCGAGATCGCGGTCGAGCCGAGCGGGCCCGCGAGGACCGTGATCGCACCTGCCCTCGGCCGCGACGTCCCCGGGGACGCGGCGCGGCTCGCACGGCCGAGGTCGGAGCAGCCCGGGCCGGCGTCTCGGCCGACGACGAGCTCCGGCCCGTGACGGCGCTCTTCGCGGACATCGTGGGCTCGACGACGCTTGCCGAGCGCCTGAGCCCGGACGAGGTCAAGCTCGTGATCGGGGAGTTCGTCGGGCGGATGACGCGGGCCGTCGAGCAGTACGGCGGCTTCGTGCAGGCGTACATGGGCGACGGGATCGCCGCGTTCTTCGGGGCCTCGCGGGCCCACGAGAACGACGCGGAGCGTGCGGCCCGCGCTGCACTCGGCATCGTCGCCGAGGTGAAGGAGTACGGTCGCGCGATCGAAGGGTCGTGGCAGATCTCCGACTTCAACGTGCGGGTCGGGATCAACACCGGTCCCGCCGCGGTGGGCCTGGTCGGCGGCGACTCCCCACAGCCGGTCGCGGTCGGCGACACCACGAACGTCGCGGCACGGCTGCAGACGACCGCCGAACCGGGCGAGATCGTCGTCGGGGAGGCGACCGCCAAGTCGTTGATCCGGACGTTCGCACTCGAGCCGCTCGGCGAGGTGACCGTGAAGGGCCGCCACGTGCCCGTGAGCGCATGGCGGTTGATCGCCGCACAGGCGGCACTCCAGTCGACCGTCGACACGCCGATCGTCGGACGGGAGGCCGAGCTCGCCGAGCTGAACGGCATCCTGGCGGAGCTCGCCAACGGCCGTGGCCAGATCGCCGTGCTGCTCGGCGAGGCCGGGCTCGGGAAGACCCGTCTCGTCGCCGAGCAGCGGCGACACTCCTCCGGCACCGTCACCTGGCTCGAGGGCCACTGCCTCTCCTACGGGACCGAAGTGATCTACGGCCCGTTCATCCAGATCCTGCGGAACTGGATCGGCGCCGAAGACGGCGAGGCCGAGCTCTCGATGTGGACGAAGCTGCACGCGAAGCTCGGGCTGCTGCCGGCCGCGCAGATCCCGGACGTGCTGCCGTTTCTCGCGCGAGTGCTCTCGCTGAGGATCGACCCGGCCGAGGAGGAGCGGCTCGCCGCGAACGTCACCTTCCGATCTCGCGCACGAGATCAGGCGCGCCTACCGCACGTGGCTTCAGAGCCTGGCCCGGCAGGGGCCCGTGGTCGCGGTGATCGAGGACATCCACTGGGAGGATCCGTCCTCGGGCCAGCTCGTCGACGAGCTGTTCGAGCTGGTCGACGAGGCGCCGCTCCTCTTTCTACTGACGCTCCGGATCGACCCGGCCTCGGAAGGGTGGAAGACCCGCCTGCACGCCCTCGCCGACCATCCTCACCGAACGACGGAGCTGCGGCTGCAGCCGCTCGACGACGCGGCGGCGAGGCGGCTGCTGCACGGGTTGCCGCGGAGCCGGCGAGCTGAGCGAGTCGGAGCTCGAGCTGATCGTCACCGCAGCCGAAGGGAATCCGCTCTATCTCGAGGAGCTCGCTGAACGCCTTCGTCGACAACGCCGGCTCGCTGCCCACCCAGACCTGGGCGCCGACTACCGCGCGTCCGCGAGTGCTGACCCCGACGCTCGAGAGCCTGCTGCTCGCGCGCATCGACTCGCTGTCCGAGAGCGGCCGCCGGCTCGCACAGCTGGCAGCCGTGATCGGGCGCAGCTTCCCGGTCCGGGTGCTCGAGCACATCGCGGGCTCGGACAGCGTCGACGACGACCTGACCGAGGTCGTCCGGGCGGACATCATCCGTGAGCTGCGCCGGTATCCGGAGCCCGAGTGCGTCTTCCGGCACGGGCTCATCCGTCAGGCATGCCTGTCCACGCTTCCCGCGCCGCGACGGCGCACGCTGCACGGCGCAGTCGCGACCGCGTTCGAGACCTTGTTCGCGGGCGACCTCGACACGCACTACGAGGTGATCGCCTACCACTACGCACGCAGCGAGGACTCCGGGAAAGCGCTGTTCTATCTCGAGCGGGCGGGCGACCGGGCGGCGGCGCTCGATGCGAACGAGCGGGCCGAAGAACTGTGGCGGCGCGCGCTGACGATGGCCGACAGGGTCGGCGACGCCGGGGCGAAGCAGGCGCTGCAGAAGCGGCTGTCCGGGCTCGGGGCCGCACCCTCCTGACGGTGCGGCCTGGCGCACGCGTCGCGACGGTGCTCGCCACGCTCGCACTCGTCCTCACGTGCGCTGCCTCGCCGGCGCGTGCCGACGGCGACCCGGCGAGCGACTACCTGATCGAGCAGCAGCTGTTCCTGCCGATCGACGGGCGGATCTCTGCACAGGCCCAGAACCAGCTGGCACAGACCGTTCGCGACGCGACGGAGCGAGGCTTCCCGATCCGCGTGGCGGTGATCTCGAGCCCCTACGACCTCGGCTCGGTCACCGCGCTGTGGCGGAAGCCCGGCCCGTACGCGCGCTTCCTCTCCGCCGAGATCACCTACTTCTACAAGGGCCGCCTGCTGGTCGTGATGCCGAACGGGCTCGGCTTCGCGTATCCGAAGCATGGCCGCGCGGACGAGCAGGCCCTGCTCGCCCGCATCCCGATCACGCGAACGCCGACCGGGCTCGCCCAGGCTGCGACGCGGGCAGTGGCCGAGCTGGCCGCGGCTCACGGCGTGCGGCTCGACGAGGAGGAGTCGCGGCGCTCGGCGATCCGCGACGTCCTGATCGCCGTCGGGCTGGCGCTCCTCGTGCTCCCGACGGCCGCCGTTCTGCTCTTCCGGCGGGGCGGGCGGCGCGCCAACGTGTGAAATCGGTGAGGGTTTAGGGGGGAGCCCCAAGCAGGGATTTCTTATGAGTTTCGATCCGTAAAGTTTTCCCTGCACCGCGCCGATAGGTGGCCGATGGCTGCGGTGGGCTCTCGGCGCAAAGACCGTCGGAGGGTGAGCGACGACTGGGTTGCTCGCTGGCTCGCGGCATGCTCGGATCTCGCCGAGCTCGAGCGGTCGAACCCGATGACCGACGCGGTCATCGACGAGATCGACGGTCGGATGATCCGAATCGGCGACCGTTGGCTCGCCGACTTCGCCTCGTGCAACTACCTCGGCTTCGACCTCGACCGCGAGGTGATCGACTCGATCCCGCGCTACGTCGAGAAGTGGGGCACACACCCCAGCTGGTCGCGGCTGCTCGGAAGCCCGGTGCTCTACGAGCAGATCGAGCAGCGCCTGACGCAGTTGACGGGCGCCGCCGACACGCTCGTCTTCCCGACGATCACCCTCATCCATCTTTCCGTGATCCCGCTTCTCGCAGCGAGCGGCACCGTGTTCGTCGACCGCCGTGCCCACAAGACGGTCTACGAGGGCGCGGAGCTCGCCACGCTTCGCGGCGCGACGCTGAAGCGGTTCGAGCACGACTCGCTCGAAGAGCTCGAGGCGCTGCTGCGCAGCGACCAGTCCGACGCACGGCTCATCTGCATCGACGGCGTCAACAGCATGACCGGGAACGTCGCCGACCTCCGCCGCTACGCCGCGCTCGCGCGCGAGCACGGAGCGATCCTGTACGTCGACGACGCACACGGCTTCGGCGTGATCGGCGAGCGCGACGACGACGATCCGACGCCGTACGGCCGGCGGGGGAACAGCATCGTCCGCTACTTCGGCGAGAGCTACGAGAACATCGTGCTGGTCGCCGGCCTCTCCAAGGCGTACTCCTCGCTCGCCGCCTTCATCGCCTGCCCGCCCGAGATGAAGCGGCTGCTCAAGACCGCCGCGCCGCCGTACCTCTACTCGGGCCCATCGCCGGTCGCCTCGCTCGCGACGACGCTGACGGGGCTCGAGGTGAACGACCGGCGTGGAGACGCTCTGCGCACCGATCTGTGGGCGAAGACGAGGCGTGTCCTCGATGCGCTCGACCGCCTCGGCGCGCGCACGCCGAACCGCCACGGCCTTCCGATCGTCGAGGTTCCGCTCGCCCGTGCCGAGCAGGTCGGCGACGTCGGCAAGTTCCTGTTCGAGAACGGCATCTACGTCACGCTCGCCGCCTACCCCTTGGTCCCTCGGAGCGAGGTCGGCTTCCGCGTTCAGCTCACCGCAGCCAACAGCGACGCGGAAGTCGACCAGCTGATCGACGTCCTCGGCCGGCTCGCGAACGCCTTCGACCTCCAGCCCGCAACGGAGCAGGCGGCATGACGGCCGCCCTGCGCCTCGTGCCCGGGAAGCGCACGCTCTGGGCCTGGTACATCGCCGTGATGGCCGCGCTGACGGCCGCGTACCTCTTCGTGCCTCCGTTCCAGGGCTACGCGATCGTCGTGAACGTGATCGGCGTCGCGTCGCTGCTCGCGATCGCGGCGGGAATCGCGATCCACCGCCCGAAAGCGCGGCTCGCGTGGTCGCTGCTCCTGGTCGGCCAGGTGTTGTACGTCGCAGGCGACTTCTACACCTACACCTATCCCGATCTCCTCGGCGGCACGGTCGGCTTCCCGTCGGGCGGCGACGCCATCTACCTCTGCGTCTACCCGGCGCTCTTCACCGGGCTCATGCTGCTCGTCCGCCGCCGGGATCCGCACGGACGTGATCGCGCCGCGGTCGTCGACTCGCTGATCCTCACCGTCGGCTTCGCGCTGCTGTCGTGGGTGTTCCTCGTCGCCCCGAACCTCCATCTCTCCGGGCTCACCGTCCTCGCGAAGATGGTCTCGGTCGCCTACCCGCTCGGCGACGTGCTGCTGCTGGGCGCGCTCATCCGCTTCGCGGTGCAGGCGGGCGCGAAGGGCCCGGCGTTCTACTTCCTCGTGACGAGCACGGTCGCGCTGCTCGCGACCGACTGCGCCTACAACTACGCGCTGCTCGCCGGCACCTACAACCATCAGGTCATCTACGACCTGGGATGGCTTTCGTACCTGATCCTCTGGGGCGCCGCGGCACTGCACCCGTCGATGCGCGGCCTGGAGGAGCCCGCCTCCGATACACGCGTGCGACTCACCTCGACACGTCTTGCGCTGCTCGCGCTCGCGTGCCTGATCGCACCGGGGATCCACTTCGCGGAGGAGCTCGGGAACACCGACCTGCTCGTCGTGATCGGGGCGTCGGCGATTCTCTTCCTCCTCGTCGTGCTGCGGATGGCCGGTCTCGTTCGCCAGGAGGAACGCGCCACCGCGCGCGAGCTCGCGCTGAGGCACGCCGGCCTGGCGCTCGTGGAGGCGGTCGGACGCGCGAGCGTCAACGACGAGGTCGCCGCATCGACCGCGCAGATCGTCGGGCCGACGGCGAAAGTCCGCCTCGTCCTGTGGGCTCCCGAAGGCGCCCAGGTCGCCGCCTCGAACGGCGCCGGCCGCTGGGAGATCTCGCCCGATGCCACCGACTGGGTGCAGGCGCAGCGGAGCCCGCGGCACCACGTCGCCGTCGCCTCGCCGTCCGAGCAGGCGCTCGCGTCGCTCGGTCTCGGCGATGGAGCGAGCACGCTCGTCGTCCGGCTCTCGGTTCGCGACGAGGACCAGGGCGCGATCGTCGTCCAGACCCCGTTCGCAGTCCCTGCCGACATCTTCGACTCCCTCGAGGCGTTCGCCTCGCAGGTCTCGCTCGCGCTCGAAGCCGCGTCCCTCGCCGAGAACCTGCACCGGCAGAAGAGCGAGGCCCGCTTCCGCTCGCTCGTCGCGCATTCGAGCGACCTCATCACCGTGCTCGACCGCGACGGCGTCGTGACCTACCAGAGCCCGTCGATCGAGCGCGTGCTCGGCTACTCGGTCGACGAGATCGAAGGTGAGCGCTTCGACCGCCTGCTCGCCGACGCCGACCGGTCGCGCCTGCAGCGGGTGGCCGGCCGGAGCTCGGCTGCGGGCTCCGAGTCGCACACGTTCGACTGCTCGCTGCAGCACCGCGACGGCCGCTGGCTCCAGTTCGAGGTACAGCACACCCAGCTGCTCGAAGACGAGCACATCCAGGGGATCGTGCTCAACAGTCGCGATGTCAGCGAGCGCAAGGCGTTCGAGGAGCAGCTCGCCCACCAGGCGTTCCACGACCCGGTAACGGATCTCGCCAACCGCGCCCTCTTCGCGGACCGCGTGGGCCACGCGCTCCGCTCGACGGTGCGCAACGGCTCGCTGATCGCCGTCATGTTCATCGACCTCGACGACTTCAAGACCGTCAACGACAGCCTCGGACACCAGGCAGGCGACACGATCCTGCAGGAGGTCGCCCGCCGTCTCGAACGCGGGATCCGCCCCGCCGACACGGTCGCCCGCTTCGGCGGCGACGAGTTCGCGATCCTGCTCGACGGCGTCTCGGGCTCCGACGAGGCGGCGCTGATCACCGAGCGGCTGCTCGGCGAGCTCGAGGCGCCGACCGAGATCGACGGCAAGCAGGTGTATCCGCGGGCGAGCGTCGGCATCTGCATCAGCGACGAGGATCTGCTCTCCCAGGACGCGGAGGAGCTGCTCCGCAACGCCGACGTCGCCATGTACATGGCGAAGCGCGACAACAAGGGGCGCTACCGGCTCTTCGAGCCCGCGATGCACGAGCGCGTCGTCGAGCGCCTCGAGCTGCGCGCCGAGCTCGAGCATGCCCTCGAGGGGAACCAGCTCGAGGTCTACTACCAGCCGGTCGTCCACCTGAGCTCGGGCGGCGACTACGGCGTCGAGGCGCTGCTGCGCTGGCACCACCCGACGCGCGGGCTGATCCAGCCTGTCGCAGTTCATCCCACTCGCCGAGGAGACCGGCCTGATCGTCCCGATCGGGAAATGGGTGATCGAGCAGGCATGCAGGAAGGCCGTCGAGCTGCAGCGCCGCTTCCCGCTGCCGGAGCCGCTGCGGATGAGCGTGAACCTCTCCGTCAAGCAGATGCAATCCGAGGGGATCGTCGAGGACGTCGCGGCGATCCTGCAGGAGACCGGCCTCGCGCCGTCGACGCTCGTGCTCGAGGTGACCGAGACCGTGATGCTCGCCGACGCGGACAACGCGGCCGAGCGCCTGCACCGCCTGAAGGAGCTCGGGGTGCGCATCGCGATGGACGACTTCGGCACCGGCTACTCGTCGCTCAGCTACCTGAGCCGGCTGCCGGTCGACATCATCAAGATGGACCGGTCGTTCCTCGGCGGCGGCATCGACGACAACGGGCTCGCGGCGGCGATCATGGCGATCGGCGACCGTCTGGGGCTCGAGGTCGTCGCGGAGGGCATCGAGCGCCGCGACCAGATCGACTCCCTCCAGAACCTCGGCTTCGTGCTGGGCCAGGGCTTCCTGTTCGGCCGCCCGATGCCGCACGACTCACTCGACGATTACCTGGAGAGCCACGGCGAGTCGATCGCACCGCAGTTCGACTCCGATGCAACATAACTTCGAGGGGCTCGACCGCCCCGGCGGCGCATCTCGCGTCGGCCTGCTGCGCCCGCTTCGCTCACGCGACTTCCGCCTGCTCTGGGCAGGGATGACGACGTCGCTCGTCGGCGACGGCATCTTCCTCATCGCGATCGCGTGGACCGCCTTCTCGCTCTGGAACACGCCGACGGCGCTCTCGGTCGTCGGCATCGCGATGACCGTCCCGACGATCGCCTGCCTCCTGCTCGGCGGCGTGATCAGCGACCGCTTCGACCGCCGCCGCGTTCTCCTGGCGGCCGACGTGGGCCGCGGCCTCGTCGTCGGGCTGCTCGCTGCGCTTGCGTTCACCCACGCGCTGACGTTCACGATGCTGATCGCGATCGTCGCGCTCTATGGCGTCGGCGCTGCGTTCTTCACGCCGGCCTTCGAGGCGATCGTCCCGACGATCGTCGACCCCGACGACCTCGCACAGGCGAACGCGCTCGACCAGTTCGTGCGGCCCATCGCCCTGCGTCTCGTCGGGCCTGCGCTCGGCGGCTGGCTGATCGGCTCGCTCGGCGCCGGCACCGCGTTCGCGCTCGACGCCGCGTCGTTCTTCGTCTCTGGCGCGACGGTCGTCTGGCTGCGGCCGGCCGTCTCGCGAGCGGCGCCGGTCTCCGCGGTGGCCGCGCTGAACGACGGCTGGCGCTTCGTGCGCGGCAACGTCTGGCTTTGGGGAACGCTGCTGTCGGCCGCGATCGCATACCTCGCGTTCCTCGGCCCGACCGAGGCGCTCGTCCCGTACGTCGTCAAGAACCTGCTCGGCGGATCGGCGACCGACCTGGGCCTCGTGTTCGCGGCCGGCGGCATCGGCGCCGTCGGTGCGGCGTTCGTGATGGGGCAGCGGGGCCAGCCCCGTCGCGACATCACGTGGATGTACCTCTGCTGGACGCTCGCGACGGTGGCGGTGGTCGGCTACGGGCTCGGGCGCACCGTGCCGCAGCTGATGATCGCGTGCCTGCTCTTCAACGCGCTCGAGGCGGCGGGCACGATCATCTGGGCGACCGTCAAGCAGCGCCACGTTCCCGGCGCCCTGCTCGGCCGCGTCTCGAGCCTCGACTGGCTGATCTCGATCAGCCTGCTGCCGGTCTCGTTCGCGATCACCGGGCCAATCGCGTCCGTGGTCGGCGTTCGGGCGACGCTCGTCGGCGCCGGGCTGATCGGGGGCGCCGCCACGCTCGGGGCGCTGTTCATCCCCGGCATGCGAGATATCGAGGGCTCGACGACGTCGGCCTCTCTGCTCACGGCCCCGCCGCGGCAGGCTGTGACCCGAGCGTCCACGTGAACCTCGTGATCGTCTCGGCCGGGGCGAGCCCGCCCGGGCGGAGGCCGCGCCGCACGAACAGCACGGGTGCGCCGCTTTCGGCTGCAACGGCCGCCCGAGCAGTGCCGAGCCCTTCGACGCGCCAGCGGTCGGAGAGGCCGACGACGAGCAGGCGGGCGTCGGACGCCGCCTCGACGACGCCGCGCTCGCCGGGCGGGATCAGCACCGGCTCGGTGACGATGCCGACGACCTGCTGGACGAGGAGCGACGCTCGCGCGAGCAGCCGGCTCGCGTCGCGTCGGTCGTGCGCCGGGTCGGCTTCTACACCCAGCAGTCTCAGGGTGGTGTGCAGCGATGCCGCCAGCCACGCGGCGAGCTCGATCGCCGACCAGTCGTGGTCGGCGCCCCCGAACGGCGTCACGACCGGCCCGTCCGCAGCTCCGGTCCCGCCGCTCAGCAAGCCGACGTCGCACGGCGCCTGCTCCAGCACGGCCGCCAGCCGCTTGTCGAGCGCGCCGCCTGCAACGAGGTCGGGTGGGGCCTCGAGCAGCACCAGATCGACCGGCTGCTCGGCGGCGAGGAGCGCCGCGTCCGCGCCTGCCTGGGAGGTGGTGTAGGCGGCCACGCGGCACGAGACGCCGCGCTCGTGGAGCGCGTCGCGCCGTCGCGCCAGCGCCGCGGTCGCGTCGGCGAGCTCCGCCCGCTCGACGAGGAGCCGGGCGAGGATGAGCTCCCGGTCCGGTCTCGCCGACAGCGGCTCCGCGACCCGGAGCAGGTCGTCGAGGCGGCGCTCGTCGTCCGTCAGCACGAGGACCGCTCGACGAGGTGCAGTCGGATCGCGATCGAGCCCGAGCGCGGGGTCCTGGCGGAGCATCGACCGCTCGAGCTCTCGCAGCGCGGGCGAGGGCTCGATGCCGAGCTCGTCGACGAACGTCTTCGCGCGTCTTTCGGTAGACGTCGAGCGCCTCTGCCTGCCGGCCGGCGCCGTAGAGCGCACGCATCAGCGCGCCGCTCAGCCGCTCGCGGAGTGGGTGGGCGGCCACGAGTGCCTCGAGCTCCGGGACGAGAGGAGCGTGCCGGCCGAGCGCGAGCTCCGCCTCGATCCGTAGCTCGAGCGCGGCCAGCCGCACCTCCTCCAGGCGCCGGATCTCCGCCTGTGCGAACGGCTGGTCGGCGAGATCCTGGAGCGGCTCGCCCGTGAACAGCTCGAGCGCCGCGCTCAGCAGGCGCGCCGCCGCGGCGGGCGCGGCGCTCTCGGCTTCGCTCACGAGCCGCTCGAAGCGCAGCAGGTCGAGCTGGTCCGGCTCGATCCGGGCGAGGTACCCGGGCTCGCGTGTGACGACGACCTCGCCGTCGCCGAGCAGCTTCCGCAGCTGCGAGACGTGGTACTGGAGGGCGTTGGCCGCGCCGCTCGGCGGACGAGACCCCCAGAGCGCATCGATCAGGCGGTCGACCGACACGGGCTGGTTCGGGGTCAGGAGCAGGAACGCGAGCACCGCCCGCTGCTTCGGGCCGCCGAGCGACAGCCGGCGGCCCTGGTCTTCGACCTCGAGCGGCCCAAGGATCCGGAACTCCATCGTCCGGCACGACTATGACCGCGACGTCGGCCTCAGGGAAGGCTCAGCCGGGCCTCAGCGGCCGCGTAGGAGATTCGCCGGGCGAGGCGTACGCTTGCGCCACGTCCGGACCGATGAGCATCCAGCCGCCTGTCGACATCGGGACCGACTTCGTCGGTTACCGCATCGAGGAGCTGATCGGTCGCGGGGGGATGGGCGTGGTCTATCGCGCGTACGACCTGCGCCTGAAGCGACCGGTCGCCTTGAAGCTGGTCGCGCCGTCGCTCGCGCGCGACGAGCGCTTCCGGGAGCGTTTCGCGCGCGAGTCCGAGCTCGCGATGGCCCTCGAGCACCCGAACGTCGTCCCGATCTACGACGCGGGGGACGTCGACGGCCGCGTCTATCTTGCGATGCGGCTCGTGGACGGGACCGACCTGGGGTCGCTGCTCCGCGACCGGGGAGCGCTCGAGCCCACGCGCGCGGCGGCGATCTGCGGCCAGGTCGCTGCGGCGCTCGACGCTGCCCACGCGAAGGGGCTCGTGCATCGCGACGTGAAACCGTCGAACGTGCTGCTCGACGGCACCGATCACGTGTACCTCGCGGATTTCGGGCTCACGCGCCGGTTCGAAGCGGAGGGCGTCGACGTCGGCGACGGGCGCTCGCTGGGCACCCCGGCCTACCTCGCCCCTGAGCAGCTGGACGGTGCGCCGGTGGACGGGCGCGCGGACGTGTACTCCCTCGGCTGTCTGCTCTACGAATGCCTTACCGGAGAGCGGGTCTTCAGGCGCGACTCGCGACTCGCCGTCGCCTGGGCGCACCTCGAGGAGGAGCCGCCGAGAGCGAGCCGCACCAACCGCGACCTCCCGGAGGGGATCGACGGCGTGATCGCCCGGGCGATGGCGAAGGAGCCGGACGAGCGCTATCCGACGTGCGGCGCTCTCGCCGCCGCCGCCGACCACGCCCTCGGCCTTCGGCGGCCGCCCGGCTCCCGCCGCCGCGCGTGGGCGCTCTCCTTCGGTGCGATCCTCGCCGCGCTCGCCGCCGGGGCTGCAGCCGTCGTGCTGCTGACGCGCGGCGGGCCGAAGCCGGCGGCGGTTCCGCAGACGCACGACAACACCGTCGTGCGGATCGACCGCAGGACGAACACCGTCAGCCGGGTGACCGACGTCAACTCGCAGCCTATGGCGGTCGCGGCCGCGCACAACCGCGTCTGGGAGTACTCGCGCTATGGGACCAACTCGGTCTCGGAGCTCGATCCCGAGGGTCATCTTCTTCACACGACCAACATCCCGACCTCTCCGGTCGACCTCACCGCCCTTGCGGGGCCCGTGCTCGCCGCCGACGCGAACGGTGCTTGGATCGTGGGCGTCGATCCCCGCGGACGGTCTCTGCTCACCCGCGTTCGCATGGGAGGGGGCGGCGAGCGCTCCTACCCGCTCGAGCGCCAGCCGAGAGCCGTCGCCGTCGACGGCGGGGCGGTCTGGGTGCTCGGCCGCGGCGCTCCCGAGGACGAACTGCTTCGGCTCGACCCGGCGACCGGAAGGGTGACAGGTCGCGTGCGCTTCCCGGCCGGGGTCCACGTCGACGGCCTGGCTCTCGGTTTCGGCGCGGTCTGGGTGGTGAGCTCCTCTACGGCGACGCTCTACCGGATCGGTCCGACCGCCCTCGCCGTCACGGGCCACGTCGACGTCGGGACGAAGGCAGGGCGGCCCGGAGCCTGGCTCGGCCACGTCTGGGTCGCGGTCTCGGACAACGGAGGGGACACGATCGTCGTCGAACCACAGACGCTGGTCCCGTATCCGCTCGGCTGCTGTCCGCTGAAGCGCAACTCCTTCATCGTCGGGGGCCTCGGCTCGACCTGGGGCATCGACGCCGCAGCGGGAAAGGTCATTCGCTGGAACTCCGCGTACATCCTCGACAAGGTGATCCAGGTCACGGACCCCCCGTTCTACGACGGCAGCTGCCTGACGTCGATCTCCGCGGGCGCGGGCGCGGTATGGGTGACGCTCGGGCCGGCGCTCGGCTACGCATGCAGCCAGTGACCGATCGCCTCAGCTCGCCTCGACCGGCGGCTCGATGGCTACCTGTCGCAGAGGTAGCCGAGCCGGTCAGAAGAGCGCGACGAGGTTCCGTCGTTCGAGGAGGTCGTCGATCTCGTCGTCCGGCGGGCGTCCCTCGAAGCGGCTCGCCGCGTCGAGCACCTGCGACAGAAGGCCGAGGTCGCCGACCGTGTTCAGGAACACGGTCGGCCTACCGAGCACCCAGTGCACTGCGAGGTCGATGTCCGCCTGCTCGCGCAGCGGCTCGTACCAGGTCGACGCCGTCTGCGCTCTGCCGTCCCAGGGCGCCAGGCTGATCGCCTTGATCGTCTGCATCGCGACGCCCCGCTCCGCGCAGACGGCCGCGAGCGCCTCGAAGTCGGCGGCGTAGCGCTCGTCGCGCATCTGGATCGCGCTGTACGGGAGGAGGACGCTGTCGAACGGGAAGCGGTCGAGGCTGCGCAGATGCATCCGGGGGACGGGGAGGCCGTGGCCCGTGACGCCGATGAACCGGACGAGCCCTTCGTCGCGCGCTTCGACCGCGGCCTCGAGCGCGCCGCCCTCGCGGAGCGCGGCCTCCCACTCGATCACGTCGACCAGGTTGTGCAGCTGCAGGAGGTCGACCGAGTCGACGCCGAGCCGGTCGAGTGACCGCTGGATCTCCTCGCGCGCTCCGGCGCGTTCGCGCTTGCCGGTCTTCGTCGCGAGGAAGAAGCGATCGCGATGCTGCGCGAGCCAGGGGGCGAGCCGAAGCTCGGAGTCGCCGTACGACGCCGCGGTGTCGATGTGGTTGACGCCATGCTCGAGCAGCGTTTCGAGCGCGCGGTCGGCTTCCTCCTGCGACACGGAGCCGAGCGCCGCCGCGCCGAAGATCGTGCGCGTGCTCTCGTGGCCCGTCGACCCGAACGGGGCGGTGGCGATCATGCCTGGACCCTAGACGACTTCGCGATCGCCGCGTCCGCGTTAGCCTCTTCTGGGTTGCCCCTCCTGAACGCAATCGGCGTCGCCGTCTCCGACATGCAAGAGGCGCTTCGCTTCTTCCGGCTCCTGGGCCTCGACCTTCCGGATGCGGATGAGGGCCACGTGCATGGGGTGCTTCCGAGCGGTGTGCTGCTGATGCTCGACTCGGAGGAGGTGATTCGAAGCTTCCTGCCGGAGTGGACGAGCGAGGGTGCGAACCGTGTGTCGCTCGCATTCGAGTGCAGGAACCCTGCCGAGGTCGACGACGTGTACGCGCGCGTCGCCGCAGCGGGCTTCCCGGGCGAACGGGAGCCATGGGACGCGGCCTGGGGCCAGCGCTATGCCGTCCTCGCGGGGCCCGGCGGGCTTCGTGTCAGTCTCTACGCCTCGCTCTGACAGCTACGGTTTGCGCGGAGGAATCGCGTGGGGGTCGCCCGGTTCACCTGTTTGCTGATGCTCGGCGTCGTCGTCGCCGCCGCGGGCGCGGCGGGCGCGCCTCGCAGGCCGCTCGCTCTCCACGGCAACCGCGACCGCATGCCGGGCGCCGGCCCGGTCCGAGGCCCGGGTCTTGCCCGTGTGGGCGCGCGACGGCTTCAGCGATCCGAAGCCGCGCATGCCGTACCGGCTCGGGAAGGCGGGAAGGATCGCCGCCATCCTGTGGGCCGATCCGCTTCGCTCGCCACCGCCGAAGGATCACAACAACAAGATCCTCTGGGTCTCCCATGCTCCGATGATTCCGGGATCCGATCTCCGGATCAGCGCGCAGCTGATGTCGGGCTCGCTGCCGAAAGGCAAGCCGGTCGCTCGCAGGGTGATGGGAGGTCCCGGCCCGTCGATCATCGACCTGCCGGCCGCCGGCTGCTGGCGGCTGACACTGCGCTGGTCGCACACGACCGACGTGCTCGACCTCCGCTACGCGCCCGGAAGCTGACAAGGGGTGGGTCCAGGGCCCACCCGGGGAATAGGGCACGGACACCGTTTCAAAACGAGAAAGAGGAGGCCCTCCATGACACGCAAGCGCAACCTGCTCGTGCTGCTCGCGGCGGCCGCGGTGACGGTCGGCGTGGTCGCCGGGCTGTCGAACGCGGCGAGTGACGCAGCGCCGGTGAACACGGCCGTGCCGAATATCTCCGGGACCGCGCAGGAGGGTCAGACCCTCACTGCCTCATCGGGCTCGTGGACGAGCGCGAGCACGATCCACTACAGCTACCAGTGGCGCCGTTGCGACACCCAGGGAGCCAGCTGCTCCAACGTCGGCGGCGCCACCTCGTCGACCTATCTGCTGAAGCACGCCGACGCCGGCAACACCATGCGCGTCCGCGTGACCGCGAGGAACGCGGACGGCTCCGCGCAGGCGACGTCTGCTCAGACGGAGGTCGTGAAGGCCGCGGCGACGCCTCCCGCGACCGGCTGTCCGTCCGGCACCGGCACGGTCGACGTCGCGCAGCTCTCGCCGCCGGCGAGGCTCCTGATCGACGGCCAGTCCGCGTCGCCCTCGCCGATCACGGCCTCGACGAACGACCTGACGATGAAGTTCCACGTGTCGGCGTGCGGCGGGCGCTCGGTCTCGGGTGCGCTCGTCTACGTCACCGCCACGCCGTTCAACCAGTTCTCGATCGCCGAGGTGCCGACCGGCTCCGACGGCTGGGCGACCGTGACCGAGCACGCACAGGCCGGGTTCCCGGTTTCGTCGCGTCAGCAGCTGCTCGCCGTCTTCGTCCGCGCCCGCAAGCCGGGTGAGGACATCCTCGCGGGCATCTCGAACCGCATCCTCGTCTCGTTCCCGGTCAAACTGCAGCTGACCGGATTCGATTGCGCGCGTCGCCCCGAGCGGGCGGCGCGCGCGGTCAGGATCGCCCGACGGCGCGGAGCTCGTCGAGATCCGCCGGCGTCAGACGGTCGAGCAGCTCGACGGCGCCGGCGTTCTCCGCCAGCTGCGCCGCACTGGTCGCTCCGAAGAGGACCGACGCCACGCGCGAGCTCGCGAGCGCGAACGCAACACCGAGCGATGCAGCGGTCGTGTCGAGGCGGGCGGCCAGCGCGCGGAGCTCGTCGCCTGCCTGTCGTGCCGGCGCCCACTCGGGCTTCCCGATCTCGCCGCCCATCCGGCCGGCCGTCGAGCCGTCGCCGTACTTCCCCGTGAGGATGCCGCCCGAGAGAACGAAGGACGCGACGACGGAAGCTCCCGAGACCTCGAGCGCGTCCGCCGCCGCCCTGCCCTCGACGGGGTCGCGCATCGTCACGCTGTACGGGAGCTGCGCCGCGCAGGGGAGAGGGACGCCTTCGCGGCGCGCGATCTCAGCGGCGCTCGCAAGCTGATCCGGCTTCCAGTTGCAGACGCCCCAGGCGCGCGCCTTTCCCGATGCGATCAGCTCTCCGACGGCGGCGACGATCTCCTCCACCGGCGGTGCCGTCGATGCCGGGCACGAGTAGACGAGGTCGAGACGGTCGAGGCCCATCCTCCCGAGCGATGCATCGACCTCCTCGGCCGCCGACTGGCCGGGCCAGAACTCCCACCAGAGCTTGTTCGAGATCACGACCTCGTCGCGCTTCCAACCTGCTGCGCGGAAGAGCTCGCCGAAGACGATCTCCGAGTACCCGGTCCGCATCGGCGCATCGCCGGTCTCGTCGTCGTAACGCGCGTCGTCGAGAAAGTCGACTCCGAGCTCCCGAGCGGCACGCATGACGGCGATGCCCTGTTCCCGTGGGATGCGCTCGTAGGTCCGCCACGACCCGAGCGCGAGCGCGGACACGCTGATTCCCGACCTTCCGAGCTCGCGGTGAGGCAATTCGCTCAACGAGCCGAGTGTACGGCCGCCGGTCGCCCGAGCTGCGCTCGACGCAGCCTGACCGCGCGCGGCTACGCTCGCCGGGTGGCAGTTCCCCCCGCCCCCTCGCTGTCGGCGTCTCAGCTGGCGACACTCGCCGAGCTCGGCGAGGAGCGGACGGCGCGCGTCGGAGACGTGCTGTACACGGTCGGGGACGCGACCTATCCGTTCATTGCCATCCGCGAGGGCGAGGTCGCGATCCTCGATGCAGCCGGAAACGAGATCGTCCGACACGGTCCTTCCGGCTTCCTGGGCGAGCTGAACCTCCTTTCGGGCCAGACGGTTTTCGTGACCGCCGTCGTGCGGCAGCCGCTGCGCTACATCGCGGTCGATCGTGATGCCCTGCGTGCGCTGCTGTTCGAGGACGCACCGCTCAGTGACCTCCTGCTTTCGACCTTCATCGCCCGACGCGAGGCGTTGCAGGCCGTGCAGGGCATCGGGCTCGAGATCGTCGGACCACGCTCGTCCGAGGCGACGATGCGGATGTTGGACTTCGCACGCGCCAACCGGCTTCCCTTCACCTGGCGAGAAGACGGGCCGCCAGACGGAGCCGAGGCGCCGCTCGTGCGGCTTCCGGGGGGCGTCGAGCTGCACCACCCGTCCAGCGGTGAGCTGCTGCGCGCGCTCGGGATCGGTCGCGAGCTCGCGGTGCGTGAGGAGGTCGACCTGCTCGTCATCGGGGCCGGGCCCGCCGGCCTTTCGGCTGCGGTCTACGGTGCCTCGGAGGGTCTCGACACGCTCGTCTTGGAGAGCACGGCGCTCGGCGGCCAGGCGGGGTCCTCGCGCAGGATCGAGAACTACCTCGGCTTTCCAGCAGGTATCAGCGGCACCGAACTGGCGAGCCGTGCCGTCGCCCAGGCGCGTAAGTTCGGCGCACGCCCCGCGACGCCGTACCGGGCGATCGCGCTCGAGCCGGGTGACGGCCGGCACGTCGTGCACGTGGAAGACGAGCACGAGATCGCCGCGCGCGCCGTTCTGCTGGCCACCGGCGCGGAGTACCGTCGGCTTCCACTCGACGGGCTCGTCGAGTACGAAGGCCTCAGTGTGTTCTACGCGGCCGGCCCGCCAGAGGCGCAGCTCTGCGGTGCCTCCCGGGTCGCCGTCGTCGGCGGCGGCAACTCCGCCGGGCAAGCCGCCGTTTGGCTTGCCCGCGGCGGCGCGCTCGTGACCCTGCTCCACCGACGAGCCGACCTGCACGAGACGATGTCCGACTACCTCATTCGCGAGCTCGAGCGCTACGGCGTCGCTGTCCGCGACCGCAGCGAGATAGCCGCCCTGCACGGAGCCGATGGACAACTGGAGGCGGTGACGCTGAAGAGTGGCGAGCGCCTGCCGTTCTCGTTCTTGTTCTTCTTCATCGGTGCGAAGCCGTGCACGCACTGGCTGGACGACGCGGTTGCGCGCGACCCCGACGGGTTCATCCTCACCGGTAGCGCAGCCGACGCGGAGCACTTGCTCGAGACGAGCGTGCAGGGCATCTTCGCCGCGGGCGACGTCCGTTCAGGCTCGACGAAACGCTGCGCCACCGCGGTTGGAGAAGGATCGATGGCCGTGCAGTTCGTCCACGCGCATCTCGCGCGAAGTCCGGTGCGAGCGAGATGACCGAGGTCTGCGGTCACCTGGACACGGTCACGCTGCGCGAGCTCCCGGCGTCCGTCGACGGCTGTGAGGACTGCCTCCGCACCGGCGGAAAGTGGCTGCACCTGCGGATCTGCCTCAGCTGCGGTCACGTCGCGTGCTGTGACGACTCCCCCAACCGCCACGCGACCGCGCACTACCACGAAACGTCCCATCCGATCATCCGTTCGCTCGAGCCGGGAGAGGAATGGAGCTGGTGCTACGTCGACGAGGTCGGGTTCGTCGTCGACGGCTTGCGCGGCACGACACGCATCCCGCCCTCACCGCTCCTGAGCTGAGCGCGTAAGGCGTCGAGCTGCGGCGCGGGTTGTCCCTTCGCAGCTGGACCGTCGAACCGATCGTGCTGCACGCGTCTGCTTCCACGTCGGCGATTGGAACGCTGACGGTGAAGCACGGTAAGCTGAGCCGCGCGAACTGCTTGTCGCGGGAGACGTCGACGAGCTCCAGGTCGGCTGCCGTCAGCCGGCGGGGGAGCAGCTGAGCTCCGCCTCCGAGCGTCACCGGCGCGATCCCGACAATGACCTCGTCCAACAGGGCGCGGTCGGCGAACTGCCCCACGACGTCGCCGCCGCCGACCAGCCAGATGTTTCTATCGCCGGCCACTTGGGTCATCTCCTGGTGTACCGGGAGAACGTCGCCCTCGACCAATCGGATATCCGTGCCCGGGATCTGTGGCAGCGTCCGATGCGTGAAGACCCAGCACGGCGTCTCCCCGTAATAGGCATGCCACTTCTCGGGGTGATCGAGCAGACGCTCGTGATCGAGCACCCACTCATAGGTCGTCGCTCCCATCGCCATCGCGCCCACCTGGGCGAAGAAGTGGGTGAACGAATCGTCGTCACCTCCCGCGCGATCGACCTCGAAGAGCCAATCGAGAGAGTTGTTCCCATCTGCGATGTACCCATCGAGGCTCGTTGCCGTGTAGTACTGGGTCTTCCTCACGCCACCACTGTGCCAGCCGCCGCGACCGCGGAAACCGATCGCCAGCTGGTCAAGACCTAGTACTCGTCGTGCTGGGGAGGTCGTCGAGAATCTCATGCCACGGAGCCTTCGAGCCGACGAAGATGTGCGCCGTCGGCTTGACAGTCCAGTAGAGAAGCGAGCCGCACTCTCCGCAGCGCGGTCGCATTGCATCCGCAGCGCCCTCAGCGCGACAACACTCTAGAAGGCTACGCCTGTGGGAGACTTGGTCGATGCCGGCGGCCCCGGTTCGGTTGAGCAAGAACGGTCTTGTCGTCGACGGCGAGGGCTGGTTCGTCGTCAACGCGCGGGACGCGCGTTGGAAGCAAGAGGGACCGCTCGGCAGATACTGCAACTTCGAGGGCAAGCGAAGGTTCCCGCATTTCGGGATCAACATCAGCGTCCTCGAGCCGGGTGAGCGGATGGGCATGTACCACCGCGAGAAGGGGCAGGAAGCCTTCCTCGTCCTCGCCGGCGAGTGCACGTTGATCGTCGAAGGGACGGAGCGGCAGTTGGCCGCGTGGGACTTCTTCTACTGCGCGCCGGAAACCGAGCACATCATCGTCGCGGCCGGTCGACAGCCCGCGATCGTGCTGGCGGTCGGAGCGCGCGGACGGGGAGTCGGGGGAGGTGTCGTCTACACCGTCTGCAAGGCCGCCGGACGGTACGGAGCGAGCGTCGTGCGCGAAACCACCGAGCCCGCAGTCGCCTACGCGAAGATCTGGGCGCGAACTTCCGCGATCCAGGTTCGTCAAGTATCGACCCGGCTGGCTTTCCAAGATCGACTGAGCCGTCGACTGCGCCGGTGTCGGCGGGCGCTCTAGGTCGGTCTCCGGCGGAGGTCGGACGACGCGAACAATGTGATCCCGATGGCAGCGAGCGCGACTGCCACGAGGAACTGGATGACCCATCCGACGTCGAACACGTCGGCCAGGATGCCACCCAGGAGGCTCGCTGCGATGCCGACGAGCGCGGTTGCGAGCAGGCTGATGTCCTGTCGGCCCGGAAGTACGAGCCGTCCCAGTCCGCCGACGACCAGGCCGGTGAGCGCGAGCCAGAACAGCGAAAATGCCAGGCCGATCAGCGACCCTGCCAGCAGTAGGACGAGGATGACGATCAGCAGGATGACGACGACGGGCACGCCGGGACGCTAGCGAACGGCGCGAGACGACGTTCTGTGGCGTGCGACCGCGCGACCGAGATCGCGAGGCTCGCGCCGTCAGGTCAGCCGAGTCGAGGTCGCGCGTCCGGCAGCCACGGCAAGAGCGGTCTCATACTCGTCAGCGGTGATCCGAACGACGCCCGCTTCGAAGTCGGCCCTGGCATTCCCTCGCGGATCGATCTGCGACAGCACGGCGCTCATCGGTACGGGCGGCACCCATTCCTCGACCTGAGCGAGCAACACACCGCCAGGCAAATCGCCCGGGTATGCCCGCGCCTCGAACGGTGTCCAATCATGGGCAGCTGACTCGAGCTCGGCGCGGCCGATGAACTCCCGCTCGGGTGCGCCCAGATACACGAGGATGAGGTCGCCGGCGGCAAGCGTGTTGCGGTGCGGCTCGTCTGCGTCGATGCCCCACATCCTCAGCCGCAGGAATGCAGTGGCCTGTTCGCGCAGCGCCGGCCCCGGCCGCGCGTCACGCCCCATGAAGTTGAAAATGTAGTGCGCCACCCGACGAGCGTACATCGGACGTCGCGGAGACTCGGCATGCCTTCCGTGGACCTGCCGCCCCTCCTCGGTCGACCAACGGACTGATCCAATTTCCGACGACCGGTCAGAAATCGTCGCCCGGCGCCGCCCGACTCGCCGCCTCGTGATCGCTTGGGGACGCTGCGAGACGAATGGACGCCCGGAGCGGATAATCACTCCGATGTCGTTGACTCTTCTAGCCTCGCGGCAGGAGATGCCCGGGGGTGCCTGACGGGGTCGGCACGGCGGGCGTTCTGCTCAAGGGTCGCTATGAGCTGCTCGAGCTCCTGGGCGTCGCCGGTGAGGCCCGCGTGTGGAAGGGGCTCGATCAACAGCACGATCGTGTCGTCGCTCTCAAGATGATGCCGGCAGGCACGGACCAGGGACGAGCGGAGCTGCTCCGCGAGGCGCGGGTTCTGTTCGAGTTGGCGCCGCATCCGTCGCTTCCGCTGGTGCGGGACGACTTCTTCGAGGGCGACCAGTACATGATCGTCCTTGACTGGGTCGACGGAATCGACCTGGCGAGACTGCTACGGGCAAGCGGTACTCCCGGTCTCACCGTCTCGAGCGTCCTGGGGTACCTGGCCGACGCCGCAGACGCGCTGACATTCCTGCACACGCACGAGCCGCCGGTCGTCCACGGCGACGTCAAGCCCGCCAACCTGATTCTGACGCGCGGCGGCCGCGTGAAGCTGGTCGACTTCGGGCTCTCGTCGACGCCCGGGCTGGACGGTCAGCATCGGGGCACGGATGGCTTCCGCGCGCCCGAGCTGCTGGCCGGCGCGACGCCCTCGCGGGCGAGCGACGTGTACGCCTTGGCCGCCACCGCGTATGCGCTTCTGACAGGTGCTCCGTCCGTCGGCCTCGAGCCGAACTGGGACGGTCTCGGCGCCGTCCAGGTCGCCTCGCTCGCGACGGCGATCCGGGCCGGTCTCGCAGCCGATCCCGCCGATCGCCCGGCCACTCCCGGCGAGCTGGTCGAGCGTTTGCGCTCCGGCTGGGCCTCGACCCTCCCGACCGGGGTGCTGACCTTCGTGATGTCGGACATCGAGGGCTCGACGGCCCTCTGGGAAACACAGCAGGAGGCGATGGCGGGGGCTCTCGTCCGCCACTACGAGCTGATCGCCGGTGTCGTCGAGGCTCACGGCGGCCACTTCCTTGAATCGATCGGCGAGGGTGACTCCTCGGTGTCCGCGTTCGAGTCGGCGTCAGCTGCCGTGAGAGCGGCGATCGACGCGACGCGGGCGCTCGCAGAGGTGACCTGGCCCGACGGCGCCTCGCTCACGGCCCGGTTCGGGCTCCACACCGGCGAGGCCAGGATGCTCGGCGGCGTCCACTACGGCCCCGCCGAGGCGTACTACGGGACGACGTTGAATCTCACCGCTCGAGTCCGCGCGGAAGCGGCAGGGGGCGAGATCCTGCTCTCCGAGATGACCGCGACGCTCGTGAGCGGTGACCTTCCGCCGGGGTACGCGCTCATCGACCTGGGTCCGCACCACCTGAAGGGAATCGAGAGGCCGGAGACGATCAAGGCTCTCGTAGGCCCCAGCCTGACGACGACGCCGGCGGCCGCCGAATGCCCCTATCGCGGCCTACTCGCCTTCGAAGCGGGCGATCGACGCCTCTTCTTCGGTCGCGAGCAGGTGGTGGCCGACCTGCTGGCGCGCATCTCGCCGGGCCGGTTGCTGGCGGTCGTCGGAGCATCGGGAAGCGGGAAGTCCTCGCTGCTCCGGGCCGGCGTGCTCGCCGCCGTAGAAGGCGGCGAGCTTCCAGCCGCCCGCTCGGCTCGACTGATCACGCCCGGGTCCGACCCACCGCTCGACCTCGACGACGGCGAGAACGACCTCCTGATCGTCGATCAGTTCGAGGAGCTCTACACCCAGTGCCACGACGCCGAGCGCAGGGAGCAGTTCATTCGCGCTCTCCTCTCCCGCCGAGGTCCGGTGGTGGTCGGCCTCAGGGCGGACTTCTACGGTGAGGTGAGCGCCGATGCCGAGCTCGCCGGCGCCATCGCGCGCAACCAGGTCCTGCTCGTCCCGATGCGGAACGACGACCTGCATCGCGCGATCGCCGAACCGGCCCGGCTGGCCGGTCTCAGGCTCGAGCCCGGCCTGATCGACCTCGTGCTGCGAGATGTCGCGGGCGAGCCGGGCGCTCTGCCGCTGATGTCCCATGCGCTGCGGGAGACCTGGGAGCGCCGCGACGGACGGACGCTTACGGTCGCTGCCTACCACGAAAGTGGCGGCGTCAGCTCGGCCGTCGCCCAGACCGCCGACGCGGTCGCAGACGAGACTCCGGAGCTGGACCGGCCGCTGCTGCGCAACATCTTCCTGCGCCTAACCGAGATCGGTGACGACGCCGAGGACACGCGCCGGCGAGTCCTGATCGAGGAGCTCGTTCCACAAGGCAGCTCCGCCGACGCGGTCAGGACGCTGCTGGGGCGCCTGGCGGCGGCCAGGCTCGTGATCCTCGATCACGGCACCGCCGAGGTCGCGCACGAGGTGCTCATCCGGCGCTGGCCGACCCTGCGCGGGTGGCTCGAGGAGGACCGCGAAGGAATACGCCTGCATCGGCGGCTCGGCGACGCGGCGCGGCTCTGGGAGGCCGGGGGCCGGGAGCCGGCCGACCTCTCCCGCGGCACTCGACTCGACGCGGCGGTCGAGTGGGCGGGAGCGAACGACGGGCGGCTCAACTCGACCGAGCGGGACTTCCTGACCGCCAGTGTCGACGAGTCGGCTCGTTCCCAGCGCCGCCAGATGAGAGAGAACCGCCGCCTCCGCCGCGCGCTGATCGCAGGCGCAGGGCTTTTCGTCGCGACGCTCGCGCTGCTCGCGTTTGCGCTGGTGAGCCGGCGTGACGCGGTCCGGGCAGGTGCGGTAGCGCGATCGCAGGCAATCGCGGCGCAGGCCGAGAGCCAGGTCGTCCGAGATCCGCAGCGCGCCTTGCTGCTTGCGCGCGTGGCGCTGGCGACCGCCCCTACCCCGGCGGCCGAGCTCGCCGTCTCCGAAGCGCTCGACGCGAACACCATGCGGGCCCAACTCCCGTCGTTCGGTGTACAAGCCTGCGAGACGTCCAACTACCTCTACCTCCTCGACCATGGACGCGTCGCGGTGGACAACGACTGCAACGGTGAGGTGGTTTTCGCCGATCTGGTGCGCAAGCGCATCAGCAGGCGCATCCGCGTCGGCCGAACGTCGACGGACATGGTCCTGGACCCGACCGGGCGAACCCTGACGGTCGCCACCGGCCGCAGCCTGGTCGACGTCGACGTCCGTTCGGGACGCGTCCACCGCGTCCTCACCGCCCCGTTCCCGATCACCTACGTCGCGATCGGGCCGCCCGGTCGCTATCTCGCGATCACCGACGGGGTCACGGTCGCGCTCGTCGACCCCGGTACACACCGCCTGCGGGTGATCGCTCACGGCGACGCGAGCGTCAACAGCGTCGTGCGCATGCGATGGGCCTCCCGGGACGATCTGCTGATCGCGACGAGCGGGCAGAGTCGGGGCCTGGGCGACCTTCTGCCCGGCCTGAGCACGCTCAACGTGGTCAACGGGAAGCGGGTCGGCATCCCGCTCCCGGTGCCTCCGCATCACCTCGCCTCCATTGGTTTCTTCAACATCTCGCCGGATCTGAAGACCTGGTTCATCACGGGCACCGACATCAACGTCAACAACAACGGCGAGATCGCGAAGACGTGGGGGGTCGACGCCCACACGCGGCGGGTGCGCTGGGTCGCGAACGGGCCCGTCGGCGCCGCCGCCAACTCGGTCCAGCCCTCGCTCGACGGCCGCCTGGTCGGCGTTGGTTACAGCCAGGGTGCAATCGACGTGCTCGACGTGAGGACCGGGCGTCTCGTCGTGCGGGACGCGAGCAGCAGCAGCATCGTCGCGGGCTGGATGGCATTCCCCCCGGGAGATCGCACGTTGGTGACGGTGACGCTCGACGGCGTCATCCGGGTCTGGGCGACGCGCGGAAGTGAGCAGCTGCGCCTGCAGGCCCCCGCAGACCCCGCACTCGACTTCACCGACGACGGGAACCTCGTGCTCGTCGGCGACCGGAGTGAGATCGTCGCTTGGCGGACCGGACGGGTCGTCCGCCGGTTCCCGGGCTTCCCGACGGAGAGCGTCTTCAACACCTGTAACTCGGCGTGCTTCGCAGCCTCCCCGGGGCTAAGACGGCTCACCTACCTCGATCCGGCGTCGGCGACACCCCGCATCATCGAGATCAACGGTCGGACGGGTCGCCGCATCGCCAGCGTGACAGTGCCGCGCCTCGATGCGCAAGGCGTCGCTCCCGACGGCCGGATCGCGATCGCTTACGTCGACGGCGATCAACTCGAAGCCCGGCTGGTCGATCCGCGCACGGGCCGGATCCGCGTCTTGCAGGCCGGCCAGAGCAACCTCGGCTGCGGAGCCACCACCCCGTCGTTCACACCGGACGGGCGTCTGATGGCGATCGTCGACGGCTGCATCCACGTGGTCGTCTGGGATCTCCGTAGCGGGCGGGTGATCCGGACGGTCGAGCTGCCCGACCGCCCGAATGCGTCGAGCGCCGCCGGCGGCGGGGCCACCGCGAGCGGGGCCGACCTGTCACCCGACGGCCGCTACGTCCTCGTGGCGCTCGAGGGCGGAGGGCTCGTCCGCGTCGACCTCGCCACCCGGAGCTTCGTCGAGCTCCCAGGCACGCAGACGATTGCGAAGGCGCTCGCGATTTCCCCCGACGGAAATTGGTACGCGATCGGCCGGGAGGACGGGACGGTCGACGAATACGACGCCCGATCGTTGCAGCTGGTGCGCCACCACACGCTCGACAGCCCGATCGAGACGCTCGTCTTCTCCCCCGACAGCCGGGAACTTGCGGTCGAGGACACGGCCAACGTCGTCTGGGTCTGGGACACGTGCTCCATCTGCGAGAACGCGACCCGCCTGGCCGAGGTTGCGGCGCGCGAGAGCGTTCGGGGGCTCACCCCGGGTGAGCGGGCGACCTTCGACGTCGGCCGGGGGTGACGCCGCGAGTGGCGGGCCGGCTCCCGGTCTTGCGCGCGCCGCGGGCTAGCGACTCAGACGCTCGGAGGCGATGCGACGCAGCGAGCGTTCGAACTCGGGCACACGCGCGCGGATCTGCTGGAAGTCCGGGTCGAAGAGCGACGCGAGCCGCATAGGGGTTCGCGCTACGACCGTCGCCGTCCGCTGTTCTGTCACGAGCACCGCAAGTTCGCCGAACACGTCTCCGGGGCCGAGAGCATTTTGCGACAGCTGTTGCGACAGCTGGCCATCGTCGGTCAGGACATCGGCCTCCCCTTGCTCGACGAAGTAAATGAAGTGCCCGAAGTCGTCGAAGGTGATGACCCGGGCACCCGCTTCGATCTCGACCTCGTTCATCACTGCGGCAAGTTCGTCTTGTTCAGCGGCAGGAAGATCCGCAAGGACCGGAAAGGCTGCGATCCGACTCTTATCCACGATGACGATCGTGACAGACGAAGGACCTACGCACCAGACCGTCCGGGAAGCGCACCAGGCGTTCGCCGACGGCGGCGATGAAGAGCCCATACGATTTGTCTCCTCCACGCCCGCAGCCATAGCATCGCGCCGATGCATCAGCTGAGCCCCGCCATCTGGCATTGGCAGTCGCCGCCTCCCGACTGGAACGAGGAGCAGGGGTGGCCCGAGCTCGTATCGTCGTACGCGATCGAGCTCGGACGACGACTTTTCTGTTGTTCGACCCGCTCTCCGTTCCCGACGAGTTGCGTGACGCGCGACCGCAGTCGTCCTGACCGCGCCGTACCACGAGCGCGACGCCCGCCCGCTCGGGCTCCCGGTGCACAGTCCGCCCGCAGACACCTGGGAGGATTGGGTCGAGAAGTTCGGCGTCGACCCCGACCGCGTGCGCGGCATGGAGAGTGAGGACCTCGCCTGGCTGCGCGCGGGCGAAGGCGAGGGACACTTCCACGGTCCGGGAGCGTGGCCGTTCGGCGTCCACGCGTACGCGGGCCGCGAAGACAACGACCTCATCTTCTGGCTGCCGTCGATCAACGCGATCGTCACCGGCGACTCGCTCTCCGACTTCGGCGACGGACTGGACATCCAGCTCGGCGGTCGCAAGCACGTGACGCACGACGATGTCGTCCGACAGCTCCGCCCGCTGCTCGACCTGCCGGTCGAGCTCGTGCTGCCCGCGCACGGCAAGCCGACGGATCGCGCAGCCCTCGAGCGCGTGCTTTCCTAGCGGCGCCGCCGATCCGCGGCGTCGAGAACCGGGTCATCGGCGAGATACGCTGCCCACGGGGCGTCTCGAATCATCACCATGGCTAAACGGAACTATTTAGTGGAGGGCTTATCTGGTGCCGGTAAATCCTCGGTCTACGAGGAGCTGATCCGACGCGGCTACAAGGCCATCAGTACCGACCGTGCTTGGAAGTACCATGCCGACCCTGACACCGGTCTCCAGGTCGGCCCATTCATTACGACAACTCAATGTGGGACCAGCAAAAAGCTGTCAGCGAACTCGAAAGCCCGGAACCAGAAGTGTTGTTTGTCTGTGGAAGCAGCCGCAATCGCGACCGCTTTCTGCCCTATTTCACCAAGATATTCAACCTCCGCATCGACGATGACACCATGCGTCGCCGCCTCCAAGAGCGCACCAATAATGACTTTGGCAAGCAGCCCGAGGAACTCGAACTCATGCTCAGGCTCAATCGGAGCGACGAGAAACCGGCCGGAGCCATAGATGTAGACGCTACCCAGCCTCTCGACCAGGTGGTCGACGAATTGCTTCGCTTGGCAAATTGCAGAACCGTGACGAGCGACTCGACGCTGACACCATGGTCCAAACGCGGGTCCGCGATTGGTCAGTCATTCGTGATCTCTGAGTCCGCACTCCCGATCGTGCAGGCTGCTGCTAGCCCGCGGAAGCGCATCGTCCGTGGAACGTCGGATGAATTCTGGGATGTCCTGGGCCGCGAGACCATCACTCGCATCGAATACGCCTGGTCTGGCTACGTTCTTGCGACGCTGTTGCCGTACCTCGACGAGCAGGGCATCGACCTTATGCACTCTGACCACGATGAGGTGGCCTCGACCATCTCGCAGACCCGAGAGGGCTCGGTCTTTGTCCTCACGTCAGATCACCGTGAGCGTTACTTGGCACGCCTCGATCCAAGTGCGTTCGACGGGGCAGTGCTTCGCCGCTACTACGAGGAGTTCAACGAGACGGCAGCAGAGGGCGTCGATTACGCAATGCTGGACGGGATTGCTTTCTTTCGTGACACGCTCGCGCCTCTCGAATCCGCGATCGTGGCCGTGTTCATCATCGGATAGTCCCTGCTCAGGCCGCGTGCGCTCGACTGGGCCGGTGTTCCGGGTCGACCTCGAGCGGGGACGCTTGGTGGCCCGATTAGCTTCCCCGCGTTTCCGGGCGAATCGGCAGCATCAGTGAGCAATAGCCGTTGATCAGGGCGTAGCCGCTGTCGGTGTAGAGCCGGAGAGCGGGGTCGTTGTCTTCCTCGGTCTGCACGACCAGGCGGAGTGCGCCCGACGCGATTGCAGCCGCTCGGACGGAGCTGAGAAGGGCACGACCGACTCCACGACGTCGGTGCGTCGGCAGGACGAAAAGGTCTCTGATCTGCCAGAAGTGGGCGAGCCGCAAGGATGCCGGTACTTCCATCGTGATCGCGAAGCCGACGAACCTCCCACCGTCTTCGGCGACGAACGCGCGGAGGTGGGTGCTGAGGTTCTGTTCCAGCCAACCTGTTGCCTGGGAGGAGTACGAAGCCTCGCCGTAGTGCGCGCGATACTTGTCGAAGAGCTCGGCGAGTGCTTCGATTTCGCTGCGTGTCGGTGCGGTCAGAGTCCGAACTGAGACCGACTCGCCGGTGGCCGAAGGGCTGGGACGGTTGTTCTGACTCACGGCTGTCTCGTCACGAGGCGCTCGCCGTCCCAGTAGTCGAGGTCTCGGGCTGCGCCGGATCACGTGGTCGAGCGACTCGTCGTGGCGGCCCCAGACACCAATCTTGTCGCTGTCCGGATATTCGATGATGCCGAACTCGTGCTTGTTCGAGAACAGGGCGACGCGGGCGCCGTCGTCGCTCGCGTTGTGCACCCGGTGTCGCCCTGCGGCCCGACCGGGAAGCAGACGACATCACCCGGCTCCAGCGTCCGTTCGCCGCTGGGCGACCGCACCGTCGGCGTTCCGGAAACGACGACCAGCCACTCCTCATCGCCCCAGTGGAAGTGATAGGGGCAGATCGCCTGTCCCGGCGGCAGGTCATACACGGTCATCGCGAGGCGAGAGGCTCCGAACCTTGGCGCGAGTTGCGCGGATCGCGCCCGGTATCCGGGCGGATCACTCTCGTCACCGATTGTCTCGTCGCGGAAGAGGTTGAAGGTAGCCATGCAGGAAGTATTCGCGAACTCCTGCCGGGGCGGCCGTCGAACGTCCGGCCAGACCGCAGGCCGCCGATCCACGCAGGGCAACTGAGCGGGGCTGACGGTCGCCTTGGGCGAGTGTTCGGGGATGACGCCTGATCCTTGACTCCCACCGTAGGATCGCGACGTGCCGTTCACGCTCATGAACATCAGGGAGGATCTGGAGGACGTCGGCCCGAGGTTCGACGGCGCGCCCGACCTGGAGTTCCGCGCAGCGACCAAGGCGCTCGAACTCGAGAAATCCGCCCTGAGCTACCAGCGCGTCCCGCCCGGCTATCGGTTTCCGTACGGCCACACGCACATGAAGCAAGAGGAGGTGTACGTGGTCGTGCGCGGGAGCGGGCGGATGAAGGTCGACGACGAGATCGTCGAACTCAAGGAATGGGACGCGGTGCGCGTGCCGCCCGGCACGTGGCGAGGCTACGAGGCCGGGCCGAAAGGTCTTGAGATCCTCGTCATCGGCGCGCCCAACCTCGGCGAGGATCCGCGCGAAGACGTCGATGGCGAGCGCGACTGGTGGGCTGACGAGTAGACCAGTCCGTAAGCCCTCGCCGCGCGAGCGTTCGCGAATGTCCCCCGCCGAGCTGCACGCTGACGCCTACGCGCGCGGCGCGTACTCCACGCTGGCGAATGGCCAGTCCGATTCGAGCCACTCACTCACGGCGTGCCAAAGGGGGGTGTCCAGGTGTGCGTGGCTCTCCCGCACCCACGAGAGTGCGCAGGCGTCGTGTGTCGCTGTCGCGTAGCGGGTAGATGTAGACGCACCCGATCACGTCGCGGCTGGCCGGATCGAGCACCGTGTACGTGAACCCCTTCCGGGTGCGGAAGTCGTCGGCGTGGCGCTGCAGGTCCGCGCGGTTCTCGTCCCGCGTCATCTCTCGCGGCCAGGAGCCGTCGGGATACCCGGGCGTCGCCGCGATGTGCTCCATCGACGACGTCCAGGCGTCGTAGTCCAGGTCGTTGTGCTCAGGCCCGAGCGGCTCGAGGACGAACTCGGAAGTCTCGAGACCGTGCGGGACGTCGAAGTCGGGCGGAACGAACTCGGCCACGCGACCAATCGTAGAACGTCGACTCAAGGGAGCTGGGGAAGCGACTCTCGCCTGCGCCAGCGTGCGGGAATCTCCCCGAGGGGAAGGCTGCGTCGGCCGGACGGTGCGTTGGGTTCCGTCAGCGCCGTTCCCGTCGCTCGGAGCGCCTCCGGCGCAGTCGCATCGAAGAGCTAACTGGTCGAGAGACCTCGGCATCGATCGATGCGAAGCGATGACTTCGCCTCGCGGCGAGAGTCGTACATTCGGTAAGAGGTTGATTGGTGACAACGCCGCCCACGATCACGCCGCTGCTGGTGGCCGAGTTGCTCGTCGAGGGCGAGCGCTGGCCGGTCTGCGTCCACGTCATCGACCATCCCGACGCCCGCGTGCTGGTCGACACCGGCATGACGGAGCTGCGCCCGGAGGTGGTCGACATGGACCCCCGCCTCGTCCCGCTGAGCGAGCAGGCCTTCGACCTCGCCGGCGTCGACGTCGTCGTCAACACGCACCTGCACTTCGACCACTGCGGCGGCAACCACCTGTTCGCCGGACGCCCGATTTACGTTCAGCGGCAGGAGCTCGAGGACGCGCGCACGGAGGACGACTACACGATCCGCGAGTGGGTCGACGCGCCTGGCGTGCGCTACGAGCCGGTCGACGGCGAGTTCGAGCTGCTGCCCGGGCTCCGCCTCGTCCCGGCGCCGGGCCACACGCGCGGTCTGCAGGTGGTCGTCGTCGAGACGGGCGGGCGTCCGGTCGTCGTCGGCGGTGACGTGGCCGTCCGCTTCGGCGAGCTCGACGAGCCGCGCACCGAGGGCCAGCTGCGGGTGCGCGCCCTCGAGCCCGAGCTCGTCTGGCTCGCGCACGAGCATGAGCCCTGGCGGCCGCGCACCGTGTGAGGCCAGACGCGGCTGATGGTCATCGAGGATCTCATGCCACCAAGCTTTCGAGCCGACGAACATGTGCGCCGTCGGCTTGAGCGTCGGCTCGTCAATCAGCGTCCCATACGGAATGCGGATCTTGCCTTCGTAACCCGAGTAGTACAGCAGCGAAGCCCCAGGGAAAGAAGGCGGAACCCGTCATCGCACGGCAGTTCGAGCAATGGCAGGTGTACGCCTCGACGAACTCGTCAGCGACCTCGAACGCACCGACGCGGCAAGCGCAACGCCCCCTCACCACGTCAACACTCATCCACCGAACGTAACGAGGGCTCGCCTGGGCGAGTGCTCCGCGATGACGCCTGAGCGAGCGGTCTAGGATCACGATGATGGGCACTCGCCACGCCGCGTGTAGTTGTTAGTAGCTCCGGCTCATCGTCGAGGGGAGCCGGCGGCTTCCCGATGACATTGAACAGGTGAACTAACCGGAGCAGAGACACACGCGCTTGGGCGAGCGTTCACGAGTGACCCCCGAGCGGCGTTGCCGGCCTCCCCCTATCCGTCCCAGGCTTCGAGACGCGCACGAATCGCCTGGACTGCGGCCTCCCAGAGCCGGCTTTCATCTTCCGCTGACCGCTGATACAGGCCGCCGAACGAGCCGTCGCCCAGGGCTTCCCTCCACGCCTTCGGATTTCTGTCCTCGGGCCACACGACCGGCGGCTTGCGCTGTGCAGGCATCACGACTCCCGGAAGCCGCGTCCACGGGAAGTTCTCCGACCACGACGCATGGTCGTACTCAGGATCGATTGCGGCCGCAATCTCGTCCGGTCGCCCTT
Source organism: uncultured Thermoleophilia bacterium (assembly GCA_963742615.1). Lineage (GTDB taxonomy): Bacteria > Actinomycetota > Thermoleophilia > Gaiellales > Gaiellaceae > PALSA-600. Next base: position 514,808 of record CAVUMS010000004.1, on the reverse strand, counting down.
CCCAAAGCTCATGCCAGACAACCGCCGTGCCCGGCCGGCGTTGTGTCCACGCCCGCCCCGACTCGGTGTTTCCGCCATGCCCGTTCACAACGAGGATCCGCACGAACCCCTGGCCGACCAGGGAATCGACGACGTCCGAGAGGAGAGCGACCAGCGTGGACTCCCGGAGCGAGGGACTGCCTGGGTACGCGGTGAAGCCGTTCACCCCGTACGGCAGCACCGGCAGCACCGGGACTCCCAGCGGCTCGGCAGCCTCGACTGACGCACGCTCGGCAAGGATGTTGTCGGTCTCGAGAGAGAGGTACGCGTGCTGCTCGGTCGAGCCGACGGGGAGCACGATCCGGTCGTCTGCACGGACGTAGGCCTCGAGCTGGACCCAGTTGAGGTCGCGAACTCTCACCGTGCCGCGAACGCTAACGCCGAAGCCGAACCTTCGGCTGCGCGAGCGTTCGCGAAGACACTCCGAGGCGTGGCTCTTACAGACGCCTGAGCCGCAGCGGTCGCGGTTCGCCGATTGGCCGGGCGTGAGCTAGATGCAGAAAGGGCAGATGGCCGACCTGCCGAACCAGTTCGAATCCTGCACATCTCGCGCGCTTCTACGACGATTACGGAGAGCAGGAGTGGTTGCGGTTTGACCGGCGTCTGTGTGACCGGGTGTCGCTCGAGATCCACCGCAACTTTCTCTCCGATTTTGTCCACAAGGGCGACAGGGTGCTCGACGCGGGGGCGGGACCTGGCCGCTTCACGATCGACCTCGTGCGCCTGGGTGCCACCGTCGTCGTCGGTGACATCTCGCCTGAGCAGCTGCGGTTGAACGAGGAAAAGGTCAAGGAGGCAGCGGCAGAAGCTGCGATCGAGTCGCGCGAGCTACTAGACATCAGCGACCTCTCCCGCTTCGAGGATGGAGTTTCGATGTCGTCGTCTGCTTCGGCGGCCCGCTCAGCTACGTGTTCGACGGTGCGTCAAGCGCGCTCGCAGCGATGGCGCGGGTGTTGAACCAGGCGGCCGTGTCCTGGTCGCGTGATGTCGAGGCTGGGCACTCACCGGATGGCGCTTCGAGAGATTCTTGGGGCTGCAGACGCCCTCGGGAACACCGCTGTCGAGAGTGTCTTCGAGAGCGGAGACCTGCCGCCGTCACTCAACAAGGGCCACGGTATGAGGATGTACCGCTTTGCCGAGTTCGAGGCTCTGCTCAACGAGAGCGGCTTCGAGGTCGTCGCCGCCTCCGCCTCGAACGGCGTGACGATCGGCGCGGACGAACTCGGAGCCGATCCAGACGGTTGGCGATGGTCATCCGCTGGGAGCAGGTTGCCTGTCGCTCGTCCGGTGCTCTGGATCGGGGCACCCACATCATCGCCGTCGCTATACGTCGCTAGCGCCGACCTTGAAGCGACCTGGCTCGTCACCGGCGCACCTGGGCGGTCGGCTGCGCGAGTGTTCCGGAACGACGCCCGAGCGCGCGCTTGGCGTCAGCCGATTTGCTCGGCCAGCCCGATGAGTATGCCCTCGGGGCCTCGGAGGTAGCAGAGCCGATACACGTCTTTGTACTGGACCACTTCGTCGACGAGTTGAGCGCCGTGCTCGCGGAGCCGGGCCAGCGTGTCGTCGAGGTCGTCCACCGCGAACATGACGCGGAGGTAGCCGAGGGCGTTTACCGGCGCGTTCCGGTGATCGGCGACCGCAGGCGGCGTGAGAAAGCGCGAGAGTTCGATCCTGCCGTGGCCGTCCGGCATACGCATCATGGCGATCTCGACGCGCTGGTCGCGCAGTCCAGTGACGCGCCCTGACCAGTCTCCTTCGATCATCGCCCGCCCCTCGAGTTCGAGGCCGAGCTCGGCGAAAAACGAGATCGCGGCATCAAGCGACTCCACCACGATGCCCACGTTGTCCATCCGTTGGAGCGCCAAGCGGTCATTGTCGCGGATCGCAAAGCGCCGATGAATTTTCGGTGCGCTACCGGTCTCTACTGCGTACGGATCCGTAAGCGCGGGTCCGCTGACACCCCGGATCGACAGGAGCCCTCAATGACGCAGCCAGTGACTGAGCTCGACGCGCGCTTCAGCGACCCGGCCGCGGTCGCGGCCGACTGGGATCAGACTCGCCGGACGCTCGAAGACGCCGAGTTGTTCTGGATCGCGACCGTCCGAGCGGACGGTCGGCCGCATGCGACGCCACTCGTCGGTGTCTGGCTCGATGACGCGATCCATTTCGCGACCGGCTTCGGCGAGCAGAAGGCCGTGAACCTGAGAACCAACCAGAACGTGATCCTGATGACCGGTTGCAACGAATGGGAGCGAGGGCTCGACGTCGTGGTCGAGGGCGAGGCCGTCCAAGTGATCGACGAGAGCGTCCTCAAACGGCTCGCAGAGGCGTGGGAGACGAAGTGGGACGGCCGCTGGCACTACGAAGTGCACGAGGGCGGATTTCGGCACGAGGCAAACGCCGACGCGATCCTCGTGTTCTCGGTGAAGCCGACCAAGGTCCTCGCGTTCGCCAAGGGCACCTTCGGCCAGACGCGCCACCGGTTCAAGCAGGAATAGCCCTGGCTCTCCACCGCGTACGGATCCGTAAGCGGCGGGAACGTTCTCGCCTACACCAACGAATTCAGGAGGCAACTTGAAGCTTCTTCTTACGTCCGCCGGCATCAAGAACCCGAGCATCCACGACGCACTGGTCGAGCTGCTGGGCAAGCCGACCGCCGAGTGCGACGCCCTCTGCATTCCCACGGCGTTGTACGGGCATCCCATGGCCGGCCCTCGCCAGGCGTGGCGGTGCATCAGCGGGCAGGAGACTGGCACTCCCACGGTCGGACTGGGCTGGAAGTCGATGGGAGTGCTGGAGCTCACCGCCCTGCCGAGCCTCGACGCGGAACGCTGGGTCCCGCTGGTCCGAGAGACGGACGTCCTGCTCGTCGAGGGCGGCGATGCGACGTACCTGTGCCACTGGATGCGGCAGAGCGGACTGGCGGACCTCCTGGCGACGCTGCCCGAGACGGTCTGGGTTGGGGTGAGCGCCGGAAGCATGGTGATGACCCCCCGGATCGGTGACGACTTCGTGATGTGGCCGTCAGCGACAGACGACCGCACCCTAGGGATCGTCGACTTCTCGATCTTCCCGCACCTCGATAACCCTGACCTGCCGTGGAACACGATGGCCACCGCAGAGGAATGGGCGGCCCGCTTGTCAGGCCCGGCGTACGCGATCGACGACGAGACCGCCTTCAAAGTGGTCGACGGTACCGTCGAGGTCATCTCCGAGGGGCACTGGAAACTGCTCACGCCCTAGGACTGAGACCTGGGCCGGCGTTCGGGAAGTCACCCGACGCGATGAGCACCGACCCGGAATGTGTGACCGTCCGGGTGGCGGAGATGGAACTCGCGAACGCCCCAGGGTTCGTCGGTGGGAGCCATGGTTACCTCCAGTCCGAGCTCGACACATCGGGTGTGCATCGCATCGACCTCCTGCGGCGTCCCAAGGAACCACGACATCCAGACTCCGCCCGTTGACTCGTCGAAGGGAAAGGCAGGTGCATGCGTTCCCCGCGACCCTTGTCCGCCGCGGCAGAGGTAGATCTCGGCGTCTCCGCAGCCAGTACCGGCGAACCCCGGCTCGCGGTCGCCCTCGTCCCACACGAAAGTCGTCTCCCATCCAAGCGCCTTGAACCAAGCGAGGCTTTCGCCCACATCGGAGACGTTGAGAATCGGCCTGACGAAATGCACGGTCACGTCGCGGCGAGCGTACAGCCGCGCACGGAGGGAGACTGTCAGGCGTCGTCGATGTGTTCGAGAGCGCCGTACCTGCCTGGGCCCAGGCTGCGCGCTGGTAGCGCATGAGAGCCCAGAGGACCGCGACGAAGATCGCGGCTCCCGCGGCGAGCGCCGCCGCGAGCGAGTGATCGCTCGATACCGCTGCAAGCAGCCCTGCGGCCGATCCTGTCACCGCCGCGGTGATCACGCCGATCATGCCAGCGATCGTGCGCCACCCCTGCCGGCGCCCGCAGACTCGGCGGTGATCGATAAGACCGGACAGACCCTAAGGCCAGCGATCTCGCGACCGAGTACAACTTCACCGACACCGAACCGCCGGACACGCAGCAGCGATCTCTTATGTGACATTGCCGCACGCTGGCCCAGGAGCGGCTGCCGTCGCCACCTTAGAGTCTTGCGCTACCACGACTTCGACGGACTCCTCGGCGCTCCGATGCTCAGGCGTCATTGCGGAACACTCGCGCACGTCGGCGTCTATACGTCGTCGAGCTGGCCCGGTTCCCGCGGCCGGTGCTCGTTACGCGATGCGCACGCGTCGCAGGCCGTCGAAGACGAGGTCGAGTCCGAACGCGAACGCGCTCTGGTGGTCGGGTTCGTGCTCGCCCGCGCGCCGAAGGACCCGCGCGTCGGCGGCGATTTCGCAGGAGCCGTCGAGGCCGTCGGGCCTGGCGTCTCCAGCTTCGCGGTCGGCGAGCACGTCTTCGGCGTCGCCCACCTGAGCGTCGACAGCGACATCGCGGGCAGGTTCAGTCGGGCGTCATCGCAAAACACTGGCGCACGTAGCCGCGTTGTCGTTTTGTTTTCGGTGAAGGGTTGGAAAATCGGGCGGGTCGCCTTGACTTCGCGAGAGCGCCGCGACAGTGTCGGGCGGTTCGCAATTGCGGGCTCAACGAAGAGGGAGGCTCAGTGATCAGTACCGTGTTCCGGAGGCACCGGGCAGCTGTTCTAGCCGTGGCGCTCGTCATCGCCAGCGGTATCGGCGCGGTGGCGGCTATGGCCGCTTCAAGCCATGGGGCGGCGCCCGCTGATGGACGCACGATCGATGGAACGTTCTGTACAGGCCTCTGTATTCACGTCACAACGTCCGACGGACAAACAGCCCAGAGCCCGAACGGTCTCAGTCTCAGGCCGGGGACATACTGGCTCACCGTTACCGACACTACGAGGTTCCACGATTTCGTGCTCAGGAGCTGTCCGGGGTCTACGTCTCATTGCGACCAGAACTCGAACGGCGACGAGTCGCAGCTCACGACCATCAGCGAGGGCTCGACGGCCGCCCCGGTGGTCGAGACGCGCAAGATCAACCTGCAGCACGGCACCTACAGGCTCTTTTGCAACGCACCCATGGGAAGCATGCCCGGCATGGATCACGAAGCTATGGGCATGTACGTCGACTTCTCGGTTGGCGGAGTGGGGCAGGTTGGTTAAGCGCTCTCCCTGATCCTGACTCCGAAGCCCGCGGCGGTCGAGCGTGACCCGATTTGGTTCGCTCGAACGCCGCGGCTCGCTTGCCGCGAAAAGAGCCGGGTCAGCGGAGTCGTCGTACGCGTGTCTGAAGTCGCTCGGTGGTGGCCCAGAGGGCACCTACCATCCCCACACGACATTCTGTGAGGAGGACGACCGCATAAACACCATCCGGGTAACAGCAATCCTCATGGTGTTCGTGGCACTCGTAGCGTGCACCGGAGCCCTTGGGAACGGCGCCTTGCTGCCATTGAAGGAGGTAGCACGGGTCGCGCTCCCGGGGCCGAGCAACCGCTTCGACTACACGAGCATCGACCCGACAACGAACCGCCTCTACATCGCACACATGAACGCAAGCCAACTGCTGACGTTCGATCTCAAGTCGAGGAAGGTCGTGAGAACGATCAGCGTCGCGGGCGTCCACGGTGTGATCGCCGTGCCCGAACTGCACCGCGTCTTCGCCTCAGCGACAAACGACCATCAGGCGGTCACGATCGACGCGAAGACCGGCCGCATCATTACCCGCGCGCCCGCCGGCAGCTATCCCGACGGCCTGGCCTACGACCCGGTCGAGCGACACGTCTTCGTCTCCGACGAGAGCCGGCGGCGTCGAGACCGTGCTGAACGCCAAGGGTGCGCGAATCGCGACGATCTCCCTCGGCGGCGGCGCCGGAAACGTCCAGTACGACGCTGGGTCTCGACACATCCTCGTCGACGTCCAGACACGCGACGAGGTTGCCGTGATCGACCCGAGGACGAACAAGCTCATCCACCGGGTACCCGTCCACTGCCAGTCGGATCACAGTCTCTACGTCGACTCGCTCGCGGCGCCTCGCTTTCGTGGCCTGCGACGGCGACGCGAAGCTCCTGACACTCGACCTGCGAACGATGAAGGTCACCCAAACAGCCGACGTCGGGAGCAGCCCCGACGTGCTCGCCTTCGACACCAGTAACCGGCGCTTGTACGTCGCTGCCGAAAGCGGCGACGTGGCCGTCTTCGCCGAACACGCGCACACGCTCACCAAGCTCGGTCAGTCACACCTGGCCCCGGCTGCGCACACCGTCGCGGTCGACCCGCGCAGCCACCTCGTCTACTTCCCGCTCGAATCAGGCAACAACGGCCGACCGCAGCTTCTGATCATGAAGCCCGCCGTAGCTGACTCAGTACGCGAACACAGCAGCGACCAGCCGTCCCGATTTCGGCGGCGTCGCAACCACCGACACGTTGCAGAGCGTGGCTCCGTCGAACACCGGCGGGTAGACCGTCACCGAACCGATGCCTCTCGACGTTCCCTGGCGCTGCTCCGTCATGCCGTCGTCACTCGACTCCTCGCAGTAGCTGAACCACGACACCCGGATCGGCTTGGCTGACGACGAGCGCGCGACGACACCGATCGCGGTCGGATTCTGGGGCGAGCGAACGAAATGGATTGCCTTACCCGGTCGGGAAGAAGTCACAGCCAATCCGACCTGATGCCAAGGCCCAGGATGTGCTGGCGGCGGAACCGTCGCACCTGGAGCCATCACCAGGGCGACGATAAGGATGAACACGGGCACGGGCCCGGCGGATGGTAACCGCGTCGGGCTCAGGCGCCATTCCGGAACTCGATGTCACCGTCGCCGTTATGGCGGTTCCCGGCTCACCGCCGCAATACGACGTTGGCCGAAGCCTCGCTGGTTCCAGTCCGCAGCACCGCTGGAGATTAGGACGAGACGCACGGCACGCAAGATGGAGCTGGGCGGGTCTAGCGCCTGCCAGACGGGGTGGCACCCGGATTGCGGGCGCCGCCCCGCAGGCGGGTCGTCTCAGGCGTCGAAGCTGCCGACGAGCTCCGGGGCCTGCAGCTTCCCTTTTTGCCCGGCTACCGCCAGGAGCGGGGGAACGTCCGGGTCGGACACGAAGCTCTGCCAGCCCTGCTCGTCCCAGTCGAAGATCGCCCAGACCCGGCCGCTCTCGGACGGGTCGCGGAAGACGACTGCTCCCTTCGAGCCGTGCTTCCTGCGCTTCTCGGCTGCATCGGTCGAGAAGACCTCCATGAAACGGTCGACGTCCTCGACCTGTGTCGTTCTGAGCAGCATCTCGTTCTCTCCTTTCTCTGTGGTTCAGGCTATGAGCGCCGGTGACCGATGAGCTCCTGCGGGTCGTCCGGCCCGCGACCCGCGTGTGGGCTGCGGCCGCGGCGCTGCGCCCGTTGACGGCGAACGTCGGGGAGCTTGCGTTGCATCGCAGCGGCGTCAGGCGGCGGTGATGTCATGGATGTCGAGCGTGATGGCGGTCAGGCTGCGGTCGGGGGCCCGTCGGGTTGCGGCGGTAGACGCGGCGGCGAGTGGGAAAGGCCAGTCTTCGAAGGTCCTGTACCCTCGGTCGCTAGCGCGCGCCGGTTATGGAGGCCCCGAGTCGGGGATCCCCTGGACCGCCGCGTCCGAGGCGTATCAGTCCGCAGACCGGTCGGTTCGATTGGTCTGCCCGACTTCGATCAGGTGGCCGTCCGGGTCGCGGAGGTAGCAGCGGGTTTCTTGCCCGCGGTCGATTGGAGGTGTGAGGAAGTGGGCGCCTCGCTCGCTCCACGTCTGGTAGATCGTTTGGATGTCGGCGACGCGGATGTTGAGGAAGCTGCTGACGCGATCGGGATCGCGGGGCGGCTCGAGGGTGACGCTCGGGCTTGTCGTCTGTCGGTCCGCCGCCGACGTTGATGATGATCCAGCTGTTCGCGAGCGCGACGATCGTCGGCTCGCCGGCGAGAACGATCTCGCCGCCGAGGACGTCGCTGTAGAAGCGGGCGGCGCGTTCGACGTCCTCGGCGACGATGAAGTGCGTGAGCGCGATTCCTTCGCTCAGCGTGGGGAGACTTGCCATGGTTGTGCTCCTCTCATTCGGGCTCCAGGGCGACGGCCAGTGCCGGTTGCTCAGCGCCGGCGAGGTCGGCGCGGCGGACCCGGATCACGGTGATGTTGATGGCCAGGGTGAGCAGGGCGATCCCGGCGGCGACCAGGAAGCCGCGGGAGAACCCGGTGGCGATGGCGTGGCGGTAGATCGCTGCGGCTAGCGGGCTGCCCGGGTGCACCGGGTGTCCGGCCCGCGCGGCGGCGGCGGTGGCGTGGACGACATGGTGGGCAACCGCGGTCCACGCGACGGTGCCGAGCAGTGCCAGCCCGATGGAGCCGCCGAGTTGCTGGCCGGTGTTGAGCAGGCTCGAGGCGACTCCGGAGTCGGCTTCGGGGACGCGGTTCAGCGCGACCAGGGACAGCGTGACGAACATCAGCGCTGCCCCGGCTCCGATGATCATGGTGGGGCCGAGCACCGCGCTGGCGTAGGTGTCGTGCTCGCTGATCCGGGACAGCCAGTACAGGCCGCCGGTGCTCAGCGCAGAGCCGGCCAGCAGCAGCGGGCGGGCGCCGATCCGGGGCACGAGCTGGGTGACCGTGCCGGCTCCGATGAAGAGGGCGGCGGTGAACGGGAGGTAGGCGACGCCGGTCTTGATGGCCGAGTATCCCCAGACCGTCTGCATGAAGACGGTGAGGAAGAAGAACATGCCGAAGATGAAGATGCCGACGCCGGCGTAGCTCAGGTAGGCGCCGGTGCGGTTGCGGTCGCGCAGCAGCCGCAGCGGCAGCAGCGGCTGCGGGCTGCGGGTTTCGATGATCACGAACGCGGCGAGCAGGACCACGGCGGCCACCAGCGAGGCGATCACCTTGGCGTCACCCCAGTGGGAGACGCCGTTGGGGCTGGTGGCGGCGCTGATCAGGCCGTAGACCAGGGCGGTGATCCCGGCGGTGCCGGTGAGCGCGCCGGGCAGGTCGAACCGGCCGCGGCGGCGCGGAGTCTCGGCCAGCACGCGTGAAGCGGCCAGCGCGACCGCGGCGCCGATCGGCACGTTGACGAACAGCACCCACCGCCACGAGGCGTAGGTGGTCAATACGCCGCCGCCGATCAGGCCGATCGCGCCGCCGGCGACGCTCATCGCGGCGTACACGCCGAACGCCCGCGTGCGCTCCGCGCCCTCGGGGAAGGTGGTGATGATCAGCGACAGCGCGGCCGGGGCGACGAGTGCGCCGCCGGCGCCCTGCACCGCGCGGGCCACGAGCAAGAACGCCGGGGAGGTGGCGAACCCGCCGGCCAGCGAGGCGGCGGAGAACAGCAGCAGCCCGGCGATGAACATCCTGCGGCGGCCGAGCAGGTCCCCGGCCCGGCCGCCGAGCAGCAGCAGCCCGCCGAAGGTCAGCGCGTAGGCGTTGACCACCCATTCCAGGCCGGACCCGGAGAAGCCGAGCGCCCGCTGGATGTGCGGCAGCGCAACGTTGACGATGGTCGCGTCCAGCACCACCATCAGCTGCGCGGCTGCCAGGACCGGCAGGGCGAGGCCATGGCGGGAGCCGCCGGCGCCCGCACCGCCGCGGCTGCGTGGTCTTGGATCCTGTTTCGGCAGTACCTGCGGTCTGCATGAGGGCCTCCTGGGCGTGAGTGAGTTGCGTTACGAAACTCTCTCGGTGGCACGATACCTGATGGAGGTTGCGTCACGCAACTGAGACCCGCTACCATTGCGGCATGCTGAACCGTGACTACGAAGGCCAGAACTGTTCGATCGCGCGAGCGCTCGAGGTCGTCGGCGAGCGCTGGACGCTGCTGATCATCCGCGACGTCTTGCTCGGCCTGCACCGCTTCGACGAATTCCAGGAGAGCCTCGGAATCGCCCGCAACGTCCTCACCGACCGGCTCAACCGGCTCGTCGACGAAGGCGTGCTCGAACGCGTCCTCTATAGCGAGCGCCCGGAGCGGTACGAGTACCACCTGACGAAGAAGGGTCTCGACCTGAACATCGCGCTGACCGCGCTTCGCCAGTGGGGCGACGAGTACCTGAGCGAAAAGCCGCCGCGCCTCCAGCTCCGCAAGGTCGACAAGAAGCCGGTCGTCGCCGCGATCGTCCCGAAGGGCACCAAGTCGCTCCGGCCCGACGAGATCGAGACGCTCCCCGGGCCGGGCGCAACGACGCGTCGCGCCGCGCCAAGCGAAGAAATAGCTTCGCAGGAATAGGCCGGCTCGACCGGTCGTTGATGGGTTGCATGAAGCAACCCTCACACGAACACAGTCGCCACACATCCGCCGCGCCTGTACCTGCTGCCGTCGCTCGCGCGCTCCTCGCCGGACGTTGTCGCCCCGCATCGGCTACGCCGTGGCGGCGCTGGTGGTCGGCCTCGGCCTCTTCGCCTCGGTGACGCCCTCGCCGCTCTATCGCACCTACAGCGTCCTCTGGCACTTCTCGCCGCTGACGTTGACGCTGATCTACGCGACCTACGCCTTCGGCGTGCTCGCGTCGTTGTTGCTCGCCGGTGGCGTCTCCGACGATGTCGGCCGCCGGCCGGTCCTGCTCGTCGCCCTCGGCGCGCTGATGGCGTCGAGCGTGCTGTTCATGGTCGCCGGCTCGGCCGCCTGGCTGTTCGTCGCCCGCGGCCTGCAGGGTCTCGCGACCGGCGCGGCCTTGAGCGCGGCCAGCGCGGCGCTGCTCGACCTGCACCCGAACCGCGACCCCGCCGGCGTCGGACTCACGACCGCGACCGCAGCTGCGAGCGGCATCGGTCTCGGCGTGCTCGTCTCGTCAGCGCTCGTCCAGCTCGGGACTCTGCCCCGCGTCCTGCCCTACGTCGTGCTGCTCGTCCTCTTCGCCGTCGCCTTTGCCGGCGCCTACTGGATGCCGGAGCCGATCGAGAAGCGTGGCCGCTTCCGCCTCACGGCCGAGCGCCCAAGCGTCCCGGCCGTCGTACGCCGCCCGTTCTTCCTGGCCGCGCTGGCCGTGCTCTCGTCATGGTCGATCGGCGGCCTCTTCTTCTCGCTCGGCCCGCAACTCGCAGCCCATCTCTTCAACTCGAGCAACGTGATCGTCTCCGGCAGCGGCATCGTCGCGCTCGCCGGTGCGGCTGTCGTCGCCCAGCTGCTGACCGCGCGCACCGCGCCCTGGATCGGCGCCGGCGTCGGCTCGATCGCACTCGCCGCCGGAATGGTGCTGATCGTCTTCGCTGCCGCCCGCGACTCGAGCGCCGCCTACCTGGCCGGCTCGATCCTCGCCGGCGCCGGCTTCGGCGCCGCCTTCCTCGGCGGCCTCCGCGCGCTCGCCGCAGCGATCCCGCAGCAGCAGCGCGCGGCAGTCATGTCGGCCTTCTACGTCGCCGCCTACACCTCCCTCTCGCTGCCGGCCGTCCTCGCCGGCGTCGTCGTCGCACACGTCGCGCTGCCCACGACCTTCGAGATCTTCGGCAGCGTCGTCGCCGCGATCGCCCTGATCGTCGCCTTCGAAGCCTGGCGCACCCGTCCCACCCGGCAGCTCGCCGCTTAGCCGATGGCCGACGAGCTCGGGACACGCTGCATGACCACCGCGGCGATCAGCTCGCCGAGCATCACGCACCGTTCGGCCGGCTCGGTTCCTGGCTGTCCGTGCGGCATTCGCTCCGCGTCGAGGCAGCCGCTGCTCTCACCCTGTACGGGCTCTACGAGCTCGCACGTGGCCTCGTCGTCGCGGACAGCGGCGCAAGCCGACGCTCACGCCCACCGGCTCGTCGCGCTCGAACGCTCGCTGCACCTCTTCGTCGAGGCGAACGTGCAGCGCGCCGTTCAGACACTCCCCGGCCTCACGAGCCTGCTCGGCGTCGCCTACCTGACCCTTCACCTCGCCGTCACGGCCGGGGTGCTGCTCTGGCTCCACCGGCGCCGCCCGGAGGGCTTCCCGTTCGTCCGCACCGCACTGCTGCTCGCGAGCGGACTCGCCCTCGTCGGCTTCCTCGTCTATCCGACCGCGCCGCCGCGGCTGGCCGGCGTCGGCATCGCCGACACCGTCTCCGGCGGGCACGTCGACCTCAACCGCGGCCTCGTCAGCTCGCTGTACAACCCGTACGCCGCCGTGCCCAGCATGCACGTCGGCTACGCGCTGATCGTCGCCGCCGCCCTGCTCCGCCACGGTCGACGCCTGCTCGTCCGCGCGATCGGAGCGCTCTACCCGCCGTTCGTGTTGCTCGTCATCGTCGCCACCGGCAACCACTTCTTCCTCGACGCCGCCGCCGGCGCGCTCGTCGCCGGGCTCGCCGCCGCGCTCGCAGCCCTGCCTGACGCCGGCGACCGCGTCGACGGCTCGCGCGATGAACGACCGTCGTCCCTATTCGCTGCTCCAGATCCGCGAGCTCGGTCACGGGATCCACGACCTGCCCGGATTCGACACGAGCGACTTCCGCTCGTTCGCCGTCCGGCTCGATCCCCACGAGACGCGACTGCCGATCGACCGCTCCGCTGAAACGCTGCTCCTCGTCGTCGAGGGGAGCCTCACGGTCGTCTGGCGCGACGCGACCCGCGTGTCGACCGAGCTCGGCGAAGGTGACACCGCCTTGACGAATCCCCCGGCCGTCGAGGTGCTGCTGGCGGGCGCCGAGGGCGCCACCTTCCTCGCGCTGGTGAGCCGGGGCTAGGTACTTCGAAATTAAGTTGCGTCATGCAACTCAGTTCGTGTAGGCTGTGAGTTGCGTCAAACAACTCACTCTATTCAAGGAGACCGCGTATGTCCAAGACAATCCTGATCACCGGCACCAGCAGCGGCTTTGGCCGTGACACGGCGGAGACCCTGCACCGCGCCGGCCACACCGTGTACGCCTCGATGCGCGGCGTGCAAGGCAAGAACCGCGAGGCCGCCGAGGCCCTGCGCAAGCTCGGCATCAAGACCGTGGAACTGGACGTCAGCGACGACGCGTCCGTCGAAGCCGGCGTCAAGACAGTGCTGGCCGAGGCCGGCAAGATCGACGTGCTCGTCAACAACGCCGGCATCGCCTCGGCCGGCGTCACCGAAGCCTTCACCACGGAACAGGCGAAGGCGATCTTCGACACGAACGTCATCGGGCTGCTTCGCGTCACCCGCGCCGTGCTCCCCTCCATGCGCCAGCAGCACGACGGCCTGATCATCAACATCGGCTCGATCCTCGGCCGCGTGACGTTCCCCTTCGTCGGCATCTACGGCGCGAGCAAGTTCGCGGTCGAAGCGCTGACCGACAGCCTCCGCTACGAAGTCTCGCAGCTCGGCGTCGAGGTCGTGGAGGTGCAGCCGAGCGGATACCCGACCAACTTCTTCACCAACCTTCAGACGCCCGCAGGCATCGAGGTCACCGAGTCCTATGGCGAGGTCGGTCACATCCCCGACGCCATGGTCACGTCCTTGACAGCGACGTTCGAGGGCAAGGACGCCCCAAATCCACACGACGTCGCGGAGGCCATCGCCAAGCTCGTCGGTCAAGCCAAGGGCAGCCGCGCCGTCCGCACCGTCGTCGGCGCGCCGTTCGGCTCCGACAAGGCCAACGAGGACGTCGCGCCCGTGCAAGCCAAGGTGGTCGAGGCCCTCGGCCTCAGCCATCTCGAAAGAGTCGCCTGATGACTCGGCTCAGGCTCCCAGCAATCCCGATTGCCCATCCAAGACGAAAGGAACCGTCATGCCTAGTCCCACAATTGTTCTCGTTCACGGCGCGTTCGGAGACGCGTCCAGCTGGCGGCCGGTGTACGACCGGCTCGTCGGCGACGGTCACACCGTTCTCGCGCCGCCGAACCCGCTGCGCGGGCTCCCCTACGACGCTTCCTTCACGGCGTCGGTCATCGACCAGATCGACGGGCCCGTCGTCCTCGTCGGCCATTCGTACGGCGGCGCCGTGATCACGGTCGCCGGCAGCTCGGACAAGGTCGCCGGGCTCGTGTACGTCGCCGGCGTCGCGCCCGACGAGGGCGAGTCGGTCAACGACCTCCAGGCGCGCTTCCCGTCGCTCGCGATGGGCCCGCTCGTGCGCCCGGCGCAGTTGGCCGACGGCAGCGTGGAGGTGTCGATCGACCCCGCGCGGTTCCACGACGTCTTCTGCGCCGACGTTCCCGACGCCGACGCTGCGTTCATGGCGATCTCGCAGCGCCCGGTCTCGGCCACGGCGTTCGACGATCCCGCGACCGCCGCTGCCTGGCGGACGAAGCCGTCCTGGGCGGTGTTCGGCACCGCGGACTACCCGGTCGCACCGGAGCTCCACCGCTTCTCCTACGACCGCGCCGGCTCCACGGTCACCGAGGTCGAAGGCGCCTCCCACTTCCTGATGCTGTCGCAGCCGGACATCGTCGCGGGCGTCATTCGCGAGGCCGTCATCGCAAGCGCAGTCAACGTAGCGGCGTAAGAGATCGGCGTCTCGACCCCGGTCGCCAGATGCGGGGTCGAGACGCCATTCGGCGGCGTCGCGAAGAAAGAGAGGACAGCATGGAGTTCCTGGTCGAGTTCGAGGTCGAGGTTCCCGCCGGCACGCCTGACGCGGAGGTCGAGCAGCACCAGCGCGCCGAGTCAGCCGCCGCGGCCAAGCTCGCCGAGGACGGGCACCTCGTCCGGCTCTGGAGACGGCCGCTCGTCGGCGACGGAACGACCGCGATCGGGCTGTACCGCGCCGTCAGCCAGGCCGAGCTCGACGATCTGCTCGCCGCCCTGCCGCTCGCCGACTGGCTGCGTGTCACGGTCACGCCGCTCGAGGCGCACCCAAACGATCCGGCGACGGCCTCTCGATGAGCGCCCTGCTTCCCGATCCTTCCCTGACCCGGGTCTACCGCCTCGAAGCCACCCTGGGCGAACCGCTCGACCTCGGCGACATCGCCCAGGGCCGCCGGCGGATCGTGCCGCTGACCGGCGGGACCTTCACCGGGCCCGAGCTGAACGGGACGCTGCTCCCGGGCTCGAGCGCCGACTGGCAGATCGTCCTCCCGGACGGCACCGCCCTCGGCGACATCCGCTACACGCTCCAGACCGACGACGGCGACCTGCTCTACGTCCAATCACGCGGCGTGCGTCACGGCAGCGCCGACGTGCTCGCCCGTCTCGCGCGCGGCGAGGACGTCGACGCGAGCGAATACACCTTCCGCACCTCAACCCAGATCGAGACCGCCGCGCCCGCGCTCGACTGGCTGAACAAAGGCGTCTTCATCAGCGTCGGCGGCCGCCAGCCCGGCGCCGTCATCTACGAGACCTACCTGGTCGGATGAAACGTCACGACCAACTGGAGGAGCAATGCTCATTCTTCGTCAAAAAATGCGTGCCAAGCCCGACAAGAGCGACGAGCTGATGGCCGCGCTCGCCGAGATCATCACGCCGGCGCGAGCCACGGAGGGCGTCATCAGCCTCGACATCGCCCGCGTCCTGCTCGAGCCTGATTCGTTCATCGCGACCGCGGTCTATGAGGACGGTGCTGCTCTCGAACGACAGGAGTCACGTCCGGAGGTGCACAAGGTGATGGCGATGCTGCCGGAATCGCTGGCGGCGCCGCTCGAGCGAACGATCTTCGACGCGTCGCTCGACCCGGCGCTCGTCTAATTCAACGGCCGCTGGACCTTGTCGCAACCGCACCCAGATCAGAGGAGAAGCACCATGAGCAACAGCTTCAAATCAGCAAGGAGCCCGGATAGCTCCGCCGGGGCATTCGAATCCGAACGCCGAGAGTTGGCCCGCCGCTCCAGTGCCGGCGTCGACGTGACGCTCTACTGGCACCCCACGCTCGACGAGCTAATCGTCTGCGTCTGCGACGAGCGCCACGGCGCCTACTTCGAGATCCGCCCTCAGCGCTACCTGGCACTCGACGTCTACCACCACCCCTACGCATACGCCGACCTCGCAGACGAGTACGAAAAGGAGAACCGGCGTGCCGCCTAGAGAGCGACCTGGAGCGACGCGTACGTCTCGCGCGGATTCCGGGGCCGTCGCGCTGCGGACGTGGATCCCGCGCGCGTCCCACCCGGCCAGTACGTCACCCGGGACTTCCCCGTCCTCTCCGCCGGGCCGACGCCGCACACATCGCTCGAGCTGTGGGACTTCTCGATCATCGGCGAGCTGGACGAGCCGCGCGGCTGGACGCTGGGAGGAGTTCCGTGCCCTGCCGAGCGAGGAGATCACCCGCGACATCCACTGCGTGACCAAGTGGTCGAAGCTCGACACCGTCTGGCAAGGCGTCTCGGTCGACACGCTCCTCGCAGGGATCGAGACGTCAGCCGAGTACGTGACCCAGTACTCGGACGGCGGCTACACGACCAACCTGCCGCTCGAGGACATCACGGGCGGCAAGGCGTGGGTCGTCTTCGCCTACGGAGGTCAACCGCTCGCGCCCGAGCACGGCGGCCCCGCGCGCATGCTCGTCCCGCACCACTACTTCTGGAAGAGCGCCAAGTGGGTACGCGGCCTCCGGCTCCAGTCGACCGACGAGCCCGGCTTCTGGGAGACAAACGGCTACCACAACTACGGAGACCCATGGCAGGAACAGCGCTACTCGGGCGACTGACCTGGCAGCTCGCCGAACTCGTCGAGGTCGTCGTCGAGACGCCGCGCGTCAAGACGATCGTCTTCGACGTCCCCGGCTGGCCCGGCCACCGCGCCGGCCAGCACGTCGACGTTCGGTTGACGGCCGAGGACGGCTATCAGGCGGAGCGAAGCTACTCGATCGCCTCGGCGCCCGACGGCACTCGCGTCGCGCTCACGGTCCAGAGGCTCGAGGACGGCGAGGTCTCCCCCTACCTGACCGACGAGCTCCGCCCGGGCGACAAGATCGAGCTGCGCGGCCCGATCGGCGGCTACTTCGTCTGGGAGCCTTCCGACGGCGGGCCGCTCATGCTCGTCGCCGGCGGATCGGGCATCGTGCCACTGATGGCGATGATCCGGACACGCGCAGCCGCCGGCGACGACACCGAGACGCGCTTGCTCTACTCCTCACGCAGCGAGGACGATCGTCATCTATCGCGACGAGCTCGAAGCGGCTGAGCGGCAACGGCCTCACGGTCGTGTACACGCTGACCGATTCGCAACCGCCCGGGTGGACGAGCTACGCGCGACGTGTCGACGCCGAGATGCTGGCCGAGGTCGCGCCCAGCCAGCCGAGCAGCCGCGTTTCTTCACCTGCGGGCCGACGCCGTTCGTCGAGGCCGTGGCCGAGGCGCTCGTGCGGCTCGGCCACGATGCGCGAGCGATCAAGACCGAACGCTTCGGACCCACCGGAGGCTGAGATGGACGAGCTGATGCTGGACGGCAACGCCGTCGCGGGCCTACTGCAAGAAGTGTTCGCAGTCGAGATGACAACCGCGGTTGGGACCTGTGCCAGCTGTGGTGCGGCCGGACCGGTCGGCGCCGTTCACGTCTACCGTGGCGCCGGCATCGTTCTCCGCTGCCCACACTGCGACAACGTCCTCGCGAAGATCGTCAAGAGTGATTCGCGGGTCTGGATCGACTCCACCGGAATCCGCACTCTGGAGGTCAGCGTCTGAGGTTGCGTCCGTACTGATCGAGATCGGTGCGACGGGTCTAGCGGCGTCTAGCTTTCGAGCACTGGCCGAGACCGATCTGGACCGACGCCTGGGGAAGAGTTGCTTGAAACCAAGCGGTTCCGCACGTGTCACCCGGTCCAGTGTGTTCGACGCGCGGAATCGACAAGCTGGGGGTCACTGGTTCGAGCCAGTTCCCTCTGAAGCTATTCAACAGAGTCCTTGGTTGATCGAAGGCGACGGCTGACCGCGCGCCGTCGATGGTCGTCGACCGGAGCCCTCTCGAGACAGCACGGAGGACAGCACCACATCGCGCAGACGGCGCGCCTTGCGCGACCTGCATGGCTTGATTGCGGTGTTTCCCGCCCGAGTGCCGTCGTGAATGGGCGCACCTGGGATCGAACCAGGGACCTCTCGCGTGTGAAGCGAGCGCTCTCCCGCTGAGCTATGCGCCCTCGTCGCTCATTCTAAGCCGAGAAGTGCGTAGACCGCGATCCTCGCGAGCGCCACGAAGACGCTCAGGGACACGACGGCGACGGTGAGAAAAGATCGGACGGCTGCGCCGACGAGAAACACGTCGCCACGCGTCTGATGATCTCCAAGAGGACGAACACGAGGCTCGCCGGCCAACGCCAGATCACAGCCGAAACCGGTGTCTAGGAACTTCGGCGCGTGCAGAGTTGGAGTGTTGCCCGCAGGCTCGAGAGAGCGGTGAGAAGGATGCCAACCTGGCTCGAGTTGCTGGTGCTCGCGTTGCGTCGATGTTCTGGCCGACGCCGGGGACGGCCGTGCTCCTCCGGCGCTCGGGCTGCGGCGCGACTACGGTCGAGGCTTCCACTCTCGCCGAGGAAGTGCCGCCTGGATCGGGCATGCGATCTCGGGCGATTGTGACTCGCCTGAGCACCGTCCGAGCGCGTCCCTAGCCTGACCCTTACCCGCGAATGGCCAACAGTCGAATCGTTGCCGTGGGGCTCAATGATCGATCCAGCGACGTGATCGCATCGCTATGACTTGGGGCCGCAGGTTTCGTATCCGCGAGCGGGTGAGGGGCAGCCTGTGGATCGTCCCGCTCCTTGGCGCGGTTCTGGGTTCGATCCTCGGTGGCGCCGTGGCGGAGCTCGACAGGCATCTCAACCTTCCCAACTACTTTCAGTACTCGTCCGCGACCGCTAGCAGTGTCCTCACAGCGATCGTCGGGGCAGCAGCGGCTCTGACCGGGTTTGTCGTCACGGTGACGACGCTCATGGTGCAGATGGTGAACGGAACGTTCTCCCCGCGCTACATGCGGCTCTGGTATCGCGACCCCTTGCTGAAGGCCACGCTCGCCCTGCTGGCCGGCACCCTGACGTTCTCCCTGTCCATGCTCCGGCGGATCGAGCCGGATTTCGTGCCCAACGCGGGCGTCACTGCTTCGGGAGCACTCATGGTCGCGGGCGTGATCATGTTTCTGTTCTTCTTCAGCCGCTGCATGGTCAATCTTCGACCGGTGGCTGTCGCGGCGCTCGTCGCCGAGGCTGGACGAAGGGCGTTCGACGAGACCACACAGGCCATCGCGCGATCAGCCGTCGGGATCGAGTCGCCCGAGTTGGATATCGAGCCGACCCAGGTCGTACGGGCCGACCACGCTGGTGTGATCCAGGCAATCCACCTGGACGGTCTGGTCGGCTGGGCGCGCGAGCACCAATCCCACCTCGTACTCGCCCACGCCGTCGGAGATTTCGTCGCCACCGGGGAGGCCCTGGTGACCGTCTACCGAGGCAGCGGCGACCTCGGAGCGACCGAAGGGGAGCTGCGCGGGATGATCGCGGTGGGCGATGAGCGAACGATCCAGCAGGATCCGGCCTTTGCCATCCGGATCATGGTCGACATCGCCCTCATGGCGCTCTCGCCTGCGGTGAACGCGCCGACCACGGCAACACAGGTGCTCGGCCATCTCGGAGAGACGCTACGCATGATCGGGGCGACCGATCTCGGCCGCACCGGGAGCGCGCCGGTTGATGAACCTGCCGCCGTCGTCATCCGCACCCCGCGGTGGGAGGACTACCTTGCGCTCGGGGTGACCGAGATCCGTCTGTACGGGGCCTCCGGTATCCAGGTCATGCGAAAGCTACGCGCGACGCTCGAGGCGCTGCGCGAGGACGTTCGCACCGAGCACCGCGCAGCCGTCGAGGAGCAGCTCGCCCGCCTCGATTCGACCGTCGCGGCGTACTGGGGCGAATCGGTCGATCTCGACGTTGCCATGGTCGCCGACGGTCAAGGCGTCGGGGGCCCGGGGCTCGCGGCGGGGGCCAGTCCCTAACACCCGCCCCTTGGAAGTCTTGCCCGCCGTCAAGCCCCGGACAGGCGAGGCCCTCGGTCGCCCGCGAGGCCTCGCCGTCGGGACTCGGTCAGTCCATGGGCAGCTCGAAGCGCACGATGATCCCCGGGTCCGCGTCGTCGGCGTCGAGCTCCGGATCGCGGGTTGCGACCCACGCATACCCGTCCTCCGGGTAGGCGACGACGTCCGGGAAGCCGCCCGCGCTGATCGCGAGGATGCGAGCGGGTTGGTCGGTGTGGTTCTCGAACGTGTGCAGCCCTCGACGTCCGTCGGGGCAGAAGACGACGTCGCCCGGCGCGAGCTGTTCTTCATCTGTCGCATTGCGGAACGTTGGCCGTCCGCTGACGACGAAGAACATCTCCTCGGCGCCGTAGTGCATGTGCAGTCGGGGGGATGAGCCCGGCTGCAGCTCGTGGAGAGTCGCGCCCATCGTCGCGTTGTCGGGTCGCCAGAACACGCGCGTGCGCTCTTCGGCGTCGGTCGTGTCCCATGGCTCGTCGGCCAGGAAGTTCTGGTAGGTCATCGTTACCTCCGTGATGTCTCGAGCGTGCTGTTGCCGCTGCCAGGAGGGCAGCGAGGATCGACGGCGGCTGCCGTCGCCGGACTGCTCGAGTCACTTCGCCGGAGTCACGGCATGGAGTCTACGCATCGCCGGCAAGGCGACCGTTCCCGCTCCGACGCAGCGCGCCGGAGCGAGAGGTCGCGCAACTAGATGACGAGGATGCTCAGCGTCGTCGAGTGCGAGAGCGAGCCGCTCGTCCCGGTGATCCTGATCGTCGCCCGCGTGAAGAACGGGATCCCGCTCGCCGAGGTGACGGCGAACGTCGTGCTCGATGTGACCGGGTTCGTGGTGAACGAGCCGCTCATGCCGGCCGGGAACCCGGTGGCGGAGAGCGTCACCGGCCCGGAGAACCCGTTGCTCGGCGTGATCGAGACCGTGAACGTGCTCGTGACCGGTGGGATCACCGTGCGCGACGACGGCGACACCGAGATCGAGAAGTCCGGCGGCGGGCCTGTCGGGACCGACTGGACGACGAGGCTCGCCTGGACCGAGTGCGTCGTCGACCCGCTCGTGCCCCGTGATCGTGAACGGGTAGGTACCCGGCGTGATCGCCGACGTGCCCACGGTCAGCGTCGACGACCCGGAGCCGGTCACCGACGCCGGCGCGAACGCGCCGTTCGGAAGGCCGCTCTGGCTGAGATCGACGGTGCCGGAGAAGCCGCCGGTCGCGCCGACCGAGACCGTGTAGGACGCGTTCGTCCCCTGGGTCACGGTTGCAGTCGTCGGCGATGCGCCGACCGTGAAGTCCGGCGTGGGCGGGGGCGGAGGCGGAGGCGGGGCGCCGGTCGTGAACGCGCCGAGCCCGTTCGGCGTCCCGAGACCGGTCGGGCCGTCGAAGCCGGTGCCTGCGGTGCACAGGTAGGCGGGGCTGCAGCTGCCGTTGTTGCCCGACGTGACGTCGTGCAGCAGCGACGGGCTGCGCGTAGGGAGCCGAGCCGTAGTTGGCCGTCGACGCGGTGCCGGTGAGCGCGTACACCGAGGCGATCAGCGGCGCCGAGAGACTCGTCCCGCCGACCTGGAACCAGCCGGACTGGCCGAGGTACGTGACCGAGTCGTAGACGGCGGCGCCGGTGTTCGGGTCGGCGTCGGCCGAGACGTCGGCGACCGTCCGCCCGGAGCAGCCGACGTCGTTCTGCCAGGACGGCTTCGCGACGTAGACCGAGCAGCCCGAGCCCGTGCCGTTCCACACCGTCTCCGACCCCCAGCTGTCGTTCGCGTTCACGTGCAGCGTCGTGCCGCCGACCGCTGTCACGTACTGCGACGCGGCCGGGAACTGCACCTCGTAGCCGTTGTCGCCGGTCGAGGCCGTGATCACGACGCCTGGATGGTTGAAGTACCGGTTCTCGTCGAGCGTCTCGCGAGAAGTACTCGGTCGTGCCCCACGAGTTCGAGATGACGTTCGCGCCCATGCGTGACGGCGCGGTTCTCGGCGGCGCCGAGGTTCGCGAGCGACGCCGAGGTCGCCTCGACGAGCAGGATCTTGCAGTTCTGGCAGATCGCGTGGGCGGTCTCGACGTCGAGTGCGATCTCGAGTGCCCACCCGGCGTTGGTCATCGGGTAGCGACGTTCCGCCGGCCTGGTTCACCTTGCGGAAGCAGCCGTTGGCCGTCGTGCAGGGCGGCAACCCGTAAAAGCTCGAGAACGTCGCGAGGTCGGACTTCGATGTTCGGATCGTCGTAGGCGTCGACGATCGCGATCGTCTGCGGGGTCGGTGCGGTCGTCGGGAGCCCGTACGCGGAGTGGAACTGCCCAGGGCCGAGCGCGGTCGGAGCAGGTGCGCCGCCTGCCAGCGGCGTCCCTCCGCTGTTCGTCACGACCTGTGCGCCGCACGCACCGAGCGCCGCCCCCGGGGTCGCGCAGACGCGCGTGAACCAGACCCCACGGCCGCCGTCGCGCCTCGGTGCGTCTCCGCCTGCTGCGAAGGCGCTGCCGCTTGCAGCGAGAGCCGCGGCGACCGCGAGCACAGGGACGACGAGGACGAGCAGCTTCCTCACGACAGGTTCCTCCCCCTTGGTTCACAGACAGACGAAAGTCTCGTCTGATCTTAGGGCGCCGGTCGGAGATTGAAAGGGCCGAAAAAAAATAAATTTATAAAAATATATAATTAAATATTTATAAAATTAATATAATAATATTATAAATTTATTATATAATAAATATTTATTTTAATATTATATTATATTTTATTTAAAATATTATAATAATTAAAAATTAAATTTTATAAAATATATAATTATAATATAAAAAAAATAATAATTATAAAATAATAATATATTTTTATTATTTTTAATTAATAATATTGATCACTGACGTACACAAGCAGTCGTGACCGCGGTGCTGTCACAAAGCCGGCAGACCGCTCACGATAAGAGTGATCTGGTCTGCAGCACGAGCTGCTGGCTGGCGAGCGGCTCGCCGAAGACCGACTCTGGCGGTTGAACTGCCGCCAGCTGACCGCTGGCTGGAACGCAGCTGCTCTGCGCCGCGAAGATCTGGTGCGGTGCCGCCGAAGCTAACGTGCCCGAGCGCGCGCAGGCTGACACGCTGCAAGTCGACCCGATCTATGCGCTCGCGATCGCGCGGCCGCGCTGCGCGAGCCGATCTGAGCAGCCTCGCCCGGACGAGCGAGTCTACCGCGAGTTGAAGCTCCTGTCGATCACCGCGATGATCTCGTCGACCAGCGCCGCCGCGTCCAGCAGCGGCTGCGTTGCACCTGCACCAGCTCACCGACCTTCGATGCGCCGTTGCGCAGGCTCGACCGCGCATCCCACCTGGAGCGCGTCAGGCGCTGGCGCTCGCCGAGAGCCCGAGCTGCAGGTACGCTCGCGCGTGAGCTCGTCTCGACGATCCGCCAGCTCAACCGGTGATCGCCAACGTTGACGAGGAGCTTGAAGCTCAGACGATCGAGTCGCACCTGCGCTGCTCGAGCTTCCGGTTTATCAATTTAATATATATTAAAACATAATTTATCTTTTATTATATAATCAAATAAAATAATTAATTATATAATAATATTATCAATATTATCAAACGCGCGAATGCAAAAGCAAACGAGAAGCGCTCCGCTGCCTCAAACGCCTCCTCGCCCGGACCGTCTTCAACACACTGAAAGCGAGCCCCGCCTTGACATAGGAGCAACACTGGCCCAAGCGACCGTCGGCGTCAGGCGAGCAGCGTCAGGTACCTCACGCCGGGTAGCGCCGTGTAGCCAGCGATTCGTAGAGAGCACGCGCAGGACCGTGTCCGCGTCGCCTCCGGTTTCGACGCTGCGATGTCCATGCCCTGCGCGCCATATGCGCGGCCGAGCGAGCCATCAGCTGCCTCGCGATGCCGCGCCGCTGGTAGCGAGGATCGACGCGATGATGTCGACAACGCCCATGCGCTCGTGGAATGCGTTGAGCATGACGCGCGAATCCCACCGGTAGCCCATCAGCAACCGCGACGAAGACATTTCGGTCGACACTCGTGGCGAACTCGACCGCACGGATTCCGCCTGCGTCGCTCTCCAGTCCGGTTGATGAATGCGCATGAAGATCGCGTTGCCCAGAACCTGCCTGAGCGATTCGAATACCGCTCCCACGCCGCAAAGAGAACTCGACAATCGTCTCCAAGTTGACTCTTGATACAATCTCGATCCGGCGCTCACGCGCGCGTAACGTAGCGCCACCGACGTCAGCGTTATTCCAGCTTGCGCATGCGAGTCGCACCGCCTGACGCTAAGCGAACTCACCGATCACCTCGGCCGGTTGCCGTCCTGCAAGCCTGAGAGCGAGAATGTCGCTGCGCTTAAAACCATTCGAAGTCGATCGGTGTCTCTGGATAGAAAGCGCAGCGTTCGTTCCGCGTCGCTCACGTGATCGCATCATCAGGCCACGTCCTCTCGTCTTGCCCGGAGCCTGAACAACTCGCTCGGATCTTCTCTATCGTCTCGTCAGTCACTTCGCCAGCGGGACATACCTGACGGTCCCCAGGGTGGCCGATCTGTCGCGCACTTCGCGTTTCAGCATGCGTTCGGCCTCGCTGATTGCGCGTCCGTCGCGCTGAGTCTGCCATGCTAAAGAGGAGGCTGGTGAGGCTAGACATAGCGGGGCCAAGGTGTCTTGACTGTTCGCTTCGCGATCAGCGACAATGCGTGTCGCGCATCTCGTTGCCATCTCCTGGATCAACGTTGCCGCCACGAATTTGCTTCAGACGTTGCTGCGTCGCCGAACTCGCCTTCCGATGACAGGCGCTCGCGATTGTCCCAAGTTGATCCGCCGCTGCCAGCGTCAGCTCGCCGGCCTCTCTCACGGTGTCACGTGTGACACGAGCGTCACTTTACGCGCCTTCAGACGCGAGCCCGGCGCGTCTTGAATCGCGAGAGTGGTTGCGATCAGGCTGCGATGGTGTCAGGCTCGAGCCCGGTGAATCGTCAGAGCTGCTGTGCGATTGTTCCGACCGTCAGCAACGTCATGAGCTGCGGGTGCTCAATATCGCCAGTGTTCCACCCGCCGTGGTTACAGGTGCCGTGACGGCGGTGCGTGCCCGCAATCGTCCCGCCCGCCCTGGTTACAGGTGCCGTGACGGCTGTGCGCTGCCTGCGATCGTCCCTGCAAGCCAGACGCTGGCGGCCGCTGCTGCAACGATCGTCAGGGTCGTGCGTCACGGCCTTGACGCTACGCCTCCCGGTGGCGATCAGCAAGCCACGCCTCAAG
This sequence comes from uncultured Thermoleophilia bacterium, assembly GCA_963742615.1. GTDB lineage: Bacteria > Actinomycetota > Thermoleophilia > Gaiellales > Gaiellaceae > PALSA-600. The sequence continues at coordinate 489,721 of CAVUMS010000004.1, read as the reverse complement.
TCGCGCCGGCAGATCGAGCCCGACACACGATCGCGCGGACGCACGAGCTGCTCACGATCGGCCGACGACTTTCCCGTTCGCGAGCCCTAGTGCGCTGCGCGACGTGCCCGCGCTTGCGCCAGGCGTCGAACATCGCGACCGCGATCGCGATCAGGATCACGAGCGCCAGCTCGCCCGAGCCGACGTTGCCGCCGAGCACAGCCATCACGAACAGGATCGCGACGAAGACGAGCACGAAGACGACGAGCCCTCGCAGCACCGGCCGAGCCTATTACGTCGCGGCCGCGCGCCAGTGCGCGCCAGTGAGCGCCAGTCTCGGCGGCCGCGAGCGGGTTAGATTCGCCGCATGGTGGTAGCCGCCTCCACCGTGACCGTCGTCGCGGTCGCAGCAGCCGTCATCGTCGTCGCTCTTCTCTTGTTTTACGTCTTGCCGCGATGCGGCAGACGCAAGCGTCCACCTCGCTCTATGCGCGGAAGCCGCAGACAGATAGCCCGTTCGCCGATGACCGCACCGCGCCTCAGCGTCGAGGATGAGGTTGCGAGTCGGAAGCACCTTGATGCGGCCGCGGAAAGCTCAACCACCCCGCCCCTATCCACTGCCGGATCTGAGCGGAAACGAGTAGCCGGTCGCACTGCCACCCCGATCTCTGACTCTCTCGCCGTATGCAGAGTGATAGAACACGACGGCGGCCACGCTCAATTGAAATAATATCATATTTATACTCCCCAATATCCATTACCCTAAACACAATACTAACATCAAATTTTCATTACATCCATAAATATTTATTTCTTTAATAAATTTCCTATATTTTTACACATAATTATTTACATTTTATATTCAAATTTTTTTACTATAAATATTTTTATACAAACAATAAACCCTAATAACATTCCATATATATAAATTTCACATATTTAAATTTAAATCTTTATTCAATCTTAAATCTAATTTATTACATTATACATCTTATATTCACATAAATTCACAACTAATTCCTTTTTTTTTTTTCTATTTTTCTTTTCTTTTTTTTTTTTCTCTGTATACAATTATATAATTAAAAAATAATTATCTATTATCCAACATTAAATATTATTCATATTATATCATTTATATTTTTATTCTTTTCTATATTTTATATTTTATATTTATTAAATTTTTTTTTTTTATAATTAAATTAAAAATAAAAATTTATAAAATAACGGCACCGGTGAGGGATCCTTAGGGCTGCTTCCTCCCGGATCTGACCCGGTTCGGAACCTCACCGCGCCGCGGGCGGGCGCAGTCTACCGGTGCTCACCTGCTTGCCCGGGTGACGCACCGCTCGACGGTGCGGAGCTCGGCGTGCGTGAGGCGGGCCGACGGCGACGGATTGCCCCGCCAGTCGACGACGCCGGTCACCGCGACCGCCGTCGAGGCCGGTGCGAGCCGCGCTGCCGCTCGCCTCGCCGCGGCAGGGCTTTCGTACACCTTCAGGGTGAAGCCGACGCCGGCCGGCGAGGTCCCGCGTACCTCGGTTCCCGACCCGGAGACGAGGAAAGCTGCGTCGTTGAGGCAGTCGGCGACCGTCGTGTGGGAGGGCCCGCCGCAGGCGGCCAGCGCAAGGACGAGCACGGCGAGGGCGCCCGGACGCACGCCGCCGAAGGTAGCGGGACTTGCGGAAATCGCGGCCCGGCCCCACAATGGGCGGTCCAGACGTCGACGAGGAGGTGGTGCGGAAATGAAGGCTGTCCATGCGTCTCGCGAGCCCCGCGCCGCCGCCCGTCGCACCTGCTCCTGAACGCAGGCCGGTGACGGGCGCGCCGCCCGTACACCGATCACGTTCACCAAGGAGCTTCAGTTGACACTTGCAAGTACGGATACGCCTCTGCGCCGTCTCGGCTGGGACGACGCCTGGGAGGCTGCATTCACCGAGCACCGCGCCGCGGGTCTTGCGCCCGCCCGCGTCGCAATCCAGCACCGGGGCGCGTATGACGTCGTCGACGACACCGGCACCACCCGCGTGAGCGCAAGCGCACGCCTCGTGCGCGAGGACGGGCTGCCGGCGGTCGGCGACTGGGTCGGAGTCGATCCGGAATCGGGGCTTGTCGATGCGCTGCTGCCGCGCCGCACGGTCATGTCCCGCAAGGAGTCGTGGCAGGCGACCCGCGAGCAGGTGCTCGCGGCGAACGTCGACGTCGCCTTCCTGCTGCAGGGACTGCCGCTCGACGTCAACGCCCGCAGGCTCGAGCGCTACCTGACGATGGCTTGGGAGAGCGGCGCGCAGCCGGTTGTCCTCCTGACCAAGGTCGATCTGGTCGACGAGCTCGCGGGCTACCTCGCCGAGGTGGAGGCGGTGACCGTGGGCGCGTGCCCCGTGCACCCGGTCTCGGCCCAGACGGGCGAGGGGCTCGACGCGGTCCGCGCCTGGTTCACGGGCAACCGGACCGCGGTGCTGCTCGGGTCGTCGGGCGTCGGGAAGTCGACGCTCGTCAACACGCTCGTCGGCGCCGAGCTGCTCGAGACGCAGGAGGTGCGCGCCGACGACCAGCGCGGCCGGCACACGACGACGCGCCGGGAGCTCGTCGTGCTCCCGGACGGCGGCGTCGTTCTCGACACGCCCGGCATCCGCGAGCTCCGCCTCTGGGACGGAGACCTCGAGCAGGCGTTCGGCGACGTCGAGGAGATCGCGGCGCGCTGTCGCTTCTCGGACTGCTCGCACCGAACCGAGCCCGGCTGCGCGATCGGCGAGGCGCTGCTCGACGGTTCGCTCTCGGCCGAGCGCTGGGCGAGCTACCGGCAGCTCGAGCGTGAGCTACGCGCGCTGGAGGTCCGGCGCGACAACCGGCTGCGGCGGGAGGAGGTGCGGAGCTACAAGATCCGGGCGCGCGAGCAACGGGCGAAGCGTCGGTAGCGCGCACGAGCGAAGATCGGCGTTGTGTCTGCAACGGCACCCGAGACCGTCGACCCGTCGCCGCGCACGCTCCCGGACGCGGTCGACTTCGCGGTGCCCGACCAGCAGCGGCGCTTCGGCGCCGTCGAGCTCGGCCAGGAGCTCGTCCGGCCGCGCCCGGGGCCGCCGTTCAAATGGCACGACGGTGTCTGGCGGCTCCGGTTCGAGCGGCCCCCGGTCGACCGGCTCGAGTACCTGCTGGGGATCGACGGACGGTTCGAGCCCGACCCGGCGAACCCGCGGCGCGCCGGGGGGCCGTTCGGCGACAAGTCGGTGGTCGAGTGGCCCGAGTACGTGCCGCCCGCGTGGCTCGAGACGGACGCCGCGTCCGGCCCGGCCGAATGGCTCGAGCTGCGCAGCCGGCGGCTCGTCGCACGTGTGCGGGTACTGCTGTACCGCACTGCGGGCAAGCCGGGAGACACGGCACCGCTCCTCGTCGTGCACGACGGCCCGGAGTACGCGCGATACGCGTCGCTGACGCGCTACCTCGACTCCGCGTTCGCGGCCGGCCGGATCCCTCCGCTCACGGCGGCGCTCTTCGATCCGGTCGACCGCAACGAGACGTACTCGGCGTCGGCGCTCTACTCCGCCGCGCTCGTGCGTGAGCTGCTCCCCGAGCTTCGCCGGCACGTCGCGTACGGGCCCCGCGTCGGAATGGGCGCGAGCCTCGGAGCGCTGGCGATGCTGCACGCGCACGCGCGGCATCCGAAGACGTTCGACGGCCTGTTCCTCCAGTCGGGCAGCTACTTCCGCCAGCGCTGGGACAACGTCGAGGCCGGCTTCGGCCGCTACCGCCGCATCACCCGGTTCGTCGGGACCGTGCTCCGGGGCGAGGGGGCTCCCCGCCCGATCCCGGTCGTGCTCAGCTGTGGCACGGCCGAGGAGAACCTGAAGAACAACCGCGCGGTGGCCGAGGCGCTGCGGGCGCACGGCTACCCCGCCCGGTTGCGCGAGATCCGGGACGCGCACACGTGGACCTGTTGGCGTGATGCGTTCGAACCGGGCCTCGCCGACGTGCTCGGGGCCGTGTGACGTGGAGCGCCGCGAGGTCACGCTCGACGGCGGCACGCTGATCGCGTACGGCCACTGGGGCCGCCCGGTGGTCGCGTTCCCGTCGGAGAACGGCGAGGCCTGGGACTGGGAGAGCCGTGGCATGGTCGACGCGGTTGCGCCGCTGCTCGACGCCGGTCGTCTCAAGCTCTACTGCGTGCCCTCCTACGATCGGGAGAGCTGGACCCGGCGCGACCTCGCACTCGAGGAGCGGGCGCGCCGCCACGGCGCCTACGAGCGCTGGGTGATGGAGCAGCTCGTGCCGTTCGTGCAGACCGACTGCAGCACGCACGAGCTCGCCGCGACGGGTTGCTCGTTCGGCGCCTACCACGCGGTCAACTTCTGTCTCAAGCACGCCGACGTGTTCCCGCTCGCGCTCGGGCTGAGCGGCGTCTACGACGTTGGGGTGCAGGGCGGGGGAGAGCGCGGCGACGCCGTCTACTTCTCGAACCCGGCCGACTACGTCGTGCACCTCGACGGCGATCATCTCGACTGGCTGCGCGGCCGGGTCTCGATCCTGCTCGTCTGCGGCCAGGGCCAGTGGGAGGACACGACCGGCGCGCTCGACTCGACCAGGAGCTTCGGTGCGCTGCTGCAGTCGAAGGGGATCCGCTGCGACGTCGACCTGTGGGGCCACGACGTCCCGCACGACTGGCCGTCGTGGCGACGCCAAATCGCTCATCATCTGCCGCGACTTGTCTGAGAAGCTCTCACAGCATGAGAGGCTGAGCCGCCCGGACGCGCTCGCCGGGCGCGCTTCGGCGTCCTCAGTCGCGTCCATATGCCTGCATATGGACACTCCCTGCGTCCTTGCATCGCGCCCGGCGATCGCACCCGGATCAACGAGCCTCATGCTGTGAGAGCTTCTAACTCCTTGATCGGGTTGCTGCTGGGCACGGAGGAGGACTGGCCGGCCGCCTTCGAGGCGCTCGTCGCACGGCTCGGGCCGGTCGACGGCCACACGCTGCGCACCGAGCGGATCCTGAACGAGCCGTTCGACCTGCGGTCGGTGCCGCGGTTCGGGCTCGTGATCGACCGCCTCGCGTGGTGGTACGACCTCCCGCGAGCCTGGCTCAAGAAGGTCTCGCTGATGGACGACGTCTATCTCCTCAACAACCCGTTCACGTTCCAGGCGATGGAGAAGCACTCGGCCTACTGCGCGATGATCCGGCTCGGCATTCGCGTGCCCGACACGTGGCTGATCCCGCACAAGGTGCCGCCCGCGAACCCCCGCTTCGAGCCGACCGCCGAGCGCTACAACGCGCCGTTCGAGCTCGAGCGCATCGGCGGCGAGGTCGGCTACCCGCTGTTCATGAAGCCGTTCGACGGCGGCCAGTGGATCGGCGTCTCGCGCGTCGGCTCGGCCGAAGAGCTGAGGCGGCAATACGACGACTCGGGCGAGCGGATGATGCACCTGCAGGGGGCGGTCGAGGGGTTCGATGTGTTCGTGCGCTCGCTGTCGATCGGCGCAGAGACGATGTCGATGTGGTTCGACCCGTCGCGGCCGATGCACGACCGCTACCAGGTGCGCCACGACTTCCTCTCGCCCGAGCTCGGCGACGAGATCGTCACGATCTCGCGGCTCGTGAACGCGTTCTTCCGCTGGGAGTTCAACTCGTGCGAGACGATCGTCAAGCACGGCGTCGCGTACCCGATCGACTACGCGAACGCGTCACCGGACGTCGCGGTGACGTCACTGCACTACTACTTCCCATGGGCGATCAAAGCACTCGTCCGCTGGTCCGCGTTCTGCATCGTGCACGCGGCGCGAGATGCGGATCAACCAGAACTCTCGGGACTATTTCGACATCGGCGACGATCCCGAGCTCGACTACGAGACGAAGCTTGCGCGCTACCGCGAGCTCGCGGACGACTACTTCCAGGTCGACGCCTACCGCGAATTCTGCGAGCGCCACCTCGGCCACCTCGACGAGCTGGCGCACGAATGGTTCACCTCGCCCGAGTTCGACCAGGTGCTCGTCAGCACAGTTCGTTCCACCTTCCCCGCCCACGAGCACGAGCACTTCGTCGCTCACTACCGCGGCCTGCTCGCGGCGTGGGCGGCCGACACGGCTTGACCGCCGACCGCCGTCGGGTCAGACTCGCCGGGGCGGCGACTGCGGTCACTGCGGCTCTCGATCCATCGCCAACAGGGAGGGCCGTGATGACCACCGCAACGCTGCTCGGCAAGCTCGGCAAGCTGCCAGTCCGCACCGACGTGCGCACGTTGCGCGTCGAGAGTTACATCGACCGGGCGAAGCTGCCCGAGCCGCCGCCGACGCTCGACCTCTCCGACCGCGTCGCCGACTGGCCGATGTACGCGAACGACCGGGTCGGCGACTGCACGACCGCGGCCGCCGGGCACATGATCGAGGCCTGGACCGCGGAAAGCCGCGGACAGGCCGTCGAGATCTCCGAGCGTTCGGTGCTGAGCGCGTTCGGCGCCGTGAAACAGGTCGATCCGGCGAGCGGGGAGGAGGGAGCGGTCGTGATCGACGTCCTCAACTACTGGCGGCAGCACGGCATCGGCCGTCATCTGATCGGCGCGTTCGCGCGCGTGCCGGTGCACGACCACGCGCTCGCGCGCACGGCCGCATGGCTCTTCGGCGGCCTCTATCTCGGGGTCGACCTGCCGCTCACCGCCCGGGACCAGCAGGTGTGGGACTGGACCGGGTCGCTCACGGGGCCGGCGAAGCCCGGCTCGTGGGGCGGGCACGCGATCGACGTCGTCCGCTACGACGACGAAGGGGTCACCGTCGTCACCTGGGGCAGGCTGCAGCAGGTGACGTGGGAGTTCTGGGAGCGCTACGTCGACGAGGTGTACGCGATCCTCTCGACCGACTTCCTGAACGAGGGAAAGGCTCCGAACGGGTTCGACCTGGCGGCGCTCCGGTCCGACCTCGCGCTGGTCACCGCCTAGCAGTCGAACACGGTGCCAGGCACCACGGTGCCTGGCACCGTCAGAGCAAAGCGCGCCCGACGACGGCTGCCTCGGCGCCGGCGTCGGCGAGCGCCGCGACGTCGGCGGGCGTGCGCACGCCGCCGGCTGCGAGCACGGCGAGCCCCGTCTCGGCAGCGCGCGCGACCAGCTCGAGGTCGGGGCCGTCGAGCGTGCCGTCGCGCTCGATCGCGGTGACCAGGCACCGCCGGACGCCGGCACGCCGCGCGCGCTCGAGCGCCTCCTCGAGAGCGAGGCCCTCGCCGTGCGTCCAGCCTGCGGTGCGCAGATGGCCGTCGCGAACGTCGACCGCCACCACCAGCGCCTCGCCGAGTGCCTCGACCCACGGGGCCGGATCGGGCCAGGCCGCCGTGCCGACGACGACCCGCGCCGCGCCGGCCCGGAGCAGCGCATCGGCGTCGGCGGGCGAGCGGACTCCACCCGAAGCCTGAACCGGGAGCGGCGCGCACGACGCGGCCACCTCGCGGACGAGCTCGGGTCGTACGCGCCCCGAGCGCGCACCGTCGAGGTCGACGAGATGGATCCGGCACGCGCCGGCGTCGCGCCAGCGACGGGCGAGCGCCGCGGGCTCGCCGGGGCTCTCGACGACCCGGTCGTAGTCGCCCTGCCTGAGTCGGACGGCCTGCTCGCCCAGCACATCGACCGCCGGGATCACCTCGATCGGCCCGGAGAACCAGCGCTCGGCCTCTGTTCTGTTCATGCTGCCATGTTAACGTGCTAACATGAGAACCGGCGATGGCGACCAGGAGCCGACACCCATGGCGCACTCGGGAGATGGAGGCGCTCTTCGACGCCGTGAAGGCACTCCGGACGCGCGCGGAGGTGGAGCACTTCCTGCGAGACCTGTGCACGCTCTCGGAGCTCGAGGCGATGGCTCACCGTTGGCAGGTGGCCCGCCTGCTGGACGACGGGCTCCCGTACCTGGAGATCGCCGAGCGGACGGGCGCGTCGACGACGACGGTGACGCGCGTGGCGCACTGGCTGCGGCACGGCGAGGGCGGGTATCGGCTGGCGCTCGACCGAATGAGCTCCTGAGGCTCGCACTGCCGGTGAAGGGGCGGCTGCGCGAGCCGTCGTTCCGCCTGCTCGAGGACGCCGGCCTCGGGCCCGAGCAGCCCGGCGAGCGGGCGCTCGCGTTTCCCTGCCGGAATGCGCCGGTCGAGGTGCTGCTGGTGCGGGCGGCCGATATCCCGGAGTACGTCCAGGACGGCGTCGTCGACTGTGGGATCACGGGCCTCGATCTCGTCCGGGAGCGCGGCGCGAGGGTCGCCGAGCTGCTGCCGCTCGGCTTCGGCTCCTGCCGGCTCGAGGCGGCCGTCCCTGAGGAGTCGTCGTTCCGGACGTGCGACGACCTGGCCGGCGCGACCGTCGCCACCGTCTACCCGCGCCTGGCGCGCGAGCTGCTGCCCGCCCCGGTCGAGCTCGTGGATGTCACCGGCTCGGTCGAGCTCGCGCCGCGGCTCGGGCTCGCCGACGCGATCGTCGACCTCGTGTCGTCCGGCAACACGCTGCGCACGAACGGGCTGCGCTCGCTGGGGGTGCTGCTCTCGTCGGAGGCGATCCTCGTGGCGTCCGACGAGGAGCGGGCCGCGTCGTTCGCGGCGATGCTGCGTGCGGTCGTCGACGCGCGCCGGCATCGCTACCTGATGCTCAACGCACCGGAGACGGCGCTGCCCGAGATCTGCGCGATCGTCGCACCGCGGACGCCGAGCGTCCTGCCGCTCGCCGAGGCCGGGCTCGTCGCCGTCCACGTCCTCGTCCCGGCTGACGAGCTCTGGCTCCTCCTGCCGCAGCTCGAGGAAGCGGGCGGGTCGTCGATCCTGATCGTTCCCGTCGAGCGGATGGCCGCGTGACGCCGTCGATCGTTGCCGACGTGAAGGCGCGCGGCCTCGACGCGGTGCGCGAGTGGGCCGTTCGGCTCGACGGCGTCGAGCCGGCGCGTGCCGCGCCGGACGGGACGGATCTGCCGCGAGACGCTCTGCTCGAGCTCGCCGACCGCGTGCGCCGCTGGCACGAGCTGCAGCGGCCGGCCGACGTGGAGCTCGAGGTCGAGCCGGGCGTCCGGCTCGAGCGGCGCTGGGTGGCGCTCGACACGGTCGGCGTCTACGTGCCGCGGAACCTCGTCTCGACATTCGTGATGTGCGCCGTGCCGGCGCAGGTGGCCGGCGTGCGCCGGATCGTCGTCTGCACGCCTCCCTCCGGCGCGCCGCTGATCGCGGCGGCGGCCGAGGCGCTCGGGCTCGACGAGGTGTGGGCGCTCGGCGGGCCCCAGGCGATCGGCTGGCTCGCCTACGTCGAGCGCGTCGACAAGATCGTCGGCCCCGGCAGCTCGTATGTGAACGACGCGAAGCTCGAGGTCGCGCGCGACGTCGCGATCGACCTGCCCGGCGGCCCGTCCGAGGTCGTCGTCGCGGGGGCGGGCGAGGAGCGGCTGATCGAGCTCGAGCTTGCAGCGCAACAGGAGCACGGGCCCGAAGCGGTGTGCCGCCGGGTCTCGAGCGTCGACGAGGCGGAACGGATCGCGCCGGAGCATCTCGTGCTGCTCGGAGACGCCGAGGGTGCGGCCGGGACGGTGCGGAACGCCGGCGCGGTCTTCGTCGGGCCGTGGTCGGCCGTCGCGGCCGGCGACTATGCGACCGGCGGCAACCACGTCCTGCCGACGGGCGGCTGGGCGCGGTCGGTCGGCGGGCTCGGCCTCGAGGCGTTCCTCAAGCCGGTGACCGTGCAGCGGCTGACCCGAGACGGGCTCCGCCGCTTGCGCCCGACCGTCGAGGCGCTCGCCGCGGTCGAGGGGATGTCGGCGCACGCGGCGGCGGTGCGGCGATGAGGGAGCTCGCCCCCTCGTTCGCGCCGTACACCTGGGCGGCGTCGACGCGTGACGTCGCGCAGCTCGCGGGGATCGACCCGTCGCAGGTGCTGCGCTTCGACCAGAACACGCCGCCGCTGCCGCTACCGTCGACGCGACCTGGGGCGATCGCCGGTGCGCTCGCCGACGTCTGCAGCTATCCCTCGGACGGCTACCGCGACCTGCGTGTCGCGATCGCCCGCTATGCCGGCGTCGAGCCCGAGAACGTCGTCGTCGGGGCGGGCGCCGACGACCTGATCCTGCTGTGTGCCCGCGCGTGGGCCGGCCCGGGCGACACGGTCGCGATCCCCGCCGCGCCGACGTATCCCCTCTACCGGATCGGCGTGCAGCTCGCAGGCGCGGAAGCAACAGACCGTTACTTGCCGGGCTGTGCGCTCGCGTTCGCGTGCCGGCCGAACAACCCGACCGGCGAGCTCGGCGAGCTCCCGGACGCGCGGCCGCTGGTGGTCGACGAGGCCTACTTCGAGTTCGCCGGCGACACCGCGGTCGGGCTGATCGAGGACGACGTGGTCGTGCTCCGGACTTTCTCGAAGTCCTTCGCGCTTGCGGGCGCTCGCATCGGCTACGCGCTCGCCTCGCGCGACGTCGCCGCCGAGCTCGAGGCGCGACAGGCGCCGGCGGCCGTGTCGTCGCTCTCGGCGTCGCTCGCGCTCGCGGCGCTGCGCGACCCACCTGACGTCGCCCCGGTTGTCGCCGAGCGAGAGCGTCTCGCGTCTGCGCTCCGGGCGCTCGGCCTCGAGCCCGCGCCGTCGGCGACGAACTTCCTCTACGTCCCTGTTGACGACGGCCGCGCGCTCGGCGACGCGCTGCTCCGCAGCGGCATCGTCGTGCGCGCGTACGACGACGCGATCAGGGCGTCGGTCCGCGATGCCGAGGACGACGACGTGCTCGTCGAGGCGCTCGCCCGGATCCTCGACCGGCCGCTGCCGGTCGCGGCGGCCGGCGGGCGCCGCAGCCGGCTTCTCCGGGCGACCGCCGAGACGCGACTGTCGGTGCGGCTCGCGCTCGACGGCGCCGGCCGCGTGCGCGTCGGCACCGGCGCCGGCCTGTACGACCATCTGATCGAGCAGCTCGCGTTTCACGCCGGCTTCGACCTCGTGCTCGAAGGCGTCGGAGACCTCGAGACCGGCGACCACCACACCGCCGAGGACGCGGCGCTCGCGCTCGGCGCCGCGCTCGACTCCGCTCTGGGGGATCGCAGGGGCATCGCCCGCTACGGCGACGCGGTCGTGCCGATGGACGACGCACTCGCGCGCGCCGCAGTCGACCTTGGCGGCCGCGCGTTCAGCGAGCTGTCGCTCGAATGCGAGCCGGGGCTTGCGACGCACATGCTTTCGAGTCTCGCGCAGGCGTCCCGCGCAGCCGTCCACGTGCAGGCGACTGGTCGCGACCCGCACCACGTCGCTGAGGCGGCGTTCAAGGCGGTCGGACGTGCACTGCGCGCCGCCGTACGTCGCGAGTCGGCCGGGCTGCCGTCGACGAAGGGGCTCGTGTGAAGGTCGCGATCTGCCGGTACGGCGCCGGGAACGTGCGCTCGGTCGAGCTTGCGTTCCGCCGCCTCGGAGCCGACGCTCGTCGAGGACGTCGAGCGGGCCGACCTCGCCGTGCTGCCGGGCGTCGGCGCGGCGCGGACCGCGCTTGCCGGGCTGCGTGCGCGTGGCCACGACACCGCTCTCCGCGAGCGGCTCGCCGCCGGGCGCGCGGTGCTCGGCGTCTGCCTCGGGCTGCAGCTCGCGCTCGAGTGGAGCGAGGAGGACGGCGGGACGTGAAGGCCTCGGCCTGCTCGAGGGACGAGCGGTGCGCCTGCGCGAGGGCCGGGTCCCGCGCCTCGGCTGGGCCGACGTCGAGCCGCTCGCTGCGACGTTCTACTTCGCGCACTCGTACGCCTGCGAGACGCCGCATGCGACCGCCTGGTCGGAGGGGATCGTCGCGGAGGCGCGGGCCGGCTCCTTCGTCGGCGTGCAGTTCCATCCGGAGAAGAGCGGCGCCGCCGGTGCGCGCTACCTCGAGCGTGTGCTCGAGGAGGTGCGATGCCCTTCCCTCGCCTGATCCCGTGCCTCGACGTGGCCGACGGCCGCGTCGTCAAGGGCATCCGCTTCCAGGGCCTTCGCGACGTCGGCGACCCGGTCGAGCTCGGCGCGTCGTACTCCGAGTCGGGCGCGGACGAGCTCGTGTTCCTCGACGTCACGGCAACGCTCGAGCGCCGCTCGACGCTGGTCGGGCTCGTGCGACGGGTCGCCGCGCGGCTGCAGATCCCGTTCACCGTCGGCGGAGGCGTGCGCTCCGCCGCCGACGCGGAGGCGCTGCTCGAGGCGGGCGCCGACAAGGTGGCGGTCAACTCCGCCGCCCTCGCAGCGGCCCGAGCTGCTGACCGAGCTGGCGGAGAAGCTCGGCTCGCAGGCGGTCGTCGTGGCGATCGACGTCGAAGGCGGCGTCGTTCGCTCGCACGCAGGAACGCGTGGCACGCCGCGCACAGCTGTCGCCTGGGCCGAGGAGGCGGCGCGAGCGCGGAGCGGGCGAGATCCTGCTCACGTCGATCGACGCCGATGGCACCCGCGCGGCTACGACCTCGAGCTGACGCGTTGCCGTCGCGGAAGCGTTCGCGGTGCCGGTGATCGCGTCGGGCGGGGCCGGGACGGCTGCGCACGTCGCCGACGCGCTCGGGGTCGCGCAGGCCGCGCTGCTCGCGTCGATCCTGCACGAGGACGCCGCCCGGCTGGGCGCGCTCCGGCGCGAGCTGCTCGGGCTCGGAGTGGCGGTGCGGAATGCCGCCTGACCTGCGGCCGGCGATCGTCCAGGACGCGGACGACGGTCGCGTACTGATGCTCGCGTGGATGGAGCGCGGAGGCCGAGGCGACGACGCGCGAGACGGGGGAGGCGTGGTTCTGGAGCCGCTCGCGCGGCCGGCTCTGGCACAAGGGCGAGACCTCCGGCAACACGCTCGCCGTCGGTCGAGCTTCGCGACGACTGCGACGGCGACGCGCTGCTCCTTCGCGTCCGTCCGTGCGGGGCCGGCTGCCACACCGGCTCGCTCTCGTGCTTCGCGCCCGAGCTGTGGCGCACCGTCGCCGATCGCGCCGCCGCGCAGGCCGTCGGGCTCCTACACAGCGCAACTGCTCGACGCTCGGCGTGGGCGCCTGCGCGCGCAAGGTCGGGGAAGAGGCGGTCGAGCTCACCGTCGCTGCGCTCGACGAGAGCGACGAGCGCGTGATCGAGGAGGCAGCCGACCTCGTCTATCACCTCTACGTGCTGCTCGCGGCGCGCGGCCTCGACGTCGCTCGCGTCGAGGACGAGCTTCAGGCCGGCAGCGGGACCTGATCGGCCCACCGCCGCGCGAGAGGTGAACGTGCTCGGCCGCCGCAAGCGCGGCGAGCCGCCGGCGGTACACGACCATGTCGGCGTGCTGCCAGTCGGCGTGCGTCTGGCAGCGCCACGGCGCGTAGCGCTCGCGGTGGTAGCGGCTGGTCAGGCTCTCCGCGTGGCCGATCACGTTCGGGAGCGAGATGTGGTAGCGCGCCATCAGCCACAGCGTCAGCCGCAGCGACGCCTGGAGCTGCGCCGGATCGTCGAGGATCGACGCGTCGCTCGTTCCCGACGTGCTCGATGCCGATCGCCGTCCAGTTCAGCCCGACGGTGTGACGGCAGATCGTCCCGAGCGGGACGAGGCGGTAGATCGTCCCGTCGCGATCGATCGACGAAATGCGCGCACGTGCCGGGGAGCTCGCCGAGCTCCGGCGTCGGGCGTGTCGGCGGCGAACGTCGCCCACACCGGCGCGAACGTCGTCGTCGCCGTGTAGTGCTCGACGATCACGTGGGGATGCTCGCAGACGCCACGTGGTCGAGCCGTAGTGGCGCTCGGCATAGCGAGCCGTCTCGGCGCGTCGGGCCGCGCTGAACGGGCACGAGTCGCTGTCGACGATGTGCGGCGCGGGAGGGCCGCCGCGAGCGAGTCGCGGCGACCAGCGCGGCGAGTGCGGACACGGTTTGTAAATGATTGTCGACGTCGTCGGACGGCTGCGGCGATTGGGCTACGATTCCGCCTCGATGCGGCTACTCGGAGGGGGGCTCCTGGCGGCGCTCGTCATCGCTGCGACGGCTGTCGCGGCGGCTGCGCCGATCCCGATTCCGTGCTGACCCGCTCCGCGCACAACTACGACGTGCTGCCGCCGGTGGCGAAGAAGGTCGGCGCCGTCCAGACGTCGCGTCGCGTCGCGACTGCTCTCGACACGAAACGGCGGCCGTACCTCGTCTACGTGACGCTCATGAAGGACAAGTCCGTCTGCGCGCTGCTCGTGCAGTCGAACTCGTACCGGGCGCGCTGCGCGCCGGGCGGTGCGGTGTTCGACCCGAGCAGGCGCACGTTCTCGGTGATCAAGGGCCTGATCGGCGGCGTCGCGGCCGACGGCGTGAAGAAGGTCGTCCTCGTCGGGCCGACTCGCGCGAAGAAGACGATCCCGCTCACCAAGGACGGCGGCTACATCTACGGCTGCCCGGCGCCGACGAACTGCGCGACCTGGGTGCGCGAGGTGCTCGGCTACAACGCGGCCGGCAAGCTGATCTCGCAAGAGCGCACGCACTGACGCGGCGCGAGCCGCTCCCCGAATCAGGACAGCGGACAGCGCGGCGCCGCGACGTAGCGCGGGGTCACGACGCACCAGCCCGTCTTGTCGGCCGTTCCCGTGCGAACGTAAACGGCCGGCTTCGACCGGGTGATCCCGCACACCCGCGTGTAGCCCATCGCGCTCATCGAGCCGAGGCTTCCCGGTCTTCGTCCCAGCAGACGAGGTGGCTCGAGCTGTTCCCGACGCTTCGTGAGATCCGGTCGCGAGCTCTCGTTCGCCGATCGGCCCCGAGCTGCCGCAGCCCGCGAGGACGCCGACGAGGAGGGCCAGACGGCACGACGCGACGCGTCCTTCACCGCGCCTCAGGGTAGCGCGGGCCGCCGGTCGGACACTAGCCAGAGGACTAAAGGGCACTAGCCCCTCTGCCGATACGGGGGAGGTGAGGATTGGGGACGCAGGCCGTGTTCGGCGGCGATGGCGCTCCTCGCCGCCGCTCGTCGCCGGAACGTCGGATCGCGGCCGCGGCCCGGCCGCGCCGTACGGAGTGGCCGCGTTCCAGCCGGGCAGCGCACGTGCTCCACGGGCCGTGGCACGCGCCACCGCACTCACCCGTGCGGGCGAAGACGCGCCGGCGCCCGGTCGCTCGAGCGCGTCCGGGTATCCCGCACCGCGCATGGCGCCTCGCGCCACCACCGTCGTCCCGACCGACCCCGACTGGTCGCAGCAGTGGGCGCTCGCGCTCGTCAACGCGCCGGCGGCCTGGCAAGTGTCGACCGGCTCGAAGCCGGTCGTGATCGCCATCGTCGACAGCGGTGTGGACCCGTCGCAGCCCGACCTGCAGGGCGCGCTCGTCCCGGGTGCGGACTTCGCCGACGGAAGCAACGACACCACCGACCAGTTCGGGCACGGGACGATGGTTGCCGGCGTGATCGCCGCTCGCCCGAACAACGGCATCGGCGGCGCCGGCGTCTGCTGGACGCTGCCGCGTGATGCCGATCAAGGTGCTCGGCGCCGACGGCAGCGGCGGCGCGCCCGCGATCGCCGACGGCATCCGTTACGCGGTCGACCACGGCGCGAACGTGATCAGCATGAGCTTCGTCCTGAGCGGGCCGGACGCGGGCGTCGAGTCGGCGCTGCGCTACGCGCACTCGCGTGGCGTGATCCTCGTGGCCGCCGCGGGCAACGCCGGCGGCGACTCGCAGACCTATCCGGCTTCCTACCCCGACGTCATCTCCGTCGCCGCCGTCGACCAGTCGGGCGCCCTCTTCCCGTGGTCGACGCACGGCACGTGGGTGACCCTGGCGGCACCCGGGTGCTCGCTCACGACCGCCCCCGGCGGGTCGTTCGCCACCTTCTGCGGCACCTCGGCGGCCGCACCGCTCGTCGCCGGGCTCGCCGGGCTCGCGCTCTCGTCGGGCGACGCGTCGCCCGCAGAGGTCGAGGCCGCGCTCGAGCAGACCGCCGTGCCGCTTCCCGGCTCGGTCGGGAGCGGGCGCGTCGACGCCCTCGGTCTGCTCCAGCGCGAAGCAGCTCACTAAGGCGTTCCTCCCCGAACGACGGAGGGCCCGCTCGCGCGGGCCCTCCGTTCATGTCGTGTCCTCGGTGTCGAGGGTGCCCGCTAGACGAGCCCCACCTTCACCGAGCGGACCGACGGAGCCAGCTTCAGGTTCGGGACGCGAACCTGCTTGTTGGTCGCGACAGTCCGGGTGACGCTGGTGCGCGTCACCTTGCCGTGCACCTTGCCGATCATCGTGATGTGCAGCTTGGCGGTCTTCGCCGCGCCGTTCACGCGAACCAGCAGGACACGGTTCTTGCCGATCTTGACGACCCGAGCCGAAGCAAGGGTCATCGTCTTCGCCGCCGCGGTCGGAGCCGTAGCAGCCTGTCGGGACCGGCGACGACACGGCAACCGGAGCAGCGACCGTCACGGGCGCCGTTGCACCGGAGGAGCCGGTCGAGCCGCCGGTGGTGCCAGTCGAGCCGCCACCCGTGGTGCCCGGAGGCGGCGGGTGGTGGTCCCGCAAGCGGCACCAGTCGTCGGGTTGAAGTCGACGGAGCGGAAGATGCCGTCGCCACCGTTGCGGGTGCCGACGTTCTCCGACACGACGTCGATGCACGAGCCGGTCGTGCTGCGCACGAAGATCCCGGCCATGCCCTTGCCGTTCGTGGTGACGTCCACGAAGTTGCGATCAGTGCTGGTGTTCGTGCCCTGGCCCGTCGTGTCGTACGGCGGGATCACGCGAGCGTCAGGACCGATCGTGGGCACGGAGCCCTGGAACGCCTGAGCGCTGAACTCGACCTGTGCGCCGCGGACCGGGTTGCCCCAGAGGTCCTTGATCGTCTCGACGCAGAAGGCCTCGTTCGTGCTCTTCGGGATGCAGTTCAAGACCTTGCTCGACGCGAAGTTCGTCGTCTTGGTGAGCACGTTCGAGGTCTTGTTGCTCCGATCCCAGAGGACCGGCTGGTCCGGATAGACCGAGACCGCGCGTGATCGTCGCATGGCCGACCGGAGCCGGGCCATAGATGTCACAGCGGCCGTTGGAGTCCGGCGTCAGGACGACGCCGTGATCCGGGATGTACTTGCACGTACGCCTCACCGTGCTCGTCCGTGTAGACCGCGACACCCGTGTTGCCCGTGGGCAGCGGGATCGGGTTGCCGAGGACGTCCTTGCAGGCGTTGTTGCCACGGGAGTAGCTCGTGGTGAACGTATCCCAGTAGTCGTAGATGCCTGCAACATCCTCGGTCGTTAGCACGTAGCCCGTGAACCCGAGGAAGCCGGTGAAGTTGTTCGAGAACGCTCCGGCGACGCCGGAGGTGTCGGGCCGGTCACCCGGCAGCGCGGCCGGGATGAAGGGCCTTGTAGAACGGTGCGTACAGGTTGTGCGCCGTGCCAGTCCCCTTGCCGTCACGGCTGTAGATCCAGGACTTGTCGGCCTTGTCGAGCGTGCCGACGGTGGAACCCGCGCCGATGCTGACGTCGACGCGGAGCGCCGGCATCGGAGCATCGCCTGCATCCAGCTTGCCGTCGGACAGGAGCGTCTGGAACGCCCGGATCGGATCGAACGGGCCGAGGGCGTTGTTGACTGCCGCCGTAGATGTTCGAGAACGGTCCGAGGTCAGGGTCACCGCCGGGCGGCGTGCCCAGGCAGTTGTCCACCGACTCCGCGGCTGCGAAGTTGTCCACGCAGAAGCTCGTTGCGACATGGCCTTCCGAGTTCGTCATGTCGTCGTGGATGTCCCAACGCATAGACGCGGCACCCGGGAAGTTGCTGCCCGTGAGCGAGTCGTCGACAGCGAAGTGCTGCGCGAGCCACGCCCAGTCGTCAGGCAGGGTGACCGTGTTGTTCGGCGCGAGTCCCGCGAAGTCGTTGCCGAGCGGGAACGTGCCCTTGACGAGAACGTGGATCAGGCCGTACCCGAAGGTGTTGCCACCCGGGCCGGGGATCGGGTTGAAGATCCCGTTGCCGGTCGGATCGCCGAGGTTCGCGCCAGCGGCCTCGTTGATGACCGGGGCCTGATCCTGCAGCCAGATCACGAGGAACTGGTGCTTCAGGATCGGGTCGAGACCCGGGACCAGCGTGAGCAGGTTCGGGCTGACGGCGAGCTTGATGACCGCCATGCCCGGCTTCTGCGAGGTGACGTGCACCGAGAAGCAGAGCCGTCCCTGCTCGTACGTGCCGACAACCGAGCCATCCTGATCGTTCAGGAAGACCGGGCCGGAGTGCACCTCGTCGACGCCCGACCAATCCTCGACGCGGAACTTGCCCGCGAGCAGGGCGTTGATGTTCCCCGCCGACGAAAGCGCCGAGACATCGGGGCCCTCGTCGTTGGGGCCGCCGATGCACTTGACGACCTTGACTTCCTCACCGGCCCACGCGAGATACGGAATGTTCGTGGTCTGCGGGTCCGGCGCGCGGTGCACCGCCGTTGCCCCGGCCGAGCCCACACCAATGGTGAGGGCGCCGATCGCGGCAAGGACAGTGAACAACGCCAAGCTGATGCGTAGACGCATCCCTTCCCCCTCTCTTTCAATCCCTGGTAGTTGCAACCCAACTTCCACCTGCGTTTACCCTTACGTCCCCGTCGCAGCGCCTTTCGCTGCGACGGCCCTGCCTCACAGTTCCCCCCTTTCGACCTGTGACAGGCCCGGAACGTCTTCCTCGGGCACGGTTGATGTTCTAGACCCGGCGAGGACTCTGAATCAAGGGTGCGGCGGGTAGGCTTTCGCGCGGAAAAACCTGGCCTCCGCAGGAATTTCCGGGATTTCTGCCCCGGCGAAAAGGTCCGGACTTTTAGGCCGCTCGGTCCCGCCTTTGGTCTGCCCTTGACGGCCGATCACGGCCGTAGGTTCAGCCGCACAAGTGCGGCGGCTCGTTCTCGTAGGCCTGCTGGTCCTCGCTGGGCTGCCTGCGCTCAGTTTCGGCGCCTCGCGGTCCGATCCCAACGATCCCGCCTGGTCCGGCGAGTGGGGGCCGCGGCTGACCCGGACCTCCGACCTCTGGCAGGTGACGACGGGCGATCCGGCGATCGTGATTGCCGTCGTCGACACGGGCTTGACGCCGATGCCCGACCTCACCCAGGTGATCCCGGGGTGGGACATCGTCGGGAACGACGCGTCCACGGGCGACGACAACGGGCACGGGACGTGGGTGTCGAGCGTCATCGGCGCCCAGGGCGACAACGGCATCGGCATCGCCGGCTACTGCTGGAAGTGCTCGGTCATGCCGGTTCGGGTCGCCCAGGGCCGGGAGGGAGGAGCGCTCGCGACGACGATCGGCGCGCGGGATCCGCTGGGCGGTCGATCACGGCGCCCGCATCGTCAACGTCAGCCTCGCCTCAAACGGCTTCGACATCGGCGAGCTCGGCGCGATCGAGTACGCGGAGGACCACGGCGTCCTCGTGGTGGCGGCCGCGGGCAACGGCGGGAACACCGATCCCCTCTACCCGGGGGGCTACCCGGCGTGTGCTCTCGGTCGCCGGTACGGACGAGAACGACCAGCTCGCCGACTGGTCGACGCGCGGCTCCTGGGTGCAGCTGGCCGCTCCGGACTGCGAGATGGTGATGGACCCGAACGCCGGCCCCGCCTACGGCTGCGGCTCGTCCTTCGGCCCGCCGGCCGTGTCGGGGATCGCCGGCCTGCTGCTCTCGATCTCGCCGGGGCTCACCGCGAACCAGCTCGCGGACGCGCTGCGCGTCACCGCCCACCCGGTGCAACGGGATCGGCGGCGGGCGCGTCGACGCATGGGCCGCCGCCAACTACCTGGGCCTCGTCCCGGCCACGCCGCCTCCGCCGACGACGACCGCGACTCCCGCGGCGGCGCCGACGTCGTCGCGGCAGGTCCTGCTCACCGACGGTGTCGTCCGCAAGCGGGCGGTGATCCGCCTCCAGCTCGCCGTCGGGGCCGCTCTTCCTCCAGCTGGTCGGCCGGGCGGTCGCCGCCGACTGCGGGATGAGCTTCCGCGCCTCCGGGACGCTGTACGTCGACCTGCCGGGCGAGCGCTCGATTCGGAGCCTCGCCGCGACGGTGAAGGCGGGCAGCTATCCGGTGACGATCAGCTGTCGCACGGCGAAGCCGAAGCCGTACTCGCTCGACGCGACGGCGATGTTCCCGAACTAGGTCGAGCTAAGGTTCAGCGGGTCGCCGGCGGAGGGCTCGTGGAGCCTCCGCCGACGACCGAAGCTGAGCCGTTCGCACATCGTCACGATGCTTCCACCGCGACGATGTCGGCGGCGAGCAACTCGGCGGCGGGCAGCGGCCGGACGAGCCCGCGGGCGATCGCCCAGTGGCTCGCCTCGATGCGGTTCCGCACGCCGAGCTTCTTGTAGGTGTTGGCGAGGTGGAACTTGATCGTCTGGTCGGTGACCCAGAGGATCTTCGCCACCTCCCGGTTCGGACGGCCCTCGGCGACCAGCCGGAGGATCTCCAGCTCGCGGCGCGTCAGCCTCGCCCGCACGCCGGCCGAGTGGTCGGTCGCGCCCGTCTCCTCCAACTGGGCGCGAAAGGCCTCGGTGACCGCCCGCACGAGCTCGGCCGCGCCGAGCCGCCGGTCGACCGCCCAGTAGGCGCCGCCGGCCAGAGCGGCGTCGACCGTCAGCCGCTCCTCCTGCTCGACGAACACGACCGTCACCAGCTCCGGGCAGCGCTTGTGCACGCGCCGAAGCAGCCGGTACAGCTCCCGGTTGTCGACCTCCTCCTCGAGACCGACGAGCAACAGATCGGCCGCGTGCGCGTCGGCCAGCTCGGGCGCCCGGCAGAGGTCGCCCGAGTTGGCGACCACCGAGACGTTCGAGCGCGTCAACGCCGCCGTGACAGCCTGCTGCCAAAGTGGATCCGGATCGATCACCACGGCACGAGCCGCGGCCTGTCTTCTGTTGTTCCCTCATTTCCCCTCTCCTTGCAAAACGTCCGCAGGATCTGTCCGCACCAGCGTCCGGGCCATGTCCGGCTGCGGCGGCCCGGATCATGAAGCTCGTGGCGGCGGACTATCCGGGACGTTCGAGCGAGAGGCGGCGACGCCATTCGACGGGCGCCGCGACCGCCATGGTCACGCGAGAGGTGAACCACGGCGGGATGATCGAGAGCAATGCGGCGAGCGCCGCGAAGAGCAGGAGCGCGCCGCCGACCGGTGCCGTTGAGCGCGCCGCCGAAGGAGCCCGGCGTGTCGTTCGACGGGGTGTTCGGCGTGGGCGGCCAGGTCGGCGCCTTCGACGGAACGAACATCTTCGGCTTGCTCGTGTCGCCCGGCTCACGGGCACGGCGCGTCGGCGAGCACGAGCGTCACGCCCTGCTGCGGCACGAAGTCCGCCGCAGGCGGTGCGAGCGGGGCGGGAGTCGACACGAGCGACTTACGCGCAAGCAGCTTGGTGAGCGCCGCGTGACCGAGCGGCGTCCGCGCAGCCCGGGCCGCCTTGACGTGGGCGACCGGTGCGGGCTTCGCGCGATGGACCTGCGGCTCGGACGGCGTGTGCACGACAAGCGCCGGCGCGGGCGCGGCGGCGGCGACGGATGTCGACGCAGTCGGCGGCGCCGACGGGGCGGCTGTAGTCGACGGCTGCTGCGGCGTCGCATCGGGCAGATCCGTGAGCGTGATCTGCGTCGTCGGCTCGGGCGCCGGAGCCGGGACCTGGACGATGATCGGCGGCGAGGGCGGCGCGGCCGGCGGAGGCGGCGGTGGCGCGCCCGCGTCGGCGGCCGGCGTGCTCGGCGGCGATGTGGGCGGCGTTGTTCCCGTCGTGGTCGGGGTCGTCGAGCCGGCCGACGGGACGGGCGTCGTCGGAGTCGTGGCTGCGCCTGCCGGCGGCTGCGCGGACCCGACGGTCGGCGACGCCGGGCTCGGCGCGGTCGTCCCGCCGTTGTCGGTCGCCGCGGCGCCCGAGCCCGCGCTCGTCGTGGGGTCGGGGGATGCCGTCGTGCCGGTGGACGGCGTGGCTGCAGTTGTGGTCGTGCGTCGTGTCGGTGGACGACGCCGTCGAGGCGGCGGCCGAAGCCGACGTCGCGGTGTTGTCGGTCGCGGACGCCGCCGGCGCAGCGGGCGTCGAGTCGTCGGCGGCTGCGGGTTGCGCGAGCGCAAAAGCCGCGCCGAGGGCGCACAGAGTCACGAGCAGCGTCGCCGCCGACCGCGACCGTCCAAGACTCGTCCTAGCTCCCACCTTCACCAGCACCCTCCGAACCCGTTCCCAATCCACTTCTTACCAGGCCGCGAGGCCGGACACAACCTGCGGGACCGTGCACTCGAGCTGTCCGAAAACCCTACGAAAACGGACGCGGGACCTTCAGCCGGACAAACCTAGCCTGCAGTCGAGTCGAAAAGGGTGCAGTATGCGCGGGAGGCGGGCCGACGCAGGGTCAGGGACGGAGGCGTGGCTGAATCCGTGATCCGGAGGGTGATCCAACCAGGGGGTTAGAGGGTCGATGGGGGGGAAGCTGGGACTCGGTGTGCGTGCGTTGCTGGCGGCGGCTGTCGCGTCCGTCCTCCTGTTCGGGATCGTCGAGAAGGTGCATGCCGATCCGATTGCGTACACGGTCTCGATCGGCCCCGCGGCTGCGCAGGCGGAGGGTGACAGTCCCGGCCAGAACAACCTGACCTTCCCGTTGACGGTCGCGCCCGGTGCGGCCGCGACGGACATCACGGTCACCTACAAGGTCGACGGCGGCTCGGCGCAGACGACGACGATCGCGAAGGGCAGCGCGTCGGCGCAGCTTCAGGTGCCGATCCCCGGCAACACCGCCGCCGAGGACGACAAGACGATGACCGTCGACCTCACGAACGTGGCGTTCGCCGGCGACACGACCGACACGGTCGCGCTCGGTGCGACGACAGAAGGGAAGGGCAGCGTGGTCGACGACGACTGGCGCATCGCCGGGCTCGCCTCGGTGCCCGCGAACGCGACGGTCACCGAGGCCGGGAACCAGGTGATCGACTTCCAGGTCAAACTCGTCGACAGCGGCGGGGCCGCCGTCAACGCACCCGCCGAATCACAAGATCACGGTCGACTACGTCGTCGCCGACGGGACGCCGGCCGGACTCGGCAGCGCGGTCAACGGGACCAACTACACCGTCACCGATCCCGTCCGGAAAGACGAGCGGCACGCTGACGTTTGCGCCGGGCACGAGCGTCGTCCACGTGAAGGTGCAGAGCATCAACGACGGCGTGTACGGGCTCGACAAGCAGTTCACGATGACGATCAAGAACCCGAAGGGCGCATCCTTCGCCGCGGGCGCGACGACCGGCGAGACAGGGACCATCACCGAGTCCTCAGCGCCGCCCGTGGTCGGGCTGAGCGGGTGCACCGGAACGGTCACCGCGGGCGGGGATGCGGTCTTCACGCTGCGCGACTCTTTCGCGAGCCTCGTACCGGTTGCAGTGACCTGGCAGACGTCCGACGTGAGCACCGTCGCGGGCGACTACGACGCGGGCACGGGTACCGCGACGATCGCGCCTGGGAACGACAACCGCAGCGGCTCGATCGCGATTCACACTCATGTGAACCCACCGGGCGGCGCGACGCGCACGTTCCAGGTGACGGTCTCGAAGCCCCAGCACGCGCAGTTCCCCGACGGCGCGGCGAGCGAGAGCGCGACGTGCTCGATCGTCCAGCCGAACGGCGCGGGAAGCGACAAGCAGCCGTCGATCCAGCTCAAAGACCCGGCTCCGGTCCCGCAGCCCGCCACGGGCTCGACCCCGGTCACGGTCAGCGTCACGCTCAACGCGCCGGCCGTGCAGCCGTCGACACCGCAGCCGGTCGACGTGCAGTGGCAGACGCAGCCGGGAACGGCGACGTCGCCCGCCGACTACTCGGATGCGAGCGGGACGCTCCACTGGGACAAGGGCACGTTCGGCGCGAAGTCGTTCACGGTGAACGTGAACGCCGCCAACGGGAACGCGACCGCGTCGAAGAGCTTCACGATCAAGTTCGTCTCGTCGTCCGCCGTGTTCGTCGGCGCGTCTGTCGTCAACGTGACCGTCGTGCCGCCGGCGGCGCCCCCGTTGCTGTCCGTGTCCGACGCGTCCGCGTCCGAGGCCGCCGGCTCGATCCAGGCGGTCGTCTCGCTCGTGCCTGCCGCGACCGGGACCGTCACCGTGAAGTACGCGACCGCGGACGGCAGCGCCAAGGCCGGCACCGACTACTCGGCGGTCAGCGGCACACTCACCTTCACGGCCGGGCAGTCGTCGAAGACGGTCTCGATCCCGATCGCCGACGACAACGTCGTCGAGCCGAACCGATCCTTCACGTTCACGCTCAGCGCGCCGACAGGTGGCGCGACACTCGGTCACGCGAGCGCGACGATGACGATCCGCAACGACGACGTCGCGACGCCGCTGGCGCCGATCGCCAGTGGCGGCGGCGGCCCGACGCCGAACCCGACGCCGGTGCCGGCGCAGCAGCCCAAGGGCACCGGCAAGCATGTCGTGCTCGTGCAGATGCTGACCGGGCAGAGCAGCGTCGACTCCAAGGGCTTCGTCCATTACAAGCTGCGCTGCCCGACCCCGGCGGTGAAGCATTGCCAGGGGACGATCGTGCTCGAGGTGCGCATGCAGCCGAAGAAGAAGAAGGGCGCGACGAAGGCGCCGCCGCTCAAGACCGTCCAGGTCGGGTCGGGAAAGTTCACGATCAACGTCAACCACACCGCGTCCGTGAAGGTGAAGGTCACGAAGACCGGCCTGACCCTCCTCAAGAGCTACCACCGGATGCGCGTGAAGGCGACGGTCCGCGCGAAGGACACCCAGAACGTCAAGGGCGTGACGGCGTGGATCGTGTCGGTGCAGGCCCCGCCGCGGGAAATCACCGTCAAGAACCCTTAGCGCCCAGTGCGGTGCCAGGCACCGTGGTGCCTGGCACCGTTTCTCGAGAGCCCTTATCCCTGCACGTTGCGGCATTGACCGCTGCGGTCTGGCCGTTACCCTGGACTGATGCACGGGCGGATGTGTGTGTGTTTCGCAGCGATCGCCGTAGCGGTCCTGTCTCTGCTCGCGGTCGGAGAGCCGGCGGCGGACGGCGGCGCGGTGCGGGTCGTCCGCCTCGCGGCCGGCGACGAGGTCGCGGTCGCCGCGTCGTCCGTGCGCTGCACGGTCTCGTCGGTCGGCGGCGGCCCGCCGACGATCGTCTGTGGCAAGGGCGACTCGGCCGGCCTGCGCCCGGGCTCGTTCTCCTTCGCCGTCGCCGACGACACCCTTCAGGTGCTCAAGGCCTCGAAGATCGCGATGCCCGTCGAGGTCGCCCGGCGGACGCAGCCGCCGATCGTGGGCGCGGCGTACCCCGGCAAGATGAACGGCGGCCGCTCCCTGACGGTGCGGCCGGGCGCGGCGATGACGGTCACCGGGACGCACGTGCTGTGCGCCGTCGCGAACGTCTCGGCCCAGCCGTACGTGACCTGCGGCGTCGCGGACGGGGCCGGCGCCTACGCTGCCGGTAGCTTCGTGGGCGTGGTCTCCGACTCGCAGCTGCTTGTCGTCCGGAAACTCGTGAAGAACGGCAGCAAGACGGTCCTGACCAGAATCCAGCCGACGCCCTGAGTCTGAGGCCGGGCTGCGCTGGTACCGGCGCCGACGGCGCAATATGATCGCGGCATGCGCCTGCGCCAGGACCGCAAACGGGAGCTGATCAAGAGCGTCCCGATCTTCTCCCGCTGCTCGAAGAAAGAGCTCGAGGCGCTCGGCTCCGAATTCGACGAGATCGACGTCCCGAGCGGCCGGACCCTGACGAAGCAGGGGGACCCCGGGCGCGAGTTCGTCGTCATCGTCTCCGGCAGCGCCGAGGTGACGAAGGACGGGCGCCGGGTGAACATGCTCGGCGCCGGCGACTTCCTCGGCGAGATCGCACTGCTGTCGGGCGGGCCGCGCACCGCGACGGTCACGACCGTCTCCGACGCCGACCTCCTCGTGCTCAGCTCACGGTCGTTCGCGCGGCTGACCAAAGAGGTCCCGTCGCTGCAGGCGAGCGTCGTGAAGGCGCTGTCGGAACGTCTCGCGGCCGACGCCATCTGAGGTGCGCCGTATCGGCGCGAGGTCGGGCAGACTGCCCGGATGAAGCTGACCGTCGCAGGGTGCTCGCCGGCGTGGCCGAATCCGGGTGGCGCCCAGTCGGGCTACGTCGTCGAGAGCGGCGGCGGCAGGGTGCTGCTCGACTGCGGGCCGGGAGTGCTGCCGCGCCTGCGCGCCGCCGAGGGCTGGCCGCAGGTCGACGCGATCGCGATCTCACACTGGCACCTCGACCACTGGGGCGATCTGGTGCCGTGGGTCTGGGGCCTCCAGTTCGGGCCGGCGAGCGGCGGGCCACATCCCGAGCTCTGGGTCCCGCCGGGCGGCCGCGAGACGCTCGCGCGGCTCGGCGTCGAGTTGGGCCGGCCCGACATGTTCGAGCAAACGTTCCAGCTGCACGAGTATGCCGACGGCGAACCGTTCGAGGCGGCGGGACAGCAAGTGACCGCCGTGCGCGTACTGCACTACGAGATGCTCGCGTTCGGTTTCCGTGTGTCCGCGAACGGCAGCACACTCGCGTACTCCGCCGACAGCGGACCGACGGACGCGCTCGTCGACCTGGCGCGCGACGCAGACCTTTTCGTCTGCGAGGCGACTCTGCTCGCACCGAATCCCGAAGGCGGCACCCGGGGTCACCTGTCGGCCATCGAGGCAGACGACGCCTTCCGGCGCTCGTGCGCGAAGCGGCTCCTGCTGACGCACCGCCCGGTCGAGCGGCCGCTCGAGGACGAGTTCGAGCAGGCGTACGACGGACTCGAGCTGACCGTCTGAGCAGTCGAGCTAGTGGGTCCGCGCTTCGATCTGGCGGATCCGGGCCGCCAGCGCCTCGAGCAGCGGCCACGCGATCGAACTGTGCTCCTCGACCAGAGGCCTGAACTGCCACGACGTCAGCCCGTAGCTCTTCCCGTCGGAAGCGGCCGTGATCGTGGCCGTCCTCGCACCGCCGTCGAGCAACGCAATCTCGCCGTAGTAGTCGCCGGGGCCGAGCGTCCCGCGCGTCTCGCCGTCCACCGTCACGCTCGCCTGGCCCGACTCGATGACGAAGAAGCCGGCGGCGCCCTGCCCTTCGGTGGTCAGGTTCTGGCCGGCCTGGAACGATCGCTCGGTGAACGTGGAGGCAAGCGTCTTCAGCTCGCGGTTGTCGAGCCGATGGAACAGCGGAACTCGCTTCAGCAGCTCGACGGGCGCAGCCATGCGTCCATCCTAAACCGCATCGAGCGGGCCGTGCACCCTCAGCCTCGGGTGCTGGGCGCCAGGTCGATCCGCGTGGCGACGACGTCCTGCGCGATCCCGCGGCTCGACGAGTGCTTCACGACGGCGGAGAGGAAGTCGTCGCGGTCGACAGCGAGCAGCTCGCACGGCGCGGTCGCGCGCACGGTCGCGGTCCGCGGAACGTCTCGCATGAGCGCGATCTCGCCGACGTACGCCGGCGCGTCCTCCTGCTTCACGGACTGATCGAGGTCGATCTCGATCGTCCCCTGCCGAAGCACGTAGAAGCGGTCGCCGCCGTCCCCGCGGCGGAAGAGCACCTCGCCGCTCGACAGGCGCACCGGGGTGACCCGGCCGCCGAGATACTCGAGCGTGTGCAACGGCAGCGGCGCGAGGAACGGCACCGACCGGAGCGCCGCGATCACCTCCGGGTCGACGCGGGCCCCGGCATCGACGGTCCTGAGCTTGCCCCAGGTCAGGAGCGCGATGATCGGGAGCAGCGCACCGGTCGCGATCAGCGCTGCTTCGGCGCCCACGGTGTTCACCAGCAGCGGAGCGAGCAGGGCGCCGAGTGCGAGGCCGCCGACGAGCATGCTCTCGAGCACGCCGAAGACACGGGCCGCGATCGAGGGCTGGACCGCGCGCTGCAGCAGCGTGATCGCGGCGATATCCACGAGCGTGTTCCCGAGACCGACGAGGAACCAGGCGAGCACCGCCACCGCCGTGTTGGTGAGCAGGCCGACCAGGACGAGCGGCGCGCCCCAGAGGAAGATGCCGAGCGCCAGGTCACGGCCGAGCCGCCGGCGGGCGATCAGCGCGAGCATCACGCCGGCACCCACGATCGAGCCGACGCCGCTCGCGGCTTCGAGTAGGCCGACGCCGGCCGAGCCGAGCCCGAGCAGCCCGAGCGCCGTGACCACGACCAGTACGCCGAGCGCCCCGGCCACGAGCGTCTGCGCGCCGTAGAGGCCGATGAGCAGGCGCAGGCGCGGCTCGTGCCTGATCGCCCGGAGACCTGCGAGGAGGTCGTGGCCGCCGTCGTCGCCTCCCCCGTCCTCGGCGCGGGAGGTGGGCTCGGGCCGAGGAGCCTTGACGCGCGCGATGAACGATGCGCTCCACGCGAAGGCTGCGGCGGTCACTGCGAACACCACCGCGGGGCCCTGGATGGCGAGCAGAAAGGCTCCGAGCGCGGGCCCGACGAACGAGCCGACGCTGTCGATCGTGCTCGAGGAGACGTTCGCGGCGGTCAGCTCCTCGGGCGACCGAGCGATCGACGGCAGCAGCGCCGCCTCGGCGGGCCGGAACACTGTGCCTGCGACCGTGGAGACGACGGCGAGGGCGTAAACGATGAGCGCCGGCCACGCGAACGCCGCCACGATCGCTGCGGTGCCGACGGTGGCCACGCGGGCCAGGTCCGAGGCGAGCATCACGCGCTCCCGCCGGTGTCGGTCTGCGAGCGACGCGGCGAGCGGAGCGATGGCGGCGGCCGTGGCCAGCCGAACGAATCCCAGCACGCCGACGGCCGTGACCCCGTCGTGTTGGTAGGCGAACACGGCGATCGCGATCGAGTACCCGTAGGTCGCCGTGACGGCCCCGGCGAATGCGAGCTGGACGTTCCGGATCTGACGGTTCGCGAAGACCCCGCGGAGCGCGCCGAGCGACTCCCAGACCTGGGCGGCGACCGAGGCGCTCACCGGCCGAGGATCGCAGCATTTGACGCGGGCGGGAAGCGACAGGGAAGATCCGGGTGCGCTACACCGTCTAGTTGACGTCCCATATCGGAACGAGGAGGCAGCGCCAAATGTCGGACGAGGCAAAGGCCAAGAAGTTCGAGAACGAGGAACCGGGCACCGAGACGAGCGAAGACGTCGAGGCCCACTACAAGGGCGGCAAGCTCGCGAATGCCGGCGATGAAGCCGCCGAGGCCGAGTTCAAGCCCGGCAAGCTCGCGAACGACGAGGGCGACGACGGCGACGACGACGTCCAGGCCCACTTCAAGGCGAGCAAGCTCTAGGCAGGCAGAAGTCTTTCGGTGAATGTTGTGGGGCCCGGGCGACCGGGCCCTAGCTTTGCGCGAGCACGCGCTCGAGCTCCCGGAGCAGCGCGATCCCCGCCGTGCGTCGGGTGCCCTCGAGCGCGTCGAGCGCCGCGGCGACCTCGGCCACGACGGCCACGTCGCCGTCGCCCGCGAGGGCGGCCCGGGCACGCTGAGCCGAGCGGAGCAGCCCGAGCGCGATCGCGGCCTGGCCCGCGAACAGGCCGAGCAGCTCCATCTCCTGCAGCGAGAAGCGGGCCCGCTGAGGCCGGTCGAGCACCTGAAGCACGCCGAGCGCGAGCTCGTCGTCGAGCAGCGGCACCGCCATCAACCCTTGCGGCACGTACCCGGTCTTCTCCGCGACGTCGCGCGCGAAGCGCGGATCGTTCTGGACGTCTTCGAGCACGAGCGGGGTTCGCGAGGACAGCACCCAGCCGGCGATCCCCGTGGATGACGGGAAGCGCTTGCCGACGAGCGCTTCCTCGCCCTCGCCCGAGACGGCCGCGAACACGAGCTCGTCGGTCGCCTCGTCGTGCAGCATGATCGACGACGCCTTCGCGCCGAAGATCGCCCGCGCGACGTCGACGATCGATCGAAGCAGTCGGCCGAACTGCTCGTCCGAGGCGAGCACGCCGGCGGCGACGGCGGCCTGGAGGTCAGCCTTCTCTCTCACCTCGTCCTCCCACGTTCGAGGAGATCTGATACAGGACGCTCTTCAGCTGGAAGGGCGTCAGTCGCGGGTGCTTGCTGAGGATCAGCGCCGCGATGCCGGAGATGCAAGGTGTGGCGAAGCTGTTGCCGGTGGCGCGGATCGAGCTTCCGCCGATCCACGCGATGTCGACGTCGACACCGTTCGCGAAGAACTCCACCGGCGGGTTCGGGTTCGCGTAGAAGACCATCGGGTCGGATTCTTCATGGCTGCCGACCGAGATCACCGACGAGAAGCGCCACGGGAACGACTCCACCGGCATGTTGTGGGCCGAGGCCACGAGGACGGTGCGCTGGAAGTACGCCGAGTCGGCGAGCTCGTGCAGCGCCTCGCCGAGCTGTCGCTTCGTGGTCGACAGGCTCATGTTGATGATGTCGTAGCCCTGGGTGACGGCCCACCGAAGCCCGGCGACCAGCACGTTGCCCGACCCGCTGAAGCCGCCCCCGAGCACGCGCACGGAATAGATCTCCGCCTCCGGCGCGATCCCGCGGATCACCCCGGCGCAAGCCGTGCCGTGTCCGCAGAGGTCGCCTTCGTCGTCCGGCTCGGCGATCGTGCCGCCGTCCTCGTCGAGGCGGATCCCGACCGCGCCGGCGATCTCGCCGATCCGCGGATGGCCCGCCTCGACACCGCTGTCGAGCACGCAGACGCGGACGCCGCGCCCGGTCGCCCCGCCGAGCGCCCACTCCCGGTCGACCCGGGCGGCAACCGGGTTCTCGAGGGCGATGCGCGCCGCGCCGCCGAGCGGCAGCGACCAGGCGGGAAGGTCGTCCTCCTCCTCGCCGATCTCTTCGGCCTCGTCAGCCATCGGCCACCTCAGTCCCGAGCGTGTCCAACGCCCGGTTGGCGGACTCGACCGCGCCACGTGCGCGCGCGTCGCGCTTGTCGCCTGGACGCGCGGTGAGGTTGATCGTGACCAGGTGCGCGGCCGCGCGGGTCGCTCCCGCTGCGAGCAGCGCCGCGCCCGTCGCATCGGCACGCTCTCCGGGCGCCGCGAGCGACGCGATGCTTTCCGCCAGCATGACGACGTCTGCCGCCGCCTCGGCGATGCGCAGCGGCACGTCGGCTGCGCGGTGCAGCGCCGTGCCGAGCCGGAAGTCGCGGCCCTCGCTGTCGCCCCGCGGCTCTGCGAGGGCGAGCGTGGCCGCCTCGAAGGCGTCCGCGTCCTCGGCCGCGAGCTCGGTCAGCCGCGCCGCCAGCGCGTCGGCCTGCGCCGCGATGCCGGGCTGGTCGGTGCCGCGTGCGATCTTCGCGACGAGCGCGGCGGCGAGGGCGGCGGACGCCGCCGCGGCCGAGCCGGCCGCGGGCGCGCTCGCGCGCGACGCGAGCGAGGAGAGCAGGCCGGTCAGGCCGTACCGGTCCGCGAAGCGGGTGGCCGCGACGGCCGACGCGTGGGTGCTGGTCACATCGATTGCAAGCGGGCTCGCGCCGTGGCGAGGAGCCGCGGAGTCGGGGAGATCCCCGACTCCGCGAGCGCCGATTCGAGGTCAGCGACGACCCGGGCGCGAAGCTCGGCGTCGGCGACAGCTCGCTCGACGAACCGATCGAGTGCCGTCCGCGCGCTCGGCAACTCCTGAGCCGCCTCGACCCACCCCACTGGAGCGGGCGGCAGAGCCGCGAGCAGACGAGCAATCTGGCCGATGTCGCTATCCATCTCGAATCACCCGGCTACATGACGGGCGGGAGCGTATGAATCTTCCAAGGTGGTCTTGAGCTTGTCGAGACAGCGCGAGATCCGGCTTGCAATCGTGCCTGGCGGGAGCGAGAGCGCCTCCGAGATCGTCCGGTAGCTCTCGTCCCGGGCGAAGAAGCGGTCGAGGATCTCCTGGCACTCGGCCGGGAGCAGCTCCAGCGCGGCCCTGACGGTGAGGGCGTCGTCGAGCTCGCTCACGAGGTCGTCCATGCCGCGCGGCTCGAAGTCGTCGGTCGCGAGCTCGCGCGAAGACGCCCTCAGCTTGTCGATGCAGGTCCGGCGCGTGAGCTGGGCGAGCCAGGGGCGAACGGCGTCGTCGTTCCGCAGCTTGTCGAGCTGCTCGTAGGCCTTGCCGAAGACATCCTGGAACACGTCCTCCGCGTCGCTCTGCGCGAGGCGGAAGCCCTGGACGCAGATCGCGTGGACGTAGCGGGCGAAGCGGGCGACGAGCTCGTCCCACGCCTCCTCGCTTCCTTCGCGGCAGGCGACGACCAGTTCGGCGTCCGAGCGCGGCTTGGCCGATCCCTCCATGCCATGGATCTTATGAGCCTTCACCGCTCGCATCTACGCGACGACGAATTTCGAGTCGATGATCGCGGGCGCGTACTGGGGGTTTCCGGCGGTGCCGGTGGCAGGCACCACCGTCCACCGGTAGTTGCCGGCCGTGAACCGGAAGGATCCGGGGAGGGTCAAACGGGGCTCGGTGACGCGCTTCTCGAACACCTTCTTCCCGTCACGGATGAAGCTGACGAGATAGAAGGACGCGTTCTGCGCGGCCGGCCACGCGAACACGTGCGAGGGCGTGATCGTCGGCGGCGCTGCGGGCCGCCTGGGCTTCGAGGTCGTCGCGGACCGGGCCGGCGGCGTGGTCCTCGTGGGCTTCGTCGTCGCGACGTCCGCGCGGTGCTCGGGACGGTCGTCCGAGAGCCGCCTCCCGCATGCGTGGTCGGGCGCTTCGGGGTCGTCGTCCCGGCCCGCGTGTGCGCGGGCGTCGAGCCTGCCGGCTCCGTGGACGCCGGCGGGGCATGGCTCGTCGTCGCGCTCGGGGCCGATGTCGCGGTTCCGACGTGACCGGGGGTCGGCGCCGCCGCGACCGTCGACTGCGCCTCGTCGGAGCCGCCGAAGGGGTTCCAGCCCGCGCCGAAGGCGAGCCCGAGCGCGGCGATCGGGACGAGCGCGGCGGCAAAGAGCAGCCGCGGCCGCCGCCGGACGGGCGGCGCGGCCGGGGCGGCAGGTGCGACTTCCGCGACCGCGGCTGCGGGCGCCGGTGGCATCACCGGTGCAACAGGCACCACAGGGGCCACAGGCACCACGGGGGAGCGCTCGGGCGGCGCGGGGGCGGGCGCGGCCGGCACGACTCTCGCCGCCGCCGCGACGCGCAGCGACCGCGCCGCCTGCACCTCGGCGAGGATGCGTTCGTCGGTCGGGACGACCTCGGCGAGAGCGTCGCGCGCGCGCTGCGCTTCCTCGTCCCCGGAGACGAGGATCAGCTCGGGGCTCGTCAGCGTGCCTTCTCCGTTCTCCGGGTGACCCGGCTCATCCTGCGGGCCATTCCCGGGCTCGGGAACGCCGAACTTCGATTCCACCAGGGACACTGCCTCAGTCTGCCACTGTTCCCCGATGCCGCTTCGCAACCGGGTCACGCCGCTCTCCGAGCTCGTCGCCGACCCCGCCCGCGGGCTCGTGTACGGCAACAGGGGCTGTCTGCATGACGACCTCGGCCGGGTTCGCCGGCGCTATGCCGGGCGTCGCTGGATCGCGTGCCGGCTGCGCTTCCGCGGGTGGCACCGCTCCCCGCTCCTGCAGCCGGGCCGGTTCACCGAGCTGTTCTTCCTCGACGAGGCAACCGCGTACGCCGCAGGGCACCGGCCCTGCGCGCTCTGCCGGCGCGAGGACTACGTCCGCTTCGGAGAGCTCTGGCGTGACCGCCACCCCGGGGAGGCCGGTGCGGACGCGATCGACGCCCGCCTGCACGGCGAGCGGCTCACGGACAGCGGCCGCGCGCAGCGCCACCATGAGGGCCGCCTGGAACGGCTGCCCGACGGCGCGTACGTGCTGATCGACGCGGCGCCGTGGCTCGTCCGTGGCGACCGGCTGCTCAGGTACACGCCGGCCGGCTACACCGATCCCCGGCCGCGCGGGACAGGCGCGGCGCAGGTGATCACGCCGCCGTCGCTCGTCGAGGTACTGCGCACCGGCTGGGACCCGGTCGTCCCCCTTCTCCACCCCTCGGCCGGATAGAGGCTTGATGTGAAATGTCGAATGCCCGTGGCTGGTGCCTGAGACACGTCGCATCTCGGCCGGGTCGGCTTGCTCGTAACCACCGCTACGCGCTACGCCCGCCCCGTCCAAGCTGCTCGGTCTCAGCCATCCCCGCAGGCATCCAATTCCACATCAAACCTCTAGACGCGCAGCTCGGCCGCCAGCTCGTCGAAGGCGGCGACGTGACGGTCGACGTCGTCCTCGCTCGTCGCCGGGCACATCAGCGACATGTTGTGGAACGGCGTGATCAGGATGCCGCGGTTGAGCAGATAGAGGTGCAGCAGCTCGTCGAGCTCGTCGTCGGCGGCAGCGGCCGAGGCGCCGCCGCTCGCCGGCGGTTCCGGGCAGAACCGAACCTCCGCCCGCGCTCCGAGCTCCACCACGCACCACGGGAGCGCGCGCCGCTCGATCACGCCGCCGATCCCGGAGGCGAATCGATGCCCGAGCTCGCACATGTGCGCGAACGCGTCGTCGGTGAGCACGAGCTCGAGCGTCGCCCGCGTCGCCGCCACCGACAGGGGATTGCCGGCGAGCGTGCCGCCGACGCCGCCGACGTCCTCGAGGTCGGCACGCGGATCGCCGGCAATGCGCGTCGCGAGATCGGGCCGCAGGCCGTACGCGCCCGCCGGGACCCCGCCGCCGATCGACTTCCCGAGCGTGACGATGTCCGGCTCGAGGCCCCACGCGCGGGTGCAGCCGCCGGGGCCGGCGCTCAGCGTGTGCGTCTCGTCGACGATCAACAGCGATCCGGCAGCAGCCGTGAGCGAGCGGACGGCGTCGAGGAACCCGGGCGCGGGGAGGACGATCCCGATGTTCGTGAGCGCCGGCTCGGTGAGCACGGCTGCTACGTCGCCGTGGGCGAGCTCGCGCTCGACCGCGTCGGCGTCGTTGAACTCGACGACCCGCGTCGTCACCGCAGGATCGACGGGTGGTCCGACGTTGCCGTCTCGCGACCGCGGGCCGTCCGCCGTCGAGACGACGAACGTCTCGTCGACCGAGCCGTGGTAGCAGTAGGAGAAGACCAGGATCTTCGCGCGCCCGGTGAGCTGGCGGGCGATCCGGATCGCGAACCTGTTCGCGTCGGTCGCGGTGAGCGTGAACGACCAGCGCCGGTCGCCGAACCTGCGCGACAGCTCGTCTCCGACCCAGGCCGCGTCTTCGGTGGGGAGCATCGTCGTCGCGCCGCCGAGACTTCCGAAACGCTGGGCGACGGCGGCGACGGTGGCCGGCGGCGAATGCCCGGCCATGGCGCCGGTGTCCCCCAGGCAGAAGTCCACATACTGGATGCCGTCGACGTCCGTGATGCGGTTGGCGTGCGCGTGCTCGGCATGCAATGGAAACCCGCCGGGCCACTTGGCCATCCACGTCATCGGCACGCCGCCGAGCAGGCTGCTCTCGGCGCGCTCGAACGCCGCCAACGAGCGCGGATGGAGCGAGGTGTAGCGCTCGCGTTCCCGCGCGAGCAGCGGGTCGAGGTTGCTCATCGGCCGCGAGTTAACCCTACGAGCGGCTCCGATGCGTCGAGACCGAGGCCGGCTCGTCGCCGGCCGCGGTCTCGACTCCGAGCCCCTAGCGAGGGCCGGTGCTCACGCGGCGGCTTCGGATCCCTCGGTGCGCGCCTGCTGGGCCGCGATCACGTCGCGGTACCAGTAGAAGCTCCCCTTCGGGACCCGTTCGAGCGTCGCGTAATCGATGTAGATCAGCCCGAAGCGCTTCCAGTAGCCCCAGGCCCATTCGAAGTTGTCGAACAGCGACCACGCGAAGTAACCGCGCAGCGGGACCCCGTCGGCCACCGCGCGAGCGGCTGCACCGATGTATGCCTCGAGGTACCCCTGGCGCTCCGGGTCGGCGACGCTGCCGTCGTGGCCGCGCACGTCGGGGAACGCTGCGCCGTTCTCGGTCACGTAGATCGCGGCCGGGCCGTAGTCGTCGCGCAGCCGCACGAGCAGGTCGTGCAGCCCGTCGGGGACGATCTCCCAGCCCATGTCGGTGTGGTCGGCACCCTCGCGCCGTACGATCGTCGACCTGTCGCCGTTCGCGCCCGCCGCGACGAGTGGTGAGGTGTAGTTGTTGACGCCGAGGAAGTCGATCGGCGCCGCGATCGTCTCGAGGTCCCCGTCGCGCAGCTCGGGCAGGATCGCGGCCCACTCCTCCGCGAGGTCGGACGGATAGCTCGCCTTGAAGATCGGGTCGAGGAACCAGCGGTTGTGCAATCCGTCCACCCAGCGCGCGGCCGCGACGTCGGGCTCGTCCGAGGAGGCCGGATACGGATGGTCGAGGTTCAGCGTGATCCCGACCTCCGACTCGGGCGAGAGCCGGCGGAGGATCTCGACCGCACGGCCGTGGGAGAGCAGCAGGTGGTGCGCGGTCGCGAGCGCGTCGCGATCCGACGTGCGCCCCGGCGCGTGATGGCCCCACGCATGGCCGACCCACGACACCACCCACGGCTCGTTGTGCGTGATCCAGTGGCCGACACGGTCGCCGAGCCGCTCCGCCACCGCCTCGACGTACTCGCAGAACGCCTCGACGATGTCGCGCGACGGCCAGCCGCCCGCGTCCTCGAGCGCCTGCGGCGTGTCCCAGTGGAACAGCGTGGCGTACGGCACGATCCCGTTCCCGAGCAGCTCGTCGACGAGCCGGTCGTAGAAGTCGAGCCCCTTCTCGTTCACCTTCCCGCGACCGGTCGGAAGGACCCGCGGCCACGCGATCGAGAAGCGGAACGCGTCCAGACCGAGCTCGCGCATCAGCGCGATGTCGTCGCGGTAACCGGTGGTAGAAGTCGCACGCGACGGCGCCCGTGTCCCCGTTCCGCACCTTGCCCGGAGTCGCGCAGAAACGATCCCACACGCTCTCGCCGCGGCCGTCCTCGTACGCGGCGCCTTCGATCTGGTACGACGCAGTCGCGGCACCCCAGACGAACTCGGGCGGGAACTGCCTAGCGAAGTGGCTGGTCATGGACATCCTCTCGGAGTGCGGGGGACGGAGCTCGAACGTGGCAGCGCGCCGCATGGGTCGCGCCGACCTCGACGAGCGCAGGAGTGTCGTGGGAGCAGCGGTCGACCGCGATCTCGCAGCGGTCGCGGAACCTGCAGCCCGGAGCCGGATCGATGGCAGCCGACGACCGGCCCTTGCGGTGCTCGAAGACGCCGGTGTCGGTGTGGTCCGGGTCCGGGACCGCGGAGAGCAGCAGCTCGGTGTACGGGTGCAACGGCTCGGAGAGCACGCGCTCGGCGGGGCCGTGCTCGACGATCTGTCCCGCGTACATCACGAGCACGTCGTCGGCGACGTACCTCGCGCACGCGAGGTCGTGCGTGACGTACAGGAACGCGAGGTTGCGCTCCTGCTTCAGGTCGAGCATCAGGTTGAGGATCCCGATGCGGATCGACACGTCGAGCATCGACGTCGGCTCGTCGGCGACGATGACAGTCGGCGCCACGGCGAGGGCACGCGCGATCGCGACGCGCTGCCGCTGGCCGCCTGACAGCTCGTGCGGGTACTTCGCCGCGATCTGGTCCGGCGGCACGAGGCCGACGGTCGTCAGCAGCTCGCGGATCGCGGTGTCGATCCCGCTACGAGGCACGAGCTTGTGCAAGAGCAGCGGTCGCGCGAGGTGGTGACGCACCGTCTTCACCGGGTTCAGTGAGCCGAACGGGTCCTGGAAGATCATCTGCACCTGCGACCGGTAGCGCAGGAGGTCGGCGCGGCTACGCTCGGAGGCGACGTTGCGCCCTTCGAACACCACCTGGCCCGACGTCGGGTTGTAGAGGCGGGCGATCAGGCGTGCGATGGTGCTCTTGCCGCTGCCGCTCTCGCCGACGAGGGCCGTGATCGTGCCGGGGCGAAGCGTGAACGAGACGTCGTCGGCGGCGTGCACCTTCGCGCGGTGGACGACGCCGCGGCCTACGGCGAAGTGCTTCGTCAGGTCGCGTACCTCGAGCTCGGTGGTCATCGTCCGGCCTCCACGAGGTGGCAGGCGACGCGATGCCCGGATGCGGCCTCGTGCAGCAGCGGGCGCACGGTCGTTTGCAGCGCATAGAGCTCGGGTGTGTCGGGGCTGCAGTACGGGCAGCGTGGATTGAAACGACAGCCCTGCGGGGGATTCGCCAGGTCGGGAGGCGTGCCGGGGATCCCCGTCATCCGCGTGATCGGCCCACGGAGCGGAGGGAACGACCGCAGCAGTCCCTCCGTGTAGGGGTGGAGCGCACGAACCTGGAGCTCCCGCGCGGGAGCCTCCTCGACGATCTCGCCTGCGTACATGATCGCGATCCGGCTCGCGAACTCGAACAGCAGCGAGAGGTCGTGGGTGATGAACAGCACCGCGAATCCGAGCTGCTGCTGCAGGTCGCGCACCTGCTGAAGGATCTCCCGCTGCACGACCACGTCGAGCGCGGTGGTCGGCTCGTCCATGATGAGGAGCTCCGGCTGCAGAGCGAGCGCCATCGCGATGATCACCCGCTGGCGCATTCCGCCGGACAGCTCGTGGGGGTACGAGCTCACCCGGCGTTCGTCGATCCCGACGATCTCGAGCAGCTCGCCGGCGCGGGTCAGGGCGTTTCGCTTCGAGATGCGCTCGTGGGCCTGCATCATGTCGACGAACTGGTTCCCGACCTTCATCACCGGGTTGAGCGCGTTCATTGCGCTCTGGAAGACGATCGAGACGTTGCGCCAGCGGAAGCGTCGAAGCGCTTCCTCGTTCTTGTGCGTGATGTCCTCGCCGCGGAAGCGGATCGTGCCGTCTGCGATGCTCGCGGGCGGCCGCAGGATCTGCATGATCGCGTTTGCGACCGTGCTCTTGCCGCACCCCGATTCGCCGGCGAGCCCGAGCACCTCACCGGCGCCGATCGTAAGGTCGATGCCGTCGACCGCCCGAACGGTGCCGTAGGCCACGGCGAGGTTCCTCACCTCGACGAGCGTCTCCGGCGTCACGGAAGCATCGCGGGTCGGCCCAGGGACGGTCGCGATCATCGCCTGCCTCGCAGCCGCGGGTTGCTGATCTCGTCGATCCCGACGAGCAGGAAGACGAGCCCGATCACCGTGATCACGAGCGCGAGTCCGGGAAAGAGGAAAGGCCACCATTCGCCCTGGAGCACGGCCGAGTTGGTCTGCGCCCAGTAGAGGGTCATGCCCCAGCTCACGTGCTCGGTGTCGCCGAGGCCGAGGAACTCGAGCCCTGCGTCGACCAGGAGGGCGATGTAGAAGACGAGCACCCACGCGGCGGCGATCCGACTGATCATGTTCGGCATCAGCTCGCCGAAGACGATTCGCCACCTCGGCTCGCCTGCCACTTTCGCGGCCTGGACGAAGTCGCGGTTGACGAGCGTGAGCGCCTGTCCCCGGAGGATGCGCGCCTCGAACGCCCAGAGCGTGAGCCCGAGAACGAGCACCATCGTCCCCATCCCGCGCTGCTTGAAATAGCCGGAGACGACGACCAGGAGCGGGATGGTGGGGATGACGAGGAAGATGCTCGTCAGGAAGTTGACGATCTCGTCGATCACGCCGCCCGCGTAGGCGCCGAAGATCCCGAGCACGGCGGCGAGGACGGTCGCGAGCGTGGCGGCGGCGGCGCCGAGGATCAGCGAGCGGCGGGCGCCGAGCATGACCTGGGAGAAGATGTCGCTGCCCTGGTCGGTCGTCCCGAACAGGTGGTGCCACGACGGCGCCTGGCGCGCGTCGAGCAGGCTGAAGTCGGTGGGGTTGTTCACCGAGATGACCGGGGCGATCAGCGCGATCACGATCATGAAACCGATGAGCGAGAGGCCGAACAGCGCCTTCGGGTTGTGCAGGAGCAGGTTCGCCCACCCCGGCAGCACCTTCCCGCGCCGCCTCACGCGCGGCAGGCCGTAGGCGACGTCGATCGGCTGCAGCTGCGACATCAGGAGGCCCGCACGCGTGGGTCGAGGGCGAAGTTGCAGAGGTCCATGATGAAGTTGGCGAGGATCACGCAGAGCGCGAACACGAGTAGCAGGCCCTGTGTGAGCGGATAGTCGTTGCCGAGCGCGGCCTGTTGCAGCGTCAGGCCGGCGCCGGGATAGCTGAAGACGTATTCGATGAACACGAGGCCGCCGACGGCGCCGGCGAACTGCGCCGCGAACCCGTTCAGCGGCGGCAGGATCGCGTTGCGGGCCGCGTAGCGCGTCATCACGCGGCGGTCGCGCAGGCCCTTGGCCTGCGCCATCGTCACGTAGTCCTCGCTGATCGTGTTGATCATGACCGCGCGCATGTTCAGCACCCATCCGCCGGCGAACGCGGCGACGATCACGAGCATCGGCAGCTCCGCATGGCGGAACGCACTCGAGACGAACGCCCAGTCGAAGCCGGGAACGAGCCCGCTGTCGTAGGCGTGCTGGATCGGGAACCAGTGGAGCTTCAGCCCGAGCACGAAGACGCCGAGGAGCGCGGTGAAGAAGGCCGGGAACGCGCTGAGCGCGAGCAGCGTCGGAACGACGACGAGGTCGAACGGGCCGCCGCGCCGCCAGGCGGCGATCATCCCGACCGTCGTCCCGAGGATGAACGCGATCAGGAAGGCGACGCCGACGAGGAAGATCGAGTACGGCAGCGTCCGGCCGATGACTTCCGACACCGGCGCCGGGTAGTTGGACGTCGAGATGCCGAAATTGAGGTGGGCGAGCCGGTGGAGGTAGAGGACATAGTCGTGCCAGATCGAGTTGTTGCCTCCGCCGAGCAGCGCCTGGTACGTCTTGATGATCCCCGGGTTCGACTGCAGCTGAGCCGAGGACAGGTGTTGGAGGACGCCGCCGATCGGGCTGCCCGGCATCAGCCGGGGCAGGAGGAAGTTCAGGGTGAGCGCGACCCAGACGGCGAAGGTGTAGAAGACGATTCGGCGGATGAGCCAGCGCATTGGGACTCAGACGGAGTATCGCGGCGGGCGGGACGCCTGCTCGTCCCGCCCGCCGCTCCACCACCGAGGTGGAGTCTCGGTTAGTTGGCGCCGGCCTTGCCGCCGGGGCAGACCTGGGTGAAGGAGAGGATGTTGTCCGGGAACGTGGTGAAGATCGGGTCGCCGAAGTGGTTCTTCGGCGAGTCGAAGCAGTGGAAGTACCGCGTGCTGTAGGTCGACCACCGCGGCCCGACGAACAGCGGGATGATCGGCAGCTCCTGCAGCCACAGCTTCTGGAGCTGCGTCGCGATCGCCTGCTGCTTGATCGGGTCGAGCGTGGCCTTCCACTGGCTGAGCAGCGAGGTGCCCTGGTCGCTCTTGTAGTGCTCCCAGTTACCCGTGTTCGTCGCGTCCTGTCCCGACGCCACGAAGGCGTTGTTCGAGAAGTTCGCATTGAAGAAGCCGAACGGCGAGCCCTGGCCGCCGACCTGCCAGAGCAGCGTCGGGTTCTTCGTCGAGGACGCGTTCGGGTACCACGAGTTCCAGTCCGGCTCGAGCTTCACGTTCGAGTCGATACCGATCGCCTGCAGGTTCTTGGCGATGATCTGGTCCGAGGCTACCCAGTCCGACCAACCCGAGATCACGTGGATGTCGAGGTTGA
Source organism: uncultured Thermoleophilia bacterium (assembly GCA_963742615.1). Classification (GTDB taxonomy): domain Bacteria; phylum Actinomycetota; class Thermoleophilia; order Gaiellales; family Gaiellaceae; genus PALSA-600. The sequence continues at coordinate 448,460 of CAVUMS010000004.1, read as the reverse complement.
CGCCGTTCCCCTTCGGGTCGAGCAGCTTGTTGCCCTGGTAGGTGAACCCGTTGTCGGTCAGCATCTTCTTCGCTGCGTTGACGTTGTACGTCGCCATGGCCTTGGCCTGCGCCTTGACGTCGGAGTTGACCACCCACTGCGGGAACAGGAAGCTGAGCCCGATCGCGTCGGTGGGCGGCGCGTAGCCGTACTCACCGAGCTTCGAGATGCTCTGCCGGTCGATCGCCAGCGAGAGCGCCTTGCGGAACGGAACCAGGCTGTACGGGTACTGCGTGTCGTCGAACACGAGCGACTGCGGGTACGCGGTCGTCGCGTAGAACGAGTGGAAGTGCGCCTTGTCCTTCGCCTCGTACGCCTGCTCGACGTTCGGGACGAAGTTGTGCGTCCAGTCGACCTGGCCGCTCTGGATCAGTGCCAGGGCCGAGTCGTTCGACGCCGCCTGCACGTACTCGAGGCAGCCGATCAGCGGCTTGCCGGCCTGCCAGTAGCTCGGGTTCTTCGAGAGGACGTAGTCCTGGGTCGTGAACCGCGTGAGCTTCGTGAACGGGCCGGACCCGACCGGGTCCTTGTTCGTGTAGGTCGCGGGGTTCTTGACCTTCGACCAGATGTGCTTCGGGACGATGAACACTGAGTTCAGCGTCGTCGAGATGAACTGCGAGTCGACCGTCTTCAGCTTGATCACGACCGAGTACTTGCCGTTGGCAGTGACCGAGGCGACGTTCGAGCCCGGACGCGTGTAGCCGAGCACGTCCATGACCTTGCTCTGTGAGCCGGTGCCGCCCTTGAGGCTGTAGACGACGTCGTCGGAGGTCAGCGGCTTGCCGTCCGACCACTTGACGTTCTGCGCCAGGTTCAGCGTGAGCGTCTTGTTGCCGTTCGACCACTTCCAGGTGCGCGCGAGCCACGGACGGGCCTTCAGGCCGCCGGCCGGCGTGACGATCAGGCCCTCGTACATCGCGCCGCGGATGAACTGGCCCGCGGGCAGGCCCTGGGCGGTGTACGGGTTGAAGTTGCGAACGAACGCCGGGTCACCGGACCCGGTCATGACGAGGCACGAATGCGCCTTCGCGGCCGCTGCGTTGGCGGAGGCCGGGGTCGATCCGGCCGCCGGTGCCATGCGGGCGACGACGAGTGCCACAACGATCGCGGCGCCGACCACCAGCAGAAGCAAGCGGCGGGCCGAGCGTGGAGTCACAGACATCTGCTTCCTTTCTCGCCCGCAAGCGAGCAGCGGGGACGGGCGGGGTTTCCGGAAATTTCCGGGAACGGTTAACACGATTTCAACCTCGTGTCAAGCTCGACGGCGCGAAAATCGTGCCGTTTTCAGGAAAGTCGACTCCGAGAATTGCCGGAAACGCTTCCGAGTGCTTCAATGCGCGCAATGGCGCAGACCGACCGGCGTCCCGACCAGCCGTTTCGCGGCCGCGCGACGATCCGCGATATCGCCGATCTGGCAGGGGTGTCGATCGCGACCGTCTCCCGCGTCCTCAACGACCGGCCCGATGTTGCCGCGGGGACGCGGGAGACGGTACTGCAGGTCGTGCGCGAGCACGGCTTCCAGACGAACCGGGGCGCCCGCGGCCTGTCGAGCGGCCGCACGGGGATGATCGGCCTGACCTTGCCGCTCGTCGCCGACGCGTACTTCGGGCCGATGCTGAGCGGCGCCGCCGAGGCGCTGTACGAGAGCGACCTGCGCATCGTCCTCTGCCCGACGCTGCACGAGCACGACCGCGAGGTCTCGCTGCTCGAACGGCTGATGCGCGGTACGACCGACGGCGCGATCCTGATGCTCCCCGAGGAGTCCGAGGAGGAGCTCCGCACACTGCAGCGGCAGGGTTATCCCTTCGTCGTCGTCGACCCAAGGGAGCGGCCCCCCGAGGGCATCGCCTGCGTCGCAGCGATGCACGCCGCCGGCGCGAAGCAGGCGGTGGAGCATCTCCTCGCGCTCGGGCACCGGCGAATCGGAGCGATCGCCGGCCCCGCCGGCTGGTACGCGACCGAGGAGCGTCTGCTCGGCTATCGCGCGGCACTCGCGTCCGCCGGGATCCTGCTCGAGCCCGAGCTCGTCGTGTACTCGGACTGGCGGATGCCGCGCGGCACCGAGGCGGCCGAGCAGCTGCTGTCGCTGCGCAAGCCGCCGACGGCGATCTTCGGCTTCAACGACAACGTCGCGATCGGCGCGCTCCATGCCGCGCGGGCGCACGGGCTTTCGGTTCCGAACGATCTCTCGGTCGTCGGTTTCGACGACACGGCGCAGGCGGTGATCGTCACGCCGCAGCTGACCTCGGTTCGGCAGCCGCTCGCCGAGCTCGGGCGCACCGGGGTGAGCCTGCTGACGCGTCTCCTCGACGGTCAGCGCATCGACGCGTTGCGCATGGAGCTCTCGACGAAGCTCGTCGTGCGGAACTCGACGTCACCACCTCGTCAGTTGTGAAGGTCGCGGCGATCGCAATCGGCGCGATCGCCTGCGCGGCGGTGGCCGCAGCGTTCGCAGTCCGCGCCTGGAGTGGCTCGTCCAGCACGTACACCGTGCAGCGGCTCGTGTCTGACGGCGGCGTACCCGCCCGCTATCGCGCGGCGAAGCTTGTGAACGCGTGGGGGATCGCCGCGGAGCCCGGCGGCGTGTGGTGGACGGCGAACGAGGCGAGCGACACGAGCACCGTTTTCTCCGGCGAGGGCAAGCGCCAGCACCTGACGGTGTCGGTGCCGGGCGGCCCGACCGGGATCGTCTTCAACGCCGGCCGAGGCTTCCGCCTCTCGGCGGGCGGCAGGTCCGACCCGGCGCGCTTCATCTATGCGTGCGAGGACGGGACGATCCGCGCGTGGACCCCGACCGTCCCGTCGGCGTGGTCGACGCAGTCCGAGGTCGCCGTCGACCTCCGCGGCGAGGCGGCGGTCTTCAGGGGCCTTGCGCTCGGCAACGGCCTGCTCTATGCGACCGACTTCCACAACGGCCGCATCGAGGTGTTCGACTCGCACTGGCGGCGAGTGCGCCTGCCCGGCGCGTTCGCCGATCCGCAGGTCCCTTCGTGGTACGCGCCGTTCGGGATCTCCGCGATCGGATCGCACGTGTTCGTGACGTACGTCTTCCGAGCGCCGGTCAACGGAAACGACGCGCCGACCGGCGGCTTCGTCGACGAGTTCGACTCGCGCGGGAAGCTCGTTGCGCGTGTCGCGCACCGCGGGCCGCTGAACGCCCCGTGGGGCATCGCGCTCGCCCCGCGCTCGTTCGGCCGCTACGGCGGCGACCTGATCGTCGGCAACTTCGGCGACGGCCGCCTCAACGCGTTCCGTCACGACGACGCCGGCTGGGTCTACGACGGGGTCGTTCGCACGCGCGGCGGCAAGCCCGTCGAGCTGAGCGGTCTATGGGCGATCGCCTTCGGCAGGGACGGCAGGCTCTTCTTCTCGTCAGGCCCGCACGAGTGGCGCGGAGCAACCGAGCTCGGCGTGCACGGTCTGGTCGGGTCGATCGCGCCCGCCTGAGGCCGCCGTCAGCCGCGGTCTTCCGTCCTGAGACGCGCCGAAGCCGGCGCCGCTGGTGCAGCGCCGGCTCCATCGCCACCGGGCGGGCGACTTGTCAGCGCGTCGCGATCCCACCGTGCTGGCGCCGGGTCAGCGCAACCGCGCCGCCTGCGACCAGCATTGCCCCGAGGAGACCGGCGCCTGCGTAGAAGGCCGGGTTCCAGTCGGTGCCCGACGACGAGCTCGTGGTCTCGACCGTCGAGGTGGCGCCGATACCGCGTGAGCCGGAGCGATCGTCCGGCCGCAGCGACGTCGACGACGTGACGCCTGAGAGCAACGTCGGGTTGATGCCGCGAAGACCCTGGCGGTCGTCGGGCCGCGCGAAAGCCGACTCCCTGGCGACGTCTTCGCGCGCAACGGCGCGCTCGAAGACGTCGGGCACGGCCTTGGCGCCCTGGGCGGTCGCCCGATTGGCCGCCGTCTCGCTCGCCTCGTGCCGCATGGCGGCGCGCTCGAAGGCGTCGGGCACGGCCTTGGCGACCGGCGCGGTCGCCGCGGTCCGCCGCAGATGGTGGCTCCCGCCGACGTACAGGCTCTTGTCGACGCCCGTGACCGTGGCTCAGGTACGGGATGACGAGCGGAGTCTTCGTGGTCCTGGTCGACGTGCCGCTGTACGCGCTCTGATCGACGCCGACGCCGTGGCTCAAGTACGGAATGGACCTGCTGCCCGGCGGCCGCTGCCGACCCACTGATGAGCGCGCCGAGCACGAGGGCCAGAAGGCCCACGAGCATCTTCTTCGGTGCGCAAACGTGGTGCATCGTGCTCCTCCTCTTCGACGCGGGCCGGTCGACCCGCTCACCGTCAAGAGCCGGGAGGAGGTGACGAAATACGTCTGCAGCTCGTCAACCGGTCAGCCGACGCCGAGGCACAGAAAGCCCGCGAGCGCGCTCTGGTCTGCGCGCAGGCCGGCCTGCGCGGCAGCGAGCGCCGTCGCCGGCGACGCGCCGCCCGCGAGCCGGCGGTGGAAGTCGAGCATCAGCCTGCGCGCCGCCGCGTCGGGAACGGGAACGACGCTGGCGACGATCGTGCGCGTGCCCGAGGCGAGCAGCGCGGCGGAGAAGCCGAGCAGCTCGTCGCCCGGGTGCCGCTCCGACAGCGCGACGTCGCATGCCGAGAGCACGAGCAACTCCGGCGCGCGGCGCAGGCGCTGCAGGTCGAGCGCGGTCAGCGGGCCGTCGGCGAGCTCGAGCGAGGAGAAGAGCGGGCTGTCGGAGCGGAAGCGGCCGTGGCACGCGACGTGCGCGAGCTTCGCGCCGTCGAAGGCGGCCAGCGCTGCGTCGACGGTCGCGTTCCGGCCGGTGAGCAGCGTCGAGCCGTCGAGCTCGGCCGCCAGCTCACGAACCTCAGGGGCCGCGTGTCGCGAAGCTCGGGCCGGCGATCAGCGTCACGCGCTTTGCGCGCCGACGCGGACGAGCTTCGAGCTCGAGCCACGTCGAGAGCGACGGCGCGGCGACGACCGGGCGGCCTCGCAGCGACGGGAGCGCGCTCCACGGGAGGGCATGGAGCGCACCGGTCGGAACGATCACGAGCGGCGCCTCGCCGATCGTCTGAAGCAGCGGTGCGACCAGCTGTTCGTCGAGCGCGGCCGCGGCGGCGCCCGCGTTCGCGAGCGCCGCGGCGCGCGCCTCGGGGTCGAGACGACCTCGTGCCAGCCGCCGTAGGGCGAACCGGAGCCACCCGAGCTGCTCGGCGTGTGCGGTGGCCCCGAGCGCGTGAACGGCGAGCTTCCCGCGGGCGAGCGTGAGCGCGTGCATCTGCCCGTCCAGTTCGATGTACTCGACGAGCGCTCGCGTCCCCAGCGACAGCTGCGCGGCGCGGATCGACCTCGTCGACGCCGACCACTCGCCGTCGCCCTGCGCCGTCCGGGTCTGTGCGCGGATCTCGTCCTCGAGCTCGGCTTGACGTCTCGCCAGCGTCTGCCGTGGAAGCCCGCGAGCGTCGGCCTCTCGAATGCGCGCGACGACACGGCGCAGCTCGACCTGTCGTGCGAGCAGCTGTCTGTCTTGCGCCGGCCGCATTGCCGGAAGGCGGAGCGCGTTGCTTCGAAGGGCCTCGGCCCAGGTCAGCAGCTCCGTGGCGTTGTTCGTGCGCGAGGCGAGCCGCAACCCACGCAGCGACAGCTCGACGCCTGCCCCCGAGGCTGCGGCACGCAACTCGACCGAACCGAGCGTGCTGCGGTGGAGGTCGAGCGTGCGAAGCCCGCGCCGGAGCGCACGCTTCCCACCCGCCGAGTCTCCTCGACTCTCACGGATCATCGCGTCGATCGCGCATTCGTCGAGTCTGTCGACCACCGACAGACGCACACGCGAACGCCTCACCTCTGCGAGCGCCGCCTCGGCCGGTGCTGGTCTCCCCAGGCCGAGCGCCAGTCGCGCGAGAACCAGTCGCGCGCGCATGCCCTCGTCGGGGTGGCCGAGCTCGTCCAGCGCGCGGATCGCGTACAGCGCCGCGCGAACGTCCGACGGCCTGGGCGTCGCGCCGTGCGCCTTTGCGGCGAGCGCGAACATCCGAGCGCGCGCGGCGAGCAGGCGGTGGCCTCGCGCTCCGGCCGACCGGCTGATAGCCGTGGCGACCTGTTCGGCGTCGTCGTGCTGCCCGACGGCAACGAGGAGGCGGGCGAGCTCGAGCCGCTCTTCGAGGACGCTCGCATCGGTCTTCGCCTCGGACAGCACGGCCTCTGCTCTGCGGAGAGCCGTGGCAGCCTCGTCGAACAGTCTCGCAGCGAGCAGGACACGCCCGCCGTGCCCGTCCACCAGCGCCGTAATTCGGCCCGGCAGCTCGGTGGTGTCGATCGCGTCGAGCCGCCTGATCGCGTCGACGACGTCGTCCCGCGAGAGCGCCAGCCGCATGAGCAGGACGTCCACGATCGTGGTGGCGGCATGCGCCCCGAGCCCGCCCCAAAGGGCGCGCGCCCGCGTGAGGTCTTCCGCCGCCTGCGGGTCGCCCCGGTTCCAGAGGACGAGCCCTCGGTTCTGCAGCAGCCTTGCCTGCCACACCTGATCCGAGTCGCGCTCGAGGGACCGAAGTGCCTTCCTCGTGAAGGCGAGGTCGATGTCGGACTGGCCGAGGTTGGCGAGGACGGCAAGACGCACGGTCTGCGCTCGGGCGAGATCTGAGCCGTTCAGACCGCTGCACGCACGATCGATTTCCTGGAGCGCCGCGCGGACGTTTCCGCGGTCGGCGTAGATCCCGGCAAGCAGCCGGCGGGCGTACGCGGCGCGTGACGTGAGTCCCCGCCGTTCGGCGATGCGGATGGCCGAGCGCAGGGTCGCAACGGCGTTCGGGTCGGCGAGCTGGTACTGCGCGTAACCGAGTGCGTGGAGCGCCGCGGCCTCCGCTTCCGCGGCTCCGGCCCGTGAGGCTGCTTGCGCGAGCCTCTGGGCTCGGGCAGCGGCCTCTCGAGGGGAGGATTCGACGAGAGCGTGCGCGGCATCTGCTGCTGCGACGAGGTCCTCGGATTCCGAGCGCCTCTCGGGTCGCGCTGTTTCGCTCACCAGTTGCAACTTGCGGAATTACGCCGCGAGCCGTATGAACTCGCTGACAGGTATCGGAGCGCCTCCTGCGGCGCTCTCTTTCGAAACGCAATCCGTAAGGAGGTCGGCATCGCTGTGGCACCTCCCAACGTAACCCACCTGACAAGTCGAATTCTCTCCGACCACCACCATGTGGGGTACGCGTGGATGCCCGCGCCCACCTTCGAGCTCTCCTCCTGGGTCCGGGATGAACTGCTGGTGTCGCAGGACGCGACTGATGAAGAGCGCGGTCTGCTGTCCACTAAGTACGGGTGGCGGAAAAAGGGCAGCGTGATCGCCAAGCTCGGCAAGCGCACGGACGGCGTCAGGGACGTCGAGATCTGGGGACCGACGAACCCCGATCGATTCATGATGGTCGAAGGCGTCGTTGCCGATCTCAGCGCCAGGTTCGGCGAGAAATCGCTGGTGTCTCCGAATCACCTGATGGTGCCGTCTCCCAATCTCGGGTGCTACTGCCCCGCGTCCGCGCCGAAGTATCTCGCGCCGCAACCGAATCGCGCCACAGCGATCGCCAAGTACGTGCCGCCACCGAAGGGTGAGGAGCCCGTGCGCGTCGTCGTGATCGACACCGGCTACATCAAGAAACCATCGCTCGAGAACCGCAGGAACCGTGGGGGCTTCGCCAGCGTCCGCGGCGAGATCTTCAACGGGACATCGTGGGTGCCGAGTCCCGTGGATGACGCCTACAGGCTAGTCGGGCCTAACGGCCTTCCCAGTCCTAGTCAACCGCTCGAGCTGCTTGACGGGCACGGCACGTTCACGGCGGGTGAGATCGCCGAACGATGTCCGAAGGTGCACGTCACCGTGGTGGGTATCCGGGACATCGAATCGGCGGCGACGGAGGCGTCCGTCGCGCGCGAAATCTACAAGCACGCCGACGCCGATGTCATCGTGCCGGTGTTCGCATTTCATACGTTGCGCGGGCTCAAGAACTGGACCTTCACAAACGTCTTGCCGCAGCTCAAGAAGACCTCGGTGGTGGTCTGTCCAGCAGGGAACGAATCGTCCTATAAGCCGCACTTTCCGGCGGGACTTCCGTGGCCCGATTACCCAGTGGTCGGCGTCGGTTCGCTTGTCGCCAACAACCCGGACACCGCCGGCCCTCATCTCTCTGAGTTTTCCAACTACGGCGACTGGGTCTTCGGCTATACGGCCGGAGAAGACGTCAAAGGGTTGTACTTCAACCTGACGACGAGAGTCGAGGACGGGCCGCCGGAGAAGGTTGCCTACAAGGGCTGGGCGAGGTGGTCCGGGACGTCGTTCGCCGCACCGAAGGTTGCGGCCTACCTCGCCAACAAGGCAGTCGCGGGTGGGACCGCCCGTGGCGCTGCGGCAGACTTGCTGAATCGGCCACTGGTGCCTCTCTTCGGGCCCGCGGCCGGTGTGGCTGCCATGGGTCGCGACTTCCGTCAGATCGCGAAGTGAGCCTCAGTTCGCTCCTCGACGCGGCGGCCCGCGGGGACCAGCAGGCGTGGGACGCGATCGTCGATCGCTTCTCGAGCCTGGTCTGGGCGACCGCGCGCGCGCACCGGCTCTCGCGCGACGACGCTGCCGACGTCGCGCAGACGACATGGCTTCGGCTCGTCGAGCACCTCGACCGTATTCACGATCCGGAGCGGCTCGGCGCATGGCTGGCGACCACCGCCCGCCACGAGTCGCTTCGGCGTGATTCGCCGCGGGACGCGCGAGCAGGCCACCGATGAGCCGGATCTCTTCGAAGCGCCTGACTCGGACACGCATCGACCGCCTGCTGCTCGAGGCGGAGCGGGACGGCACGCTTTGGAAGGCGTTCGCGTCGCTTTCCGACCGCTGCAAGACGCTGCTCCGCATGCTCCTCGCCGAGGATCCGCCGAGCTACGAAGAGGTCGGGGCCGCCCTCGACATGCCGGTCGGCGCGATCGGCCCGACCAGGATGCGCTGCCTCGACCAGCTCCGCCGGACGGCCGGCGTGGCGCAGCTCGGAACATGATGTATCACGAGCCCTCCAACCGGCTCTTCATCCAGGAGACCGCCCAACATGACCAATAACCCCACGCAACCAGAGGGCTCGGACGACCCCTTGCTCGCCCAGCTGAGACGCCTCGCAAACACCGTCGATCCCGTCCCGCACGAGGTCACCGCGTATGCCCGCGCGGCACTCGGATGGCGGCGTGTCGACACCGAGCTCGCAGAGCTGCTCGAGGACTCGAGGCTCGAGGTCGCTGGGATGCGCTCGGTCGCGGAGGTCACGCGCTCGCTCACGTTCCGGTCCACCGACTTGCAGGTCGACGTCGAGGTCGACGAGAGCGGAGACGGCACGCTCCTGCTCGGGCAGCTGGTGCCGGCAGTCGGCGCCGAGGTGGACGTGCAGCGGGACGACGGGACGATCCTCGCAACGGCGAGCGTCGACCAACTCGGGCGCTTCCGGTTCGAGCTTCCCGCCGGCGGCCGGATCAGGCTGGTAGTCCGCCGCGCGGCTCCGGCCCCGCCGGTCGAGACAAGCTGGATCTAGCCGACGCGCCTCCCGTTTCCGCGGGCGGCCGTTGCAGTTCCGTCACCCTTCCCAGGAGATCGGCCATGGCCGTTGGGCCGCGCAATCTCCCTGCAGAGCGCAACTTCGTACCACGGTGTGGACGGCGCGGCGCAGTCTTGTCACCCTTCCCTGGCGACGGGACCGGTCCCCTGGGGCCGGGCTAGCTGCGGCCTGTCGAGCCGGCCGGGGTGACGCCGAGGCGGTCAAGAGGAGCCCGCGCCTGCGGCGAACGAGCTCATCGCCGCGGCGATCAGCGCCAAGCGAGTCGGTCGGCGCGCGGGCACGGCACGACCTCTATACCACTTAGCTCTGTTACAGAGCTATCATGTGAAGATGACAAGCACGGCCGACGACGGCGAGGCTGGCCGACGAGCTGCTGACAGCGATGTCGGCGGTCCGGCGCGCGACGCGAAGGAGCGACGGCCGACCCGCGGAGCTCTCGTCGCTGACCCGCGCTCAGCTCGAGCTCGCGCGCGTCGTCCGCGGCCATCCCGGCATCTCGATCGCCGGCGCCGCGGAGGCGATGCGGCTCGCTCCCAACACCGTCAGCACGCTCGTCGGAGAGCTCACGGCGCTTGGGATCCTCGTGCGCACGACCGACGCATCCGACCGGCGCGTCGGCCGGCTTGCGCTCTCCGACGACTGGAAGCGCAGGGTCGACGCCTGGCGCGACCGGCGCGTGGCCGCGGTCGGCAGAGGCGATCGCCCGGCTGCCGGCGGCCGAGAGACGGCGCGTCGAGCTTGCCGTGCCTGCGCTCGCGCGCATCGCGAACGAGCTCGAGCCGCACGCACCGGCGGCCGCCGCATGACCGCGCCTGCCGCAGTCGAGATCAGCGGGCTTCGGCACCGCTTCGGCGACCACGTCGCGGTCGACGGGATCGACCTGCGACGTGCGCGCAGGCGAGGTGTTCGGGCTGCTCGGCCCGAACGGCGCCGGCAAGACGACGACGATCCGCGTCCTCAACACGCTGCTGCCGCTGCAGGAGGGATCGGTCGAGGTGTTCGGGCACGACGTCCGCGGCTCGCGCAGATGGCGGTGCGCCGGCTGCTCGGCTACGTGCCGCAGCAGCTCTCGATCGAGGCCGCGCTGACGGGCCGCGAGAACGTCTCGTGGTTCGCGCGCCTCTACGACGTGCCGCGCCGCGAGCGGCAACGCGCGCGTCGACGAGGCGCTCGACGCGATGGGCCTCGCCGACGTCGCCGACCGGCTCGCCGGCACGTACTCGGGCGGGATGGTGCGCCGGCTCGAGCTGGCCCAGGCGCTGGTCAACCGTCCGGCGCTGCTCGTGCTCGACGAGCCGACCGTCGGGCTCGACCCGGTCGCCCGCGACGGCGTCTGGGAGCGGGTCGAGGAGCTGCGGCACGCGACCGGCATGACGGTGCTCGTCACCACGCACTACATGGAGGAGGCCGACGCGCTCTGCGACCGCGTCGCGCTGATGCACCTCGGGCAGCATCCGCGTCGTCGGCACGCCCGAGGAGCTGCGCCGGTCGCTCGGCGCCGGACGCGACGCTCGAGGACGTCTTCCGCCGCTACACCGGCGACACGCTCGACGGGCACGAGATCGGGAAGGGAGGGCTCCGTGAGATCCGCCGCACTCGCAGGACCGCCGGCCGCGTCGGCTGAGCGGCTTCGCCGGCGCCCGCGGTCTGGCGCCGGTTCCCGAGCCGCACGCTGACGTTCTGCCTCGTCGAGCTGCAGAAGCTCAGCCACGACCGCACCGAGCTCCTCACGCGCGCCGTCCAGCCCGTGCTGTGGCTGCGTGATCTTCGGCGAGACGTTCAACCGCATTCATGCGATCCCGACGGGCGGCATCCCGTATCTCGACTTCCTCGCGCCGGGGATCATCGCCCAGTCGGGCATGTTCGTCGCGATCTTCTACGGCATCCAGATCATCTGGGAGCGCGACGCGGGGGTGCTGACGAAGCTGCTCGTCACGCCGACGCCGCGCTCGGCGCTGATCCTCGGCAAGTCGTTCGCGGCCGGCATCCGCGCGCTCGCGCAGGTGGTCGTCGTGCTCGTCCTGTCGATCATCCTCGGCGTCGCGCTGACGACGAACCCGCTCGACGCTGCTCGGCACCGTGCGTGATCGTCATGCTCGGCTCGTGCGTTCTTCGCGTGCCTGTCGATGACGATCGCCGGCGTCGTGCTGAGGCGCGACCGCCTGATGGGCATCGGCCAGATGATCACGATGCCGCTGTTCTTCGCGTCGAACGCGCTGTACCCGGTCGCCGTCATGCCCGCACTGGCTGCGTGCGCTCGCCTCGTCAACCCGCTTGTCGCTACGAGGTCGACGCGCTGCGCGGACTGCTGATCGGCACGCCGGCGCACCTGCCGCTCGACTTCGCGGTGCTGACGCTCTCGGTCGTCGTCGGCGTCGCGACGGCGTCGTCGCTCGTCGACCGGCTGGCGCGCTGAGAGCTACGGCTCAAGCCGCCGAACACGGCGAAGGGCCGGTCGCCGAGCCACTCCCAGGCGGTGCCCGTCCCCGGCTCGACGTGGATCGTCGCCTCGCCGGGAAGCTCGCCCTGCAGCTGCTCGGCGAGGGCGCGCGCGTCGTCCTCGTCGTTCGCCCCGAGGATCACGTACTTCCAGCGCCGGACGATCGGCTGACCCTCCGCCTCCGCACGATTCGCGAACTCGAGGCGTCACGGTGTGACGAGAACTCGATGCGCACCTCCCAGGAGGCGAACCCGCTCGCCTGCGACTCGGCCGTCTCCTCGGCGTCCAGCCGCTCCCGCTCGCGTTGCAGGTCCTCGTCGGTCCGTCGGGCAGCGGGACGCCGGCGTCCTCCCAACGCTCCTCGACGGGGTGCCAGCGATCGAGCCGCAGTCCTCCGCGTCGCAGTCCGTGCGCAGCGGCGAGCTCGCATCACGACGGCTCCGCCCCTTCGGCGTTCCAGCGGGTGTCCGCGTACAGGAAGCACCTTGTTCTCGTCCGAGCTCACGGCGATGCGGCCGGCGACTCCGGGCGCGAGCTGGTCCTCCAGCGGTGCTCGTGCAGCTGTTTGAGCAGCGGCTCGACCTGCCCGGCGCTCCTCGAGCGTGACGGTGACGCGCCAGTCCTCGGCCACGGCGCCAGTCTGCCCGAACGCCTGCACGCACGCCCGGGTGCGAAGGCGTCTGCGTCATGCATACAGGCAACGCCTATGAACGCTTGGCGCCGGTCGGCTATCCTCGGCGGCCATGCGTCCCATTGAACCTAGGCAATACCTCAGCAGGTCGGCGCTCGTTCGCCGTGGCGGTGCCGCGCTGGTCGCGTCGACGGGCGTCGCGGCGTGGCTCGCCGGCCAGGCGGCCGCCGCCACGCCCGACAACGATCTCACCTACCTGCGGCTCTTGATCGGCGTCGAGCTGCTCGCGACAGACTTCCAGGCGCAGGCGGCTCAGAGCGGCAAGCTTTCGGGAGCCGCTGCGGCCGCCCTCAAGCAGATGCAGGCGGACGAGAAGGCCCACTACGCGGGACTGGCGCAGCTGGTCACCGCAGCCGGCCAGATGCCGGCGACCGCCGACGACATCGACTTCGCGTACCCGAAGGGCGCGTTCGCGTCGCCGAAGATCGATCCTCCAGCTGGCCTGGGCGATCGAGACGCTGCTCGCTCGGCGCCTACCTCGGTGCGATCGAGAACGTGCAGACGCCGCAGCTCCGGCTGCCGATCGGCCAGATCGCGGCGAACGAGGCGCAGCACGTCAGCGCGCTCGCACCGCATGCTCGGACGAGCCGGTGATCGGACGCGCGTTCGCCGCCGTCGCCTCACGATCGACGCCGTGTCGACCGCGCTCGACGTGTTACGAGAGCTGACGTGCCGCAAGCAGACCTACACGGCGAGCGAGGCGGCCGCGGCGCTGGGCATCAGCCTCGACACGCTGCGCCGCTGGGACAAGGCGGGCCGGATCAAGGTCGACGCGCGACACGCGCAACCGCCGCGTCGTCGCCGCCGCGCGAGATCGACCGGCTGCGCGGCGACGGAGGCCGGCTCCCACATCAGCGCGCGCAACCGCTTCCACGGCGTCGTCACCGACGTGAAGACCGACGGGCTGATGGCGCAGGTCGAGATCGTCGTGAACGAGCCGATGCGCCTCGTCGCGGTCGTGACGCGCGACGCGGTCGAGGAGCTCGGGCTGAAGCCCGGCATGGCGACGACCGCGATCGTGAAGTCGACCAACGTGATGATCCAGAGCTAGAGAGGGCTCGGTGCAGAGCCGCATGCCACGCTCGTCATCGCCGTCGTCGTTGCGGCGCTCGGTCTCGCCGTGCTCGGCGGCGCCAACGCGGCGCCGCACGGCGCAGATCACGGTCTTCGCGGCCGCGTCGCTGACCGACGTCTTCCCGAAGATCGACCCGTCCCAGAGGTACTCGTTCGGCGGCTCGAACACGCTGGCCGCGCAGATCCAGCAGGGCGCGCCGGCGGACGTCTTCGCCTCCGCGAACATGACGCTGCCGAACCAGCTCAACGCGAAGGGCCTCTGCTCGAAGCCGGTCGTGTTCACGCGCAACACGCTCGTGATCGTCGTGCCGAAGTCGAACCCGGCCGAGCATCCACAACGTCTACGACCTGAGCGCAAGAGCGGCGTCAAGCTCGTCATCGCCGGCCCGGGTGTCCCGGTCGGCAGCTACACGCTGCAGATCCTCAAGAACATGAACCTGTCCGCCGCGGTGCTGAAGAACGTCGTCAGCCAGGAGACGGACGTGCGCGAGGTGCTGGCCAAGGTCGCGCTCGGCGAGGCCGACGCCGGCTTCGTCTACTGCGACCGACGCGAAGACCGTCCCCGGCCAGGTGAAGGTGCTCAAGGTGCCGGCCTGGGCGCAGCCGAAGGTGCAGTACGGGATCTGCGTCGTCGTCGAGCAGCGCGAACAAGGCCGATGCGCAGGCGTTCGTGAACAAGGTGCTGACGCAAGGCGGGCCAGGCGAAGCTGCTCGCCGCCGGCTTCCTGCCGCGCGTGAAGCCGGTCGAGAAGAAGAAGTAGCGCCGGCGATGCGGCGGACAGCGCTCGGCGGTCGCGTGCGGTCGCGCGTCTCGGTCGTCACGCTCGCGTTCCTGCTGCTGCCGATCGTCGCGATCTTCGTGCACACGTCGCCCGGGACACCTGCTCGACCAGCTCTCGAACCCGGTCGTGAAGGACGCGTTCGTCGTCAGCCTGAAGACGAGCGCTGATCGCGCAGGTGCTGATCCTCGCTGTTCGGGACGCCCGACCGCCTACCTGCTCGCGACGCGCCGCTTCCCCGGGCGGTCGCTCGCGATCACGCTCGTCGAGCTGCCGCTCGTGCTGCCGCCGGCCGTCGCGGGCATCGGGCTGCTCGCCGCGTTCGGGCGCATCGGGCTGCTCGGCTCGAGTCTCCGACGCGCTCGGGGTCACGCTCCCGTTCACGCAGAGCGGCGGTCACGATCGCGGTCGCGTACGTCGCCGAGCCCGCTCTACATCCGGCAGGCGATCGCGGCGTTCGAGGCGACGGATCCGAACCTCGTCGCCGCGTCGCGGACGCTCGGCGCCGGCCCGGTGCGCACGTTCTTCCGCGTCGATCCTGCCGCTCGCCCGCGGCGGGCTCGATCGCCGGGCCTCGCGCTCTCGTTCGCCCGCGGGCTCGGCGAGTTCGGCGCGACGATCATGTTCGCCGGCAGCCTGCAGGGCGTGACGCAGACGCTGCCGCTCGCGATCTACGCCGAGTTCGACCTGGACTTCGACGCGACGCTCGCGATGGGCGGCGTGCTCGTGCTGATCAGCATCGTGCTCCTCGTGGCCCTGCACACTTCACTGACGTGGCAGCGCTCCCCCTCGACGAACCTCGAGCTCCCTCTTCGGTCTTTCGACCTCGGCTGAGCCTCGACGTCGACGTCGACCGTCGCGCTCGTCGGCCCGTCCGGCGCCGGGAAGACGACGGTCCTGCGCGCGATCGCCGGGCTCGCGACGCCGAGTCGCGGGCCGGATCGCGGTCGGGCGGCGAGGCGTGGTTCGATGCGGCCCGCAGGCATCGACCTCGCCCCGGACGAGCGCGCGGTCGGGCTCGTCTTCCAGGACTACGCGCTCTTCCCGCACATGACCGTGCGCCAGAACATCGAGTACGCGCGCCGGCACGAGGCGCGACGAGTACCTCGAGCGCTTCGGCATCGCCGCACCTCGCGGACGCGCGTCCCGGCGGAGCTGTCCGGCGGCGAGCGCCAGCGCGTCGCGCTGGCGCGCGCGCTCGCGCGCGACCCGCACGTGCTCCTGCTCGACGAGCCGCTCTCGGCGCTCGACGCGCACACGAAGGCCACCGTGCGCGCCGAGCTGCACGAGCTGCTCGCCGGCCTCGAGCATCCCGGCGCTCCTCGTCACGCACGACTTCGAGGACGCGGCCGCGCTCGCCGACCGGGTCGAGCGTGATCGTCGACGGACGGCTGCGCCAGATCGGCGCGCCGGCCGAGCTGGTCGCCGCGCCTGCCGACGCGTTCGTCGCGTCGTTCACGGGCGCCAACCTCCTGCACGGAACGGCCGAGCCGTCGGCGAACGGCTCGACACGCGTCCGGCTCGCAGGACGGCACGATCGTCGAGCACGGCGGAGCCGCGCGGGCGGCGAGGTCGTGCTCGCCGTCTACCCGTGGGACATCACGGTCGGCCACGCTCCGCCGCACGACTCGGCGCTGAACGTGATCGGCGGAGCCGATCCGGAACGTGACCGAGCTCGGCAACCGTGTGCGCCTCGCGATCGGGCCGGTGACCGCCGAGATCACGAGCGAGTCGCTCGCGCGGCTCGACCTGCGGATCGGGGCGGTCGCCTTCGCGTCGTTCAAGGCGACGGGAACGCGTGTCGTGACCCGAACCGGCTCGTCAGGCTCCGCTCCGCCAGCCACTCGGTGACGTCGGTCTCTCCGGCGTTGCCGTCGCCCGCTGCTTCCGCGCCGTGAAGGACGCGGGGCTCGCAGAGCCGCCAGCGATCACCGACGAGCCGCAGCTCGGTGAGCAGCTCCGCCCGCCGGAACGGCAGCCCCTGCGAGCCGAAGCCGAACACGCGCTCGGCGCCGACGACGGCGTTCGCCGCGCTGCGGGCGCGCAGCAACCGCCGCGCGTCGTTCCGCTCGAGCTCGCCCGCGTGGGCGGACAGCGCGTGCTCGATCTCGTCGAGCCGCTCGTCGGTGACCTCGACGACGAGCGTCGGCAGAGCCAGCTCGCCCCAGAGCCCCCACAGCCAGACCGTCTCGGAAGCGCCGGTCTCGGCAACCGCTGCGAGCGCGGCGCGGCCGACCTCTTCGTGGAACGGATGGCGGTCGTGAGGGCTCGGCGCGACGACCAGAGTGGGGCGGAGCTCCTCGAGCACCGCGACCGGCTCGGGCTCGTCGACCCGCAGCTCGAACGCGGCGCGGCGGCACGCCTCCTCGAGCTCGCCCCGACGACGGGCCCGCTGCGTCGGCCGGCCGAGCGAGCAGGCGACGTTGACGATGCGCCAGCCTGCGTCACGCAGCGTGAAGAGCGCGGCGGGCGCGCCGAGCAGCTCGTCGTCGGGGTGCGGCGAGAAGTGGACGGCGACGCGTTCGCCCATCATCCGTTCTGCCCCCACAGCGCGGCGCCGATCGCGCCGGCGCGCGGCCCGAGCTCCGCCGCGGCGATGTCGATCTGCTCGAGTGGCGCAACGCGCGCCCGCGCGGCGATCGAGGCGCGAAGCGGCCCGAGCAGCAGCTCGCCCGCCTCCGTCACGCCGCCGCCGATCACGACCCGTTCGGGCGCGAGGAAGATCAGCACGTTCGCGATCGCGAGCCCGACGAGCTCACCCGCGCGTCCGAGCGCACGCACCGCCGCGTCGTCTCCCGCTCTCGCGCGCGCAACCGCGTCGTCGAACGAATCGGCCGCGGCGGCGGTTGCGATCGCCCGAGCTCCGGCGTAGAGCTCGAGGCAGCCGCGGTTGCCGCACGGGCAGGCGGGACCGGTTTCGTCCACCGTGTGATGCCCGAGCTCGCCGCCGCGGTCGGTCACGCCGAGATGCAGACGGCCGCCGAGGACGAGACCTCCGCCGACGCCGGTGCCGCAGACGACGCACATCACGTCCGCTGCGCCGCGGCCGGCGCCGAGCTTCGACTCCGCCAGCGCGAATGCGTGCCCGTCGTTGATCAGACGAACCGGGACGCCGAGCAGTTCCTCGAGCGGGTCGCGCACGGGCACACCCGTCCACTCGCCGTAGAGGTTGGGCAGCAGGAGCTGCGTTGCCCGCGTCGTCGAACAGGCCGGGCAGCGCGACCCCGATCGAGTCGACCCGGTCGATCGACCGACCGAGGTCGGCGAGGCGGCGCAGGACGGACGCGGGCTCTCCGTGCTCGGAGCGCGTGGGCTCGTCGTGCCGTTCGACGAGCGCTCCGTCCTCGAGCAGGGCGAGCTTGATGTTCGTGGCGCCGAGGTCGAGGCCGAGGCATCTCACCGCGCGGTCCAGCCCCCGTCGACCGTCAGGACCGCGCCCGTGACGAACGTCGCGGTTGCGAGGTAGAGGCAGGCGGACGCGACGTCGGCCGGCGAGCCGAAGGTGCCGGTCAGCGGTTGCAGGTCCGCCAGGCGCCCGACGATCGCCGGGTCGGCCTGCGCGCGAGCGCTCATCGGCGTCTCGACCAGGCCGGCCGCGACGACGTTGCAGCGGATCCCGTCGGACGCATAGGTGACGGCCATCGCGCGCGTGAGCCCGATCAGCCCGGCCTTGGAGGCGGCGTACGCGTGCGTGGCGAAGTCGGCGTCGCCGCCGACGAGCCCGAGCACGGACGAGAGCGTGACGATCGCACCGCCCCGGTTCGCCCGCAGCAGCGGGATCGCCCGCTTGGCGTAGAGGAACACGCTCTTCAGGTTCTGGTCGAGCACCGCGTCCCACCCGGCTTCGGTGCAGAGATCGACCGGTCCGTCGCCGAGCCGGCGGCCGCTGATCCCGTGCGCGCACACGAGCGCGTCGAGCCGTTCGAGCTCCGGGAACGGGTCGTCCCGGTCGACGCCGTGGACGTCGAAGCCCGCATCGACGAACACGGCCGCCGTCGCGGACCCGATCCCGCCTGCCGCACCCGTCACGACGACGGTCTTCATCGGAGCGCGTGCCGGGCGCACGCGGCGTCGGTGACCAGCACGTCGATCAGCCCTGTGCGAAGCGCGCCGAGGACGGCGCGCTGCTTGCGACGCCCGCCCGCAGCCGCGACCACCCGCGCCCGCCTGAGCTGGGCCACCGAGAGCGCGATCGCCCGCTCGGCGGAGACGATGCGGCCGTCGTCGTCGAAGACGTGGACGAGCAGGTGCCCCGCGGCACCGGGTCGCGTCCCGATCCCGAGCAGGGCGACGGTCACGTCGTCGAAGACCGACGTGGTCGGGCGAACGACTCGCCGGAGCGCGCGTTCGTCCGCGACCGCCGGCGCCTCGAGCGGATGGAAGCGCCCGCCCGACCACGCGGCAAAGCGCGCGGCGAGCTCGGTCGGCCCCGTGCCCGGCACGAGACCCTCGATCGCGCCGCAGATCTGGACGACGGGCAGCTTCCGGCCAGGCTCGCGGAGTTGGGCTGCGATCGTGGCCAGTGTCTTCCCCCACGCGACGCCGAGCACGTCGTCGGCCGCGAGCAGGCGGGGAAGCAGCCCGGCCGCGGCCCCGGCGACATCGTGCGCGACGACCACCGCCGTGATGCCGAAGCGGTCCTCGAGGCCGCGCGAGAGCTCGTCGAGCACCGGCACGGGCTCGTCGATCTCGAACCGGACGACTCCCTCGGTGCGAGCCTGCTCGAGCAACCGCAGCACCTTGAACCTCGAGACGCCGAGCCGCTCCGCGATCTGCTGCTGGGTGAGCTCGCGGACGTAGTAGAGGCGCGCGACCTCCGCCATTGCCGATCTGCTCATTCGTGCGTACTCTTGCACAGATGAGCACAAGTGTCGACGTCCTCGTGGTCGGCGCCGGCTCGGCGGGGAGCACCGCGGCGATCGCGGCCGCACGCACGGGTGCGTCGACGCTGCTCGTCGACCGCTTCGGGTTCCTCGGGGGCACTTCGACGGCGGTCCTCGACACCTTCTACGCGTTCTATACGCCCGGCGCCTCGCCGCGAAAGGTCGTCTCCGGCATTCCCGACGAGGTCGTCGGAAGGCTGGTCGAACGCGGGATGGCCTTCGAGCGGCCGAACACCTACGGCGCCGGCACCGGCGTCACGTACGACCCGGAGACGCTGAAGCGCGTCTGGGACGAGCTCGTCGACGAGGCGGGTGCATCCACGCTCTTGCACGCGTTCGTCTTCGCCGTGACCGTCGAGGAAGGCCGGGTCGTCGAGGTCCAGGCAGCCGCGAAGGGAGGGGTGCGGCGGATCCGGCCACGGGTGGTCGTCGACGCCTCGGGTGACGCGGACGTCTGCGCGCTTGCCGGCGCTCCCTTCGAGGCGCCCGGCGACGACGTGCAGAGCCTGTCGACGGTGTTTCGCGTCGCGAACGTCGACGTCGCGCGCGCCGAGGCGCTGCCGAAGCAGGAGCTGTGGGCGTTGATGCGCGAGGCGCGCGACTCGGGGCGGTATGCGCTGACGCGCGTCGAGGGCTCCGTGCATCGGACGCCGCACGAGGGCGTGATGATGGCGTTGATGACGCGCGTCCGAAGAGTCGACGCGACGGACGCCGACCAGCTCTCGGCGGCCGAGCGCGAGGGGCGTCGCCAGGCGGGCGAGTACTTTCGCTTCCTGCGCGAGCGCGTTCCGGGATACGAGCGTGCGGTGCTGGTGTCGACGAGCCCGGCGATCGGCGTGCGCGAGAGCCGCCGCATCGTGGGCGAGCACGTGTTGTCGGCCGACGAGATCCTCTCCGCCAGGCGGTTCGACGACCAGATCGCACGGTGCGGAGCGCCGATCGAGGAGCACCACGCCGGTGACGACACGCGCTGGGTGTACCTCGAGGAGGGCGCAACCTACGGCATCCCGTACCGCTCGCTCCAGCCGCAGAGGCTCGAGAACGTCCTCGTCGCCGGGCGCTGCTTCTCGGCGACGCACGAGGCGCACGCGTCGGCGCGTTCGATGGCGACGTGCATGGCGATGGGGCAGGCGGCGGGCACCGCCGCGGCGTCGACCGCCGAGCCGAAGCGGCTCGACCCGGCCGTCCTACGGGCGCGGCTGCGCGAGGACGGCGCCGATGTCGGCGATTGAGCGCATCCGCTCCGAGCGGCTCGTCGCGATTCTACGACGGGTGCCCGACGTGGACGCACGCGTCGACATGCTCGCGGACGCAGGAGTCGGAGTGGTCGAGATCACGCTCGACTCGGAGGACGCGCTCGGTGCGATCGCGCGCACGCGCGGCCGAGGAGACCTCTCGGTGCTCGCCGGCACGGTGCGCACCGCGGCGGACGTGGACGCGGCGGTCGCGGTCGGAGCGGAAGCGGTCGTCGGGCCGGGGACCGTTCCGGCCGTGCTCGAGCGAGCCGGCGAGCTCGGGATCCCGGTGATCCCGGGCGCCCTGACGCCAACCGAGATCGAACGCGCGTGGACGGCCGGCGCCGCCCTCGTGAAGCTCTTCCCCGGCGCGTTCGGCGGCCCGGGCTACGTGAGGGACGTGCTCGCGCCGCTCGCAGACGTCCCGCTGATCGTCACGGGGGGCATCGACGCCTCGAACGCGCGCGCGTTCCTCGACGCGGGAGCGGTCGCGGTCGGGATGGGCTCCGCCCTCGGCGACGACCCTGCCGCGATCGCGGCCGCGCTCGCCGCGGTGGCGTGAACGTCGGTGCCCGGTTCTAGGCGACGACGTCCGAGAAGACGCCGGTCGTCTCGTCCTTGAGGATCAGCTTGCGGCGGCCGTCGGGCATCCGCTCCTCCTTGATCACCGTCTTGCCGTCGTGGGTACGACGGCTCTTGGCGATTCGCTCGGTCGTTCCGCCGCGCCAGTCGTCGATCTCGATCGGCTCCCAGCGGCCCGACCCGGCCGCCGCGTAGACGGCGTCCATCACGGCGTTGACGACGTAGCCGTCGTAGAACGTCTCGGTCGGCTCCCGGCCGGTGTCGAGCGCGTCGAACATGTCCGTGAACATGTCGACGTAGCCGAGCTCGGCGACCTCGTCGCCGACCGGGAAGAGCCAGCCGCTCGTCGTCTCGGCCTTCTCGGCGACGTAGCCCGCTCCCTCGCCCGACGAGAACATCTCGAAGCCGGTGCGCAAGAAGTGATTCGTCCAGATCGTCCCCTCGGTGCCGGCGACCTCGTCCCGCAGGTCCATGCCACCTCGAAACGTCCAGGACACCTCGAACTGGCCGATCGCGCCCGGACTCGAACTTGATCAACGCGATCGCGTTGTCCTCGGCCTCGATCGGGTGCACCAGCGTGTCGGTCCACGCCGCCACCTCGACCGGTCTGTTTCCCTTGCCCACGTAGCTGCGGACGATCTCGATGCAGTGGCACCCGAGATCGACGATCGCGCCGCCGCCTGCCTGCTCGGCGTCCCAGAACCAGGCCGAGTGCGGTCCGGGATGCGTCTCGCGCGAGCGCGCCCAGGTAACCTCGCCGATCTGGCCGGCCCGGACGGCCGCGACGGCCTTCAAGGTCTTCGGGGTGTAGACGAGATCCTCGAGATAGCCGGTGAAGATGCCGGCGGACTCCGCGATGTCGAGGATCTGCTTCGCCTCGGTGGCGTTGCGCGCGAGCGGCTTCGTGCAGAGGGCCGCCTTGCCGTGCCGCGCACAGAGCTCGACCGCCTCGAGGTGCAGGTGGTTCGGCAGCCCGATCACGACGGTGTCCGTCGACGGGTCGGCGATCGCCGCCTCGAGATCGGTCGTGTACTCGGGGACGTCGTTCGCGGCGGCGAACGCCTCCGCGCGCTCGGCCGACCGCGAGTAGACGACCGCGACACGGTCACGTCCGCGCTGGCCGTGCAGCGTGCGCGTGTAGAAGAGCCCGATCAGCCCGGTGCCGAGCATCGTCACTCTGTGACCGTCCACTGGTCCTCGCGGCTCCTTCCTTGACTGGGGTCTGCGATCGAAGTAGCGTCGCAGCTGTCTAAACGTCTAGACAGGTTGATGCCGATCGACTCTACTCTCACCGCGCCGCGGACGACGAGGTTCGTGGCCGCCGCGCGCCTGCTGCTCGACCGGGTCGAGGAGCAGGCGGAGGCGATCGCCACCGTCGCAGCGGCGTGCGCGGATGCGATCGCCGCCGACGGGCTCGTTCACCTCTTCGGCACGGGTCACTCGCGGATCCCGGTCGAGGAGATGTTCCCGCGCTACGGCTCGTACCCCGGCTTCAACCCGATCGTCGAGCTCTCGATGACCTTCCACACGCAGGTCGTCGGCTCGAACGGCCAGCGCCAGGCGATGTTCATCGAGCGCACGTCGAGGGGCTCGCCGAGACGATCCTGGCGAACTTCGACCTCCGGCCGACCGACGTCCATGATCGTCTTCAGCGGCGAGCGGCCTGATCGGCCGTGCCGATCGAGATGGCGATCGGAGCTCGCAGACGCGGGCTCACCGTGATCGCGGTGACCTCGGTCGCGCACTCGATGGCCGGCGAGCCGACTCACGAGGCCGGGCGGCTGCTCGACAACGCCGACATCGTGCTCGACCTCGGCACGCCGCCGGGCGATGCGCTCGTCTCGATCGACGGGCTGGCGACTCCCGTCGCGCCCGGCTCGACGATCGCGGCCGTCGCGCTCGTCAACGAGATCAAGGCCCAGACGGCCGAGCTGCTCGTCGAGCGGGGCGCGATGCCGCCCGTGCTCACGAGCGCGGCGGTCGTCGGGCAGGAAGCTTCTGCCGAGCTGTTCGAGGCTGCCTACGCCGAACACGCCCGGCGGTACGCACGGTCGCTACGGGGACATGAGTGTGAGACCCGATAGAAGAAAGGAGGCCGCCCCCGTACGCTTGGCCGCACGACCCCCCACGTCAGCGTTTCCCCACAAGAGGAGGCATCAGTTGAAGGGCTCGTTCAGAGGAGCACGCTGGGCGATCGCGCTCGTCGCGTTCGCCGCCGTGTCCGTCACGGCCGCCGTCGCGGCGTACGCGCACCCGGGCAAGGCCCAGGCGAAGTACGTCCTCGGTGTGTCGAACACGCTCGTCGGCAACGGGTGGCGCGAGGAGATGATCTGCGCCGTCAAGGCCCAGGCGGTGGCGAGCGGCATGGTGAGCAAGGTGATCGTCGCCGACCGCAACGGCGGGCCGGCAGAGCAGACCGCCGACATCCGCAACCTGATCTCGGCCGGCGCGAACGCGATCATCATCAACCCGTCGAGCTCGACGGCGCTCAACAGCGTCATCCAGCAGGCCGCAGCGCGCGGGGTGAAGGTCGTGTCGGTCGACCAGCGCGTGACGGCGCCCCAGGCGCACAACGTCACGAACGACCAGGTCGCCTACGGCCGCCTCGGCGCCGAGTGGCTGTTCAAGCAGCTCGGAGGCAAGGGCAACGTCGTCGAGATGCGCGGCATCGCCGGCGTCCCGGCCGACACCGATCGCCACACCGGGCTTCGTGCAGGCGCTCAAGAAGTACCCGAACATCAAGGTCGTCAAGCAGACCTTCACCGGCTGGCAGTTCGCGCCCGGCGGCAAGCAGATCCTCGACATCCTCAACTCCGGCGTGAAGGTCGACGGCGTCTGGACGTCCGGGATCGACTACACCGTCGTCAACGCGTTCAAGACCGCCGGCAAGCCGGTACGTGCCGGTCGTGGGCGCCGACAACAACGAGTTCCTCAAGCAGCTCCTGACACTACAAGGGCTTCCGCGGCGCTGGCCGTCACCAACCCCGCCACGATCGGCGGCGCGGGCGCGGCGGTGGCGCTCGACCTGCTGCAGGGCAAGAGCGTCCAGAACTGGGTCAAGCTGACCCCGCAGGCGTGGGACAACGGCACCGCGGCGGGCAAGAAGGACATCAAGGCGAACTACTCGCCGAGTCGTCCGCCGACGTACAGTGCACGGCTGCAGATCAAGCCGTGGACGACGTACACGTCGCAGCAGCTCTTCAGCTGCAAGGGGCCCTAGCGGCCTCGCGCTGATCGGTACCGCGGGAGGGGGCTCCGGCCCTCTCCCGCGGCGACCTCGGTATGGCGACCGAGCTCCTCCTCGAAGCGCGCGGCCTGGCGAAGAGCTACGGCCCGGTGGTCGCGCTGCGCTCTGCCGACCTGCTCGTGGCAGCCGGGCGAGGTGCACGCCCTGCTCGGGGCGAACGGCGCCGGCAAGAGCACGCTCGTCAAGAGTGTTGACGGGCGTGACTTCGCCCGACGCCGGGACCGATCGTCCGTGCGCGGGAAGCAGGTGCGCATCGGATCGCCCGCACGGGCGGCGGCGATCGGGCTGTCGCCGGTCTTCCAGGACCCCGCCCTCGTGCCCGACTTGACCGTGGCGCAGAACCTGCGGCTGACCGGGGACGATCCCGAGAACGTGCACGCGCGGTTGCGCGCGCTCGACCTCGACCTCGACTTCGGCGAGCTCGTCCGAGACGTCCCGTTGCCGTTGCTGCGGATGATCGACCTCGCACGGGCGCTCGCGCGCGAGCCCCAGCTGCTCCTGCTCGACGAGATCACCGCTGCGCTGCCCTCCGACCTCGCCGAGCGTGTCTTCACCGTGATGCACGGCCGTGCGCGAGCGCGGCGGGTCGGTGCTCTTCATCACGCACCGCCTGAAGGAGGTGATCGCCTCGTGCGACCGGGCGACGATCCTGCGCGACGGCGGCGCAGTCGCGACGATCGACCCGCAGGGAGCGCGGCGAGGAGGCGATCGTCGAGCTACATGCTCGGCCCGGAGGCCGCAGAGGCGGCCGCGGTCGCGCTCGACCACGAGGCGGAGGCCGAACGGCCGGCCCCGCCGGCCGACGGCACGTCCGCGCTCGAGGTCGGCGGCCTCTCGGCGGGCCTCGTGCGGGACATCTCCTTCGCGCTTCGACCAGGCGAGATCCTCGGGATCGCCGCGCTCGAAGGCCAGGGCCAGGACGAGCTCTTCGCGGTGCTCTCCGGCCAGCGAACGGCCGAGGCCGGCGAGATCCTCGCCGCCGGCAAGCCGCTTCGCGCCCGCCACCCGTACGACGCGATCCGGGCCGGCGTGGTGCTGGTTCCCGCCGACAGGCTCCAGGCGCTCCTGCCGCAGCGGTCGGTTCGCGAGAACATCGCCTCGCCGCGCTACAACCGCCCCGGCCGGTGGGGGGCGATCAACATGCGCGACGAGGGCAGGCGCGTGCGCGGTGCGATCGACTCGCTGCAGATCGACGTGCGCGCCGGCCGTCAGGTGCGACGGCTCTCCGGCGGGAACCAGCAGAAGGTGACGATCGCCCGCTGGCTCGCGAGCGGCTTCCGCACGATGCTCTGCTTCGACCCGACACGGGGCATCGACGTCGGCACGAAGCGCCAGATGTACGCGCTGCTGCGACGGCTCGCCGACGAGGGTGGCGCGATCGTGTTCTTCTCGAGCGAGCTGGCCGAGTTTCCGCTCGTCTGCGACCGCGTGCTGACGCTCTACGGCGGCGGCATCACCGCCGAGCTGCCCGGTGCGGCCGCGGACGAGGCCTCCCTCCTCCGCGCGATGCACGGCCTCGTCGAGACCGACACGGGGGAGGCGGCTTGACCTCGACCGTCGCCGGGACCGCGACGCCTCCGTCGACGAGCCTGCCCGTCCGCGTGCTCAGGCGCCACGGCTGGACGATCGGCGTCCTCCTCCTGCTGATCGCGCTCGTCGTCTACTGGCGCGGGCAGACCACGCTCAAGTGGGGCCCGTTCGACGTCCAGTCGCTCGCGATCGACGCGCTGCCGCTGTGCTTCGCCGCCTGCGGCCAGGCGATCGTGATCCTGAGCGGCGGGATCGACCTCTCGATCGGGTCGATGATGGCGCTCGTCAACGTCGTCTCGGCGCGCGTGATGCTGCACCTGAGCTTCCGAGACGCGGTGCTCTCGTCGATCGTGATCGTCCTCGGGGCTGCGCTCGTCGGCGCGGCGATCGGGCTGACGATCGTCGTGACGCGCGTCGCCGACATCATCGTCACTCTCGCGATGCTGTTCGTGCTCGGCGGGCTCGCGCTCGCCGTGCTCGAAGTGCCGGGCGGCGGTGCGCCGACCCGGTACCAGAACCTCGTCACGCTCGACACGGTCGCGACGCACTGGCTGCCGTCCGCGCTCGTGATCCTGTTCGGCGCCTACTCGGTCCTCTGGCTCACGGTGCGGCGCTCGCGCGTCGGCCTGGCCCTCTACGCGATCGGCTCGAACCGCAACGCCGCGTACCTCGCCGGCGTGAACGTCCCGGCGACGCGCGTGCTCGCGTACGCGTACTCGGGTGCGTTCGGCGCGCTCGGCGGCCTCGCGCTGACCGCCGCCTCGGGGCTCGGCGATCCCAACGCGGGCGGGATCTACACGCTCAACTCGGTCGCGGCTGTGGTGCTCGGCGGCGTGTCGCTGCTCGGCGGTGTCGGCGGCCTGATCGGGCCGATCCTCGCGGCGTTCGTGCTCACGCTGGTCAAGACCGTGATGATCCTGAAGGGCGTCGACCAGAACTACGCCCAGGTGATCCAGGGGGCGCTGATCGTGCTCGTCGTGATGATCGGCGGCCTCGTCGTGCGTCAGAAAGGGAAGGGCTGATGGCCGCGGCGCCGCGGCCTACAGCCCGCTTGTCGTTGGGGCAGTTCGGGTCCGACAACCCGGCCGCCGTCCTGACGGTCGTCTTCATCGGGCTGTTCGTGGCCACCGACATCATCAACCGCGCGCAGGGGGACGGCGCGTTCCTGACGCTGAAGCAGGTCTCGACGACGTTCCTGTACGCGGCGGTGCTCGGGTTGATGGCCGCCGGTCAGACGCTCGTCATGCTCACCGGCGGCGTCGACCTGTCGGTGGCGACGACTGCGACCACCGGTGCGTTCGTCATCTCGCGCTTCGGCACGCACGGCTCGGCCGAGGCGATCGCGCTCGCGCTCGCCGTCGGGCTCGGTATCGGGCTCGTCAACGGCATCGGGATCGCCCTCTTCCGTGTCAACGCGCTGATCATGACGCTCGGGATCTCGACGATCACGCTCGGCCTGCTGACGGTGCAGGCGCAGAAGCAGTTCACGGCACTCGTGCCGAACTTCGTGGTGACCCTCGGCTCCGAACGCTTCCTCACGTACGTCCCGTACGACCTGCTCGTGTGGGGCCCGGTCGCGGTGGTGATCATCCTCGGGCTGCGTTACTCGGGCATCGGGCGCATGATCTACGCGGTCGGCGACAACCCCGTGGCGTCTCGTCTCGCCGGGGTGCGCAACTGGCAGGTGCTGCTCGTCGTCTACGCGCTCTGCGGCATGCTCGCCGCAGCATCGCGGGATCCTGCTCGTGGGCTTCAACAACGCCGCCGACCTCGGCATCGGCAGCCCGTTCCTGCTCCCGTCGGTCGCGGCGGTGGTGATCGGCGGGACCTCGATCTTCGGCGGCCTCGGCGGCTACGCAGGGACGATCCTCGGCGCGCTCATCCTCACCGTCCTCGACTCCCTGCTGACGATCTTGAACGCGTCGCAGGCGTTGCGGCAGATCATCTACGGGCTGATCGTGCTCGCGCTCGCCGCGATCTACGCGCGCGCGACCGCCGGCGGGGACTGAGCGTTTCGGGATGCAGGGGCTGGCGAAGCTCGCGACCGGACCGGGTCATGTCGCGCTCGCCGAGCGCGCGGAGCCGGAGGCGATCGCCGGTCATGTGGTCGTCGACGTCGTTGCGGCCGGGATCTGCGGCACCGACGTCCACATCTTCGACGGCGAGTACGCCTCGCAGCCGCCGGTGACGATGGGGCACGAGGTCTCCGGCGTCGTCGCGGATCTCGGCGAGGGCGTCGACTTGTCTTGGGGCGGGGCGCGCATCGTCACCGAGACGTACTTCTCGACGTGCGGGCGCTGCCGCTGGTGCCGCGAGGCCCGGATCAACCTCTGTCCCGAGCGCCGGTCGATCGGCTCGTTCGTGGACGGTGGGTTCGCGCCGCGGCTCCTCGTCCCGGCGCGCAACCTGCACCGCATCCCCGACTGGCTGGACGGCCGGGAGGCGGCGATGGTCGAGCCGCTCGCGTGCTGCTGCCACTCGCTGCTCGATCCCGATCGGATCGGCCCGGGCGACGCGGTGCTCGTCGTCGGCCCGGGCCCGATCGGCCTGCTCGCCGCCCAGGTCGCGCGCGCAGCGGGCGCGGACGTGCACATCCGCGGCACGACGAACGACACCGCTCGCCTCGCGGTCGCCGCGACGCTCGGGTTCGCGACGTCGACGACCGCCGCGGGCGATCTCGGGGCGTTCGACGTCGCCGTCGAGTGCTCGGGCCACGAGTCCGGCATGACGTTTGCACTCGAATCCGTTCGTCGTGGTGGGCGCTACGTCCAGATCGGGCTCGCGGGGAAGCGCGTCTCGGTGCCGCTCGACCTCGTGTGCTTCGGTGAGGTGACGATGACGTCCGGCAACGCCTCGACGCCGGCGTCGTGGATCCGCGCGCTCGAGCTGATCGGTGAGCGTCGCGTCGACCTCGGCCCGCTGCTCACGGAGGCGGTTCCGCTCGCCGAGTGGGAGCGTGCGTTCGCCGCGACACGGAGCGGCGCGGGAATCAAGTTCGTGCTCGTGCCGTAGCCTGGCTCGGCCCGGTCAGACGTCGGACCAGGTCAGGCGCGCGTGACGGGGCTACGCGGGCCACAGGCCCACGGCCCGTAGCCGCCGCGCGCACGCCAGACCAGCGGGCGCACGACGAAGAAGAGAAACAGCGGGACGGCCAGCCACACAGCGTGACCGCCGGCGAGCACCGCAATCAGAACGACGAACGGCAACGCGAGCGGCCATGGGCGCCGGCTCCAGGCATTCGCGCGGGGCCGACGCTCGGCCTCCTCGCGGGGGAAGTCCGCGACGAGCTCGTCGAGCTCGGCGTAGGTCTTCGCCGTGAGGCAGCGCTCGAGCCGTGTCTGGAACTCATCCGCGTCGAGCCGTCCCTCCACGTGGCGCTGCCGCAGGATCTCGCTGACGGCGTCGCGTTCCTTGTCGCCGACACGGAGTGAGCGATCGCGCGGGCCGTCGCCGGGCTCATACCGGTGGTCATTCGATGCTGCCACGTCTGTCCTTTCGATCGAGTTCGGTCATTCGCCCGCCTCGTCCTCCGCGAGCAGGGCGTACAGCGCCCGCCGCGCCTCAGCGAGGACGACGCGCGCCTTCGCAATCTCTTGTTCGTTCCCGAGGTGGCCGATCTGGCCGGCCGCCATCCCGACGCGGCGCATCTCGCGGAACAGCGAAGCGACGTCGCCGTCGACCGCGTCGGTCATGAGCTCCCAGGGAGCATCCAGCTCCTCGCGGCGCTCGTCGACATACGTCCGCCCGGCGTCGGTCAGCACATACGTACGCCGGTCACCGACTTCCTCGGCGCGGATCAACCCCTCGTCCTCGAGCTGGGCCAGGGCCGGATAGACCGACCCCGGGCTCGGGCGCCAGACGCCGTCGGAGCGCTTCTCGATCTCCTGCATGATCTGGTAGCCGTTGCGAGGATCTTCCGCGAGCAGGAGCAAAGCTGCCGCCCGGACGTCGCCCCGGCGAGCCCTCGGCCCACGTGGGAACCGGCCCGGGCCGCCGAAGAAGAACGGGCCGAACCCGCCGCCAGGCCCGAACCGGGGGCCGTGTCGGCCCCGGCCGCGCGCTGCCATCGCCAGCACCGCGCCCGCCGCCAGCCCGCCCCAGCGCCCCGCCGGCGGACGGTCGCCGAAGCAGGGCCACTCGAGTGCGTCGGCGTGCATCGCCACAGAATAACACGATATATCGGAATAGCTCGGCGGCGCAGAAGACGCGACCTGCGCCGGTTCAGGCGATGAGCGGCTTCAACGTGTCGCGCGCGATCAGGAAGCCGCGCTCGACGAGCTCCTGCGTCGCCCTCGAAGCGGCGGTCCTCGTGCTCGACCGAGACCACGTGGTCGTAGCCGACCGCGTACAGCGCGGCGACGAACCGCCGCCAGTCGACCTCGCCGAGGCCGGGCAGCCGCGGCACCTGCCAGCCGATGCCGCCCGAGAAGGTGCCGTGGCGGTAGAGGCCGTCGCGCCGGATCTCGAGATCCTTCGCGTGCGCGTGGAAGATGCGGTCGGCGAAGTCGTAGACGGCGCGCTCGTAGTCGATCTGCAGCCAGACGAGGTGCGACGGGTCGATGTTGAGCCCGAAGTTCGCGTCGGGGATCGCCGAGAACATCTCGTCCCAGATCGCCGGCGACCAGGCGAGGTTGTTGCCGCCCGGCCACTCGTCGTAGCTGAAGATCATCGGGCAGTTCTCGATCGCGATCTTCACGCCGCGCTCGCCGGCGTAGGCGACGAGCTCCGGCCAGATCTCGGCGGAAGCGGCTCGAGGTTCTCCGGCAGCGGCCGGTCCTTGTCGTTGCCGACGAACGTGCCGACGATGCCGACGCCGAGCGCCTGCGCCGCGTCGATCGACCTTGCGCAGGTGTGCGTTCACCTCGCTCGCGGTGCGCGTCGTCGGGATGCAGGTTGTTCGGGTAGTAGGCGAGCGACGAGATCGCGAGCGCCGTGCCGCTCGAGCGTCGCGTGCACCGCGTCGGCGTCGAGTGCGTCGACGTCGATGTGCGTGACGCCCGCGTACCGGCGCTGCTCGCCGCCCGAGGCCGGCCAGCACGCGACCTCGAGCATCTCGAAGCCGTTCGCGGCCGCCCACGCCGGCGACCTCGCTCGAGCGAGCAGGTCCGCGAACGCCGCCGTCAGCAGTCCGAGCTTCACAGCGTCACCTCCACCCATCGTCTGTTCACGGTTCGACTCGCGCGATCGCCTCGCCGAGCACGTTCTCGACGTGACCCGGCGCGGAAGGTCGGGTAGTCGCTCGCCCGGCCCGCCCGCAGCGACCGCGCGATAGACCGCGCGATAGAGCTCGCGGAACGTGTCGGCGAAGCCCTCGGCATGCCCGGCCGGCAGATGCGTCGTCGCGGCCGAGACCGGCGCTCATCAGGCCCGGGTTGCGGAGCAGCGTCTCGTTCGGCTCGTCGCGGTGGCCGAGCCACAGCTCCTCCGGGCGCTCGGCGTCCCACGCGAGCGACGCCGCGCGAGCCGTCGACCTCGAAGCCGCAGCGCGTTCTTGCGGCCGGCGCGAGACCTGGGAGACGACGCACGACCCGCGGGCGCCGCCGTGGAAGCGGACCAGGATGTGCGCGAGGTCCTCGCGTCGCTCATCCGGGCCTCGACCCGCTCGACGTCGTCGGCGGCCGCGAACGTCTCGACCTCGCCGACCGGCCGCTGGCGGACCGGGATCGTCGTCGCGAGATCGGCGAAGACCTGCTCGACCTCGAGGCCGGTGACGAACTGCACGAGGTCGAGCCAGTGCGAGCCGATGTCGCGCGACCGCGCGCAGCTCGCCGCCCTTGCTCCGGCTCGAGCCGCCAGTTCCAGTCGGTCGGCGAGCAGCAGCCAGTCCTGCAGGTAGCCGCCGTGCACGTTCCAGACGTCGCCGAGCTCGCCGCGGCGCGCGCGCGCACGGGCCTCCTGGACCAGCGGGTAGAAGCGGATGTTGAAGTTCGTGCAGTGGACGAGCCCGCTGCGCTCGGCGAGCTCGAGCAGCTCGCGCCGACTCGGCGGCGGTCAGGGCGAGCGGCTTCTCGCAGACGACGTGCTTGCCCGGCCGCGAGCGCCTGCCTTCACCTGCGGGTAGTGGAGGTGGTTCGGCGTCGTCAGGTGGACGACGTCGACGCGGTCGTCGGCGAGCAGCGCCTCGTAGCTCTCGTACGACCGGCGCGATGCGCTTCGCGGCCGCGCGCTCGGGCGTCGAGCCGACGACGCCGGTGACCTCGACGCCCGAGCCGCCGCAGCGCGTCGACGTGGACGACGCCGATGAAGCCGGTGCCGACGACGCCGGCGCGAAGCTCGTCGATCCGTCGGGTCACGCGGCCTCCACGGTGATCTCCGGCATCACGCCGGCAGCTCCACGTCGAAGTCGACGTCGAGGCCGTAGCGCGCTCCCACGTAGCGGCTCTCCGTCGAGCTCGAGCGGTGCGCCGTCCTGGTCGTGGATCAGGCGGCGCTCGACGAGCAGCGGCTCGCCGCGTTTGACGCCGAGCAGCTTGCGCGTCCTCGTGCCGTCGCCGCCTCGGCGCCGATGTCGGCACGGCCCGCGGTCGGTACGAGCCCGGCTGCGGCGAGCGTCGCGAACACCGACGTCCTGCCGAGGTCGCCGTCGAGGATGTCCGCCACGCGCCCGGCGGAGAAGACCGCCGTCTCGAGCGCAACCGGCTCGCCGTCGGCCTCCCGCACGCGGCGGAGCACGAACACCTCGTCGGTCGCGAGTCGGCGCGCCTCGTCGGCCGCTCGCGGGCCGGCGCTGCTGCTCGACGATGCGCGACGACGGCACGCGTGCCCCGACGGCGCATCTCGTCGCTGAAGGAGAGGATGTGGCTCGCCGTGCGATTCGCCCGCGACGGCGCGACGAACGTGCCGCGGCCCGGGACGCGGTAGACGAGCCCTTCCTGCACGAGCCGCTGCACGGCGCCGCGCGCGGTCATGCGCGAGACGCCGAACTCCTCGCAGAGCTGCGCGTCCGACGGCAGCGGCGCGTGCGGCGTCGAGTCCGGCGATCCGCGTACGGAGCGACTGCTCGATCGTGTAGTAGCGGGGGACGAACTCGGTCATCCGTTCGTGCGCGCGTGACCGACCGCGCCGTTGATCGTCAGCCCGCCGTCGACGACGAGCTCCTGCCCGGTGACGTAGCCGGCCGCGTCGCTCGCGAGGAAGAGAACCGCGTCGGCGACGTCCTCCGCCGTGCCGATCCGGTGCAGCGGAATGCGCTCCTCGTACGTTCGGCGAACTTCGGGTGTGTAGGCGGTCGCGTTCATTGCGGTGTCGATCGCTCCGGGTGCGACCGAGTTCACCGTGACACCGTGCGGGGCGAGCTCCAGCGCGAACGTCTTGGTCATCGCGTCGATCGCGCCCTTCGCGGCGCTGTAGGCGCCCAGCTCCGGCACGGCGAGGATCCGTGCGGCCGAGGTGACGTTGACGATCCGGCCTGCGCCGGTCGCGATCATTCGCCGTGCGGCCGCCCGGCAGCCGTAGAAGTAGCCGTGCAGGTTCGCTCTCAGCAGTCCGTGCCAGTCCTCGTCCGTCGTCTCGACGAGCGGCTTGACCATCAGGCGGGCGGCGTTGTTGACCCAGACGTCGATGCCGCCCCACTCGTCCTCGACGCGGCCGGCAAGCGCGTCGATCGCGTCCGGATCGCCGGTGTCGCCGGTCGTGAAGATGCCGTCGACGGGGGCGGCGTCCTCGAGCGCGATACCTGCGACGCGTGCGCCGGCGTCGGCGAACCGGCGGGCGACGGCCTCGCCGATGCCGGTCGACGTTCCCGTGACGACGACCCGGCGCCCGGCCAGGCTGAACGGCCCGTCCATGCCGCGACTGTATAGCTGTCTAGACGGCTGGGCAAGACTGCTCGGCTCACGGCTCCCAGGCAAACGCCCGCGCGGGGTTGGCCACGAAGATCCGTTGCGCGAGGTCCGCGCCGAGCTCGCGCTCGAGCCGCGGCCGGAAGCGCGCGAACACGTAGTCCATGCCGGGGCCGCCGCCGTAGGCGCGCATCATCCCGCGCCGGCCGGTGTCGCCGCCGAGGAGCAGCCGGTCGGCATGGCCCCGTTCGGCGAGCTCGGCGATCAGCTGCAGGATCGTCGAGTCGGGCCAGTACTTCGCTCGGCCCGGCCCGTCGAGCTGGAGCGTCGCGCCGGTGTCGGCCGTCTCTCCGTGCTCGGCTGCGTCTGGGTTGCGGTCGACGTGGGCCAGGATCACGGCGGTGGGAGGGACGCCGAGCGACCGCAGCCGCTCCACGAGCACGAGCCCCATCGTCCCGTGCTGCGTGTGGACGCACACCGGCGCGCCGGTCTCGACGTGCGCGGCTGCGACCGCGGCGAACGCCTTCTCCTCGAACGCCGTGAGGTGGTGGTAGCTCGCACCGGCCTTTACGATCCCGCAGCGCGACCGCAGATCTTCGACGAAGAGCCGCGTCAGCTCGTCGACCGGCATCTCGCGATACGGATCGCCCACCGTGTAGTGCGCGTCGCGGTGCAGCCCGGTCGCTGCCACGACGTGGAGGCCCGTCTCGCGTGAGACGTGCTCGAGGCCGTCGAGGTCGCGGCCGAGGCCGAGCGGCGTCCAGTCGACGAGCGCGCGTGCTCCGGCGTCGGCGAGCGTCCGCGCCTCGTCGACCGCCTTGTCGCGGTCGAGGAACTCCTCGCCCGGCTGTGCCGGCGTGTCGAGGAAGAGGTGCTCGTGTGCGTCACATGGGCCGAGGTCAGCCGGGTCGACGTCGCCGAGCACGGTGCGGACGATCACTGCGCGATCGTACGGACGGTGGCAGAGTTTCGGGGGAGATGGCGACGATGGCCGACCTCGACGCGCTGGCGCTCGAGCTGCCGCAGGTGACGAAGGAGGTCTCGGACGACGGCCGGCCGACGTACAGCGTCCACGGCAAGATGTTCTGCTTCCATCGCAGCCGCCGGCCGGACGCCGTCGACGAAGAGACCGGCGAGCGGCTCGACGACGTGCTCGTGTTCCGCGTCGGCGACCTCGACGAGAAGGAGCTGCTCCTCGCAGACCGGCCCGAGATCTTCTTCACGACGCCGCACTGGAAGGGCTACCCGGCTGTGCTGACCCGGATCCCGGCCCTCGAGCGGATCGATCGTGAGGAGCTGCGCGAGCTCGTCGTCGACGCGTGGCTGACGCGGGCGCAGAAGCGCGTCGCGAAGGCGTGGCTCGCCGAGCACGAGGGCGGAGAAGAGTGACCTCCACGGAAGCAGGAGCGCGGTGTCCGAGCTGCGGCCACGGCAATGTCGACGGCGCCCGCTACTGCAGCCACTGCGGCGCGCAGCTCGACGGCGTCGGCTACCCGGCGGAGGAGCGGAAGCTCGTCTCGATCCTCTTCGTCGATCTGGTCGGCTTCACCGCGCGGTCGGACGGCGCCGACCCGGAGGACGTTCGCGACGCGCTGCACGTGTACCACGCCGAGGCGAAGCGGCGAATCGAGGAGCACGGCGGCACGCTGGAGAAGTTCATCGGCGACGCTGTGATGGCGGTCTTCGGCGCGCCGACCTCGCACGGCGACGACGCCGAGCGTGCGGTTCGCGCTGCCCTTAGCGTCCTGGACGGAGTCGGCGAGGTGAACCGCACGCACGGCCTCGAGCTCGCCGTGCGCGCCGCCGTCAACACGGGTGAGGCGGTCGTGACGCTCGGCGCGCAGCACGGGGAGGCGCTCGCGATCGGGGACGTCGTGAACACCGCCTCTCGTCTCCAGACCGCGGCCCCGACCGGGCGGGTGATCGTGGGCGCCCAGACGCATCGCGCGACTCGGCACTCGATCCGCTTCGAGTCGGCTCCGGCGATCGACGCGAAGGGAAAAGCCGAGCCGGTCGAGGCATGGTTGGTCGTCGAGGCCGTGACCGAGCCTTCGGTGCGGCCGCTCGCACAACGGGAGCTGGTCGGCCGGTCGCACGAGGTCGAGCTGCTGCGATCGATCTGGGCGCGGGCCGTGACGGAGCGGCGCCCGCACCTCGTCACCGTCGTCGGGCCGCCGGGGATCGGGAAGTCGACACTGTGTCGCGAGACGGCCGCGTTCGTCGAGCGCGACGGCGGCCGGATCCTGCGCGGGCGCTGCCTGCCCTACGGCGAGCAGGCCGGCTACCAGGCGTTTTCGTTCCTCGTCCGGGACGCGAGCGGGATCATCGCGTCGGATCCGCTTCCCATCGCGCGCGAGAAGCTCGCCCGGGCCGTGGCCGAGGTGATGCCCGAGCCGGAGGCCGCCGAGACCACGCGCAACCTGTCGCTCCTGCTCGGGCTCGCGCCGGCGAGCGACATCGACGCGCGGAGTCTCGCCCTGCTGTTCTACGCAGCCCGACGGTTCCTCGAATGCCTCGGGCTGGAATGCCCGACGCTGCTCGTGTTCGAGGACGTCCACTGGGCGAAGGCGAGCGAGCTCGAGCTGCTGCAGCACCTGTCGATGCACCTGCGCGACTCGCCGCTCGTCCTGATCGCGTTGACCCGCCCCGAGCTGCTCGACAGCCGGCCAGGATTCACGAGCGGCCTCGTACCGCAGGCGACGATCGTGCTCGACCCGCTCACCGCCGAGCACTCTGCCGAGCTGGCGGCGGCGATCATCGGCGAGGTCACCGACCGGACCGTCGACCTCGAGCGCGTGGTCGAGGTCGCGGGCGGGAACCCGCTCTTCCTCGAGGAGCTCGCGGCGTCGGTCGCCGAGCTCGGCGACGGAGCGGCGCTTCCGGTGACCGTGCGCGAGGCGATCGCGGCGAGAATCGACGCGCTTCCCTCCGACGCGCGCAGCGCGCTGATGTCCGCCGCAGTCGTCGGCCGCGCGTTCTGGCGCGGCGTGCTGTCCTCGGTCGGCGAAGTGAGCGACGTCGACGCCGCGCTGAGCGTCCTCGAGCTGCGCGACCTGATCCGCCGGGAGTCGGCGAGCCAGCTGTCGGGCGATGCGCAGTTCACGTTCAAGCACATGCTGATCCGCGACGTCGCCTACACGACGGTCCCGCGGACGGCGCGGCGGAGGCTGCACGCGGAGGTCGCGCGCTCGATCGAGGACGCGGTCGGCGAATCGGCCGAGACTCTCCATTCGATCCTCGCGTACCACTGGAGCGAGGGCGGCGAGCCGGACCGCGCGATCCCGTACCTCCTGTCGGCTGCCGAGATCGCCCGCCGTGCGTGGGCGCAGGGGGCGGTGATCGATCTCTACTCGAAGGCGCTCGAACTGGCGGGCGACGACGCCCTGCGCAGGGAGATCCGTCTGAAGCGCGGGCTCGCGCTCGTCGCGATCCAGGACTACGAGCGGGCGGCGGACGAGCTCGCCGAGCTGCTCCCCGAGCTCGAGGGGCAGGAACGCCTCGACGCGTTGATCGGTCGCGCGCGCGCGACGCTCTGGACCGAGCGCGACGCCGAGACGCTCGCGATCGCCCACGAGGCGCTGCCGCTCGCCGAGGCGCTCGGTGACGAGACCGCGATCCCGGCGGCGCTCGCCGTCGAGAGCCAGGCTCTCGCGATGCGCGGCGCGGAGGGAGATCTCGACCGCGCGCTCGAGCTCGGCGACCGTGCCGTCGAGCTCTGGGTGCCCGGCACCCGAGCGTACGACCTGGCCGACCACTACCACCTCCACGCCGACGTGCTGTACTGGACCGGGAGCTACGAGCGCACGATCGAGATGGGGCAACGCTCGCGTGCGCTCGCCAGCGACGTGCGGAGCGCAGAGGCGCTGTTGCGCGGCGGCGGGCTCGAGGCGCTCGGTCTGGCCGGGCTGGGGCGCCACGAGGAGGCGATCGCGATCTGGAACGACCTGGTCGAGCTCGCCCGGGAGATCGGTCGCAGTCCCGCCGTCGTGCTCAACTACTCGGCGCTCGCGTTTCGTGAGTTGTACGAGGTCGAGGAAGCGCGCCGGCGCAGTGAGGAGGCGCTCGAGCTGAGCCAGGCCGACTCGTTCGGTATGCCGACCCAGTTCGCCCGCTCCGACCTGCTCTACACGCAGCTGCTCGAAGGCGACATCGGCGGCGCCCAGGTCGCCTGGCCCGCGCTCTGGGAGGGCGCTGAGGACGCGACAGCGTGGACGACCTGGCTGATCGCGGGTCGCCTCGCGAACGCGCGCGCCGAGATCGCGGTCGTTGCCGAGCCGGCGGAGTCGGCGATCGAGTGGGCGGAGCACGCAATCGGGGTCGCGCGGCGCACTCACCGCCGCAAGTACGAGGCGCGCTCGCTGACCGCGCTCGGGCAGGCGCACGCGCGGCTCGGACGGCGCGACGAGGCGCTCTCCGCCCTGCGGGGCGCGGTTGCGATCGCCGAGGACCTGGTCGGAGCGCCGGCCCGCTGGCGCGCGACCGCCGTGCTCGGCCGCGTCGCCTACGAGCTCGGCGACGACGACCAGGCGGCCGAGGCGTTCGCGGAGACGCGACAGCTGATCGAGACCTTCGCGGCGGGGCTCTCGCCGGAGCGCGCCGCTGCGTTCCTCGCGACGGCGACCGTCCGGGAGCTGCTCGCGGACGCGGGCGCCTGACGAGCGTGCGCTTCGTCGCGGTCGGGGACGTCTTCGTCGACGTCGTCTGTGGCGCCGCGCCGTCGCCCGGTGAGCGCGCTCACGCCGACGTTGACCTGCGGGTCGGCGGGTCGGCGGCGAATGCGGCGCTCTGCGCCGTTGGTCTCGGCGCGTCCGCGACCGTCGTCGGGCGTGTGGGGGCGGACGCCGCCGGCGATCTCGTCGCGGCGTCGCTGGCGGAGCGGGAAGTCACCGTGCGGCTCGCGCGCGACCCGGACCTGCGCACCGCCGTCGCGGTTGCGCTCGTTGCCGAGGAGGCGCCGGCGGTGGTCGCGGACCGCGGCGCGAACGCGCACCTGTCACCCGACGACGTGCCGGACCCGCTGGAAGGCGACGCACTGCTCGTGTCCGGCTTCGCCCTCTTCCAGCCGGGGTCGGCTGCGGCCGCCCGTGCGGCGCTCGACCGTTTCACCGGCGGGTGGTCGGCGGTCGATCTCGCGTCCCCCAGGCTCGCCGCGAGCGCCGATCCGGAGCTGCTCGACGGCGTGCGTGTGGTCTTCGCGACCGCGGCCGAGGCACACGCCTTGACCGGGGCTGCGCCGCAGGAGGCGCTTCTCGAGCTCGCCGGCCGGTTCCCGGTGGCCTGCGTCAAGCTCGGCGCAGAGGGAGCGCTCGCGGCGGAGGGCGGCGCGATCGAGCGGCGGGCCACGCCCGCGGTCGCGCGGCGACGACCCTTCGGCGCCGGCGACGCGTTTGCGGCCG
Organism: uncultured Thermoleophilia bacterium; assembly: GCA_963742615.1. Taxonomy (GTDB): domain Bacteria; phylum Actinomycetota; class Thermoleophilia; order Gaiellales; family Gaiellaceae; genus PALSA-600. The sequence continues at coordinate 409,248 of CAVUMS010000004.1, read as the reverse complement.
CGTTCCTGCTCGCGCGGGCCGGCGGCGACTCGCTGGGCGACGCGCTCGAGCGTGGGTGCGCCGCCGGGGCCCGCGCCGCCTAGCGCTCTCCGTTCCGAACCGCGCGCCGGGCGCGTCGCCGGCCCGCTCGTTCCAGCCCACTTCAAAAAAGATAGTCTTGCGGCTTTCCAAGGACGAGCAGGAGGGAACAATGGCGCGCTGGACACCCGATCCGAGCTTCTATCCGTCACCCCGGCTTGCGATGGAAGCCCCCGAGGAGACGCTCGGCTACGTCGCGCTGGTCGAGCCCGATCAGGCGTCGCGGCCCGACGCGCTCGGCGTCGATCGACCTCGAGCGCGGCTCGAGCACCTACGGCCAGATCGTCTCGACGCTCGAGATGGCCGACGTCGGGCGACGAGCTGCACCACTTCGGCTGGAACGCGTGCAGCGCCGCGCTCTGCCCGTCGGCGCCGCGACCCGCACGTCGAGCGCCGCTACCTGCGTCGTTCCGGGACTCGCGTCGTCGCGCATGTACGTCGTCGACACGAAGGACGATCCGCGCGCGCCGAAGATCGTCAAGACGATCGAGGCCGACGAGCTGATCCGCAAGACGGGCTACTCGCGGCCGCACACGTCGCACTGCGGCCCGGACGCGATCTACATGAGCGGTCTCGGCGGCGCGAACGGCGCGGACGAGGCGGGCGGCATCTTCCGGCTCGACTGCGACACGTTCGAGCCGCTCGGGCCGTGGGAGATCGAACGCGGCCCGCAGCGCTACCAGTACGACTTCTGGTGGCACCTGAACCAGGACACGCTCGTGTCGAGCGAGTGGGGGACGCCGGCGATGTTCGAGCACGGCGTCGTGCCGGAGAAGCTGCTCGGCCGCGAGTACGGGCACGCGATGCACGTCTGGGACCTGCGCCGCGGCAAGCACCTGCAGACGCTCGACGCTCGGCGACGAGCACCAGATGGTGCTCGAGCTGCGGCCGGCGCACGATCCGAGGCGCGAGTACGGGTTCGTCGGCGTCGTCGTCTCGGTCGAGGACCTGTCGGCCTCGATCTGGCTCTGGTACCGCGAGGACGGCGACCTGGAAGATCCGCAAGGTGATCACGATCCCGGCCGAGCCGGCGGAGGCCGAGCTGCTGCCGCCGCTGCTCCAGGGCTTCGGCGCCGTGCCGCCGCTCGTCACGCGACATCAACCTGTCGCTCGACGACCGCTACCTCTACGTCTCCTGCTGGGGCACCGGCGACTTCCTGCAGTACGACGTCAGCGACCCGTTCGATCCGAAGGAGACCGGCCGCGTGCGGCTCGGTGGGATCGCCTCGCGCGCGCGCGCACCCGGCCTTCGGCCCGCTCACGGCGGGCCGCAGATGGTCGAGGTGAGTCGCGACGGCCGCCGCGTCTACGTCTCCAACTCGCTCTACTCGAGCTGGGACACGCAGTTCTACCCCGGCGGCCTCGACGGCTGGATCGCGAAGCTGGACGTCTCGCCCGACGGCGGCGATGACGCTCGACCCGGAGTTCCTGACCACGAGCTTCGACGGCCGCAAGCCGCACCAGATCCGGCTCGAAGGGCGGCGACGCGTCGTCCGACTCCTACTGCTTCAGCTGACCGGTGCACGGCCTGAGCGGATGGGGCGGCGGAGCGCTCGTCGCCCTCGGGGCCTTCCACGGGCTCAACCCGGCGATGGGCTGGCTGTTCGCGGTCGCGATCGGGTTCCGGGAGCGCGCCCGCGTGGGCGGCTGGTCTCGGCCCTCGGGCCGATCGCCGCGGGTCACGCCGCGTCGATGGGGCTGACCGTCGCTCGTCGTCGAGGAGCTCCGAATCGTCTCGTCCGATGCCGCGATCCGGATCGCGGCCGCGCTCGGGTTGCTCGCCTTCGCCGTGTCGCGGCTCACGCGCACGCACCCGCATCCGCGCTGGGTCGGGATGAACCTCCGCTCACGTGAGCTCGCGCTCTGGTCGTTCCTGATGTCGACGGCACACGGAGCCGGGCTGATGCTGATCCCGGTCGTGATCGGAACCCAGGTGAGCGCCCGCCACGACATGCTGATGCCGTCGTCGCTCGGCCTCGTCGGCCTCGCGGTCGCGATCCACACGCTGGCGATGGTCGCCGTTGCAGGCGCGATCGCGATCGTCGTCTACGAGTTCGTCGGCGTCGGCATCCTTCGCCGCGGCTGGATCAACATCGACCGGGTCTGGGTCTACGCGCTCGGAGTCGGCGCGGCCGCGATCCTGCTCGTGCCCTGACCGCAGGGCTGCTGCCGCAGCAGACCGCACAGACGGAGTAGCTTCGGGCGGTCAACACCGCCCAAGGAGGCGAGCACCAATGCCCAAGTTGCTCCGCTTCGCACTCGTCGCGTGCACGCTGGCCCTGGCCCTGGGGCTGCCGGCACTGGCGCGTGCGGGCGTTCGCCCCGAGCAGCCGTTTCCGACGAACCTCGAAACGAGATTCGACCCGACGCAGCTGACGGGGCTTCGTGTCGCGCTGCCGAAGCCGGACTGCGCGACCCACCCGTCGGACTGCGCGGACGTCGCCGTCCTCAACACACTCGACGGCTTCAACGTCGACGCGCGCGTCTCGATCCCGTTCAGCGGGCCGATCGACCTGTCGACGGTGACACCCGACACCGTGTTCCTCGTCGACCCGCACGGACAGCGGACGCCGCTCGACCGGCTCGTGTGGACGCCGGCGACGAACACGCTCCACGGCCTTCCCCACACGTACCTCGACCAGCACACTCCGTACCTGCTCGTCGTTACTGACGGCGTGAAGGCAGCGGACGGGAGCGCGCTCGATCCGACGCCGTTCCGGCAGCAGATCCGCTTCGCCGGGATCGTGCCGCCAAGCGTCACGCTCTATCGCCTCGACCTGATTCACGCGCTGTTCTGGTCACACGTCCCGATCGGCCACATCGTCGACGCCAGCCTCTTCACGACGCAGAGCATCACGTCGCTGCTCGAGAAGGTGCGGCGTCAGATCGAGACGTCGGACCCCGCACCCGCGACGTTCGCGATCGGCGCGAACGGCGAGCGGGCTGTCTTCCCGTACTCGAGCGTCGTCGGCGTCCAGGTCCACCGCCAGGTGGGCACGTCGACGTTCGCCGACTCGGCGCTGCCTGCGGCGGTCGACGTCTTCCCGGGGGCGATCGGCTCGGTCGCGTACGGAAGTTTCTCGTCGCCGAACTACGAGAACTCGTCGCAGGTGATCCCGCCGGTCGGTTCGCTGTTCGGCGTGCCCAGGCCGCAGGGGACGAACACCCTGTACTTCAACCTCTGGCTGCCGTCGAGCCCGGAGCCGGCCGGCGGCTGGCCCGTCGCGATCATGGGGCACGGCTTCACGGACTCGAAGCAGGGCGCTCCCATCGCCACCGCGTCGACCCTCGCGCACGCCGGAATCGCGACGATCGCGATCAACGTCGTCGGTCACGGCGGCGGGCCGCTCGGCACGCTGACCGTCGTTCGTAACAACGGCGCGCCCGTCACCTTCTCGGCGGGCGGTCGTGGATTCGACCAGGACGGCAACGGCATAATCGACTCGACCGAGGGCGTCAACGCGGCGCCGCCGTTCAACGCCGTCGGCGATCGCGACGGGCTGCGGCAGACGGTGATCGACCTGATGCAGCTCGTGCGCGAGATCCAGGTGGGCGTCGACGTGAACGGCGACGGGAAGCCCGATCTCGACGCGTCGAAGATCGGGTACTACGGCCAGTCGTTCGGCGGGATCTACGGGACGACGTTCCTCGGCGTGGAGCCGGACGTGCACGCAGGTGTGCTGAACGTCCCGGGCGGCTCGATCACCGAGATCGCCCGGCTCTCTCCGTCGTTCCGGCCGCTCGTCGGGATCTTGCTCGCGAGCCGCGTTCCGCCGCTCTACAACGCAGTCCCGAACGCGTCGTTCACGAACTTCAACGAGAACATGCCCCTGAGCGGGCAGCCGTTGCTCGTCGACACCGTGCCCGGCGCCGACGCGATCCAGTACGCGCTCGACCAGCAGATCTGGGCGCAGGCGCCGGCCGATCCGGTCGCATGGGCCTCGTCGATCCGGGCGAAGCCGCTGACGGGCGAGAGCCCGAAGGCGGTGATCGTTCAGTTCGCCAAGGGAGACCAGACGGTGCCGAACCCGACCGCGTCAGCGTTGATTCGCGCGGGCGGGCTCGAGGACCGTGCGACCTACTTCCGGAACGACCTCGCCTTCGCGAACGTGCCCGGCTACACGGTCAAGAACCCGCATACATTCCTCACGAACCTCGCGGGAGCCTCCGGATCGCTGGCAGTCGCGGCGCAGGTGCAGATCGCGACGTTCCTCGGCACGGGCGGCGCCGTGACGATCGACCCGGACGGCCCCGGTCCGCTGTTCGAGACGCCGATCGCCGGCCCGCTGCCGGAGACCCTGAACTTCCTGCCTTAGCGGAACAGGACGTAGGCCCGGGGCAACCCGGGTCTACGTCCCTATCTGCGAGACCCGCCGACGATGGCTAGCCCTAGGTGCCCGCAGCGGGCGTCGGCTCGACCGTCTGAGCGCGGCGCTGGAGCAACAGCCGCCTCGCCTCCGACACCGGCACGATGGCGAGCCCGACGACGAAGCAGACGAGCCACTGGTGCAGGTCGAGGTGGACGGTGCCGAGGATGCGCTGCAGCAAGCCGAGCTCGTCGCCGAGCACGATCGCCACGAGCGAGCCGGCGCTGCAGAGCACGAACATTCGGTCCTCGAACACATCGAGCGAGAACATGGAGCGTCGTTCGTCGCGTGTCGTCAGCGAGAAGAAGACGTTCGCGAACGCGAACGCGGTCAGGCCCATCGTGCGTGCCACGGCCGAGCTTCCGTAGTGGTGGTCGGCCCAGGCGATCAGTCCGAGCGTCGCGCCGCCCATCACGAGCCCCGCGACGCCGACCCAGATCAGGAGCGGTCGAGGCAGGATCTGCTCGTCGGACGGACGCGGCTTGCGGCGCATCAGCCCCTCGGCCGGCTTGCCGTAGCCGAGCCCGATCGCCTGGAGGACCTGGGTCGTGAAGTTCACGTACAGCGTCTGCAGCGGGACGAACGGCACACCGCCGACGACGTTGAAGATGCTCGCACCCAGGAACGTGACGACGAAGCCGACGAGAGCGCCCATCTGGAAGCGGATGTACTTCGTGAGGTTGTCGTAGAGCCCTCGGCCGAGCTCGACTGCCTTCACGATGGTCGCGAAGTTGTCGTCGGTGAGGATCATCGTCGCCGCTTCCTTCGAGACCTCCGTGCCCGTGATTCCCATCGCGATTCCGATGTCGGATCGTTTGAGCGCCGGCGCGTCGTTCACGCCGTCGCCGGTCATCGCGACGATGTCGCCCTTCCGCTTCAGGGTGTCGACGAGACGCACCTTGTCCTCAGGCGCGACGCGCGCAATCACGCCGATGTCGTCGATCGCCGTGTCGAGCTCTGCGTCGGACATCGCCTTGAACTCGGTGCCGCTGATCGCCTTGCCCGGGATGCCGAGCTCCTTCGCGATCGCCGCCGCCGTCACTGCGTGATCGCCGGTGATCATGCGCACGTGGATGCCGGCCTCGTGCGCGATTGCGATCGCCGATTTGGCCGTCGGCCGGGGCGGGTCGACGATCCCGACCATGGCGAGCATCGTCAGCCCCTCGATCTGGGGCAGCAGGTCGGCCGACGGATCGAATGCCGCCGGGTCGAAGTCCTTCCGCCCGGTCGCCATCACGCGCAGCCCCTGGCCCGCGAGGCGCTCGTTCTCGTCCATGTATCGCTGCTTGAACTCCTCGTCCGCCGGCACGATCGACAGGTCTTCGGGATCGGGTCTGGACGAAGCGCGGGCCAGGAGCTGGTCCGGCGCGCCCTTGACGAGGCAGCGGACGACGTCCTTGCCGCTCTCGTCCTGCATCCGGTGGAACGTCGCCATCAGCTTGTACTCGGCGTCGAACGGAAGTTCGGCGATGCGCGGGTACTGCTCCCGTGTCGCAACCGCCGCCAGGCCGCCCTTCTCGGCGAGCACGACGAGCGCGCCCTCGGTCGGGTCGCCGACCAGCTCGCCGTCCTTGACCACGGCGTCCGCGCACAGCGCCATCGGCAGCAGGAACTGCTCGAGCGGCACCTCCGGCGGGCCGAAGACATGCTTGATCGTCCCCTCGGTCGCGTAGCCACCTCCGGAGATCGTGTAGCGCCGGCCGGGGATCGTCAGCTCCACCGCGGTCATCTGGTTCAGCGTCAGCGTCCCGGTCTTGTCGGAGTTGATCGCCGATGTCGAGCCGAGCGTCTCGGTCGAGCGCAGCCGCTTCATGATCGCGTTCGCCTTCGCGAGCATCTGCGTCCCGTAGGACAGGATGGTCGTGACGACGGCCGGCAGGCCGGTTGGGATCGCGGAGATCGCGAACGCGATCGCAGCGGTGAAGACCGTGTCGAAGCTCTCGCCGCGCGACAGGTTCAGCACGATCGACACTGCAACGGCCGCGCCCGAGATGAAGAGGATCTGGTTGGTCAGCTTCTTCAGCTGCACCGTGAGCGGCGTGTCCGTCTCGCCCGAGTCCTGAAGCATGTGCGAGATGTGCCCGACCTCGGTCGCCATCCCGGTCGACGTGACCACGAAGCTGCCGGTGCCACGGGTCACGTTCGTGTTCATGTAGACCATGTCGGTCCGGTCGCCGAGCGGGGTGTCCGTGCCCTCGACGGACTCGACGCCCTTCGACACCGGCATGCTCTCGCCGGTCAGCGCCGACTCTGCGATCTCGAGCGTCGCTGCAGACAGCAGGCGACCGTCGGCCGGCACCACGTCGCCCGCCTCGACCGACACGAGATCGCCCGGAACGAGCTGCTCGGCCGGGATCTGCACGAGCTCCCCGTCGCGGCGCACGCGCGCCTTCACGATCATCATGTTCTGGAGCGCCGCGACCGCCTCGGCCGCCTTGCCCTCCTGCCGCAGGCCGAGCACAGCGTTGAACAGCGTCAGGAACAGCAGGACGAGGCCGGTCCCGAGCTCCTTCAGCGGGTAGAGGCTCCCGATGCCGGCCACGAGCAGGACGATCTGCATCGGGTCGCGGTACTGGCGTACGAACGCACGCCAGCGCGGCTCGACCGCCACCTCCGCGAACTTGTTCGGCCCGACGCCGGCGAGGCGTGACGCGGCCTCGGCACCCGACAGCCCGGTCGTCGGGTCGACGTTGAGCCGGTCGGTTACATCGCTCGGCGCGAGCGCATACCAGGCAACCGCCTGTGGGTCTGTGGGCCGCTCGCCCGTCACGGCGGTTGCCGTCGTCATCTCTCCCGCTTCGTCTCGGAGTGGAATGGTTGGGCGATGGCGCTCGCGAATGCGAGCACCGTCGCGGTCAGATGCCCAGGATCTGCTTCTTCTTCGCCTCGAATTCCTCGTCCGTGAGGATCCCCTGCGCCTTCAGCTGCGCCAGCTGCTCGAGCTCGGCCGCGTAGTCCGGGGCAGCCGGCTCGGCCGGCGCCTGTGCTGCGCGTGCCATCTGCTGGTCGTACGCCGCCTGGTCCTGCGCCGCGTACTTCTGGTCCTGGTGGTGCCGTACGGCTCCGGCCGTGCCGGCGATGACCGCGGTCCCCGCGGCCATCCTGACCAATCCTGGTCCTCTACGCCTGAACATCTCTCATCCCCTCCTAGACGTTGGCCTGCTCGAGTGCCCACTCGCGTGCGGCCTGGACGACGTCGTGAGGCAGCCGCTCGAACGCGAGCGTGACGCCGCCCGCGTCGCGGATCGCCTGTGTCACCCTCCGCGCCCAGACGTTCTCCCAGACGATCAGGGCGATCGACGTGTCCGGGTCGAGGCCCTCCGCGGCCTCACGGATGTCGTCGTCGCTGAGCAGCCCCTGCACCTCGATCCCTGCGCTCTCGAGGCTCGCCTGCACGTCGGGATCGAGCTCGGTGAGCTCCATCGCGGCCACGTCGCCGTTGGAGTCCTTGCCCGCAAAGGCGATGTCGATGATGCGAATCGTGTCGCTCTCGACGAGCTCGGCCAGCGCAGGCCCGATCTCGCCGCGGAACTTGTTCCCCGGGAAGCCGACGATCGCGTAATCGACGGGTCCGATCTCTTCCATCGTTCCTCCTCGACGCCCCGGCTAGGCCAGGGCCTTTTGCTTGAGTGCCTGGAACTCGGGCTCGGTGATCGCTCCGCTGTCGAGCAGCTGCTTGGCGCGCTCGATCTCGGCGGCGGTGCCGCCGCCGGCCGTGTCGCGAACGTAGCTGTCGAACTGCGACTGCTGAGCCTGTGCGCGTTCCGCGTTTCGATCGGCCATGCCCTTGCTCTGCGTGATCAGATAGACGAAGACGCCGAGGAACGGCACCAGGATCGTGAAGATCAGCCACCCGGCCTTGGCCCAGCCGGAGATGTCATGCCGGCGAAACACATCCGCGAACACGGTGAACAGGAGCCAGAACCACAGCACCCAGATGAAGAACACCATCATCGTCCAGAACACGTCCAGGAACGGATATGAAGCACCGACCATTAACGCCTCCTCTCGTTTGCGTGCCGGGCTAGTCCGAAGGCCAACGCTACAGATCCGACGGTGCACGTGCGGGTGGCGTGTGATGGACTTGCGAGTCTGATCCGCGGAGCGACGCCGGCGACCGGCGCGAAGGAGGAGCTCGATGGACGAACGGCAGCGACTGCTCGACCAGCTGATCGTCGAGCCCGGCAAGCCGGCCGGGATCGCGCAGCGCGACCCTGCCTGGACCGGCGGCGACGACTTCGCCGGCCTCGCCGAGGACGAGCTGAAGAAGCGGGCGAAGGAGGCGCTCCACCGCGGCACCGCCGAGCTGTCGGAGGCCCAGGAGCTCCTGTGGGCGAGCGACACCAACGCGCTGCTCGTCGTCTTCCAGGCGATGGACGCGGCCGGCAAGGACTCGGCCATCGAGCACGTGATGAAGGGCGTGAACCCGCAGGGCGTCCAGGTCGTCGGCTTCGGGAAGCCCTCGTCGGAGGAGCTCGACCACGACTTCCTCTGGCGGATCTCGAAAGCGCTGCCGGAGCGAGGCCGGATCGGCATCTTCAACCGGTCGCACTACGAGGAGGTCGTCGCGCTGAAGGTCCACCCCGAGTGGCTCGAGCCCCAACGGCTGCCGCCCGGGAAGCGCGACGAGCAGTTCTGGGCCGGCCGGTACGAGGACATCAACACCTTCGAGCGGCACCTCGACCGAAGCGGGACGAAGATCGTGAAGTTCTTCCTGCACGTCTCCAAGGCGGCGCAGAAGCAGCGCTTCCTGGCGCGGCTCGACACGCCCGGCAAGGAGTGGAAGTTCAACGCGGCCGACGTCACCGAACGGGCCGAATTCGACGCCTACATGAACGCCTTCGAGGACGCGCTCACCGCGACGTCGACTCCGTGGGCGCCCTGGTACGTCGTTCCCGCAGACCACAAGAAGATCACCCAGGCCTTGGTCGCGCAGATCCTCGTCGAGACCGTCCGTTCGCTCGACCTGGCCTGGCCCGAGGTCTCGGCCAAGGAGCACGCGGCGAACCTCGAGGCGCGTAAGAAGCTCGAGGCCGAGCCGTCCGACTGAGCGGGCGCGCGCCGCACGTCACCCGGATCGGATGATGCGGCCGGCGGCGCGCGCCGGAAGGCTGGCGGACGATGGCGCTCAAGCACCCCGACGGACCGGCCTCGCTGTCGGACGACCTGTCGCTCGCGCCGCTCTTCGAGCGGGAGAGCCGTCGTCTGCCGCGGCACGAGCTGCCGGCCGACGAGCTGCCGCCCGACGTTGCGTACCAGATCGTGCACGACGAGCTGATGCTCGACGGCAACGCGCGACTCAACCTCGCCACGTTCGTGAGCACGTGGATGGAGCCGCGAGGCGACGCAGCTGATGGCCGAGTGCTTCGACAAGAACATGATCGACAAGGACGAGTACCCGCAGACGGCCGATCTCGAGATGCGGTGCGTCAGCATCCTCAGCAACCTCTGGCACGCCGCCGATCCGAAGGTCGTCACCGGCTGCTCGACCACGGGCTCGAGCGAGGCCGCGATGCTCGGCGGGCTCGCGCTCAAGCGACGCTGGCGCGCGCGGCGCCTCGCCGAGGGCAAGCCGGTCGACCGGCCGAACCTCGTCATGGGGATCAACGTCCAGGTCTGCTGGGAGAAGCTCGCCAACTACTGGGACGTCGAGATGCGCCTCGTGCCGATGGAGGGGAGCCGCTTCCACCTCTCGGCCGAGGAGGCCGTCACGCGGTGCGACGAGAACACCGTCGGCGTCGTGGCGATCCTCGGCTCGACCTTCGACGGCTCCTACGAGCCCGTCGCCGAGATCTGCGACGCGCTCGACGACCTCCAGGAGCGCACCGGGCTCGACATTCCCGTCCACGTCGACGGCGCCTCGGGCGCCTTCGTCGCCCCGTTCGTCGATCCGGATCTCGTCTGGGACTTCCGCCTGCCGCGGGTCGCGTCGATCAACGCGTCGGGGCACAAGTACGGGCTCGTCTTTCCCGGCGTCGGCTGGATCGTCTGGCGCGACGCCGCCGCGCTGCCGGAGGATCTGATCTTCTGGGTCAACTACCTCGGCGACAACATGCCGACCTTCGCGCTCAACTTCTCGCGCCCGGGAGCGCAGATCGTCGCGCAGTACTACAACTTTCTCCGGCTCGGGTTCGCGGGCTACCGCAACGTTCAGTCGTACGCTCGCGAAGTCGCCACCGGGCTCTCTGCAAAGATCGCGGAGCTCGGCCCGTTCGAGCTGCTGACGAAGGGCGACGAGCTGCCGGTGTTCGCGTTCAAGGTCGCGGACGGCATCGACAACTTCACCGTCTTCGACGTCTCGACCGCGCTGCGCGAGCGCGGGTGGCTCGTCCCGGCGTACACCTTCCCGGCGAACCGAACGGACCTGGCAGCGCTCCGTGTGGTCGTGAAGCGAGGGTTCTCGCACGACATGGCGGACATGCTCGTCGCCGACCTGAAGCGCCAGCTACCGCGACTGCAGGCGCAGCCGCGTCCGATTCACGACAGCTCGACAGCCTCGGGCTTCCACCACTGATGTGCCGCTGGCTCGCCTACTCGGGCTCGCCGATGCGGATCGAGGAGCTGCTGTACAAGCCGCAGCACTCCCTGATCGTGCAAAGCCTGCACTCGCAGCTCGGCGCGGAGACGACGAACGGCGACGGCTTCGGGATCGGCTGGTACGGCATCGGCGACACGCCCGGCGTCTTCCACAGCGTCGAGCCCGCATGGAACGACCGCAACCTCCACGAGCTCTCCGCGCACATCGAGACCCCGATCCTGTTCGCGCACATCCGCGCCTCGTCCGGCACTCCCGTGCAGCAGTCGAACTGCCATCCGTTCCGCTACGGCGGGTGGCTCTGGATGCACAACGGGCTGATCGGCGACTTCCATGCCGTCAAGCGCGACCTCGCGCTCGCCGTCGACCCGTCGCTCTACCCGCTGATCGAGGGGTCGACCGACTCCGAGCTCTTCTTCTACCTCGCGCTGACGTTCGGCCTCGAGTCGGATCCGCCCGCGGCCGTCGAGGCTGCAGTCGGGCTGATCGAGGACGTCGGCAAGAAGCGAGGCGTCGATCAACCGATCCAGATGACCGTCGCGACGACCGACGGCACGAATGTCTGGGCGTTCCGGTACTCGAGCGTCCGTCAGTCGCGATCGCTCTTCTACTCCACCGACGTCGTCTCGCTGCGAGCACTGCATCCCGAGCTCGAGATCCTGCAGCGGGTGTCCGACGAGTCGCGGCTGATCGTCTCCGAGCCGCTGCGCGACCTCCCGGGGGCGTGGAACGAGGTGCCCGAGTCGAGCTGGGGCGTCGTCCGCGCCGGCCAGGACGATCTGCGCCCCTTCACGCCGCGGCCGCCGTCCCACCCCGGCTAGGCGACCGCCCGCGCGCCGCGGCGGCGTCGCGGCGCTCGCTAGTCTCGCCGCTGCGATGGTGACGTCCGAGGAGATCGCGGGGATCGAGGCATTCGCGATGCTCGGGGCCGACGAGCAGGCGCGGCTCGCGCGCGCGGCGGCGGACGTCAGCCTCATGTCGGGCGAGTATGCGGCGAACCCGGGAGACGACCGCGCGCTCTTCGCGCGTGCTCGAAGGACGTATCGAGGCGGTCAGGACGCAGGACGGCGTCGACCGCGTCGTGGGCGAACGGCTGCCGGGCGACGTTTTCGGTGAGGTGCCGATCGTGCTCGGGACCGTCTTTCCCGTCGGCTTCCGCGCAGCCGAGCGGTCGCGCGTCCTCCGCATCGAGCCCGCCGCATACCACGCGATCGCCGCGGTCGACCCGATCCTCGCCAAGTCGATCGGTGCGCTCGCCACCCTCCGCATGACCGGCCCGCGTGGCCTGCAGGGGCTCGCCGCCGAGGCGTCGCCACCGCGCGCAGTCGTGTTCGGCGGTCGCGGCGACCCGTCGTGCACCCAGCTCCGTCACTTCCTCGACCGGAACCAGATCAGCTTCCTGTGGCTGCAGCCCGACGGGCCCGACGCCGCCGAGCAGTGGGGAGGGCCGCTGCCGGATACGAGCGACTGTCCCACGATCCGGGTGGTGGGCGGCAAGACGGTCGTGAGGCCGGAGCTTCGCAGGGTCGCGGAGCTGCTCGAGCTTGGCACCGAGCCGCACGCTGCCGAGTACGACTCGATCGTGATCGGCGCCGGGCCCTCGGGGCTCGCCGCTGCCGTCTACGGCGCGTCAGAGGGGCTGCGCACGCTGGTCGTCGAGCGCGAGGCCCCCGGCGGGCAGGCCGGCACCTCGTCGCGGATCGAGAACTACCTCGGCTTCCCGTCCGGCGTCTCGGGAGACGAGCTCTCGAGCCGGGCGCTGCAGCAGGCGCGCCGGCTGGGTGCGGAGATCCTCGTGACGCGCTCGATCACGCGTATCGACGCGCCTCGCCGCACCGTCCACCTCGACGGAGGCGACGTGCTGGGCGGCCGCACGATCATCCTCGCCTGCGGGGTCACGTGGCGGCAGCTGGCCGCCGAGGGCTTCGACCGCCTCGTCGGCAAGGGGATCTTCTACGGCGCCGCGCGCAGCGAGGCGCCGCACGTGCACGGGCTCGACATCCACATCGTCGGCGCGGGCAACTCGGCCGGCCAGGCGGCGATGTTCTTCTCCGCGCACGCCCGCAGCGTCACCGTGCTCTACCGCGGCGACAGCCTCGACAAGAGCATGTCGTCGTATCTCGTCGATCAGCTCGCATCGCGCTCGAACATCGACGTGCGCTTCCACAGCGAGGTCGTCGAGGCGCACGGCGGTGACGTGCTCGAGGCGATCGACGTTCGGTCCGGCGACGACGGCGCGACCACCCGGCATGCGTCCGGAGGTTTGTTCATCTTCATCGGCGCCGACGCCGAGACGGGTTGGCTGCCGCAGGAGATTGCTCTCGACCGGCGCGGCTACGTGCTCACGGGGCCGGATCTCGGCGCGACGGCCGGCTGGCCGCTCGAACGCGATCCCTATCTGCTCGAGACGAGCGTTCCGGGCATCTTCGCGGCCGGCGACGTCCGATCGGGGCCGGTCAAACGTGTTGCCGCCGCGGTCGGCGAGGGGAGCATGGCAATCGCCTTCGTGCACCAGTTCCTGCGCGGCGACGAGAGCGTCGTCGCATCCGGCTGAAGCCTCAGGCCTGACCGAGCCGCCGCGTCATCGCGGCGTCGATCTCCGCGGCGATCTCCGGATAGGTCGACCGTAGGCGGCGGAAGTCGTCGCCGAAGAGCACGAGGACGCGCGCCTCCGACGTCGTGGTGACGGTCGCGGTGCGCCGGCCCGTGCCGAGGAGCGCCAGCTCACCGAAGAAGTCGGTCGGGCCGAGCGACGCGATCAGCTCACCGTTGGCCGTGACGACCACCTCACCCTGCGTGAGCACGAAGAACGTCGAGCCGGTGGTGCCCTCTCCGACGAGCCGCACGCCCGCCGCGACGCTCTTGACCTCGAACCACGCCGCGATCTCGGCGCGCTCCGAATCGGAGAGCGATGCGAAGAGCGGGACGTCCGCGAGGTCGGAGAGCCGAGCGCCCACTCGAGCTCAGTTCGACAGCTGGTCGCGGTCCGCCACGCCTCGATAGTAGGGAAGTGCGACTGTCGGGCTCGCACGCATGGACGGCTTGTCGAGAGAGTGCGGAGGCGCCAGGCTTCGGCTTCCTTTTGTCCGGCCGGGCGCCTCCGCACATCAACTTTGGTTATCCGTACGGAGGGCTCGCGATGTCGTCGATCGTCCAGACTTCACCGCCGAGCGTGACGACGTACGCCGTGGTGCCGATGATCTCGAGCGAGCTCGGCTGATTGAGCCCGTCGGCGACGGTCGTGAACGTTCCGTTCGCGGTCGCCCGGAGCAGTGCGCCGGTGTTCGGATCTGCAGGGGACCCGGCGGCGCTCGCGCAGTCGTTCGGGTCCGGGCAGGTGAAGTGGCCCTGCGAGAGCGCGAACAGCGTGCGCCCCCGACCCAGCTCCACGTCGACGGCCAGGCGAGCACCGGCCGCGACGTCGGTTGTCGTCGACGCTCCAGGTGTGAACGAGACGACCTTGCCGTTCTGCGGCAGGTGCGGGACCGGACCTGCCTCGGCCAGGTAGACCGTGTTGCCCGAGACGGCGAGACCGGTCGGGACGGCGTCCCCGAACTGCTGGAGGACGGACACGTTGCCGTCGAGCGTCGCGTAGAGCACCCGGTTGTGGTGCCCGTCGGTGACGAGGAAGCCACCGCGGAACGGCTCGAGCGCGTACTGCACGCCCGTCGGAACCACGATCGGGAAGGTCGGCGGCGGCGGGTTCGCGCATGCGAACGCGCCGATGTCTGCGACGACGGTCGCGCGCGTCGGCCCGTCGATGCGGTAGATCCCGATCCCCGGATGACATGAGACAAGGTCGGCCGGGAAGCTGGATCCGACGACGCTGACGAGCGCGTACGCCGTCGATCCCATGAATGCGACGTCCATGACACCGCCGAACGGAAGCCCGAGGAACCGGGTCGGCAGCCCGCTCGCGTAGAGCGTCTCCGCCCCGCTCCGCGGGTCGATGCGCCAGATCTCGCCGGTGGCGGGCTGCGGTACGAACAACGCCCCGCCCGGCCCGATTGCGCTGCCCGAGGCTGCACCGCCGGGCAGGCTCGCGAGCAAGTGGGGCGTCCCGGGATTCGCGCTTGGAGCCGCGCGCTCGCGGCGACCGGGACGATCATCGCGGCAAGTGCGACGACACCAGCAAGGACTCTTCCTCGAGTGATCATGCTCTGCCTGCCTCTCAGGCCGCTGCTGCGGCCGGGTCGGGCCGCACGACGACCACGTCGGCGACCTTCAGGATCTCGTCAACAGGCAGGGCGGCCGCGGCCGAGTGATGCCGGATCGCTTCGGGGGTCACGGCCTCGTACAGACAGATCGAGCCGATCGCACCATCGATCTCCTCGACCTCGTAGCTCCGTAGCCAGCGGACGACTTCCTCGAAGCGCTCGAGCTCGCTTGCGGCACGGCGACGTGCCGCGATGACGTCTTCCTGCGTCTTCCACGCTCCGCGTCGCACCACGACGAACGTCTGCACACCGCTCCCTTCCTGTGACGCCTGCCGTGCACGCTAGGGCTGCCGCGCGCGGCGGCACATCGGCAGGACCGCCTAGTTTTCGGGCCGCGTCTACCGGGACTCGAGGAGGCTTTCCCGTCGCGCCCGCGCGACCGCCTCACCGCGCGTCTTCGCATCGAGCTTGCGCAGCACACCGGAAACGTGATGGTCCACGGTGCGGTGGGAGAGGAACAGCCGTCCGGCGATCTCGGCGTTTCGCAACCCCTCGGCCATCAGGCTCAGGACCTCGAGCTCTCTGGCCGTCAATCCGGCCGGATTCGTTCTCGTCGAGGTTCGTGGCCCGACCGGGATGCGTCGAAGCCCGCCTTCGCGGAGGCGTCGAGCAATGATCCGGGCAGCCGGGCGGGCTCCGAGCGAGCGGAGCTCCTCGAGTGCCCGACGTTGTGCTCCCTCGTCTCCCTCGCCGAGCGCGAGGGCCGCCTCGTAGGGGTGGCCGAGCGCCCTCCATGCGGTCGCGGCTTCGCGCCAGCGCCCTGCGATCTGGTGCTTGTGCGGCTCGGGAAGCCGCTCCGGAGGGTCGTCCTCGATTCCGGCACGCCGGCGAATGACGGCGAGCTCGCCGAGCGCCCACGGCGCTGACCGCGACAGGGCGAGCTCGAACGCGGTGTCGGTTTCCAGCGCGACCCCATCGCTTCGGCCCGTCAGCCACGCTGCCTCGCCGCGCGCTGCAGCGACCGGAGCGATTCGCGAGAGCTCGCCGGTGGGCTCCGCGAGGTGGCGCGCCTCGTCGAGCAACGCCCAGACGTCCGGGTCGCCGCGTCGTGCTCGCACGAGTGCGAGCGTGACCAGCGCAAGGCTACGCGGGAACGTGGATACGAGGCGCTCGCCGAGCACGAGCTCTGCGAGAGAGGCGGCATCTTCCCACTGTCCCTGGTTGAGCTCGAGGCGCGCTCGGTGGGAGAGGAAGTACACGAGCGCGAGCTCGTGCCCGCATTCGCGGCTGACGGTAACTCCCTCGTCGATGAATCCGCGCGAGAGCGTGTACCCGTGCTGCGGAACCAGCGTGAGCACGAGCGTGTTGAGGATGTCCGCGAGCTTGTGGGCTTGTCCCTGCCCGCGGGCATGATCTGCGCGACGCCGGTATCGCGAGATTGCGGCGCTTGATCCGCACATGATCTCGAGCAGCTCGTGACCACCGCTCGTCCATTCGATCGCATCCGCGTCGCCGACTTTCTCAGCGATGGATGTGGCCTTCCTCGTCCAGGCTTCTGCGCTCTCGAGGTCGTCGTTCATGCGAGTGAGGAAGGCCATCCGATCGTAGGCGTAGGCGAGCTCGGGGGTCGGCGCCAGCTGCTCGAGGAGCGTGACGGAGTCAACTCCGACCCGTCGCCCCTCGGCGCCTCTGCCAGGGCACCACAAGAGGGTTGCCAGTTGGCCCAATGTCGCGCCTTCCTTCAACCGATCACCGAGCGCGCGGTACGCGTCCGCCGCCGACCGGAGTGCCGCGATCGCTTCATCTGTTTCGTCGGTCAGATAACACTCGCTGGAGTACCCCTGCAGAAGCGACGCACGTTGCGCGACGGGGAGCCCGTCCGCATAGCGGAGCGCTCGCCGGTACTGGCCGGCGCCCTCTCGGTGCGCGCCGAGTGCAGAGGCTTGTTGGGCGGCGCGTGGAGCGAATCGGAGCACGGCGGCGGCGTCACCCGCCGCGTCGGCGTGGTGTGCGAGGCGCGCCAGGTCGTTTTCCTCGGCGGGCCGTGCCTCGAGCTCTGCGAGTGCGGCCCGGTGAAGCTCGACCCGATGTGCGGGCGGCAGCGCATCCTCCACCGTCAGGCGTGCGAGCTCGTGTCGGAAAGACAGCACGCCGTCCTGCGTCGTCAGCATGCCCGAGGCGAGGGTGTCGGTAAGAGCATCTGCAGAGGGATCTGCGAGCGCTTGGAGCAAGCCGGAGTCGGCGCCGGACGGGAGGACGGACAGGGCATCGAGGAGCGGCCTGGCGTGGGCGCTGAGCTGCGCGGCGCGGGCGAGCACGGCGTCTCGAACGGTCTCCGGCACCTGGTCGGGGAGAGTCGCGAGGACCTCCGTGACGAAGAAAGGATTCCCGGCCGTCAGCCGGTAAAGGTCGTCGGCATCTGCGGAGAACGGATCGGCGAGCACGCCGACAGCGCCGCGCGACAACGGCCGTACCCTGAGGCGGCGAACGCCGGGAACCGTGGCCAAGCTTCCGAGGACGACGCGAAGTGGGTGGGTCCTGCCGAGCTCGTCGTCGCGATACGTCGCGACGAGGAGCGCAGCCAGCGGTTCGATCCTGCCGGCAACGAAACGAATGACGTCGAGCGTGGCCTCGTCCGCCCAGTGGACGTCTTCCAGCACGACGATCGTGGGAGATGTCCGCTCGAGCTCCGCGACGAGCGACTCCGCGAGGCTGTACGGATTCGGACCGCTGCGAACGAGGTCGTCGAGAGTTCCGCCGATCGTCCGCGCGACGTCGACGAACGGTCCCAGCGGCCGCGGCATGAAGAGCGGATCGCACGCACCCGTGACCACACGCGTGCTTTCCGCCACACCCGCGCAGAAGCTCCTTACGAGAGCGCTCTTGCCGACGCCCGCCTCGCCCGCGACGAGCACGAGGCGTCCAGACCCTGCGCATACGTCGGAGAGGAACCGCTCGAGCGCGGTGAGCTCAACCTCCCGCTCGAGCAGGTCCGACCTCGCCGCAACGGCCATTCCTGGATCGTGGTCGTTCGCCGTACTCGGCGCAAGAGCCTCCGCGAGCTGTCTCTTCGGCGATCCGCAGGTCGCCGCGGTTTGGCGTAGCTCGACCGCCGGTCGGCCCGAGCTACGACAGAAACGGCTCAAACACTGATGGAGCTAGGCGGGCTCGAACCGCCGACCTCCTGGGTGCGATCCAGGCGCTCTCCCAACTGAGCTATAGCCCCGGGCGGCGAACAGTCTAGCCCGGCGGCGAGGCGGTCGCCGGGGCGCCGCCGTGTCCCTCGAACAGCTTCCCGTCGTGGATCCGCTGCGCCATCTCCTTCGACTGCGCGCGGTAGGTCGAGCCGTCCTCGAACTCGATCACGGGGTACTTGCGCTGCCCGCTCAGCCGGTCGAGCTCGGTGCGCTTGCTCGGCAACCACGGGCCGGTGACGACCTCGTAGGCGACACCCTGCTCGTCGAGCGCCTTCTGCACGCGCCAGCACGGGTGCCCGTCGAGCTTCACCCACAGGTTGCCGCACCGATGCAGCTTGACCGTCACGTTCACACCACTCTACGCCCGACCACGTTTTACGTCGCGCTCACATCGCCCTCATCGCGTCTTTCAGCCTCGCGGGAACCCGACCGCGACCAAGGAAAGGAGAAATGCGATGAAGAAGCAGACAGCGTCGATCCTGTTGGTGCTGGCAGTGGGGTCCGTCGCGACGCTCGTGGTGGCAGGCCTGTCACAGGCGGCGAGCCCGCCCGTGAACCAGTCCCCGCCGACGATCTCCGGCACTCCGCAGGTCGGCCAGACGCTCACGGCCGACGTCGGCAAGTGGGGAGGTGCGACCCCGATCGCGTACGGCTACCAGTGGCGCCGCTGTGACTCGAACGGCGGTAGCTGCTCGTCGATCAGCGGTGCGACCGCGAAGACGTACGACCTGAAGGCCGTCGACTCGGCGAACACGCTGCGCGTCCGCGTGACCGGCAAGAACAGCGACGGCTCGAACTCGGCGACGTCCGTGCCTACCGGCGTGGTCGCTGCAGCACCGCCCACGACGAGCGGGGGTTGCCCGACGAGCGGCTCCGGGACGCTCGACGTCGGGGCCGTCTCTCCGCCGGCGCGGCTCTTGATCGACGGCCAGCAGGCGTCGCCGTCGGTGGTGCCCCGGACGGTGTCCGACGTGACGCTCCGCTTCCACGTCTCGGCGTGTGGCGGACGGTCGGTCCAGGGGGCCCTCGTCTACGCGACCGCCGTTCCGTTCGAGCAGTTCGGCGTTCCCGCCGAGATCGCCACCGGTGCCGACGGCTGGGCGACCGTGACGCTGCACCGCGCGTCCCGCTTCCCGGCCTCGTCGCGCCAGCAGCTGCTGGCCGTGTTCGTGCGTGCCCGTAAGAACGGCGAGAACGTGCTGGCGGGCATCTCGAGCCGCCGGCTCGTGTCGTTCCCGGTCAACCTGAGCACGTGACTGAAGGGAACCGCGCGCACCGCCGTACGATGCGGCGGTGCGCGCGGTCGCCCTCGATGCCGCCGGCTCGCCCCGGCTGGTTGACCGGCCCGAGCCCGGAGGCGCCGGCGAGCTCGTCCACGTCCGTGCCTGCGGCCTGTGCGGGTCCGACCTCGAGAAGCTGGGCGATCCGGCTCGAGCGGGGGCCGTGCTCGGCCACGAGCTCCAGGGAGAGCTCGAGGGCGGCTCGCGCGTGACCGTGATGCACCGCGTCCCGTGCGGGCGTTGCGAGCGCTGTCGCGCCGGCCACGGCTCGACGTGCGCGGAGTTCGACAAGCTGCGGATCGACCCGGGCGGTTTCGCCGAGCGGCTCCGTGCGACCCACGTCGTCGCCCTGCCTGACGGCCTCGGCGAGCTCGACGGCATCTGGGTGGAGCCGCTCGCCTGTGTGCTGCGGGCCGCTGACCACGTGCCGCGTGGGCACGTGCACGTCGTCGGCTGTGGCGCGATCGGCCTGCTCTGGGCGCAGGTCCTGCTGCGACGTGGCGACGAGGTGTCGGTCTCGGACCCGCGTGACGAGCGCCGCCGCCGTGCGCTCGAGCTCGGCGCCTCCGACGTGTCCGGTCGAGCCCGCCGCAGTCGTACTCACAGCTCATGCCGGCATGGACAGCGCGCTCCGGATGCTCGCCCCCGGCGGGACGTTGCTGGTGTTCTGCTCGCCGGCGACGACGTCGCTCGACGCCGTGTACCGCCGTGAGCTGCGGATCGTCGGCTCGCGATCGGCGGAGCCGGCGCAGTTCGACGCCGCCGTTTCGCTCCTGCCGCTGCTCTCGCTGCCGCCGGTCGAGGTGCTTCCGCTCGAACGGTTCACGGACGGCCTCGAGCGGTACCGGTCGGGCGCAGCGCTGAAGGTCGCGTTCGTTCCGTGAAGGCCGCGCTGCTGTACGGCCCGGGCGACCTGCGAGTCGAGGAGGTCGAGCGCCCCGAGCCTGGTCCCGGGGACGTGCTCGTGCAGGTCGAGGTCGCGCTCACGGACGGGACGGATCTCAAGACGTTCCGTCGCGGTCACCCGCTGCTCGCGCGCACGCTGCCCGCGCGCTTCGGTCACGAGTTCTGCGGCATCGTCGACGGGCGGCGGGTGGTCGCCGCGAACACCGCGCCCTGCGGCCGCTGCGCAGGGTGCGGGCGCGGCGAGCAATGCCGCGAGCTCGAGTTCCTCGCGGGTGCGTATGCCGACTGGCTCGTGGTGCCGGAGCGGATCGCGGCGGTGAACCTCCACGACGTCCCTGCCGGTCTCGCCGCCGAGGTCGCAGCGCTGGTGGAGCCGCTCGCGTGCTGCCTTCGAGGCGTCGAGCGCGCCGGTGTCGAGGCGGGGCAGACGGTTGCGATTCTCGGGGCGGGGCCGATCGGGCTGATGCTCGCGACCTGTGTCGCGGACGCCGGCGGCTGGCCCGTGATCGTCGGCGCCCGGGACGAGCGGCTCGCTCTCTGCAATGCCTTCGGCGCCGAGCCCGGCGACGGCCGCGACGCCGACGTCGTGATCGAAGCGGCCGGCACAGAGCGGGCGTGGGCCGACGCGACGGCGCTCGCGCGTCCGGGCGGCACGGTCGTCATGTTCGGCGGGCTGCCGCGCGACGCGCGGCCCCCGGTCGACGCCTACCGGCTCCACTACGAGGAGCTGACGATCCGCGGTTCCTTCCACCACACCCCGGCGACGGTGCGCGCGGCGCTCGGGTTCCTCGCGAGCGGCGCGTATCCCTGGGAGCGGCTCGTGTCGGACCGGGTGCTGCTCGCCGAGCTGCCTGCGCTGTTCGCCGACCCGCCGCCCGGGCTGCTGAAGGCGGCCGTGATCCCTTGAGGACGCTCACGGGCCGGGAGCTGAATCGCACGCTCCTGCTCCGGCAATTCCTGCTCGCGCGAACGCGCCGTCCCCTACTCGACGTGATCGCGCGTCTCGTCGCGCTCCAGGCGCAGTACGCACCGTCTCCGTACGTCGCGCTCTGGTCGCGTCGCACGGGCTTTCGCAAGACGCAGCTCACGGACGCTCTCCGTGACGGCTCGGCGGTCAAGTCCGGCGTCATGCGTGGGACGTTGCATGTCGTCACGCGCGATCTCTATCCGTTCATCGAGTCGGCGCACATCGAGTCCCAGCGCGGCCGCGTTGCCGGCCTCGGTGTCGATCCGGCGGCGCTCTTCGCCGCGTGGCCCGACGAGCCGGTCAAGGACGCCGCCGGGCTCGCCGGCCGCCTGCTCGGCACCGACGACCGTTGGACGATCTCGTTCGCGCTTCGCGCGCTCCCGTGGGTTCGCACCGGGCCGGTGGGCGACTGGCCCCACACGAAGCCGTCGCCCTCGGTCCCCTGGCGCGGGCCGCTCGCGCCGCCCGAGGAGGGTGCCGCCCGCGTCGTCCGGGACTATCTCGCCGGGTACGGCCCGGCGGCGCGTGAGGACATCGAGCAGTTCACGGGCTTCAAGGTGCGGCAGATCACGCCCGTCCTCGACGGGCTCCGCACCTACGCGGACGAGCAGGAGCGCATGCTCTTCGACCTGCCTCGGGCTCGGCTCGCGCCCGCCGGGATGCCGGCGCCGGTGCGGTTCCTTCCGCCCTTCGACTCGATCATCCTCGCTCATCGCGATCGGTCGCGGATCCTCCCCGACCCGTACCTCGACGTCGTGCTGCGCCGCAGGAATGCGACGACCCTCGCGACCTTCACGGTCGATGGGCTGATCGCCGGCTCGTGGAAGGCGGACCGCGTGCGCGGGCACTGGCGAATCGCCGCCGAGCCGTTCGCGCCGCTGCCCGCTGCTGCGCGGCGCGACGTCGAGGCCGAGCGCGACGCGCTCGAGCGCTTCTACAACGGCTGACCGGCCGTCAACGCCAGGCGATCACGAGGATCGCGATGCACGCGCACGCCGCGAACGCGACCACGATCGCGTTCGCGATCAGCGCCCGCTGCAGCGCACGCGGGACGCGGTCGGGCGACGCCGCCGGGCCGTCCGTCTTCGCTTCTCCGGACATCGCGTCGGTGAGCTCGCTGACGATCAGCTGGTTCAGGCTGAGGTTTTCCGCATCGGCCCGCTGGGCGAGGGCGGCGTGCAGCGCCTTCGGCATGCGCAGCAGGAGCCGGCCGCTGTGGGAAGCGTCGGCCTGGGCCATTGCATCCGCGCCGCGGCGGAGCTTCCCGCGTGGAAGCTGGCGGGCTGGAGTCGCCATCTCACCGAGCGTAGCGCGTGGCTTCCGTGAGTTCCAGCCGCCGGCGCATCTTGGCCATCGCCGACGCCAGCAGGCGGGAGACGTGAGCCTGCGAGATCCCGAGCGTCGAAGCCACCTCGGCCTGGGTGCAGTCGCAGAAGAAACGGAGCAACACGATCTGGCGTTCGCGCGCGTCGAGGGCCCTGGAAGCACGGCTCACGAGCGCCCGGGCCAGCGTGAGCTCGTCGAGCTCGGGCGCGTCGAGGGCGGCGTCGCCGTCGAGCAGCTCGAGCGGCCTCCGCGCCGTCCACACCCGCGAGTCCAGCCGTGATCCTGCCTCCTCGGCCTGAACGCGGCGGGGCAGCCGCACGACGGCCGCGCGGTCACGGAGGTGCCGTCGAACCTCGCCTTCGACGCAGCGGGCGAGGTATGCGCGCAGCGACTGGGCCCGTTTCGGATCGGCCCGGTCGACCGCGCGGACGAGCGCGAGCGACCCGACCTGGACGAGGTCCTCGCGCGGCTCCCCGAAGTGCGCGAACCGGGACGCGACGTCGTGCACAAGCGGCAGATGGCTCTCGATCAGCCTGTGCCGCTCGGTGTCCTGCGCTGCGAGCGCCGACGCCATACGCCGATCGTAGACGGTTGCGAGGTTTCGCGGGCGATTTTTTCAAAGTTTTTCGTATCGAGTTGCATCGTTCGGGGTAGATGACTCTCAGGATGCGCGGCTCATCGAGCGCACGG
The DNA here is from genome assembly GCA_963742615.1 of uncultured Thermoleophilia bacterium. GTDB lineage: Bacteria > Actinomycetota > Thermoleophilia > Gaiellales > Gaiellaceae > PALSA-600. The sequence goes on along the minus strand of CAVUMS010000004.1, from coordinate 385,745 downwards.
CGGCAGGCGGCTGTGATCGGCGCCGTGCTCGTTGCCGCGGTCCTCGTGCCGAAGGCGCTCGCCGACGGCGTCCCGGCCGTGCCCGTCGACGGCGCCGCGCTCGCAGCCGTGGCGGTGAACGCCTCCACGCCTGTCGTTCCGCCGGCTCCGCCCACGCCGATCGTGCCTCCGACCGTTGCGGTACCGGTCGTGACGCCGGTGATACCACACCCGGTATCGCCGCCGCCGCCCCCGCTGCCGCCGGTCGTCTCGCCCGCCGACGACGGTCAGACGCAAGGCGCAGAGCCGCAGAGCACAGAACCGGCGGCAGAGCAGACGGCCCCGGCCGCGGCTTCGAAAAGCAGCAAGAAGATTTCACGCAGTATTACACCGAAATCGCGTGTGATACCACACGCTATCGGTCCCGACAAAGCTCCGAAGACCGGGCCACAGAGTTGCTCGCGAAGTGCGAGCTGCCAGGCGCCCCTAACCCACCCGCAGGCAGTCGCCGCAGCATCCGCCCGCGGGGGGGCGCGCGAGCTTCCGCCGCCGGGGGTCACGGCTGCGGGGCTCGCGCGCGGGCGTGAGCACGTCCGGCCGGACCACGGCCGAGACAAGCACAAGCCCGCCCGGCGGTCGGAGAGCGCCGGCGCGCACGGTGCGCCGACGCCGCTCGTTCCACCGCCGCCGGGGCGCGCGCCTGAGGCGCCGCCCCCGGCCTCGGTTTCCTTTTCCTCCCCGGGTGCGCACGGCACCGGGAGCTTCACGGTGTCCGCCTCCGTGAGCGCCCCCGGTGTTTCGGCCGCCCATGCTCTCGGGCCGCCCGCGCGTCTAGCGTCGGTCCAGTCGCGGGGGCGCGAGAGCGACGATCGACCGGATCGGCCTGGCTGACGCGCGAGGCGAGTCCGAGACCGATCCGGCTGCGGTGACGACCGCAGCAGTACCTACGAATGATCGAAGGAGGAAGCAATGCGCAAGTTGATCGTTGCGCTCGCGTCGACGACAGCCGTTTGCCTCGCTTCGGCTGCCGTCGCCTTCGCCGATACGTCACCACCCTCGACACAAGCGGTGGGGCAATCGGCGAACACGTCGCAGCTCTCAGGAGCGGCGTCGAGCGCAGTGCAGGTGCAGCCGACGAACACGAACATCTCGCTGCGGATCTTCAGCCCTGGCAACGACGGTGATGTGACGCAGACGAACAGCGTCGACTCGTCAGCCAATGCTGGAAACGCCGCCGGGACGTCCCAGTCGGCGAACCAGTCGGGTAGCGGTTCCCAGGGCGTTGGTCAGTCTGCGACCACCGACCAGGCCGCACTCGCGCTGTCCGAGGCGAAGCAGATCGGCGCCTCGAACACGAACATCCCGGTTCGGATCTTCAGCAAGGGCGACAACGGATCCGTGTCGCAGGCGAACACGGCCGATTCGACCGCCAACGCTGGAAACGAAGCGTGGACGGGCCAGCACGCCAACCAGGGCTCGTCCTGTGGATGCGAGAGCAAGGGCCGCGACGCCAGTGGCAGCGGCAACCCGATCACCACCAACCCCCCGCCCAGCACGAGCACGGGCAGCGGGTCCGGCACCCAGGGCGTCGGCCAGATCGCCGACACCCAGCAGGTTGCCGGTGCGGCCTCCAAGGCCGTCCAGATCGATCCGTCGAACTCGAACATCTCGGTGCGGATCTTCAGCCCGGGTAACGACGGTGACGTCACGCAGACGAACTCGGTGAACTCGACCGCCAACGCCGGCAATGCCGCCTCGACGGAGCAGCGCGCATCGCAGGGCCAGGCGAGCGATGGTTGTGGTTGTGCCCCGAAGCCGAAGCCGAAGAGCTGTGGATGCGATTCGGGTCCGGTCATCTCGTCACAGCAGCCCTACGGGGCGAGCGAGCCGGCGACGCAGTCGCCGACCGACTCGTCCGACGGGTACTCGCCCGAGAGCAATCAGCCGTCGGCGGACTCGGCCGCGGCGCCTGCCACCTCTCCGGCAACCGGCGTCCAGGGCGTCGGACAGCAGGCCTCGACAGGGCAGGTCGCCCTGGCCGGCTCCGAAGCTGATCAGGTCGGCGCGCAGAACGTCGCCGACCCGGTTCGCATCGGTAGCTGGGGCAAGGGCGGCGACGTGGAGCAGACGAACTCGGTGAGCTCGAACGCTTCTGCCGGCAACGAGGCCTCGACGCATCAGAACGCCGGGCAGTGGGGGAACCACGGCTCGTCGTGTGGGTGCGGCGGTGGCAGCGACGTGCAGGGAATCGGTCAGAAGGCGGAGACCGTGCAGGGCTCTCTGGCACTGTCGAAGGCTGTTCAGGACTTCGGTGGCCACAAGTCAAGCTGTGGCTGCGAGTCCGACGGCGGGTCGGGCAACAACGCCTCGCCCGTTCGCATCGGGAGCCCCGGGACCGACGGGGACCTGACGCAGACCAACTCCGTCGATTCGACGGCGAATGCCGGTAACAGCGCGCACACGTCGCAGCACGCGAACCAGTCGGGCGGCGGCGGCGGCACGCAGGGGCAGGGGATCGGGCAGGAGGCGACGACGCTGCAGGCAGCGTTCGCAGCCTCGCTGGCCTTCCAGAAGGGCGCGTCGAACGACGCGTCGCCCGTCCGGATCTTCAGCCCGGGCGGCGGTGGCTCTGTCGACCAGTCGAACTCGGCCTCCTCGGAGGCAAACGCAGGTAACGAGGCGAAGACGCGGCAGAGGGCCGACCAGCAGGTCGGCGGCCACAAGGACTGTGGCTGCCGCGGCGTGCCGATCCAGGGGATCGGCCAGCAGGCCGGCACCGGCCAGTTCGGGTTCGCAGGCTCGGGCGCGTTCCAGCTCTATCCGGGGAACGTGAGCGACCCCCTGCGCATCAAGAGCCCGGACGGTGAGAAGAAGCAGCCGAAGGACCACGGATCGGACGGGAAGGGCTCTCATCCGTGCGGTTGCTCGGACGGGAAGGGCTCGTATCCGGACGGGAAGGGCTCGTATCCGGACGGGAAGGGCTCGTATCCGGACGGGAAGGGCTCGTATCCGGACGGGAAGGGCTCGTATCCGGACGGGAAGGGCTCGTATCCGGACGGGAAGGGCTCGTATCCGGACGGGAAGGGCTCGTATCCGGACGGGAAGGGCTCGTATCCGACGGGAAGCGGCTCGTATCCGACGGGATGGGCTCGTATCCGGACGGAGCTGCGGACGGGAAGGGCTCCTATCCGGGCAGCAGCTCGGACGGGAAGTCCTACCCGGACGGCTCGTGGGACGGTCGGATGATCGAGCCTGACGGTGGCTCGACGACCCAGCAGAACACGGACGGTTCCGCCGCGAACGGTGGGAACCTTGGTCGCACGCACCAGTCGGCGTCACAGCTGACCTGATGCCGGCTGCCAGGCGGGGAGGGCTCCATGCCCTCCCCGCCGCCGGTTGCCCGATCGGGAGGATCGGGAGTACGCTTGGACAGGGGAGCGAGAGTCGCAAAGAGCGAGGTTCGGATGAGGGGACGGCCGACATGTCAGCTCCTGCGGCGGGTTACGCCGCTGGCCGCGGCGTTGGCGCTTCTTGGACCCGCCTCGGCGCTTGCCGCCGGCCCGGCTCCCGACCGGGCGCCTGCGTCGTCGTCGGAGCTCCGGCCCGATCCCGTTCCGGGCGCGCGGCCGCAAGCGCCCGCGGCCGCTCCGGCCGCTGCGACCACGAGACGTCCCGTGTACGTCGCACCGACCCCGGCCGTCGTCACGCCGGCCGTTCACATCGCGGCGCCGAAGCGGACGTCCGCTCCGAGGACGACGCCAAAGCCGACGCCGAAGGAAAAGCCGACGCCGACGCGCCGGGTCTCTCACCCGGCGGCGACCTTCGCGCTTCCGCGGATCGCACTGCCGGTCCTGACGCAGGCCGCGCACGTGCGCGACCCGCATGAACTCGATGCCGTTCTTGCCGGCATTGCCCTCCTGCTGGCTGCGGTGAGTGCCGGCTCCGGGGCGCGCCTCGTGTCGCGCTGGAACCAGAGGCGCGGGCGCAGCATGATGCGTCTAGCGCTGGGGCTCGTCTTGGCGCTCGCAGTCGTCGTCGCGCCTTCGGCCGGCGCCGCGGGCCCTACGATCAGCTACACGATCACCGCAGGTACGCCGGGCGACAACGGCTGGTACCGCAGCCCGGTGTCGGTGAAGCTTTCAGTCGACGGCAACGTCACCGACTCGAACTGTCCGCTCGCGAGGACGTTCAACACGAGCAACGACGCGCTCAGCTGCAGCGCTACCGACGGCCAGGCGACCACGCAGTTCTCGCTGCAGTTCAAGATCGACACCGACGCACCCACGGTCAGCTCGGCGTCGGTCGACCGGGCTGCCGATTCGAACGGTTGGTACAACCACCCCGTCACGATCACCTTCGTCGGATCGGACGCGACGTCGGGCATCGCGTCCTGCACGTCGGTCGCGTACAGCGGCCCCGACTCGTCGACCGCGACGGTTGGCGGCGTGTGCAAGGACAAGGCCGGTAACACGAGCAGCGCAGGCGCGTTCGCCGTGAAGTACGACTCGACTCCGCCGACCGTGACGGCGGCGCCCGCGCGTGGGCCCGACGACAACGGCTGGTACTCGCACGCCGTGCAGTTCACGTTCGCCGGGTCCGATTCCGTGTCGGGGATCGCGTCGTGCAGCCCGGCGGTGACGTACTCGGGCCCCGACAGCGCGTCGGCCGACGCTCAGGGCACGTGCACCGACCAGGCCGGGAACAAGGCTTCCTCGTCGTCGGCGTTCAAGTACGACTCGACCGGCCCCAAGGTGACGGCGACGCTGTCGCGCAAGCCCGACACGAACGGCTGGTACACGCGGCCGGTCGTTGCGAAGTTCAGCGGGACCGACTCGATGTCCGGTCTCGCGTCGTGCATGCCCGCGACGACGTACAAGGGGCCCGACGGGTCCGCCGAGAAGGTGACGGGCACGTGCCGCGACAACGCGGGCAACTCCGGCTCGGGCGAGGTCGCGCTCCGCTACGACGGCTCCGGCCCGAAGCTCGCCAAGCTGGCCGCGGCGATCGGCGATCGCAGCGCGATGCTCTCCTGGAAGCGTCCCGCCGACGTCAAGACGATCGAGATCGTGCGCAAGCCCGGACGAGGCTCGGCGGCGTCCTCGGTGCTCTATCGCGGTCATGCGACGAGTTTCCGCGACACGAACCTGAAGGTCGGCGTCAGCTACCGCTACACGTTCACGAGCCGCGACGCTGCGGGGAACAAAGCAGTTGCGTCGCTGACGGCGACGCCTCGGGCGCTCTACGCGCCGGCCGCAGGTGCGCACGTCCGCGGGCGCGTCGCCCTGAGCTGGGTCGCTACGCCTGGCGCGCGGTACTACAACGTCCAGCTCTTCCGAGGCAAGCAGAAGATCCTCAGCGTGTGGCCGGTCACGGCCTCGGTCTCGCTTCCGAGGACCTGGACCTACGGAGGGAAGAAGTTCGCGCTCGCTCCGGGCACCTACCACTGGTACGTCTGGCCGGGGCGCGGATCCCGCTCCGAGTCGCGCTACGGCGCGATGCTCGGCGGCAGCTCCTTCGTGGTCAAGTAAACGCTCAGACCGCGAACAGCGTGAGCTCGGGCTCCCGTTCGCCGCGCAGAACGGCGAGGTCGACGTGCGCGCAGACGAGCCCGCGGCTCTCGGCCAGCGCGACCGCCTGCGGCTTGATCGACTGCGCCGCGAGGATGCCCCGGCAGCCGGCACGCGCCGGGTCGACCCGGATGCAGTCCAGGTAGCGCGTCAGCTGCTCGACCGCGTCGATCGTGCCGACGCGCTTGATCTCGACGGCGACCCAGCAGTCGCCCGCATCGCGGCACATGAGGTCGACGGGGCCGACCTCGGTCGCCCACTCGCGCTTGACGAGCCGCAGCCCCGGCTCGATCTGCTCCGGCCGGTCGGCGAGCAGCAGCTGCAGGTCGCGCTCGACGCCGTCCTTCTCGAGCGCCGCCGCCTCGCCCATGTCGTGCGACACGTCCGAGAAGACCTCGAGCAGCCGGATCTCGAGGCGGTCCTCGGTCCGGCCGGCGCGCTTGCGGACGACGAGCGTGTCGGCGTTGCCCTCGACCACCGTCGGTCCGGTCATCCAGTTGAGCGGCTTGTACCCGCCCGCGTCGGCGTGGACGAGCACCGAGCCGTCGTCCTTGAGCATCAGGAGTCGCGTGGACGCCGGCAGGTGCGCGGTGAGGCGGCCGGTGTAGGTGACTTCGCAGCGGGCGACGATCAGGCGCACGGCCGCGCACCCTACTGTCCGTTTCGGACACCCGGCGTCTTCTAGGGGAGGGCCCGGCGGTACTCGACGTCGAGCGGGCTCGGCGGGTACGGGACGACACGCGTGGCGCCGCTCTCGATCCACCCTCGTCGCTCGTAGAACCGCCGGCCGCTCCGGTTGCCGGCGAGCGTCCAGAGCCGTGCCTCGGTCGCGCCCAGCTCGACGAGCCGAGCGAGCCCGAAGTCGTGGAGCTCCGACCCGAGCCCGGTGCCCTGGCGGTCGGGCACGACGAACAGCTTCCGCAGCAGGCCGTGGCCGACGGAGACCACGCCGGTGGGCGCGTCGCCGACGAGACCGACGTACGTCTCGACCTCCGGGTCGGCGAGCGCGTCCGTCCAGTGTTCGCGAATCTCCTCCGACGGGAACGGGTACCGGTCCGGCGGGAAGATGTGCGCGAACGCGGCCACGGCCGCGGATCGCTGGATGCCGAGCAACGTGTCGGCGTCGCCGGCCGTCGCGGCGTCGATGCGCATGCGCGGCTCAGCCGGCATCGAAGACGAGCCACACGTCCGGCGGAATGTGCGGTTTGCCGGGGACGGGGCGGCGCTCCTCGCGCCAGGCGTCGCCCGCGGTCGCCGCCGCGACCCCGCGCCAGAAGCGGGCGGCCCCCGTGTTGTCCTCCTGGAACGCGATCTCCCACGCCCCAGGATGGTGCGCGAAGAGCTGGCGCACCGCCGCGCGGCCGATACCCTCGCGCCGCGCGGAGCGAACGACGAAGAACTCGTGGATCGAGCGCGGCTCGACCTCCACGCCGTGGACGAGCGCCAGCCCCACCGGGCTCACGCCGCGGTAGAACAGGTACGCGCGCCGGTTCGCGTCGCCCTCGAGGAAGGGGGTGAGTCGGCGCGACGGGAACGTCCCGTCCTCCTCGAGCTGCGTGCCGCGGAACTCCGACAGGTCATGCCGGTAGAGCTGCCAGAGGCGCTCGGCGACCGGACTCGTCTCGGGCCTCACCTCGCGGAGCTCGAGCTGCGAAGCCATGGAAGCAGTCTGCTTCAATCACCGCCGTTGAGGGGCGGCGCGCCGCCCCCGGGCTCGACCCGCTCATTCCCGAGCCACGAACGCGGTGAGCCGCCGGAGCGCGGGCTCGAGCCGGATCGGCTTGACGCCCTCCTCCCACCAGACGCCGTTCACCCGGAGCGTGCCCGACGGCCGGTCGCGCTCGACGTCGATCCGCCCGACGATCCGGTCGCCGTACAGGATCGGGAGCACGTAGTAGCCGTACTGCCGCTTCGCCTTCGGCACGTACATCTCGAGCCGGTAGAAGAAGCCGAACAGCGCCTCGGCGCGCGCCCGATCGTGCACGAGGCGGTCGAAGGGCGAGAGGAACGTCACCCGGCGGGGAACCGGCTCGTCCGAGATCTCCGGGTGGACATGAAGCTTGCCGCGCTCGAGCCAGACACCGAGCGAGCGGCGGCGCTGCTCGCGGATCAGCCGCTCGGCTTCGCGCCACGGGATCGACTCCGTCGCCGGGTAGACCCGGCTCGCGAGGTCCCACAGCCGTTGCTTCCCGGCCCGGCCGGAAACGGCGATCTCGCCGTGGAGCTGCAGCAGCTCGAGCATCAGCCGCACCTGGCGCGTGCCCCACCAGCGGTGTGCGTCCCACTCCGGCAGGAGGTCGGCCTTGAGATCGCGCGAGAGCATCGGGCCGTTCCGGTCGAGCTCGCGCAGCACGTAGCGCCGGAAGCGTGCGTTCGCCTGCAGGAAGTCGCGCACCCAGGCGTTCGCGGTCGCGCGGCGATGCCGCATCCGGGCGCGGACGAGCGGGAGGTCTTCGATCGGCCAGATGAACGCGTTCCATTCGAAGAGCCGCGCTCCTCCGAGATCAGCCGGTCGAGCTCCGCGACGTCGAAACGGGCGAGCCGGCTGAAGAGCACGAGCTGCTGTGGCGGAGCGACCGTCGCAATCGGGTCCATCTGCAGGAACCCGAGCCGGCGGACGACGCCGAGCACGTCGTCCGCGCTCCCGTCGAGCGCCTGGGCGCGGACGGCGACCCGGCGCAGGCGCTCGATGCTTCCGTCGAGGGTCTTGGTCATCGCTGCTTGAACACCCCGCACGGGGACGCCAGGATTCTCGGGTTCGCTCGCCGGGACGAGTCAACCGACCAGGGAGGCAGCATGCCCAAGTTCGTCCGCGACTTCAGAGACTTCCTCCTCCAGGGGAACCTGATCACGCTCGCGATCGCGTTCGTCATGGGCGCGGCGTTCGCGGCGCTCGTGAGCGCCTTCGTGGCCGACCTCGTCACCCCGATCATCGGAATGATCTTCGGCACCTCGGACTTCAGCAGCCAGACGTTCACCATCAACGGCTCCCATTTCCTCTACGGCGCGTTCATCAACGCGCTGATCACCTTCGTCACGATCGGCGCCGCCGTTTTCTTCTTCATCGTGAAGCCATACGAGTTCGTCGTCGCGCGGCGGGCGAAGGGGGAGGAGGAGCCGGCTCCGTTGACCGACGACGAGCGCCGCCACCAGGAGCTGCTCGAGGCGCTGCACGCGCTCGCGCGCTGAGTGGCTACGCGTGCCGGATCAGGGTCATGCCGTCGCGAACGCTCAGCAGCACCTGGACCGTGCGCGGGTCGCGTGCGACGTGGTCGTTGAAGGCGACGATCGGCCCCTCACCGTCGAGCACCCTCCCGCTCCAGAGGGTGTTGTCGGCGACGATCAGCCCGCGTTCGGAGAGTCGCGGCAGGACGGCCTCGTAGTAGTCGACGTAACCCTCCTTGTCGGCGTCGATGAACACGAAGTCGAAGTCGCCCTCGAGCTTCCCGAGCGACTCGAGCGCGGGGCCGAGGTGAAGCGTGATCCGCGACCCGTAGGGCGAGCGGTCGAAGTACTTCTGCGCCACCGCCGCGCGCTCGGGATCGAGCTCGAGCGTGTCGAGGTGCCCGCCGTCCGGTAGACCGGCCGCGATCGACAGCGCGGAGTGCCCGCTGAACGTCCCGATCTCGAGGGCACGCCGGGGCTGGACGCCCCAGACGAGCAGCTCGAGGAAGCGGCCCGCCACCGGCCCGGTGAGCATGCCCTCGGAGCCAAGGTCGCGGCGCGTCTCGTTCGAGAGCTCGGCGAGCAGGTCCTCGTGCGGCGAGGTCTGCGACTCGACGTAGTCCTCGATGCGCGGGTCGAGGATGTCCATCAGCCTGCGCTCCACCCGTGAGCCGCCCACGATCGCGTCGTCGCCCTCCACGAAGCGGACCCACGCCTTGCCCTTCCCGTCATAGTCGGGCGACCACACGATCAGCGTCGCGTCGCGTCCGTTGACACGAACCCGCTCCTCGCCCTCGGGGTCGGCGCCGCGCCAGACGCGGATGAAGGGGTTGTGCTCCCACTCGCGGCCGATCGTCGTCTCGTCGGTGTGCCCAGGCAGGACGCGGCGGTCGTGCGGCATCGACATGTAGACGTCGAGCACCGCGCTCTTGATCTCGTCGAAGTCGCCACCGCCAACCGCATCCTTGAAAAGTGTGTCGCCGGAGAACACCGCTTCGTCGTCGACGACGAAGCACACCATGTCGTCGGAGTGGCCAGGCGTCGGGATCGCCTCGATCACGAGCTTGCCGACGTCGAGCGACCCGCGCGCCACCGGGAGGCCGAGCTCTCTCCTCGTGGGCGACGTGGTCGGCGTGCGCGTGCGTCCGCATCACGTGCGACGGCGTCACCCGCCATTCTTCGGCCGCGCGGAGAAGCGGTTCGAGCGGCGCCCCGGAGTCGACGAAGACGGCTGCGCCGCCCGGCTCGTCCGCGACGAGATACGCGTTCGACAGCCAGCCATCGTCCATGCTCCGCGCCACCAGCACGCCGATAGGCTAACGAGGCACACGACCCGAGGAGTTGAACATCGATGCCCGGCCTCATGGGACGCGCCACCACGATCGTCAAGGCGAAGTTCTCGAAGCTGCTCGACCGCGCCGAGAACCCGAACGAGACCCTCGACTACTCGTACGAGGAGCAGCTCCGGCAGCTGCAGAACGTCAAGCGCGGCATCGCCGACGTGACGACCGCCAAGAAGCGGCTCGAGCTCCAGTACACGTCGATGCAGCAGCAGGTCGACAAGCTGGACGGCCAGGCGCGGCAGGCCGTGCAGGCCGGCCGCGAGGACCTCGCGCGCCAGGCGCTCGCGCGCAAGGCCGCCGTCCAGGGGCAGCTCGACGGGATCATGCAGCAGGGGCAGCAGCTCGAGGCCCAGCAGCAGAAGCTGATCGAGGGCGAGAAGACCTTGCAGACGAAGGTGGAGTCTTTCCGCACCCAGAAGGAGGTCATCAAGGCCCAGTACTCGGCCGCCGAGGCTCAGGTGCGGATCGGCGAGGCGGCGACGGGGCTCGGCGAGCAGATGGCCGACGTCGGCCTCGCGGTCCAGCGCGCGAAGGACAAGACGGAGCAGATGCAGGCGCGGGCGAACGCGATCGACGAGCTGACGACGACCGGGGCGCTCGAGGATTTCACCTCGTCGGGAGACGACCTCGACCGGCAGCTCGCGGCGATCTCGCAGGGCTCGCAGGTCGACGACGAGCTCGCGAAGATGAAGGCCGAGGTCGGCGGGCGGTGAGGCGGCCAAGGAGCTCGAGGGCGGCGCGGGCGGCGAGGAGGAGAAGGAGAAGGCGACATGATCGTCCGTGTGCTGGGAGAGGGCCAGTGGCGGGTCGACGACGGGCTGCACGCAGCAGCCTGCACGCGCTCGACGAGCAGGTCGCGGCAGCCGTCGAGGCGGGTGACGAAGCCGCGCTTCAGACCGGCCTCGCCGCGCTCGCCGACGTGGTCGCGCGACGGGTGAGGAGCTGCGGCCGAGGATCTCTCGCCGTCGGACGTGATCGTCCCGCCTGCCGACCTCTCGCTCGCCGAGGCCCGCGAGCTGATGTCGAACGACGGCTTCATCCCCGACCTGCCGGCGCCCGGCGCCGTGAGCCGCGAGGTCGTGCTCGTCAGCACGGCCCGCCGGGGAGCCGCGCGAAGTCCGACTTCGAGCTCCGCGACGCCGACGACCGCGAGCCCGCCGAGGGCGAGGTCGCCGTCCGCAACGTCCTCGTCTCGGTCGACCCGTACATGCGCGGGCGCATGACCGGCGTGCGCACCTACGTCCCGCCGTACGAGGTCGGCGACGTCGATCGACGGCGCGGCGGTCGGGCGCGTCGTCGCTTCGCGACACGCCGGCTTTGCCGAGGGCGACTGGGTGCAGTCGAGGCTCGGCTGGCGCGAGCGTGGGTGTCGCCGCCGGCGACGGGCTGCGCAAGCTCGACCCGGAGCTCGCGCCGCCGTCGACCGCGCTCGGCGTGCTCGGCATGCCGGGGCTGACCGCCTGGGTCGGCCTCGTCGACGTCGGCCGCGTGCAGCGAGGGCGAGACGCTCTGGGTCTCGGGTGCGGCCGGTGCGGTCGGCTCGGTCGCGGCGCAGATCGCGAAGCTCAAGGGCCTGCGCGTGATCGGCAGCGCCGGCTCGCCCGAGAAGGTCGAGTGGCTCGCGTCGCTCGGGATCGAGGCGTTCGACTACAACGTCACCGCCGGCCAAGGAGGCGCTCGCCGACGGGATCGACGTCTACTTCGACAACGTCGGCGGCAACGCAGCTCGAGTCGGCGCTGTTCGCGCTCCGGCCGTTCGGCCGCGTGATCGCGTGCGGCGCCATCTCGCGCTACAACGACGAAGGCCCTGCAGCCGGGCCCGCGCAACCTCGGCCTGATCGTCACGCAAGCGGCTGCGCGTCGAGGGCTTCATCGTGCTCGACCACCTCGACCGCTTCCGCGCGTTCGTCGAGGAGGTCGGCCCGTGGGTGCGCGACGGCAAGGTCGTCTACCGCGAGACGATCGTCGAGGGCATCGACAACGCTGCCGACCGCGTTCGCGGGCCTGTTCCGCGGCGACAACGTCGGCAAGATGCTCGTCCGCGTCGGTCCCGACGACGGCTAACTAGGAAGCTTCCTCGCGCCGCACGAACTCGATCTTCGTCGAGCCGAGCAGGCCCTGCCCGTCGATCTCGAAGTGACAGACGCGCGGCGCCGGCCGCTCGCGGCGCGTAGACCGTCCCGTTCCAGTACGGCAGCCCTCCGAGTCTGGCGCGCTGGACCACGCGCCCGTCGAGCCGGATCGTCACCACGCGCGTCTTCTTCGGAATCAGCGTCAGCTCGAGCGTGCCGCCCGGCGCAGTCGTAGACGGTGAGGCGCGCGGGCGCGACATGTCGCCGTTCGGTAGGATGTCGCGCTGCACGCTCGAGAGCCGCGGCTTCCCGTCGAGGCGCCACAGCGTCAGCCCGGCTTCCGGGTATCCCGTCTGCGTCGATGTGCGCGACCGGCGTGCCGACGAACGTGTGACGGTCGCTCGCGACGACGTAGCGCTCGCTGATCGGCAGGACGCCGCGGTTGTCGAGACGCACGACCTGCTGTCGCAGCGGCCCCGGGACGCGGCTACGGCGCGAGCGAGACGACGTTGCGGACGTTCTCGTTCCAGAACTCGACCTGCCACACGCCGTTCCAGTACGCCTCGTCGTCGTACAGGTACGCGACCGGTGCGCCGACCGCGCGCGCGACCCAGTCCGGCGGGCTGCCGACGAGGTTCTTCTGGTCGTAGTTCACGCGGCGTGCGATGTCGCGCGCGGCGACGGCGCTCGATGCGACGAGCAGCGCGAGCACGAGCGCGGGCAGCGCCGGCAGCGCGCGGCCGGGGGCCGCGGCGATCAGCAGCAGCACGACGAGCGCCGTCACCGCCACGGCCGTCGCCGCGTGTTGCGCACCGAGGCTGTAGAGGATCGCGATGCCGAACGTGTCGGGCAGCGCGTTGGCCGTGACGAGCCGGTGCCACGGCGTCAGCGCGAGCAGGACGAAGATCCCGAGCACGAGCGGCGTCGCCACGACGCGCGGCCGCGGCGCGCCGCGATCGAGCCAGAGCGCGAAGACGAGGAAGAGGATCGGCGGCAGCAGCGCCAGGTCGCGTCCGAGCAGATGCGGCGCGTAGCGTGAGGCGAACAGCCCCACCTGCACGACGACGAACACGAGCGCGACGGCGGCGACGATCAGCAGCGCGCGCTCGGCCGGTTGCACGCCGCCGCGGCGACGCAGCGCCGTCGGCGATCAGCAGCACGAGTGCGGCCGCCGGCGCGATGCCGGTCTCGAGCAGCGACGTACGACGAGGTGGTCGATCGTCAGGCCGGTGGCGAGCCCCGCCGGATAGCTCGCCCGTCACCGTGCCTGCGTAGGCGCCGAAGACGGTCGGCGAGGCGAGCGTGACCGCGACGACGACGGCGAGGACGAGCCAGACCGGCCAGAACGACCGCAGGCGGCTGCGATCGCGAATCAGCAGCGAGTCGACGACCACCGCGACGGCGAGGATCGGGACGAGCACGATCGCCTGCACGCGCGTGAGGACGGCGACAGCGATCAGCAGGAACGCCAGCGTCTGGTCGCGCAGCGACGCGGTCTCGACGGCACGCGTGATCGCGAGCAGCGCGATCGCGCCGAGGGGGTAGATCAGCACCTCGGTCATCACGAGTCCCGAGTAGAGGAGCAACGGCGATGCGAGCGTCAGCGTGGCGGCGAGCAGCGCGTAGCCCGGCCGCATCAGCCGGCGTCCGTAGAAGTAGACGGGGATCGCGGTCAGCGACATCACGAACGCCTGCACGACCTTCAGCGAGTCGTAACCGCTCGTCAGCTTGCCGAGCGAGAGCGGCAGGCCGGCGACGATCGGGTAGAGCACGCTGTAACCGGCGCCGTCGCCGTGGAGGATCGAGAGCGTCCCGTGGCGCCAGAGCTCGAGCGCGCGCTCGCCGTAGATCGCCTCGTCGGGCATGATCCAGAGCCCGGTGAAGCGCAGCGCCAGCACCGAGTGGATCAGGGTGGAGACGGCGACCAGGCCGCCGAGCGCAATCGCTACATCGGTGCGTCGAAGAGTGCGAGCCAACGCGTCAGGTCCGGCTCGATCGGAAGCTCGTTCTCGAGCTTCGCCTTGAGCTCCAGCTCGGTGGCGTTGTCACGTTGCTGCTTGCCCGATGGGACGAACGGCCAGAATGTTCCGCGCTTGAACCCATAGATCCAGTAGACCGGATGCTCCCCGCCCGAGAATCGAAACGCAGCGCCGAGGAGCTGCGGCCCGAAACCCTTGGCCGTCAGCTCGGCAGCGACAGCATGCACGGTCGTCACCAGATCCTCCAGCTCCGGGTCGTGGACGATCAGCCAGTCGAAGCCGTACTCGTCGGACTTCCGCTCGAGCTTCGAGCCCGACTGGCTCGGCGACCGCCTCGACGAGCTGGTCGACGTCGTCGAACGCGCTTCGGAACTCGCCCGAGGACTGCGGCTTGAACGCGATCGCCCCGACGCCGGCGGTGGTCAAGCCGAGCTCGACCTGCAGCGTCACCGCAGCCGTCGTCAGTGCGAAGAGCCGGTCTTCCTTCGGCTCGGAGAGCTTCTTCTTCCCGAAGAGCGAGTCGCGAATACCCATCGGCCGCTAAGAGGCTACGCGACCGGGCGGCCCATCTCGCGCGCGATCTTGGCGAGGGCCTCGATCCGCTTCTCGAGCGGCGGGTGATCCATGAACAGCTCGGCGGCGGACGACTTGACCTTCGCCGGGACGATGAAGAACGCGTTCATGCCCTCGACCTGCGCGCAGGTCGCTGTTCGGGATGAGCGTCATCTGCGACGAGATCTTCTGCAGGGCGCTCATCAGGTACTCCGGCGCGCCGGTGATCAGGGCCGAGCCGCGGTCGGCGCAGTACTCGCGGTAGCGCGAGATCGTGCGGATCAGGACGTAGCTGATCGCGTAGACGACGATCGAGACCGCGAGCATGATCAGCCAGACCGGCGGGCCGTTGTTGTCGCGACGGTCGCCGCCGCCGCCCCACATGCCGCGCGTAGAGCCCGAAGCGCGTGAGCATCGCGGCGAGCATCGCGAAGAAGCTCGCGACGGTCATGATCAAGACGTCGCGGTTCGCGATGTGCGACAGCTCGTGCGCGAGGACGCCCTTCGATCTCCTTCGGCTCGAGGCGGTCCCAGAGGCCGGTCGTGACGCAGACCGCGGCATGCTTCGGCGAACGGCCGGTCGCGAACGCGTTCGGCACCGGCGTGTCCATGATCGCGATCCTCGGCTTCGGCAGGTCGGCCAGCGCGCACAGCCGCTCGACCATGTCGTGCAGCGCGGGCGCCTCCTCGCGCGAGACGACCTTCGCGCCGGAGGCAGCGCAGCGCCAGCTTGTCGGACGTGTAGTACTGGAACACGGCCAGGCCGACGACGATCACCAGCATCGGCACGAGTCCGACGTTGAGCAGAGCGGAACAGGACGACCGCGAAGACCACGTACAGCAGGCCGAGCAGGCCGCTCGTGAAGAGCATCCGCAGCGTGAGACCGGTGTCGCGTCCGTATGAACGGCGTTTCATGGCGGCCATTGTAGGGATGGGATCGGTCCTGCTGATCGGCGCTTAACGCCCCGTCAACAGCCCATGCGGCGACTCCTCTGCATCGTCGTCGGGCACCGCGTCGGGGGGCGCGCACGGCATCGTCGCGATCCGCCCGGACGCAGCGATTCCGGCGGGCGGCGGCGGTTGCCGGACGAGGTTCTACCTCGACCGGCATCGGCACGTCTTCGCTCTACGCGCTCACCGTCCGCGGGCCGGGCTGGCACGGGACGGTCCACTCGCCGGCGACGCGCGTCGACGGTCTGGTCGGCGCTGCGGAGCTCCTCGACCGGCAACCTCGTCGGGCGGTGGCGACGCCGACCTCGTGCGCCTGCGCGCAACGGCTCGAGGACGGGCGCGACGACGCGCTGCGCGTGCGGATCGCTGCTCGCGACGATCCTGATCGCGCTCGCGCGTGCTCGCCCCGCGCTCGCGCGATCATGGGCGTCGCGGCAGCGATAGCGGCCGCGCTCGTGCTCTCGGCGTTCGAGCTGGACGAGCCTCGCGCTGCTTCGCGCGTCCTGACGCTGCTCGGCTCCCTGCTACCGCGGCGCTCGCTCTGGTTCTTCTTCGCCGGGTACCTGATCGTGCTCGTCGCCTGGCCCGAGACGCAGTCGCTGGCGCTGCTCGGGCCGCACCCGTGGGGCGGCGGCCGCTTCTACGGCATCTCGAACGAGCTCGAGACGATGCTGCTCGCGCCCGCGCTGACCCTCGGCCTGCCCGCCGCGCCGCTCGTGCTGCTGACCGTCGGCTGGAGCAAGGCCGGGGCCGACGGCGGCGGGATCTTCGTCTTCCTCACCGCCTACGCGTGGCTGCTCGTCGCGAGCTGCGCGCGCGCGGCGGAGTCGGAGCCGCGCAAGTAACAGACTGTTACTTGCCGGCGCGGTGGGGGTCGTCGTGCTCGGGCTGCTGCTCGTCGCGGCTCGACGCCGCGACCGGCGGTCGAAGCCACGTGACGCACGCGGCTCGGCGGCGGGCCCGGCCGGCTCGCGCACGACCTCTGGCACCGGTCGGGTGTCTCCTGGCACGGCGCGACCGGCACCCGGGTCGCGTGGTGCAGTCGCGTGATCTGCCTCACGGTGCTCGCGTGGGTTGGCGACGCGCAGCCGCGCATGCCGCGTCGTCGACGCGTTGCTTGATCGCGCTCGCCGTCTCGCTCGTCGTGAACGACACGCCGCAGGACGTCGCTGTTCTGGGGCGCGATCGCAGCCGTGGCGCTCCGGCGAGCCGTATATGCTCCGCGCCCGATGCGTCGCTTTGCGCCGCTGCTCCTCGCCGTGCCGCTGCTCGTCGTTCGCAGCGGGCTGCTCGACGTCGAAGCCCGGCGAGGCGACCACGACCCCGCTGCCCTCGACCGTGGTCGGGACCGTTCCCGCCGCGACGACCGCGACGGCGACCGTGCCCGCGCAGTACCAGAACGGCGACCCGGTGGCGGGCAAGAAGGTGTTCCTGAGTGCCGGCTGCACCGGCTGCCACACGCTGAAGGACGCCGGCGCGACCGGGACCGTCGGCCCGAACCTCGACCAGGTCAAGCCGTCGCTCTCGCTGGCGGTCGAGCGCGTGACGCAGGGCGCGGGCGCGATGCCGTCGTTCAAAGGCCAGCTGACCAGCCAGCAGATCGCCGACGTGACGGCCTACGTCGTCAAGGCGTCCGGCGGCAACCCGAACGGCTGACACTCCAGCTCCCCGACGACTTTCCGCGTCGCGTCCGCGTCGTCGCGACCGACTTCGACCGCACGCTGATCTGGGAGGACGGCCGTGCTGCACGAGCGGACGATCGCGGCGCTGCGGCGCACGCGCGACGCGCGGCATGCACGTGATCGTCGTCACCGGGCGGATGGTGCAGTCGCTGCGGCGCGCGCTCGCCCCGACCGCGCTCGACGATCCGGTCGATCTGCTACCAGGGCGCCGTCGTCGCGGACGACGAGTGGCGACTGGCTCCGGCACGAACCGATCCCGCTCGAGCTCGCGCGCGAGGCGATCGCCGCCGTCGGCGAGGAGGGCTACTCGCCGAACGTCTACGTCGACGACGAGCTCTACGTCGCCGCCGAGACGCAGGCCGCGCGCAACTACGCGAGCTTCCAGCACATCGACATCCACGTCGTCGGCGATCTGCTCGAGTGGCTCGAGCGAGCCGCCGACGAAGCTCGTCTGCGTCGGCGACCCGGACGACGCTCGACGAGGTCGAGGTGCGGCTGAAGCAACGGTTCGGCGGGCCGCCTCTACATCTCGAAGTCGCTGCCGTTCTTCCTCGAGCTGGCCGCGCCAGGCGTGACGAAGGGGGCGGGCCTCGACTTCCTCGCCGCGCGCATGGGCTTCACGCCCGACGAGACGATCGCGTTCGGCGACGGCGAGAACGACGTCGAGCTCGTCGAGTGGGCGGGCTACGCGGTCGCGGTCGAGAACGCACACGAGCGGGTGAAGGCGGTCGCCGACTGGATCTGCCCGCCGGCCGCGGAGGAGGGCGTCGCGCAGGTTCTCGAATCGTTTCTAGACTCGGGAACGTGATCGACCTTCACGCCGCCCGGCGCGACCCCGACGCGTTCCGTGCCGCGCTCGCCCGCAAGGGCGCGGCCGACACGTTCGACGAGCTGCTCGCGGCCGACCGGCGCTGGCGCGAGCTCACACCGCAGGTCGACGAGCTGCGCGGCGCGGACCAAGCTGAAGGGCAAGCCGACGCCGGAGCAGCTCGAGGAGCTGCAGCGCGTGAAGAACGACCTCAGGTCGCTCGAGCAGCAGCTGGCCGCCGCCGAGGCGCGCACGCGGCGAGCTGCACGACCGTGTGCCGAACCCGCCGGCGGAGGACACGCCCGACGGCGCGGCGGAGGAGGACGCCGTCGTCGTCAAGCAGGTGGGCGAGCCGCCGGTGTTCGACTTCGATCCGCGGGACCATCTCGAGCTCGCGGTCGCGCACGGCTGGATCGACGTCGAGCGCGCGGCGCGCGTCTCCGGCTCGCGGTTCGTCTACCGCATCGGCGACGTGGCGCTGCTGGAGATCGCGCTGTATCGCTGGGCGCTGGCGCGGGTCGTCGCGAAGGGCCACGTTCCCGTGCTTCCGCCCGTGCTCGTCCGCGAGGAGGCGATGTACGGCACGGGGTTCTTCCCGTCCGAGAAGTCCGACTTCTACGCGGTGCCCGAGGACGGCCTCTACCTCGTCGGCACCTCCGAGGTGCCGCTGGCGGCGCTGCACATGCGGCGAGGAGCTCGACACGCTGCCGCTCCGCTACGTGGCGCTGTCGACCTGCTTCCGCCGCGAAGCAGGCGCTGCCGGCCGCGACACGCGCGGCATGTTCCGCGTGCACCAGTTCGACAAGGTCGAGATGTTCGTGTTCTGCGAGCCCGAGCAGTCGCGGGACGAGCACGAGCGGCTCCTGCAGATCGAGGAGGAGCTCGTGCAGGAGCTCGGGCTCCCGTACCGCGTCCTGAACATCGCCGCGGGCGACCTCGGCCTCTCCGCGGCGAAGAAGTACGACATCGAGGCCTGGTACCCGGGCCAGTCCCGGTATCGCGAGATCACGTCGACGTCGAACACGACCGACTACCAGGCTCGTCGACTCGACATTCGCTTCCGCGCGCGACAACGCGCGGCCGCACGTGCACACGCTGAACGGGACCGCCGTGACGGCGCGCGCGATGATCGCGATCCTCGAGAACTTCCAGGACGAGGACGGCTCGGTTTCCGTCCCCGAGCCGCTCCGGGCTTTCGGGGCGCCGGAGCGGCTCGGGGCGGCTCGGGCGGCCACCCCCTCCTAAGTGGGCCCGATCAGCGCCATCGCAAGCGACGGCGCGTAGTCACCGACCGCGTTCACGACCATGTCGCCCCCGTCCTGCCCGATCGCGAGCTGCACGACGTCGCCCGCGTCGAGCCGGTACAGCGTCGTGACGGTCTGCAGCGTGGCGTCCGAAGGTGGCCGCTGGTCAGCGGCAACCACGCGGGTGTTGACGTACACGTAGACCGAGCGGTTCACGCCAACACGGCTATTCGGCTGCTTCGTCCACGCGACATTCGCGGAGATCGCATAGACGCCGTCGATCGGCGCCGTCAGATCGGTAGGACGGCGCGGGTCGAACAGGTGGTCGCTGTCGAAGCTCACCGAGTCGAACGTCAGCCGCTGAACCGGCGCGCCGACGATCTGGATCGGGTTCGGCTGATCCTTCGTGCTATAGACGCGCGCTGCGACGGTCGGCAGCACGGACGCCGGCAGCCGACCGTGCCCGTCCAGCGGCACCAGCTTTCCGGGCGTCGGGGTCACCGATGCCTCGATCGAGCGCAACGACGTCGGGTCGTTGAGCGCATACGCCTCGTCGGCGAGATCGGCATTGACCGCGTGCGCGTGCAGGCTCGCCTTGGCCCCTTCGCTCATGTCGACGAGCCGGACCGTGCCGTCCTTGATGTCGCGGCTCGTGATCAGGACGTGCGCTGCGGCCGCGCTTCCGCCGAGCGAGACGAGCAGTGCGAGCATGGCCACGGCCATCGACGGCGAGAGCCGGAGCCTGTGTGAACGTGAATCGAGCTCTTCCATCCCAGCCTCCTCCGGGAACGTGACAGGGCCCGAGCGAACCTGACCGTAAGCCCGGCGCGCTAGGGAGCTGTGACGTCCGGGTAAGAACTTCGCGGGCCGGACTAACAGCGCGCTAACAGGCGACGTCCTCCGGTCGAGCGACTCGGCGCGGCTCGTCGAGCCGACGATGTCGACGAAGACGGCGGTGACCGGGAACCGCTCCTCGTCGCGCCGCTGCGGCGCGCAGGTCATGCAGAACTTCGCGCGCGATCCACCTGCAATCCGACCGGTTCGGCGTGTTACAAGGGCGGGACGGCGGGGTGCCGGAGCGGCCGAACGGGGCGGTCTTGAAAACCGCTGACGGGGCAACTCGTCCCTGGGTTCAAATCCCAGCCCCGCCGTACAAATCCCTGCGCATTGCCGTGGGATCCAGTGCGCCACCAGGAATTCCGGATAGCCGCTCCGAACCGGTGAGTCTTTCGGCGCAACGTTCGCGTTTGCCCTTTACACTCCCGACCCGAAACGGCCGGGCAGGCGCGATGCCCCTCCATCGCTGTCCTGCCCGGCCGAAAAGCCGGAGATCGGCCGCCCAATCTCCGGTCGCACTTCTTTCCTTGGCTTCGAGCTGCCGAAACGCGGCGGGCAGACTGGGCGCTCAGAAACCTTCATGCGTCTTGACCGCCTGTTGCAATCGCTTCCCGGGTCGAGAAGAGCGGAGCAACAACAGGCGTTTAACGGCCCGCTCGAGGTGGCACCACTCCCGTCACCGATGGGAGGAACAGATGCCACTCGCGATTGCGGGCTACGGCCTGATTGGAATCCTCGTGATCATCCTGCTCGTCGTGATGATCTTCTATTTCGTCCGGCGGGCCTAACCACGCTTGTTGCTGAAAGCGCTTGCCAAGGAGTCAGCGGTTTGCGACCGCGTCGAGGGGTTCCAAGGCCCGCGGGCGGCGAGCAGATCGGTGGTGTTCATGCCACGAAGGAGGAGGGCGTCGCAGTCGGGCGTGCACGAGCGCGGCGCGATCAGACCGAGCATGTGATCCACAACCAGGACGGCACGATCAGCGAGCGCAGTTCGTACGGGAACGATCCCGCGTCCCGACCCGGTTGAGGCGCTCTTCGAATAAGGGAGGCACTGATGGAGATCGACAAGAGCTTGGTGATCGACGAGATCAAGAAGCAGGGCGAGTCGCAGCGGGTTCAGCAAGCCCTCGACGAATTGCCAGCGAAGGTCGACCACGAGCAGCACGCCGTGGTGCTCGAGAAGTTCGGCATTGACCCAGGGAAGCTGGCCGAACGCGCAGCGCAGGAAGGGCTCGCGAAGCTCTGACGCGTGCCTCGCGACCTGGGCTCGCCGACCGCTCGCCGGGTTGAGACGCCGCCAGATCAGATGAAACGATTGTCCCAGGTTCGGCGCGTGCCGGACGCGGCGGAATCATGGTTCGGCAGCCAGGTGTCGGCGCAGATCTGCCGTCATCATCGGCGCCGGCTGCAGCGCCTCGGTTGGGACCATGCGCTCGCTCCGCCTGCCGGCGGCTGGGCGGGTGGTGACTCGTCCGTTCGCTCCGGGAACGGGGTTGAGGTTCTCATCGACGGCGCGAACGCCTTGCCACGGATCGCGGACGACCTGCAGAATGCGCGCGCGCACGTGCACGTGACGGGCTGGTACTTCTCACCGGATTTCGCGCTGAAACGGGACGGTGAGCACCTAGTGCTGAGGAACCTGCTGGCCGAGCTCGCGGAACGCCTCGACGTCCGGGTGCTCGCGTGGGCGGGAGCACCCTTGCCGCTGTTCCGTCCCTCGCGCGCCCAGGTGAGGGCGATGCGAGACCGACTGACGCAGCACACGCGGATCGACTGCAGGCTCGATGCGAAGGAGCGGCCGCTGCACTGCCATCACGAGAAGACGATCGTGATCGACGACCGCGTTGCATTCGTCGGCGGAATCGACCTGACGTCGGAGTCGGGCGATCGCTACGACTCGAGCGAACATGTCGCACGGGCGGCCGTCGGCTGGCACGACGTCTGCGCTCGCGTCGAAGGCCCGGCGGTCGCCGATGTCGCCGAGCACTTCCGCATGCGATGGCACGAAGTGACCGGCGAGCAACTCCCTCCGGTCGCGAGCTCCAACCCGGCCGGTCAGCTCGACGTGCAGATCGTCCGGACCGTCCCGGAACGCATCTACCGATCGGTCCCGCGCGGCGACTTCGGCATTCTCGAGTCCTATATGCGTGCGCTCCACGCAGCGGAGCGACTGATCTACATCGAGAATCAGTTCCTGTGGTCACCGGAGATCGCAAAGGTCCTCGTCGACAAGCTGCGAAACCACACCAACCCGGAGTTCAGGATTCTGCTCGTCCTCCCCGCGAAGCCGAACACCGGTGCCGACGATACGCGTGGCGTTCTCGGCGAGTTGATCGAGGCGGACGCGGACGTGGGACGCCTCGTTGCCTGCACCCTCTACGCGCGCAAGGCGAGGGTCGCCGACCCCATCTACGTGCATGCAAAAGTGGCAGTGATCGACGATCAGTGGCTCACGATCGGCTCGGCCAATCTGAACGAGCATTCACTCTTCAACGATACGGAAATGAACCTCGCCACTCGCGACCCCGATCTGGCCGTGCGGACCCGCCTCGATCTGTGGGCGGAGCATCTCGAACTTCCAGCCGATCAGATCCCGGCCGACCCAACCGAGGCAATCGAGCAACTCTGGAAGCCGATCAGCACGGACCAACTCGAACGGCGGACGAACGGCCAACCGCTCACGCATCGGCTCGTCCGACTGCCGAACGTCTCGAGGCGCTCGGGTAGGGCGCTCGGCCCGGTAAGCGGCCTCTTCGTCGACGGCTGAGCGTCTGGGCCGATGCCCATACGCCGTCTGACAGCAAGGCGATACGCTGCTCGACCTCTCCACCGTCACCGCCCCGACGTTCACAGATGGTGCTCACATGGCCGCGCACGCTCACGGTCGGTGACGGATTCCAGGTCGGTCTCGATCCCGTACGCTCGACGCGTGAAGAGATTTGATGTTGGCTCCGTTGGTGGCGCGCTCAACTCGCTGACCGACGCGGGCTACCGCAAGTTCTAGCGACCCGATGCTGAGCGCGTACCTCTTCGACGAGCGCCGCGGCAAGACTGTCGAGGACTGGGCGGACGTCGTGCACGAACTGAGCGAGGACCAGGTTCTCTGGGTCGATCTCGTCGATCCGTCTGACGATGACGAGCGCTCGGTGCGAGAGGGGTTCGAGTTGGCCGATGCGCAGTTGTGGGCCGACGACGAAGCAGCGCAACCCGAGGTGGAATTGGGCGAGCGCCATATCCGCGTGACCGCCGTCGCGGTATCCGAGGACGAGAAGGATCCTGCCCGCGAAGAGGTGGTGCTGAACTGCGTGATCGGGATGAACTGGGTCCTGACCAGCCATGTCGGTGAGATCGCGGTGATCGCAGACTTCCGCGACACCGCTGAAGGCGCTGGGGAACTCGGCGTGCTCGATGCGCCCTCGTTCCTGGCCACGCTGCTCGAGTGGGTCGTGACGAGTTACTCGAGAGCCTTTGCCGAGATCGAGTCGACGTTGGAGGACTTCGACGTGTCAGTTCTGGAGAGCCCCGGCGGGCGGGATACCGAGCGCCAGGTGGCCGTTCTGGTCGAGACTCGACGGCGGATCGGCAGGCTTCGTCGGTCCCTGGCGCCTCACCGCGAAATCTTCGTGACGCTTAGCCACCCTGAACTCGATCTGATCTCGAGCGAGCGCTCAGCCGAGAGGTTCGGGAAGCTGACCGACCGGATCGACGCTGCGCTTGCATCTGCGACCGAGGCCAAAGATTCCGTCGTCAGCTCATTCGACGTTCTGATTCTCCGCACTGAGCATCGAACAAACGAGATCGTGAAAGTGCTCACGCTGGCGTCAATCCTGCTCCTCCCAGGGGCACTGATTGCCGGCGTCATGGGCATGAACGTGAACTTCGCGGCCGGGACCTTTTTCGGCTCGCCGATATTTTGGACGGTGATAGCTCTGATCGTCGGCGTGGCACTGGCCACGCTCGGCGTCGCCCGACTTAGGCGATGGATCTGATCAGAGGCCGCGGCCGACTGGGAGGCGGGGGCATAGCGGTGTTGGTTTGAGTTGAGGGCCTCGCGGCGAGCCGACATCCGGGCGCTGCAACGACCTGACCGGCGGGTGCGTTGCGCCCGTCAAGAGAGAAGACGAAGGTCTAGGGTCCCGACTGGCTGCGGCGGAGCATCCATCCGAGGAGCTGCAGGCTCGCTCCAGAAGCCAAGAAGGGGGTCCCTCATGGGGAAGTTGCCAAGGATGAACTGGCCGCTCGCGGCCGGTGTCGTGCTGGCATTCGGCACGGTCGCCTCGATTGCGTCGGCCGGCGCCAGTCTGAGACCCGGTGTTCATAACGGCGTGATCACGGTATGCGTCGAGCCACCGACAAAGGGGAACGCGGCGACGTCGGGCGACCTGAACCTGCTGCATTGCTTGAAGGGCCAACGGCGGCTCTCGTGGAACGTCAAGGGGCCGACTGGGCTGCGAGGACCCGCAGGTCCGGCGGGTTCGGCAGGTCCGGCAGGTCCGGCAGGTGCGAACGGAGCCAACGGTGCTCCGGGGCCGCCAGGGGCGACCGGCGGAACTGGCCCCGCAGGGCCTGCCGGGCTCAGCGTTCCCGGGGTGGTCGTGACGCACGTCACCGGCCCCGACTCCAGCCACTGCGGCGGCAACTGGGCGAACGACGACTACAAACGGACGCTTCAGTTCATCCCGCAGGACAACGGGACGATCCAGGTCGTTCGTTCCTACGACGGAACGTTCACGACCATCGCGGGCGCCTCACAGCCCAACCCGGGCGCGTGCCCCGGCACACTGCAGACGGGTGGTGTAACCGGAACGTTCAAGGGCTTTGACATCCTGGTCGTGACGGGCGGTGTGTTCACTCCGAACGCGACCTGTCCCGATCCGTGCACCACAGCCGCGATGCTCGCGACCTTCTTCCCGGCTGGCAGCGGTGGCGGTGCTGCGGGCACCGGGACAGTCAACCTGGGGTGGGAGTATCAGTACGACGCGGGTGCTAAAGGCCTCTGGGTTAACCGCTCGCCGGCGCGCGGCGGGGATTTCGGCAACATCACCGGCTAGGCACCAGCCCGACCTCACAGCGCCCTCGCCGGTCCCGATCTTCATCTCGCCCGGCGGGGGCGCTTACCACGTTCCCGCGCGTCAGCGGCTTGGTGTAGCCAACCCGCGACGAGAGAAGCTGGGTGGCCGCGACGTCGGTCCCACGCCGTCGTTCGACCGACGTCTTGAGAGGCACCGACGTCCCTGTCAGGCTCGTCCCTCGACCGGACACAGGGCGAATGCAGTACGACGACATCATCGTGGGTGGTGGCTCCGCAGGTGCGGTGCTTGCGGCCCGACTCTCGGAGCATCCTGCCCGCCGCGTCCTGCTGGTCGAGTCGGGCCCGGACTACGCGGACGTCGCTTCGACTCCCGACGATCTCCGCGACGCCTGGCGGATGTCTCTGCAGGAACACGACTGGGGATTCACCGCTCAGGCCGTGCCGGGTCGGGCGATCCCGTACCCACGAGGCCGTGTCACCGGAGGCTCGTCTGCGGTCAACGCCGCGATCGCCTTGCGTGGGGTGCCCGCGGACTACGACGAATGGGCGGCGCTCGGCAACGATTCCTGGAGCTGGTCGAACGTGCTGCCACATTTTCGACGCCTCGAGGACGATCCCGAAGGGACTGACGAGCTGCACGGCCGCGGCGGCCCCATCGCGATCCGGCGTTGGGAGCGACACGAATTGATCCCGACGCAGCGTGCGTTTTACGACGTCTGTCTACGGCTCGGTCATCCCGAGGTCGCCGACCACAACCACCCCGAGGCAAGCGGCGTCGGTGTGTTTCCGCAGAACCGGCGGCAGCGCCTTCGAGTGTCGACCGCGATCGCCTATCTACTGCCGGCCAGGCAGCGGCTCAACCTCACGATCAGACCTCACTGCCACGTCGACCGCATCCTCCTGCGGGAGCAGCGCGCGATCGGCGTCGAAGTCGAGTCCGACGGCATGCGTGAGCGCCTGTCGGGTCAGCGCATAACCCTCGCCGCAGGCGCGATCGGCTCCCCCGCGATCCTTCTCCGCTCGGGCATCGGGCCCGAAGCTGCGCTGCTCGATCTCGGCATCGAGCCGGTCGTCGATCTTCCCGGCGTCGGCGCCGGCCTCGTCGACCATCCGGTCACGCGCGTGCTGCTCGTGCCCAAGCCCGGCAGTTGCGATCTCGAGACGCCGCTCGCCCAGGCCGTCGTGCGCTACACGGCTCCGGGCTCCGACGAATTCAACGACATGCAGCAGGTCATGTTCAGCCACGTCGACATCGAGCGCATCGGCGGCAAGCAGGCAGTGGCGCGCGTCGGCACGTCGCTTGCGATCGGGCTTCCGGTTGCGCTCGAACGACCTCTCACTCGCGGCCGTCTGTCACTCGCGAGCGCCGACCCGGACGTCCAGCCGGTGATCGACCTCAACTTTGCAGCCGATCCGGAGGATCTGCGTCGCCTCATGGAGGGCGTCCGTTTCGCCTGGCGGATCGCACACGAGCCGGAGATTGTCCGGCATGTGGACCGGGTCGCATTGCTGACCGAGGCGACGATCGGCTCGGACGACGCGCTCGCGACCTATGTGCGCGCGACGGTCGCTACGCAGTTCCACCCGTGTGGCACGGCGCGCATGGGCCCGGCGGACGACCCGATGGCCGTCGTCGATCAGCATTGCTGCGTCCGTTCGATCGAGAACCTGCGCGTCGTCGATGCGTCGATCATGCCGACGATCCCTCGCGCGAACATCAACCTCACCTGCGTCATGATCGGCGAGCACGCGTCGGACTGGATGCGGGACTCGGCCTAGTTCTGCCGGTCGGCTCGACGGAGATCTCCTGGCTCTTCAGTGCGCAGGCCCGGTCGCGACGCCGCGATCGGGGTGGTACGGCGTTCGCGGGCAGGCGGCCCACAGCCCGAGGTGCCGTACGCGCGCTCGTCGTGCGAGCCGGTCGAGGAGCGTGGCGTAGCGCCCCCGGCGCCCATCGTAGAAATACGGTGCGGCTGCGCCGACGCGGACGAGGTAGAGGTTGACGTCGAGCCGGTCGCGCGCGCGGATCACGTAGCGAAGCAGGCGCCCGTACGCGTCGACCCGGTCGGTCGCGGGCTCGGTCGTCAGGAGCACTGCCGTGCCGGGAGGGAGCAGCTGCTTCGTGATCGCCGACGCCTGCCTTCCGTAGCACTCGGCGGAGAAATAGACCTCGGGCGTGTCGATCTGGACGAGGCGGATCTTCGCGCCGTTCCGGAGATCGACGGTGTCGCCGTCGACCACGTGGTCGATGCGGTAGACGGCCTCGCCCGTCGTTGACGCGCCCGTCGCGACGACGAGCGCGAACAGGGCAGCCGCCAGGAGCACTCCCGCCGTCCGACGCCGCATCTCATGACAGTTGCAGCCGGGATCGAATCGGTCAACAAGCCGGCAGTTCCGGAGCGGCTCGCAGCCCTGTACCTAGCGCTCGAGCGTGAGGAAGACGAGCACGACGAGGAACGCCGCCGTGGCCGCCACGCCGCCGAGCGCTCCGGCGGTGGTGCCGCGCCGGGTCCTCCGGAGCAGGAGGCCGGCGATGCCGGCGAGCACGAGGGGGACGCCGAGGAGCACGAGCAGGAACCCGCGCGTGTCGACGCCGTCGTTGGCCGCGGCGACGGCGAGGCGGTACGCGACCAGCGGGCAGACGACGAGGACGACAACCGCGTAGATGCCGGTCGAGACCCGCCGGCTCACGGCCGAGGTGACGTCAGTAGCGACGCCGGCGCGAGAAGAAGGCGAAGACGCACACGACCAGGAAGACCAGCGCGACGAGCCCGAAGATGAGCACGAGCGCATCGTGTCACGCCACCCAGACGGACCGGCGACGACCCTCTCCCCGACTACAGTCGAGCGGGATGCGCATCTGCTCGCTGCTGCCGAGCGCGACCGAGATCGTCGCCGAGCTCGGGCTGGCGGATTCCCTCGTCGGCGTCTCGGACGAGTGCCGCTGGCCGGCCGCCGTCGTCGGCAAGCCGGTCGTCAGCGCGACGAGGATCGATCCCGCAGGCCTGTCGAGCTCGGAGATCGACGATGCGGTCCGGCAAGCCGTTCGGGACGGCCGATCGCTCTACGCGGTCGACGCGGAGCTGATCGAGGAGCTTCGACCGGACCTGATCCTCACGCAGGATCTCTGCGCGGTGTGCGCTGTCTCGAAAGGCGAGCTCGAGTCGGCGTGCCAGGTGGGCGCCGACGTCCTTTCGCTCGACCCCCGGACGCTCGGCGAGGTGATCGAGTCGGTGCGCACGGTCGCCGACCGGCTCGAAGTGCATGCGCGAGGAGAGGAGATCGCCGCTCGCATGTGCGCGGCGATCGAGGAGACGGCCGCCTCGGTTCGCGGGCTCGCGCGCCGCCGCACGTTCTTCGCAGAGTGGATCGACCCGCCGTTCTGCGCCGGCCACTGGCTCCCGGAGATGGTCGAGGCCGCCGGCGGCCGGGACGTGATCGGGCGGGCCGCGGAGCCGTCCCACCCGACGACGTGGAAGGACGTGCTCTCGCTCCGGCCGGAGCTCGTCGTCGTCGGGCCGTGCGGATTCGGGCTCGAGGAGGCGTATCGGCGCGCGGCCGATCTACGGCTGCCCTGCCGCGCCGTCGTCGTCGACGGCGACGCCTACTACTCGCGACCCGGCCCGCGCGTCGCCGACGGCGTTCGGCAACTCGCGCAACTCTTCCATCCCGAGGCGGCGTACGAGACCGGCCTCCCGGCCATCGAGCTGATTCCCGGCCGCGACGATTCCACGTATCACGGGGCGCGATCGCTGCTCTGAGCGACTGAGTGCCCGGGCCGGTTGTGGGGAATCGACCGGGCACGTCTTTTCTTCCTCGGCACTACCCTCGGTTGGGGTCGTGCGCCCGCTTCCACTCGACCGACACGCCTCCCTTGTGGCGGATCCCCAAGTACCTGGCCGGAAACCACCACTTGACGGCGCGGCCGACAGCTGTTCGCCTGCACCAGCAACTCGGGTCGCAAAAGCAGGTCCTGTTGCGCGGGTTGTGGATGCGCGCGACCAGTGTGCGGCCCATGCCGGGACGGTAGCGCGCCGAGGGTGACACGACCACTCGGTTTGCGGGAAATCCGCAGCCCGCTCTGCGGTCATGTGCGGAGCGCGATCAGGGTGAACGACGACCGCGTTGCGCGCTGCCGCCCGTAGCTTGGGCTCAACGCAAACAGAAGGAGCGAGAAATGTCGTCAACCTCGTCCGCCTCGCGCCATTCGGGTGTCGAGCGGGGCTCGGATTCCTACTTCGGCTGGGCCGCGGTCGCGGTTCTGCTGGGGCTGCTCGTGGTGATCCTCGGGTTCTTCGCCCTGATGATGTGGGTGGACTCCAACAACGCGAAGGACTCGGCTGCCCGCTCGGCGGCGCAGGCCAAGCAGGCGGCGACCGGCGGCCCGACGACCGGCATGGCCGGAATGACGGGGATGGCCGGAATGACCGCGTCCCAGGGCGATCTGACGAGCTATGCGGGTGCGGCGCCGGCGAACGCCGACGCGCTCGCCGCCTCGCACGCTGCGTACCCGGCCGCGCTGCCGCCGGCGTACCCGGGGGCGATTGCGGACGTGCACCTCGTCCTCACCGACATCACGATTCAGGTCGCGCCCGGCGTGAAGTACGCCGCCTGGGCGTGGGCCGGCGGCGCTCCCGGACCGATCATCCACGTCCGGCAGGGCCAACTGGTGAAGATCACGTTGACGAACAACGGAGCGATCCCGCATTCGGTCGACTTCCATGCGGCGCGCATCGCGCCGAACAAGGCATTCGGCGACGTCTTCCCGGGGAAGTCGGTCAGCTACACGTTCCGGGCGAACGATCCGGGCGTGTTCATGTACCACTGCGGCACGAAGCCCGTGCTGATGCACATCGCGAACGGCATGTACGGCGCGATCGTCGTCGAGCCGAAGCCGGGCGTGCTGCCCAAAGCCGACAAGAACTACGTCCTGGTCGCGAGCGAGTGGTATCTGAGCTCGAACGGCCTCGGCAGGCCGGCGCAGTTCAACATGGCGAAGGCGCACGTCCGGCAGGCGGACTGGATGACCTTCAACGGCTACGCCGGCCAATACGTGAAGCATCCGCTGACCGCGAAGCCCGGCGACCTCGTTCGCTTCTGGGTCGTCGATGCCGGGCCGTCGCTCGACACCGACTTCCACATCGTCGGCACGATCCTGAACACTGCGTACCCGTTCGGCGACCTCAACCCGGCGGATGCGCTGCACGACGTGCAGACCGTGACCGTTCCTGCAGGTGGAGGCGGCGTGTTCGACGTCAGGATCGACCAGCCCGGCCTCTATCCCTTCGTGTCGCACGCGTTCGCGGCGGTCGACGAGGGCCAGGTCGGACTGCTGAACGTCGGCAACGTCAAGGGAACGATGTCGCACTAGATCTCTCGAGTCGCGGGGTCCCCAAACGGGGCCCGACCTGGGACCGGCCCGGGTCGGGCTCCGTCCCGCGTCGGCCGTGGATCCGCGAACTGTCTCCAGACAGTCACGCGAACGTCACGCCTGGCCTGGCGCGCGACCCGTAGTACTGGGTCGACAGCCTGACGCGTTCCGCGTGAGGCAGGCGCACATCCAGACAGGGAGGGACATACGAATGAGACTTCGCAGAGCCCTGCTGCTCGTTGCCGTCGGCGGTGCGGTGGTCGCGGTGGCGACCGGCGCGTCGGCCGCCGGCCAGGGGACGCTCGACCTGACGAACATCGCGGCGGCGAACCCGAAGGCGCAGGGATTCTCCCAGCCGAACATCCTCTCGCCCCAGCTCCAGGAAGTTATCTGGGCGCAGGGGTCGTTCAAGCTCGACGGCGGCACCGCGCAGGTGCCCGACTACGGGTACGACGGGAATGGTCCGTTCATCCCGACGTCCTTCGGCGGCACGAACGGCCTCACGGCTACCGAGGCGCAGAAGACCGAGCCGGACAAGAACACGTATCTCGTCGTGAACGGCCTGCACGGCGCCGACTCGAGCTACGACTACGGCACGCACTTCCTCTACCAGGGGCACGAGGCGACCGCATCAGGAGTCGGGGCCGCGATCACGCGGATCAACCTCGACGCAGACGGAGCGCACCGCGCCACGCTGCTGGCGACGCAGACGCAGGCCGGCGTGCCTCTGCACGCGATCGACGGCTCGACGTGGGACCCGTGGGCGGAGAAGCTGCTCTTCACGACCGAGAGCAGGGACACGGGCGGCGCGAACCCCCAGCCCACGCCGTCGATCTACGAGGCGACCGCCGACTATCCCTCGAAGGTCGACGACATCTCGAACGTGATCGGCCGTGGCGGCTTCGAGGGGATCCAGAACGACAACAAGGGCAACCTCTACATCGTCGAGGACATCGGCGGCGTGAATGGCACCGGGCCGAACGCGAACACGAAGCAGCCGAACAGCTTCGTGTACCGCTTCCTGCCGAACGATCCGAGCGACCTGAAGCAGGGCGGAAAGCTGCAGGCGCTGCAGGTGATCGTCAACGGCAGCCCGCTCGAGTTCACGCCGAACAACCCCGACGCAGACATCAACTCGCCGGGGTACGTCGCGCTGCACAACTACAACACCGTGTGGCCGACCAAGTGGATCACGATCGACAGCACGATCTCGTCGGCACCGTTTCCCGGAGCCGACGACAACGCGCTCGCGAAAGCCGCGGGTGCCACGCCGTTCAAGCGGCCCGAGAACGGCGTCTTCCGCCCCGGCTCGAACTTCACCGAGTTCTGGTTCGACGAGACGGGCGACACCGACAACCGCACGTGTGCCGGCGGCGTGAGCGCGCTGCCGGTGTGCACGAGCCCGAAGGTGTCGGGCGGATTCACGTCGGTGTTCCGGCTCACGCAATCGCCGAAGAGCGACTCGGGCCAGATCACCACCTTCTACAACGGCGATCAGGCGCACGCCGGGTTCGACAACGTCACGTTCTTCTCGCGTGACCAGATCGCGTTCGTCGAAGACGCGGGGGACACGCTGCACGGGCAGCGGAACGGGCTCGACTCGGCCTACATGTTCGATGTCACCCAGGACTACTCCCACGGCCTTCAGCCGATCCGGTTCATCGCCGAGGGACGCGACCCCTCCGCGACGCTCGACTCCGAGCTCAGCGGGACGGGGAACGAGGGTGACAACGAGATCACCGGGATGAACGTCTCGGACGGCGATCCGACGACCAAGGGTGTGCTCGGCGCAAAGGTGCCGAAGCCGTTCAGCCCGAACGGTCGCTGGCGCGCCTTCTGGACGCAGCAGCACGGGGACAACGTCACCTACGAGCTGATCGCCGCGCCGAAGGGCGCGGCCGGGAACGACGAGGACGACTGACGAGGCACGTTGACGTGGCGGCCGGCTTCTCGCCGGCCGCCACGTCCACCGGGGCGCCGGGCCGGGATAGGCTGTTGCCGCCGTCCGGCCCCGGAACGGAGTGCCGCATCACCGCGCAGGGCCATCCGAGGGCGATCTTCCAGCGGGCGCTCGAGCGCGGCAATCTGGTCGTCGCCGAGGCGACGCTCCGCGAGCTCGGCCGGCCGACGCTCGGCGAGCTGCTCGAGCTGACGGCGCTGATCGCGTTCAAGGACCCGCACCGGCATTCGCGGGTCGCGGCGCGCTGGCTGTTCCGCTGGCTCGAGCAGCACGACCAGGCGACGATCGACGACGCCTCGCTGGCCGCGGCCTCGCTCGCGGCGCTCGGCGGGCGACACCACCGGGCGGCTCTCGACACGCTGCGCGGCTTGGCCGAGGAGGCGTCTGGCAGACGACTACGATGAGCGGATGGCCTCGATGTCGGCTCAGGCTCCGTTCGGCGAGCAGACGGTTGCCGACGTGATGCTCGCCGAGCCGAAGACGCTGCCCGCCGACGCGACGGTGGCCGACGCTCGCCGCGTCCTCCACGACCACCACGTCCAGCTGCTCCTGCTCGCGGAGGGCCGACGGTTCCACGGCGCGATCACGGAGATCCCCGTCGATGCCGACGACGACGCCCCGGCAGCGAGGTGGGCGCAGGCCGCGCCCGCGACGATCGGGCCCGACGAGCCCGCGGCGCTCGGCTTCGAGCGGGCGAAGGAGAACCCGCAGCGGCGGATCGTCGTCGTCGACGAGGACGAGAACCTGCTCGGCCTCCTCTGCCTCAAGGCCTCGCTCGCGGGGTTCTGCGGGCGTCCGTCGGCGGGCTGAGCGCTCGTGCGCGGGCCGCGGAGACGAAACGTCCTGCTCGTACTGGCCGGCGCCTGCGCGTGCGGGGCCGGCGTGCTCGCCGCGTTCGGTGGAACGGGAGCGACCGCGTCGACGAGCACCTTCCCGACGCCGACCGTGCCGACTACGACGATCGGGACGATTCCCGCGACGACCGGCGTACCGAGCACGACGGCCGCGACGTCGACCGCGGGCACGACGACGGCTCCCGAGCCGACGACGACCGCCCCGACGTCGACCGGCTCCGCGACGCCGGGGAAGACGATTCGCCTCCGCCCGCGGACGAGGACGACCGGCTGCCGGGTCGGGATCCTCCCCGATCGCCGCTGCTCGCCAGGTGCGGTCTACGCAGGCCTGACCAGGGCAGTCGTGTGCTCGACCACCTTCGAACCCGGCCGCATCGATGCCGGCACCGACGCACTCGGGAAGCGGGTCGTGGCGGAGTACGGAGTCGGCCGGACGCAGCCGGGCCGAGCGGTCGAGCTCGACCGCATCGTGCCCGCCGCGCTCGGCGGTTCGAACGACATCGCGAACCTGTGGCCCGAACGGGCTCCCGCGTACCGCCTGAAGGACCGGCTCGAGACGACGCTCCGCGGCCTCGTCTGCTCGGGTGCGATCGAGCTTCGCGCCGCCCAGGTCGCGCTCGCCGTGAACTGGACCACGCTCTACGTGCGCGTGTTCGGCATTCGGCCGAACCTGTGAGCGACGCGGCCCACGCGCGCGTCGGCTACGTCGGGCACGCGACGGTCCTCGTGGAGCTCGACGGCGTCCGCCTGCTCACCGATCCCGTGCTGCGGCGGCGCGTGCTGCACCTGCGCCGCCACACCGTCCCGCGCGCCGACGCGCTCTCCGGGACCTCGACGCCGTGCTGATCTCCCACGCCCACTGGGACCACCTCGACGTGCCTTCGCTCGCGCCGGCTCGGCCGGCACGCACGCGCGCGATCGTGCCGCGCGGCGCCGCGCGGCTCCTGCGTCGCAAGCGCGATTCGCCGAGGTCGTCGAGCTCGACGTCGGCGAGACGCGTCGAGATCGGAGGCGTCACGGTGACGGCGACGCACGCGGAGCACGACGCGGGCCGCGGGCCCGCTCGGCGTCGCGCGCGCCCGCGCTCGGCTACCTCGTCACGGGATCGAGGCGCGTCTACTTCGCCGGCGACACCGATCTGTTCCCGGGGATGGCAGAGCTCGCGCCCCTCGACCTCGCGCTGCTGCCGGTCGCGGGCTGGGGGCCGCGGCTTCCGCCCGGCCATCTCGACGCGCGCCGCGCGGCCGAGGCGCTTCGACTGCTCGAGCCACGGGTTGCGGTGCCGATCCACTGGGGCACCTACTCGCTCGATCATCGAAGCGGCGCGAGAGCGAAGCGGCTCGTGCGCGAGCCGGCGGAGGAGTTCCGGCGGCTCGCCGCGGAGCTGGCGCCGGCCGTCGACGTGCACGTGCTCGCCGGGGCGAGTCGCTCGATCTCGTCTGACGGGATGGCACGCGCCCGTCGCGTGTTCTAACGTTCGCTCGGGCCGTCGCACCGGCAGGCCGCTCGCTATGGACATCAATTCTCCGCCATACGGCGAGCAGCCGCGCTGGACGCCGGAGCGCCCGTCGATTCGCCCGTTGCGCGTGCTCCTCTCGTGGCTCGTCTCCGGCGGCGGCACTGCTCGTCGCGGCCGCGATCGTCCCGCACGTCCATGTCAACGGCTTCGCTCGGAGCGGTCGTCGCCGCCGCGCTGATCGCGATCCTGAACGCGCTGCTGCCGCCGCTCGTCGCGGCGCTGCGGCTCCCGTTCGCGCTGATCACGCGGCTTCGTGATCGTGCTCGTGCTCGACGCGCTCATGCTCGAGCTCGCCTCCGGCGATCGCGCCGGGCGCGATCCAGGTCGACTCGTTCGGGTGGGCGCTCGTCGCCGCGCTGATCGCCTCGGCCGTGACCGTCGTCGCTCGACGTCATCTTCGGGACGAACGACGACGACACCTACACGCTTCGCGTCGTCCAGCGCATCGCACGCCGCTCGGAGGACCAGATCGCGACGGACGTGCCCGGGATCATCTTTCTCGAGATCGACGGGCTGGCCCTCCCGGTGCTGCGCCGCGCGATGCGCGACGGCAACGCCCCGGTGATGGCGAGCTGGGTCGCAGAGCGGCACGCACCGGCTCGACGAGTGGGAGACCGATTTCTCGTCCCAGACCGGGGCGAGCCAGGCCGGGATCCTGCTCGGCTCGAACGACGACATCCCGGCATTCCGCTGGGTCGAGAAGGAGACGGGGACGATGATGGCCTGCTCGGCCCCGCCGGACTGCGCCGAGATCGAGCGGCGCCACGCCACCGGCATCGGCCTGCTGATCGACGGCGGCGCGAGCCGCGGCAACCTGCTCTCCGGCGAGGCCGACCACGTGATCCTCACCGTCAGCCGCATCGAGGCGGAGAGGGGCGCGAACCCGGGCTACCGCGCGTTCCTGGCGAACGGCTTCAACGTCACGAGGGTGCTCGTGCTGTTCACCTGGGAGGTGATCCTCGAGTGGACTCGCGTCGCTGCGCGCGATCCGCCGCGACGTCCGGCCGCGCGGGCACCGTGGCGGCATCTATCCGTTCCTGCGCGCGACCATGTGCGTCTTCGTGCGCGACCTGCTCGTGTACGGCGTGATCTCGGACATGATGAAGGGGCGGCCCGTGGTGTACGCGACGTTCTCGAGCTACGACGAGGTCGCACACCACTCGGGGCTCGAACGCGCCGACACGCTCGAGGCGCTGCGGAAGCTCGACGAGCAGTTCGGGCGCATCGAGCGCGCCCGTCGCTACGCGGCCCGGCCGTACGAGATCGTCGTGCTCTCGGACCACGGCCAGACGCAGGGCGCGACCTTCAAGCAGCGGAACGGCTACGGGCTGGCCGACCTCGTCGAGCGGTCGCTCGCGCGTCGGCAGCGTCACCGAGGTCGCAGACGGCGACGAGCAGTCGAAGATGGTCGGGCACGCGCTCGACGAGGCGACCGGCCACAAGGCGAAGAGGCGCCGAAGAACGACGTCTCGGACCGGCAGGTCGTCGTGCTCGGCTCCGGGCAACCTCGGGCTCGTCTACCTGATGGAGGAGCAGCGCCGGCTGTCGCTCGAGGAGATCGACGAGCGCCACCCGAACCTGTTCCGGCGCTGCGCGAGCATCCGCACGTCGGCTTCCTGCTCGTCCGGTCGGACGAGCACGGCCCGGTCGTGCTCGGCCGTTCGGGCGTGCGCTACCTCGCCGACGACCGCGTCGAGGGCGACGACCCGCTCGCGCACTTCTCGCCGAACGCGGCCGAGCACCTGCGCCGGACCGACGGCTTCGAGCACGTCGCCGACATCATGGTCAACAGCTTCTACGACCCGCAGCTCGAGGAGGGCTGCGCCTTCGAGGAGCTGATCTCGTTCCACGGCGGCATGGGCGGGCCGCAGACCGCGACCGTTCATCCTCCATCCGATCAGCGCTGCCGTCCCCGGCGGAGCCGATCGTCGGCGCCGCGGCGGTGCACGGCCTGCTCGTCGGCTGGCGCCGGTTCTTCCAGGACGAGGACGAGGGCGCGGCGCAGGGCGACCGGGCAGGAGATCGACGCCTGCTCGGTGAACCCAGATAGCGCTATTCGCGCGATCGACGACGCACACCGCGGCCGAGGCCGCCCATGAGGTTCCTGCCCTCGTTCCGGCGTGGCAGTAGCTCGGGCACGCCCGACGGCGATACACCTGCGGAGGACACCGAGAACGTCGAGCAGGTGGTCGTCCAGCTCGACGCCGAGCAGCTTCGCGCGCTGTCGACCGTCTTCTCGGCACCGCGCTGGCTGCGCGACCTCGGCATCGCCGCCTGGTTCCTCGTCGGCGTCGGCGTGCTGCTCGTCGGGCTGACCTGGGTCTTCGGAGTCACGTCGACGATCACAGAGCCGGTCGTGGCGGCGGGCGTCGTCGCCATGGTCGCCTCGCCGGGCGTGACCTACCTGCAGCGGTACCACGTTGCGCGTGCGTCTCGGCGCGCTGATCGTGCTGCTCGGGCTCGCGGCGATCGGCGTTCTGATCCTGCTGCTCGTGCTCGGCGGGATCGTCGCCCAGGGCGACGAGATCTCGAAGTTCGCGAAGGAGGCAGCCGACAAGATCCAGGGCTGGATGGAGGACGTCGGCGTCGACACGTCCGCCGCCTCGAGCGCGAACTCGAGTGTCTCGGCGGCCACCTCCGACACGATCTCGACGCTCGTCAAGGGCGTCGCGTCCGGCATCCGCGGCCTCGCCTCTCTCGCGTTCGGCATCTCGCTGACCCTGTTCTCCATCTTCTTCCTGCTCAAGGACGGGCCGGCCCTCCGCGCCTGGGTGAACCGTCACCTGGGCGTGCCGCACGCGGTCGCCGAACACGATCACCGGCGGCGTCGTCTTCGCGATGCGCCGCTACTTCCTCGGCGTGACGATCGTCGCCACCTTCAACGCCGTCGTCGTTGGGCTCGGGGCGCTCGTGCTGGGCGTTCCGCTCGCCGGGACGATCGCAGTCGTGACGTTCGTGACCGCGTACATCCCGTTCATCGGCGCGGTGGTCGCAGGCGCCTTTGCGGTGCTGCTAGCGCTCGGCGCGAAGGGAACGACGGTCGCCGCTGGTCATGCTGGTGATCGTGATCCTCGCGAACGGGCTGCTGCAGAACGTGGTACAGCCGATCGCGATGGGGGCGACGCTCCGGATGAACCCGCTCCTGATCCTCGTCGTCACGATCTCCGCGGGCGCATTCTTCGGCACCGTCGGCCTGATCGTCGCCGCACCGCTCACGTCGGCCGCGATCCACATCTCGGCCGACCTCGGCCGCGTACGCTCGGTCGCCAGGCGCACACAGAGCGCCGAACCGACGGTCGCCGCAGAGCAGCCGGCCTGACGCTTCGTCTGCAGTAGCAACCATCTGCGCCCACGCGGCGTTAGAGTCGTGGTTTCTAACTGCGGCGAAGCGACGGAGTGGGGGCCGGAGATGCGGAACTGGTCACGCGACGGCGTGACCTTCGAGCAGAAGGCGACGGCGGGGGTGCTGGCGTTCGGCGCCCTCCTCGTCGCCGGCTGGTTGACGGCCGACAGCCTGTCGTCTTCCAGCGCGCACTCCGGCACGACCGCCGGGCAGGCGACCGTCGTCACGGTGACGTCCGTCCGTACTGTTCGTCAGCCCGGGGCGGTCGTCACCGAGGAAGCGCCGGTCACGAATCGGGTGCTCGTGCGATCGAAGGCGAAGGTGGTGACGACGACGGTCGTCCGGACGAGCACCGCCTTCGGGACGAGCACCGTCTATCGCAACCTGCCCGCGCCGGCGGCCGTCACCCAGGTCGTGACTGCCCCACCGGAGACGGTGACGAGGGTGGTCACGACGACGCAATGGCGTGTGATCACGCTCGCGCAGAAGGCGGCCACCGTGACGATCACCGTGCCGGCGCCCTGATCTTCCCGCTCATAGCCCCGTTACGACTCCGTTACCAAGTCGTGCCTGCAGGGCTCGGGAACCGTTGCTACGGTCCAGGTGGGGATGAGGTGGTCGACGCTATTCATCGTGGCGTCGTTTGTTCTGCTGGTTTCGCCACGAGCATCCGATGCGGCGCCCGGCATGTTCGTCGGTGTCTCTGACGACGCGTTCGAATGGAACACCGGCCCGATGGTCTCGGCGGCCAACGACCTCGGTCTGCGTGCGATCCGCGTCGCGCTGACGTGGACGCCGGGTGAGCGCACGCTCACGCCGAGCGATGCCGCCGCGCTCGGCACGCGTGGTCGGCGGTGCACCGAACCAACGCATCGTGCTCGCGGCGCTGAACCAGGGAGATCCGCCGCTCGATCCCGCGAGTCGCGACGCGTACTGCTCGTATCTCGCCGACGCGGTGACGCGCTTCCCGCGCATCAACGACGTCGTGATCTGGAACGAGCCGAACCTGAGCGGGTTCTGGCGCCCGCAGTTCGGACCGGCCGGGCAGGGCGCACCGGAGCAGTACGAGGCGCTCGCCGCAGACTGCTACGACCTGCTGCACGCGATGCGCTCGTCGATCAACGTGATCGGGCCGGCGACGTCGGTGTGGGGCAACGACAACCCGAACGCCTTCGACAACATCTCCCACTCGCCGACGACATTCATCCAGGGAATCGGCGCCGCCTATCGCGCGAGTGGCCGCACGAGGCCGCTCTTCGACACGATCGGCCACCATCCGTATCCGACGAGCTCGAGCGAGCGGCCGTGGTCGGTGCACTCCGACCCGGCGATCATCTCGCTCGGAGATCTCGGGCGACTGCTCTCGGTGCTCAGCGACGCGTTCTCGGGCACCGCGCAGGGGCTTCCCGAGCAGGGTGTGCCGATCTGGTACCTCGAGACCGGGTACCAGACGACGATCCCGGCGTCGAAGTCGTCGCTCTACTTCGGTGTCGAGACCTGGCCCGGCGCGCTGCCCGACGCCGTCTCGCCGGAGCCGCCGCGCGCGCATCCGCCGGACTCGAGCCAGGCGCCCGACCAGGCGACGCAGCTCGCAGACGAGCTGCTGCTGACGTACTGCCAGCCGTACGTCGCCGCCGACTTCAACTTCATGCTCGAGGACGAGCCGTCACTCGGCGGCTGGCAGTCCGGCCTCCTGTGGGCCGACGGGACGCAGAAGGGCTCCTACCAACCGTTCAAGGCGGCGATCGCCGGGGTGAACTCCGGCTCGGTCGACTGCAGCCAGGTCGCAGGAGCGCCGTTCGTCACGGCGACGGCCTCCGCCGCAGCCAACCCGACGCTCGGGTCGCACCCGTCGACGAAGCCTGCGCCGCCGAAGCGGAGCCTGACCAAGGTCACGTACACCGGTGCGCGTCGTGCGCCGTTCGGGTTCCTGCACCTCCGCGCCAGGCTCACGCGCGGTGCGACGTCACGCGGCGTGCCGCTGAAGGGCCGGCAGCTGCTCTTCGTCGTGGGCAAGACCGCGTACGTCGTCAAGACGAACAAGG
This sequence comes from uncultured Thermoleophilia bacterium, assembly GCA_963742615.1. Taxonomy (GTDB): domain Bacteria; phylum Actinomycetota; class Thermoleophilia; order Gaiellales; family Gaiellaceae; genus PALSA-600. Next base: position 345,441 of record CAVUMS010000004.1, on the reverse strand, counting down.
CCGGGATCGCGCAGGTCGCGCCGGAGCCACCGCTGCCACACGGCACGCACAAGATCGCCGTTCGTTTCCAGGGTGACGAGCTCGACATGGGCTCCGGCCTGCGCGTCAACACCCGCATCGTCAACTCGCGCGGCCACGTCAGCTCGAAGGGGGTTCTGAAGCTGTCGGCACGTCGCTCACTGCGGCTCGACGCGTCCTCCGACGGCAAGGAGGCGCGCGGCAGCGTGACCGTGCGTGCGCGCGACCGCCCGGCAGGCCGTGACGGTGAACGAGCTCGGCGTGAGCTCGAACGGCGCGGAGGCGTGGTTGCGCGGCGGAGACGGCCACGGGCATCGCTCCCTCGTCCACCTCGAGCGCGTCGCGCACGGGCAGCAGGTGCGGATCGAGATCGTCGGAGGCGTGAATCTCTCGGTCACGGTCCCGGCGAAGCAGCTCAGCTTCGCGCGCAGCTAGCTCTGCGCCTGATCCGGCGGCGTCGATCGGGGCCTCGCACATCTCCATGCAAGGTTTCGCCCGCGGTGGCGTCTCAGGGAGGCCACGTTCCCGCCCAGGAGGCTTCCCATGAAGAGATGTGTGCTTGCGATTCTCGTCGTCCTCGCTCTCGCCGCTCCGGCCGGCGCGCTCGCGAGCGGGGTGGTGCTCAAGGTGCAGCCGGCGCGGCACCTGATCGCGGTCGCCCGCACCCCGACCAGCGTGAAGCTCGTGCACACCGCCGCCGCTCCGCGCCTGCACGTCGGACAGCGCGTCGACCTGCACGCCAGGATGCTTCGGAACGGCACGCTCGCCGCGTCGAAGGTCGAGATCCGCGGCCGTGCCCGGTCGGTGAGGTTCCGCGGTCTGCTGTTGTCGGTCGCCCCGGCCGGCCGCGCGATCGTCTCCGCGGGCGGCGCCGTGATCGTGCTGAAGGATCACGCGCCGACCACGGTCGCGCCGGGGTCGATCGTCGACGTCACCGCGACCGTCGGCGACGACGACCTGGACGAAACGCAGATGACGGTCTTCTCGCCGACCTCGCCGGGAGGCACGATCGAGGGCCGGCTGTCGATCGGCGCCGGCACGATCGCGGTGACCTCGGAGCGGATGTCGCTCGTGATCGGAGTGCCGACCGGGTTCGACCTGACCGGGTTCGTGCAGGGCGAGGAGGTGATCGCCACCTTCGCGCAGCTCACGAACGGGTCGCTGTCGCTCGTCAAGCTCTCCAGCGACGAGGACGACGAGGACACGGGCGATCACGACCGCAACCACGGCGACGACCACGGCGGCGACGATCACGGCGGCCACCACGGAGGCGGTGACGACGGCGGCCACGGTCACGGCGGCGGTCGCTGACCAATCCGTCCGACCCTGCCCGGCGATAGAACCGACGTGAGCCCCTTCCTGCTCCGCCGCCTCTCCGACCAGAGCCTGGGCCGCCGCCTCGCCGCCGGCGAGGCGGCGGCCTTCGACGAGCTCTACCGGCGCTATGCACACCGGCTCGCCGCGTACGGCGGGTACCTCCTGGGCGACCAGGCGTCCGGCGAGGACGTCGCGCAGGTGACGCTCCTCAAGGCATACGGGGCGCTGCGTGACGGCCGCAATCCCGAGCACGTGCGCCCGTGGCTCTACCGCATCGCGCACAACGCCTCGCTCGACATCCTCGGCCGGCGGCGCGAGCTCCCCTCGCCGGACCTGCCGGAGCGCGCCGCCCCGGCGCACGGGCCTTCGCCGGGTGCTCTCGTCGAAGCCGTGGCGGCGCTTCCCGAGACGCAGCGGAAGGTGTACGTGCTGCGCGAGCTGCACGGCCTCCGCATCGACGAGACCGCGCGCGAGCTCGCGCTGTCGCGCGCACAGGTCGAGCAGGCGCTGTTCGCGGCTCGCAACCGCATGGCGGAGCACCTCGTCTTCGGCGAGCGGTTGAACTGCGTGGCCGTTCGGCGTCTCGCCGCCGGCCCGCTCGACGCGGACGAGCGTCGTGCGCTCCGCACGCACCTGCGCTCGTGTCTCGACTGTCGGCGGTCGCTCGGCGCCACGGGCCGGGCGTACGGCGCGTTCCCGGTCGACGCACTCGGGTGGCTGCGGGCGCTTCCCGGCCTCCTCGCAGGTGGAGGCGCCCCGGCCGCGGTCAAGGTCGGCGCGGTAGTGGCGACGGCGACGCTCGCAGCCGGCACGCCGATCGGTTACGAGATCGCGAGGGAGCAGAACCCACCGCGGGCCGCTGCTCCCGCCGTCACGGAGCTCCGGTCGCGTCCGGCGCCCCATCGCGTCGCTGCGACACGCCGGGTGGCGAAACCAGCCGCATGCCCAGTCCGTCGCGCTGACGGTCGAACGCGATGCGGTGCCGCACATCGAGCAGGGGCACGAGCGCCACCACGCGTCGGCGTCACAAGAGCGAGGCTCGGCTCCCACACACGAGAGCGCGAGCCGCGGGCCGGGGCCGCGGCGCGCGCGGGACTCGCACGAGCAGAAGGCGATCGCGTCACAGCACGGCGGGGGCGACTCACGGCACGTGCCCGACGACGTGCCGGCGACCCCCACGAGCGCACCGCCGCCGGTCACCGTGACGGCGCTCCAACCGGCGCCATCGCCGCCGCCGGTGTCGACTTCCGGTCACGACGGCGGCGCAGTGACCACCACCGTCTCGGCCCCGGTCGACGGCACGTCGGGCGGCAGCACGGGCACGTCCGGGAGCGACGGCTCGGGTGGAAGCGACCACGGCGGCGTCTCGAGCGACGCCTCGAGCCACGGGGGAGACTCGGGCGGAGGCGGCCACGAAGGCGGCACGGACGCGCCGCACGGGTAGGCTCGCGGAACGGTGACCACGACCATCGTCCTGCCCGTCGCTGCGACGATCGCGCTCGCGTGCTGGTTCGTGGGCGTCGCCGGTCTCGTCGGCTTCGGGCCGACGGTCAACTGGACGCTCTTCGTGGCCGGGCTCGTGCTCGCCGCGGCCGCGCCGTTCGTCAGGCCCCGTTCTTCCGGGCCTGCAGCAGCTCGGCCATGATCTCGAGCGCGATCTCGGCCGGCGTCTCGCCCCCGAGGTCGAGCCCGATCGGGCCGCGAACCGAGTCGGCGACGTCGCCGAGGTGCTCGCGCCGCTTCTCCTGCGCGCGACGGGAGCCGAGCCCGCCGACGTAGAACGCGCCGCCCTCGACGCCGCGGCGCAGAGCCGGCAGGTCGAGACGCTCCTCGTGGACGAGCGAGACCAGCGCCGTGTCCTCGTCGACGTCGATCTTGTCCGGCCACTCGACGATCAGCTCGTCGGCACTCGGAACGCGCTCGCGCGTCGCGAGCCCTGCGCGCGGATCGACGACGACCGTGTGCCAGGAGAGCGGGCGGGCGAGGGCGCACAGCGCTTCGGCGATGTCGCCGGCGCCCACCGCGACGAGCCGGGGCGGAGGCGCGACCGATTCGACGAAGACGCTGCGGCCTTCATCCTCGCGCAGATGGGTCGACGAGCGCGACTCGTCGTGCCACCGCTCGCCGACGCCGTCACCCTTGACGACCACGTAGCTCGTTCCGCGCTCGATCGGCGGCGAGCCGGAGAATCGCTCGACGAAGACGTCGATCTCCCCGCCGCAGGGCAGGCCGACCGTCCAAGCCTCGTCGTCGGCGATGCCGTACGAGATCACGTACGGTGCCGCGCCGTTCAGCACCGGCAGCGCGCGCTCGGCGACATCTGCCTCGACGCAGCCGCCGGACACCGAGCCGAACAGCTTGCCGGAAGCGGTGACCGCGAGCTTCGACCCGAGCGGGCGCGGTGCGCTCCGGCGCGTGCCGATGACGGTCGCGAGCGCGACGTCCTCACCCTGCGTCACGCCACTGCTCGGCGTGCGACAGCACCTCGTCCATGGAGCGTTCATGCTAGACGCGAGGCCGATGGATGCGATCGACGATCTGCTGAGGCGCGTCGACGCGGGCGAGCTCGGGGACCCCTTGCCGGTGCTTGCCTACGTCGCCGGCCGCGATGTTCGGCTCGACGAGGACGAGCTGAACGGGGCCCGGCGGCGTGCGGTGCTGCTCCTTGCGGCCGGTGGCGACCCGCATCGCGAGCTGGGAATCGACGACCGTGCGGTGAAGGCGCTCGCGGCCGAGCTGTACGACGACGAGCGCCGCGCCGAGCTCGGCCGGTCGATCGACGCGCTCGTGCTGCGCGTGCGCGATCTGCCGCGGGCGCGCGACGCCGCGCTCTTTCTCGCCGGGGACGTCGACCTTGCATGGCGGCTGTTCGCGCTCGGCTTGCTCGTCGAGGAGGCCGACGGTTGACCCCCGCTGTCACGGCCGCCGAGCAGGCGGGCATCGAGTTTCGGCTCCACGAGTACAAGGGTGTCGAGGTGGGTGACGGCGACTATGCGGCGGCGGTGGCCCAGGCGCTGCGCATACCGGCAGGTCGGCTCTTCAAGACGCTCGTGGTGAACGCCGACGGTGCGCTGTGCGCGTACGTCGTTCCCGGCGATCGACAGCTCGACCTCGGTGCCGTCGGGAAGCGCGCCGTGCTCGCGGAGCGCGCGGCCGCCGAGCGCGCGACCGGGTACGTCGTCGGGGGCATCAGCCCGCTCGGCCAGCGGCGTCGACTGCCGACGACGATCGACGAGGAGGCGCTCGCGTGGCCGACGATCTTCGTCAGCGCGGGCCGGCGCGGCCTGCAGCTCGAGCTCGCGCCGGACGATCTCGTGCGGCTGACCGGTGCGCGGGTGGCCGCGGTGTCGAGGATCGCCTAGCCCTCCTAGGCCCCCCACCAGACGCTCGCGGCGATCACGACGTAGAACCCGACCAGGACGACGCCCTCCTGCCACGTCGACTGGCCGTCGTTCACGACGAGCGCGCCGAGCACCGCGCTGATCAGCAGCACGACCGCGAGGAGCAGCGGGAAGACCAGTGTCAGGTGCGTCGACATCAGGAGCGAGAGGAAGACGAGTGCCGGCGTCAGTGCGAGCGCGACCTGCAGCGACGAGTTGACGATCACCGAGATCGCGAAGTCGGGCTTGTTGCGCGCAGCGAGCTGCACCCCGACGACGTTCTCGACGGCGTTGCCGGCGATCGCGACGATCACGAGTCCGGCAAAGGCCTCGCTCATGTGCAGGGTGTTGATCGCGGGAGTGAGGGCGTCGACGAACCAGGCCGACGTGAATGCGGCGGCGGCGCCGCTGACGGCGAGCACGGTCGCCGTCAAGCCGGTTGACCAGCGGACCGGCTCGTGCTCCTCGCCGCCGTCCGACTTCAGGAACGCCGGCAGGGTGACCACGAAGACCACGAGCAGGACGCCGGCGCAGATGAGCGAGAGCGTCTGCTCGTGGGGGCGAGCCGCGGTCTGGAGCGCGCTTGTCAGCGACGGGATCGCCATCGTCGCGGCCGCGAGCAACGCGAGCGTCGACACGGTGCGTGCGCGCGACGAGCTGAACTGCTGCGGGCCGTTGCGAAGGCCGCCCACGATGAACGCGAGCCCCAGCACGAGCACGCTGTTCGCGAGGATCGAGCCGACGAGCGCCGCTTGTACCACCTCGACGAGGCCTTGGCGGAGCGCGAACAGCGAGATGAACAGCTCGGGGAGGTTGCCGAGCGCCGACTGCACCACGCCGGCCCCGCCCGAGCCGATGCGCGCGCCGAGCTGCTCGGTTGCGTGCCCGACCTGCCGTGCCAGCGCAGCCAACGCGATCGCGGTCACCGCGAACGTCAGCACCGCGGCGAGCTCCCCGAAGTGGCAGATCGCGGCGATCGCCACGAGGCCGGCCGTGATCGCAGCCTCGATGGCCTCCCGACGATTCATGGCCGCGGGGATAGTAATCGGGCGAACGGGGTACCACGAACGAGGGCGTAGTCGCCCTCTGGGTCAGTCGATATCTCCGCCAGCATGCGCAGTCATCTACTGCTCTTCGTCATCGTGGTCGCGCTCGCGGCCGGCACCGCGGCGAACGCGTCGCAGCTCGTCGACCGCAATGCGCGCAACGTCTCGCTCGAGGTCAACGCCAGGGGTGAGGCGCTGCTCACGTACAACGACGGCGGTCGCATCAGGCACGTGCTCGCGTGGGGCGCGGTCAACGCGATCGCGCCGACGTCGTCGCGCAGCCAGGTCGCGTTCGACCTCGACTACGCGGGCGGCTGGGGGAAGTACCACCGTGACTACTGGAAGACCTTCAACGGATCGTGCGGCGCCTACGACGGCCCCGCGGTCGCATGGAAGGTGGTTGCCTGCAAGGCGCCCGACGGCTCGTACTGGGCGCTGCAGGCGTGGCAGCGCGGCCTGCCGAACTACGGCGTCGCGCCGAGCCGGCAGCCAGGGCGCATGGGAGCTCAGGTTGTCGCACTGGACCGGCGCGCTGCCCGTGCTCGAGATCGAGATGGACTGGTCGTGGCATCGCTTCGACCACCTGTTCGGACGGCTCACGTACGGCGGCACCGGCGTGTACGGCTTCCGCTCGACGTCGAGCGGCACTCCGCTCGACACGTTCGGCCGGAACATCTACGTCGACACGTTCGACTCGCGCTACGGCACGGGCTGGCACCGCGAGAACAGCTTCCTCACCCACACCGGCACTGGGGCCTTCTGTTACAGCTTCAATCCGCACGGCTCGCACCCCGCGGGTCACGGCGTCCGCTACCGCGCCACCGTCGAGGGCCCGGGCGTGACGCCCGGACGTGATGTGGCAGGGAACCTCGCCGGGCCCGTACAGCCGGACTCGGCGGACGCTGCCGCGAACCAGGCGATCGCCGGCCTCGGCGACCGGCAGTGCCACCCGAACTGACCGAGCTGACCGAGATCCCCGATCCGGGGGATGAGGTCGCGCGCCGAGAGGCCGAAACTCCGACCGTCCTTTCTTTGTGCGGCGAAGGAGAACGATGATGGTCCACTCGAATCGGCGGCCGGCGCTTCTGACCGCGCTCGTGCTCGCGTCGGGACTGCTGGCCGCGCTCGGCGCGGGCATCCACTGGGCGATGGCGCTGTTCATCGGGTAGGCAACGACGCGATGTGAAGTGACGGCCGTGTCCGAACCCACGCACGACAGCGCGGGCAGGCACGGGCGCGAGAAGCCGGCGGCACCTGTTCCCCGCCGGCTTCTCGTCTATGTCGGCCTCGTCAGCGCAGGCGGTGCCATGCTCGTCGCCCTCGGCGCGCTCACGATCGCCCGTGCGGGTCCGACCGCAGCAGGGTGGGCGAGCCTGGGGGCGCTGCTGCTCGCCGCCGTCTTCGTGGAGGCGTTCCCGGTCCCGATCAAGGGCGTACGCGCCGGCGGGATCTCGCTCGCGGCGGTGTTCATCGTCGCGACCGGCTGCATGTACGGCTGGGGCGCCGCGGCCGTGCTCGGGGCGATCACCCGCGGCTCGGTCGAGCTCGCCCAGCGCCGACCGTGGATGAAGATCTCGTACAACGCGGCCGTCTACGCGATCTCGGCGGCGGGTGCCGGTGTGATCGCGTCGTACGGCACCGCGCACACCGAGCACGTCGCCTGGTTCGCCTCGCAGGTGATCGCGGCAGCCGCGACCTTCTACGTGCTCAACGTCGTGCTCGTTGCGCTCGCCGGTCAGCATTTCGGCGGGGAAGAACCTCGGCGCGGTGATCGCGCAGACGGTCGAGTCGACGGTCGTCGCGTTCGCCACGATGGCGTCCGTCGCGATCATGCTCTGCGTCCTCTGGGACCGCTCGCCGCTGCTCGCGGCGACGCTCGTCGGCCCGTTTCTCGCGATCGCGCTCTACCAGCGGTCGGTGCTGCGCGAGCTCGAGGCGATCGAGCTTGCGCTGACCGATCCGATCAGCGGTCTCGGGAATCACCGCCACTTCCAGCGGGAGCTGGAGCGGCTGCTCGACGAGGTCGACGAGACGGGCACGCCGTTGACCTTGTGCCTGCTCGACGTCGACGAGTTCAAGTGGATCAACGACTCCCACGGTCATCCCGTCGGCGACAGGATCCTCGCCCTGGTCGGCGCGAACCTGCGCGACGCGGGCGAGGCGTTCCGTCTGGGCGGCGACGAGTTCGCCGTCTTCTTCCCGACGGCGACCGAGGATGAGGCCCTCGACATCGCGTCGAAGGCGGTCGATCGAATCTCCCGTGCACGCGCGGAGGGCGACTTCGCGATCGCCGTCTCGGCCGGGCTCGCGACCTATCCGTCGCCCGGCCTCGAGCGCGCCGATCTCGTGCGCGCCGCCGACTGCGCGCTCTACCTCGCGAAGGCCGAAGGCCGGGCAGCCGTCCGAGTCTTCCGCCCCGGGGTCGTCGACCTGTCCGCCCGGCGCGGCTCCGAGGAAGCAGACCGCCGTGCACGCCTGCGCGCAGCAGCGTCGCTCGCCGGTGCGATCGACGTGCGCGATGCGTACACGGGTAGCCATTCGCAGGCGGTCGGTCGAGCTCGCGGCCAGGATCGGCGAACAGCTCGGGCTGCCCGCCGAGGACGTGGAGCTCCTGCGCATCGCGGGGCTGCTGCACGACCTCGGCAAGGTCGCCGTGCCGGAGCACATCCTCAGCAAGCCGGGCCCGCTCACCGAGCCGGAGCACCAGGCGATCGCCATGCACCCGCAGGTCGGCTACCGCATGCTCACGTCGCTGCGCATCGAACCGGTCGCGACGTGGGTGCTGCACCACCACGAACGCTGGGACGGGCGCGGATACCCCGACGGGCTCGCGGGCGAAGAGATCCCGATCGGCTCGCGTGTCCTGCTCGTCGCAGACGCGTACGAGGCGATGACGACCGACCGCCTGTACCGCGCGACGAGGTCGAGCTCGCGACGCGCTCGAGGAGATCGCCCGCTGCGCCGGCAGCCAGTTCGACCCGCGGGTCGTCGACGCACTGCTCGTTCTCGTCGAGTCGGGTGCAGTCACGCCGTCGGGCGTCATGCTCGCGTCGAGAGCCTCGGGCAGACGCGAGTAACTAGGCTCGCCGTCGTGGACGAGGAGCGCGGGTCCGAGCAGCGAGCCCTGTTCCGGCGCTGGCCTGCCGGCGTCTCGGTCGTCGTCGCCGAGTTCGACGGCCGCCGCGCGGGGCTCACCGTCTCGTCGCTCGTGTCCCTCTCGCTCGAGCCGAGGCTCGATCGGCATCTCGATCGCGATCGACGCGTCGCTGCACGAGCCGCTGCGCCGGGCGCCGGAGTGGGCCGTGTCCATCCTCAGCGGCGAACAGGCCCACCTGGCGCAGCACTTCGCCCGAAGCGTCCCGCCGATCGCGCTCTGGGACGGGATCCAGGTGCGCGAGGACGACCCGCGCCTGCTCGCCGACGCGGTTGGCTGGATCGTCGCGCGGCCGGTCGACAGCTTCGTCACCGGCGACCACAGCTTCTTCGTGGGCGAGATCGTCCACCTCGAGGAGGGCCGGGCTCCCGACTCGCTCGTCTACCTGCATCACGGATACCGCGCGCTGTGATCGAGGCGGTCGTCTTCGACCTCGACGGTGTGATCGTCGACTCCGAGCAGGTGTGGGACGAGGTGCGGGTCGGGCTCGTCCGCGAGTCCGGCCGCCCGTTCCCGGAGCGCGCGACGCGCGACATGATGGGGATGAGCTCGCCCGAGTGGTCGCGCTACTTGACCGACACGCTCGGCGTCCCGGGGACGCCGGAACAGGTCAATGCCGAGGTGGTGCGGCGACTGCTCGAGCGCTACGCCGACCGGCCGCCGCTGATTCCCGGGGCGGTCGACGCCGTGCGGAGGATCGGCGCGCGCTGGCCCCTCGCGATCGCGTCGTCGTCGAATCCCGAGGTGATCGAGGTCGTGTTGCGAACGGCCGGCATCGAGCAGCTCGTGCAGGCCGCCGTGTCGTCCGAGCAGGTCGGGCGAGGGAAGCCGGCGCCGGACGTCTACCTCGAGGCGATCCGCAGGCTCGGTGTCGAAGGTGCGAATGCGGCGGCGGTCGAGGACTCGCACAACGGCATCCGCTCGGCGAAGACGGCGGGGCTGCGCGTCGTTGCGATCCCGAACCGGCACTTCCCGCCGGACGCGGAGTCGCTCGCGCTCGCCGATGTGGTCGTCGACGTCGATCGACGAGCTGACGGTCGAGGTCGTCGCCGGACCCTCCTAGAGATCGAGCGACTCGCCGTCGTCGGGGACGACCGCCCCGGCGATCGCCCGGTAGACGTCGCGCCGCTCGAGGCAGTGGTTGATCGCCTCGAGGTGGACGACCACGACGGTCGCGTCGGTCGCCTCGCGAACGGCGCGAACATCGTCGGCCGTCATCACGATCGGGTCGCCTTCGAGGAAGCGCGCACCGCCGCCGTTGACGACGATCGCGCGCGGCCGGTGGCGCTCGACCGCGTCGCGTACCTCGTCGCACCAGATCGTGTCGCCGGCGACGTAGACGCCATCGAGGACGAAACCGGACACCGGGCCGAGCGCCTCCCCGAGGGCGCCGGTCCCGTGCCGGCCTCCGGTGACCGCGACGTCGAGCCCGAGCCAGTCGTTCGGGTCGTCGGTGGCCGACCGGAAGCCCTGGTCGCGGAGTGCGTCGAGGCTTGCGGGCTGCGTCAGGATCGGGATCCCCGGGTCGAGCAGCGAGGCGGCGCTGTCGTCGAAGTGATCCTTGTGCAAGTGCGTCACGATCACGCCGTCGATGCCCTCGACGACGCGCTCTGCAGGCACCGGGAGCGGGACGAGCGGGTTACGCACCTGGTTCGGGGTGTCCTCGACCGGCGGCCGCGCAGCGGCGTCGTCGAGCATCGGGTCGACGAGGATCCGCTTCCCCGACGCCTCGAGCAACAGCGTCGCGTTGCGGACCAGGGTTAGCTTCACACGCGTCCCAGCAGCACGCAGCCGTTGTGCCCGCCCAATCCCATCGCGTTCGAGAGCGCCACGTCTACCCGTGCCTTTCGCGCCTCGTTGGGCACGTAGTCGAGGTCGCACTCGGGGTCGGGCTCCCTATAGTTGATCGTCGGCGGCAACACCCCGTCGTGGAGCGCGAGCGCGGAGAGGATCGCCTCGATCGCCCCGGCGGCGCCGAACGTGTGGCCCATCATCGACTTCGTCGACGAGACGGCGAGCCGGTAGGCGTGGTCGCCGAAGACCTGTTTGATCGCGCGGGTCTCCGCTGCGTCACCTTGCGGCGTCGAGGTGCCGTGGGCGTTGATGTAGCCGACGCGCTCGGGCTCGACCCCCGCGCGCGCGAGCGCCGCGCTGATCATCGCCGCGACGCCGGTCGCCTCCGGCTCGGGCTGCGCCATGTGGTGCGCGTCGTTCGACGCCCCGTAGCCGAGCACCTCGGCGTAAATCGACGCGCCGCGCCGCTCGGCCGCTTCGAGCGGCTCCAGCAGGAGCGCCCCGGCACCCTCGGCCATCACGAAACCGGCCCGCGTTGCGTCGAACGGCCGCGAGGCGCGAGGCGGATGCTCGTCCTCGGCGGCGAGCCCGCGCATCGCGGTGAATCCGGCGAGGATCAGCGGGATCATGCACGACTCGGTACCGCCCGCCAGGACCGCGTCGGCAGCGCCGCGGCGGATCATCTCGGCCGCCTCGCCGACGGCGTGCGAGCCGGTCGCGCACGCTGACACGACCGCGTAGTTCGGGCCCTTCAGTCCGAGCGAGATCGCAAGCTGGCCCGAGACGGAGTCGACGAGGACGTTGGGCAGGAAGTTGGGCGACACGCGGTCCGGGCCGCGGTCGCGCAGCGTCTCCGCCTGCTCGACGATCCCGGAAACGCCTCCGATCGCTGAGCCGAAGACGATGCCGACGCGCGCCGGATCGAAGCCGTTGAGCCCGGCATCCGTGAGCGCCTCTCGGCCGGCCGCGACGCCGAGCAGCACGTTCCGCTCGAGCTTGCGTGCGTCCTTCGCCGACACCACCTGGGTCGCATCGAAGCCCTTGACCTCGGCGGCGATGCGCACCGGCAGCCCGTCGGTGTCGAACGCCCGGATCCAGTCGATGCCGCTCTCGCCGGCCTGCGCGGCCTTCCACGTGCTCGGCGCGTCGAGGCCCAGCGGCGAGACACAGCCGACTCCGGTAACGGCGACGCGGGTCATCGCCGAAACCCTACGCTTCGGCCCGATGCCGGCTGCCAGCATCCCGTTCCCGCCGATGGAGGCGCAGCTCGTGCGCGAGCTCCCGACCGGCGAGGGCTGGCAGTACGAGCCGAAGTGGGACGGCTTCCGCGGCGTGCTCGAGAACGTCGACGGGGAGCTCAAGCTGTGGTCGCGCAACGACCGTCCGCTGCTTCGCTACTTCCCGGAGCTGCAAGCGCTCGGCGAGCTGCTCGCTCCGGATTCGGCCCTCGACGGCGAGATCGTGATCGCGCGGGACGGCGCGCTCGACTTCGACGCGATGCAGATGCGGCTGCATCCGGCGGAGTCGCGGGTCCGGAAGCTGTCGGCCGAGATCCCCGCCGAGTTCGTCGCCTTCGACGTGCTGCTGTGGGACGGCGAGGACGTCTGGCGTCAGCCGCTCGCCGATCGTCGCGGCCGGGTCGAGGGCCTCGAGGGCTTCCGCCGCTCGCCCGCGACGCGTGCGGTCGAAGAGGCCCGTGCGTGGCTCGAGCGGTTCGAGTCCCTCGGGCTGGACGGTGTGGTCGCGAAGCGACTCGACTCGCCGTATCTGCCCGGCTCGCGCGAGGGGATGGTCAAGGTGAAGGAGCACAAGTCGGCCGACTGCGTGGTCGTCGGGCTGCGCTGGAAGGCCGATCGGCGGGAGATCGCGACGCTGCTGCTCGGCCTCTACGGCGACGACGGCGAGATCGACTACGTCGGCTCGTGCGCGGTCGCGGCGAAGACGCGCGACGATGTGTCGGGTCGCGTGCTGCCGCTCCTCGTAGACGCGCCGGACCGGCGCTTCTCGGAGCCGAACCGCTGGGGCACGGGGGAGCTCGAGGAGGCCGCCCTCCGCCCCGAATTGGTCGTCGAGGTTCGCTACGACAAGGTGCAGGGAAACCGCTTCCGTCACGGCTCGAAGCTCCTCCGGTGGCGCGACGACAAGAGCCCGCGCGACTGCACCTGGCGCGAGCTTCGCCCCCCACGCGATCCGGACGCGCCCGGAATCGACACGCTGCTCGCGTGACGCTTCTGTAACCCTTCCCTGGGAACGGCCGGAACTCGAGGCTGCATCTGGGCTCGAGCGTCGCCCCTCCTCCGATCCGGACGCGCCCGGGACCGGCACACGGGCCGCGTGACACTTCCGTAACCCTTCCCAGGGAAGGGTTACGAAACCGCTACGGATCGTCCCCGGGGGGCTCCAGGCCGAGGCGCTCGAAGCGGGGGCGGAGCGACGGTGGACTGCGCCACATCCCGCGCATCGGGTCGCCGACCGCGGCGATCCGTTCGGCCATCGTCTCGAGCGTGAAGGCCTCGGGGTCGACCGCCGCGACCTCCTCCCACCGAAGCGGCGCGGAGACGCGCGCGTCGGGAGTGGGTCGTACCGAATACGCGGACGCGATCGTGCGGTCGCGCGCGTTCTGGCCGAAGTCGACGAACACGCCGATGCGATCGGCGACGCGCCAGGTCGTCGTCGCCACCCGCTGGTCGCCGACGCGCCGTTCGACCTCCTCGGCGATCGCCTTCGCGAGCCGCCGAACGTGCGGGAACTCGAGCTCCGGACGGATCGGCGCGAGGATGTGGAGCCCGGTCGCACCCGACGTCTTCGGATACGACCGCAGTCCGAGCTCGTCGAGTACCTCCCGCACGACAAGGGCGATCTCCCGCACGAACGGCCACTGCCCGTCGCTCGACGGGTCGAGGTCGATCAGCAGGTAGTCGGGGCGCTCGATCTCGCGGCACGCGCGAGTGCCAGGTGTGAAGCTCGATGCAGCCCAGGTTTGCCACCCACGCGAGCGCCGCCGCGTTGTCGACGATCGCGAACACGGTCGAGTGTCCGCTCGGAAACTGCACGAACACGTCGTCGACGTAGTCGGGGTGGTTCGCCGGCACGCGCTTCTGGTGGAAGAAGTCCTCCTCGACGCCGTTCGGGAACCGCTTCATGTGGAACGGCCGGCGCCGCAGATGCGGCAGTGCGCAGTCGGCGACCGCGAGGTAGTAGGAGATGAGGTCGCCCTTCGTCAGCCCGCGGGCGGGGAAGAACGGCTTGTCCGGGTTCGAGACCGGGACGTCGCGACGTCCGACGCGCACCGAGGGAGTATCGTGAACGGGTGCTGGAACGCGGCCCGCTCACCGACGTCACGCTCGAACCCCTCGACGACTACCTCGTCGTGGAGCCGCTCGAGGACAACGAGACCGCGAGCGGGCTGATCGTCCCCGTGAACGAGGCCGCGCAGATCCGCACCGGGATCGTCGCCGCCGTCGGCCCCGACGTCTCGGCGGTCGAGCCTGGCGACAAGGTGCTGTATCCGCGCGACGCGGGGTACGAGGTTCGGCTCGCGCGCTCGTCGCACCGGGTCCGCGTGTTGAAGCGCGAGGACGTCGTCGCGCGCGTCCACGACTGATCGAGCCCCAGGAAGAGCGCGGGCCCGCGCCAGGCGGGCCCACGTGAGCGGAGAGGGAGGGATTTGAACCCTCGACGCACCTTTCGACACGTACGCGATTTCCAGTCGCGCTCCTTAGACCGCTCGGACACCTCTCCGAGCGCGGGCAGCGTACCCCAGGTGTCAGCCCTCTATGGGCCTCAGCTCTGCGGTCCGCGTCTGTGCAGCGCCGTCCCTGCCGGCGTGAGCACGTACCAGGTGCCGTAGCACCCCCGGCCGTTGACGCCGGCCCGGCGCGGCGTCGCGCGAGTAGCGGTAGAGGGGATGGTGTTTGTACGACACCTGCCGGCTTCCTCCGGCGCCTCTCACGATCGGTAGGAGGAGGCTCGTCTTGGCGGTAAGCCTCAGGCGGTGCGGCGGCGAAGCGTGAGCGCGCCGAGCCCGAGCGCGCCGAGCGTGCAGGCGATCACGACGAGCGCGTCGACGGCGATCCGCCCACCGAGCGGCACGGCCGACGTGGCGTGCGCCAGCGCGTCGTAGGCGTACGTGAGCGGCAGCGCCCAGGAGATCGCGTACAGCAGGGAGGCCATGTCGGCCCGATCGACGAAGAGCCCGCAGAGCAGGAGCTGCGGGAAGATCAGCGCGGGCATGAACTGCACCGCCTGGAACTCGGTCTCGGCGAACGCGCTCACGAACAGCCCGAGTGCCATTCCCAGCAAGGCGTTGCCGATCGCGAGCAGCGCGACGAGCCATGCGCCGTGGGGAGCGTCGAGCCCGAGGAAGACGAAGCCGACGACGCAGACGATGGCGGCCTGCGCCGCGGCGAGCGCGCCGAACGCGATGCCGTAGCCGGCGAGCAGATCGAGCTTCGCGAGCGGCAGGGTCATGAGCCGCTCGAGCGTGCCGGTCGTGCGCTCGCGCAGCATCGTGATCGACGTGACCAGGAACATGACGATGAACGGGAACAGCCCGCACAGCGGCGCGCCGATCGACTGGAAGACCTGCGGCTGCCCGTCGAACACGTAGCGCAACAGCACCAGCAGCACCGCCGGCACCGCGAGCAGCAGCGCGATCGTCCGCGGGTCGTGCCGGATCTGCCACAGCACGCGTTGCGCGGTCGCGAGCGTGATGCGGGCGCTCACCGATCCCGCTCCGAGGCCTCTTCGATCACCGCGAGGAACGCCTCCGCCAGGTCGCGGTGCCCCGTCTGCTCCCTGAGCTCCGAGGGCGTCACCTGCTCGAGCAATGCGCCGTCGCGCATCAGCAGGAGGTCGTCGCACTCGGCGGCCTCGTCCATCACGTGGCTCGAGACGAGCAGCGTCGCCCCCTCGCGCGCGAGCTCGTGGAACGTGCGCCAGAGCTCTGCGCGCAGCACCGGATCCAGCCCCACCGTCGGCTCGTCGAGCACGAGCAGGTCGGGCCGGCCGAGGAGCGCGCTTCCGAGCGACACGCGCGCGCGCTCGCCCCCGGAAAGCGAGGCGGTGAGCCGCGACTCGAATCCCGTGAGACCGACGGTGTCGAGCACCTCGGTGACGCGGTCTCGTCTCGACGTCGACGATGCGGGCGAAGTAGCGGAGGTTCTCGAGCACCGTGAGATCGCCGTACACCGACGGCGCCTGAGTGACGTAGCCGATCCTGGGCCGCAGCTCGCGCGAGCCCGCCGGCGAGCCGAGCACCGTGACGGTCCCGCCGGCGACGACCTGCACGCCGACGATCGACCGCATGAGCGTGCTCTTGCCGCAGCCGCTCGGGCCGAGCAGCCCGGTCACCGAGGCGTGCGCGACGGCGAGCGACAAGCCGCGCAGGACCTCGTGACCGCCGCGATCGACGCGCAGGCCCTCGATTCGGATCGCGTCCGCGGGTGCGCTCATCGGCAGCGGTCAGCTTATGCCGCAGGTTTGCGGGCGAGCGCGCCGCGTTCCCTGCCGGGGAGCGTTCCCGCTCCGCCTCGAAAGCCGAGGCGGAGCGGGACGCGTTGTTCGCGACTAGGAGCTAGTGCGAATGAGTGCCGAACTGGTAGATCGTCTCGGACGTGTACGTCTTCCCGTGGCCGAGGACGGTCGACGGGAAGTTCGGGTGGTTCGGAGAGTCCGGGAAGTGCTGGGTCTCGAGCGCGAAGCCGTCACCCTGGCGGTACAGCATCCCGCCGGTTCCGATCAGCGTCCCGTCGAGGAAGTTCCCCGAGTAGAACTGGATTCCCGGCTCGGTCGTGTAGATGTCGAGGGTGCGCCGACTGGTCGGCTCCCAGACGTGCGCGGCGAGCACGGGCTTCGTCGATCCGTTGCTGTCGAGCACGAAGTTGTGGTCGTAGCCGCGGCCGAACACGATCTGCTGGCTCGACGCATCGCGAATCCGCTCTCCGATCGCATGCGGCGCAGTGAAGTCGAACGGCGTGCCCGCGACCGGCGCGAGCTCGCCGGTCGGGATCAGCGTCGAGTCGACCGGCGTGTACCGGTGAGCAGCCAGCGTCAGGACGTGGTCGTAGATCGTGCCCGTCCCTTCGCCGGCGAGGTTCCAGTACGCGTGGTTGGTCAGGTTCACGACCGTCGAGAGCGTGCTCGACTGGTTGGTCGCGCTGTAGTCGATCTCGATCTCGTTGTCGTCCGTCAGGTTGTAGGTGACGTCGACGGAGAGGTTGGCGGGATAGCCCTGGTCGCCGTCTGGGCTGTCCAGATGCAAGACGAGCCCGACGCTGTCCCTCCCGTGCAGGATCTTTGTCACCTTCCAGACGTGCTTGTCGAACCCGACCGTTCCGCCGTGCAGCGAGTTCGGCGGGTTGTTGATCGGCAGGTGGTAGGTGGTCCCGTTCAGCGAGAACTGTCCGTTCGCGATCCGGTTGCCGTAGCGGCCGATCAGCGCGCCAAAATACGGGCTGTTGCCGCTGTCGACGTAGCTGTCCGTGGCCGAGCCACGCAGCTTGTCGAAGCCGAGCGTCACGTTGGCGAGGTGGTGCCGCTGGTCGGGCACCCAGACCTGCTGGATGATCCCGCCGTACGTGAGGATCTTCACGGACATGCCTGACGAGTTCGTCAGGGTGTAGCGGTCGACCGCCGTGCCGTCGGCGAGGGTTCCGAACGGCTCCTTCGAGATCGAAGGCGCCCCTCTCCCCGTCTTCGCCGCCGTCGAGGTGGCCGGACCTGCAAGGCCGACGAGCACAGCGAGCAGCACGATCGCTGCGCCGGCCGTTACGACCTTAGTGAACAGCTTGCGCGTCACTGGCCTTCCCCCTTCCCAGTTCGCCGCAGATGGCTGCCGCAGCCGACGCATGGCGTCTACCCCCGTGTCCCAGCGTCCAAACAGGAGCGGCGCCGTGATGGGAGGGCGGAGCGAGGGATTCCGGCGTTTCGGCGAGATCCTCGGGCCGTTCAGTCGAGCAATTCCCTTGGACGAGGGATATCGGTCGAGATCGGGTGTCGCTTATTTGAGGGACATAAGGGGACCAGGCGCCTGCGGCTCGATCGCGCCTGGTGACTGAACTGCGGACTTGGGAGGGCATGTGAGAGGTAGCGGTCTTCGCGCTGCGGGGAAGGGCTCTGCCCGGCACAGGGTGATCGTGCTCCTGGCGGCTGCCGTGGCGGCTCTTGGCGTCGTTGCGATGTCGTCGGCACAGAGCAACAGTGCAGCGGACAAGGGTCGGCGTCTGGCCGGCCCGTTTTGCGTTGGCAAGACGAACGCGGGCAAGAATGCAGGCGTCGTTCGCAGCATTGCGGTGACGCAGAAGTGTCGTTGGTACGAGATCCGGAAGGTGGGCCTCGCCGTCCCGGACAACGACGCGGGAGCGGTCGGTGTCGCTGCGGGAGTCTCGGGCGAGGCGGGTGCGACTGGCCCGCAGGGGCCGAAGGGCGACGCGGGGGCTGCGGGTGCGCAGGGGCCGAAGGGCGACGGCGGCTCGCAAGGTCTTCCCGGCTCGGCCGGGCCGAGCGGCCCCAAGGGCGACAGCGGCGCCAAGGGTGACACCGGGGCTCAGGGACCGCAGGGCGATCGTGGCGAGCAGGGTCCTTCGGGTCTCGCCGGCGCCACCGGCGCTGTTGGGCCTTCTGGCCCTGCCGGTGCCGACGGCGCGGTTGGCCCGCAGGGGCCGAAGGGTGACGCGGGTGCTGCTGGCTCTGCTGGACCGGCTGGCCCGAAGGGTGACACGGGTGCTGCCGGCCCGAAGGGCGACGCTGGTGCCACTGGCCCGCAGGGCCCTGCCGGTCCTGCAGGACCTCAGGGGCCTGCCGGTGCCAACGGCATCGACGGCTCGACGATCGTCTCGGTGGCGGCGAGCGTCACGTCCGGGTCGAAGACCTTTACGGTCAACTGCCCGGCTGGCGACTTCGCCCTCAGCGGTGGGTACGACATCCAGGGCTCGGTCACTGCGTCCTATCGCTCGAACTCGAGCGGGCACCCCAGTGACGCAACGCATGCTGGAACGTCCTGGACGATCACGCAGACTTCCGGTAACAGCAACTCCGGAACGGCGTACGTCTACTGCGTCGCCGGCTCGTAACCTCTCGAGACATCGACAAACGAGGAGGCCCTGCTTCGGTGGGGCCTCTCTCGTTTGGGTCACCCCACGTTGTGCAACGCGATCAGTGCGGTCCCAGTGGAGGAGCTGGAGGATGACCTTGCACGGTGATCCGAAGCCCAATCCGCGGCCGGACGGCAGGCCGCGTTCACCCTCTTGGGACGATGCAGGGCCGAAGCGCACAGCATTGAATCTCTCCGCAATGACATGCCCCACCGACGGGCAGCGACAGCTTCGCTTCGCCGGCAGGCTCGCGCTCACCCTCGCGGTCGGCCTTCTCACCGCCGCGCTCGCCGCCTGTGGCGGTGGAGGAAGCAGCTCCAACTCGACCTCGAATCCAAGCTCACCGAACTACGATCCCGCGACGACTGCGATCCACGATGCGGGCCTCGAGGTCTGCGGCGAGCACCAGCAGCCGGTCTCGCTGTCGCTCAGCTCGGACCCCGGACTGTCGAACACCCGGAGCTTCGCCGTCGCGAAAGACTGCCACGGTGCGAAGGTGAGCCCGAACGCGATCACGATCTTCCAGTTCGCGAGCCGCGACGCCGTGGACAAGGGCTTCAAGGAAGTCGAGGCCGCCTACCCGAAGGGATCGGCCGTCAAGTTCCAGGCGCTCGTGATCCTGGCGTTAGGCCCCGACCGGGAAGCGAATCTCACGGCCGTGAAGGCGCAGCTCGCGAAGTCGGCCTGAACGAGCGCTCCCCAACCGTGATGCGAGGCACCGTTCTCGGCGCGCCCGACGCGTTCGAGCAGACCGTCGGGGCGCAGCGCGAGATCGGCTCTACGGCCCGAGCGATGCGGCGCTCAGTGGAGCGGCTCGGCCGCAGGTCGCGCGTTAGCCCGATGTGAAAGTCGGTGTCACATGTCGGCGCGCTGTCTCGTGGCGTCGTACACAGCGGGCGTCGCATGAACCTGCACCCGAGCGGCCGGCGGTCCCCGCGCCCGAGAACGTGAAAGCCCGCAACCTCAGCGGTGGTGCGAGATTGCGGGCTATCAGCGGAGGGGGAGGGATTTGAACCCTCGACCGACGGAACCGCCGGTAACGGTTTTCGAGACCGCCGCATTCGACCGCTCTGCCACCCCTCCACGCGGGTGCACAGCGTACCCGGGCGCGAGGCCAGGCCCCGCAGAGGGCTGCGGTAGGATGCGCGCGCCCGGAGAAGTGGCCGAGTGGCTGAAGGCGGCGCCCTGCTAAGGCGTTAGGTGGGGAAATCCCTGCCTCGAGGGTTCGAATCCCTCCTTCTCCGCTCCCGGCCCGCCGTGCCTGAAGATCACCCTTTGGAGTGATGGCCGGGGCCCGCGGTCTCCCCCACTATGCGTTTTGCCGGCTCCCCCTGACACTGTCCGGCACCGAAGGACCTGCGGCGACCCGCTCGAGAGAGCGGGTTCGCTGTTTCTAGGGCTGTTTGCGCCGCTCAGTGCGTCGAGACGTAGACGAACGCGGCGACGTCCTGGATCTGCTTCGGCGTCAGCGTGTCCTTGAACGCCGGCATCGGGCCGCCGCCGACCTCGACCTGGTGGACGACGACGTCCTCGGCGGGCTTCAGCTGATCGAGGTTCGGGCCGACCGTGCCGGTCGAGCCCGCGGCCTTGAGGGTGTGACAGGCGCTGCACCCGGCGCTCGCGAAGACCGCCTTGCCGGCCTGCGGGGTCGCCCGTCACCGCCGGAGCGCCCCCGCCGGTGCGTGGTCGGCGGCGCCGCGGTCGACGTCGCCGGCGGTCGTGGTCTCCGTGCTCGCCTCGGTCTTCTCGCGGCCGAGCGTCAGCACGGCGGTGAGCATCGCGATCACGAAGCAGCGGTGACGACGACGAACCACCAGATGCGCTTTCCCGGAAAGTTCGGGTTGCGGGACGGAAGCACGAAGGAGCAGATGAGGGCGAAGACGATGAACGCGAGGCCGAAGGCGAGCAGGCCGATCTTCTGGTCGCGCGAGAGGCCGGCGGCGACGAGTAACGCGTTCACGAGCATCGCGGCCGGAACCTACCGCAAGCGCGGCCGGCGGCCCACGCTTCGAGCACGGCGCGTTCCTTCTCCCGCGCGAGGCCGGCCGGAGGGTCGGACGGCGCGTCGCCCGCGGCGATCCACTCGAGCGTCGCGGCCACCGTCTCCGCGAGCGGCCTGATCTGCAGGCCGGCTGCGAGCGCAGCGCTCGACAGGCGTCTGCAGCATCGCCGTGTACTGCGGGATCGTGCAGCCAGAGCGGCAGCTCCATCCACTCTCCGACCTCCTGCTCGACCAGGAACTCCGGGTCGACCCAGACGAGCTCGGCGTCGGAGCCCGCCGCGCGGCGACAGGTCTCGAGCAGGTCGAGCCGTGTCGTCGGCGGAGCGACCGCGTTGTACGTCCCGGCGAGGCGCTCCTCGCCCGCGGCGACGATCCAGTCTGCGAGGTCGCGCACGTCGATCACCTGCGCGGCGGCGTCGGGCGGCGCGACCGCGAGGACGGGCCCGGCGTCGAGGAAGCGCTGCGGCCAGTACGTGAAGCGCCCGGTGGGATCCCACGGGCCGACGATCAGCCCGGGTCGCGGCACGAACGCCTCGGGGAAGCGCGCGAGCACCGCCTGCTCGCACAGCGCCTTGAGCGGGCCGTAGGCCGGCCCGCGGAACTCCTCCGTCGGCTCGTCGAGACCGTGCGGTCGGCGCGTCCTCGCCGGCGCGGGACGCTGAGGTCGGCGTACACCGAGATCGACGACACGAACGTGTAGTGGCCGACGTCGCCGAGCGCGCGAGCGTCCCCTCGACGACGCGCGGGACGTAGCCGCTCGTGTCGACGACCGCGTCGAACGACCGGTCCTGGAGCGCGCCGAGGTCGCCGTCGCGGTCGCCGCGCAGCTTCTCGGCCTCGGGGAAGAGCTCGGGCCGCGTCTGGCCGCGGTTGAACAGCGTCACGTCGTGCCCGGCGCCGAGCGCCGTCTCGACCACGTGCCGTGCCGAGGAACTGCGTGCCCCCGAGAACGAGGATCCTCATACGCTGCAAGCCTATGGTCTGGTTCGTCCGCCACGCGCAGGTCGTGATCGAGCTCGACCGGCCGGCGTCGGAGTGGCGGCTTTCCCCGGAGGGCGCAGCCGCGGCGGAGGCGCTCGCGCGGAGGCTCGCGCCGGTCCCGCGCGTCCTCTCGAGCCCGGAGCCGAAGGCGCGAGCGACGGCAGAGCCGCTCGCGCGGCTCTCCGGCGTCCCGCTGCAGCTCGACGAGCGGCTGCCGAGGTCGAGCGGCGCGCGAACCTGCCGGACGCCCAGGCGCACCGCGACGCCGTTCGCGCGTACTTGCTCGGGGCGGAGATCGCGGGGTGGGAGGGGCAGGCGCCCGCCCGGGCACGGTTCGCCGACGCGCTCGCCGGGATCGACGATGCAGCCGTCGTCACGCACGCCACCGTGCTGTCGCTCTTCCTGGGCTACGGGTTTCGCGAATGGGAGCGGATCGCGCTGCCGGACGTGATCGAGTGGTCGCCTCCCCCGATCGAGGGATCCGTGCCGACCGACTGAGCACCGACCATCTACCGGACGTGTCGCCGCTGCCCGTCTACCGAGGCCCCTTCGGCAAGCCGCAGGCCGAGCGCCTGCTCTGGCGCGCCGGCTTCGGGCCGCGCAAAGGCGAGGCCGAGGCCCTCGCGAAGAAGGGGCTCGCCGGCGCCGTCCACTCGCTGGTCAACCCGGGCTTCGAGCGGCTCGTCGGGCCGAAGCCGCACGACGACAAGGGGCATCCGCTCGCGCCGAGCTCGGCGTGGGGCCACGACCACGCCTGGTGGCTCGACCGGATGGTGCGCACGAGCCGGCCGCTCGTCGAGCGCATGACGCTGATCTGGCACGACTGGTTCGCGACCTCGAACGACGGCGTCGGCAGCCAGAAGCTGATGCTCCAGCAGAACGAGCTCTTCCGCACGCCACTCGCTCGGCTCGTTCCACGACCTGCTGCGCGACGTGACCGCCAACCCGGCGATGCTCGAGTGGCTGAACGGGCTCGAGAACGAGAAGGGCTCGCCGAACGAGAACTACGGGCGCGAGATGATGGAGCTGTTCACGCTCGGCGCCGACCGGGGCGCGTACACCGAGACCGACGTCCGCGAGCAGGCGCGCGCGCTGACCGGGCTGGCAGAACCGCTGGAAGCGCGGCGTCGGTGCGTACGACTTCCACTTCGACGCCGCCCGGCACGACACCGGCGCGAAGCGCGTGTTCGGGAAGACCGGCAACTTCGACTGGCGCGACGCCTGCAACCTCTGCCTCTCGCACCGACTGCATGCGTCGTTCTTCGTGCAGAAGCTGTGGAGCTACTTCGTGCCGACGCCGCCTCCACCACGAGACGCAGGCGAAGCTCGAGCCGCTGTACAAGCAGGGCCACCAGGTGAAGCCGGTCGTCACCGCGATCCTGAGCCATCCCGCGCTCTACCTCGGCCCGCGGCTCGTGAAGCCGCCGATCGTCCACACGGCCGGGCTCCTACGGAGAATCGGCGCGGGCATCACGACGACCGACTGGGCCTGGATCGGCGACATGTCGCGGGCAGCGGCTCTTCTACCCGCCGAACGTCGCGGGCTGGGACGACACGCGCTGGCTCGACACGGCGACCTTCCGCGGCCGCTGGTACGCGGTGCAGCGGATCCTGCGCGACCACACGCTCGACCCGCAGAAGGCGAAGGAGCCGTACGACGCGCAAGAAGCTCGTCGACGCGCGCGCTCCACTTCTGGAACGACCCGCCGCTGTCCGACGGAACGCAGTACGCGCTCCGCACGTTCGCGAACCGCGCGCTCGCCGACGCCGGCAACGCGAGCTGGAAGCAGCAGCAGTACCCGGTGCTCGTCCAGAACGCGCTCCGGCAGCTCGTCGCCATGTCCCCCGACCTGCAGACCGCATGAGCGATAGACGGATCGTCTGCGACGAGTGCACCCGCGCCGACCTGCTTCGCGCCGCGGCGGGGCGCGGGCTGCCGGCGATCGAGCCGGGCATGCCCGTGCCGGCCGGTACCGGCCTGACGCGGCGCGGCTTCGTCGCGCGCTCGCTCGGGCTCGCCCTCTCCGTCTACGGCGCCGGGCGGCTCGCGGCCGTTCGACGACGGGATCGCGAGCGCCGCCGCCGCGACGCCAGCAGCCGATCCTCGTCACCGTGTTCCTGCAGGGCGGCGCCGACTCGCTGTCGCTGCTCTATCCGCAGGGCGACCCGCTCTATCCGAAGTACCGCAAGGCGCTGGCCGTCACGGGCGGCACCGCGTTCACCGAGGACGCCCGGCTCATCTGGCACCCGTCGCTCGCGCCGCTCGCGCCAGCTCCACGACGAGGGCAAGGTCACCGTCTTCCCGTCGATCGGGTACGACCACCCCGACCAGTCGCACTTCACGTCGCGCCACTACTGGGAGGTCGGCGCCACCGATCCGCGCCTGCATCACGGGCTGGCTCGGCCGCTACCTCGACGCGTTCGGCTCGCCCGACAACCCGCTGCAGGGGCTCTCGCTCGGCGGCTCGCTGCAGCCGAGCCTCGCGACCGGCCGCGTGCCGGTGGCGACGATCGACTCTCCGGGCCAGTACGACTTCTGGACGCCCGGCGTCTGGGGATCCGTCCAGGACCGGCTGCTCGACGCGATCGGCGGTCTCGGCGCGCATCCGCTCTCACGACGCCAGCGTTCAAGACGGCCGCCAACGTCGCGCACCAGTCGAACCGCCTTCGCCGCAGCTGCAGCCGTTCGCCGGCAAGAAGCTCACGCCGCCGGTCGCCGTACCCGAAGTCGAACGACTCGTTCCCGACGCAGCTCTCGGGGCTCGCGGCGATGATCGCGGCGGGCCTGCCGCTGCATTGCGTGGCGCTCGAGGCGTCGGGCTCCTACGACACGCACGCCGACCAGACGACCGAGCTCGGCGCCGGCGCTCGATACCACCGCCGCCTCGCTGCTCGCCTTCCAGCGCGACCTCGAGTCGCGCGGCATCGCCGACCGCGTGCTGACGCTCGTCTGGAGCGAGTTCGGCCGCCGAGCGCAGGAGAACGGCTCGGGCGGGACCGATCACGGCGCCGCCGGGTGCGGCTTCCTGATCGGCACGCGCGCGCGCGGGACGCAGGTCGGCGAGTTCCCCGGCCTCGGCGCCCTCGACCGGGACGGCAACCTGAAGCCGACGTCCGACTTCCGCTCCGTCTACTCGTCGCTGCTCGAGCAGTGGCTGCACACGGACGCCGAGCGCGTGATCCCGGGCGTCGAAGAAGTTCCAGCGGCCCGTCCTCGTCAAGTGAGGCGCGCGGCCGCGGCGACCGCAGCGGCCGCCGTCTTCGCTCGCAAGCAACGGTCTCTTGCAAGCGGCGGGGCCGGCGCCCGTTCGCCTCCAGGTGGCCGCGCGCGAGTACTCGTTCGACCCTCTCGGCCCTGCGCGTCAAGTCCGGGCCGGCCGATCGTCGAGCTCGTCAACTACGGCCAGGACGCGCACGACCTGCGGCTGCAGCGGCGCGGCGTCGCGGCACATCGCCGGGATCGGGACGGTCGGCGCGGGGCGGTACGCCGACCTCTCGGTGAAGCTCGCGCCGGGGAGATACTCGCTGTGGTGCTCGCTCGCGAAACCATCGCGCGCTCGGGATGCGCGCGACGCTGATCGTCACGCGCCGCTGATCGTCGACGACGTCGGCGACGAGGCGGCCGTTCCGGTCGTCTACCTCCACGGCGGCGGCGACTCGCGGCTGTCGCGCGACCCCGACGACGGCGATCGCGGCAGGGCTCGGCGTGCGACTGCTCGCCGTCGACCGCGGCGGCCCGGCGGTGCGCGGGCGCACGCTCACGGGCTTCGCGGACGAGCTGCTCGAGCTCGCCGACGCACGCGGCGTCGACCGGTTCGCGCGTCGTCGGCTGGTCGGCGGGCGGCCCGCACGCCCTCGCGGTCGCCGCGTGGCGCGCCCGAGCGGGTCACGCGCGTCGGGCTCGTCGGCTCGATGCCGGTGCCCGACGGCCTGCGGCTGATGTCCGGCCCGTCCGCGCGGCGATCCGCGCCGCGCGGATCTCGCCGCGGCTCGCGGTGCCGCGGTCTCGATCGGTGGGGGCGGATGCCGCCGCCGCCGACCGGAAGTGCCGCGACGCGACGCGGCGTACGCGCGGCGGTCGCGTCGAGTCGTTCCGGAGCGGCGGCGAATGGCTCGCGCGCGAGCTCGCGTACCTCGGCCGGCCGTGGGGCTTCGGTCTCGCCGACGTGCAGGCGCCCGTCGACGCTCTGGTGGGGCAGAGGATGACGTCGTCACGCCGCCGTCGATCGCGCGCGACTACGCGCGGCGCCTGCCGCACGCGGAGCTGCGCATCGTCGAGGGAACGCACCAGCTCCTGTTCCGCGCTGGCGGGAGATCCTGGCGGACGCAGGGCGACCAGTAGAGTCCGAAGCATGACGAGAGCCGCGCGCCCTCGTTGATCCTGCTCGTGCTCGCGCTCGCCTCGTCGCCGCCTGCGGTGGCTCCTCGAAGAGCGCACGACCACGACCACGACGCCGACGACCGGCGGCGGCAGCAGCTTCAAGGTCGGCCTCTCGACCGACACCGGCGGGCTCAACGACCGCAGCTTCAACCACCTCGCGTACGTCGGAATGCTGCGCGCCGAAAAGCAGCTCGGCGTGCACGGGCCGCGTCGTCCTCGCGAACTCGTCGGCCGACTACATCCCGAATCTGACGCGCTCGCGCGCCAGGGCTACGACCTCGTGATCGGCGTCGGCTTCACCGAGATCCAGGCGATGGAATGCCGTCGCCAAGTCGTATCCCGAAGACGCACTTCGCGATCGTCGACGTCTCGAACGCCGACGAGGGCCATCTCCCGAACGTCGAGGGACTGCTCTTCCGCGAGCAGGAGGCCGGCTACCTCGCAGGCTACGCGGCCGGGCTCGCCGCCAAGGACCGAGGCGGCAAGGTCGTGTCGACGGTCGGCGGGCAGAAGCAGCCGCCGGTCGACCGGTACATCGCCGGCTTCCAGGCCGGCGCGAAGGCGGCCTTCCCAGGCGTGCAGACGCTGAACGGCTATTCGACACGACTTCTCGATCCCGGCGAAGTGCAAGGAGGTCGCGCTGAACCAGATCGCGGCCGGCTCGGTTGTCGTGTTCCAGGTCGCCGGCGGCTGCGGCCTGGGCGCGCTCGACGCCGCGCGGGAGCAGGAGCGTCTGGGGCATCGGCGTGGACGCCGACCAGGGGTACCTCGGCCCGTACGTGCTCACGTCGGCGCTGAAGCGCGTCGACACGGCCGTCTTCAACTCGATCAAGACCGCGCAGGCCGGCAACTTCCAGGGCGGCCGCGACGTCGTCTACGGCATCGACGTCGGTGGCGTCGGGATCGGCAAGTTCTCGTCGAAGGCGCCGGCAGGTCGTCCGGCGACCGTGCGGAAGGTCGAAGTGCAGATGAAGGCGGCAAGATCACCAACATCCCGACCGTCGTCAAATAGAGCCGGCGCGATGCCAGCCTCACGACCACCAGGCCGAGCTGTTCGCGCGGCCAAGAGCTACGCGCGTCGTAGCGACCGTCGGCGACGACGGAGCGCCGCAGACGACGATCGTCTGGGTGGACGAAGAGAACGGACGGCCGGTCTTCAACACCACGAACAAGCGCGCGAAGGGGCCGCAACCTCCACCGCGATCCACGCGTCAGCTTGCTCGTCTGGGAGCGCGGCGACCCGTATCGCTACATCGAGGTGGAGGGAGTCGCCGAGCTCGAGGACGACGTCGGCGGGCGAGCACATGCACGCGATGTCCCGCAAGTACACCGGGAAGGACTTCCACACGCCGGTCGACCGGCTGATCGTGCGCGTCACCCCGAGCCGCATCTACAAGTACAACGACGACTAGACCACTAGAGGTGAATCCGTGACCAGAGCCGTATCCTCCGCCGATGCCCGAGATCGATCACCGCGCCGCGGCGCGCGACCACCTGTGGCTGCACTTCACACGGATGCACGACTACGACGCTGCCGGTGATCGTGCGTGGCGAGGGGTGCTACCTCTACGACGATCGCGGCAAGCGCTACCTCGATGCCCTCGCGGGCCTGTTCGCGGTCAACATCGGCTACTCGTACGGTGACGAGATCGGGCAGGTCGCGCACGAGCAGATGCGCGAACTGCCGTACTACACGAACTGGTCGTACGCGCATCCTCGTTCGATCGAGCTCGCAGCGAGACTCGCGGAGCTGAGCCCGGATTGCGTCGACCGCGCGTTCTTCGTCTCCGGCGGCTCCGAGGCGGTCGAGTCCGGCTGGAAGATCGCGAGGCAGTACCACACGGCGCGCGGCGAGCGCCGCTGGAAGGCGATCGCGCGCCGGACCGCCTATCACGGCACGACGATGGGCGCGCTCTCGATCAACGGCGTGCCCGCGCTGCGCACGCCGTTCGAGCCGCTCGTGCCGGACGTGCTGCACGTCCGCAACACCAACCGCTATCACCGTCCGGTCGATGAGACCGAGAGCGAGTTCACCGCCTTTCTGCTCGACGATCTCGAGGAGCGCGATCGAGCAGGCCGGGCCCGAGACGGTCGCGATCGTGATCATGGAGCCGATCCAGAACGCAGGCGGCTCGTTCACGCCTCCGGCCGGCTACTTCCAGGGCGTGCGCGAGATCTGCGACCGCTACGGGATCCTGCTCTGCGCCGACGAGGTGATCACCGGCTTCGGGCGCGTCGGCGCGTGGTTCGCGAGCGAGCGAGTACGACATCCGGCCCGACCTGATCACCTGCGCCAAGGGGCTCTCGTCCGCGTACGCGCCGATCGGCGCGGTGCTTGCCGGCGAGCGCGTCTTCGAGCCGTTCGCCGAGCAGGCGGCGATGCTGACGCACGGAATCACCTTCGGCGGGCATCCCGTCTCGTGCGCGGTCGCGCTGAAGAACCTCGAGATCATGGAGCGCGACGGCATCGTCACGGGCGCCGCGGACCGCGAGGGCGCGTTCCGCGCCCAGCTCGCAACGCTGCTCGAGCTCGACATCGTCGGCGACCTCCGCGGCGAGGGCTACATGTGGGCACTCGAGCTCGTGAAGGACAAGGAGCGGCGGTCAAGTTTGGCCGGCACCGAGTCGGCGGCGACGCGCGCCGCAGCCGGGTTCACCGCGGCCGAGTCCGAGACGCTCCTGCGCGGCTTCCTGTCGCCGGAACTGTTCAACCGCGGCCTCATCTGCCGCGCCGACGACCGCGGCGACCCGGTGGTGCAGATCTCGCCGCCGCTCGTCGCGCGGCGACGAGGAGTTCTCGCAGATCGTCGGCATCCTCGGCGACGTGCTGACCGAGGCCTGGAAGCGCATCTCGTAGACCGCGGTGAGGCGCGTCGTGCGGGCTTGACGATCTGCGACGTCGGGCCGCGCGACGGTCTCCAGAACGAGCCCGACGTGCTCGAGCCCGCCGTGCGGGCCGAGCTCGTCGTCGCGGCTCGCGGCAACGGGCCTGGCGCGCGTGGAGGCGGTGTCGTTCGTCCGCGGCGACCTCGTTCCGCAGATGGAGGGTGCCGAGGAGGTCGTCGCGGCGGTCGAGCGCCGCGCCGGCACCGAGCTCTCCGGGCTCGTTCTGAACGAGCGCGGGTACGAGCGCTTTCGAGCAGCGGGCCTCGACCGGGTCAACTGCACGCTGGCCGCCACCGAGACGTTCAACCGCCGCAACGGGAACGCGTCGCTCGACGAGGCGGTCGCGCGCGTACGCACGATCGTCGCGCAGGCCGACGTGCCCGTCGACCGTGACGATCTCCTGTGCGTGGGGGTGCCCGTTCGAGGGCGAGGTCGACCCCGGCGTTCGTTGCCGACCTGTGCGAACGGCTCGCGGATGCCGACGAGCTCGTGCTCGCCGACACGATCGGCGTCGCGACGCCCCGCCGCGTCGAGCGGCTGCTCGAGCGCGTCTCGATCCTCGGCCGCCCGATCGGCGCCCACCTGCACAACACCCGCAACACGGGCTACGCCTGCGCGTGGGCGGCGCTCGCGGCCGGTGCGGCCGTGCTCGACGCCTCCGTCGGCGGGCTCGGCGGCTGCCCGTTCTCGCCGAACGCGACCGGGAACATCGCGACGGAGGATCTCGTCGTGGCAGCTCGAGCGCGACGGGGTCGCGACCGGCGTCGACGTCGAGGCGCTTGCGGAGGTCTCCCGGTGGCTCGAGGGCGTGCTCGGGCGGCGGCTCGAGGGGCAGCTGTACCGCGCCTCGCCGTGGCCGTGACCGAGGCGCGGCCCTACGTGGACGGCGACCTGCGCCTGCTGATCGAGCTGGAGCAGGAGCTCTGGAGCGCGGATCCCGACATCGTCGAGTGCACGTTCGGCCAGCTCGCGTTCTGGTCGCAGCAGTTGCTCCGCTCGGACTGGGAGGCCAGGCTCTGGTTCGAGGACGGAGCGCTCGTCGGCTGGGGCTGGCTCGCCGGCGGGAAGGAGCTCGAGGCGCAGGTGCGTCCGACGCATCGGGCGCTGCTCGAGGAGATCCTGGACTGGGCGCGGCCGTCGAGCATGCCGATCCAGGCAGGGAACGCCGACGCGATCGCCCGATTGCGCGCGCACGGCCTCGAGCACGACCCGGAGGCGCCCTGGATGCGCTGCAACCGGCGCTCGCTCGACGACCTGCCCGAGCCGCAACTGCCTGCAGGCTATGCACTGCGGACGATCGCCGACGGCGCCGACGTCGCCTCGCGCGCCGCGTGTCACCGCGCTGCCTTCCACCCGTCGCGCTTCACGGATCCCGTCTACGAGGTCGTCCGCTCGGCCTGGCCGTATCGCGCCGACCTCGACTGCGTCGTCGAGGCGTTCGACGGCAGCGTCGCCGCGTACACGCTGGCGTGGCTCGACGAGGCCAACCGGCTCGGTGAGCTGGAGCCGGTCGGCACCCATCCCGACCACCAGCGCCGGGGGCTCGGGCGGGCGGTCAACCTGTTCGCGCTCCACCGGCTGCGGGACGCCGGTGCCGTGTCGGCGCTCGTCGGCTGCCGCGGAGACGATGCCCACCCCGTTCCGCGGCTCCTGTACGAGTCGGTCGGCTTCCATGAGCGGACGCGGTGGCTGACGTTCGTGCGCGGGTAGCGGCGCCCGGCGTGCGACGCTTCCGAGTCCCGTGTTCGACTCGCTGCTCCACCTGATCGGGGACGCGCCGCAGGCGTACCTGATCGTCTTCGCCCTCTCGTTGGGGGATGCAGTGTTCCCCGTGCTGCCCAGCGAGACGGCGGTGATCCTCGCGGGCGTCCTCTCCACGACCGGCCCGATGCTGGAGCTGCACTGGGTGATCGCCGCCGCCGCGCTCGGTGCGTTCATCGGCGACAACACCTGCTACGCGCTCGGCCGCTTCGGCGGTGAGCCCGTCCAGCGGCGGTTCTTCAACGGCGAGCGCAGCACGCGCGCGCTCGCCTGGGCGCGGCGGCAGCTCGACGCGCGCGGCGGGCTCATCATCGTCGTCTCGCGCTTCATCCCCGGTGGGCGCACCGCGACGACGTTCACGTGCGGCCTGACGCGATCTCAGGTGGCGGCTGTTCGTCATGTACTCGGCGACTCGCCGCGATTCTCTGGGCGCTCTACGGGAGCCTCCTCGGCTACTTCGGGGGCCGCGCCTTCGAGGATCGTCCACTCCTCGCCGTCGCGGTCGCGATCGGGATCGCCTTCGGGATCACGACCCTCGTCGAGGGAATCCGGAAGCTGCGCGCTAGAAGAACACGAGCTTGACGAGCACGACGACGAGCGCGAGCAGCAGGATCATCCCGGCGATCGCCGCGAACGCGATCCCGAGGCCGGAGAGCGCGAGCTTGGTCGGCACCTGCGGCGGGCTCGCTCCGGGCCGCCCGAGCCCAGCGCGCGCTCGAGCTGCCGCTCGACGTAGTTGTTGACGCGCTCCTCGAAGCGCGCCGCGATGTCGTCCACCCGCGACGCGCTTGGGCGCCGTCTTGAGCGGCTTGTAGCGGGCGCTTCGGCCGTCGACCGAGAGCTCGTAGATGTGCTCGTGCTGCACGTCCTTCAGGTGCTGCTCGCCGAGATCGAAGCACGGCGACGCCCTGGGGCAGCTGGTTGCCGAGCAGCGCCCGCGTCGTCTCGGACACGAGGATCTGCCCGCCGTGACCGGCCGCGGCGATACGGGCCGCCCGAACGACGTCGATGCCCAGGTAGCCCTCGTCGCCGACGTGGGGCTCGCCGGTGTGCAGCCCCATGCGCACGCGCACCTCGCGTGCCGTCCGGCCATGAATGCGCGCGGAGCGCACGCTGTGCCTCGACGGCGCCGGCAGCGGCGTCGCGGGCGCGCACGAACGAGTAGAAGAACGCGTCGCCCTGCGTGTCGATCTCGGTGCCGCCGTGCGTCGCGAATGCCATCGCGGACGAGGCGGCGGTGGTCGGACGGCAACCGTCGCGTAATCGATGTCGCCGAGCTCCTGCAGCAGGCGCGTCGAGCCCTCGATGTCGGTGAAGGCGAACGTCACGGTCCCGCCGGGCAGCTGCGACATGCCGCCTACGCTAACGAGGTGAATCGGCTGGCGCACGAGACGTCCCCGTACCTGCGACAGCACGCCGGGAACCCGGTGGACTGGTACCCGTGGGGCGCCGAGGCGCTCGACCGCGCCCGCGCGGAGGACCGGCCGATCCTGCTCTCGATCGGCTACTCGGCCTGCCACTGGTGCCATGTGATGGAGCGCGAGTCGTTCGAGGACGACGCGACGGCGGCGTTGATGAACGAGCGCTTCGTCTGCATCAAGGTCGACCGCGAGGAGCGGCCGGATCTCGACGCCGTGTACATGGACGCGGTCGTCGCGCTGTCCGGCAGCGGAGGCTGGCCGATGACCGTGTTCCTCACCCCCGGCGGCGAGCCGTTCTTCGGCGGCACCTACTACCCGCCCGAGCCACGCCACGGCATCCCCGCCTTTCGGCAGGTGCTGCTCGCGGTCGCCGAGGCGTGGCGCGAGCGCCGGGCGGACGTCGACAGCTCCGCTGCCGACCTGGTCGAGCACCTACGCCGCGGCGCCGCGCTCTCGTCGTCGCGCGAGCCCCTCACCGCCGTCGTGCTCGACGGACGCGCAGCGGTCGCTCGCGGCCGTCTTCGACGCGCGTGAGGGCGGCTTCGGCGGCGCGCCGAAGTTCCCGCCGGCCTCGGTGCTCGAGTTCCTGCTGCGACGCGGGGAGGAGCGAGATGGCGCGCACGACGCTCGACGCGCATGGCGCGCGGCGGCTTCTACGACCTCGTCGGCGGCGGCTTCCACCGCTACTCGGTCGACGCCCGCTGGCTGGTGCCGCACTTCGAGAAGATGCTCTACGACAACGCGCTGCTCGCTCCCGTGTACCTGCACGCGTGGCGCCGTTTCGGGGACGACCGTTATCGGCAGGTCGGCGAGCAGACGATCGACTACATGCTGCGCGAGCTCGCGCTCGAGGGAGGCGGCTTCGCGTCGGCGCAGGACGCCGACACGGACGGCGTCGAGGGCCTGACGTTCACGTGGGCGCCCGGCGAAGGGGCACCTCCAGAGCTGCTCGAGCCTTTCGAGCACGGCCGCTTCGTGCTGCGCGGCGAGCTGGACGAGGCCACGCGTGCAGCGGCTGTTCGCGCTCCGCGAGCACCGGCCGAAGCCGCTGCGCGACGACAAGGCGATCTCCTCCTGGAACGGCCTCGCGCTGGCGGCGCTCGCGACCGGCGCACGGGCGCTCGGGCGGGAGGACGTGCTCGCCGCCGCCGTTGGGCTCGGCGAATTCCTGCTCGGGCCGCTTTCGACGGCCGAGGGCCGGCTCCACCGCACCTGGCGCGAGGGGGTCGCGAAGGGGACCGGCTACCTCTCCGACTACGCCGACGTCACGTACGGGCTGCTCGAGCTGCACGTCGCGAGCGGGGATGCCCGCTGGCTGCGCGAAGCGCACAGGCTCGCCGCTCTCGCCGCCGGGCTGTTCGCCGCGCCCGACGGCGGGTTCGTCCAGGTGCCTCCCGACGCCGAGCAGCTGGTCGTGCCCAAGCTGGAGATCGACGACCACCCGACGCCGAGCGGCAACTCGATGCTCGCCTACGTGCTCCTGCGGCTTGCGCGCATCTGGGGGGACGACGAGCTCGAGCGCCGGGCAGTCGGCGTGCTGCGAATGGTCCGCGACCACCTGGAGCGGATCCCGTCAGCGTTCGGCTGGTCGCTCGTCGCGCTCGACCAGTACCTCGCGCCGTCCAGGCGAGCTCGCGATCGTCGGGCCGCGCGACTCCGCCGTCGCGCGCGCCGCGGTCGGGCGGGCCGCCGCCACCGACGTGATCGCATTCGGGCCCGCGGAAGACGTTCCGCTGCTGTCGGGACCGTGGCCTCGTCGACGGCCGGCCGGCGGTCTACGCGTGCGAGCGCTTCGTCTGCGGTCTGCCGGTGACCGACCCGCAGAGCTGGCATGAGAAGCTCTCACGGAACGAGAGGCTGAGCCGGCCGGACGTGCTCGGCGGCACGCTGCGCCGTCCTCGGTCGCGTCCATATGCCTGCATATGGACGCTCCCTGCGTCCTTGCATCGCACTCGCCGATCCCGCCCGGATCAACGAGCCTCGTTCCGTGAGAACTTCTAAGCTCAGCGGCCGATGGCGCTGCTGGAGATCAGCACGTCACGCGCCGATTCGGCGGCATCGTCGCGATCGACGACGTCTCGCTCGACGTCGAAGCCGGGCAGATCGTCGGGCTGATCGGCCCGAACGGCGCCGGCAAGACGACGCTGTTCAACGTCGTCACCCGCCTCTACAAGCCGGATGTCGGCGACCTCCGCCTCGACGGCAAGAGCCTGCTCCGGACGCCGCCGCACCGGGTCGTGCGCCGCGGGATCGCGCGCACCTTCCAGAACGTCGAGCTCTTCCGGACGATGACCGTGCTCGACAACGTCCTCGTCGGCGCGTCACACGCGCACGACGCCGTTCTGCGGGCCGCGTCGCGCAGACGCGTGCCTTCGAGATGCTGCGCTACGTCGGCCTCGAGGATCGCGGCCAGGCCCGTGTCCGGGCTGCCGTTCGGCACGCTCAAGCGCGTCGAGCTCGCCCGGGCGCTCGTCTCCGAGCCGCGGCTCCTGCTGCTCGACGAGCCCGCGGGCGGCCTCAACCACCAGGAGGTCGGCGAGCTCGGCGCGTTCGTGACGAAGCTCCGGGACGACTTCGAGCTCACCGTGCTGCTCGTCGAGCACCACATGGGCCTCGTGATGGGCATCGCCGAGCGGATCCACGTGCTCGACTTCGGACGCAAGATCGCCGAGGGGACGCCGCAGGAGGTACAGCGCGACCCGGCCGTTATCGAGGCGTACCTCGGCGCCGAACGTGACGTCGCTCATCTGGGACGGCTGTCTGAACGTTCGCGACCTCGGCGGCCTGCCGACCGTCGACGGTGGGGTGACGCGGCGCGGCTCGGTGATCCGCGCCGACAACGTGCGGCGGCTCACCGACGACGGCTGGCGTGCGCTCGCGAGTCACGACGTCGTGCGCATCGTCGATCTCCGCTGGTCGGTGGAGAAGGAGGGAGAGGCTCCGCCCGGGATCGACGTCGAGATCGTCCACGTGCCGGTGCTCGGGGCGGGCACCTCGACGACGAGTACATCACCGAGCTCGATGCCCGCCTCGATGCGCCGACGATGTGGCCGACGCACTACGCGTGGTCGTACGTCGACTTCCTCGAGCGCTACCGCGACCGCTTCGGGCAGGCGCTCGCCGCGATCGCGGACGCCGACGGGCCGGTCGTCGTCCACTGCGTCGGCGGCAAGGACCGCACCGGGCTCGTCTCCGCCCTGCTTCTCCGGCTCGCCGGCGTCGCCCCCGCGGTGATCGGCGACCGACTACGCGCTGTCGGGGGAGAACCTGGCGCCGCAGTGGGAGGCGTGGATCGCGCAGGCGGAGGACGAACGCGGCCGTGAGCGGCTCCGCAAGCTCACGCAGACCCCGGCCGAGGCGATGGTGGAGGTGCTCGACGAGATCGACCGGCGCTACGGGGACGTCCGCGGCTACCTGGTTGCTGCCGGCCTGACGGACGCCCAGCTCGAACGGCTCCGAGCGCGCCTTGTCGCTGCTTGAGCTGCGCGACGTCCACGCGCACTACGGCGCGATCACGGCGCTTCGGGGCGTCTCGCTCGCCGCCGACGCCCGGCGACTTCGTCGCGATCCTCGGCCCGAACGGCGCCGGCAAGACGACGACGCTGCGCGCGATCTCGGGAAGCGTGAAGACGTCGGGCGACGTCCTGCTGGACGGCGAGCGGGTCGGCCATAGAACGCCGGAGGGAATGGCGAAGCGCGGCGTTGTCCACCTCCAGACGCGGGGAGGGACGTTCCCGGCGCCTGACGGTGCTCGACAACCTCAGGCTCGGTGCGTGGGTCCAGCGCGGGCCGTCCGCCCGGGACCTTGCGCACGTCTTCGAGTTCTTCCCGACGCTCTACGACCGCCGCGCGCAACAGGCGGCGACGTTGCCGGCCGGTGAGCAGCAGATGCTCGCGATCGGGCGGGCGCTCATGGGCCACCCACGGCTGCTGCTCGTCGACGAGCCCTCGGCCGGCGTCGAGCCGAGCGTCCTCCGCGCGCTCTTCGAGGTGCTCCGTCGGCTGAACGAGGGCGGGACGACGGTGGTCGTCGTGGAGCAGAAGGCCGGGCCGGCGCTTGCGGCGGCACGGCACGCGTACGTGCTCGAGTCGGGGCTCGTCGTGCGCGAGGGCGCCGGTGCCGATCTCGCCGCCGACGAGTCGCTGCGCAGCGCATACCGCGGCAGCTGATGGCAGACCTGCTGGAGCACGTCGTCGCGGGGCTCGCCTCGGGTGCCATCTACGGCCTGGTGGCGCTCGCGATCGTCCTCGTCAACCGCTCGACGGGCGTCCTCAACTTCGCGCAGGGCGAGATGGCGACGCTCTCGGCATTCGTCTGCCTGGCGCTGACCGACCACGGCTGGAGCTTCTGGCCTGCGTTCGGCGCGACGATCGCCCTCTCGTTCGCCGGCGGCGTCGTCGTGCGGCAGGCAGTGATCCGTCCGCTCGAGCAGGGCCCACTCGCCGCGCTCGTCATCCTCACGATCGGCGTCGCGCTCGCGATCAACGGGCTCGACACGTGGATCTGGGGCGACGCGCCACGGCGGTTTCCGACGCCGTTCTCGACCGCGCCGGTCACGATCGGGGGCGCCTCCTTCCCCAGGGTCGAGCTCGGCGTGATCGTCGTCGGGCTCGCGAGCGTCCTGATCGCCGGGCTCATCTTCGACCCGCACCAAGCTGGGGCTCGGCCTGCGCGCGGTCGCGGACACCGTCCGACGAGGCGCGGCTCGCCGGAGTCCGCGCGTCGGTCCTGCTCGCGGTCGGCTGGGGCGTCGCCGCGGCGCTCGGCGCCGTCGCCGGGATGCTGGCCGCCTCCTCCCTCGTCCTCGAGCCGAACCTGATGCGAACCATTCTTCTGTACGCGTTCGCCGCGGCCGTGCTGGGCGGGATCGAGTCCCCGCTCGGGGCCGTCGTCGGCGGCCTCGCGCTCGGAACGCTCCTCGGCCTGACCGGTGCATACGTCCACTGGATCGGCCCCGGGCTCCGGCCTGCGGTCGCGCTCGGCGTGCTGCTCGTGGTCCTGCTCGTCCGCCCGCACGGACTCTTCGGGCGTCCGGCGGTGGGCCGGTGACGACGCCGATGCGGCTCCGGCTGGCGGGGATCGGGGCGGCGCTCCTCGTGCTCGCGGTGCTCCCGCTCGTGCTCTCCGACTTCCGCACGTTGCAGCTCGCGACCGTCGGCGCGTACGTCGTCGCGGTGCTCGGGCTCGACCTGCTCATCGGGCACGGCGGTCAGGTGTCGCTCGGCCAGGGCGCGTTCATGGCCGTCGGCGGCTACACGACGGCGATCCTGGTCGCGGATCACGGTGTGCGCGACCTGTGGACGATCCCGATCGCAGGCGCGGTTGCAGGCGTCGCCGGCCTCGCCCTGGGCATCCCTGCACTGCGGCTCCGCGGCTCGTACTTCGCGCTCGCGACGTTCGGGATTGCGGTCGCGTTGCCGGCGATCCTGGTGAGGTTCGACCATTTCACGGGCGGCTCGGGCGGCATCACGCTCGAGGGCCGTCGGACCATGAGCGATGCGGACGCGCTCTACGCGCTCGCGTGGGTCGTCGCCACTGCGCTCTTCTTCGCCGCCTGGGGGCTGCTCGCCTCCCGCTTCGGTCGCGCGTTGCGCGCGGTGCGCGACAACGAGCGGGCGGCCGCATCCGTCGGGCTGGGACGGTCGCGCTACGGCCTGGCGGCATTCACGCTCTCGGCGGCCTACGCCGGCGTCGCCGGCGCCCTGCTTGCGATCGTGAGCGGAGGGGTGAGCCCCGGCACGTTCCCGATCCGGTTGTCGTTCTACCTCCTCGTCGCCGCCGTAGTCGGAGGCGTCGGCTCGATCTGGGGCGCACTGCTCGGAGCGCTCCTGATCGAGTTCGCCGCGGACCTGGCCGGCGCGTTCCCGCACGTCCACGCCGCGGAGGCGGGCCGGCGACCTTCGCGCTCGGAGTGATCGTGGTGCTGCTGATGCTGGCCGTCCCGCCGGCGCTCCGGCTGGCCGCGCTGCTCCGCGACCGCGCCAAACCGTAACGCCGGGCGGGAAGGAGGTCACGGGCCGCGGACGAAGTCTCGAACCCGTGCGTCGTGCAGCGACATTGCTTGCGCTGGCCGCTGTCCTGCTGCCGGCGGCTGCCCACGCGGCGGTCGAACCCGCAGATCGCCGGGCTCCAGGTCGCCCTGCGTGCCCACGGCCTGTACCTCGGCCCGATCGACGGGTCGCCGGCCCCCAGACGGCCGCGGCCGTTCACACGTTCCAGCACAAGATGGGCCTGCCGGTGGGCGTCGCCGACCTGCGGACGAGGCGTGGCCCTCGGCCCGCTCGGGCGTCCGCTGTTCGGCTCGCGGACGATCCACGGCGGCGACTTCGGCTGGGACGTTGCCGTGCTCCAGTTCCTGCTGACCGCGACGCGGCGTCTACGACGGCGCGCTCGACGGCTACTTCGGCAAGGAAACGGCCGCCGCGTCTCGGCGCAAGTCACCAGCGGCAGAGGCGCCTGAGCGCGGATGCCGTTGTCGGCCCGCGCACGCTCTCCACGATCGTCACCACGACCGTGTTCCCGTCCGTACCCACGCCCCGGTCGCCGGCGACAGATGTACATCGTGCAGGCGCGGCGACAACCTCACCCTGATCGCGCGCGCTTCGGGACGACGCGTGACCGCGCTCGCGTCGTCGAACCACCTCGACCCGTCGCAGCCGATCGTGATCGGCCGGCGCCTGCGGGTGCCGGCCCGTCCGGCCGCGCCGGCGCTCGTCGCGCAGCAGAGCAACGTGCGCGCGATCCTCGACGCGTGGTCGGGCCGGCTCGGCGTCGACCCGCACCTCGTACGCGCGCTCGCGTGGATGGAGTCCGGCTACCAGACGCGCCTCGTGTCGTCGTCGGGTGCGGTCGGCGTCATGCAGACGTTGCCGTCGACGCGTGAGCTACGTCGAGACGGTGCTGCTCGACCGGCGCGTACCGCACACGGTGGACGGAGACGTCGAGATCGGCGTCGCGCTACTGAAGCACCTGATCGCCGCTTTCAACGGCGACGAGCGCCTCGCGCTCGCGGGTTGGTACCAGGGCGAGCGCGCGGTGCGGGAGCACGGCGCTGTACAAGGTCACGATGCCGTTCGTCGACGACGTGCTCGCGCTGCGCGCGCGGATGTAGCACCGGCAGCCGGGGCTTCCGTCTCTAACATGGGGCGGTGGAGCTGCTCGACCGATCGCTCGACGAGCTCCTGGCAGAGGCGCGCGCTGTTCGCCGGGAGGCGCGCGGCGGCGCTGGTCACCTACAGCCCGAAGGTCTTCGTCCCGCTGACGAAGCTGTGCCGCGACGTCTGCCACTACTGCACGTTCGCGCACCCGCCGCGACGCGGCGAGCGCGCGTTCATGACGCTCGACGAGGTGCTCGACGTCGCGCGCGCCGGTGCGGCGGCCGGCTGCCGTGAGGCGCTGTTCACGCTCGGCGACAAGCCGGAGCTTCGCTATCGCGCCGCGCGCGACGAGCTCGCCGCGCTCGGCTGCACGACGACGCTCGAGTACCTCGAGCGTGCGGCGCGGCGCGGTGCTCGACGAGACCGGGCTGCTCCCGCACCTGAACCCCGGGGTGCTCGACGGCCGCCGACTACGCGCGCCTCCGGCCCGTCTCGGCGTCGATGGGGCTGATGCTCGAGACGCACCTCCGAGCGCCTGCTCCGGCGCGGCGGCCCGCATTTCGGCTCGCCCGACAAGCAGCCGGCGGTGCGGCTCGAGTCGCTCCGCTCGCCGGCGAGGCCCGCGTCCCGTTCACGACCGGCCTGCTGATCGGGATCGGCGAGACGCGCGCCGAGCGCCTCGACGACGATCGAGGCGATCGCCGCGGCGCACGCCGGCACGGCCACGTGCAGGAGGTGATCGTCCAGAACTTCCGCGCCTGGCCGGGCACGAGGATGGAGGCCGCGCCCGAGCCGTCCGCTCGAGGAGCTCGCTGTGGACGATCGCCTGCGCGCGGCTGCTCCTCCCGCCGGACGATCTCCGTGCAGGCGCCGCCGAACCTGACGCGGCGAGTTCGCATCGCTGCTCGACGCGGGGATCGACGACTTCGGCGGTGTCTCGCCGGTGACGATCGACCACGTCAACCCGGCAGCTCCGTGGCCGGAGGTCGAGCTGCTCCGCTCGGCGTGCGCCGCGCGCGGGCTCGAGCTCGCGCCGCGCCTGACCGTGTATCCGCGCTTCGTCGGCCCGTCTGGATCGACTCCGTCGGTACTGCCGCGCGTTCTCCGGCTCGCCGACTCGCTCGGGCTGGCGCGCGAGGACGAGTGGTCGGCGGGCGAGACCGGCGACGGTGCCGTTCGTCGTCCGACGCGATGCGCTACCGATCGACACGCCGACGAGCTCGGCGAGGACGAGATCGTGCGCCTCTTCGCCGCGCGCGGGCGAGGAGCGCCAGCGCGTGCTCGCCCGCGCAGATGCGCTGCGGCGCGAGCTGAACGGCGACGTCGTCACGTACGTCGTCACGCGCAACGTCCAGTACACGAACGTCTGCTACTTCCGCTGCGGCTTCTGTGCGTTCTCGAAGGGAAAGCTCGCCGCGAACCTGCGCGGCGAGCCGTACCTCGTCCCGCACGCCGGAGATCGTCCGGCGGGCCGTCGAGGCGTGGGAGCGCGGTGCGACCGAGATCTGCCTGCAGGGTGGCATCCATCCCGTCGTTCGACGGCGACTACTACGCCTCGGTCGTGCGCGCGATCAAGGACGCGGTGCCGGATCTGCACGTCCACGCGTTCAGCGCGCTCGAGATCTGGCAGGGCGCGGCGACGCTCGGCGCTCGACCTCGACGCGTACCTCGCGCGCCTTCGCGACGAGGGCCTGGCATCGCTGCCGGGCACTGCCGCCGAGGTGCTCGACGACGAGGTGCGGGCGGTCATCTGCCCCGACAAGATCTCGACGTCGCAGTGGCTCGATGTGCACGAGGCCGCGCATCGGGCGGGCCTGCGCTCGAACGTGACGATCATGTTCGGCCACGTCGACGGCCCGCGGAACTGGGCCCGCCACCTGCTCGCCGTGCGCGAGCTGCAGCGGCGGACGGGCGGTTTCACCGAGTTCGTGCCGCTGCCCTTCGTGCACATGGAGGCGCCGATCTACCTGCGCGGCGGCGCGCGCCGCGGGCCGACGTTCGGCGAGCTGCTGCGCGATGCACGCAGTCGGGCGGATCGCGCTCGCATCCGTGGTTCGAGAACGTGCAGGTCTCGTGGGTGAAGGCGGGGCCCGCGGGCGTCGTCGAGGCGCTCAACGCCGGCGTGAACGACCTCGGCGGCACGCTGATGAACGAGTCGATCTCGCGTGCGGCCGGCGCCGAGTGGGGGCAGGAGCTCTCACCCGAGCAGATGGAGGCGCTGATCCGGCGCGCCGGCCGGATCCCGCGGCAGCGGACGACGCTCTACGGCGAGCCGGAGCGGACGGTGCGGCGTCGTTCGGCGCGCCCCGCTCGCCGAGCCGCGCACCCCACGTGAACGAGGCCGGCTGCCGCGGCCGCGCCGGCTTGGCGTGCCGGCGGCTCGGAGCGCCTCCGCAGCCGGGGGTGCCGACCGGCCCGCGCCGGCAGTCCCGGTCACCGGGCGTACGGGTTGGCCAGGCGCCGACTGAGGACGTCAGGCTTCGAGCGCGAGCAGATCGTCGACCGTCTCGCGCCGGCGGATCAGGGTCGCCTCGCCGTCCGCGACGAGCACCGCGCCGGTCGCGGAACCGCGTTGTACGTCGAGCTCATCGCCAGCGTGTAGGCGCCGGTGACCGGGAATCGCGAGCAGGTCGCCGCGCTCGCGGCTCCGGCAGCTCGACCCGCTCGATCAGCACGTCGCCGGACTCGCAGTGCTTGCCGGCGACGGCGAAGGCTCCCGGACGCGGCTCGTCGGCGCCGGTTCGCGAGCAGCGCGGTGTAGCGGGCGCCGTACATCGCGGGGCGTGGGTTGTCGGACATCCCGCCGTCGACCGCGACGTACCGGGTCGCCGCGCCCGTCTGCTTGACGCCGCCGACCGTGTAGAGCGTCACGCCGGCGCGGGAGACGAGCGACCGCCCCGGCTCGAGCATCGAGCTGCGCGTCGGGCAGGTCGTGCAGCCGCCCAGGCTCGGCGTAGCTCGCCGATCAGCCCGCCGACGAAGTCGGCGATCGAGAAGCTCGGCTCCTCGGGCACATGGCGCACGCCGAGGCCGCCGCCGAGGTCGACGATGCGCGGCGTCCAGCCGAGCTCGGCGCGCAGCGCGTGCGGCGAACGCCGCGAGCCAGTCGACCGTCATCAGCGCGGCGCCGAGGTGGAGCAGCTGCGAGCCGACGTGGACGTGGAGGCCCTCGCAGTCGTCGAGCAGCCGGATCGCCTCGAGCGCGTCGTCGGGCGTCAGTCCGAACTTCGAGCCGTGATGCGCGGTCTTCACCGCCTCGTGCGTGTCGGCCTCGATCCCGGGCGTCGACGCGGACGAGCGTGCGGCGCACGCCGGCCGCGTTCGCCCGCTCGGCCTCCTCGAGCGAGTCGACCACGACGAGCGCGCTCGCCGGCCGCCGCACGCGCGAGCAGCTCGTCCTCCTTGTTGTTGCCGTGGACGACGAGCCGGTCGCCGCCGATGCCGGCGCGGCGGGCGAACTCGAGCTCGCCGAAGGTCGAGACGTCGGCGCCGAGCCCTTCCTCGCCGAGCAGCCGGAGCATCGCGACCGACGGGAAGGCCTTCGTGCCGTAGACGATCAGGGCATCGGGCGCGGCGGCGCGGTACGCCCGCGCCTGTGCGCGCAGACGTCGCCTCGTCGTAGACGACGAGCGGCGTGCCGAACGCTCCGCGCGAGCTCCGTCGCAGCGACGCCGCCGAGGACGAGCTCGCCGCTCGGCGAAGGAGGCGCCGTCGGGGAGAAGCTCGGCGAGCGTGGCGTTGACCGGCTGGCTGCGTCACGGCTCCATGGTTACACTGGGCGCCCCGTGAGCCTGCTCCTTATCTGACTCAGGGAGCGACGCGGCGACCGGCCGCGGCACCCTCCCCACGGCCTCTCGCGCGAGAGGCTTTTTCATTTCTGAAGGAGTCGAGATGGAACGCTACGACCCACACGCAATCGAGAAGAAGTGGCAGGACGTCTGGGCGCGCGCCGGCGCGTTCGCCGTCGCACAACCCGGCGCCGGGCGCCGAGAACGACCGCGTCACTTCTACATGCTCGAGATGCTGCCGTACCCGTCGGGCACGCTGCACATGGGGCACGTCCTCAACTACACGCTCGGCGACGTCGTCACGCACTTCCGCCGGCGCAACGGCTT
This sequence comes from uncultured Thermoleophilia bacterium, assembly GCA_963742615.1. Classification (GTDB taxonomy): domain Bacteria; phylum Actinomycetota; class Thermoleophilia; order Gaiellales; family Gaiellaceae; genus PALSA-600. The sequence goes on along the minus strand of CAVUMS010000004.1, from coordinate 301,994 downwards.
CGACAGTGCTGCGGCCGATGGGCTTCGACTCGTTCGGGCTGCCGGCCGAGAACGCGGCGATCAAGGAGGGCGGCAACCCGCTCGAGATCACCGAGCGCAACATCGCGTCGATCGACGCACCAGATGCGCCGGATGGGCTGGGCGATCGACTGGGACCGCGAGGTCTCGGCGCACGAGCCGTCCTACTACCGCTGGACGCAGTGGCTGTTCCTGAAGCTGTTCGAGCACGGGCTCGCCTACCGCAAGGAGGCGCCCGTCAACTGGTGCCCGAACGACCAGACCGTGCTCTCGAACGAGCACGTCGTCGACGGCCGCTGCTGGCGCTGCGGGGCGATCGTCGAGGCGCGGAACATGGAGCAGTGGTTCTTCAAGATCACCGCGTACGCCGACGAGCTGCTCGACGACCTGGAGACGATCGACTGGCCCGAGCGGACGAAGAAGATCCAGAGCCAGCACATCGGACGGTCCGAGGGCGCCGAGCTGCTCTTCCGCATCGACGAGCTCGACCGCGACATCGCGGTCTTCACGACGCGGCCCGACACCGTCTTCGGCGCGACGTTCTTCGTCGTCGCGCCCGAGTCGCCGCTCGTCGACGAGCTGGTCGAGGGCACCGAGGCGCGCCGACGAGGTGCGCGCCTACGCGCGCATCGCGGCCGCGCGGCCGACCGAGGAGCGCGCGTCGCGCGAGAAGACCGGCGTCTTCACCGGGCGCTACGCGACTCAACCCCGCCAACGGCGAGCAGCATCCCGATCTGGGTCGCCGACTACGTGCTGATGCAGTACGGCACGGGCGCGATCATGGCCGTGCCCGCGCACGACGAGCGCGACCGCGAGTTCGCCGAGACGTACGGCCTGCCGATCGTGCCGGTGATCGACGACGACGGGACGCTGATCAACTCGGCGCAGTTCGACGGCCTGCCCTGGCGCGACGGGTATCGCGCGATCGTGCAGCTGGCTGAGCGAGCAAGGGAAGGGGAAGCCGGCGATCAACTACCACCTCCGCGACTGGAGCTTCTCCCGCCAGCGCTACTGGGGCTGCCCGATCCCGATCATCTACTGCGACGACGACGGGATCGTCCCGGTTCCCGGAGGACGAGCTGCCGGTGCTGCTGCCGGAGATCGACGACTACCGGCCGAAGGGCGAGCCGCCGCTCGCGCAGGCGACCGAGTGGATCAACGTGCCGTGCCCCCGCTGCGGGAAGCCGGCGCGGCGCGAGGCCGACACGATGGACACGTTCGTCGACTCGTCGTGGTACTTCCTCCGCTACACCGACCCGCACGACGAGAACGCGGCCTTCGACCGCCGCGTCGCCGACTACTGGATGCCGGTCGACCAGTACATCGGCGGCATCGATCACGCGAAGGGGCACCTGCTCTACTCGCGCTTCTTCATGAAGGCGCTGAACGACCTCGAGCTGATCGGCGTCCGCGAGCCGTTCCAGCGGCTGTTCCACCAGGGCTGGGTGCGGCTCGGCGGCAAGCGTATGTCGAAGTCGCAGGGCGGCGTCACACCCGACGAGCTGATCGATCAGTTCGGCGCCGACCCGATCCGTATCTACATCCTCTTCCAGGGACCTGCCGATCAGGACATCGACTGGACGCCAGACGGGATCGAGGCGACCGTCCGCTTCGTCCGCCGCCTCTGGCGGATCGTCCACGAGGCGGCTACGCGGCCCGAGTCGCCGCCCGGCGTCGACACGCCACTCGCGCGCAAGGCGCACGAGACGATCGCCCGCGTCACCGACGACATCGATCGCCGGTTCGTCTTCAACACGCCGATCGCGGCGGTGATGGAGCTCGTGAACGAGCTGTCGAAGTCACCGGACGATCCGGCCGCGCGCTTCGCCGCCGAGACGGCCGTCTCGCTGATGCAGCCGTACGTCCCGCACGTTGCCGAGGAGCTGTGGACGGTGCTCGGGCACGAGCGTCTCTGGGAGGAGCCGTGGCCGGTCGCCGACGAGTCGCCTGCTCGAACGCGACACGGTCGAGCTGGTCCTGCAGGTGAACGGCAAGGTGCGCGACCGCATCGAGGTGCCGGTCGGCCTGTCCGAGGCCGAGCTGATCGAGCGCGCGAAGGCCTCGCCGAAGGTGCAGGCGCACCTGAACGGCGACGAGCCGAAGGCCTTCGTCGTGCCGGACAAGCTCGTCAACCTCGTCGTCTGAGCCGAACGCGCGCTTCCGCCCGCGGCGTCGTCTGCGTCGCTCCGCCTGTGGAGAAGAGTTGCACTCTCGGCACAGAGTCGTCACCCACGTGTGACGCTTTCACCGGCACGGTGGCTCCGTGCCCACGTTCCCCCTCACCGTCGGCCGTCGTCGAGTCGTGGCGATGCTCCTGCTCGCGCTCGTCGCGGCCGTCGTCGCGTGGCGGCACGTCGCCGCGGGCGCGTCGCCGCCGGGCGGCGCGCTCGCGGTCGCACCGATCCGGCCGAGCGCCCGGCTGCGGCCGCGCAGAGCGCCGTCGCGCGGGCCGGGCCGGCTGCTCGTGGTCGACGTCGTTGGTGCCGTTCGTCGACCCGGCCTGTACCGCCTTGCCCGCGGGGCGCGTGTCGCCGATGCCGTCGCGCGCGCCGGTGGGCTGACCCGGCGCGCCGAGCGCGATGCCGTGAACCTCGCAGCCCCGGTGGCCGACGGCGAGCAGGTCATCGTCGCCGTGCGCGGCGCCGCCGTGCCGGCGGGCGGAGCCGGTCCGCCGCCGGGAGCGCCGGCTGCGCCGATCTCCCTCAGCACCGCGAGCGCGGAGCAGCTCGACACGCTGCCGGGAGTCGGGCCGGTGACCGCCCAGAAGATCGTGGCGTACCGCGCGGCAGCACGGCCCGTTCGGCTCGGTCGCGGAGTTGGATGCGATCCCGGGTATCGGGCCGGCACGACTCGACGAGCTGAAGGGGCTGGTCGTCCCATGAGGCGAGTGCTGCCGGCGCACGTGCTCGTCGGTGCGGCCGCGAGTGGCCTCGCGGTCTCCGATGCCGTGCGCGCCGCGCCTGCCACAGTCGTCGCGGTCTCCGCGCTGCTCGGTGCGATCCTGGTGGCCCTTGCGCTTCCGCTTCCGCTCCCGCTCCCGGCCCCGGTCGCCCTCGGCGCCGTGGTGCTGGCCGGAGTGGGATGGTGGTGGGGCTCGATCCGGCTGGCCGAGCTCGACCGCTCACCGCTGAGCTCGCATCTCGACGAGGCAGGCTGGTTCGTCGCCGACGTGACGGCGGAGGCGCGCGTCGGGCGCTTCGACCAGCGCCTGCTTCGCGCGCGTCCGACGCTTTCGCGGACTGTCCGCTCGACGAGCGCGTCCAGCTCGAGCTGCCGCTGGGGCGGGCGCCGCCGCAGGGCTCCCGGATCCGCCTGCTCGCGGTTGTGCGGGAGCCGCGTCGCAGCTCGGGCGGTCCCGGAGCGTTCGACGAACGGACATGGCTGCGCCGGCAGGGGATGCACGTCGTGCTCCACGTCGACGCCTGGTCCACGATCGGACGGCGTGGGGGCCTCGGCGGCGTGGGAGATCGCCTCCGCGCCTGGCTGCGACGCGGCTCGGCCCGCGGGCTCGACGGCGAGCGACGTGCGGTCGTCGAAGGGATCGTGCTGGGCGACGACGCCGGCGCTGTCGCCCGGGCTCAAGACCGCGTTCCGGCGGTCGGGGCTGTACCACCTGCTGGCCGTCTCCGGTCAGAACGTCGTCCTGATCGCGGGCGGCGTCCTGCTGCTCGCGCTGCTGCTCGGCGTGCCGCGTGCCGCCGGCCATGTCGCCGCGCTCGGGGCGATCGGTGCATACGTGCTGGCGGTCGGGCCGCAGCCGTCCGTCATTCGTGCCGCGGTTGCCGGCGGGGCCGTGTCCGTCGCCTGGCTCGCCGGGCGGCAGCGTGACGGCTGGCACGTCTTGCTGCTCGCCGCCGTGATCCTGCTGGCCTGGAGCCCGTACGCGCTCTTCGACCCCGGCTTCCAGCTCTCGTTCGCCGCCGTCGCGGCGATCTTCGTGCTCGCGCCGTGGCTCGTCGAGGTGCTCGAGGGCTATCCGCTGCCGGCGACGGTGCGCCTCGCCGCCGCGGTGTCCGCGGCCTGCGCCGTCGCAACGGCTCCGGTCCTCGCGCTTCGCTTCGGCGCCGTGCCGGTGCTCGGGGTGCTCGCGAACGTCGCCGTCGAGCCGGTCGTCGGGGTGCTGCTCGGGCTCGCCTTGGCTGGAGCCGCGGTCGACCCGGTCTCCCCACGGGCCGCTGAGGCCCTCGCCTGGCTCGACGGCTGGATCGCGGCCTACGTCGCTGTGTGTGCCCGGGTCGTCGCCGCCGTTCCGTTCGCACAGCTCCACGGATTGCCGGCCGTGGTCGCCACCGTGCTGCCGCTGGTCGTGACCGCCGCCGCGTGGTACCGCTTCCGCGCCTGGAGTGCCTAGGAACGCGGCACGGGGTCGTCGACCAATGACTGCACCACGTCGATGGCGAGCGCAACCGCGTCCGCGAGCCGCCGCTCGTCGACGAGCGCGAGCGTGTCGTCGGGCAAGTGGTACTCGTCGTACGGGAAGTGAAGGATGCTGACGGCCGGGATGCCGGCCTGCGCGAAGGGGAGGTGGTCGGTGCCCGCCTCCTCACCGAGTTCCGTGACCACGTCGTAGCGCTCCGTCAGTCCGAGACGCCCCGCCGCCGCCCGCGTTCGCTCGAGGAGCGCCGGCGGCGAGCAGAGGAGCTCGAGCGTCTCGCCGTATCCGATGCAGTCGAGGTTGACCATGCCGACGATCGAACCGAGCGTGTCGCGGTCGCGCGCGTCGGAGACGTAGCGGCGGGCGCCGACGAGCCCAACCTCTTCGGCGCCGAAGGCCACAAGTTCGATGGTGCGTGCCGGCTTGGTTCCGGCGAAGTGCGCCGCGACCCGCCGCAGCCCCTCGACGCCGGTCGCGTTGTCGATCGCGCCCGGCCCGTTCCAGACCGAGTCGTAGTGCGCACCGACGACGACGCGATCCTCGCTCGCCCCGGGAATGCGTGCGACGACGTTCCGGTCTCGCTGGCCGCCGACGAACGAGCCGCGCACCACGAGCCTGGCGTGCTGCCCCGCACGGATCCGGTCGCTGTCGGCGCGGGAGAGGAACGCCGTCGGCGGCGTCGCGATGTGCCCGGCGAGCGTGAACCGCCCGACGAACGGGATCGGCCCGCGGCCGAAGATCGAACGAGCGAGGCGGCCCTCTCCGACCCCCCAGAGCCCGTCCGAAAGCGCCTCGACCGCGCCCTCGCAGACGCCCGGGTGCGCATACATGCACGGGCCGGCCCGCCACTGCTCGCCGTCCACCCACAGCTCCGGCTCTTCCGCGTCATAGCGCAGGATCGGGAACTCCTGGAATACGGGCTCGAGGCCGAGCTCCCGGAATGCCGCGGCAACCGCGTCCGCTGCTCTCGCGGCCGCCTCGGTCCCGCACTGGCGCACGCCGATCGTCTCGGCGAGCGTCTGCAGCAGGTCGGCCGGCCTCCCCACGGCGCGAGTCTTCCAGAATCGTGTTGCCGCTCGAGCGGTCTCGCGACGGCCGCCTATGCTTGGCGGCGATGGCGGACGAGCTGAAGACGCTGTATCTGATCGCCGGGAGCGACCGGCCGAAGGTCGACCGTGCCGTCGCCAGGCTGCGCGCCCGGTTCGACCCGGAAGCGGTGGAGTTGCACGATGCTTCCGAGACGACCGGCGAGGAAGCGGTCGCGGCGTGCAACGCACTCGGCCTGTTCGGCGGCGGCGACCGACTGATCGTCGTCACCGGCGTCGAGGCCTGGAAGCCCGACGATGCGAAGGTGGTCGCCGCCTACGTCGGTGCGCCGACTCCCGGCACGGTGTTGGCGCTCGTTGGCGGGGAGCTCAAGAAGGACAGCCCCCTCTCGAAGGCGGTCGCGCGGGTCGGCGAGCTCCTCGTCTGGGACGTGCCGCCGCGCGGCCTCGAGCGCTGGGTCGGTGAGCAGTTCAAGCAGCGGTCGACGCCGGCCGACTCGGAAGCCTGCCGGCTGCTCGTCGAGGTCGTCGGGAACGATCTGTACGACCTGGCGGCCGAGATCGACAAGATCGCCACGTGGGGGGCCGGACAGCGCATCACCGAGGCCGAGATCGAGTTGCTGGTGACGCCACGCGCCGAGTCGCCCCCGTTTCTCCTGACGGACGCCTGGGGCGCACGTGATGTCGCGGCCGTCCTGCGTGCGTCGGAGCGGATGCTCGAGCGAACCGGCGATCCACGCTCGCGCACGATCCCGCGCCTGGTTGGCGCCCTCACGAACCACGTCGGGCGGTTGCGCGCGGTTCAGCGGCTCGACGCCGACGGCGTCGAGGCGAAAGAGGCGGCCGGGCGCCTGAAGCTGCATCCGTTCTACGTGCGCAAGCTCTATGCGCAGGCGCGGAACTACAGCGTGGACGAGCTGCGCGCGGCGACCGTGCGGCTTGCGGAGCTCGACCACGCACTCAAAGGCGGGTCACGCCTGGCGAACGACCTCGAGCTCGAGCGGGCGCTCGTCGAGATAACGCAGCCTGCGGGCGCCTAGCTAGGAGTCGGCGGCGCCGGCGAGCCGCGCCGCCTGCGACTTCTTCCTGGCGGCAGCGTTGCGATGCAGCGCGCCGCGGGCGGCTGCCCGATCGATCAGCCGGGCGAGGCTCTTGTGCTCCGCCTCGATGGCGGCGGCGTCCTTGTCCTCGACCGCGGTCGCCAGGCGCTTCGTCAGCGTCTTGATCGTCGACCGGTAGCGGAGGTTCTCGAGCCGCTCCTCGGCGGCGATCCGCACGCGCTTCTTTTGCTGCTTGATGTTCGGCATCGTTAGAAAGATGCCCGCTCGAGCGGGCGCGCGGATGGTACCAGAGCACGGGGCGCGTTCCGGGCGCGCTTCCGAGACCGGCAGAGGCGCTCCCTATGCTCATGAACGTGGACGAGGCCAACCTGGTTCGCGAGCGAGAGGAACGGCTGCGCGCCCGCAACGAGCGCCGCCGCTCCCGGGGTCAGCCGACCTGGGGATCGCCCGAGCCTCTGCTGGACGGCACCGCTGTGGCGGCACCTGCACCTGGCGTCGAACACCGCCGACGGCTCGCCCTCTCGACGATCATCTTCGCGGGCGCGACGGCCGTCTCGCGCGTGATCGGGCTGGTGCGCGAGATGGTCGCGACGTACTACTTCGGCGCGCAGGGCCCGATCAACTCCTTCACGGTCGCGTTCCAGCTGCCGAACCTCGTCCGGGCGCTGGTGGCGGACGCGGCGCTCTCGTCGGCGTTCGTTCCCGTCTTCAGCGGGCTGCTCGAGAAAGGGGAGCGCAAACGGGCGTGGCGTGTCGCCTCGTCGCTGTTCTGGCTGATCCTCCTCGGCCTCGGCGGGATCACGGCGCTCCTGATGCTGATCGCGCCTCTGCTCCTCAAGCCGTTCCACGCGGCGGATCCCGAGCTCGCCGTCGGGCTCGCCCGCGTGCTGTTCCCGATCGTCGTCCTGCTCGGGCTCTCCGGAATCGTCGTCGGGATCCTGAATTCGTACGACCAGTTCACCATCCCCGCGCTCACTCCGGTCGCCTGGAACCTCGCGATCATCCTCGGGCTCGTGCTCGGCGTCCCGGCCGTCGACACGAGCGACGCGAAGCTCTACGTCTACGCCGGATCGATCCTCGTCGCCACCTTCATCCAGTTCCTGCTGCCGCTGCCCTGGCTGCGCGGCCGGGACGATCGACTGCGGCTCGTGATCGACTGGCGCGACCCCGCGGTCGCGCAGGTGCTCAAGCTGATGATCCCGGTCACGATCGGGCTCGGGCTGATCAACATCAACGCCCTGATCGACACGTTCTTCGCGTCGCGCTTCATCGACGCGAACCTCGCGCCCGCGGCGATCAACAAGGCGTTCCTGATCTACATGGTCCCCCAAGGCGTCTTCTCCGTCGCCGTCGCGACCGTGCTGTTCCCGTCCCTGTCGCGTCAGGCGGCCCGGGGCGACCTGGCGGCCCACGGCGACACCGTCGCCCGCGGCCTCCGGCAGATCGTGTTCCTCCTCGTCCCGTCGTCGATCGCCTGCGGCGTCCTCGCCGAACCGATCGTGCGGCTGCTCTACCAGCGCGGTGCGTTTACCGAGGATCAGACGATCGTGGTCGCCTACGCGCTGGCGGCGTTTGCGATCGGCCTGACGTTCAACGGCACGATGCTGATGCTCAACCGGGCGTTCTTCAGCCTGCAGGAGAACTGGATCCCGACCGCGATCGCGCTCGCGAACCTCGCCGTCAACGCGATCCTCGACGCGCTCTTCTTCCACCTGGGCGTCTGGGGGATCCCGCTCTCGACATCCATCGTCAACATCTGCGGCACCGCCGCGCTGCTCGTCCTGCTGCGCCGGCGTGACCGGGCCCATCGACCTGCGGAAGCTCACCGGCGTGTTCCTGCGCATCGTCGTCGCCGGCGCGGTCTTCGCCGCGGTTGCCTGGCCCGTCTGGAAGGGACTCGACTCCCTGCTCGGCCGGTCGGCCCCGGCGCAGATCGTGTCGCTCGGAGTCGCGCTGGGGCTCGGCGTCGCGGCGTATCTCGGCGTCTGCGCCGCGTTCGGGCTGCGCGAGTTGCAGGCGCTACTCTCCTTCCGGGGCCGCCGAACGTAGCGGCCCGACGTGTCATGGACCAGCAGCACATCCGCAACTTCTCGATCATCGCGCACATCGACCATGGCAAGTCGACGCTCGCCGATCGCATCCTCCAGCTCACCGACACCGTCTCGGCGCGTGACATGCGCGACCAGCTGCTCGACTCGATGGAGCTCGAGCGCGAACGCGGGATCACGATCAAGGCGCAGGCCGTGCGCGTCCACTGGCGGGGGTACGAGCTCAACCTGATCGACACGCCGGGTCATGTCGACTTCACCTACGAGGTGTCGCGCAGCCTGCAGGCCTGCGAGGGCGCGCTGCTCGTCGTCGACGCCGCGCAGGGGATCGAGGCGCAGACGCTTGCGAATGCGTACCTCGCGATCGAGAACGATCTCGAGATCGTGCCGGTCGTGAACAAGATCGACCTGCCGCAGGCCGATCCCGACGGCGCGGCCGCCGAGATCGCGGATCTCGTCGGAGAGGACGCGGATCGCGTTCTGCGCATCTCGGCGAAGACGGGGGAGGGCGTCGCGGCGGTGCTCGATGCGATCGTCGAGCGGGTCGGCGCCCCCGAAGGGCGAGCCGGACGGCTCGCCGCGAGCGCTCATCTTCGACTCGTCTTACGACCAGTACCGCGGGGTCGTGGCGTTCGTACGGGTGGTCGACGGCACCTTCCGCCCGCGCGAGACCCTGCGCGCGATGGCGCTCGGCACCCGCTTCGAGGCGCAGGAGATCGGCTTCATGTCCCCGTCGATGCGCCCGGTCCCCGAGCTCCGCGCCGGCGAGGTCGGTTACGTGATCACGGGCCTCAAGGACGTGTCGGAGCTGCGAGTCGGAGACACGCTCACCTCGGACCGGTCGCCGGCCGCAAGCGCCGCTGCCGGGCTACAAGGACGTCAAGCCGATGGTGTTCGCCGGGCTGTTCCCGACCGACTCGGACGCCTACCCCGAGCTGCGCGACGCGCTCGAGCGGCTGAAGCTGAACGACGCCGCGCTCTTCTACGAGCCCGAGACCTCGCAGGCGCTCGGCTTCGGTTTCCGCTGCGGCTTCCTCGGGCTGCTCCACATGGAGATCGTGCGCGAGCGGCTCGAGCGCGAGTTCGACCTCGACCTGCTCGTGACGGCCCCGAACGTCGCCTACCGCGTGCGCGGCCAGGGAGAGACCGACTGGCGGGAGGTGCACACGCCTGCCGACCTCCCGGACGACGCGGAGGAGGTCGAGGAGCCGTTCATCAAGGCGTCGATCATCGTTCCGAAGCAGTACGTCGGGACGGTCATGGAGCTGAACAACGAGCGGCGCGGCCGGTTCGACCACATGGAGTACCTGTCACCTGAGCGCGTGCACCTCGTCTACGAGCTGCCGCTCGGAGAGGTCGTGCTCGACTACTACGACCAGTTGAAGTCGCGTACGCGCGGCTACGCGAGCTTCGACTACGACTTCGACGGCTTCAGGGCCGGCTCGCTCGTCCGCGTCGACGTCCTGGTCGCGGCCGAGCCCGTCGACGCGCTCAGCCTCATCGTTCACCGCCAGTTCGCCTACGAGCGCGGCAAGGCGCTCGTCGAGAAGCTCCGCGAGGAGATCCCGCGGCAGATGTTCGACGTCCCGATCCAGGCCGCGATCGGAGCACGGGTGATCGCGCGCGAGACCGTGAAGGCGCGGCGCAAGGACGTCCTCGCGAAGTGCTACGGCGGCGACATCACGCGCAAGCGCAAGCTGCTCGAGAAGCAGAAGGCCGGCAAGAAGCGGATGAAGCAGGTCGGCGCGGTCGAGGTGCCGCAGGAGGCGTTCCTCGCGATCCTCAACCTGAACGAGAGCTCGCGCCGCTCGTGACCCCGGCGACGGCGGGAGGCGCCCGACACCTCTACGTTCACCTGCCGTTCTGCTCGTCCCGGTGCGGCTACTGCGACTTCGTAACGGCGCTCGGTCGTCGCGGCGACCACGAGCGATACGTACGTGCTCTCCTCGCGTGAGCTCGAGCTCGAGCACCGGCTGCTCGCGGACGAGCTCGAGACGGTCTACCTCGGCGGCGGGACGCCGACCTTCACGGCGCCCGATGCGCTCGAGGCGCTCCTCGCGGGATTGCCGCGCAGCTGCGAGCTGACGGTCGAGGCAAACCCGGAGACCGTCACGCCGGCGCTCGCCGGACTGCTCCGCGACGCCGGGGTCGACCGGGTGTCGCTGGGGGCGCAGAGCTTCCAGCCGCGGCTCCTCGCCGTGCTCGAGCGCGTTGCCCAGCCGGACGACGTCCGACGCGCGGTGCATACTCTTCGTGATGCCGGATTTGGCAACATCTCGCTCGATCTCATCTACGGGATCCCGGGCCAGGAGCCCGCCGACCTCGCGCGCGACCTCGCCGAGGCGCTCGCACTCGAACCCGATCACCTCTCGGCGTACGAGCTCGAAGCCAAGCCCGGCACGCGCTTCACCCATCGCCACGGGGCGGATCTGCGGCGGCAGGCCGAGGCGATGGAGGCGTACTTCGAGCTGGTGGTCGAGCGGCTGATCGCAGCCGGCTACCGCTGGTACGAGACGGCGAGCTTTGCCAGAGCACCCGAGCTCTCGGGGGGCCGCGATCTGCGCGCGCGGCACAACCTCGGCTACTGGCTCGGCCACGACTATCTGGGCCTCGGCGTCGGCGCGGTCAGCACAATCGACGGCAGGCGCTGGCAGAACGCGCCGTCACTCGCCCGCTACCTGGAGCGCGCTCGCGCGCGAAGAGGTCCCGCCGCGCGAGGTCGAGGAGCTGCCTGCTGCGGTGCGCGCGGCAGAGCGGGTGCTGCTCGGTCTCCGGCTCGACGAGCCGCTCCCGCTCGCAGAGGTGACAGGCGCGCTCGACCACGCCGAGCTCGGTCTCCTCGAGCGGGCGGGGCTGGTTGCGTCCACCGGCGGAGAGCTCACGCTCACCCGGCGCGGCCGGTTCGTGGGCGGCGGCGTCACGGCACGCCTGCTCGCTCCTACCATGAGTGGATGAGCGAAGCCCTTTCCGAGCGGCAGCGGGGCATTCTCCGCCGCGTGGTCGAGGCCCACGTCGCGACCGGCCAGCCGGTCGGTTCGCGAACGCTCGTCGAAGGGTCCGACCTCGGCGTCTCCCCCTCGACGGTTCGCGGCGAGCTCGCCGAGCTCGAGCGGATCGGGCTGCTCATGCACCCGCACACGTCCGCCGGCCGGGTGCCGACGGAATCGGGCTACCGCCTCTACGTGCACGGCCTGCTGGAAGGGCAGGAGCCGCGCCGCGAGGAGTTCCCGCTCGCGCTTCCGCTCGCGCAGTCCGAGGTGGAGGAGGCGCTGCAGGCTACGACCGAGATGCTGTCGCAGGTGACGAGGCTGCTCGCGCTCGTCTCTGCTCCGCCGCTCCAGGCCGCGACCGTCCGGCACGTCGAAGTGCTGATGCTCCTGCCGCGGGTCGTGATGACGGTCGTGATCACGTCGCTCGGCGGCGTTACGAAGCTTCGCAGCGAGTTCCCGGACGATGTGGATCCCGGGCTGGCGGGATGGGCGGCGGACTATCTCAACGACCGCCTGATGGGTGTGCGGATCGGGTCGCGCGCGGTTCGTCTCGCCTTCGAGGAGCCGGCGCTGTCCCCGCGCGAGCGGCTCTTCCTCCAGGCGATCAGGCCGTCGTTCGACCATGCCGCCGACGAGGGGCGCCGGCTGTTCGTGGGCGGTGCGGCGGGCCTGCTCGACGAGATGCGACAGGAGGAGATCGGCGCCTACCGAAGCCTGATGGAGGTGCTCGAGAAGCGAGCCGCTCTCCTCGACGTGCTCGCGCAGCGGCTCGACCCGCGGCGCCCCTTCGCGCGGGTGGGAGAGGAGCTCGAGCAGCCGGGCTTGCGCAAGCTGGCGCTCGTCGGTGCGACGTACGGGGTCGCGCATCGCACGCTCGGGGCGGTGAGTCTGCTCGGGCCGCTCCGGATGGACTACGACAGGGCTCTCCGTTCGGTGCGAGTGGCGGCCCGTGAGCTTTCCCGGTTCGTCGAGGATGTCTACGCCGACGACTGATGGCGACCACCGACCGCGATCTGTACGAGGTGCTGGGCGTGCGTCGAGACGCCGACGACGCGACGATCAAGAAGGCGTTCCGGAGGCTCGCGCGCGAGCTGCACCCCGACGTCTCCGAGGCGCCGGACGGAGAGGCACGCTTCCGCGAGGCGGCCGAGGCGTACGAGGTCCTGACGAACAGCGAGACGCGCGCGCTCTACGACCGCTACGGGCACGCCGGGCTCCGGTCGGGCGGATTCACACCGTCGAACTTCGACATCGGCGGACTCGGTGACCTGTTCGCCACGTTCTTCGGCGACGATCTCTTCTCCGGGCGGGGCCGGCGCTCGCAGCGGGGCGCCGATGTTGCGGCGGAGATCCGGATCTCGCTGGTCGACGCGGCGCGCGGAACGACGGTCGACGTGACGTACGCCGTCGCCGTCGCGTGCGCGACGTGCGGCGGGAACGGCGTCGAGCCCGGCACGCAGCCCGTCACGTGCACGCGTTGCGACGGCTCGGGCCGGCTCCAACAGGTGTCGCGCAGCGTGTTCGGCGAGTTCGTCAGGACGCAGGCGTGCCCGCAGTGCGGCGGTGCCGGTCAGATCGTCGAGCATCCGTGCCGGGCATGCGAGGGTGCCGGTCGCGTCGTCGAAGAGCGTGAGCTCGACGTGAAAGTTCCGCCGGGAATCCACAGCGGGCAGCGCATCCGCGTGAGCGGCGTAGGTCACGCCGGCGCGCTCGGTGGCCGTCCGGGTGACGTCTACGTGCGCGTCCACGTCGATCCCGACCCGCGCTTCGTGCGGGAGGGCAACGACATCTACTCCCAGGTCGATCTGACGATCGTCGAGGCGGCGCTCGGACTGCGCGTCCAGGTCGAGACGCTCGACGGCAGGGTCGACGTCGAGCTCGAGCCGGGCACGCAGCCCGGGGACGTGCGGGTGCTCAAGGGACGCGGCATGCCCGTCCTCCAGGGTTTCGGTCGCGGCGACCATCGAGTGCTCGTGAACGTCACCGTCCCGCGGCGGCTTACCGACGAGCAGCGGCGCCTGCTCGCCGAGTTCGATGCGGCGAGCGACGAGCACACGTACCGGCACGACGAGAGCTTCTTCGACAAGCTGAAGAGCGCGTTCCGCTGAGCGGGCTCCGCCGCGTCACCGTCGAGGTCCGCGACGAGCGTGTCGAGGAAGCCCGTGCAGCGATGCTCACCCTCTTCCCGAGCGGCTTCGAGGAGGTCGAGCGCGAGGGCGCTGTCGAGCTCGTCGCGTACACCGACGCCGCGGGCGAGGAGCGCGTCTGGCACGTCTTCGGCGGTGCGCGCTCGACCGAGGTCGAGGACGGCTGGGAGGATCGTTGGCGCACGTTCCATCGACCGGTCAGCGTCGGGCGGCTCTGGATCGGGCCTCCGTGGGAGCACCCGCCGCGTGATGCCCTCGCCGTGGTCATCGACCCGGGCCGTGCGTTCGGCACCGGCGCGCATCCGACGACTCAGCTCTGCCTGCGGCTGCTGCAGCGGCTTGGGCCGGGATCGCTGCTCGACGTGGGCTGCGGATCGGGCGTGCTCGCGATTGCAGCCGCGTTGCTGGGATTCGCGCCGGTCATCGCGGTCGACATCGAGGAGGTTGCAGCCGATGCGACGCGTGCGAATGCGCGTGTGAACGGCGTCACGGTCGAGGTGGCAGTCGTCGGCGCCGAAGACGCGCTTCCGGCGGCGTCGACCGTCGTCGCGAACATCTCGGGCGCCGCGGCCGCCGGGCTCGCCGCGCGCATCGACGCCCGCGTGCTGGTGACATCCGGATACCTGCAGTCGGATCGTCTCGCGTTGCAGGGGTGGGCGCATGCCGAGCGGCTCGTCCTCGACGGATGGGCCGCCGACGTTTACGAACGAACCTGACGCGGCAGTACGATCAACGCGTGGCGACGTTTCGCGTCGACTTCCTCGGCTGCAAGGTCTCGCATGCCGACGTGCAAGAGGTGCGCGAGGCGCTCCTCGCGGACGGACACGTCGAGCGCCGCGACGGCGAGTCCGCCGACGTCGCGGTGATCAGCGGTTGCTGTGTCACCAACGAGGCCGTCGCGAAGAGCCGCAAGGCGGCCTCCCGTGCGGCACGAACGCACAGTCGCGTCTATCTCACCGGCTGTGCGGCGAACCTCCCGGCCGCCTCCCTGTCGGGCCTGCCCGCCGCGGTGAAGGTCGTTGCGAAGCGGAGCGAGGACACCGCCGCGTTCGTTGCGGGCGACGTCGGCGCGATCGGCTGCGTCCAGGCCGACGCGCGCCTCGACCGTGTGCGCGCGTTCGTGAAGATCCAGGATGGCTGCTCGTTCTCCTGCAACTTCTGCGTGATCCCGCTCGTTCGCGGCGCGTCGCGGAGCCGGCGGGCCGATGCCGTTCTGCGCGAGATTCGCCGACGCGTCGACCAGGGCCACAAGGAGATCGTCCTCACCGGGATCAACCTCGGCTGCTTCCGCGACCGCGCGGCCGGCTACGACCTGCCGAGGCTCGTCCGCGAGGCCGGGGCGACGCCCGGGCTCGAGCGGCTTCGACTCAGCTCGATCGAGATCAATCACGTCGACGACAAGCTCGCCGCCGCACTCCGCGAGACCACGACCGTGGGGCGGCATCTGCACGTCCCGTTGCAGTCGGGCGACGACGGCGTCCTGCGTGCGATGCGGCGTCGCTACACGACCGCGACGTTCCTGCGCCGGCTCGAGCCGCTTGCCGAGGAGTTCAACATCACGACCGATGTGATCGTCGGCTTCCCGGAGGAGGACGACGCGGCCTTCGGGGCCACGCTCGCGACCGTCGAGCGCGCCGGGATCAGCGGGGTCCATGTCTTTCCGTACTCGCCGCGTCCGGGAACCGTGACCGAGCGCGACGATCGCGTCTCGGCGCAGGTGAAGCGCGAGCGGGGAGCGAGGCTCCGAGCGCTGTCCCGCGAGCTGTCCGAGCGCCGCTGGCGCAGCAAGGTCGGGTCGAGTGACCGCGTGCTCGTCGACCGCCCCGGCCGCGGCTACGGCGACGACTACTCGCCCTGGGTCGTCGACGCGCCGGTCGGCTCGATCGTCTCGGTCCGTGCCGCCGCGGTGACCGAGGAGGGGATTCTTGCCGGCTGAGGCCTCCGAGTGTCTGTTCTGCAGGCTGTACCGTGAAGGCGACCACGTTCACACGGGCGACGGGTTCGTGGCGATCAGGGACATCGCACCGCAGGCGCCCGTTCACCTGCTCGTGATCCCGGAGCGCCACGTGGACACCTTCCGCGACGTAGGGTCGTTCGAGGCCGAAGAGGCGCGACGCATGCTGGCGTTCGTCGCAGCGACCGCCGAGCGCGCGGGGTTGACCGACTACCGCGTTGCCGTCAATGTCGGGCCGAGCGCCGGGCAGACCGTCTTCCATCTGCACTGGCACATCCTCGGGGAGGCAGCCCAGTGAGTCGCATTGAGGAGCTCGAGACTGAGGTGAAGGAGGCGATGCTCGCGCGGGACGCCGAGCGTCGCGACGCGCTGCGCCTGATCCTGTCCAGCCTGCGCTCCGCCGAGAAAGACCTGCAGCGGCCGCTGTCCGACGGCGAGGAGCTGCAGGTGCTGCAGCGGGAGCGGAAGAAACGGATCGAGGCGGCGGAGGCGTTTCGCGAGGGCGGCCGTGAGAATCAGGCGGCGAAGGAGGAGGCCGAGCTCGCGATTCTCCAGGAGTTCATGCCGGCGCCGCTGTCCGAGGACGAGCTCGAGCAGATCGTCGACGACGCGATCGCCGAGAACGGTGCGACCTCCTTGCAGGACCTCGGCCGCGTGATGGCCGATGTGATGCCGCAGATCGCCGGCCGCGCCGACGGGTCGGCGGTCGGCCAGCTCGTGCGCGAGAAGCTCGCCTGAGCCGCTAACCGGGCGGGCGGCTTGCGACGAAGTCCTGCGGCCGGACGAGGATGGCCGCCAGAACGGCACCGCAGAGCGCCACGATCGCGCCGATCACGAGGATGTGGTTGAGGCCCGAGATGAACGAGGCGCGGGCCACCTCGGCGACGTGCGCCCGCGTCGCAGGCGGGGCCGCGGCGATCACCGATGTCGCCTCGCCGCTCGAGAGCTGCGTGGCGATGCTGTGCGCGTTCGGGAGGTCGCTCAGTCCCGCGACCACGTCGTTGGTCACGCGGCTCGCGAAGATCGCGCCGAGTGCGGCGATGCCCGTTGCGATGCCGAGCTGCCGAAACGTGTTGTTGATCCCCGATGCCATGCCCGCGCGCTCGACGCGGACCGTCGAGACCGCGGTCGACGCCAGCGGCGCGTTGACCATGCCGATGCCGATCCCGCCGACGATGAAGCCGGGGAGAAGGGTCGTCCAGTCCGAGTCGATCGAGATGCCGCTCATCAGCCACATCGAGAGCGCGACCAGGCCGAGGCCGGCGCCGAGCAGCAGCCGGATCGGCACTCGCGTCGAGAGCCGCCCCGCGATCGGCGCCGCGAAGAACGAGACGATGCTGAGGGGCAGAAAGCGCACGCCCGTCTCGAGCGGCGACAGCCCGAGCACGTTCTGCAGGTAGAGCGTCAGGTAGAGGAACATCGCGAACATCGACGACGAGATCGCGAACGCGGTGGTCTGAGCCCCGTCGAACGCGGGTCGCCGGAACAGCGCGAGATCGATCATCGTCAGCCGGTCGCGCGTCTGGGATGCGATGAACAGGCCGAGCAGCACGAGCGCGGCGACCAGGAGAGAGACGATCGGCGTGCTGGTCCAGCCGTGCGAGTTGCCTTCGATCAGGGCGAGGATCAGGCAGAACAGGCCGCTCGTGAGCGTGACGAGCCCGATCGGGTCGAGCCGGCTGTGCTCCGGGTCGCTCGACTCGCTGAGCTTCGCCGCGGAGAGCACGATCGCGGCAATACCGATCGGGATGTTGACGAGGAAGATCCAGCGCCAGTTCAGCCACGACGTGAGAATCCCGCCGGCGAGCGGCCCGATGGCCACCGCGGCGCCGATCGTGGCGCCCCAGACGCCGAACGCCGTGCCGCGCTCGCGTCCGTGGAACGCCTGGGAGATCAGCGCGAGCGCCGTCGCGAACATGATCGCGCCCCCGACACCCTGGACGCCGCGCGCGATGATCAGGAACAACGCGTCGTTCGACAGGCCGCAGGCGGCCGACGCGGCCGTGAACAGGACGATCCCGATGATGAAGAGCCGCTTGCGCCCGAAGAGGTCCGCGAGCGATCCCGCGGTCAGGACGAAGGTCGCCAGCGCGAGCGCGTAGGCGTCGACAACCCACTGGAGATCGGAGAACGAGGCGTCGAGCGCCCGCTCGATCGCAGGCAGCGCGACGTTGACGATCGTGATGTCCAGCAGGAGCATGAAGGTCGCGGTACAGACCGCCAGCAGCGTCCACCACTTCCGCTCCACCGGCGGAACATAGACGGCGCCTCTCGCGCCCGGGCGTAGGTTCCGGGGCGCGGCCTACACTCAGGCCGGAAATGCAACAGACCTTCGACGTGTCGAATGCGGTCGCCGCGGAGCTCGCGGGAATCTCGGACGGCGTGCTCGACGCGCTCCGGGAGCGGCTTCACTGCACGATCCGCCTGCGCGGCAACCAGCTCACGCTGGACGGGGAGGACGCGCAGGTCGCCGAGGCGCGCTCCGTGCTCGACGAGCTGGTCGAGCTGGTCGAGGGCGGCCACGCGATCGGCGCCCACACGGTCGACGCCGTGCTCGGCGCGCTCGAGTCCGAGACCGACGTCCGCGAGGTCTTCGACCACGTCGTCTGGCGCCACCGCGGCAAGCGGATCGCGCCGAAGACGGTGATGCAGAAGCGGTACGTCGACGCGATCCGCCGGTCGACCGTCACCTTCGGCATCGGCCCGGCCGGCACGGGCAAGACGTACCTGGCGATGGCGCTCGCGGTCTCCGCGCTCCACGAGCGCGAGGTCGCGCGGATCATCCTCACGCGCCCGGCGGTCGAGGCCGGAGAGCGGCTCGGTTTCCTGCCCGGCGACCTCATGGCCAAGGTCGACCCGTACCTGCGGCCGCTGTTCGACGCGCTCTACGACATGCTCGACCCGGACCGTGCGAACAACCTGATCGAGCGCGGGACGATCGAGGTTGCCCCGCTCGCGTTCATGCGCGGCCGCACGCTGAACGACAGCTTCATCATCCTCGACGAGGCGCAGAACACCTCGCCCGAGCAGATGCAGATGTTCCTCACGCGCCTCGGGTTCGGCTCGAAGGTCGTCGTCACGGGCGACGTCACTCAGATCGACCTCCCCCGCGAGCAGCGGTCGGGACTGGTGCACGTTCAGAACGTGCTGAACGACATCGACGG
The DNA here is from genome assembly GCA_963742615.1 of uncultured Thermoleophilia bacterium. Lineage (GTDB taxonomy): Bacteria > Actinomycetota > Thermoleophilia > Gaiellales > Gaiellaceae > PALSA-600. Next base: position 283,191 of record CAVUMS010000004.1, on the reverse strand, counting down.
GATCTCGTTCATCAGCTTCGGCCACCGCGACGTCGTCCGGCACAAGCTCGTCCAGCGCATCGTCGAGGCTTACAAGGAGCACACGGACGAACGGAACAGATGAGCGCGCTGCAGATCGAGGTCGAGAATCGGAGCGGGACGCCCGTCGACGTCGACGCAGCGCGGCAGCTCGCGCGCCGGGTCCTGAGCGCCCAGCAGATCGACGAGGGCGACCTCGGGATCGCGTTCGTCGGCCCCGACGAGATCCGCGAGCTGAAGCGCGAGCACCTGGGGATCGACGAGGCGACGGACGTGCTCTCGTTCCCGATCGACGGCACCGACCTGCTGGCGGGCGACCTCCCGCGCCAGCTCGGCGACGTCGTCCTGTGCCCGCAGGTCGTCGGCAGCGAGTGGCGGCGGCCGCTCGTGCACGGTCTCCTGCACCTGCTCGGCTACGACCACGGCCGGGCAATGTCGCAGCTCGAGGACACGTACGTATGAGCCGTAGGCTCGACGGAGGCTCACTGGGAGCGGAGGCGCCGGCTTCGCCGGCGCTGGAGCGGGTATGAGCTCGCGCCGGTCGCCCAGCGTCCTCGATTCGTTCAACTACGCGGCCGAGGGGATCATCCACGTGCTCCGCACGCAGCGGAACATGCGCATCCACTTCGCGGTCGCGGTCGCCGTGATCGTCCTGGCCCTGATCGTGAACGTGACGAAGCTCGAGCTGATCGCGCTGCTCATCTCGATCACGTTCGTCCTCATCGCCGAGATGATCAACACGGCGATCGAAGGCGCGATCGACATCGCGACCACGTCGTTCGACCCGATGGCGAAGCTGGCGAAGGACATCGCCGCCGGGGCAGTCCTGCTCGCGTCGGTGAACGCGCTCGCGATCGGCTACCTCGTCTTCGCCGGCAAGGTGGCCGACCGGTCGGCCGACCTGCTGGACCGGCTCAGGCAGGCGCCGGCCGAGCTCACCCTCGTTGCGCTCGTCCTTACAGTGATCATCGTGATCGCGCTGAAGGCGTACACGGGCCGCGGGACGCCCCTGCGCGGCGGGCTACCCTCGGGCCACGCCGCCGTCGCGTTCGCGTGCTGGATCGCGGCCACGTACGCGGCCGGCGCCTCGCATCGCTTCCTCGTCTCCTCGATCACCTTGATCATGGCCTTCCTCGTCGGGCAGACCCGGGTCGAGTCGGGTGTCCACTCGACGCTCGAGGTCGCCTCGGGCGGGCTGCTCGGAGCGCTGGCCGCGCTCGTCGTCTTCCAGGTGCTCTCGTGAGCGGCGTAGGCTCGACGGAGCCGCCCAGGAGCGGAGGTGCCGGCTCTACCGGCGCCGGAGCGGGATGAGCGGCGCAGGCGAGCTGGTCGAGAAGGCGGAGGCCGTCGCGGCACAGGCGTATGCGCCGTATTCGAACTACCACGTCGGCGCTGTCGTCCGGACGGTCGACGGGCGGGAGTTCGCCGGTGTCAACGTCGAGAACGCGGCGTACCCGCTCGGCGTCTGCGCCGAGAAGTCGGCGATCGTCGCGGCGGCCGTGGCGGGCTGCCGGCCGGGAGACCTGGCGGCGATCGGGATCACCGCCTCTCCCTGCGGCGGGTGTCGCCAGTGGCTCGCCGAATGGAAGATCGGCGAGGTGACGTTCCGCCGCGGCGACGGCTCGATCGCGACGTGGAGCGCCCTGGAGCTCCTGCCGGACACCTGGACCCTTCCGGCGTGAGATCGGGCTTCGCAGCGGTCGCCGGGCGGCCGAACGTCGGCAAGTCGACGCTCGTCAACGCGCTCGTCGGGACGAAGGTCGCGATCGTCTCGCCGGTGCCGCACACCACCAGGCTTCGCATTCGCGGCGTCTACACGACGGACGACGCGCAGCTCGTGCTCGTCGACCTGCCGGGCTGGCAGCGGCCGATCGACCGGCTGACGGAGCGGATGCAGAAGCGTGTCGACGAGACGATGGGGGAGGACGTCGACGTCGTCATGCTCGTCGTCAGCGCGCGCGAGCGCATCGGTGCGGGCGACCGCTACGTCGCGCGCCACGTGTTCGCGCTCGGCGTCCCGGTCGTGATCGTGGTCAACAAGGTCGACCGCCTGAAGGCCGGCCACATCGCGACGCAGATGAAGCAGGCCGCGACGCTGGGGCCGTTCCACGCCCTCCACCCGGTGAGCGCGACGACGGGAGACGGCATCGACGAGCTCAGGGGCGACCTCATCTCGCTGCTCCCCGAGGGGCCTTTGCTCTACCCGCCGGAGACCGACACCGACCTGCCGCTCGAGGCCCGGATCGCAGAGGCCGTGCGTGAGCAGGCGCTCCGGTTGACGAAGGAGGAGGTGCCGCACGCGTTGACGGCGGAGCTCGTCTCGATCGAGGACCGGCACGTGCACGTCCGCCTCTACACGGAGACGGAGAGCCAGAAGAAGATCCTGGTCGGCAAGGGCGGCTCGATGGTGCGCGAGATCGGCCGCGGTGCGCGCCCGTTCGTCGAGCAGTTGCTCGGCCACCCCGTCTACCTCCAGCTGCAGGTGAAGTCGGCGCCACGGTGGCGCCGGGACGAGACGATGCTCGAGCGGCTCGGCCTCTAGCCCCGGCGACCCTCGCGGCTTGCAGACGACGCAGGCCGCCTAGCGGACTGCGGCGATCAGCTTCGAGAGGCGCTCGCGCTCGCCGGCGGGCCAGTAGCGCGAGAGCGTGCGCTCGGACGCCTGCTCGGCGGTCGGAAGCGCCTCCTCGGTCACGCGGCGGCCGGTGTCCGTGAGCACGACGAGCGCCAGCCGGGCGTCGCGGGCGTGCGACTCGCGGCCGACGAGCCCCATCCGCTCGAGCGGCTGCAGCTGGCGTGCCACGCCGGACGGCGTCACGCCGAGGCGGTTCGCGAGCTCGACCCTGCGGAGCCGCCCGTCGGGAGCGTCGTAGAGCTCGATCAGCAGTGCGAGATCGCCGAGCGCGAGGCCGTGGGCCCCGAGCGCGGCGTCGACGTCGCGCGTCACGACCGCGCGCGCGAGCGCGAGGTCGAGGACGGTGGAGAGATCAGTGTTCATCGTTTCCATGTCGGCAGTATATCATTGACGAGTCAACGACATGCGCGGCGAGGGGTCAGACCCGGGTCAGACCCGGGCCAGACCCCGCCGGCGACGCTACGCGGCCTTGAGCGTCGCCTGGCCCGGACGCCAATTGGCCGGGCAGAGCTCACCGGTCTGGAGCGCCTGCACGACGCGCAGCGTCTCCGGCGCGCTGCGGCCGACGCTCACGTCGGTGACGGCGGCATGGCGCACGATCCCGTCCTGGTCGATCACGAACGTCGCGCGCAGCGCAGCGCCGTCCTCGAGCAGCACGCCGTAGCTCCTCGCGAGCTCGTGCGACGCGTCGGCGATCACCGGGTACGAGACGTGCTCGAGCCACGGGTTCGTGGTGAACCACGCGCGGTGCACCCACCAGCTGTCCGTGCTCGCGGCGACGATCCGCGCGCCGGACTCCTCGAAGTCCATGCGCAGCTCCTCGAACGCCGCCAGCTCGGTCGGGCAGATGAAGGTGAAGTCGCGTGGATAGAAGAAGAGGACGGTCCACGAGCCGCGACCGGGCACGTCGACCGGAACCGGCTGGAGCTCGTCCTTCACGTAGGCGCCGGCCGTCCAGACCGGCGCGCGGGCGCCGACATGTGCGTACATCCCAGTCCTCCCTACGACGATCCTTCGTTGTCCGGCACCGACGATAGGAGCGGGCCGCCGAGGCGGCGTCGGCGGGGAGAACGATCTTCGCGTCGTCTGCGAGGACGACATCCGCGTCGCCTGGCGGCCGCCGGGCCGGAGCTAGACTCGCCGTATGGCGCAGGCGCCAGCTCTTCCGCGCGGCTTCGAGCTTCCGCTCGAGCCGCGGCTCCCCAGAATCGGTTCGGTCGACGAGGTCGCCGTGGAGGGCCGCGCGGCCGAGCTCGCGAAGCGGAGCATCAAGCGCGAGGCGAAGGTCTGGGCGCTCGAGCTCGCCATACGCTGCTGCGACCTGACGACCCTCGAGGGCCAGGACACGCCGGGCAAGGTCGCGGCGCTCTGCTCCAAGGCGCTCCGGCCGGACCCGAGCGACGCGAACGTTCCGTCGGTCGCGGCCGTCTGCATCTACCCGAACCTCGTGCCGACCGCAGTCGAGCGGCTGCGTGGCACGGGGGTGAAAGTCGCGTCGGTCGCGACCGCGTTCCCGAGCGGCCAGAGCCCGCTCGACGTAAAGGTGCGCGAGACGCAGGAAGTGGTCGCGATGGGCGCCGACGAGGTCGACATGGTGATCGACCGCGGTGCGTTCCTCTCGGGCCGCTACGCGAAGGTCTACGACGAGATCGTGCGCGTGAAGGAGGCGTGCGGCGACGCCCATCTCAAGGTGATCCTCGAGGTCGCCGAGCTGGGAACGTACGACAACGTCCGCCGCGCCTCGCTGCTCGCGATCGCTGCGGGCGCCGACTTCATCAAGACGTCGACCGGGAAGCTGCCCGGCGCAGCGACGCTTCCCGTCCAACTCGTGATGCTCGAGGCGATCCGGGACGTGCACGCCGAGACCGGGCGCAAGGTCGGGATGAAGCCGGCCGGCGGCATCCGCACGTCGAAGAACGCGATCCAGTACCTCGTGCAGGTGCACGAGACACTCGGGCCCGACTGGCTGACGCCCGACCTGTACCGGCTCGGCGCGTCCAGCCTCGTCAACGACATCCTGATGCAGCTCCGCAAGGAGAAGACGGGCGCCTACCAGTCGAAGGACTACTTCACGAATGACTGAGGTCGAGCGGCGCCCCGACCGCTCGCCGGTCCCGGCCGACTGGACGTACGCGCCGGCGCCCGAGAGCACCGAGATCGTCTCGCTGCGCGAGCGCTACGGCCTCTTCGTCGGCGGCGACTGGGTGTCGCCGCGCTCCGGCAGCTACTTCGAAACGATCTCCCCGCGCGACGAGGCGCCGCTCGCCCTGGTCGCGCAGGCCGACGAGGAGGACGTGACGGCGGCGACGGCGGCCGCGCGCGAGGCGTTCGAGACGTGGGGCAGCCTGGCTCCGTCCGAGCGCTCGAAGTACCTCTTCCGGATCGCGCGCATCCTCGCCGAGCGCACACGCGAGTTCGCCGTGCTCGAATCGCTGAACGGCGGAAAGCCGATCAAGGAATCGCGCGACGTCGACGTTCCGCTCGCCGCGGCGCACTTCTTCTACTACGCGGGGTGGGCCGACAAGCTCGAATATGCGTTCCCGAACCGGCGCCCGAAGCCGCTGGGCGTCGCCGGTCAGATCATCCCGTGGAACTTCCCGCTGCTGATGCTCGCGTGGAAGATCGCGCCGGCGCTCGCGGCAGGGAACACCGTGGTGCTCAAGCCGGCCGAGACCACGCCGCTGACCGCGTTGCTCTTCTGCGATGTGGTCCGGCAGGCCGAGCTCCCGCCGGGCGTCGTCAACATCGTCACCGGCGACGGCCGTGCGGGCGCCGCGCTCGTCGAGGCCGACGTCGACAAGATCGCGTTCACGGGCTCGACGGAGGTGGGCAAGGCGATCCAGCGGCGGCTCGCCGGCACGGGCAAGAAGCTGACGCTCGAGCTCGGCGGCAAGGCGGCGAACATCGTCTTCGACGACGCCGCGCTCGATCAGGCGGTCGAGGGGATCGTCAACGGCATCTACTTCAACCAGGGCCATGTGTGCTGCGCCGGCTCGCGGTTGTTCGTCCAGGAGTCGATCTACGAGCCGGTAGTCGAGAAGCTGAAGCGGCGCATGGCGACGCTTCGCGTCGGCGATCCGCTGGACAAGAACACCGACGTCGGCGCGATCAACTCCCGGATGCAGCTCGAGAAGATCGAGGAGCTCGTCGCCGCGGGCCGCGAGGAGGGCGCGGAGATCTACCAGCCGCCCTGCCGGTTCCCCGAGAAGGGCTACTGGTTCGCACCGACCGTGTTCACGAACGTCGCGCAGAGCTACCGCATCGCCCAGGAGGAGATCTTCGGGCCCGTCCTGTCGGTGCTCACCTTCCGCACGCCCGACGAGGCGGTGGAGAAGGCGAACAACACGCCGTACGGGCTCTCGGCCGGGGTCTGGACGGAGAAGGGCTCGCGCATCCTCTGGATGGCCGAGCGGCTGCGGGCCGGGGTCGTGTGGGCGAACACCTACAACCGTTTCGATCCCACGAGCCCGTTCGGCGGCTACAAGGAGTCGGGCTTCGGCCGCGAGGGCGGCCTGCACGGGCTCGAGCCGTACCTCGCCTTCGACGACTGAGATCCGCCCGGCACGGCGGGACGACGGGCCGGCGCTCGCGCGGATCGACCAGGCGACCTGGATGTCGCTCACCAGCCCGGCGCCGGCGCCGCCCGCGGGCACGCCGTTCTTCGGCGTCCACACGACGCCCGCCGACGTGCTGGTCGCGGTCGTCGACGGTGCGGTCGCCGGCTACGTCACCATCAAGCCCGCCACCGAGCTCCAGGCGAGCGACCACGTGCTCCACATCAGCGGGCTCGCGGTCGACGACGCCGTCCGTCGGCGCGGCATCGGACGCGCGCTGATGGACGCCGCGATCGTCGAGGCCCGGCGGCGCCGCGCGCGGCGGCTCACCCTGCGCGTCCTCGGGCCGAACACGGCCGCCCGGCGCCTCTACGAGGCCTGCGGGTTCGAGGTCGAAGGCGTCCTGCGCGGCGAGTTCCATCTCGACGGCAAGGACGTCGACGACGTGCTGATGGCGCTCGCCCTCTGATAGACCTCGGACCGGCATGGCGCGTCTCCCCGTGAAGAAGACCTACAAGCTCTACATCGGCGGTGCATTCCCGCGCTCGGAGAGCGGGCGCACCTACGAGGTGCAGGGCCAGAACGTCGCGCGCGCCTCGCGCAAGGACGTTCGCGACGCCGTCTCCGCCGCCCGCGCCGCACAGCCGAAATGGGCGTCGGCGACGGCCTACAACCGCGGCCAGGTGATCTACCGGATCGCCGAGATGATCGAGGCGCGGGCCGCCGAGTTCGCCGAGCTCTGCAGCGGCCTCGACGAGGTGGAGCGCTCGATCGACCGCATCGTCTGGTACGCAGGCTTCGCCGACAAGCTCGCCCAGGTGGTCGGGTCGTCCAACCCGGTCGCCGGGCCGTACTTCAACTTCACGATCCCCGAGCCGACCGGTGTCGTCGCGGTGATCGCACCCGACGAGCCGCCGTTGCTCGGGCTCGTGTCGCGCATCGCGCCCGCCCTCACCGGGGGGAACGCGATCGTGGCGCTTGCCTCCGAGACCTCGCCGCTGGCCGCGATCGAGCTCGCCGAGGCCCTCGCCACGAGCGATGTCCCCGGCGGCGTCGTGAACCTGCTGACCGGCTACCGCGCGGAGCTCGCGCCGTGGCTCGCCTCGCACATGGACGTCAACGCGATCGACCTGACCGGCGCCGACGGGCTCCGCTCCGGCCTCGAGGCGGCTGCGGCCGAGAACGTCAAGCGAGTCGTGATCGGGCGGCCGGACGGCCAGTCGCTCGCCGACATCTCGTCCTTCCTCGAGCTGAAGACGGTCTGGCACCCGATCGGCAGATGACGGCGTTCGACCACCTCGACGAGATCGAGCCGCTCGTGATCTGGCCGGGCGTCGTCGGCCGCGCGGTCGTGAGCGAGCAGGCGACGTTCTCGTACCTCGAGCTCGAGCCTGACACCCATGTTCCCGAGCACCAGCACGTCAACGAGCAAGTGGGGATCCTGCTCGGCGGCTCTGTCCGCTTCCGGATCGGCGACGAGGAGCGCGACCTCCGGCCCGGCGCGACGTGGTGCATCCTCGCCGACGTGCCACACGAGGTGTGGGCGGGCCCGGACGGCGCGTCGCTGATCGAGGTCTTCGCGCCGCGCAGGGACGACTGGGGCGACCGCGAGCGGCTCCAGCCGTCGCCGCCGCCGCGCTTTGCGTGACGACCGCCTACCGCTGATCTACGCTGTTCGATAGCCGGTGCCAGCGTCACGACGCCTCAGCCAGCGCATCTCGGAGGGGGACGGGATCGCGATCATCGTCTGCGTCGACGACGCGGAGGCCGCGCGCGCGGCCGAGGCGCAGGGCGCGAAGGCAGTCGCGATCCGCCGCCACGTCGACGGCATCCGCGACGCCACCTCGCTGCCGCTCCTCTGGATCGGCGAGGGGATCCCGCCGGATGCCGACGCCGTGTGCGTGCGGCCGGACATCGAACGCGAGCCGGATCAGGCGGAGGCGGTCGTGGACGTCCGCGACGAGGAGGAGCTCGAGGAGGCGCTCGAGCAGCTCGATCCCGAGATCTTCCTGCTCTCGGCGCTCGGCGCCGACGACGACGCCGACCCGCTCGACGCGGTGCTCGAGCTCCTGCCGGACGTGCCGGCGGGGAAGCTCGCGATCGCCCGGGTCGACGTCTCGACGCGCGAGGAGGTGCTGGCGCTCGAGCGCGCCGGCATCGACGCAGTGCTCGTCGTGGCCCAGGGCGAGGTCGCGAGCCTCGTCGGGCACCGGCCGCTCGAGGTCTGACGTTCGCTTTAAGAGTCTGAAAAGGCGCGGCGGAGGGTCGCCGCAGGCCGTCTACCATGGCCCGCGATGAAAGCGCTGCTCGCGCTGGCCGTCCTCCTGTGCGCCGGCGGGCTCGTCACCGCCGGATGCTCCTCCTCCGAGGCCAAGAAGGCCGCGGCTGCCCCTGCCGCCGCGCCGGCGAAGCTCGTCTGCCCCGACCGGCCGAGCTGGCAGCACCTGGCGAACAAGATCGACGCGCCGGTCTACTGCCCGGCCTGGCTGCCCGATCCGCTGATCGGCGCGATCGGGAACCGCTGGAACAACATCAATTCCGTCTCCCCCGACCGGAGCTACCTCGAGAGCTTCGTCTGGCAGGAGACCGGGGGCGGAGCCGCCGGCGGCGAGCTCCACGTCAACCTGCGCGGCTATCCAGGCGTCACGAAGATTCCGACCTGCCGCACGGGCGGCAGCGAGAGCCGCAACGTTCCCTGCTTCGCCGACGCGCACGGGACGATCACCGAGCGCGGCATCAAGGCGACCCTCTACACCGTCAACCAGGACGCCGACGAGTGGCACGCCCTGCTCCTGTGGCGTCGGAACGGCAACCTCTACACGCTCTCCGAGCACGTCGCGCCGCCCCTGACCTACGACCACGTGATCCGCTACCTCCACAAGGAGCTGCGGTCGCTCGTCCTCGTCCGCCCCTCCGCGGCCGCGACGTAGATCGCGACTTAGATGAAGCTCACGCGGAGGCAAGTGCTCGCCGGCGCGGCCGCCGGCGCCGTCGGCGCGACCGGTATCTACGAGCTCGTCGAGCGGCTCGGAGGATCGGCGCCTGAGCGCCCGACGAACACCGTCGTCCTCCCGGAGCAGCACCTGCTCGACGGCGTCCGCGTCGTCGAGTCGAACGACGTCGCGGTGCTCGTGCCGCCCCTCCACCACGAGATCCACACCGCGAAGCTCGCGGTCGGCCGCGCCGACCTCGCCGAGGCGCAGAGCGAGCTCGCCAACACGCTCGCCGGGCTCGACCGCGACTACGCGCCGTCGCCGGCCGGCCTCGGCGTGACGGTCGCGTGGGGCCTCCCGTACTTTCGCCGCCTCGTCCCCGACGCGGCCCGCCGTTACCTGCCGACACGACGTGCGTGCCGACAAGCCGGTGATCTTCGACGCCCACCGCTTCCCGAGCGACCCGACCGACACACGGCTCGAGTCGAACGACGTCGCGATCCTGCTGCGCGCCGACACGCGCGACCACATCGAAGACGCGGCGAAGCGGCTACACGACACGAAGCTCTTCGAGCTCACGTCGATCCGCCGCGGCTTCGTCGGCGGCGGCTTCGACGGCGAGCAGTCGCTGCCGAAGCGCCTCGCGGTCGCCGCGGGCGTCCCCGGCGCCGCGCTGATTCCCGATACCGCCGAGCTCTTTCTCGGCTTCACCTCGACGCAGCGCGCGGGCATGGGACCGGGGAAGATCGCGAACTTCGAGACGCTGGGCTACGTCGACTTCCGCGGCAGCGACTACTTTCGGCAGGGCACGCACATGCACCTGTCGCACATCAAGGAGGACGTCGAGTCGTGGTACCTCAACTTCGACTTCGACGAGCGCGTCGCGACCGCGTTCCGCCCCAATCTCGACGTCCCGCAGGACACGCAGACGGTTCCCCAGGGCCCGACGCCAGGTGTCGACGGCCGACGACGTGCGCCGCGACTATCGGAGCTCACGCCGCTTCGGCCACAGCGCCTCGATCCAGACGACGTCCCGCCTCCAGCACGGCGTCATCGGCCCCGACGGGACGCGCTACCTCAAGGGAGCGGCCATCCCGGTGCGCGCGGACTTCAACACGCTCGACGATCCGTTCGCCTGGTCCGTCCGCCCCGACGAGATGGGCGCGGTGCCGGCGGCCGGGGTGCACTTCGTCGTCTTCAACCCGACGGGCGACGACTTCCGCCGCAACCGCCTTGCCATGGACGGCGTGCTGCCGGACGGCAAGATCCCGCTCCCGCCGCGCGACCGCAACCAGGGCTTCAACTCGATCCTGCAGACGACGCACCGGCAGAACTTCCTGGTGCCGCCGCGCCGCCACCGCAGCTTCCCGCTCGCCGAGGTCTAGCCGAAGAAGGTGCGCGCGACGTCGTACCAGGCGTCCGGCACGGTCTTGAGCTCGGCCGTCGCCTCCGCGAGCGGCACCGAGATCACGTCGTCGCCCCTGAGCGCGGCCATCTGCCCGTAGGCGCCCTCGGAGACGAGGTCGGACGCCTTCAGCCCGAACCGCGTCGCGAGCACCCGGTCGCGCGCGGTGGGGGAGCCGCCGCGCTGGATGTGCCCGAGCACGGTCACCCTCGTCTCGAACCCCGTCCGCGACTCGATCTCCTCGCCGAGCCGCTCGCCGACGCCGCGCTTGGCGAGCAGCCTGTGCCCGAACTGGTCGACCTCGCCCCTGTCCTCGGCGCCCGGCAGCTCGCAGCCCTCGCTGACGACGACGATCGAGAAGTTCTTGCCGCGCGCGTGGCGGCGCCTGATCTCGCCGCAGACCTCATCGAGGTCGACGGGCTTCTCCGGGATCAGGATCACGTCGGCGCCGCCGGCGATCCCGCTCATCACCGCGATCCAGCCGGTGTGGCGGCCCATCACCTCGACCACCATCACGCGGTTGTGCGCCTCCGCCGTCGTGTGCAGCCGGTCGATCGCCTCCGTGCAGATGTGCACGGCGGTGTCGAAGCCGAAGGTGTAGTCGGTGCCGGCGAGGTCGTTGTCGATCGTCTTCGGCACGCCGACGACAGGTGCGCCGAAGTCCGCGTAAACGCGCGCGGCGACCCCGAGCGTGTCCTCGCCCCCGATCGCGACGAGCGCGTCGAGCTGCTCGAAGGCGCCGCGGACGCGCTCGACGCCCCCGTCGATCTTGTACGGGTTCGTGCGGCTCGTCCCGACGATCGTCCCGCCGCGCGGAAGGATCCCCGAGATCTCGGGCGGGCCGAGCGGCTCGAACAGCTGCTCGACCATGCCGCGCCAGCCTTCGCGGACGCCCACGACCTCGTCGCCGCGCTCCCACGAGCGCCGCGCGACCGCGCGGATGACCGCGTTGAGGCCGGGGCAGTCGCCGCCGCCGGTGAGGACGCCGATGCGCATGAACCGACGAGTCTACGAATCGGGATCGGCGAACGTCGGCGGCCGGCGCTCGTTGAACGCCCGGACGCCCTCGCGCCGGTCGGCGTGGGTGACCGTCTCGCGATAGCAGTCGAGCTCACGCTCGAGCGCCTCCTCGAGCGGCCGACCCCGACCGAGCCGCAGCGCCCGCCGTATCTGCTCGACCGCGCGCGGAGAGCTGGCGGCGATCGATTCGGCGAGCGCGATCGCCGACGGCAGCAGCTCGGCCGGTGAGATCACGCGGGTGACGAGGCCGGCCCGGAGCGCTTCCCCGGCGTCGATCAGCCGGCCGGTCAGCAGCAGCTCCGTGGCGAGCCCGTGCGGGATCAGCCTCGGCAAGAGCTGCGTCCCGCCGCACCCGGGCATGATCCCGCGCGAGGCCTCGGGTTGTCCGAAGCGCGCGTTCGCCGAGGCGACGATGAAGTCGCAGCTCAGTGCGAGCTCGAGACCGCCGCCGGCCGCGACGCCGTTGACCGCGGCGATCACCGGCCTGGCGCAGTTCCGCAGCTCGGCGCACATCGTCTCGAAGAGCACGTGCTGGGACGCCCACGCCTCGTCGCTCATGCCGTCGCGCTCTTTCAGGTCGGCGCCGGCGCAGAACGCGCGGTCGCCGCTTCCGGTGAGCACGATGACTCGGATGTCGCTTCTGCTCGAGAGGCTGCTCAGCGCTTCGGAGATCGCCTCGCAGAGGTCGGTCGAGAGCGCGTTGAGCACGGCCGGCCGGTCGAGCGTGAGGACAGCGACCGGCTTCCCGGAATCGTCGACGCGCAGCATCTCCTACGCCTGGAGTGCGAACGCGAGTCCCGCCGCGAGCTGCGCCGCGTACTCGCCCTTCCTGACGGCGTAGCTCCGGAACTCGACAGGCAGGCCGAGGCCGCGTAGCTCGCGCGTGAAGGCGAGCGTCTCCGACGGCCGGAACCAGTGGCTGTGCGCGGGGCCGGTGGAGAGGAAGAAGCGCACGCCCTCGCCCCTCAGGACGTCCGCCTGCGTGCGCGCGAGCCGCGTCGGGTCGTTCGCGGCGAGCACCGCACGTGAGGCGCCCTTGAACGGGCCGTCGCGCAGCGGCGCGAAGTAGCCGCTCCACGACTCGACGGTGCCGAAGACCGTGGGGTGGCGAAGCGCGATGTTCACGGCCCCGAAGCCGCCCGCCGACAGGCCGGCGATCACCCGCCCACGCCGGCCGGCGACCGTCGGCAGGTGCGCGTCGACCCAGGGGACGACGCTGCCGACGAGGCCCGCTTCCCAGGGGCCGGCCCATTCGCCGTTGTAACGGTCGTCAGGCCCCGCGGCGGGCACGACGGCGATGAACGGCCGGATCGCGCCGTCCGCGATCGACGTGTCGGCGAAATCGACGAGCCCGGCGCCCGACGGGTATTCGTCCGGCGAGCCCGGCATGCCGTGCAACAGGTACACAACCGGGTAGCGGTGCGACGTGGAGAACCCGGGCGGGAGGTACACCAGCCCAGGACGGAGCTCTCCCGGCAGCACGCCGCTCAGCACCCGACCACCCGAAGGACCGGTTTGCACTTGCGAAAAGCCCGGAAGGATCAGTGCGGTGACGATCGCGGCGAGCACGTGCACACTCCGAGGGTAGCCGCGCTCGCGGCGCTGCTCGTCGCGGCGGTCGTCGCACTCGGCGCCGCGCACGCCGCCACCCCGGACGCACGCGACCTCGTCTTCCACTCTCGCGCGCTCGACGCGACCATGCACGCGCACGTCGTGCTACCGGCCGGGTACGCGCACGGACAAGCGCCGCTATCCGGTCGTCTATTTCCTGCACGGGCTGCCGGCGCGGTCGATCAGCTACTCGCAGCTGCGTTGGGTCGCCGACGCGCTCGCGGACACCGGCCGACCCGCGATCCTCATTGCTCCGCAGGGCGCACGCGACGACGACACGGACCCGGAGTACCTCGACTGGGGCGCGGGCCGAAACTGGGAGACGTACGTGTCGAGCGAGCTCGTGCAACAGGTCGACGCTCGCTACCGAACGATCGCCACGCGGCGCGGCCGCGCCATCGTCGGCCTGTCTGCGGGCGGCTACGGCGCCGCGGCGATCGGGTTCCACCACCTCGACCGCTACGGGGCGATCGAGTCGTGGTCCGGCTACTTCGAGCCGACCGACCCGACGGGCCGGATCAAGCTCGACCGCGGCTCGAAGACGGCGAACGGACGGGCGAGCCTCCACGTCCTCGTCGGGTCGGACGCGCCGGCGATCCGCGCGAGCCGTCCCTTCTTCGCGTTCTACGTCGGCCGCGGCGACACGCGCTTCCGGCGCGAGAACGTGCAGCTCGATCGCGAGCTGAGGACGGCGCGGATCGCGCACGTGTTCGACGTGTATCCCGGCGGTCACACGACGGCGCTGTGGAAGCGCCACGCGGTCGCGTGGCTGTCGCTTGCGTTGCGCCACCTGAGCGCGCCGACGTCGTAACCACCGCGTAACACAGCCTCTACGCGGCGCAATGTCGACCGCAATACAACGTGCGCGTGGTCGCTCCCACGTTCCCTCGGCCGCGCATGTCGTGGGTCGGTCCTGCCGCTGCTCGCGTTCTTTCTCGCGTTCGGCGGCGTCGCGGTCTACCGGTACGTCGACAACTTCTGGCTGTACCGCGGCTTCGCCCCGCCGCGCGATCCGGCCTGGGTCGCTGAGCGCGGGCACACGGTCCGTCTCTACGTCACCAGCGCGGCGCTCGGCGGGCGCAGCCAGCCCGTCGACGTCTACCTGCCGCCGGGCTACGCCGCTCATCCGCAACGGCGCTACGGCGTCATGTACCTGCTGCACGGCGTGCCGGGGCGACCCGCCGCGTTCCTCGAGACCGTGCGGATGGGCGTCGTCGAGGACGAGCTCGTCGCGCTCAAGCGTGCGCGTCCGCTGATCCTCGTGATGCCGTTCGGGTCGACGGGCTCGTTCACCGACAAGGAGTGGGCCAACGGGATCGGTAGGGACGCCGGATGGGCGACGTTCCTCTCGCGTGACATCGTCGGCGCGATCGACCGGCGGTTCCGCACCGTCCCGTCGCCCCGCTGGCGTGCGCTCGCCGGGCTCTCGGAAGGCGGCTACGGCGCGCTCAACATCGGGCTGCACAACCCGCGCGAGTTCGGCGTGCTCGAGAGCTGGTCCGGGTACGCGCGCGCCGACGACATCGGCGCGATCTTCGGCCATCGCGGGCGTCTGCTGCGCGCGAACAGCCCGCTCGACACGCTGGCGGCCGCAGCGCCGGCGCTTCGCCGCGGCCGCGTCTTCGTGTGGTTCTACAGCGGCAGCGACGACCGCTTCCGCCCGCAGAACGCCGCCTTCGCGGGCGCGCTCGCCGCCGACGGCATCGCGCACCGGTTCCGCGTCGTGCGCGGCGGCCACAACTGGGCGCTCTGGCGCGGCAACGCGGCCGATGCCTACCTGGCGGCCTCCCGCCATCTCGGAGCACGGCATGCGTAGAGCCGCCGCGGTTCCGCTCTCGCTCGCGGTCGTGATCGCGGCCACCGGTTGGCTGTACGCGAGCCGTGGGCTGCTCGAGCTCAGGCCGCGCGTCGGGGAGTCGCTGCCGCTCGACGAGCTCGCCCGCCACTCCTCGGTCCCGCTGCTGACGTTCGCGGTCGTGTGGGGCGTAGCGGCCTGCCTGCTCGGCGCGATCGTCCGCTGGGCGCGCGTCGCGCGGCTCCTGGCCGCGGCCCTGCTCGCGGTCGGCGTGGGTGCGTGGCAGTACGCGGCGCTCGCGTCGTCGATCGCGGTCGTGCGTCAGATCCCCGCGCAACAGGCGCTCGACGCGGCCGCGCGCTCGTCGTCGGTGTACGCAGCTGCGGCGATAGCGGCGCTCGGCGGTGCGCTGCTCGCGCGGCCGAACCGGCGAACGCCGATCGCGCCCCTGCTGATCGCGGCGCTCGTCTCGCTGGCCGGTGCGCTCGACCTCGCGCACGCGATCCTCCCGGGTGACAACGACGGCGTGGTCCGCGCGCTCACGCCCGACGCGGTCGGGCCCGCTGACGCGGGCCGCGGCGGCGCTCGTCGGGCCTGGCGCTGCTCGTGGCGGCTCGCGGGCTCGCGC
Organism: uncultured Thermoleophilia bacterium; assembly: GCA_963742615.1. Classification (GTDB taxonomy): domain Bacteria; phylum Actinomycetota; class Thermoleophilia; order Gaiellales; family Gaiellaceae; genus PALSA-600. The sequence continues at coordinate 267,592 of CAVUMS010000004.1, read as the reverse complement.
GGCGACGACGCACCGCGTGGCGCGTCGCCACCGGTCTGGCCGCGCTCTCGGCGGCGCTACACGTGCTGCACGGCCTTGAACGACGGGACGCTCGCGTCCACCGTGGTGCTCGTGCTGCTTGTCGCGCGGCGCGAGACGTTCGACGGCCCGAGAGCCCCAGAGACGCCTCGCGTCGCCCTGCAGCGCGCTGCGATCGTGCTCGGCGCGATTGCGGCGTTCGGGACCGCGGCGCTGTGGCTCAACCGGATGGTGGCCGACCAGCCGTTCACGCCTCGGTTCGCGCTCGACCAGATCGCCGCCGGCTCGATCGGGCTCGACCTCGGCGGCTCGCCGCACCTGGCCGGCGCGTTCGGCGACTGGTACCCGCTCGCGCTCGCGCTGCTCTCCGCCTTCGGCGTGATCTGGGTGATCGCCGGCTTCGTCGCGCCCTGGCGGCACCGCGTCCTGCAGGAGGTGCGCGAGCGAGAGCTCGCCCAGGAGCTGGTGCGTGCATTCGGCACCGACACGCTGTCGCCGTTCGTGCTCCGACGCGACAAGGCGTACTTCTTCTGCGAGGACGCGCACGCCTTCCTCGCGTACCGCGTCGTCCACGGGGTCGCGATCGTCTCGGGCGACCCGATCGGCGCCGAGCAGAGCCCTGCCCGGCCTCGTCGCCGGCTTCGTCGCGCACGCCCGCGAACGGGGCTGGCGGATCGCCGTGCTCGGCGCGTCGGAGAGCCGGCTCGACCTCTACCGGCAACACGGACTTCACGCGCTGTACCACGGCGACGAGGCGATCGTCGACACGAGCTCGTTCTCGCTCGACGGTCGCCCGATCCGGAAGGTGCGCCAGTCGGTGCACCGTCTCTCTGCCGCCGGCTACTCGGCGCGGCTGCTTCGTCCGGACGAGCTCGACCCGGAGGTGAGAGAGCAGCTCGAGACGATCGCCCGGGCGTGGCGCGGCGACGAGCCCGAGCGCGGCTTCGTGATGGCGCTCGACGCACTCTTCTCACTCGACAACGACGATGCGCTGTTCGCGGTTGGCTTCGACGCGCAGGGTGAGCCCGCGGGCTTCCTGCACTTCGCCGTCGCCGGGGCGAGCCGCTCGCTGTCGCTCTCGTCGATGCCGCGACGCGCCGGGGTCCCGAACGGCTTCAACGAATGGTTGATCTGCGAGGCGATCGCGTGGGCCGCCGCGCACCGCTACGACCGCGTCTCTCTGAACTTCTCGCCGTTCGCTCAGCTCCTCGCGCCGGAGGCGGAGCTCTCGCCGGTCCAGGAGATGCAGCGTCGCGCGCTGCTCACGCTGAAGGGGCGGTTCCAGCTCGACAACCTCCTCGTCTTCAACCGCAAGTTCTTCCCGCAGTGGGAGCGGCGGTTCGTCGTGTACGAGCACCGCCGCGACCTGCCGCGCGTCGGCATCGCCGCCCTCGCCGCCGAGGCGTACCTGCCGTTCGGCGGAGGGCGCCGGTGACGCTCGCCGCAGGGCTCGCACTGGCGCTTGCGTCGACGATCGCGCTCAACCTCGGCTGGCTCGTGCAGCACGACGCGGTGGCGGCGCTTCCGCCCTTCTCGCTCCGCCGTCCGCTCCGGGCGCTGTCGGCGCTCCTCCGAAGCCCGCGCTGGGTGGCCGGGTTCGTCGCCGGGCTCGCCGGCTGGGCGGTCTACATCGCCGCGCTCGCGCTCGCGCCGCTGTCGCTCGTCCAGGCCGTCTCGGCCGGCGGCATCGGCCTGCTCGCCCTTGCCGCCGTGCGCCGGCGTGGGGCCCGGCTCGCTGCGCGCGAGGCGTCGGCCGTCGCCGTGTCGATCGCCGGGCTCGTGCTGCTCGCCGCGTCGCTCGCCGGGGGTGCGGCCACCGGGCGCGCCGTGACGGTCGGCGCGGTCCTACTGTGGCTCGCGGCCTCGACGGTGGGCGTGGTGGTGCTCGCCGGCCCGGTCGCGAGATCGCTTGCGGGCGGCGCGGGCCTGGGCCTCGCCGCGGGGACGCTGTACGCGGCGGGCGACGTCGCCACGAAGGCGGCGGTAGGAGGCCACGCCGTGCTCATCGTCGCCGTCCTCGCGGCCCACGGCTCGGCGTTCGCGGCGCTCCAGCTCGCGTTCCAGCGCGGCAAGGCGCTCGTCACGGCGGGCCTGAACACGCTCGCCACGAACGCGCTCCCGATCGTCGCCGGCCTCGCGCTCTTCCACGAGGCGCTGCCCGGCGGGGCCGCCGGCGCGACGCGCTTCGCCGCGTTCGTCCTGGTCGTCTGCGGGGCGGTGCCTGCTAGCCCGGAGCGGCGCCCCGGAGGGCGCCGGCACCGCGCCGACCGCCTGAACAGGTGTCTTTTCGGGCGATCGCGGGTACTCTCTCCCTCGTTCGGGGTACCCCTATCCCCCGAAAGAGCCTCTCAACCCCTCGTGTCTGCCGTCCGGTTGCTCGGAAACACTGTCGCGATGCGTCGCCGGGCGATTGTCGCCATGGTCCTCTGCGTCGGCCTTGGTGCTGTGCGCTCGGCGACCGGAGCGCCGCCGCAGCAGCTCCAGTTCGGCGTGGCGGACGACGCCGGCAAGTACGCCGACGACAACGGCGCGGCGTTCTTCGGCGACGTCGCTTCCCTCGGACTCAAGACCGACCGGATGACGGTCACCTGGGACCCGTCCCACCCGACTGCGATCGCCGACCGCGCGTTCCTCGACCGCTCGATCGTCGAGGCCGGCAAGGACGGCGTCTCGGTGCGGCTCGCCGTCCGGCCGGCGAGCGCCCGTGCCGTGGGTACCTCGGCCGTGCGCGCGCGCCAGTTCGCGACGTTCGTGGCGTCGCTCGCGACCCGCTACCCGCAGGTCCACATATTCGTGATCGGCAACGAGCCCAACCAGCCTCGCTTCTGGCAGCCGCAGTACAGCCACGGCAAGGCGGTCGCCGCCGTCGGCTACGAGCGGCTGCTCGCCGCGTCGTACGACGCGTTGAAGGCGGTCGACCCGACCGTGACGGTGATCGGCGGCGTCCTCTCGAGCCGCGGGAACGACAACCCGGCCGCCACGAGCAACGCCTCGCGCTCTCCCGTGCGCTTCATCCAGGACCTCGGCGCCGCCTACCGGCTGAGCGGCCGCACGCGGCCGCTGATGGACGAGTTCGGGTTCCACGCGTACCCGCGCTCGAACCGCGACGCGCTCGCGCGCAGGCTTCGACTGGCCCGACGCCGGCTTCGCGAACCTCGCGCGCGTCAAGCAGGCGCTCTGGGACGCCTTCGGCGGGACCCACCAGCCGACGGTCGAGAGCGGCCTGAAGATCTCGATCGACGAGGTCGGTTGGCAGACGGCGATCCCGGTGACGTCGCGCGACGCGTACACGGGCTCCGAGACCGTCCCGGTCACGACCGACGCCGCCCAGGCGCGCGTGTACGCGCAGCTGATCGCCGGCGCGGCGTGCGACTCGTCGATCTCATCGGTGCTGTTCGCGCCGTTCATAGACGAGTCGCAGCTCGACGGCTTCCAGAGCGGGCTCGTTCGGGCCGACGGCTCGAAGCGGCCGTCGTACGACACCGTGGAGAACGCGCTCGCGTCAGGGCCGCGCTGTGCGGGCAAGCCGGTGAAGTGGGCGCACGCGACCGGCGTGGTCGGCGCCCGCGCGCTGTTCGGGTCGACGAAGACGCCGCACTGGTGGCGCCAGCGTGTCTGGAGCTTCGGCGTCCGCGTCGGTGAGGACGCGACGTACCGCGCCTCGATCGTCCCGGCATCCGGCCGCGGAGTCCTGTCGGTACGCCAGGCGCGCGCGGCGAAGCCGGTGCTGACGACCCGCGGTTATGCGAAGGCCGCGTGGACGCCGCTCGTGCGCTTCCCGCTCAAGCGACTGGCTCCGGGGCGCTACGCCTACGTGGTCGACCTGCGCGCGGCAGTTGCGCCGGTTCGCCGGCGCATGCTCGTCTCCCATCCTTTCGTCGTTCGCTGAGGCGCCGAGCGGGAGCGCTACCGTAGCCGGCGTGGTAACCCAAGAGCCCCAGGTCGCCACCGGAACGGTCGACGTCCGCCTCGAGCAGCTGACGAAGCGCTTCGACGACGTCGCCGCGGTCGACCAACTCGACCTCGACGTCGAGCATGGGCGCTTCCTCGCGCTGCTCGGCCCGTCGGGATGCGGCAAGACGACGACGCTGCGGATGATCGGCGGCTTCGAGGAGCCGACCTCCGGTCGGATCTACCTCGACGGGAAAGACGTGGTGAACCTGCCGCCCTACAAGCGCGACGTCAACACGGTCTTCCAGTCCTACGCGCTCTTCCCGCACCTGTCGATCTTCGAGAACGTCGCCTTCGGCCTTCGCCGGAAGAAGCTGCGGGGAAGCGAGCTGCGGACGCGCGTGGTGGAGGCGCTCGAGCTCGTCGGCCTCGCCGGCGTCGAGAACCGCAAGCCGCGGCAGCTCTCGGGCGGGCAGCAGCAGCGCATCGCACTCGCGCGCTCGCTCGTCAACAGCCCGCGCGTGCTCCTGCTCGACGAGCCGCTCGGCGCGCTCGACCTCAAGCTCCGCAAGGAGATGCAGCTCGAGCTCAAGCGGATCCAGCACGAGGTCGGCATCACCTTCATCCACGTCACGCACGACCAGGAAGAGGCGATGACGATGGCGGACCGGATCGTGATCATGAACGCCGGCCGGATCGAGCAGGCGGGGACGCCGGACGAGCTCTACGAGCACCCCGAGACCGCGTTCGTCGCCGGGTTCCTGGGCGTGTCGAACCTCCTCGACGGCGTGCTCGCCGGACCGGATCGCGTCCGGCTCGACGACGGCACCGAGGTGAGCGTCCCGGCGTCAGTGCTCGCCCAGCGGTCGGGCCCGATCTCGATCGGCATCCGCCCGGAGAAGATCCGCCTCGGCGACGAGCATCCCAACCGTCTGTCGGGCGCGATCACCGAGACCGCATACATCGGCGTCTCGACCCAGTACCTCGTCGACACGCCGGCGGGCTCCGTCGCGCTGTACGTCCAGAACGACCGCCCGGGCGGCACCGGGCTGCAGGTGGGTGAGCGCGTCACGCTGAGCTGGGACCCCGATTGCACCTTTGTCATCGACAGAACGGAGACCTCGGAATGAGTGAGCGCATCGACCGGCGCGAGCTGCTCCGGCGAGGCGTCGCCGGGTCCGCGCTGTTGACCGTCCCCGGCCTGCTGGCGGCGTGCGGCGGCGGCGGCGGCGGGATCAAGGGCGCCGCCGGCACGACGGCCGCGACCACGGTGAACGAGACGCTCGCGAAGAGCGTCAACTTCTCGAACTGGCCGCTCTACATCGACTACGACCCGAAGACGAAGGGCCATCCGTCACTCGACCAGTTCACCAAGGCGACCGGCGTCAAGGTGAATTACACCGAGGACATCAACGACAACCCGACCTTCTTCGGGAAGATCGAGGGGCCGCTCGCCCACGGGCAGTCGATCCACCGCGACCTGATCGTGATGACGGACTCCTCGGGCTTCCCCCAGCGGATGATCGGGCTCGGGTGGCTCGAGAAGCTCGACAAGTCGGCGATCCCGAACATCAAGAACCTGATCGCGGCCCAGCAGCATCCGCAGTGGGACCCCAACCGCGAGTACAGCCTTCCGTGGCAGTCCGGCATGACCGGGATCGGCTACGACCCGACGAAGGTCGGCGGCGACGTCACGTCGATCAAGAAGCTGCTGACCGACCCCAAGCTCAAGGGGAAGATCACGCTGCTCACCGAGCAGTCGGACACGATGGGCCTGGCGATGCTCGCGAACGGCGACGACCCGAGCCACGTCACCGACCCGGCCTGGAACCGTGCGATGACGCTGCTCCAGAAGGCCGTCAGCTCTGGGCAGGTGCGGCAGTTCACCGGCAACGACTACGCCCCGCTGCTCGCGAAGGGCGACGTCTGGGCGTGCTTCGCGTGGTCGGGCGACATGGTGCAGCTGCGCATCGACCACCCCAACCTGAAGTGGGTCGTGCCGGACGAGGGCGCGATGATCTGGACCGACAACATGCTGATCCCGAAGGGCGGAGACGTCTTCACGGCCTCGACGCTGATGAACTGGTACTACAAGCCGTCGATCGCGGCGGAGGTGGCGGACTACGTCAACTACATCTCACCGGTCGCGGGCGCCGGCGAGCTCCTCCTGAAGAGCGACCCGGCGATCGCGAAGAACCCGCTCATCTTCCCGACCGCGGCGATGCTCGCGAAGGCGCACCAGATCGATCCCAAGTCGGTGAACAACCAGAAGTACAAGCAGCAGTTCCAGCATCTGATCGGGGCCTGAACCGGGTGGGCGGGATTCGCGGGCGGGCCCTCGCGCCGTACCTGCTGCTCGCGCCGGGCATCGCCTGGCTGATCCTGTTCTTCGTGGTCCCGATGTACTACCTGGCGATCACGTCGCTGCAGACGGGGTCGCTCGAGGTCGGCTACACGTTCAACTGGGCGTGGAACAACTACCGCGAAGCGATCACGACGTACCACACGCAGTTCTTCCGCTCGATCAAGTACGCCGGGATCGCCACGGTCCTCGCGCTGCTCGTGAGCTATCCGCTCGCGTACTGGATCGCCTTCCGCGGCGGTCGCTGGAAGAACCTGTTCCTGCTGCTCGTGATCGCGCCGTTCTTCATCACGTACCTCATCAGGACGCTCGCGTGGGAGACGATCCTCGCCGACAGCGGCCCCGTGGTCGGCTTCCTGCGCGCGATCCACGTGCTCGGGCCCAACGGGCGCCTCCTCGCGACGTCGGTCGCCGTGGTCTGCGGCATCACCTACAACTTCCTGCCGTTCATGGTGCTGCCCATCTACGTGAGCCTCGAGCAGTTCGACGCGCGACTGCTCGACGCGGCGCACGATCTGTACGCGAGCCGAACGTGGTCGTTCCTTCGCGTGACGCTGCCCATGTCGCTGCCGGGCGTGTTCGCAGGCACGCTGCTCACGTTCATCCCGGCCGTCGGGCGACTTCATCAACGCGCAACTGCTCGGTACGCCGAGCCAGTACATGATCGGGAACGTCATCCAGTCGAAGTTCCTCGAGTTGACCGACTATCCGCAGGCGGCGGCCCTGTCGTTCCTGCTGATGGCGACGATCCTCGCGATCGTCCTCGTCTATGCACGCCTCCTCGGGACGGAGCGGCTGTCCGGATGACGGCGGCGGCCGAGGCAGCGGCGGCCATCCCCGTCCCGCGGCGGCGGTTCGGCGCGTTCGCGCGGCGACACGTGCTGACCGTGTTCGCCTCGCTCTCGCTGCTCTACCTGTTCGTGCCGGTCGCGGTCGTGATCGTCTTCGGGTTCAACAACCCTGCCGGCCGTTTCAACTACACCTGGAACAGCTTCACCCTCGAGAACTGGCTGCACCCCTTCGCCGTGCCCGGGATCCGGAGCGCGCTCGAGGTCAGCATCGAGATAGCCCTGCTCTCGAGCGTCTTCGCGACCGCGCTCGGAACGCTGATCGCGCTCGCGCTTGCCCGGTACCGGTTCGCCATCCGCGGAGCAGTCAACACGCTGATCTTCATCCCGATGACGACGCCCGAGATCGTGTTGGGCTCGTCGCTCTTGACCCTCTTTCTGAACCGCAACGTCGCGACGGGGTTCACGACGATCCTGATCGCGCACATCATGTTCAACATCAGCTACGTCGTCGTGACGGTGAAGGCGCGGCTCGCCGGGTTCGACCGCCACCTCGAGGAGGCGGCGATGGACCTGGGCGCAACGCCGCTCGTCACGTTCCGCCGGGTGACCCTGCCGCTGATCGCCCCCGGAGTCGTCGCCGCCGGGCTGCTCGCGTTCGCGCTGTCGATCGACGACTTCGTGATCACCTACTTCAACGCGGGTGCGACCACGACGTTCCCGCTGTTCGTCTGGGGTGCCGCGCGCGTTGCGACGCCACCGCAGATCAACGTGATCGGGACGATGATCTTCGCCGTCGCCGTCGGCGGGATGATCCTGAACCTCATCTGGCAGCAGCAGCGCGCGCGCCGCGGGGCGTAGGGTCACCCTCTAACGAGGGTCTCGGCGTCAAGCCGGGCGGCCGGCCTGCCGATCCTGCGCACTGGAACCGCCCGTGCCGCGCCGCCTCGCACTCCTCGTCCTCGGAGCCTTCGTGGCCTCCGCCGCCGTGGCGGCGGCCGGTTCCGATCCTGGCAAGGAGCAGGTACGTCTCGTCGCCGCCGACCAGGCGGCCGCCCGCGCCGCCGTCCTCCAGCTGGCCGATCTGGGCTCGGGCTGGACCGGCGGTCCGAAGAAGCCGTCGCTCTCGTCGAAGCCGCCGTGCACGAACTGGCAGCCGAAGCAGTCCGACCTCGTCCTCACCGGCGCCGCCGAGTCCGACTTCAAGCACCCGGGGCTCGAGATCGACAGCGGCGCACAGGTCCTGCGCACGGCGAAGATGGTGCAGCTCGACTGGCGGCGCACCGCCGTCGCGCCGGGCCTCGTCCCGTGCCTTCGCTCGTTCCTGCAGAAGCAGTCGACCTCCGACACGAAGGTGGTCTCCGTCCGGCGCCTCGCGTTCGCACGCGTCGCCGCAGCCGACTACACCGCTGCGTACCGCGTCGCGATCGACGTGCACGCGAGCGGAACGACCGTGCCCGTCTACTCCGACGTCATCCTCGTCGGTCGCGGCCGCACCGAGATCGATCTGACGGTGACGGCGCCGGCCGCAGCGGCGTCGGCGGTCGGGGCTGCCGAGCGCAAGCTCGCCGGCCTGCTGGCCCAGCGGGCGCGGGCCTAGCCCTTGAGGGCGTAAACCGTCCCGGTCGACCAGTCGCCGACGAGCACGCGCGCCGTCCGCGGTGGTCGCGAGCGGCAGCGGGCTCCGGATCCCCGTCACGAACGTGCTCACGGCGCCGCTGTAGCCGCCGCCCTTCCGCGTGAGCGCGACCCGCAGGACCCTGCCGGTCTGCCACTCGGCGACGAGGGCCGAGCCCGAGAACCGTGCGCCGAGCTCGGTCGTGAGAACGGTCACGCCCCCGGCGGCGGCATGCGGCGCCAGCACCGCGATCGGGGTCGGCACACCGCGGCAGTCCGGGCCGCCCTGCCCGTAGCAGGCCGGGAAGCGCCAGTTCTCGCCGCGGCGAACGAGCCCCAGCCAGTCCCCCGGTGTTTTGGCGCCAAGGTCGTCGCGCTGGTTCATGGTCGCGAGCAGGTCGCCGGTACCCGGGTAGAACGCGAGCCCGTACGCCGTTCTGATCCCGCGCGCGAACACCGCGAGCCCGGCGCCGTCGGGACGGAATGAGACGACTGTCGCGGCCCAGGCCGACCGCGGGACGCAGTGGTCGCACGTCGACGACACACCCATCAACAGGCGGCCGTCCGGGGCGCGGACGAGGTTGTTGTTCTCGCCTCCGGGCACGGGCCCGTCGACGACCGTGCTCCGCCGGCGGAAGTGTCCGTGCGAGAAGCCGGAGAAGCGCGTCACCGCACCGAGCGAGCTGACGTAGAGCCTCCGGCCGATCCAGACGAGCCCCAATGGCCCCTTCGGGCCGGTCACGACGCGCGTCGCCCTCGCTCCGGCGCGTGGCACGACGAACACGCCGTCCGCGCCGTGGGTCGTGGCGCCGGACCCGGTCGCCCACAGACGGCCCTGCGCGTCGAAGGCGAGTGCGGACACGTGCGGGATCCCGCGCGCGTACACGGTCGCGTGCAGCCCGGACGGCCCGCGCAGCCCGGCGCCGATCCGGACGAGGTCGCCCGAGCGCCCATTCGACCCGCATCCCACGGCGACCACGGGGAGCAGGAGCGCAAGCGCTATCCGTAGCGAACTCTGCACGAGCTCACATGCAACTCATAGGCCGCGCACGTCCAATGGGATCGACCAGCAAAGCAGACGAATGAAAGGAGGCGAAGCGATGAGGTTGCGAACGATGCTCGCGAGCCTGCTCGCGACCGGTGCGATTGCCGGGGGCGTGGTCGCGATCGCGAACGCCGCGACAGGCTCCTCGTCGAGCGGTAGCTCGTCCTCGGGGACGCCGGCAGCGACGACGACGCCGTCGACGACCACGCCGTCCGCTCCGAACGGCTCGGGTGGCAACTCGAACTGCCCGAACATGTGACGACCGCGGGGAGCGGGCCGCCGGCGGCCCGCTCCGCGGCCCTCGACGAAGGCTCGGTTGCAGCCTGCGCCCGCGGCGGCGGGGACGACCGGCGGCCGTCCGCCGGTTTTGCCGCCGCCGAGCGGGGTACGGCCGGGTCGGTATGGAACCGACCTGGTCCCCGGCGCTGACCGCGCGCCACGCCGTTGCCGCGACCGCTGCGGGCGTGGCGACGGTCGTGCTCGCGCTCGCGCTGTGGGAGCTCAAGGTCGTCCTCGCCTTGATCCTGCTCGGTCTGACGATTGCGGCCGCCATGCGGCCGGGCGTCGACCGGCTGGCCACTCTCCGCATCCCCCGGCCGGTGGGCGTGCTGCTGCACTACGCGGCGATCCTCGGTCTCGTCGTGCTGTTCCTCGCATTCGTCGTTCCCACGATGAGCGACCAGGTGCAGGCGGCCCTCCACACCGCCCAGACCCACCGCGCGGGAAGCGACACGGGGCTCAAGGAGAAGCTGCTCGACACGTTGCAGCGGCGGCTGAACCACCTTCCGTCCGCCGACAAGCTGGTTCAGCCGGCGCTCTCGATCGGCGAGCAGGCGGTCAAGGTTCTCGTGGGCGTCCTCTTCACGTTCTCGGTCGCCGCCTACTGGATCTTCGAGCGCGACCGGACGGTCGACCTGATCACGGGCTTCCTGCCGCGTCCGCGGCGCAAGAAGGTACGCGACACCTGGACGTTGATCGACCAGAAGCTCGGCGCCTTCGTGCGCGGCGAGCTCGTGCTCATCGCATTCGTGGCGACGATCGCCTCCCTCGCGCTCATGCTCGTCGGCGAGCCTTACTGGCTGCTGATCGGAATCGCGGTCGGGATCCTCGAGATCATCCCCGTGGTCGGGCCGATGGCGGCGCTCGCGCTGACGGTCGCGGCCGGCCTGACGGTGTCCTGGCACACAGCGTTGCTGGCTGGAGGCGCGTTGCTCGCGATCAGGCTGTTCGAGGACTACATGGTGACACCACGGGTGCTCGGTGGCGCCGTCGGCCTGTCGCCGCTCCTCACGCTCGTGTCCGTCTCCGTCGTGGGGGTGCTGCTCGGCGGGTTCTACGTGCTGCTCTCGGTGCCGATCGCCTCGCTGCTCGCGACCATCGTGGACGTCAGCCTCCGCGGTGTCGATCCGGCCGAGGTCGAGGTCCCGACCGTGATTTTCCCGTCGCAGGACACCGGCTGACCGCGTCTCCGCGCGCCTCCGTACATGCCGAAGGTGGGAATCGAACCCACACGCCCCGAGGGGCACCGGATTTTGAGTGCCCGTCCTCCCGCGCGTCGTGTGTGTTCATGCGCGACAGCGCGCGCCCGTTCGCGCCCCGTGGCGTCGCGCTGAGGGTGGTACGAAGTTTGGTACGAAGTTCCGCCGCCGCCGGCGCGCCCTGATCGCTGCGCCCGCGCGGCCCTGTCGACACTTCCGATGAAAGACGGGACTGTGCGGGCATGCACCCGTTCACAGTCGTCCTCGAGGGAGCGGCTCGCGGTCGGCGCGTCGCAGGCCGAGTTCACCCCGAACGGACGATGCCCCGGAAGCGGGGGTCAGGTGGAATCGCACCGTCTGGGAGATATCCCGTGGACCACAAGTCGATCACCTTCACCGTCGCCGCCGACCTGTTCCTGCTGCTGCTCATCGGCGTCGGCCCCAAGATAGCGCTCGTACCATTTCTGGAGATCACCGCCGACATGGACGACGCGACGAAGCGACGCGTCACCCGCAAGATGCTCACGACCGCCGCCATCGTGTCGATGCTCCTCCTGGTCCTGGGCGAGGTGCTGCGGCGCCTCCTGCACTTCTCTATCGGCTCGCTGTCCATCGCCAGCGGCCTGATCCTCGTGATCATCGCCGCGTTCATGGTGCTCGGCTCCGGCGATCCCGAGAAGCTCCACCACCGACTGAAGGGGCAGGACCCGATGCGCCTCGCGGTCTACCCGCTAGCCATCCCGTACGTCCTCAACCCTGCGGGCATCGTCGCGCTCATGACGGTGTCCGCGGAGGCCGCATCGGTCAGCTACTTCGCACTCGCCCTCGGACTAACGGCCATCGTGCTCGCGATCGACGTCGTCGTGTTCCGCTGGGCCAACCACGTCAGCGACCACCTCGACGAGAGCCGGATGCTCGTCACCGAGAAGGTCTTTGGCTTCCTCCTCGCCGCCCTCGCGGTACAGCTCGCGCTCGACGGCCTCGACGAGGTCGGGGTGATCCACCTCAGCGGACACTGACGGCGCACCAGGCGCCCATCGAGGGCAAGCTCATCGGTGTAACCGGCTCATCGTTTCCACTACTCGGCAGCCGGCGTAGACCGTCCCCGCGGCGGTCGTGCTCGCCGCCGGTCGGCGCGTCTCGACGCTTCCCCTCCTCCGCGAGATCTTCGGCGACGCCCACGCCGACGAGCAGGTCGCGCAAGCTCACTCCCGCGAGCACGACCCTCACTAGCGCTCGCGCTCGAGGGCGCTCGCGGCGCCGGCTGGTACGAAGTTCGGTACGAAGTTGGCCGCTGCGTTTGCCGGTCGGGAGACAGCTGGCGGCGCAACGCCAGGCGTCGTGCGAGTGCCGAAGGTGGGAATCGAACCCACACGCCCCGAGGGGCACCGGATTTTGAGTCCGGCGCGTCTGCCAGTTCCGCCACTTCGGCGACGGGTCGATCGTAGCCCCGGAACCGCGCAGATTATGTTTTTTCGCCGTCGAGCGGGACTTTCTCGCCGAAGGGCGTTAGAGTCGCCCGCACTGTGGCTGCCGATGCCTCCGCACCGTCGCTCGGCGCGCGCATCCCCAAGCTGAGCGCGTCGTCGTGGGTCGGGATCGCCTTCGTCGCCCTGCTCCTGTTCTGGCTGGCCGTCAACTTCGTCAGGACGCCCGGCGACTTCATCGAGGTCTTCCTGATCGGCGTGACGACCGGATGTGTGTACGCGCTCGTCGCGCTGGGCTACACGCTCGTGTACGGGATCCTCGAGCTGATCAACTTCGCGAACGGCGACGTCTTCATGCTCGGCGGGATGTTCGCGATCACGTACTCGACATCGCTCTTCGGGCTGCACGAGGGCCAGGGTTGGGTGATCGTGCCGATCCTGATCGCGACGCTCGTGCTCGTGATGGCGTCGTGCGGTCTCATCAACGCGACGATCGAGCGTGTCGCGTACCGGCCGCTCCGGCACGCGCCGAGGCTGGCGCCGCTGATCACGGCGATCGGCGCGAGCTTCATCCTCCAGGACATCGGGCTCGCTTGGAAGGGCCCGAACTACGTGACCGCGCCGGACATCCTCCCGCACTCGAACGTGTTCTCGATCGGAGGCGTCACCTACACCTGGAACAAGCTGATCGTCGTGCTGTTCACGGTGCCGGTCCTGCTCACGCTGCTCTGGCTCGTGCAGCGGACGCGGCAGGGGAAGGCGATGCGCGCAACCGCCCAGGACATGGACGCGAGCGCGATGATGGGCATCGACGTCAACCGGACGATCTCGTTCACGTTCCTGATCGCGGGCGGCCTCGCGGGGGCGGCGGGAGTCCTCTACGCGTTCTACGTCACGACCGTCCGGTTCGACCAGGGCTTCCAGCTCGGGCTGATCGCATTCACCGCCGCCGTCCTCGGCGGGATCGGCAACCTGCCCGGCGCCGTGCTCGGCGCGCTGCTGATCGGGCTCATCCAGGCCTTCAACGAGGGCCTCACCTGGCACGCGCCCGGCTCCGACTGGACGCAGTCCATCGTCTTCTCGATCCTGATCCTGATCCTCGTCTTCCGGCCGGAGGGGCTGCTCGGCGAGCGGACGCCCGAGGGCGGATGACCCACGCCGAGCAAATCGGCTTCCGCAATCAGATGCGGGCGAGATGGCACGACATGCCGGAGCTCGAGCGCGCGGCGATCTCGATCGGCATCGCGATCGCCTTCTCGATCCTTCTGTTCTTCGTCGACCACGCGCTCGCCTACGCACTGCTGACGATCGCGGCGCTCTGGTGGATCCGGAAGCTGCCGCAGTTCCCGCACAAGCTCGTCGCACAGTCGCTGCTGGTGCTCGTCTTCCTCGCGGCCGGCCCGCGCACGGTCGGGGATCGTGCTGGCGATCGCGTTCGCGCTGACGTGGGTGCCCGAGGGAGCGCGACAGGTCGTCTACCCGGTCACCGCGGTCCTCCTCGCCGTCGTCTACCCCTTCTACGCGGACCGGATGTTCACGATCCCGATCTTCGGCTCCTGGCCGGACGTCGCGACGGGTGTCGTGATGGTCATCTTCATCATGATGGCGGTCGGCCTCAACATCGTCGTCGGCTACGCGGGCCTGCTCGACCTCGGCTACGTCGCCTTCTACGCGATGGGCGCCTACACGGCCGCCTGGTTCGCCTCGCTGCAGTTCGCGCACACCACGTCGCACATCGGTGCGGTCGGCATCGATCCGCACGCTGCCCGGCATCCACATCTCGATCTGGCTGATCCTGCCGATCGCGGGCGTCATCGCGGCGCTCATCGGGATCCTGATCGGCCTGCCGACCCTGCGCCTGCGCGGCGACTACCTCGCGATCGTCACGCTCGGGTTCGGCGAGATCCTGCCGCAGATCGCGCGGAACGGCGACAGCTTCCTCGGCTTCAACCTCACGAACGGCCCGAACGGGATCACGCCGCTCGACTCGCCCGGCTTCGGGAACCGCCTCTCGAACGCGACCGGCGGCTTCCTGCCCGCGAACTACCTGCAGTGCTGCAACGCGACGGTGCTCGGCCACCAGATCCAGTCGACCGACGTCTTCTTCTGGACGGCGATCCTGCTGCTCGCTGTTCACCGTCTTCTGCTCGCTGCGGCTGCAGTACTCGCGCCTCGGCCGCGCCTGGATCGCGATCCGCGAGGACGAGACGGCCGCCGCGGCGATGGGCGTCCCGCTGATGCGGACGAAGACGTGGGCGTACGCGAGCGGCGCCTTCTTCGGCGGTATCGCCGGCGCCTACTACGCCGTCTTCAAGAGCGCGACGTTCCCGGGCGACTTCTTCTTCAACATCTCGGTCTTCATCCTCTGCATGGTCGATCCTCGGCGGGATGGGCAACGTCTGGGGCGTGATCGTCGGCGCCGCGTTCCTCGCCTACCTCGAACCAGGAGGGGCTCGCGAACACCGGCGCGTGGATCAACTCGAACATCCACGTCGGCGGCTGGCGTCCGAACATCGACGTGCCGCTGTACGCGTCCGGGATCTACGGCGTGATCCTCATCGTCGTGATGCTCTTCCGGCCCGAGGGCCTGATCCCGTCGCGCCGGCGCGCCGCCGAGTTCCACGAGGGCGTCCACGACCAGCCGCTCTACGACGTCACGCACGACGAGGCCCACTTCGACGCACAGGGGGCGGAGACGTGAGCGCCAACGACGCCGACGTCCTCGTCGCCGCAGACGTCCGCAAGGAGTTCGGCGGGCTCGTCGCCGTCAACGACGTCGACTTCACCGTCCCGCGCGGCAAGATCGTCTCGCTGATCGGGCCGAACGGCGCCGGCAAGACGACGTTCTTCAACATGCTCACGGGCGTCTACAAGCCGACCGTCGGGCGGCGATCACGTTTCTCGGCGAGGACGTCACCGGCAAGCCGCCGCACGCGATCACCGCAGCGCGGCATCGGCCGCACGTTCCAGAACATCCGCCTCTTCCAGAACATGACGGCGACTCGAGAACGTGCTCGTCGGGCGTGCACTCGCGCATGAAGGCGAACCTCTTCAACTCGATCCTGCGCACGCCGTTCGTGCGGCGCGAGGAGAAGGCGGCGACGCGAGCGGGCGCGTGAGCTCCTCGAGTACACCGGGCTCGGGCCGCAAGGCGGAACGAGGTGGCGCGCAACCTCCCGTACGGCGACCAGCGGCGGCTCGAGGTGGCGCGCGCGCTCGCGACCGAGCCGCAGCTGCTCCTGCTCGACGAGCCGACCGCCGGCATGAACCCGCAGGAGTCGGCCGAGTTCACCGCGTTCGTCAGCCGGCTGCGCGACGAGGAGAAGCTGACCGTGCTGATGATCGAGCACGACATGCGCGTCGTGATGGGCGTCTCCGACCGCGTGTCGGTGCTCGACTACGGCGAGAAGATCGCCGAGGGCATCGCCGCGCGAGGTGCAGCAGAACGAGCGCGTGATCGAGGCCTACCTCGGCAAGGCGGCGGTCGAGGACATGAAGCGGCGGGGTCTCGCGTGACCAGCTCGAACGGCGGCGGGCCGATCCTCGAGCTCGACGACGTCCACACCTACTACGGGTCGATCCACGCGCTCAAGGGCATCTCGCTCGAGGTGAACGAGGGCGAGATCGTCACGCTGCTCGGTGCGAACGGCGCCGGCAAGTCGACGACGCTGCGCTCGATCAACGGCCTCAACCGGCCGCGTCAGGGCGTGATCCGCTTCCAGGGGCGAGAACATCACGACGGTCCCGGCGCACGAGATCGTGAAGCGCGGGCATCGCCCAGTCGCCGGAGGGCCGCCGGCTCTTCCCGCGCATGACGCGTGACCGAGAACCTCGAGATGGGCGCGTTCCAGCGCTCGGACAAGGCGGAGATCCGCGAGGACATGGAGCGCGTCTTCGAGCTCTTCCCGCGGCTGAAGGAGCGCCGCGACCAGAAGGCCGGGACGATGTCCGGCGGCGAGCAGCAGATGTGCGCGATCGGCCGCGCGCTGATGGCGCGACCCGAAGCTGCTCCTGCTCGACGAGCCGTCGCTCGGGCTCGCGCCGATCTTCGTCGAGCGGATCTTCGAGATCATCAAGACGATCAACGAGCAGGGAACGTCGATCCTGCTCGTCGAGCAGAACGCGCTGATGGCGCTCGACGCGGCCGACCGCGGCTACGTGCTCGAGACCGGGCCGGATCGTGCTCGCCGACGACGCCGAGGCGCTGAAGACGAACGAGCAGGTCCGCAAGACCTACCTCGGCGAGACGTAGGCTCGTCATCCGGCCGACGACGAGCGGGAAGTAGGGCGGCGAGAGCAGGATAGCCGATGCGCTCGGCGCCGCGGCCGTGCGCCATCGCGAGCGCGGCGCCGAGGCTCGTGGACGCCGACGAAGCCGAGCTGGCGCGCCGCCTGCGCGTCGCGGCAGCCGGCGATCAGCACCGTCGCCGAGCGCGCGTCCGCCGTCGCGTCGCACGCGCGCCACTCGGCGAACGGCTGCAGCGGATGGACGGCGCGGCCGGCGCGGTAGTCGGCGAGCGCCGCGCTCGTCGGCCGCCGCGTGCCGCTCGGCCTCGTGCAGGCGCCTCGCCGTCGCGCGGCCGGTCGCGGGTCGAAGAAGAGCGCGCGGTACGGCGTCTGCGTCGGGCGCGGGAAGCGCCGCGGAAAGGGGTGGAGCGAGGATCGCCGTCCCGCCGGCGGCGACGGGGGCGCGTTCCGCCAGAGGCGCAGCGCGAGGCCGAGGCCGAGGTACGCCGCGCTCACGGGGTTCGGCCGCTCGCGCGGGAGGAACGGCGTCGTCGGCGGGATGCCGATCACGATCGCGTCGAGCGGCTCGTCGCAGCTCGACGCCCTTGAACAGCGTCGCCGCGAAGCAGCGCCTCGGCGTGCGCCACCGACGGCGTGCCGCCGAAGACGGCGGCGGCCGTCGAGCTGCGCGCGGCAGGCGCTCGAGCCCGCGCATGCCGAACGGCGCCCGGGCGCGCGCTGGAGACAGACGCCGCAGGCGCGAGCGGAGCAGCCGCTCGATCGCCGCCTGGTCGTACGGATAGCCGGCGAACGGGCCGGTGAGTCGCGGCGTGTCGAGCACGAGCGACACGCCGGTGACGGGCGACGCGCGCGCGCGAGCCGCCGCTCGAGCTCGCGCGCGAGCCGCCAGCCGCGCGACGTGCTCGGCTCGAGCAGCGACGTCGCCTCGGCGCGCAGCAGCGACTCCGCGGCCGGTCGCGCCGAGCAGCGCGGCCGGGCCGCCGTGCAGCACCGTCTCCGCAGCGGTCACCGTGACGACGAGATCGGTCTCGACGAGCGCGCGGTTGACGCGCAGCGGGACGTCGCCGACTCCCCGAGCTCGACGAGATCGTCGGCCTCGACGTCGTGGACGATCACGCGCCCGCGGAAGCGCCGCCGGAACTCGGGCGTGACGAGCGAAGCCGATCTCGCGCGGCGACGTCCGCCGGAGCAGACCGCCGGCGACGAGGATCGTCACGCGGCGGACGCCGAGCCGCTCGAGCTCGTCGGCGACTGCGGCGATCGCCGCGTGTCGTGGGCTCGGCTGCGCGCCGGGGATCGGCAGCACGGGCTGCTCGATCACGATCGTCGCCGAGCCGCCGCGCGTGACGAGGTCGCTCGAGCGGCGGCCCGCGAGCGGGAACGCGAGCGCCTCGCGCGCGGCCGCAGGCACGTCGCGAGAGCGCCGCGGGTGGGCGCGGCGGGCGGAGGACGACGTCGTCCGGGCCGGCATCGGCGACGACGAGGCGCGTGTCCGCGAGCAGCGGTACGCGCGTCACGCGATCCGGCGATGAAGGCGGAGGAACGTCGGGCGAAAGCCGCGCGCGGCCAGAACCGCGACGAGAGCAGGTTGGTGACGCGCCAGTCGGTCACCATCGCGCGGTATCCCTGCTTGCGCGCCCAGGCAAAGCCCGCCTCCGTGAGGGCCAGTCCCACCCCGCTGCCGCGGACGCTCCGGTCGGTCAGCGCGAAGCGCGAGGAACGACATGTGCTCCGGCCGCGCAAGCCCGTAGTGCGTGCTCTCCGAGAGCGCGAGCGGGCAGACGACGAGGTTGCCCACAACGCGCCCGTCCTGTTCGGCGACGAACGAGCCGATCGTGGGCGTCGCAATCTCCTCGAGGAGCTCCTTGCGCAGCTCCTCCACGTGGTGGTCTGAAGGCGGCGGCAGCCCCGAGAACACGGGAGTGGCGCGCTGGTGGTCCTGCAGTTGGGGCTCGAGTGCGATCACGTCATCGACGTCGCGCTCCTCGAGTTCCCTGATGCCGTCGGGCCACTCGACGTCGCGGCAGCTCCACGATCCCGTACGCGTGCTGGTGGCCGAAGCCGAGCCTGA
This sequence comes from uncultured Thermoleophilia bacterium, assembly GCA_963742615.1. Classification (GTDB taxonomy): domain Bacteria; phylum Actinomycetota; class Thermoleophilia; order Gaiellales; family Gaiellaceae; genus PALSA-600. The sequence goes on along the minus strand of CAVUMS010000004.1, from coordinate 248,647 downwards.
ACCAGGCGTCGACGAGCTCGGCGTCGGTCGCCGGGACGACGGCGTAGTGCGCCGTGCGGCCGTCCGCGACCCAGCGGGCGGCGGCCGCGGCGTAGAGGTCGCGCACGTCCTCCGCGTACTCGGCGGCTTGGCCGGCCGGCTCGACCCACACGTTCGGGCCCCAGTCGTCGCCCTTGCGCATCCCGAGCAGGTACCCGACCAGGCGCCCGCCGCGCGTCGCGGCGACCCCGTCGGCGTCGCTGAAGCCGAGCGCCTGGACGATCGCCTCCCTCGCCTGCTCGGGATGCTCGTACGCGGCGGGCAGCAAGCGGCTCGGCGGCCCGGTGCCGCCGGTGGCGCTCGGCGAGCAGCGTCCCCGCCTCGTCGAGGAAGTCCTCGCTGAACGCGTGGATCTCGAGCCTCGGCACCGGCGCCGGTACGATACCGTTCGCCCTGTGCCGAAGACGCTCACCGGAGCCGAGCTCGCAGCTCGACGACGCGCCCGCGCGCGGCTGCGACCTCTTCCTCGTCGACGGCAACAACCTCGCCTACCGCGCCTTCTTCGCGCTGCCCGAGGAGCTGCAGACGACCGACGGCCAGCCGACGAACGCGCTGCTCGGCTTCACCAACATGCTCTTCAAGCTGCTCGCCGACTACCGCCCGAAGGGCGTCGCCGTCGCCTGGGACTCGCGGCCGGTGCACCGCGCGGCGGTCGCCGAGGCGGCGGACGTCGTCTACAAGGAGGGCCGGCGAGCCGATGCCGGACCTGCTGCGCGAGCAGTTCCCGCACTTCCGCCCGATCGTCGAGGCGTTCGGCTACCGCAACCTCGAGTTCGAGGGCTGGGAGGCCGACGACGTGATCGCGACGATCGCGACGCGCGCCGACACGGAAGGGATCAAGACGTGCGTCGTCTCGACCGACCGCGACGCGTTCCAGCTGTGCAGCGAGAACGTCTGCCTGATGATGACGCCGCGCGGCGTCGCCGACGTCAACGTCTACACGCCCGAGCGCGTCGAGGCCCGCTACGGCGTCACGCCCGAGCAGGTGCCGGACTTCATCGGCCTCAAGGGCGACACGAGCGACAACATCCCCGGCGTTCCGGGCATCGGCGACAAGACCGCCGGCCAGCTGATCGCGCAGTACGGCTCGGTCGAGGACGTGATCGAGCACGCGGAGGAGCTGTCGCCGGCGCGCGCGCAAGAACATCACCGAGCACGCCGATCAGGCGCGCGTCTCGAAGGAGCTCGCGACGATGCGGCGCGACCTCGACATCGACTGCGACCCGGCCGCAGCTCGTGCTCGCGCCGCCCGACCGCTCGCAGCTCAAGGAGATCTTCCGCCGCTTCGAGTTCCGCGGCGCTCCTGAACCGCGTCGACGAGCTCGACGAGGCGGTGCCGTCGGCGCCGCTCGAGGTGACCGGCATCGAGGTGCCGTGGCGCGAGGGCGAGCTCGACTTGCGCGGGTGTCGTCGGGCTACGCGGCCGCCGGCGACCGCGCCGCCGTGGCGACGGACGACGGGGTCGTCATCGGGCCGCGCCCGCCCGGCGACCTCGGCGACGCCGAGCTCGTCGTGCACGACGCGAAGGCGAGCGGCGTCGACGCCGCGACGACACGCTGCTCGCCGCCTACCTGATCGATCCCGGGCGCGCGTCCTACGAGCTCGCGCGACCTCGCGGCCGAGTACGGCGTCGAGCTGCTGCCCGGCGCCGGAGGCCGAGGAGGAGACGGCGGCGCTCGTGCGCGCCGCCGAGACGCCGCGCCGGCTCGTGGCGCCGCTGCTCGAGCGGCTCGAGGAGCGCGGCCTCACCGACCTCTACCGCGACGATCGAGCTGCCGCTCTCGGCGCGTGCTCGCGCAGATGGAGGCGACCGGCGTGAAGATCGACACCTACCGCATGGGCGAGATCACCGCGCGCCTCGCCGAGCGCGTCGAGGAGCTCGAGTCGAGCGCGCTACGAGCTCGCCGGCGAGGAGTTCGTGCTCGGCTCGCCGCAGCAGCTCGGCGCGGATCCTGTTCGAGAAGCTCGGGCTGACCGCCGGACGCAAGGGCAAGACCGGCTACTCGACCGACGCCAAGGTGCTGCGCGCGATCCGCGACGACCACGCGCTCGTCCCGGTGATCGAGGAGTGGCGCGAGCTGACGAAGCTGCTCAACACGTACCTCGGCCCGCTGCCGTCGCTGATCTCGGAGGACGACGGGCGGCTGCACACGCACTTCAACCAGACGGTCGCCGCGACCGGGCGGCTCTCGACGTCCGATCCGAACCTGCAGTCGATCCCGGTGCGCACCGAGCTCGGCCGCGAGATCCGCTCGGCGTTCATCGCCGAGGAGGGCACGGCGGCTGCTGTCGGCCGACTACTCGCAGATCGAGCTGCGCATCCTCGCGCACGTCTCCGGCGAGCCGAAGCTGCGCGAGGCGTTCGAGCGCGGCGAGGACATCCACACCGCGACCGCGGCCGAGGTGCTCGGCGTCGAGCCCGCGAAGCTCACGTCCGGCCAGCGCTCGATCGCGAAGATGATCAACTTCGGGATCGTCTACGGCATCTCGGCGTTCGGGCTGTCCGAGAACCTCGAGATCCCGCGCGACGAGGCGCAGCGGTACATCGACGCGTACCTCGCGCGCTTCCCGCACGTCCAGGACTTCATCGCGCGGACGATCGAGCAGGCGGCGCGCGACGGCTACGTGACCTCGCTGCTCGGCCGTCGCCGGCCGGTGCCCGAGCTGCGCGCGTCGAACCGCGCAGACGCGCGGCTTCGGCGAGCGCGTCGCCGTCAACTTCGTCATGCAGGGCTCGAACGCGGACATCATCAAGGTCGCGATGATCCGCATCGCGCGGCGGCTCACGCGAGGAAGGGAGGGGGGCGCGGCTCGTGCTCCAGGTGCACGACGAGCTGCTGCTCGAGGTGCCCGAGCCGGAGTTGTCGAAGGTCGCGGGAGCTCGTGCGCGCGGAGATGGTCGGCGCGTACGACCTCGACCCGCACGCTCGGCGTCGACGTCGGCGTCGGCGACAACTGGGCCGAGGCGAAGTCCTGAAGCTCCCGAACCGGGTGTGTCGCGACCCGGAGGGGAGCGTCTGGGACGGCGCGTGGGCGAAGGGCACGACGATCGACGACCGCGGCGGCGTTCACTTCCCGTAGCCCACCGTCCCGGCGGACGAGGCTGTGGATGATTCGCCGGCGTTCCGTCACCCTTCCCTGGGAACTCCGAGGGAACGCGCATGCGTCCGCCTACCGCATGGAAGCTGGCCTCGCCCCGCGTGTGAACGGATCGTTACACGGCTGTCACCCTTGCCTGGGAAGAGGACCTGGCCGCGCGGGCCAGGGCCGGCGCCGGGCGGTGGAGCGGCGGTTCGTGGCTATACTTCGCGGCCGCTTTGGCTAGCAACGACCTCATGCAGCGAGAGCCGGGCGTCTGGGTCGAAGGCCCCGACGGCGAGCTGATTCCCGACTACGAGTCGACCTTCCCCGAGATCAACGAGGGACAGGTCGTCCACGGCACCGTCGTCCGCGTCGACAAGGACGAGGTGCTCGTCGACATCGGCTACAAGTCGGAGGGCGTCATCCCGGTCTCCGAGCTGTCGATCCGGCGCTCGGTCAACCCGGCCGACGAGGTCACGCTCGGCGACGAGATCGACGCGCTCGTGCTCACGAAGGAGGACGCCGAAGGGCGCCTGATCCTCTCGAAGAAGCGCGCGCGCTTCGAGCTCGCGTGGAAGAACATCGAGGGCGCCGCCGAGTCGGGCGAGCCGGTCAACGGCCGCGTGATCGAGGTCGTCAAGGGCGGCCTCATCCTCGACCTCGGCGTGCGCGGCTTCCTGCCCGCGTCGCTCGTCGACATCCGCCGCGTGCAGGACCTGGACGAGTTCCTCGGCCAGGAGCTGCGCGCGAAGGTGATCGAGCTCAACCGCTCGCGCAACAACGTCGTGCTCTCGCGCCGCGCCGTGCTCGAAGAGGAGCGCAAGGAGCAGCGGCAGCAGATCCTCGACAAGCTGCAGCCGGGCGACGTCGTCGAGGGCCAGATCTCGAACATCGTCGACTTCGGCGCGTTCGTCGACCTCGACGGCATGGACGGCCTGATCCACATCTCCGAGCTCTCGTGGTCGCACGTCAACCACCCGTCCGAGGTGCTCGAGATCGGCCAGAACGTGCAGGTCAAGGTGCTCGACATCGACCGCGACCGCCAGCGCATCTCGCTCGGGCTCAAGCAGACCCAGAGCGATCCGTGGCAGCAGGTGCTCGTCGAGCTACGACGAGGGCGACGTCGTCGAGGGCCGCGTCACGAAGGTCGTCACCTTCGGCGCCTTCGTCGAGATCCTCCCCGGCGTCGAGGGGCTCGTGCACATCTCCGAGCTCGCGCAGCATCACGTCGAGAACCCGCGCGAGGTCGTCTCGCAGGGTCAGCCGGTGAACGTGAAGATCATCGAGGTCGACGGCGAGCGCCGCCGCCTCTCGCTCTCGCTCAAGCGCGTCGAGGACACGGATCCGGTTCAGCCGCGCGCCGACGGCGCCGAGTCGGTGCACACGCGGCCGAGCCTCGACCTCTCCGAAGACGTCTTCGCGGACGCACCCGCGGCCGACGCAGCCGACGTGGCCGAAGCTGCCGATGAGGCCGAGGCCGCCGACGTGGCCGAGGCCGCCGACGTGGCGGAAGCCGAGGCCGAGGCCGAAGCCGCCGACGTGGCGCCGAGGCTGCGCGACGTGGCCGAGGCCGCCGACGTGGCGGAAGCTGAGGACTCGGCCGAGGTGGCCGATGCTCCCGAGGCGACCGAGGACGCCCTGGAGATCGAGGAGGTGCCCGACACTCCGGTGGCGGACGCCGAGCCGGACGCCGAGGCCGCCCCCGAGGCCGAGGCAGTCGTCGAGGAGTGACCCGCCCGGTCGCCGTCGCGATCACGGGCGGCATCGGGAGCGGAAAGAGCGAGGCGCTGCGGGCGTTCGCGCGTCACGGCGCGGCGATCGTCTCGAGCGACGAGATCGTCCATCACCTGCTCCGACGCGACGACGTCAAGCGTCGGGTCGTCGAGCGCATGGGGAACGGTGTCCTCGGGCCGGACGGCGAGATCGACCGCGGCGCGCTCGCGACCATCGTCTTCAACGACCGCCGAGGCGCTCGCCTGGCTCGAGGAGCTGCTGCACCCGCTCGTCTCGGCCGAATACCTGCAGTGGCGCGAGGAGCTCGCCGGGCTGCCGAGACGCCGCCGCGCGTGTGCGTGACCGAGGTGCCGCTCCTCTACGAGGTGGGCGGTGACGCGCGGTTCGACAAGGTCGTCGTGATCACGGCGCCGACGAAGCTGCGGCGCGCGCGCTCGCAGATCGCGATCGACGACCGCGAGCCGCGCTTTATCCCCGACGCCGAGAAGGTGAAGCGCGCCGACTACGCGTTCAAGAACATCGGCTCGCTCGAGGACCTGGACGCGTTCGTCGCGTCGGTGATGCGAGACCTCCAGGTCGCGTGAGGCGCGCCGCGCTGCTCGTCGGTGGTCGGGCTCGTGCTCGCCGCAGGCGCCGTCGTTCTCTACGTCGACCGTACGAGCCCGGCGTGGTACGAGCGCCTGCGCTATCCGCTCCGCTACTCGGAGTTCGTGCGCGTGCACGCCGACGAGCACGGCCTCGACCCGGCGCTCCTCGCCGCCGTCATCTACCAGGAGTCGAAGTTCCGACCGGGCGTCGTGTCGCCGTCCGGCGCGATCGGGCTGATGCAGCTGACGCCCGTCGACCGCCCGCGGCATCGCGATCCGCACGGGCGGCAACGCATTCCGCACCGACGATCTGTACAACCCCGAGATCAACATCCGCTACGGCGCGTGGTACCTCGACAACCTGTTCAAGAAGTACGGGAACGAGAAGCTCGTGCTCGCCGCGTACAACGCCGGCCAGGGCAACGTCGACCGCTGGCAGGCGCGCGGCGAGGGCATCCAGTTCGCCGAGACGCGCGCGTACGTCGAAGCGTGTCGAGCACCTCAAGACGATCTACCGCGCGCGCCTGGCGCTCGAGCCTCTACTCGGCGGGCTCGTCGTCGAGCCGAGTTGCTCGAGCTCGCGGAGAACGCGAACACGTACACGCCGCTCGGCCCGACGGACGAGCGCGACGTCACCGATCGCTACGTGCTCTGGATGGGCCGGGCCGACCAGCCCGGCTGGAACGTCGCGCAGCGCTTCCGCCTCGGTGCGGACGAGCTGGACGACGTGCGCGCCGAGATCCACGCGCGGCTGCACGGGCAAGGGTCGCACCGCCTGCACCTGGGAGGTCGGCACGCACGCGACGCCGGGCGACCTCGTCGACCGGCTGCTCGACCGCGGCCTCGTCGACGATGCGACGCCGCTCGCGGTCGGGATGGTGCTGACCGAGCCGCCGGCGGGGCCGATGCCCGACGTGGTCGTCAGGAAGGCGCGCCACGCCCGACGAGCACCTGGCGGCCGCCCGCATCGCTGCCGTCGCGTTCGGGATGCCGGAGCCGCAGCGCGCCCCGGACGACGCCGACGACGACCCGCAGAACGTCGTCTATCTCGCATACGTCGACGGCGAGCCCGTAGCACGTGCGACGGCCTCGTTTCAGCGAGCACGGCGTGACGCTGTTCGGCGGCGCAACGCTGCCGGAGGCGCGGGGCCGGGGCGCCTACCGCGCGCTCGTCGCGGCGCGCTGGGAGGACGCGGTCGCGGCGCGGAACGCCGGTCCTCGTCACACAGGCGAGCCCGATGTCGCAGGCCGATCCTCGAAGCGCCTGGGCTTTCGCGAGGTGTGCGAGATCCGGATCCTCCTCGATGCCTTCGGGCGGCGGCGCATGAGGGTCTCCGCCAAGGCGGACTACGCGATCCGGGCAGACGGTCGAGCTGGCGGCCGCCGGTCCGCGGGCCGGTGAAGGGCGAGCGAATCGCCGCAGGCGCAGGAGATCCCGCTCGAACTTCCTCGAGAACATCCTGGTCGACCTGCGCAACGCCGGGCTCGTCGCCAGCAAGCGCGGGGCGGAGGGCGGCTACTGGCTCGCGCGCCCCGCCGACGAGATCACGCTCGCCGACGTGATCCGCGCCGTCGACGGCCCGCTCGCGAACGTGCGCGGCGCTGCGCTCGGAGCAGGTCTCGTACGAGGGAAGCGCCGAGCGGCTGCGCGACGTCTGGGTCGCCGTGCGCGCGAGTCTGCGCGCCGTGCTCGAGCAGGTCACGCGTCGCCGACTCGCCCGCGGCGAGCTGCCCGCATCGGTCGAGGCGCTTGCGCGCCGACCCCGACGCCTGGGCGCCGCACTGAGCCGCTAGGCGAACACCGTCTCGCGTACCGGCCGGACGAACACGATCTGGCCGCGCTCGAGCTCGAGCCGATCCGCCTCGTCGCGGCTGAGCTGGGCGTTGAATCGCTCGCCCTCGCCCGACACCAGCTCGGCACGAACCTCGAACCCGAGGTGGACCACACGCTCGACGAGCGCTTCGCGCGTCGACTCGTCGGCGTCGAGCACGACCTCGAGGTCGTGCGGTCGCACCCAGGAGTCGCCGAGGCGCGTTGCGTGGCCGACGAACGACATCACGAACTCGTTCGCAGGGGCGTCGTAGAGCTCCGCGCGGCGTTGCCGCCTGCTCGACCCGCCCGTGGTTCATGACGACCACGTTGTCGGCGACCTCCATCGCCTCCTCCTGATCGTGCGTGACGAAGACCGTCGTCGTGTGCGTCTCGTCGTGCAGACGCCGCAGCCAGCGGCGGAGCTCACCGCGGACGCGTGCGTCGAGGGCGCCGAACGGCTCGTCCAGCAGCAGCACCTTCGGCTCGGGCGCGAGCGCACGGGCGAGCGCCATTCGCTGCCGCTGGCCGCCCGACAGCTGAGCCGGATAGCGGTCGCCGAACCCTTCGAGCTGCACGAGCGCGAGCAGCTCGGCGACGCGCGCGCGGATCTCGTCGCGCGGCCGCTTGCGCACCTTCAGGCCGAACGCGATGTTGTCGCGAACCGTCATGTGCTTGAACGCGGCGTAGTGCTGGAAGACGAACCCGACGCCGCGTTGCTGCGGGGCGAGCGTGGTCGCGTCCTCGCCGGCGAGCAGGACCTCGCCGCCGTCCGGCCACTCGAGGCCCGCGACGATCCGGAGCAGCGTCGACTTGCCCGACCCGGAGGGGCCGAGCAGCGCGGTCAGCGACCCGCCTTCGACCTCGACCGAGACATCGTCGAGCGCCTGGAAGTCACCGAAGCGCTTCGAGATGTTGCGGATCTGAATGCTCATCGGGAGATGGTCTCCTTCGGCTTCAAGAGGGTCATCGCGACGAGAACGAGCACCGACAGGACCGCGAGCACGAGCGAGATGCCGTAGGCGCCGGGAAGATCGAAGTTCTCGTAGGCGTCCTGCACGCGCAGCGTCGCGGTCTCGGTCTGCCCCTCGATGTGCCCGGAGACGACCGCGACGGCGCCGTACTCGCCGAGGCAGCGTGCGGTCGTGAGGACGACGCCGTAGATCACGGCCCAGCGAATCGAAGGCAGCGTGATCCGCCAGAACGTCGTCCACGAGCCCGCTCCGAGCGTGCGCGCAGCCTGCTCCTGTTCGTCGCCGATCTCGCGGAGCATCGGCACGACCTCCCGTGCGACGAACGGCAGCGACACGAAGATCGTCGCGATCACCATGGACGGCAGCGCGAACAGCATCTGGATCCCGTGGTGCTGGAACCACGGCCCGAACCATCCGGTCCTGCCGAACAGGAGGAAGAGCGAGAGCCCGACCACGACGGGGGAGATGGCGAGCGGGAGGTCGACGATCGCGTTGACGATTCCGGCGCCGGGGAAGCGCTGACGCACGATCGCGAGCCCGCAGACGATCCCGAAGATCGTGTTCAACGGGACGGCGATGGCGGCGATGATCAGCGTGAGCTTGAACGCGTGCACCGTGTTCGGGTCGCTCAGCGAGTGCCAGAGGTGGTCGGCGCCCTTGTCGAACGCGCGCCAGAAGACCATCGCGAGCGGCGCCATGAGGACGACGAGCAGGTAGCCGAGCGCGACGAAGCGCAGCCCGTACCGAGAGGCGCGCCTAGGCACGCTCGTGCCTCGTCGCGAGGAAGCGCACGCCGCCGATCGCGAGCAGGATGCCGAACGAGATCAGCAACATCACCACCGCCACGGCGGAGGCGCCGGCCTGGTCGCCGCTCTGGATGTGGTTGAAGACGAAGACCGACGCGACCTCGGTCTTGAACGGCAGGTTCCCCGAGATGAGCACCAGCGCACCGATCTCGCCCACCGCGCGGGCGAACGCGAGCGCGACGCCGGACAGGATCCCGGGGAGGATGTTCGGGAGGACGATGCTCCGGAACACGCGGAGCTCCCCGGCGCCGAGCGAGCGGGCCGCCTCCTCCGTCTCGCGGTCGAGCTCGAGTAGCACCGGCTGCACCGTGCGCACCACGAACGGGAGGGTGACGAACAGCAGCGCGGCCACGATCGCCGTTCGCGTGAACGCGATGTCGATGCCGACGGGTGAGCTCGGGCCGTACAGCGCGAGCAGCGTGAGCCCGGCGACGATCGTCGGCAGTGCGAACGGCAGGTCGATCAGCGCGTTGACGACCTGCTTGCCGCGGAACTCGTCGCGAACGAGGACCCACGCGGTGATCGTGCCGAGCACGGCATTGACCGCGGACACGACGAAGGCCGCGCCGAGGCTGAGCTTGAGCGCCGCGACCGCCTCCGGCGACGAGGCGACCTCCCAGAACGCGCCGACGCCGTCCGCGCGCGACGCCCAGACGAGCGCCGCGATCGGGAGCACGACGATCGCGGAAAGGTAGGCGGTCGTAAAGCCGAGCGAGAGGGCCGCTTGGGCCCCCTCGCTCGGACGTCTGGACGACCGCCGCACGAAGCGTGCGGCATGTGCGGTGCTAGCCAGCGGTCGGCCCCCCGACGGCCCTGCTCGATCTTGGCCATGCGGCCGTTGTTCGGGTCGAACCAGATCTTGTCGGCGTTCCGCCAGCCGCCGATGTACTTGTCGTCGACCTTGAAGATGCCCGGCCGCGTCGGGTACTTGTCCGCGTACTTCGCGGCGATCTTCTTGTCGACCGGGCGGAAGCCGTACTGCGCGAGCAGGTCCTGCGCCGGAGGCGCTCTTCACGAACCGGATGAACTGGTTCGCCTTGTCCCTGTTCGAGCTCGACTTGAGCACCGCGATCGGCAGCTCGATCAGCATCGACTGGCGCGGGATCACGTACTGGATGTCCTGGCCGTTCAGCCGCGAGTTGATCGCCTCGCTCTCGTAGGTGATCAGCACGTCGCCTTTGCCCGCGAGGAACGTGTTCGTGGCGTTGCGGCCGGACGAGTCCTGCGAGACGACGTGCTGGAACAGCTTCTGCACGAAGCTCGAGGCCTGCTTGTCGGTCTTGCCGAGCCGGCGCTCCGCGCCGTAGGCCGCAAGGACGTTCCACTTCGCCGAGCCGGAGCTGAACGGGTTGGGCGTGACCACTTGCACGCCCGGGCGCACGAGGTCCTGCCACGACTTGATGTGCTTCGGGTTCCCCGGGCGCACGGCGAAGACGACGAGCGTGTCGGCAGCGATGCCGTCGTAGCTCTGCCGGTTCCACTTCGAGTCGACGAGCCCGGCGTCGACGAGCAGGTTGACGTCGTCGCCGGTGGACAGGAACACGACGTCCGCCTTGAGCCCCTGCGCGACGGCGCGCGCCTGGTCGGTCGACGCGCCGTAGCTCTGGTTGACCGAGACGCCCGAGCCGTCGGATGTCTTCTGCCAGGCCTGGATGATCTTGCCCATCACCGTCTTCGGCGTCGAGTACGCGACGAGCGACAGGTTGGTGTCGGTGGTGCGCGCCGCGGCCCCCGCCGCGAGCGCGAGCGCCGCCGCGAGGGCCGCGGCGAAGGTCAGCTTCTTCCCTGGTTTGTTCATTGGCATGGTGAAGAAATACATAACGAACCCTGATTCGTCAAATAAGGACTAACGACATGATCGGTCGGGCATACCCGGCCAATGCGGTTCCGCACGGGGCAGCGGCTCGACACGAGCCAGATCGAGGATCGCCGCGGCGCCGGGGGCTTCGGCGGGCTCGGGAGCCCGGTCGCGCTCGGCGGCGGCGGGCTCGGGCTCGTCGGCGTGGTCGTCTTCATCCTGTTCGCGCTGCTCTCCGGCGGCGGAAACGGCGCCTTCGGCCAACTGGACGGCGTGACGGTCGCGTCGCCGTCGCAGTCGCCCTCGAGCTCGCTCGGCACGGACTGCACGACCGGCGCCGACGCGAACACGCGGCAGGACTGCCGGATCGTCGCCGACGTCAACTCGGTCCAGGCCTACTGGAAGAGCTGGTTCCAGGCGCACGGGCGCCCGTACCGGCTCGCGGACACCGTCTTCTTCACGGGGCAGACCGACACCGGTTGCGGGCCCGCGACGACCGACGTCGGTCCCTTCTACTGCCCGGTCGACAAGAAGGTCTACATCGATCTCGGCTTCTACCAGGAGCTCCACGACAACTTCGGCGCCCGCGGAGGCCCGTTCGCCGAGGCGTACGTGATCGCTCACGAGTACGGCCACCACGCGCAGGACCTGCTCGGCGCACTCCGGACGGGGAGCTCGCAGGGCGCGAGCAGCCAGTCGGTCCGGACCGAGCTGCAGGCCGACTGCTACGCCGGCGTGTGGGCGCGCCACGCGGTCGCGACCGGGTACATCGTCGACCTCACGCAGCAGGACATCGACGACGGCCTCGATGCGGCGGCCTCGGTGGGGGACGACCGGATCCAGCAGGAGACGCAGGGCAGGGTCAACCCGGAGACGTGGACGCACGGCTCTTCGGCCGAGCGCCAGCGGTGGTTCCTCCGCGGGTATCAGCGCGGCGAGCCGAGCGGCTGCGACACCTCGAGCGGCCCGCTGTAGATTTCGAGCGAGCGAGCGACGAGGGAGGTGCGCGGTGAGCGCGACCAACGTTGCTGCGGCGTCGAAGGCGGGCCGGCAGGCGCTGGCGGAGGCGTTACGTCACGTCGGGGTGAAGGAGAGCCCTCCCGGTTCGAACCGCACGATGTTCGGACGCTGGTTCGGGGTGAACGGCGTTCCCTGGTGCGCGATCTTCACGTCGTACTGCTTCTCGGTCGGCGCCGGCGTGACGCTCTGCCGGGGCTGGCACGGCGCAGGCGTGAACGCGCGCGGCGTCGCGTACGTGCCGACGCTCGAGGCGTGGCTGCGCGCGACGGGGCGCCGCGTCCCTGCGGGGTCGCCGCCTGCGCCCGGCGACCTCGCCGTCTACAACTGGGACGGCGGGCTGTCGGACCACGTCGGCATCGTGATCGCGGTCAGGAGCGGCGGCGCGCTCGAGACCGTCGAGGGCAACACCGGCATCGGGAACGACACGAACGGCGGCGAGGTGATGCGTCGGCACCGCCGTGTCGCACAGGTCTCGACGTTCGGCCGCGTCTGACCGTCGCTCACCCGGCGCGCTCGGCGCGCGCCAGCCCCGTCCGCGCCCAGACGGCGAAGACGACGACCAGCACCCCCGCGGTCAGGAAGGCCGAAGCGATCTGGGTCGGACGCCCCTCGAGGAGCCCGCGGCCGGCCTCGAGCAGCAGCGTGTACGGATTCAGCCGCGCGACTCCGTGGATCCATCCCTGCAGCAGATGGAGCGGGACGTACACCGGCGCCAGGAAGAGCGTCAGGAAGACCGGCGTCTGCATCAGCGGCGCGGCCTGGCTCGTGCGGAAGCGCATCGCGACGCCGCAGGCCCAGAGCAGGCCGACCTGGTTGAAGAGGACCGCCAGCGCGTAGAGGCCGAACAGGTCGATGCCGCTGCCGCCGATCTGCATGCCCGCGATCAGCGCGACGACCGTCAGCACGGTCGCGATCATCGACCACCGGAACGAGCGCCGCGAGCCCGTAGCCGATGATGAGGCCGCTGCGCTGCGGCGCCGACACGAGCAGCCGTTTCGCGAACCCGCGCTCGAAGTCCCTGGCGATCCCGAAGCCTGTGAACACGCCGCCGAACACGGCCGACTGCAGGAGCACGAACACGAACTGGAATCCCGTGTACCCGCCGCGGAAGTCGAACCCGGGCACGTGCCTCAGCCGCGACAGGCCACCGGCGAACGCGACGAAGTTCGCCAGCGGGAACAGCATCGGCGGCAGTAACAGCGACGGGTTCTTGAGCAGAATGGTCGACTGGCGGTAGGCGAGCGCGAAGGCGACATCGAGCCGCGACCTCACGTCCTCGCCATCCTCACCCGGAGCTGCCGCGACGCGAGCATCAGCGACACGGCCGTCAGGCCGATCGTGACGCCGAACCCGAGTGCGAGCGCCTCGAGGTTCCACCCTTCGATCACGAGCGAACGGAGCGCCTCGATCATGTAGCTCACGGGGTTGGCGGTCGCGAGGTCGCGGAACCACGAGACTTCGATCAGGTTCCGCGGGAGGTTCATGCTCGACACGAGCAGTAGGAAGAAGAGCAGCGGGAACATCGACTGCACCCCCTCGGCCGACCCCGTCCGCAGCGCGATCCAGAGCCCGAGCGTCCCGAAGCCGGCCGCCGCGCCGAGCGCGAGCACGAGGATCAGGATCGCGCCGCCGACCCCGGCGTCGATGTGCACGCCGAACGCGAGCGCGACGCTCAGGTAGATGACCGCCTGGGCGGCGCCGAGACCGAGCACGCCGCCGATCTGCCCCAGGAGCAACGCCCCGCCGCGGATGGGCGTCAATGCGAGCCGGTTGAGGAAGCCGCTGTCGATGTCGCGCGCGAGATCGGTCCCCGCGATCCCCGACGCGAACAGCGCACCCTGCATGAAGGAGAACGGCACGAAGAACGCGAGGAACGACTTCGTCGGGAAGCCGGGGAGGTGCGTCGCCGCGCGCAGCCCGTTCGAGTTGACCGCCATCAGGATCAGCGGGAAGGAGAGCGGCGGGATCCACGTGCCGGGTTGGCGCGCCGTGCGCACGAGCGACCGCCGAGCGATCAGCAGCACCTGTGTCGTGACGTCGGTCACTCGTCCTCCTCGTCTGAGCCCTCGAGCTTCCGTCCGGTCTTCTGGAGGAAGACGTCGTCGAGCGAGGGGGAGTGGAGGTTGATCTCCGCGGCGCGGAGGTTCTCCTGGTCGAGCGCGCGGACGACGTCGGCCAGTTCGCCGCGGCCGTCGAGGCGAACGGCGGCGGCCCCCGGCCTGGCGGCCGTCTCCGTGCCGAAGCGGGCGAGGATCTCGCTCAGCCGCGGCCCTTCGTCGGACTGCTCGGGCACGATCTCGACGGTCGACTTGCCGATCTCGGCCTTCAGCTCGGCCGGCGTCCCCTCGGCGACTATATGACCGTGGTCGATGATCCCGACGCGGTCGGCGAGCACGTCGGCCTCCTCGAGGTACTGCGTCGTCAGGAACACCGTGACGCCCTCGTCGCGGGCGAGCCGCCCGACCTCCTGCCACAGCGCCGCGCGGCTCTGCGGATCGAGCCCCGTCGTCGGCTCGTCGAGGAACAGGATCGACGGGTCGTGGATCAGCGACAGGGCGAGGTCGAGCCGCCGCTTCATGCCGCCCGAGTACGTCCGCACCTTGCGGTCGGCCGCCTGCATGAGCCCGACCCGTCCGAGCAGCTCGTCCTGCAGGCGCTGCCGCTCGCGGCCGCGGATCCCGTGCAGGGACGCCTGCAGCCGGAGGTGCTCGCGGCCGGTCAGGAAGGGATCGAGCGCCGTCTCCTGCAGGGCCGCCCCGATGCGCGCGCGCACCTTCGGCCCATCCGAAACGACGTCGAAGCCCGCGACGGTCGCCCGTCCGCCGGTCGGAGGCAGGAGCGTCGTCAGCATGTGCACCGTCGTCGACTTGCCCGCGCCGTTCGGGCCGAGGAAGCCGTAGATCTCGCCCGGCGAGATCTCGAGGTCGATGCCGTCGACGGCCCGGATCTCCTTGAATGTCCGCGCGAGCCCTTCGACGACAATGCCCTGGTCCCGAGCCGACATATCGAAAAACCTATCGGCGGGAACGGGGGGCACCGGAGTGGCCGCTACACTTGAGTACGCAACTATGGCGGCGACGAAGACTGCAGGCACTGCCGAGCTGGCCGGGTGGGTCACCTTCCTGCGTGCGCACGCGGCGATCACCCGCGAGCTGTCGGCCGAGCTGCAGCGCGACCACGGCCTGACGCTGAACGACTACGAGGTGCTCCTCCACCTGGCCCGCGCCGAAGGCTCGATGATGCGCCGCGTCGACCTCTCCAGGAGCGTCCTGCTGAGCGCGTCGGGGATCACCCGGCTGCTGGAGGGTCTCGAGCGTGCGGGGCTCGTCGAGAAGGCGACCTGCAACTCCGACGCACGCGTCTCGTACGCCAAGCTCACCGACGCGGGCCGCAACCGGCTGCGCAAGGCTGCGGTCACGCACGTCCGCGGGATCGAGGAGCTCTTCGCGAGCCGCTACTCGGAGTCTGAGCTCGAGACCCTTGCCCAGCTGCTCGCGCGGCTCCCACTCGCCGGCTCGGCGTCGACCGACTGCGGCGAGTAGGCCGCGCCCTCGAGGTCACGGGCGAGCCGTCGGAACGGTCCGTCGGCCGCCAGCAGCTCGTCGAAGCGTCCCCGCTGCGCGATCCGTCCGTGCTCGATCACGAGGATCTCGTCCGCCCGCCTTACGGTCGCGAGCCGGTGGGCGATGATGATCGACGTTCGTCCTCGCAGCAGACGGTCGAGCGCGCGCTCGATCAGGATCTCGGTCGGCCGGTCGATGTTCGAGGTCGCCTCGTCGAAGATCAGGATGCGCGGGTCGGCCAGGAGCGCGCGGGCGATCGAGATCAGCTGACGCTCCCCCGCGGACAGCCCGGCGCCGCCCTCGCGCACGACGTGCTGCAGGCCGTCGTCGAAGCGCCGTGCGATCCGATCGATTCCGACCGCGCGTGCGACGTCCTCCACCTCGGCATCGGTGGCCTCCGGATGGGCGAAGCGGATGTTGTCGGCGATCGTGCCGGCGAACAGGAACGGGTCCTGCAGCACGACGCCGAGCTGTCGCCGGTAGGCGCGGAGCTCGAGGTCGCGCAGGTCGTGGCCGTCGACGCGGATCGCGCCGTCGTCCGGGTCGTAGAAGCGCCCGACCAGCTTCGCGGTGGTCGACTTGCCGCCTCCCGACTCCCCGACGAGCGCGAGGCAGCCGCCGGCCGGGACGTGGATGTCGATCGCGTGCAGCACCGGCTCCGCGCCGTACGCGAACGTGACGTGGTCGAGCCTCAGATCGCCCTCGATGTCCACGCGCTTCGCCCCGGGCGCGTCCCGGATCTCGGGCTCGGTGTCGAGAACGGTCGTGATCTTCTCCATCGCGGCGCCGGCCGACTGCACCTGTCCGTAGAGGTCGGACAGCTCCTGCAGCGGCTGGAAGATGAGGTTGAGCAGGAAGACCGAGGAGACCAGCGTGCCGATCTGGAGCGCGTCGTCGGCGATCATCCGGCCGCCGACCCAGAGGATCGACGCCATCGCGATAGCGCCGAGCAGCTCGATGCCGGGGAAGAAGAGCGAGTTCAGGTACTGCGCGTGCGTGTTCGTCTCGCGATTGGCGGCGTTCGAGCGGTCGAACTCTGCGAGGAACGCGCGCTCACGGCTGAATGCCTGGATGACCGCCATACCCGAGACCGACTCCGCGATCTGCGCGGTCATCGCGGCGATCGTCTCGCGGACGCTCAGGAAGGCGGTGTGGGAGCGCACCTGGAACCAGCGTGTAAGGACCAGCGTGGGCGGCAGGATCACGAGCGCCACCAGCCCGAGCCGCCAGTCGAGGATGAACAAGCCGACGATCGCCGCGAGCACCGTCAGCGTGTTGACGACCAGGGTCGTGAGGCCCTGGGAGAGCACGTCGGAGAGCGCGTCGACGTCCGAGGTCAGGCGGGCGATGATCCAGCCGGCTTTCTGCCCGCTGAAGTAGCGGAGCGAGAGCTTCGTCAGGTGGTCGAAGAGATCGCGGCGCAGCCCGAGCACGACCGTCTGGCCGACGGCCGCGAGCCCGCGCACGAGCGTGGTCCCGAGAATCCAGGCGGCAGCGTTGATGGCGAGGTAGACGACAACGTCACGCGCGAGGCGGCTCTCGTTGTGGGCGAGCATCCCCTCGTCGATCGCATCCTGCACGACGAGCAGCGCAGCGACCGGCGCCGCGGCGCTCGCGACGCCGACGACGGCGAGCGCGCTCACGCGCCCCCAGCGGCCGGTCAGATAGAGGCCCAGACGGCTGAGCCCGACGCGCGGCTTCCTCGTCCTCCTCCGCTCCGTGATGAGCTCCGTCGAGCTTACGCTCACGCCGCCAGCACCTCCTCGCCGAACAGCTGCGTGAACGCGTCGCCGCGCTCGAGCAGGTCGAGTGGCGCTCCCTGCTCGAGGATCACGCCGTCGTCGATCACGACCGCGCGATCGGCGATCATGCACGGTGCTCAACCGTTGCGTGGCGATCAGCACGGTCCGTCCGGCGAGCGCGGGGCGGAGGTTGGTGACGAGATGCCGCTCGGTTTGCGTGTCGACGGCCGACATCGGGTCGTCGAGCACGACGGCGCGGGCTCCGGCCACGAGCGCGCGGGCGAGCGCGACCCGCTGCCGCTGCCCGCCCGACAGGTTCACTCCGCGCTCGCCGATCAGCGTGTCGTAGCCCTCGGGCAGCTCGGCGGCGAAGTGGGCGACGCCCTGCGGCCTCGCACGCGGCGACGACCTCGTCCCACGGGGCGTCCGGCCTCGCAGCCGTCAGGTTGTCGCGGAGCGGGATCGAGAAGAGGATCGGGCGCTGCGTGACGAGCGCGACTGCCGAGCGCAGCTCCGTCAGCCGGAGCTCGCGCAGGTCGACCCCGCCGAGCAGCACACGTCCGCCGGTCGGGTCGTAGAACCGCGGCACCAGGTTGAGCAGCGACGACTTGCCGGCGCCGGTCGGACCGCACACCGCCACGATCTCCCCCGGCTGCAGCTCCAGGTCGATGCCAGAGAGAACCTCGCTCCCGGTGCCGTACGAGAAGTGGACGTTCTCGAAGGTGATGCCGAGCGGGACCCGCGGGCAGGGTGTGCGGGTGCTCCGGCTCGGGGATCGGCTCGATCCCACGCAACCAGGCGAAGCTGCGCGAGGCCGAGGCCGTCGCGCGCTGCGCGAGCGAGAGGATCCAGCCGAGCGCCTCGAGCGGCCAGACCAGCTGCAGGAGCAGCTGGTAGAAGAGGAAGAACTCGCCGTACGTGAGCGTGCCGCCGATCACGTCGCGGCCGCCGAACAGCACGACCGCCGCGATCGAGATCGTCGGCAGGAAGAGCAGGCCCGGCAGGAACGCCGCCTCGACGCGCGCCTGGCGCAGCACGCCGTCGCGGACGGCCTCGGCCTTGGTCGTGAACCGTGCCTCCACGTCGTCCTCGCGCCCGAAGGCCTGCACCATCTCGATCCCGACCACTGCCTCGTCGGCGGCCTCGGTGACGTCCGCCTTGAGCTGCTGCACATGGCGTGAGATCGGCATCACGCGCCGCGCGAACATGAATGCGAGCACGAACACGAGCGGCATCGAGACGAGCGCGATCGCGGCCAGCTTCGGGTTGACCACGAAGAGGACGACCGCGATCCCGAAGATCATCATCACGGACTGGAGGCCCTGGGTCATGCCCCAGCCGATGAAGTAGCGGATCGGATAGAGGTCGTTGGTCGCGCGCGAGACCACCTGACCGGTCGCATGGCGGTCGTAGAACGCGCGCGGGTAGCGGAGGTAGGCCTGGTAGAGCAGCTCTCGCATGCGCCACTCGACGCGGATGCCCGTCCGCGACGTCGCATAGCGGCGCGTGAAGTTGATCCCGAAGCGGATCACCGCGAGCCGGACGATCGCGACGAGGTAGGGCCACAGTGGGTCGCCGTGGCCGTTCGTGGGGGCGATCGAGTTGTCGATCGCATGCCGTACGACGATCGGGATCGCCAGCGAGAGGCCCGTGTACACGAACGCGCAGGAGAGCCCCACGATCACGAGCCGGGCCTGCTCGCGCCAGAGGCGCGCCAGGCCCTTCACGGTCGCGACGGTGTCGAGATCAGGCGGATCGACTGAGAGGTGAGGCCTGCTCACCACGGCAAGCTACCAGGCGATCGTTAACAAGGTTAAGAGGCCGGGCTGCGTTCAGGCCGGCTGCGGCACCGTGGTCGAACGTCCGCCGGCCGCTGCCCAGCGCAGGCCCTTGATCGTCCAGCCGCCGAGCGCCAGGAGGATCAGCCCGGTCACGAGAAGGATGAAGAACAGCTGACGTTTCATGCACGTGAGAGCTACGAGGGGCCCGGACTGATACATCGGCCCGGAGGATGATTCGCGTCGCCCGGCGGGATGACGGGCGGGCGGGTCGTCCGGCGGCGCCGATTTACCCCTGTTTTACATTCCGGCCTCAAAAGCCCCACGGTTTGACGAGATCGTCTCGGGTGCAATGACGATTCTGCGGAGATTGGCTCTCCCTGGCGCTCTTCTCGCGCTCGCGCTGCTGTCGGTGTTGCCCGCCGGCGCCGCGTCGACCGCCGCGCCGACCGCGACCACCGGGCCGGTCACTTCCGTCGGTCCGACGAGCGCGACCGCTAGCGGCTCCGTCAACCCTGGTGGCGTCTCGACGACCTGGTACGTCGAGTACGGGACGAGCACGAGCTACGGCTCGAAGACGTCGTCCGTCGGCGTGGGGTCGGGCACGAGCGCCGTCCCGGTGTCGGGATCGATCAGCGGCCTCCAGCCCGGGACCGACTACCACTATCGGGTCGTCGCCACCTCGAGCGCGGGCACGAGCCACGGCTCGGACGGGCTGTTCACGACGCTTGCGCCTCCCGGCGTCGTCACCGGCGCGGCGTCGTCGATCGGCGCCTCCGGCGCGACGCTGAACGGTTCGGTCGACGCGAACGGTCGCCCGACGACCTGGTACTTCGAGTACGGGACGTCGACGAGCTACGGGTCGAAGACCGCTGCGAAGAGCGCGTCGGGCGCCAACGCGGCGCCGGTGTCGGCGTCGATCGGCGGCCTGCAGGCGGGCGGACCTTCCACTTCCGCCTCGTCGCGACGTCGGACGGCGGCACGCACCACCGGTGCGGACGCGACGTTCAGGACGAGCGGCGCGCCGTCGGCATCCACCGACGGCCCGAGCTCGATCACGCCGACCTCGGCGAGCTGAACGGCACCGTCACGCCCAACGGCCTGTCGACGAACTGGTACATCGAGTACGGGACGACGACCGCGTACGGAACGAGCACGGCTCGCGAAGAGCGCCGGCTCCGGTCGTCGGCGCAGTAAGCAATCCGTCTCCGTCACTCACCTGAAGACGGCCACCGTCCTACCACTACCGAATCGTCGCGTCGAACAGCGCCGGCACGACCCACGGCGCCGACCGTGCCTTCTCGACCTCGTTGCCGCCGGCCGTCCAGACGGGGGCGGCGCAGAGGGTCGGCGTGAGCACGGTGACGCTCACCGGCTCCGTCGACCCGCGCGGCCGCTCGACGAGCTGGTGGTTCGAGTACGGCACGACGACGAGCTACGGGTCGAAGACGTCGCGCAGAGCGCCGGCTCGGGCTCGGGCGCGAGGTCGATCAACGCGGCGATAAGGGCCTCGCCGCCTCGACGACGTACCACTTCCGCCTGGTGGCGAGGAGCGACGCCGGCACGAGCGTCGCGTCGGACGGCACCTTCCAGACGATCGGCGTCACCTGACGACTGCCGGCGCGCGAGCTCGTCTTCGGCGGGCGGATCGCGCTCTCCGGGATCGTTGCCGACGCATGCCGCCGGTGAGACGGTGACGGTGTTCGCGCAGCCGTACGGCGCGACCTCCTTCCAGTCGATCGCGGTCGTCCTGTCGGGCGCGGGCGGCACGTGGGCGTACCTCGCGAAGCCCGCGTATCGGGACCGCATATCGCGCCGTCTGGCAGGGCGGGATGAGCCCGGCGGTCGCGGTCGGCGTGCACCCCGCCGTCGCGTTCACGCGCCTGCGGTCGGGTCACTTCACGGCGCGGGTCAGCGGCGGCCACGGCTTCGCGCATCGCCTGGTTCAGCTCCAGCGGCGGTCCGCGACCGGCAGGTGGGTGACGCTGAAGCGGGTGCGGCTCGGCGCGCGCTCGCGTGCGGAGTTCAAGGCGGTGCTGCCGCGTGGCCGCTCGGTGCTCCGGATGGCGATCAGTGTCAACCAGGCCGGCGCCGGGTATCTGGGCGGCATCAGCCGGACGATCGTTGTCACCCGGCGCTGACCTCTAGAGTCGCGGCGTGAGCGCCGTCCGGTCGGAGCGTGACGGGCCGGTGACGACCGTCGTCCTCGACCGTCCCGAGGTGCGCAACGCGGTCGATCGCGAGACGGCCGACGAGTTGGCGGCGGCGTTCCGCGCCTTCGACGCGGACGGCTCGGCATCGGTGGCCGTGCTCGCGGGAGCCGGTGGGACGTTCTGCGCCGGGGCCGATCTCAAGGCCTTCTCGAACCGCGTCGAAGCCGATGGCGACGGGCCGATGGGCCCCTCGCGGCTCGAGCTCTCGAAGCCCGTGATCGCCGCCGTCGACGGCTACGCCGTTGGGGGCGGCCTCGAGCTCGCCTGCTGGTGCGATCTTCGCGTCGTCGAGGAGAGCGCCGTGCTCGGCGTCTCGAGCCGCCGGTTCGGCGTTCCGCTGATCGACGGCGGCACCAGCCGGCTGCCGCAGATCGTCGGGCTCGGGCGCGCGCTCGACCTCATCCTGACCGGCCGTACGGTTCGGGCCGACGAGGCGCTCCGGATCGGCCTCGCCGACCGCGTCGTCCCGGGCGGCGCGGCGCGCGCGGCCGCCGAGGAGCTCGCGCGCTCGATCGCTGCGTTCCCCCAGGCGGCGCTGCGGGCCGATCGCCGCTCGGTGTACTGCGGGGTCGGGCTGGCGACCGCGGATGCGCTGCGCCAGGAGCTCGAGCGGGGAGCGGGAGCTCTCGACGAGGCGCGCCGCGGCGCCGCGCGCTTCGCCGCCGGCGAGGGCCGGCACGGTGTCTAGCGGCAGCGGGTCGACGGCCCGCCGGCGGGCCGAGGCAAGGCGCAGAGCGGTGCGGCGCCGGCGGATCACGGGCCTCGTCGTCTGCGGCCTGGTCGTCTGCGGAACGCTGGCGTTGCTCGGCGCCCTGCCCGCGATCGGCGGCTTGCGCCGGGCTGCGCCCGTGGCTGCTCCGCGACGCGCGGCGCCGCTCTCCGCGCCGAAGGCGAGGCACGTCGATCCGAACGCGACCGTGACGCTCGCGTGGGGAGGCGACACGGTGCTCGGCTCGATGTACGGGCTGCCGCCGGCCCGCGGCAGGACGATGCTGGCGCAGGTCGCGCCGATCTTCCGCGCCGCCGACGTCGGGTGGGTCAACCTCGAGCAGGCGCTGTCGAACGGGACGTCCTCGAAGTGCGCAGGGTCGACATCGGGTGCCTGCTTCGCGTTCGGCGCGCCGATGAGCTTCGCTGCCACCTTGCCCGCCTCGGGCATCCGCATCGTCAACCTCGCCAACAACCACGCGGACGACTACGGCGCGGCGGGCCAGGCGTCGACGTTGGCGGCGCTGCGTGCCGCGCACGTCGCCTGGGACGGCAAGCCGAATCAGATCGAGGTGATGAAGGTCAACGGCGTCCGCCTCGCGTTCCTCGGCTTCGCGCCGTACAAGTGGGCGGCGCGGCTCGACCGCATCCCGGCCGCGGTCGCGCTCGTGAAGCGCGCCGCGGCAAGGGCCGACGTCGTGGTCGTCGCGATCCATGCCGGCGCCGAGGGTTCGAGCGCCGTCCACGTGCCGCACGGCACCGAGTACTTCCTCGGCGAGAACCGAGGCAACAGCCGTGCGTTCACGCGCGCAGTGATCGATGCGGGCGCGGATCTCGTGGTCGGCTCCGGGCCGCACGTGATCCGGGGCGTGCAGTGGTACCGGAACAGGCTGATCGCCTACTCGCTCGGCAACCTCGCTGGGTGGAGGACGTTCGGAATGGGCGGGACGCTCTCGGAGTCGGGGATCGTCACGGTGACGCTCCGCGGCGACGGTCGGATCACGACCGCGAAGTGGACGCCGCTCGCGCTCGAGCCGCCCGGCGTCCCGGTCGTCGATTCGTCCGGCGCGAGCACGAAGCTCGTCGCGCAGCTCTCCCGCGAGGATTTTGGGACGTCGGGCGCCCGGTTCAAGCCGGACGGCACGATCGTCGTCCCGTAGCGGCGAGGCGCGAGCTGCTCGACGAGACCTGACGGTCGGTCGCTGTATTTCCGGGCGGGGATCCCGCTCTCCCGATGTGTGGGCCCAAGGGCTCACGGCAACGAAGGAGGGGAGCAGGAGATGAACGACATTCGTGCACCGAAGCGCTCACTCGCCGGATTGGTGGCATTGGTGTTCGCCGCGGTGGTCGCGCAGTCCGCGTCCGCCAACATCTCGGGCGGCCAGTACCGCTACCACGAAGGCCAGTGGATCTTGCAGCAGCGCTACCAGCCGGTGGCGAAGG
The DNA here is from genome assembly GCA_963742615.1 of uncultured Thermoleophilia bacterium. Lineage (GTDB taxonomy): Bacteria > Actinomycetota > Thermoleophilia > Gaiellales > Gaiellaceae > PALSA-600. The sequence goes on along the minus strand of CAVUMS010000004.1, from coordinate 225,351 downwards.
CGACGGCGAAGCAGTACCGCTATCACGAGGGTCAGTGGGTCCTCGTCGCCTCGGGCCGTCTCGCGAAGGTGACGATCAACGCTTCGGCCGTGCGGCCCGACGACCGCACCGGTATTCGCGGTATCGGCTAGCTGCGGCTCATGTCCGAGACCGGTGTCGCGTACGGCGCCGGTCTCGGACGCGGCTCCGACTCGGAGCGGGTGACTCCTCCGAGGCTCAGCGTTGCGTGTTCAGCGTCACGGCGGCGCGAACCAGGGTTTTCAACGCCTGCGCGTCGATCTTCTCGCCCTCGTGGAAGTCGATCGCACGTCTCGTGTTCCCCTCGAGGCTGGAGTTGAAGAGGCCCGACGGATCGTCCAGAGCCGCACCTTTGGCAAACGTCATCTTCACCACGTTCTTGTAGGTCTCGCCGGTGCAGATGATCCCGTCGTGCGACCAGACCGGAACGCCTCTCCACTTCCATTCCTCGACGACCTCGGGATCGGCTTCCTTGACCAGTGCGCGCAGCCGGCCGAGCAACTCGCCGCGCCAGTCGTCCAGCTCCTCGATCCTGGCGTCGATCAGCTGCGACGGAGACTTCTCTTCCTGCGATCCACTCTGCGTCATGCCGTTTCTCTTCCTCGGCCCCCAGGCTTCGAAACAACCTGCTGCAAGAGGGCGGGCGCGAGCCTCCGAGGGGTCGGATCTTGTTGCTAGGTTCCGGCGCGATGAGCGCGCCATCCCGCCGTCTCGACGGGCGCCACTGCCTCGTCACCGGGGGCGCGTCCGGAATCGGGGCGGCCACGACCAGGCTGTTTGCGCGCGAAGGCGCGAGGGTCGCCACAGTCGACCTCCAGGCGTCGGAGGACGCGGAGCTCTCGCTGATCGGGGACGTCGCCGACGAAGCGGACGTCGAGCGGGTCGTCGCCGAAGTCGTCGGACGATTTGGCCGGATCGACGTGCTCGTCAACAACGCCGGGATCAGCGGCGTCGGCGACGTCTGCGAGACGACGCCGGACCAGTGGGACGAGGTGATGCGGGTGAACGTTCGCAGCGTGTTCCTCATGAGCCGGGCGGTCGTGCCGGGGATGCAGGAGCGGCGCTCCGGAGCCGTGGTGAACGTCGCGTCGGCCATCGCCGACACCGGCCTCGCCCGCCGTGTCTCGTACGCGGCGTCAAAGGGAGCCGTGCTTGCGCTCACGCGGTCGATGCAGGTCGACTGCGCCCCGCACGGCGTGCGCGTGAACGCCGTCCTCCCGGGGACGATCCACACGCCATTCGTCGACCGCTACCTGGAGGCGTCCTACGCGGACCCGGAGGAAGGGCTGCGCTCGATCAGTGCGCGTCAGCTGACCGGCGAGCTCGGGAAGCCCGAGGACGTGGCGAACGCGATCCTGTACCTCGCCTCCGACGAGTCGCGCTTCGTCCTCGGCAGCGGGCTCTCGGTCGACGGGGGCCTCTCCGGCACGCGGGGCTGACGACCCGGCGTCGTCGTCAGCCTCGATCTGCCAGAGTCCTCGACTGAAGTCGCTGCCGAGGGAGCCCGTCGATTCCATTCGACCTGGTCATCGAGATTGCGAACGAGCCCGGAGCTCTCGCCCGAGTCGCGACCGCGATCAGCGACGCCGGCGTGAACCTCGCGGCCGCAACCTGCATCGGGACGGCGGACCAGGTCGAGCTGCACGTCCTCGTTCCGCACGCCGAGGCCGCCAGGCATGCACTGGCGATCACCCAACTAGCCGTCACGCGCGAACGAGAGGTGGTAGTCGTCGACGTCGAGGATCGGCCGGGTGTCCTGGCCGACCTGACCCGCAAGGTCGCCGATTCCGGTGTCGACCTCGACCTCGTCTACGTCGCGACGAACAACCGCCTCGTCTTCGGCGCCGCCGACCTCGACGGCCTGAGGGCAGCCCTCGAGCTCTAGCGACACGAGCCGCAGCAGCGCCTCGCCGGCCTTTGCGAGCCCGAGAAGAGCACCAGAGCCACTCCTACGGGCGCGACGCGATGTACCGTCGCTCGACCAGCCCGGTTAGCCAAACGAAAGAGGCCGTCGTGCCGAGAATCGTGATCACCCATGCCGTCGAGGACATCGACCGCTGGCTAGAGGGAAAAGCAGGACGCGCTGCTGCCATCGAATCGGGTACCGGCAGCAACGTCACCGACTACGTCGCCGCCGACGGAAGTAACAACATCGCCATCACGGCCGATGTCTCCGACCTCGCAACGCTCCAGGGCATCTTGGCGTCGCCGCCGCCAGACGTCATGGCCGCAATGCAAGAGCACGGCGTCATTCAACCGATCGCGGCCTACGTCGAGAAGTAGGTGGCGAAACGGCAGCTCGGCCCGCGCTGACGAGCCTCTCATCGTCCAGGTCGTTCGGGCCTTTGTAAAGGTCGTGCAAAACGGTCGTTATCCACCTCTCGGTTGCGGGCACGGGATCTCCAAAGCCATCCGATCCGAGGGGTTGAGACAATGAAGAAGCTGTTGATCGCCGCGGCCGTTCTTGCGCTCGCACTGGCCGGAACCGCGGCGGCGGCTCTGGAGCCGTTCACGTTCGATCCGGGCAACGCGTGTCCGGGCGTTTCCTCGACCTTCGGCGGGGGCGTCCTCCATCTGTCGAAGCCGTGCACGACGGCGACGAACGCATCCGCCGGAGCGGAGATCACAGGTGCGAACGGGCAGTCGTTCACGTCTGCGTCGTTCACGCTCGCGGGCGCGGCCCAGTGCCAGGGCGGGTCGCCTCGTTTCAACGTGTTCACGTCTGCCGGAACGTTCTTCCTCGGCTGCAACAACGTGACGCCGACGCTCAACGCCAACGGCACGGCAACGTACACCTTCACCGCGGCGACGCTCGCGGCTGCCGGTCAGCAGGTGCCCACGCCCACTGGCACGATCGCGCAAGTCGAAGTCCTGATCGACGTCCAGGGTTCGGCGGACCTGAGCAACATCATGTTCAACGGTGTCACCCAGGTGCCGGCGCCGATCGCCTCGCCGACGTCGAAGGCTCAGTGCAAGCACGGCGGCTGGAAGACCTTCACGAACCCGTCGTTCAAGAACCAGGGCCAGTGCGTCTCGTTCGTCGTGCACCACACGCACCACGGCAAGTCGCACGAGCACCACGGGAACTCGAACAAGCAGCACAAGCACTAGCTGCGCTTCAGCATCGCCGTCGCCGCCGCGAAGCACGGCACGCTTCGCGGCGGTCGGCGGCCATTGCCAACTCACCAAGGATCGTGTCGCGGCTTCTCAAGGGGTCGCCGATATCGCGCGGCAAGACGCGAGCACTAGAGTGCACCGGGGCCACTAGCTATGCATCAACGAGTGAACCGGCAGGTCAGATTGAAGTCCAGGCCGTTCGGCATTCCCCAGGCCGAGCATTTCGAGATCGTCGAAGCGCCTGTGCCGGACCCGTCGGATGGCCAAGTTGTGGTGCGCAATATCTACCTGTCGGTGGATCCCGCGATGCGCGGTTGGGTCAGCGCGGTCGCCAACTATTCCGAGCCCGTAGCGCTTGGTGCGGTCATGCGCTCGCTAGCCGTCGGGCGGGTCGAAGCGTCGCGAAACTCCGACTTTCACCCGGGCGAGTACGTGACCGGCACGTTCGGCTGGCAGGACTACGCCGTGGTGGATGCCGAGGCGATCGAGCGCAAGGTCGGCGGCTCCGACTTGCCCATCTCGACATCGCTTGGCGTCCTCGGCCTCAATGGTCTGACAGCCTATTTCGCCCTCCTGGACATTGGCCAGCCCAAGGCGGGCGAGACCGTGGTCGTATCGACGGCAGCGGGAGCGGTCGGGTCATGCGTCGGTCAAATCGCCAAGATCAAGGCGTGCCGTACCGTCGGCATTGCCGGCGGCCCTGACAAGGCGCGTATGTGTCGCGAGGACTTCCGCTACGACGCTGCGGTCGACTACAAGGCTGACGATTTTGAGTCAGCACTCGATGCTGCCTGCCCTGAGGGCGTCGACGTCTATTTCGACAACACGGCCGGTTCAATCAGCGACTCCATCATGCGACGTCTCAATGTCGGAGCACGGGTGGTCATCTGCGGCACGGCGTCCATCGCGAGCTGGGATCCGCCACCCCAGGGACCACGGATCGAGCGTCATCTTCTCGTCAAACGCGCGCGAATGCAGGGTTTTCTCATCTTTGACCATGTCCAGCGTTATCCCGAGGCACTGCGGGAACTCGAGAGCTGGGTGCGCAACGGACAGATCCGCTATCGAGAGGACATCCTCGATGGAATCGAGCAGGCACCGGGTTCGATCGCGGGGCTCTATCGCGGCGAGAATCTCGGCAAGCGCCTGATTCGGATCGCTCCGGATGTCCCTGCCTAGAGATCCCTCCCCTACGCAGACCTCGGGCGTCGCGAACTAGGCCGAGCCGTTGAACAAGGGGGGCGGCATACCGGGCGGGTGGAGGCCGTTGGGCCCATCCCAGTGGTGGTGGTGATGGTGATGATGGTGGTGCTCAGTGAGGTCCCGAACGTGACCGAGCACGATCAGTGCGGGAGCGACGTAATCCTTGGCCGACTCCAGGACCGAGCCTTCCGCCTTCCGTTCGTTCGCATTGCGCATCTAATTTCATAGTCCTCTCTTCGGATGCTGATGCAAGTACTTCGCCGGGTAGGGTTTGGCATTCCCCGTCTAGGGTTTCGCATTGCCCATGCGGGAGGACTGAGATTCGACGAGGTTCTGTCGGTTCTTGCACCGATCGGGGTAGCAATCGTCGCGCCCCAACTTCTGCGGCAAAGGGGAGAGCGGCTGATCGCGGCGTGAGTGAGGCGGGGCCGGGTCGCGGACGATCACCGCAAAAGCGGCCGCGCCCGGCCCCGCTACTCACCGTAAGAACGAGATCGGGCTCGGCTATCAACGTACGGCCAGAGAGAGCAGGACCCCTCGCGATCCAAGCGGAAGGCCGAGTGCGATCCGGCAGGCGCTCGCTGCAATCGAACCGCTGCCGGCGTCGCTCGACACGCCGCTTTCTCTTCCCGACCGTCACCGGCTGCCACATCAGGCTCGACACATGGCGGACGAGGGAGTGGTATCCGGCGCTCGACGCATGCGGAATCGAGAAGGCGTCTCAGTCTCCGGGCGTAGATAGCTCACCCCTGCAAATCGCACTCTGATGCACGCCGTGCGACATGTCGCCCGACCGAAGGTCTAGCGATCACCGGACGAAGCGGTGTCGAGCGATCGGCCGGCTACCCGCTCAATCAGTCGACTGTCAAGGGCGGTGCCTGGGTCCGACGGATTACGGCGCCCGCCGGAGCAAATGGGAGGGAAACCACACATGGAGAAGATCCATGAGCTCATCCAGACGACGCTCGGCCGTGCGCTGACGCTTCGCTGGGAGGACCTCAAGCGCGAGGACGGCCAGGGCGCCACCGAGTACGGGCTGGTCATCGCCTTCGTCGTCCTGTCGATCGCGGTCACCGTCGGTCTGCTCGGCACGGCCATCACCGGCTTCCTCGGCCGCGTCGGCACCAAGCTGAACGGGCTCGTTCCGTAACTGCGTCGAGGCGATGGATATGCAGAACCTCAACGCATGGATCAACACGACGATCGGCCGTGTGCTGACGCTTCGCTGGGAGGACCTGAAGCGCGAGGACGGCCAGGGCGCCACCGAGTACGGGCTGGTCATCGCCTTCGTCGTCCTGTCGATCGCGGTCACCGTCGGTCTGCTCGGCACGGCCATCACCGGCTTCCTCGGCCGCGTCGGCACGAAACTCGACGGACTCGTTCCTTAGGTCGGCTGGCGGAGGACGGGACTGGTAATGCGCAAGATCGGCTCACCGGTCCCGTCCGCCTGCCGTCGGACGGCTCGCATGAAGAGCGACTCCGGCCAGGCGGCGGTCGAGTTCGCGCTCGTCGTGCCTCTGATCTGCTTCCTGATCTGGGCGATCGTCGAGTTCGCGATCGGCATCAACTACTGGCTCGACGCGACGCACCTCGCCAACGAGGGCGCACGTCTCGGTGCCACGCTCGGTGATCAGACACCGCCCGGTGGCTCGACGCTTGCCTGCTACATCAAGAACGGCGCCGAGTCGTCGCAGCTCCGAAGCGGCGGCGGCAACGTGACCCAGGCCGCCCAGGTCTCGATCGCCTTCCCGAGCGGGACGCAGGTCGGTCAGCCGGTCCAGGTCACCGTCACTGCGAAGTACCACTGGATCCCGTTCATCGGCGGTGGCACCTTCAACATCAAGGGAACCTCGACGATGCGGCTCGAGCAGGTTCCGACTTACGCCGCGTCGAGCTGCTGAGTCGAGATGCTGTCCTTCGCCTCGAACCTCGTGGACCGCGCACGCGACGAGCGCGGCGGTGTGGTGGTGCTGTTCGCGCTGCTCATTCCGACGTTCCTGCTCGTCTTCGCGATCGCGACCGACGTCGGCAACTGGTTCGTGCACCGCCGGCACCTGCAGATGCAGGTCGACGCTGCGGCGCTCGCAGGCGGCAGCCTCTTCGGCAACTGCTTCTCGACGGACTCGACGATGGCAGCAGGAGCGAACGCGGCCATCGAGGACGAGGCAGCGCGCTACGCCGGCCTCGCGTCGAGTCCCTACAACCTTCAGGTCGGCGGCGGCAGCAGCAACGTCGCGGTCGCCTACAACAGCCAGACGTTCCCCGGCGGAGCCGGGCCCGGCGCGGACGACACCGAGACGAATCCGCCGTGCCTGACTCCGCATCTGATGTTCGACGTCAAGGAGACGGAGCGGAACGTCCCGTACCTGCTCGCCGGTGTGCTGTCGGATGCCGGCCTGCTGCCCGAGGTCCAGGTCCACGCGCGGGCACGCGTGCAGCTGAAAAAAGTCCAGATCCTGGCCGGCGAGCTGCCGCTCGCCGTCCCCGACGTCAACCCGACCCACGTAGCAGTCACGTTCGTCGACGAGGCGGGGGCGGACGGGAACTCGCTCGGGACCTACTCGCTGGCCAAGGGCTCGCCGTCGAACGGCCTGAACCTCTGGAGCGGCACGGCGAACGTCGCAGTGCCCACGCTCCCCGGCAGCGGCGCCGCGAAGTCCGGCGAGCTGATCGGGATGCGCGTGAGCGTGGGGGGTGTCGACGGATCGTGCGGGCTCAACGTCCAGGCCGGGACGGGATTCATCTGCTACGACTGGTCGAACGGCACCGGGCTCGTCGCCGTGCGCGACTATCCGACGAGCACGGGCACGCTCACGGCGCCGGTGATCAAGGCGGTTTGGGGGGTCTCACGTGCGGCCTGCTCGCTCGGCAACTCCTCGCCGTTCTTCTCGGACGCGACCCTCGCGGGCGCGACGAGCTGCCCGATGGACCTGTTCGTCGACGTGAGCGCGGGAGCGAACTACGCGAACGGGACACTCACGGCGACGATCAACGGCGTCACACGGACGATGGTCGCGCCTGCGACGGCAACCGGCGACTGGACATCGCCCGCCGCGCAGCCGTTCTCGATTCCCGCCGATGGCGGCCCCTATTCGGTCGACCTGAACTGGGCGTGCCCGTCGGGCTGCGGCAACAAAGGGATCACGTTCACCGGCGTCCAGCGGGTCTTCAGCGGCGACGACACCGACTCCGGTCCAGTCGAGACGATCGACGTGTCCGAGGCCGGCGCGCGGACGTACTCCGCCGCTGCGGGCTCGCACTCGTTCGCCGTCACGATCGGGCTCAAGGGCAGCCTCGACCTGTCGACGAGCGCACAGACCGTCGCGCTTCGACTGACGGGCGGCAGCCGGACAACGGCGATCGACTGCGACGGGACGGGCGCGAACGCCTGGCGGACGGCGATCGTCAACGGCTGCCAGACGCCGTACCAGATCAACTCCTCCGATCTCTGCCCTGACCCCTCGCCCCCGAGCGGGCCCGCGGACTGCGTTCCGGTGGAGACAGGGAAGATGGCGAACTCGGCTGCGTCTGCGCTGAACACGCGCTTCGCGGGGTGCCCGGCGGACAACTGGCCGAGCTACACCGACACCGACCCGCGGATCGTCAAGCTGATGATCACGGACTACTCCGCGCTGGACGGGAGCGGCAAGACCACCATCCCGGTTCAGGACTTCGCGGCCTTCTACGTCACCGGTTGGGACGGCGCCAACTGCGGCAACAACCAGCCCTGGCCCTTCGCCGGCTCGAGCGACAAGGGCGACATCTGGGGCCACTTCATCAAGTACATCCAGCCCGACCCGAACGCGGTCGCGAAAGACGTGTGCGATCCGAAGGGCCTCACACCCTGCATCCCCGTCCTCGTCAAGTAGCTACGGCATTACCAGGAGGCAACCAAGCATGGCATTCGCACAGAAGCTCATCTCGACCCGGCGGGGATCGCTCTACATCGCGGTTATCGCCGCCCTGCTCGCGTTCGCGGCGATCACGATCTACCTGAAGCAGTACCGCGACAGCGTGACCTCCGGCTCGACGCCGGTCACCGTGCTCGTGGCGCGGCAGGCGATCACGAAGGGCACGCCCGCCACCGTGATCACGGCCAAGTCGCTCTACACGGCGACGACGATCCACCAGAGCCAGCTCCGGGACGGCGCGCTGAGCGATCCCGCGAACCTGACCGGCAAGATCGCGGCACACGACATCGTCGCGGGCTCGCAGCTGACCGCCGGCGACTTCGTCGGCGACCACGGCTCGCTCGCCGCGACGCTGACGGGCAACCAGCGCGTGGTCTCGGTGCCGCTGGACAGCGCACACGGGCTCAGCGGAGACGTCTCCGTCGGGGATCACGTCGACGTCTACGCGGGCTTCAACGTGATCCCGCTGCGGCCCGACGGCACGCCGCTCAACGGCGGCCAGAGCCGCGCCGTGCTTCGCTTGATCGTCCCGAACGTCCCGGTCGTCTCGCTCGGCGCCAAGACCGGCCTCGGCTCGAGCACGTCCGACATCAGCCTGCGCGTCAAGGACACCCAGGCGGCCGAGATCGCGTTCGCCTCCGACAACGGGAAGCTCTGGCTGTCCCTGCGGCCGGCCTCCGGCGGCACCTCGTCGAAGCCGCAGATCGTCACGGTCGAGTCGCTGCTGCTCGGCGTCCGGCCGGTGAACGTGATCCGCTCGCTGGGAGGCCGTGGATGAACGCCACCGGATTGAGCGTTCTGCTGGTCCTCGAGCCCGGGATCGACACGTGGTCGATCGAAGGCGCACTGCCGGCCGGCACGCGCATCCAGACGGCGACGTTCGACGATGCTGCAGGCCCGGGCACCGCTCCGGGGAGCGACGTGATGATCGTCGGCGTCGCACACGAGGCCGACAGGGCGATCGGCTGGATCGTCTCGGCGCGGGAACGGCAGCCCGATCGGCCGGTGATCGTCCTCCACGAGGGAAGCCCGAACGGGTTCCTCGAGCGGGCGTTCGAGGTCGGCGCGGACGATCTGATCACGCTGCCGCAGTCGCGCGAGCAACTCGCATTCGCCTTCGAGAAGGCGTTGGCGCGTCGCCGCGGTGCGGCCGCGGCCGGTCGGACCGGGTCGATGATCTCCGTTCTCGGGCCGAAGGGCGGCACGGGCAAGACGCTGACGACATGCAACCTCGGCGTCGCGCTGGCGCTCGCCGGGCACTCGGTCGTGCTGGTCGACCTCGACCTCCAGTTCGGTGACGTCGGGCTGGCGCTCGGCCTTCGTCCCCAGCACACGATCTACAACCTCGCGAGCTCCGGCGGCTCTCTCGACGCGGGCAAGGTCGAGGCCTACCTGACGACTCACTCGTCGGGAGCGCGTGCGCTGCTCGCACCGGTGCGGCCTGACCAGGCGGCAGCGGTCGGCATCGACTTCCTCCGGCGCACGTTCGAGATCCTGCGCTCGCGCTTCGAGTACGTGATCGTCGACACGCCTCCGGCCTTCACGCCCGAGGTGATCGCGGCCGTCGACTCGTCGACCGACATCTGCGTCGTCGGCATGCTCGACGCGCTCTCGCTCAAGGACACGAAGATCGGCCTCGAGACGCTGAGCCAGATGGGGTACGACCCGAAGGACACGCGTCTCGTCCTCAACCGGGCGGACACGAGCGTCGGCATCTCGACCGAGGACGTCACGACCCTGCTCGGGCGCCAGCCCGACGTGCGGATCCCGAGCGACCGGGCGATTCCGCGGGCGATCACCGAAGGTCGCACGATCGTGGAGGCGGACCCGACCTCGGGCGCCGCCCAGGCGTACACGGCGCTCGCGAGGTCCTACGTTCGGGCCGGCCGTCAGGCTCCTCCGGCCGAGCCGGTTGCGACCGAGCGTTCGTACCGGCGACTGCGACTTCCGAAGGTGGTGAGGTAGATGGAGCTTCACGAGCGGCTGTCGCAGAACGGCGACGGCAGACGCCCGTCCGATCCGTTCGCGGAGATCAAGGACCGCGTGCACCTGCAGTTGGTAGGCGAGCTCGGCCCGCGTCTGCTCGACATGGCGGACGGCGACGCCGCGCGCACGCGCGTCGACGCCGAGATCCGGGCGCAGCTCGAGCAAGAGGCAGGGCTGTCGCGTGACGACCGCGAGCGGCTGGCCCGCGAGATCGCCGACGACATCTTCGGTTACGGGCCACTCGAGCAGTTGCTGCCCGACGCCTCGATCTCCGAGATCATGGTCAACGGCCCGCACGAGATCTGGATCGAGCGGCGCGGGTTGATCTCGCGCACGCCACTGCAGTTCTCGGACGAGTCGCATTTGCGGCGGATCATCACGAAGATGGTCGGCCAGGTCGGCCGTCGGATCGACGAATCGTCACCGCTCGTAGACGCGCGACTCCCCGACGGCTCGCGTGTCAACGCGATCATCCCGCCGCTGTCGCTGTCCGGCCCGCTGCTGACGATCCGGAAGTTCGAGGCCGAGCGCTTCGACATGGACGAGCTGGTCGGGCTCGGCACGCTCTCGCGCGCCGCGGCCGACTTTCTCGCGCTGTGCGTCAAGGCCGACCTCAGCATCCTCATCTCCGGAGGCACGGGCTCGGGGAAGACGACGCTCCTGAATGCGCTGTCGACCGCGGTGCCCGACAGCGACCGGATCGTGACGATCGAGGACGCGGCCGAGCTGCAGCTGTCGCAGCGGCACGTCCTCCGGCTCGAGTCGCGCCCCAAGAACATCGAGGGCGAGGGCGAGGTGACGATCCGCGACCTCGTTCGCAACGCGCTGCGCATGCGTCCCGACCGGATCATCGTCGGCGAGGTTCGCGGCGCCGAGGCGCTCGACATGCTCCAGGCGATGAACACGGGCCACGAGGGCTCGCTGTCGACGCTGCATGCGAACTCGCCGCGCGATGCGCTGAGCCGCATCGAGACGATGGTGCTGATGGCCGGGTTCGAGCTGCCCGTGCGGGCGATCCGGCAGCAGGTCACGTCGGCGATCGATCTGATCGTGCAGCTCGACCGCCTCGACGACGGATCGCGTCACGTCACGTACGTCACCGAGGTGCAGCGCATGGAGGGAGACACGATCACGCTCCAGAACCTCTTCGAGTTCGAGGTGGAGCAGATCACCGCCGACCGCACCGTGGTCGGCTCGCTCCGTCCGACCGGGCTGCGGCCGACGTTCGTGTCGAAGTTCACCCGGCACGGGCTCGAGCTCCCACCCGACGTCTTCGGGACGGCGGCCGTCTCGATGTTCGGCGCGTCCGGAGCCGCCGGCACCGTTCAGCGGCTCGCCGCGGGAGAGGCACGGTGAGGCGCTTTCCGGCCCTCTGCGCGGCCGCGGTCGCCTGCCTGGCGGCCGCCGTCGCGGCGTCGGCGGCCGCCCCGGCTCCGCAGCTGACGCAGGTCGAGCGGATGCCGTTCCCGGACAGGGGCTTCGTCGTCGACCTACCGACCGACCGGGCGGTCACGGCCGCCGCGGTGCGCGTGCACGAGAACGGTCGTCCGGTCCATAACCTGCTCGTGACGCCGCTCGCCTCGGCGGGAATCAACTACGGCGTCGTCCTCGCGGTCGACACGAGCGACAGCATGGCCGGCGCTCCGCTCGCGTCCGCCGTCGGCGCCGCGCATGCGTTCGTTTCGAAACTCCACGGTCGCGAGCGGATCGGGCTGATCACGTTCGACCGCGGGATCCACGTCCTCACCGGGCCTACCTCGAGCAGCGGCCGGCTGAAGGCCGCTCTCGCTCGCGTGCCGAATACGGCCTACGGCACGCGCATCTACGACGCCCTCGACCGCTCGCTTGCGCTGCTCGGCGGCGCTCGGCTGGCGACCGGCGCCGTGGTCCTCCTGTCGGACGGAACCGACGTCGGAAGCACCCAGGCGATCGATTCCGTGATCGCACGCGCGCAGCAGCACAAGGTGCGCGTCTTCACGATCGGGCTCCGGTCGGGTGCGTTCAATCCCGGCCCACTCGCCCGGATCGCGCGCGAGACCGGAGGCGTCTACGCCGAGGCGAGCTCGGCTCGGCAGCTCGGAGCGATCTATGCGTCGCTGCAGCGCCGGCTCGCGTCGGAGTACCTCGTCCGTTACCGCTCGGACGAGGCGCCGTCGTCGAACGTCGAGGTCACGGTCGCGGTCGACGGAGTTGTCCCGGCCACGGCGCACTACCAGGCGCCGACGCTCTCGGGCGTCGCGCCGTATCACGAGTCGGTGGCGAGTCGCTTCTTCCTCTCGAGCGGAGCGATCGTCGTGTTCGCGCTCCTCGGCGCGGCCGCACTCGGCTTCGGCATCGTCCTGCTGTCGCGGCCGCGCGGGACGAGCGTCGTCTCGCGTGTGAACGATTTCGTCGGGCGCACCGGTTGGATCGAGCAGACTGCCGCTTCGGTCGCGGAGCGTGTGTCGCAGTCGCGCCGGCGTCAGACGTCGGGATGGCTCGGAAAGCTCGACACCCAGCTGGAGGTGGCGAGGATCGAGCTGTCCGCGGTGCGCGTCGTCGCGCTGACGACGATCGCAACGGTGCTCGCGGTGGTCGTCCTGGCCGTGTTGTCGCCCGTCTTCGCGATTCTCGGGCTCTTCGTTCCGCTGGTCGCGCACGCGATGATCAAGCGCAGGCTCAACGCCGTGCGGACTGCGTTCGCCGACCAGCTCGCTCCCAACCTGCAGGTGCTCGCTTCGGCAATGCGGGTCGGCCACAGCTTCGTCGGTGCGCTCTCGGTCGTGGTCGATAACGCGGCGGAGCCGTCGAAGAGCGAGCTCCAGCGGATCGTCACCGACGAGCAGCTCGGCGTGCCGATCGAGCTCGCGGTCGGACGCGTGGCGAAGCGGATGGCGAGCCGCGACCTCGACCAGGTCGCGCTCCTCGCGGAGCTCCAGCGCACCGCCGGCGGGAATGCCGCCGAGGTGCTCGACACGGTCGTCGACACGCTCAGGGAGCGAGCCGATCTGCGGCGCCTGATGCGGACGCTGACGGCGCAGGGACGCATGGCCCGCTGGATCCTCACCGCGCTGCCGATCGTCGTCGGGGTCGGGATGTGGCTGGCTCAGCCTGCGATGGCCCGCCCGCTCTACACGACACATGGCGGCCAGATCGCCCTGACGCTCGCGTGCGCGATGGTCGTCGTGGGCTCGTTGGCCATTCAACGCATCGTCGAGATCAAGGTCTAGGAGGCGAGATGACGCTCTTGTTGCTGGTGGGGATGGCGCTGGCGGGGGTGGCGGTCGCGCTCGCCCTTCGCTCGTTCGCCTTCGCAGGCGTCCGCAAGCGCGAGACGCTCGCGCAGATCGAAGCCTACGGCTTCGGCCGTCCTGCGCCCGTGTCCGCGCCGTCGCGGACCCTGAAGGACCACCTCGACACGCTCGCGGCGGCGCTCGGGACGCCGTTCGTGCGCAGCATGCGTCCCGAGAAGCGCGAGGACCTGCGGCGTCTCGTCCGCGGCTCGGGCCATTACGAGCTGAGCGTCGAGACGCTGGTCGGGTACCGGGTGATCGCGGCGACCGCGATGCCGGCGCTGTGGCTCTGGCTTGCGGCCGGCTCCGGCTCGCTCAGCGTGCGTGTCGTCGCGCTCGTCGGGCTCGGAGGGGTGGTCGGCTGGATCGCGCCGACCTTCTTCCTCAAGCGGCAGGTCGCCAAGCGCGTCCACGAGATCGACATGGAGATGCCCGAGCTCGTCGACCTGCTCGTGACGACGGTCGAGGCCGGAGTCGGCTTCGCGGCTTCCCTGCAGCTCGTCGCCCGGCGCATCGAGGGTCCGCTCGGGCAGGAGCTGCGGCTCGCGCTCCAGGAGCAGGCGATGGGCATCACGATCGAGGAGGCGCTCGAGAACATGCTCGCCCGCGTCGACAGTGTGTCCATGCGCGCGTTCGTCCAGGCGATCGTGCAGGGTCAGACGCTCGGTGTGCCGATCGGGAAGATCCTCCGCGACCTCGCCACCGAGATGCGGAAGATCCGTCGCCAGAAGGCCGAGGAGCGCGCGCAGAAGACGCCGACGAAGATCCTGTTCCCGCTCGTCGCATTCATCCTGCCGGCCCTGTTCATCGTCGCGCTCGGCGGCCCGATCATCGGCCTGATGCACCAGCTCGGCGCGGCCGGCGGTTAACCGCTAGGCGAGCTTCCCACCGACGTCGCGAACGCGGCGGGATCGACGCGAGTGACGCTCAGGCCTGCAGGCCGTGGCGGCTGAGGGCGCGCAGCGCACAAGCGGCCGCCCAGAACGCGAACGTCAGCGCCGGCAGGACGATCACCAGCAGCCCGCCTGCCACGGCGTATCGACCGAGCCCCGCCGCCGCGTCGAAGAGCGGCGCAGCGATCGGCAAAACCGCCGTGGCTGCGAGCGCGGTGATCACCGCGCTCATGACGCGCTGCGGACCGAGGGACGGGAACCGGACCACGAGCCAGAGGGCGAGGCCTGCGGCCCCGAGGCAGAAACCGACGAGAATGACGTGCCCGTCCACCATCGCGCTTGGCGTTGATCCTAAGCGCTCCGGTGGTGGTCGGGCTACCCGCGCGCGAAAAGTGCCGCGCGGGCCGCCTTCTCACAAGGATCTCGTCGTCATTTGCGCCGGTGGCCAAAGGGAGCAATCACCCGGGTTGAACGATCGACCAGGGTCGGCGAAGCTTGACCGATGCGAGGGTTCGGTCTCGTATCGCTCGTCGTCGCGCTCGCACTGGGCGCAGCGCCGCCAGGCGCACGCTCCGCAGACAGACAGAGCACGCTCGCCGTCTACGGCGGCGTTGGCAGCTGGGTCGACATCTTTGCCGGCTCCGTCTGGCGGCGGCCGGCGAGCGTCGTGCCGGCGCTCCGCGCACAGGGTGTCTCCACCCTCTACGTGCAGACGTCGAACTACAGCCAGCGCGCCGACGTCGTGCGGCCCGCGGCGCTGTCGGCGCTCGTCGACGCTGCGCACGCGGCCGGAATCGAGGTGGTGGCGTGGTACCTACCCTCCTTCGCCAGGCCTGCGGATGACGCGCGCCGTGCGCTCGCCGCGATCCGCTTCCGGACACGTACCGGACAGCGCTTCGACTCGTTCGCGCTCGACATCGAGGCGAGCGTGGTCCGCGACGTTCGGGTGCGAAATGCGCGTCTGCTCGCGCTCTCACGGTTGCTTCGCCGCTCGGTCGCGGCGACGTATCCGCTGGGGGCGATCATCCCGTCGCCGGTGGGCATGCTCCGACATCCGCACTACTGGCCCGGTTTCCCGTATGCGGAACTGTCGGATCTCTACGACGCGATGCTGCCGATGGCCTACTTCACCCACTACACGACAACCGCGACCGGTGCGTACGCATATGCGCGTGACGTCGTGACGCTGCTTCGGGCGAGCACGTCGCCAGACCTGGTGATTCACCTGATCGGCGGGCTCGCGTCGGGCGCGCCGCTCGGTGCGTTCGCCGCGTTCGACCGGGCCGCGGCGGAGTGCGGGGTGGACGGGCTCAGCCTGTACGCGTTCCAGCTCACGACGCCCGCCGAGTGGGCGCTGCTGGCGAAGACCGTGCTCGGCACGGCTCCGGCGCCGACCTGCGCCGGGTAGTCGCGAGCTCGACCCGATCGAGGTGGGTGGCGGGCTGCCGCGCGGTGCGGGGCCGTGACCGACGCGGCGAGGCGTCCGGCGAGAGCCGGTCACCGGCATGGCAAGTGGCGAGTTGGAATCCGAGCCTGGCGGTTTCGGCGTAGTGGCGGGCAGGGCTTGATGTCTTCCTACCGGGGGACATGCATGACCCGATGATCCGGGTGGGTGCTCGCAGGAAGCGAACCAGGGGAGGCAAGAAATGACGGAGGCGAGTCTGTACGAACGGCTCGGTGGCGCATTCGCCATCGCAGCGGTGGTTGATCACTTCAGCGACGCAGTCGTGCGCAACCCGATCACCGGTCAGGGGTCGGACGACCCCGAACTGGACGAATGGAGCACCAACGATCTGGGCAGGCTTCCAGGCCTCAAGTTCATGCGCACGCTCTGGGTCTGCGACATTGCGGGCGGCCCCCAGGGCTATGCAGCCACGAACCCGGGCGGTACTCCTCTCGGCCTGGAAGAGGCCCATCGGGCGCTGAAGATCTCTCCCGCCATCTTCGACGAAGTCGCGGCTGAGCTTGGGCGATCGCTCGACCACTTCAACGTGCCCGAGCAGGAGAAGGGGGAGGTTCTGGCTGCGTTTGCCGCACACAAGGGCGAGGTGACTGAGGGCTACTCCGGCTAGCCTCGGCTGTAACGGTCGAGCAAGTGCCTTGCGCCCCATCTCCCTGCCCGCCGAAAAGCCGGGAGACGGTGGCCGCTCCGCACAGCAATTCTCCCGGACGAACTCCTATCCGGTCGAGTCAGGCGATCCGCACCACGAACGCGGCGCCGGGCTTGCTGCGCCGAAAGGCGCTACGTCGAACCGATGATGGTCACCGTGAGACTCGCCACGATCACCGGCCCGTCATCGGCGTTCAGTGCCAGACGTTCTTTCCCGTCAAGGAGCGCGGCGAGCAACGGATCCGCTGGTGTCCCTGCGGCGTTCGCCACACACAACTCGCGACTGTACTGCGTCGCGCTGGTGACGTTGGTGAATCCCGGCCCCCTAGCAAAGGGGTCGTCCTTCAGCCACGCCTCCGGCGTAACTCTCAACGATTCGCCGGGGTCGAGCCCATTCTGCGCGTCGAACGCAAACGCGAAGCAGGCCGAGTCGATCGATCCGAACTTGGTGTGAACGTTCACGATCGCTTCCCCAGCACCATCTGGCGCCGCGACGCGATGCGGGATCGTCGCCGGCGCCGACAGCGTGGTCTGCGCCGAGACGGCAGACACGATCGCGCCCGCGCAGATCACGGCCCCAATGCAAACCGCGATACCTCTCATAACTTGCCCCTCCCTCGAGCCTGTGTGTCGAAGTGACACGCGAGCAGCGTGAACCGAATTGCTCACGACCGGCCGCGCCGCAGTCTTTGTGAGAGACGCCGAGCCTTGGCCGCCAGGCGAACTCTCGGTCTTGCCGCAAGACGCTTATCTCACCTGGGGCGTTCCACGTAAAGGCCAGACCGCGGCTGACCCCGCTCGTTTGTGGCAGGCCGGGCGGTCGGGTAGCGCCGCTCCGATGACGGGGGGCGCTCGAAGTCGATGATCGACCGTCACTACGGCCACATGGCTCGGGCAGCGAAGACGCGATCCGCGCCAGGCTCGAAGCGCGGACGGATCGTTCTGGCGTTGAAGTAGCGTCAGAGACGCACGCCGACTGACCGGAACGGCGTGGTTAAGACAACGAGTAACTGCAGGTCACGGAAAGCGCGATCTGCAGGGTCTTTCCCCGATCAGCTCGCGAGGGCGTCGGCCCGTTATGCGCCGTTGCGCCGTCAATGCTGACCAACATGCTGACCTGGCGATCCGCCCAGATGCGGGTCCCGCTGCGACTATTGCTCCCGTCAGGGAGGCCCGCCCGTCGGCACGGCGATGCCGATGCAGACCGCCGTCGTTCTCTCAGGTGAGAAGGACGCTCGCGCAGGCAACAATCCCGACCGCCTCGAACATCGATCCTGGCGGGAACTCCGTTAGCGAGCCATTAGACAAGTCGCAGTACCCTTGGAGCAATGTTCCGTCGCGTTCTCATTGCAGCAGTCGTCTTTCTCGTGCTCGTCTTGAGCGCGGCGGCAGTCTTGCCGGCGGCGGCCAAGACAAATAAGGCTGTTGGCAGTCGCAAGCTGATCGTGGCAGTCAAGAAGAACCTGGCCCCGGCAGACGAGAAGAAGCTTGCCGTTTTGGTTCTAATCAGCCAGAACGGCGGCGCTCCTGCGGGAGCCCTGGCCACGCCGAGCAAGCCCCTTACTGTTCTTCAAAAAGACAGCGGCCTCTACCATGTAAAGGCCGAGATCGACTCCTCCTGCAAGGGCAGCTGTGATGCGAGCTACCGAATTTCCGGCTCGGCCAATCACAAACTCGAGGTCATCCCCAGCTGTCAGCTCAAGGGCTCAGGCTTCGTCTGCAGCAAGGTGAAGATCGTCAAGGTCTACTAAACACCGGCGTCTAAACACCGGCGTCCGTTTCACGGACTGCTAGTCGATCGGTCGGCGCGGTCGCGGGGTCATTCCCGAGCACTGGCCCAGCCAGCGATTCAGGTCGCCGGAACCCAGTTCGCGACGATCACATAGATCACGATGAAGGCGACCAGCACGATCGGGATGGCGTAGACAAACCAAGGCAGACGATCTGCAGCATCCCGACCGTTCTCAACGCGTCCCGGCATCGCTCTCAGTCTGGTCGGCCCGCAGCGTCTCGCAACTAATGGTCAGGCAAACGGCGGCCCACCGTCGACGAGCGGCAGAGGACATTCGTGAACTGTGAGTGTGTGATCGGTCCCGTCTGGGGCGTTTGTCAGGTTGACGCTCGGTGCTCTTTGTTCGTGACTCGATTCTTGAATGACTCCGTTCGCGGGTGTCTTTCCAGTGATTTTGTCCGGGCGGAGAGTCCGGTGCCGGCCTGGCGCCCGCTTGCTGGCCTGATCAGAAGCCTGTCCGCGTTCTGAGCGCGTGACCCGTCACAGTTCTGCCGCCCGCGGTTTCCATCCCCAGACCGACACCGGTTCGTGTCCCCCAACACTCGTGCTGGAGGTCGGCTTTCGGATGCTCGCAGATCAGCTGGACTACATCGTTGGCGTTGACCCGCACCGCGACACCCACGCGGTCGCGGTCGTGCATGTCCTCAGCGGCGCCGTCGTTGTCGAGGCGACGGTGCGCGCGAGCAGGGACGGGTACGCCGAGGCACTGAGGCTCGCCGACGAGTACGCGCCTGGTCGGCGCGCGTTCGCGATCGAAGGCACAGGCTCCTACGGTCTGGGGCTCAGCCGCTTCCTCACTGGCCGGACAGAGCGGGTGCTCGAGGTCGGCCGGCTGCGACGAGAACGGCGCACAGGCGGCAAGACCGACGCCCTCGACGCGGTCCGTGCCGCGCGCAGCGCGCTTGCAAACGAGCGCCCGTCGATGCCCCGCGCAGGCGGGGAACGCCAGGCATTGCAAGCGCTCGTCGCAGCTCGAGAGGGAGCAGTTAACGCCAAACGCGCCGGACTCTGTCAGCTGCGCGATCTCCTGGTCACGACGCCGGAGCCACTGCGCAGCGAGCTGCGACCGCTGACACGAGCACAGCTCTTGCAACGCCTCGCAGCAACACGGCCCCACGGCCGACACGACCCTGAGCTGCGAGGCAGCCTGCTCGCGCTCCGCTCGATCGCCCGCCGACTGCTGCAACTGACCGCCGAGGAACGCGAGCTCGCACGCGAGATCGAGACGCTCACCCACAAGCTTGCGCCACAGCTGCTCGACCAGCCCGGCGTTGGCCCGCACGCAGCCGCGCAGCTCGTCCTCTCCTGGTCACACCAAGGACGCATCACCTCCGAAGCCGCGTTCGCACGACTCGCCGGCGCAGCACCGATCCCCGCGTCCTCCGGACAAACGATCCGCCACCGCCTCGACCGATCAGGCGACCGCAAACTCAACCGCGCACTGCACATGATCCTCGTCACCCGCAAACGCACCCATCCCGCCACGATCGCCTACATCGAACGACGCCTGCAAGAAGACAAAACACGACGCGAAGCAAACCGCTGCCTCAAGCGCTACCTCGCCCGCAGCCTCTACCGCCTCCTCGAGCACCCGCCAATGACGACTTGACTTTCATAGAAGCATCACTGGCGCAGGCGAGCATCTACGGTGTCGCCGCGGCGAGGTGGTCGATCCGTGCCGGGGCGCTCGTTAGACTGGGTCGCCAAGTGTCCCCACACGACCTGCAGGAGGAGGGCCGAATGAGCGGTTACGCGGTGGCGCAGATTGACGAGATCGACGAGATCGATGACGGCCGCGTCCTTTCGCGCCCCGTCCGATTTCACTTCGGCATCACGTCGTTCGGCGTCAACGCATTTACAGCTCATCAGGTGGGCGATCGGCTCATCAACGAGCACGACGAGTCACAGGAGCATGACCTGCAGGAGGAGCTTTACCTCGTCCAGCGCGGGCGCGCGACGTTCGAGCTCGACGGCGAGCGGGTGGACGCACCCGCGGGCACACTTGTCTTCGCTCGCCCCGCCGTTAAGCGGACAGCGTTCGCTGAGGAGCCGGGGACGACGATTGTTGCGCTCGGCGGAACTCCGGGGAAGGCGTACGAGGCCCAGGGCGGCGAGATCTGGATGCCGCTCCACCATCTCTACGAGTCAGGCCAATACGCCGAGGCCGCCGATCAGGGACGCGAGTTGATCGAAGCTCATCCCGAGTACGCCGGGCCGCTCTACAACCTCGCGTGCTGCGAGAGCCTCGCCGGTCGGACAGACGACGCGATCAGGCATCTCCGGCTCGCGATCGACCGCAAGGAATCGTTCCGTTCGCTTGCTGCCGAGGACAGCGACTTCGACCCGATCCGCGCCGAGACCGCTTTCAAGGAGTTGGTTCAGGGCAACGCAGGCGAGCCGACTACCGGGTAACAGACTCGCATCGGCCGCTTCGGGCATCATTCCCGATCGCTGGCCCAGCCCGCTGTCCTTGGCCGGGAGCAGGCACCCGGCTGGACGTTGGCTTCGTCGGGGCGGATGATCACGCGAGGTGCGCGATGATCTCCCTTCCGGCACGGTCACCTTCCTGTTCACGGACATCGAAGGCTCGACCCGTCTGCTGCACGAGGTCGGCGCGGAGCGCTACGCGCGAGGCGCTCGTTGAGCATCGCCGGAGAGTGCGGGATGCCTTCGCGCGAAACGGCGGCGTCGAGGTTGACACGCAGGGAGATGCGTTCTTCGTCGCGTTCGCGACGGCGCATGGCGCGCTCGCCGCTGCGGAAGAGGCGCATCGAGGCTCTTCGCGGACGGCGCGGTTCAGGTGCGGATCGGAGTGCACACCGGCACGCCGCTTCTGATCGACGGTGGCTACGTCGGAGTCGACCTGCACCGGGCGGCGCGGATCGCGGCTGCCGCGCACGGCGGACAGACAGTGGTTTCCGCATCGACGGCAGAGCTCGCCCGGGACAGCGTGTTGCTCGATCTGGGGATGCATCGGTTCAAGGATCTCGCCTCGGAGGAGCGTGTGTTCCAACTCGGCTCGGGCGAGTTTCCACCGCTGAAATCGCTGTACCGCACGAACCTGCCCGTCCCGGCGACCCCGTTTCTCGGCCGCCGATCCGAGGTGAGCGAGGTCGTCGAGCTCGTGAAGCGTCCGGATGTTCGCCTGGTCACGCTCACCGGGCCGGGCGGCACGGGGAAGACGCGCCTTG
The DNA here is from genome assembly GCA_963742615.1 of uncultured Thermoleophilia bacterium. Lineage (GTDB taxonomy): Bacteria > Actinomycetota > Thermoleophilia > Gaiellales > Gaiellaceae > PALSA-600. The sequence goes on along the minus strand of CAVUMS010000004.1, from coordinate 203,858 downwards.
CGCTACAGGCGGTTGCCGAAGCCGCCGACGAGTTTCCCGGACGGTTTGTGGTGGGTGCCGCTCGCGCCGCTTCGCGATCCCGCGGTCGTGTCGGCGACGACCGCAAGCGCGCTCGGAGTGGCAGAGCAACCGGGACGTGACCTCGACGACGTTCTCGATGCCGCGATCGGCGGCAAGCGCCTCGTGCTGCTCTTCGACAATGCCGAGCATCTGCTGCCCCGAGGTGGCGGAGAGCATCGCCCGACGCTTGGAGATCGGAGGCCCGACCGTCGTCGTCACGAGCCGTGAGCGAATTCGTATTCAGGCTGAGCACACGTTCGCGGTGCCGTCGCTGTCCGCGGGCGATGCGCGCGAGCTGTTCGTCGCACGTGCCCGCCAGGTCGACGCCTCCTTCGAGGCGACACCGACGGTGGAGGAGATCTGCCGGCGGCTCGACGACCTTCCGCTCGCGCTGGAGCTCGCCGCCGCCCGGACGGCGCTGTTCTCTCCGGAGCAGCTCCTCGAGCGCTTGTCCGGCCGGCTCGACCTCTTGAAGGGCGGGCGTGATACGGACGTGCGCCAACAGACGCTCCGCGCGACGATCGCGTGGTCGTTCGATCTTCTCGACGCCGATGAGCAGCGAGCTGTTCGCCTCGCTCGCTGTGTTCGTCGGCGGGTGCTCGTTCGAGGTCGCCGAGGAGGTCTGCCGAGCAGACGCCGACACGCTGCAGTCCCTGCTCGACAAGAGCCTCGTGCGACGCCGCGTCACCCGCTTCGGCCCGCGCTACTGGATGCTCGAGACGATCCGCGACTTCGCCCTCGAGCAGTTCGAGACGCCTGCCCTCACGGCTCGATCTGCAGCAGCGCCATGCCGAGGCGTTCGCCGCGCTGGTCCGACGGGCCGATCCGCACCTTCGCCGCGGGCCGGATCAGGACGAATGGGGCGATCGGATCGCCGAGGACTACGACAACGTCCGCGCTGCCGATCGCGCTTCGGTCTCGAAGACGCACCCGGCAGATCGCCGCCGAGATCATCGGGAACCTCGGCATTCTTCTTCTGGCTCCGCGGTGGGTTTGCCGGAGGCGCGCCAGTGGGTCGACGAAACCCTGGCGCAGTCGGGACAGCTCTCCGACAGCGTCGTCGGTCGTGTGCACGAATGCGGCAGCTCGTCACGGGCGGATTCGGGCGACATCGCAGCGGCCTCGCGGCACGCGGACGCCGCATACGCGGCGTTCGTCCTGCGCCGGTGACGAGCAAGGGCATCGCTGATGCCCTTCGCGAGCGCGGAAAGGCCGCTTCCGCAGCTCAAGACGACGCTGCGGCCGCGAGCGATGTACCGTCGAGCTCGCGGCGCTGGCCGAGCGCATCGGCGACCGTTGGAACGGCGCCATCGCGCTGAACAACCTTGGCGACCTGGCGCTTCAGAGCCGGCGACTGGGCAGACCGCGGTCGACGCTGTGCACCCGCAGCAGCGAGATACGGGCCGAGCTCGGCGATCGCTGGGGCTCGGCGCTCGCACTCGCGAACGTGGCGATCGCCAAGCTGGAACTCGGAGAACTCGATGATGCTGCCGCGATCCTTCAGCGCGCGCTTCGTGAGAGCCTCGCGGTCGGCGCGACAATGGTCGTTGCGATGTGTGTCGACACCGCAATCTTCGTCGCGTCCGACCGCGCGGGCACACCACGAAGTCGCATTTCTCGTCGGCGCCACCAACCGAATCTACGAGGAGCTCGGTTCAGCGCGTGACGACTTCGAACAATCCATGTTTACGCGAGATGCCGAGAAAAGTCGAGCCGCTCTCGGCGATGCCCGTTCACCGCGGACGTTGCCCGCGGCGCAGCGATGTCCCTCCCGGATGCCGCAAACGCTGCACTACGCGCTCTCGGGCAGCAGTGAACGATCCTCACACGACATGCGAACGTTCAGGCGTCTGAGAGTCGGTGGGTCGGTCCGTCTGGGGCCGTTGCCAGCCTGGTGTCGACCGTGCCGCTTGTGACTCGTCAGGCGTCTGGCCGTCTTGTGCGTGCCTTGGGAATGAATCTGTCCGCGTGTGCACGGCGACGCCGGTCTGGCGCCCGCTGCTGGCTTGATCAGGAGCTTGTCCGCCTTGCGGGCGTGACTCATTACCGTCCTGCCGCCGCGGTTTCCCTGCACTCAGACCGGCGTCACCTGACCCTGCCAATCGAGCTCGGAGGATCGGTCGGATGCTTGCAGACGAGCTGGACTACGTGATCGGTGTCGACACCCACCGCGATCGAGCATATGCTCGCGGTCGTTGCCGCTGCCGCGGGAGCGGTCGTGGCCAGCAGGCCGTTGCCGCGACAAGCGCTCGCGGCTATCGCCGAGACACTTCGTTTCGCCGAGCGGCACGCGGCCGGCGCCGCGCCTGGGCGGTCGAGGGGGCCGGTCAGCTACGGCGCGGGCCTCGCCCGCTTCCTCGCCGAGCCGCGGCGAGACAGTGCTCGAGGTCAGCCGCCGCCCCGCGCCGAACGGCGGCTGCGTGGCAAGGACGACGCGCTCGACGCGATCCGGACCGCCCGCGCGGCGCTCGCCAGCCAGACGCTCGCTCTGCCGCGCAGCGGGTGAGCGACGCAGGAGGCGCTGCGGCGTGCTGCTTTTGGCCCGTCGCAGCGCCGTCGACGTCCGCCGCGTCGCGCTCGTCCAGCTGCGCAGCGTCGATCGTCACCGCGCCCGACCGAGCTGCGTGAGGAGCTGCGGCGGCTCCCGCCGGGAAGCTGCTCCGTCGCTGCAGCCGCTTGCGCCGCTCGAATCAGCGTCGACGGTTCGATCAGCGCGGATCGTCCTGCGCTGCCTCGCTCGCCCGACGGATCGAAGCAGCGACCACCGAGGCCGACGAGCTCGAGCGCGAGATCGCTCCGGCCACGTCCGCGCGCTCGCACCCGCTCTGCTCGACGAACCCGGCGTCGGGCCGATCGTCGCCGCGCAGCTGATCGTCGCCTGGTCACACCGCGGCCGGCTCCGCTCCGAAGCCTGCTTCGCCCGCCTCGCCGGCGTCGCACCGCTGCCAGCCTCCAGCGGCCAGACAACTCGGCACCGGCTCAGCCGCGGCGGCGACCGCCAACTCAACCGCGCCCTCCACACCGTCATCCTGCACCGCCGCCAGCACGACCCAGCCACCCGCGACTACATCGCCCGACGCATCGCCGAAGGCAAAACCAGCACGCGACGCCGACCCGCATCCTCAAGCGCTACCTCGCCCGCCACCTCTACCGCGTCACTCGCAGCAACTCAACCCCGCTGACCACTTGACAAGTCATAGGAGCTTCATTCGCGAACGCTGGCGCAACCCACGCCTCTGTCGCCTGATTGGCAGCGCCTGAGTACGTTTGGGCGATCGCGCGAGCCCTGCGCGCGCATCGCGGCCTTGACATCGGCTTCGCCGCGCTGTGTCACTGCGATGGGCGCCCGGTCAGAGGATCCCCGCCCCCGCCATCCCTCGGCGCATCAGGTCGCCTCTGACGCGGCCTGCAGCGGCGGGGATTTCGTCGGCAAGAGGGGGTCGGGTATCCGGTTTCCGAGTCGAAGGAAGCCGGCTCCCGTCAGTGCCAGCGCCAGGGCGCCGCCCCACCAGATGGTGTCGGGTGACGTTCCGAGCAGCACGCCGCCGACCGCGGGGCCGAGAGCCACGCCGACCATGAAGCTGAGCTGGTAGAGCGACATGTAGCGGCCGAGCAGATGCGGCGGCGCGATTTCCGCGACTAGCGGGCCGAGCACGATGAACTGGCCACACTCAGCGATCGCGATCAGGATCGCGACGCCGGCCAAGACGGTGGTAGCGGCGAGCGTCGAGTGCGTGAGCGTTGCGAGCAGGACCGCGAGCAGGCCGACTGCGAATATGGCGCTGGTGGCGAACAAAGCGTGAGTGCGGCGCATCCGCGCCACCACCCGTGTCGCCGGTACCTGCGCTACGACGATGAAGAAGGTGTTGATGAAGACGACGACACCGATCCCAACGGGCCCGACAGGTGTATGCGCCTCCGCAAACGGCGGGAGGATGAAGGAGAAGAACGCGCCGCCGATCATCACAAGCGCGAGGTTGCCCGCGATCAAGGCGAGCAAGAGCCGATCCCGAGCAACAGCTCGGAAACCCCGTGCGCCCTCGCTCGCCGACGGAGCATCCGCGAGGCCAGGATCCGGGATCCAGACGAGCACAACCAGCGCGAAGACGACGAACGTGACTGCGTCGAAGAGGTAGAGGCCCTGGAACGCCTGGAGGTGATGATGGGTGGCCGCGACGATGAAGCCCGCAACCGTCGCGCCGAGGCCGAGACCGAAGTTGCCTGCGACTCGTCGGAGCGCGGTCGATGCGGCGCGCTGCTCCGCCGGGACCAGGGTCAAGGTCAGGACTTGGCCGGCGGTTCCCACGAATCCGAAGCCGGCACCGCCGACGGCCGAGCAGACGAAGCCTTGCCAAGGACGGTCGACAAACGCCAAGCCCCCGTAGCCGAGTGCGTTCAAAACATTGCCCGCGATCAGGATCCGTTTCGCACTGAAACGATCGAGGAGCGCACCCGAAGGGAGCGTTACCACTGCGGCCGTGCCCATGACCGTCGCCAGCACCAGCCCCGCGGTCGCCGTCGAGAAGCCGCGGACCGCGTGGAGGTAGATGATCTCGAAGGGAAGGATCAGTCCGGTGCCGAAGTAGTTGAGCGCGTTCCCGCCCTGAAGAACGAGGACAGGCCTCGGTAGGCCCGTACGCCAAACGGCGAACACACGTGCGAGCGCGCTGCTCACTTTGCGGGCACCCAACGTTGCTTCTGCATCAGCTCATCTCCGATTCGCGGTTGTGCGGACGTCAAAGACACCGCGATGCCGCGAAACGGACCGCCGGTCCGTTTCCGACGGACCTGGTGTCATTGATGCGATGACCGTCGATCTCGAGCGGGCCAAGGGAGGCGACGAGCGCGCGTTCGCGTCGCTGGTCGAGCCGTTCCGGCGCGAGCTTCAGCTGCATTGCTACCGGCTACTCGGCTCCGTGCAGGACGCCGAGGATCTCGTCCAGGAAACACTGCTCGCCGCCTGGCGCGGGCTCAACGGCTTCGAGGAGCGGGCGTCGCTGCGCTCCTGGCTCTACCGGATCGCAACCAACCGGAGTCTCAACGCAATTCGCGAACGCGGGCGCCGCCCCGCCACGGAGAACACCATGAGACCGTCAAGAACCCGCCGCGCCGTCGAGCCCAGCTGGCTCGAGCCTTACGCGGACAGCGCGCTTCCGGATCCCGCTCCCGGACCTGAAGCACGCTACGAGCAGCGCGAAGCGATCCAGCTCTCGTTCATCGTCGCGCTGCAGCAGCTGCCTGCGAAGCAGCGCGCAGCGCTCGTGCTGCGCGACGTGCTCGGCTTCCACACCGACGAAGCCGCCTCGATCCTCGAGACGACGCCGCAGTCGGTCAAAGCCGCGCTCCAACGCGCACGCGCAACGCTCGACTCGTACACCGTCGAACGCCAGCAGGCGCCGCTTCCCGACTCGCCGACCGAACGGAACCTTCTCGCCACCTTCAGCGACGCCGTCGAAGCCGGCGACACGGCGCGCCTCCTAACTCTGCTGAGCTCCGACGCTCGTGTGACCATGCCGCCGCAGCCGCTCGAGCTCATCGGACACGAAGCGATCGGCGTGTTCCTCGACGACCGCGCCGAGGTTCGCGGGGCCCCGCTACAGCTACGCCCGACCCGCGCCAACGGCCAGCCGGCCTTCGGCTACTACCTGCGCTCGCAGCCTCGGGGCATGATGGTGCTCACCTTGAGCGGCAGCAAGGTCGACGAGATCACCTTCTTCGCCGACCCCGCGCTGCCCGGCCGCTTCGGTCTTCCCGAACACATCTAGCCGACAAGGATGGGTTCGACGTGAAATGGAAGCCGCCGTTCAGGGGTCATTCCCGAACACTGGCCCAGCCGAGCGGTCTTATGTCGGTTATACGGTTTCTACTCGTCCCGAGTTGGTGATGAACCGCTCGACCGCGATGCTGACAGCATTCGAGCGGATCGACTCGTACAGATCGAAGTCGTGGTGGCCGCCGGGTAGCTCGACGTACTCGGCCGGGCGGCTGGAGCCAGTTCGTATCCGCTCGACGAATTCCCGGGCGTGTGATGACCTGACGAGAAGGTCGTTCTCGCCGTGGATCACCAGAATCGGTGGTAGCGGTCGCTCCGGCACGAGGTCGCCGTAGTAGCCGTACCGACCGACGATGCTGGCGATCCCATCGGTGCCGGCATTGACCGCATCTACCGACAGGTAGGCGCCGGCCGAGCTGCCGACTAGAAAGGTCTGATCCGGATCGCCGCCGTATTCGTGCACGTGCGACCGCAACCACTCGATCGCGGCCAAGCAGTCGGCGATCTGTCCGTCGTAGCCGACGTGCGGGCGCAGCCGGTAATTGGCGCTCGCGCAGACCATGCCCTGGCTGACCAGATGCCCGATCAGCGGTCGGGCCTCGCGGCGCTTGTTGCCCGAATGAAAGCCGCCGCCGTGGAAGTGCAGCACGACCGGTACGCCTGCCGGACGGTCGCGGCGGTGGTAGACGTCGAGGTTGCGCCGCGGCCCGTCGCCGTACGAAAGGTTCCGGACACGAACGACGTCGCGCCGGAACGCCGGCAGCGGCGCGATCAGAATCCGACCCCACGGCCGCCGTGTCGTTGTCGAATTGTGGAGCGCCGCGTCAGCCCGGACCGCCCGCCGGACGATCACCACAAGCCCGAGAAGCTCAACGAGCGCAACGACTCCGACGATCACGCCGCCCACGGAATCCAGATCGCCTTGCGCCAGCGCAAGGCCAGTCGATGCGACCAGCAGGTAGCCGGCAAAGAACGGCAACTCGTTCAGCACCAACGCCGGGACCCGCGCAACTCCGCCAAGCCGCCGCCAAGAGCTCAGGGCGCAGGCGACGCCCCAGCCCACCAACATGACCGGAACAACCAGACCGATTGGCATCAGACGGTGCCTCGAACTCCCAACCGTTCAACAACGTCCGACGAACTTCCCCAGAGATCCAAGGCCCGAATCACAAATCGGCACACCGAGTGGAGCCGGACGACGACGAACTGAACGAATAGTTCCACCTCGTCAGGGTCATTCCCGACACTGGCGCACCGCAGTCGGGCGTAGCATTGCGGGTGTGGAGGCAGGAGTGCGCATCGGCGGATGTCTCTGCGGGGCAGTCCGCTACAGCGTTCGTGGTGACCCCGTGCACGTCATTCGTTGCCACTGCACGGGTTGCCGAAAGGAGTCTGGTAGTGCGTTCACTGTGTTCGCGCTGTGGCCTGCCGAGACGTTTGAGATGAGCGGCGAAATCTCGAGTTATGACGGTCGCGGCTTCTGCCCCACTTGTGGGTCTCGGCTCATTGACACATCCGACCGCAGCGACTCGCTCGTCGAGATTCGGATCGGGAGTCTGGATGACGCACCGTTCGAGCTAAAGCCCGAACACGAGGTCTGGGTGAAGCGGCGCGAGAGCTGGATTCCGCCTCTGGAGGACGCAGCGCAGCACGACGAAAACTCCTAGCGCTCCAGCGTCCCGGAACAACTGGCTCCAGGAGAGGGCTGTGTCCCACTTGCGTCTCTGAAGGGGCGATATGGTCAGCGCGTTGAGACCGATCGAAGTTCGGACAGCGGCTGCAGATGAGGTGCCGAAGGTGGCCTGCTTTCGCAGACGCGTTCGTCGGTGACCCTGTGGTCAGGTTCCTTCGGCCAGGTCGTCTTCGGCCGGAGGAAGGAGGCACTCCAGTGGGTGCGGGCGTTCAGAACGAGATTGCCTCGTGCGAGCAGGGTGCAGCGGGCGATGGAGAACCGACACCCACATGAGCCGCACTTCTACATCCGAACGGTAGGGGTGCGCACCGCCTTGCAGGGACAGGGCGTGGGATCGATGCTCATGCAGCCGACCCTGGAGAGAGCCGACTCGGCTGGCCTACCGACGTACATCGAGGCCAGCACCGAGCGCAGCGCAGCGCTCTACGAGCGGCTCGGCTTTCGGCACATCGGCGTGTTTGAACTGCCACCTCCGACGGCTGACAAGCGCCGACGCTCAGGGGTCATTCCGGAACTCACTGTCATTCTCGGGTGACGGTGGCGTCCGGTGTGCGCAAGAGACTCGGGTCGGCGGCGGCTGACTCCATTCCGGACTGTCGGTTGGTGCCGACTTGCCAGCGTTGTGTCGCCGCCGCCTTCCCGAGACCGTCGAGCGTGACCTGATAGGAGCTTGGCAGCTGTCTCGAGTGAGGCCTGTCCGCTCGCCGGTCGCCCCTTCATCTGTTGGAGGCGAGTCGAATGATCGTGATCGGTGTGGACGTACACAAGCACTCGCTGACCGCGGTTGCGGTCGACGAGGCGGGGCGGCAGCTCGACCGGTTGCAGCTCGAACATCCGGACGCGCCGTTGTTGGTGTGGGCTTCGCGTCTGGGTGAGGCACGGTTGTGGGCGGTCGAGGACTGCCGGCACGTGACCAGGGCGCTCGAGCGCCAATTGATCGCTGCGGGTGAGGAGCTCGTGCGTGTGCCGCCGAAGCTGACCGGCGCCGCTCGACGTTCTGGGCGGACGCGCGGTAAGTCGGACCCGATCGACGCGTTGGCGGTCGCACGAGTCGCGTTGCGCGAGCCGGACTTGGATCGGCCCCGTGCTGGCGAGGAGCGATATCGGGAGCTCAAGCTGTTGGTGATCCACCGCGACGATCTCGTCGACGAACGCCGCCGCTGCCAGCAACGGTTGCGTTGGCATCTGCACCAGCTCGACCCCGGCTACCGGGTGCCCGCCGGCGCGCTGGATCGGGCGCTCTGGCTCGACCGCGTCGGCCGTTGGCTGGTCCGCCGGCCACGCGAAGTCCAGGTGCGCGTCGCACGCGACCTCGTCGCTCGCTGCCGCTCGCTGACCCGCTCGATCGCCGAGCTCGACAGAGAGCTCGCGGCAATGAGCGAGCAGACCGCGCCGACGCTGCTCCAACTGCCCGGCTGCGGCGGTCTCACCGCCGCCAAGCTGCTCGCCGAGATCGGCCCGATCAACCGCTTCAAAAGCGACGCACAACTCGCCCGCCACGGCGGCGTCGCACCACTCGAAGCAAGCTCAGGCCGCACACAACGCCACCGGCTCGACCGAGGCGGCAACCGCCAACTCAACTGCGCGCTCCACCGCATCGCGATCACCCAAGCACGCGTCCACCCGCCCGCACACGCCTACCTCGAACGAAAGAAAGCCGAAGGCAAAAGCAACCGCGAAGCGATCCGCTGCCTCAAACGACAACTCGCCCGCACCGTCTACACAACCCTCAAAAACGAGTCAACATTGACATAGGAGCAACACTGGCGCAGGCAAGACTGCCCGTCCCGGAGCCGGCTCGTCGCTTCCGCAGGCGGGGAGCGCAATGTCGCTGGCCCGCGTGAACCAGGTCTTATTAAGTCGAGCGTAGCCGGGATCGAACCGGTGACCTTCGGCTTGCAAAGCCTAGAGAGTGCGGCCCGACGCCTGAAGAGTCACGAGCAGCACGGAGACCACCCAACCTGGCGTCAGTGCGTCAGAACAGACAACACCGCGCGTCGTGGATCGAGGTCGAGTAGAAGATGGTCACTGGTTCGAGCCCAGTACCGCCCATCAAGGCCCGCATGGTTGACTGGTTTCGTGTCAACCATGCGGGCCATGTGCGTCGACAGGGTCAGCTGCGCTCGTGCGGTGCTCCCCTCGGTGCTCCCTCGACGGAGCCCGATTGAGTCGTCCTCGCGGATCGAGTTGAACCCCTACCTACCATGTCGGCCGGGCGCGCCAGCGCACGCCAGCCAGCGGCCAGAAACGGCTTGAAGTCGACACGCCGCGCCAGCCGACAACAGGGGACGCCGATACGGAGGTTGACCAGAGGTTGACCGATACGTCGCCCGCGCGGACACAGAAAGTGCACAGAGACGACTGCTGCGGCTGCGGCGCGACCCAGTAGCCCTCTTGCGGGTTGTGACCATCTCGTATCGTGCGCGAGACCCGGGGGGAGGCAGGAGGAGAAGATGACAGGTAAGGGCAAGGCGGCTCTTTGCGCGCTGCTTGCAGCTGGGAGCTTGGCGGCATTCGCGTCGGTGGCGGCCGCGCAGACGAGTGGGAACGAGACGCTCGACGGCACGCTCGTCGTGCGGGCGTCACTGGGCGAGCGCACGGTGCTTTCAAGCGTCATCCGCGCGAAGGGCTCGTTTAACGGTGTCGGTCGTATCGTCGAGGTTCCGAGCGAGCCCGGCGACCCTGACAACGTGCAGCGGGACGACCTGGTGTTCGCCGACGGAAGCATGCACCTGGTCAGCACGAGCGTCGACTTCGAAGGCTCGCTCGATCCGCGCAGCTGCATCCTGACCGCCACGATCGAGCAGACCGCCGAGGTCGAGGGCGGCACTGGAAAATTCGCCGGCGCGAGCGGCAGCTTCGTCGGAGGCCTCACCGCACGAGTGAAGGCCGCCCGGAATCCTGACGGCAGCTGCTCCGAGGACACGACGGTGATCGAGGTCGACCAGTTCGCGGCTCAGGGGACACTGATGTACTGAGGAGCGCTGCCGCGCCGACTGACCTGAGACCCTCTGACGACCAGCTGCAGCTCGTCGATCGGGTTGTGCTTGATCAGCGTGCGCCTAAGTCTGACCGCGCACCGTCTCCGTCGTAGACGACGAAACCCTCCGCGCTGTGCCGAGGTTTCTCTGTTGCTGTGGCGTACTGGGCTCGAACCAGTGACCCCAAGCTTGTCGATTCCGGGCGTCGAACACGCTAGACCCGCTGACACGCCCTGACCCGCATGAAGGGTTGCTTGGCAGGAGGAGTCAGAGGACGCGAAGTACGAGGTTGATCGGTTAGTCATCACTGCTTCCGCCTTGCACAAGGATCGGTCACGGCCGATACAGCACATCTGTTTTGGCCGCCATCACGAAATCGTTGCGATGCAAACCCCCGGTCTTGTGCGTCCACCAGGTGACTGTCGTCTTGCCCCATTCGGTCATTACCGCAGGGTGATGCCCCTCGCCTTCTGCAAGCTCGCCCACCTTGTTCGTGAACTCCAACGCCTGCGCAAAATCGTCGAACGAAAATGCGCGTCTCAGGCGTTTGATTCCATCGAGCTCCACGAGTTCCCAGTCAGCGACTTGCGGTTGAAACCCGGCGATCTCTGCGTCGGTCACTGACGGCGCGCCTCTGCGGCACACGACGCACCTCATCTCCGTCAGCGTCTCCATTTCCCGCCCTCCTCGTCCAACCGGCTTCTCGTACCCGCTTCGCATGGCCTCCGGCTCCCCAGGCTTGCGGCCATCGACATTTGCAGACTCCTCGCTGACCGACGTCATAGCACCATTGACGCAGGAAGTGGTCTCGACGAGGCGACCACGGTGCTATGAAGGTGTCGACCCCGGCAGCGAGGACCTCGCATGAGCCTGCAGATTCCGATGGTGGTCGAGCAGACCGCGTTCGGCGAGCGCGCCTTCGACATCTACTCACGCCTGCTGAACGATCGGATCATCTTCCTCGGCAGCCCGGTCGATGACGAGATCTGAAAGTATGGCTCGGCTTACACCCGCCCAACTGCAAGCGGCGCGTGTTCGTTCGGGCAATCTCGGCGGCCGGCCGCGTAAGCCCACTGCAGCACGGCGGACGCAACGCCGGCCCGACCACATGCTCGTGAGGGCCGGCCCGAGCGGGTCGTCCCCCAGGTCGACCTCGCCGCCTAGGTACGATCGGCCCGCGAGCCTGCCGGTGGGCTACGCCGTCTCTGCGAGGGCAATCGCCCCGAGCATGCCCGCCTTCGAGCCGAGCGCCGGCAACGTGATGTAGCTGGCGATGTCATCGCGCATGGCAGTGTTGTCGAGGTATCCGTTCATGAGCGCCGAGACGGCGCGTTGGACGCGCGGTAGCAGCCCGCGCCGCTTCATGCAGTCCTCCGCCGATCACGATGCGCTCTGGCGAGAGCACCGAGAGCACGCAGACAAGACCGAGCGCGAGATAACGCGCCTCGAGCTCCCATACGGCGTCGTCGGCGAGCTCCGCGGGTGCCCGCCCCCAACGCGCCTCCACCGCGCGGCCCGACGCCAGCCCTTCCCAGCAGTCCCCGTGATAAGGGCAGACGCCGGGAAAGGGGTCCGCGACGCGATCGTGTGGGATGCGCATGTGTCCAAACTCTGGATGGACGAGCCCGTGCAGGAGTGTTCCCGCGACCATCGCGCCCCCGCCGATCCCGGTCCCGACCGTGATGTAGCAAAACGTGTCGAGCCCTTGTGCAGCGCCCCAGCGCTGTTCCCCTAGCGCCGCTGCGTTGACGTCCGTGTCGAACGCCACCGGCACGGCGAGCCGCCGTTGAATCTCCGAGGCGACGTCGGTGTGCGCCCAGCCGGGCTTCGGCGTCGTCGTGATGTGCCCCCAGGTCGGCGACGACGGCACCAGGTCGATCGGACCGAACGAACCGAGTCCGACCGCCTTCACCGGGCCGTGTTTCTGGAAGAAGGCGATTACCCGCGCGATCGTCTCCTCGGGGGTGGTGGTCGGAACCGTCTCGACCGCACGCATGTCGTCGGGGCCTGTCCCGACCGCGCACTCCCACTTCGAGCCACCGCCCTCGATCCCGCCCCATGGCGTCATTTGCTGTACGCCCGTCGCGAGGCACCACACGACTCCCGCATGACGAACTCGCCGGGAAGGACGACGACCCCCGGGCGCTGCGGGCCGCGGCCGGCGATCCGATCGAGCAGGAGCTGCGTACCCAGCGTCCCGAACGCCTCTGCCGGCTGCTTCAGGACGGTGAGGAACGGATACAGGCGCGAGGCATACTCGATGTCGTCGAAGCAGACGAGCGCGATGTCGTCCGGAACCTCCAGCCCGGCAGCGCGAACCGCCTCGATCGCACCGAGGGCGACGAGGTTGTTGACGGTGAACACCGCAGTGGGCGGATCGTCCAGCTCGAGCAGGCGTCGCATCCCGTCGTGGCCGCCGGAGGGATCGACCGTTGCGTCTGCAACGAGGGCCGGATCAACAGGGATCCCGGCTGCGGCAAGCGCTGATTCGTAGCCTCGCCGGCGGTCGCGAGCCGTGGACACCACGTCGGACTCGACGATGAAGCCGATCCGTTCGTGGCCGAGCGAGATCAGGTGCTCGACCAGTTGGGAGGCGCCGCCGAAGCTGTCGCCGAGCACGACGTCTGATTCGATGCCCGAAACCGTGCGGTCAATCAGCACGAACGGGACTCCGAACGTCGCGAGGCGCCGCAGGACCTTCATCGACCGGTCGCTGACCGGTGCGATCACCATCCCCTCGACCCGATGCGCGAGCATCTCTTCGATCACCTCTCGCTCGAGCTCCAGGTCAGCGCGTGTGTCGCAGAGGAGCACTCGGAACCCGGCGCGCCGTGCGACATCCTCCGCTCCCCGGACGATCAACGTGAAGAACGGATTCGCGACGTCCGGGACGATCAAGGCGAGCGTGCCGGTCCGGTGTGCGCTCAGACCCCGAGCGAGGCGGCTCGGAACATAGCCGAGCTCGGAAATCGCCTGCTCGACCCGCCTCCGGGCCTCCGGGCTGACCCGTTCGCTCTTGTTGATCACGCGCGAGACGGTCATCGCGGAGACACCTGCCTGCCGCGCAACGTCTCTGATCGTCACCGTTTCTGGGTTCGAAGCCATCGACTCGTTGGTATCAGTACCACAATATCGCCTAAATTTGGCCACTCATGGCAGTGGAGATCCCTTGACTATACGGAGTCGACTGTGTTATCGGTACCACACCCATCGGCTGAAGACGGGTGCAAACGAAAGAGGAGGTAGCTGTGATGCGTCATCCGCAGGGGGCTTCTCCAACGGGGCACAGGCGGTTTTCGCTCGGTCTCGTGATCGCCCTGATCGCAGCGATCGGCGCGACGAGCGTTGTCGCAGTCGCGTCGGGCGGCACTGCGAAGCAGAGCGCCACAATCAAGGTCGGGCTGATCACAAAGGACGCGACAAACCCGTTCTTCGTCAAGATGAAGGCGGGAGCGACCGCCCGAGCCAAGCAGCTTGGAGCTCAGCTCATCTACGCCGCCGGCAAGAACAGCTCCGACAACGCCAGCCAGATCACCGCGATCGAGAACATGGTGACCGCGGGGGCCAAGGGCATCCTGATCACGGTCGCCGATGCAAAGGCCGAGAACGCGGCGATCGCGAAGGCGCGGAAAGCAGGCGTCGTGGTGATCGCGCTCGACTCTCCGACAACTCCGACGTCGGCCGTCGATGCACTCTTCGCAACGAACAACATGAATGCCGGCATTCTGATCGGGAAATACGCCAGAGCCGCGACGAAGGGCAAGACCGTGACGATCGCGATGCTCGACGAGCACGCCGGGTCTTCGGTCGGAGCGCTTCGCCACAACGGCTTCCTCAAGGGCTTCGGCATCAAGTCAGGTGACAGGCAGATCGCGTGCGTTGCGAACGGCGGTGGTAACACGGCCGACTCGCAGACGGCAATGGAGAACTGTCTCCAGAAGAACTCCAACGTCGATGTCGTCTACACGATCAACGAACCGAGCGCGGCGGGCGCGTGGACGGCGCTCAAGAACGCCGGCAAGAGCCAGAGCGGAATGACGATCGTCTCCGTCGACGGCGGCTGTGCGGGCGTGCGCAACGTGAAGGCCGGTGTTATCGACGCGACATCTCAGCAGTATCCGCTGTTGATGGCGTCGCTCGGCGTCGCCTCGGTCGTCAAGTACGCGAAGACAGGCACCAAGGCGTCCGGGTACACGGATACGGGCGTCAATCTGATTGCCGGCAAGGCTGTGCCAGGCGTTCCTTCGAAGAGCGTTGCCTACGGCCTCGCCAACTGCTGGGGGTAGGCAGACTCGTCCCTCGCTGCGACCGGGGCGCCGCCGACTTGCGCCCCGGTCGCAACCGTCCCGACCGCACACTTGCGCTCGCCTATCGCCCGGATTCAGATCGTGACGATCATCGACAAAACTCCAACCGGCGAGCCTGATAAGCGAACCAGCCCGAGGCAGCTCGGCCTCCGTATTCTCGCCGCGCCGACCTTCGGCCCGTGCGTCGCACTGTTACTGGCGATGGCGTTCTTCTCGATCAAGTCCGATCGCTTCCTGCACGCCGAGAACCTTTCGCTGGTGCTCCAGCAGGTGATGGTCGTCGGCGTTCTCGCGATCGGGCAGACGCTCGTGATCCTGACGGCCGGGATCGATCTCTCGGTCGGAACGGTGATGGCGCTCGGACAGATCGTCATGACGAAGCTCGCGATCGCGAACGGCATGTCACCGCTGCTCTCGATCACGCTCGGGATCCTGACCTGTGTGGCCTTCGGGGTCCTGAACGGCGGCCTGGTGACGCTGGTCGGGCTACCGGCATTCATCGTCACGCTCGGAACGCTCAACATCGCGTTCGCGCTGACCCATATCGTCTCGAACGACCTCACGTTCTCAGGCCTCCCGAGCCCGCTGCTCTTCTTCGGCCGGACGTTCGCGGTCGGAGGCGCGAACTTCACCTACGGCGTCGTCTTCATGCTCGTGCTGTACGCAATCGGCTGGTTCGCGCTGACGCAGACCGCGTGGGGCCGTCACGTCTACGCTGTCGGCGATAACCCCGAAGCTGCACGGCGGACCGGCATCGACACGAATCGTGTCCTGATGAGCGTCTACACGCTGGCCGGGCTCGCTTCGGGGATCGCGGCGCTGCTCCTCGTCGCCCGCACCGAGCTCGGGGATCCGAACGCGGGCCAGACAACCGAGAACCTCGACAGCATCACAGCCGTCGTGATCGGCGGCACGAGTCTGTTCGGAGGGCGGGGGAGCATCATCGGGACGCTGATCGGCGCCGTGATCGTGGGCGTGTTTCGCAACGGGCTCACGCTCATCGGCGTCGAAGTCATCTATCAGTATCTCGTCACCGGCGTCCTCGTCATCCTCGCCGTCTCGTTCGATCGGCTCACGCACCGGCGGCGGGCGTGACCACACCCGCGCCGGTCCTCGAAGCGCACGGGATCGGCAAGCGCTACGGGCACGTCGTCGCGCTGGACGGAGCTGACCTAGAGC
Organism: uncultured Thermoleophilia bacterium; assembly: GCA_963742615.1. GTDB lineage: Bacteria > Actinomycetota > Thermoleophilia > Gaiellales > Gaiellaceae > PALSA-600. The sequence continues at coordinate 187,865 of CAVUMS010000004.1, read as the reverse complement.
TCTACCCGGGAGAGATCCTGGCGATTATCGGCGACAACGGCGCCGGGAAGTCGACGCTCATCAAGGCGCTTTCGGGGGCGATCCAACCAGATAACGGAGAACTGAGGCTCGACGACGAGCGGGTGCACTTCCGGTCGCCTCGCGACGCGCGGCGTGCCGGAATCGAGACCGTCTACCAGGATCTCGCGGTCGCCCCGGCGCTCGACATCGCATCCAACATCTTCCTCGGTCGGGAGCTTCGCCGGGGAGGCCCACAGGGCTCCCTGCTGCGCATGCTCAACAAAGGGGCAATGCGGCGTGAGGCTACTCGTCACTTCGAAGAGCTCCAGATCGGCATCCGCTCCATGAACCAGCCCGTCGAGAACCTCTCCGGCGGCCAGCGGCAGGGAGTGGCCGTCGCCCGGGCTGCGACCTGGGCGCAGCGGGTCGTGATCATGGACGAACCGACTGCCGCACTTGGCGTCAAAGAGACGCGCCAAGTGCTCGAGCTGATCAAGCGCGTGCGCGACCGCGGCCTGCCCGTGATCCTGATCAGCCACGACATGCCGAACGTGTTCGAGCTGGCCGACCGGATCCAGATCATGCGACTCGGTAAACGGGTCGCGATCGTCACTCCGCAGACCCATTCGATGTCGGAAGCCGTGGCGATCATGACGGGCGCAACGGTTGCGCCGCAGTGACTTCCTGGGCATCCTCGCGACCGCGCACCTCGCTGGCATGGCCCTATCCGATCACCTACCCGCCGACTACGACGAATGGGCGGCGTCGGCGACGATTCGAGTTACGAGTAAGTGTTGAGTTCCACGCGTTTCGTGCCAAAGCGTCTGGTCCGCCTTGCACCGCGTGTACGGACGTTGAACGCACCCCGAAGTAGGCAGTACTCCACGGTGTGCTACTACGACAGCCTGCTTCGCCTGAACGAGGGCTGTGCCTTAGCTCTCGGGCGCGACCCGATCAGACTTGCGCGCAACGAACTCCTTGCAGCTCGACGAGCCGCTGATGACGCCGCGCACGAAACGGCAGCCGCCGAGCGCGAGCGGCGGGAACATGAATTTGCAGTGGTCGCAGCGCACGTCTGGCGTCGGAGCAGGACGGTAGTGCGCGTCCTTCTTCGAAAGGCTCCAGATCCCAGGCATCCGACCTCCTTCGATGCGATCCTAATCCGGATCCGCCTTTGTAGAAAGCACGCCGCGGAGGCCGGGGGATTTGCACCCGCATGCAGGCTCGCACTCTTGTACGTCTTCCGCGGTCGCGTCCGCTGGGTTTCGAAACCGGCCACTCACCCGGCATCGTCCGCCGGGGCGCAGCAGGGGCTGTGGCTCCGGTCTTGCGAGCAGCAGCGCAGCGTTTCGGCGACGAGCAGGTTGCCGCGCTCGATCGCCCGCTGGTAGATCGCTCAGGGTGGCCCTGCGCGGTGAATTGGGCCTCCAGTCCGGACCACGACGCTGGCGCTGCCGCGAAACCGGTGACGAGTGCCGCGGGTTCGTGAGGCGCCGAGCGCCCACCTGGGGTGGATGCCCCGGCGCCTGTTTGTGTGCTGCCTTGAGAACCCGTCGGTGCCGTTGGGTGAGCCGAGTCCGGTGGGGCCGTCGTAGCCGGTGCCAGCTGTGCAGTGGTAGTTGCCGCACCTGCGTTGCTACCAGCGCTGACGTCATGGAAGGCGCTTTCCTGTCTATGGCCCCCTGGTCGTGTTTGCTGCTGAGACCGGGCTGCGCACGAACGAGTGGGCGGCGCTCGAGCGCAAGGACATCGACCAGAAGGGCCGGGCGGTGGTCGCCGGGATCGAACCGGTGACCTTCGGCTTGCAAATACGGTAGTCGTGTCGCGCCTGAGCTACTGCCTGAACCAGGGCTGCCGCGTTCGCCGGTTAGCCGGAGTGCTTGTGCCGGGTGTTCGTCGGGAGGTCTTCGCTGACGTTCCTATGGAACCTCTTTCGCGTCGAGACAGAAAGGAAACGAGGACGCGCCGCAACGGGGCGGCGCGCCTTCGCCTCAGGGTTGGGCCGGATCGCCGTTGATCCGGAACGGCACGGTGACGATGTTGGACGCGACTCCCAGGAGCTTGAGGTCCTGGTCGTCGACGCGTCCGTCGCCGTTCAGATCGGTGACCACGTTCGGCGCGTCGTTGTAGATGCCGTCGTGATTGAGGTCGTCGACGACCGCGACGGTGAGCGTGGTGTCGACATTCTGACCGGCGATCGGCGCACCGACGATCCAGGTGTCCCACAGCTCGGTCTCTTTCTTATCCCGGTTGGTGATGCCGGTGAGGTTGAACAGGTTGGCCAGGTTGGTGCCCGGGCCGGAGAAGCCCGGAAGGGTGTTGTTGGTCGTGGATGTGAGGACGACCAGGCCGGGCAGGCGGTCGTCCCGGCCCGTCGAGAACAGGCCGGGGAACGGCGGGACGTTGTTGTGCCCCATAGGCCCGGTCAGTTGGAGGCCGCTGAATCCGGCCTGCTGGAGGTTCGTGTCCAGGAAGTCGACTTCCATGTCGACGAACCAACCGAAGCCGTTGGCGCCCGCGTTGGCGCCCTTCTCGGGCGCGAAGACTTCGATCCTTACCGGCTTGGAAGTGTTCGAAGCACCGCTTATCGACGCGAACGCCGCAGCGGTTGCCACGGCGATGGCGACGAACACCGCAGCAACGGCGACTTTAGCCTTGCTCATCCTGCCCCTCCTTGATCGCAAGGAATCTGATTGATGGACACCGTCTCGGCGAGGCCATCAGCCGTCCCTCCGCACGGCCACCGGTCGCCTCTGTCGGAACCCTGAGGTGTGACCGTCAATCCTGGGTGTTGATGCTAGCTCGACGCTCTGGCGCTGCCGAGTCGTGACGGATGCCCCGCCAGCCGCGACGTTCGCCTGGGCGAGCGTCCTCCCGCCTGGGACCGCAGACGCGACCAGACCCTGTCCTTATATCTATGCGGCTGAATTGAGACCGTGTCGGGACCGTGACGACCGGCCAGACCGTGCGGATACGGACCGATATGGCGACGTGCGGTGTCTCCCGGTGCAACACGGTAGAAATACAAAAAGAGCCGATTTGCGGGTACTTACCGCAAAATCGGCTCTACATAAGGAGTGGAGCGTACCGGGATCGAACCGGTGACCTTCGGCTTGCAAAGCCGACGCTCTCCCAGCTGAGCTAACGCCCCCAGGCTTTCGGGATGGTAGCTCCTACCTCGGCGCGAAACAGCCGCCGTGCGGCGTCTTCGCGCGCAGGCGAAGCGCCACCAGGGCCTCGCGCGGGGCGGCGGGGACGCAGTACGGCGCCCGCGCGATCAGGGTCTGCCAGAGGCCCGCCCCGGTACGCCCCTGGAGCTCGGTGCGCCGCAGCCGGAACGACCAGTTCGCGAGCGTTACCACGCCGCCGTGTCGCACCGCCGCGACCGGCGAGCGCTCGAGTGTCTGGAGCTCGGCGCCCGAGGTCCGGCAATCGAGCTCGTAGTCGGCGTGGACGGCGCGCGAGCACGCCCACGGGCCGGGACGGCCGTGCTCGATTCCGACGCACCGCAGCGCGCGCCCTCGGGCACGAGACTCCCTTGACCACCCGCACCGGGTCGAACCCGTTCACGGTGCGGGCGAGCCCGCAGAAGCGCGGCGTGGGAGGGGGTGGGGGCGGAGGCGGCGCGCAGGGTGCTCCGCAGGCGGCGATCAGGATACGGATGGAGGAACTCCGCGAAGGCGACCGCACCCTCGTAGTTCATGTGCGCGTCGTCGACGAACCACGACGACTTGCCCGCCGCGACCGGCGCCCAGTCGGCCACCGTGACCTGCGGCCAGCGACTCGGCGCCGCCCGGATCAGCTGGTTGATCTGCGCCCACGTTCCCTCGTTCTCGACGAGCGTGACCCAGACCACGTGCCTGACGCCGGCGGCGACCAGAGCGTTCATCACCTGGTCGAGCCCGGTCGCGTACGAGTCGTAGAAGTCGTTGTACCCGACCTCGATCGCAACCTCGGGGCCGAGCTGGGTCCCGACCTGCTTGATCGTGTCGAGTGCGCTCGGCGGATGGTCGCTGTTCTCGGCCGGGCAGCCGGGATCGACGAGCTTGCGGCACGGCTGCGCGAGGACCTGTAGATCGAGGCCCTGGGCGAGCGTCTGGAAGGGCCCCGGGTTGAAGAGGAGGACGTCCGCGACGGAGTCGGCGATGAACGTCACGCGCGGCGGGGCCGCCTGCGCGGCGCCCGCGCTCGCGAGCGCGATCGCCGTCAGCAGGACAGTGCCCCGTGCAAGCCACACCTCGGGTACGACGGTACCCGAGGTGTCGGGCTGTTACGCGGCGCGGGAGAGCCGCTCTTCCTGGCGGGCTCTCTGGATGATCCGGTCGCGCTCCCCGAACCGGAGCGTCGCCCGTGCCTGCCGCTGCTCGTCCCACAGATCTGCGATCTGCTCCTCGAGCGACTGGTGCTCTGCGGCAAGCTCCGGGTCATAGCCTTCGGACAACCGACGCATCACGTCCGAGCGGCGATCCGAAAGCCTCTCGATTTCCAATTTGATCTCGGTCACTGTGCGCATGCCCAGTCCAACGTCCTTTCCGGCGTCGCTATTCCCCTACCCGTACCCGAGCTCGTCGAGCCGCTCCTCGTCGATTCCGAACGCATGAGCGAGCTCGTGGAGCACGGTGATCCGGATTTCCTCTTCCAGTTCGGTCGGATCCGGAAACGTCTCGACGAGCGGACGCCGGAAAATCGTGATCTTGTCGGGGAGATAGGGGTGGGATTGCCACAATCCGAACAGGTCGGGGTCCTCCGGGTCGATTTCCTCGATGACCACGGCGATGTTCTCGAGCCCGGCCTGGAGCTCGGCCGGCAGCGAGTCGAGTGCCCGCTGAACGTGATCCTCGAAGGTCAGAGCTCGCCCTCCTCGCCGAGGAGGTCGCGCAGCCGGGAGAGCGCGGCGAACATCCGGCTCTTGACCGTCCCGAGCGGGACGCCGAGCCGTTCGGCGAGCTCCGACTGCGTCAGCCCCCCGTAGTAGGCCAGCTCGAGCGCCTGGCGCTGGTCGGGCGCGAGGCGCTGGAGCGCCGCCTGGACCGCGCGGCGCCGGTCGCGCACCCAGGCGTCCTCGTCGGTCGAGCTCCCCGCCGCGACGGGGGCGTCGTCGAGCGGCTCGGCGCGCCGCCGCTGCTCGCGGCGGACGACGTCGACGGCGCGGCGGTGGACGAGCGTCAGCAGCCATGTCGACGCCGTGCCCCGCTCGGGGTCGAACGACGCGGCCCTTCGCCACGCGCCGAGGAACGCCTCCTGGACGGCGTCCTGCGCGAGCTCGGCGTCGCGCACGACTCGGAGCGCGACGCCGTACGCCACACGGCCGAAGCGGTCGTAGAGCGCGCCGAGCGCATCGTCGTCTCCACGTGCCACGAGCGCCAGCAGCGCCTCGTCGGAGAGGTGTGCGACCGGGGGCGACATCGGCGCCCAAGCCTACGGGCTTCGGGCGCCGAAGCGGGTCCCTGGGAGGCTCAGAACACGTACGGCACGACGGTGAGCGCGCCGAGCACGTACCAGAGCCCGAAGCAGAGACTCAAGGCGCCGAACGCCGGCACGACGCGCGCGAACGCGCGTTGCATCTGAGGGCGGCCGAGCACGTACGCGAAGCCCGTCGAGAGCAGCGCCATCGAGATCGCGGTGCACGCCGCGAAGAGCACGAGCGCGACGAGCGCGACCGAATGGCTGTGGATCGCGGCGAGCAGCAGGACGCCCACGCCGCCGCTGCCGCCGATTCCGTGCACGAGGCCGATCCCGTACGCCTGCCACGGTGTGCGCTGCGGCGGCACGCGCAGGTGCGTGTGGTCGTGGCCGAAGGCCCCGCGCCGCCAGCGGCGCAGCAGCCAGAGCGCGAGCGCCATGATCACGAGCCCGATCGTCACCTCCGCGCTCTGCTCGATGCGGTCGGGCAGGTACGCCTTCCAGAGCACGATCGGGACGCCGAGGACGAGCAGCGAGGACGCGTGCCCGAGCCCCCATGTGAGCCCGAGCCGAGTCGCGCGGCCCCGCCCATTCGTCACGAGCGTCGTGACCGCAGCCAGATGGTCCGGGTCGCTGGCGTGTCGCAGCCCGAGCAGGATCGCCACGGCAGCGACGACGAGCAACGTCGCCCCGTCCGAGAACTGCGCGAGCCAACTGTCGAGTCCGAACATCAGATCCCCACTTTCGGGAGGGCCCGCGCGACCATAGCCACGCCGGCGATGACGATGACGAGCGCGCTGAGCGCGGGGAGGAGGGTCAGGAGGCGGCCGCGGCCGTCGAAGCGCGCGAACGCGCGCTTCGCGAGCACCGCGACCAGCCCGACGCCGGTGATCGCGACCGCCAGGCCGACGCTGAACGCGACGACCAGCAGCAGGCCGAACGCCACCCGGTGCAGCGAGATCGCCGCGAGCAGCACGACGAGCGCCGAGGGGCAGGGGAGCAGGCCGCCGGAGATCCCGACGGCGACGAGCCCGCGCTTCCCGCTGCTCGTGGTGGTGATGGTGGTCGTGACCGTGCTGGTGGGCATGCGCGTGCCGCGCGCGCCCGACGAGGACGAGCGGCCCGACCGCCGACCACCAACAGCCCGGCGGCCAGGTCGAGCCACGGGTAGAGGCGGTCGGGGACGATCCACTGCGACAGGAGCAGCGTCACGCCGCCGAGCGCGAACACGCCGGCGGTGTGGGTCGCCGTCGTGATCAGCCCGAGCAGCGCCGCATGCCACGGCGTGCCGCGCGAGCCGACCAGGTACGCCGAGACGATCGTCTTGCCGTGGCCGGGCGAGAGCGCATGCGCCGCGCCCCAGAAGACCGCGAGCAGCAGCGAGACGAGCACGACCGCCGCACTCAGGTGCCGGCGCGCCGATCAGCGCGGCGAAGCGCGAGTCGGACGACCCGGTCCGGCGCCGTGAGCGCCTTGCCGGAGAGCAGCGTCGGCGGCGCGTCGTCGGTCGGCGCGAGCGCGCCGCTCGCGCGCGTGACGTCGAGGGGCTTGCGGAGCAGGTCCTTCGGGTACGCACGGAGCTCGTCCGACGCCGAGCGCGTGCCCGCGCCGAGCACGATCTCCTTCCAGCCGATCCGGTTCGCGTAGTTGCGGTCGTCGACCGTGACCGACGAGCGCCCCGTGATGTGCGGCCCGACCAGGATCGCCTGGAATCGCGTCGTGCGCAGACCTGCTGCGCCGCGCGGATGCGCGAGCGCCGTGCGCGCGACGCGCAGCGCGACGCGGCTTGCCGTCGACCGTCACGTGCAGGGCGCCGATCCGGATCGGGACCCGCTGGAGCGTCGGGATCTCGGCCATGTCGACGACGTACCGGACGTAGAGCCGGTCGCCCGCGACCTCGACCCGGGCGAACCGGTTGACCGTGAAGTTGCCGAGCGGGTGCGCCGACGCCACGCGCCGCCGGAACCAGCAGGTAGCAGACCGTTACGACCAGCAGGAGCACGAGCCGTTTCACGACGCGAGCCTCCTCGAGCGTCGAGGCCCAGAGCAACGAGAAGCTGCGGGTTGAGCGCCGACGGCCTGCCGCGCCCACGGCGTCGGGTCGTCGCCGAGGCAGCGCTCGATCATCGCGCGGTGGAAGAGCTTCGCGCTGTCCTTCGTGCCGAGCCGCAGCGCGAGCCTCGAGTAGCGGAGCGCCTCGCGCGCAGCTGGCCGTTGCGCGCGAGCGCCCACGCCGAGCACGTCGTCGCCGTCGATCGACGGCCGCTCGCGCTGCGCCTTTCGTGCGAGTGCGAGCGACGCCTGCAGGCGGATGCCGTGGTCGACGTCGAAGAGCGCCGTCTCGAGATCGGTGCGCACGCCGTTCGCCGTCGAGCAGGCGGCGGATGCCGTCCTCGGTCGTGTACTGCACGCGTGCGGCGCGCTCGTGCCCGGTCACGTGCAGCAGGTCGCCGTAGAGGCCGACGAACTGCGGCAGCGGGATCGTCTCGACCGCGCGGCGCTCGAGGATCGTCGCGCGCCGGAGGTCGCCGCGTGCGAGCTCGACCTGGGCGAGCGCGTCGAGCGCGTAGACGTAGCCGGGGAACGTGCGCAGCGCGCCGCGGAGGTGGACGGTCGCGGCGGCGAGCCGCCCGCGGCGCGAGCTCGAGCTTGCCCGAGCTGCGTCTCCGTCCACGCGTAGCGGCTCCTTCTCGTCGGCGGCGGCGTCGCGGGCGAGCAGCGAGCGCTCGCGCGTGCGCCGTCGAGATCGCCGATCAGCTCGCGCGCATACGCGATCCGGGAGTACGACGAGACGCCCGGCTTCGAGGCGTGCCATCGTGTCGAACGCGGCGAACGCCTGCGCTGTAGCGGCCGAGCTCGAGCTGCGCGTCGCCGACGACGCCGTAGTTGCGGGCGGTCGTCGGCGAGATCGCGAGCGCCTTCCGCCCGAGCACGAGCGCGAGCGCGAAGCTGATGACGCGAGAGTGCGAGCGACGCGAGGCCGCTCGTCGCGTCGAGGTCGTGCGGGGCGAGCCGAAGGGCGCGCCGCAGCACGCCGTCCGACTTGACGTAGTAGCGACGGATCGCCGGTCTCGCGGGCCCGCTGCTGGTAGGCGAGGCCGAGCAGGTCGAGCCCGCGGACGTTGTGCGGCTGCGACCGCGAGCCCGGCCTGCAGCTGCAGCGACGAGCGCCTGCGTGTTGCCGGCCGCGAAGCCCGCCGCGAGCTGCGCCGACTGGGCGTCCGCCTTCGGCTGCGCGGTGGTCGTGCCGCGTGCGGTCAGGCCGCCGAGGAGGAGGGCGGCGGCGGTCGATTGCCGCCGCCGCCCCTGCGACCAGGAGTCGCGTCCTCGTCACTACTTCTGCTCCCCGTGCGTGTCGTCGGCGCCGCTGAACGGATCCGCGACGTAGGGGAACGTGCGCCATCGGGCTTCGTGTCGCCGCTGTCGACGCCGTCGCCGAGCGGGAGCTTCGTTGCCGAGCAGGAAGCCGCCGACCGCCTGCTCGGCGATGTCGACGACGTCGTCGTTCAGGCGCCGGCCGTTCGGCCAGCCCTGGTTGTCGCCGCCGAGCACGCCCAGCCGCGACACCTTGTCGGCGGGCGTGACCGGCACCGACAGGTTGATGCGCAGCTCGTCGGCCGGGGTCGAGCCGGTGAACGTCACCTTCGGGATGCCCGGTGAGGAGCACCTGCACCAGGTCGTCCCGGTTCGTCTCGGGCGCGCCCAGCTTGTAGAGCTTGTTGATGACCGCCGCGAGGATCGGCGTCTTGTAGTACTTGCTCGAAGCTGTGCGTCCTGTCGCCGGGCGTGAGGCGGTTCCAGTGGTCCTTCATCGCCGGTCGGGATGACGACCTCGTTGATCAGCGGATTGCCGAGGCGCGAGACCTGCACCCACTGGCCGCGGTCCCCTTGCCGCTGACGCTGGCGCGGCGGCGGTCGGCCGCCGACCAGACCCCGATCGTGTGCGAGGCCGTGTCGACCTGCGAGATCGGGATCTGCAGCGCGATCGTGTGCACGGCGTAGCCGGCGAGGAAGTCCTTGCCGCCGCCGGAGTCGCCGGTGCCCTTGCGGATCGCGAGCAGGTCGAAGATGTCGCCGACGTCCGCGAAGAACGGATCGTCACGCTGGCCGGCGAACACCTGGCCGCCGCCGCTGAGCGGTGGCGACCGCCTTCGTCGCGAGCGCGTGGTAGTTCGGAGTCGAGCGAGGCCCGATGTTGTCGGGCGGCGTCGTGCGCGCGAGCGACCACCGTCGACTTCCCGTTCTCGACCCGCGTCACCGTGTACGGCTGGACGGTGTCGCCGAGGAAGAACGGCCCGGTCTTCCGCTGGAACTGGAAGTAGTACGAGACGTCCGGCTTGCCGTCGCCGTTCCGGTCGACGTAGATGTCGTACCGGGCGGTCGGCGAGAACGTGTAGTAGTTCGGCCCGGCCGCGGGATCCTCGCCGGGGATGAAGTTGCTGACGATCGTCAGCGTGTCGGGCTTGTCGGGCGAGCGGAACGCGTACACGTCGGTGTTGTCCGCCGACGGGTCCTCCGAGATCAGCGGCGCCTCGCGGTGACTCGACGCTCCGGCCGTGCTCGGGCCCGGGCCGCGAACGACGCGCCGCCACGAGGGCGAGCGTCACCAGCGCCGCCGCCCCGAGGGCGACTGCCAGCTTGCGCATGAGGGATGTCCTCCTTCTCTGGCGAGATCCGCCGGCGGCCCTTTGCCTGCCGGGGTGAACGCGCGTGATTCGCGCGGGCGTGCGGATCGGTTCGGTCGTTCGAGCGAACCGGAGGATCAGTTCAGGCCTCGAGTCCCTCGCGGATGCGTTCGGCGACCGACGCCATCTCGAGCGTCGCGCCCGTCACGTCCTTCAGCAGCTCGTCGGCGGTCGGGCCCTGCCCGAGCGACCACAGCTCGCGCAGCAGGTCGCCGGCCTCGCGCCGCGCGAACCACTCGTTGCCGAACTCGCTGCGGAGGAAGTCGCGCAGCTGCGCCTCGAACGCCCACGAGCGCAGGTAGCCGGTCACGTAGAAGCTGCCGTCGATGTCGTCGAGGTAGCTCTCCGGGTTGACCGGCAGCTTGAGCGCGTCGCCGAGCAGCTCGACGTAGCGCTGCGCATCGTCGTCAGATTCGTCGGCCTGGAAGAACTCGATCTCGTAGAGCAGCTTCGCCGCGTAGCGGCGGACGAAGTAGAGCAGCGAGACCGCGCCGTCGTGCGCGCAGCTCCGACACCGCGGGCACGTCGAGGCGGCGGTTCAGCCACGCGGGCTCGGTGACGAGATGCTCGAAGCAGCATCGCCCAGCCCTCGGTGACCGCCATGTCGCCGAGGCGCCGCGCTTCGAACGGCGCGTCCGCCGACGTGTTCGCGAAGTGCTCGGTGTGGCCGGCCTCGTGGAAGAGCGCCTCCCAGTCGTCCTTGCCGCCGATCGGCTGGATCACGAGCATCACCTGCCCGGTACCTCGATCGGCGCGCAGAACGCGCGCGGCGACTTGTTCGGGCGGCACGTCGACGTCGAGGTGGACGTTCGCCTGCGAGCGCAGGTCGATGCCGAGGTCGCCGAGCGTCGCCTCGAGCGCGGGCAGCATCGCGTCGTTGGGGTAGATCTGGTCGAGCTCGGGGGCGCGGAACAGGCGCGCGACGTCCCACGGGCCGGCGTCGCGAGAGGCCGATGCCGAGCCGCGTCGCGGAAGAGCCGGTCGGCCTCGCGTCTCCCAGAGCGCTCGGTCTCGTCGAGCAGCTCGCGGCACTCGCTCGGCGAGCTCGTCGAGACGGAAGCCGAAGCGCTTGTAGAGCTCGTAGTAGTTCGGCGCGCCGAGCTGTCGCCGACCGCGTCGCGGTCGATCGCGAGCGCCTCGAGGTAGACCGGGTTCAGGTGCTCGTCGAGCAGGCGGACGCGTTCCTGCTCGAGCCGCTCGGCGCTTGTCGCGATCCGGCTCGTTCGACGATCGCGACGCGGAGCATCCGGTACGGGATCGTCTCGCCGTCGACCGTCGTCTCGAGCGACGCCTCGACGGCGGCGGCGCGCTGCCTGGTGTGCGCGCGTCAGGTTGCCGAGGAAGCCCTCGCACGCGAACCGCCACAGCTCGGTCGGCGCGCCCTCCGAGGCGCTGCGCCGTGTCGAGCCGCGTCAGCTCCTCGTAGCGCTCGTAGACCTGCTCGACGTCGAGCGTCTCCTTGAGCCCGGCGAAGTGGAGGTAGTACTCCTCGTCGAGGTCGGCGATGAAGCGGTCGCCCTCGTCGCGGAGCGCGTCGAGCTCGCGGCTCGTGGGGGCGTCGGTCGACATCGGTCCGTAGGATACGGCCGCCGTGCGCGAGCTGACGATCACCACCGAGCGGCGCACGCAGCTCGTCGACATCACGCCGAGGATGTGGCGGAGGTCGTCGAGGGCGCCGGCGGGCTCGGCGGTGCTCGTCTACGTGCCGCACACGACGGCGGGCGTGACGATCAACGAGCACGCCGATCCTGCCGTCGCGCGCGACTTCGAGGCGGCGCTCGAGCGGATCGGTCGGCGAGGGCTGGGGCTGGCAGCACATCGAGGAGGGCGAGGAGAACGCCCCCTCGCACATCCGCGCCGCGCTGATGGGGCCGCAGGTGGTGATCCCGCTCCGCGACGGGCGAGCTCGCGCTCGGCACCTGGCAGGGGATCTTCTTCTGCGAGCTCGACGGCCCGCGCACGCGCTCGGTCTACGTCACCGTTCTGGCATAGGGCAGTGCCAGGCACTTCCGTGCCTGGCACCAGGTTGCGGCTAGCCTCAACCCGTGGCCGCCCCCGTCAGCGTGACCAGGAGGTCGAGCTCACGGTCGACTCGCTCGCCTACGGCGGCAACGGCGTCGCACGGCTCGACGGCTTCGTCGTCTTCGTCCGGCGCGGCCTTCCCGGCGACACCGTGCGCGCCCGCGTGACGAAGGTGCAGCGCCGCCACGCCGAGGCGATCGCCACCGACGTCGTGACGCCCGGGCCGGAGCGCGTCGACGCGCCGTGCGCGCACTATCCCGCGTGCGGCGGCTGCCGCTTCCAGGATCTCGCCTACGACGCGCAGCTCGCCGCGAAGGCAGCAGTGGGTCGCGCGACTCGCTGCAGCGGCTCGCCGGCCTCGCCGACCCGCCGCTCGAGCCGATCGTCCCCGCCGCCTCGCAGTTCCACTACCGCAACAAGATGGAGTACTCGTTCACGCAGGGCGACGACGGCCCCGACGCTCGGCCTCCACCGGGCCGGGCCGCTGGGACGAGGTGCTCGAGATCGAGCACTGCTGGCTGACGACCGACCTCGGCAACGCGATCCGCAACCGCGTTGCGCGAGCTGGGCGCGCGAGGAGCGGCTGCCAGGCGTACGACCAGGCGACGCAGGAGGGCTACCTGCGGCACCTCGTCGTCCGCGAGGGGCGGAACACGGGCCAGGCGCTCGTGCAGCTCGTGACCGCGCGCGGCGAGCGCTTCGACCGCGAGCGCCTGATCGAGGTGCTGACCGAGTTCCCCGAGGTGCGCGTCGATCCACTGGTCGGTGAACCGCGGCGTCGCCGAGGTGACGAACCTGCCGACCGAGCTCCTCTGGGGCGAGGACGCGATCGAGGAGGAGATCGGCGGGCTGCGCTTCCGCGTGCGCCCGAACGCGTTCCTGCAGACGAACACGGAGATGGCCGAGCAGCTGTACGCGCTCGCGCGTCGAGTTCGCCGCGCTGACCGGCGGACGAGACCGTCTACGACCTCTACTGCGGGATCGGCACGATCGGCCTGTCGACGGCGGCGCACGCGCTGACGGTGTGGGGCATCGAGATCAGCGAGGAGTCGGTCGCGTGCGCGATCGAGAACGCCGAGCTGAACTCGATCGGCAACGCCGCGTTCTTCGCCGGCAACGTCGGCGAGGTCGCTGCGCGAGCTGCGCGAGCGCGCCGGCGACCCGGACGTCGTCGATCGTCGACCCGCCGCGGGCCGGCCTCGCCGGCAAGGCGCTCAAGCGGCTCGGCGAGATCGGCGCGCCGCGCATCGTCTACGTGTCGTGCAACCCGACGACGCTCGCCGGCGACGCTGAAGCGGCTCGCCGACGACTACGGCTACCGGCTCGTGCGCGCGCGGCCGGTCGACATGTTCCCGCACACGCCGCACGTCGAGTGCGTCGCGCTGCTCGAGCGAGCCCGGACCGCTTGACGAGCTGGGTCTGCAAGGCGTGCGGCACGCAGTACCCGGCCGCGACCGAGCCGCCCGGGCGCCTGCCCGATCTGCGAGGACCCGCGCCAGTACGTCCCGGCCGACGAGGGCCAGGTGTGGCTCACGTGGGACGACGTCGTCGACGCGCACGACGCCGACGTGCGCGACGACGCCGGTGTGCTCGGCGTCGGCATGAAGCCGTCGTTCGCGATCGGCCAGCGCGCGCTGCTCGTCAAGAGCGCGGCCGGCAACGTGCTCTGGGACTGCATCCCGTACCTCGACGACGCGCTGATCCGCGCGGATCGCCGGCGAGGCGGCCTCGCCGCGATCGCGATCTCGCATCCGCACTACTACTCGGCGATGGTCGAGTGGGCGCACGCGTTCGGCTGCCCGATCCTGCTGCACGAGGCCGACGCGGCGCACGTCGCGCGCCCCGATCCGGCGGTCCACTTCTGGAGCGGAGAGACGCACGCGCTCGGCGGCGGGCTGACGCTGATCCGCTGCGGCGGCCACTTCGCGGGCGGCCAGGTGCTGCACTGGGCCGAGCGGCGATCCTCTTCTCGGGCGACATCGTGCAGGTGATCCCCGACCGCCGCTTCGTCAGCTTCATGTACTCGTACCCGAACCTGATCCCGCTGCCGCCGTCGAAGGTCGAGGCGATCGCCGCGGCGCTCGAGCCGTTCGCGTTCGACACGATCTATCGGCGCCTGGTGGGGCCGCGTCGTCGACGGCGACGGCTCAGGCGTCGTCCGCCGCTCCGCCGACCGCTACGTCCGGGCGGTCACCGAGCCCGGGCTGCCGTCGTAGCCGCCGCCAGAGCAGGTCGGCGTTCGGGACGAGGAAGCCGAGTGCGATCGCCGGGCAGCGCCGGCAGGCCGCCGAGAGGTCGAGCCAGACCGTCAGCGCGATCGTCGCGCCGAGCCCGGCGACGCAGCGCGAGCCACGTCGCGCACGACCCGCAGCCCGAAGCGCGCGGCCGCGGCGAGGAAGAGCGCGAAGAAGAGCAGGTCCGGGACGCCGAGATTCGCGGCCGCGTGCTCGCCCGGCACCGGGAACGCGAACGAGAGCACCGTGAAGACGTGCTCGTGGTGCTCGACGATCTGCTTCGTCGGCCCGCGCCAGACCGAGTACGCGTCGACCCACGGGATGACGAGCGCGACGAGCACGACCCACGACAGCTCCTCGAAGTAGCCGAGGAACCACCAGCCGAGGAAGCGTCGCCGCGCCGAGCCGCGCGAAGTTCGGCGAGCACGTCCGCGTCGGCGACCGTGAGCACGACCGCGAGCACGGCGAACGCGAGGCCCGACCGGCAGCAGCCAGCGCTCGTGCCGCAGCGGCAGCGCGAGCAGGACGAGCGCGAACGTCGCCGGCATCAGGACGAGCGCGATCCACGCGACGTCCCCCCAGAGGCCCGCGTGCCAGAGATGCGTGCGCGAGCTCGTCGTAGGCGACGAGCAGCCGCGAAGAGCGCGACGCCTAGTAGGGCGGCAGCGCGGCCCACCAGGGGCCGACCGGCTTGAAGGCGTTCCAGAAGGCGGTCTTCGTCTGGCTCTCGTCGAGCGACGAGTCGATGTCGGGCACGGCGAGCGCCTCGATCGTCGGCGTGAAGCGCTGCAGCTCGCCGAGCGTCGCCTCGAGCGGCGCGCGAGAGCGGGAAGCCGAGCCCGTTCAGGAACTCGAGCGCGTCGTCGCCCATCACGACGATCAGCTTCGGCTCGACGATCCGCAGCTCGCGCCGGAGCCAGTCGGCGGCCAGCGTCGAGGTCGCAGCCTGCGAACTTGACGCAGTTCGTCCCGTAGACCTCCGACGGGTCGACGCGGAGTCGCTGCAGCGACTTGATGATCGCGTTGCCCGACGCGGCCGTGGAAGGCGACGCCCTCCTGCAGCTCCGGCGTCTGCGGCGCCGTACTTGAGCAGGAAGATGTCGGCGAGCGGATGGCCGGTCGGCTGCGCCGCGAAGCCGCCGTCCGCCGCCTGCACGATCTCGTGGGGGAGGCGGTTGATCTCGGTGATCGCCTTCTCGAGGTACCGCTCGTAGATCTCGTCGGTCGTCACGGCAGTGCACGGCGGCACGGGGTCCTTCTCCTCTAGCGGACCTTCTCCTTGACCTGAGCCACCCACTTGAGCGACTGCAGGTAGGCCAGCGACTTCGGCCGGCGCAGCACCTCGGCGGTGTCGCAGCGAGACGAGGAACTCCTCCGGGTCGCGGAACGCCCGCATCCGCAGCGCGCCCGTGCCGACGCCCTGCAGCACGTGGGCGTCCGAGCCCGCGCCCATCGTCAGGTTGTACTTGCGCGCGAAGCGCAGCGCCTCGTCGTTGTAGCGCCTCGAACAGCAGCCGGGCGTTGTAGACCTCGAGCACGTCGATGTCCGCGAGGTGCCGGTGCAGCGTGCGCGGGTCCGGGATCGCGTGCAGCCGGTCGAACGGGTGCGGGACGTAGACGAGGCCGCCCTGCTCGCGGATCGCCGCGATCGTGTCGCCGAAGCTCAGCCCGCGCGGGATCTCGCGCTCCAGGAAGAGGCCGATCACCTCGCCCTGCGCCGTCGGTCTTCACCTCCTCGCCGGGGATCACGATCAGCTCGCGGCCCGACGCGTAGTCGGCGGCCTCGAGCGCGCCGCCGAAGACGTTGTGGTCGGTGACCGCGATCGCGCCGAGCCCCTCCGCCTCGGCGTGGTCGACGAGCTCGGCCGGGTCGATCGAGCAGTCGTGCGACCACGACGTGTGCATGTGCAGGTCGGCGACGATCCAGCGGCCGGTCGGCGAGCGGGTCGGCCGCTCGCCGGCGCTGCCGGCGGCTCGTCGGCAGGCCGCCGTAGAGCTCCGCGAGCTGCCGCGGCGACGACGGCGAACGTCTGTTCGCCTCGGCCTCGGCGCGCGCCTTGCGCGCCCTCGCGCTCGCGCAGCGCCTCGTCCTCGGCGAGCCGCGCGGCGGCCGCGCGCCGCGAGCTCCGGCTGCGCTCGACGTCCGGGCGGCCGCGCGATCGCGCAGCCGGCCGCGGCTGCCTCGAGCGCGACCCGCGCGCAGGCCGTCGACGCCGGGCACGAAGATCGCCGCGCCGTCGAGGAGCTGCGCGCGCGCGCGGCGCCGTCGCGCGCGTCCGCACGCTGGACGCGGCCGGCGAGCGTCGCGCGGGATCGCCGGGCGGCCGATCAGCGGCCGCGTCCGCAGCAGGACGACGCTGCCAGTCCGGGCAGCTCGCGCAGCGCCTGCAGCACGCCGCGCGCGACGATCCGCTCGTTCGGGCGCAGCTCGACGACGATCGTCTGCTCCTTCGCGCCGCGGGCGCGAACAGCGTCGTGTCGACGCCCGGCGAGACGATCCGGTAGTCGCCGGGGAAGCGCTCCTCCGCCGCCTCGCGCACCGTCCTCGGAGAGCGCGATCAGCGCATCGAGCCGCGCGAGCAGCTTCTCGCGCTGCGAGCGCGCCGGCGGGTAGCCGAGGCGGTTCGGGGAGGTGAACGTCGCGACCGCGAGCGCGTCGCCGTCGCGCAGCGCGAGGTACGAGAGCGAGGGCAGCCCCGGCTCGAAGCCGTGGACGACGTCGAACCGCCCTGCTGCGAGCGCCTGCGCGCAGGTTCGCCTGCACGCCGACGGGGACGCCGAGCTGCGAGCGCCGCGAGATCGGGCACCGCCGGCCCGACAGCGATCACGTCGGCGCGCTCGCCCCGATGCAGCGCGCGCCGGCCGGCGAGCAGGTCGGCCGCGCGCGTCGACGGCGCGACGACCGTCACCGTCGTGCCCGAGCGCGCGCAGCTCCGACGCGACGCCGCGACGTGCTCGTTCACGTCGTGCGGCTGCGACCACGCGAACGGCGTCACGAGGCAGATGCGCATCGCCTCGAGCGTAGAGGCTGTACGGGCCGCCCCGGGGCGATGCGCGATCTCTGTCTAGACCTCGGCCGGAGCCGGGAGCGGAGACCTGCGCGCCGGTTGCGCTCGATGAACTCCTCGACGAGCTCCATCGCGTCGTCGTCGGGGATCTGCCGCGGCGGCGACTTCATCAGGTACGAGCTCGGGCCCTCGAGCGAGCCGGCGATGCCGTTGTTCGAGCGCGAGCTTCGCGAGCCGGACGGCGTCGATCACGATGCCGGCCGAGTTCGGCGAGTCCCACACCTCGAGCTTCAGCTCGACGTTCAGCGGCACGTCGCCGAAGCTCGTGCCCTCGAGGCGGATGTACGCCCACTTGCGGTCGGTCAGCCACGGCACGTAGTCCGACGGGCCGACGTGGACGTTCTTCGCGCCGAGGTCGTAGTCGAGCATCGACGTGACCGCGTTCGTCTTCGAGATCTTCTTCGACTCGAGCCGCTCGCGCTCGAGCATGTTCAGGAAGTCCGAGTTGCCGCCGACGTTCAGCTGCATCGTCTTGTCGAGATGCACGCCGCGCTCGCGGAAGAGCGTGGTGAGCACGCGATGCGTGATCGTCGCGCCGACCTGCGACTTGATGTCGTCGCCGATGATCGGCACGCCTGCCTCGCGGAAGCGCTTGTTCCAGTAGTCCTCGCGGGCGATGAAGACGGGCATGCAGTTCACCATCGCGCAGCCGGCGTTGAGGATCTGCTCCGTGTACCACTTGGTCGCGTCCTCGGAACCGACCGGCAGGTAGTTCACGACCACGTCGACCTGGCGGTCCCTGAGGATCCCGACGACGTCGTCGGTGCTGCTCTCGTCCTTCTCGACGATCTGCGACACGTACTTGCCGAGCCCGTCGTGCGTCATGCCGCGCGAGACCGTGACGCCCGTCGGTGCGACCTCGGCGAACTTGATCGTGTCGTTCGGATGCGCCCACATCGCGTCTGCGAGATCGACGCCGACCTTGCCCTTCACGACGTCGAACGCCGCGACGACCTCGACGTCGCGGATGTGGTACCCGCCGAGATCGACGTGCATCAGGCCGGGGACGAAGGTGTCGGGCTGCAGCGTCGCGGTAGTACGTCAGGCCCTGCAGGAACGAGTTGGCGCAGTTGCCGACGCCGATCAGCGCGACGCGCACCTTGTCCTTCCCGCGGGCGTTTCCGTTCGTTTCACTCACCTGAATGTGCCTCCATCAGTTGCTTGCGGACGTGCAGGACGCGCTGGACGACCGTGATCCAGGCCGTGGCGGCGAGGAGCACGATTGCCCAGCCGAGCACGCCCCACGGGGCGAGCACGAGGCCCGCCGTGATGACGACGACGCGCTCCGCGCGCGAGCCGATGCCGACGTCGCCGCGCAGGCCGAGCGCCTCGGCCCTGGCGCGCGTGTACGAGACGAGGATCGAGCCGGCGATCGCCGCCATCGCGACCGCGACGAACACCGGGTGGTGCTGGCGCGCGAGGATGTAGGCGATCGCGGTGAGCATGAAGCCTTCGCTCACGCGGTCGGTGGTCGAGTCGATGAACGCGCCGAACGGCGTCGTCTTGCCGCCGGCGCGGGCGAGCGCTCCGTCGAGGATGTCGAGCAGCGAGCCGAGCGACGAACACGACCGCCGCGAGCCAGTAGAAGAGCATC
Organism: uncultured Thermoleophilia bacterium; assembly: GCA_963742615.1. Taxonomy (GTDB): domain Bacteria; phylum Actinomycetota; class Thermoleophilia; order Gaiellales; family Gaiellaceae; genus PALSA-600. The sequence continues at coordinate 168,859 of CAVUMS010000004.1, read as the reverse complement.
TCGTCCGCGGTTCTCGAAGAGCACGAGGATCGAGGCCGCCGCGCAGAGCGGGACGCCGCTCGCGGTCAGCGCGTTCGGCGTCATGCGGGTGCGCGCGAGGCCGACGACCGAGCGGGTCGCGAGCGTCCGGGCACCGGTCGTGTAGCCGTCCTTGATCGCGGCCGCTCTGCTCACGTGGGTGACCGTAGCACCCTCGTCGGCAGGCGCCCTCTTGCTCGTCGACGGGCGGTCGGTTAGGCCCGACGAGCGGCAAGGGCGGCGTGAATTCGCCCGTTGTAGACGATCGCCATCGCGAGCAGCGCGACGCCGATGCCCGCGACGCAGTCGAGCCAGAAATGGTTGCCGGTGGCCATGACCGCGAACCAGACCCAGGCCGGCCAGGCCGCCCAGAGCGCCTTCGCCCACCATGCTCGGCACACCGTGAACAGGACGACGCCCACGATCAGCGCGTCGCCGGCGTGGAGGCTCGGCATGGCCGCGTACGGGTTGGCCGCCAGCTGCACGAGGCCGTCGCGGTGCTGGTCGACGAAGCCGACGCCGAGCAGCCGCGGAGGCGCCGTCGGCATGATCACGTACCCGAGCAGGCCGATCGTGTTCGCGAGCAGGATCGAGTTGCGGAAGCCGACGAACGCGTCGTGCCGGCGGAGGTACACCCAGAGCACGGTGAGCCCGACGACCGTGAACTCGGAGTTCCAGTACGTCCAGGAGACGGCCGTCTCGAGCAGATGGCGCTGGTCGACGAACTGCTGGAACGTGAGCTCGTACAGGCGGTGCGCGACGCGCGTCTCGAGGTCGAGCACGCGATAGCCGTTGGCGAACGCCTTCTCCGGATTCCGGTCGGCGAACGAGCGCGCAAGTTGGTAGAGCAGCGCGAACCCGAGCCAGATCCCGAGCTGGCAGGCCGAGATCGGTCCAACCGCGCGGCAAGTATCGGCGGCCCGCTGCCACCACCGTGGACACGACTCATCCAAGTGTAATACCGGAGTGGTTGCCACGGCCGTTAGGATCCGAAACCCGAAAATTGGCTTGTTGAGAGCGTTTTTCGACCCCCGGCGATGACCGTCTGCACCGCCTGGGCCCGAGATTTCACCGCTCGCTCCGAGCGACTCGATCCCACGGCGACGACGCCGGGCGTGCGGTCCGCGCAGCGCTCGTCGTCCGCGACACGACGGGCGAGGGAACGTAACCCGCTTCCGTGCCGCGGCGCTAGCCGCCGATGTAGCTCATCTCGACCTTCGGCGAGCGCCTCGGTCGCCGCCGAGCGGAGCTCCGAGTAGCGGTCGGAGCGCCGTGCCCACAGGCCGCGCGACCGCGGCCTCGAGCTCCTCGTCCGACGCGCCGCCGCGGACGAGCGCGCGGAGATCGTGGCCGCGAACGGCGAACAGGCAGGTGAAGAGCTGCCCCTCGGCGGACAGGCGGGCGCGCGTGCAGTCGCCGCAGAACGGCTGCGTGACCGAGGCGATCACGCCGACCTCGCCACCGCCGTCGAGGTAGCGGTAGCGCCGGGCGACCTCGCCCGCGATAGGCGGGCTCGACCGGCTCGACCGGCAGCTCGGCGTCGATCGCCGCGACGATCTCGGCGGCCGGGACGACGTCGTCGAGCCGCCAGCCGTTCGTGTGGCCGACGTCCATGTACTCGATGAAGCGGAGCGTGTGCGGCGTGCCGTGGAAGTGCCGGGCGAGCGCGACGATCTCGCCGTCGTTCACGCCGCGCTTGACGACGCAGTTCACCTTGACCGGCAGGCCTGCGGCCGCGGCCGCGTCGATCCCCTCGAGCACGCGCGCCACGGGAAAGTCGACGTCGTTCAGCGCCGGAAGGTCGCGTCGTCGAGCGAGTCGAGGCTGACCGTGATCCGGTTGCAGGCCGGCGTCCGCGAGCGCTTCGCCTTCGCCGGCAGCAGCGAGCCGTTCGTGGTCAGCGTCAGATCGGCGCCGAGCGGCGCGAGCAGCGCGACAGACGCTCGAGGTCGCGTCGCACGAGCGGCTCGCCGCCCGTGATGCGGAGCTTCTGCGACGCCGAGTGCGACGAAGTGCCCGGCGAGCCGGGCGATCTCCTCGAACGTGAGCAGCTCGCGCCGGTCGAGGAAGCGGTAGTCGCGCCCGAAGACCTCCTTCGGCATGCAGTAGACGCAGCGGAAGTTGCAGCGGTCGGTGACCGAGATGCGCAGGTCGCGCAGCGGCCGGCGCAAGCGTGTCGAGCGTCGTCGCCACGCTCGAACGGTACCCGGCCGAAACAGGTTGAATCGCGCGGGTGCCCGCGCTCGCTCGTGCTCGTCGCCGTGACCGCCGTCTGGGGCGTCACCTTCGTGCAGGTCAAGGACGCCGTCGCGATCTATCCGCTGTTCGCGTTCCTCGCGGTGCGTTTCGCGATCGCGGGCGCGACGCTCGCCGTGCCTGGGCGCGTCGCGCGTTCGCTCGCTCGGGCCGCGCCGGCGCAGCAGCCGGAGCTCTGGTCGCCGGCGCGCTGCTCGGCGCCGGGCTACGTCCTGCAGACGGCCGGCCTCGAGCGAACGTCTGTCTCCTCGACCGGGTTCGTCACCGGGATGTACGTCGTGCTGACACCGGTGCTCGCGCTCGCTGCTCTTCCGCGACCGGCTCGGCGGCAGGGCGGCGCTCGGCGTCGCGCTCGCGGCGGTCGGCCTCGCGCTCCTCTCCGGTGTGCACGGCGGCTCGCTCGCCGGCGACCTGCTCGTGCTGGCGGGCGCGGCCGTCTACTCGCTCCAGATCGTGCTGATGGAGCGCTTCGCGCCGCGCTACGACGCGATCGCGTTCACGCTGGTCGAGATGCTCGGCGCGTTCGCCGGGCTGCTCGTCGTCGCGCTCGCCGCGGGCCAGCTTCACGATTCCGCACGGCTGGACGGTGTGGAGCGCGCTGGTCGTCACGGGCGTGTTCGCGAGCGCGCTCGCGTTCCTCGCGCAGACGTGGGCGCAGCGGCGCACGAGCGCGACGCGTACGGCGCTCGCGTTCTCGCTCGAGCCGGTGTGGGCCGCGTTCTTCGGGATCACGATCGCCGGCGACCGGCTCGGCGTCGGTCGGCTGCCTCGGCTGCGTCGTGATCATGGCGGGCATCGTGCTCGCCGAGCCGGCCGCGGCCGACGTGCTCGCCCGTCTCGTGCGGCGGCCCGGTGTCGCGTGACCGCGGTTCTGCTGGCGGTCGCCTCGGCGGCGCTGTTCGGCGCGATGACGGTGGCGATCCGGCTCGGCCTGCGCGGACGTCGAGGCGCGGCGCGGCGGCGCTCGCCACGATCCTCACGGCGCTCGTCGTCGCGCTGATCGCAGCCGCGTTTCGTCCCGCCGCTCCACGGCGCCTGGCCGTTCCTGCTCGCCGGCCTGATTGCCCCGGGCGCGTCGCAGATCCTGTTCACGCGCGCGGTCCACGAGACCGGTGCGTCGCGGACCTCGGTGACCGTCGGCGCGGCGCCGCTCGCCGCCGTCGCGATCGCGATCGTCTTCCTCGGCGAGCCGGTCAGCGCGCCGCTGATCGTCGGCGCGCTCGCGATCGTCGGCGGGCGGCGTGCTGCTCGCCGCCGAGCGAGACCGGCCCGAGCAGTCTCCGGCGGATCGGGCTGCTCTACGCGGCGTGCGCCGCGGTGCTGTTCGCCACGCGCGACAACCTCGTGCGGGCGCTGCACGGGCATGCGACGCCGGAGACCGCGGCTGCCGCGACGCTGCTCGCCGGGGCGGTCGTCGCGGCGGCTCTGGACGCGACGGCGCGCCCACCCGGGGCGAGCTCGCGCGGCTCGCGCCGGCCGGCGTGCTGTTCGGGCTCTCCTACGTCTGCCTCTTCGCGGCCTACTTCCACGGGCGGGTGACGGTCGTCTCGCCGCTCGTCGCGACCGAGTCGCTGTGGGGGGTCGCCCTGTCGGCGCTGCTGATCCGCCGTTCCGAGCACGTCGGGCCGCGGCTCGTCGCCGGCGCCGCGCTCGTCGTCGCCGGCGGCGTCCTGATCGGCGCTGACCCAGTAGCTATCTGCTATAAGCCCACTTAGATTTTCTGATCCCCAGCAATCCAAGGAGAGTTCCGTGGCGAAGACGATCGGCATCGACCTGGGCACGACCAACTCGTGCATGGCCACCCTCGAGGGCGGCGAGCCGACCGTGATCCCGAACGCCGAGGGCGGGCGCACGACGCCGTCCGTCGTCGGCTTCGCGAAGGACGGTCAGCGGCTCGTCGGCGCCCCCGCGCGCCGGCAGCAGGTCACGAACCCCGAGAACACGATCTTCTCGATCAAGCGCTTCATGGGCCGGAAGTTCGACGAGGTCGACGAGGAGATGACCATCGTCCCCTACAAGGTCGTGAAGGGCCCGAACGACGACGTGCGCGTCGAGGCGGACGGCAAGGAGTACGCGCCGCCGGAGATCAGCGCGATGATCCTGCAGAAGCTCAAGGCCGACGCCGAGAGCTTCCTCGGCGAGACGGTCACCGACGCGGTGATCACCGTCCCGGCCTACTTCAACAACGCGCAGCGCGAGGCGACCAAGGACGCCGGCAAGATCGCCGGCCTCAACGTCCTGCGCATCATCAACGAGCCGACCGCGGCCGCGCTCGCCTACGGCCTCGACAAGGAAGGCGCCGACCAGACGATCCTCGTCTTCGACCTCGGCGGCGGCACGTTCGACGTGTCGGTGCTCGAGCTCGGCGAGGGCGTCTTCGAGGTGAAGGCGACGAACGGCGACAACCACCTCGGCGGCGACAACTTCGACAAGGCGATCGTCGACTGGATGATCGCCGAGTTCAAGCGCGACCAGGGCATCGACCTGGGCGCCGACCCGATGGCGCTGCAGCGCCTCTACGAGGCGGCGGAGAAGGCGAAGATCGAGCTGTCGAGCACGATGACGACGCAGATCAACCTGCCGTTCATCACCGCGACGCCCGAGGGCCCGAAGCACCTCGACCTGCAGCTGACGCGCGCGAAGCTCGAGGAGCTCGCGCACGACCTGCTCGAGCGCACCGTCGCGCCGACGAAGCAGGCGCTCGCCGACGCGGGCCTGCGAGGCGTCGGACATCGACCACGTCGTGCTCGTCGGCGGCATGACCCGCATGCCGGCGGTGCAGGCGAAGGTCAAGGAGCTGATCGGCAAGGACCCGCACAAGGGCGTGAACCCGGACGAGGTCGTCGCCGTCGGTGCCGCGATCCAGGGCGGCGTGCTGAAGGGCGAGGTCAAGGACGTGCTCCTGCTCGACGTGACGCCGCTGTCGCTCGGCATCGAGACGAAGGGCGGCGTGATGACGCGCCTGATCGAGCGCAACACGACGATCCCGACCCGCAAGGCGGAGGTCTTCACGACGGCCGAGGACAACCAGCCGTCGGTCGAGATCCACGTGCTCCAGGGCGAGTCGGAGATGGCGACCTACAACAAGACGCTCGGCAAGTTCCAGCTCGTCGGCATCCCGCCGGCGCCGCGCGGCATGCCGCAGATCGAGGTCGCGTTCGACATCGACGCGAACGGGATCATCAACGTCTCGGCGAAGGACATGGGCACGGGCAACGAGCAGCAGATCCGCATCGAAGGCGGCTCGGGCCTCAAGCAGGACGAGATCGACCGGATGATCAAGGACGCGGAGGCGCACAGCGAGGAGGCGCACCGGCTGCGCGAGCTCGCGGACACGCGCAACCAGGCCGAGTCGCTCGCGTACCAGATCGAGAAGTCGCTCACCGAGCAGCGCGACGTCGCTCGACGAGAGCCTCGCCTCGACGGTCGAGGGCCGGATCATGGAGCTGCGCGGCGTGCTCGACTCGTCGGACGTCACCGAGATCAAGGCGAAGACCGACGCGCTGCAGGAGGCGTGGACGCAGGCAGCCTCGGCGCTGTACGCGAAGGCCTCGTCGCAGCAGCAGCCGGGCAACGGAGGCGGCGACGACGAAGGACGACCACGAGGTCGTCGAGGACGCCGAGTACGAAGTGGTCGACGAGTCGTGAGCGAGGACAACTTCGAGCAGGAGACACTCCGAGCCGGTGCTCGAGGAGGAGACAGACGTGGTCGACCCGGTCGCTGCGATCACGCGCGAGCGCGACGAGTACCTCGACGCGCTGCAGCGGCTGAAGGCCGAGTTCGACAACTACCGCAAGCGGGTTGCGCGCGAGGAGGCGGTGCTGGCCGCGCGCGCTGCAGAGCGGCTCGTGAAGGAGCTCGTGCCGGTGCTCGACGACCTCGAGCGTGCGCTCGAGGCGGCGACCCAGCACGAGGAGGCGAAGCTCGAGGAGGGCGTTCGCGCTCGTGCACCGGGCGCTCGCCGACCTGCTCGCTCGTGAGGGGCTCGCCGAGGTCCCGACGACGGCCGCTTCGACCCGCACTCGCAGGAGGCGCTGCTCTCGCAGCCGTCCGAGGAGGAGGAGGGCACCGTGATCCAGGTGCTCCAGAAGGGCTATCTGCTCGGGGACCGCGTGCTTCGGCCCGCGCGCGTCGTCATCTCGGCTGGGCCGCCGCCAGGAGGCGCGATGGCTAAGTCGCTCTACGAGTCGCTCGGCGTCGCGAAGAACGCGAGCCCCGATGAGCTCAAGAAGGCGTACCGCAAGCTCGTCCGCGAGTACCACCCGGACAAGAACCCGGGCGACGCGGAGGCCGAGGCGCGCTTCAAGGAGATCCAGTCCGCGTACGACGTGCTCTCCGACCCGGAGAAGCGGAAGGCGTACGACACCGTCGGGAGCACCAACGGCCGCCCGACCGGGCCCCGGCGGCACGACGTTCGACTTCGGCGACTTCGACCTCGGCGACATCTTCGGCGGGCTGTTCGGCCGCGGCCGCGGCGCGCGCCGCGGCCGGAGCGCCAGCAGCGCGGACAGCGCGGCAACGACGTCGAGGTCGAGGTGCGCGTCTCGTTCGAGGACTGCGCTGAAGGGCGTCCAGACGACCGTGCCGGTCCAGCTCGAGCTCGCCTGCCACACGTGCCACGGCACGGGCGCGGCGCCCGGCACCGCGCCGACGACGTGCCCGCAGTGCGACGGCTCCGGCGTCGTCGCGACGTCGCAGGGGCTCTTCGCGCTCCAGCAGCCGTGCCCGCTCTGCCACGGCATGGGGACGATCGTCGAGACGCCGTGCCCGACCTGCCACGGCGCCGGTCGCGAGCGGCGGACGAAGCGCTTCACCGTCAAGATCCCGGCCGGCGTCAAGGACGGCACCCGCATCAAGCTGCGCGGGAAGGGCGAGGCCGGCTACGGCGGCGCGTCCGCCGGCGACCTCTACGTCGTCACGCGGGTCGAGCCGTCGAAGATCTACGAGCGCCGCGGCGACGATCTCGTCGTCCAGGTACCGGTCTCGTACCCGACGGCCGCGCTCGGCGGCAACGTCGAGGTGCCGACGCCCGACGGCGCCGTCTCGCTGAAGGTCCCGGCCGGCTCCGAGGACGGCAAGCTGCTGCGGATCAAGGGACGCGGCGCGCCGCACCTCAAGGGCTCCGGCAAGGGCGACGTGCTCGCGCGCCTGCGCATCCAGGTGCCGAAGCGCGTCAACAAGCACGAGCGCGAGCTCCTCGAGGAGCTCCGGAAGACGAGCGGATGAGCGGCGTAGGCTCGACCGGCGGTGGAGCGGGAAATGGATGATCGCCCGCGCTACATGATCTCGGTCGCCGCCGACATGGTCGGGATGCATCCGCAGACGCTGCGCATCTACGAGCAGAAGGGGCTGGTGCGCCCGCAGCGGACGGCCGGCAACACGCGTCTCTACTCCGACGCCGACGTCGAGCGGCTGCGGCTGATCCAGCGTCTCACGACCGAGGTCGGCCTCAACCTCGCGGGCGCGGAGCGGGTGCTGCTGCTCGAGGACGAGCTCGACCGCATGCGCCGCACGGCTCGACGCATGGAGGAGGAGATGCGACGCGCGCTCGACGACGTGCACCGCTCGTACCGACGCGAGCTCGTCGCTCTACGAGCCCGCCACAGCCACCGATGACGAGGGACTGAACACGATGGACTTCAACAAGCTGACGATCAAGGCGCAGGAAGCGGTCGCCGCGGCGCAGGGGCTCGCGCTCCGGCGCGGCAACCCCGAGCTGCAGCCCGACCACCTGCTGCTGGCGCTGCTCGACCAGGAGCTGTTCGCCGACTGGCGCGGTCTCGCGCGCCGAGGCCGAGCAGCAAGGTCGAGGCGCTGCCGAGCGTGCAGGGCGGCACGCAGCAGCCGCGCCCGTCTGCCGCGTTCTCGCGGCTGCTCGACCGCGCCGACGCGGAGCGCAAGCAGCTCGAGGACGACTTCGTCTCGACCGAGCACCTCTTTCTCGCGCTCGAGCCGGTGCCGCGCGACGAGATCCTCGCTTGGATCAAGCAGGTGCGGGGGGGCCAGCGCGTCACGTCGCAGGACCCGGAGGGCAGCTACCAGGCGCTCGAGAAGTTCGGGCGCGACCTCACCGAGGCTGCCGAAGTCGGGGAAGCTCGATCCGGTGATCGGCCGCGACGAGGAGATTCGCCGCGTGATCCAGATCCTCTCGCGGCGCACGAAGAACAACCCGGTGCTGATCGGTGAGCCGGGCGTCGGCAAGACCGCGATCGCCGAGGGGCTCGCGCAGCGGATCGTCGCGCGCGACGTCCCGGAGGGCCTGAAGGACCGCCGCGTCTGGGCGCTCGACATCGGCGCGCTGCTGGCCGGCTCGAAGTACCGCGGAGAGTTCGAGGAGCGGCTGAAGGCCGTGCTCACCGAGATTCGCGCGAGCGACGGTCGGATCGTGCTCTTCATCGACGAGCTGCACACGATCGTCGGCGCCGGCGCGGCCGAGGGCGCGGTCGACGCAGCGAACCTGCTCAAGCCGATGCTGGCGCGCGGCGAGCTGCGCTGCATCGGCGCGACGACGCTCGACGAGTACCGCAAGCACATCGAGAAGGACGCAGCGCTCGAGCGGCGGTTCGCGCCGATCTTCGTCGGCGAGCCGTCGGTCGCAGACACGATCGCGATCCTGCGCGGCCTGAAGGAGCGCTACGAGGCGCACCACGGCGTTCGCATCCGCGACGCGGCGCTCGTCGCGGCCGCCGTGCTCAGCCACCGCTACATCGCCGACCGCTTCCTCCCCGACAAGGCGATCGACCTCGTCGACGAGTCGGCATCGCGGTCTGCGCATCGAGATCGACTCGAGCCCGCTCGAGCTCGACGAGGCGAACCGGCGCGTGATGCAGCTCGAGATCGAGCTCGCCGCGATGGCGAAGGAGTCGCCGGAGACGCGCGAGCCGCTCGAGCGCGAGCTCGCCGAGGCGAAGGAGCGCCGCGACGAGCTCGCCGCGCGCTGGTCGCGCGAGAAGGCCGTGCTCGAGCGCGTCAAGGACGCGACGCGCCGGATCGACGAGCTGCGGATGGAGGCCGAGCGCGCCGAGCGCGACGGCAACCTGCAGCGCGTCGCCGAGATCCGCTACGGCGAGATCCCCGAGCTCGAGCAGGTGCTCGAGCGACCGCCCGCAGGACGAGCTGCTCGTCAAGGAGGAGGTCGACGAGGACGACATCGCGACGGTCGTCGCGCGCTGGACGGGCATCCCGGTCGACCGGCTGCTCGAGGGCGAGACCGAGAAGCTGATCCACATGGAGGAGCGGCTGCACCAGCGCGTGATCGGTCAGGCGGAGGCCGTCGCCGCCGTCGCGAACGCGCTTCGGCGTGCGCGCACCGGTCTCCAGGATCCGAATCGCCCGATCGGCTCGTTCGTCTTCCTCGGCCCGACCGGCGTCGGCAAGACCGAGCTCGCGCGTGCGCTCGCCGAGTTCATGTTCGACGACGAGCGCGCGATGGTGCGGATCGACATGAGCGAGTACCAGGAGCGGCACACCGTCGCGCGCCTGATCGGCGCGCCGCCCGGCTACATCGGGTACGACGAGGGCGGGCAGCTCACCGAGGCGGTGCGTCGGCGACCGTACTGCGTGCTCCTGCTCGACGAGATCGAGAAGGCGCATCCCGAGGTGTTCGACGTGCTGCTGCAGGTGCTCGACGACGGGCGGCTGACCGACGGCCAGGGCCGCACGGTCGACTTCCGCAACACGGTGCTGATCATGACGTCGAACATCCGCAGCGTCGAGGCGATGCGCGAGTTACTTCCGGCCGGAGTTCCTGAACCGGATCGACGAGATCGTCGAGTTCAGGCCGCTGACGCGCGAGCAGCTCGGCGAGATCGTCGGGCTGCAGCTCGAGCGGCTGCGCGGCCGGCTCGCCGAGCGCGGTCTCGGCCTCGAGCTGACCGACGCGGCGGAGGCGGCGCTCGCCGAGGCCGGCTGGGACCCGACCTACGGCGCGCGTCCGCTCAAGCGGGCGATTCAGCGGCTGCTCGAGAACCCGCTCGCGCTCCGGCTGCTCGAAGGCGACTTCGTGGACGGCGACGTCGTGCGCGTCGACGCCGAGAACGGCGAGCTGACGTTCGCCCGGGCCGGCGCACCCGTCGGCGTCTGATCGACAACCGGTGCCAGGCACCGCGGTGCCGGCACCCGAGCCTGCGCGCCGCTAGCTCTTCGGCGGCAGCTCGACGTCGTCGAGGAAGTCCGCGCCCTCCTGCACGGGCGGCGCGCCGTAGATGAACAGCACCAGCTCGTCGTCCGTCTCGTTGCGAAGCTGCAGAGCCGTCATCGGCTCGACGGCAACGACGCCGCCGGGCCCGACGTCGACGCGCTCGGCGTCGTCGCCGAGCAGCATCGTCGCCGTCCCCGAGAGGACGACGAACACCTCCTCCTGCGCGTGATCGCGGTGGCGGCGGCCGGTCGTGTGCGGCGGGTAACGCCAGAGCCGCGCGCGTGACTGCGTGAGCGCGATCGCGCTCGTGAGGTCGCCGACGAGCCGACCGGCGTTCTCCTCGGGCTTCGGCGGACGCTCCTCGAACTCGACGTCGTCGAACCGGATCCAGTGGTAGCCCATGCGCGATCGTAGACTCTCGGTCGGCCGCTCCGGCGCGGCGCGTGATCCTCGTCGTCGCCGCGACCGCGCGGAGGTCGAGTACCTGGACGGAGACGCGACACTCGTCTGCGGCGTCGGCCCGGTCGAGTCCGCGCTCGCGACCGCGGCCGCCCTCGCCGAGCGTCGCCCGAGCGCGCTCGTGCACGTCGGCATCGCCGGCGCGCGAGAGCTTCCGCCGCCGACGCTCGTCGCTCGGCTCCGAGGCGGTGTACTGCGACGTGCTCGATCCCGGCGTCGACCTTCCCGCGCGTCGAGCGCGTCGCCGCCGACGCCGGCCTGCTGGCCGCGGCCCGACGCGGCACTGCCCGACGCGCGCGTGGTCCCGATCGCGACGACCGGCCGCGTCGGCGGCGGCACGGCGTGCGAGGTCGAGGCGATGGAGGGATTCGGCGTCCTGCGTGCGGCGTCGCTCGCCGGCGTGCCCGCGGTCGAGCTGCGCGCCGTGTCGAACGCGGTCGGCGAGCGCGACCGCGCCCGCTGGCGGATCGACGACGCGCTCGCCGCGCTCGCGGCGGCTGTGCCGTCCCTGCTCGACGCGCTCGAGCTATGCCTGAGCTGCCGCCGCCGCTTCCGCCGGCAGAGCGCACCGTCGGCCAGCTCATCGGCGAGACGATTCGCGCCTACGGTGACCGCTTCTGGCGCGCGCTACCCGCTCGGCGTGCCGCTCGCGGTCGCCACGCAGCTCTCGCTCGGCCAGCTCGACGACTGCGCAGACGGTCGTGCTGCTCGCGTTCTCGCCGCTGATCGGCGCGGCGTTCGTCTACGCCTGCGCGCTGGTGCACGAGGTCCGGCCGACCGCTGACCGCGTTCGCGTGCGCGGTGCTCGTCTTCGCTGCCGGTGCCGATCCTGCGTCGCGCATTTCCTGCTGCCGGGTCTCGCGTGGCTCGCACTGTTCGGGCTCGCCGTGCCGGCTGCGATGGTCGAGCGTCTCGGCTTCCGCGCCGCGCTCGAGCGCGGACGCGAGCTCGCGACCGCCGACTACGTGCACGCGCTCGGCTCGCTCGCGGCGCTCGTGATCGTCGTCGCGATCTCGGAGCTCGATGCTGATCGCTGCTGCTGCGCACGCAGGGAGACAACGGCCAGCGCCTCGCCCATCGGGCTCGCCGACATCGTGCTCAGTCCGCTGCTCTACCTCGGCGGCGCCCTGCTCTATCTCGACCAGGCGGCCCGTGTAGGGTCCCGCCGGTCAAAGCCCCGTCGCACAACGCAAGGGAGACGACGCGATGCCGATCTTCATCCTCCTGTCGACGCTGACGCAGCAGGGCGTGCAGACCCTCAAGTCGAACCCTGAGCGGCTGCGGCAGGTGAACCACGACGTCGAGGAGCTCGGCTGCCAGGTCCTCCACCAGTGGGCGACGCTCGGCGAGTTCGACTTCGTGAACGTCGTCGAGGCGCCCGACATCGCGACGATCGCGAAGGTCTCGGTGGCGCTCGGCGCGCGCGGCTCGACCAAGATCGAGACGCTGCCCGCGCTCGAGATCGAGGAGTTTCTGCGGACGCTCGAATAGGGATAACTGTCCGAAACAGCCGTTGCCGCTCCCCGGCGCGGCGCGGAAAACTGACTGCGGCAATGCGAGATCCACGAATCGACGAGTACGCGCGGCTGCTGATCGAGCGGTCGGTGCCGGCGCGGCCCGGCGCGCAGATCGTGATCCGCTCGACGCCGCTCGCCCGCCCGCTGATCGAGGCGGTCGTCGAGCAGGTCGCGCGCAAGGGCGGGCACACGCTCCTGCAGCTCGCGTTCGAGCTCGTCGGCGGGCCGTTCGCGCGCAACGCGCCGGTCGAGGTGCTGCGCGAGGCCTCGTCGCTGCAGCGAACGATCTGGGACCAGGCCGACGGCTTCGTGATCATCTGGGCGCCGGAGAACGCGCGCGAGGGCTCGGACCTGTCCGACGAGCGCCAGGCGGCCGTGCAGGAGTCGCTTCGCCCGTTGCGGACACGGACGATGGCGATGGAGGTCCCGTGGGTGATCGCCGAGTACCCGACCGCGGCGGGCGCCCAGGACGCCGGGATGACGATCGGGCAGTACGAGGAGTTCATCTTCGAGGCCGTGCTCCGCGACTGGGACGCCGAGGGCGAGCGGATGCGGCGCATCGCGGACGTCTTCGACGACGCGGACGAGGTGCAGATCTCGGGCGCCGGCACCGAGCTCACGGTCTCGGTCGCCGGTCGATCCGGCTCGGTCGACGCAGGACACGTCAACATGCCGGGCGGGGAGGTCTTCTACTCGCCGATCGAGGACTCGGCGTCGGGCACGATCGAGTTCTCCGAGTTCCCCGCCGTCTATCTGGGCACCGAGGTCGAAGGAGTGCGACTGGTCTTCGACCACGGGAAGGTGGTCGACGCGACGGCGCGTTCGGGCGAGGAGCACCTGGTGCGCGTGCTCGACACCGACGAGGGCTCGCGTCGACTCGGCGAGCTGGGCATCGGTTGCAACCCCGGCATCCAGCGCTATATGAAGAACGTCGCGTTCGACGAGAAGATCGACGGCACGGTGCATCTCGCAGTCGGCAACTCGTACACGTTCACGGGCGGCACGAACGCGAGCGCGATCCACTGGGACCTCGTCAAGGACCTCCGCAACGGGGGCCGGCTCTACGCCGACGGGCGGCTCGTCCAGGCGGACGGCCGCTGGCTCATCTGACGCCGGCGGCTGCGATCTCGCCGGCAAGCCGGGCGTTCGCGACGATCAGGTCGCGGTTCGCGCTGCAGCGTGCGTCCACCGCTCTCGCGGTGCAGGAAGGCGAGCACGAACGGCGTCACCTGCTGGCCGTGGACGCCCTCGGCTCTGCGCCTGCGCGAGCGCGCGCTCGATCAGCGGCTCGACGTCGTCGAGGCTGTCGTCGGGCGGCCGGCCGACGAGCAGGCCGCCGCCCGCCGAGCTCCCAGTGCGCCTCCGCCACGGCAGCCGCCTCGTCCGCCGAGTCGACGCGGGCCGAGACCGCGCGGCCCGCCGGCCGCCGTGAAGAAGAGCGGCAGCGTGTCGGTGCGGAAGCCCAGCACCGGGCATGCCGAGCGTCTCGAGCAGCTCGGCCGTCGCCGGCACGTCGAGCAGCGACTTCACCCCCGAGGACACGACGAGCGCCCGCGCCGTGCGCGAGCGCCTGCAGGTCGGCCGAGACGTCCGGGGGAGTCGGCCAGCCGCGGTGCACGCCGCCGAGCCCTCCCGTCGCCATGAAGCGAATCCCGGCGACGGTGCAAACCGCGAGCGTCCCGCCGACCGTCGTCGCACCGACCGCTCCCTGGACGACGGCGGGGGCGAGGTCGCGCGGGCCGAGCTTTCGCGCGTCGGCGTCGAAGCGCTCGAGCTGATCGCGGGTCAGCCCGACGTGGACGCGCGCCGTCGAGGACGCCGACCGTCGCGGGCACGGCGCCGCCGTCCCGCACCGCCTGCTCGGAGGCGAGGCCGACCTCGATCCCCTCGCCCGGCGGGAAGCCGTGCGCGACGAGCGTCGTCTCGAGCGCGACGACGCCGCGGCCGTCGCGCTGTGCCTGCTGCACCTCTTCGGCGACGTGCGATCATGGCATCGCTCCGAGCTTCGCACAGCAGCGCGCGGCCGCCTCGAGCCCGAGTGCGGGCCCGCCGACGAGGAAGCCTGCGGCCAGCGCGTCTCCGGCGCCGGTCGCGTCGACGACGGTCGTCGGGACCGCCTCGTGCACCTCGCCGTCGACCACGATCCCCGCAGCGCCTCGCTTCAGCACGAGCCGTGTGTCGAGCGGGCCGAGCGCCTCGTGCTCGCGCTCGTTCGCGAACACCACGTCGGGCGCGAGCGTCGCGAACGCGCGCGGCGAATGCGGCGTCCGCGAGCGTGAACGTCGACAGCGTCGAGCGAGATCGTGCGCGCCGTTCGCGCGGGCGAGCCCGCGCGGCGGCGCGCGCGGCCTCGGCGATCGGGCCGCCGTGGAGCGCGTAGCCGGAGACGTGCAGCACGTCGCACGCGAACCACGTCGTCGTCGAGCTCCTCCGGCGTCGAGACCGGTCGCCTCGCCGCGGTCCGACGCCATCGTGCGGTCGCCGGCAGCCGCAAGCGAGACGACGACGCCGCCTCGGCCGCCCGCCGGGCCGACGATCTCGACGCCGTGCGCGCTGCACCTCCTCGGCGGCGAGCTCGCCTGCCGGGTCGTCGCCGCGCCGACAGACGAGCCGCGCGTCGGCGCCGAGCACCTGCGCCCAGGCGGCGACGTTGGCGGCCTGTCCGCCGGCGCCGGCCCGGATCGTCGCCGGCCGGTCGTCGCCCGGCACGAGCGAGCCGTCGAGGGAGACGATCACGTCCAGGATCAGGTCGCCGAGCGTCGTGAGGCGCACGCGTACGATGCTTGCATGGACGCCAGCGGACGTGGCGACAGGCTGCGGTCGTTTGCACTCGGCGGCCTCGTCGGAGCGGCGGGAGCGATCGCGACCGCGCGCCGGGCCACCTCGCGTGCGCGGCGCCCGCGCGGCGCGCCGTCAGGGCTGGCTGCCTTCGAGGACGCCCCGTGCTTCCTCGAGGCCGTGATCAACGAGGCCAGGCGTCGTCAACCCGCCGGTCGGGCGCCTCGCGACCGGGCCGCAGCTGGGTGAGGATCGCCGACGACGACGACGACCGCGGCGACGACGACGATCTCGGCCGCGACTGAGCGAGCGAACAACGGCGACCGCCGCTCGAGCAGCGAGCGGTTGAGCGCGCCGACGGCGAGCAGTGCGGCGAAGCGCCGCCGACTTCGCGAGCAGCGCCCGGCCGTAGGACGTGGTCCACAGCTCGTGCACCGGGCCGAGCTCGGTCGCCGCGCGGCCGATGCCGCTGAGGGCGAGCACGCAGACCGCGACGAGCGCAGCGGATGAGAAGCGCCGTAGCACCGCGCGGCGTTCCCACGAGTCGCGGGCCGCGCGGGGAAGCACCCACAGCGCGGCGACGAGCCCTCCGAGCCACACGGCCGCCGCCATGGTGTGTGCGAGGTCCAGGAGGGGAGCGATGATCCTCGGCTGGCCGCGGTCGAGCGAGTGCCCGGCGAGTGCGGGAGCGGCGGTCAGCGCGATCGCGCACGCGCCGGCGGCGACCAGCAGCGGCGCGTAGATCGGCGCGAGCGCGGCCGCCGCGGCGCCGGCCAGCGAGACCAGGAGCGCTGCCTCCAGAACGCGAGCGAAGCGCGTGCCGGCCGTCGCGTCCGAGGCGAGGGCGCTCGCGCCGACGAACGCCGCCACGAGCGACGCGAAGAGCAGACCGGCGACAGGACGGCGGAGCCGAGCGCCGAGGAGCGGGCGGGCGAGCAGGCCGAACATGGCCGTCCCCGCGCCGACGAGCACGCCGAGGTAGTAGAGCGTGCGGACGACCAGGTCGAACGAACGGAGCGCGGGAGCCGGCGCGAGCACCGGGTGCGGCGTCGGACTTCCCAGGCCGACCGCGAACGCAAGCACTCCCTGCTCGCGGTGACCGTCCTCCGAGACGACGCTCCAGCGCGCGGTGTAGGCGCCGCGGGCGAGCCGGCGCTCGAGCGGAAGCGTCACCACGCGCCCGGCGACCGAGGCGGGTGCGGACAGGACCGCGCGCCGCGACGCGTTCGCGATCGCGGTGTTGCCGCCGGCGAGGTGCACGGTGTCGTCGAACTCCACGACGACCGCGCTTGGTGAACGCGCCAGCACCGCACCGTCGTCGGGAACGGTTCGGACGAGCCGGGCATGGGCCGACGCGACGGCCGGGCAAACGAGGCCCGCGAGGACGAGGACGGCGAGGGCGCGCGCCACCGTTTTCGAGCCTAGCCGCTGCTAGCCTTGCCGCTCCCGATGCCGATCTACGAGTACAAGTGCCCGAATGGGCACCTGATCGAGGTGATCCACGGCATGACGGAGGAGGGGCCGAGCACGTGCGAGGTCTGCGGCGAGGGGCCGCTGCGAATCGTGCTCCATCCGGTCGCCGTGCACTACAAGGGATCCGGCTTCTACTCGACCGACTACGGCCGGAAGAAGAAGACCGCCGCCAAGGAGGGCGGCGCGTCGACCGATTCCTCGTCGGGCGACTCGTCGTCGGGCGACTCGTCGGGCTCGAGCTCCGGCTCGTCGGAGTCGAGCGGCGGCGAGACGAAGAAGGCCGCCGAAGCCTGAGCGCTCGCTAGCGCAGCGTGTGGCCGATCACGCAGCCGGGCTCGAACTGCCCGGTCGGTGGCTGCGGTGCCGAGCTTGCCCGAGGAACATCGCGATCGTCGCCGGGTTGTCCTCGCTCGGCGCGCCGGTGCCGCCGCCGCCGAAGTCGCCGCCGAGCCGGCAGTGCACCGAGCTCGACTCGATCGCGCGGAACTTCACCCAGCCGAGCTGAAGCAGCTGGCCGGCGGTCAGGTCGGTGGTCAGCGGCTTCACGAACGACGACGCCCGAGAACGGCATCCGCAGCAGCGTCCCGAACGACGTGAACTTCGAGGCGACCGCGTCGATCACCGCCTGCTGACGTGCGCCGCGCGTGAAGTCGGTCTCCGACGGGTCGAGCAGTTCTCGCGGATGCGCGAGTAGATCAGCGCGCGCTCGCCCGTTCATGTGCTGGTTGCCCTTCTCGAACCGCCAGCCCGGCCACTTGTCGCAGCGTGCCTGCGTCGAGTACGGGCAGTCGAAGCGGTTCGAGCGGATCGGCTTCGGCACGTTCGACGTCGATGCCGCCGAGCGCGTCGATCAGATCCTTGAAGTCGGCGAAGTTGACGACGACGACGTGGTTGATCGGCGAGGCTGGTGAAGCTCGCGGATCGTCCGGATCGCGAGCGCCGGCCCGCCGATCTGGAACGCGGCGTTGATCTTCTGCGTGCCGCGCGCCCGGGATCGGGACGACGAGGTCGCGCGGGATCGACAGGTAGTACAGGCGGTGGTGCGACGGATCGGTGCGCAGCAGCAGGATCGAGTCCGAGTGCCGGTCGCCCTCACGGCCGCCGATCTGCGCGTTGTCGGTGCCGAGCAGCGAGGACGGTCGTCGAGTGCGAGATCAGCAGTCCGCCCTGGGGGGTGAGCGCGAGCTTCGCGTTCGGGTCGAGGCGCTTGTTCGCGTCGGCGACCCCGCTCGAGAACGAGAACCAGCTCGCGACGGCCCAGACGATCAGGAGGACGAGGAGCCCCAGGAGCGCGAGCGCCGATCACGCGCCCGCAGCCTGATCCGCCTGCGGCCCGGGACGCGCTCCGGGCCCGCGGTAGTCCGCTGCTCGCGCTGCCGGCGCCGTCTCCGCGGGATGCGCGCCCGGCCGTGCGGGCGCCGGGACCTTCCCCTTGGTGCGGCCGCCCCGGTAGACGCGATAGGGCTTCTGGTCCGGCGCCATCCGGCGGGTTACGTTACCGAGCAGACATGTCGGCCGATCGCGTCATCGGGGTCGACCTCGGCGGAACGAAGATCCTCGCGGGGGTCGTCGACCGCGACGGGAACGGTGCACGAGACGGTCGAGCGGCCGACGGTCACGACCTCACAGGCGGCGCTCCTCGACGAGCTCGCGGCGATCGTCCGCGAGCTGCCCCGCGGACGGGATCACGGCAGTCGGCTTCGGGATCCCGTCGCGGATCGACCAACGCACGCGGTGTCGCGCTCGGCGCGGTGAACATCCCGCTGCGCGACGTCGCGTTCCGCGACGAGATGGAGCGCCGGCTCGAGCTGCCCGTCGGGATCGAGAACGACGCGAGCTGCGCGGCGTACGCCGAGTTCCGGCTCGGTGCCGGCCGCGGCGTCGAGAACTTCGTCATGCTCACGCTCGGCACCGGCGTCGGCGGCGGCGTCGTCGCGATGGGGCGGCTCTTCCGCGCGTGGACCGAGCTCGGCCACATGGTGATCGTCGAGGACGGCGAGCCGTGCCACGGCGCGTGCTCCGGGCGCGGGCACGTCGAGGCGTACTGCTCCGGGCGCGCGGCCGACAAGATCGCGCAGCGCGTGCTCGGGCCCGAGGCAACGGCGCACGACCTCGTCGAGCAGCGCCATCCCGCGCTCGAGCGAGATCGGCCATCACCTCGGGGTCGCGATCGGGCTCGCTCGTCAACATCTTCGGTGCGCGAGCGCGTCGTGATCGGCGGCGGCTTCGGCGTCGCGGCGTTCGATCTGCTCGCTCCCGGCGGCTCGGCTCGCGGTCCTGACGCGAGGCGCTCGCACCGGCGGGCCAGGAGCTCGAGATCGAGCGCGCGGCGCTCGGCGCCGACGGCCGGGCTGATCGGCGCGGGTCTCGTCGCGTTCGAGGCGCTCCGAGTAGTGCCGCTCGCGGTCTGCGCGACGCCGATCGGCAATCTCGACGACATCACGTTGCGCGTCCTCGCCGAGCTCCGCGCCGCCGACCTCGTGCTCGCCGAGGACACGCGGCACACGCGCATCCTGCTCGAGCGGCACGGGATCGCGCGCGACGCTGCTCTCCTACCACGAGCACAACGAGGCCGAGCGGGTCGCGACGGTGCTCGCCGCGGCTCGAGGCGGGCGAGCGCATCGCTCTCGTCTCCGACGCCGGGACTGCCGCGCGTCTCCGACCCGGGCGCTCGGCTCGTCCGCGCCGCGCTCGACGCGGGCGTCGAGGTGACGGTGCTGCCGGGGCCGTCCGCGGTCGAGACGGCGCTCGTCGCGAGCGGGCTCGGCGACGGGCGCTTCGCGTTCGTCGGCTTCCTGCCGCGCAAGGCCGGCGAGCTCGACGCGCTCTGGCGAGAGACCGCGGCGTGGGACGGTGCGGTGGTCGCGTTCGAGTCGCCGCAGCGGCTGCCGGCCGCGCTCCGCTCGCTCGCGCGCGGTCGACCCGGCGCGCGAGGTCGCGGTCTGCCGCGAGCTGACGAAGCGGTTCGAGGAGGTCGTCGTCGCGGCACCGCCGCCGAGCTCGCCGAGCGCTTTGCGGAGGCGCCGAAGGGCGAGATCACGCTCGTCGTCGCGCCGCGGAGGCGACCGCGGATCGTCCCGCCGCCGAAGCTGCGGCGCTGGACGCGGTTCGCGAGCTCGTCGCGGCCGGCGCGCCTCGCCGCGTCGGCCGCCGACGTCGTCGCCCGGCTGACCGGCGTGCCGCGCAACGACCTCTACCGCGGCACTCTGTGACAACTTTGTAATCTCGCTTGACAACGGTCCGGCGATCGCACCTACCGTTGACGTTGTCTCCAACGGCAACAGACCGGACTCGATCCGGACAATCATCCGACACGTCACCTGGGAGGATCGAATGCGACGTCTCGCCCTCGCGGTCGTTCTGGCCGCGCTCGTCTTCGCGACCTCGTCCTTGCGGGGCCGCCGCGGCCTGGACGTGGCCGACCGACGGTGCCGTCCTTCAGCCGTTCTCCTTCGACCCGGCCCACCCGTACGCCGCCGGCCAGCACCGCGGCATCGACGTCGCCGGAGCGCAGGGCGAGACCGTGGCTGCGCCCGCCGCCGGGAGCGGTCACGTTCGCGGGACCGTGCCCGCGCTCCGGCCGAAGTGCTCACGATCGACACGCGCCGACGGGTACGCCGTGACGCTCACGCACCTCGGCTCGATCTCGGTCGTCGCGGGCGCGGCGGTCGCCGAGGGCGAGGCCGTCGGCACCGTCGGCCCGAGCGGCGACGCCGAGGTGCCCGGGCCGTACGTCCACCTCGGCGTCCGACTCGCGGCCGACGAGCAGGGCTACCTCGACCCGCTCGGGCTGCTCCCCGCCCGCGCCGCGCCGGAGCCACCGGCCGTGACGGCACCGGCGCCCTCGGCGCCGCCGGAGGCTCCGATCGTGCCCGTCGTGGCGCCTACACCGGCAGTCCTGCCCACGGTCGACGAGCCCCCGGTCGCGCCGGCGCCCGTCGCCGCGCGGCCGTCCGCGCCGGAGCCCGAGCCGCACCAGGCCGGCAGCGCGACCGCGGCTCCGGCAGCAGCGGCGACCGCCGCGCGCCCGCGAACGGCACCGACGCCGCCCGCGGCCGCCCACCTCCGCGCCGTCCACAGGGGCGACCGCCACGGTCCACGCAGTCAAAGGGCGGCGCGCGAGCGTGCACGCCGAACCTCGTGCCTCGCCTCGCCTCGTCGAGCCGCAACGCGGCCGTGCGCCACACGACGGCTCGTGCCGCTCCGCGGCGCTCGGTGCGCCGCGCCGGCCGCGACGGCGCACTCGTCGCGAGCGACGGCCGCCCCACGCGAAGCCGCACGCGCACCGGCACCCGTCTGCTCGCGGACCGCTCGCGCCGTCGGCGTCGAGACGCGGCATCCGCCGCCTCCGGCGGCCCGGCCGTGCCGGGAGCGCGTCGAGCAGCCGCACAGCCGTCGCCGTCCCGCTCGCGGCCGCCGGTCGCGGTCGCACACGCCGGCCAGCCGTGCTGCGCCCGCGGCTCGTCCTTGTGCGCGCTGCTCGCCGCCTTGCGGCGCTCACGGTCGCGGTCGTGCTGCGCGATGCGGCTGCGCGGCGAAGGGCGCTCGACCCCGCTCGTATCATTGTCCGGAATGGCAACAGGCGCCGAAGAAGATCCTGGTTGCGCCGGCCTGGCCGTATGCGGCGGGCATCGGCACCTTGGGCACGTGGCGGGGTTTGGCGTCCCGTCCGACGTGTTCGCGCGCTACCACCGGCTGAAGGGCAACGACGTCCTCATGGTGAGCGGCACGGACGAGCACGGCACGCCGGTGATGGTCGCCGCCGATCGCGAGGGGAAGTCCTACGTTGAGGTCGCCGACTACTACAACGCGGCGTTCCGCGAGGACTTCCGCCGGCTCGGGCTGTCCGTACGACTGCTTCTCGCGCACGACGACGCTCAACCACGAGCGCGTCACGCAGGACCTCTTCAAGACGCTGTACGAGCACGGGCGCGATCGTCGAGCGACGCGATGCTCGTCTCGTTCTCGCCGACGACCGGGCACACGCTCCCCGACCGCTACATCGAGGGCACGTGCCCGATCTGCGGCTACCCGGAGGCGCGCGGCGACCAGTGCGACAACTGCGGCAACCAGCTCGACCCGACCGACCTGATCAACCCGCGCTCGAAGATCGACGGGTCGACGCCGGAGTTCCGCGAGACGAAGCACCTCTTCCTCGACCTGCCGAAGTTCGCGGACGCGCTCCGCGACCTGGATCGAGCGCGCACGACGACTGGCGCCCGAACGTCCGCAACTTCTCGCTCGGCGCTGCTCGACGAGATCCGGCCGCGGCCGATCACGCGCGACCTCGACTGGGGCGTCCCGATCCCGATCCCCGGCTACGCCGAGGACCCGAACAAGCGCATCTACGTCTGGTTCGACGCGGTGATCGGCTACCTCTCGGCGAGCATCGAATGGGCGGCGGCTGACCGGCGACCCGGACGCGTGGCGCGACTGGTGGCAGAACGACGAGGCGCGGCACGCCTACTTCCAGGGCAAGGACAACGTCGTCTTCCACACCGTGATCTGGCCGGCGATGCTGCTCGGCTACGGCGAGGGCGGCGAGTACGGCGCCGGCAAGGCGCCGCTCGAGCTGCCCGACAACGTGTTCGCGACCGAGTTCCTGACGATGGAGGGCAAGCAGTTCTCGACGAGCCGCCAGCACTCGATCTACCTCGCGCGACTTCCTCGACCGCTACGACCCCGACCCGCTGCGCTACTACCTGATCGCCGCCGGCCCGGAGACGCAGGACACCGACTTCACCTGGGCCGAGTTCGTGCGCCGCAACAACGACGAGCTGCTCGCGAACTGGGGCAACCTCGTCAACCGGACGCTCACGAACGCCCACCGGAACTTCGGCGTCGTGCCGAAGCCGGGCGAGCTGACGCCCGACGGACACAGGCGCTGCTCGACGGCGTCGACGCCGGCTTCGACGCGGTCGGCGCGCACATCGAGGCAGGGCCGGTTCCGCGCCGGCGCTCGCCGAGGCGATGCGGCTCGCGTCGACGGTCAACCAGTACATCTGCGACCAGGCGCCGTGGGCGCTCGTCAAGACCGACGCGGCGCGCGCCGGAACGGTCCTCTTCGTGGCGCTGCGCGCGGTCGACAGCCTGAAGACGATGTTCACGCCGTTCCTGCCGCACACCTCCCAGGTGGTGCACGAGCTGCTCGGCTACGACGGCTCCATCGCGGGCCCGCTCGAGTTCCGCGACGGTCGACGGAGGAGGGCGGCGGACGCACGAGATCCTCACCGGCGACTACACGGCGTGGGTCGGCCGCTGGGAGCCGAGCGACGCTCGAGCCGGGCCAGGAGCTGCGGGAGCCGAGGCCGCTCTTCCGCAAGCTCGACGAGTCGGTCGTCGACGACGAGCTCGGCGGATGGGCGCCGGCGGCGCGTGATCGACACGCACGCGCACCTCGGCGACGACGCGGCCGAGGTGCTCGCCCGCGCGCGAGGCGGCGGGCGTCGACGCGGGTCGTCGCGGTCGCGACGACGCTCGCGGGCGCACGCGAGGCGCTCGCGCTCGCCGAGCAGCACGAGGGCGTCTACGCGTGCCTCGGCATCCACCCGCACGAGGCCGGCGCGTCGAGCCCGTCGACCTCGACGAGCTCCGGGCGCTGCTCGAGCATCCGCGAGCCGTCGCCGTCGGCGAGACGGGCCTCGACTACTTCCGCGACTACGCCCCGCACGACGCGCAGCGCGCGTTGTTCGAGCGCCAGCTCGCGCTCGCGCTCGACGTCGGCAAGCCGGTCGTCATCCACACACGCGCCGCCGACGACGACACCGCCGAGCGGCTCCTCCGACACGACGGACCGGTCATCCTCCACTGCTTCTCGTCGCCGCCGCTCCTCGAGCCGGCCGCTCCCGCGGCTGGTACGTCTCGTTCGCCGGCAACGTCACCTACAAGAACGCGTACGACCTGCGCGCCGCCGCGCGGCGCGTACCGGCCGATCGGCTGCTCGCCGAGACCGACAGCCCCTATCTCGCGCCGCAGGCGGTGCGCGGCCGTCGCAACGAGCCGGCGTACGTCGCGCACACCTACCGCGTGCTCGCCGAAGCGCGCGGCGTCGAGCCGTCGGTCCTCGCCGAGCAGATCGATGCGAACGCCGCGGCGGTCTTCGGGCTGTGAGCGTGCGCCCGCGCAAGGCGCTCGGCCAGCACTTCCTCGTCGACGACAACATCCTCGGGTGATCGAGCGACTCGCGTCGCTCTCCGCCGCCGACGTCGTGCTCGAGATCGGGCCCGGGCCTCGGCGTGCTGACGCGCTTTCTCGCCGAGCGCGTCGCGTACGTGCACGCGGTCGAGATCGACCGCCGGCTCGAGCCGCACCTCGCCGGGATCGAGCGCACGCGAGCTTCACTGGGGCGACGCGCTCGAGCTCGACCTGGCTGCGCTCGACCCGCCGCCCGAGAAGCTCGTCGCGAACCTGCCGTACAACATCGCCACGCCGATCGTCGCCGAGAGCCTCGCGCGTCGAGCCGCTCGACGGCTGGTGCGTGATGGTGCAGCGCGAGGTCGCCGACCGGTTCTTCGCGCGGCCGTCGACCAAGGCGTACGGCGCCGTCTCGGTGCTCGTCCAGCTCGCGGCCGAGCGCACGGGCCTCCACCCGGTGTCGCGCGAGGTGTTCCGCCCGCAGCCGAACGTCGACTCGGCGCTCGTCGCCTTTCGGCGTGATCGCGCCGGCGGCGCCGACGACGTGAAGCGCCTCGTCGGCGCGGCGTTCGCGCACCGCCGCAAGACGCTCGCGAACGCGCTCGCGCTCAGCGGCCTCGCCTCCCGCGAGCGGCGGTCGCGGCGCTCGAGGCGATCGGCCGCGACGCGGACGTCGCGTGCCGAGGCGCTCGAGCCCCCCGAGTTCGTCCGCGCTCGCCGAGGCCCTGCGGTGATCGGCACGCGCCCGCGAAGATCAACCTCGCGCTCGTCGTCGGCCCGGTGCGGCCCGACGGCAAGCACGAGCTCGTGACCGTGTTCCAGCGGCTCGACCTCGGCGACCGGATCGCGGTCGAGCCGTGCGGACGAGACCGCGGTCGAGCGGCTTCGCGCAGGACACGATCGTCGCCGCGGCGCTCGCCGCGCTCGAGCGCCGCACGGCTGGCGCGTCGACGATCGAGAAGCGGATCCCGGTCGCCGCGGGCCTCGGCGGCGGCAGCTCCGACGCGGCGACCGCGCTCCGGCTCGCCAACGCAGCAGCTCGACCAGCCGCTCGACCGATCGGCGGCTGCACGCGCTCGCAGCGGCGCTCGGCGCCGACGTGCCGTTCTTCCTGCGCGAGCGGGCCGCAACTCGGCACGCGGCGACGGCACGACGCTCGAGCCGGTCGACGCTGCCGCAGGACTACGCCGTCTGCCTCCTGCTGCCGCTCGGGGTCGAGAAGCGGTCGACCGCGGCGGTCTACGCGGCGTTCGACGCGCGGACGGCGCCGCGGGCTTCGCCGAGCGCGCGGCGGCGCTGCGCGCAGGCGCTCGCCGGCGTCCGTCGGGCGGCCGACCTCGGCGGCGCTGCCGCCGAACGACCTCGCGTCGTCGCCGCTCGCGGCCGCGCTGCTGGAGCAGGGTGCGTTCCGCGCCGACGTCAGCGGCGCCGGGCCGTGCCGTCTACGGGCTGTTCGCCGACCGCGGCACGGCCGCGTGCCGCGCAGACGCTGTCCTCGCGGGGCGAGTGTCTCGTGGCAAACCCTGCGTGGTAGCGTGATGGCCAATGAGCTACGCGATCGAGCACGGGTCGATCGCGACCGGCCGCTGGCTCCGCGAGCGCCGCCTCCGGATCACGCTCTGCGATCGCCGCCGTCGAGGGCCTGCTCTACCTCTTCGGCGTGCTCGACTGGTGGGTCGCGGTGCTGTTCGCGGCGATCACCGGCGGCTTCTGGTGGTACGTCGGCCGAGCGCAACCGCTCCGACGTCGTCCGCCAGCGTCAGCTGGATCCTCGCGGCCTCGCAGCTGCTCGTCCTCTGCGTTCCGCTCGCGCTCGGCCTCGTGAAGGCGGTCGCGATCGGGGTCATCGCGCTGCTCGCGATCGCCGCGCTGATCTTCCTCTTCACCGAGCGTCGCTAGACAGACGCCCGCCTATACTCGGCGCCTGTGGGGCGTAGCCAAGTGGTAAGGCAGCGGGTTTTGGTCCCGCGATCCCAGGTTCGAATCCTGGCGCCCCAGCCATCTCGCTGACGCGACCCATGCCCGATCCGCCGCTCGCAGCCCTCGTCATGGCCGGAGGCCTCGGCACCCGGATGCGCTCCGCCGTGCCGAAGCACTTCCACCCGATTCTCGGCCGCCGGATGGTCGACTGGGTGATCGAGACCGGCCGCGAGCTCGGCGCCGACCCGGTCGTCGTCGTCGCGTCGCCCTCCGGCCGCGACGAGTTCGGCTCCGACGGGCTCGTCGTGGCCGTTCAGGAGGAGCCGCTCGGCACCGGCGACGCAGTCCGTGCGGCCCGCGGCGGCGCTCTCCGGCTACGACGGCGACGTGCTCGTTCTCTCCGGCGACACGCCGCTGCTCACGCCCGAGCTGCTCGCGGCGCTCGTCGAGACGCACCGGTCGGAACGCGCCGCGGCGACGATCCTGAGCGCGGTGCCCGCCGACCCGCGTCTCTACGGGCGCATCGTCCGCGACGACGACGGCGCGGTGCTCCGGATCGTCGAGGGAACCGATGCGACGCCCGAGGAGCTCGAGCTCGGCGAGATCAACTCGTCGATCTACGTCTTTCGCTCGGATGCGCTCTGGCCGGCGCTCGAGCGGCTCCAGCCGAAGAACGTCCAGGGCGAGCTGTACCTGACCGACGCGATCGAGATCCTCGTCGAGGCCGGCGAGCGGGTCGCCGCTCACGTCGCGCCCGACGCGAACGAGACGGACGGCGTGAACACGCGCGTCGAGCTCGCCCACGCCGCCGCGGTCCTGCGCGACCGCATCAACGAGCAGCACATGCTCGCCGGCGTGACGATCGTCGATCCGGCGACGACGTGGATCGAGCCGACCGTCGAGCTCGAGGAGGACGTCACGATCAACCCGTTCACGGTGCTGCGCGGCCGGACCGTCGTCCGCCGCGGAGCGGAGATCGGCCCGCACACCGTCGCCGTCGACGCCGAGATCGGGGCGCGGGCGATCGTCGGCCCCTTCTGTTACCTTCGCCCCGGAACGGTCTCGGCGAGTCCTCGAAGGCGGGCACCTTCGTGGAGATCAAGAACTCGCGCATCGGCGACCGCACGAAGGTGCCGCACCTGTCGTACATCGGCGACGCCGAGATCGGCGAGGACACGAACATCGGGGCCGGCGCGATCACGGCGAACCTCGGCCACCGCCCCGGCGAGCCGAAGCAGCGCACGACGATCGGCAGCAACGTCAGAACCGCGATCCACAATGGGTTCATCGCACCCGTCGAGATGGGTGACGGAGCATGGATTGCCGCCGGCTCGGTGATAACGAAAGATGTCCCACCCGGCGCGCTCGCGATCGCGAGGCCGCGGCAGGAGAACAAGGAGGGATATGCAGCACGGCAGCGCGACGAGTGAGCTCGTGCTTCCCGGCCTCGAGGCGCTCGAGCCCGTGACGCAGCCCGTCCCGGCCACTGGATCGAGCGCGGGCCGCAGAAGCGGCTGATGGTCTTCTGCGGGCGCTCGCACAACGACCTCGCCCAGCGGATCGCCGAGCAGCTCGGCGTCGAGCTCGGCGAGATCGAGCTCGGCACGTTCGCGAACGGCGAGACCTACTGCCGCTACGACGAGTCGATTCGCGGCGCCGACGTCTTCATCGTGCAGACGGGCTGCGAGCCGGTCGACCGGAACATCATGGAGCTGCTGTTCATGATCCAGGCGGCGAAGCTCGCCTCGGCCAAGCGGATCACCGCCGTGATCCCGCTCTTCCCCTATGCGCGCCAGGACCGGAAGGCGAAGCCGCGCGAGCCGATCTCCGCGCGCCTCGTCGCCGACATGCTCCAGCTCGCCGGCGCCGACCGCGTCCTCACGATGGACCTGCACGCCGGGCAGATCCAGGGCTTCTTCACGATCCCCGTCGACCACATGACCGCGCTGCCGTTGTTCGCGCGCCACTTCCGCGACCTCGGCCTGACCGGCGACGGCGTCGTCTCCGTCTCGCCCGACGCCGGGCCGCGCGAAGAAGGCCGTCCGCTTCGCCGAGATGCTCGACGCCGAGTTCGCGCTCATGCACAAGACGCGGCCCGCGCACGACGTCGTCGAGGTCACGGAGATCACCGGCCGCGTCCGCGGCAAGACGGCGATCCTCGGCGACGACGTGATCATGACCGGCGGCACGCTGCTCGCGAACGTGAACGCGCTCAAGGAGCACGGGGTCGAGGACGTCTGGGTGTTCGCGACGCACGGCCTCTTCTGCGACGACGCGCTCGAGCGCTTCGCCGCCTCGGACATCGCCGGGATCGTCGTCACCGACACCGTCCCGATCGACCCGATCGCGAAGCCCGACAAGATGACGGTGCTCCCGGTCGCGCCGCTGCTCGCCGAGACGATCATGAACGTCTTCGCCGACGACTCGGTCAGCGCGATCTTCGGCGGCGAGAACCAGCTCTTCTAGCCAAGCCGGTTCTCCGCTCGACCATGCGGGCTAGCGGCCCGTTTGCAAACGGATTGCTAACGGGCGAGCACGGCGGCCATCAGCGAGGCCGCCTCGGTGTCGCTCTGAGGCAACACATGCGCGTAGGTCGTCAATGTCACGACGGGGCTCGAATGGCCGAGCCGGGCAGCGACGATGTGCACCGGCACCGGCGGCATCGGGTCGCAGCCGCTCAGTAGGGCGCGGCGTGGCTGTGGCGGACGTCGTGGAGCCGCCCGGGCCGGATGCCCGCGGCCTTGCGGAGCGCTCCGAACCGTTCCGTCAGCCGTTGTGGGTTGATCGTGCCGCCGAGTTCGTCGCAGAAGATCAAGTCGCGATCGGAGTACCCGGCGCCGGCGAACGCCCGCTCCGCGAGCTGCGCCTCCCGGTGCGCCTCGAGCGCCGCGACCGTCTCGTCGTCGAGCTTGTCTCCGGTGCGACCCCTTCGTCTTGCACGGCAGCAGAGACACCCCGCCACGGGTCGGGACCGCCTGCTGCGCGATCGTCAGCGTCCCCTCCGTCGCAAGAATCCGAGCCAGTTGGCGCCGAGCAACTCGCCGCGTCGCGCCCCGGACGCGACCGCGAGCCGCCACAGCGCCTCGAGCCGGTCACCCGCGGCGTGGTCGAGCAGCGAACGCAACTCCGCTGGCGTCCAGACTGTGAACCGTTTCGGGTCGCTGCGGCGTTCCCCTGACCGCCGTGCGCCGTCGCACGGGTTCGACGGGATCAGGTCGTCGGCGAGAGCGTCGGCGAGCGCCCGTGAGATGACCGCGGCGACGACGTTGCGGCGTGCCGTCCCAACCCCGGCCTTCACCAGCTCGGCGGCGTGCGCCCGGATGTGGGCGCGGCGGATCTTCCCGATCGGCGTCCGGCCACGCGCCGTCTCCGTCACGTGGTTGCCGACCGCGCTGCTGTAGGTGGTGCGGTCAGCGGTGCGAGTTCGTCGGCGCGGCTGTCGATCCACCCGGCCAGGTAGACGCCGCGGCACGGCTGATCCGTCGGCGAACCCGATCACAGCTGCGAATCCCAGAACGCTCAGGGTGGCCGGTGTCGACCCAGACCGGCAGATCAGTCCTGCTTCGAATTTTGGACCGGCGCTGTCGGACGTTGGGGCTCCCGATGTGACGCCGGTCGACCAACCCGACGGCAGTTGGGCGCTCGACGAAGGTACCTCGTTCGCCGCCCCAGCGGTCGCCGCGGTGGCGGCGTGGATGTTCAACGCCAACCCAAACCCGACACCCGCGCTGGTGAAGGAAGACATCGAGTGCTCTGGAGCCGCAGTTCCCAACTCAACGTCGGTTCGCTCCTGCCTACGGCAAGGACTGTCGAGGCCGTGTGCTCCAGAACGCCAACGCCCTCGCAGCAGCGACGGGTGGACTTCCTCAGTTCGATCTCGCTCTGGACGTAGGGGCCGGCGGCGTGGTCACCTATCGCGAAGGCGTGTCCCCGGGCACATGCTCTCGGAGTTGCTCGAGCAGCCACCCGATCGGCGCACGGATCGCCGTTATCGCCCAGGCTTCTCCCGGCTACACGTTCGCGGGTTGGAAAGGTGCATGCAACGGCAGCGCAATTCGATGTGTTGTCACGCTCGATGACGATAAGACAGTGACTGCGACGTTCGCCCGATTGACAGTGCGGCTGGTCGTTCACAAGCAGCCGAATGGGCTTGTCGTGAGTGCGCCTGCTGGCATGCGGTGCGGGTTGCGATGTAGCGCACTGTTCACGGCCGGGACAGTCGTGAGACGAGCGCCTCGCCGCCCCGAGATTACGGCGTCAGATGGGGCGGGTCGTGCTCGGGAACCAAGCGCAGCTGCACGGTGAAGCTGTCGCGGGCGACTGTCGTGCTGGTCGCTTGGACAAAGAAGTAGTTCAACTAGTAGCGTCGACGAGCTCGCGTAGTTGATTGTCGATCGGTTCGATGGCTTCAGCAGCGTGGCGCGCGGGCAACGACCAGCGTGACGTTGCTCCCTCGTTCAGGGCACTGCCGAAGCGGGTACCGAGTGGGAGACCAATCTGCGGACGAAGACGCTCTGAAAGCAGAACGGGCGGAGCATGCGAAGGTCGTCGAGCGGCTGGAAGCCCTCAGACCGCAGCGGGAGGCGGAGGACCCGTACGTGCGCTGGCTGATGGATGGCAAGGATCCCGCGGCGTTCGTGTGGCCGAAGCTCCCAAGCACGTGTGAGCCGGGGCTGCGGCTGTTCAGGCACCCGTAGACGCCCCTCGATCGGGCGAGGAAGCGCCGCCACCTTCGTCGTCTGGCTCTGAGGTCACCGCGCTCGCTCGGCTCCTGTCGGTTCGAGCTCGTCGTGGCACGTGCAGTGCGAGCTTCTTGTCGGGCCGCGCCGCGAGGAAGTAGATCGCGCCGACGACTGTGATGATCGCCATCACGAACAGCGTGATCCAGTCGATGTTGAAGTAGGCGCGTGGGTTTGCCGTGTGCTGCCGTGTGGTGTTCGATAAGCCATTGTCGGTCTGAGGAGCGAGATGAGCGGATACCAGGTCGTGAAGATCGAGGACGTCGAGGACTGGCTGGGCGACTATCCGGGCGAGATGCGCGGGATCACGTACGCGATTGGCGCCGAGCAGGTCGCGATCACGTACCGACGGATGCCGCAACACACGGGCAGCAAGGGGCTCGTACGGGCACCGGCACAAGACCCAGGAGGAGATTTACCTGGTCGTCGCCGGCAAGCTGCAGTTCAAGCTCGGCGACGAGGTGATCGAGCTCGAGAGGCACCAGGCGATCCGCGTGCCGGCGGAGACGTGGCGTGGCGTCTGGAACGACGATCCCGAAGACGCCGAGCTGATCATCGTCTCGAAGAAGATCGATGACCCCGGCGCCGACGGCGAGACGCTCGAAGACTTCTGGCCGGCGTGACGGCGCACACAACCGCCCTAGCGAGTTGGTCCGACGTCGGTGACGGCGAAGGCCTCTGGTTCCTCGGCACGTTGGCGACGATCAGGATCCCCGGCGAGGCCGTCGGCGGCCGGTACTCGTTGATCGAGTTTCTCTTCCCGCACGCTGCATCACCACCACTGCACACACATCCGCAGGACGAGAGCTACGTCGTGCTCGAAGGGGTGCTGACGATTCAGGCCGGTGCGGATCGGTTCCCGCTGACCCGTGGTGGGGCCGCAGCCGTGCCGATGGGCGTGGCCCACACCTTCTGCGTCGAAAGCGAGACCGCGCATGTGCTCGTCCTCAGCACCCCTGCCGGGTTGGAGCGCATGATCCGGGACGCGTCTGTCCCGGCCACGGCGAGACTTCTACCCCCGGAGGGAACCCCCCGCCCCGCGGCGGACGAACTCGCCCAGATCTTCCGTGCGCACGGGCAGGTCAACCTCGGGCCGGCGCTCGAGCCAACGAACACCGGCTGAACTGGATCCGCCCACGCTCCGCGTCTTCGCGCATTGAGCCGACGTCCGGGGACAACCGAAAGGACCTCGCACGCTCAGGGGTCATCCCTAAACACTGGCGCAGGCGACGAACCGACCTGCTCTGGTTCCTGCATGCCGAGGGCAGCGCTGACCGGCCCTGCAAGACGCGCACCGAGTCAGGGGCCGAAGTTGCGACCAGGATGCGTTGCGGTTGCGGTTGCCCGTCTTCAGCTTGTAAAGCAGCCTCGTGTCCTTCGTGTCGGGCTTCGTGAGTTCGTTCAGCACTCCTCGTTGGTTAGAGAGATGACATGTAGTGAGACCTATGTGCTCGGGAGGCCGGCCTCGGTAGGCGTCTATGTCCCGTGATTTTCAGCCGTCGAAGGTCGGTCAGGCAGTTGCGCGGTCCACCATTCGGGCGGGACGATCCGCATCGCGAGGTCGAACGAGCTCCGATCGAGCGACTCCGCGAGCTGCGCGATAGCTACAAGATTGTCGCGTAGCCACTCGTCCTCGACCGGCCCGCTCGCTTGAGTCGCTGGGCTGAGGCGGCTCAGCCTCGGCCGATTCAGGTGCTCTTCGAGCGGGTCCGATTCATCGAGCACGCTGCCCCACCAGTACAGACGACTGTAGAGCTCGACGTGGCGATCGACGATCTCCGCGTACGTGCCCGAGTTGACCATCACATCGGCCCAGCGTCCGAGCACCTCTTGGCCGTGAGCGCGCAGCGTGGCGATCAGCCGGTGGAGTTGTTCGCGGCGGTCAGCGCTGGCGAGCATTTCGTCGATCGCCGCGGCGAGACGCGGCGTATCGAGCACTGCCTCGGAGCCGGCTGCGAGCGCCCCGTCCTCGAGCTCTCCGTCCGGAGCGAGACCAGCGAGCTCGAGCAGACCGGTCCACACGAGTCGAGCCGTGCGGACCAAGTCGAACAGCGCATACTGCGCGAGCACGGACCAGCGCTGTCGCTGTCGACGCTCGAGCACTTCGTTGAGCACCGCCGCGGTCACCGCGACAACGATCAAGCTCGCGACGAGGCCCGTGAAAAGCGCGTGGCGCGACCAGAACCCGTCGTTGGCGAGGTCCCATACGACCGCCCCGAAAAGGACGAGCACACTGAGGCCGCCGATGATCCGCGTCGAGCGCACGTACGTCGGAAGCGAGTCGGAGCGGCGCGGACCGAGAGTGCGACGAGCCATCTCGCGCCGAGCATATTGCGGCAAAGGAGCGAGCGCGGGAGAAGAAAGTCGAAGGCGCGAGCCGACGTCGAGCCCGAGCGCCTCGCCAACTCGCTACTCGCACTCTGGCAGCACGCCGAACCATAAGCCCGCGCCCAAGTCGTACGAGAGTCTCTGGCGCTCCGCTAAGAGACAACAAACGATGTGCGCAGCGAGCCGGCGCGTCCACACGAGACGACGATGCCCCAGCGGCCAGGTGTGGTGCGTGTTCCGACTTTCCAGGTCCAGCACGCTGCTCGCGTGCCCGCTGTGCTTCCGCGCGGTGCCCAAAGCGGCAGTTTCCGCCGAGCTCGGCGTTCTTGAAAGCCCGTGTGAACGTCGCCACGGTAGGCAACGATTTCTAGATGCAATCGGATCACCGATATATGGAGACGATCGGGCGACCACGCGCGAGAACTCGTTGTAGTCGGCCGTCTTCGCAGCCGATCGGCAAAGCGATTCAGCGGAGGTTCGCCGCCGGCATGAACAGGAGGTGTCCCGGCTTCGACTCGTAGGCGCGGTCGTACGAGATGAACAGGCCGTCGGCTGTCAGGACGGCTCCGACGGGGCCGGCTTGGCCGGGGAGGGAGAGCGTTTGGTCGAGTCCGTCTTGCAGGCGCAGAAGGTGCACTTCGACGCCGCTCGCGTAGACAACGCTGCCGGAGCCGATCGTGAGAAGCCGCGGGTGGCCCGAACTGTGGGAGAGCGCAACTGTCTGGAGAAACGTACCGTCGTCTGCGGCGTAAACCAGGAGCGTGTTGCCGGTGATCGTGCCGACGAGACCGCCACCGATCCGCACATCGTCGCGGCTGACCCACGAGCCGGGCTCCTGGGTGCGCGAAAGGAACGGCAGTCGCGATTTGACCGTCCCTGCGTTGGCGGGACAGGGTCTGGCGTATTCCGGGATCTCGGTGCCGCCACAGCCGTCAGAACCTCGGCGCCGCGCATCGGTGAAGTGGTCAGTCGCGCGCGTCGCGGTTGTTTGCAGCGCAGCCTTCGGGCACATCGCGACCGCTCGTCGGGCGTGCTGGACGAGCGCGCGCGGAATCGGTGTCGGGTCGACGACCGCGTAGCCCCAGTCGTCGAGCGTGATCCGCTCCGGGAACAGCTCGGTGCACAGGCCGCTGGCCGTTGTACGTGGCCACAATCGGATCGACGTGCAGGACGGTGCGATCGTCCCTCATTGGCGCCTCGGAGAACACGGTAGCGACGGAAGGATGTGTCGAGACCGGCTGCTGCAGCCGCGCCGGCGGGCGTGCACGGCGAGCTCGTCGGCGAAGACGTCGAGCGCGCTCCGTACGAGACGCGCGACGCCGTCGGGATGGCGGCATGCTCCGCGCCCGTCGACGAGAAAAGTGGCGTGCAGAGTCGCGCGAGCTCGCCTCACCGCCGTGCGCGTGGGCGATCAGCGCGACGATCGCGAGCCCGAGGCCGGTTCCCGGCGTGCTGCGCGACTCGTCCGCGCGGCTGAAGCGGTCGAACGCGCGGTCGAGAAACGGCGTCGAGAACCCGTTCCCTTCGTCGCTGACGTGCAGCTCGACCGTGTCGTCGCCGATGCGAGCGCTGAGCGTGATCGCACCGGAGCCGTGGACGAGCGCGTTGTCGACGAGATTCCCGAGCGCCTGCTCGAGGCGCAGCGGGTCGGCGTCGACACGTCGCGACCCTCGTCGGCCCTCGACGCGGATCTCGCGGCCGAGCGCGTGCGGCGCGGTCCGCGAAGCGGTGCTCGCACCGTGCCTCGAGGAGCTCCGCCAGGTCGACGTCCGCTCGGATCGCAACGGAACGGTGCCCTGATCGGCCCGGGCGATCAGCAGCAGGTCTTCGGCGAGCCGCGACAGCCGCTCCGTCTCCTCGGCGGCCGAACGGACCGCGGCCTCGAGCTCGTCGCGAGAGCGCGGCCGCCGGAGCGCGAGCTCGAGCTCGGCGCGAAGCAACGCGAGCGGCGTTCGCAGCTCGTGGCTCGCGTCGGCGACGAACCGCCGCTCGTGCTCGAGCGCGCCTCTCGAGCCGTCCGAGCATCTCGTTCAGCGTCACCGCGAGCGCGGAGATCTCGTCGCGCGTGTCGCGGAACCGGCAGGCGCCGCCCCGGCGTCGTCGCGCTGATCAGCGCTGGCGCGTCGGCGCATCGCCTCGACGGGGCGGAGCGCTGCGGCGGCGAGCACGTAGCCCGCGAGGATCGCGAGCAGCAGCGCGGCCGGCGCCGCGAACAGAAACTCACGCGCGAGACGATGGAGCGTCTCCGCGCGCGCCGCGACCGACCGGCCGACCACGAGCGCGGCGTGCCGGTCACCGACCTGCACGGGCAGTCGCGACGCAGCCGCCACTCGCCGCGCAGGCCGCTGATCGTCGTCGTGCGTCGCACGCGGTCGACCCGCGATCACGCGCGCGAGCGATTCGCCGTGGAGCAGCGGTCGGCAAGGTCCGCCGGCGACGAGTCGTCCGTCGTCCCGTCAGCGAGCTCGACCTGCGCGATCGTCGGGCCGTCGCTCACGTCCTGGTCGAGCAGCTCGCCGTCCTGTCCGCGCGTGGGAGACGGCCTCCGTCGCCTGGGCGTTCAGGTTCTGGTCGACCGACGCGAGGAGCGCGTCAGCCACGCGCAGGTAGATGACGACGCCCATCGCCGCGAGCACGAGCGCCATCACGAACGCGAACGGCAGCGTGAGGCGAACGCGGATCGGCAGCCGGCTCACTCGCCGTCCTCCTCGCAACCGGTAGCCGACGCCGCGCACCGTCTCGATCGAGTCGCGGCCGAACGGGCGGTCGATCTTCTCGCGGAGATAGCGGACGTAGACGTCGACGATGTTCGACCGGCTCTCGAACGCCATGTCCCACGCCCCGTCGAGCAGCTGGAGCCGCGTCAGCGTCTGGCCCGCGCGTCGCATCAGCAGCTCGAGCAGCGCGAACTCGCGGGTCGACAACTCGATCTCCGTCTCGCCGCGCCAGACGCGGCGCGCGGCCGGATCGAGCCGGAGGTCGCCGACCTCGAGCGTCGTCGGACGCTCGACCGGGCCGCGGCGCGCGACGGCGCGCAGCCGCGCGAGCAGCTCCGCGAACGAGAACGGCTTCGTCAGGTAGTCGTCGGCGCCGGAGTCGAGCGCGTCGACCCGGTCGCTCGACCGCGTCGCGCGCGGTGAGCATCAGCACCGGCGTCCAGACCTTCGCGCAGCCGCAGCTCGCGGAGCACCTCGAAGCCGTCGAGGTCCGGCAGCATCACGTCGAGCACGATCGCGTCGTAGGGCGCGGCCTGCGCCATCCAGAGCGCGTCCGCTCCGCGAGCTGCGATGTCGGCCGGGTGCCCTTCCTCGCGGAGCGCGCGCGCAACGAGCGCCGCCATCTTCGGTTCGTCTTCGACGACGAGAACGCGCATCGGCGCATTGTTCCTGCGCATCCGCACGCGCCGCCGACCGTTCTCATCGCGGTCTCATCCGGTCCTGCTGTCGCTCGGCTCGACGCGACCGTGCAGCGCAGACTCGCTCGAGGGCCGCGGGACCGAGGGGAACGCGCGCCTGACGGCAACGAATGCCGTCGTGCTGCTCGTGCTCCTTGCGGCCGAAGGAGCGACGATCCCCTTCGTCCGGCAGCAGCTGACCCTGCACATCTTCCTCGGGCTGCTGCTGATCCCGCCGGTTCTGCTGAAGCTGGCGAGCACCGGCTGGCGCTTCGCGCGCTACTACCTTCGCGACGCCGGCAGTACGTCGCCAAGGGGCCGCCGCGGCGCTCATGCGGCTGCTCGTCGCGCCGCTTGACGGTCGCCTCGACCGCTCGCCCTCTTCGGCACCGGCGTGCTGCTCGTCCTCATCGCACCCGCAGCGCGGGCTCTTCCTCGGCCTGCACAAGGCGAGCTTCATCGTCTGGTTCGGCGCGATGGGCGTGCACGTGCTCGGCCACGTGCTGAAGGTGCCGGCCTCGTGCGAGCCGACGTCGACGGCGTCGCTCGCAGGCGCGCGGCTGCGGCAGCTCGCGATCGCCGGCGCGATCGTCGCCGGGTCGATCGTCGCGATCGCGGCCTGCCGGCCGCCCACGACTGGGCCCACTGGGCCGCGACTCCATCATCACCACGATCGGTAGCAGGCCTCGCGCTCGCGCTTGGCGCCTCGCGGTCGGTGCGGGTGCGGCAGCGCGACAGACCGCGTCGACGACCACGAGCCGCGCAGCGTCCAGCGCGGCTCGCCGGCATCTGGTCTCCGCGCCGCGACACCGGCGCAGCGGCTCCTCGGGCTTCCCGCCGTCCGGCCCGGGCCCGGTGCCGGGTACGTGCTGATCGCCGACCGCAACAACGACCGGCTGCTGATCGTCTCGCCGGGGAAGCGGGTCGTCTGGCGCTTCCCGCGACCCGGCGACGTCCGTCCCGGCCAGTCGTTCCACGACCCCGACGACGCCTTCTTCACGCCCGGCTACCGCGCAATCTCGATCAACGAGGAGTTCAACCAGACCGCGAGCATCATCGACGTCCGCGCGCACCGGATCGTCTGGTCGTACGGGCACCCCGGCGTCGCCGGCTCGGCGGCGGGCTATCTCTCGAACCCGGACGACGCGTACCTGCTGCGGAACGGCCTCCTCATGGTCGCCGACATCCGCAACTGCCGCGTCCTCTTCATCAACCACGCGCACCGGGTCGTGCGCGAGATCGGCCACGCCGGCTCCTGCGGCCACGACCCGCCGCCGGGCTCTCGTCGCCGAACGGCGCCACGCCGCTGGCCGACGGCGGCGTGCTCGTGACCGAGATCGGCGGCTGGGTCGACCGGATCGACGCCTCGGGACGCCTCCTCTACAGCGTGCGCACGCCGACGACCTACCCGTCCGACGCGCAGCTGCTGCCGAACGGGAACATCCTCGTCGCCGGCTTCAACACGCCCGGCCGTGTCGACGAGATCACGCCGGCCGGACGGATCGTCTGGACGTACGGCCCAGCCTCCGGCGCCGGGCGCGCTCGATCGTCCGTCGCTCGCCGTCCGCTGGCCGAACGGGATGATCGCCGTCACCGACGACTGGCACCACCGGTCGTCGTGATCGATCCGCGGACGAAACGGATCGTCTGGTCGTACGGCCACGACGGCGTCGCCGGCGCCGGCCGGGTTATCTCGACAAGCCGGACGGGCTCGACCTCCTGCCCGGCGTACGGGCATCGGTTGGTGTCGACGACTCCGCAGTGCGGCGCGCGAGCGACCGCCCACGAGGCTCCGGATCACGGTCTCCGGCGAGCTTGCCGGCCGCGCTCTCACGGGCAAGCGCGGTCGCGCTTCCGGACGGCCGCGTCCTCGTCGCGGGCGGCCTCGTCGGCGGCTCGTCGACCGACGCAGATCCTGATCGGCACGCCGGGGCGCCTGCGCTTGCTGGGGCAGCTTGCCGGTGGCCGGCCACGACGCAGCGGCGGCTCTGCTCGGCGGACGCGTCTACGTCTTCGGCGGCGGGCAGGCGGTCTCGGTCGAGCTCGATCGTCCGCATCGACCCAGCGACGCGGCGCGGCGACGGTCGCGGGCACGCTCGACGAGCCGCTCTCCGACCTCGGCGCCGCCGTCGTCGGCGGTCACGCATACCTCGTCGGCGGCTACACCGGCACGCAGTACGCGAGCGCCGTCCTCCGCTACGACGGCGGCGGCAGGACCTCGACCGTCGCGCGTCTGCCGAGCGGGTCTCCGCTACGCGGGCGTCGCCGCGCTCGACGGCACGATCTACGTCGCCGGCGGCCTCACGACGGCGGCGAGACGAGCGCCGTACTCGCGTCGACCCGGCCTGCCGGCACGTGCGGCGCGTCGCGACGCTCCCGCGCCGAACGCGTACGGAGCGCTCGTCGCCTTCCACGGTGCGCTCTTCCTGATCGGCGGCAAAACGGCAACGGGGACACCGGTTGCCACCGTCCTCAGAATCGACCCGGCGCGCACCGCGTGACCGTTGCCGCCCGGCTCCCGCGAGGGCTCGCCGAGCCGGCGGCCGTCGCCCGCGCCGACGACATCGTCGTCATCGGCGGCGAGGGGAGCCGCGCAGTCCTCTCGCTCAAGCGCTCCGCGCCGGGATAGCACTTCAACTGCGGCGAGCGAGACGCGTGGTCAGCGCGACTTGGCCGCCCAGTCGTGTTCGGCTTCGCGCTCCATCCGCTCGAGGCGTTCGTAGTAGTCGGGGAACTCCTTCATGTGGGCCAGCGCGATCTTGCCGGTGATGATCGGGTCGTCGTGGGTGACGTCGGTCTGGGGGTCGTGGCTCCGTGCTCGAACTCGACGTCCATCCCCATCCGGAACTGCTCGAGGTCGAAGCGGTTCCAGTCGACGCCGATCGCGTCGCCGACGCGCCGTGCCTCCTCGAGCGATGTCCGACGTGTCTCAGTCATCTCTCTCCTCGTCGTTATGGCGACGCTTCGGCGAATCCCACCTTATCGCCAGTCGAAGTATTCGCGGTGGATCTGTCTCTGCGGCACGCCGGCGAGTCGCAGCTGTGTCTGGAAGGTGCGCAGCATGGCGAACTCGCGGACATCCACCGAGATACGCACCCCCTACCGAAAATCACCGGGCGAGCCTACTCTGCAAACGGAGTGCTAACGAACGTGCCGGTACGGGCCGTCACAGACCGCGATGGGCGCCGGTCGTGACACCCCGAAAACGGCTCTGCCGCACACTTCAAGGCACGCACCGTCACGGCCCGGCATGGCTGGCGGAGAACCAGCTCTTCTAGCTACGGCCTGCCGATCGAGTAGCGAAGAGCGCGATCGGCGTCATGAGGGACTAGTTCGGCGAGAGGCGGCTCGTGAAGCCGCCTCTCGCCGAGTTGCGCTACGGCGTCGGGTCCGGGTACGTGCCGCCGAAGATGTCCGAGTTGCCGAAGGTCGCCGGGCAGTCCTGCTCCGGCGCCGGCGTCGGTACCGAGCCGCCGGTCTCCAGCGACATCCGGTACGCATCCATTTTCGGGCAGTCGGCCGCGAGCCGCGTGTCGTTCCAGACGGCCGCGCCATAGGTGTTCGTCGCCGCGGCATAGACGTAGTCGCCGAGGAACTCACCCTGGAGATTGTTCTGGGACGAGCCACGCGGATCGCCGGGCGGGCTGCGGTGGAGGGAGCTGAACGCTCCAGTCGCGGTGCCCGGATTCGCCGAGCTGTCCGCGTGGAGGACGACGCCCACGAGCGACCGCGGGTCGGTGGTGTTCGTTCGGTACGGGGTCGTGAACGCGTTGTAGACGACGTAGACATCCGTTCCGTTCGGCGAGATCGCGGGTGCCGTGTAGATACCCCGATCGCCGACAGTCTCGATCGCCCGCGGGGTCGACCACGCGTCTCCACCATCCGTCGACTCCGTGAAGAAAACGTGCGGCGCGGTGATGTCGCCGCTGACGTACGTCATGACGATGCGATTCGTCGCACCGGCTCCGGTCGGTGCGCCGTTGGCGATGTCGACGCTCGGCGCCGGCGCGAGGTCGCTGCGTGCGCCCGCGATCCCGTCGATCGTCGGCCGGCCGAGGACCGGGTCGAAGAGGCCCGGCTGGGTGACCGGCCCGGCGACGGGCGTCGGTTTGGACCAGGTCGAGCCGCCGTTCGTCGAGGTCGACATGAGCTCGAACGCGTCCTTCCCCTGCGACGACACCGTTCCGACGCCGAACAGGTACGCGGTGCCCTTGCTGTCGGTCCGGATCGTGCAGCCGTCCGGAGGGTTCCGCTGGCCGTTGTTGGCCGCCGCGCTGATAGGGCGCTGCTGCCACGTGACCCCGCCGTCGTGCGACACGGCGACCTGCAGCGGAGCCGGTGCGGCGTTGCCCTTCTCCTGGCCCGCGAACGCGGCCCAGCAGACGTAGACCGTGCCGAAGAACGGGCTCGACGATGCGTTGTCGGCCCAGATCTGCGACTTGTCCGAGAACGTCGTCGAGGACTGCTTCGAGACGAGCACCGGGTTCGACCAGACGGAAGCGTCGCCGCGCGCGGCCGCCTGGACGTTGTCGGTGTGCGAGACCGCGATCGCCTCGAACCCCTTGAACGTCTGCTCGCTCTTCGAAGTCCCGACGTTCGACGTCAAGTTGGAGTAGTAGAGACGCGAACCGGTCGACCAGCTGAACTTGCCACTGGAGTCCGGGCTCGGGCCGAACGCGACGCCGGGGTCACCGTCGGAGACGAGGCCGTTCTCCGCGTAGTGCGGCAACGTCCCGATCGGGCCGGTCGTCGCAATGCAGTCCGGATCGGAGTTCCCCACCACGCCGAGGCAGTTCCGGGCCGAGAGGCCCGTGTACGTCGGCTGCGCCCAGGTCGTTCCGTTGTCGAACGAGAAGTAGGGGGCACTGACACCGACGCCCGGCGTGAAGGGGCAGGTCGTGTCGTTGCCGGCGTTGCACGCCTCCATGTCGATGTTGTCGTTCGATCCGGCGACGAGGATGTTCGGATGGTTCGCGTCTACCGCGATCGTCGGCTCGTTCTGCTTGTTCTGCGAGAACGGTGACGTCGGGCTACCGACGGTCACCTTCGCGTCTGGGTTGAAGGCAAGCGCCGTGGAAACTGCGACGATCCCGGCCGCGACGAGCATCGCGCCGAGGATGCGACCACGCTTCGGCGAACGCGCCAAGAGCTTTCTCATCGTTCAACACCCTCCCTTGATCGTGACCTGCCGACCTTCCTTTTCCCTGCGCACCCCGATCTCACTCAGTGGCAGCCAGTCTCGCACCGCATACCCTCGCTGTCCGGTTGGTGGTGGGCGCCGGGTTAGGCGCGTTCGGTGCGGCGGTGCGTGCACCGGCCCGCAGCACGAACGCACCGGGTTGCGCCCGAGAGGCGCGGTCAGATTCTCGAACGCTCTCCGGCGGAGAACCTGCTCGTCTAAGTCGTGGGCCGGCCGGCGCTGAGCTCACGGAGCGCGGCGTCGATCCGCCGCTGTGTCAGACCCGGGCGGGTCGTGTAGAGCGAGTCGACGACGACGTTCAACAACCGCTCGTGCCGGGCGGTCAAGCGTGGGTCGTCGGCGCAGCGTGCCCGGCAGAGCGGCGAGGAGCGGCTCGCCGGAGGCGAGCGTCGCGCGCGGGCCGCGGAGTCGAAGACGAG
The DNA here is from genome assembly GCA_963742615.1 of uncultured Thermoleophilia bacterium. GTDB lineage: Bacteria > Actinomycetota > Thermoleophilia > Gaiellales > Gaiellaceae > PALSA-600. The sequence continues at coordinate 127,083 of CAVUMS010000004.1, read as the reverse complement.
CACCGAAGCGGTGATCTTGTCCGCAACCGACCCGAAGAAGCCGGCGAGCACGTGGTTGGCGCGGAGCGCGCGCCGCTCGGCTGCGTCGGCCGCGTACGGCGTCAGGCGGATGCCGTGATTCGTGAACGCCGCACGGACGGCCTGCGCCGTGTACGGCTCGTCGGGCTTCGGCGCCGTCTCGTGCTGGTGCGAGCAGGCGACGAGCAAAGCGGCGAGCGGGCAGAGACAGAGAGCTCGAGCGCGTTCGCGGCGGGTCACGCCGTGATGTCGGCGAAGACGCACGCGCCCCAGTCGTCCGGCATGCTGATCGCTCTCCGCCGTCGGTGCGGCGACTCGCGCTCGTCGCCCCGCTCCAGCGGCGGACGCTCGGCCGCTTTCGGTCGTCACGCGCTCGACGAACTCGACGATCGCGTTCCTCGTCGCACCGTCTCTCCAACTGCCGGGGCCGCTCATCCCGGGTGGCGGCGATCCTATCCGAGCCGCCTCGGGGCGAGAGGCGCCGCTACACTGCGCGGCCGTGGCTTCCGAGCGCCATCAGCTGCTGGTTTCGCACCGTGACACTCTCGGTTCCGCCGAGTCGCGGCGCCTGCGCCGGCGCGGTCTGATCCCCGGGATCCTCTACGGCCGCGAGCGGCCGGTCGCGATCTCCGTGCCGGAGCGCGACCTGCGGGCGGCGCTCACCACCAAGGGCGGGCTGAACGCGGTGCTCGACGTGGTCGTCGAGTCGGGGAAGACGCACCCGTCGGTGCTCAAGGAGTACCAGCGGGACCTCGTTCGCGGCGTGATCACGCACGTCGACCTGCAAGAGGTCCGCCTCGACCAGCTGATCCACGCGACCGTCCCGGTCGCGCTCGTCGGCGAACCGGTCGGGGTGAAGGAGGGCGGCGTCCTCTCGCAGGTGACGGTCGAGGTGAACGTCGAGGCGCTGCCGATGGAAGTGCCGCAGCATCTCGACCTCGACGTCTCGGCGCTCGCGATCGGCGACTCCGCGCGCCTCGAGTCGCTGCAGGTCCCCGAGGGCGTCAAGCTGCTCGACGATCCGGACACGGTGCTCGCGAGCGTCGGTCACGCGACGCGCGTCGAGGAGCCCGAGGAGGCGCCCGCCGAGGGCGAGGTCGCCGAGGGTGAGGCTCCCGTCGAGCCGGACGCCGAGGCCGCCACCGAAGCCGCCGCCGAGGGCGACGGCGCCGACGAAGGCTAGGCGGCGATGCGGCTCTGGCCGCGCCGGTCCGGCACGTCGCTCGACCTGCTCGTCGCGGGCCTCGGCAACCCCGGCCGTGCGTACGCGGCGAACCGCCACAACGTCGGTTGGCTCGTAGTCGACGAGCTCGCGCGCCGTCATGGCGGCACGTGGCGCGGAAAGTTCAACGGCGATCTCGCCGAGGTGAGGATCGACGGGCACAAGGTGGCGCTGCTGAAGCCCGAGACGTTCATGAACGACTCCGGCCGGTCTGTCCAGGCGGCGATGCGGTTCTTCAAGGTCGAGCCGGACGCCGTGCTGGTCGTCCACGACGAGAGCGATCTCGACCTCGGGCGCTTGCAGCTCCGCTGCGGCGGCGGCACCGCCGGCCACAACGGCGTTCGCTCGGTCGCGAAGCAGCTCGGCAGCCCCGACTTCTTGCGGCTGCGCGTGGGCGTCGGGCGGCCGGAGCGCGGCGACCCGCGGCCGCTCGCCGACTGGGTGCTCTCCGACTTCGAGCCGCACGAGGACGCCGAGGCGATCGTGGGGCGCGCGGCCGACGCGGTCGAAGCCCTCGACGCGGAAGGGCTCGAGGCGGCGCAGCGACACGTCAACGCATGAGCCGTAGGCTTGACGGAGGCTCGGAAGGAGCGGAGGTGCCGGCTTTGCCGGCGCCGGAGCGGGAGATGAGCCAATGAGCAGTGCCACGCTGTCCGGGGTCGTCGACCGGCTGCGCGCCGAGGAGCGCCTGCAGGCCTACGCCGAGGCCTTCCCCGAGCGGGCGCGCGTCTCCGAACCAATTCTCCCGCTGCTCTTGTCCGCGCTACACGCCGAGCTTGGGCGTGGCCTCGTCGTGCTGCTGCCCGAGGACGCGGACGCGCGCGACGCCGCCGAGGCCGCCGGCTGGTTCGTCGGCGACGAATCGGTGGCGCTCTTCCCGTCCCGCGGCGTGCATTACGGCTCGGGGCTCGAGCCGCCGCCGCACCTCGTCGGCGAGCGCGCCCGGGCACTCGAGGTGCTCGAGCGCGGCGGTCTCGTTTGTGCGTCCGCTGCGGCGCTCGCCGAGGGGCTGCCGCCGCCGTCCGCGCGGCCGGCTCCGCTGCGGGTCGCACCCGGCGACGAGCCGGGTCTCGACTCGCTGGCCGAGCATCTCGCGTCGGCGGGCTACGAGCGCGTCGAGCGCGTCGAGGAGCGCGGCCAGTTCGCCGTCCGCGGGGGCCTGCTCGACGTGTTCGGGACGACCGGGCGCGAGCCGCTTCGCATCGAGCTGTTCGGCGACGAGGTCGAGCAGATCCGCGCCTTCTCGCCGTTCACGCAGCGTGCGCTGCGCGAGGTCGAGGAGGCCGTTCTCTATCCCGCCGGCGAGCGGCGTCGCGAGCTGGTCGACGTCGACCTCGGTCCTGACGACGACGAGCCCACGCCGCCGCCGTTGCCGGACGATCTCGTGCCGCCGTTCGACCGGCCGCCCGACGTGGTCTGGCAGCCCGAGGAGGTGGCCGCGGTCTGGGCCGACGAGGGGCTGACGCCCGTCGACCTTGCCGGGTCGGCCGAGCTCGGCCCGCTCCCTCAGGGCCAGCGCTTCAGCTTCGACGCGCAGCGGCCGGCCCTCGCGGCCCGCGGCCTGTCCGAGGCGGAGAACGAGCTCGGCGGCCTGTTGCGCCAGGAGCTCGACGTCGTCGTAACGTTCCCCCACCGCGGTGAGGCGCTCCGCCAGCAGCAGCTGCTGCGGCGGGTGTCGGCGACGATGCTCGATCCCGGCGCGGCGCCGTCCGAGCTCGTCTTCGCGGTCTCTCCGGCGCGGCGCGGCTTCGTGTGGCGCGACCTCGGTATTGCGTTGCTCCCGGACACGCAGGTCTTCCGGAAGCGCCCGCCGCGCGCGGCGGCGGCGCCCGGCCGTGCGCTCCAGAGCTTCTCCGACCTGCGCACGCGTGACTACGTCGTCCACGAGGACCACGGGGTCGCGCAGCTCCTCGGCTTCGAGACCCGCGAGGTCGCCGGCGTCACCCGCGACTACCTGCTGCTCGCGTTCCGCGGGGACGACCGCGTCTACGTTCCGCACGAGCAGATCGGCAAGGTGAGCCGCTACATCGGCGCCGACTCGCGTGCGCCGGCGCTCTCGAAACTCGGAGGCAAGGCGTGGGACAACCTGAAGTCGCGTGCGCGCGAGCATCTGCGCGAGCTCGCCGGCGAGCTCCTGTCGCTCTACGCGCAGCGCCAGACGCAGCCGGGCGTCGCGTTCGACGTCGAGAACGAATGGCTCGAGCAGCTCGAGGCCGAGTTCCCGTACCGCGAGACCGACGACCAGCGCGCCGCGATCGAAGCGGTCAAGGAGGACCTCGAAGCGCCGCGCCCGATGGACCGGCTCGTGTGCGGCGACGTCGGCTTCGGCAAGACCGAGGTCGCGCTCCGCGCAGCGTTCGCCGTCGCGGTCGCCGGACGGCAGGTGCTGATGCTGGTGCCGACCACCGTGCTCGCGCAGCAGCACTGGAACACGTTCCGCGAGCGCTACCGCGACTTCCCCGTGCGCGTCGAGATGGTCTCGCGCTTCCGCAGGCCGGCCGACGTCAAGCGGGTACTCGCCGACTTCGCGGACGGGAAGGTCGAGGTGCTGATCGGGACGCACCGCGTGCTCTCCCGCGACGTGATCCCGAAGGAGCTCGGGCTCGTGATCGTCGACGAGGAGCAGCGGTTCGGCGTCGCACAGAAGGAGCTGCTGCGCCAGCTCAGGCTCGAGGTCGACGTGCTCGCCCTGTCGGCCACCCCGATCCCGCGGACGCTCCACATGTCGCTTTCCGGTCTCCGCGACATCTCCGTGATCGAGACGCCGCCCGAGGGCCGCCGCCCGATTCGCACCTTCGTCGGCGAGATCGACGACGACCTGATCAAGCAGGCGCTCGAGCGCGAGGTCGCGCGCGGCGGGCAGGCGTTCTACCTCCACAACCGCGTCGAGACGATCGACGAGGCCGCCGAGAAGCTGCGCCGGCTCTGTCCGGGGCTGCGCTTCCTCGTCGCGCACGGCCAGATGCGGGAGCGGCAGCTCGAGGACAAGATGCTGATATTCCTCGCCGGTGACGCAGACGTCCTCGTCTCGACCACGATCATCGAGTCGGGGCTCGACATCCCGCAGGCGAACACACTCGTCGTCGAGCGCGCCGACACCCTCGGGCTCGCGCAGCTCTACCAGATCCGCGGGCGCGTGGGCCGTAGCGACGTCCTCGCCCACGCCTACCTCTTCTATCCCGACGCGACCGAACTGACGCCGGAGTCGCGGGCGCGGCTCGCCACGCTCGCCGACCACACCGAGCTCGGCGCCGGCTTCGCGATCGCGATGCGCGACCTCGAGATCCGCGGCGCCGGCGACCTGCTCGGCGCCGAGCAGTCCGGGCACGTCGCGGCGCTCGGGTTCGAGCTCTACGTCGAGATGCTCCACGAGGCGGTCGCAGAGCTCACCGGGCAGCGGCGCGTTGCCGCACGGCCGGTACGCGTCGACGCGCGCGTCGACGCGTACGTTCCCGCCGCCTACATCGCGGCCGAAGCGCTCAAGATCGACCTCCATCGGCGGATCGCGCTGACCGAGTCGGAGGACGAGCTGCACGAGCTCCGTGTGGCCACCGAGGACCGGTACGGCCCGATCCCCGATCCCGTCGAGAACCTCTTCGCGATCCAGGAGGCGAAGCTCAAACTCGCCCGTCTCGGGGCCGACTACCTCGTCTTCAGAGGCGGTCGCGCATCGGTCGGGCCGGTCGTGCTCGGGTCGATCGAGTTGCGCGAATTGCGGGGCCTCGTCGACACCGCGGTCTACTCGTCAGGAAGCCGTGAAGTGTCGTTAAGGCACGATGAATTCAAGGCGGCGCTCGATTTGGTCGATGCTATGCTGGCGGCGCGCCGGGCGGCTTAGACGGCGCATTTCTATGCAGAAGCACACCCTTCGCCTTTCGATGCTCGTTGCCTCGGCGCTGCTCTTCGCCGCCTTCCTCGCGGCGTGCGGCGGCAGCAGCTCGAGCTCCGTCTCGTCCGACGACGTCGCCGTCGTCGACGGCACGCAGATCACGAAGCAGCAGTACGCGCAGCTGCTCGCCCAGGCGAAACTCTCGTTCAAGCAGAACGGACGCGCCTTCCCGAAGCAGGGCACGACCGAGTACGAGGCGGTCAAGGCACAGGTCATGAACCTGCTCGTCCAGGAGCAGGAGCGCGAGCAGAAGGCCAAGTCGCTCGGGATCGTGGTCACCGACCAGCAGGTCACGAACCGGCTCAACCAGATCAAGAAGCAGTACTTCGGTGGGAACCAGAAGAAGTACCTCGCCGGGCTCAAGCAGCAACAGGTCACCGAGAACCAGGTGCGGTCCTCGATCCGGCAGCAGCTGATCGCGACCGCTCTCCAGAACCGCGTCGCCAAGGGCGTCACCGTCTCGGACAGCGAGGTGCACGACTACTACCTCCAGCACTCGCAGAACTACGCGCAGCCGCAGTCGCGCGACGTCCGGTACATCCTCGTGAAGTCGCAGCCGCTCGCCAAGTCGCTCTACGCGCAGCTGAAGAGCGCGCCGGCCCAGACCTGGTGCACGCTCGCGAAGAAGTACTCGCAGGATCCGGGCTCGAAGCAGAGCTGCGGCAAGGGCACGTTCTCGAAGGGCCAGACCGTCCCCGAGTTCGATCAGGTGCTCTTCTCGGCGCCGACCAACCAGGTGCACGCCCCGATCCACAACTCCCAGTACGGCTGGTTCGTGATCGAGCCCACGTCGACCGTCCACCCGCGCAAGGTCACGCCGGAGAAGACGGTCTCGGCGCAGATCAAGCAGACGCTGATCTCCTCGAAGAAGGGGCAGGCGGTGTCCAGCTGGATGAACGACCTGATCAAGAGCTACTGCAAGGGGAAGGTCTCGTACCAGGTCGGCTACACGCCGAATCCCGACCCCTGCGCGCCGCCCGCCACGACAAGCGCAACGACGACCGGCTAGCGACGTTAGCCGGTACGTTCTCGGCGTGTCTCTCGCCGGCGCGCTCGTCGAGCTTCAGGAGCTGACCGAACGCCTGCGGCGCGAGTGCCCGTGGGATCGCGAGCAGACGACGCGCACGATCGTCCCGCACACGGTCGAAGAGGCCTACGAGGTCGCCGACGCCGCGTTGCGGAACGAGGACGCCAAGCTGCTCGACGAGATCGGCGACCTCTTCTTCCAGTGCGTGTTCCTGGCGCTGCTCCTGCAGGAGCGCGGCGAGGGTGACCTCGAGCAGGCGATCCGGCAGGTGCACGCGAAGCTCGTCGCCCGCCACCCACACGTGTTCGGCGAGGAGACGGCCTCCGGCGCGGGCAGCGTCCGCGCGCGCTGGGAGGAGCTCAAGCGCGAGCACGAAGGCCGCGAGGGGATATTCCACGACGTCCCCTCGAACCTGCCTGCGCTCCTGTACGCACGCAAGCTCCAGCGGCGCGCCACCGCGGTCGGCTTCGAGTACCCGGACCTGGCCGGCGCGCTCGCCGACCTCGAGTCCGAGCTCGTCGAGCTGCGGGCCGAGCTGCCCGTGGGCGAGCCGGTTCCCGAGCGCGAGCCGTCGGCGCGCCTCGCCTCGGAGCTCGGAGATGTCCTGTTCGCGCTCGTCAACGTCGCCCGCCGCCTGAACGTCGACCCGGAGCTCGAGCTACGCGCCGCGTCGGCGCGGTTCCGCGACCGGGTGGAGCTCGCCGACCGGATCGCCGCGGCCGACGGGAGCGACTGGAAGACGCTCCCGCTCGCCGAGCAGGACGCCTACTACGACCGAGCCAAGGAGGCAGGGGTTTGACGGGGATCGCGGAGGTACGCGGCAGACAGGTGGTCGACTCGCGCGGGAATCCGACCGTGGAAGTCGACGTCGTGCTCGACGGCGGCGCGCGTGGGCGGGTGGCGATCCCGTCGGGCGCCTCTACCGGCGTCCACGAGGCCGTCGAGCTGCGCGACGGCGGCTCGGAGTGGGGCGGGAAGGGGGTCTCCCGCGCCGTCGACAACGTGAACGGCGAGATTGCAGACGCTGTACGCGGCGTCGACGCACGCGATCAGGAAGCGATCGACCGTGCCATGATCGAGCTCGACGGGACGCCGAACAAGGGCCGCCTCGGCGCGAACGCGATCCTCGGGGTCTCGCTCGCGACCGCGAAGGCCGCCGCTGCTGCCGCCGGGCTTCCGCTCTGGCGACACCTCGGCGGTGAGCGTGCCTCGACGCTACCGGTGCCGATGATGAACGTGATCAACGGCGGCGTGCACGCCGACAACTCGATCGACCTGCAGGAGTTCATGGTCGTGCCGGTCGCCGCGGGCTCGTTCGCCGAAGGCCTCCGCATCGCGGCCGAGGTCTACCACGCGCTGAAGGGCCTGCTGCACGAGCGCGGCCTCTCGACGGCCGTCGGCGACGAGGGCGGGTTCGCTCCCGACCTCGAGGCCAGCGAGGCGGCGATCGAGGTGATCCTCGAGGCTGCTGCGCGCGCGGGCCACGCCGAGCGCGTCGCGATCGCGCTCGACCCGGCGACGAGCGAGGTGTTCGCTGACGGCGTCTACCGGTTCGAGGGCCGGACGGAGACCGGCGAGTCGATGCCGGCGTTCTGGGCCGGGATCGTCGATCGCTACCCGGTCGTCTCGATCGAGGACGGCTGTGCGGAGGACGACTGGGACGCCTGGGGAAAGCTCACCTCCGACCTCGGCGACCGCGTCCAGCTGGTGGGCGACGACCTCTTCGTGACCAACCCGGAGCGGCTGCGTGACGGCATCGCACGCTCCGTCGCCAACTCCGTGCTCGTGAAGGTCAACCAGATCGGCACGCTGACGGAGACGATGGAGACCGTTCGGCTGGCGCATGACGCCGGCTACACCGCCGTGATGTCGCACCGCTCGGGCGAGACCGAGGACGCGACCATCGCCGACCTCGCGGTCGCGCTCGGGACCGGCCAGATCAAGACCGGTGCCCCCGCGCGTTCGGACCGCGTTGCGAAGTACAACCAGCTGCTCCGGATCGAGGAGGAGCTCGGCTCTCGTGCCCGCTACCCCGGTAGGGAGGCCTTCCCGCGCGCCCGCCTCGCGGGCTAGAGGCTACGCGGCCTCGAGCAGGCGCGGCGGACCGATCAGCGCCTCGAGCGAGGCAAGCGTCTCGCGTGCGCTTCGCCGCAGGCCTACGTGGCGAACGACACCGCGCGGGTCGACGATCATCGTGATCCGCCGATGCTCGGAGACGCCGGCCAGCACCGGGAAGCGAATCGAAGTGTCGGCATAGCGCTCGGCCGTGTCGTGCCAGTCGTGCGGCGTGGCCGCCAGCACGACGGCGCCGTCGCCGGCGAACGCCTCCTCGAGTTCGCCGAGCTCGACCGCGTCGAACCGGCGTGCTCCGAATGCGAGCACCACCCACGTCCCGCGGAACTCGGCGAGCGACATGCGCCGGCGGCTCTCGCCGTGGACGAATGCGTCGGCGACGACGTCCGGGGCCGCGTTGTTGACGGAGATCATCATGTGCAGGACGCTATCGACAACACTTCGCGACGTCGTCGTCGGCGCGGACGATCTTGGCGTCGTCCCGGAGGACGAGCGCACGCGGCATTCATCTACTCTGGCAGCGGATGGCGGTCGACCGCCGCAGGACGAAGATCGTGGCCACCATCGGCCCTGCTTCGTCGACCCATGAAACCCTTCAGCAGCTCGTCGAGCACGGGGTCGATGCCGTCCGCTTGAACCTCTCGCACGGCACGCATGCCGACCACGCGGCGAGCGCCGAGGTCGTGCGCGCGGTGCAGGAGCAGACGGGCAAGCCGTTGGCGGTGATCGCCGACCTGCAGGGGCCGAAGCTCCGCATCGGCGACCTGCCGGCCCCGCGCGTCCTCCTGAAGGACGAGGAGGTGCACGTCGTCGGCGAGCAGGTTGCCGCCATCGACGGCGAGCTGCCGATCGCGCCTGCCGTGATCGGCGAGGTGCTGAGCCCGGGCCACGACATCCTCATCGACGACGGGCTCGTCCGCCTCAGCGTCGTGTCGGTCGAAGGCGGCCGGGCGTGGTGCCGGGTCGTCGTCGGAGGCGAGGTGAAGTCGCACAAGGGCGTGAACCTCCCTGGGGTACCGATCCCGATCCCGTCGCTGACCAAGAAAGACCTGGACGACCTCGAGTTCGCGCTCTCGCTCAGCGTCGACTACGTCGCGCTCTCGTTCGTACGCGCAGCCGCAGACGTGCGCGACCTGCACGAGATCATCCGCCAGCACGGCTCGGCCGCGCGCGTGATCGCCAAGATCGAGAAGGCCGAGGCCGTCGAGGCCCTCGACGAGGTGCTCGCCGAAGCCGACGCCGTCATGGTCGCGCGCGGCGACCTCGGCGTGGAGATCGGCGCCGCGACCGTCCCGCTCCTGCAGAAGCGGATCATCCTCCGCTGTCTCGCCGCCGGCAAGCCGGTGATCACCGCGACGCAGATGCTCGAGTCGATGATCGAGCACGCGGAGCCGACCCGCGCCGAGGCGAGCGACGTCGCGAACGCGGTCCTCGACGGTACGTCGGCGGTGATGCTGTCGGCCGAGACGGCGACGGGGAACTACCCGGTCGAGGCGGTCGCCACGATGGACCGGATCGCCCGGGCGGTCGAGCCGTCGATGGGCTACCGGCACCAGATGCCCGAGCCGGGAGACGACACGACCGTCGGGACGGCGATGTCGAACGCCGCCTGCGACCTGGCCGAGGCTCTCGGCGCCCGCGCGATCCTCGTGCCGACGTTCACCGGCCGCACCGCCTCGGCTGTCGCCCGCCTGCGGCCGCGACGCCCGATCGTCGCGCTCTCGCACCATCAGACGGCCGTGCAGCAACTCGCGCTCGAGTGGGGCGTGACGCCGGTGCTGATGCCGCAGACCCACGACGTCGAGGACCTGTGGGCGCGCTCGATCGCATCGGCGATCGCCTCGGGGACGGTCGACGCCGGCGACCGCGTCGTGCTCACGGCAGGCACCGCGGTGAACCTGCCCGGGTCGACCAACGTGATCAAGGTCGACGTCGCCTGACGGCGGGCGCGTACTCGATCCCGGAGGTGCAACGGCTCATCGCGACGCTCGTCGCGTCGAAGCCGGGCGGCCGGGTAGCGGAGATCGGCACCTCGTACGGCGAGGGCGCGCGCGCGATCGTCGCTGCCCTCCCGGCGGGCGCGACCTTCGTGACGGTCGAGCTCGACGCCGAGAGGGCGGCGCAGGCGACCCGTGCCCTCGCGGGAACGCCGGCCGAGGTCGTGCATGGCGACTGGCTCGACGTCCTGCCGGAGCGCGCGCCGTTCGACCTCGTCTTCGCGGACGGCGGCGTCGCCTACGATCGCGTCGCCGAGCTGCTCGCCCCGGGCGGCATCCTGGTGAAGGACGACCTGACGCCGGGACGCCCGGTCGCGGGCGACCCGACGCGCGAGGCGCTGCTCGCCGATCCTCGGCTCGAGGCAACCGAGGTACTGGTGACGCCGGAGATGGCCGTGATCGTGGCCGTGCGCCGCGCGTAGGGATCTCGCCGCCGCCGCCGAAACCTGCTCCATGCTGCGCCCGAAGGGCTCGCGTCTGCTCGCCGCCGCCGGGCTGGTGCTGCTCGCCTTCCTCTACTGGAAGCCGGCGCACGCCTACTTCGACGCGAAGCACGAGCTCCAGAACCGGCGCGCCGAGGTACATGCGCTGCATGTCGAGCACGGCCGGCTCGAACGCCGGGTCGCGCAGGCCGGCACCGGCGAGCAGTTCGCCCGCGAGGCACGGCGTCTCGGTCTCGTCAAGCCCGGCGAGAAGCTCTTCATCGTCAAGGGCATCGCCGCCTGGCGCAAGCAGCACTGAGGCATCTAGCCTCGGAGCCATGGACGACCGCGAGATCGTCGCCCGGCAGCTCGGCCGGAGGCCGCGCGCCTTCCGGCGGGTTGCGGTGCGCTGCCCCTTCGGCCGGCCGGCAGTCACCGAGCAGGCGCCGTACGACGAGTCCGGACGGCCCTTCCCGACGCAGTTCTACGTGACGTGCCCGCACCTCGTCACCGCCATCTCACGGGTCGAGGCGGCCGGCGGCGTCGAGCGCTTCACTCAGTGCGGCGAAGAGCGACGCGGAGCTCGCGGCCAGTCTGCGCCGCGCCGACGAGGAGCAGCGCGCGGCTCCGTCCCGAGCTCGCGGTCGGGCATCGGCGGCTCGACGCGCACGGGCACCCTCAAGTGCCTGCACGCCCACGCCGCCTTCGCGCTGGCGCGCCCCGGGTACGTGCTCGGCGATCGCATCCTGGCCGAGCTGCCCGCGCTCTGGCCGGAGTCGTGCTGTACTGCCTGACCGTGGACGTCGAGCTCGCGCGTCAGCAGTGGAAGGACGGCCAGCGCCGGCTCGACGAGACGCGGTACGCCGACGCGCGGCGGTTCGCGGGCCTCGTCGGCCAGGTCGATCTCGTCGTCGCGGCGCTGCGGGGCCGGGTCGGGCAGACGTTCACGCTGTCGGAGCTCGCCGATGCCTACGACGGTGCGGACGACTGGGTGCGCGAGCTGCTCGACGACGAGGAGCCCGACGGCGCGCCCGTCGTCGAGGCCGGGGTCGTCGCCGACGCCGCGTTCGAGAGCTACGCCCGCGGGGCGTCGGACTACCGTCCGTGACCGCGCCCGTCGCGCGGCCGCCGCGCGCCGCCGCCCCGGCGGCGCGTTCCCGCGTGGCTGATCGGCGCCGCCGCGCTGCTCGTCACCTTCCTCGTCGGGATCGCGCTCGGCGAGGCGCTGCACGACAACCCGAAGCCGGGCGGGACGCAGACGCTCGTTCGCACGCTCAGCCCGCTGACGCTCGCGCCGTCGACCGTGACGATTACCGGTCGTAACCCATAATTGCGTTTAGGAAGTGGAAGCTTTGGTTACTTTTTCGAGGTGGCACCGGCGAAGCGATCGTCCGGCGGCGACCCCGACTGGCTGACGCTGGGGCAGGCGGCCCGGTTCCTCGGCGTCGCCCAGTCGACGATCCGCAAGTGGTCCGACCAGGGACGCGTGCCGGCGTTCTACACGCCGGGGCGGCACCGCCGCTTCCTCCGCTCCGACCTCGAGGCGTTCGTCGACCGCTCGGGCCCGGAAGGCGCCGGTCACGGCCCGCTCGTCCTGGTCGTCGACGACAACGCCGCGCTGCGGGCGCTCGTACGCGTCAACCTCGAGGACGAGGGCTACTCGGTGCGCGAGGCCGGCGGCGCCGAGGAGGCCCTTGCCGCGGTCGACGATCAGGCGCCGGAGCTCGTGTTGCTCGACGTCGTGCTGCCGGGGACCGACGGCTGGGAGCTCCTGAAGCGCCTCCAGGAACGGCACGGGTCGATCCCGGTGATCATGTTCAGCGGGCAGGTCGACGCTTCGCGCGACCGACGCGGCCGAGCGCGGCGCGCGCGACTTCGTCGGCAAGCCGTTCGATCCGCGCCAGCTCATCGACCGGGCGAAGCAGCTGCTGCCGGCCTAGCCGGCGCGCGCTAGAGCTCTTCCGTCGCACGCAGCAGGCCGCCGCCGATCACGGCGAGCGCTGCGACGAGGCTGATCCAGATCCCGATCCCGCGGCCGTCGGCCGGGAGGACCGCATCGGGGATCGAGATCACACGGATGATCACGAAAACGGTCGCGAGCACGCCGAGCGCGAGGATCACCAGGCTCTCGGGCACGCTCGGCGGCAGCTCGAACCCGAGCTCGCGCAGGATGACGAGCACGAGCACCGCGAGCCCGACGAAGAAGACGAGCTTCCCCAGGATCCCCGTGTTCCAGCCGATCACGGAGAGCTTGATCCCGACCCCCGAGCCCGAGTACCAGCCCATGAACGACGAGAGCGCGAGCACGAGCGCCGGCGACCCAGGTGACGAGCTCGCCGAGCGCGAAGATCCCGCTCGGCGCCGTGCGCCGGGCGGTCTGTCTGCGAGGCAGGAGCGTCGATCTCGAAGAAGTCCGGGGTTTCCACTGCGCGAAGTATGGGGAATCCTTCGGTCGACGGCCGCGAGATCCGTCGTGGCGGATCGGCGGCGCCGCCGGTAGACTGCAGCGCAACAGGGGGTCGACGATGAGCGACGAGCTGGTCAGCTCGAACGAGTTGGAAGGCGACCTGGTGACCGATCTCGAGTACGTCGCGTTCGCGCGCGTCGGCGACGGCGCGGCGGGGGCGTATCACTGTTCCGGCTGTGGGTACGGCGTGACCGTCTCGACGACGCTGCCCCAGTGCCCGATGTGCGACTGCGAAACCTGGGAGCAGGCCGAGTGGAGCCCGTTCTCACGCGCCGCGCTGGCGCCGTAGCCTGAGCCGGTTAAGGCGTCAGACGCCGAAGAGCGTCTGCACCTGGTGCCACGCGGCGAGCGCGACGAGCGCCGCACAGAAGGCGAGCACGAGCAGCGTCCACCAGAAGCGTAGGTCGGACCTGCGCGCCGCGTCCCGGTGACGGATCCGCGCATGGCGGCGTGCCCGCTCCCGCCGGTACGCACGCTCGATCGCGAGCGGGTCGAGTGACGGGGATTCTTCAGGAAGCGTCTGAGCAGCCTTGCGTGCTGGCTCGGGCACCCGCCCATACTAGAGGCTCGATGCCCATTTGCGGGCTCGCACCCCAACCCGCATCAAGCCCCCAGGCAAAATCGGGGTCGGAATGATTGCCGAAGGCGCCAGAACCCCCGTTGCGGAGCTGGCCGAGGCGGCCGCCGGAATCGCGGCGCTCGACGACCTCGGCGACGCCCTCGACCTGCTGGCGGGCGCCGTCCGGACGATCTTGCGGGCCGATGCGGTTGTCGTGCGCCTGCGCGACTCGGACGCGTTGCTCGCCGCGCGCGCCGTCACGCCGGCCGGCTCCGCGCTGGCGGCAGAGCTCGCCGGGACGACGGTGCACCCCGATCGCCTGGTCGAGGAGGGCGCGCCGGAGTCGACCAGGCGGGCGGCGGAGAGGGTACGGGCCTCTGGCGTGCTCGCGGCCCCGGCGCGCGCCGAAGGGCAGATCGTCGGGTCGGTCGAGGCCGTCCGGATCTCGGCGCCGTTCGACGAGGGCGAGCAGGCGCTCGCCGAGCTCGCCGCCGCCCAGCTTGCGCTGGCCGTGCGGCTGTTTCGACCGGAGTCGCTCGCGCCGGCGATCCCGCGCGGGCGAGCGCTCGGCCTGGCGGGGGACGCGCTCGCGGCCGGCGGCGACCTGCGGCAGGCAGCCCAGCAGGCCGTCCTGATCGGAGTCGAGGTCGTCGGGCGCGACTGCCGGGGCGTTGTGGCGCGGCGCGCCCGTCGCCCCGGAGCTCGCCGCCGCCCTCGGGCTGCCGGACGACGCGCTCGACACGGCCGCGGAGCTGGCCGCCCGACCGCTCGACGGCCGGGCCTCGGCGCTCCGATCGGATCCCCGCCTGCCGGCGGGCCTCCGGAGCGTCGCCGCATTCCCGCTCGGGCAACCGCCGCTCGGCGCGTTGCAGCTGTTCTTCGGCGGCGGGCACGTCCCGTCGCCGGACGAGCTCGCGACGCTCGCCTCGTTCGCGGCACGCTCGGCGCATGCGCTTCGCCAGGGTGCGCACCTCGAGGAGCTCTCCGACGAGCTCGAGCGAATGCGCGCCGTGCTGCAGGTCACGGGCGCGGCCAGCTCGGAGCTCTCGCTCTCCCACACGCTCGAGACCGCCGTCGACCGCATCGGCGCCCTGCTCGGTGTCGAGCGGCTCGGTCTCTATCTGAGCGACGACGAGCAGCTGCAGGCCGCGGCGGCGCGCTCGCTGCCGCGCAGGTCATCTCGACGTCGCGGACGCCCTGCTCGCTGCAGCCGTCGGCCCGCTTCGCGCCCGCAGCGTCGTGCGCGCCGACGTCGCCGGAGCCGAGCCGGCGCTCAGAGCCGTGCGCGATGCGCTCGCCGACCGGCGGCGAGCCCTCGGCCGTCGGCGTGCCGTTGCTGATACGCGGCGAGCCGATCGGGCTGCTCGTCGCGTGGCCCGGCGAGCGGGGGATTGCCGAGAGCGACGCGTCCCTGCTCGATGCGATCGCGGCGCAACTCGCGGTGTCGGTGCAGAACGCCCGGCTGCACGAGCGGTCGCAGCTCCTCTCCGAAGAGCGGTCGCGTGCACTCCGAGTCGGCGCGCGACGCCGGTCGCAGTCTCGTCGCGCTGTACGAGATCTCGAATGCGTTCGCGGAGACGCTGTCGCTCGAGCGAACCGCTGACTCGATCGCGTCGACGGTCGTCGGCGCGCTCCGGGTCGACGTGGCGATGACTGTGTCTGCCGGACGGGCGCGGCGTCGAGCTCGTGACGCGCTCTCTGCACGTCGCCGACGAGCGTCTACCGTGCCGCCGTCGAGCTGCTGCTCGGCCGGCCGCAGCCGATTCGGTCGAGGCGCACCTATCAGCCGGTGCTGCTCACCGTCGCATCGGCGAGGCGCCTCGGCGGCTCGTACGAGCTGCTCGCGCCGTTCCTCGAACAGGGCTCGACGGCGGCGCTGATCCCGATCGCCGCGAAGGGCGAGCTCCTCGCCGAGCTGACGATCCTGTCGCTCGACCCAGCCGCGCCGATCGACGACGAGATGCTCGCCACCGGCAGCGACGCTCGCCGCCCAGGCCGCGCTCGCGCTCGAGAACGCGCGGCTCCACCAGCAGCTCACACAGCTTCGCCGAGACGATGCGGCGGTCGCTGCTGCCCGCAGGAAGCAGCCGACGGTCGCCGGGCTCGAGGTCGGCCACCGCTACGAGTCGGCCGCGCAGGTCGACGTCGGCGGCGACGTCTTCGACTTCCTCGAGCTGCCCGACGGCCGTCTCGCGGTCGTGCTCGGCGACGTCACGGGGCACGGGATCGACGCGGCCGCCGACATGGCGATGGCGAAGTTCGTGTTCCGGTCGCTCGCGCGACAGCATCCGGAGCCCGCTGCGACTTCCTCGTCGCACGCGAACGACGTCGTCGTCGCCGAGATCGCGCTCGGGGGTTCATCACGATGGTGTATGTCATCGTCGAGCCGACGCCGGGGCGTTCGCGTGCGCGCAGCGCCGGCCATCCCCGGCCGCGAATCGGTGCGCCCGGACGGCCGCGTCGACGAGCTTCGGTGCGGCGGCCTCGCGCTCGGGATCGCCGCCGACCAGCAAGTACGAGCGAGGTGCGGGCCGAGCTCGAGCGGCGGGGCCGCGGTCGTCCTCTACACCGACGGCGTCGTCGAGGCGCGTCGCGACGGTGACGCTCTACGGGCGTCGAACGGCTCGACGCCGTGCTCGCCCTCCACGCCGCGAGCGTGCGCAGGCCAGCCGCCGACGCCGTGCTCGCCGATTGCCGCAGCTTCGCCGGGGGCGAGCTCTCGGACGACTGCGCGATCGTGGTGATCCGGCGGCCGTGAACCTGCGACGCGCCGACGGCCCGCCGCTCGTGATCGGCCACCGCGGCGCGGCGGCGTCGCGACCCGAGAACACGCTCGCCGTCGCTCGCAGGCGGCGCGTCGCCGCCGGCGCCGACCTCGTCGAGTTCGACATCGGCCCCGACCTCCGGCTCGCGCACTCGACGCGCGAGCGCCCGGTCGACTGCGTCTCGCTCGACGACGCGCTCGAGTTCCTCTCGCGGCACGATCGTCGGGGTCCACCTCGACGTGAAGCAGCCGGGCTACGAGGCGGCGCTCGTCGACGCCGTTCGCCGCCACGGTCTCGAGGGCGCGTGCGCTCGTCTCGACCGCCTTCGCGGCGACCACGCGGCGGCTCGAGCAGCTCGCGCCGTCGTTGCCGCGCGCGATCGGCTATCCGCGCGACCGCTTCGGTGTCGCCGCGCTTCACTGGCCGCGCGGCGCTGACCCGGGCCGGCGCGGCAGCGCTCGCGCCAGGCGATGCCGCTGCGCGCTGCCGCTGCTGCATCCGGCGCGCGCGCGCGAACGTGCTCGCGCTGCACCACACGCTCTGCTCGCAGGCCGCGGTCGCGGCCGCCCACCGCGCCGGCGTGCCCGGTGCTCGCGTGGACGGTCAACGACGCAGCGACCGCGTCCGCCGGCTCGCCGACTCGGCGTCGACGCGATCGTCTCGCGACGACCCGCGAGATGGCCTGCGCAGCGCTGGCTACACTGACGCGCCCGTGAAGCGGCTGCTTTTCCCTGCACTCTTCGCTGCCGGCTTCGTCGGTCGCCGGCGCGTTCTCGGGCGTCGTGATCGCCGACGTGACCACCACGGGTGCGACCACCACCGCGCTGGGACCGACGACGAGCGCGACCACGACCGCGCCCACGACGACCGTCGGACGACGACGGCTCCGACGACGACCACGACGGCTCCGACGACGACCACGACCAGGCGCCGACGACCACGACCACTCCGGCGCGGCCGTCGTCATTCCGGCCGGCGTGCGCGTCGCCGGTGTCGCGGGTCGGCGGGCTGACGCCGGCCGAGGCGGTGGCGGCGGTCGAAGGGGCCTTCGCGCGGCCGCTCGTCGGTCGTGGTCGACCGCAGCAGGCTCGTGCTGCGACCCGCGAGATCGCGTCCGCGTACGTCGCCGACCGCCGTCGCGCGCGCGCGGATCTCGGCGCCGGGCACGAACGTCCAGCTCGTCGTCGCGGTGCGCGGTGGCGCTCGTGCGCGCGTGGGCCGACCGACGTCGCGCAGCGATTCGCGCGGCGCGCCGTCGACGCCGACGCTCGCCTTCCGCGACGGCCGGCCGCGTGATCACGAAGGAGCGGCGTCGGGCGCTCGCTCGAGCGCGCGGCGGCTCGACGCGCACGTGTCGTCGCCGCGCTGCAGACGAACTCGCGCCTGCCGGTGCGGGTGCACACGCACGCCGTCGCCCGGTCGGTCACCTCCGACGTCGTTCGGGCCCGTGATCGTGATCAACCGCTCGGCTCAACCGGCTGACGCTCTACGACGGAGCGCTGCTCGTCCGCGCGTTCCCGGTCGCGACCGGTCAGGCGATCTACCCGACGCCGCGGGGCACCTTCCACATCGTCGTCAAGTGGAAGAACCCGTGGTGGTACCCGCCGATGCAGGACGACTGGGCGCGCGGGCTCAAGCCGGTGCCGCCGGGCCCGGACAACCCGCTCGGCACGCGCTGGATGGGCCTGTCGGCGCCGGGCGTCGGCATCCACGGCACCGACGAGCCGACCTCGATCGGCTACAGCGCCTCGCACGGCTGCATCCGGATGCAGGTGCCGGACGCCGAGTGGCTGTTCGACCACGTCGACGTCGGGCACGACCGTCTACATCGTCTGATGCGCGCCGTCCGCGGGCCGTCGCCGTCGCTGCGGTGGTCGCGCTGCTCGGGCTGCTCGTCTGGGACGTCGCGCACCAGCAGAACAAGGGCATCGCCGCGAAGGTCGACCGCGGTGAGACGGTCGCCGCCCCGGAGCTGCGGCTGCCGTCGCATCGGCGGCGGCCCCGAGCTCGACCTCGCCTGCGTATCGCGGCAAGGTCGTCGTCCTCAACTTCTGGGCCTCGTGGTGCGTCGAGTGCAAGCTCGAGGCGAAGACGCTTCGCGACGCCGCGGCCCGCTGGCGCGGCAAGGCGGTCGTGATCGGCGTCGACACGAAGGATCTCGTCGTCGGCCGCCAGAGCGCTACATGTCGCGCTACGACGTCAACTACGGGGTCGTGCGTGACGTCGACGGCTCGCGAGAGCGACCGCTGGGGCGTCACCGGGTACCCGGAGACGTTCATCGTCGACCGCGAGCGGGCAAGGTGATCCCGCCGCACGTGAACGGGCCGATCCCGGCCGGCCGGCTGAACGCCGCGATCCGGGAGGCGCTCGCGCTCGTGAGCGCCGCGCCCGCGCTTCGCGGCCGCAGCCGGCGTCGCCGTCGCCGCCCTCGCGGCGGTGCTCGTCTGGCACCTCACGCACCAGCCGCGAGTCGGTCGCGCGGCAGGTCGCGCACCACAAGATCGTCCGCGGCGCCCGGCTTCGACCTCGACCGGCTCGACGGTCCACGGCAAGCTGCTCGCTCGCGTCGCTCCGCGGCAAGGCCGTCGTCGTCAACTTCTGGGCGTCGGACTGCGCGCCGTGCAAGCAGGAGATGCCGCGGCTCGTCTCGTTCGCGCACGCGCTGGTCCGCGCAAGGGCGTGGTCGTCGTCGGCATCGACGTGCTCGAGTACGCGAAAGGCCCGGCGCGCGCGTTCAGCCGCCGCTACGGCGCGACCTACCCGATGGTGTTCGACCCGACGTGGCTCCACGGTCGACCCGTGGGGCGTCGGGCAGGGTACGCCGCAGACGTTCTTCGTCGACCGGCGCGGGCGGATCGTCGACCACGTGCTCGGCCCGGTCTCGACGCAGGCGCTCGACGGACGGCGTCGCGCCGCGCGCTGCGCTCGTGAGAGCTGCTCGCGCGGCGGCGCTGCTCGCGTTCGCTCTCGCGGCGCCCGGCGCTCGGTGCGTCCCGTCCGAGCGAGGCCGACCTCGAGACGAAGCTCGTCTGCCCGGTCTGCCACGAGACGCTCGACGAGTCGAACGCGCCGGTCGCGCAGCAGATGAAGGCGAGATCCGCCGGCGGATCGCCCAGGGCTGGACGCGAGAAGCAGATCCTCGACGAGATGGTCGCGAACTACGGGCCGCGGCGTGCTCTCGACGCCGGCGACGCACGGCTTCGACCTGCTCGCCTGGGTGCTCCCGATCGGCGGCATCGCCGTCGGGCGCGGTCGCGCTCGGCGATCGGCGCCTGGTACTGGTCGCACGGGCGCCGGCCGAGCCGGACGGCCGCCGGCTCCGCCGCCGCCTGCGTCGCCGGAGGACGAGGCGCGGCTCGACGAGGAGCTCGCAGCGGTTCGATGCTTGAGAAGCTGCCCGATCGCGTTCCTCGCCGGCCTGGTCTCGGTCGTGACGCCCGTGCGTGCTGCCGCTCGTCCCCGGCTACCTGTCGGCGCTCTCGGCCGTCGACGTGACGCGCCTCGGCGAGCGCGGCGTCGCGCGGCGGGTCGTCGCCGCGAGCGTGCCGTTCGTCATCGGCTTCACGGTCGTGTTCGTCGTGCTCGGCGCCGCGGCCGCGGCGGTCGGGAGCACGGTCGACAAGCGCTCGCAGCTCGAGATCGCCGGCTTCGTCCTGATCGTGATCGGCCTCGGCGTTCCTCGGCGTGCTGCCGTGGCCGGAGCGCGCCGTCGCGCCCGGGCTGCTCCAGCACGCGCGAGGGTCGGGCTCGCGGCTCGCTGCTCGGCGGGGCGTTCGCCGTCTGCGCCGCGCCGTGCATCGGCACGGTGCTCGCGTCGATCCTCGTGCTCGCGTCGTCGTCCGGGACGATCGTCCGCGGCGTCGTGCTGCTCGTCGCCTACTCGCTCGGCCTCGCCGCGGCGTTCGTCGCCGCCGGCGTCGCCTTCGCGCACGCGATGCGCGCGTTCCGCTGGGTGCGCGACCACTACGACGTCGTCCGCGGCGTCTCAGGCGTCGACGCTCGTCGCGCTCGGCGCTGCTGCTCTTCTTCGACCGCGACTGGTGGCTGCGCGTCGCGCTCGACCAGCTGTTCACGCGGATCGGCCTCGGCACGGTCTAGCGCCCGCGAGCAGCGCCGCGACATCGAGCCCGCGGTGCGCGGGTGCGTAGGCCGCGAGCCGGCGCAGCGCCTTCTGCCGCTGGCTCTCGGCCGCGACCGGCCGGCCGCGCCCGCGCTGGTAGGCGGAGACGACGACGTGGACGAGCCCCTGGAAGAAGTCCCGCTCGGCAGGCTCGCAGGCGCGCCACGCGAGCTCGAACGCCTCGTGCGCCTCGAAGAACGCGCCCGCCCGCGCGAGTGAGAGGCCGCGCTTGTATTCGAGAGTGACGGTGCTAGAGTCGCGTTCAGGCATGGCGACGATCCTGTTGTGTGGGGTCGACCTCTTCATCCGAAGCAAGCTCGAGGCGCTCGCTCCCGAGCATCGCTTCGAGACGTCGGACGGTGTCGAGCCGCCCGATCTCGTGATCGCGGACATTGCACGGATCGACCCGAACGACGTCGCCGAGCAGCTTCCCGGACGTGCCGATTCTCGGTTTCACGAACCACACGGACACCGCCGGGCTGCGTCGCGCGCACGCGGCCGGTTTCGACCAGGTGGTCGCGAAATCCGCGCTCTTCGAGCGCGGTCGCGAGCTGATCGATCGGCCTGGTTGCGTCGGTAGAGTAGGCGCCGATGACGTACATCATCGCCGAGCCGTGCATCGACATCAAAGACCGCTCGTGCGTCGACGTCTGCCCCGTCGACTGCATCCACGAGTTCGAGCGCATCCTCGTGATCGACCCCGAGGAGTGCATCGACTGCGGCGCCTGCGAGCCCGAGTGCCCGGTCGAGGCGATCTTCCCGGAGGACGCGCTGCCCGAGAAGTGGAGCGCGTTCGTCCCGCATCAACTACGCGTACGGCGAGGGTGCCGAGGCCGTCAACCGGCTGACGAACGAGTACGCGACCGAGCACAACGTCCAGAACGAGCCGCTCGAGTAGCCGCGAACCGACTGGCGCCTGACCGGCGAATCCGGCTCGAGGATCTATGGCCGACGACCTCCACGAGCTTTCCGCGCTCTACGCGCTCGACGTCCTCGACGCCGACGAGCGCGAGCGCTACGAGGAGCACCTCGCAGACTGCGAGCGCTGCCGGCGTGAGCTCCGCTCGCTCGGCGAGGCCGCGAGCCGGCGCTCGCCTTCGCCGAGGAGGCCCCGGCGCCGCCGGAGGAGCTGCGCTCCCGCATCCTCGAGCAGGCTCGCGCCGAGCCGTCGAACGTCGTTCCGCTGCGGCCGCGCCGCTCGATCGCCGTGTCGGTTGCGGCGACGCTCGCCGTTGCGGCAACGGCGGCCGCGGTTGCGCTCGGCATCTGGTCGGCGTCGCTCCACCACTCGCTGACGAGCGAGCGCGCTGCCGTGCAGGTGCTCGGCGACCCGCACGCGAGGCACGTTCGCGGTACAGGGAGCGCCGGGAGCGCTCGTCGTCGCACCTTCCGGTAAGGCGGCGCTCGCCGTCGACCTGCCGCCGCCGCCGAAGGGGAAGACCTACGAGACGTGGGTGATCGATCGAACCGTGCACCGCGACCGTCTGTTCGACGGCCGGCCGGCAGTGCTCGACCGCAAGCTCCAGCCCGGCGTGACGGTGAAGGTCACCGCTCGAGCCGTCGGGCGGCGTCGACGCGCCGACGACGCAGCCGATGCTCAGTGCGCGGGTTTGACACGAACGTGCGCGCGAACGTGTTCGTTTGCGTTTTCCTTTCCAGCAACGTGCGAATGCATGTCTGTCGTCCGCATTGCACGTTACAAACCCACGTGGTAGGGAATCGTGCACGCGCAATGCGATCAGGAGGTCGTAGATGACCCAAGAGGATTGGAGCGGGACCGGCTCGACGGACGAACCGTCCGCCGGCTCGTTCGGTGAGTCGCCCGACACGGCAGAGGAGACGCCAGCGTCGGCGTGGACCGACTCGACGCTCGACGCTACTGCGGACGAGATCGCCGAGCCTGCACACGGCGCCGCTACCGCGGCGATCGCGGCCGCGACGCGGTCGGGAACGCGCTCGCGCTCCAGTTCGCGAAGCGGCTCGAGGGCCAAGTCGGGAGCCAAGAAGAAGGCGGCTCCCAAGCGCAAGGCAAGCGCCAAGAAGGCCGGCGCGAAGAAGGCAGGCGCGCGCAAGACGACGGCCCGCAAGACGACGGCCCGGAAGTCGACGGCTCGCAAGTCGACGGCCCGGAAGACGACCGCTCGCAAGAAGTCGACCGCTCGCAAGACGACCGCTCGCGAAGACGACCGCTCGCAAGAAGGTCGGGGCGCGGAAGACGACGGCGCGCAAGAAGGCAACCGCCCGCAAGACGACCGCTCGCAAGAAGGTCGGGGCGCGGAAGACGACGGCGCGCAAGAAGGCAACCGCCCGCAAGACGACCGCTCGCAAGAAGGTCGGGGCGCGGAAGACGACGGCGCGCAAGAAGGCGACCGCCCGCAAGACGACTGCCCGCAAGTCGACCGCCCGCAAGGCCACAGCGCGGAAGACGACGGCGCGCAAGAAGACGACGGCTCGCAAGACGACGGCGCGGAAGGCGGCAACCCGCCGGCCCGCGTCTCGCACGAGGACGTCGTCGCGCTCCTCGCGGCGCAGCTCGAAGTAGAAGAAAGTCGGCAGAACCGGGCTCTGCGCTCATGTGGCGGAGCCCGGTCAGCCAACCCGTCGCAGCCTCTACGCGCTTCGCTATCGTCGGGCCGAAGTGGAGCCGAAGACACTCGACCACGTGGCGTTCTGGGTCGCCGATCGTCGGCCGATCGTCGACTTCGTCGAGCGGTATCTCGGGATGCACGTGATCGTCGCCGAGGAGTCGTTCACGCTGCTCGGCGCCGACGCACGGCGGGGAAAGCTGACGCTCTTCGATGCTGAGGGACCGAGGGAGCCCGGTCCGCTCAAGCACGTGGCGCTGCGCGTATCGGATCTCGCTGCGGCCCGCGACGTGCTTCCTCCCGGCACGCCCGACATATTCGAGATCGGCGACGGGATCAATGTCACGCTCGTAGGGGCGGAGACCGACCTCGACTATGACCTCGACCATGTCGCACTCTGGGCGGGCGATCCGGAGACGACCGCGGTCGAGTACGAGCGCTACGGCTTCGAGGCAGCCGGGCCGGGCCGCGTCGAAGTGGGAGGCGCGTTCCTGGAGCTTCACCCGGGGCCGGTGACGCCGACCGAGCGCCCGCTGCTCAACCACCTCGCAGTGCTCGTCGACTCGGCCGATCAGGTGCTCGTCGAGGCGGGCGAGCTCGACATCGAGGTCGACTCGGTCGTCGACGGCCCGAACACCTATGCGGCATTCCTCGTCGGGCCCGAGCGCGTGCGCATCGAGTACGTCGAGCACAAGCCGACATTCAGCCTGACGTAGTCATCGCCGGCGCCGGCATGGCCGGCCTCGTCGCCTCGGCCAGGCTCCGCGAGCTCGGCATCCGTGCCGTCGTCCACGAGCGAGGCGACCGGCCGGGAGGCTCGATGCTCCTCTCGTCGGGCGTGATCTGGCGTCACCGTGCGTGGGAGGACTTCCGTCGCGAGTGCCCCGCGGGCAACGAGGGGCTGCAACGGCTCGTCTGGGAGCGGCTCGACGGCGCGATCGCGTGGCTGTGCAGGCTCGGCGCGCAGCCGACGGCGACCGAGACCGGCAATCCGCTGACGTCCGGAGCGCGGTTCGACACACGTGCGCTCGCCGCGGTGCTCGCAGGCGGCACGGAGGTTCGGCTCACCGATCCCGCCGGCGACGTCCCGCAACCGCTGCTCCTCTGCACCGGCGGGTTCTCTGCCTCGCCGCAGCTCGTCGACCGCTATATCCGTCCCGCCGCGCCGCTTCGGCTCCGTGGGAACCGGTGGTCGCGCGGAGACGGGCTCAGGATCGGCCTCGCCCGGGGAGCGGCTCTCTCTGCCGGGCTCGACGAGTTCTACGGCCGCGACATGCCGGACGCGCCCTGGTCCGAGTCGGACCTGGTTGCGCTCTCGCAGCTGTACGCCCGCTACGCACGCATCTTCGACGAGCAGGGCAACGAGTTCTTCGCGGCAAGCGACGTGACCTGGTCCGAGACGAACGTCGTCGCGGCGACGGCCCGTCGCCCGGGCGCACGCGCGTACTACCTGCTGGATGCAGCGAGCCTCTCCGCCAGGGTGCGCGACCGGACGGTCGGCGAGATCGTGGCGGCTGCCCCGGCGGATGCGCGTCTCGACCTGCACGCGCTGCCGTTCCCGGCGCCGGCGGGAACCGTCGCGGCGGTGCGCGTGGCGGCTTCGATCACGCACACGATCGGCGGCCTCTCGGTCGATGCGCGAGGACGGGTGCTGGGTCGCGATGGACGGCCGCTGCAAGCCCTGTGGGCGGCGGGGGTCGACGTCGGCGGGGTCGCGACCGGCGGCTACGCGAGCGGCCTCGCGCAGGCGCTCGTGCTCGGGCTGGCAGCGGCCGAAGACGTGGCCGCGACGCTCTAGCTCAGCTCTTGCCGACCGAGAACGCGCAGGGGCGTCGGTCGTCCGGCAGCGGTGACGCGCCGATCTTCGACACGACGATCGTGCGGCCGTCCGCTTCCAGCTCTTGCCCGACCCGCGGCAGCTCCCCGTGGACCTCGCGCAGCGTGTAGCCGGACGGCGACCAGACGAAGAGCAGGTAATCGGTGTCCCCGAAGCCGGTCATCGGCGTAGCAACCTTAACGGCGCGTCGCGTAGGCCGGGAGCGTGACGACGACGTGCGTGCCGCCCTCGGACGACGGCTCGACGGCGATCAGGCCGTGGAGCTGCTTGACGCGCTCCTCGATCGCCTCGAACGAGCGCCGCCGCCGCTCGGGCTCGGCGTCGTCGGAGACGACGGTGGTCACCCCGCCGTTCGGCGCCTCCGCCATCGCGATGCGAACCGACGTGGGCGGCCCCCGGCGCACCGCCTGCTCGAGCAGCTCGCGGATCAGGGTGTAGACCGCGATCTGGGCCGACTCGCCGAGGTTGTCGGCCACGTCGATGTCGAGGTCGAAGCGCACGCGGTGGGCGGCCGCGTGCTGCGAAGCGAGCGCCTGCACCGCGGCCGCGAGGCCCTGGTCACGCAGCACGACCGGCTCGAGCGCGAACGACAGGTCGCGCAGCTCCCTGATCGTCGCCCGCTGGCGATCCATGGCGGCGGCCAGCACCTTGGCCGCGTCGTCGGAGTTCCCGGTCTGGATCGCATGCTGCACGGCATCGAGCATCAGGGCGATGCCGGACAGGTTCTGCACCGGCCCGTCGTGCAGGAACAGCGCGATGCGCCGCCTCTCGTCCTGCTCGGCCGTGACCAGCCGGTCGAGCGTCTCCCCGCCTTCGGTCACCCGGTCAGTCGATGATCGCTTCGCGCAGGGCGATCGCGACCGCGTGAGTCCGGGTGTCGGCCTCGAGCTTCGTGAGGATGTGGCGCACGTGGCTCTTGACCGTCTCCGCGGAAATGAACAGCCGCCCGGCGACGTCCGCGTTCGAGAGCCCGTCGGCGAGGAGCTGCAGGATCTCGCGCTCCCGCGTCGTGAGCATGTCCGTGGAGTCCTTGCCGGCCAAGAACGCGGGCATAAGCGCCGGGTCGACGTAGCCCTCGCCGCCGGCGACCTTCTCGATCGCGCGCACGAGGGTCTGGTGCGGGGCCTCCTTGAGGATGTAACCCTTGGCGCCCGACTCGAGGCCACGACCCAGCAGCGAGCGCTCCGAGTACGCGGTGAAGATCAAGACCTTCGCGTCGGGGACCTTCTCGGTCAGGAGCTTCGTCGCCTCGAGCCCGTCCATCCCGGGCATGCGCACGTCCATGATCACGACGTCCGGCTTGCGGCGCTCGGCGAGCTCCACGGCCGACGCGCCGTCGGAGGCCTCTCCGATCACCCTGATGTGAGGCGCGCGCGACAGTGACAGCCGGAGCCCCTCGCGCACGACCTCGTGGTCGTCGACGATCAGGGTGGTGATCTCCTCCTGCGGCATCGGAGGGCCATCCTATTCGCTGAGAGGTTCTCGCCGGATGAGGCTCGCTGACCCCGGCCCGTCGGGGCGGCTCAGCCTCTCATTCGGTGAGAGCGTCTCCAAGGAGGCTCAGCTGTTCCGGGCGGGCGGGCGGCCGGAGCGGCTCGGGGCGGCGGTCGCGCACGCCGTGGCGCCGTGCGAGCCTCGCTACGAGCTTGCGAACGGGCTCCGCATCCCGGTTCGGCACGTACGCCCGTCCGGCGTAGAGACGCTCGTACCGCGGCAGCTCGGACGGCCAGTCGCGGGCAAGGCAGGCGAGGAAATGCTCGCGGGTGCCGGGCTTGAGGTGCAGGAGGTTCGCCCAGATGCCGCAGGCGCCGGCCTCGCGCGCCGCCTCGACCACGCGCCGGATCTGGTCTGGGGAGTCCGAGAGGCCGGGGAGGATGGGCGCCATGCCGACCGACGCGCGGACGCCGGCCTCCGCGAGCACCCGGAGAGCCCGCAGCCGCTGTTTCGGCGGTGCCGTGCCGGGCTCGGTCGTCCGCCAGACGTCCACGTCGATCGTCGGGACCGAGAACGTCACCGAGACGTCGGCGCGCCGGGCGGCCTCCGAGAGAACGTCGACGTCCCTCACGATCAGCGGGCCGCGCGTGATGATCGAGAACGGATTCGCGACCGCGCCGAGCACCTCGATGCACGCGCGCGTGAGGCGGTAGCGGCCCTCGGCGGGCTGGTACGGGTCGGTCGCTGCGCCGATCGCAATCGCCTCGCCGCTCCAGTTCGGCCGGTGCAGCTCCGCCCGCAGGACGTCTGCGATGTTGACCTTGACGCGAATCGAGCGCCCGTAGCGATCGTCCGAAGGACGGTCGGCGCGGCGCTCGAACGCGCGGACGTAACAGAAGGTGCAGCGGTGCACGCAGCCCATGTAGGGGTTGAGCGACCAGCCGAAGGGCATGCCCTTCACGTGGTTGAGCGCGACGCGGCAGGGCTCTTCGCGGTACTCGGCGCCCATGTCGAGATGATAGAACATACGTTCGCATCGACCGAGCGGCGCGGGTATACTCGCTGGCAGCTGATTCGCGTGGACGACGATCTGCCGCCCAGTACGCGTGCGCCTAGGAGGTTCTTGCGGAATGCCGTTCTGCCTCCTTTGAGGCGCGAACCGTGACACTCGCGCTCGAGCTGCTGGCCCTGGCCGGGCTGATCATCCTGAACGCGTTCTTCGTGGCGGCCGAGTACAGCCTCGTCACGTCGCGCCGGACGCGGATCATGGAGCTCGTCCACAAGGGGAACCGTAAGGCGCGCCGCGTGCTCGGCATCACCAGTGACCCGCCGCGGTTCATCGCCGCGATGCAGCTGGGCGTGACGATCTCGTCCCTGGCGATCGGCGCGCTCGGCGAGCAGGTGCTCGCCCACCGCTTCGACGCGGTCATGGCGTCGTTCCTCGCCGTCGTGCTCGCGCTGCTCGTGGTGACGTACCTGCACGTGGTGATCGGCGAGCTCGTTCCCAAGGGGATCGCCCTCGGGCACGCGGAGCGCACCGCCCTCTGGGTATCGGGCCCCGTCCGCGTGTTCTTCGTCGTGTTCCGGCCGCTGATCTGGCTGCTCGAGTGGTCGACCGAGGTGATCCTGCGTGCGCTCAAGCTCGAGCCGCCGGGCGCCGAGGGCGAGGCTCACTCGGAGGCCGAGCTGCGGATGCTGCTCTCGAGCTCGGCCGAGCAGGGCGAGATCGAGCACGAGGAGCAGG
Source organism: uncultured Thermoleophilia bacterium (assembly GCA_963742615.1). GTDB lineage: Bacteria > Actinomycetota > Thermoleophilia > Gaiellales > Gaiellaceae > PALSA-600. Next base: position 98,924 of record CAVUMS010000004.1, on the reverse strand, counting down.
AGATGCTCTACAAGGTCTTCGACTTCGCCGACAAGGAGGTCGCCGACGTGATGGTGCCGCGCCCCGAAGTGGCCGCGATCGCCGTCTCGTTGCCTCCGGAGGAGGCGCTCCAGGCGGTGCTCGACTCGCCGTACACGCGCTACCCGGTGTACCGCGAGTCGCTCGACGACATCGTCGGGGTCCTGCACGTCCGCGACCTCGTCGAGGCGATCTACGATCGCGGCCTCGCCGCCGTCGATCTGGAGCAGATCGTCCGCCCGGCCCACATGGTCCCCGAGACGAAGGACCTCGCGGCGCTGCTCACCGAGTTCCGCCGCGCCAACCAGCACCTCGCGATCGTGATCGACGAGTACGGCTCGACCGAGGGGATCGTCACGCTCGAGGACCTACTCGAGGAGATCGTCGGCGAGATCGAGGACGAGTTCGACCTCCCAGACGAGACGGTCGAGCGCGTCGACGACGAGACGGTCCGCATCGACGGCACGTTCCCGATCGACGACTTCAACGAGCGCTTCCACGTCGAGCTCCCGGAGGACGGGTACCACACGGTTGCGGGGTTCGTCTTCGGCCGGCTCGGCCGGGCGGCCCTCCCGGGCGACGAGGTCGTGCACGAGGCGCTGCAGTTCCAGGTCGAGTCGGTCGAAGGCCAGCGCATCGACCGTCTGCTCGTCACGTCCCTGCCGCGGGCCGTGCGCCGGCCCGAGCCCGACGAGGACGCCGACGCGTGACGGATCCGATCGAGCGGCTGCGCTCGAGCGCCGCAGCGGCGCCGAGCCCTCGCCAGGAGCTCGCCGGATATCTCGAGAAGGTGCGGAGCGGCGCGTACGCCGTGACCGACGCCGACGTCGAGGCACTCGGCGCCGCCGGCTGCTCGGAGGACGAGATCTTCGAGCAGACGGTCGCCGTTGCGATCCGTGAGGGCCTGCGCCGCCTGGACGCCGCGATGGAGACGATCGGTCGATGAGGCTTCGCCGTCGTCGACCACGGGCACGCGGCGGGCGAGGCGGCCGTCCTCGACCAGATCCGCGAACGGAGCGGCCACGAGCCGCTCGGGGTCGTCAAGACCCTGCTCTACCGGCCCGAGCTCTTCGGCGCGCCGTTCTCGGAGGCGCTCGACCGCGTGATGCGCGGGCCGTCGGACTGGAGCGCGGGGGAGCGGGAGCTCTTCGCCGCCTTCACGTCGCTCCTGAACCAATGCCCCTTCTGAATGGGCTCCCACGGCGCAGTTGCGTCGTACGCGCTCGGCGAGGAGGTCTGGGAGGCGGTGGTCGCCGACTGGCGGACGGCGCCGCTCCGGCTCGAGCTCGCCGCGACGCTCGTCTTCCTCGAGAAGCAGACGCTCCGGCCCGACGAGCTCGAGCCGGCCGACGCCCAGGCAGTGCGGGCCGCTGGGGTGTCCGACGAGGCGCTGCGGGACGCGGCGACGGTCTGCGCGCTGTTCAACATGATCGTGCGGCTGGCCGACTCGCTCGGCTGGGACGTCCCGAGCCGGGAGCGCCTGCAGCAGCGCGCGCCTGCGATGCTCGAGGGCGGCTACCTGCTGACGGCCGTCGGCGAACGCTAGCGCCCGGATGCTGCGAGGCGGCGACGCGAGACGGTGTCGAGTGTGACCGCGGCGAGCAGGATCAGGCCGGTGACGATGTCCTTGGTGGCGTCGCCGTAGCCGACCAGGTCGATCCCGTTCTCGATCGTCGAGATCACGAGCGCGCCGAGCAGCGCGCTCCGCACGTAGCCGCGCCCGCCGTACAGGCTCGTGCCGCCGATCACCGCCGCCGAGATCGCGTCGAGCAGGATGGTGCCGCTACCGGCGGTCAGGTCGACCGAGTTCAGGCGGGCTGCGAAGACGATGCCGCCCATCGCGGCCATCAGGCTCGAGATCATGAACACGATGATCCGGATCCGTGCGACGTTGATGCCGGCGCGCCGCGCGGCCTCGGCATTGCCGCCGACGGCGTAGACGTGGCGGCCGAAGACGGTGCGCTGCGCGATGAACGTCCAGAAGATGATCATCACGACGATCAGGAGGGCCGCGAACGGGACGCCGCGGTCGTGGTTGCAAATCGCGACGACGGCGAACGAACTGACGGCGACGAGGAGGACGCGGAGAATCGGGACGGTGAGGCCGCGGCCTGCGAGGCCCTCGCGCCGCCTTTGCACGACCGACCCGATCACGATCCCGGCGTAGCTGATCGCGATCACGGCGGCGATGATCCAGCCCGCAGTCTCCGAGAAGTAATACGACGCGACCTTGTTCACGGTGTTGTTCTGGATGCCGATCACGCCCTCGGTGCCGAGCGCGCGCAGGATCACGCCCTGCCACACGAGCAGCCCGGCGAGCGTGACGACGAACGACGGAACGCCCACGAGCGCGATCACCGAGCCCTGGAGGAGGCCGATCACGGCACCCGCGGCGAGGGCGAGCAAGATCGCGCCGATGCCGCCGAAGTTGTGGTTCGTCCCCGACTGCTGCAATTCGGCGACGACCACCCCGCCGATGCCGCTGACGTAGCCGATCGACAGGTCGATCTCGCCGATCAGCAGCACGAAGACGACGCCGATTGCGATCAACGTCGTCCCCGCCGTCTGCACCAGCAGGTTGTTGAAGTTCACCGCGGTGAAGAAGACGCTCTGCTTCGACGTGAAGAAGATCGTGATGACGATCAGCGCGACGATCACGGGCAGCGGCCCGACGTCACCGGACTTGAGCGCGTCCCACTGCCGACTCACGTATGCGCCGAAGCCCTCGGCTACGGGCTCGGCCTGGGCGGCGGTGCTCATACCTGGTCGACCCCGACGTCGACGTCGACGTCGACGTCGACGATACCCGCCACCTTCGTCGGGATTCCGGCGGTGATCGCGCCGACGATCTCCTGCTGGCTCGTCGCCGTGCGCTGGTAGACGCCCACGTTCCGTCCGAGCCGAAGCACGGTGATCTGGTCCGCGACCTCGAAGACGTCGAGCAGGTTGTGCGAGATGATCACGACGGCGAGCCCCTGCCCGGCGAGTCGCTTCACGAGCTCGAGCACCTGCCGGGTCTGGGCGACGCCGAGCGCCGCAGTCGGCTCGTCGAGGAGGACGACCCGCGAGTTCCACATCACGGCCCGTGCGACGGCGACGGACTGGCGCTGGCCACCGGAGAGCGTGGCGACGGGCTGCCGGATCGAGCGAATGGTCGTCACGGAGAGGGTCTCGAGCGTCTCGGCCGTCCGCCGTTCCATCGGCGGCTCGTCGAGGCGGTAGATGAAGTCGTGCTCCTCCCGCCCGAGAAACATGTTCTGGACGACGTCGAGGTTGTCGCAGAGTGCGAGATCCTGGTAGACGACTTCGATCCCGAGCTTCGCCGCGTCCTTCGGCCCGTGGATCGTGACCTGGCGGCCGTCGAAGAGGATCTCGCCCGAGTCGATCGAGTTGATCCCCGCGATGCACTTGATGAGCGTCGACTTGCCGGCGCCGTTGTCGCCGACGAGCGCCATCACCTCGCCGTTGCGCACTTCGAAGTCGACGTCGTTGAGCGCCTGCACCGACCCGAATGCCTTCGAGATCCCGCGAAGCTCGAGAGTCGGTGCGGTCGTGGCCATGCGCGGGTTCGTACCTTACTCGGCCCGGAGTGGGCAAGGCGTCCGAGCGGACGCCTCGCCACACACTCCGATTGGTCTACTCGCTAAGGCGTGCAGTACTGCTTGTACTCGCCGGTGCAGACCTCGCTCACCTTCAAGAACCCGTCCGTGAACAGGGTCTTGATGTTCGACTTGGTGATCCACTGCGGCGCCAACAGAATCGACGGTGTCCCACTGACCTTGCCGGTCGTGGGCACCTTCTGCTGGCGGAGCACCTTGATCGCCACTGCCACGGCCGCGAGGGCCTCCCTCTTCACCGACTTGTAGACGGTGCCGCTCTGCCAGCCGGCGAGGATGTACTGGGCGCCGGTGGGCGTCGCGTCCTGGCCGGTCAGCGGAATCGGGTTGAGGCTGGCGTTCTTCAGGTCGGAGATGACCGCGCCGGCGATCCCGTCGTTGGCCGCCAGCACGCCGTCGATCGTGTTGCTGTTGCGGGTGAGCATCTGCGTGAAGATCGTCGCGGCCTTGACATAGTTCCAGTCGGTCCACTGGTCGCCGGCGTCGGCCTTCTTGAAGATGCCCGCCTTGTACAGCGGGTTGAGGATCGAGTCGTAGCCCTGCTTGAACAGGTGGGCGTTGTTGTCGGTGAGCCCGCCGTTGAGCTCGGCGATCACCGGGTGCTGCGAGTACTTCCCGTTCGCCTTGAGCGCGGCGACGAGGCCCTGTCCCTGCAGCTTGCCGACCCGCACGTTGTCGAACGACACGTAGTAGGACGCCTTGCTGCCCACGACCAGGCGGTCGTAGTCGATGACCTTTGCGCCCTTCCTGATGGCGTCGTTCGTGATCGCGATGCCCGAAGCCGGCGTGAGCTGGTCGAGCAGGATCACCTTCGCCCCCGCCGCGAGGCAGGCGTCAGCCTGAGACTTCTGTCGCTGCGGGTCGCCCTGTGCGTTCAGCACGTGGGCGGTGACGTGCCCCTTCAGGAATGCCTGCGACAGATACGGAGCGTCGAACAGCGTGTAGCGCGTCGAGGACTTGGTGTCCGGCAGCAACGCGCACGCCGAGATCGACGCCGAGTGCTTGTCGGAGCGGGCAGCCGCGGTCGTCGCGAGAATTGCGACGACGAGGACGCCCACGCCGAGAAGGGCAATCACCCTCCTGGGAAATCTCCTCACTTCTTCCTCCTATGTCGGGACGGGGGGCAAGGGGATTATCACGATTGCGAGCACCGATCGCGAATCGATTTGCGATCAACACGCACGCCTAACGAACATCGGCCTTCGATACGTCAGAGCTTCTTGCCCGGATTCAGCAGCCCTTTCGGGTCGAAGCTGCGCTTGATCCGGGTGTGCAGGTCGTAACCGAGCGGGCCGAGCTGCCGCTCCAGCTGGCCGCGTTTCAGCCATCCGATCCCGTGCTCGCCGGTCACGGTTCCGCCGAGTTGCAACGCGAGATCGAACAGGTCCCGGCAGGCGTCGTCGGCACGCTCCTCCTCGCCCGGCGCGTCGGGTGCGAACAGGAACGTCGCGTGGATGTTGCCGTCTCCGGCGTGCCCGAACGACAGCGCCGGCACGTCGTGGCGCGCGCCGATCGCGAGCGTCTCGCGCGCGACGTCGCGCAGCCGGTCTAGCGGGACGGCGATGTCCTCGCTGAACGCTCCGCCGCGCTGGGCGAGGATCGCGAATGCGACTGCGCCCCGCCAGCGCCAGAGCGCGGCGACCTCGTCCGGCGAGGACGGCGCGTGCAACGCGACGGCGTCGTCGCCGAGCGCCTGTCGTAGCTCGCCGGCGACGCGGGCGGCTTCGATCTCGGAGCCGTCGGCCTCGGTGATCACCATGAAGCCGGCGTCTTCGGGAAGCCCGAAAGGATAGGTGTCTCCCGAGACCCGAAGCGTCTCGCCGTCGAGGTACTCGACCGCCGCCGGCACGACCCCCGAGGCGAGGACGCGCTCGATCGCGCCGATCCCGGCGTCGGCGTTCGGGTAGATGCCGACCACGGGCAGCTCGGAGTCGGGCGCGGGGATCAGCCGCAACCAGGCAGCGGTGACGAGGCCGAGCGTTCCCTCCGACCCGACGAGGAGGCTCTTCAGGTCGTAAGCGGCGACGTCTTTCCGCACGGGGCCGCCGATCGTGACGACCTCGCCGGGCGGGACGACCGCCTCGAGCCCGGTCACCCAGTGCCCGGTGACGCCGTACTTGAACGCGTGAGGCCCGCCCGCGTTGCACGCGATGTTGCCGCCGATCTGCGACAGCTCCGCGGCCCCGGGGTCCGGTGGGAACCGCAGGCCGTTCTCGCGCGCGAGGCGCTGCACGTCTCCGGTGGTCACGCCCGCCTCGACGTGCATGCGCCAGAGCAGCGGGTCGAACTGGCGGATGCGGCGCATCCGGTCGAAGCCGATCACGACCCCGCCGTCGACGGGGATCGCGCCTCCGGCAAGCCCGGTGCCGCCGCCGCGCGCCGTCAGCGGAACGTCGTGCTCGTAGCACCAGCGCATCACCGCGGCCACCTCGTCGGTCGTGGCAGGCATCACGACCGCGTCCGCTCTGCCGACCACGCCGCGTCCCATCAGATCGGTCAGAAATCGTCCCTGAGGCTCGATCAGCGAGTCGGGCGAGACAATTGACGCGAGCTCCATGTTCGCGAGCGTACCCTGTCCCCTGGCAGCAACCACCAACCGAGGAGAGACCTTGAAGATCGTGCTACTCGCGGCGCTCTGCGCGGCCCTCGCCGCTCCGGCGGCGTTCGCCAAGTCGCAGGCGACCACCCTCACCGGCACTGTCGGACCGGGGTTCACCATCACGCTGAAGCAGGGGTCGAAAGCGGTGAAGACCCTGAAGGCCGGCAAGTACACCTTCAAGATCAGCGACAAGTCGAACATCCACAACTTCCACCTGACCGGTCCCGGCGTGAACAAGACGACGTCGGTCGGCGGCACGGGCTCGAGCACATGGGCTGTCACGCTCAAGAAGGGCACCTACAAGTTCATGTGCGACCCGCACGCCTCGATCATGAAGGGGTCGTTCAAGGTCAGCTGACGCCGTTGTCGCCTCGCTGCTCGCGCCGGAACAGCGCGAGCAGCGAGGGGACGAGGATGCTTCGCACGACGAAGGTGTCGAGCAGGATCCCGATCGTCAGCGTGAGCGCAAGCTCTCGCATCGGCCGCAGCGGGATCAGTGCGAGCATCGCGAAGCTTCCCGCCAGCGCGAGGCCGGCAGTCGTGATCGTGGAAGACGCCCGCGGGGCGGCCTCGGCGATCGCGTCCCGGAGCGGTAGGCGCTCGGCCGCATGCCGGATCGCGCCGAGCATGAAAATGTTGTAGTCGGAGCCGAGCGAGATCAGCAGCACGCCGGCTGCGAACGGGACGTAGTACGTGAGCTCGCCGTGGCCGAGCAGGCCCTGCATGATCCACGTCACCGCTCCGAGCGTCGCCGCAAGGGCGAGCACGCTCGCCGCGAGCAGAACGAGCGGCGTCCAGAACGAGCGCAGGAAGAGCGCGAGCAGGACGTAGTTCACGAGCAACACCGCGATCGCGACGCGCACGGCGTCCGAGCGAACCGTTGCAACCGTCTCCTGCGCCAGCGCCGTGTCGCCGCCGTACGAGGCGTGCACGCCGCCGAGGCCGTCTCGCTCGAGCAGCCCCGGGACGCGGTCGCGCAGTCCGTCGAGGGCGGCGATCGCCTGCGCGCCGAGCGGGTCCCGATCGAGGACGACGGCGAAGCGGGCAGCCTGCCCGTCACGCGACACGAACACCGGCAGATCGCGGCGCGTCGGCTGTTCCCGGGGCCCGAGCACGCTCGCGACCGACGGGATGCCCGCGAGGCTGCGCTCGAAGCGCGCGAGCGCCGGGCGTCGCGTGCCGACCTTCCCTTCGAGCAGCAACTCGGTCGGTGCGACGATGCCTCGCGCGAATCCTTTCGCGGCGTTGTCGGAACCCATCCGAACCTCGCTGCTGCCCGGCTGTCCGCTGATCAACGTGAAGCCGAGCCGGGCGTGCACGAGCCCCGCCGAGGCAACGAGAAGGCCGGCGACGACGAGGGTGGCCAGCGTGGCGGAGGCAGGGCGCGCGGTCGCGAGGCGCCAGAGCCGGGCCGATGCGGCCCTGTCGTGAGCCGGCGACGGCGTGGCCGGCCAGAAGAGAACAGGGCCGAGCAGGGCGAGCACCCCCGGGACGAAGGTCAGCGCGACCGCGACCGTCACGAGGACGGTCAGACCCATCGCGGGGCCGAACGAGCGGAAGACGTCGAGATGGCCGACGACGACCGTCGCAGACCCGAGCGCCACGATCATCCCTGCGGTGAAGACGACCGGGAGGTTCTCGCGCGTCGTCCCCTCGGCGGCCTCGAAGCGCGACTCGCCCTCCGCGAGGCGCCTCTGCATGCCGGAGACGAGGAAGACGACGTAGTCCGTCAGCAGACCGAGCAGCAGGGCGACCAGCACGGGCTCCACCTCCTTCGGAAGTGACCGGTGCTCATGGCTGGCGAGCCACGACAGGAGACGAACCGAGATCGTGTACGAGACCGCGGCAGCGCCGAGGACGACGACGGCGGGGACAGGGGAGCGGAACGCGACGAGCAGGATCACGGCGATCAGGCCGATCGTCGCCAGCGTCACCCACGGGAGCCCGCGCTCGATGCGGTCGAACTCCGACGTGCGTGCGAGGAGCGCGCCGGTGCGGAGGGCCGGTGGGTCGAGACCGCGCGCAAACGTCTGCGCGAGCGCGAGCTGCGCGCCGGCGCTCACGTGGGGCGCGAAGTACAGATAGGTGACCGTCGTCGTGCGGTCGCGCGAGAGGAGCGGCGCTGCGAACGCGATGTGGCGGAGCAGATGGGACCGATGGCGGTCGACGGTCAGCGCGGCCTTGGCGGTGCGGTCGAGCTGGCGGCGCGTCAGCGGTCGGTCGCGGTGCTGGACGACCACGACGCGCGTGAGGATCGTCGAGCCGAACGCCCGAGCTTCGCGCTCTTGCGTTCCGATCGCGGCCGCCCCGCCGGGAACGAGGCCGCCCAGCGGGTTGGAGGCTCCCTGCGTGATCCCGGGCAGATAGTGGGCTGCGGCGACGGCCGCCACGATCCACGCCGGGACGAGCACGAAGCCCAGCCGGACGACGATCCAGGCGGCCGCGTCGGTCACGGCGCTCGGTCTTCCCCGCTGTGCGGCGCGCGAACCTGTTTAACGGTCTGTCAGCGGGATCTCGTCGACCTCGTCGCGCGAGATGCGCCACGCCCGCAGCGCGTCGAAGACGAGCGAGTAGATCAGGAACGGACGGCCCGCCCAGAGACCGGACAGCTCGCGGTCGGTGCGCGACGGCTCCGGTTTCGTCGCCGGGTGCGAGTGGAACACGGCGAGCTCGTAGCCGTCGTCTTCGAGGAACCACACGACCGGATCGATCTCGAGCTGGTAGCGGTACGGCGACTCGAGCGCGTTCCGCCCCCGCACGTAGCGGTCGGCGACGCCGTCACGGAAGACGATCACGCCGCAGCACTCGTTCGGCGCCTCCTCCACGGCGTGGGCGCGAAGCTCCGCGCGGACTTCGCTCGGGATCACCACCAGAGCACCGCCTCGTCGATCTCCTCGCCGCTCCAGAACTCCGCCGACAGGTACTTCCAGCCGCCGTCGGCGAGAATCGCGACGACGACGGCGCCGGCCGGTAGCTCTTCGGCGATCCGCCGCGCCACGTGCACGACGGCGCCGGACGAGACGCCGGCGAAGAGCCCTTCGCGATCGAGGAGGACGCGCGCCGCAGCAGCGGCCTCGGCGTTCGAGACGAGCAGCTTCCGGTCGAGCGCTGAAACGTCGAGGATCGGAGGGACGTAGCCGTCCTCGAGCGAGCGCAACCCCATTACCGGGTCGCCGGGGAGCGGCTCCGCCGCTACGACGAGCGCGTTCGGGAATGCGTCGCGCACCCGCGCGCCTGCCCCCATCAGCGTCCCGCCCGTTCCGAGCCCGGCAACGACCGCGTCGACACGTGGCAGCTCGCGCACGATCTCCGCGCCGGTCCCCTCGTAGTGCGCTCGCGGGTTGGCCTCGTTCGCGTACTGGAAGAGCATGACGTAGCGGTCGTCGCGCGCGGCGATCTCGAGCGCGAGGGCGACGGCGCCGTTCGAGCCGTGCTCGGCCGGGGAGTCGACGATCGTCGCGCCGTAGAGCTCGAGGATCGCCCGCCGCTCGGGCGTCGCGTTGGCCGGCATCACGCACGTCAGCTTGTAGCCCTTCAGCTTCGCGACGAGCGCGAGCGAGATGCCGGTGTTCCCGCTCGTCGGCTCGAGCAGCTCCTGCCCCGGCTCGAGCGTCGCCGCCTCGACCATCGAGAGCGCGACGCGGTCCTTGATCGACCCGGTCGGGTTCTGTCCCTCGAGCTTCGCGTAGACCGTGCGGCCCGGTGGCGACAGCCGGCCGAGCTCGACGAGCGGCGTGCCGCCGATCAGGTCGAGCAGCGACCTCGCTACCACGCCTCCCCTCACGATCCCGGAAGGCATCGTGGGGGCGTCAGGGGCGCCGGGTCGGCGCGGAGAGCGGCGCCGCCGCCCGGAGCGGCGACCGGCCGGGGCCGTGAGGGAACCACCGGCCATCGCCGGTAGGAGGATCACGGTCGAGTTGGTGGATACGGGCGTTTCGAGCCCGCTGCGCGTCCTGACGTCCTCACCGTCGACGTACACGTTCACGAACGGCCTCAGCTCGCCCGCCTCGTAGACGCGCTCGCCGAGCGCCGGCAACTGTCGCGAAAGGTCCTCCATGACCTCGCGGACCGTCGCGCCCTCGGCGACGACCTCGCGCGCTCCGCCGGCCTCGCTTCGCAGCACCGGCGGCACACGCACGACCGTCATCTCGTCACCCCGTCATCTCGCGCAGAACTCCACGTAGTCGACGTACTCGGTGATCGTCGGGTGATCCCCGCAGACCGGGCAGTCGGGGTTGCGCTCGACCCTGACCTCGCTGAACTCGGTCACGAGCGCGTCGAAGAGCAGCAGTCGTCCGACCAGCGGCTCGCCGATGCCTGCGGCCAGCTTGATCGCCTCGTTCGTCTGCAGGGAGCCGACGATCCCCGGCAGCACGCCGAGCACGCCTCCCTCGGCGCACGACGGCGCGAGCTCGGCCGGCGGCGGCTCCGGGAAGAGGCAGCGGTAGCACGGGCCCTCGTGCGGCGAGAACACCGTGACCTGACCCTCGAAGCGATAGATCGAGCCGTGGACGACCGGGATGCCGTGCCAGACCGAGGCGTCGTTGACGAGGTACCGCGTCGGGAAGTTGTCGGCGCCGTCGACGATCAGGTCCCAGCCGTCGCCGAGAATGCGCTCCACGTTCTCCGACGTGAGCCGTTCGCGGTAGGTGAGCACCTCGACGTCCGGGTTCAGCGCTTCGATCGAGCGCTTCGCCGAATCGACCTTCGGCGTGCCGAGCGTCTCGAGTGAGTGCGCGACCTGCCGCTGCAGGTTCGTCTCGTCGACGATGTCGGCGTCGACGATCCCGATCCGGCCGATCCCGGCGGCGGCGAGGTAGAGCGACGCCGGCGATCCGAGTCCGCCGGCTCCGATCAGGAGCACGCGGCTGTCGAGCAGCTTGAGCTGGCCCTCCTCGCCGATCTCGGGGATCAGCAGGTGTCGCGAATAGCGGGTGCGGCGCTCGGGGGAGAGCGTCCGCGGAAGCGTGACCTCCCCGCCGTTTCGCTTCCAGTCGGTGAACCCACCGACGAGCGAGTGCGCGGACGAGTAGCCGAGCTCCGCGAGCGTCTCGGCGGCGAACGCCGAGCGCGCGGCCGAGGCGCAGTAGAGGACGATCTCCGCGCTCTTGTCCGGCACCGCCGTCTCGATGCGCGACTCAAGATTGCCGCGCGGGATGTGGATGGCGCCGGGAATGTGGCCCTCCTGCCACTCGTCCGCCTCGCGAACGTCGATCCAGGTGGCGTCGGTGAGGGAATCCGCGGCGCGTGCGTCGACCTCGGAGATGCGCTCCTTGGTCCGCTTCAACAGCTCCCTGTACGTGGTCATACCTTCAGAAACGATAGTGATAGCACCACGCATTCCCGCTACGTTGGCGCCGTGTCACCGGCCGCCCGCGTGCGCATCGTCGCCGGTCTCGGCGCCGTGGCTGCCGCCGCGATCGTGGTCGGCGTCGTCTCGGCGACAAGGCAGGACCCGCCTCAGCTGAAGCGGCGGTGCGACCACGGCGTCACTCCGCTGATCGCCCCTGGAGTCCCAACCGCGCACGGCGCCGCCGTCAGGGCGGCGTTCGCGGAACGGGGCACCCGTGCGGCCCGCGCTCTCGAGCCCGTCGCGCAGTCGGCGCCGCGCGACGCCGTGGTCCAGTTCAACTACGGGATCGCGCTCTACTGCGCGGGCTACGTGGACGAGGCGGCGCAGGCGTTCCGGACCGCCAAGTCCGTGGGGCGGGACACGATCTACGAGATGCGCGCCGATGAGATCCTGCATCCGCAGTATTTCGTGCCCCAGGACGGCCTCTATCCATTGTTCCAGCAGACGCGCCCGAACGAGCTGCTGGCCCGCGGCGTCGTGCTTCAGCGCCAGGGGCACCAGCACTCGGCCGAGCGCCTGTACGAGCGAGCAGCGAAGGAGCACCCCGATGACGACGAGGCCCAGGTGGCAGCGGCGGTAGGCCGGTTCGACGAGGGCAACCTGGTCGCGTCGTTCTCGCGGCTCGGCCCGCTCGTCCGGCGCTATCCGCGGAGTGTGTCGGTCCGCTTTCATCTGGGGCTGCTACTTGCGTGGACCGGCCAACGCGCGCAGGCTGTGAAGGAGTTTCGGGCCGCGACCAGGCTCGGTCCGAAGACGGAGCTGGGCCGGGAAGCGAACGTCTTTCTCCGTCGTCTAGGGAGGTAGTCGAGCAGGACCAGAGGAGCGCAAAGATGAGCCGGGCGGCCCTGGCGTCCGTCCGGCCCCGATGCGAGAGTTCCGCATCCGGTGAGGGGGAACCATGGGAGCGCAGGGCCGCACGGTGCAAATCGAGGAGGAGCCTCAGACCGTCGAAGGAGAGGCCGACGACGAGGCGACGTCGGGCGATGACGAGCGCGCAGCAGAGGTCTATGCGGCGCTCGACGAAGTAGCGATCGAGGAGGTCGAAGATCCGGTCGAGGCCGAGTTCGAGTTCTCGACCGATTCGCTGCAGCTGTTCTTGAAGGACGTCGGACGTGTCGACCTCCTCACTGCAGCGCAGGAGGTCGAGCTCGCGAAGCGGATCGAGCGCGGCGACCACCGCGCAAAGCAGGAGATGATCGAGGCGAACCTGCGGTTGGTCGTCTCGATCGCGAAGCGGTATCGGAACCAGGGACTGCCGTTCCTGGATCTGATCCAGGAGGGGACGATCGGGCTCGTCCGCGCAGCGGAGAAGTTCGACTGGCGGAAGGGGTACAAGTTCTCGACATACGCGACGTGGTGGATCCGCCAGGCGGTCGCACGCGCGCTCGCCGACAAGTCGCGGACGATCCGGATGCCCGTTCACGTGGTCGAGAAACTGAACAAGATCGTACGGACCGAGCGCAAGCTCCGTGCCGAGCGAGGCCGCGAGCCGACGAACGTCGAGATCGCCGCGGAGCTCGGCCTGAGCGTCGACGAGGTCGACGCGATCCGCCGCACGTCGCAGGTGCCTGTCTCGCTGGAGAAGCCGGTCGGCGACGATGAGGAGTCGGAGTTCGGCCACTTCATCGAGGACGACAGCGCACCGCTGCCCGACGAGGCGGCCGACACCGCGTTCCGGATCGCCGCGCTGCAGAGGTGCCTGTCGGCGCTCTCGCAACGGGAGCGTCGGGTGCTGGAGCTGCGGTACGGCCTGAACGGAGGAGCGCCGTGCACGCTCGACGAGGTCGGGCGTGCGTTCAGGGTCACTCGCGAGCGCATCCGCCAGATCGAGAGCCAGGGGCTCAAGAAGCTCCGCGCGCTCGCCGAGAGCGAGAAGCTGCGCGAAGTCGCATAGCGCCCGGGAGGGGAACCATCGCGGTTCCCCTCCCTTGGAGCTCGATGATCCCCGTGGCGAAGCCTCCACCGGGAATGCGCGGCTCCGCCTTCCCGAGGCGATGGACCACGCCCTGGCCGCGGGGCGCAGAGGGTAGGCTCACGCGCGTGCCGGAGCCTTGGTTCGACGAGCTCGCCGAGCTCCTTCGCATTCCGTCGATCAGCGCCGACCCCGCGCACGCGGGCGACGTGCTCCGTGCGGCCGACTGGGTGCGCGACTTCCTGCGCGCCGCCGGAGGCGATGCCGACGTGGTCGACTGGAAGGGCCAGCCGCTCGTGATCGGCGAGCTGCGTGCGACGACGGGCGACGATGCCCCGACCGTTCTCTGCTACGGGCACTTCGACGTGCAGCCCGCCGACCCGCTCGAGCTCTGGGACTCGGCGCCGTTCGAGCCCGAGGTGAGGGGCGAGTACCTCTACGGCCGCGGCACCGTCGACGACAAGGGCCAGCTCTACCTACTGCTCTCGGCCGCGCGCGAGCTCGCCGCCGCCGGCGAGCTGCCGGTCAACGTGCGCTTCTGCTGCGACGGGGAGGAGGAGTCGGGCGGGAACTCGATCGTCGAGTACCTGGAGGCCGACGAGCGCGGCGCCGATGCGGCCGTGATCTTCGACAGCGGCATGATCCGCCGCGGGATGCCGGCGTTCGACCTCGCCACGCGCGGCATCGCCTACTTCCACGTGACGGTCCGGACCGGCGAACGGGACCTCCACTCCGGGATGTTCGGCGGCGCGGCGCTGAACGGTGCGCACGCGTTGATCGAGGCGCTCAACGGCCTGATCGCCCACGACGGAACGCTGGCCGAGCCGCTTCGGCAGGGGATCGCGGCGCCGACCGAGGAGGAGCTCGCCGGCTGGGGGAAGCTCCCGACCGGCGCCGACGAGCTGGCGGAAGGGGGCGCGCGGCCGAAGGATCCTGATGCGACCGCCGATTTCTACCGGCGCACGCTGGCGGAGCCCTCGGTCGACGTCAACGGGATCATGAGCGGCTCGCCGCAGCTGCAGAAAACGGTGCTGCCCGTCGAAGCCGTCGCCAACGTGTCGATCCGTCTCGCACCCGGCCAGGAGGTCGCGGTGATCGCGCCCGAGTTCGAACGGCTCCTCCGCGCGTCCGCCCCCGCGGGCGCCGACGTGACCGTCGACCTCTGGTCGTCGGCCGAGCCGGGTCGTGTCTCACCCGACGCAAAGGCGATCCGCCTCGGGCTCGACGCCTTCGAGCGCGTGCTCGGCGTGCGGCCGCTCCTCATCCGCTCGGGCGGGACGCTTCCGATCGTCCCGGCACTGACACGGAACGGGATCCCGACGATCGTCACGGGCTTCGGCCTTCCCGACTCGCAGATCCACTCGCCGAACGAACGGCTGCTGGTCGAGTACGTCGGGCAGGGGATCGCCGCGGGGCGCGAGCTCTTCCGGGCCTTCGCGGACCTCTAAAGGTCCGCCCACGGGAGGCCGTCCCAGTACGGAGGCCGCCCGCGCCGCGCGCGCTCGAAGTTCGCGTACGCCCGCTTTGGGTCGTTGGTCTCCTCTGCCGCGCTCGCGCCGTACTGCGCGGCGAGCTCGGACACCGGATACAGCAGCTGCTCGTTCTCCGTCCGCGCGCCGACCATCAGGATCGCGCACGGGCCGTCGCCGTCGCCCACGAAGACGTGCGTCGTGCCCGCGGGGCAATGGAAGAAGTCCCAGGCCTTGAGCGGCCGTTCCTCGCCTTCGACGAGCAGCTTGCACTCGCCGGACAGCACGAGGAACGCCTCCTGCTGCGACTCCGAGTGGTAGAGGCAGTTGGGCTCGCCGGGTCGCAGCACGCTCACGTTGATGCCGAACTGCCCGAACGAGTTCTGCTCGCTCTCGAAGGCGCACGCCGCCCCGGTCGTCTCGGACGTCCACCAGGCGGTGTCGCGCACGTTCACCACGAACCAGCCGGCGGCGGCGGGTGCGAGGCCCGAGCCGGAGTCCTCGAGTTCAGCCTCGCCCGGCACGCCGCGATTCTATGCGCGCCGCCGACGCGCCGCGGCCGGCAGGGCTGCCGGCCGCGGCGGTCTGCCTCGGGAGGAGGTCTCTAGTTCTGCGCCGAGGGATCGCCCGGCTCGTGGTCGCCGACGTGCTTGGCGGGAGTCGCCTCGACCTGGGCGAGCGTCGCGTTCCGCGGTGCGCGGATGCGCACCGTGATCCGGTCGCCGGCCTGGAGGTGGGAGGCGTCGATCACGGTCGGCACCTTGCCCTGCCACAGCAGGAAGATCGTCCCGTCGTCGTAGGAGAAGCTCTGATCGAGGGGCTGGCCGAGCATCGACTGCAGGCCGCGCCAGTTCCCGCTCGAGACGTGCAGGGCGACGTGGCCGCCCGACTGCGGGCCGGTCACCGTGCCGACGTACAGGTACAAGGGCTTCGACGCCGGGTTCGAGTTCGGGCCGTGGTCGCCGACGGTACCGGCGGCGGTCGCCTCGATCGTCTGGAGCGACGAGCCGTGCGGCGCACGCACGTTCACCTGGACGTTGTCGCCCTGCTTGAGGTCGGTGACGGTGCCGACGTGAGGCACGCCGTGTGACCAGACCAGGATCTCGGTCGATCGCGCCGATCGTGAACGTCTGGTTCTGCGACTGGCCGATCAGCGCCCTGAGTGCAGCGTGGTTGCCGCCGTCGACCTGCACCTGCACGTTGGTCGAGCTGGCGTTCAGCAAATCGCCTCTGAACTGGAACAGCTGCCCCTTCGGTCCACCGGTCGCCGTGGCGGCGACCGCGGCGAACCAGCGCTGCCGTGAGCGTGAGGGCGAGGATCAGGCGGTGCTTCATCGTGGTCCTCCTGCTGGGCTCGGGAAATCTTCTGACGGAGGACACGATCGACCCGCGGCGCAAGCCCGCCGTTCACTGCTGTAAAACGAACGAAAAACCGCAGAGGGTCTGGCGGGATGCGGTTCGTCGCCCCAGCGGCACAACTTGTATCCCGCCAGACCCTCCAGCTACCAGGGGGGCGGATTGTGCACCCAGCGACCACCGACCATCGTCGCCACGACCGCGGCGTCGAGGTCCTCCCACGGGTCGCGGTCGAGCACGACGAGGTCGGCGAGCATGCCCGGCACGAGCCGCCCGCGCCGTCGCTCGTCGTGCTCGAGCCACGCCGGCGCGATGCACGTCGCCCGGAACGCCTCATCGACCGTCACCGCCTGTTCGGCGTGCCAGGCCGGACGGTCGTCGATCGTCCGCCGGACGCCGGCGCGGATCCCGGCGAGCGGTTCGAGCTCCTCGATCGGCGCGTCGGAGCCGTTCGCCAGCGTCGCCCCGGTGTCGAGCAGCGACCGGTAGGCATAGGCGCCGTCGGTCATTCCCGCCCAGTTGCGATCGGCGAGATCGCGGTCGGAAGGAGCGTGCGAGAACTGCACCGACGCAGCGACGCCGAGCGTCGCGAAGCGCGCGATGTCGTCGCGTTCGAGCAGCTGCGCGTGCTCGATGCGCGGCGCAGGCCGAGCGGCGCCCAGACCGTCGCGCGTCGACTCGAACGCGTCGAGCGCCTCGCGGTTCGCCCGGTCTCCGATCGCGTGCACGGCGACGGGCAGACCGGCGGCCGCGCCCGCCCGCACGATCTCGGCGAGCTCGGCGCCGCTCGTGATCTGCACGCCGCTGCCGTCCCTCATCCAGGCCGTCTGCGAGCCGAGCGTGCCGTCCATGAACACCTTCAGGTAGCCGATCTTGAGCAGCGGGCTCGCCGAAGCCCGAGCGAACGCCGATTGCCTGCGCGTGCTCGACGCTGCTGGTACGGGATCGACTGCCAGACGCGGAGCGTCAGGGCGCCGGCCTCCTCGAGCTGCCGCCAGAGCCGGAGCGCGCCGAGCCACCCGTCCTTGTCGTGCACCGCCGTGACGCCGCGGCTCGCCGCCAGTCGCACGCCGCGTCGCATCGCCTCGAGGTACTCGTCGGTCGGCGATCGTCAGGTAACGCTCCTTGAACCGCCAGGCGGCCTCCTCACGCAGGACGCCCGTCGGCTCGCCCGCGCTCGTCGCGCTCGACGACGCCGCCGGCGACCTCGAGGTCGCCGTTCGCGTGCGCGAGCGCCGGCCGAGTTCAGCCAGAGTGAGTGGTAGTCCTTCGCGATCAGTGCGGCGGGCATGTCCCCCGTCAGCTCGTCGAGATCGTGGCGCGTCGGCTCACGCTTCCGGCTCCCAGTCGCCGCTCCGCCAGCCGTAGCCGCGGAGCCAGCGGCCCTCCGGCGGGCGCGGCGCGGCGCGCAGCCGCGCGAGCGCCTCGTCGAGCGAACGGCACCCGTCGAGCTTCACCTCCGTCTGCGCGACCGCCCACGTCGGGAAGTGCACGTGCGCGTCGTTCAGGCCGGGGACGACGCGTGTAGCCGCAGAGGTCGACCACCTCGGGCGAGCGCGAGCGCCGTCTCGTGCACGCCGACGCCGCCGGCGACGAGCTCGCCCGCGATCGCAGCGCGCGTTGCGTCGGCACCTGCGGGTCGAGCGTCCGAACCAACCCGTTCTCGAGGATCACGGGGACGAATCTAGCGCGGCGCCGCGACTAGAATCGCCGCCGTGAGCGTCGCCTCGATCCGCTGACGGACGAGCAGCGTGAGATCCGCGAGCTCGTTCGCACGCTCGCGCGTGAGCGGATCGCACCGCGTGCCGCCGAGATCGACAAGACCGCCGAGTTCCCGTGGGACGTCGTCGAGCTCTTCCGCGAGAACGACCTGTTCGGGATCATGTACGACGAGGAGTACGGGGGCATCGGCGCGAGCGCGTTGATGACGCTCGTGACGATCGAGGAGCTGTCGAAGGTCTGCGCGACGAGCGGCCTGATCATCGCCGTGCAGGAGCTCGGGTCGCTCGGCATCAAGCTGGCGGGCACCGACGAGCAGAAGCACCGCTTCCTGCCGAGGCTCGCGTCGGGCGAGTGGCTCGCCGCCTACGCGCTGACCGAGCCGGGCTCGGGATCCGACAGCGCCGCGATGCGGACCACCGCCCGGCGCGACGGCGACGAGTACGTGCTCGACGGCGGCAAGCGCTTCATCACGAACGCGGGTGTCGCGCTCGCTCTACGTCGTCTTCGCGAAGACCGAGCCGCGAAGCGGGGCACGAGGGCATCTCGGCGTTCGTGGTCGAGGCGGACGCGCCGGGATTCGAGGTCGGGCGGATCGAGCCGAAGATGGGGATCAAGGGCTCGACGACCGGCGAGCTCTTCTTCAACGCTGCCGTGTGCCCGCAGCGAACCTGCTGGGCGCCGAGGGCGACGGGTTTCGCATCGCGATGCGCGTCCTCGACCGCTCGCGGCCCGGGATCGGCGCGCAGGGGCTCGGGCTCGCGCAGGGTGCAACCGACTATGCGCTCGACTACGCGCGTACGCGCGAGACGATGGGCAAGCCGATCGCCGAGCACCAGCTGATCGCGGGAATGCTGGCCGACATGGAGACGCGCTGCGAGGCGGCGCGCGGCCTCCTCTACAAGGTCGGGCGGCTGATCGACGAAGGCGACGACGGCGGCGAGCTGACGAAGCTGTCGGCGATGGCGAAGCTCTACTGCACCGACGTCGCGATGGAGGTCACGACCGACGCGGTGCAGATCCTCGGCGGCTACGGCTACATCTCCGAGTTCCCGGTCGAGCGGATGATGCGCGACGCCAAGATCACCCAGATCTACGAGGGCACGAACCAGATCCAGCGACTCGTGATCGCCCGCGAGATGCTGAAGGAGAATCGTGCCTTTCTGCTCGCCGGTGTCGGCTGATCCCCGCGTCGGGCGCACCTTCCGGTCGCGCTCGAGCGATCGCAGAGTCCCGCGACGACGGTACATGCTCACCGTGAAGACGCAGCTCGACTGGGGACGGCTCCCGTCGTGAGTCGCACCGTCGCTCTCTCGAGCGCCGACCGCGTCCTCTTCCCGGACGACGGCATCACGAAGGGCGACCTGTTCGACTACTACGGCACGGTCGGCCGATGCGATCGTGCCGCACCTCCGCGACCGGCCGTTCACGATGAAGCGCTGGCGCGAAGGGATCGCCGGCGACGCGTTCTTCCAGAAGCAGGCGCCGAAGGGCATGCCCGACTGGATCCCGACGCGTGCAGTTCCGCACGTGGCCGCGAGGCGGCAAGGGCGAGTCGCGGCTCGTCGACTTCCCGCTCGTCGACTCGCGCGACGCGCTGCTCTGGATGGTGCAGATGCACTGCATCGACATGAACGCGTGGTACTCGCGCGTCGACAAGCCCGACCGTCCCGACTTCGTGCTCTTCGACCTCGACCCGCCCGACGAGGACGGCGCATTCGCGCTCTGCATCCGGGTCGCGCACTACGTTCGCGCCGCGCTGCAGGCGCTCGACCTCGAATCGTAGGTGAAGACGAGCGGCGTCGGACGGCATCCACGTGCTCGTGCCGATCACCCGGCGCGCGACCTTCGAGGACACCTACGAGTTCGCCGAGCTGCTCTCGCGGCGGCTCGAGCGCGAGCACCCCGGCGAGGTGACGACCGAGTGGCTGAAGAAGAAGCGGTCGGGTGTGCTCGTCGACCACCGCCAGAACGGCTGCGGCAAGACGATCGCGTCGGTCTACTCGGTGCGCCCGAAGCCCGGCGCGCCGGTGTCGACGCCGCTTCGCTGGGAGGAGCTCACCGACGACGTGCGGCCGCGCGACTTCACGATGGCGGTCGCGCTCGAGCGCGTCGCGCGGCACGGCGACCTCTTCGAGCCGGTGCTGCGCGGCGGCCAGGCGCTCGGCGCCGGCGCTCAAGCGCTTGCGGGCGGATGCTGGCGACTGACTGGGTCACCGTCTCGTCGCTCGCGACGGCGGCGCGACGCTCGTGCTCGCGTTCGCGACGTTCGGCTCGGTCCGGTCCGGGAACCGGACGGCCCGTGCGGCCGAGCGCTCGCTGCTCGCGGGCCTGCGGCCCGTGCTGATGCCGTCGCGACCCGACGACCCGCCGCAGAAGGTCGGCTTCTTCGACGACCGCTGGTTCCGGGTCCCCGGGAGCGGCGCGTGCCGAGGTGACGGACGCGGTGATCTACCTCGCGGCTTCGCTCCGAAACGTCGGCAGCGGGATCGCGGTGCTGCACGGCTGGTACCTGCACCCGGAGCAGCGGCTCACCGGCGTGATCCGAGCACGCGCCGCTCGAGGACTTCCACCGGCTCACCCGCGACCTCTACATCGCGCCGGGCGAGGTGGGCTTCTGGCAGGGCGCGTTCCGCGATCCGTCCGATCCCGCGTTCGCCGAGGCACGCGCGGCGATCGAGGAGCCGCGTCGCATCGATGGTCGAGATCCTCTACGGCGACCACGAGCTCGGCCGCCGTGCGATCAGCCTCTTCTCGCTGACGCCGCGCGAGGACGGTGCCTGGATCGTCTCGGTCGCGCGCCACTGGAACGTCGACGGCGCGGATCCACGCTGACGGTTCGATCACCGGTGCCGGCGTCGCGGTGCCCTATCGTGGCTGCATGACGGGGACAGGAGCGCAGGGACCGGGAGAGGAGATGAGCGACGGGGCCGTCGCGCCGCTCGACGCGGCGGCCACCGCCGACTGGCCGTCGAGCTGTTCAACCGCAGCTGGCGGCTGCTCGAGCTCGACGGCCGCACGCCCGCGCAGGACGACGAGCTGATCCATTGCGTGCACGCTTCCCGCCGACCACTGGGGACGAGGTGGGGACGGCCGCCAACCTCGCAGCGCGGCGAGAGTCGATGCGCCCGCATCTATGCGGCGCTCGGGCGGGGCGAGCCGGCGCTCCACCACGCGAACGCGCGGTCTCGAGCTCGTCCGACGAGCGGCGAGGGCGTTCGAGGAATGGCGATCTCGCGTCGGCGCTCGAGGTCGTCGCCCGTGCCAATCTCGCCGCCGGCGAAAACCGCTCGACGCGGCTCGCTACGCCGAGCTCGCGCGAGCGGAGCTCGAGCGGATCGCTGACCCGGACGACCGCGAGGTGCCTCGCGAGCCAGATGCGCCGACATCGGCGTGTGACTCCCCGCGAACGGGCGAGGCACCGAGGTGTCGTGCGCCGGTCCCAGAGCTCGTCAGGTGGTTCCGCGCGTGCGCGCAGCTCGGCCTTGTGGGCGCGCTTCGCGGCCTGGTAGCGCTCGAGCGCCTCGGGCGAGTCGACGTCGCCGAGCGTCGGGTGACTCGGTACGAGCGGTCGCGGCGACCTCGACATCGAACCGCTTCGCGAGCACCGAGCCGAGCGCGGTGACCTTCATCGGGCCGAAGCCCGGGAGCGCGCCGATCCGCTTCTTCAGGTCGGTCCCGTCCGCCGCCTCGCTCCCAGATCCGCGAGGCGTCGCCACCGTAATCCTCGCTCACGACGGCTGCGAGGTCGCGCACCCGCTCGGCCATCGCGCTCGGGAAGCGGTGGATCGCGGGGCGCTCGGCGAAGAGCGGTGCGAGGTCGAGCTTCGCGAGCTTCTTCGGGTCGAGCGTGCCGGCCCGCTGCTTCAGCACGTAGCGGCCCGGCGAACGCCTTCTGCACCGGCACCTGCTGGTCGATCGCGAAGCCGACCAGCAGCGCGAACGGATCGTCGGCGAGCAGCTTGCACGCGGCCGGGTCGTCGGTGAACCAGAGCGCGTCGGGCACGCCTCGATCCTAGACCTTCAGCTGCGGTGGACGCCCATCGTGATCGAGCCGACGTAGCCGCTGCCGTCTTCGCTCGAGCGCGAGCAGCGACCGCTTGCCGCCGTTCACGAAGATCGAGTCGTCGGCGTTTCGCGTCGTCCGGTTCGGCCGCGACTCGAGTAGGGCGTCGCCTTGAACGCCGTGTCGGTGAGCGCGTCGGTGAAGAAGAGCTGGCCGGTGTGCACGACGTTGCCGCCGACGTGCACCTTCACGTGGATGTGCACCGTGCGGCCCTGGTACCAGCCCGGATAGACGGTCACGAAGCGTGGCGAGACCTCGCGCGTCCGTCCGCTGGATGCCGCGCATGAACGTCCGGCTCGACGCGCCCGCGCCGAACCCCGAATAGACGCCCGCGGCGTCGGCATGCCAGATGTCGACCGCCGCGCCGCTGATCGGCTTGCACGTGGACGCGTCGACGACGGTGAGATGTAGTGCCGAGCGGCGTTCCGGGCCGGCCGTCGGTGATGTTGCGACGCACCTTCTCGCCTGCGATGTAGTACGGGCCCTTCCGTCAGCTCGGGCGTGAGCACGCAGGTGACGAGCCCTGACGACACGGCGGCGGGGCCGCTGCCGTCGGCGCTCGCGGCCGAGATGCCGCCGCCGGCCGCGGCGGCCGACCAGCGTGCCGAGGCGGGCCAGTGATCCGCGGCGGGTGAGGCGGTCGTCGAAGCTCATCGCCCGAGGGTAACCCTCGAACCTGTGAGGTGGCTACGAACCCGCGCACGAGAGCTTGCTGTGGAATTGGCGTTCGGCCTGTCGACATCAAGCCTCTACGCTGGAGCGACGTGGATCCGCTGCGCGTCTTCTCGCCCGCGACGCGCGCGTGGTTCGAGCGCACCTTCGCTGCGCCGACGCCCGCGCAGTAGCTCGGCTGGCCGGCGATCGCGGCCGGCGCGCACGTCCTGATCCAGGCGCCGACCGGCTCGGGCAAGACGCTGACCGCGTTCCTCTACGCGCTCGACCGCTCGCGGCGCTCCCGGGCGCGGGACTGCGCGTCCTCTACGTCTCGCCGCTCAAGGCGCTCAACTACGACATCGAGCGCAACCTGCGCGGTCCGCTCGCAGGGCTCGCAGTCCGCAGCGTGCGCGTCGCCGTGCGCACCGGCGACACGCCGGCGAAGGAGCGGCGCGAGCTCGATCGCGGAGCCGCCCGACATCCTGATCACGACGCCCGAGTCGCTCTACCTGATGCTCACCTCGCAGGCGCGCGAGACGCTCCGCGGTGTCGAGACGCTGATCCTCGACGAGGTCCACGCCGTCGCCGGGACCAAGCGCGGCTCGCATCTCGCGCTCAGCGTCGAGCGGCTCGAGGCGAACCTGTCGACGTGTCGATGCAGCGGCTCGGCCTCTCCGCGACGCAGCGGCCGCTCGACGAGATCGGCCGGTTCGTGTCGGGCGGGCGGCCGATCGAGCTCGTCGACGCCGGCACGCGCAAGGAGCTCGACCTCGAGGTCGTCATCCCGGTCGACGACCTGCGCGAGCTCGGGTCGACCGGCGCGCTCTCGCATCCGGTACCCGGCCGACGGCCAGGAGATGGACGTCGGCACCGAGCGCGGCGCCCGGTCGATCTGGCCGTCGATCTATCCCGAGCTCCTGCGCCTCGT
This sequence comes from uncultured Thermoleophilia bacterium, assembly GCA_963742615.1. GTDB lineage: Bacteria > Actinomycetota > Thermoleophilia > Gaiellales > Gaiellaceae > PALSA-600. Next base: position 75,233 of record CAVUMS010000004.1, on the reverse strand, counting down.
CGAAGCGCACCGCTCGACGATCGTCTTCGTCAACAACCGCCGGCTCGCCGAGCGGCTCGCGCTGCGCCTCAACGAGCTCGCCGATCGCGAGATCGCGCGCGCGCACCACGGCTCGCTCGCGCGCGAGCAGCGCGTGCTCGTCGAGGAGGACCTGAAGGCCGGGCGCATCCCTTGCCTCGTCGCGACGTCGAGCCTCGAGCTCGGCATCGACATGGGCGCCGTCGACCTCGTAATCCAGGTCGAGTCGCCGAAGTCGGTCGCGCGCGGCCTGCAGCGCATCGGCCGCGCCGGGCCACGAGCTCGGCCAGGTGTCGAAGGGGCGCATCTTCCCGAAGTTCCGCGCCGACCTGCTCGAGAGCGCGGTCGTCGCGCGCGCGATGCGCGAGGGCGAGATCGAAGAGACGCGCATCCCGAAGAACCCGCTCGACGTGCTCGCCCAGCAGATCGTCGCGATCGCGGTCGATGCGGAGATCGGCGTCGACGAGCTGCACGCGCTCGTCACGCGCGCGTACCCGTTCCGCGAGCTCTCGCGGCCCGCAGCTCGAGAACGTCCTCGACATGCTCGCCGGCCGCTACCCGTCCGACGAGTTCGCCGAGCTGCGTCCGCGGATCGTCTGGGATCGCACCGGCGGCACGATCCGGGCGCGCGACGGCGCGCGCCGACTCGCGGTCACGAACGCAGGCACGATCCCCGACCGCGGCCTGTTCGGCGTCTTTCTCGTCGACGGCGGCGGCCGCGTCGGCGAGCTCGACGAGGAGATGGTCTACGAGGCGCGGGCGGGGCAGACGTTCCTGCTCGGGGCCTCGACCTGGCGGATCGAGGAGATCACGCGCGACCGCGTGCTCGTCTCGCCTGCGCCCGGTGTGCCCGGCGCGGTGCCGTTCTGGAAGGGCGAGGGAGTCGGGCGGCCGTATCGAGCTCGGCGCCAAGATCGGCGCCGCGTCGCGCGAGCTGTCGGCGCTCCCCGAGCCCGAGGCTGCCGAGCGGCTGCGCGCCGACTACCACCTCGACGAGCGCGCCGCGCGCAACCTCCTGACGTTCCTGCGCGAGCAGCAGGACGCGACCGGAGCCGTCCCGTCCGACCGCACGATCGTGATCGAGCGCTTCCGCGACGAGATCGGCGACTGGCGCGTCTGCATCCTCACGCCGTTCGGCGGGCGCGTGCACGCCCCGTGGGCGATGGCGATCGCCGCGAAGCTGCGAGAGGCGCACGGCATCGAGGCGCAGTCGATCTGGTCGGACGACGGGATCGCGCTCCACTTCCCGGAGACCGACGCGCCGCCGCCCATCGACGACCTCGTCGTCGATCCGGCCGAGGTCGAGGACCTGGTCGTCGCCGAGCTCGGTGACACGGCGCTCTTCGGCTCGCGCTTCCGCGAGAACGCGTCGCGCGCGCTGCTGATCCCGCGGCGCCGGCCGGGCGCGCGCACGCCGCTCTGGCAGCAACGGCTGAAAGCGCAGTCCCTGCTGCAGGTCGCGCGCCGCTACGGCTCGTTCCCGGTCGTGCTCGAGACGTTCCGCGAGTGCCTACAGGACGTGTTCGACCTGCCCGCGTTGCGCGGGCTGCTCGGCGGCCTGCAGACGCGACGAGCTCGACATCGTCGAGATCGAGACGCAGACGGCGTCGCCGTACTCCGCCTCGCTGCTCTTCGACTACATCGCGACCTATATGTACGAGGACGACACGCCGCCCGCGGAGCGCCGGGCGCAGGCGCTGAGCCTCGACCGCGACCTGCTGCGCGAGCTGCTCGGGCAGGAGGAGCTCCGGACCTGCTCGACGCGGACGCCGTCGAGGAGGTGGAGCGGCGGCTTCGCGGCGACCCCGCGCACGCCCGACGAGCTCCACGACCAGCTGCGAGTCCGCGGCGATCTCCGTCCGGAGGAGTACGACCCGAAGCTCGCGGCGCCGCTGCTCGAAGAGCGGCGCGCGGTCGTCGTGCGGATCGCGTCCGAGGAGCGGCTGATCGCGGCCGAGGACGCCGGGCGCTACCGCGATGCGCTCGGCGCGATGCCGCCTTCCGGCCTGCCCGACGTCTTCCTGGAGGGCGGCCCCGACTCGCTGCGGCAGCTCGTCCTGCGCTTCGCGAAGGGCCGGGGGCCGTTCACGACCGTCGATGCCAACGAGCGCTTCGGTCGCGACGTCGCCGCCGAGCTCGGCTCGCTCGAGGCCGACGAGCTGCTCGTACGCGGCGAGCTTCGTCCCGGGGGCACCGAGCGCGAGTGGTGCGATCCCGACGTGCTCCGTCGTCTGCGGCGCGCGTCGCTCGCGGCGTTGCGGCGCGAGGTCGAGCCCGTCGAGCAGGAGGCGCTCGCGCGCTTCCTGCCGGCCTGGCACGGGATCGGCCGCCGCGCTTCGCTGCGTGAGGCGCTCGTCCCGTTGCAGGCGCTGCCGCTCCCGGTCGCGCTCGTCGAGTCCCAGCTGCTCCCGCGACGGGTCCCGGGGTACCGGCCCGAGCACCTCGACGCGCTCTGCGCGAGCGGCGAGCTCGTCTGGATCGGCGCAGGCGCCGACCGGGTCGCGCTGTTCTTCCGCGAGGACGCCCCTGCGCTCGGCCGCATCGCCGGTGCGCCGTCGCCCGAAGCGGCCGAGCACGACGCCCTGCGCGCGGCGCTCGTCCACGCGCTGCACTGGGACGAGCTGATCGCCGAGAGCGGGCTCGACGAGGCCGCCGCCCTGCCGGCGCTCTGGGACCTCGTGTGGGCGGGCGAGGTGACGAACGACGCCTGGGGGCCGCTTCGGGCGGCGCGACGGCACGGCCTGCCCGCCCAGCGAGCGCCGTCCGCGCCGCTTCTCCCGCCGTCGCACCGGCGTGACGTCGGCGACCCAGGGACGGTGGTCCCGCACCGAGCGGCTGTTCGCGGCCGCGCCCGACCGCCGCGCGCTCGCCGAGCTCCTGCTCGAGCGGCACGGCATCGTGACGCGCGACGGCGTGCGCAGCGAGGGCATTCCCGGCGGCTACGGCGCCGTGTACGCGGAGCTGCGGGCGCTCGAGACGCTCGGGCTTTGCCGCCGCGGCTACTTCGTCGAGGGCCTCGGCGGCGCGCAGTTCGCGCTCGGCGGCGCGGTCGAGCGGATACGCGAGCTGCGCGAGCGCGGCGAGGACGAGCCGGTGGTGCTCGCTGCCGCAGACCCCGCGCAGCCGTACGGCGCCGCGCTCCCCTGGCCGAGGCGGGCCGGCGCACGTGCGGCGCGTGTCGCGGGCGCGCTCGTCGTGCTCGCCGGCGGAGAGCCGCTGCTCTACGTCGAGCGGGGCGGGCGGTCGCTCGTTCCCCTCCGCGACCCCGATGAGGCCTGGCTCCGGCCGGCGCTCGCGGCGCTGGTCGCGCACGTCCGCCAGGGCGGCGCGAAGCGGCTCGCGGTCGAGCGCTTCGACGGCGAGGCGGTCGGCGAGTCCGAGGCCCTGCCTTTGCTCGTCGAGGCGGGCTTTCTCGCCGGCCCCCGCCGCGCCGTCCTCCGGCCGTAGCCGTGCCCGAGGGCGATGCGATTCACCGCGCCGCACACCGGCTGCAGCCGCTCGTCGGCCAGCGGCTCTCGGCGTCGTCGCCGAATCCGCGGGCCCAGGCGACGCGCGTCGCGGAGCGAATCGACGGACGCCGGCTCGAAGCCGTCGAGGCGGTCGGCAAGAACCTCGTGCTTCGCTTCGACGGCGGCGTGGCCGTCCGCTCGCACCTGCGCATGTCGGGGCGCTGGACGATCCGCCCGAGGGGGGAGGTGGCCGGCAGGCCGTGGCTGGTCCTCGAGGGCGACGAGCTGGCGGCGGTGCTCTGGAACGGTCCGGTGCTCGAGCTGCACCTGCGCGCGCTCGACCGTCTCGGCCCGGACATCCTCGCGACGCCGCCCGCGTACGCCGAGATGCTCGCCCGGCTCCGCGGCGCCGATCGGACGCGAACCCTCGGCGAGAGCCTGCTCGACCAGTCCCTCGTCGGCGGGATCGGGAACATGTGGCTCGCGGAGACGCTGTGGTCGGCGCGTCTCTCGCCGTGGCGTCGCCTCGGCGAGGTCGGGGACGACGAGCTTCGCGCCGCGCTCGAGACCGCGGCCGGGCTGATGCGTGCCTCACTCGAAGGCGGCCGCGGACGCCGCGCCGTCTACCGGCTCGCCGGCAGGCCGTGCCCTCGCTGCGGGGCGACGATCGAGGCGCGGGGGATCGGCGACGACAACCGAACGGTCTACTGGTGCCTTTCGTGCCAGGCCTAGGTCGGCCCGCCTGTCGCCCCGGCGGCGAGCTGCTCGACGAGCGTCGCGGCGGGCTGCGCGCGCACATGCCGTAATCCCTCGCCGGCCCACAGGTTGAAGCCGTCGGCGTCGCCGGCGTCCCTTGCTGCGGCGCGGAGCGGGGCGGTCAGGTGATGCACGTGCGGGTAAGCGGCGGGCGCGTCGGCGTGCCTGCGCATGAACCCGTTGACGATGCCGCGTGCCCGGCGGCCGGTGAAGGCACGCGTCACCGCGGTGTCGCCGCCCGCCGCGAGCGCGCGCCGGTGTGCCGCGTGCGTCCCGGCCTCGGGGCAGAGCAGGAAAGCCGTGCCGACCTGCGCCGCGCGCGCTCCGGCCTCGAGCACCGCGGCGATGCCCGCGCCGTCGACGATCCCGCCCGCTGCGACGAGCGGAAGCCCGACCTCCGCCGCGGCGAGCCGGAGGAGCTGGAGCAGCGGGAGATCGTCGTCGGCGTCGTCGAAGCTCGCGCGATGACCTCCGGCCTCGGCGCCCTGCAGCACCACGGCATCGGCCCCCGCAGCCTGTGCGGCCGCCGCTTCCAGCGGCGAGCCGGCGGTGACCCAGACCGACGCACCGCTTTCCTGGAGGCGTCTGACGGTATCGGCTGCCGGGCAGCCGAACGTCGTCGACACGACCTCCACGCGCGCCTGGCGCACGACGTCGAGTTTGGCGTGCCACTCGTCGTCGTCGAACACGGGCTCGCCCAGGGCGACTCCGAGGCGGCGCGCGTCCGGCTCGAGCTCCGACGCGTAAGCCGCGAGCGCCGCGGCGTCGACCGGCCGCGGCCGAAGGCAGAAGAGGTTCACTCCGACCGGGCCCCTGGTGAGCGTCTGCGTCTCCCGGATGCACCGGTCGAGCAGGTTCGCGCCCAGGTAGCCACCGGCGACGAAACCGAGCCCGCCGGCATTCGTGACCGCCGCGGCGAGCGCAGGCGTCGACGGGCCTCCGGCGAGCGGTGCGAGCACGATCGGATGGCGAAGAGCCGGGAACCCCACGGCGTCGTCGATTGTCGCGGGTCCGATCGGTAGGAGTGCGGCCCCGCGGCGCGTAGTAAGCGCGGTGGCGCTGCGCGCTCCGCACCTGTACGAGTCGCTCCGCGCGTTCTGCCTCGCGGCGTTCGCGGCAGAGCGCGGCGCGCAGATCCCGTTCGCGTTCGAGGAGCACGTCTCCGCCGGCGGCCCCTCGCTGTACGAGTACCGGCCGCTCGTCCGCGGGTTCGTCGACGAGCAGGCGCCGACGCTCCGGCGACTCCCCGACGCCCGCAACGCGATCGACGATCTCCGGCGCGAACCTGCAGCTGCGATCTTCGCGCGCGCACACGCCGGGTACGCGCAGTCACCCGACGACGCGCTGTTTCGCTCGATCCTGCTTCCGATGTTGAGCGCCACCGCGGAACGCTGCGGCGGATTCGACTGGAACGACGACGCGTTCGACGTCGCCTACGCCGACTTCGAGCTGTCGCTCTTCGGCACGGCCCGCTCGTATTTCGCCCTCGCGCCCATCGTGGGCGTCTCGTCCGGGGCCGACGTCGATCTGGGCGGCGGCATCCTGCTGCGACCGGCGGTGGCGGGGGAGCTCTCGCAGCTCTGGCCCGAGGCACAGGGGCTGCTGCCGAGCGAGTTCGGGCGCGACGTCGACCGCCTGCTCGTGCTGTCGCTGGGCCGCGAGCTCAAGGCCGACGAGGACGCCCCCGACGCGGCAGCGGAGCTCGCCGACGCGGTCACGGCGCTGCGCCTCGCCACCGCGGGGGCGATCGCAGCCGGCCCCGTCGTCTTCGAGCGCCTCGACTATCGCCCGCTTCGGATCACGACGATTCTCCCGATTGCCGGGACGCAGCCACGCGGCGAAGCCGTGCGCCTCGACGCGCTGCGCGGCCGCCTGGCCGCCGACCTGCGTGAGCGGCTGACACTCGCGGACGCCGATCGCGCGCTCGGCGAGGCGCTCGATCGGTGGGAGCTGTCGCTCTTCTCGGACGAGCCGTTCCGCTCGGCGCAGGTGCGCGAGAGCCTCAACTGCCTGCTCGGCGCGGAGAGTGGAGACTGGGCGTCGGGCATGCGCGCCGCAGTGCTGCTGGCCGACAAGACGCCGGAGCGAACCGAGCTCGTCGACGGCCTTCGCGCCGAGCGGCTCGGCCGGACGGCGCGCGACGCCGTGCGGCGCGCGCTGGTCGAGACGTTGCTCCACGGCAGCCGCGCCGACCTGGTCACGGCACTCGACGAGACGCTGCTCGGCCTTCGGCCGCGGCCCTCCTCGGCTCTGCGCGTCGCGTAGCTCGCTAATCGGCACGGACATTTCTCAAAGGCGTTACGAAGTCACCGCTACGGTCGGCGGATGGAGCCGGCCGCACGTGTGCTCGATCGACTCGACCGCCTCGAGCGGCTCGAGCGGGCACGCGCACCGACCGCCGAGCTTCTCGACGAGCTCCGGGCGCTCGTCGACGAGGCCGAGCGCTGGGCGCGTGCCGAGGGCGACCAGCGGGCGCTCGAGGCCGTCTCGGAACTTCGAAAACGAACGGGAGGAATGTCCTAGACCAACCCGAACTGCGAACAACAGATGGGTCTCGCCCGCCTGCTTCCGCGCCCCAACGTTCGTCCCACGAGCGGGCCGGCGGCTGCCTCGGCAACGGTGATCGCGCTTGCGAATCAGAAGGGCGGCGTGGCGAAGACGACGACCACGCTGAACCTCGGCGTCGCGTTCGCGGAGCAGGGCTATCGCGTCCTCGTGATCGATCTCGACCCGCAGGGCAACCTGACGATGTCCCAGGGCCTGAACCCCGACACGATCGAGCGGTCGATCTTCGACGTGCTGGTGCACCGGCTCCCGATGGAGCAGGTGATCGAGCAGTGCGAGGTCGATGTCGCCGTCTCGTCGATCGACCTCGCGGGAGCCGACATGGCGCTCGCGAGCGTGATCGGCCGCGAGCGCGCCCTCCAGAAGGCGCTCGCGCCGATCAAGGATCGCTACGACTACATCCTCATCGACACGCCGCCCTCGCTCGGCCTGCTGACGATCAACGCGTTCGTCGCCGCCGACGGCGTGATCGTGCCCGTCCAGACCGAGTACCTCTCGCTGCGCGGGCTCGTGCAGCTCGAGAACACCCTCGCGATGGTGCGCGAGAACCTCAACCCCGAGGTCCGGATCATCGGGATCGTCCCGACGATGTACGACCGTCGCCTCACGCACTCGCGTGAAGCCGACGAGATCCTGCGCGAGAACTTCGGTGACCTGGTGTACGCGACGCGGATCCGCAAGACCGTCCGCTTCGCGGAGGCGCCGGTCAAGGGATCCTCGGTGCTCGCCTACGAGCCGAACGGCGAGGCCGCGGCCATGTACCGTGATCTCGCGAAGGAGGTGCTCGATGGCCAGAAATCGCGCCAGTATGCGTGAAGGCCCGCTCGCGGAGCTCTTCCGCGCGACCGAGGCGGCGAAGCGCGGCGGCCACGACGACGCGCACGAGCAGCAGGAGCTGCCGACCGAGCCCGAGCCTCAGGCCGCGGACCCGCCCGAGCCGACGCCGCTCCGCGTCGCCGAGCCGGCGCGGCTGCCGCAGCAGCCCGAGCCCACCGAGCCTCCCGAGCCGGCCGCCGTGCGCCCGCCGACACGCTGGCTCGACCCGCTTCCCGAGTCTCCCGCCCGCCTCGAGCGCGCGCGCGACAGCACGTCGTACCTCGCGGTGATCCGCGTGGTCGGCGTCGGCGGCGCCGGCTTGAACGCGGTCGACCGGATGATCGACTCGGGCATCACGCAGGTCGACTTCGTCGCCGTCAACACCGACATCCAGCAGCTCCAGATGTGCGACGCACCGACGAAGGTCCACATCGGCAGCGAGCTCACCGAGGGCCTCGGCTCGGGCGCGGACCCCGAGATCGGGCGCCACGCCGCCGAGGACGGCTACGACTCGATCAAGCGCACGCTGCGCGGCTCGGACATGGTCTTCGTCACCGCCGGCGAGGGCGGTGGCACCGGCTCCGGCGCCGCGCCGATCATCGCGCGGATCGCGCGCGAGGTGGGCGCGCTCACGGTCGGGATCGTCACGATGCCCTTCAAGTTCGAGGGCACCCGCCGGCGCAAGCAGGCCGAGGACGGCGTCGCGGCGCTGCGCGAGGCGTGCGACACGTTGATCGTGATCCCGAACGACCGTCTGCTCGAGGTGCTCGACCGCTCGACGTCGATGCTCGACGCGTTTCGCATCGCGGACGACGTGCTCCGCCACGGCGTCCAGGGCATCTGCGACCTGATCACGAACCCCGGGCTGATCAACCTCGACTTCGCCGACGTGCGCACCGTGATGAAGGACTCCGGCACGGCGCTGATGGGCATCGGCTACGCGACCGGCGACGGCCGCGCCAAGGAAGCCGCCGAGCGCGCGCTCCGCAGCCCGCTGATCGAGACCGAGATCACCGGCGCCCGCGGCATCCTGCTCTCGATCGCCGGCGGCGACGACCTCACCCTCTTCGAGGTGAACGAGGCGGCCGAGGCGGTGCGCGAGGCGGCGACCGACGACACGAACATCATCTTCGGCGCGACCATCGACGACCGGCTCAACGGCCAGATGTGGATCACGGTCGTGGCGACCGGCATCGGCGGCGCGAGACCGTCGCGGCGCGGTACGTTCGTCACCGCCGCGTCTGGAGCGAGCGGCGAGATCTTCGAGCCGCCCTCGTTCCTGCGCGACGAGCGCTAGGCCCTTCTAAGTCAGGTCGAGGACGACCGTGCCGAGGGCGGCGACGAGTGCGACCGACGCGCCCGCCGTCGCGACCCTGAGCGTCCAGCGGTAGGCCGGCCGCCCCCGCGCGAGATAGAGGATCCCGAACGAGCCCACAGCCACCGCGAGGGCCGACTCGAGCCCCTGCATCGCGATCCCGGTGGCGAGCGCATCGGGCATGCCGATGCCGCGACCCGCCAGCGCGAGGGCGACCGCGCCGCTCCCGATGCCCACGGCGCCGGGCGTGATCGGGAATGCCGACGCGACGTCGAGTGCGGGCAGGATCACGAGCGCGGCGAGGACCGGGTGCGGGATCCCGAGCGACGCCGCCACCGCGATCGTTGCGCCAAGCCGCGCCGCGGCCATGCCGAATGTCCAGCCGAGCACCGTCGCGAGCGCGCGCGGTGACCGCTCGAGCATCGCGAAGCCTTCGACGAACTGCGCCAGGTGCTTCTCCCGCAGTCGCCCGGAGAAGGCGCCGACGAGGACGAGCAGCGCCACGAAGCCGCACAGCACGAGCACCGGCCACCACGGGAGCGCGCCGGTCGCCGCAGCGACCACCACCAGCGACGCGAGAGCGAGACAGCGCGCCGCGCTCAGTGCCGCGTAGACGCCGCCTGCCGTCCACAGCCGCCCCGGGGCGTCGATCGCACGCGAGCAGAGCGCCACCTTCACTGCGTCGCCGAGCCGAGCCGGCGCGAAGGTGTTGACCAGCGAGCCGACCCCGAGCCGCGCCGCCGCCTGGCGTGGGCAGATCCGCCCGCCTGCGGCGCCGAAAGCGGCCGACCAGGCACCGACGGTGCACGCGAAGGCCGACGCGAAGCCGACGGCTGCGAGGCCGAGCCACCGTGGGTCGGCGCCGCGCAGGGCGGTGACGGCCGAGGAGAGATGACCCCGGGCGGAGCCCGGGAGCAGCGCGGCGACGGCGATCGCCAGGATCGCGGCCGCGCAAAGGAGAACCTGGGGGCGGGTCAGCTTCATGCTCGGGCGTTCGCCACCGTTGTACTGCCCACCTCGCATCGGGAAGGTTGCGAAAACGTGAAGATTCAGAGGGGCATGACAGCCATCGGCCGGCGACGGGCGCTCAGGAGATGAACGGCGTATGAACGGCGCGGTCGCGGCCGGCCATCCGCTCACGGCCGCAGCCGGGGCGCGGATGCTCGAGGAGGGCGGGAACGCGGTCGACGCGTGCGTCGCCTCGGCGTTTGCCGCCTGGGTCACCGAGAGCCCGCTCACCGGGCCCGGCGCAGGCGGATTCGCGCTCGTGCGTCCTGCGGGCCGGCGGCCCGCACGGGTCGCGGACTTCTTCGTCGCTGAGCCCGGGTTGGGGCGCCGCAGGGCGCCGGGCGCCGAGATGGAGGCCGTCGACATCGGCTTCGGCGGCAGCGCCGAGACCACCCAGGTCTTTCGGGTCGGCGGAGCCTCCTGCGCGGTGCCGGGGGCCCCGGCCGGGCTCGAGGCCGTGCACCGCGCCTACGGGAGCCTTCCCTGGGCGGAGCTCATCGCCCCGGCGCTCGAGCTCGCCCGCGACGGCGTGAAGCTGAACCGCGCACAGGCGCACCTGCACGCGATCCTCGACCTGATCCTCCGCCACGGCGCGGAGGGGCGTCGTCTGTACTCGCGGGAGGACGGGGGCCGTCTGCAACCGGGCGACGTGCTGCGCCTGCCCGATCTTGGCCGGACGCTTGAGCAGATCGCCGAAGAGGGCGCGACGTGCGTGTACCGCGGCGATCTCGCACGGGCGATCGTCGAGACGGTCGCCGACGGGGGCGGCGTCGTCGGCCTCGACGACCTCGCCGCCTATCGCGTGATCTGGCGGCGCCCGGTCGCGGCGCGCTTTCACGGCCACGAGGTGATCTCGAACCCGCCGCCGTCGTCGGGTGGGATCCTGATCGCGCTCGGCCTGGCCCTGCTCGAACGGCTCCCCGAGGCGCGGGTGGGGAGCGCCGAGGCGATCGCGAACCTCGTCGGCGTGATGCGAGAGCAGACGCGCGTCCGCTCAGGATCCTTCACCGGCGACCTGCGTCGCGGCGGGCTGGCGGGGCGGCTGCTCGAGCGACGCGAGCTCGCCGAGGCGGTCGGGCGCATCTCGAGCGGAGCCCTCGGGTCCGGCGAGCCGGCTCCGGTGGGCGGCACGACTCACGTGTCGGTCGTCGACGCGCGAGGCAACGCCGCGTCGCTCTCGTCGTCGACCGGCTCCGGATCGGGCGTGATCGTGCCGAGGACGGCGATCCACCTGAACAACATGCTCGGCGAGTACGACCTCGTCCTGGACGGCGTCCCGCATCCAGGCCGTCGGCTGACGAGCATGATGGCGCCGACGATCGTCCTCGGGCCCCGAGGTCCCCGGCTCGTCGTGGGCAGCGCCGGCTCGATCCGGCTGCGCGGCGCGATCATGCAGGTGATCGCCAACGTGATCGCGCACGGCCTGGGCGTGGCAGAGGCGATCGACCGCCCGCGCGTGCACCTCGAGGAGCCGCACGTCCACTGCGAGGGCGGGTTCGACCCCGCCGAGCTCGACCGGCTCGAGCGCCTCGGCTACGACGTCGTCCGGTGGCGGCGCCGCAACCTGTACTTCGGTGGGACGAACGCGGTCGAGGTGCTGCCCGACGGCGCCGAGGCGGCCGCCGGCGATGCGCGCCGCGGCGGCGGCGGCTACGTCGTGGAGTAGCTCAAGCCTGTTCGGGCGGAGGGACGCGGCCGTTGCGTCCGGCGTGCTCGCGGAGCTCGCGCTCGCGTCGCAGCGCTTCGAGCGAGAGCTCGAGCAGCTCGACGAGGCGCTCCATCCGCTTCCGCGGCGACGTCGAGGCGAGGAGGTCCTGCTTCGGCCCGACCCCGAAGTCCACGCGGGCGGCCAGCTCGAAGTCGAGGAGCTCGGAGTCGTCGGGCGGGACGTCGACGTCGCTCTCCGCCACGGTCGCGAGCTCGCGGAACAGCTCGAGGGCGCGTGCGGCCTGCGTCTCGTCGGCGTCCTCCGGGTCGTCGACCACCGGCTCGACGCGCGCGGTCGTGAACGAGCGGCCGCCCGTGAGCTCGAGCAGCCGGAAGCGATCGCGGCCCTCGATCACGATGTTCATGCGACCGTCGTCGAGGAGCTCGAGCACCTGCACCACTGCTGCGCGCGTCCCGATCTCGTGCACGGCGCCGTCTCCCGTCGCGAGCACGAGACCGAACTCGTCTCCCGATTCGAGGCACTCGTCGATCAGCTCGCGATAGCGCGGCTCGAACACGTGCAACGGGATGCGCTCCGTCGGCACGAGCACGACAGGGAGCGGGAAGAGGCCCAGCTCGGCCATCGCAGACAGCCTACCGAGGCCCCGGCTGGCTCCCGGGCTTGGAGTCTCGAGGGAGCGGGTAGGGTCACCGAGCATGAGCAGTGGGTCCGCCGACGTCGACGTCTCGTTCTTCCGCAGCACGGTCGAGCAGCTCCGTCCGTATCAGCCGGGCACGCCGATCGAGGAGGTGCAGCGCGAGCTCGGCATCGAACGTGTCGTGAAGCTCGCGTCCAACGAGGGCCCGTTCGGGCCCTTTCCCGTCGCCCAGGAGGCGATGGTGCGCTCAGCTGCCGAGCTCAACCGCTACCCGGACGGAGGCTCGTATCGTCTCCACGAGGCGCTCGCGGCGCGGCACGGCGTCGAGGCCGCCGCGATCTGCGTGGGCGCAGGCGCCGACGGCTGCATCGACCTGCTGAGCCAGGCGACGATCGACCCCGGCGACGAGGTCGTCTGCGGGTGGCCGTCCTTCCCGAGCTACGTCATCTACGCGCGCAAGCTGGGCGGCGAGGTGCGCATGGTGCCTCTTGCCGAGCAGCGGTACGACCTCGACGGATTGCTCGGCGCGATCACGGCGAGAACGAAGCTCGTCTACATCTGCCATCCGAACAACCCGACAGGCACGATGAACACGACCGACGAGCTCGACGCGTACTTCGCCCGCGTCCCGGAGCACGTGCTGACGGTCGTCGACCAGGCGTACTTCGAGTACATCGACCTGCCGGACTATCCGGATGCGGTCGAGCGGTACCTGAAGCGCGGAGCGCGCGTCGCCGTGCTCCGGACGTTCTCGAAGATCTATGGGCTGGCAGGGCTGCGCATCGGGTACGCCGTCTCCTCGACCGAGGTCTGCGGCGCGATGGCGAAGGTGCGCCGACCGTTCGACATCGTCGCGCCGGCGCAGGCAGCGGCGATCGTCAGTATCGACGCGGCCGACGAGCTCGCTCGGCGGCGAGCCGCCAACGCGGTCGGTCTCGTCCGCCTCGAGGAGGTGCTTCGCGGGCACGCCCTCGAGCTGATCCCGTCCGTGGGCAACTTCGTCTATGCCGAGACCGGCGGCGACGGCGCCGACCTGTACGAGCGTCTCCTGCGCGAGGGGATCGTCGTGCGTCCGCTCCAGGGGTTCGGCGCACCGACCGCTATCCGAGTCACTGTCGGCACGCCCGAAGAGCTGGACCTCCTGGATCACGCCCTCGCCCGCGTGCTCGCGCGCGCGTGACGACCGCCGCTCACGCGGCCCCGGTGCGTCAACGCCGCCTCGCGGTCTTCCAGGGCATCGAGTTCCGCCGGCTGTTCGCCGCGAATCTCGCCTCGGGGATCGGCAACTGGCTCGCGCTGCTCGCCCTGCAGGTCGACGTCTACGACCGGACCCACTCGGGGTGGTGGGTCGGCGCGTTGCTGACGGCGACCATCGTGCCCGGCATCGCCGTCGGCCTGTTGCTCGGGCCGCTCGTCGACCGAATGTCGCGGAAGCTGCTGATGGTCGCATCCGACCTTGGGCGCCTGGCCGTGTTCGCGGCGCTGCCCTTCGTCAACAGCACCGCCGGCATCGTCGGCCTCGCGCTGGTCGCCGGCATCGGCACAGCGCTCTTCCGCCCGGCGGTTCTCGCCGGTGTGCCGAACCTCGTCAGCGACGAGGATCTGCCGACCGCGAACGCACTGCTGCAGTTCGTCGAATGGGGATCGACCGTCGTCGGCTCGCTCCTCGGCGGTGCAATCGTCGCCGCCTCGGGACCGGATCTCGCCTACTGGACGAACGCGGTGACGTTCGCCGTCTCGGCGGCATTCGTCGCGCTGATCCCCGCACGCCTCTTGCAGAGCGAGCGGTCGATCGGGCGCGGGCACTGGGCGGACGTCCGCGAGGGCTTCCGGGCCGTCATCGAGTCGCGGGCGCTCGTGACCGTCCTCGTCGCCTGGACGATCGCGCAGATCGGAATCGGTGGCATCAACCTCTCGGAGATCTTCCTCGCCAGGAACGACTACGAGACCGGCAACTTCGGTTTCGGCCTGATGATCGGGGCGGCGGGCGTCGGCCTGATCGTCGGTGGGCTTGTGGGCGCGGTCGGCAGCGCAGCTCGTCGGGATGCGCAGCGCATATCCGCGTGCGCTGCTCGTGTTCGCGGCCGGGACGCTCGGCGCTGCGGTCGCGCCCAACGTCTGGGTAGGCTGCTGCGCGCTGTTCGTCTACGGCCTCGGGAACGGCGTGGCGGTCGTCCTGAACATCACCCTCGTCCAGCGCGGCGCACCCGACCGCGTGCGCGGCCGCGCGCTCACTGCGATCATCGCGATCAACTCGGCAATGCTCCTCGCGGTCTTCTTCCTCGTCGGGCCGCTGACAGACGCCGCCGGCGCACGCGTCGTCTACGCGATCTCGGCCGCCGCCCTCGTCCTCGCCGCGGGGGCAGCCGCGTGGCTGCTGCCGCGCGAGGGCGTCGTGTGACCGGCCGGCGCGACTGGACGCGCGAGCGGCTCCGAGAGGCGATCCGGGCCGGCGATCGCCGCGCGCTCGCCCGCGCGATCACCCTGGTCGAGAACGGCGATCCACTCGCCTACGACGTCGTCGCCGATCTCTACCCGCAGACCGGGGGCGCGTACTCGGTCGGCCTCACCGGGCCGCCCGGCGTCGGCAAGTCGAGCCTCGCGTCGGTACTCGTCCGGCTCGTCCGGGCAGAGGGCAGGACGGTCGGCGTGATCTCGGTCGACCCCTCGAGCCCGTTCACGCAGGGCGCGCTGCTCGGCGACCGGATCCGGCTCACCGACCACTTTCTCGACCCGGAGGTCTTCATCCGCTCGATGGGCACGCGCGGCCATCTCGGGGGCCTCGCGGAGGCGACGCTCCAGGCGCTGCTCCTGCTCGACGCGGCGGGCAAGGAGCTCGTCTTCCTCGAGACGGTCGGCGCTGGTCAAAGCGAGGTGGGCGTGCTCTCGATCGCCGACACCGTCGTGCTCGTGCTGATGCCCGGCTCCGGCGACTCGATCCAGGCGCTCAAGGCCGGGATCATGGAGATCCCCGACGTGATCGCGATCAACAAGCGCGACCACCCGCTCGCGAAGACGATGCTCGGCGAGGTCCGGCAGGTGCTCTCGCTCGGCCCGAAGGGAGGTTGGCGCCCGCCGGTCGTCCTGACGGAGGCGATCCGCGGGGAGGGGATCGACGACCTCTGGGAGCAGGTCGCCGCTCACCGTGCGTGGCTCGAGGAGCAAGGCAAGCTCGAGGAGCGTCGCCGCCGGAACCTCTCGCGCGAGGTTTTCCAGGTCGCGTCCGTCCGGGCGCGTCGGCACCTCGAGGACGCGGTCCGCGACGATCCGGAGCTTCGCCGGCTCCTCGACGAGGTTCAGGCGCGCCGGCTCGACCCGCTGACGGCCGTTCGTGAGATCCTCGAGCAGGTGTTCCGGATTGGCTGAGCTGGAGACGCGAACGCTCACCGCGCCGACCCTGGCCGACATCCAGGCCGCGCGGACCCGCGTTGCCGGGCAGATCCGCGAGACGCCGGTGTACGGCTCCGACGTGCTCGGCGTACGAACAGGGCGCGAGGTGTGGCTCAAGGCGGAGAACCTGCAACGCACGGGGTCGTTCAAGATCCGCGGCGCGACCAACAAGCTGGCCACGCTCGACGACGCGCAGCGTGCGGCCGGGGTGGTCGCGGCGAGCGCGGGCAATCACGGCCAGGCGGTCGCGCGGGCGGCACGCGAGCTCGGGATTCGCGCCACGGTGTTCATGCCGCAGGACGCACCGATGGCGAAGGTCGACGCGACCCGCTCGTACGGCGCCGCACACGGTCCTGGCCGGCGCCGTCTTCGACGAGGCGCTTGCCGAGGCGCTCGAGCACGCCCGCGAGACCGGGGCCACCTTCGTCCACGCCTTCGAGGACCCGATCGTGATCGCCGGCCAGGGCACGATCGGGATCGAGCTCTCCGAGCAGCTGCCCGACGCGCAGACGTTCGTGCTGCCGATCGGCGGCGGCGGTCTCGCCTCCGGGATCGCGATCGCGCTGCGCGCGCTGCGTCCCGGCGTGCGGCTGGTCGGCGTTCAGGCGGGAAGGCTCGGGCCGACGATCGCCGACGGCATCTACGTCAAGGCGCCCGGCAAGCTCACGATGTCGATCCTCGACGACCTCCTCGACGACCGGGTCGACGTCACCGACGGCGAGATCGCCGACGCGATCACGCTGCTGCTCGAGCGCGCGAAGCTGGTGGTCGAAGGAGCCGGCGCCGCCTCGGTCGCGGCGCTCATTGCCGGGAAGGTAGGCGGCGAGGGCGGCGTCTGCGCGCTTCTGTCCGGTGGCAACATCGACCCGACGCTGCTGATCTCGGTAATGCGTCACGGGCTCGCTGCGGCCGGCCGGTACCTCGTCGTGCGCACCCGCATCGTCGACCGGCCGGGCGCCCTGGTCGAGTTGCTCCAGCTCGTCGCGAGCGCACGCGGCAACGTCGTCTCGGTCGAGCACCATCGGGAGGGGCTTGCCGGCGTCGCCGAGACAGAGGTCGAGCTGACCGTCGTCACGCGCGACGACCAGCACTGCGGCGAGCTCTGCACGGCGCTCGAGGCGCGCGGGTACGAGCTCGACCGCTTGCGCTGAGCAGCGACCGGGTTACCCTCGACCCGTGACGTTCTGCTCCGCTTGCGGCCGCGAGAGCGGCCCCGACGCCCGCTTCTGCGCCGGCTGCGGAGCCGAGCTCGCGCCCAGGACGACGGCGCGCGAGGAGCGGAAGATCGTCAGCGTCGTCTTCGTCGACCTCGTCGGGCACACGGCCCGTTCGGAGTCGTCCGATCCGGAGGACGTCCGAGCACGCCTTGCAGCCGTACTACGTGCGCGTGCGCGACGAGCTCGAGCGCTACGGCGGCACGGTCGAGAAGTTCATCGGCGACGCGGTGATGGCCGTGTTCGGCGCCCCTGCCGCGCACGAGGACGACGCCGAACGTGCGGTGCGCGCGGCGCTCGCCGTGCGCGATGCGCTCGTCGAGGATGGGCTCGACGGGCGGGTCGCCGTGAACACCGGCGAGGCGCTCGTGGCGCTCGACGCGCGCACGGCCGACGGTGAGGCTCTCGTTGCGGGCGACGTCGTGAACACGGCTTCGCGCATGCAGTCGGCGGCCCCCGTCAACGGCGTGCTTGTCGGCGAGGGCACGCACCGCGCGACCGATCGCATCATCGAGTACGCCGACGCCGCTGCCCGTCGAGGCGAAGGGGAAGGCCGAGCCGGTGCGCGTCTGGCAGGCGCTTCGCCCGCGCGCACGGCTCGGCGTCGACGTCGCTCAGCACGGGGGCGCCGCGCTGGTCGGGCGCGACGTCGAGCTGCGGCTGCTGCGCGACGCGTTCGAACGGGCCGCCCGCGAGCGCGCGACACAGCTCGTGACGGTCGTCGGCGTGCCCGGGATCGGGAAGAGCAGGCTCGTCTGGGAGCTCGTCCGTCACATTCACGCGCGGCCGGGGCTCGTCTACTGGCGGCAAGGACGTGCGCTCTGCCTACGGGGGCGGTGCGTTCGGCGCCGTCGGCGAGGCGGTCCGCGCACACCTCGGCGTGCTCGAGTCGGACGAGCCGGCGGAGATCGAGGCGAAGATGACGGCGGCGCTCGAGGCGCTGTTCGAGGACACGCGCGACCGCAGCTGGCTCGCGGGCCGGGTACGCCCGCTGGTGGGGCTCGGAGGTGAAGCGGCAGGCGGGCGCGAGGAGTCGTTCGCGGCGTGGCAGCGCCTGATCGAGGCGATCGCCGACCGCGTTCCGCTCGTCCTGGTGCTCGAGGATCTGCACTGGGCCGACGACGGCACCCTCGACTTCGTCGAGCATCTCGTCGACTGGACGAGCGACGTCCCACTGCTCGTGCTCTGCACGTCCCGGCCCGAGCTGCTCGAGCGGCGCCCGTCGTGGGGTGGGGGCCGGCTCAACTCGCTGACCGTCGCGCTCTCGCCGCTCTCGGACGAGGCGACGGCGGAGCTGCTCGCCGAGCTGCTCGGACGCCCGGCGCTCGATGCCGGCGTGCAGGCTCGCTTGCTGCAGCAGGCCGGCGGGAACCCGCTGTACGCGGAGGAATACTCGCGGATGCTGGGCGCGGCGACGAGCGCGGAGCTCCCCGACTCGGTCCAGGGCATCATCGCCGCACGGCTCGACCTGCTCGATCCGCCCGAGAAGCAGCTGCTGCAGAACGCGGCGGTGCTGGGGAAGCTGTTCTGGCGTGGCGGCGTCGAGGCGCTCGGCACGGACGCGACGGACGAGCTCGTGCAGCGCCTCGTCCGGAAGGAGTTCCTCCGCAGGGAGCGAGGCTCGTCGATCGCGGGCGAGCAGGAGCTTGCCTTCCGCCATGCGCTCGTGCGCGACGTCGCCTACGCGCAGCTCCCACGGGCCGCGCGTGCGGAGAAGCACCGCCTCGCCGCCGAGTGGATCGCGGCCACCAGCGCCTCGCGCCCCGATCTCGTCGCGCACCACTACCTTCAGGCGCTCGAGCTCGCGGGCGTCGCCGGTGCGAACACCGAAACGCTCGCACCTCCTGCGCGCGCCGCCCTGCGCGCCGCCGGCGACCGCGCGCAGTCGCTCGGGGCGTACGACGACGCGACCGAGCTCTACCGTCGCGCGCTCGTGCTCGATCCC
The DNA here is from genome assembly GCA_963742615.1 of uncultured Thermoleophilia bacterium. Lineage (GTDB taxonomy): Bacteria > Actinomycetota > Thermoleophilia > Gaiellales > Gaiellaceae > PALSA-600. The sequence goes on along the minus strand of CAVUMS010000004.1, from coordinate 56,451 downwards.
GGCGAGGACGAACGCCGCGAGCTGCTCGGCGTCGTGGTCGCAACGGCTTCGGCTTCGCTCGACCCCGATGCGAGACCCTGGGCCGAAGCGGCGCTCGAGGCCTGCGAGGCGGCGGGCGACCTTGCCGGCGCGGCGGACGCCGAGACCGCTCTCTCGACGATCGCGTGGTACGCCGGCGACGTGGACGAGGAGGTCCACCACGGGGAACGGGCAATCGAGCTCGCGGAGCGCGGTGGGTCGGACAGCAGCCTCGCCCGCGCGCTCGCGGCGCGGGCACGACATCACATGCTCGCCGACAGGCACGAGGAGGCAATCGAGCTCGGCGGCCGCGCGATCGAGCTCGCCGTGAGCGCCGGTCTCGAGGACACCGCCGTCGACGCCCTGGTCACCGTCGGCACGGCGCGAGGCAACCAGGGCGACGACGAGGCACTCGTGATTCTCGGAGACGCGCTCGAACGCGCGCGTGCGGCCAACGCGCCGGTTCCGATGTTCCGCGCGCTCAACAACTCGGTCTACCTGATCAGGAGGCGCTACGGGCCTGCAGCATCGCTCCCGATTCGCGACGAGATCGAGCAGGAGGTCCTCCGTCGCTACGGGATGCTCTCCACGCTCCGCTGGTTCGACTCGGCAGCCGCGTGGAACGCCTACCAGACAGGAGACTGGGACGAGTCCCTCCGGCGGGCGGAATCGTTCTGGCGGCGGTCGACCCAACCGCACCGCCTCGAGGTCGAGGTCCTCGTCGCGACGGCGGCGATCGCGGCCGCCCGCGGCGACGACCGTGGCGCCTGGACGGACGTCGAGCGCGCCCTCACGCGCGCACGCGACGCCGAGGACTCGTATCTCGCCCAGGTGCTCGTCCACGCGACCCGCCTCGCCTCTCTGACCGGCCGGCGCCACGAGGAGCAGCGCTTCTTTGCGGAGCTCGAGCGCCTCGGGCCTGCGGCCCTGACCGTCGCCGTGGACGCCACCACCGAGATCGCCTGGCTCGCTGTCGACTTCGAGCGCCGTTTCGAGCTCGCCCCGTCGCGATCGGTATGGCGCGAGGCGTACGACGCGATCGTCGACGGACGCCTCGACGACGCGATCGGTGTCCTCGACTCGACGGGCGTGGCGACCGAGGCCGCGTACGCGCGGCTTCGCCGCGCCCGCATCGAGCCCGGGCCGTGGCTCGACGAGGCGGAGGCGTTCTACACCGACGTGCGCGCCACGCGCTTCCTGCGCGAGGTGGCGGAGCTGCGCGCGACCGCTACCCGCCGCAGCGCCTGAACGAGACGACGTCGCCGTCGAAGGTCGCGACGCCTCCCTCGGCGACCGCACGTACGTCGAAGCCGTCGCGACGCAAGAGCGACGCGGCGATCGTCGCTCGCGCACCGGACTCGCACACCGTCACCACCGGCTTCGTCCGCTGCAGCGAGCCGGGGCCGAGCTTGCGCAGCAGGCGGAACGGAATGTTCGTCGAGCCGGCGATGTACCCCTCGTCCCGCTCGTACGACTCGCGCACGTCGACGACCTGCACGTCCGTCTCGTCGATCAGGCGCTCGAGCTCCGCGACGTCGACGGCGGCGAGGGTCTCGGGTGCCGGCGGCCGGGTCACATAGCCTGCGAGCCCGAGCACGCCGACTGCCCACAGCTTGCGGGCGGCTGCGAGAGCCTCGTCGCGCGAAGACGCGTGCAGGCAGACCGGTTCGCCCGGCGACGAGCACGAAGCCCGCGCGCGTGCCGAACGATGCGCCGCTCTCGGGGACGTTGATGGCGCCCGGCACGTGCCCGGCCGAGTAGGCGGGGAACGGCCGGACGTCGAGCACGGTCATTTCGTCCGTGTCGTCCAGCTCGGTCGGGTCGGGCGGCTGGGCGAGCCACGGGCCGCGGTTGATCGCCACCACGCGTTCCGTCGTCGGCGGCCGCGGCGTGGCGAGCGACGTCGACTCGAGCACGAACTCCTGGATGTCGCGGAACTTGAGCGCGGCGTTCGAGCTGCGCTCGTGCCCGATCGTCGACGACCGGTCGGCGCTCATCTTGCGCGCCGCACAGCGAGCCGGCCACGTGCCCGGGGTAGACGGCGACGTCGTCCGCCGAGCGCGGTCAGCCGCTCGAGCGAGCGATAGAGGTCCTGCGCACCCTCGCGCGCCGCGATCGCGAGGTCCGGGCGAGCCGCGTCGCCGATGAACAGCGAGTCGCCGGTGAGGACGAGGCGCTCGTCGACGAGGAATGCGCAGTGCTCGGGTCGGTGCCCGGGCGTGTGGAGGACGCGGATCAGGGACTCGCCGAGCTCGACCTCGCCGCCGTCGGCGAGTGGCTCGAAGGGGTACTCGGGCTCGGCCAGCGAATGAATCGCTACCGGCAGCCCGTGCTCGAGCGCGAGTCGGCCGTGGCCCGAGACGTGGTCGGCGTGCGTGTGCGTCTCGAGCACGCGCTCGATCCGCACGCCGGCGTCCGTAGCGGCCTCCACGTACTGCTCGATCGCGAGCGCCGGGTCGATCACGACGGCACGCCCCTCCGCCGAGTCACCGACGAGGTAGGACGCGCAGCCGAGGTCCTCGTCCACGAACTGGCGGAAGAGAAGCACGCCGGTCGAGCGTAACAACCCCTGGAGCTAGAGAGGGCCTCTCAGCCAGAGCGCGAACGCGGCGATCCCGCCGCCGAGGGCGAGCGCGACCGCGACGCAGGCCACGACCAGGGCCGCCTTCGCCGAGCGACCGGGAGCTGTCGTGCACGACCGGGGCCGCGACCTCGAGGGGGACGTGGTACGTCGTCGACTTCCCGGTGTGGTCGCCGATCACGACGTTGAAGAGGACGGTCTCCGCCTGCGGCGGCGCCGTGCCGCGGACGCCGAACCGCGCGAACTGGTTCTCGGGGATCGAGCCACCCCACCAGGTCACCGCCTGACCGGTGCGCGACTGCTTCCAACCGGTCTTCGCCTCCGCGTCCTCCAGCGAGAAGTCCTGCGGGATGCCGACCGTGACGTGGTCGATCCCCACCTTGTCGGTCGCGTTCGGGACCGAGACGACGAGATCGACCGCCGCGCCCGGCGAGACGGAGGGCGGGTCGATCGAGAGGCGCGCGGTCTCGGCAGCGAGCCCCGCGCTCGGTGCGCCCAGAGCGGCGACCGTCGCGCCGAGCGCGAGCGCGCTAGAGGCCCAGGTGCTTCGCGATGACCATCCGCTGGACCTCATTCGTCCCTTCTCCGATCTCGAGGATCTTCTGGTCGCGATACAGGCGCGAGATCGCGTACTCGTCCATGAAGCCGTAGCCGCCGTGGATCTGGAGCGACCAGTTCGCGGCGCGGTGGGAGAGCTCGCCCGAGTACAGCTTCGCCATCGCGGCCGTCCGCGCGAACGGCCGCCCCTGGTCCTTCTCCCAGGCGGCCCGGTAGACGAGCAGGCGTGCGGCCTCGATCTCGGTCGCCATGTCGACCAGCATCTCCTGCACCGACTGGAACTGGTTGATCGGTCGGCCGAACTGCTCCCGCTCGGCGGCGTACGCGAAGGCGAGGTCGTAGCATCCCTGGGCGAGTCCGACGCCCATCGCGGCAACCGAGATCCGCCCGCCGTCGAGGATCTCGAGGAACTGGTGAAAGCCCTTGCCGCGCGGGCCGAGCAGGTTCGCCTCGGGCACCCTGACGCCGGCGAACGCGAGCTCGCGCGTGTCCGAGGCTCGCCAGCCGAGCTTCTGCATCGGGGCCGAGATCGTGTAGCCGGGCGTTCCGTTCGGGACGATCACGTTGGAGATCTCACCGTCGGCGGTCAGCGCCGTGATCGTCACGCAGGCGCTGATCTCGGTGCCGGCGTTCGTGATGAACATCTTCGCGCCGTCGATCACCCACTCGCCGTTCTCGAGCCGTGCGGTCGTGCGCGTCGCACCCGCGTCCGAGCCGGCGTTCGGCTCGGTCAGCCCGAACGCCGCGAGTTTTCGACCCGACGCGAGCTCGGGGAGCCACGTGCGCCTCTGCTCCTCGTTGCCGAACAGGTAGATCGGAAGCGTCCCGAGCGAATGGTGTGCGGCGACCGTGATCGCGACCGACGAGTCGATGCGCGTGAGCTCCTCGACGCAGATCGCGTACGAGAGCGTGTCGGCTCCCGCGCCCCCGTACTCCTCGGGGATGGTCATGCCCATCAGTCCGAGCTCTCCGAGCTCGGCGACGAGCTCGTACGGGAAGCGCTTCTCGCGGTCGAGCTCCTCCGCGACCGGCGCGACCCGGTCGAGCGCGAACTGCCGGACGGTGTCCCGGATCAGCTCGTGCTCGGAACCGAGATCGAAGTTCATCTCGAGGTCGACGCGTCGGAAACGCGTCCCCGTCTCGGCTCGCCCGGCATCGGGGCGACGATGGTACCGAGGAAGAAGGCCGTTCGCGTCGAAACGATCCTCGCGATGGGCAGCCGAGGTCACGAGGCCGGCCGCACCGACCCGGTCGGCAGGCTCGGTGACGAGATCGGTCGGATCGTCTCCGAGCGTCAGGCGCTACGTGCGGCCGGAGCGGGTGGTGAGGCGCTCGAATCGAATCGCCGCCGCCTCGCCCGCGCGCAGGCCGAGCTCTCGAGATTGCTGATCGACCGTCATCTGCCGCATCGTGCTGCGGGCCCACGAGTCGCCCGCTAGCGTCCAGGCGACAACTCGAGCCAAGGAGCACTCGTGCCAGCCAAGGACTTCTTCGAAAGCCTGCCGTCGCGCGCAGACGCCGACAAGCTCGCGGGCATGACCAACTCGTATCTGTTCGACATCGAAGGCGAGGGCCAGTGGGCGGTCGACGTTCGCGACGGGGCGATCACGGTGACCGATGGCGCGGGCGCGGGCGACGCCGATGCGACCATCACGGCCTCGAGCGACACGTTCGAGCAGATCGTCGCCGGCAATCAGAACCCGACCACGGCGTACATGACGGGCAAGCTGAAGATCAAGGGCGACATGGGCGCAGCGCTGAAGCTGCAGAAGCTCTTCGGGTAGCCCTACTCGCTTCTGAGCTCGACAAGCGTCTGGCCGGCGCTCACGCGGTCGCCTTCGCTCACGTGAACGGCGTCCACGACCGCGTCGTACGGCGAGGCCAGCGGCGTCTCCATCTTCATCGCCTCGAGAACGACCACCGGCTCGCCCGCCGCGACGGTCGCTCCGGCTTGCACGTTGACGCGGATTACGGTGCCCGGCATCGGCGCCGCGAGCGTCGTCGGCCCTCCGTGGGCGTGCGAACGCTCGTGCGCCGCGGCGTCGACGTCGGGCGGCGGCGCGAGCGGCGGCCCGGCGAGATTCAGGCGGAACGCTCCGCGCCAGACGGCCGGCGGCAGCGCGGCCGGCGGCGGCCCGAGCGGCGGGTGCTCGACAAGAAACGCCGTGGTCGTGTCCCCCGCACGGAGCGCGGGATGCGCGACGAGCCAGCGAAGGAACGGCAGGTTCGTCGTGACGCCCGAGACCTCCACCTCCGCGAGCGCGGCGGCGAGCCGGTCGAGCGCCTCCTGCCGCGAGGCGCCGCCCGCGATCAGCTTGGCGATCATCGGGTCGTACGTCGCCGGCACCTCGTCGCCCGCCTCGACGCCTGCGTCGACGCGCACGGAAGCGGGAAGCGTCAGCCGGTCGATGCGGCCGGCCTGGGGCAGAAACGTCCGCGGGTCCTCCGCGTAGAGCCGAACCTCGACGGCGTGGCCGTGCAGCTCGGGGCGCACGTCGAGGCGCTCGCCCTCCGCGATCCGGAGCTGCCAGTCGACGAGGTCGATGTTCGTGACGATCTCGGTGACGGGGTGCTCGACCTGAATCCGGGCGTTCAGCTCGAGGAAGTAGAAGTCGCGGCCCTCGAGCACGAACTCGGCCGTGCCCGCGCCGACGTAGCCGATCGCGCGCGCGAAGCGCTCGGCGGCGTCGCCGAGGCGCGCGCGCAGCTCTGCGTCGACCGCGGTCGACGGCGCCTCCTCGAGCACCTTCTGGTGCCGCCGCTGGACCGAGCATTCCCGCTCGCCCAGCGCGATGACGTTGCCGTGCCGGTCGGCAAGCAGCTGGATCTCGATGTGGCGAGGACGTTCGAGATAGCGCTCGAGGTAGACGCGGTCGTCGCCGAAAGCCGACCGTGCCTCGCGTTGAGCCGCGGCGACTGCCTCGTCGAGCTCGGCCGCCGTGCGCACGACTCGCATCCCGCGGCCGCCGCCCCCTGCGGCGGCCTTGACGATCAGGGGCGGGCGGTCCGCGTCGGGCACGGTCGGCACGCCGGCCTCTCGAGCGATGCGCTTGGCGGCGACCTTGTCGCCGCCTGCGCGCAGGGCGTCCGGCGGCGGCCCGATCCAGGACAGGCCCGCGCCGGCGACCGCGGCGGCGAAGTCTGCATTCTCGGCGAGGAAGCCGTAGCCGGGATGGACGGCGTCCGCACCCGACTCGGCGGCCGCGCGCAGGTGCTCGGCGGCGTCGAGATACGACGCGATCTCGACCACACGGTCGGCGGAGCGCGCGTGCAGCGAGCCGCGGTCGTCGGGTGCGACGACCGCAACCGTCGCGAGGCCGCGGGCGCGCGCGGCGCGAAAGACGCGAAGCGCGATCTCTCCGCGGTTGGCGACGAGGACGGAGTTCACGCGGGGAAGCTAGCGGTCTGAAGTGGAATTGGACATCAGGCCGCCAACGTTCGGCGGACAACGGCCAGCGTCGCGAGGCAGACCGATGCGAGTGCGAGGTACGGGACTGCGTCGGCGCTCGCGTGGGCGACCGCGCCCCCGCCGGCGGCGCCGAGCGTCTGCCCGGGCGCCCAGGCGAGGTTGATCAGGGCGAAGGTGTAGCCGTATCCGAGCCCGCGCTCCTCCGAACGGTTCGCGAGCAGCGTCATCGCGGGCGTGAAGAGCATCCCGAACGAGATGCCGGAGAGGACGACGAGCACGGCGAGCACGAGCTTGCGGTCGGGCCACGGGAGGAGGCACGCCACGACCGCGGACGCGCCGAGCCCGGCGAGCAGCGGGCGCACCGGGCCGATGCGGTCGGAGAGACGGCCGAGCACGATGTTCTGCACTGCCTCGACGGCCGCCGAGCAGAGGAACGTCACGCCGATCGCGACGGCCCCGAAACCGAGCGCTGCGAGGCGGAGCGGGGCAAGCACCGAAAGCGTCCCGAAGAGGAGCGAGGGGAGGACGACGAGCCAGCAGCCGGCGAGCATCCGGCGGTCGGAGAGCGCGCCGAAGAGCGCGCCCGGCCCCTGCATCTCGCCCGGCGGAAGGGCGGGCGTCGTCGCCGCCCAGCCGACCAGGCCGAGCGAGAGGACGCCGACCGTCGTGAAGGTCACGCCGATCCCCGCGAGCGAAGCGACGCCGCCGAGCACGGGCCCGAACAGCGCGCCCGCGACCGCTGTCGCGAATGCGGTGCCGATCAGGCTCCCGCGCCTCCCGGGCGGTGACGCGGACACGAGCCACGCCATCGCGCCGGTCCACGAGAACGCGCTCGCGACACCCTGAGCGAACCGCGCCGAGTCGAGCTGCCACGGCTCGCTCGCGACCCCGAACAGCACCGTGCACGCGGCGACGACGGTCAGGCCGACGATCACCGTGACCTTCGGGCCTGCGCGCGCGGTGACGATGCCGCTCGGAATCGCGCCCGCCAGTGCACCGGCCGGATACGCCGCCGCGAGCAGCCCGGCACCGGTCTTCCCGAGCCCGAGCTCGTCCGCGTAGTGGGGCAGAAGCGGGGTCAGGACCGCGAAGAACAGCGTGTCGAAGAAGACGATTGCGCTCGACAGTAGGAGTAGCCGACGCATCGTTTCGAGTCTACGATCGGAAAGTGAGGTCGCCGCCCCGCATTGCTCTCGCGCGCGCTGCGAGAGTGTTGGTGCTTGCCGCGCTCGCGTTGCTGTCGGTTCCGCTCGCCGCGAGCGCGGGCACCGTGTTCCTGCTCGACGGGCGCGGCTGGGGTCACGGCGTCGGTCTCAGCCAGTGGGGCGCGGAGGGCTACGCGCGTCACGGATTCACGTACGAGCGCATCCTCGCGCACTACTACCCGCAGACGGTGCTCACGACGACGCAGCCGCGGCCAGTACGTGTGCTCCTCGAGCGCGGAAAGACGTCGGTTCGCATCGGATCGTCGGCGCCCTTCGCGGTCGTCGATGCGGCGGGCAAGACGCTGCACCTGCCGGCGCGCGGCGTCGTTCTCGATCGCCGCTTCATGCTCCGTCACGAGCATCTGCGAGCACCGCTTCGCTTCGAGCCGGGCGTTCAGCCGCTGCAGGTCGACCTGCAGGCGTATCGCGGCGACGTCGTCGTGAAGCGGAGGGACGACGGCCTGATGGCCGTGAACGTCCTGCCGCTCGACCGTTACCTGCGCGGGGTGGTGCCGTGGGAGGCGCCGACCGGCTGGCACGACGCGGCGTACGAGGCGCAGGCGGTCGCGGCGCGGTCGTACACGCTCGCGACGCTGCATCCCGGACGGGACTTCGATCTCTTCCCCGATTCGCGCAGCCAGATGTACGGAGGCGTTCGCGCCGAGCGTCCCGAGACGAACCTCGCGATCGGCGCGACCGCCGGGAAGGTGCTGACATTCGGCGGGCACGTCATCGCGGCGTACTACTTCTCGAGCTCGGGCGGACGGACGTCGGCGATCCAGGACGCGTGGCCCGGGATGGCGTCGGAGCCGTACCTCGTCTCGGTCTCCGACCCGTACGACTACATCTCGCCGCACCACGTCTGGCCGACGCGCGTGCTCAGCTCCGCCCAGATCGGGTCGGCGTTCCACCTGAGCGGCGTCCGCGACGTGCGCGTCGTCCTCAACTCGTCGGAGCGAGCTCGATCGGTGCGCGTGCTCGGCGCGAGTGGATGGCGGTCGTTCCCGGCGTCGGTGGTGATCGATCGGTTCAAGCTCGGTTCGAACGACTTCGAGCTCGGCGCGCTCACCCTCGACGATTCGACCTCCGTGTCGGCGGTGTTCGGCTCGACCCTGCACGTTTCGGGATGGGTGCGCGGGCTCGGGAAGGCGCGGCTGCAGGAGCTCACGCCCGCCGGGTGGGAGACCGTCGCGCATGTCCACGCGACGCCCGAGGGTCGCTTCGCGGTCGGCCTGCGCGCTTTGCGTTCGGTCGAGCTCCGGCTCGCGTACAACGGCGTCGCGGGAGACATCGTCACCTACCGCGTCTCGCCGAAGGTGTCGCTCGAGGCCGACGGAACCACGCTCCACGTCATGGTCGCGCCGCGGCTGCCGTTGCGGGTCGAGCGCCTGACGCAGAACGAATGGCGGCCGGTCGCGCGCGGCACCGGCGTCTTCAACCGGGCGCTTCGCCCGGGCAGCTACCGCGTCGCCGTGACCGGCGGCGGCTCGTACACGGCGATCGTCTCGGCGCCGGTCGGTCTGCACGGCTGAGCGGCACCTGCCTCCCGCGGCGAACTCGGTCGAGACCGTGCAGCCGAAGAACGGCCGAACGCCCGAAATCGGCCATCAGTTCGGACCGCGATGTAGCTACCCTGCGCCGTCCGTCAATCCGATTAGGGGGTTCCCAAACATGAGTTCACGGTTCGGAGTGCCGGCATTCGTGCTGGCCCTGGTTGCCCTGTTCGCTGCTCTGACCGGCGGCGCTGTCGCCGCCGGAATCGTCCCGCTCGCGCAGCACGCGATCACGGCGGGAACCGCGTCGAACGCGTTGAAGCTCGGCGGCAAGACACCGGGCCAGATCAAGTCGACCCTTCGCGGTGCCCGCGGCCTGCAGGGCCTGCAGGGCCCGGCAGGTCCGGCAGGGCCGACTGGGCCGGCAGGCGCGACGTCCACGCTTGGGCTCCAGTTCGTCTCGGGCGAGAGCGGGTTCGATGCCAGCTCGACCAAGACCGCGACGGCAACGTGCCCGGGCGGAAAGCGCGCGATCTCGTGGTCGTTCAACATCCAGCTCTCGACCTCGGCGAATCCCGCGGCCGCCCCCGGCGTCAGTGGAATCACGCCGATCGACTTCGACGCAGGCTCGGGGAAGCTTCCCGGCGCTTATTCGGTCACCGCCGAGACGACGGGTTTCTACCCGGACGCCTGGAAGCTGTTCGCGTACGCGACCTGCGCGAATCCCTAGCGCCGGCTCGTAGCGCTTCTCAGGAAGGCCACGAGTATCGCCGCCGGGCGCGAATAGGGCTCCGCGATTCGATGCCGCAGCACGCGACGAACCCACAGCCGCCGCGCGCGTGCCCCAGCACGCGCGCGGCCACTGGGGCGGGGGCAGCCGACTACCGCGTCACCGTGGCCGGCGCGGCTCGCACGCGGCCACCGTCTCGCCGCCTGTCGGCCCGCACGGATAACGGAGGCGCGCCGCGGCGACTAGAGGCCGTGCTGGAGCTGTCGCTCGTACTCGTCCTGGTCGTAGTAGCCCTGCGACGTCGCGACGAGGCCGCCCTCGCCGAACGTCCACTCCTCGTAGCCGGAGATGCGAACCGCCTTCCCGGTCCCGCCTGGCCCGGTGTTCGTTCCGGTGAACGTCCAGTGGTAGACGACCGTCTCTCCCCGGACGACGACGTCGTCCATGAGCACCTCGATGTCGGGGAACGCGGTGATGAATGCGCGCGCTACCTCCGTTACGTCGGTCGGCTCTCCGCCGTTGATCGCGATCGTCCCGCCGGGCACGTAGTGGCTCGCGACGCTCGCGGGATCGTGGGTGCACCACGCCTCGGTGTAGCTCCGTGCGAAGTCACGCACGTGTGCTTCGTCCGGTGCCATCCATGCCTCCTCTCGTGAAGACACCCCATTCGGTGCCGTCCGGGTTTGTTGCCGGCCGCTTTTCGAGGAAGGCGCGGAGCCCCTCCTGGCCCTCGGCGCTCGTGCGGCGCTCCGCGATCCGCCGCGCGGTCTCGTCGGCCGGGAGTGGGGCGCGGGCGAGCTCCTTGGCGGCGCGCGCGGCCTCGGGCCCGGCCGACGCGAGCTCCGCGAGCACGGCGTCGACGGCCGCGTCGAGGTCGGCTGCGACCTCGTGCACCAGCCCGATGCGAAGCGCGACCTCGGCCGAGAAGCGCTCGCCGGTGACGAACCACCGCCGTGCCGCAGACGGCACCGATCTTGGCGAGCGCGAACGGTGAGATCACCGCCGGGACGATGCCGAGCTTCACCTCGCTGAACGCGAACTGTGCGCCTGGCTCGGCGATCACGATGTCGCAGCATGCGACGAGGCCGCAGCCGCCGCCGAGCGCATGTCCCTGCACGCGGGCGACCACCGGGGCCGGGCAGCCGTCGATCGTCGTCGAGCATTGCGCGCAGGCGCAGCGCGTCGGCGACGTTCTCGTCGTACGACAGATCGACGGACGATCGCATCCACTCGACGTCCGCGCCGGCGGAGAACGACGGGCCGTCGCCCGAGAGGACGCACGGCGCGCGCGTCGCCGACGTCGGCGAACGCCTCGCTCAGCTCGGCGATCAGCGCCGCGTCGAACGCGTTGCGCCGTTCCGGTCGCGCGAGCGCGACCCGGAGCACGGGCCCGTCGCGCTCGACCCGGAGCGCGCTCATGCCCGCTCCCGGCGGCGGCGAAGCCGCCGCCTTCGCTCTCTGTTGAGCTCCGTCGAGCCTACGCTCATGCCCGCTCCCGGCGGCGGCGAAGCCGCCGCCTTCGCTCTCTGTTGAGCTCCGTCGAGCCTACGCTCATGAACCGCCCTCCAGCGCGAGACCCAGCCGCGCGAGCTGCGGTGCGATCGAGACCGTCGCCTCGACGTCGAACAGCTCGATGATCTCCGGCTCCTTCCCGATCAGCTCGCGCGCGCGCGACGGCAGCTCCTGCTCGGACGCCGCGCGCGACTCCCAGACGTACACGGCGCCCCAACGGTCCGTCGCCTCGTCCGAGAGCCACGCCTTGAACAGCAGCCCCGGGACGTGCGAGAACTGATCGACCGACTCGTCGCGGAGGTAGCGGCGCAGCTCGCCGACGTCCGTGAGCGAGTCGGCGAGATTCCACAGGACGAGCCGGACGACCACGGGCGGTCAGAACGGGCCGCGGGCCTCGTAGCTGCCGCGGCGAGCGCCGACGGCGAGCATCGTCACGCCCGTCGGGGCCGGCGACCAGCTGCCGCGTCGTCTCCGGGTCGAAGCGGAGAATGCACCCAGGGCGCACGGGCACCTCCTTCGCCGTCGACGAGTACGTGCCCGAGCCGCCGACGATCACGTTGACCTCCTCCTGGCCCGACGCCGGCCTCGTTGTGCTCGCGGCCCTCCGTGCCGGCCGGCAGCTCGAACCAGTTGATCCCGAACGCCTCCACGCCGAGCTCGCGCCGGACGAACCGCACCGCGCCTCCCGGGCCCGCGCCCTCGAGCGTCGCGACATCGACGATCGAATATCCCATCCCGCGACCCTAGCGCCTACATGCGGAAGACGCCGAAGCGCGTCTCGGCGATCGGCGCGTTCAGCGCGGCCGAGATGCCGAGCGCGAGCACGCGGCGGGTGTCGAGCGGATCGATGATCCCGTCGTCCCACAGCCGCGCGGTCGAGAAGTAGGGATTGCCCTCCGCCTCGTACTTGGCCCGGATCTCGTCCGGGTCTGCGTCGCCGACCATCGTCAGCACGGTCGCGGCCTGCTCGCCGCCCATCACGGAGATCCGCGCGTTCGGCCACATCCACAGCTGGCGTGGGGAGTAGGCGCGGCCGCACATCCCGTAGTTCCCGGCGCCGAACGAGCCGCCGACGACGACCGTGAACTTCGGCACCTCGGTGCACGCGACGGCGGTCACCAGCTTGGCGCCGTCGCGGGCGATCCCGCCCGCCTCGTACTCCTTGCCGACCATGAAGCCGGTGATGTTCTGCAGGAACACGAGCGGCACGCGCCGCGTGCTCGCGAGCTCGATGAAGTGCGCGCCCTTCTGCGCGCTCTCCGCGAAGAGGACGCCGTTGTTCGCGAGGATCGCCGACCGGGTAGCCCTCGATCCGCGCCCAGCCGCACACGAGCGTGTCGCCGTACAGCGCCTTGAACTCGTCGAAGCGGGAACCGTCGACGATGCGGGCGATCAGCTCCCGCGCGTCGAGCTGCGTCCGGTGGTCGTCCGGGATCAGCCCGTAGAGATCGGCGGGGTCGACCGCCGGCGGCTCCGCCGGCGTCACGGTCCACGGCGGCTCCGGCTTGCGGGCGTGTGTGTCCGCGACGATCCTCCGCGCGATCGCCAGCGCGTGCTCGTCGCTCGTCGCGAAGTGGTCGGCGACGCCCGACCGGCGCGTGTGGACGTCGGCGCCGCCGAGCTCCTCCGCGGTCACGTCCTGCCCGGTTGCAGCCTTCACGAGCGGCGGGCCGCCGATGAAGATCGTCCCCGTCCCCTGGACGATCACCGTCTCGTCGCTCATCGCCGGCACGTACGCGCCCCCCGCGGTGCAGGAGCCCATCACCACGGCGATCTGCGGGATCCCCTTCGCCGACATCCGCGCCTGGTTGAAGAAGATGCGGCCGAAGTGGTCGCGGTCCGGGAAGACCTCCGCCTGGAGCGGGAGGAACGCGCCGCCGGAGTCGACGAGGTAGAGGCAGGGCAGCCGGTTCTGCTCGGCGACCTCCTGCGCGCGCAGGTGCTTCTTGACGGTGAGCGGGAAGTACGTGCCGCCCTTGACGGTGGCGTCGTTCGCGACGATCACGCATTCGCGACCCTCGACCACGCCGATCCCGGTGACGATGCCCGCGCTCGGCGCCTGGTCGTCGTAGACGCCGTACGCCGCGAGCGCGTTCAGCTCGAGGAACGCGGTGCCGGGGTCGACCAGACGGTCGATGCGCTCGCGCGCGAGCAACTTGCCACGCTCGCGGTGCCGCTCCCGCGCGCGCTCGCCCCCGCCGGCTGCAACCATCGTGCTCCGCTCGCGGAGCTCGGCGACGAGCGCCTCGAGCCGGTCGTGGCGTCGCGCGAAGTCGTCGGTGCGCTCGACCCGGCTTTGCAGGAGCGCCACGCACGCACCCTAAACCGTGCGGACGAATACGGAGCGAAACGGAGACACCGTCGGGCATCCTGGGAGCATGCAGCGAAACCGCCTGCTCCTGATCGCGGCCGCCGTGGGCGGGGCCGCCGTGCTCGCGGTCGTGCTGATCCTCGTCGCGTCAGGCGGCTCCTCCTCCCACGAGGCAACGCCGACGACCACCGCCCGGGCGTCGCAGGCGAAGGCGACGCCGGCCGCGGGATCGGCCGACGTGTACGCCGGGATCCCGCAGAAGGGCGACACGCTCGGGCGGGCGAGCGCACCGGCCACCTCTCATGGTCTTCGAGGACCCGCAGTGCCCGTTCTGCCGCCAGTGGTCGGTCGACACCCTGCCGACCGTCGTGCGCGACTTCGTGCGCACCGGCAAGCTGCGCCTCGTCTACCGCGGCATCGAGATCATCGGGCCGGGCTCCGAGCCCGGGCTTCGCGCCATCTTCGCGGCGGGCGCCCAGAACAAGCTGTGGAACGTCGCGAGTGCCCTGTACGACGTCCAGGGCCAGGAAAACAGCGGCTGGATCACCGACGGCGTGATCAAGAGCGCCGCGCGGACCGCCGGCGCGGACGGGTCGGCGATCCTCGCCGCATCCCCCTCCAAGAAGGTGACGGCGGCGCTCGCCGCGTCCGGCAAGGATGCCGCCGCGGCGCAGGTTCAGGGCACGCCGACGTTCGTGCTCCAGCGCCCGCCGTCGCTGCCGCAGCAGCTCGCGGTCACGAGCCTGGACCCGGCAGACGTTCGGCGGCCGAGCTCAGCGCAGCGCTGAAGTGACCCCGGTTCGCGCGGCGATTCTCGTCACGGCGATTGCCGGGGCGGTGATCGCCACGTACCTGACGTACATGCACTACGCGCACGTCTCGCCGATCTGCACGTCGGGCGGCTGCGAGACCGTGCAGCGGTCGAGCTACGCGGAGCTCGCGGGCATCCCCGTGGCCGTGCTCGGACTCGTCGCGTACTGCGCGCTCGCGGCGACCACGTTCCGGCGCGGGCGTCGTCGCGGCCGTCTGGGTGTCGTGATCGCGCTCGGCGGGGCCGGGTTCAGCGCTTACCTCCTCTGGGCGCAGCTCGGCCCGATCGGCGCGATCTGCCAGTGGTGCCTCGCGCAACGACGTCGTGATCGCGGTCGCCGCGCTGCTCAGCCTCGTGCGGCTCGCGACCGAGCCCTCCTGATCGCTCCGATCCCTCGAACGAGGGTCATCGCTCCTCCGGGCGTGCCGATGCTCGAAGCGAGGGCAGTACAACCGGAGCGGAACGACGAACCTGAGACTATCTGCGGCCATGCTTCTCGCCGTCGCGACGATCGCGTCGGCGGGCGGCGCAGCGCACGCGAGCACGATCCTCGGCGATCGCAACGTGCGCGGCGCGACGATTGCCGTCGACGCGCACGGCCTGCGGTCGTCGGCTACACGACCTCGGCAGGCCTGCAGCGCCACGTGCTCGCCTGGGGCGCGATCAACGCGCTCCCGCACCCGACGAGCCCGACCGACGTCCAGACCGCCTTCAAGTTCGACTACTCGGGAGGCTGGAAGACCCACCAGAACGCGAGCTTCTGGAAGACCGTCAAGAACGCCTGCGGCCCGTACACGGGCCCGGCGCTGCCGTTCTTCGTCGCGGGCTGCGACGCGCCCGACGGGAGCTACTGGGCGCTGCAGAGCTGGCAGCGCAACCTCCCGATGCGCGGGTTCGCGCCGTGGACGGACGCGCAGAAGGCGGTCGAGCTGCACCTGTCCCATTGGAGCGGCGATCTGCCCGCGCTCGAGATCTACCAGCACTGGACGTACAGCAACGCCCAGCAGGGCTTCTTCGGGCGGCTGGTCTACGACGGGCAGCCGGTCTTCGGGACGCGCTCCGCGTCGGCAACGGTGAACGACCCGTGGGCGCGGAACATCTACATCGACACCTACAACTCCGACTACGGAGCGGGGTGGAAGCACGACACCGCGATCTCGACCCATCCCGGCAACGGCGGCTTCTGTTACACGTTCGTGCCCCAGGCGCCGCCGGCGGGCTACCCGAGCGCCAGGCCGAACGGCAACGGGCTCGGAGCACGGTTCCGGGTGATCGCCATGGGGCCGGGCGTAACGCCTATTGTGCAGTGGGAAGGGCCGAGTCTCGCCCATTTCGACCAGGCCCAGAACTCCCACGCAACACAGGAGTTCGACCAGATTCTCGGGGGGGACGCGCATTGCGCGCCGGAACGTTGATGACTTACGACCGCGCAGGATTTCACGCCCTCGAGGCGCAAAGGGATCGAAGCGCGGCCACTGCCCTCCCCCCCGGCCGCGCACCAGGGGCCGTGCCCGGCGCCGCAAGCGGGTGCGGCCCCGCTCCTTTCTTCTGCTCTTCGGCCCGAACGCGCGTGCGGTAACCACCGCCGCGCGAGGGCCACACGGCTGGGGCGTCGGCCTTCGGGCTCGTGCGCCCCCCGGGGCTCCGCCTAGCCGCAGAGGCGGGGCCCCGGAACTCTCATCCGTCGAGCAGCCGGCGCACCGCGCGGGCTGCGACGACGTCCTCGCGCGCGTGCAGGACGACGATCCTGACGGCCGATCCCGTGACCGCGACGTCGGCGTCGGCCTCGGCGTCGCGGTTCGCGCCGACGTCGAGCTGGACGCCGAGAAAGGCGAGTCGGGCGCAGACCAGCTCGCGCACGTCCGCGGAGTGCTCGCCGACGCCGGCCGTGAAGACCAGGGCGTCGATTCCGCCGAGAGCCACCGTCATCGCGCCGATCGCCGTCGCGATGCGATACGCGTAGACGTCGAGCGCGGGCGTACCCGCGAGCACGCGCGGGTCCGAGCTGCCGCCCAGAGCCCGAGCAGCCCTGACTCGTGCTCGAGCAGGTGGTCGAGCTCGTCGAGCGCGATGCGACCGCCCCGGAGCAGGTAGAGAAGCGCGCCCGGGTCGACGGAGCCTGCGCGCGTCGCCATCGGCACGCCCTCGAGCGGCGTGAAGCCCATCGTCGTGTCGACGGAGCGGCCGTCGCGCACGGCGGTGACCGAGCACCCGCCCCCGAGATGGCACACCACGAGCCGCCGTGCGCGCACCTTCGCCGCCGCCCACTCGACCGAGAGCCCATGGAAGCCGTACCGCCGGATCCCGAGCTCCTCGCGCAGGCGCCGCGGCAACGCGTACGTCGCGGCTTCCGGCGGCAGCGTCGCGTGGAAGGCCGTGTCGAAGACGGCGACGTGGGGGACGCCGGGAAGCGCGCGTCTGGCCTCCGCGATTGCCTCGACCGCCGGGCCGTTGTGGAGCGGTGCGAGCTCGGTGAGCGCCGCGAGCTCGCGCTCGAGGGCGTCGTCGACGACCACGGGGTCGCGCAGGCGCGAGCCGCCGTGGACGATCCGGTGCGCGACGGCGTCGACCCGCCGCGCGCCGCCTCGAGCGATTCGACCGGCGTCGAGCTCTCGCCGCGATCGACGCTCGTCAGCTTCAGGCTCGTCGAGCCGGCGTTGACGACGAGCACCGCGCCGATCCTCCCGGACATGCTGCGGCCTTTCTACCCGGAAACACGGTGCCAGGCACTTTGGTGCCTGGCACCGTTCCGTCTCGAATTGCTAGCTGGCCCCGACGAGCTGCTGCTCGTCGGCCACCAGCTCGTGGCCCGCGCGGCACCGCCGTGAGCACCACCTTCAGCGCGTGCGTCGTGGCGGCTTGCCCGAAGACGTCGTACGCCTTCTCCGTCTCGGCGAGCGCGAAGTGATGCGTCGCGAAGCGCGTCGGATCGAGGCGTCCGCCCTCGATCAGCTTCATCAGCTTTGCCGTCGTGTTCGTGTCGACGAGGCCGGTGGTGATCAGGACGTCCCTGATCCACAGCTTCTCGAGGTGCAACGTCGCCGGATGCCCGTGGACGCCGATGTTCGCGACCCGGCCACCAGGCCGGATCAGCTCGGCGCACAGCTCGAAGGCCTCGGGCACACCGACCGCCTCGATCGCGACGTCCGCGCCCAGGCCGCCGGTCAGCTCCATCACCTTCGCGACAGCGTCCTCGTGGCCGTTGTCGATCAGGACGTCGGCGCCGAACTCGCGCGCGACCTCGAGCCGCGCGTCCGCCGGGTCGATCGCGATGATCCGGCCCGGTGTGTGCAGGCCTGCGGTCATGATCGCGGCGAGGCCGATCGGGCCCACTCCGACGACCGCCACCGTGTCACCGGGCTCGACGCGGCCGTTGAGGATGCCCACCTCGTAGGCCGTCGGGAGGATGTCGGCGAGGAAGAGCACCTGCTCGTCCGAGAGCCCGCGCGGGACCCGGTACACCGACGTGTCCGCGAACGGGACGCGCGCGTACTCGGCCTGCAGGCCGTCGATCAGGTGCCCGAAGATCCATCCGCCGCCGCCCGTGCAGAGGCCGTAGTGGCCCTCCTTGCAGAAGCGGCACCGCCCGCACGACGTGATGCACGAGACGAGCACACGGTCGCCCGCCTCGATCGTCGTGACGGCCGAGCCGACCTCGACGACGGTGCCGACCGCCTCGTGGCCGAGCACGGTGCCCGGCTTCACCTCCGGGACGTCGCCCTTGAGGATGTGCAGGTCGGTTCCGCAGATGGTCGAGGAGTCGATCCGGACGATCGCGTCGGTCGGCTCGAGGATCGCGGGGTCCGGGACGAGCTCCCATGCCCGCTCCCCCGGCCCGTGGTAGACGAGAGCTTTCATCGTGTACCTCCTGGTCGTTCGACCGCAGTGTCGTGCCGCCGCGCCGCGACGACATCGGCGCCGACGCTGAGCCCACGTGCGGCTTTCCCGCACGGCGGCCCCGAAGTCAGAAGGGCCAGGTGAAGCCGCTGATCGCGGGGTCGTCCTCGCCGTGCTCGCGGGTGTACGTGCGCGCGTGCAGGCGGGCGTCGACCATGTCCTGCCGCAGGCCGCCGGCGGCCTCGGCGAGGCCCGGAACGCGATCGATCGCGTCGATCACGAGGTGGAAGCGGTCGAGGTCGTTCAGCATGACCATGTCGAAGGGCGTCGTCGTGGTGCCCTCCTCCTTGTAGCCGCGCACGTGCAGGTTCGCGTGATTCGTGCGCCGGTAGGTGAGCCGGTGGATCATCCACGGATAGCCGTGATAGGCGAAGACGATCGGCTTCGCGGCGGTGAAGAGCGCGTCGAACTCGAAGTCGGAGAGCCCGTGGGGATGCTCGCTCGCCGGCTGCAATCGCATCAGGTCGACGACGTTGACGACCCTCACCTTCAGCTCCGGCAGGCGCCCGCGCAGAATCGCTGCTGCCGCGATCGTCTCGAGCGTGGGGGTGTCGCCGCAGCACGCGAGCACGACATCCGGCTCGTCGTCGCCGTCGGTCGACGCCCATCTCCAGATGCCGAGCCCCCGCGTGCAGTGCGCCACGGCCTCCTCCATCGACAGGTAGTCGAGGGCCGGCTGCTTGCCGGCGACGATCACGTTCACGTAGTGCTCGCTGCGCAGGCAGTGGTCGGCGACCGACAGCAGGCAGTTCGCGTCAGGCGGTAGATAGACGCGGATGATCTCCGCCTTCTTGTTGGCGACGTGATCGATGAATCCGGGGTCCTGGTGCGAGAAGCCGTTGTGGTCCTGCCGCCAGACGTGCGAGCTGAGGAGGTAGTTCAGCGAGGCGATCGGCATTCGCCACGGGATCCCTCGCGTCACCTTCAGCCACTTGGCGTGCTGGTTGAACATCGAGTCGACGATGTGGATGAACGCCTCGTAGCAGTTGAAGAGCCCGTGGCGGCCGGTCAGCAAGTACCCCTCGAGCCAGCCCTGACAGAGGTGCTCCGACAGCACCTCCATCACGCGGCCGTCCGGGCGAAGCGGCTCGTCGGTCGGCAGGGTCTCTGCGTCCCAGGCTCTCGCCGTGACCTCGAGCACCGCCTGCAGGCGATTCGACTCGGTCTCGTCGGGGCCGAAGAGCCGGAAGTTCGTCGAGTTGCGCGCGACCACGTCACGCAGGAAGCGCCCGAGCACCCTGGTGGCTTCGCTCGAGGCGGTCGCCGGTCGCTCGACCTCGACGCCGTACGTGCGGAAGTCGGGCAGCTCGAGCGGCCGCAGCAGGGCGCCGCCGTTCGAGTGCGGGTTCGCGCTCATGCGGCGCTCGCCTCGAGGCGGCAGCTCTGCCAGCTCCCGCACGAGCACTCCGTGCTCGTCGAAGAGCTCGTCGGGCCGGTAGCTGCGCAGCCATTCTTCGAGGATGCGGAGGTGCTCCGGATTGGTGCGCACGGCGGCGACCGGGACCTGGTGCGAGCGCCATGTGCCCTCGACCGGGAGCCCGTCGACCTCCTTGGGCCCCGTCCACCCCTTGGGCGTCCGGAGCACGAGCATCGGCCAGCGCGGACGTCCGGACGAGCCACCGCTCCGCGCCGCGCGCTGCGCGCTCGCGATCTCGTCCAGCGCCTCGTCGAGCGCGGCGGCGAACTGCCCGTGCACCTCATCCGGCACGTCGCCGGACACGAGCAGTGGCCGCCAGCCGTAGCCCGTGAGCAGCGACACGAGCTCGTCCTCGGGGATCCGAGCGAGCACCGTGGGGTTCGCGATCTTGTAGCCGTTCAGGTGCAGCACGGGCAGGACGGCGCCGTCGGTCGCCGGGCTCAGGAACTTCGTCCCGTGCCAGCTCGTCGCCAGCGGCCCCGTCTCGGCCTCTCCGTCCCCGACGACGCACACGACGACCAGGTCAGGATTGTCGAAGGCCGCGCCGAAGGCGTGCGCGAGCGCGTACCCGAGCTCGCCGCCCTCGTGGATCGAGCCCGGCGTCTCGGGCGCGGCATGGCTCGGGATCCCGCCGGGGAACGAGAACTGCCGGAACAGCGCCTTGAGGCCGGCCTCGTCGCGCGACACGTGCGGGTAGAGCTCGGTGTACGTGCCCTCGAGGTAGGCGTTCGCCACCACGCCTGGTCCGCCGTGGCCAGGCCCGGCCACGTAGATCGCGTCGAGGTCGCGCTCGGTGATCGCGCGGTTCACGTGCGCGTAAACGAGGTTCAGGCCGGGCGTCGTGCCGAAGTGGCCGAGGAGCCGCGGCTTGACGTGCTCGGGACGGAGCGGCTCGCGCAGGAGCGGGTTGTCGAGCAGGTAGATCTGCCCGACCGAGAGGTAGTTGGCAGCGCGCCAGTAGGCGTCGAGCAGCTCGACGGCGTCGACCGTCAACGTCTGACGTGCTCGAAGATCACGAGCACGCTGAGCTGCTCGTACCCGCTGAAGCGGTGTTCCGCCCCGGCGGGCACGAACACGGCGTGCCCCTCGCGCAGCTCGACCGAGGTTCCCGCGACGTCGAGCGTTCCCGTTCCCTCGAGGACGACGTAGATCTCGTCGTCTGCGTGCGGCTGCTGCCGGTCGGGCTCGGGGGCGACGAGGACGTACACGCCGATCTCGATTCCCGGCGACTCGTGGACGATCTCGTAGCCGCCGTTCCCCTCACGCAGCCTCCGCTGGACCGCGTCGATGTCGAATGCGTGGGCAGCGGCAAGCGACCTGGCGATCCGGTCACTGCCGGGCGCGCTCACGTCGTGCTCCGGCTGTCCCTCCGCCACGTCAGGCGCGAGTCTACTGCGACGACGCCGGCGACCCGTGCGGCCAGATCCGCCGCGAGCTCTGCGTCCATCCGGCGCTCGACCTGACCGGCCAGCGTAACCGTGCCGTCGTCGACGGCGACCGACACCTCGCTCGAGTCGAGCCACAACGCCGTGTGCAGGACGTCCTTCTCGATCTCGGTCTGGATCTCCGCATCGGAACGTGCGAACGCCCGCACGAGATCTGCTCGGGTCACGATGCCGACGAGCTTGCCGTGCAGCACCACCGGCAGCCGGTTCACCCGCTCGTCGAGCATCAGCGCGGCCGCGGCGCGCAGGGCGCGGTGCGGGCCGATCGTGAGCGGCGGGATCGTCATCGCGTCGCCGACGTCCCTGGCCTCGAGCTTCAGCTCGCCGTCGATCCCGTTGCCCTCGAACAGTCGGCCCAGGAGCCCTCGGCGATCCTTCGGGCCGCGCTCCTTGAACAGCAGGTCGGCCTCCGAGATCACGCCGAGCACCACGCCGTCTGCGACGACGGGCATCCCGGAGATCCCGTGCTCGAGCAGCAGCCGGGCCGCCTCCTTCAGGGACGCGCCCGGCTCGACGGTGATCACGTTCTTCGTCATGACGTCGCGAACCTTCATTTCCTCCAGCTCCCTTCTCGTCACCAGCCCTTGAGCGAGTACGACGCCTCGCGAGCCGCCACGCGCACGCGCGCGTCGACGGCAACGCAGGAATCGCCGCGCGCGAGGACCGGGTTGAGGTCCAGCTCGACGATCTCCGGCAGGTCGTCCGCGAGGCGTGACAGGCGGAGCACCAGGTCGACGAGCGCGGCCGCGTCGGCCGCGGGGGCTCCACGGAAGCCGGCGACGAGTCGCCCCGCCTTGCCGGTCGTCACGAGCTCCTCGGCGTCGCGGTCGGTGAGCGGCGAGATGCGGAAGTTCGCATCGCCGATCAGCTCGGCCAGGACGCCGCCGGGGCCGAAGGCGACGAGCGGACCGAACACCGGGTCCTGCGTCACGCCGGCGAGGAGCTCCGCGCCGCCGCGGATGTACGGCTGGACGAGCGCCGGCGCTCCGATCGCCTCGAAGGCGTCACGAACGTCTCGCTCGTCCTTCAGGTCGAGCGCGACGCCGCCGCTCTCCGTCTTGTGGGCGCCGGGAGCGGCGGTCTTCAGCACGACCGGAAAGCGATGTTCGCGCGCGGCGGCGACCGCCTCGTCGGGCGTCGACACGAGCCGCTCCTGCACGACCGGGATCCCGTAGGCCTGGAGCAGCCGCCGCATGGCGCTCGGCTCGAGCCAGGAGTCGCGCGTGCCGCTGAGCGCTCCGTCGACGATCGCGCGCGCTGCCGGCACGTCGATCCTGTCGAGGGCGGGTGTGCTGCCCGTCGGCCGGCGCAGCCAGTCGGCCCGCTGCGCGGCCAGGCCGAGCGCGCGCGCCGCGGACTCCGGGTACGGGAACGCCGCCACCGGGCACCCCTGCTCGCGGAGCGACGCCGGCGTGCCCTCGCCGCTGATCACGACTGCGAGGACGGGCTTGTCGGTGTGCGCGTTCGCGACCGCTGTGCGGATCGCGGCTGCGACCTCGTCCGGGCGGGCGACCACCGGCGGCACGAAGAGCACGATCAGCGCATCGACTCGCCGGGTCGGCGAGCAGGACGGGGAGCGCCGCCTCGTACGTCGCCGCGGTTGCCGAGCCGAGGAGGTCGACCGGGTTGGCGGAACTCGCCTCCGCCGGGAGCACACCCGCGAGCGCCGTTCGGGTCTCGTCGCCGAGCGCGGGCAGCTGCAGGCCGGCAGCCTCGCACGCGTCGGCGCAGAGGATGCCGAGCCCGCCTGCGTTCGTCACCACGGCGACGCGCCGGCCGCGCGGGAGCGGCTGCGACGAGAGCAGGGCGGCGGCGTCGACCAGCTCCTCGAGCGTCCGCGCGCGCAGCACCCCGGCCTGGTCGAAGAGCGCATCCGTTGCCGCGTCCGAGCCGGCGAGCGCCGCGGTATGCGAGCTCGCAGCCCGCGCGCCCGACCCGGTCGCGCCTGCCTTGAGCGCGAGGATCGGCTTGCGACGTGCGACGCGGCGTGCGATCCGCCCGAACTTCCTGGGGTTGCCGAAAGACTCGAGATAGAGCAGTACCAGGTCGGTCTCGGGGTCGTTCTCCCACCACTCGAGGAGATCGTTGGACGAGACGTCGGCCTTGTTGCCGACCGAGACGAACGCCGAAAAGCCGAGCCGCCGCTCCGCCGCCTGCTCGAGCAGCGCGAGCCCGAGGGCGCCGCTCTGGGACGAGAAGCCGATGCGGCCCGTCGGCAACGCCCTGGGGGCGAAGGTCGCATTGAGCCCGCGGCCGGTCGCGGCGATCCCGAGGCAGTTCGGGCCGACGAGCCTCGCCCCGTGGGCGCGCACGAGCGCCAGTAAGCGTTCCTGCGCGGCGGCGCCCTCGTCACCGGTCTCGGCGAAGCCGGACGAGATCACGCACAGGGCGCGGGTGCCGCGTCGGAGCGCGCTGTCGGCCGCCTCGAGCACGCGCGTGGCCGGAACGCAGATGACGGCGAGGTCGACGGGATCCGGGATCTCGTCGATCGTCCGATAGGCACGCACGCCCGCCACCGGCTCGCCGGTGCGGTTGACGGGGAACACCGCGCCCTGGAAGTCGCCGTCGACGATATTGCGAAAGAGCTCCCCGCCGATCGAGCCCCGCCTGCGCGACGCGCCGATCACGGCCACGCCCGCCGGCTCGAAGAACGGGCGCAACGAAGCGACGACGCCGGCGTGGTCGCGTTCGTCAACGCGGCCGCGTAGGTGCTCCGTCTCGCCGATCGGGAACACGAGCTCGACACAGCCGCCGTCGAGCTCGCGCGCGATCGCGAAGCCTGCGTCGGCGAACACGGCAAGCGCCGCGCGGTTCTCCGCCATCACCTCGGCGACGAAGCGCACGATGCCGGCGGCGCTCGCGCGCGCGGCGAGCTGCTCGACCAGGCGCGTTCCGATCCCGCGCCCCTGCTCAGCGTCGGCCACGGCGAAGCCGAGCTCCGCTGCCTCCGGATTGCGCAGGCGCGCATAGCTCGCCAGCGCCACGATGCGCTCGTCGAGCGTGCCGACGAGCGCGCCGGTCTCGGCCCAGTCGGGGTCGAGCACCGGATCGACGAGATCGAGGCCGACGCGGCGCACGCCGTGGAAGCGCAGATACCGGCTACGGTCCGACAGGTCTGCGAAGAACGCGAGGAGCGCTTCGGCGTCGCCGGCGCCCGGCGGGCGCAGGCGGAGCGTCCCGCCGTCCCGAAGGATGACGTCGACGGCTCCGCCCAGAGCCCCTACCGGGTCGCGGACCGCCACTAGCGCGCCGCCTTCGCGGCGTCGCGGGACATGACGGCGGCCGTGCGCCGCGCCTGCCGGCACTGCGAGCACGGGGCACGGAGCGGTGTGGAGGAGCCGCTGCGTGACGCTGCCGACGAGCAGCCCCGCGACGGGACCGTGCCCACGCGTGCCGACGACGATCACGTCGGCGCCGACCTCGCGTGCGAGCTTGGAGATCACGTCGGCGGTATGGCCGGTGAAGCCGCTGCCGAACCTCGTGGTCACGGTCAGCCCCTCGGCGCGGGCCTCGTCGACCTGTCGCATGATCTTCCGCTCGACGTCGTCCTCGTCGGCCCGCAGCGGCTCTCCGGCGCTGCGGCCGCCGACGAGACGCTCGGTCGAGTGGACGATCACCAGCTCACGCCCCTCGCCGGCGGCGAGACGCTTCGCGAAGGGCATTGCCTCGTCCGCGAACTCCGAGCCGTCCGTGGCCCAGATCACCTTGTCGAACATCGTGCACCTCCTTGCCTCGACGCAAGCGTGCTCGCGACGCGCGGAACCTTCATCGGCATGGACTCGGAACCCCGCTGCGGTTTTCCCACAACCTCGGAGGCGCGTGAGCGTTTACAGTCAACCCGTGGAAACCGTCGGCGGCGGCAACGTGCGCTTGCGGTCGCTGCTCCAGACCGGCATTGCGCTGTCCGCCGAGCTGTCGCTCGACGGGCTGCTGCAGCGGGTCGTCGAGTCGGCCGCCGAGCTCACCGGTGCCCGTTATGCCGCGCTCGGCGTGATCGACCCGAGCGGCTCGCGGCTTGAGCGATTCCTGACACACGGGATCGACTTGGAGGCGTACGCGGCGATCGGGGAGCTCCCGCGCGGGCGAGGCATCCTGGGCGTCTTGATCACCGAGGCGGCATCGCTTCGCCTCCACGACCTCACGCGTGACCCTCGCTCCGTCGGCTTCCCGCCGAATCACCCGCCGATGCACTCCTTCCTGGGGGTCCCAGTCCTACTGCGTGGAGTCGCGTACGGCAACCTGTACCTCACCGAGAAGGAGGGCGGGAGCGACTTCACCGAGGAGGACGAGGAGCTCGTCGACGGTGCTGTCGGGGCAGGCGGCGGTCGCGATCGAGAACGCACGTCTCTACGAGGCGGCAACACGGTGGTCGCGTCAGCTCGAGTCGCTGAACGAGATCGGGAACGCCCTCGCAACCGAGACCGATCTCGAGCGCCTGCTCGACCTGATCGTGCAGCGACTGCGCACGCTGCTCGGCTGCCGCCTCGTCACGATGACGCTGCCGGGTGGGGCGGACGAGCTTCGGTTCGTCGCGGCTGCGGGAGAGGGCAGCGACAGCCTTCTCGGCGAGACGCTCACCCGCCTCGGCTCGAAGAGCGGCAGGGTGCTCGAGCGCCGCCGCAGCGAGCGCGTCGATTTCGTGCTCGACGATCCCGAGGCGAACCAGGAGGTGCTGCGCCGGCTCGGCGCGAGGACGGGGCTGTGGGTGCCTCTGACGGTGCGCGACCGGACGATCGGCGTGCTCGCCGCCCACGACAAGCTCGACTCGACCGACGGACGTTTCACGGACGACGACCTGCGGCTCGCCGAGTCGTTCGCGATGCGCGCCTCGCTCGCGGTCGACCTCTCGGAGCGGGTCGCGCGCGACTCGCTCGCGCGGGTCGTCGCGGCACAGGAGCTGGAGCGTCGCCGGCTCGCCCGCGAGCTGCACGACGAGACGGGGCAGGCGTTGACTTCTATCCTGCTCGGGCTGAGGTCGCTCGAAGACACACTGGACAACGACCAGTCGCGCGAGGCCGCATCCGGCCTGCGCGAGCTCGTCGTCACGACGCTGCAGGACGTGCGTCGGCTCGCGGTCGAGCTTCGTCCGTCGGCGCTCGACGACTTCGGGCTCGTTCCGGCGCTGGAGCGTTTGACGGCGACGTTCGGGGAGCAGACGGGCATCCACATCGACTTTGCCCCGATGCTCGGCGACCAGCGCCTGGCGCCGGACGTCGAAACGGCGCTCTACCGGATCGTGCAGGAATCGCTGACGAACGTCGTCAAGCACGCGCGCGCGCAGCGGGTGAGCCTGGTCGTGCAGCGCCGGCCGCGGGGCGTCTCTGTCGTGATCGAGGATGACGGCGCCGGGTTCGACCCGTCCGGGCTCGACGACCACGGCCTCGGGCTCGTCGGCATGCGCGAGCGGCTCGCGCTGGTCGGGGGGCGACTCGCGATCGAGTCGGGCAGGGGACACGGAACGCACGATCGCCGTGGAGGTGCCCGTCACATGAGCGAGGGCTCGGGCGATCCGCGTCTGATCGTCGACGACCATGCGGTCGTGCGGTCCGGGCTCAGCCTCATCGTCGGCTCCGAAGAGGATCTCGAGGTCGTCGGCGAGGCCGGCAACGCGCGCGAGGCGATCTTCGAAGCGCGGTCGCTGAAGCCCGACGTAATCCTCCTCGACGTCGTCATGCCCGACCAGAGCGGGCTCGACGTCCTACCGACACTCCTCCACGAGCAGCCGCAAGCGCGGGTGCTCGTGCTCTCGATGCAGGACGACCCCCAGTACGTGAGGCGCGCGTTCGCAGAGGGCGCGACGCGGGTACATCCTGAAGGAAGCCGCAGACACCGAGGTGGTGGCGGCGATCCGTGAGGTCGCCGGCGGCGGGCGGTACGTGCACCCCGAGCTCGGCGCGCGCCTGATCGCCGCCGAGGCCGACGAGGAGCGCCGAGCGGCGGAGGACCCGCTCTCCGACCGCGAACGCGAGGTCTTGAGGCTCCTGGCGCTCGGCCACACCAACCAGGAGATCGCAGGGCAGCTGTACATCTCGATCCGAACGGCCGAGACGCACCGGGCGCACATCATGCAGAAGCTCCGCCTGTCCACCCGTGCCGAGCTCGTCCGGTACGCGATCGCGCATGGCCTTCTCACCGAAGAGTGACTGCAGAACGACCGAGGCCGCCCCCAGGCGGCCTCGGTCGTCCAGCGGTGGAGTCGGCCCTACGCCACGGGCACCACCGGAGCCTTGGATGTGCTCCCGGACGGCTCCTTGCTGCGTCCGAACGCGAAGTCCGGGTTCCGGAGTGCGCCTCCGATCGAGAGCACTGCGAATCCGACGCCCGTGAGCAGCAGCGCGAATCCGACGACAATCCCGAAGACGGAGAGCCTGCTCGGCCATGTAGCTCGAGTTGAGCGCCGTGGTCAATGCGGTCTCGGTCACCCAGAGGCTGCGCGCCGGGTTGTCGACCGGCTGTCCCTTGGCCGTGAGCGCCTTCGTGGGATCGTTGGTTCCCTTGCCGTCGGCGGTCGCGAAGCGCGGCATCTGCGCGTAGGTGAGGCCGCCGGTGGCCTCGAGGGTGTGGATCCGCATGTACGTCGCGAACTCACGAGCGAGCTTGCCGTTGGTGATCGGCTTGCCGGCGATGTCCGCGGTCGGGAGATTCAGCGACGCGGGCAGCCCGGCCTTCTTCGCCTCGGCTGCGATCGCCGTCTTGTTCATGTCGGGCGTTCCGACGATGGCCTCCTGCTTCAGGCTCGACTGAACCGTGTCGCGCCCGTTGAAGCCCATCACGATTGCCGCGACGCCGAACGCGACGAGCACGACTGCGGCGACGAGCCCTCCGATCTCGAATGCCTTGCGCATGACCCGACTCCTTTCGTTCCGTGGTGCCTTTGTCGCCAGTGTCGGGCGTCGCGGGTCGACCGCCATCAGCGCGGGCGCTGAACGACGGTGCGGGAACGTTCGCACCCCGCTGCGGGTTCTCCGCAGCCGCCCGATCACGGGACGAGGGCGAGCTCGGCGACCGGTGTGCTTCGCACGACGAGCACCGGCCGGCGCGTCTCGTGGAGCACGCCGAGCGAGACGCTCCCGAGGAGGGCGCTCGCCAGTGCTCCGTGCCCGCGCGAGCCGACCACGATCAGGTCGGCATCGTGCGAGTCCGCGGATGCGACGATCTCGTCGACGGGGTCGCCGACGAGCAGCTCCGTCGAGACCTCGAGCCCGCGTTGCTCCGCCAGCTCGGACGCGTGCTCGAGCGGCGCACGGTCGGCCTCGCCGGGCTCGTGCGGGAACGCGCTCGTCATGCCGATGCCGCTCCACGGGAGGACGTCGAAGACCGGCGCGACGTGGATGACGGTGACCGCGGCCCGCTGCTCGGCCGCGAGATCGAGCCCGACCTCGACGGCCTCGTCCGCCGCGGGCGACCCGTCGGTGGCGATGAGGATCCTGTTCATGACGCATCTCCTTGTGGTCGGTGGCCGTATCGTCGGCCGCGCGCAGGAGAGGCGCATCGGGCCGTACGCCGATGTGCGCACGGGGAACTACCGATCGCCGGCGGCGACCTCCGGCACGAGCACCAGCGACCCTCGCACGTCGCCCGAACGGAGCGCCCTCAGCGCCTCGTTCGCGTGCGCGAGCGGAAACGGTGTCACCTCGGTGCGCACGCCTGCGCGAGGTGCGATCGCGAGCATGTCGACGCCGTCCTGACGCGTGAGGTTCGCCACCGACCGCACGGAGCGCTCGCCCCAGAGGATCTCGTAGGGGAAGGACGGGATGTCGGACATGTGGATGCCGGCGCACACGACCGTGCCGCCCTTCGCGAGGGCGCGCAGCGCGGCCGGCACCAGCTCGCCGACCGGGGCGAACACGATCGCTGCGTCGAGCTCCTCGGGCGGCGCGACCGAGCCGGCCCACTCCGCGCCGAGGGAGCGGGCGAACGCCTGGCCGTCGGTGTCGCCCTCGCGGGTCACGGCGAACACGCGACGCCCCTCGAACCGCGCCAACTGCGAGACGATGTGCGCGGCGGCGCCGAAGCCGTACAGGCCGAGACGCGTCGCATCGCCTGTCAGGCGCAGCGATCGGTAGCCGATCAGCCCGGCGCAGAGGAGCGGCGCCGCTTCGACGTCGTCGTAGTCGTCGGGCAGCGGGAAGCAGTAGCGCTCGTCGGCGACGACCCACTCCGCGTAGCCGCCGTCGACGTCGTAGCCGGTGAAGCGCGCGCGATCGCAGAGGTTCTCGCGTCCGCTGCGGCAGTAGCGGCAGGCGCCGCACGTCCATGCAAGCCACGGGACGCCGAACCGGCGCCCGTCCTCGGTTCGGCCGACGATCTGGTGGCCGGGCACGAGCGGTAGCTTCGGACGGTCGAGCTCGCCGTCGACGATGTGGAGGTCGGTGCGGCAGACGCCGCAGGCGCCGATCCGGAGGAGCAGCTGTCCGGCCGCGGGGCGCGGCTCCGCGAGCTCGACCTGCTCGAGCAGCGTGCGCGCGGACCGCAAGACCATCGCCCTCATCGTGCGCGGAAGACTGTAGATGCGGCTTTGCCGCAGCCGCGGTTCGAGATCCTTCGGATGCAGCGCGCGCACGCGACGGTGACGATTCGCATCGTGAACACGACCTACGCAGTCGTCTGGCGTGAGGGCGACGATCCGGTCGGCTCGGGCCGTCTCGAGGTGCGGCCGCGCGACGTCGTGCTCGACGGTGCCGTGGACGGCGAGGCCGTCCTGCGCACGATCCCGCTCGCCGGCCTGCAGTCGATCCGCGTCGGGCGTGCGCGTGAGGACCGCCTCTCCGACCGTCCGAGCCTCGTGCTGGAGCCGCGCGTCGGTCCAGTGATCCGCGTCGCGAGCGTCGCGCAGCCGGGCATCGTGTCCGAGCTCGCGAAGCGGCTCGTCGGCCTCCGAATCGGATCCGACGCACCGCAACGTGCGCTCGTCGTGCTCCCGCTCAAGCCGGGCACGCGCGAGCGAGCGTGCGAGCTCGTGAGCTCCGGCCCGCCGTTCGATCCCGTGGAGGCCGGACTTGCGCGCCACAGCGTGTACCTGGTCGACGACGCCGCGCTCTTCCTGTTCGAGGCGACCGGAGGCTCGCTCGAGCGGCTGCTCGTCGAGCCCGGCCTGTGGCAGGCGGCCGGCGCCTGGCGCGAGATCGCCGCCGGGCCGCCGCAGCTGGCCGAGGACGCGTACTCGTGGGAGGCGCCGCCGCGCGCGGTTCACGGACTCGGGTTCTAGGAGAGTCAGGC
The DNA here is from genome assembly GCA_963742615.1 of uncultured Thermoleophilia bacterium. Classification (GTDB taxonomy): domain Bacteria; phylum Actinomycetota; class Thermoleophilia; order Gaiellales; family Gaiellaceae; genus PALSA-600. The sequence continues at coordinate 25,845 of CAVUMS010000004.1, read as the reverse complement.
GGCCGGCTGCGCGCCGCCCGCGGTGACGAGCACGTTGCCCGTGAGCGCGGGGAGGAGGCTCGTGATCGATCTCTTCCCGATCCACGCCTCGACGTTCCACGGAGCGCCGAGGCGGATCCAGAGCGGCCTGAGCAGCCCGAACCGCGCGGTCTGGCCCTGCGCGAGCGTCTGCTCCGCAATCACCGTTCCGGTGCTCGTACGGAGGCGCGCGAGCACCCAGCAGCTGCCGTGCGCTGCGGTGAGCGCGAGCACGGCGTGCGTGCGTGGTTGAGCGACGTGTGCGGGCGCGTCCTTGCCCGCCTGAGCCGGTGTGTTCGAGCGCTCGTGCGGCGGCGGCGTCGCATTCGCCGGCGGCGTCGCGGGTTGCACGGCGTTCCGAGGCGAGCTTCCGAGCTGCCAGACGGCGATCGCGGCGACGATCAGAACCGACGCGATCAGCAGGCCCCGCCTGCGGACGAGGTTGCCGACGAACAACGGCAGGCGGTTCGGCTGGGGAGCCTCCGGCTCGGGCGGCGGTGGTGGATGGCTGTGCATGTACTCGGCGACGAAGATGTCGCCGTCGAGGCCGAGGTACTCGGCGTACTCGCGTAGGAAGCTCCGCAGGTACGGGCCTTCCGGCACGAGCTCGAACCGCTCTGCCTCGAGTGCCTCGAGGTAGCGGGAGCGGATCATCGTCGCGGCCTCGGCTTCCGGCAATGCGACGCCGCGACGCTCGCGCGCCTCCCGAAGGCTCCTGCCGATCTCGAGCATGTTCTTCGGGCCCCCCGAATGTCGCTTCGCGACATTCTCGCACGCGCCGCGCGGTCAGGCTCCCGGCTAGCGGGACTGGTACGCGCGATCGCCGAAGTAGCTGAAGCGGTGGTCGGTGCTCCCCGTGTCGAACTCGGCCTCGAGCACCCCGTTGTGCAGGAGCACGTTGACGAGCGGGAGCTCCTCCGCCAGGTCGGCGTCGATTCCGCTCACGCTCAGCCGAGCCCACGCCCGGTCACCCGCCACGCTGATCACGAGGTCGAGCGGCTCCTGCTCGGCCGTCCCGCTCGCGATCGCCGGCAGCGACCCCTCGAAGCGCGCGTCGATGCCCTCCGCCGACGCGCCGGAGCACGTGAGGAAGCCGTTCCAGGCGCCGAGCGCCCGCGGCCCGCGGTAGTGATAGACGAGCGCCCCCGCGACATGCCGCCGCCGCGGGCTCGCGCTCTTCTCAGCGCACCAGTCGATCAGTTCCTGAAACTCCATCACCGCCATGACCCTGCAGAGAAGAGCGGCGCGGGCCGTTTCAGATACACGAGGTCGGCTCTCTAGAGCTCGCCTTCTCCGACTGGCTCTTCGAGCGTGGAGCACCTGACGTCTCGGAGGGACCTCGATTGTCGAGCTCATGCCCCAATGAGGTGCCATGCAGCGAGTAGCCGGACGAGCGCGATCGCCGCGCCTGCAAGGGCGGCGTACTGCAGCGTCACCGACCTCGACCACCAGCGTCCGATCCAGCCCGAAGCGGCAAGAACCAGCATCGAGGCGCCGAGGACGGCTACGGCCAGCGGCAGGTGCACGGCCAGTTGCTCAGCCAGGGACAGGTCGAGCGCGCCCGCGAACCCGGTGTCGACGAGCCCGGGAACCCACGCGAGCAGGGCGACGTTTCCGAGCACGAGCAGTGCGGTCACACTCGCCACCAGCGCCGCGACCCGGCGCCAGCGGCGCGTCGCGGTTCGCTGTCGCCTCGAGGAGGAACGCGAGTCGCGGGAGCGCCGGATGGTCCGCGCCGCCGCGGCGACCATGCCACACGGCGGCGGCGAGCGCGGCTGCCCCGAGGAGCGCCCACTGCCATGGGGAGGGGCCGCCCGAGACGCGAACGAGCCGAAGGTTCCGCCAGGTGGCGACCTGTCCCCGCAGGTCGAGCGTCTCGCCGTTGTCGGCGAGGAATAGGCCGGGCTCGATTTCTGCGAGGCGGTGACGAATGGGCGCCTCCGCGTTGTCGTCGGTCTCGAAGTAGGGGACGCCGGCGTCGACGACGAACCGGTCAGGTGGCCCTTGCAGCTCGAGGTAACCCCACGCGCGCATTCGGTAGCGGCCGGCGTAGGCGGCCCAGCGGGTGGCCTGATCTCGCGTCGCGACCATGGCGGCTGTTGGCGACGAGGTTCGCCATCCCGGCCGGCGGGCTCGAAGAAGGTATTCGCGTCGGCGGCCGGCGGCCGCCACGGCAGCGCAAGCAGCCGATCCTGATACACGCCGGGCTCAGCTGACGAGGTCGGTGAGGATCGACAGCGAGAGCTCGTTCTGGAGCTGATGGTCTTGCGAGTTGGTGAGGACGGCGACCCCGATCCCGAGCTGGGGCAGCCACCACATGTCGGAGAGGAACCCGAACCCTCCACCGCCATGCTCGAAGAGGTCGGGTCGCCCGTCCCACCGGTTCCAGCGGTGTCGGACGACGCCAAGCGCGTAGCCGGCCGGCGCGCCGGCGTGCGGCGGCGGCACCGTCTCCATCTCGTGGAGCCACTTCGGGTCGAGCACGACCCGGCCGTCGATCGACGCCGTTGTTCAGCTCGAAGCGAAGGAAGCGGGCCAGGTCCGCGGCGCTCGTGTAGAGGCCGCCGGCCGCCGTCATCGGCACGTCGAGCGGCGGCTTCGGGTATGGATGCACGTGCCCGACGGCGCGGTCGGCGGTCGCGCGGATCACGGACCGGTCGAAGCTGCTGTGATTCATGCCGAGCGGCTCGAGCAGCGAGTCGCGCATCACCTCTGCGAACGGCTTGCCCTCGACCCGCTCCAGTATGTAGCCGGCGAGGTCGATACCGAGATTCGAGTAGGCGTACCCGCTCCCGACCGGGAAGCGCAACCAGGTGTCGGAGATGCTGCGCACGTGCGCGTCGAACGTGCCGGGATCGAGCTCGTTGTTGTTTCCCACCGGCGCCTCGTGCGTGAAGCCGGCGGTGTGGCTGAGGAGCATCCGAAGCGTGATCTTCCGCTCTGGGTGCTTCTCGAATGCGCTGTGGACGGTGAACTCGGGCAGGTAGGTCGTGATCGGCGCGTCGAGGTCGACGCGGCCCGCCGCGGCGGCTTGCATGACCGCCGTCGCCGTGAACAGCTTCGACATCGACTGGCGCTGAAGATCGTGTCAGCGGTCACGGGTGCGGAACCGCCTCCATCGACGATTGCCGAAGCCCTCGACCCACAACGTCCGGTCCCCATCGACAAGAGCGACGGCAAGGCCGGGGATACCCTGCTCCGCCATCAACTCCGGGATACGTCCTCGATAGGTCGCGATGACCGTTGCCGCCGGGTTGGCCGCGACCGCCTGCGGCGTCGAGTCGAGCGGACCGATCGTCATGGCAAGCAAGAATGTGAATGCTGCGGTGACCGCCCGCGTGACCCATTGGCGCGGCAAGCGTGACGTCCCGCCACCACTCACGTCAGGTCACCGCGACCCCTGCTTGAGTGCGGCGGATAGCTGCCAGCCACACGGGGTACTTCCAGACCCAAGCGGGCCATGCATCCACACGAAACCGCTCCTCTCGGAACTACCCCCACTTTCCCAGGGCGGCGCACGCGCGGAATCGGGATGTCCACTCGTCCACCTGCCGGGAACTACCAGGACCTGAAGCCGGAGAGCGGATGTCAGCGCGGCACGGCGTCAACTCCGGCGAACATCAACTTCGAGCGAACGCCAGTCTTGCTGAAGAGAACCGCCGCGAAAAACTCCCGAGCTGCGAATCGACCGCGCTGCCGTCGCCGCAAGTATCGCCTTCCTGGCGCCGGCCGGTTGCAGGCTATGGGCCCACCGAGACACCCGGTCTTCCGTCTCATTCCCGTGGTGAACGGCGGTCGCCGGACAGACGCGGCCAGATGAGAAAGGACGTTCGCGAGTTCATCCGCCGGCTCGAGGCGGCGGGCCTCACGGTCGAGTCGACGCCCGGCCACTACCACGTCCTCCGCGACGGGAAGCCGCTCCGAAAGCAGAACGGCATGCCCTTCACGCTCCCGTTCTCTCCCGGCACGATCCGCTGGCGCAGAGCGGCAATCGTCGAGCTCCGCAAGCTCGGAATCGACCTCTAGAACGGGGTCATCGGGTCGGTCAGTTTCCGCGCCCCGGCAGCCATTTGCGGGCTTTCCCGCAGGCGGTTCAGCGCTTGACCGATCCGTGCCTGGCGGACGCCGACGATCATGTCTGAGACGTGAGTAGAAGCGCAGCGGGCATCGACCTGTACTGGCTGCCACTGGGCGCGGGCGGCCGGTCGGTGCGCTGGACCGGGCGGATTTTCGAGCGGGTGGCAGCGAGCCTGGACCGCCGAGATCGCTGCGACCTCTACCACTCCGCGCTCGAGGTTCGCGTGCCGGAGGCGAAGTTCGTGATCGAGCTGGCACCGGTGTGGAGCGATAGCACAGAGCGCGGTGTCGTTGCTGAAGGCGCTGTCGGCGCACGAGCCCTTGGACGATTCAGGCTCTTCCGCTACGAGATCCGACTATGGCGCGACGGCGTGATTTCGGACGTAGCCGAAGCGGTCGACAGCCCGCAGCGTCTCAGCGATGACGCCGACTGCGCGCGAACGCTGCTGGAGCTCGGGCCGCTCGTTCCGACGCCGGTCTGGGGCCGCGACGAGCTGTGCGCCGGCGAGATGTGGAACTCGAACTCATTGATCTCTTGGCTGATCGCATGCAGCGGCGTCGACGTCGAATCGATCCGCCATCCAGCCGGCGGACGGGCCCCAGGCTGGAAGGCCGGCATAGTCGTGGCGCAGCGGCAGCACACCCAAGTAGGGCGAGTCGCCGCCTCCGCCTTTACACCGAGAGTCGCGTCGCGATGACGGCGCCAGCGCTGTTGAAGCGTTTCGGTCTGACACTCGGTTCGATCGGCACCGCCGCGCTGATGTACCGGCTGCTGCTTCGTGACTCCGTCCTGAACTGGGGAGCCACCGGCACCGAAGCAGAGGCGTGGTTACCGGGCGACGAACTGCTCGAGCACGCTGACGGCATCGCGACGCGCGCGATCACGATCGACGCGGACGCCGCCGCGGTCTGGCCCTGGATCGTGCAGATGGGCCCGTCGCCGCGCGGCGGTGCCTATACCTACGACCGGATCGAGAACCTGCTCGGACTCGACATGCATAGCACCGACCAAGTCCTGCTCGAATACCAGCACCCGCAGGTCGGTGACACGCTCGACTACGGCGAGAACCGCATGCGCTTCGAACGCGTCGAACCCAAGCGCGTGCTCGCCACCCGCTCCGACGACGGCAACTGGGTCTGGAGCTTCGTCCTCGACGAACGCGACGGAAAGACACGGCTGATCAGCCGCAACCGCTTCCGGCTCCACACATTGGCCGCGAAGATCGGGATGCTTCCGATGGAGCCCGCATCGCTCGTCATGGAGCGCAAGATGCTGCGCGGGATCAAGCAGCGTGCCGAACGCTTCGCCGCAGAGGCAAAGTAGGGATCGACTGGCCTCCTCGCCGTTCGACGTCGAGCAACTCCCGCAGCGGGATGAACGTCGAACTTGAACACGCCTGCACGACCCCGCACCAACGTCGGCGACGACGACCCCCACCTCACCGCCAAATCGCACTTATGCGCTTGATCGCGACTACGAAGTCATTGGCGTCTGCCGCGAAGAAAGCCAGCCACTGCCGGGGAGTCGCACCACGGTCGCCGCATGCGCAAAACGCGACGATCTGTCAGCCGCTGAGCGACTCGTGCAGCTCGTACCAGGCTTCACGGCTCGGCGGGTCGACGTTCGCATCGGGATCCTCGGCGGCCGCCGCGATCATTGACTCGATGATCGGAGTGAGTCGTTCACCGATGAACTTCTCGCCGTGCTCGCGCGTCTCCCAGACGTCGAAGATGCGGAAGACGCCCGCGTCGAGGTCGAAACCAGCCGTGTGGATCAGGAGCCCTTCGGGGGCGCCTTGGAGGTTGAGCGCGGCGTTGACCGCGTCGTAGTTGGTGGTGCTCGTGTCGCCATCCTTGATCTCGAACTCCTGAACGTATGCGATCGCCACGTTTCGGCTCCCTCCTGGTCGGATCGCCTGCGATGTTATGCGAGTTGGGCACGTGCGGCCGGCGCCGTGGGAACCACGGTTCGGAAAGGGAGAGGCTGACTCGGTATGGAGGATGCCGGTGTCTACAGCGGTGCCGCGTCCTCCGGGTAGGGACGCTGCAGGAGCTGCTCGACACGGCAGTTCTACTGCGAGCGCTCTCCGTAGACCGACGCGGTGCCGCGGCTCAGGGGGGCGGCCTCTGTCGCAAACACTCGTGCGATGTCGAGTGTCGAGAGTATGCCGATTGGGAGAGGCGACGACTCGTCTGCCACGACGATGAGGTGCGACGTCGAGTGCTCACGCATCAACGACGCAGCCTGAAGCAGGGAGTCGCCCGGCGTTACCGGTGACCACCGGCGATGCGGCGACGGCGCCGGCCGGGGCGTGACTCTCGATCGCGCCCACCAGGTCGAGGTCCGAGAGGACACCCCACGGCAGCAGCACGTCCTCGTGACCGAACACCACGATTGCGTGGACGCGGTGCGTCGCCATCATCTGCGCCACGACGCGCAACGGCGTCACCGGCAGGCACGTAAGGATTCCCGGCGTCATCGCCTCACCGACGGTGCCGGTCGTGAGCGTGGGGGAGCTGGCGGTCATGTCGAACCTCCTACTGGTAGATCGATCTCTATTTCGATCGCTCCGCGCCGATTGGCCGGCGGTTCGATCTCGAGTCCGCCGTACCTGGCGAGGAATGGGGCGAGGTAGCGGCCGACGATCTTGCTCGGCGGCCACCAGAGAGCATCGCCGGCAACGGTGCTGCGGGTGCCCTCAGCTCCATGCGGCTCGTTGCGCAAGTAGCGCGGTGCCGAGCCGGTGATCAGGAGCCCGCGGAGCACCGGCTGGAACCGGTGCGGATGGACGGCGGCTCCCGCCAGCGCGGCGATCGCCTCCGCGACTGCGTCGGCTTGCTGGGCGGCGATTCCGCCCTGCTTGATCGGGAACTGCGTGATGTCGCCCGCGGCGTAGACGTTGGTAAGCCCCGAGACACGGCCGCTCAGGTCGGTGGCGATGAAACCGTCCAGGTCCTGTGGAATCCCGAGGATCCGCTGTCCCTCGAGGCGCGGAAGCGCGACCACGCGCTCGGCGAGAAGCGTCGCATCGGGGTCGAGCTCGAGTCTTCCTGCCTCGTAGCGGGTCGCCCAGCAGTCGGTTCGGAGGGCGACGCCGTGGCTGCTCAGCAACGTGCGAGCGGCCTCGCTTGCTGCCTCGCCGAAGAGGGCGAGCGGGGCGGGTTCCGGGGTGACCAACGTGGGCTCGACCTGCTCGTGGCGCCGGTCGAGATGAGTTGCCGTGAGCAGCGCGAGCTCGTAGAGGGGAAGTGGCCAGATGCCCGGTGCGGGGACGACGAAGGCGATCGAGCCGATGGTCCCGCTCTCGGCCTCGACGAGCAGTCGGCGATACGCGTCGGTGTCTGCCGGCCCGCGAAAGGTGAGCGCGCCCGCGAGGGCGGGCCGCGGCAGAGCGCCGCAGGCGATGACGAGCGCGTCATAACTGATCTCCATGGCGTGGCTCGTGCGGGCCAGGTTCGCGTCTGCATCGACCGAGGCGAGTTCGGCGAGCGTGAACCCGGCGGCTGCGGCCTCGGCGATCCCCGCCAGCTCGAAATGATCGGCGCGCCCGGCGTCGAACGGCTCCGCCACCGCGAGCGGTCGATACCAGAACGCGGGCTCAGCGGCGAGGAGCTCGAGGTCGACCAGGTCGCCGGCGAGGGCGCGCAGCGCGAGCAGCGTCTCCAGGCCGGCCACGCCGCCCCCGGCGACGAGAACGCGGAGACCGTCGAAGCTCTTCGGACGATGCGTGTTCGCCATCGACTCGAGTCTCCCCCTCGGCGTGCGTCGCGCAATCAGCGCGCGGTCTCATTCGTCTGCGGCAAACCCACATCGCAGCGAGTCACGAACATCGAGTCCGCCGCGCAGAGCGTTGCGCGGGGCCGGAACTCAGTAGTTTCGAGCGGGTTTCAGTCGGTGTGTTCGCGGATGCCTCCGCGGAGTCCCCGTGCGAGCCTCATCGAGCAAGGTGAGCAAGTGCCGAAGGAGGTGCAGAGTGTTCACCTACATCGGACTGATCCAGCTGACGCCCGAGGGGCGTGAGAACCTGGAGAAGGCGCCCGAGTATCTCGACAAGATCCGCGTGATCGTCGAGGAGGAGGGTGGAGTCCTCGAGCACGTCTTCGCGATGATGGGTCCCTGGGACTTTTTCGCGATCGTGAAGTATCCCGACAACGAGACCGCGTTCCGCGTTCTCGCGAAGATCGGGCTCCTCGAGGTCGTCAGGACGGAGACCTTCCCGGCCGAGCCGGTCGAGACCTTCGTCAAGGCTCTCGCCTAGCGCGAGAGCTTCCCGGTGCGCGAGCCGCGATCGCACGGCCCGCGCACCGGGCGATCGCCTACGCGAAGATCCGAACCGCCACGGCGGAGTGGTTGACCGCGCGCAGCGCGCGGTCGGTCGCCCGGCGAGGGCGCGCGCGGCCGACGGCGTCAGAGCACGTCGCAGACGAAGTCCCAGTGCAGCGAGACGTGCGTCGCCGGGCGCGGCGCGGCGCACGAACGCGAGGCCGTCGTCCCGCCAGCGAACGTTCCGGATCGTCGGCGTCGCCGAGCCGGAGCGCCGCGTCCTCCGCGTCCCAGAGAAGCGGCCGCGCGAGCACCTCGAGCGAGTCACCGTCGACCGACAGACCACGGCCGGGGTCGTTCGGCACTGGTCGAGGATGTGGAGCGGCTGGTCGACGACGCCGGTGCGCAGCAGGCCGAGCCAGGGATAGACGGCGAAGACGTGGAAGCAGTGGTGCGGCACGGCGCCCGCCGCGACGACGTCGAAGACATGCTCTCGTGCGCGACCGATCCGGCCGCGAAACCGCTCGTCGACGTGTCGTGCAAGCTCGTCCGGTCGGACGCGGTCGAGCAGCTCGTTGCCGACCCAGTAGGCCTCGACCACGCGCGCGTCGAGCGGGTCGGCGATGCCGTTCGCGCCGGCGATCAGGGTCAGGTACGGCCAGGCGCCGTCGAACGTCCGCGCGAGCTCGGCGAGTCCACCGTCGGAGGCGTGGGCGTCGCCGTACTCGAGCAGCGTGCGAGGCGCTGTCGGCGCCGCAGAGGCCGAGCGCGTTCGGCGGATACGCGTAGCGCGCGAAGAGAAGCGGCTCCGGCGGTCTCGGTCACGAAGCGGTCCGCTTCGACGACGGCCGGCGAAGCGCGAAGACGGCGACGAGCGCCGACGCCCGCGGCGACGAGGATCGTGCCGGTCGCGTTGATCGGCGTCCCGTCCGCGGCTCCCGAGAGCAGCGCGGTGACGACCGCTCCGAAGACGAGCACCGCGGTCACGTCGACGGCCTGCGCGCGGGCGAGCGCCGCGTACCAGGTGGCGACGTAGGCGGTCAGCAGCAGGCCGGTGAGCAGGATCCAGCGCCACTGCTCGCGTCGAGGCGCGACGAGCTGGCCCGCCTTCCCCGAGACCGCGACCCAGCCGACGAGCAGCACCGTCCCGAACGCCCATGCGTGCCACGGCGAGCGTGCGCGGCGTGAGCGACGGCGAGCAGGTGCTTGACGTAGACGACCTCGACCGACCAGAGGAGCGTCGCGCGAGGATCATCGCCTCGCCGGTGCCGAACGACGATCGTGCCGGCATGACCGGCGAGCCACGCCTGGCCCGCGAGCAGCAGCACGATCGCGAGCGCGTGCGGCGCGCGGAAGCGCTCGCGGAGGAGCGGCACGGCGAGCAGCGCGACCCAGACGACGAGCGTCTTCTGGATGAACGCGGCCTGCGTCGCCTCTGCGCGTGCGAGGCCCTCGAAGAAGAGGACGAACGGCACGCTGCCGCCGATCACGGCGACGCCGAGCAGTGCGAGCCAGTGCCCGCGGCTCGCCGGCACGGCGGCCGGCGCGCGTCCGGCGGGCGCCGGGTCGTCAGCGCGAGGACGAGCAGCAGCGCCCCGGCGACGGCGTTCTTCGCCGTCGTGTAGACGGTCGCGTCGCCGAAGTGCTTGACCGCGTGGCCGTTGACGAAGATGGAGACGCCGCTGACGACGGCGGTCGACGAAGGCGAGGGCGATGCCGGTGGCGCGCGTGGTCACGTCAGCTCCGGTTCGGTCGTCGGCTGCCCCGGCAGTGCGCAGAGCGAGGGCCTCGCGGGCCGCATCGGGGTCGAGCACCTCGACCGGGATGCCGAGGTGGAGGAGCAGGTGCGCTCCGGCGGCGAGCGTCGGGGACGAATGACGAGCGGGACGACGCAGCCGTCGTCGAGCCGGCCGAGCCTCGTTCCCTCGTCGTCCCACGCCTCGACGAGCACGGCGATCGAGCCGAGGCACATCAGGAGACCGCCGCCGGCTCGGGAATCTCGACCTCGACGCTCTCGAGCACGACGTCGCGCGCGCGTGCGTCGGTGATGTCGCTCGTCGAGGACGGCATCGACCTGCCGCGCCTTCGGCGATCGTGCCGCGCGACGCGTCCGCGAAGTGCTCCCGGAAATGCTCCGGCGTGAAGTGGGAGAGGGCGCCGAGCCGGACGGCTGACGCGCGTCACGCGCGTCGCGCCGCCGGACCGCGCGACCTCCTCGATCTTCCGCATCACGTCTCTCATCAGCGCTCGCTCGTGCACGGCTCCTCCTCTCGCGTCAGGTCGTTCGAGATCGTCCAGGACCGCTGCTCGCGGCCGGCTCGACGGCGGCCTCGACCGCGGCGCTCAGGCCTTCGCCGGCGGCGAACTCGGCGCCCTCGACGCCGTAGACGACGACGCGGGCCGGAAGCTTGCCGAGGACGCGCGCCAGCTCGATCGCCTCGCCGACGCCGAAGGCGTGGGTCGACGAGCGGAAGACGCGCGTGGGAATCGGCGCCTCGCTCGCGTCGAAGCGGTGCAGCGTCCCGGGCTCGGCGCCCGACTCGACCGCGTCGACGACGAGCGCCGTGTCGGCTCCCTCCCACGCGTCGATCAGCCGGCTCGGCTCCTGCTCGCACGCGACGATCGTCGACGCCGGCCGGGACGCGGCCCCGCAGCCGCGCCGCGACCGCCAGCCCGACGCCGTCGTCGCGCGCGGTACTCGTTGCCGACGCCCGACGATCGACGTGCGTCATCCGCCGCTCGCACCTCGAGCGTCAGGAAATGCGTCGCGCACGAGATGCACGGGTCGTAGTTGCGAATCGTCTGCTCGCAGAGGTCGCGCAGCTCGTCGTCGCCCAGGTCGCGCGTGGCGGCCGACGACGTCGCGCAGGTCGTCCTCGATCGCCTGCTGGTTCTGCGACGTCGGCGGCACGATCTTCGCGTCGAGGATCGTGCCCTCCGCGTCGACGCGGTAGCGGTGGTAGAGCAGGCCGCGCGGAGCCTCGCTGACGCCGAAGCCCGTTCCGGCGACCGGGCTCGACGCGGCACCGCCGGTGCGTCGGGCTCCTCGTAGGCGTCGATCAGGCGCAAGCGCCTCGTCGCAGGCGTAGACGAGCTCGACGCTGCGGACGACGATGCTGCGGAACGGATCGCGGCACGGCGGTCTCGAGGCCGGCTTCGCGCGCCGCCTCGAGCGCGAGCGGCGAGAGCTGGTCGTGGTTGAGCGAGAAGCGCGCGAGCGGGCCGCACAGGTAGGTGCCGCGCTCGCGCAGCCGCGAGTGCAGCGCGGTCGAGCGCTCGACGTGCTCCTCCTCGAAGTGCTCGTCGTACTCGCCGGCGGGATGTCGAGGCCGGCGTCCGAGTGGATGCGGCCGCGCTCGATCGCGTAGTCGTCGGGGTGCGAGAGCGCGACGAGCTCGCACTCGACCGGGCGCTCGGGAAAGTCGAAGCCTGCGGTCCAGCGGACGGTCTCGAGCGCCGCCTCGCGGGCGCGCTCGAGCGGCTCGACGAGCGCGCGCAGCTCGCGGCGTGTCGGCGCGCGGTAGAAGCCGCCGACGCGGACGTTGATCGGGTGGATCTCGCGCCCGCCGACGAGCGTCATCACCTCGTTGCCGGTCTTCTTCAGCGCCAGGCCGCGCTCGACCGCCTGTGGTGCGTCGCGCGCGAGCTCGACGGCGCCGGCGTAGCCGAGGAAGTCCGGCGCGTGGAGCATGTAGATGTGGAGCGCGTGGCTCTCGATCCACTCGCCGCAGTAGAGAAGCCGGCGCAGCAGGCGGATCGGCTCGGGCACCTCGACGCCGCACAGGTTCTCGAGCGCGTTGACGGCGCTCGTCTGGTACGCGACCGGACAGATGCCGCAGATCCGCGCGGTGATGTCCGGCGCCTCGGCGAACGACGCGGCCGCGGAGCAGCGCCTCGAAGAAGCGCGGCGGCTCGAAGATGCGAAGCTCGACGTGCTCGACCCGGCCGTCGTCGAGCCGGACCGTCATCGCGCCTTCGCCCTCGACGCGTGCGAGGTAGTCCGTGCGGATGATCGCGCCGCTCAGCCACCGCCGCATCGCCGCCTCGCGGAACGGCTCGGCGTTCGCGTTGAACGTCTGGAAGACGCGCTCGACGCCGCGCTCGGTCAGCCCGAGGTCGCGCAGCAGCGGGATGAGCGCCGCGGTGTTCGGCGTCTCCATCGGGCCGAAGCAGCCGTAGCAGCCGCGGTTGTACGCGGGGCAGAGCGCGCCGCAGCCGGCGTGGGTCACCGGGCCGAGACAGGGTGTCCCGTGCGCGACGGTGACGCAGACGATGCCGCGCTGCTTGCACTCGCGTGCAGACGCTCGTCGACGGGATGCCGGGCTTGCGGCCGTGCAGGAACGCCGTCACGACCTCGAGCAGCTGCCGCTTGTTGATCGGGCAGCCGTGCAGCTCGAAGTCGACCGGGACGTGCGCCGCGATCGGCGGTCGAGGTCTCGAGCGTCGAGATGTACTCGGGTGACGCGTAGACGGCGGCGACGAACTCGCGGACGTCGGCAAAGTTGCGCAGCGCCTGGATGCCGCCGGACGGTCGCGCAGGCGCCGATCGTGACCAGCGCCTTCGAGGCGCGGCGAACCTCCTGGATCCGCTCGGCGTCGTGGGCGGTCGTGATCGAGCCCTCGACGAGCGAGAGGTCGTACGGCCCCTCGACGACGCCGCTCGTCGCCTCGCGGAACTCGGCCAGCTCGACGGCGCCCGCGAGCGCGAGCAGCTCGTCCTCGAGGTCGAGCAGCGAGAGCTGGCAGCCGTCGCACGAGGCGAACTTCCAGACGGCGAGCTTCGGCTTGTCGCTCGTCGCTCACAGCTCCCGCACCTCCAGCCACGGCGCGAGCTCCGCGTACGAGTAGACGGGGCCGTCTCGGCAGATGAGCGTCGGGCCGAGCTGGCAATGCCCGCAGAGCCCGACGCCGCACTGCATGTGCCGCTCCATCGAGAGGAAGATCCGCTCGGGCGGCAATCCCCGCTCGAGCAGCGCCTCGATCGTGAAGCGCATCATGATCTCCGGGCCGCAGACGAACGCCGTCGTCTGCGTCGGGATCGGAAGCCGCGGCCGCGACCAGCTTCGGCACGACGCCGACGCGGCCGGACCAGTCGCCGCGAGCGGCGTCGACGGTGACCTCGACGTCGATCGCGCTGCGCCACTCGTCGAGCTGCTCCGGATAGAGGAGATCGTCCGGCGTGCGCGCGCCGTAGAGCAGCGTCACCGTCGCCGTAGTCGCGTCGGTGATCGAGCGCGCGCAGCACCGACCGGACGCAGCGGCGCGAGGCCGATGCCGCCGGCGACGACACGACGTCGCCGGCCGTCGCCTGCGTCGATCGGCCACGCGTTGCCGAAAGGCCCGCGCAGCCCGAGCACCGCCGCCGGGCTCCGACGCGCAGATGGCGTTCGTGACTGCTCCGACCGCTCGCACGGTCAGAACGACCGGGCCCGGTCGGTTCGGCGGCCCGCTGACCGAGATCGGCACCTCGCCGATCCCGAAGGCGTAGACCATCATGAACTGCCCCGGCGCGACGGTCGGCGCCCTCGCCGAGCGACCGGCTCGAGCGTGAGCGTCCAGGTGTCGGCGGTGTTCGCTCGCGCGCGGAGACGACGAACAGGCGCGGCGTCAGCGCGCCCGGCGTGCGGGTGCTCAGCGACGGTCGCCGTTGCCATAGACGTCGAGAAGTCGGAGACGTGTCCACTGCAGGCGCTCGATCAGCACCTGCGCGAAGCGGCCCATCAGGTCGTAGCCGAGCGCGGGGTCGTCGGCGCACTTCTGCCGCAGGCAGGCGCCGTCGAAGCCGGTCGCGCGCACGGCCGTCAGCGCGCGAGCGTCGAAGTGCCAGCGATAGGGAGCGAAGAGCCACGACCAGCCGACACCTCGCCGGCGTCGATCGTCTCGATCACGCACAGGCCCGCGCGCCGGCACGAAGGTCTCGAGCGCGACGCTGCCGTGGCGGACGATGTAGAAGGTGTCGGCCGCATCGCCCTCGCGGAAGAGGTTCTGCCCGCGGCGAAGTGGACGTTGCCCGCGCAGCCGGCGAGCAGCGTCGAGCTGGTCGCCGGTCGAGGCCGTCGAGGAACGGCACGTCCGCGAGAACGCTCTCAAGCGAGTCGCGGCACTGTCTCCCTCCGTCGCGCGGATCGCCGCGACCTCCTCGGTGATGTCGATGCCGACCGGGCACCAGGTGATGCAGCGGCCGCAGCCGACGCAGCCCGACGAGCCGAACTGGTCGAACCACGTGCCGAGCTTGTGCGTCATCCACTGCCGGTAGCGCGAGCGCCCCGACGGGCGGATGCTGCCGCCGTGGATGTACGAGTAGTCGACGGAGAAGCAGTTGTCCCAGACCCGGAAGCGTTCGGCCTCCTGGCCGGAGAGGTCGGTCTCGTCCTCGACCGCGGAGCAGAAGCACGTCGGGCAGACGAGCGTGCAGTTCCCGCAGGTGAGGCAGCGGGTCGGCGACCTCGTCCCAGCGGGGATGCTCGAGATTGCGCGCGAGCAGGTCTCGGATGTCGAACGTGTCCATCGTTCGGCCCATCCGCGTCGCGGCCGACTCGACCGACGCGGTCGGCCGCAGCCGAGGTCGGCATCGACGGCGGCGCGGGCCGGCAGCTCGGCGAGCACCTCTGCGCCGCGATCGCTGCCCGCCTCGACGAGGAAGCGATGCTCTCCGTCGAGCAGCTCGGTCAGCGCCAGGTCGTAGCCCGACTGCGACCTTCGGGCCCGTGCCCATCGACGTGCAGAAGCACGTGCCGCCCGGCTCGAAGCAGTTCACGGCGACGAGAAAGGCCCCGTCGCGGCGGGCGGCGTAGTCCCGGTCGACGTACTTGCCGCCGATGAAGACGCGTGTCCTGGATCTCGATCGCGTGCAGCTCGCACGACCGGACGCCGATGAAGGCGAGCGGCGTCTCGTCGAGCGGCTTCCTCCTCGACCGCGGCGATGCCGTCGCCGTTCCGGCTGGCGCGCCAGAGGCGCACCCGCGGCGGAAAGAGAAAGCGCTTCCAGGAGTGGGGGCCGACCGCGTAGCCGAAGCGCGCCTCGTCGGCGCGCCGCTCGAGCCGGTAGCGTGCCGCCGTCCTGGCGGTCGGTCCAGCCGATCGGAAGCTCGTCGGCCGACTCGAGGTCGTCGTAGACGATCGCGCCGTCGCGCACCGTCGGCCCGAGCACCCGATAGCCGCGGTCACGAAGCGCCTCGACCAGCCGATCGAGTGCATCCGGCGCGATGACGGCGCGCCGTGTCTGGCTCACGTCGACTCCTCGGTAGAAACTCTGTCAAACGGGGTGGGCTGGTGCATCGGGCTCCTCCGAACGGGTCGGCCGCGTGGGGGTCACTCAGGTCGATCCGATCGTCACCCGGAAGCAACTGCGTGACATCGGCGCGGCCCACGAGCGGTCCTTCGGGCAACTACCGAGCCGGCACCGCTTGCGGGTTTGCCGGTGGCGTCGCTGCGGCTCGACCCCGATGCGTGCTGCCGCTCGGTGCGACGGACAATCAGGCGACGAATAGACGACGAAACGCAAGGAGGGAGGACATCCGATGACCCTCACGGCAGTCAGCACCCGGTACGTGTACGACTTCGACGAGGAGGCGCCGGGTGGGCGCAGCGCGCTCGGTGGCAAGGGGATCGGGCTCTCCGAGATGACGCGGCTCGGGCCTGCCGGTGCCGAGCGGCTTCACGGTGACGACCGATGCCTGCCGCGCGCACATGGAGAGCGGCGGCTTCCCGGAAGGACTCGGCGAGGAGCTCGACGCCGCGGTGCACCGGCTCGAAGCGAAGACCGGCAAGACGTTCGGGTCGACCGAGAACCCGCTGCTCGTCTCGGTCCGCTCCGGCGCCGCGATCTCGATGCCCGGGATGATGGACAGCATCCTCGACCTCGGTCTCTCGGATGCGGCCGCCGAAGGGCTCGCGCGCACGACCGGCAACGCGCACTTCGCCTACGACTCGTACCGTCGGCTGATTCAGATGTACGGCGAGGTCGTCGACGGCATCCCGGCCGAGCGGTTCGAGGACGCGCTCTCGGCGCTCAAGGCCGCGCGGGGCGTCGACGGCCGACACCGACCTGACCGCCGACGATCTTCGTGGGCTCGTCGACACCTACAAGGCGATCTACGTCGAGCGCGCTCGGGCGCGAGTTCCCGCAGGACGCGCGCACGCAGCTGCGCGCCGCAGTCGAGGCGGTCTTCGACTCCTGGCAGAACCCACGCGCGCAGGTCTACCGGCGGCTGAACGACATCCCCGACACGATCGGCACCGCCGTCAACATCGTCCAGATGGTCTTCGGCAACGCCGGTGCCCGGTCGGCAACCGGTGTCGCCTTCTCGCGCGACCCGTCGACGGGCGAAAGGAAGCTGTTCGGCGAGTTCCTCATCGACGCGCAGGGCGAGGACGTCGTCGCCGGGCATCCGCGCACCGCAGCCGCTCGAGCAGCTCGAGCAGGTGCTGCCCGGACGCCTACGCGGAGTTCCGCACGGCGATGGAGATGCTCGAGCGCCACTACCGCGACGTGCAGGACGTCGAGTTCACGATCGAGCAGGGAAGGCTGTACATCCTGCAGACTCGGTCGGCGAAGCGAACCGCCGCCGCCGCGCTGAAGGCGGCCGTCGACATGGCGCGCGAAGAGCTGATCTCGCGCGACGAGGCGGTCAGGCGAATCGAGCCGGCGTCGCTCGATCACGTGCTGCATCCGATGGTCGATCCGGCGGCGACGGTCGACGTTGCCGGCGTCGGCCTGCCGGCGTCTCCGGGCGCCGCCGTCGGTGCGGTCGTCTTCGACCCCGACGTCGCCGCGGAGCGCGGCGCGCACGAGCCCGTGATCCTCGTCCGCTTCGACACCACGCCGGACGACATCCACGGGCTCGCCGCCGCGAAGGGCATCCTCACCGCCCACGGCGGCATGGCCTCGCACGCAGCCGTGGTCGCGCGCGGGATGGGCAAGCCGTGCGTCGCCGGCTGCGACGCGCTGCAGATCGACGAGGAGCGCGGGCGTCTGCACGATCGGCGATCGCGAGGTCCGCGAGGGCGAGCAGCTGACCGTCGACGGCTCGACGGGACGGGTCATCGTCGGTGCCGCGCCGCTCGTCGAGCCGGGCGCGAACGCCGATCTCGAGACGATCCTCGCGCTGGGCCGACAGCGCCCGCCGGCTCGGCGTTCGCGCGAACGCCGACACGCCCGTCGACGCCCGGCGCGCCCGCGAGTTCGGCGCCGAAGGCATCGGGCTCTGCCGCACCGAGCACATGTTCTTCGGCGAGGAGCGGCTCCCGGTCGTCCAGGAGATGATCCTCGCCGACGACGAACCGGCGCGTCGAGCCGCGCTCGACAGGCTCCTGCCGTTCCAGCAGGCCGACTTCGAGGCGATCTTCGAGGCGATGAGCGGGCTGCCGGTGACGATTCGCCTGCTCGATCCGCCGCTGCACGAGTTCCTTCCCTCCGAAGAGGAGGCGACGAGCGACGCAGATGCGCGAGCGCATCCGTGAGCTGCGCGAGGTGAACCCGATGCTCGGCACCCGCGGCTGCCGTCTCGGGCTTGCAATGGCCCGAGATCTACGAGATGCAGGTTCGCGCGATCGGCGCGGGCCGCGAAGGCCGTCGCCGCCAGACGAGGCGAGCCGCCGTTCGTCGAGATCATGCATCCGCTCGTCGCCTTCGCCGAGGAGCTGCATCGTCTGCGCGAGCTCACCGAGCGCGTGATGGCAGACGAGGCTCCCGGGCTCGCCTACCTGTGCGGCACGATGATCGAGCTGCCGCGCGCCGCCCTGCGGGCCGCCGAGATCGCCAGTCCACGCCGACTTCTTCTCGTTCGGCACGAACGACCTCACGCAGACGGCGCTCGGCCTCTCGCGCGACGACGCCGAGGGCAAGTTCCTCACCGGCTACCTCGAGCACGGAGTGCGTCGACGGACAACCCGTTCGAGACGCTCGACCAGGACGGTGTCGGCGAGCTCGTCTCACTCGGCGTCGCGCGCGGGCGGAGCGTCGAAGCCGGAGCTCGAGATCGGGATCTGCGGCGAGCACGGCGGCGACCCTCGATCGATCGCGTTCTGCCACCGGGCCGGGCTCGACTACGTCTCCTGCTCGCCGTTCCGTGTCCCGGTCGCCGCGGCTCGCCGCAGCGCCACGCAGCGCTCGACGAGCAGGGCACCGCGCTACGAGGCTGCACGGCGGCGTAGTCAGCCCGAACAGCTCACCACGGCTCCGGTAGACTACCGCTGTTCGCCTTCCGCATCGCGCTCGACGTAGCCGGCGCGCTCGTAGGCCGCTTCGTCCTGATCGGACGGCACGGCGAGCAGCCCGCGCACATCGTCGACGGCCGAGAATCCCTTGCGGGCCATCCACTCCGACAGGCCGTCGAGCAGCACGGTCGCGTGCTCGGGGCCGTGCCGCAGGAGCGCCGAGGCCGTCATCACGACGTCGGCGCCGGCGAGGAGGTACTTGGCGACGTCGGCCGAGGTCTCGACGCCCGTCGTCGCGGCGAGCGAGGCGCGTACGCGTCCGTGGAGAAGCGCGATCCACGTGCGCGGCAGCCGCGCCTCCGCCGGGCTGGAAAGCCCGACCTGGGGCACGACGGCGAGCCTGTCCGGATCGATGTCGGGCTGCAGAAACCGGTTGAAGAGCACCAGCGCGTCGGCGCCGGCCTCGTCCAGCCGGAGCGCCATCTCGCCGGTCGAGCTGAAGTACGGGCTGAGCTTGACCGCGACCGGCACGCTGACCGCGCCCTTGACGCGCGCGAGGACGTCGACGTGCCGCTGCTCGACGTCGCGGCCCGAGATGCGCGGGTCGCCGGGGAGGTAGTAGATGTTGAGCTCGATCGCGGCGGCGCCGGCGTCCTGCATCGCACGCGCGTAGTCGGTCCAGCCGCCGGGTGTGACGCCGTTCAGGCTGCGCGATCACCGGAACGTCGACGGCAGCGGCCGCGCGCTCGAGCAGGCTCAGGTAGCGCCGCGGGCCGGCTTCGTCTTCGGCGGCGGCCGGGAAGTACGAGAGCGACTCGGCGAAGCTCTCGGTGCCGGCGTCGACCAGCCGCGCGTTCTCGGCCGCCTCGCGGCGAAGCTGCTCCTCGAAGAGCGAGTAGAGGACGATCGCGCCGACACCGGCGTCGGCCAGTCGCCGCACGCCGTCCACGCGTCTGCGAGAGCGGCGACGCCGACGCGACGAGCGGATTGCGCAGCGCGAGCCCCATGTAGCGCGGTCGAGAGGTTCATCAGCGGTCCTGCCGCGCGTCGGCGGCGAAGTGCTGCGCGCCGCGGGTCGCCATCTCCTCGTACACGTCCCAGCGCTGATCGACCGCCTGCTCGGCCAGGCCGTGCAACCGTTCGGCTTCGGCCGGGTCGGTGTTCGTGAGCGTGCGGTAGCGCAGCTCCCGGTTCGTGTAGTCGGCGAGCGGGATTCGCGGCCGCGGCGAGTCGAGCAGGAACGGATTGCCACCGGTCGCGCGGAGCATCGGGTCGTAGCGGATCAGCGGCCAGTAGCCGCTGGCGACGGCGCGGTACTGCTGGTCGAGCCCGTCCCGCATCTCGATTCCGTGCGCGATGCAGTGGCTGTAGGCGAGCACGAGCGAGGGGCCGTCGTAGGCCTCCGCCTCGCGAAGTGCGCTCAGCGTCTGCTGCGGGTCGGCGCCCATCGCCACGCGGGCGACGTAGACCGATGCCGTAGGCGATCGCCTGGAGGGCGAGGTCCTTCTTCGGCACGGTCTTGCCGGCCGCGGCGAACTTGGCGACCGCGCCGAGCGGCGTCGACTTGGACATCTGCCCGCCCGTGTTCGAGTAGACCTCGGTGTCGAGCACGAGCACGTTGACGTTGCGGCCGCTGGCGAGGACGTGGTCGAGCCCGCCGAGCCGATGTCGTAGGCCCAGCCGTCGCCGCCGACGATCCAGACGCTCCGCCGGACGAGATGGTCGACGACGCTCTGCAGGTCGGCGACCGCCGGCCCGTCGAGCTTGTCGAGCCGCCGCCGGAGCTCGGCCACCCGTTCGCGCTGAGACCGCAGCTCCGACTCGCGCAGCTGCGGCGCCGCCAGGATCTCGTCCACCAGCTCGGGGCCGATCTGCTCGCGGAGCTCGCCGACGCGCCGGCGGGCCAGCTCGGTGTGCCGGTCGGCGGCGAGCCGGAAGCCGAGCCCGAACTCGGCGTTGTCCTCGAAGAGCGAGTTCGACCAGGCCGGACCGCGCCCATCGGCATCGGTCGTCCAGGGTGTCGTGGGGAGATTCCCGCCGTAGATCGACGAGCAGCCCGTCGCGTTGGCGACCATCAGCCGGTCGCCGAAGAGCTGCGAGAGGAGCTTCAGGTACGGGGTCTCGCCGCAGCCCGCGCAGGCACCCGAGAACTCGAACAGCGGCTCCAGGAACTGGGTGCCGCGCACGGTGCCGAAGTCGACCCGCGACCGGTCGCTCTCGGGCAGCGTCTCGAAGAACGCGATGTTCTCCCGCTCGGCCGCGACCAGCGGCTCGCGCGCGGCGAGGTTGATCGCCTTGCGGCCGGCGTCGCCCGGAGCGACGACCGGGCACGCCTGAACGCACAGCTCGCAGCCGGTGCAGTCCTCGACATAGACCTGGAGCGTGTACCGGGTGTCGGGCAGGCCGACAGCGTCGAGCGGCGCCGATCGGAACCCCTCGGGTGCGTCCTTCAGGTGGGCCTGGTCGTAGTACCTGGAACGGATCACGCTGTGCGGGCAGACGAAGCTGCAGTTTCCGCACTGGATGCACAGGTCGGAGTCCCAGACCGCGACGAGCTCCGAGATGTTGCGCTTCTCGTAGGCCGCGGTGCCGCTCGGGTACGTCCCGTCCACCGGCAGCGCGCTGACCGGCAGGTCGTCGCCGCGCCCGGCGAGCATCTCGGCCGTGACCGTCCGAACGAACTCGGACGCATGTGCCGGGACGACCGCCGGCGGCTCGCGGGTCGCCGTTGCCCGGCTCGGGCACCTCGACCCGATGCAGCCCGTCGAGCGCGCTGTCGACGGCAGCCTGGTTGCGCTTGACCACCTCGGCGCCACGGCGGCCGTAGGTCTTTGCGACCGCCGCTTTGATCCGCTCGATCGCCTGCTCGCGCGGCATGACCCCGGACAGGGCGAAAAAGCAGGTCTGGAGGACGATGTTCGTCCGTCCGGCGAGGCCGACCTCGCGGGCGATCCGGCCGGCGTCGATCGTGTAGACGTCGATGTGCTTGGCGAGGATCTGCTCCTGCGTCGGTCGTGAGAGCGCCTCCCACACCTGGTCGGGCGGACGCGGGCAGTTGAGGAGCAACGTCGCGCCGTCCGCCGCTGCACCGAGCACGTCGACCCGGTCGAGCAACGCGAATTGATGGCAGCCGACGAAGGACGCCTGCCGCACGAGATAGGCAGCGTGGATCGGCTGCGGGCCGAAGCGGAGATGGGAGACGGTCTGTGAGCCCGACTTCTTCGAGTCGTAGACGAAGTACCCCTGGGCGTGCAGGCCCTCGTCCCCGAGGATCTTGATCGTGTTCTTGTTCGCCCCGACCGTCCCGTCGGAGCCGAGGCCGAAGAAGACCGCTCGCACCGTCTCGGGCGGCTCGATGTCGAGCGCCGCATCGTATTCCAGGCTCGTCCCGGAGACGTCGTCGTTGATGCCGATCGTGAACCGGCGCCGCGGCCGCTCTCCGGCAAGCTCGGCGAACACGCCCACGACCATTCCAGGCGTGAACTCCTTCGAGGACAGGCCGTACCGGCCACCGACGATCCGGGGCATCACCGCCCGCGCGCCGTCGCCGAACGAATCGGTGAGCGCTGCGACCGTGTCGAGGAAGAGCGGCTCGCCGACCGACCCAGGCTCCTTCGTCCGGTCGAGCACAGCGACGTGGCGCACGGTCGGCGGCAGCGCGTCGGCGAGAGCCTGCGCGGGGAACGGCCGGTAGAGGCGGACCTGCACGACGCCGACGCGCTCGCCACGGGCGTTCAGCCAGTCGACACTCTCCTGCACCGTCTCGCCACCGGATCCCATCACCACGAGGACTCGTTCGGCCTCCGGGTGCCCCGTGTAGTCGACGATTCGGTAGCGGCGACCCGTGCGCTGTGCGAGACGTGCCATCGTCTCCTCGACGACGCCCGGGACACGGGCGTAGAAGGGGTTGACGGTCTCGCGCGCCTGGAAGTAGACATCCGGGTTCTGCGCCGTGCCTCGAATGAACGGCCGTTCCGGCGAGAGCGCCCGGCTGCGATGTGCCTGGACGAGCTCCTCGGGCACGAGAGCGCGCAGGTCGTCGTCCGAGAGCAGTTCAATCGTGTTCAGCTCGTGCGAGGTTCGGAACCCGTCGAAGAAGTGCACGAACGGAACCCGCGTCCGGAGCGTTGCGGCCTGCGCGACCAGCGCCAGGTCGTGAGCCTCCTGCACAGACGCCGAGGCGAGCAGCGCGAAGCCGGTTTGGCGGACCGCCATCACGTCGGAGTGGTCGCCGAAGATCGACAGGCCCTGCGCCGCGAGCGAACGGGCAGCGACGTGAAGCACGGCCGGCGTCAACTCGCCGGCGATCTTGTACATGTTCGGGATCATCAGCAGCAGGCCCTGAGAGGCCGTGAACGTCGTCGCCAGCGCGCCGCTCTGGAGCGCGCCGTGGAGCGCGCCGGCGGCCCCGCCTTCGCTCTGCATCTCGACCACCGCCGGCACGGTGCCCCAGACGTTCGTCCGACCCGTGACTCGCCCACTCGTCCGCCAGCTCGGCCATCGGTGAGGACGGCGTGATCGGATAGATGCAGCAGACTTCGTTCAGCCGGAAGGCGACCGAGGCGGCAGCTTCGTTGCCGTCGACCGTCGCGCGCATCAGCGACCGGGCTCCGGGATCATCTCGATCGCGTGCACCGGGCACTGCTCGAAACAGACGCCACAGCCCGTACACCGGTCGTAGTCGAACCGGTAGCGGTGCCCCTCACCGAGCTTGATCACCGCGTCCTCCGGGCACGCGCCCAGGCAACCGTCGCACTCGAAGCAGTTGCCGCAGGAGAGGCACCGGCCGGCCTCGTAGACGGCCTCCTCGGCGGAGAGGCCGCCGACCACCTCGGCGAAGTCCGTGACGCGCTCCTCGACCGCGAGCTCGGGCTGCTGCCTGCGCGGATTGTCGCCGAAGTACCAGAGGTGGAGCTTGTCGAAGCTCGCGAGGTCGTGCTTGGCCGGACTTGCCGGAGCGGCGGTGCGTAACCAGGCGTCGATGTGGCGAGCAGCCTTCTTGCCGTGGCCCACGCCGACCGTCACGGTCTGGTCGCTCGGCACCATGTCCCCGCCCGCGAACAGACCGGGGCTCCCGGTCTGAAGCGAGGTCGACACCTGCACGGTGCCGTCGGGTGCGATCTCCACTCCCGGCACCCCGCGCAGGAAGGCGGTGTCGGACTCCTGGCCGAGCGCCAGGATGACCGTGTCGGCGGCGAGCGTCTCGTACCGGCCGGTCGGCTGCGGATAACCGGACTCGTCGAGGTCCATCACCTCGACCTCGAGGCTAGGACCGTCGAAGGTCGCGATCGTGCGCAGCCAGTGGATCCGCACGCCCTCCCGCTCGGCGTCCTCGGCTTCGTCGAGGTGGGCGGGCATCTGCTCCCGCGTGCGCCGGTAGACGATCATCGCCTCGTCGGCGCCCATCCGGCGGGCCACCCGCGCGGCGTCCATTGCGGTGTTGCCCCCACCGTAGACCGCCACGCGCCGGCCGATCACCGGCTGCTCGCCGGAGGCGACGCTGCGCAGGAACGACACCGCATCGACGATCCGGCCTGCATCACGGGCCGGGATGTCGACCCGTTTCGAGAGATGCGCTCCGACCGCGACGAACACCGCGTCGAACGCACCCTCCTCGCGCTCGACGACCAGGTCCTCGACCTTGTGCCGGCGCGTCACGCGCACGCCCATTGCGGCGATCCGGTCGAGCTCCCCGGTGAGCACGTCGCGGGGAAGCCGGTAGGCCGGGATGCCGTACCGCATCATCCCGCCTGTCTGCTCGCCGGAATCGCGGATCTCCACCTCGTGACCGAGCCGGGCGAGGTGGTAGGCGGCCGACAGGCCACACGGTCCCGCGCCGATCACGAGCACGCGCCGGCCGCTCCGGATCGGGGAAGATCGAATTGCCATCCCCGCTCCAGTGCGAGGTCGCCGAGGAACCGCTCGACCGAGTGAATCGAGACGGCGGAGTCGAGATCGGCACGGTTGCAGACGCTCTCGCACGGGTGGTAGCAGACGCGTCCGTGGATCGCGGGGAAGGGGTTGTCGGCGACCAGCTGGCGCCAGGCCTGCTCGTGCCGGCCCGACTTGGTGTGCGAGAGCCAGGCCTGGATGTTCTCACCCGCCGGGCAGCCGGCATTGCACGGTGGCAGCAGGTCGACGTAGACGGGCCGGTGTTCACGGACCGGTCCAGTGTGGCCATGACCGTGCAGCAGGTCCGGCAGCGGCGTTACGTCACGCATCGGGTCGCTCATGTCTCCCGCGGCGGCCGGGCAACCATCGCGCTCAGCCTAATCGGCGTGCGCGCGACAGCGGAGTGGCTCGACCGACCGCGTACCCCCCTTCGTCGAAGTCGGTTCCTGTCCCGCTAGCGCTTGATCACCTTGTTGACCTCGAAGATCTCCGGGTTCCGGTCGAACCCGATTCCGACGTCGACCAGGATCGGCATCAATCGCTCGCCGAACGCGTCGAGTTTCTCCTGGGAGTCCCAGATCTCGCTCACGAGCAGGTTCCCTTCGGACCCGAAGCAGACGTGGTAGTCGAGTCCGTCCGGAGGCCAGTCGCCGGCCGCCTCGATGCGTCGGACCGACTCGTCGTACTTCTCGCTCGTCAGGGGCGGTGGGGCTGAAGCGGACGACAATGCTCATTCGAGTTCCTCCTTGCGTCGGGTAGCCCCTCTGGTGGGGCTTTCCGAGGGGGCCAGTTGCCGCCCGGGGAGTGAGGATCACCGGGCGGTTCCACCGCCCCTCTTGCAGGCTTACACCGTCGAGTGGGGCTCTACGTCGGTAGTAAGCCGCCGACCCGGGAGGCGTTTGACCAGGTGGGCGATTGCGGGTCTCGCTAAGGGCTGCCCGGCGGCCATGGCCGTCCTGCCGGGAAGCGACTCCTGCTCCCAAGCGGTACGCGACGTCTACGCCGGGGGGCGTCGCCGGGCACGACCAAGTGATGGACTTCCCTGGCGGGGCTGACTGTCCGCTCCGGGAACAGCTCGGCGCAGAGGCCGTGGCCGTCGCACGCGATCGGATCGACGTGCAGGACGGGCGCGTCGTCCCTCATCGGCGCCTCGCAGACGGAACGGGGAGGATGTGCTCGAGGCGCCGGCCGCAGCCGCGGCGGCGGGCGTGCACGGCGACCTGGCGGGCGAAGACGTCGAGCGCGCTCCGGACGAGACGCGCGACGTCGTCGGGATGGCGGCATGCTCCGTGCCCGTCGACGAAAGGCGTCGCTAACCCGCTCTTGTCCGTGGTTTACGTCAACGGAATGGCAGACATCGCGGATCTCCGGCGGGCCTCGAGAGCCACGAGAAGCCTGACGAAAGCTCAGATCGCCGGGTCGAGATCAAGCCCGTC
>CAVUMS010000003.1:0-516436 GCA_963742615.1 uncultured Thermoleophilia bacterium | reverse complement strand
TCAACTCGTCGTGGCCGCGGCAGCTTGTCCCGATCCTCGTGCGATCTTGTCCCGCCGTTTGCCTTCGGCGCGGTATCCCTCAGTCATGTCCTCCGCAAAGACCAACTCCCGCCGCAGCGCCGTTGCGCTGGCGACGGCGCTCACAGCGACGTTTCTGACTGGAGTCGTCGGACTCGGCGGCCTCGCGCGTTGGAACGCCGCGCCGCCCACTGGCGTCCACGCCGCGGTCGTGCAGATCTGCGCCGTCGGCGACTGCGGGACCGGGGGTGGACGACTGATGCGGCGCGTCTGGGCCTCCGTCATCACCGTCTGGGCCACGCTCGCAGTGGTGGCTGCCCTCGCCTGGTCACACCAGCCCGTGGCGAGTGCACCGCAGGCGACTCCGGTCACGATCCTCGTGCCGGGCAAGAATGGAGGCAAGCCGCACCAGGTTCGTGTCCTCGTACTTCCGACGGGCTCCGCCGCGCACTCTGCGACGCATTCCTCGCAGAGTGCGGGCGGCAGCGCGGGCTCAGGCACGGCGTTCGTCGCCAACGCTTCCGTCGCGCCGCACGTGGCCACGGGGCCCTCGTGAGCGCGCTCGCGGCAGTCCCCATTGCCTGGCTCGTCGCGCGAGCAGCGGGGCTCGTCGCCCTCGGCCTCCTAACGGTCTCGGTGTGGTTCGGCCTCGGCATGAGCACTCGCGTGCTCGGCCCGCGGAGGCAGAAGGCCTTGTTCGATTGGCACCGGACGCTCGTCTGGATGGGCCTGTCGATGATCGCCCTGCACGCGATTGCGCTGCTCTTCGACCCGACCATCCACTTCGGCCTCGCCGCGGTGCTCGTACCGCTCGCCGCGCCCTGGCATCCGGCAGCGGTCGCGGCCGGCGTCGTCGCCGCGTGGCTCGCGCTGATGCTCGCGGTCTCGTTCCGGATGCGGAAGTGGATCGGGCCGCGCGGCTGGCGCCGCTTGCACTACGCGAGCTTCCTCGCGTTCGTCCTCGCGGTCGGGCATGCCCTGGTTGTCGGGACGGACCTCCACGGCGTGGGCGGCCCGATCCTGGCGGCGATCGTCCTCGGCCCGACGCTGTGGCTCGTCTTGATGCGAGTGCTCGCACCGTCGCTCAGGCCGCAGCTCCGCCCGCAGCGGCGACGTCTACGCCGTCCGGTAGCTGACGACTGCGTCGACGCCGCCCGAGGCGGCGGCCCGCAACTCGATGTGCCCGCCGTCGCGCTCGACCAGGCGCTTCGCGATCGCCAGTCCAAGCCCGGATCCCGGCTTGTCGCTCGCCCGCCAGAACCGGTCGAAGGCGCGGGCGCGCTGGTCGGACGTGAGCCCGGGCCCGTCGTCGACGACGTGAAGTTCGCCGTTCGCCGCCACTACCTGGACATGCGAGTCGGCCGGCGCTGCGTCGAGCGCGTTCGCGAGCAGGTTGTCGAGCACCTCCTGGACACGTCCTGCGCCCGCACGCACGGTCACGTCGTCCGTCGCCGAGTCGAGGCGCACGCCGCGCTCGTCGGCGAGCGGCTTCCACGCGTCGACGCGGAACCTCACCAGCCGGGCGATGTCGACGGGCTCCGCCGGTTCCGCAGCGGCATCGGCCCGCGCGAGAGCGAGTAGCTCCTCGACGAGCTGGGACAGACGATCGACCTCGGCGAGCGCGCCTATGGTGTCGTCGGTCTCGAGCCGAAGGCGCAACGCGGTCAACGGTGTTCGGAGTTCGTGCGAGGCGTCGGAGACGAACTGCTCCTGGGTGCCGATCAGCGCCGACAGACGGCCGGTCGACTCGTTCATCTGCGCCGCGAGGGTGCGGATCTCGGGTGGCCCGACGTCCTCCGGCGCCCGCGCCCCGAGGTCGCCGTCGGCGACGCGTTCCGCGGTCTGCTGGAGCCGTCTCAGTGGTTGAACGATCGACTGCGAGAGCACGAGCCCGATCGCCGACGCCGCGGCGAGCACGACTGCCGCCACTGCAACCAGTGCGAGCCGGTAGCGCCGTATGCGCGAGTCGAGTGCGGCCGTCGGGTAGGTGATGCGGACGGCGCCGTGAACAACGCCGCCCGACGCGACCGGGACCGCGACGTAGAGCAGACGTGTGTTGAGCGTCTCGGAGGTCCGGATCCCGGAGACCGTCCGTCCGCGAAGCGCGGCGGCGATCTCGGGACGGGTGGCGAAGTTGCGTTCGGTCGGCGTCGTCGGCTGCGAGTCGGCGACCGAGAGTCCGCGCCGGTTCACGATGACCAGGCGGCCGCCGGTCGCGACCCGGTAGTTGTCGGCGACGTGCTGGAGCTGGGCGCTGCGCCCGGAGCCCTGAAGCACGTCCTCGGACAACGACGCCGCCGCGAACGCGTCGCGCGCGATCTTCGCCGTCAGGTCCTTCCGTTGGTTCTGCGCATCGACGATGGCGAGCGGCACTTCGAGGCCGATCAGGACGGCGACCGTCAGAGCCAGGTAGCTCGCGAGCAACCTGAGGCTCACGACGCCCGCAGGCGCAGACCGACACCCCGGACGGTCTGGATCCAGTCGGCGTCGCCGAGCTTGCGCCGGAGCGAGGCGACGTGGACGTCGATCGTCTTGGACGACCCGTACCAGGTGGTGTGCCACACGTCACGCAGAATCTGTTCACGGGAGACGACGACGCCCGGCTCGGCGGCGAGCAGCTTCAAGAGGTCGAACTCCTTGGGCGTCAGCTCGAGCTCGCCGCCCGCCGAGCGTCGCGCGATGGGCGCGCGGGTCGATCCGGAGCGGCCCGACCGCGAGCGAGTCGTCCGTGTCCTGCCTGGCTCGCCGATCGGCGGGACACCGCGCGGATCCGCGCGACGAGCTCGCGCAGCCCGAACGGCTTGACGACGTAGTCGTCAGCGCCGAGCTCGAGGCCGACCACGCGGTCGACCTCCTCGCCCTTTGGCGGTCACGAAGATGATCGGGACGTCGGAGCGCGCGCGGAGCTCCCGGCACACGGCGTAGCCGTCGATGTCCGGCAGGCGGAGGTCGAGCAGCACGAGCTCGGGTGTCTCAGCGGCGAGCGCGTCTGTTCCGGTGGCGACGCGTTCGACGTCGAAGCCTTCCCGGCGGAGGCCTTCAGCGAGCGGGACTGCGAT
Organism: uncultured Thermoleophilia bacterium; assembly: GCA_963742615.1. Lineage (GTDB taxonomy): Bacteria > Actinomycetota > Thermoleophilia > Gaiellales > Gaiellaceae > PALSA-600. The sequence continues at coordinate 513,359 of CAVUMS010000003.1, read as the reverse complement.
CGAGTCCTCGTCTTCGACGATCAGGACGCGCATCGCGCACATCGTCGTCGCGCCGCCGCTGTCCGTCATCGCGGCTTTACCGAATCCTGGTGCAGCCTTTCCGCAGTCCCAACCCGGCCCTGGCGGAGTGCGCTCGTACGGTGACGGACATGAAACCGACACACGTTCTCGTCGTCGTCGCCGCAGTGGCAATCGCAGCCGTCGCCGGCACCTACGCGGCGATGCGCACGACGCAGCTCGTCCGTCGCGTCTGCCCAACCGGCCCGCGTCAGCACTGCCGCGATCGCGAGCGCAGAATCGCGCGCTCCACCGAGCTCGGGCCGCACTCCTTGCCGAGCTGAAGCGGAAGCCGCCCGCGCTACCGCCCGTCCCCGCACCGGGCCCCGTCTCGGCGCCGGCCGTCCGGACGGCGCCGGCGCCTCCCGCAGCGTCTGCGCCGGTCATCTACGTCCGCCCGAAGCCGATCGTCCACGTGATCCACCGCCACGGCGAAGGAGAGCACGAGCGCGAGGGCGGAGACAGCGCGTCCGGAGCGAGCTTCGATGACTAACCACGTCGTCCGCCTGTATGCCCTCGTCGTCGGAGTGCTCGCCTTCTTCCTCATCTGGGCGCTCGTCGCAGCTCACCCGTGGTCGACGAACTCGCGCCGGGCAGTTGGTGACCCGCGGCTGATCGAGCTCGCGATCCGACGGAAGTCGATCGAACGCGAGAGCGCGCGTGTCCGGGCGGTCATCGCGCAGCGCTGGGCCGTCTATCGCAGGGCCCTTGCGCGCGCGGAACGCCGAAATCGCGCGGGTGCAGCGGCAGCGTGCTGTCGCGGCCCAGCGGCTCGCCGTCGCGTCCGCGCCCGTGCCGACGCCTGCGGCCGCCCCACCTGCACGGATCGTCACGCTCCCACCCCTCGTGATCACGCGGACGTCCTGATGGAACGTCGCACCTTTCACGCGATGGGGACGGAGATCGAACTGCTCGTCGAGTCCGAGGACGCAGCCGATGCGTTCGACGCCGTCGAGGTCGAGTTCGAGCGGCTCGAGCAGGTGATGTCGCGCTTCCGTTCCGACTCCGAGCTCTCGACGCTGAACCGGGACGGCTGGATCGACGCATCACCCGACCTGGCGCAGGTCGTGTGGCTCGCCATCGATGCGCGGGAGCGCACCGGTGGTCGCTTCGACCCGACCGTCCACGACGCGCTCGTCGAGGCCGGGTACGACAGAACGTTCGACGACATCCCGCCGGACGGCGACGCGGCGTCGACCGCATCGCAATGTGGTGGCCGCGTCGTCGTCGACGGGCAACGGATCGAGCTCGAGCGCGGATACCGGCTCGACCTCGGCGGGATCGGCAAGGGCTACGCAGCCGAGCGCGCCGCCGAACTGCTGGCGCTCACGGGGCCGTGCCTCGTGAGCGCCGGCGGCGACGTCGCCGTGCGCGGGCTGCCGGCGACCGGAGTGTGGTCGGTCGCCGTCGACGAATCGATCACGCTCGGCCTCACCGAGGGCGGCGTCGCCACGTCCGGTCGCGATCGGCGCCGGTGGCGGCGCGGCGGCAAGGAGCTGCACCACCTCATCGATCCCCGGACAGGTGCACCCGCGGAGACCGATCTCCTCCGGGTCACGGCCGTCGGCGACGACGCGGTCGCTGCGGAGGTTCTCGCGAAGTCACTGTTCCTGGCCGGCGAGCGAGAGGCCGCAGAGTCGACGGTTCCGGCGGTTCTCGTCACCGCCGACGGCCGCACGCGCTTCAGTCGAGGGCTGCAGCAGTGAGCCACCACGACCCGACCTTCTGGTTACTCGCCAGGTCGGCGGGTCTGTCGGCGTACGTGCTGCTGACGCTGTCCGTGCTCGCCGGCCTGACTCTGCGGTCGCGGCCGTCGGCCCGGCTGCGTGCGCCGCTCGTGGCCGAGCTCCACAAGACGCTCGCGGTCTCCGGCCTCGCCGCGCTCGCGCTCCACGGCGTGGCGCTCGTCCTCGACTCGACCGTCAAGGTGACGCCCGCCGCCCTCGTCGTCCCGGGCCTCGTCTCCTACCGGCCGGCCGCCGTCGCGGTCGGCGTCGGTCGGCGGCTGGCTCTTCGTCATCGTCGTCGCATCGTTCTGGCTCCGGCGGCAGATCGGCGTCAAGACGTGGCGCCGGCTCCACTGGCTCACCTACGCGCTGTTCGCCGCCGCCACCTATCACGGCCTGGCCTCCGGCACCGATACGCGCCAGTCGTGGGCGGTCGCTCTTTACCTCGGCTGCGGTCGGCGCCGTCGCGGCAGCCACGACCTGGCGTGCCCTTGTCCCACCAGCCTCCCGCAGGACACTCACGAAAGGAGAAACAGCATGACCACCTATCAAGTCACCGTCGACCGCAACCTCTGCAGCGGCTTCGCCACCTGCGTCGAGCTCGCACCGCATCTCTTTCGGCTCGAATCCGACGGCCTCGCGTCGACGGTCGTCGCCGAGACCGACGACCCGGCCGCAGTCGACGCCATGGCGCAATGTCCGATGGCCGCCATCAACGTCGTCGAGGCCGCCGCCGGAACGGGAGGCAGCATGACAGTGCTCATCGCGGGCGCCGGCCTGGCCGGCGCCCGCTGTGCCGAGACACTGCGGTCGCTCGGCTGGCCGGGCCGGATCGTGCTCGCCGGAGACGAACGCCACGAGCCGTACGAGCGGCCCGCGCTCTCCAAGGAGCTGCTGGCCGGCTCCCGCGCCGACATCGCGCTCCGGCCCGGCGGGGTTCTGGGCCGAGCACGACATCGAGCTGCGCACGGGGTGTCGCGTCCACTCGCTCGATGCGCGCCGCCGCACGGCGCGTCTCGACGACGAGGAGGTCGAATGGGACGCGTTCGTGATCGCCACGGGCGCGCGTGCGCGACGGCTGGACGGCCCGGCGGGCGTCCACCACCTTCGGACGCTGGACGACGCACGAACGCTCGCTGCCGACGTCGGCCCCGATACACGCCTGGTCGTGGTCGGCGCCGGCTTCATCGGGGCCGAGGTCGCGTCGACACTGCAACCTTTCGTCGGTTCGGTGACGATGATCGAGCCGCTGGCCGCGCCGCTCCAACGCATCCTCGGCGACGAGGTAGGCACCGTCCTCGCCGGTCGCTACCGCGCCCACGGCGTCGACCTTCGGCTGGGCACGAGCGTGGAGGGGTTCGTCGGGGCCGACCGGATGCATGCCGTGCGTCTGAAGGGCGGCGAGATGCTCCGGGCCGATGTCGTGGTCGTCGGGATCGGCGCGCTGCCGGCCGGTCTCGACGGGGAGGCAGTCGAGACCGACTCGGTCGGGCGGACGACCCAGCCCGGCGTGTATGCCTGCGGGGACGTGGCGGCCTGGGACCGTCCGAGTCTCGGCCGCGTGCGGATCGAGCACTGGACGAGCGCTGCCGGGCAGGGCCGCGCGGTCGCACATGCGATCGCCGGGGATCCGTCGCCCTTCGACGAGACTCCGTACTTCTGGTCCGACCAGTTCGGGCTCAGACTGCAGCACGTCGGTCACGCGGACGGATGGCATGCCGTGGAGATCGACGGCGAGGACGACTCCTTCACGGCGCGCTACGTCGACGAGCAGGGCCGCCTGCTCGCGGCGCTTACTGCGAACCGGCCCGCGGAAACGGCATCGTTGCGGCGGGAGCTGGCGGCGGCATGAGCCGAGTCTTCGTGGCTATCGCGATCGCCGTTGCGGCCGCAGGCATCGCGCTCCTCCTCAACGTCTCGCTGCTGACGGATGCCACACCGCGTCAGGATCCGGTCGGCCGGCTCAGCCCGAACTCGGCACTCTTCCGCGTTCGCCCCGCAGCGCCGGTCCGTACTGCTCCGCGGGCGCCCAGAGAACTCCCAGACGACTGAGGTCGTTCGACACTCAGCGGCGCGCCTGCCGTAGTCCGGCGGGGGAAGCCCCAAGCCTGTCTTCACGGCCTGGGTCCTACGACTAGCGCTCGGCCTCGCCCTCGGCCTCCATGCGCGCAAGCCGTGTGTAGTAGTCCGGAAACTCGTTCAGATGCGCGAGCGCGATCTTCCCGGTGACGACCGGATCGCTGTCGGTGACGTTCGTCACGAGGTTGTGCAGGCCGTGCTCGAGTTCGACATCCATCCCCATCCGGAACTGGTCGACGTCGAAGGGAGCCGACGCCCAGTCGATGCCGATCGTTTCGCCTACCTGCCGTGCCTCCTCTGCGGTGAAGCTCGTTCGCCGTTCCACGATCTCGGCCTCCGATCCGACCGTCGCCCGACGCCGCTTGTCAGCGCGAACGATCTCTTGCTTGCGGCTACTACGTCTCACGTCGTACTCTCGATGCCGTGAACGATCCCAGTCTGCTGATCCTCACGAGCCTGTCGTCGGGGCCGAAGCACGGACACGCGCTGCTGCTCGACGTTAACGCCTTCGCGGGAATCGGCCCGGGCACGCTGTACGCGGCGATCGCGCGGCTCGAGGGCGCGTTAGTGGCGACTTTCGGGAAGTCCACATGTAGCCGTCCGGGCATCCGCCGATGGCGGGCGCGCGTCGCCGGTCGAGACTGAGGTCGACCAAGGAGGTGGAACATGAAAGGCCTCGTCTACCACGGGCCCGGTCAGCGTTCCTGGGAGCTCGTCCCGGACCCGGCGATCGTGGAGCCGACCGATGCGATCGTACGCATCGACTCGTCGACGATCTGCGGGACCGACCTGCACATCCTCAAGGGCGACGTGCCGGAGACGACGCCGGGGACGATCCTCGGCCACGAGGCGGTCGGCACGATCGTCGAGACAGGTTCGGCCGTCACCGACCGTCAAGGCCGGCGACCGCGTACTCGTCTCCTGCATCACCTCGTGCGGTCGCTGCCGCTTCTGCAAGGAGGGGCACTACGGCCTCTGCACCGGAGGCGGCGGCTGGATCTTCGGCCACCTGATCAACGGGCTGCAGGCCGAGTACGCACGCGTGCCGTTCGTCGACACCTCCGTCTACAAGGTTCCGGACGGGTTCTCGGACGAGCAGGTGCTCTTCCTCGCGGACATCCTGCCGACCGCCTACGAGGTCGGCGTCCTGAACGGCCGCGTCGAGCCGGGCGACACCGTCGCGGTCGTCGGCGCCGGCCCGATCGGCCTCGCGGCGATCATGACCGCGAAGCTGCACACGCCTGGACGGATCGTCGCGATCGACCTCGCGGACGCGCGTCTCGAGAAGGCACGCGAGTTCGGAGCCGACGTCACGATCAACAACGGCCGCGAGGATGCAGTCGCGAAGGTGATGGACCTGACCGGCGGCCTCGGCGCCGACACGGCGATCGAGGCGGTCGGCGTTCCCGAGACCTTCGAGCTCTGCGCGGAGATCATCCGGCCCGGCGGCAGGGTGGCCAACGTCGGCGTCCATGGGCATCCCGCGACGCTGCACCTGGAGAAGCTCTGGATCCGCGACGTGATGATCACGACCGGACTGGTCGACACGTCGACCACCCCGAAGCTGCTTCGGCTGATCGAGGGCGGTCGGCTCGATCCGACGCCGTTCGCAACGCATCACTTCGCGCTCGGCGAGACCGAGAAGGCGTACGACGTGTTCGGGGCCGCGGCGGAGACGCACGCACTGAAGGTCGTGCTCACGGCCGTCGCTCCGAACCACGAGCTCGTCGCACGCGAAGAACAGCTGGTCGGCGCCGCAGTCTGATCGAATCGACCACGACCCACAGATCGGGCTGCGGAAACACCGCAGCCCGATCTGTGGGCCATGCTGATTGCCGTCCGGGCCGAATCCGCGATCGTTGCTATATGGACGGCCTAGACACGCTGAGCATGCACTGGCGAAGCTCGCTGGACGCCGCCGAGGATGCGCTCAACGAGGTGAGCCGCAGTCGCCGGTCGTTGCAGTTCCCGCCTGAGGACGTCAGTACTCGGCTCGGCGGGCTCGTGCGCGAACGTGTCGAGGTCGAGGGGGCGCTCGAACAGCTGGCGCGCGCTCGACGCATGCGGGGCTCCATCGTCGAGCCTCACGGGCCCTCGCGCGAGCGGAGACCTGATCGGGCTCGACCGCACCGTTGTCGCCTGTGTCTTCGACCTCGACGGCGTACTGACCGCGAGTGCGTCGCTGCATGCAGCCGCCTGGCAGGAGACGTTCGATCAGTTGCTCGCCCGACACCACGAGAGCGCGGGTGACCGCTTCGGGCCCTGGCGGCCGTTCGATGCTCAGCACGACTACGAGCTCTACATCCACGGCAGACCGCGAATCGAGGGGGTGCACACGTTCCTCGCGAGCCGCGGGATCCGCCTACCCGAGGGACGGCATCGACGACCCGCCCGGCACCGAGACCGCTCACGGGCTGGCCAATCGGAAGAACGACGCGCTTCGCCGCCGACTCGGCGACGATGGTGTCAGCGCCTTCGACGGCTCCCGTCGCTTCCTGGAGGTCGCGCGCGAAGCGGGACTGCGCTGCGCGGTCGTCTCGGCGAGCGCGAACACGAACGCGATCCTCGATCGCTCGGGCCTCCGGGAGCTCGTCGACACGGTGGTCGACGGCGCAGTCATCCAGTCGGAGCACCTGCGCGGGAAGCCGGACTCCTGACTCAGTCCTCGCTGCGTGTCGGCGGCTGACCGTTGGGCCGGAACGCGTCGCGAGCTTCGAGACGACGCATGCCGGCATCGCAGCTGGGCGCTCGGCGGGGATGCACTCGGTGATCGGGGTCGACCGGTCCGGCCGCGCTGCGTCTCTGGTCGCGGAGGGTGCGGACCGTGTCGTTTCGGATCTCACCGAGCTGATCGATCCGCGGCTCTTCGTCGCCTAGTCGCTGTCGGATTTGTACTCAAGCGCAATGGGCGGTGCTCCCGATGGCTGGCGGGCAGTCTGCGGCGATGATGTGTTCGAGAGTGAGAGGAGGTGGCGAACGATGATCGTGGTCGGTGTCGACGGCTCGACATCGTCGAGAGAAGCGATCAGGTGGGCGATCGACGAGGCACGTCTCCGAAAGACGAAGGTGGATGCGGTGTTCGCCTGGCAGTCGCCGCTCGTCGTCGGAGTCCAGTACATCCCCGCCGACCTGATCGACCCCGAGGCGCTCGACCGCCACGCTCAGGAGATCGTCGACGCAGCGGTCGCCGAAGTGGGAGAGCACGCGACGTCGAGATCGAGAGTCGTGCAATCGAGGGAATGCCGGCTCGGCGTCCTGCTCACCGAATCGCGCGATGCCGACCTGCTCGTGCTCGGCTCACGCGGTCGTGGCGGATTCTCCGAGCTCCTGCTCGGCTCCGTCGGTCAGCAATGCGTCCACCACGCCGTCTGTCCGGTCGTGATCGTTCGACCGGCCCGCGACGGCGAGACTGAAAGGAGCACATGATGAGCGTTCGTGTTGCGATCAACGGCTTCGGCCGGACTGGTCGCGCGATGTTCCGCGCGGCCCACGAGCGTGAGAAGCACGGAACGCTCCGGCCGCGGCGGCATCAGGTCGGCCGGCTGACTGAACGGCGCGACGACGTCGAGCGCCGCCGAGCTCGCCAGACGCGCGTCATGCCGATGCTCCGTTCGCTCAGCGACGTGCGACGACATGACCGCCGACCGCCCGTGCAACATCGAGCGTCGAGAGAACGCCCGTCGGCCGGCCCGTGCGGGAATCGACAACACAGAGATGCGTATTGCCGGACTCGCTCATCAATTGGGCGGCCCGACCCAGTCGCTCGTCGAGCGAAACCGTGAGGAGCGGCGTGACCGCGGTGTCCCCCGCCGTTCGCTCGTCGATGACGGGAAGCGCAGCCACAAGATCGAGATCCGTTACCAGCCCCCACAGCTCCACGGTTTCGTCGTCTTCGAGCCCGTAGTCGAACACGAACACGGCGTGGACGCGGTTCTCGGCCATCAACGACGCCACTGCGCAAAGGGGCGTCTCGGGCGTGCAGTGAATGATCCCTGTAGTCATCACGTCGGCGACCGTCAACGATTCGGCCGACGCGTGCGTGGTCCGCTGCTGCAATGCGCTCATGTGATCATCCTCGATCCATTCGACGGTGGACGCCGATCATCAGGGAACCGCGGCAATGATCGGGAAGATGGTGGTGGCTGAGGTCATGGGGACACTTTCCGCCCCGGCGCGCATCTACGCATCGGTGGAAACCCCTGCGGGTCGTGCGGAGTAGACCGTGGGATGAGTCCGCAGGTGGGGCGCCGCGCTCGCCGCGGCGCCCTTGCAGCTTCTAGACAAGCGCGAGCTCGGCCCGCTCTTTAGCCTTCTCCGAGACCACGAGCACCGGGCAGCCCGCGACATGCGGCAACCGCATCGCGACGCTGCCGGCTACCGCACCCGCGACGATCCCGAACCCGCGTGTCCCGCAGACGATCACGTCGGCTCCGTACTCCTCCGCTGCCTTTGCGATCTCGCCGACCGCACGCTCGTGCGTGACGTCGATGACCAGCTGAGCGTCGAAACCTTGGGCGTTCAGCTCGTCGACCTGAGCGCGCAGTCTCGTCCGTCTATCCGGCTCGTCCGCCGCGATCGGCAAGCCGCCGACGCGACTGCCGAGGGCACGCTCATCGCAGTGAAATGCGATCAGCCGGCCGCCAGGCTGGAGGACTTTCAAGGCTTCCACGAGAGCGCCGTCCGCTCCAGGCGAAGCGTCCGTCGCCCACAGAACTGTGCCGTACATCATGCGGCCCCACTTTCTCCAGGTCGCTTGTCTCGATGGTGCACCCGAGGGAGGTTTCCGGAATCGGCGAACACCCGGAACCGGCATGCGGAAAAACCCTGCTGAACGCGGGCGGAGAAAGAGGCGACGTGCGGAAAGTCCGCTGTGCGGTTGCGCGAGTGGGCGGATGCGCCGTGCCGCGACGCCTTGGACACTTCGGTAGAGATGGTTGCCCGAGCAGTCGAGGATGCAGGTCGGCGCTTGCGTGATCTCCGGCGGGAGGAGTGGGGGGATGGCGCACTCGCGGCCGCCGCTTTTGCGCTCGCGGTCGCTGCTTCGACCGTGCGGCCCGCGTTTGCGCTGCCGCTCTTCATCGGCGGCGTGTTTGTTGCCTGCCGCGCTGTGCTCGCCGGTTGGCGGCGCTGGGATCTGCTCGATCGACTGGTCGTCGAGCGTGACGCGTATGGGATTACGGAGGTGCGCACGCGTGGAGAGCAGGAGGCGACGATGGCCAATCGACGCTCGCTCAGCCGCGCGATCCGCCGGCACCTGGAGCTCGGCGACTACCCGCGGATCGCACCCAACGCAGATGAACTGGCCGCGCTCGCGGAGGAGCTGCTCGACTCGCGGCTCGTGCTCGATCCCGCCTGCGCCGCCGCCTGCTCGCGGCTCTTGACCGACGGAGTCACGAGCCCGCTCTTCAACTCCGAGCTTCCAGCCGAGGATGCCCGGTCGCGGCTCGTACAGATCCGCGCCGGCTTCCACGGGCGAGACTAGGTCCGGCGCGCTGAGCGGAGCTCGGGTCAGGGCTCGGCGAGCAGCGTCGTGACACTCGACCGGCGACACGCAGATGATTGGGAGTCGTGGGCCTGTGGCTGGCGGTCTCGTTTGCGTTCGTCTTCGCGCTGACGAACGGTTTCCACGACGCTGCGAACTCGATCGCGACGCTCGTGGCCACCCGCGGCGCCCTCCCTCGGCAGGCGATCGTTCTTGCAGGCGTCTTCAACATGTTGGGCGCGCTTCTCGTCGGGACCGCCGTCGCCGACACGATCGCGGGAATCGTGACGGTGTCGGGTGCGGAGGCTGTCGTGGTGATCGGCTCGGGTGCGCTCGGGGCGGTGCTCTGGAACCTCCTCACCTGGTGGCTACGGTTGCCGTCGAGCTCGGCGCACGCGCTCGTTGGCGGTCTCGTCGGCTCGGCGCTCGTCGAAGGCGGGATCGGTGCGGTTCAATGGGGCGGCCTGAACGGCTGGCGAACGGTCGGCGTCTTTGGTGTGTTGATCGCGCTCGCGGTCTCCCCGCTGATCGGTTTCGCGTTCGGGTTCGTGCTCATCAGGCTCAGCCGGTTCGTGCTGCGCCGGGCCACGCGGCGAGTCCGGCGCCCGATCCTCGGCGCGGGGTGGGCGACCGCGGCTTCTCTCTCTTTCAGTCACGGGGCGAACGACGGGCAGAAGTCGATGGGAGTGATCGCTGCGCTGCTCCTCGCCGCGGGCAACGTGCAGTCGCTGGAGGTGCCACTGTGGGCGAAGCTCGGTTGCGGAGCTGCGATCACGCTGGGCACATCCCTGGGGGGATGGCGGATCGTCCGCACGGTCGGGCGGGGGATCGTCCACCTGGCACCGATCGACGGTTTCGCCAGCCAGACCGGTTCGACTGCGGTCATCCTCCCCGCCTCGTACCTTGGGGCTCCGGTCTCGACCACGCAGGTCGTGGTCTCCTCGGTGGTCGGAGTTGGCACCGGCCGCCGCCGCTGGCGGCACGTGCGATGGACGGTCGTCCGGTCGATCGCGGTGGCCTGGCTCCTGACGCTTCCGGGGTCCGCGGTCCTCGGCGCGGGTACGTTCCTCATGTGGAGGGCGATCGGATGAGGCGACATCGCTGGTTCCTGCCCGAAACGCCGGACGTCCTCGGGATGCTGCGCGAACAGACCGCGATCACGATCGAGGGCATGGAGGCGCTGATCGCCTGGTCGAACAGGGAACCGGGTGCCGCAGATCGTCTGCGGGAGTGCGAGCATCGAGCGGACGACCGCAAGCGCGAGCTCCGCGCTGCGCTGACGATCGCCTTCACGACGCCGCTCGAGCCCGAGGACATCTTCGAGCTCTCGACGGAGCTCGACCGGATGTTGAACAGCGCGAAGAACACGGTGCGCGAGGCCGAAGTCATGGAGACCGGTCCGGACGAGGCGATCTCGCAGATGGCGGTCGAGCTCGCAGCAGGTGTGCGCGATCTCGGTGGGGCGCTGGAGCAGCTTTCCGCCGGCGAACGGGTCGCGGCCACAGAAGCCGCAGACCGGGCTGCGAAGAGCCAGACTCGAATCGAGAAGATCTACCGCCGGTCGATGTCGGCGCTCGTCGCGGTGGACGACCTCCGTGAAGTCGCTGCGAGGCGCGAGCTCTACCGGAGGCTCGCACGGACCAGCGACGTTCTCCGCGAAGTCGCAGAGCGTGTCTGGTACTCGGTGCTGAAGGAAAGCTGAGGCGGGTCACTCGCTGTGATCGAGGTCAGACGCGGGAGGCCCCCGGCGCTGTGCGAGCTCGAAGGGCTCCGACGAAGGTAGCGTCGGAGCTCGAGGGAGCTCGGGAAGCTAGAGGAGCTCCACGGAACCCAGTTCTACGCTTGACGGACTTGGAGCCGTCCGCCCGACGGGACGTTTGGCCGAACGCGACGACACCGGCTCTTCGAGCCCGCGGCGGCAACCGCCAGCTCAACGCCGCCCTCTACCGGATCGCGATCACCCAAGCCCGCTACCACGCACCGCACCAATACCTCGACCGCAAACGCGGCGACAGGCAAAAGCAAACGAGAAGTCGCTCCGCTGCCTCAAACGCCTCCTCGCCGGGACCGTCTTCAACACCCTGAAAGCGAGCCCCGCCTTGACATAGGAGCAACGCTGGCCCAGGCGAGGTTCGGCACCTAATTATCCTGGGCTGGTGACGAATGCCGAACTCGCTCGGACTTACTTAGATGCGGTCGTGGCGCGGGACTACGACCACGTCGAGTCGCTGCTCGCCGACGACTTCCGGCTGCGGGATCTGAGCCCGCCAGGGTTCACGGACGTGACCGACGTCGGCACGGCAGTCGCAGGTCTGCGGGAGTTGCTCGACATGTTCGACACTGTTCGGCTCGTCGACTCGGACGTCTATGAGATCGGCAATGTCACGTATCTTCGCGCCCGGCTGCACTTCGTCCATCCGGAGGCAGGCGAGCGGATGCTCGAGCAACACCACCTCCTCACGATCGCGGAGGATCGAATCACAGCGATCGACGAGCTCTGCACTGGTTTCTTCGTGCCGTGAATCGCACCCTCTACAGCCGATTGTCTTTGACGGCGTTCGCGTCGTACTCCGACCAGGGGACGGCGCGAGTCGCCCGGCGAGGTTGATGGGCATTGCTCGGCGCAAATGTTCGCGGTGGGACGTAGTTCCAGAATGGATCGGAAAATGGGCGATTGCGGGGTGACCCCGTCGCGGTGTGCGAATGACCTCTCGAAGTGTGCGTAGAGGCTCAGAAGGCGCCCAGCCGTCTGGCACTCGTAGGCTCCAACGAAACCTCAGCGCCTCCCGCGCTGGTTGCGCGGCGAGGTCGAGATCGGGCCGGGTGATGTTCATGTTGGCTGCCGAGTACCCACGCACGTCGATCCCTGAGTCAGCCGGATCGATCGAAACAAGCCCTCGGTCGAATGCCGCGTGATGGTTGCCGCACAGCGGCAACCCATCCTCGGGTCACTTGAACCCCTGCTGCTGCGTCCCCCTGCGAGGTGGGCGGTTTGTGTATGAGGGATTCGGTAGAGCTGTAACAGAATGAGCTGAGGCCGCTGCGGTCGTCTGTTCGAGCAGCGTGCCGGTCTCGGCAAGCGGGGGCTTTGTAGGCGGCCGTTTCGGGAGGATGAAAAGCCGCGTCCTGGGCCCGGCCGCGTTGGTTGTGGGTAGCGCCGGGTCTAGTGTCGTTGCGGTGATGGTCTGTGCGACCTGCGGTCACGAGAACAGCGACGCCGCGAGGTTCTGCGAGGCGTGTGGTCGCTGCCGCTCGGCGGCGGGTCGGGTGAGCGGCGGAAGGTGGTGTCGGTGCTGTTCTGCGACGTGGTCGGCTCGACGGCGCTCGGGGAGTCGACGGATCCGGAGGCGCTGCGGGCGCTGCTGGCGCGGTACTTCGAGCGGATGAGGGGGATCGTCGAGCGGCACGGCGGCTCGGTGGAGAAGTTCATCGGCGACGCGGTGATGGCGGTGTTCGGGGTGCCGGTGCGTGCACGAGGACGACGCGTTGCGGGCGTGCCGGGCGGCGGTGGAGATGCGGGAGGCGTTCGCCGGGCTCGGGATCGAGGGGCGGATCGGGGTGAGCACGGGTGAGGTGGTGACCGGGACGCGAGGAGCGGCTGGCGACCGGTGACGCGCTGAACGTGGCGGCCCGGCTGCAGCAGGCGGCCGCGCCGGGCGAGGTGCTGATCGCGGAGGCGACGCGCGCGCTGGTCGGTGACGCGGTCGATGTCGAGCCGGTCGAGCCGCTGGTCGTTGAAGGGCAAGAGCGAGCCGGTGTCGGCGTTCCGGCTGCTCGGTGCGCGGGCGGCGGTCGAGCGGCGGCACGACACGGTGTTCGTCGGCCGCGAGCGCGAGCTGGCGCTGCTCGCGCGAGGCCTGGGAGCGGGCGCGTGGCGGAGCGGCGGTGTGAGCTGGTCACGGTCGTCGGCGATGCGGGTCTCGGCAAGTCGCGGCTGGCGGCGGAGGCGCTCGGCTCGATCGAGGCGCGGGTCGTCCGCGGCCGCTGCCTCCCGTACGGGGTCGGGATCACCTACTGGCCGGTCGTCGAGGTGGTGAAGCAGCTCGGCGCGCTGCCGTCCGATCCGGCCGCCGCGGCGGCGATCCGCTCGCTGCTGGGGGAGTCGGAGGCGGGGACGTCGGCGGAGGAGATCGCCTGGGCGTTCCGGAAGCTGCTCGAGGAGCAGGCGCCGCTCGTCGTCGTGTTCGACGACATCCAGTGGGGCGAGGAGACGTTCCTCGACCTGGTCGAGCACGTCGCGCTGCTCTCGAGCGGCGCCCCGATCCTGCTGCTCTGCATGGCCCGCCCGGAGCTGCTCGACGGCCGCCCCTCGTGGCCGGTGGCGGTGCGGCTCGAGCCGCTCGGCGACGAGGACGCGGCACGCTTGATCGGGGCGGCTGTGCCGGAGGAGCTGCGCGCGAGGATCGCCCCTGCGGCCGGCGGCAACCCGCTGTTCATCGGCGAGATGCTGGCGATGGCCGGTGAGGCGGGAGACGAGGTCGAGGTGCCGGCGACGTTGAAGGCGCTGCTCGCGGCCCGCCTCGACCAGCTCGACGCGGCCGAGCGGCGGGTGCTCGAGCGCGGCGCGGTCGAGGGCGAGGTCTTCCACCGCGGCGCCGTGCAGGCGCTCGGGCCGGAGGAGACCCAGGTCACGCCGCGCCTGGCCGCGCTCGTGCGCCGGGAGCTGATCCGTCCCGACACGGCGCAGTTCGCGCGCGAGGACGGCTTCCGCTTCCGCCACCTGCTGATCCGCGACGCCGCCTACGACGCGCTCCCGAAGTCCTCGCGGGCGGAGCTGCACGAGCTGCTTCGCCGGCTGGCTGGAGCAGCGCGGAGACGAGCTGGTCGAGCTGGACGAGATCCTCGGCTACCACCTCGAGCAGGCCGCCCGCTACCGGCACGAGCTCGGACAGCCCGACGGCGCCCTCGCCGAGCGCGCGGGCGAGCGGCTCGCGGCCGCCGGCCGCCGCGCGCTCTGGCGCGGCGACGAGCGGGCCGCCGCCGGGCTGCTCGAGCGGGCGCTCGAGCTGACCCGGCCGGCGCGGCTGGACGTCGTGCTCGAGCTCGACCTCGCCGAGGCGCTCTTCGGAAGCGACCCCGGAGGTCGCAGCAGCGCTCGCCGACGCCGCCGCCGAGCGGGCGCGGGCGGCCGGCGACGAGACAGGCGAGGCGCTCGCCCGTGTCGGCGCCGCCTACTACCGCGTCGTTCTTCGCCGCCGATCCGGCGATCGACGAGCTGGAGGCGCTCGTGCGAGCGGCGCTGCCGCTGCTCGAGCAGGCCGAGGACCACGCCGGGCTGGTGCACGTCTGGGATGCGCTCGCCTATGGGGTCGCGAACTGGCGCTGCCACTTCGAGGACTACGCGCACGCGTCGGAGCAGGCGCTCCACCACGCCCGGCTGGCCGGCCAGCGCAGATCCGATCTCTTCCGCCTCGAGCGCGCGCTCGCCTACGGCCCGCGGCCGGCGGACGAGGCGCTCCGCACGCTCGACGCGCTCCTTCCCGAGAACCCGCACCCCTCGCTGCTGCTGACGCGCGCCTGGCTGCTGACCATGCTCGCCCGCTTCGACGAGGCAGCGCAGATCGCGAGCGAGGCCGGCCGAGCGGTGGCGCGAGCTCACCGGCGACGACGAGGTCGACTTCATGCTCGGCTTCATCGCGCAGACCGCCGGCGACCACGAGACGCGCGGCCGTCTACCTCCGCCGCTTCTGCGACCTCGCCGAGGCGGGCGGCGCGGTCGGCTTCCTCCCGACCTTCGCGCCGCTGCTCGGCCGCTCGCTCTGCACGCTCGGCCGCCACGACGAGGCCGAGCCGCTCGCCCAGCTCGGCCGCACCCTCGACGAGACGCGCAGGACATCTTCACGCAGGCGCTCTGGCGACAGGTGCAGGCGCTCGTCCACGCGAGCCGCGGCCAGCACGCGGAGGCGGAGGCCCTCGCCCGCGAGGCCGTCGCGATCATGGAACCCACGGACGCGCTGAACATGCAAGGCGACGCGCTCTGCGACCTCGCCGAGGTGCTGCACGCCGCCGGCCGAAGCGAAGAAGCCGACGCCGCATTCGCGCAGGCGCTCGAACGCTACGAGCGCAAGCACAACCTCGCCCAGGCCGCGCAGGTGCGCGACCGCCTGGCCGAGCTCCACCACGCGGCCTGAGCCGTCGCACCCGCTCTTGCCCGCTCTCGCCATGCGCGATGTCGGTCTGGCCGACCTGCCTTGTCGGTGGGACCGCCGGCGCGGGGCTTCGGGGTGAGGGCCGTTGGTCCTGCCACCTCGGGTTCGTGACGCCTCGGCGGAGTGTGAGTCGCAACGCTCCAACGACCTCGGAGGGTCGACGCCGTCGATGAGGGGAAGTAGACAGCGCCGGTACTAACACAAGGGGCGAACCCGCCCTGGTCGTGAGTGCCGTAGCCAGAGCGAAGTCGGGGCTGGAGGCGCACTGCCCCCTGTGGAGGGAGTGCAGAGAGCCGTGTTGGTGCCGTCGCCGTCGCATACGGCGTGGCCCTCGGCGCGGAGCTGATGGCGAGCAAGGGACCACTCCTGGACCACACGAAGGGTCGGCGAGGGTTGCCGAGAGTAGATCGCACCCCGATCGACAACACTGCGAACAGCCTGCTGGTGTGACGAAACCGTTCGAGAGTGAGCGCGGCCGTTTCCCGGAGTCGGTGGTTCGATCCCAGGTGCGTTCGTCACTCGCTAAACGATGCGGGTTTTCGCCGGGGACCGTTTTCTTTGGTGGGGCGTGCTGGTGACCCCGCGCCTCTCGGAAAAAATCTCCCCAAAAGAGGCGAGCGTGCCGGTTGCTGCAGTCCGCGGCGCGACCGGCGCGGGGGTCGGCCCCGAGTGGTCAGCTGCGCGACCGTCCTCTCACCTGATCTGACGATCGGAATGACGCGGGCCGGCCAGGCCGCCGAACGCCCGGCCGAGGCGCTGCACCGCTGGCCGGGCCCAGGCCTGACGGTATGCCGCATCGCTGGCCTCGGACAGTGGCCTTTTCGGACGTGGTGTCATACAGTCGCCCGACGGTCGTCTTCCCGGGCACTCTGGGCGATCTTCCTCGATCGTCGTTGCGTCTGTCCTGCTGGTGTTCGGCTGGGCTTCCCTGTCGCTGCTCAGCGCATGACGTTTAACCGGACGATCTGGGTGATCTTCGTGGCGCTCGTCGTGGTGCTCTGGCTGCTGTCCCAGACGCTGCAGAAAACCGGTCACCAATGAGACTGCTCGGAGTCGTCCTGTCGTTCGTGGTCGTCTGGTTCGTCCTCCTCACCGTCATGGGGGCGATCGGCGGCTTCGGCACCGCCGATGTTCTCCTCCTGGCCGTGTTCGCCGCCGTGATCACGTCGGCGCTGTCGCGGTACTACAACGGACGCCGCACGTGACCCAGCTAACCCGGGCCGACATCGTCGCCGCGCTCACCTCGCGGGCGTTCCTGTCGCCGTGATCGTCTACGTCCTGTACGTGCCGATCCCCGTCGCGCTCGGTTTTCACCTCGAGAATTACGGCCTCGGCGCGCTGCTGCTCGCGGTGATCGCGTGGGCCATCGTCAGAGGCCGTCACCGGGTGATCGGCTTCTTCAACTTCTCGTTGCTGACGATTGGCGTGCTTGGCATGCTGGGCCTGCTCTTCGCGACTACTGGGTAGCGTTAATACCCGACTACCGGTGTTCCAGTCGAACCCCCCGGTACTCTCCGCGGATGGCGCATTATCTGTTCAACTTCTCCGACGGAGACCGACAACAGGCCACTGCGCTTCTCCGGGCGAAGATGTGGGGGGTCGGTCGCGACGAGCGACATCGCGACGCGCTTGCCGCCGGCGATCTCGCCCTGATCTACCTGGCGGCCCCCGAGGCAGAGTTCATCGGTCGCGCCGAGCTCGCGACCGCGGTCCACGATTGGACACCGTCGGAGGCCGAGGCCTATCCCGGCGATTCGCCGAGCGGAGTGCTGCTGTCTCATGTCGAGGAATGGGACCCCGCTGTGCCGATGGAGACCGTCGTGCAGCGGATCGATCCGACAGGATCGAACCCGCTCGTCCAGGCGAACGCCGCGGCCGGCTTCCGAATGGCGTCGTTCGGATTAACGATGACGAATACGAGGCCGCCGTCGCTCTCAGCCGCGAGGCTCGGGGGACATAACCAAAACCCTTTGCGACTCTCGCGCGGAGAAAGGCTCGGCGTGACTGATCCGAGCCACAGGCACGGCACGTTCAACGTCGTATGGACGAAGGGCGGGCAGCCGCTCGATCGCTGGCAGCGGGACGTCGAGGCGGTGCGTGAGCACGCGGAGTTCGTCGCCGGCAAGGCGGAGGAGCTGCGCGCTTACGTCGCGTCTTTGGACGATGTGTCTGTTCGGCCGTGAGACGGGCCCGCGGTTCTGGTCGCGGTTCAAGGCGAACATCGCGGCGCTCGAGCGTGTCGTCGAGCGGGACACGATGTACGTCGAGCTGTTGGAGCAGCTCGCCGCGCGGGAGGCGGCGAAGCGTGCAGCGCGACTACCGCCTGGTCTACCAGTTGGCCCATTCGGCGGGCCCGGCGGCACTCCCACCCCCTCCCCCCGGCACGGGGTGGCCCCAGGCGAGCGCACCCCGTCGCGATTCCGGTCCAGTGAGCTCCGCCGGCTGCGCTTCACGGCGGCGGACGGCCGGCTTCTTCGAGCCCGTGTGTGCGGGTGGCGGTGGCAGAGATCTCGGTTGGCGCGTATGCTCGGCGCGGTTTTCGAACGGCCGAAAGGAGGCGGAGTGAGACGCGTCTCGATCACGGTCAACGGGGCAGAGCACGAGCTCGAGCTCGAGCCGCGCGAGCTGCTCGTCTACGTGCTGCGCGAGCGGCTCGGACTGACCGGTACGAACGTCGGCTGCGACACGTCGTCGTGCGGCGCCTGCACGGTGCTGCTGGACGGCGAGTCGGTGAAGTCGTGCACGCTGCTCGGCGTCCAGGCCGACGGGCGCGAGATCACGACGATCGAGGGCCTGGCGACGAACGGGTCGCTCGCACCCGGTGCAGGAGGCGTTCCACGAGCAGCACGGCCTCCAGTGCGGCTACTGCACGCCGGGGTTCGTCATGGCGACGGTCAGCCTGCTCGCGCGAGAACCCGAACCCGACCGAGGAGGAGATCCGGCACGCGCTCGAGGGCAACCTCTGCCGCTGCACCGGCTACCACAACATCGTCCGCGCGGTCGCAGGCGGCGGCCGGCGTGTGGAGGTCTGACGATGGCGACTACGACCGAGATTCGAGGTCGGCCGGATCGTCGGCACGCCGGTCGCCCGCAAGGAGGACCCGGCGCTCCTCACCGGGCAGGCCAAGTACGTGGACGACATGAGCCTTCCCGGCATGGTCTGGATGGCGTCGTGCGGAGCCCGTACGCGCACGCGCGCATCCGCGACGTCGACGTCTCGGGCGCGCTCGCGCACCGCGGACGTCGTCGCCGCGTTCTCCGGCGACGAGCTCGCGGACGAGTGGCAGGCGTCGCTTCCGTGCGCGTGGCTCCCGACCGAGGACACGAACCAGCCGAACCACCGGCCGCTCGCCGTGGACGAGGCGCGCTACGTCGGCGACGGCGTCGCGGTCGTCATCGCGGAGAGCCGCGGCGGCCGCACGCGACGCGGCCGAGCTCGTCGCAGGTCGACTACGAGCCGCTGCCGGCCGTGGTCGACGCCGAGGCGGCGCTCGAGGACGGCGCGCCGCTCGTGCACGACGAGTTCGGCACGAACCGCTGCTACACGTGGGCGCTCGCGGCCGGCGAGGTCGACGAGGAGTTCGCGGAGGCCGACGTCACCGTGAAGGAGCGCTACCGCCAGCAGCGGCTGATCCCGAACGCGATCGAGCCGCGCGGCGTGCTCGTCGAGCCGTTCCCGGCCACGGGCGAGTTGACGATGTGGTCGTCGACGCAGATCCCGCACATCGCGCGCGTGACGCTCTCGATGGTGCCGGGCATCCCCGAGGCGAAGCTGCGCGTGATCGCGCCCGACGTCGGCGGCGGCTTCGGCTCGAAGCTGAACGTCTACGCCGAGGAGGCGCTCGCGCTCGCGCTCGCGCGGCGGCTCGGCCGGCCGGTCAAGTGGATCGAGACGCGGAGCGAGGGCTACCTCGCGACGATCCACGGCCGCGACCAGATCCAGGAGATCGAGCTCGCGGCGACGTCGGAAGGGAAGATCCGGCGGTGCGCGTGCGCCTGACGGTCGCGATGGGCGCGTACCTCCAGCTCGTCACGCCGGGCACGCCGCTGCTCGGCGCGTGGCTCTACGGCGGCTGCTACGACGTCGAGGCCTACGACTTCGAGTGCACGGGTGTGTTCACGAACACGACGCCGACCGACGCGTACCGCGGCGCCGGCCGGCCGGAGGCGACGTACGCGATCGAGCGGGCGGTCGACGCGCTCGCGCGCAAGCTCGGAAAGGATCCGGTCGAGCTCCGCAGGCTCAACTTCATCCGCGAGTTCCCGGCGACGATCGCGTCCGGCCTGACGATCGACTCCGGCGACTACGACGCGTCACCTCGACGCCGCGCTCGAGATCCTCGACTACGACGGCGTCTGCGCGGCAGCAGGCCGAGCGTCGAGCAGCGCGGCGACACGAAGCAGCTCGGCATCGGCTTCTCGACCTACCTCGAGATGTGCGGGCTCGCGCCGTCGCGCATCCTCGGTGCGATCCGCTACGGCGCGGGCGGCTGGGACGCGGCGACGATCCGCTTCCTGCCGACCGGAACGGTGCAGGTGCTGATCGGCACCTCGCCGCACGGCCAGAGCCACGAGACGACGTGGTCGCAGATCGTCGCCGACCGGCTCGGCGTCGGCTTCGACGAGATCGAGGTGCTGCACGGCGACACGGCGGTCGCGCCGCTCGGGATGGACACGTACGGCAGCCGCAGCCTCGCGGTCGGCGGCGTCGCCGCTGTACGACGCGGCGGAGCGGATCGTCGAGAAGGCGCGCAAGATCGCGGCGCACCAGCTCGAGGTCGCCGAGGACGAGCTCGAGTACGAGGGCGGCACGTTCAGCGGCGCACGGCGAGCTCGCTGACGACGAAGGAGCTCGCGTTCCAGGCGTGGACGGCGCACAACCTGCCCGGACGGCATGGAGCCCGGGCTCGAGGCGACCTACGTCTACGACCCGCCGAACTTCAGCTGGCCCGCGCGGTACGCACATCGCGGTCGTCGAGGTCGACACCGAGACCGGCGCTGTCGATCTCGTCCGGTACATCGCGGTCGACGACGTCGGCAAGCGTGATCAACCCGACGATCGTCGACGGCCAGATCCACGGCGGCGTCGCGCAGGGCGTCGCGCAGGCGCTCTACGAGGAGGCCGTCTACGACGAGGACGGCAACCTCCTGACCGGCTCGATGGTCAACTACCTGGTCCCGTCGGCGGCCGAGCTGCCCTCGTACGAGCTCGGCCGCACCGAGACGCCGAGCCCGACGAACCCGCTCGGCGTCAAGGGCGTCGGGGAGACGGGCACGATCGCCTCGACCGCGGCCGTGATGAACGCCGTCGTCGACGCGCTCGTCGCCCTACGGGATCACCGACCTCGAGATGCCGGCCACGCCCGAGCGAGTCTGGCGAGCGATCGAGGAGGCGAGGACGATGATTCCGGCTCCGTTCGACTACGAGGTCGCCGAGTCGGTCGAGCACGCCGTCGTAGCTGCTCGGCGAGCGCGACGACGCGAAGCTGCTCGCCGGCGGACACTCGCTGATCCCGCTGCTGCGGCTTCGCTTCGCCCGTCCTGCCGTGCTGGTCGACCTCGGCCGGCTCGACGCGCTCCGCTACGTCCGCGACGCAGGCGAGCAGCTCGCGATCGGCGCGCTCA
Source organism: uncultured Thermoleophilia bacterium (assembly GCA_963742615.1). Lineage (GTDB taxonomy): Bacteria > Actinomycetota > Thermoleophilia > Gaiellales > Gaiellaceae > PALSA-600. Next base: position 492,240 of record CAVUMS010000003.1, on the reverse strand, counting down.
CGAGGCACCACGACGTGCACCACGACCCGCTGCTCCAGGAGCACTGCCCGATCGTCTCGCACGCCGCGGGGCTGATCGGCGATCCGCAGGTGCGCCATCGCGGGACGATCGGCGGCTCGATCGCGCACGGCGATCCGGCCTCCGACCTGCCGACCGTGCTGGTCGCTCTCGATGCCGAGCTCGTCGTCGCAGGGGCCGGACGGCGACGCGCACGGTGCCGGCCGGCGAGTTCTTCCGCGGGGTCTTCGAGACCGCGCTCGGGCCGCAGGACGTGCTGACGGAGATCCGCGTGCCGAAGCTCGGCGCGAGCGGCTGGTCGTACCTGAAGTTCACACGACGCACGCAGGACTGGGCGACCGTCGGCGTGGCCGCTGTCGTTAGGCGCTCGAACGGGACGCTCGAGGATACGGCGATCGCGCTCACGAACATGGGCCCGACACCGGTGCGCGCGCGCGCGGCCGAGGAGGCACTGCGGACCGGAGACGACGTGTCGGCTGCGGCGCAAGCGGTCGCAGCCGAAAGTCATCCCCCAAACGACACGAGCGGGAGCGTCGACTATCGACGCCACCTTGCGACCGTGCTCGCGCGGCGCGCCCTGGAGGAGGCGCTCAACAGGTAAGGCCTCACGCGCAGGGCCGCGCGATCATCGACGACTGCGAGCGCCGCAGCCGGCATCTTGGTCGAGGCGCTCGAGGAAGCTGGCTTCTCCGCAAAGGAGATGAAGCAGCCAGGCGTGCAGAACAGAAAGGAGACTTCGATGCAGTACCTCATCGCTGGTCAGCACCCGCCCGACCTGTGTCCGTCAGCGAATGCGACAACCCGCAAACTCTCGCAGGAGGGTGCCGGTCAGATACCCGCCCTGGCGGAGAAACTGGGCGTCAAGCTCTTGGCGACGTACGTGCCGATGAACAACCACATGGTCTTCGCGGCCGTCGAAGCCGATGATTTCGCCGCGGTGCGCGAGTTTGCCTTTCAATCAGCGCTTGGCCAGTGGAACACGATCGAGATCTATCAGGTCGCGACGCTCGAAGAAGCTCTGACGAAGGTCAACGAGCTACCGACCATCTATAGCTAACGGCTCGTTGGTCCAAACGTGCCCGGGGACCTGGACGCCCCGGGCGCGTTGAACCACGGGCACTCGGTCGCCGAAGGCTCTTGCACAAAGGACGACTGCGGTGAAAGGAATCCGCGCGACCGTCACGGCACGTTCAACGTTGTGTGGACGTCCGACGGGCGCCCGCTGGATCGGTGGAAGCGTGACGTCGGCCAGGTGCGCGAGCACGCGGTGTTCGTGGCCGGCAAGGTAGAGCCGGGCACAGGGGTGGCCCCCAGGGGTGGCCGGCACCGGGGGCGGGGCAAGCGACTGTCACCCGCCATCGCTTCATACGGTCCCCGTGCTCGTGCTCGAGCCGCCAGCGGCCTTCACCGTCCCTTCGACGTTCGTGCGACACTGACGCCAGCAGATCTCACCCGGCAGGAGGTCGACATGGGCACTGATCCGATCGCTTCCGAGGACGAGATGGCCCTGGCGGCGACGTTGCCGCAGGCGGACGCCAGCTCCCTGGTCGACCGTGAGGTGCTCGAGGCGCAGGTGCAGGACATGTACCGGCAAGTCGCGAGGGAAGAGGAAGCTCAACTCCACTTCGCGGTCGGGCGGCAGCTCGCGCTGCGGCTCGGGTATCCGAGCGAGCTCCTCGATGCGATCCCCGCCGAAGCCCTGGCGTCCTTTGCAGGAGTCGGCTACCACCTTGACCTCGCGGCGCTCGCTCCCGGAGACACAGTCCTCGATCTCGGAGCGGGCTCAGGAACAGATGTGTTCTGCGCCGCCCTCCAGGTCGGCGCCTCCGGGCGTGTGGTCGGGGTCGACTTCACTGACGAGCAGATCGCCAAGGCGATCCGCCTGCGAGACCGCGATGGGTTCACCCGGGTCGAGTTCCTCGAAGCGAGCATCGACGATCTCCCCTTCGAGGACGCGGTCTTCGACGTCGTCATCTCGAACGGGGTGGTCAACCTCTCTCCGGTCAAACATCGCGTCTTCGCCGAAGCCGCACGTGTCCTTCGACCCGGCGGACGACTCGCGCTCGCAGACATCGTCAGCGGCCTGGCGCTGAAGGAGCGCACGCGGCGCAACGTCGAGCTCTGGGCCGCCTGCATCGCGGGAGCGATCCCGCGCCGTAGCTATACGGACACGATCGAGGCCGCGGGTTTCCGAGTCGGAGAGGTACGCGCCAACGACTACGACTTCATCTCCGAGCGCGCCCTCGATGCCTGCAGCACCTACGGCGTCGAGAGCATCTCGCTGAACGCGCTCCGCCACACCTGACGGCTGTCAGCCGAACGAGCCGCCGCCGTCCGCTCTCCGATGGCGACGCGCCGCGTGGGGTCTGTCACGCCGCCCGGCAGGGATGGCCCGGGGGCGGCGCGGGCACAGGGTGCCCGTCGGTTGACGTACCCCGTCGCGCGTTCCGGGTCCCGCAGTTAGCCAGCCGGGCGCCCCTGGTCGCCGGTGAGTGGGCGGCCCGTTTCAGCGCAGGGTGAGGATTAAAGGGGATGAGCCCAGGGAACAAGTGATAAAGCGAGAGACTCTGACTCTAATGGGAGGGGTTCTATGGAGTCATCGAGTCGCTCGCGCTGGCGGTGGAGACCGACCTGAGTAGTGCTTCTTTGGAAGCGGCTCGGGTCGGTCTCATTGGGCGCAAGTGACACCGTTTCCCAGGTGACGGGCCGGGACGGCCGTGCGGCCCCAAGTCGTCCCGGCCTACCGGCGACGGTATGTCCGTGACGGCCGAGTGAACTACTCGGACAAAGGACCCGTTTTCGGACCCGTTTTCGGCCGGGACGGAGCAGACACGCGAGCCGTCCCGGCCCGACTCTCACGCCACGCCGCCACGCCGCCGACCCGTAGTCGCGTCTTCGGCCATGCCCCGAAGAGTCGCCAGCGCCGAACGTGTTTCAAGGCGTCGTCTAGTAATCAGGTCCTACTCAGACAACGCCGATTCCCGCCCTTTCACTTCCCGGCGTTAAACACTCACGGCGACTCTCGCAGCAGGTCCGTGCTCGAGTCGAACTCCCAGACAGTGCCGCCACACATCGGGCATCTCTCAGGTGCGGCACGGCTCCGCGCCCGGTATCCGCACTCGCCGCAGCGGAAATCCCACAACGGAGGCCGCGCCACATGGCCTTCGACCTCATCGTCTCCGGGAGGGCCGATCGACTCGGCCATGCTGGGATCCTACCCCGCATCCGGGTCAAGAAACGTCTCACGCTACGCCGCTAGGGCTGCGACCGGGTAGTCGGGTCTTGGGACATGTCCCGAAGAGCTGCGAGCGCCGAATCGTGGTGTGAGCCGCCGAGCGCAGCCAGACAGGCAGCGGCATGCGCGACGTCGTGGATCGTCGCGTGGTGTCGCGCTGCAGCCACCGGAGAAGCCACCGCGCCGCAACCCGTGAGTGACGTTCTGGCGCCTTCGACGCGATCAGCGCGGTCAGCTCCAGGAGCTCGATCAGTCGGCGATGTCGAGCGGTGGCTCAGGGGAAAAGAGGAGCGTGCCGCCGCCATCGAGTCGTGGTCCGGTTCCAACGTGACCGACTTCGTTGCCGAAGACGGGAGCAACAAGATCGCCGTCACGGCCGAGATCGCCGATCTCGAAGCCATGAAGGCGTCGATGGCCTCGCCTTCTCCCGAGCTCGCGGCCACGATGGAGAAGCACGGCGTGGTCCCTCCCATCACGCTCTACATCGAGGCCTAGCCACCCGACTCCCGGCGGGTCACGTCTGCGGCCAGGGCGCCAGGGGGCAAGTCGGACGCCTGCGGCAGTGCTCACGAATGTCCCCTAAGCGGAGGACGGCATAGATCCCGAAGCTTGCTCGTTCCAGAGCTACGGGTACGCAGACTTCGGATCGGAGGGACAGCAGTGACAGTCGAATCGGATGCGTGGCGCGGTAAGCGCACGAAGAAGACGGGTACTACGACGGTTCGATACGAGACGCGTACGATGATCGACCGACCGATCGGCGACGTGTTCGCGCGACTCGCGGACCTCGATGGTTACCGAACGTGGATGCACCGTACGGGCTTGTTCCGCAGGTCCGGCCAAACCTCTGACGGTCCTCGAGGCTCAGGAACCGCGTACCTCGACGCCACGAGGATGGGCACCTTCCGCGGTCAAATAACGGACTACCAGCCGCCGTCGCGGATCGGGTTTCGCGAGACTCTGCGGTGGTTCGGCTCCGACCTGATGGAGGCGAGACCCGAGTACCTCCTCGAAGCGGACCGGGACAAGACGATCGTCCATCACATCGCGGAGGGTGAGCTCTTCGGCTTGATGCGATTGATGAAGCCGGTTGCGGCGCTGTTGGCAAGAAGCGAACGGACGCGAACCGTCAAGTCGTTGAGGCGTTCGCTGGAGTCGGGGTAGACCCGCAACAGCGTGGCTACTCTGGCGCGTCCCGCGCGGCGGAGTAGCCGAATCATCTTCCGTTCCTGCCTTCGATATCCGTGAAAAGTGACAGTGCCAGGCAGGCAGATCTCGGCGATGGCGTCATACGCCGCCGCATCGGCCCTCCCATAGTAAGAGTCCGAGCCTGCCTGCGCGACCGTCCTCTCACTTGACCTGACGATCGGGGATGACGGATCGTGCCGGGTGGCGATCCGAACGCCGCGGCGCTGACACCCAACCCGGCCCACCAGTCACGCTACCCGGCCGCCACGGCGCCGAGGCCGAGAAGGGCTAGCTCCACACCGGCGATATGCTCGCCTCGTGGCGTCGAGCACCCGCATGGCCGTCGCGCTGGTGACCGCGGCCGTGTCCCTGGTGCCCATGGCCTGCGGCGGCGACGGGGCCGCAATGCACGCCACGCTGACCAACGACGGCTGCACGTACGACGGGGACACGTCGCCGACTGCGGGCATACTCACGATCGAGGTCGAGAACCAGACCGAGTTCTCCGGCGCCTTCGGGCTCGTCTCCCTCGACGAGGGCTCGACGGAGGACGACCTCCAGTCGGCGCTCGACAAGTACCCGCGGCAGTTCGAGAAGAACGGGACGCTTCCGAAGCCGCCGGACTTCTACGCCCTGCGGGGCCGCTCCGGCGTCGAGGCCGGAGCCAGCGGTCCGCTGTCTGCCGACGTCCTCGCCGGGACATACGCCGTCGTGTGCTTTGTCGACGACAAACTTCCCACCAAGCACATTTACATCGCGAAGCAGCTGGATGTGACCGAGTAAGAGGGCGGGTCGGTCGAACTCCCACGGCCCTCCCCCCGAAGGTGTGCTTCCGACCCGCCCGCTCAGCATCTGCGCAATTTGCGCAGGCCGCAATGACCCGGTGGCGGGCTACTACCGATGTAAGACCCAACCCACGGGTATAGGCCTGCAGGAGGGGCGGTGGAGACGCTCGGTGATCCCTCCCCCCGGGCGCCAAACTGGCCCCGCCGACCCCCCACTAGGCCCAGACGAATGCGGGCTCCCGGTCGACTGGCATGTTGCCCCGATGCCAACACGCCCGGTCGTAGCCGATCCCGGCCGCGAGATGCGGCGCCGCAAGGCTTCCCCGAGCGGAGTGCACCTACTGGCGCGGAACGATCGAGGCGTGCCGTGTCGCGAGCGCCCAGTCGTGATCGTCTCGCACCCACACGTCGGTGTAGCGGAAGGTCAAAGAGAACGGTTTCTTGTCGTGCGTTCCCTCCTGCGCAGACTCGGCGATGGCGACAGCGACGTGCCCGAACTCCTGCGTCGCGACCAAGCGCAGGTTGAACGATTGGAGTGTCGTGCGGCCTGCCAATTCATCGAGCCACGCCTGCTTCCCGACCGGCTGAGCAATCCAGCCTGCCGTCGTGATCAGGAAGTCTTCGCGCAGGAGCCTCCCAGCGGCGGTTAGGTCGCCCCGGCTCAACGATTCGAGTAGCTGGCGTTCGAGTCGCTCAAGCTCGTTCACGTGCCGATCCTAGGGCATGCCGGGCCGTGAAATTGGACGATTCGTCGGATGCGTCAGTGATGCTTCTATGAAAGTCAAGTCGTCATTGGCGGGTGCTCGAGGAGGCGGTAGAGGCTGCGGGCGAGGTAGCGCTTGAGGCAGCGGTTTGCTTCGCGTCGTGTTTTGCCTTCGTGGAGGCGTCGTTCGATGTAGGCGATCGTGGCGGGATGGGTGCGTTTGCGTGTGACGAGGATCTGGTGGAGCGCGCGGTTGAGTTTGCGGTCGCCTGATCGGTCGAGGCGGTGGCGGATCGTTTGTCCGGAGGACGCGGGGATCGGTGCTGCGCCGGCGAGTCGTGCGAACGCGGCTTCGGAGGTGATGCGTCCTTGGTGTGACCAGGAGAGGACGAGCTGCGCGGCTGCGTGCGGTCCGACGCCGGGCTGGTCGAGCAGCTGTGGTGCGAGCTTGTGGGTGAGCGTCTCGATCTCGCGTGCGAGCTCGCGTTCCTCGGCGGTCAGTTGCAGCAGTCGGCGGGCGATCGAGCGGAGCGCGAGCAGGCTGCCTCGCAGCTCAGGGTCGTGTCGGCCGTGGGGCCGTGTTGCTGCGAGGCGTTGCAAGAGCTGTGCTCGTGTCAGCGGTCGCAGCTCGCTGCGCAGTGGCTCCGGCGTCGTGACCAGGAGATCGCGCAGCTGACAGAGTCCGGCGCGTTTGGCGTTAACTGCTCCCTCTCGAGCTGCGACGAGCGCTTGCAATGCCTGGCGTTCCCCGCCTGCGCGGGGCATCGACGGGCGCTCGTTTGCAAGCGCGCTGCGCGCGGCACGGACCGCGTCGAGGGCGTCGGTCTTGCCGCCTGTGCGCCGTTCTCGTCGCAGCCGGCCGACCTCGAGCACCCGCTCTGTCCGGCCAGTGAGGAAGCGGCTGAGCCCCAGACCGTAGGAGCCTGTGCCTTCGATCGCGAACGCGCGCCGACCAGGCGCGTACTCGTCGGCGAGCCTCAGTGCCTCGGCGTACCCGTCCCTGCTCGCGCGCACCGTCGCCTCGACAACGACGGCGCCGCTGAGGACATGCACGACCGCGACCGCGTGGGTGTCGCGGTGCGGGTCAACGCCAACGATGTAGTCCAGCTGATCTGCGAGCATCCGAAAGCCGACCTCCAGCACGAGTGTTGGGGGACACGAACCGGTGTCGGTCTGGGCGATGGAAACCGCGGGCGGCAGAACTGTGACGGGTCACGCGCTCAGAACGCGGACAGGCTTCTGATCAGGCCAGCAAGCGGGCGCCAGGCCGGCACCGGACTCTCCGCCCGGACAAATCACTGGAAAGACACCCGCGAACGGAGTCATTCAAGAATCGAGTCACGAACAAAGAGCACCGAGCGTCAACCTGACAAACGCCCCAGACGGGACCGATCACACACTCACAGTTCCGGAACGACCCCTGAGCTAGCCGGCTGACGTGACCGAGATTACGGATGCGTGTACTCGCGGAGCGGCGCATAGCCGAGGGCACGCAGCGTCCGCGCGATGAGCCGGTGGCCTTTACTGGATGGATGCCCATCGCTGCCGATGAGACCTCTGGTGTACGCGCTCGCGTTGGTGCTCGGGCCGTTGAAGACTCGAGCCACGTCGGCGCAGGCGATTTGATGTTTCCGCGCAGTCGCACACCGGTATGCGTTGAACCGACGGAGGTACCGAGTGAAGACTTTGATCCTCGCTGCGCCGAGCCTCATTTGGGTTTGCACGTCCGTAAACGCGTTGTAGTCGTTGGTCACGCGGATCAGTGTCGGACGGTTCGCCCGGAGCAGTGACACATCGCTCAGGATGGCACTCCACGCCGGCTCGAGTGATGCAAGCGCGGACCGGAAGCACGCCTGGTTGTCGTGTCCGCCACAGGTGTTGCTTGCGTAGCCGAGTGGGGCGATGAGGTCGTTCAAGCCGACCGAGACGGTGACAACCTCTGCGTTCGCGACGAGTTCTCGAACCCTTCCGTCGTGTCGGAGTTGCTCTAAGAGGCCACCGGCGGTCAGACCGTTCGTGCCGAGGTTGCGCACCCTGACCCTGGCGCCGGTGTCCCATTGGATGTACCGCGCGTAGTCGTAGACGAAGCTCCTGCCGCCGCTCTCTCCGGCGCCCGCAGGGATCGAGTCCCCAAGAGCCACGTAGTCCAAGGTCGAGGCGGAGTGTCCACACCCAGCTCCGAACAGGAGCAGGATGACAATGGCGAAGACGGCACGCATACAGCTAGATGGAACTCCTCAGCGGACTCGCCCGCAAGGTGACAGCGGCCTGCGCCAGTGTGCGGGAATGTCCCTGGCGCTGTCGTAACGGCGAGGCTGAGCGCTTACCGACGGGCCACGAAGATGTACTCACGGCTGTCGTCGTCGAGCGGTTCCCCGGCGAATCCGCCATAGAGAGCTTCGAGGCGCAGGCCCGCGACGTCGAGGAGCCCAGCCATTCGTTCTTGGTTGCCCACCAGAGCGACCCGGTTCCACCATCGTCCAAGGTGATGTCGACGCGGTTATCGCTGACGCTGTAGTAGTTCGTGTGCGGCAGCGGCGTGTCGGCATGCTGGCCGTCTATGGCGGATGCGACGTGATGGTCGAAGGCGAACGCGTTCCAGGCGAAGCGGCCGTTAGTCCGAAGCGATGCCGCGACCCGCTCGAAGCAGCGGCGACGATCGGCCCACGTGGGCAGATGCAGCAGAGACCGCCCAGGGCAGTAGATCAAGCCCGCCGGCTTCTTGATTTCAAGCTCCCGTATGTCTCCTTCACGCAGGTCGAGTTCGACTCCCTCCTCAACTGCGCGCACTCGAGCCTGCGCGAGCATCGCCGGCGAAGAGTCAATCCCTATTACACGCCTGCCCGTTGCCTGAGCAACCGGGATCGCAACGCGCCCGTTGCCAACTGCAAGCTCGACCAGTGGCCCGTCAGCATCACGGGCAAGCCCGACGTAGAACGGGACGTCAGCAGTGACGCTAGTGGACCAGTCCCCGTATCGGTCCGCCCAGGCGTCGTACCAGCTCGACATGGCAACACCAATCTAGGCGTGCACGAGCGAGCCGATGCTCAGTGCATCTAGCTGGTGGTCGCGAAGGCTAGGGCCGCGCCCAGCATCGCGAGCACGCCGATCGTGAGAAACGCGAAGTAGATGAACCCGAGCACCCGGTGACGGCCCCTGATCAGGAACCAGGCGATCACCGCGAACGCCAGCGCGGTGAGGCCGTGATGCTCGAGTTGGAAACCGAGCGCGGCGGGCAGCGGCGCGTACAGGATGAAGACGATCACGGCCACGAGGAAGGCGCGGGTTGTCAGCGCGTCGACGATGTGGGCCCGGGAGGTGATCACGGTCACGCGCGCCGCTTGTCGTGGTACCGCGACAAGGCCCAGGTGATCACGGCGGCGAAGACGGCCACGAGGAGAACCTCGTAGCTGCCGATGTTGCCGATCGTCCCCAGGACGATGAGGAGCACGACCAGACGACCACGAACGACAGGACGACTCCGAGCACTCTCATTGATGACTGGTGCCGAGCAGCGTCTGGGACAGCAGCCAGATCACCACGACGAGCGTGACGAGGATCAGGAAGATGACCCAGATCGTCCGGTTCAGCGTCATGCGTTGAGCAGCGACAGGGATGCCCAGCCCAACACCAGCAGGACAGACGCAGCGACGATCAGGAAGATCGCCCAGAGTGCCCGGGAAGTCACTGTGCGGCGACTGTATGACACCACGTCCGAAAAGGCCACTATCCGGCGGCGGCGACGCGGCGTAGCGTCAGACGTCGGGCCCGGGCGTTTGCTCGCGTTGATGAACTTCGCGCTCGCCGACGCGACGATCGGGATCTGGAACGCGAAGAATCACTTCGACTCCTGGCGGCCCGTGACCGCGATCCGCGCCCTCATCGACCCGACGTGGGCACCGATCCTCGCAACTCCAGCCTTCCAGGAATATCCATCCGCGCACTCCGGCGTCAGCGACGCCGCAGCCTCCGTCCTCGCATCCTTCTACGGCAACGACACCGGCTTCACAGTCACGTCGGCAGGCCTCCCCGGTGTCCAGCGTGACTTCACCTCGTTCTCGGCCGCCGTGCTCCAGATCGAGGACGCACGCATCTACGCGGGCTTTCATTTCCGCTTCTCAGTCGTCGACGGCGCCACCCTCGGCGCAGAAGTCGCGCAGTACATCCTCGAAAACACCGCACTACCGATCCACGGACGCGACCTCGGCCAGCTCGGCAGGCCGTAGACGCAACTCGATGCGGGGGCCTGATTCGAACAGGCCCCCGCCTGACTGGCCTCTGGACCCCGAAGGACGTCGCCGTACGGCACACGCCTGCGTGGCCCGCGGGACAAAATGACCGGTTTCCCGCCACCGTTGCCCGGAACAGCAGATCAGGGCGGTGGACGAGTTTCTCGCCAGCCTCGCGTGAACCACTAAAGGGCCGAGCGCACGTTAAGTGCCCGTCGGGCCGGACGCCGTCGCCGGTCGAGGCCAACTCAGCACCGTTGACGTCAGGTCGACGAACGCACCGTTGCGGCCTCGAAGTGTTCCCGCGACGCGCGCCAGGCAACGCGGGACCCTGTTGTGTCGCGTCACCGTGGGGTCCCGGTGACGCGACACCACTTGTATCGACGGGGAAGACTCACCTACTGAGGGCGTCCGTCGACCTACGCCCCGCTAGTAGCAACCGTCGTTCTTCGTCACGCTCAAGCTGTAGGAGTCATGTAAGGCGGGTCGGTCGAGCTCCCGCGGCCGGCTCGAGGAGTTTCCGAGCCGCCGCACCCATCATCCGCCGGAACCGACCGGACTCAATCGCGCGAAAGGGGTTCGGCGGCCGCGACATGCTGCGTCGCATCCAAACGCGACCGTCGCGCGACGTGTCGTAGCAGCGCGACGTCGCGTGGACCATGGCGCACTTGACCCAAACGGGGCCTAGCGGGTGAGGCTGCTATGCGGAACCCTGGCACACGCGTCCCCTGGTCGGGACGGGGGGCACGGGGCGGCCCACCACCCTCTGGGTCGCCCCCGCCCCTTTTCTCAGTTAGACCGCCGAGATGAAAGCCCCGGCAATCCCGGAATCCAGCCGCTTCGCGTGGTGTTCCGGCCGATGCGGCGGAGACTGCGGTGCGTGGTTGAGCCGGCGCGGTTGGGGGAATACGTTCGAGCGTTATCTGCGGCATCGGTTCTCGTCGACTGAGGGAGGTCGAGTATGAGAGTCGCTCTTCACGGCCGTCGTCGCGTGCTCCTGCTCGCGAGTGCGGTCCTGGCGCTCGCCGCCGCCGCGGCCGCGGCTGCGTCCACGTTCACCGCGGGCCTGCCCGTGCGAGCGCCGGACATGCCCCTGGCCGGCACGTCGGCCGCGTGCGCGGCCAAGGTCGCCGCGTCCACCGCGGCCGGCAGTGTCAACTACCCGGACGCAGAGGTCGAGCCGCACGTCACGGTCGACCCCAGCAACCCCAGCCACCTCGTCGCGATGTTCCAGCAGGACCGCTGGAACGACGGCGGCGCGAACGGCGACGTCGTCGTCGTCTCGAACGACGGCGGCGCGAGCTGGCATCTCGCCTCGAGCCAGCCGAAGTTCACGATCTGCCAGGGGGCCACGAGCGGGTCGCCTGGTTTCTTCGACCGTACGACCGATCCGTGGCTCAGCTTCTCGTCCGACGGGAAGATCGTCTACGCGATCGCCGACTCGTTCAACGCGAACGGTCCCGCCTTCGGCGGTGCCAGCGCGATCCTCGTCAGCCGCTCGCTCGACGGCGGCGAGACGTGGCAGACGCCGGTGACGGCGCGCCTCGACGCGTCGACGACGGTGCTGAACGACAAGGAGACGGTCACGGCCGATCCGTCCATGCCGAACGTCGCGTACGCCGCCTGGGACCGGCTCGTCTCGCCGAGCCAGAACGCGAACCCGGGCGCCTTCAACGTCTCGCCGGCCTTCCGCGGACCTGCGATGTTCTCGAAGACGACCGACGGCGGCGTCACGTGGAGCGAGGGCCGTCCGATCTTCGACCCGGGCGAGAAGAACCAGACGATCGGCAACCAGATCGTCGTTCCGACCGCCGGCCCGGCGGACGGGCGTCCTGATCGACGGCTTCTGCCTGATCCTCACCAAGGGCGGAAAGGGCAACAACCAGCGCGCGTCGTTCAGCGTTGCCGTCATCCGCTCGACCGACGGCGGCGCCACCTGGTCGCAGCCGATCATCGTCTCCGACCAGCAGGTCGGGTCGGTGAGCATCGCCGGCCAGGACGTCCGCTCGAGCGACTTCCTGCCCGAGTTCGCCGCCGCGCCGGACGGCACGCTCTACGCGGTCTGGCAGGACCGGCGCTTCAGCCCGACCGGCGCGTCGAAGATCGCGCTCTCGCGCTCGACCGACGGTGGGCTCCACTGGTCGGCGCCGGTCCGGGTCGACCAGTCGCCCGGCGACACGCCGGCGTTCGTGCCGCAGATCCACGTCTCGGCTGGCGGCACCGTCGGCCTCCTCTACTACGACCTCGAAAACGCGACCGCGGCGCAGCCGGGGCTGACGGATGCGTTCATCGCCCACTGCCACGGCGCGACGTCGAACTGCGCCGACCCGGCGGCCTGGGCGGCCGGCGGCGAGACGCGGCTGACGACCACCGGCTCGTTCGACTACCTGACCGCGCCCGACGCCGGCGGGCTCTTCCTCGGCGACTACGACGGCCTCACGTCGTCGGGGGAGACGTTCAAGGCATTCTTCGACGCGTCGCAACCGATCGCGACCACGGGTCGATCCGACTCGTTCTCCAACAGCGCAGGCTGAGCTTCGCGGAGACGGATCCTGGTGTCGGGGACGCCCCGGCACCAGGATCCCGCGCGGGCCGTCGACGCAGCCGCACGCGAAACATGCCTAGAAACCAACTGCAGCCTGGGACGGTGTTCGAGAATGTCCCATGAGCGAGTTACCGACGTTCGGCGGTGTAGACGAGGAAGTCGCTGTCGGCTGTCGCGGGCTGTCGCTGGTGGTCTCCGTCGACTGTGCTGACGGCGAAGCCTGCGGCTTCGAGTAGGAGCAGGAGTTCGGAGTGGAAGTACATGCGCATCGAGAGCGTGTGGACCTCGCTCGTGACGTTGGAATCATCGACCCACTTGTCTGCGCGGATCTCCATCACGATCGTCTGATCGAGGGGGTCGAGCGAGATCGCGCGGACCCGGAGCTCGCGTTCGCTTCCGTCCGAGGCCCGGGAGCGTTCGCCGGGTGGGGGCCACGGCTCGGGAAGCTTGGCTCGACCCTCTCTCGTCCAAGAGGGCCAGCGCCTGCTCAACGCGTAGGGCGCGTGGTTGTCGAGGAGGAGTCTTCCTCCGGGCTCGAGGCAGTCGTGCAGGCGTTGTAACGCCTGCTTGTCCTGTTCGCGGGTGCTGCCAAGCCCGAACACACCGCAGGTGACGATCGTGGCGTATCGGCGAGGCGGTGCAAGTTCGTGGAGCGCCTGCACCCACAGGTTCGGGGTGAGTCCTTCGCGGCGGGCGAGGTCGCGGCAGCGGTCGACCATGTCTGCGGACACGTCGCATCCGTCGACGTCGTATCCAGCGCGGAGCCACGGCAGCAGCAGCCTGCCCGATCCGCACCCTGCATCGAGCGCCGGCTGACCGTTCTCGACGAAGCGGCCGAAGTAGTCGAGCTCCGGGCCGGCGGTGTTGAACTCAGCCCACCACTCCGCAACCAGCCCGTGGTGCCATGTTCCGGTCGAATCCACCCTCACTCTCCCCTCATGCTCCCCTAGAGGACTCACCTCCGAACAAGAGACAGATGATTCAGCATCGTCAGGGACAATCAAGCACTCGGCAGCAAACGCTGCTTGCGAGCTTCCGCTCACCTGACCTGACGATTCGGGACGACGCATCGGGCCGGGTAGCAATCCGAACGCCCGGCGCTGACGCTGCCCGCCCGACGTCGACCTGATCGAGGTCACCGACGCCGGCCGGGCCGCGGCCAGCGGCGACGAGCTCTCCCTCGGGCGGCGATACCATCGAGTACGAATGCTCGAGATCCTTCTCGGCGCAATCGGTCTGATCGGCGTCGCAGTTGCGCTCCTCTGGCTGATTGGTCTTCCAGGGGAAGACGACGAGGAAGAACTCGCCGGTTTCGTCACGGCGAACTGGGACGAAATCAAGGATCGGATCGACAACCACTGAGGTTGCTGATCGAGTTGGCGCGTGATCAATTTCGTACTGTGGGCCGCCCTCCCGCAGCCGGCGCCTGAATCCACCACAGCGCCATGTCGGCGTATGCCTCCGCGGTCCACCGATTTCAGGCGGTGCCGAAGAAGGCGTACGACCCGCCTATCGCAGGGAACCATCGACACCGCCAGCCCTGATGAGCGTCGGCGCCGTTCGAGAAGTGGCGCTCAGTCGGCGGGGATATTGGAGCTCACCACCCAGACGTGACCGTCTGGGTCGCGGAAGGCCGCGTTGCGCACCCCCAGGGACGATCGACCGGACCGAAGACGATCGAGACGCCGCGCTCGGCAAGATCGGCGCAGACAGCCACCGCGTCGTCTACGAAGACCGCCAACAGAACGCTCACCCCGAATCGGGCTCGGCCAGGGGAACCTGCCCGAGCATCTGCTTCTCGGCCTCGCCGCGCGTGAGCAGGCGCAAGAACATGTTGTCGAACTTGAAGATCACCGTGCCCTCTTCTTCGTCGGCTGGGGCAACCCCGAAAACGTGCTCGTAGAATTCCTTCGAACGCTGCTGGTCCGCGACAAAGAGCGTGACCACGTCGACCGACGTCAGCGACTGCGCCATTTCAAGCCTCCAAGGTGGTAGGACCGGGCCTGACCCGTACGAAGGCAGACGATGCATCGAACCCGAATTCATCGATGCGTGCCGGGGCTTGCGTTGCTCGCGGATGAGCCGCGCTCACGAGACAACGACGACGATCGAGACGAAAGCGCCGGACTCCGGTCCAAAGGAGGGGGAGGCGTCGCGCCGACGCCTCCCCCTCGTGAGCGCTACGGCGCCGGAACTGCGACGCGGTTCGCTGGGACGATCTGCGCCTGGAAGGCGAAGACGTCGCGGCTTTGCGGGTCGACGAGCGCCTTGACCCAGTGCACGTCGTTGGTCCCGTTCGCCTGGTTGTCGCCGAACGTCTCGACACGCGTGAAGTTCTCGAGCCGCCTGCCGGTCGAGTCCTGCAGCGGCTTGTCCACGCGGAAGTAGTGCGAGTCGCCGTACACGAGGACGACCGGCTTCTTGAAGGCGACCGTCAATTCGCGCAGCTTGGTCAGGATGGACTGGTACCCGTCCGGCGCCCCGTCGGTCTCGGCGAGCGACTGCGGGTCACGCAACGGCGCCCGAGTACCGTCGCTCTGGTCGAAGCCGGGGTCGGCCTGCCAGACGATCATGAGGCCGGCTGAGCCCTGCGCGGTCGCTTCGTCGAACGTGTCCTGCAGCCACTGGAGGTCGGCGGCGTTCCGGGCCGCGTACTCGGGCGGGTCGCCGCCCGGGTCGGGCGCGCCGCTGCCACTCGAGCAGAGGTTGTTGCACGTCCCCTGGACGTTGAGCGTCGCAAAGGTGACCTTGTGGAACGTCCAGCGGCGGTTTTCGACGCAGGGCGTCGGGAAGTACGGCCCGGCCGTCGAGCCCGCCGTCGTGTTGGTCGTGCCGACGCACTGCGGCGTCGACTGGACCTCGGCCTGCATCGTCTTCTGCCCGAACGACCGGTTGGTGGAGAAGAGGACCTGTCGCTCGTGCTGCAGCCGCTCGAGCTCGTTGAAGGAGCCGTTGGAGGGGCGGTCGCAGTCGGTCCAGTCGTTGTCGCCCGGCGTGAAGAACGCAGGCTGCCGTAGCGAGTTGAAGTACCCGAGGGCTTGCGTGTACAGGGCGTCGCTGCAGGTCGTGGGCGTCGCCGAGCCCGGCGTGCCGCTTCCGGCCTTCAAGTCGCCGTCATGAATCGAGAACGAGATGTCCGAGTTGTTCATGTCGGCGATCAGATTCGGCACACCGGTCTGCGCCTGCACGTCGGAGTAGGGAAAGTCTCCCCACAGCCCGACGGAGAACTCGAATGTCTTGTTGTTGGTCGAGCCGTTGCCGCCGACGGCGACTCCTGCGGCGAGTGCAGCGGCCACAAGCACCGCCAACGCGACCCAGTGGATCCTACGCATTTTTGCGCTTCCTCCCCTGACGATTGAGTGACGCGTGCGAGGCTAGGTCGGAGGCTGGTTACGGCGTGGTGACCGAGCGGTGACGTCCCTGACATCGGGGCGTTAGCCGATCCTCTCGTGTCCGGGCCGGGGGCGTGCCGGCCGCCCGCAAGTTGTTCGAGGCCGGCGAGGGCGGGCTTTCAGGTCGCGGACCAGCTGCGCGTCTGGGTGATGTCGATCGCGAGGACGGGACCGTCGGGTGGGGTGTCGCGGTATTGCTGGTACTTGTCGGTGAGGAGGGCGAGCGCGCGTTCGCGTTCGTCTCCGGTGTCGAGCACGCGTGCGTTTCCGCGGAGGCGGATCCACCAGAGGCGCTGCCAGTCCTCGTCGTAGTGGTCAATGAGGACGGTGACGTTTGGACGGGCGCGGGCGTTTTCGATCCGGCGCAGCGTGCGCGAGCGTTTCGGTTTGCGGTCGACGGCGGAGTAGAGCGTGGCGCCGTGGATGGCGAAGACGATCGGAACGAGGTGGGGGCGCCCGTCGGGGTCGGTGGTGGCGAGCCGTGCCACGCGCGCCGCCGCTAGTCTCTGTTCGTGCACTTCGGCGTGATCCTGCCGAACTTCGGTAGCGACTCGTCGCCGTCGCGGATCCGGGCGTTCGCCGAGGCGGCGGAGGAGCTCGGCTTCCACTCGGTCTGGGCGACCGAACACATCGTTGTCGGGCCAGAAGGTGTCGACCCCTACGGTCGGGTGTACGACCCGCTGATCACGCTCGGCTGGCTGGCCGGCCGGACCGAGCGGGTTTGGCTCGGAACCTCGATCATCCTCGTGCCCTTGCACAACCCATTCCACCTAGCGAAGGAAGTCGCGACGCTGCAGGAGTTCTCCGGTGGGCGCGTCACGCTCGGGGTCGGGATGGGCTGGCACCGCGATGAGTTCGACTTCATGGGCGTGCCGTTCGAGGGACGCGGGCGCCGCGCCGACGAAGCGATCCGGCTGATGCGCGCGCTCTGGCGCGGCGAGCCAACCTTCGAGGGCCGCCACTGGTCGTACCGAAACGCGACAGCCGAGCCGCACCCGACGCCACTACCCGAGATCTGGGTCGGTGGCAGCTCCGACCGTGCGATCCGACGCGCGCGTGAGCTGGGCGACGCCTGGCATCCCTCCCGCGGCTCCGACCCCGCACACGTGCGACAGGTGAAGCAGCGGCACCCCGACCTCCGCATCATCCCCCGCACCACGCCGCAGCGTGTGGCCGAGATGCTCGACGCGGGCACCGAAGGCGCCGTCGTCAGCTTCCCAGACGAGGCGGCGATGCGCGAGTTCGCACGCGTGCATCTCTAACCACGCGTACCGGCCGCCGCTCCAGCCCGCGTCGCGGCCCTCCAAAAGCCCGACCGCGAGGCGTTCGTTCGCGACCAACCTGCAAGTCCGTCGACGGAGATCGTCCCGCTGATTGCAGGGCGGCCCACCTCTTGTACGCGCTTCATCAGTTCGCTGTACGAAGCGTCTAGGTGTACGCCTTCTCGCGGGAACCGCGCAGGTATGCGGTTCCCGCGAACTTTCTACCGGAACTTGCTACTGAGCCGGTCGTTAGCAGCTCACGAAGCCCACGCCGAAGTTGTTCAAAGATCGGTTGTAGGTAACGGTCGCGATGGCCTTGCCGAAGTGACTACATATGCCGCTACAGCCATGTCTCCGGTGCGCCACTCGTTGTAAGAGCCAGCATCGCGACAGCGGCGACCCGAATCGCAGCGGTACGTCTCACGCGGCCCTGCCTCCCTCGGATGGCGGGACAAATCGCCCCGCTCAATCGGCATGCTCATTCGTGAAGACCGGTTGGGGCTCGGCACTTGGGCCGACCCCCATCGGTGATTGGTTCGTCTCCGTTGGAGCTAGCAGCCCCGTCCTTCCTGTTCCCATGAGTCTGGCTAGGGCGAGAGGCTGCCGCCGTTCGCTGAGACCGTCGCGGTAACCCAGTTGAGCGCGTCAGCTGTATCTGCCCGGTAGGAGTAGGTGTTGCCGGCGCAGATGTTGGCGACAAACGAGTTGATCCCCACCACGATGTTCGTGCCGCTCAGCAGGTTCGGGCCGCCGGAGTCGCCGAAACAGGTCCCGGACGGATTCGAGTGCAACTTCAGGAATTGCGAGCTGATCGTGTCGTTCGAGGTGATCAGTGTCGTCTGGCCGAAGAACCGGGTGAACGCATCTCCCTGGCGCGGCTTGCAGGGGCCCCCGCAGGGGCCGCCGCCGCGAATGAAGTTTTGGTCTCCGTAGCCGACGAGACGATCAGCGTCCCGTTCTTCAGGGTGTCCACGATCCCCTGCGGCGGCAGCGCTCCGTACGTCGAGGGATCCGAGATCGGGCCGCAGGTGCTTGTTCCGGTCGCCCCGGCAGGCACCTGGCACCCCGGCGAGCCGAAGATGATTACCGCGATGTCATGGGTGTCGAACCCCGGGCGCCCCCCGCCCGCACCGATCGCGAACTGCGGATCGAAGTAACAGGTCCCGAAGTGCCAGACCCGGCTACCTGACGGCGTGTTGATCAGGTTCGGGTCGAAACTCACGCGCACGATCGGGGCGCCAGTGACGGTGTTATTCCCGCACGCCGACTCGCTGTCGCTGAAGCAGTGCGCTGCCGTCTGCGCCTCGAGCTGCCCCGTCCTCGTCAGGAACAGGGTGATGATCACGCCGAACACGAAGCCGCCGACATGGGCGAAGAACGCGACGCCCCCGCCGTTCGCGCCCGCGCCGAACACCCCGAAGTTGGCCTCGATCAGCTGGTAGAGGAACCACGCGCCGAGGAAGAACCAGGCCGAGAGGCGGATCGGGAAGATGACGATGAGACCACGCACCGTCGAGTTCGGGTAGAGGACGAAGTAGGCGCCGAGCACGGCTGCGATCGCACCACTGGCCCCGAGGTTGGGCACTCGCGCTTCCGCGGCGGTGCCGAGCGCGAGTGTCATCAACGTCTGCGTCATCGTCGCGACGAATCCGCCGGCGAAGTAGAAGATGAGATACCTGAGCGCGCCGTAGGCGTCCTCGACGTTCTTCCCGAAGACGGCCAGGAACAGCATGTTCCCGAGGATGTGGTCCCAGCTTCCGTGCAGAAACATCGCGGTGATCCAGCTGACTCCCCACGACTCCGGTCCCCGGCACGTGTTGTTGACCGTGCACGGATAGAACGACGCGTGGAAAACCGCCGACCGCAGGTGCGGAAGCTCGTAGAAGAGCCACACCGCGAAGTTGGCGACGATGATCGAGACGTTGACGATCGGGAAGCGCCGCGCCGATAGCCCGTCGGACAGCGGGAGCACGCCAACCTGCCCCGCTCAGACCTGAGACGGTGCGGCGTGCTGGACCTCCCGCACGCGGAAGGCGAGCACGATGTCTCTGATGCCGCGCATGATCGCGATCGCAGCCACCCACGCGACGAGGAGCACCGCACTGCGGCCGTAAAAGCCGGCTGCCCAGAAGCCGAGCAGCACCTCGATGATCCCCGTAATCAGCTGCACCCACCAGACGTCGATCTCGTGACGCACGGAGATCGAGATGACGATGTCGAACGTCCCCGCGATGACCAGGAAGAAGCTGAACACCGCCGCGAGCGCAGCGAACGTGTTTCCTGGATGCACGAACGCGACGATCCCTGCCGCGATGAACGCAACGGCCAGCAGGCCGTGGAGGAGCTTCCACCATCCGGCTGCGAGCATGAGCACACCGATCTCGAGCACCCCGGCGGCGATCGCGACGATCCCGAAGAGGATCGAGATCGCCGACACCGTCGTGTAGTCGAACCGAAGCAGGATCACCGCAAGCAGCACCCAAGCGATCCCGGTGATCAGGAGCAACCACCATGGTGGGAGCAGACGCCCCAGGGTACGTTGCTCGGCCGCGATGTATGACATGACGCCTCCCGACTTCGCCTGAGGGCGGATATATCGCAATCCCTCGACCGACGTCAAATTCAGCCCGGAGCAGGTTTCGTGTCTTCCTCGCGCGCGGCTGCGTAGGAATGAACGGCTTTGGTCAGCTCGAGGATCTGGTTCGAGAGATCGAGGACCTGCTGGTTTTGCTTGTCCTCCTCTTGGACGGTCTGCCGCTGCAGGTCCGCGACCACTTGGCGCTTCGCGTCCGCCCTGTTCTGGCTGATCATCACGAAGGTCGAGAGAAAGATCGCTTCCAGCGAGACGATCATCGTGAGCAGACCGTAGGGGTACTTCTCGACTCCCAACGCGATCCAGCTTCCGAACCAGATGATGTGGATGTAGACGAAAGCCATCGACCTCGCGAACGTCGTGATCCGGTCTGCGATCCGGTTCTGGACGCTCTCCGCACGCTGGCGGGCGTGCTCTAAAAGGGCGAGGTTACGCTCAAAAGAGATACGGCGAACCAGGTCCAGGCTCGGCTGCTTGACGACCACGAGCACCTCCTTTTCTTCGACGAAACGATCCTCGAACGCCGTTCGGCAGCACGCCCGCGGCGTCCCGCCGCGATCAACGGGTCCAAAGGGCGCGCGAGACCGTCGTCGGTCGCCCACCCGCGGTCGATCTTGCGCCGCCGCACGAGGGCAAGGACGTCTTGACAGCCCCATGCTCGTTAGACTCGGTAGCGCGTAGTCGAGATGTCGCACACAGATGGGAGGCCCCACGGTGTCTATTTCTGCTGACAGCTTCGACAAGCTCTCAAAGAAGATCGAGGAGTCCAAGCGCAGCATCCGAGATGCCGCTTCTGAGAGCGAGGCCGAGGTCAAGACCAAGGTCGAGAAGGCACGTAAACACGCCGACGATCGTGCCGCCGAGTTGGGCGCCGAGACGCGAGCGGCCGCCGATGACGGCGACGCTCATTGGCATCGGATCCAGAGTGATTGGGAAAGTCACCGACAGGACGTTCGACGTCGCATCGATGAAGCACAAGCCAATCAAGATCTCGACGTCGCAGAGACTCGAGCCGAGTGGGCCGAGGCCGACGCACGAGACGCGGTCGACTTCGCGGCGAACGCGATCGACGAGGCGACCTACGCGATGCTTGATGCGATCCTGGCGAGGAAAGACGTGAAGGTTCTCCTCGAGACTCGCACCTGACGTAGTCGCTGGCGGGGCGCGTCGACCGGCCACCAAGGGCGGCGAACCTGCGCCCCGCCGGCGCCCTCGATGTCGCTGAAAAGCCGGGGTGTGGTGCGGATCGCCGCAGCGACGATCGGCCGCGCGACGCGAGTACGGCTGGTTGCGGTCCGCCGCCTTGTGGAAGTCGTCGCCGTAAATCCGGATCGCGTGCAGGGTGCCGCGCCTCGGCCGTAGGCTTTGGATCCTGTGAGGAAGCTCGGGTTCAGAGTTGTCGCCTACGTCCACAGCGGCCTCTACCGCGCCAGCGGCGGCAGGGTCGCCGGCCGGATCGGGAAGTTGAACGTCCTGCTGCTGACGACGACCGGGCGCAGGAGCGGCAGGAGTCGTACCGTCCCGCTCCTCTACACGCCTGCCAACGGCTCGTATGCGGTGGTCGCGTCGATGGGAGGCGCGGCTCGCCATCCCGACTGGTGCCTCAACCTCCGCGCACACCAGTTGGCGATGGTCGAGATCGGCCGCGACCACGTCGAGGTGAGGGCTCGGGAGGTGGAGGGCGAGGAGCGCGAGCGACTCTGGCGCGCGATGGTCGAGGGCTATCCGGGCTACGACCGCTACCGAGAGAAGACCGCGCGACGGATTCCCGTGGTGGTGCTCGAGCCAGATCGCGGCTGAGAGATCAGCCCTCGCATTCGGCTCGCCGCCCGGCCGGTTCCTGTCTGGCCGGCGGGGGCCGGCTCCGCGTTCGACTGCGCTCGTGCGGCTTGGGGCCCGAGATCCCAGCTCGCCAAGCCTGGTGTCACTCGTGGAATAGAGACGGTGGAGGGCAGCAGTTGCCCTCCACCGTCTCAGGCTCAGGTCTAGCGAAGGTCTAGCGTTCCACGCGTGCGTGGTTACGCGGAGACGGGAATCGGCGTCGCCTCTGGGGCGGTCGACGGATCCTCGTGCTCGAAGCGCGGGAGCCACTGAAGCCAGCCGGGGAGATACCAGTTCCGCTCGCCGAGCAGCTTCATCGTGGCCGGCAGCAGTACGCCGCGGACGAGCGTTGCGTCGATCAGGATCGCCGCCGCGAGCCCGACGCCGAACTGCTTGAAGATCAGCATCGAGAGGGTCGCGAAAATCGAGAAGACCGCGACCATCACGACTGCCGCACTCGTGACCACGCCGGCGGTGGACTTGATCCCGTGCGCGATCGCCTCGTCCATGCTCGCGCCGCGGTCGAACGTCTCCCGGATCCGGCTGATGATGAAGACGTGGTAGTCCATCGAGAGCCCGAAGAGGATCACGAACAGGAGCAGCGGCGTCACGGGATCGATTCCGGCCGTCGAGCTGAAGCCGAGCAATCCCTTGCCGATGCCATGCTGGAAGACGAGCACGAGCACGCCGTAGGCGGCGGCGACGGAGAGGAGGTTGAGCACGATCGCCTTGATCGCGACCACGATCGAGCGGAACGCGACGAGCATCAGCACGAACGCGAACAGGAGCACGAAGGCGACCACGAGCGGCAGCTTCGACCTGAGTTGGTCCTTCGCGTCCTTCCATTCGGCCGTTAGCCCGGTGACGCCCGCCTGGACGTTCGGCACTGCTCCGACGGTCCGAGGAAGAACGTCCTCGCGCAGGGCCGCAAGGCTGGCGTTCGACTGGGCGTCAGTTCCTTTGCCGAGGATCGGGACCGTGATGTTCGCGATCGTGCCGGCACTGTTCGTGGCGATCGTGATCGGTCCGCGTGCACGGCCGGTGGCGAGTGCTGCCACCTCGAGCCGTCCGATCGCCCGGCGGACGGCCGGCGCATTGACGTCCGGTGCCTGCACCACGACGGTGGCCGGCAGCGCCGTGCCCGGGAACGCCTGTTGCATGCGGTCGTAGGTCTTCACCACGTCGAGCGACTTGGGGAAGGTGTCCGGTCCTGGTGTCGCCATCCGCAGCTGCAGGGCCGGGGCGGCAAGTGCGAGCAGCAGTCCGCCTGCGATCACCGCGGAGAGCAGCGGCCGGCGTAGGACCCGGTCAATGATCGCTCCCCAGATGCGGCCTTCGCCGTTGTTGCGGCTCAGACGTCCGACGAGGGGAACGTGCAGACGGTCGACGCGATCGCCGAGCTTCGAGAGCAACGCGGGGAGAACGGTCAGCGATCCGACCATTGCGAACGCGACGACGATCATCGTCGCATACCCGAAGGAGGCGAACGTGGCGTCGCCGGTGAGGAACAAGCCGGCCATCGCCACCATCACCGTCAGGCCGGAGATGAGCACCGAGCGGCCGGAGGTCGCAGCCGCGGCCTCGAGAGCAGCGCGTTCGCTCCGCCCCGCAGCCCGTTCCTCCCGTTCGCGCCGGAGATAGAACATCGAGTAGTCGACACCGACCGCGAGCCCGACCAGCAGCACGACGGCAAACGCCTCAGGTGCGATCGGGAGCAGGTGACTCGGCAGGGCCGCGAGCCCGAATGTTGCGAAGACGGCCGTGAGCGCCAGCAGCAGCGGGATGCCCGCGGCCACCAGTGCTCCGAACGCGAC
Source organism: uncultured Thermoleophilia bacterium (assembly GCA_963742615.1). GTDB lineage: Bacteria > Actinomycetota > Thermoleophilia > Gaiellales > Gaiellaceae > PALSA-600. The sequence goes on along the minus strand of CAVUMS010000003.1, from coordinate 468,655 downwards.
GACGAGGATGATCAGCGTGAGCGGAATCGAGAACACACCTGCGTTCTTCAGGTCGTGAGCGAAAGCGGTGTCGACCGATTTGGCCGCGCTCGCATTGCCGAACTCTCCGACGAAGAAGCTCGGATGCGCGCGCTGCGCCTCACCAACGCTCCTCAGGATCGGGTCGAGCTTGTCCATCGCCTTCTTGCTGTCGCCGCGGATCTCGAACTCGACGAGTGCAGCATGCCTGCCCTCGGCGACCTGGCCCGCGTTACCGGGGTCGAGCGGCGAGCGGATGTTCTGCACTGCCGCCACCTTCGCAAGCCGAGTCTCGACGTCCTTGACGGCGGAGTCGAATGCGGGGTCGCCGGCGCCAAGCGAGCGGCTCTGGATCAGCACACTCTCACTCGCAGGCACCTTGAACCCGGCATCGAGGATCCTGTCCATGCGGCCCGATTCGCCGGGGCCCGCGTTCGTCGGATCGGCCTGCTTCGTGCCGACCTGGCCGCCGACTGCGAACGCAAGCAGCACGAGCGCAAGCCAGCCGAAGGTGGCGGTCTTCCAGTGAGCGGCGCTCCACCGGCCGACGCGGGCCGCAAGGTTCGGGCGGCGCTGCGTGGGACGGGACTGTTTCGCACCTGTCGTCGGTCTTTCGTGCACCAAGACGGTCTTCATGGCCAGCTCCTTTGCCGAGAGATCGTTCCGTCCGTGAGCTTCCTCTGGGCGCGGGGCATGCGCTATGGATCGAGCAGGTTGCAGTCGGTGTCTCCAACCCGTGTCTTCAGGTGCGTCTGGACACACCCCAAGCGACTCCGAAATCGCACAACTTGTCACTAACGGGAGTAGGGTTGAGGCGGGCAGGAGGTCGTGGTGGGCAGCACGGTTCGAACGTCAGCTTTGCGAGGTCATCGCCGTGCGGACGAGCCGTATGGGGTCAGCCTGTCTCGCGCGGGCAAGGGTCTGCGCGGGCGGTGAGTACGGTGATCTCCCGGCGGAAGCTCCTCCTCGCGGGACTCTGCTTGACTGCGGTGGCGGCCGAGTGGGCTGCTCTGCGCCCGGTGATCTTCCAGGAGCACGTGAGGCCGGAGGTCGTGCTCTATCACGTTGTCGGCGGCTCGTTCGCGGCGTGCGGGTTGCTCGCGTGGCACCGTCGGCCAGAGAGCCGGGCGGGCCCATTGATGGTCGTGACGGGACTGCTCTTCTTCGTGCACGGAACGCTGGGCCGGCTCCATTCGTCGTTTGCCGAGACGATCGGAATTGCAGTTTCGAACTACTGGATCATCACGTTTGCCGCCCTCCTGGTCTGGTTCCCCGGAGGTCGTCGTCGGTGGGCTGCGAGCGAGCGAATCGTGATCGGCGCCTTCGTCGTCGCTGAGGTCGTGCTCGCACTCGTATGGATGCTGTTTGCCGAGATTCCCCGCAACCTCGCGCTGGTATGGCCGAACCCCCACGTCGCGAGCACGATCGACAGAGCGGCGAGCTCGCTCGGGTTCGCCGCGTCGATTGGCCTGGCGCTTCTTCTCGTTGCGCGGTGGCTGAACGCGACGCGCCCCGTCCGCCGTGCCAGCGCTCCGGCCGCGGTCGGAGCGCTCACGCTCCTCTTCCTCGCTGGCCTGATCCTGCAGGCGGTGTTCACGACAGCGCAGTCGCCCTACCTCGTCTGGCCGACGCTTGTGGGTCTGGTGCTGGTTCCGGCTGTGTTTCTCGCAGGTATATGGCGAGCGTGGGTTGCGCGGGCCGCGGTCGGAGACCTGCTCGTCGATCTGGAGTCGATGCGCGGCCGGCCGCTGCAGGCCGCGTTGGCGAAAGCGCTCGGGGATCCGACGCTGACCCTGGCCTACTGGCTTCCGCAGTTCGGCTCGTACATCGACAGCGACGGCCAGGAGCTCGAGCTTCCGGCCGACGATGACAAGAGGCTCTTGGCAATGGTGGAGCAGGACGGTGAGCGTGTGGCCGCGATCATCTACGACGCCTCGCTGGCGGAAGAGCGCAAGCTCCTCGACGCGGTCGTCGCCGCCGCCGGGATCGCGCTCAAGAACGAACGGCTGGCGGCCGAGTTGCGAGCCCGCGTGAACGAGTTGAGCGCGTCGAGGGCACGGATCGTCGGCGCCGGCGATCAGGAGCGCCGTCGGCTCGAGCGAAATCTGCACGACGGCGCGCAACAGCGACTCGTCGCTATCGGAATGCAGCTTCGCCTGCTCGGCCCTCGAATCCGGACCGATCCGGCGGCAGCGGAGGCGCTGGTCGCAACAGCGGCCGCCGAACTGGCGACGTCGGTTGACGAGCTGCGCGAGCTCGCGCACGGCATCCATCCGGCCGTGCTCGATCACGGCCTTACCGTCGCGCTCGAATCGCTCGCCGCGCGATCGACGGTCTCCACGGCCGTGTCGGTCGATCTGCTCGAGCGTCTTCCCGGGGTCGTTGAGGTCGCAGCCTATTTCGTCGCCTCGGAGGCACTCGCGAATGTTGCGAAGCACGCCGACGCGTCGGCGGTGCAGATCACCGTCTCGCGCGGCGCCAAGGGCGCGCTGGTGGAGGTCGCTGATGACGGCGTGGGCGGAGCCGACGACGCCGGCGGGTCGGGGCTGCGTGGTCTCGCCGACCGCGTGGAAGCACTCGGCGGTCAGCTTCGCATCAGCAGCCCGCTCGGGACGGGAACGACGATCTCCGCGGTGATCCCGTGCGCGTCGTGATCGCCGATGACAGCCTGCTGATCCGCGACGGGCTCGCTTCCCTGCTCCGCGATGCCAGTGTCGACGTGGTCGCCCAGACCGCGAGCGCCGACGACCTGCTCCTGAAGATCGCGAGCTACCAACCTGACGTTGCGATCATCGATATCCGGATGCCGCCGACACACACCGACGAGGGCTTGCGCGCCGCCGAGGAGATCCGACGTCGCTACCCGGACGTCGGGATCCTGATCCTTTCGCAGCATGTCGAGGTTGGAATCGCGACGCGCCTGCTCTCCGAGTCAGCCGCCGGGATCGGCTATCTGCTGAAGGATCGCGTGACCAACCTCGAGGACTTCACGGCAGCATTGCGGCGAGTTGCCGAAGGCGGCTCCGTGCTCGACCCGCAGGTCGTCTCGCAGTTGCTCACAAAGGGGCGCAGCGCGGACGACCCGCTCAACTTGCTCACACCGCGCGAGCGGGAGGTGATCGAACTGGTCGCCGAGGGACGCTCGAACAAAGGCATCGGCGAGCGGCTCGTGATCACCGAGCGTGCCGTGCAAAAACACGTGACGTCGATCTTCATGAAGCTCGACCTGCCGCAGAGCGACGACGATCACCGGCGCATCCTCGCCGTACTCGCCTACGTGCGCTCCTAAAGAAACTGACGGCGAGTGGTCGGAGGCGCATGCTCCACGCATTCCGACCCGTCCTGCGTCGCCGTTCTCGCCAGCGAGCAGCGTTTTGTCCCACCGACAGCGGGAAGGCCCAAAGAGGAATGAGCGAGGCAGCACGTGAGCTTCAACTCCGCGCTCAGCAGACCGCCGACTACGAGGTCGTCGTCATCGGCGCAGGCCAGGCGGGGCTCACGATGGGCTACCACCTGGCCCAGCAGGGGCGACGCTTCGTCGTCCTCGAGCGGAGCGATTCAGTTGCATCCGCATGGCGAGAGCGCTGGGAGTCGCTGACGCTCTTCACGCCGCGGCGCTACAGCGCCTTGCCTGGTCTCCCGTTCCCGGGTGACCCCGACGGCTACCCCACCCGCGACGAGGTGATCGAATACCTCGAGCGCTACGCGAAGACGTTTGAGCTCCCGATCGAGTTCAACAGCAACGTGCGCAGGCTTGCTCGCGAGGATGGGCGCTTCGTCCTCGAGGTCGATGGGCGGACGATCACGGTCGACCAAGTCGTCGTCGCGACGGGCCCGTTCCAGACCCCGTTCATCCCCAAGCTTGCCGAGGACCTCGCCCCCGACGTCTGGCAGGCACACAGCACGGGCTACCAGCGGCCGAGCGACGTGCCCGAGGGAACGGTGCTCGTCGTCGGGGGCGGTAACACGGGCTTCCAGATCGCCAAGGAGCTCTCGTCCACCCATAAGGTCATCCTCTCGGTCGGCACTCGCCAGAAACCGCTGCCGCAGCGCGTCGCCGGCCGTGACCTCTTCTGGTGGCTGACGAAGACGGGACTGATCCACAAGACCGTCGACTCGCGCCTCGGGCAACGGCTGAAAGACCGCGACACGCTGATCGGGTCGAGCCCACGCAAGCTCAAGCGCCGCTACGGCGTCGAGTTGAAGCCGCGCGCGATAGCGGCCTCCGGGCGCACGGTCCGTTTCGAGGACGGCAGTGAAGTCGAGGTAGACGCGGTGATTTGGGCGACCGGATACCGGCCCGACTACTCCTGGATCGACCTGCCGATCTTCGATGAGAACGGGCGCCTGCGCCACCGCCGCGGCGTGACCGACGTCCCGGGTCTCTACTTCCTCGGCATCACCTGGCAGTGGACGCGCGGCTCGGCGCTGATCGGCTGGGTGAAGGAGGACGCGGCGTTCATCGCCCAGGAAATCGCCGCCTATCGCGAGCGCGCCGGCCGGGATAGGCTCGCACCGGGCCCTCGTGAAGCGAGCGCCGACGAGCGCGCGCCGGCAGCGAGCGCGCGTCAGAGAAGGAGTTGAGTGATGTCGAATCGCACCCGCGACACCCAGGTCGAGACAGACCAGTTCTCCAGAGAGATCACCGGCCTACCGGAGGCTCAGCTTCCGGAGACGGTCGAGCTGGGGGACGGTGAGCGGTTCGAGATCGAGATCGCGCCTGTCGCCAAGCGGTTAGGCGATGTGACCGTGCGCATGCTCGCCTACAACCGCTCGATCCCCGGTCCGACGCTGAAGGTGAGGCAAGACTCCGAGGTGCTCATCAATGTCACCAATCACGGTGACCTGGAGGCGACCGTGCACTGGCACGGAGTTCGCGTCGAGAACCGCTACGACGGAACGCACCAGACGCAGGCCCCGATCGCCGTGGGCGAGAGCTTCACCTACCACGTCCAGTTCCCGGACCCGGGCGTGTACTGGTACCACCCGCACATCCGGGAGGACTACGGCCAGGAGCTTGGCCTCTACGGCAACATCATCGTCGTCCCCACGGAGCCCGAGTACTGGCCGCCGGCCAACCGCGAGCTGCCGCTCACGCTCGACGACGTGTTGCTCGATGAGGAGGGCAAGATCGCGCCCTTCAGCCACCACGAGACGACATACGTGGCCATGGGCCGTTTCGGCGATGTTCTGCTCATCGGCGGCGAAACCGACCTCGCACTCCGTGCTCAACTCGGCGAGGTCATGCGCTTCTACTTCACCGACACGGCCAACACCCGCGTCTTCAAGGTCGGCCTGCCGGGAGCGCGCATGAAGCTCGTCGGGGGCGACAGCGGTCGCCACGAGCACGAGGAGTTCGTCGACGACGTCCTCTTGGCGCCGTCGGAGCGAGTCGTCGTCGACGTGCTCTTCGAAGAGGCCGGGGAGTTGACGCTCGAGCACCGCACTCCCGAGCGTACGTATGCACTCGCCAGCATCACCGTCGACGAGGAACCGGCCGAGCCGTCGTTCGCCAAGGAGTTCGAGGTTCTGCGTACGAACCCGGAGCTGGTGGCCGAGCGGGAGCGGATCGCTCCCTACCTCGAGGCCCCGCCGGACAAGATTCTTGCCCTCGTCGCCGAGATGGACCTGGGTGGCCCGGAGGTGGAGGCAGGCGCCGTCTTCGCCTGTCCCATGCATCCCGAGATCATCGCCTCCTGGGCCGGCAAGTGCCCCAAGTGCGGGATGAAGCTGTTGCCCGCCGAGCCCGGGATTGAAGCCCCGACTGCTTACGCCTGCCCGATGCATCCCGAGGTGACGGCCACCTGGGCCGGGACGTGCCCTAAGTGCGGAATGACAGTACGCGCGACCGGGGTCGGCGAAGCCGCAGAGGGCGTCGCTGACGCAATGACGCACGACGAAGCGGGCCACCATCACGAGCACGGCGAGGGCCACGAGCACGACCACGGGGAGAGCCATGAGCACGGCGCCGCCGAGGGCATCGAGTGGGAAGACGACATGGTCGACGTCAACCGCATGACGACCCCGGCGAACATGCGCTGGTTACTCGTCGACCGCGCGACGGGTGCCGAGAACGCGGCGATCGACTGGCAGTTCCGGGTCGGGGACCAGCGTGAAGATTCGGCTCATCAACGAGATGGACTCCGACCATCCCATGCACCACCCGATCCATATCCACGGGGCGGGTCGCTTCCTGATCCTGTCTCGAGACGATGTCGTCGAGCCCAACCTCGTGTGGAAGGACACCGTGCTCGTACGCACCGGCGAGACCGTGGACATCCTCTTGGACGTCACCAACCCGGGCATTTGGATGGTGCATTGCCACATCGCCGAGCACCACGAGAGCGGGATGATGTTCAGCTTCAACGTCGACCCGAAGACCGCCGCGAGCTGAACGCGTCCGGCGGCGGTACCTGACGGCCTCGGAAGTACGCGCAGGGCTCGTTGACTCTCTACGAGGCGCAACTCGAACTCGACAACTGAAGCAACGCCGCGAGCCTCCCACGACCTTTCGACTCCTGGGACATTGCGAACCCTGGCCCGGCCCAAGGGTGGAGAGCCGGAAGACGGACGCGGCATCGACGAGTTCCGGTAGATCAGGACAGAACGACGACCGGCAGCCCGAAGGACAGAGGAGGTTTCATTGCGAGGTGAGCATCCGTCCGTTTCTCGATCTCCACTCGCAGTCCCTCGGGGCCGAGGATTGTGATCTCCGATGACGGACCAAACAACCGGAAAACGCAGACGCATCTGGTCGGTCGTCTTGGGCGCGGCAGTCGGCGTGGCTCTTGGGATCCTCCTCAGCGCGACGACTGACGTTCCATTTGCGCCAGAGGCTGGGTTGGTGCTCGGAGGGTTGGTCGGCTGGTTCTCGGCGGCCGGCCTACGTCGCTAATTCAGTTGCCGGCCCACCAGCTAACCCGCGATAGCGACGGCGACCGGTCGCCTCGTCGGCCATAACGCCAAGCGTCGACTACGCGTGCGCGTGGTGCGGTCCACCGAGCGCCTGCAGCGCCGTCACGGCCCGGGAGACGTCGTGAATCGTCGCGTCGTCGAACGCCTCCAGCCGCCGCTGCGAGCGCACCTGTCGCGGCCACGTTCGCCAATCTGTAGACGAGGATCACCTCGCGAAATGACGCGAGAGCGAGTTGGACCCGCGGTGAGGGGTGGTGACGCCGCCGCGAGAGCGTGGGTGCGTCAAACTCTTCCCCGTGAGAGTCGTTCGGCTCGATGTCGGCTCGGCGAGGGCGATCGGGTCACGGCCGTATGAGGTGAACCTCGTCTCGTCCGTCGAGGTCGCGGGAGGCGAGGGAGAAGCGCACGCCTACCTTCTCCATTTCGAGGTGGGCGGCTCGATCGGCTCACATGAGGCGGGCTTCGGACAGCTCTTGATCGCGCTATCGGGAGCTGGTTGGGTCGCTGGTGAGGACGGAGTGCGTCAGCCGCTCGATCAGGGTGAGGTCGCCTTCATCGCTCGTGGCGAGATCCACTCCAAGGGGAGCGACATGGGCCTCACTGCGCTGATGCTTCAGGTTCGCGATCTCGATCTCCTGATGCGGTGGCGTTAGCGTGCAGATACCCATGAGCATCCTCTTGGATCGTGATCATTGTCCTTCTCGTGTTGACATTGCTGGCTACTTCGGACGCGGTCGCTTCTCTCGGTAACTACGCACCAACCAACCAGCAAGTCGACCTGTTGCCGGTGCACTGAAGATCGAGATCGAACTCGAGCACCGAACTCTTTGGCGTTAAGGGTGCACGTGCCCTCAGGGGACGGCGACAGCTACCAGGGCGCATCGACGAGGGATCGCTGGAGCCGGTGGCGGTACCAGACCGGTCCGCTCTCGACGATCGACCAGCCGGAGCGCTCAAGTTCCGCGAGCAGGTTTTCGAGAGCCCTCTGAATCTGGTCGCCAGGCTGGTTCGGATTGCGTAGACGGAAGAGCGACGACTCGGCAAGGGCTCCCGGCGATCCTTCAAGCTCGGCGTAGAACTGGCACTTGAAGTACCCGCGCCAGAGCCTGATCTGGCAGTACTGCTGGGCTGCACCTTCACGCCGACGAGGCGGCGCGTGCCGGACTGCCTTCGACGACTTGGGGTCTGCTTCGAAGTGCTTCACCCGAAGCGGGTGCGCCGCTCGCTGCGGCGTGGACAGTTCTTCTTGAGGGTGTTCAACGGGTTCGACGTCCGGCCGTAGGGCTTCGATGAGATCGTCGGTGATCTCGCGTTGATCGAGCGGTGACTGCTCCGGGGCATTCGTGTCGACTGGTTTCGACGGAGCCGGGGCCGGTGTGGCTGGATTCGTGCGTGTCGGCTGTTTGGTCTTCTCTTGATGGATCGTCGGTGGCTGCTTCAGGCGAGGCGGTGGGTTGTCTTCCGCCGGTCGGGCCGTCGGCGCGTGCGCGTGACGAGCCGGCTTACTGCTCGAGTCCGGCGCCCGTCTGCTGGTTCTCGGGCGAGTACGGAGTCGTGCCCTTTTTGTGATCAGTCCTCGGTATCGCCCATCGCCGCCGGCCCGCGCCGGTGCCGAGTGCCGTACGAATAGAAGTGTCGAGGCAAGCAGTACGCCGATCAGGACGGCCATCAGGAGGACAGTCGTCGGGAAGTCGTTGGCCGCGGAGGTTGAGCGGCTCGCTATCCGGTTGTTGTGCGCCCCCGGCTCATTCGTTGCGGCGCGAGTCCGGGAGGTTGGACTGACGGAGCTTGTCCCGGTGGTGACCGGCTTGCTGGCGGCGGGCTTGTTGTCCGCTGTGCGCCTGTCGGAGTGGGTATGCCTTCCAGAGCGCGGTCGGCGGGTTCAGCGTCCGCGGCGTCCGGGCTGCCGGCGCGCCGAGGCCTGCGGTCGACACCGCGAGCGTGACGTCCCGTGGAGAAGACCACGGAGCCAGGCAATAACCGGACAGCGATCCCGTCCTGCTCATCTGATCGTCACCGGCGTTCCGACCGGCATCAGCGCTGCCAGCCGCAGGATGTCGCCGTTGCGAAGACGGATGCAGCCGTGCGAGATACGACCGGGAACACCGTCGGGTGCGTTCGTCCCGTGGATCCCGATGTAGCCACCGTCTGGCCAGTCGGTCAGCACCGCCGAGCGAGCGGTCGTTCCGAACGCGACTGGGCCGTAGAACGGGCTCGCGTAGCGGGTTAGTCGGCTGCGGACGGTGAACTCGCCTTGGGGGGTCGGCGATCGATCCGCGCCGATTCCCACCGGAGCGCTGAAGATGGGTACGCCGGCCCGGTAGAGCGTCGCGTGCAGCCGTTCGCGGTCGATGATCAGGTGCGTGTCTCACCGTCTGGTAGCCGCCGAGCGAACGCCTGTTCACCCAGCCGACGCTGCCGTTCGGCAGCACCGGTAGGCGGACTTCGACCCAGACACGGCCATCCGTTCCCGTGCGTGCGCTCAGCACGGTTACCACGTCGGCGGTGTCTTCCGGAGTCCTGGTCGCGAGTCGAGCGACGACCGCTGAGCGCGCACTGGGCGCCGCGTGCGCGACGGCCGGCACTCGAATCACGCTCCAACGGGACAGGTAGTGCGACGAGGAAAGCTGATCGGGTCTTCCGATCTTGAGCGCCGGCGACGGGGAGGCAGGAAGCGACGCAAATGCCGACGCCGAGGCAACGGCGGTTGCGGACGTGTTTCTTGTCATGCTAGGGCCGAGGCCCGCCCAGAGAAACCCGACGAGAGTTGCTGCGGCAACCGCCGTAGCCAGACGAGTGCGGCGTCTCATGTCACGTCAACCGGTGTACTTCGGGTTGCCTGCTCCCTTGCACTCGTGGCTTCGAGACGATGAACTTGGTCGACGCGACGAGCCGCGTGACCTGCGCCCGTGAGGCCGGCTGATCGAAGGCGTGGACGGCCGGTGTGATGCCAAACAGCTCGCGCATCCAGGCCGCATGCCGGGCCTCGACGGAGTGGATCCCGACAGCGGCCGCCAGCACCGCGTTCGATTGCAGCTTCGGCGCCTGCCCCTTGTACGCGGCAACGGCGAGATCTTCGAACGCGACCGCCGTTTTCAGGAACGCCTGCTGCTGCTCGGTCGTTCCCTGGAAGTCGAAGAGCGGCTCCTTCACCGCCTGCGAACCGAGCAGCTTTCGAAACGCCTTCACGTGCGCCCGCTCAGTCGCACCGACGACGGTCGCAGCCTGCGCTGCTTTCCCTTTCAGAGCGCCGTTCCGCTCCGCCTCCGTGTAGAAAGCCGCCTGCAGGATACTCGAGCACGAGCGCGTAGTTCAAGATGTCGACATCAGAAGCAGACAGGCCTCCTGCAGCGCCCGCAGCACTCGCACGCCCGAGCAGGACCCCGCCGCGCCGGCCAGCGAGGCGCCGAGAAGACGTCGCCGCGAGAGCCTCGTTTCCGCCATCGTCCGTGTTTCGGCGAGCGCGTCGTCGCAGTCGATCTCGGTCAAGAACCGATCGAAGTCGGCGTTGTCCATCTATGCCCTCATCCCGATCGCACGCAGACCCTCGAGCGACCTGCTGCGCCGTCATCGGCTTGTCGACCGGATCGGGAGCCGCCACCTCACCGGCGAGCGCGCGAATCCAGGCGGCGTGGCGGGCTTCGACCGAGACGATTTCGGCTGCGGCCGCCAGAGTCGGTTTCGTCAGATTCGTCGCCTGGCCGTTGTAGCCGGCGACCGCAATGTCCTCCAGTGTCGATCGTCGTCCGGACGAACGCGTCTGGGCTCTTGGTCTTGTCCCCGAACTGGAACGTCGGCTTGGGACCCGCCTTCGCGCCGAACGCCTTGCGGATCGCACTTAAATGCCCCCGCTCATGCTCAAGCGCGGTCTGTGCGAAGCCATGCAGCTCACCTGTCAGTCCGCCCTCCCGCAACGCCTGCTCGTAAAAGGCGACCTGCGTGTACTCGAGCTGCAGCACCAGCTGCAAGATCTTCGCGTCCTGCGCCGGCGACGGAGCGGCCATCGCCTCATCGACCCGGACGAGCCGACCAAGAAGAGGCGGCGCAGCAAGGCTGGACAACCCGAACCCGGCTGCGGCCCCGAATAGGGTGCGCCGCGACAGCGGACGATCGATCGAAACGCCCGGACGCTCCCGAGCCCTGGATAAGGCAGGCCGCATACTCTCCCTTGTCCCGAAACCGACGCCGAGGCCGTTCTTACCGCATTTTGCGGGCTTAAACAAGCCTGCCACTCATAGGATGGAAGGGCGCACGAGCAGTACGTCTTCTCGCTCTCAAAAACCGTCAGCCTGGCGTCCGCCAGACCCACTGCGTAGTCGGAAGGACGGAGACGAACGTCGCATCCGACGCGCGTTACTTCTTCAGGGACGAAACCGCCTCACGCCTCCCCGTTTCCGCGAGGTCGGCGACGGGGCGAAGGCGATGCGGGAGACCGACCGAGGCCCTACGCTGCTCTTCGATCAGACGAGGAGGGTCGAGGTGCGATCGTGGACAACGGCGACCAGGTCCCTGTCCTTCCACCAGACCCAGGTCGCGCTCCGCACGGCGACGCGTTCGACTTCGCGGCGGCGATCTACCGGATCGCCGGCATCAACCGCTTCGTCTATGACCTAGCCAGCATCTTGGCTAGCCGTCGACGTAGTCGAAGATGGGCAAGTCGGTGGCCGTGAACAAGAGCTTGACCCGCGGGTGCTGGCCCCATTCGTCTCGCCACTCCGCGAACGCGGCCTCGACCGCGAGCCTCCCGCCGAGTGGATCGTCAAGGATCACTCTCCGGCGCTTGCTCTGACAGCGACCGGCTCCTGCGAAGACGGCCTGCCGGGTATGGGCGCTGACCTCCATGCGACAACCACGTTAACTTGCTACCGCGTCGGCGGCCATCTCCCCGCCGCGGCCGCCCCCCAGCGCCGGCGCGCCCTCGGCCAGCGTGACGGGTCGGCGCTCGCATTTTTCGCTTGGGTGGGTCGTATTCTGTGCTGGGTGGAGGACCGGATCGGCGAGGACAACCTACGCGGGTTCCTCGAGTCATTGCGAGCGCCTCCGGGTACGAGTTCGACGACCGCGACTGGGTCGCGATCGAGTTTGGGATCGAGGGGACTGACGAGTCGGCGGGGCGGCGGTTCATCTATGACCTCGTCGGCGTCCGCCGTGTCACCGTCGACGTAGCGCGAGACGGTGGGTCCGTCGTCGTCCGCGTGACGGGCGACGTGGAGGTGGAGGGCGAGCTTGCGGCGTACCAGCGGCGGCGTGCGCAGCTCGACGAGCGCCTCTGGCCGCTTGCAGATCATGTCGGAGGGTGGCTGTTCGAGGATGCCTGCCGCTGGGCCTGGCGCACGGCTGCCGGAACCGGGAAGTCGGGTGCAGCCGTCGAGCGATGGCCCGATCGGGTCGCCGACGTACCGCACGAACTCGCAGAGCTCGTCTGGTGGCGAGGAACCGCGCCGTGGAGCGAGCGTGTCGCGCTCGCACTCGCGCTTTATCGACAGATGCCGTGCTACGCGAACACGATGTACGCCCGCTCTCTGGCGGAGTGGGACGGCGAGACGCGCCGGGGCTTCTGGGCCGAGTACCGAAGGCTGATCAGCGACGAAGACGATCGGCTCGCCGATCCGATCACGTACGCACTCTGGTGTGGCTACTTCGAGGACTCAGCGACCGTCGAGGAAGCTTGGTGCGAGCTCGCCCAGCCCGCGTTGCTCACAACACGCGGGCTCGAGCGCCTACTCGACCGCGCCGGGCCGGTTCCGTACCGGCTCAAGGCGCCGCTGTACGAACAACTGGTCGCAGACCGGCGGTGGCACACGGCGATCTTCCGGAGCCTCCTCTACAGCGGCTTCGACTACTTCGGCGACCTCGATCCGAAGGCCGCGCGTCTCCTGCTCGCCCGACTCGAACTGGCGGACACGACAGAGGGCCTCGCCGCACTGAAGCGGAAGCTGAGCACATAGCTCCAGCCGCGCATCGCCGTTCACATGGCCAGCTCACTGCGGAACTGCGCTGGTCGGTGCCGGCGTTGCCGTACTGCTTGCGGGAGTGGCCTGCCTGGGGAGCGTGAAGGCGTAGACCCAATAACCAACGTAGTTGACCACGGGAATGACGAGCAACATGGTCCAGCGAGGCGACCGTCCATGACCCTCGGGAACCTCGAGACCCATCCAGATCGAGGCGACAAGTAGTCCCACGAACGGGAGAAGAACGATCAACGACACCAGCAGCAGCAACCACCAGGCGCCGCGGCCGACAGACCGGAAGAGAACAATCCACAGGCCGACGAACGGGATGAACGCGACCCAGGCGGCCGTGAGGCCGCGTCGCTTACCGATCACGTAGCCGGGAATTCCAAGACCGAAGGCAGTGGCCGCGATCAGCAACAGCTCAGACATCCCAAGCACTAGCAGTGCAACCTCCCGGTAGACATCGAAGACGGCTTTCGGCTTCACCTGCCGGTGATCGGCCGCATGCTCTTCTAATCGACAGTTCGGACATCGCGCATGAATGGAGGCCACGGTCGACTTGGATGAGCCGGCGGCCCCGACCTTCGTCCGAACCACGAAACCGTTCGGGCGAGCGCACCGGGCCAGTTGTGGTTGGGCTTACGGTGGAGAGGACGTGGCGAGCCAGACGGATAGTTCTCCGATGGTTTCGAACCCAACTCGATGAGCGGCCTCGATGGAAGCACCAGAGTCGTAGCTGACGACCGGTGACTGTCCCAAGGTCGCGTTGGCGGCTGCCGACGCTCCCAGCCAAACGGATTCGGGGTCCCCGCTCGTGTCGAAGAGGTTGCTGAGCCCGATCACCTTCGCGCTCCGGTTCGCGATCGCTCCCCCGACGATCCGGCCGGCTTCATATGTAGCGAGCACAGCAATCGCCTCTTCCCCGAGGAGAGCAGTCCTGAAGGAGCGCGCCGCGTCTGGAGACTCGCCCCAGGCCGACTCCCATTCTCGAAGTTGCTGCTCCGTCGAGAGAGCGATCCACGTCCCTGGTGAGGCAGCCGGGGTCCAATCCGGCGGTTTGCGCAGCCATTCGGCACGGAACAGAGGTCGAAAGCCGTACGGGGCGAGATCGAGGTCGGCGAAACTGTCCTTGATCGAGCAGCCTTGGCCCACGTCGATGGCGGCGATCATCCGATCGACGTCCGCGCCCGGAACCAGCGTCACCGCATCCGGGTAGAGCGGCGGCGTCCTCCTCGGGCTCGACCAGAAGCCGGCAGAGAAGCGACCCGCTATCCCGTGTGTGCGGCAGAAGGCATCGCACCACTCGGCGTTGTTGCGCGCGGCTTCACAGATCAGCGCTGACCGCGACACGGTCGGCCAGCTTACGGTCTGACCTTCTCCATGTGCGACGGCCGCGCCACGAGGGGCTCGTGGGCGGCCGTCGCACGAGACGAGCGCTAACTGGAGAAGTTGACGGCGACGAGCCGCCGCGTCGAGACGCCGGCGAGGGGATCCTCGCCCGGCTTCGTGGCGCGGATGAAGAGCGTGAGCTGCTGCTGTTTGCTGCTCGCCGGGAAGTTCGCGTCGCGGTGGAAGACCAGGGTCGTGGTGCCGTCGTCCCCGGTGAGCTCTTCCGTCGGGATGCTGAACTGGTTATACGGCACTGCGGTCACGTAGACGCTCGCACCTTTGATGTTGACGCTGCAGGTGCTCCCGACGCGTACCTTCATCGTGAAGCTGTTCGTCTGTTCGTTGATCGGTCCGGACAGCACGTCGAACGCGACGATCTGGAGCCGCGCGGGCGGTGCGAGGTCGGCGATCGGGGCGGTTTTCGCGCTCTTGTTGGTCGGACAGCCGTTGGGGCCGGGCGCGCTGCCGCCGCGCGTTCCGTTCGTTGCGGCTATGCCCGCCGCTGCCAGGACCGCCAGCGCAAGCGCAGTGACGGCGGCAATCACCAGACGTGTTGATACCAAGGCGTGTCGCAACCTCGGATGCCAAGGAAACCGTTCCATGGTGTCCTCCTCAGTTGACTGGGCTCTTGCTCTTCGCCGCTGAGCGAAGGGCACATTCCCTCAACGAGACCGTGAGGGTCGGGCCGCAACCGCGACCCTACCACCGCGTCCTGACGGATCGCCTCGACCGCATGGGGAACAGCTCGCTTGGACGCTGAGCCGTGCACCCTCTCTGGCGCGCGTCTGCGATCGCCAGATGCTCTGTGGCAGGCACTTCAGAGAATCGACGGTCGGTGCGCAATCCCAACAAGCTGGGATCTCCACGAGAGAACGCGCCTGGCGCATCCATACGAGAAGGGCCGTCAGCTAGCCTCGCCGCATGGCGGTCGAGATCGGGCTCTCTGACGGGACGCGGCTCGTCCTTGCGAACGATGAAGCCCGCGAGGACGATGTCGTGGACACGGTCCGCACCGACCCGGGCGGCGTGATGACGATCCTGACCGACGACGGCAGCTACCGGGTGGTGATCCGGCACGTCGTGTTCGTCCGCACCGTCGACTGACGTCGTCGGCTCCGCGTCCGCGCAAACCAGGGGAGAAGGCGGGGCGACCCGTGGTGGATGGGTCGCCCCTGATTGAGCGTCGATCGGGGGAACCGTGACGCCACACCCAGGATTCCCTACGACCGCGTCGACCGGTAGGACGCAGTTGCGTCAAGTCGCGCGCAGATGACCTCGCGCCGGCGAGGGGCAGGCCTTAGTCACCGTAGAGATCCGCGACGCGGACGGATTCGCCAGTCACGAGGTACGGGCATGCCCGACGCTTCGCCGCCCGGGAAGATCTGGTGATCGCCCGCCCGCCGGATCGTCGCGGACCGCCGCGACCTGCCGCTCGGCGGAGACGAGCGCGGTCGCCCGGTGGCCGTCTCCGGGTAGTGATAGCCGCTCGCCGTGGCCGAAGGTTGAGTGCCGGGAAGAAACCTGACACGATCAGCGTCATGTGAGAGCTGCATCAAGCAGCGAGCGGCACCGAAAGGAGGATCCGAGGTGGAAGCAGTGGGCACAGCCCGCCTGACGGACCGGATCCCGGCGGAAAGAGCGGTCGCCGCAAGTTTCTCAAGCCGGGAGATCAGGGACGTTCTCAAGGAAGCGGACGCCACGCCGGAGCTCACGCTCGACGTCGCGGCAGGGGAGGGTTCGCAAGAGCACGGCACGATCAGCATGACTTGGAGCCGGAGCGATCTCGAGAATCTTCTCGAAGGCGCGTCCGGCGACGACGTGGTGCTGACGTTCGACCGGAACGAGCTCACGGCAGCTCTCGGCGACGTCGAGACACATGGCATGCGCGAGCGTGCCGCGGTGTTCGCCGTGGCGGCTGTGGGAGCACTCGGAGCAACCGCCGGGATCGCGAACGCGCAGGTCGTCGGCGGCGAGGGCGGAGGCCCCGCGTCGGCTGCCGCCACGGCACCGGCCTTCACGGACGTGTCGACCGGCGGCTACGCAACTCCGAGCCAGTCGGCAAGCGACGCGATGGTCACCGATGCCTCGACCGGCGGGTACGCAACTCCAAGTCAGACCGACGACGCGGCCGCGCTTCTGGCCCGTTCGCAGGCGCTGAACGAGGAGTACGGTCTGACGCCCGCCGCGGAGAGCGCTACGCGCGCACTGGAGACGCGTAGCCTCGCGATGGACGAGCAGGCCGCTGTCAGCGACTCGGCGAGCGGCGCGATGGTCACCGATGCGTCGTCGACCGGCGGGTATGCCGCTCCGAGTCAAAGCGACGACGCGGCCGCCCTCCAGGCCCGTTCGCAGGCCTTGAACGAGGAATACGGTCTGACACCCGGCCCGCAGGCCGCTGCGCGTGCGCTCGAGGCGCGGAGCGTCGGCATGGACGCAGCAGGCCGCGGTCAGCGACTCGGCGAGCGGCGGGATCGTCACCGACGCCTCCACGGGTGGCGGCTACGCCACGCCGCCGACGGCATCGGTCGGAGGTGGCGGCTTCGAGCTTCAGGCGCCGTCCACCGACGACGCGCTGATTGCCGGCGCGGCGCTGCTCGTGATCGCCGGCGCCGCTTTCGCGGCGCGTCGCGGCACCCTGCACCGCGCATAAGCAGTCCCCTAACGAACACGGTGGGGCGGGGCCCGATGCCCGCCCCACCGTTCGATCGCCCCGCGCTGCGGGCTCAGCGCCGGTCGGCAGAATGACGGAGCCAGACCAGCCAGATCAGCGCGGCCCCGACGAGCACGGCCGCCCACCCCCAGTTGAGCGCCGGACGCAGGACATCCGGGAAAGGGGAGCTCGTCCACCCGCGCTCGACGAACTGCTCGGTACTGCCGTCGTTGAGGATGTCGCCGAAGCCGTAGGCGATCAGCAAGGCGAAGAACGGCGTGACGCCGGGACGGAGTGGCAGGCGGGTGAGCAGCAGTCCCGTCAGGATCAGCAAGAGTCCTTGCCATCCGTGGTGGATCCCGTGGTGGACGGCGGGGTGCGGGGGTGGTGGCGAGGTGATCGTCCGGCCGGTCTGGAAGATCCAGCCGAGCACCGGCACACCGTCGAGGTAGAAGCCGAGGGCCGCCGCGATCCAGTCGATGCAGATGAGCGTCACGGCGATTGCGAGCGCGATGCGTGCCCGTCCGGCCGGTCTCGCGGGCGGCACGCGCGTGCGCATCGAGAGAACGAACGCGACCAGCACGCCGATCGCGGGCAACGCGTTGACCGGCTTCGCGTCGAGGTTGTGCAGGTCGACGACGCCGGGCACGACGACGACGAGGCAGAGCGCCGCAGCAGCCCAGGCGAGCCACCGGGGCCGCGGGCCGACGGCCAGCAGCACGGCGACGGCGACCAGCGCCGCCGGGTAGTTGGTCTCGACGAGCGCTCGCGACAGGCCTCCCTCGAGCCCCGTTCCGCTCACGTTGTAGAGCCCGCGCGCCGGCAGTCGCTCGTACGTGACGACCGTCAGCACGAGGTCGATGGCGACCAGCATCCAGACGGCGAGGACGACGCGCGGTCCGGATCGGCGATCGATCCCGGCGGCGATCATCCGCGGCCGGCCGGGAGCTCGTCGTCTACGGCGACAGCGGCCAGAACTTGGCGCCGCAGACCGTCTGGCCGCGGTTCGCCGCTTGGCCGACCGTCACGTAGAGGAACACCTGATCGGCCGGCCACTGGACTCCGCCCGGCCGTCGGACGAGCAGCGAGTATTCGCCGACGCCAGACGGGCCGCTGTGCTCGTGGAAGTCGAAGATCTCGCCGTCGGCCGAGGCGCTCGGGTCGTCCTGCACACGAACGTGGAACGACGCCTGGAGCAGGCCCTGTACCCCGTGGCCGGTGTCGTCGCTCACGGACAGGCCGAGAACGATCGGCGTGGTTCGGAAATTTGTCCCGCCCGCTCCCCATCTGCTCGCTGCGACGACGTTCAGCCTGGCCATCACGACCTCCTGGTTCGGACGTGACCCCGCATCGAGACTGAACCGATCCGGCGAGCTGGTCAAGCGACTAATCTCGTCCCGGATGCGCCCACTTCGGGGACTTCTGCTCTTCGAGCTCGGCGCTCTCACCGGGCTGGCCGCCGCCGGCGCCTTCGTCAAACGGGCTATTCCTTCCCGCGGTGACGAGGAGAGCGACGAGCTCGCGCTCGTCGCAGTGCTCAACGGCATCGACATGACGAGCCGGGCCAAGGCCTTCAGAGGAGGCTCGATGCTCGCGTGGCTCGGCGGGATCAACGTCGACCTGCGCCAGGTCGAGCTCGCGCCCGGCGCCCGTCTGACGCTGCACACGCTCTTCGGCGGGATCGCGCTCAAGACGCCGCCGGGCTGGCGGATCGAGTCGACGCGAAGGTCATCGCCGGCGGCGTCGACGTCCGGACGCCGGCTCAGGACGATCCCGACGCGCCGGTCCTGACGCTCGACGGCCTCGCGGTGTTCGGCGGCATCGCCGTCGGCTCGCAGATGGACGCCGCGACCCCGGCGAGCCGGGCGCGCTCCGAGGTCGAGGGACAGGACTGACGGAGCCGGCGCGACGCGCGGCTCACGGCTCGGGCACGAGCCCCACGTCGCCCTCGAGCACGATCGCCTGCTCGCCCGGCTCGGCCTCGATCTCCCACTCCTGGAAGAACGCCGAGGCCGCCTCTCGGCTCTCCCAGTTCGCGAGCGCGTAGAACGCGGAACCGTCCTTCGCGTACCACGCGCGATGGAAGCGACATCCGTGAGCCTTCGCGCTCTCGCGCATCGCAGGCGTGATCCAGTCGATGCGGCGCTCGTACAGGTCTCGTGCGGTCCGGCCGTCCGGGGTCGGCGCCGGGACGCGGAAGAGCACCCACACGGGCGGTCGTGCGGAGCCTCAGCTCCGCACGAGTGGCGTGTAGGCGCGCCTCAGCTTCTCGAAGCGGTCCCGGGAGATGCGTGCGCCGTCGGCGCTGACGATCGCGAGCGTGCCGTGGCGCGGCTCGGGGTCCCAGATCAACACGACCCCCTGCTCCTCGATCGAATACGGCAGGCCGTTCGCCTCCCACAACGTTGCATCGTCGGCCGGGGCCGTCGGAGCGGTGTACTGGCTCATGCCACGACCTCCTCAGACGTGATGCAAATGCGCGTTTCGCCGCAGAGGTCGACCAACATCGTCCATGCCAATTGTCGTCCCCTTTCCAGCACCGAGTACCTGTTACCGCATCTTGCGAAAACACGCGACGGTGTCAAGAGGTCGAACTGTCGGTGAGCTGCAACCCCGGCCCTGGCCTAGCCCGGAACTCTGAGCCGGGCGACCCCGCGCGGGACCGAGCTCCCGAGATTCACGGGCCACGACTGCGAGGTCGACCGCGCCGCCCGGGCGTCGCCGGGAAGCGCGAGAAGAACTGCCGCTGGTTCTCCCAGAAGCGCAGCGTCTTGCCGCGCACCGAGGCCGGCAGCGTCATCGAGAAGCGACCCGTTCGCGTCGGGCCAGCGCTCCGCGAGCGGCTTGACGACGCTGGCCGCCGACCGTCGACGCCGACGACGAGGCCCTGAGTAGACCGCGCCGGCGTACGAGCGTCGGCGGTTGCGAGCGTGTAGCTCGTGCCCGCGCCCGAGCTGGATGTTGAGCGACGGCGCTCTGCAGCCGCTTGAACGACGCGTTCGTGCCCGACGGTGCCGCCGTAGGAGATGCCGCCCGACGGCGACGCCGACGGCTCAGCGGCACCGGATCGGCCGCCGTCTCGTCGGACGGCGGCGAAGAACGACGTGTAGTGGCCGTTCGCGTCGGTCGCCGACGAGAACGTCCAGAAGTCGCGGTCCTGCGGTGCGCGTGATCACGACCGCGCCCTGCACCGGCTTGCCGGTCGCGTCGGTGATCGTGCCGCTGAGCTGGTACGTGTAGAGCGCGACCGGTCGGCGGCGCGCTGCCCGGTCGAGTCGTGCACGCCGTCCCGGTGACGACGACCGTGCCGTTCGCTCTGCACGTCGCGCTGCGAGCCCGTCGATGCGCGTAGCCGACGCTGAAGCCGCCCGACGCGCCGAGCAGCGCGCTGCGCTGCCCCGCCGACAGCGGACGTCCGTGCACGGTCGCGCCGCGCGACGCCCGTCACCGTCGGACGACGTGCCTGCCGCGGGATCGGTGATGTCGACGTCGTAGCGGAAGCTGCCGTCCTTCGCCGTCGGCCGCGGGACGCGTAGCCGTCGACGCTGACCCGCGCGCCGGCGACCGGCGCGCCGTCGAGCGAGCACGCGCCCGGCACACGGCGCGACGTTCGAGCGAGTTCGCTCCCACGGCTGCACGACGAGCGCCGCCTGCGTCGCGATGCGTGCCGTCGCCGCTGCGGCCGCAGCGCGTGCGACGTGCGCGGACGCGCCTGCGACGCTGCCGCTGCGGCGGCGCGACGGTCGCGCTGCGCTGGCGAGGCCGCGCAGCGTGCGGCGGCGGCGACTGCGTCTGCGAGCCGCCGAGCGCGAAGACCTGCAGCTCGCTCGCGGTGCCGCCGTTCGACGACGTCGGCGTGCCGCCCGACGTGATCGCGACGTACTCCTTGCCGTCGACCGAGTAGATCGACGGGCCCGGCCGCGATCTGGTGGCCGGTCTGGAACGTCCAGAGCACCTTGCCGGTCTTGAGGTCGAACGCGCGCAGGACGCCGTCGCCGCCGCCGGCGAAGCCGAGGCCGCTCGTCGGTGGTCGTGACGCCGCCGCGCTCGGGCTCCGGCGTCGTGAACTTCCAGACGCGCTTGCCCGATGTTGACGTCGATCGCGCTGATCGAGCCGTGGTCGTGCCAGCCCGGGCAGCACGCGAGCCGAAGTTGCCGTTCTGCGAGGCCGAGGAAGACGTCGCCGAGCGTGAACTTGCGCTTCTTCTGCGTCGGCGTCAGCTTCGCCTGCGTCTCGACCGCCGCGGTCTCGGCCGCGGCGTTGAAGACGTAGTTCGTGCGTCGGGTCGTACGACGCCGGCGAGTAGTTCAGGCCGCCGAGCGACGACGGGAAGACCGCGACCGGCTTGCCCGGCTGCGAGCGACGGATGCTCGGTGCGGTCGATCACCTTGACGCGCTGGTAGATCGGCCGCCCGGTCGCGGCGTCGTAGGCGAACCAGACGCCTTCCATCGTCGCGACCGAGACGATGCGCTGCTTCTTGCCGCCGACCTTCGCGTTGTAGACGAGCGGCGGCTGCGCGGTGTCGTACGACCACTCGTTGTGCGCCATCTGCTGCTGCCACCACTTCATGCCGCCCGGTGCGCGAGGTCGACGGCGATCAGCGAGTCGGCGCGCGGGTTCGAGCCGGGGCGGATCGACGGGAAGTAGAGCGGCGTCGCCGAGCCGGTGCCGAAGTAGAGCGTGTTCGTCGTCGTGTCGATCGTCGTCGGCGTCCAGACGACGCCGCCGCCGACGAGCGTCGCGTAGCGCCGCCACTCGGTGCCCGCCGGGCGGGATCGTCCAGAACGGGTTCGGCCAGGCCGGCGTGAGATCGGTGTGGTAGGCCATCACGAAGCCGCGCACGCCGTACTCGGAGCCGGCGGCGCCGACGACCAGCCGGTGGTTCGCGCAGATCGGCGCGCTCGTCTCCGAGTAGCCGTAGTTCGACGAGGCGCCGGGCACGGCCTTGCGCGATCGGCACCGCGCTTGATCAGCTGCCCGGTCGCCGGGTCGAGCGACGACGATCGTCATGTCGAGCGTCAGCACGAAGACGTGGCCGTCGCAGAGCGCGACGCCGCGGTTCGCGACGATCCCGAAGTTGCGGAAGACGGCGACGTTGTCGGGCTGTCCACCGCCACTTGACCTTGCCGGTCGTCGCGTCGAGCGCCCAGACGTTGTCGTCGTTCGTCGTCACGTACAGCGTCCCGTTCGACTCGACCGGGTACGACTGCTCGCCGCGGCGGACGCTCGGCGTCGATCGCGTGGAAGTCGACCGTGAAGACGCGGCCGAGCTTGCTCGACGTTGCCCTTCGTGATCTGCGTCAGCGGCGAGTGGCGGAGCTCGTCCGGCGTGTTGCCGAAGCCGCCCCAGCCGACGTTCGCGGCGGCGCTGCGGCCGGGCCGACCGCCGAGGCAAGGTGATTCCGCAAGACGGCGGCGGCGGCGACGACCGCAACGATCGCGGCGCGAGGCGCGGTAGTTCATCGAGTGAACGATCGTACGCTTCTCCGAGCGAGTCGGCCAGGAAGCACGGCGAGCACGACGAGCAGCAGCCCGAGCGCCGCGAAGTACGGCGCGAGCGCGATCGTCGCTACGTGTTCGCGCAGCGGCTCGCTGCGGTCGGGCCGGTGCCGGCCAGGGCGCTGCAGATAGGCGGTCGCGGCACCGAGGTCGTCCGCCGCGAATGCTCGACCGCGACAGGCTCGTCGCCGAGGTTGTCGAGCACGTCGGCGCTCGTCGGGATCGGGCCGGTAGGCCGCTCCGCGCGTGCCGTCGCCGTCGAAGACGGACTCGTTCGGCGCGCCAGAAGTGGACCGCGACGAAGCGGTACGTCCCCGTGGGCCGGCGAAGGCGCGCGGCCGAGCTCGCCCGCGTCGCACCGGATTGCTCTCGCCGTCGGTCAGGAGCACGACGATCCGTTGCGACGTTCGCGGGCGCGAAGTAGTTGCCGGCGGTGATGTCCGCCGAGCGCGTCGAAGGTCGTCGCGCGGACGCTGATCGAGCGCGGCGGCGGGCTCTCGATCCGCACCGTGCGGCGGGCGACCGCGTCGAACGCGTCGCTGTCGGCGACCGGGAGCAGATCGGGCAGCACGCGGTCGGTCAGCGTCAGCGATGCCGGATGCGACGGTCGGGATCGCGGCCGGAGCCGCACGGCGGCCGTCGGCGGCGCGGTCGAGCCGCGTCGGCGAGCGTCGGCGTCGCCGACGCGGCCATCGAGCGCGAGGTGTCGAGCACGAAGAGCGCCTGCGCGTCGGTGCGCACCTGCGTGCTCGGCGTGTCGCGCGTCAGCGCGGGCTGCGCCGCGGCGAGCGCGAGCAGGGCGACGCCGGCCGACGCAGCGACGGCGCGCACGACGCTCGGCGCGGCGTCCGGGCGGCGAGCAGGCCGAGGACGCGCCGCACGGCGTGCGACGCGCCGCTGCCCGAGCAACGCGGCGGCGAGCGGGAGGCAGCGCGAGCGAGCGCGACGAGCGCGGCGAGCGGCGTGAGCAGGGCCATCAGTAGCCGCTGCCCCGGCTGCCCGCCGCCGGCGCCCGTTGCGCCCCGTCGGGCCGACAGCCGCCGCCCGTGCCGCGGCCCGACGCGCGACGCCGCGTCGCCGCCGACGAGCCGCAGCAGGAGCTCGAGGTCGTACTTCGCGGCCTCGTTGCGTCGGGATCGGCGCGGACCGCGTCGTTGAAGTCGGCGATCGCCGCGTCGACCTGGCTCTGCGGCCGCCGCCCGCGGCCGACGCGCCGAAGGCGAGGATGCCGAGCAGCGTCCGCGCCTGCGACGCGCCGCGGCCCGTTCGCCGCGCGCGCGACCTCGCGCGAGCGCGTCCTGCGCGCGTGCGCGCGCGCTCGTCGACACGTCGAGCGCGTTGTCGAGCGCGCAGGTGGCGGCCGGCGCTCGACGGTAGAGGCGGAGCGCTCGCCGGACGTCACGTCGTCGCGCACGCCGAGCAGGCGAGCCGCGAGGTCGCCGAGGCGCGTCGGCGGCGTCCACGACGCGCGCGACGGCGCCGCGGCGTAGACCGCGTCGCCGCTCGCGAGCGCGGCGCGGCCAGCGCGCGGACGTCGGCCGCGAGCAGGGCGACGAAGACGGCGAGCGCGACGAGCACGACCGCGAGGGCGAGCGCAGCGCGCTCATCGCGCGTCCCCAGTCGAGCCGCGGCGCCCACAGCGTGCAGCGCAGCGCGAGCGCGGCGGCCGCCGCGGCGACGAGCGCGACGAGCGGCCACGGGAACGGCGTCGGTGTCGTGCGGCGGCGCCTGCTGCGAGCGTCGGCGCGTGCGACGATCGCGGTGCCGCGGCGCGAGCGAGCCGCTTGAAGAGCGCGGCGTCCGCCGGCGACGGGTTCAGCCCGACGATGCGCAGCGGGATGTGGTCGCGCCGGTAGGCGAGCAGGACCGAGGCGAGCCGCGGCAGGTCGCTCGGGATCGTCGTCGAGGTCGCTGACGAGCACGACCGTCGCGCGGCCGGCTCGCCGGCGAGCGCGATCTGGTGCGCGAGCTCGAGCCCGGCCGAGATCTTCGTGCCGCCGCTGAACGTCGCCGCCCACGGGTTCGGCGGGAACGTCGGCGCGAAGCCCGGGCTCGTCTGCGTCGGCAGCGTGAAGTAGCGGACGAGCGGCGCGAGATCGGCGGCCGGCGTGCCCGGCGGCAGCGCCTCGTACGCCTGGTCCGAGAAGACGACGAGCCCGTAGCGGCCGTCGCTGCGCGAGAGCGCCGCGAGCGTCGCGCCGATGCGCGAGTACGTGTCGGACGAGATGCTCGCCGAGAGGTCGAGCACGACGATCGTGTCGCGCGTGCGCCGGCAGCGGCACGATCGTCTGCGTGTGCGGGTGGCGCGAGGACAGGACGACGACGAGCGCGAACGCCGACCGCGAGCGCCGCGAGCGCGAGTGCCGCGATGCGCGAGCGTCGCGCCGCGGCCGCGACGCAGCGCCGGTGCGTCGGCGAGCGGGATCGAGCTCATCGACGCGGACCTCCGCTTCGACGCGTCGACGAGCTCGCGAGACGCGCGTCCGGCGTCGGGCGCGGGCCGCGACCAGGCGAGGTCGTTCGGCCGCGTCGGCGAGTCGGCCGTCGCGCGGGCGCGAGGAGGCGCGCGAGCAGCCCGAGCGCGCGCCGCCGGTCGGGCGGCCGGCCGCGACTCCGGCCTCGCGCGCGAGCGCGAGCGCGCGCTCGAGCTCGTCGACCGTCGGCCGCGGCGCGCCGGCTGCGCGACGAGCGCGAGCACCTGCCGCGACGCGAGCCAGACGCCCGCCGCGGCGAGCAGCACCGCGAGCGACGTCGAGCGACGAGCGCGAGCCGTGCCCGGCGCGATCCGGTACGTCGGCGGCGGCGGCGAGGTGTCGGCGCGGAACGGCGGCGCGGCGCCTGCGCGAGGTCGGCGGAGCGACGCGGCTGCCGACCGTCGAGCGGCGGCCAGGCGCCGTCGCCGCGCGCACGCTGCCGTCGCGCCGGTGACGTCGGCGCTCGACACGACGGGCAGGTCGAGCGCGTCTGGCCCGGCCGCTGCGACGCAGGCGCTCGACGAGGCAGACGGTCGGCGATCGTCATCGACACGACCGCGAGGCGGCCGCGGCTCGATCGCGTCGTCACGTGCGCGCGTCCGAGCTGCGTGAGCGGCGCGACGTCGCTCGTCGACGCGGAGCGTGCCGGGCTGGACGACGCGGTTGTCGAACCGGACGACGATGCGCGCGTGACCGGGTCGCCGAACTGCACCGCCGGCGGGTCGAACGCCGTGCGGCACGGTCGCGCCGACGTCGCGCCGCGCACGCCGCGAGGCGACGCTGCGGCCGAGCGCGAGCAGACCGACGGCCGCCGCGACGATCAGCAGCCGCCACGACGGCGAGCGCGGCTCAGCGCGCCCACCGCCTCCGCCGCCGCTCCTCGGCCCACTCGACGAACGCGCGGTCGATCGTCGAACGGGTCGCTCGTGCCGAGATCGCACCGGCTCGAGGCCGAGCGACGCGAGCTCGGCGAGCAGCGCGCGCGAGCCGCTGCTCGTTGTCGCTCGCGCAGCGCGCGCCGCCTGGCGGCCGCGAAGGCGGACGAGCGCGACGCGACCGCTCCGCGGGTCGGCGACCGGCACGGCGACGCCGCGCGACCTCCGGGAAGCTCTGCTCCCAGACCGGATCCTGGATGACGACCGGCACGACGTCCCAGCCGTGCGCGACCGCGTCGAGCCACGCGTCGGCCGGCGGCGGCGACGAGGAAGTCCGAGAGGACGAACACGAACGCTGCCGGCGGGCAGGTCGCTGCGGCAGCCGGCCGAGGAACGCGAAGCGCGCGTGCGAGCGTTGTCCTCGGGCGCGTCGAACGGGCGCCGCGCGGTCGCGCTCGCTGACGAGCCAGGGCGCGTCGCGGCGTCCCGGCGGCAGCCAGTACGGCTCGCCGTCGCGCGAAGTCGAGCGACGCGACGTCGGCGCGCGCCGCGATCGGCGCTCGTCGACGATCGCGCTCGCGTCGCCTCGGCGAGCGCCCGCGGCTTCGAGAGCCACGGCAGCGGCGACGGGATAGAGGCCCATCGCCGGCCGGCGGTCGGAGACGAGCACGACGCGCGGCGCCTCGTCGGCCGCGTGGTCGCGGACGACGAACTCGTCGCGCCCGGTCGCCGCCGAGAGGCGCGCGGTCGCGAACCAGTCGATCGTCGAGACCGGATCGCCGGGCTCGTACGGGCCGCGTGCCGATCACGTCGCTGCCGTGGCCGCGGCGGCGGCTCGGCAGGTCGCCGAACGGAAGGCCGGCGCAGCCGCCGGCGCGGCACGAGCGGAAACGTCTCGCCGCTCGCGGGCACGGCGCATCGAGGCTCAGCCGTCCCAGTCCGGCGCGGGCGGCGGCGCGAGCTCGAGGCAGCGGTCCGTGATCTGCGCGAGCGCCTCGTCGCGGCCGAGCGCGCGCGTCTCGGCGAGGAACGACGCCGTGAGCAGCAGCCGGTGGCCGAGCACCGGCAGGAAGAGCAGCTCGACGTCGTCCGGCACGACGTGGTCGCGTCCGTGGAGCAGCGCCCACGCGCGCGCGGTGCGCTCGAGCGTGAGGCTGCCGCGCACCGACGCGCCGATCGCGACGCCCTCGACCGCGCGCGTCGCGCGCACGAGCTCGACGATCCAGCGCAAGCACAGCTCGTCGACGTAGACGTCCTCGACCGCCGCGCTGCAGCAGCTCGACGTCGTCGGCGGTGACCGCGGGCTCGAGCGTCGCGAGCGGATGGCCGTGCCGCTGCGCGAGGACGATCGCGACCTCCTCGTCCTCGTCGGGATAGCCGAGCGCGGACCGCAGCGCGAAGCGGTCGAGCTGCGCCTCGGGCAGCGGGAACGTCCCCTCCTGCTCGATCGGGTTCTCCGTCGCGATCACGAGGAACGGCGTCGGGCAGCGGCCGCGTGACGCCGTCGACGGTCACCTGGCGCTCGGCCATCGCCTCGAGCAGCGCCGACTGCGTCCGCGGCATCGCGCGGTTGATCTCGTCGACGAGCACGATGTTCGCGAAGATCGGGCCCGGGCCGGAACTCGAACTCGCGCGTCTTCTGGTTGTAGATCGAGAGCCCGGTGACGTCGGTCGGCTGCAGATCCGGCGTGCACTGGATGCGCGCGAACTCCGCGCCGTCGATCGTCTGCGCGATCGCGCGCGCGAGGATCGTCTTCGCCGTGCCGGGGACGTCCTCGAGCAGGACGTGCCCGCCGGACGATCGAGCGCCGCGAGCACGAGCGCGATCTCGTCGTGCTTGCCGACGACGACGCTGCTCGATGTTCGCGACCAGGCGCCGCGCCGCCTCGCGGACCGGATCGGCCTCAGCTCTGTGCTCGATCACCGGCGTCTGAGCCATCAGAAGAAGGTATCGATTCGTGGATCACGACCGATCGACGATTTCGATCGGTCTGCGAACCGCTGCCAGGCAAATTGGCGCCTGTCACCCATCCACGGCCCTACGGCGGCGTGATCGGCGGTGCCGTGTCGAACGCGCCGTAGGTGTCGTGCATGAAATGCGCGGTCGTCATCATCTGCAGCTTCAGCGTCCGCGACGTGCGCTTCTCGATCGCCACCTGGAACCAGGCCGGCGTGCGCGGGTCGAAGAACGAGACGAGCCAGACCGGGTGGCCGGCGACCGTGCCGCTCCCGACGCACGTGGGCGTTCCGCAACCTGGCCCAGAACGGCACCGGCTGCGTGATCGGCGCCGTCTGCCCCGACTCGATCCACCGTCCGCCGGGCGGCCTGTCCCAGCGCTTGCCGCCGATGATGATGCCGCCGTAGCCGCCGCGCACCTGGTAGGCGCGCGGTCGGGCGCACCGACGCGCCAGGGCTCGTGACCGCGTGCTTCGGGTCGGACGCGAGGTGCTCGACGTAGGACAGCGAGCGGAGCGAGCGCCAGACGTGGTCGGCGCTCCTGAGCAGCGCCGTGCCCAGGGCGCCGGCCATGTGCCCGGCATCGCTGGTGCCACCGGGTGTCGAGTGCCCTGCCGTGGACCTCGACGTCGACCGCCCGCGGCCGCGCTGCGAGGGGCAGCGTCGCGCGATAGCAACCGGTGCCACACGGCGTCGCGGTGGCCGTGCGGCCGCCGCTCGCGAACGAGACGTCGAGCCCGCTCGTTCCGCGCCCGCTGCCCGACGACCGAAAGCCTGCAGCCCGAGGCGCGTGCCCTGCGGAGTCACGGCGAGCGCGAGCACCGTGCCGACGTCCTGGTGCGTGAACACCATCGCCTCCTGCGGCGGTGCCGGGAACCCGGTCGACGGCGTCGGCGACGCGCGGTCACCGACGAGCCCACGGGAGGCGCGACCGACGTCGTCGTCGTCGCGACCGGGCCGGGCGTGTCGTGCAGCAGGAGGACGACGACGACGATCGCCACCACGCCGACCAGAGCGCCGCGACCGCAGCGAGCAGCCGCAGGACGACAGCGGAGTCGCTCGACCCCGCCGGGGTGCTACTCGTCGCAGCCAGCCCGCGTGCGGAGAGCTGAACGCACGACGCGTACAGTAGCCCCGGCCCGTGTGCGCGCCGCCCGCCGCGAGATACCCAGGCGGGGGATTGTCGCGCGAACCCGGTCGCCGCGAGGCTGCGAAAGACCGGTCGCCGAGGCGAGCGGGCGGTCGAAAACTTGCGGCATATGCGGAAAGGTGAAACGAAACTGCGTGTTCTGCGCACGCTGGTGATCCTGGGCATCCTGGCCGGAGCGGCGGGGGCGCGTCGATCGGTGCCGCGGGCGCCGTCTCTGCCTGGCGGCAAGACGCCAAGCGGGACGCGCTCGACCGGCTGATCGCGGACGCCGATCCGTCTGTCGCGCGAGCGCGGGGTGCTCGCGATCATCGAACGCTCGCCGACCTCGGCCGAGCGACGCGCCGCGGCCTCGCCTCCTTTGGCCCGCTCGCCGTCGGCCAGACGCGCCGCTCGACCGGGCGTTCAGCCTCGTCTCGGGCGACGCCCGCCGCGTGCCTGGTCGACGCCGAGACCCTGCACGACGCGGCCGTCTCGCTCGTGTGGCACGGCCTTCGCCGAAGGTACGCCCCCCGCGGCGCGGCTGCAGCTCTTGAAGCGGGCCGGCACGCTGCTCAGGTCGTCGGAGGGGAGCATGCGCGCGGCACGGAGCGTGCTCCCGACGCGCCCCTGGCCGAGCAGCTTCCTCGAGATGCTCGAGGCGACCGCGCTGGCGCTCGTCGCTGGCGATCGGCATCTGGCGGCTGGTGCAGGTCGCGCGCGGGCTCGCCGGCCTTCGCTACGCGATCGAGAACCGGCGCGAGGTCGAGCGGCTGCAGGACGCCGCGCACACCGACAGCCTGACCGGGCTCGGCAACCACCGCACGTTCTACGACCACCTCGCGACAGAGATCAAGCGCCGCTCGAGGACGCGGCTCGACGTTCAGCCTGCTCGCGATCGACCTCGACGGCCTGAAGCGCGTCAACGACGAGCGCGGCCATCTCGCCGGTGACGAGTTCATCAAGACGGTCGCGCGCGCGGTGCGGATGGAGGTCGAACGCATGGGCTCGCTCTATCGCACCGGCGGCGACGAGTTCATGGTGCTGCTCCCGAACCGGCGGGCGTGGAGCGCGCTTGACGATCGCCCAGAACGTCCAGCGAGCGGCGACCGACGCGACGGCCGGCGCGCGCTCAGCGTCGGCATCACCGAATCGGCCAACACCGAGAGCGCGCGAGTGCTCATCCACCAGGCCGACGTCGCGCTCTACGAGGCGAAGCGCAACATGCTGCTCGCCGTCATCTATCGTCCGGACTGGAGGCGTCGGCGACGGCGTGACCGACTCGCTGCTCCGAGCCGAACCAGCGCGCGCTCGCGGCCGCGCTCGCACACGCGATCGACGCGAAGGACAGCGGCGAACGGAACCACTGCGAGACGGTCGCCGAGCTCTCCGTCGGGATCGGCGCGCGTGTCGGCATTTCGGCGGCGAGCCTCGAGCGCCTGCGGCTGGCCGGGCTCGTGCACGACGTCGGCAAGATCGGCCTGCCCGACGTGATCCTGCAGAAGCCGGGCGCGCTCGAGTCCGGACGAGCGCACCGAGCTCGAGCAGCACGTCACGATCGGCCACGCGATCCTGCTCGCGGCCGACCTCGACACCGAGGCCGAGTGGGTGCTGCACCACCACGAGCGGTACGACGGGACCGGCTATCCGGCCGGGCCTCGCCGGCGAGGAGATCCCGCTCGCCTCGCGAGTCCTTGCCGTCGCCGACGCGTTCGAGACGATGACGGGCGGCCGGCCGTACCGCACCCGGCTGAGCGTCGAGGCGGCGCTGGCCGAGCTGCAGGAGCACAGCGGCGGGCAGTTCGACCCGGACTGCGTCCAGGCGATCGCCGACCTGCTCGGGCAACGCCGCGAGCGCCGGTGCAGTCCTACAGCTCGTCGGGCAGCCGGTTGACGTAGTTCGTGTGCAGGACGTGGAGCGCGTCCGGCAGGTCGGGCGACGCGAGCGCGTCCTTGTGCAGGTAGCCGACGGCGCCGGCCTCTTCCGAGCGGGCGACGTCGCCGTAGTCGGACGAGCCGGTGTAGATCACAACGTGGCTGTGTCGCGTCGCGCGCGTGAATCGCGCGCGTCGCGGCGAGGCCGTCGCTGCCCGGGCAGCCCGATGTCCATGAGCACGAGGTCGGGAACGTGGTCGCTCGACGAGGCGTACCACCTCGTCGCCGTCGGCGGTGCGGCCGACGATCTCGAAACGGCCGTCGGCGGCGAGCAGCTGCTCGGACCAGCGCAGCGAGTTGCTCGTCGTCCTCGGCCATCACGATCCGCAACCGCTCCGCCCGTCCGGCAGAGCCTGACAGACCGACCCGTAGGATGCGCGCGATGGTGATCGACGGGCACAACGACCTCGTCCTGCACGCGGTGGCGGGGTGAGCCGAGCCAAGCACATGGACCTCGAGGCCGGCCGCGCGGCCGGCTTCGCCGGGCGGCTTCTTCGCGCTCTACGTCCCCTCGCCGCACGCACGACGACCCGACGGAGATTCCGTACGCGGTCCCGCTCGCGCGAGCCGATCCCGCAGCCCGAAGCGGCGCGGATCGCCGACGAGCTCTACGAGACGCTGTGCGCGCTGCCCGTCCGCCGCGCGACCTCGGTCGACGACTTCCGCGAGGGTGAGGTCACGGCGATCGTGCACCTGGAGGGCGCCGACCCGTTGGCCGCGGACCTGTCCGACCTCGAGAGCTGGTACGAGCGCGGGCTCCGCTCGGTCGGGCTCGTCTGGTCGCGGCCGAACGCGTTCGCCGAGGGAGTGCCGTTCGTGTTCCCGGGGTCGCCCGACACCGGCCCCGGGCTGCACCGACGCCGGCAAGCGCGCTCGTCCGGCGTGCAACCGGCTCGGGATCCTCGTCGACCTCTCACACCTGAACGAGGCGGGGTTCTGGGACGTGGCGCGCATCGAGCGACGCGCCGCTGGTCGCGACGCACTCGAACGCCCACGCGCTCTGCGCGTCGACGCGGAACCTCACCGACGCGCAGCTCGACGCCGTTCGCGACTCCGGCGGCGTCGTCGGCGTCAACTTCGCGGTCACGTTCCTGCGCGAGGACGGAGAGCCAGGTGCGGGACACGCCGATCGACGGAGATCGTCCGCCACGTCGACTACCTCGCCGAGCGGATGGGGATCGATCACGTCGCGTTCGGCTCCGACTTCGACGGCGCGGTCGTCCCCGAGGCAGCTCGGTGGTGTCGCCGGGTTCCCGCGAGCTCGTCGACGCGCTCCGCTCGGCGGGCTACGACGACGACGTCGATGGAGAAGGTGACCCACCGGAACTGGCTGCGCGTGCTCGAGGAGACGTGGCAGCGATGAGGACGCGACCGCTCGGCCCGCTCGAGGTCACGGTCGTCGGCCTCGGGTGCAACAACTTCGGCGGGCGCGTCGACGAGGCCGGCACGCGCGCGGTGATCGACGCCGCGCTCGACGCGGGCGTCACCTTCTTCGACACCGCCGACATCTACGGCGAGAGCGGCGGCAGCGAGACGCTGATCGGCAAGGCGCTCGAAGGCCGCCGCGACCAGGTCGTGCTCGCGACGAAGTTCGGGAAGCCGATGGGCGACGGCGCGACGCGTCGCGGCTCGCGCGACTACATCCGCGCCGCGATCGAGGCGTCGCTCGAGCGGCTCCAGACCGATCGCGATCGATCTCTACCAGCACCACGAGGAGGACCGGACACGCCGCTCGAGGAGACGTTCGGCGCGTCGCGGAGCTCGTCGCCGAGGGCAAGGTGCGCGCGTGTCGGGACGTCGAACTACGCGCCGGCGACGGTCGAGCGGGCGTCGGCGCTCGCCGCGTCGCTCGACGCTGCCGTACGTCTCGGAGCAGGGCGAGTACTCGTGGCTCGAGCGCGACGCCGAGCGTGAGCTGCTGCCGACGTGCGAGCAGCTCGGCCTCGGCTTCATCCCGTACTTCCCGCTCGCGAGCGGCCTGCTGACGGGAAGGTGTCGCGCGACCAGCCGCCGCAGGCGGGGACGCGCCTTCACGGGACGCGAGATCGACGACGACGACGCTCGACCGTGTCGAGCGTCTGCGGCCTGGGCGAACGCGCACGGCGTCTCGCTGCTCGACGTCGCGATCGGCGGGCTGCGGCCGTGACGCCGGTCGTGTCGGTGATCGCGGGCGCGACGAAGCCCGAGCAGGTGCGCGCGAACGCCGCCGCCGGCGAGTGGGAGCCGACGGCTGGCGAGCTGGCCGAGCTGCGAGGCCGCTAGGTTCCGTCGGCCCGGGGTCCCATCACCGCTCGTGGCCGGAGCCGGGCTCGGCCCGGCGGGAGGCCCGACGGACGCAAGTGATGTAGCGCCAAGAAGAAGGGGGCTAGTGGGGGAAACACGGTTTCCCGTCGCCGCCCCGCCGGGAAGGAGCGAGCAGAGAAGCCACACCACGGTCGCCCCGGCGGCGAGCCGGCCCCGCGTTCTCATGCCGTCAGTTTTGGTGCCTGCGCGCCCGGCATCAGACCGTCAGCTCGACGCGGTTCCCGTCGGGGTCGGCGACGACCGCCTCGTAGTAGCCGTCCCCGGTCGTTCGAGGCCCGTCGAGCACCGGGACGCCGTCGGCGCGCAGCTCTTCGACGAGCGCGTCGACCCGCTCCTGCGAGCCGAGCGCGAAGGCGACGTGGGCGCGCAGGCCCGGCTCCTGGCCGGGCATGCGCATCAGCTCCAGCCGCGCACCGCCCTCGAACTCGAGGAAGTACGAGCCGAGCCCGGTCCGGACGTTCTCGTAGCGCGGGCCGGACCGGGCCCCGAGCCACCGCTCGTACCACTCCCGCAGCGGCTCGAGGTCGTCGGTCCACAGCGCGACGTGCTCGATGCGCGCCACTCGCTCAATCCAGCTTCGCGACCACGTGCTTGATCTGGGTGTACTCCTCCATCGAGTACGCCGACATGTCCTTGCCGTAGCCGGAGCTCTTGTAGCCGCCGTGCGGCATCTCGGACGCGATCGGCACGAGGTGATCGTTGATCCAGACGATCCGAACTGCAGCTTGCGCGCCGCGTTCAGCGCGCGGCCGACGTCGCGCGTCCACACCGACGCCGCCAGCCCGTAGCGAACGCCGTTCGCCCAGGCGATCGCCTCGGCGTCGTCGCTGAACCGCTGCACGGTGACGACCGGGCCGAAGACCTCCTTCTGCACGATCTCGTCGTCCTGGGAGACGTCGGTGACGACGGTCGGCTGGACGAAGAAGCCGCGGTCGCCGTTCGTGCCGCCGCCGGTCAGCACCGTCGCTCCCTTCGCGCGCTCGAGGAAGCCGAGCACCCGGTCCTGCTGGTCCTTCGAGATCACGGGCCCCATCTCGATCTCGTCGCCGTCGGCCGGATCGCCGACCTTGAGCGACTCCACCGCCGGCACGAGCGCCTCGAGCAGTGCGTCGTAGATCTTCGGCCCGGCGAGGACACGCGAGCCGGCGGTGCAGTCCTGGCCGGAGTTCGCGTAGCCCGCGATCTTGATCCCCTCGGCGACCGCCGCCGGGTCGGCGTCGTCGAAGACGACCATCGGCGCCTTGCCGCCGAGCTCGAGGTGCACGCGCTTGAGCGTGTCGGCGGCGTTCCTCGCGATCAGCTTGCCGGTGGCGATGTCGCCGGTGAGCGAGACGAGGCCGATGTCCGGGATGCTCGACGAGCCGCTCGCCGGTCGGGACGCCGTCGCCGGTGACGACCTGGAGCACCCCCGCCGGGATCACGTCCTTCGCGAGCTCGACGAAGCGGAGCAGCGACAACGGCGTCTGCTCGGACGGCTTCAGGATCTGCACGTTGCCGGCTGCGAGCGCCGGGCCCATCTTCCAGACCGCCATCATCAGCGGGTAGTTCCACGGGCAGATGCCGGCGACGACGCCGATCGGCTCGCGGCGGATCATCGACGTGTAGCCGCTTGATGTACTCACCCGTCGACTTGCCCTCGAGGTTGCGCGCCGCGCCGGCGAAGAAGCGGAGATTGTCCGCCGCGAACGGCATCTCCTCGCGCGCGAGGCCGATCGGCTTGCCGACGTTCCGCGACTCGATCTGGGCGAGCTCCTCCGCGTTGTCGGAGATCACGTCCGCCAGCTTGAGCAGCAGCTCGGCGCGCTCGCCGGGCGTTGCGTCGAGCCACTCCGGGGAGCGCGGCCTTCGCCCGCTCGACGCCTCGTCGACCTCATCGGCGCCGCTGTTCGGCACCTCGCCGATCGACTCACCGGTCGCAGGGTTCAGGACGTCGAGAGTCGCTTCGATCGTTGCCATGACTCAAGCCTCCTATTCGGTGCGAAGGATCCCTGTCTCCCGCGTCAGGCGCTGCGCGATCGCCACCGGGATGATCGTCAGCAGGATCACGACGAGCGCGACCACGTTGACGACCGGTAGCTGCTGGCCCTGACGCAGATTGTCGAGGATGAAGATCGGGAGTGTCGTCTGGGCGCCCGCCGTGAACGTCGTCACGATCGACCTCGTCGAACGAGAGCGCGAATGCGAGCAGGGCGCCCGAGATGAGCGCCGTCGAGACCACCGGCCAGGTGACGTACCGGAACGTCTGCCAGCCGTCGGCGCCGAGGTCCATCGACGCCTCGTAGAGCGACGGCGAGGTTCGGCGCAGGCGCGCGAGCACGTTGTTGTAGACGACCACGACGCAGAACGTCGCATGGCCGATCACGATCGTCCAGATCGAGAACGGGACGCCGGCGAAGACGTAGAACGAGTTCAACGCCATCCCCGTGATGATGCCGGGCAGCGCGATCGGCAGGACGAGCAGGAACGACACCGACTCGCGCCCGAAGAACGGAACCGGTGGATCGCGAACGCTGCCATCGAGCCGAGTGCGAGCGCCACGGCGGTCGCGATCAGCCGCGACCTCGAGCGAGAGCCGGAGCGAGTTGCGGACGTCCGGGTCCGACCACGCGACGTGGAACCAGTGAGTCGTCCAGCCGGGGATCGGCCAGCTCTGCACGTTCGACTTGTTGAACGCGTAGACGCCGATCAGCACCAGCGGGATCCACAGGAACGCCACGACGAGCGACCGTCCAGATCCAGAGGCCGATGCGGGTCGAGCGCGCTTCCTCCATCAGAGCGCCTCGAACGCGCCGAGCCGACGTGCGATCACGAGGTACACGGCCATCACACCGACGGGGATCGTCGCGAGCGCGGCCGCGAACGGGATGTTCGCGTTGATGCCGATGTTCTCGTAGACGACGTTGCCGATGAAGCTCGAGCTCGTGCCGCCGATCAGCAGCGGCGTGATGAAGTCACCGAGCGTCAGCGAGAACGTGAAGATCGACCCGGCGACGATGCCGGGCAGCGCGAGCGGGAGGATCACCGAGCGGAGCGTGCGAGAGCCGCGCGCGCCGAGGTCGCGCGACGCCTCGATGTAGGAGTGCGGGATCCGCTCGAGCGATGCGTACACGGGCAGCACCATGAACGGCAGCCACACGTACGTGAAGACGAGCCACATCGCCCAGTTCGAGTAGGCGATGTTCGCGCCGGGGAGGCCCGCCTTGCGTGAGCGACCAGTCGAGCGCGCCGCCGCCGGACAGGATCGTCTGCCACGCGTAGATGCGGACCAGGTAGCTCGACCAGAGCGGCAGCAGGACCGCGACGAAGAGCACGCTGCGCACCCGCGGCGGCGCGACGCGCGCCATGAAGTACGCCGAGCGGGAAGGCGAGGATCGCGTCGGTGAGCGTGACCGCGGCCGCGATCCCGATCGTCCGTCCTGCGATCCGCAGGTACGTCGGGTCGGACGAGCGAGAAGATCATGCGGTAGTTGTCGAGCGTCCAGGTGTGGACGAGCTTCCCGGTGAACGAGTCGACGGTCCAGAACGACGAGACGAGCAGGACCGCGAGCGACCCCGAGGTAGACGATCGCCGAAGGCGAAGATCGGCGGCCCGAGCAGCCCGAGGCCCTTGAGCCACGGGTGGCGCCAGAGGGCGGCGCCCACGTGGAGGCGGGCCCGCCGAACCGGCGGGCCCGCCTTACGTGAAGCGTCCGTGCGTCGAGCGCTCACCGGCTAGCCGGTGATCTGCGTCCAGGCTCGCTGCCAGGCGTTGTAGTCCTGGCAGTCGTTCCCGGACTTCCAGCCGCACTGCGCGACCGGGGTCTTCCAGAACTTGATCTTGCTGTAGTACGCGGCCGGCTCGTTCAAGTGGTACTTGGCGCACGATCCGGCTTCGAGCTTGTTCATGTAAACGCACGCCTTCGGGTTGACCGGCGTCTCGCCGAAGACGAGCGCCTGCTTCGCCTGGACCGGCGGCGTCGTCACGTACTGCATCCACATGTACGCGCAGTTCGGATGCGGCGCCTTCTTGGCGAGCATCCACGTGTCGGCCCAGCCGGTCGTCGGCAGCGGGACGATCTCCTTGACCGGCGCCTTCGCCCCCTGGAGCTGCAGCGTCTGGTACGGCCAGCCGGCGCCCATCCACACGTCGCCGTTCTTGAACGACGTGATCTCGTCCGTCGCGTAGTTCCAGTAGCGCTTCAGCATCGGCTTCTGCTGCTTGAGCAGCGAGACCGACCGCGTTGAGCTGGTCCTTGGTCAGCTCGTACGGGTCCTTGATGCCGAGGCTCGGCTTCGTCTGCTGGAGGTAGAGCGCAGCGTCGGCGATCTGGATCGGGTTGTTCGGGACGGTGAGCTTGCCCTTGTACTTGCCCGTGTAGATCGCGCCCCACCCGGTAGGGGCGGGCTTCACCTTGGCGGTGTTGTAGATGCAGCGTGTTCGGCCCCCACTGCACGGAGACGCCGTAGTGCACGCCCTTGACGGTGTTGTGCGCCGGCGACTTGAAGGCAGGCAGGAAGTTCTTCCACGCCGGAATGAGGCGGACGTTCACCGGCTGGACGATCGCCGCCGAAGATCAGCCGCAGGCTGGCGTCGCCCGACGCCGACACGAGGTCGTACTGACCGCCGCCGCCACCGCCGCCCGACCGCATCAGCGCGACCATCTCGTTCGAGCTGCCGGCGTCCTTCCGGTGGATCGTGCAGCCGGTCTGCTGCTCGAACTTCTTCGCGAAGCTCGGGTCGCTGTACGCAGTCCACTCGATCAGATTGAGCGAGCCCTCGCCCTTGCCGATCTTCGTCGGCAGGCTCGAGTCGCTCGCCACGCGACACCGCCACGGCCGGCACGAGCAGCGCCGCCACGAGAGCGATGAGGAGCAGGTGGATCTTGCGAATCCTTTTTCACGGTGTGGTTCCTCCTTGCACGGGGGGTCTCGGTGGGGGGTGGGATCGTCGAACGTGTGCTCGGGCCGCCAGGTCAGACGTACGCGACGTCCGCGCTGCTCGAGCGCCTCCGCCGACGACGTCTCGAGGTTCTGCTGCAGAGCGACGAGCTCGCCGCCGCCGTCGAGATCGACGACGTAACCGCGTGACGGCGCCGAGGTAGACGACGTCACGGATGTGGCCGGGCTCGCCGTCCTGCTCGGCCGTCGCCGTCGAGCCGCACCTTCTCGGGCGAACGGTGAACCGGCGGCCGTCGCGCTCGAGGACGTTGGACGTGCCGACGAAGCCGGCGACGAACTCGGTCGGCGGGACGCTCGTAGACCTCGGCCGGCGGCGCCGATCTGCTCGATCCGGCCCTCGTTGAAGACCGCGAGGTGGTCGCTCATCGTCAGCGCCTCCTCCTGGTCGTGCGTGACGTAGATGAACGTCATCCCCAGTCTCCCTGGAGCGCCTTCAGGAAGACCTGCATCTCCTGTCGCAAGCTTCAGGTCGAGTGCGCCGAGCGGCTCGTCGAGCAGCAGCACCTTCGGCCCGTTGACGATCGAACGGGCGAGTGCGACGCGCTGACGCTGGCCGCCCGAGAGCTGGACCGGCTTCCGCCGTCCGTAGTCCGTCGAGCCGCACCATCCGGAGTACCTCGGCGACCTGCCTGGTGCGCGTCCCGCGCGGCGACGCCCTTCACCTTCAGCCCGTAGCCGACGTTCTCGGCGACCGTCATGTGCGGGAAGAGCGCGTAGTCCTGGAAGACGGTGTTGACGTCCCGCGCGTACGGCGGGCGGCGCGTGATGTCCTCACCCCCGAGCGTGATCGGCCCGAGTCGGGCTGCTCGAATCCGGCGATCATCCGCAGTGTGGTCGTCTTGCCCGAGCCCGACGGCCCGAGCAAGGTGAAGAACTCTCCCTCGGCGACGGTCAGGTCGACGTCCGTCCACTGCGACCACGTCGCCGTAGGTCTTGCGCGCCCGTTCGACGCGAACCTCAGCCGCCAAGGCACTC
The DNA here is from genome assembly GCA_963742615.1 of uncultured Thermoleophilia bacterium. Lineage (GTDB taxonomy): Bacteria > Actinomycetota > Thermoleophilia > Gaiellales > Gaiellaceae > PALSA-600. The sequence goes on along the minus strand of CAVUMS010000003.1, from coordinate 429,644 downwards.
CTGGAGGATGTCGAGGCCGCGGTCGAGCTCCGCGTCGGACACCGTGAACGGGACGAGGATCCGGATCACGTTGCCGTAGATGCCGCATGAGAGGAGGATCAGCCCCCGTTCTCGCGCTGCCGCGGTGATGCGCGACGTCTCGTCTGCCGTCTGCTCGGGGAGCTCGAGCGCGAGCATCGGGCCGAGCCCGCGGACGTCGGCTCCCGCCGGTGCCATCGCGAGTCAGTCGCTGGCGGATGCGCTCGCCGAGCTGCTCGGCCCGCGGCCGCAGCTCGCCGAGCACGTCGAGCACGACGATCGCCGCCGCACACGACACCGGGTTGCCCGTGAACGTGCCGCCGAGCCCGCCGGGCGGCACGCTGTCCATCACGTCCGCGCGGCCCGTGACCGCGGCGAGCGGGAGCCCGCCGCCGAGCGTCTTGCCGCTGACGAGCAGGTCGGGCTGCCGCGTCCTCGTAGTGCTCGATCGCCCAGATCGGCCCGGTGCGGCCGCAGCCCGACTGCACCTCGTCGTCGACGTAGAGGATCCCGTGCTCGTCGAGCAGCTCCGCAGTCGCTTCGGGAAGTCGGGCGTCATCGGGATGAAGCCGCCCTCGCCCTGCACCGGCTCGAGCACCGCGCACGCAACCGACTGCGGGTCGACGTCGCCCTTGAAGAGCCGCTTCAGGGCGGCGATCGCATCGTCCTCGGTCACGCCGCGATACGGGTACGGCGCGGGCGTGCGATAGACCTCGGGCGCGAACGGCCCGAACCCCTTCTTGTACGGGACGACCTTCGACGTCATCGTCATCGCGAGCAGCGTGCGGCCGTGGAACGCGTTGTCGAAGACGACCACCGCCGGCCGGCCCGTGGCGACCCGCGCGATCTTGACCGCGTTCTCGATCGCCTCCGCGCCTGAGTTCAGCAGCAGCGACTTCTGCCGGCGCCCCGGCAGGGGGAGAGCTCGGCGAGCCGGCGGCAGACCTCGACGTACGGCTCGTACATGCCCGACCATCGCGCACTGGTGCAGGTAGCGGTCGACCTGCTCGTGCACCGCCTGCACGACCGCGGGCAGCGAGTGGCCGACGTTCGCGCAGCCGATGCCCCCGGCGAAGTCGATGTACTCGCGGCCGTCGACGTCCCAGATCCGGCGCCCTCGGCGCGCTCGACGAAGATCGGCGGAGTGGAGAGCCCGCGGGCGACGTAGCGCTCCCGGGCCGCCTGGATGCGCTCGGTGGCAGTCCGCTCCTGCACGCGACAAGGCAGAAGCGACTGTATACGGCGGTTCCGCCCGGAGCCAGGGAGCCGGGCGCCGGCCCGGATACGATGGCCGACTCGGGCGCCTTGGCCGAGTGGTTAGGCAGCGGCCTGCAAAGCCGTTTACAGCGGTTCGAATCCGCTAGGCGCCTCTACAGCGAAGGATCCGAACCGGGATCCCCACGAGAGGTCGCGACCGCGCTCGCATGACGCGGTCGCCTCTCGAGACGCCCACAGCCGTCGGGCGTTCCGAAGGCCGCGCATCGTGCACCCGGTCTGCCGTGTCAGATCGCGTCCGACGAACACAACAAGTCGAGGTAGGTCGCCTGCCAGCACGCTTTCGGCTATCGCCACCTTTCGGCCACAGCCCTTGGTGAAATAGCTCGACAGATAGGCGGCGGCCTGCGCTCCGGCCAGAGCCTCCGCCCGACCTTCTGCCGGCCGTCGACGAAGCGCAAAGCCATACCGAGGCGCCATTTCACGGAGCGCTGTGATGTAACCCTCGGCCCACCGCACCTGTACGGGTGACGCAACCGACACGACTCCGTGGACATGCGCGAGACCGCGCCTCTGCTTCTCCCAGACCTTTGCTGCAAGCCTCCGCTTGTACCCGGTCGCGCGATCCGCCCGAACCTTCGCAGCGCCGACGATGGACGGGTTCGTTACCGACTACATCAGCACCTTCACGGGGGGGTCGGCCGTCAGCCGACCTACGAGGAGTACGCCCAGATCATGACCGGGTACACGCCGGAACAGGTGCCCGTGCTGAGCGCGATCGCGCGAGACTTCGGGGTGTTCGACCACTGGTTCTGTGAGGTTCCGTCGCAGACGTTCATGAACAGGTCGTTCTGGACGGCGGCGACCTCGTCTGGCCTGGTGGTCAACAGCCCGGCGAAGAAGTGGTTCACAGAGAACGATGCGGAGACGATCTTCGAGCGGCTGGAGCAGCACGGGAAGACGTGGAAGGTCTACGTGCAGTCAATGCCGCTCTCGTTCGCAGGTGTTATCCACTTCTCTCGGCTGAGGACGGTTGGCGACTCACTTCGTTCCGCCGAGTTCGAGAGGGATGCCGCCGCGGGAACGCTGCCTAACTTCGCGTTCATCGAGCCGAACATGCTGTCCGGCCACGGCGACTATCACCCGGCAGCCGCCGGTCGTTCCTCGGTGGCAACCAAGACATCGCTATCGACTCGCCCTCGTGCCCGCTCGGAGGCGAAGCCTTGCTCGAACGAGTCTTCAACGCCTACCGGTCGGCGACTTCCGCGACCGGTCGAACGTGTGGAACACGACCCTGCTGGTCGGTTGGGACGAACCCGGCGGTACCTACGACCATGTGCCGCCCGGACCTGTCCCGCCGCCCGACCCAGGAGCACCCGCAGGCGAGATGGGTTTCAAGTTCGATCGCTCCGGCTACCGCGTCCCCGCCATCCTCGTGTCACCGTGGGTCGAGCCTGGCTCGGTCTACAACGAGGAGTACCGCCACACCTCGCTGATCGCGACGCTACGGAAGGCATGGGGACTCGGTGATCCGCTCACCCAACGTGACGCCTCCGCACGCACGTTCGAGCACCTCTTCACTCGCGACACCCCACGCAACCCCGACGCGTGGACCACCGTGCAGGCTCAACCGGTCCCCGACTGGGCGATCGACTTCAACCTCGTCAACAAGGCGCTTAGCGGCCTCGGCAAGACGATCGGACCCGGCGTCATCGCACACGCCAAGGCAACGGGTGTCGCAAACCTCCCGGCGGAGGTCGACGACCCCAACACCGAAGTCACACCCGAGTTGATTATCGAAGTCATCAAGGACGTCGCCTGGCACTACTTCCCGCGACTCGCTCCAGAAAGCGAGGTCCACTGAGCAATGCCTAAGTAGCGCTCACTGGACGGTCTCATTCGATCCGTCGAGCGGCGAGCATCGCGGCGGCCGCGAGCCACTCGTCCAGCGTCCAAGGTGCCGGCTCGATGAGTCCCTCTCGAGACGCCCACAGCCGTCGGGCGTTCGGAAGGCTGCGCATCGTGCACCCGGTCTGCCGTGTCAGATCGCGTCCGACGAGCACAAAAAGTCGAGGCAGAGGCGGTTCAGGCGACCCGAACCTGATCCCCGCGGCCGTTGGCCTCGCACCGCCGTCCGCTATCGCCCTACAAAGGGCGTCGAGCACCGCGCACGTGTGCGACCGACTCTCAGCTCCGAGCTGATCGCGCTCGCTGCGCCCGCTGTTGCTTGAGCAACCGAGGGCCGAGTGCGTCGGTCAGGCCGTCGACTCAGCAGCCGCTTTGAGATGGCCAAGCCAGGCGACGAGCGACGCGTCGAGGACCGTCTGCATCCCGGGCGCGTCAGCCTCGACAGGCTCGCCGGCGAACGACTCGGTCGTCGTCACATGCACGCCGCTCGGCGTCTCGGTGAAGAGCCATTCATGAACGCCTGTTATGCCGCCGGACGTTCCGCCCCAAAGGACGCGGGATCGCTCAGCCAGGTCATAGACCGTCGACGTGACACTGAAGCCGTAGCTCGTCCAGTCGAACGAGACGCCGGGTTCGAACACTCCGTCGAGGTGCGCGGCGGTGATGTCGGTCTGCCACCTCGGCCAAGCGTTGACGTCGATATGGAGTCGCCAAACCGTGTCCAGCGGTGCCTCGATGTCGATTTCGTGGACGGCAAGCACCGGAGCAGCGCGGTCAACGTCTGTTGGAGCGGACATCTCGGCTCCTTCCTGCTTGCTGTCGCTGGGTCGGCACGGATTCGACGTTCTGACCCTAACGAAGCGGCGAGGCGACGTCTGTGCAGCCGCCTGGGCCAGCGTTCAGTCATGACGCCCGACGAGACGGGCTCGCAGTGACGCCTGGAGGGGGTCACCGACGGCTAGGGGAAAGCGACGCCATCAGTGCGTGAAGGTGAACAGCTGTCGACCGGCGGAGAGCGTGACGCCGGGCCCGTTGAGCCTGTGAACGCCGACCGCAAACGAGTCGATACCCGGCGACGTGAACGCTTGTTCGGCGAACCCGGCATCGCCGAACCATCGCCGAATCGCTGGAGTCAGATCCGGCTCGTGGCGATGGCGCGTCCAGATCACAGTGCCGCCCTGACTGCAAAGCGACGGCATGGCCCGAACCGTCGCCTCGACGTCGCGGTCGGAGATGTTGCCGAAGACGCCGCATACGATCACCAGATCGGCAGGTACGGCTCCCACGTAGGAGTCGGTCAATCCCGCGTCTGCAACGACGACCTCGAGCTTGCTCAGCCCGGCGGTTTCCGCGACTCCGCGTGCCGCTGCGGCGAGATCGGAGTCGAGCTCCACGAGGCGGCCCCGAACCAGTTGCCTTGCGGGGTGCGAAGAGAGCACGCCGAGCAAGTCGAGGCCCTTGCCCGCACAGAGACTGACCACGCGTGATTCGCGGTCGGATCGACCATCGAGAAAGTCCCGGATGAAGCCTTGAACAACGCGAAGCCTTGCCGCCAGAGAAGAAGAGGAATCCTCGTATCGCTCATGCCAGGCAGCCCAGTCTGTGCTCATCGGCCCACGTTATGCGGACGCCCGCAGACGCCGGGCCGCTCTCGGGTTCTTCATCGTGCACCGGTTCGTCGCGTCGGGTCGCGCTCGACGAAGACGACCAGCCGAGGAGGGTCGTCGGCGGCGCCGCTACAGCAATGGCAACGAACCGGTGGCCGCTAGGCCAGGCCATGCCGGAGTGACCTGACGCCGGCGGCGGCGAGGGCGGTCCCGGCGAGCATGAAGCTGGCAACGACCGCGAGTTGCGCGTCACCTACGAACGACGGTGCGTCTGCGGTCACCGAAGCGAACCACACCGCGGCGGCGATCGTCGCCACGACCATGGTCGCGCTCACGGCGAGCGCGAGATACGAGTGCACGCGAAGCGGTCCCAGGCGCTCGGCCGCGACAGCGGCCGCGTGTGTCCAGGCGAGAAGCGAGAAGACTGCGAAGGCGACGAAGACCGATGCGGCGACGACGTCGTGGCCGAGCGCGACCGTGACGAGTGCGGCCCCGGCGACCACGGTTGCGGCCGACGCGACGAGGATCGGTCGGCGAACGGCCGCCCAGCCGCCGCTCCCCAGATCGCGCAGGAAAGCGGGCAGCGCGAGCGCCACGCCGGTGAGGATGGCTGCGCTGCCGATCGCAGCCGCGACCTGAACGGTGTCGAAAGCCACCGTCGGGACGGCGCGATCGCCGCCCGGCACGACCACCTGCCAGTGCTCGGACGTCTTCTGAAACGCCATCCCCCCGATGACGAACAGCGTCCACGCCCAGAGCACGCGCAGTTGTGGCGGGCCGGAGCCGCGCAAGCGCTCCCGGAGACCGGCGACGACGACGTTCACGCTGACCCGCCAGCTGAGCGGCTCCGCCTCGAGCAGCGCGAGCAGCTCCTCGGCGTATCGTTCGCGCCACCGCCGTGGGTACGCAGAGAGGAGAAGCCTCATGTCGCCGCCGCCAGGCGCGCCGTGCCGGCCTCGACGATCCGGCGCAGGCCTGCGAGAGAATCGGCGAGCGCGGTTGCCCCCGCCGCTGTCAGCCGGTAGGGACGCCGGCGGTCGTCGGCGCCGAGTGGCTCGATCAGGCCGCGCTCCTCGAGCCGCGTGATCGCGCCGTAAAGTGTTCCGGGGCCGAGGCGGACACCTGCAAAGGCGTCGATATCGAGGAGCAGCGCGTGCCCGTGCTTCGGCCCGGACGAGAGACTCGTGAGGATCAGCAAGCTGGGGTCGTTCACGACTCGAAGACTACTACGTGGTACGTAGTATTTCAAGGACGGTGGCTATATCGTCGGACACGGAGGTTCGAATCCGCCAGGCGCCTGTCCGATGCACACCCTCTCCGAGATCGAAGCCGCCATCAGAGCCAGTTGGGCCGTCGATACGGCGGAGGAGGGCGACGGCTGGACGCCCGACAATCCCTCGCGCGGCCAGTGCGACGTGACGACGCTGGTGGTGCACGACATCTTCGGGGGAGACGTGCTGGCTGCGGACGTCTTCCTGGACGGCGAGCGGATCGAAGCGCACATGTGGAACCGGCTTCCGGGAGGGATGGAGGTCGATCTGACGCGAGATCAGTTCAGGAACGGCGAGATGATCGGAGAGCCGACCGTCCGGCAGAGGCCGGCGCGATTCGACCCGGAGCACCCCCGGTATCACCGCTACGAGGCGTACCTCGTGCTCGCGGCGCGGGTCCGGGGCCGCCTCTCGGACGATCGATCGTGAGCCCGTAGTCCCCCGAATGCGTGGAATGCCGCCCGTCCGCGTCACTGGCCGGACTGCAGTTCCCACGCGCCGACGAGCGCGTCCTCCACCGCATCGGGGTTTCCGTTCTCGAGGTCGGCGACGACCATCATGTGCTTGGCCAAGCGTCCGGGCAGCGGAGAAGGTGCCGGGGAACGACTGGAGCAGAAGATCCCTGAAGCCGAACGAGGCCCGGATGACGATGTGCGTGTCATCGAGTTGTCGAGCGACAAGACGGCCGTGATACCGCCAGTCGAGCAGGCCGTCGCGGCGTCGCTCGGTGACGCCGTCGAGCTGAGCGAGGAAGCTGCTGACGTCGGCGAGCGTCATCGGTCAGCGCGTCAGGGACGGCGCCCGACCACTGCGCTGACACTGACGCGCTCGCGATAGAAGCTCTCTGCTCGCTGCCGGAGGCGCCGCTCGAACTCCGCCCGCCGGTCGCCGAGGCGCTCGGGCGACGCGGACGATGTCGAATAGGCGAACCCGATCAGGTCGTCCGGTGCCCACGTCCGCTCGACCTCGACCGAGACGACCTCCACCTCCGAGAACGGGCTCGTCGCAAGGATGTCGGCGTACCGGAACGTCGGCTTCGAACGCTCGCGCGGGTCCTCGTCGATCAGCTCACGCGCGAGCGTGAGCGCGAGCGTCTGCGCCTCCGACTCCCGGCTGTCGTCGGCGCAGAGGGCGACCGTGGAAGTGACCCGCGCGAGGTTGTCGAGGACGAGCGACGCGTCGAACCAGTGGATCGCACGCCCGGCCGTCGCGAGCCGGAACGAGCCCCAGCCTTCGTCGACGTCCTCGGCGCGGGCCCCGACAGGGGTGACGTTCGGGGGCGCCGCGCGGGACAGCTCGGCGATCATCTCGGGCTCGACGTCGACGGCCACCACCTCTCCGGCGTGCGCCGCGAGCGGGATCGCAAGCGAGCCGGGCCCGCAGCCGAGGTCGAGCACGCGCGCCTCGCGGTCGAGACCGGTCGCCTCCGCGAGCCGCGCGATCAGCGTCGGCGGATAGGCGGGCCGGTAGCGCACGTAGTACGCCGCCGCAGTCCGGAACGGCCTGGGCACGTCGCCTACGACGTCTTCTCCCAGACCGAGACGTGCGAGGTGCTCCCGGCCGTGAAGGGCTCGCGCTGCCAGCCGCCGAACCGCTCGCGCAGCGTCATGCCGGCGATACGCGCCATCAGGTCGAGCTCCGCCGGCCACACGTAGCGGAACGGCACCGAGTGCACCTCGATCTTGTCTCCGGCGACGAAGTAGTGATGAGAGACGAGGCCCTGTGACACGACGTCGTACTCGTCGATCCCGAGGTGCGTGGGGGTGACGCTGAAGGGCTGGAAGGTCTCACCCGGCGGGAGCCGCTGCAGGTTCGGGACCATCACCTCGATCACGAAGCAACCGCCCGGTGCGAGATGCGCGCCGACGTTGCGAAAGCACGCCACCTGCGCGTCCTGGGTCGTCAGGTTCATGATCGTGTTGAAGACGAGGTAGGCGAGGGAGAACGTCCCGTCGACGGTCGTCGTCGCGAAGTCGCCGATCGTGACGATGATCTTCTCGGTGCCGGGCTTCGCCCGCAGGCGGGCGACCATCGCGTCCGACAGGTCGATCCCGTGCACGCGGACGCCGCGCGCCGACAGCGGGAGGGCGATGCGGCCGGTGCCGATGCCGAGCTCGAGCGCTGCGCCGTCGCCCGCCAGGCCGGCGAGGAAGTCGACCACCGGCTCGACGGCGGCGGGATCGAACATCTCCGCACTGGACTCGTCGTAGCGCGCGGCAACCCGCTCCCCGAAATGATCCTCAGGCACGACCGCACTTTGCCAAGAGACGCCGGCGGACGCACGTGCAGCCGCGGCCGGTTTGTAGTAAGCCATCCCGTGAGGAAACGGGGGAAACCGAACGCAGCAGCTCGACCACATCGTCGGCCGCGAGTCGGAACTTGCCCACCTCCATGAACTCCTCGCAGCCGATCGTCCTTCCGAGGCGATCGTGGTCACCGGGGGGCCGGGCGCGGGGAAGACGACGCTCTGGGAGGCCGGGATTCGCGCCGCCGAGGAGCACGGGCTGCGCATCCTCCGCGCGCGAGCGAGCGGGGCCGACGCCGAGCTCTCGTTCGCCGGCCTGATCGACCTGCTCGACGGCGTCGAGCTCCGGGGTCTCGGGCTTCCCTCACCGCAACGGCGCGCACTCGAGGTCGCGCTGCTGCGGGCGGAGCCGTCGGACGCACCTCCCGAGGCGCACGCGATCAGACTGGCGCTCCTCAACATCCTGCGTGAGCTTGCGCGCGACGAGCCGCTCGTCGTGGCCGTCGACGATCTCCAGTGGCTCGATGCGCCGTCGGCGGAGAGCCTGGCGTTCGCCGCGGGCCGGCTCGACCCAGCGCCGGTCGCGTTCCTGCTCGCGCGCCGGCGCGGCGCGCCGACCTCGCTCGAGCGGACACTCGATGGCACGAGCCGTGACGCTGTCGGTCGGGCCGCTCAGCCTCGGGGCGATCCGGCGGCTGCTCTCCGAGCGGCTCGGGCTGAGCCTGCAGCGGCAACACCTGCGCAGAGTCGTGGAGACGACGCTCGGCAACCCGCTGTTCGCGCTCGAGATCGGGCGCTCGTTCGTCGAGCACGGCGTTCCTCTCGCGGCGGACGACATCGTCGTTCCGGAGGTCGTCGAGGACCTGCTGGGCACGCGCGTCGCAGCGCTCCCGCGCCGCTGCGCCGGCTGCTGCTCGCGGTCGCGCTGAGCGGCGACCTGCGCGTGTCGCAGCTCGCCGAGATCGGCGGCGACCTCGCCCTCGACGACGCGGTCGGCGCAGGACTGCTCGTCGTCGAAGGCGATCGAGTGCGGCCGTCACACCCGCTGCTTGCCGCCGCGGCGCGCAGCCGCGCCCGGGCTCGCGAACAGCGCGCGATGCACCTCGAGCTGGCGCGCGTCGTCGGCGACTCCGAGCTGCACGCCCTCCACCTCGCGCTCGCCGCCGAAGGCCCGGACCCGGAGCTCGCCGCGACGCTGACCGCCGCCGCGGCGGCCGCGGGCGCACGCGGAGCGGCCCAGGACGCGGTCGTGCTGGCGGGCCACGCGCTGCGCGTGACTGCGGCCGGTGCCCCGGAGCGGAGTGACCGGGTGCTGCAGCTCGCGCGCTACATCGAGGTCGCCGGCGACCTGAAGCGGCTGTCGGCGTTCGTGGCGGACGAGCTCGACTCGCTGCCGCCGGGGCGTGCGCGGGCTCAGGCGCTGGTGCTGCTGAGCGAAGGCGGGGCGATCGAGCACAACGACGAGAGCCTCGACTACCTGCAGCGCGCGCTCGTCGAGAGCGCACAAGACCCGCTGCTGCACGCTTCGATCGCAGCGGAGCTCGCGAGCAACTGGGCGGCCATCGGCGTCGAGCGGATCGAGGAGGCAGAGGCGCGCGCGGAAGCGGCGGTGCACGCGGCCCGCTCGGCCGGCGATGCCGAGCTCGAGCGCTTCGCGCTGACGAGCCTGAGCTGGGCGCGCTGCCTGCGCGGCCTGCCGATCGACGACATCTGCCGGCGCTTCGTCGAGGTCTCCGACGCCGTCTTCTACCTGGCGGGGTCACCGGAGCGGATCGCCGCCGAGCGCCTCGTCTGGCGCGGCGAGGTCGACCACGCGCGCGCGACGCTCACGCGGCTGCGGGCCGTCGCCGACGAGCGCGGCGAGCCCGTCTCGTACGCGCTGATCCGCCTCCACGGCTGTGAGCTCGAGCTGCGCGCCGGCGCCTGGGATTCCGCTGCCCACCTGCTCGACGAGTGGGCCGACACGTCTGACGACGAGCTGCTCGGCTGGCCGATGTACGAGCGCTGCCGGGCGTTTCTCGCGGTCGGGCGCGGCGCCCGCGACGACGCCGAGCACTGGATTGCGCTCACGCTGGAGCGGTCGCTGGCGATGGGTGCGCGCTGGGAGGAGCTCGAGGCGCGCCGCGCCGCGGGGATCGTCGCGCTGCTCGCCGGTGATCCGGAGGCCGCCGTCGGCAGCCTCCGCACGGTATGGGAGCACACCGTGCGCGAGCAGGTCGACGAGCCGGGCGCGTTCCCGGTGGCAACCGATCTCGTCGAAGCGCTCATCGAGCTCGCCGCGCTCGACGAGGCCGCGGCCGTCAACGATCGCCTGCGTCGGCTGGCGGAACGCCACGATCATCCATGGGCCTTCGCAAGCGCCAGGCGCTGCGCTGCGGCGATCGCGCTCGCGGCGCCGCCGTACGACGAGCGGGCGGCGAGTGAGCTCGAGGCCGCAGCCGACGACTACGCCCGGTTCGGGCTCGACTTCGACCGCGCACGATCGCTGCTCTCGCTGGGCCGGGCGCAGCGCCGGATGCGGAAATGGGGCGCGGCGCGCCGCTCGTTCGAGCTCGCTGCGTCACTGTTCGACGGGCTCGGCTCGCCGGGCTGGGCCGACCAGACGCGCTCCGAGCTCGCGCGTGTCGGGGCACGCAAGCCGCAGCCCACGGGCGGGCTGACGCCCGCCGAGCGACGGGTCGCCACGCTGGCCGCCGACGGGCTCGCGAACAAGGAGATCGCGCGGGCGCTGCATGTCACCGTCAATACGGTCGAGGCGCATCTCTCGCACGTCTACGCGAAGCTGGGAGTCCGTTCGCGCGCCCAGCTCTCCCGGTTCCTCTAAGCCGGCGCACCGAAAGTTTCAGGGTTTCCGGTATTTCGGGGCCGGCCGTCCCCTCCTACCGTCGAAGGCATGACCGCGTTCCTCGTCGAGCTGTACGTCGCGCGATTGGACGCCGGCTCCGTCCGGCGTGACGCCGAGCGGGCACGGCTCGCCGCCGAGGCGCTGAGTCGCGAAGGAACGCCCGTCCGCTACCTCCAGTCGATCTTCGTGCCGGCCGACGAGACGTGCTTCCACCTCTGCGAGGCCGGCTCGGAGGACGCGGTCCGGGAGGTGATTCGGCGCGCCGACCTGTCGTTCGGGCGCGTCTCCGAGGTTGTTGCAGAGCCCAGTGACGAGCGGGAGGAGCACTCGACATGACAAGCAAGAGCGATCGCAGGATCAGCCGCCGGGGGTTCCTCGGCACGATGGGGGCGGGGGCAGGTGCCTTGGCGCTCAATCCGGCGGCAGCGTTGGGGGCGCCGAAGGCGCCCCCAACGCGCGCGGCCGGGCGGGCCGACCATTTCGGGCGGATCTTCCGCCTGAAGCCGTTCGCCGAGCACACGCCCGCGGTCGAGAGCGCGCTCGTCGAGCTCGGGCGGCCTGGCGGGCTGCTCGACGCCGCCGATCCGCTCTCGGCAGGGCCGAAGGCGCTGATCGTCGACCTTTCGCTGAGCGCGAACAATCCCAACAACCCGACGCACACCGCCGGCACCACCTTCTTCGGGCAGTTCCTCGACCACGACATCACCTTCGACGCCGGGTCGAAGCTCGGCCAGGCCACGCAACCCGAGAACGCGCGCAACTACCGGACGCCGGCGCTCGACCTCGACTCGGTCTACGGCGCGGGCCCGGTCGCGCAGCAGGAGCTGTACGAGCCCGACGATCACATCAAGCTCAAGGTCGAGAGCGGCGGCGTGTTCGAGGATCTGCCGCGGCGCACAGATGGTGCGGCGGTGATCGGCGACCCGCGCAACGACGAGAACCTGATGATCTCGGGCCTCCACTGCGCGTTCCTGCTCTTCCACAACCACGCCGTCGACCTCGTGCGCTCGGACAACAAGTCGCTGGATTCGTCGCTCGTCTTCGCCGAGGCGCGCAGGCTGACGACCTGGCACTACCACTGGCTCGTCCTGCACGAGTTCCTGCCGCAGATCGTCGGGCAGTCGATGGTGGACGACGTTCTCCGTCGCGGACGGCGCTACTACACGCCGCGTGCCGGCGAGGCGTACATGCCGGTCGAGTTCCAGACGGGCACGTACCGGATGGGGCACAGCATGGTGCGGCCGTCATATCGCGCGAACCTCGCCGGCGACCACGGTCAACCGTTCTTCGGCTTCGTATTCGACCCGTCGCTACAGGGGTCGGCCGATCCCGACGACTTCCGCGGCGGCGCCCGGGCGTCGCGCCGGTTCATCGGCTGGCAGACGTTCTTCGACTTCGGCGACGGCGAGGTGAAGCCGAACAAGAAGATCGACACCAAGCTCTCCACGCCGCTGTTCAACCTGCCGCTCGGGGCGATCGCGAGTCACGACGCCCCGACCGCGCTGCCGCAGCGCAACCTATTGCGCCACCTGACCTGGGAACTGCCGTCCGGGCAGAGCGTCGCGCGCGAGATGGGCGTGCCAAGGCTCGCGGCGGCGGACCTGCGTGAGCTCGACTCCCTCGGGGTGGGCTTCGAGCAGAGCACGCCGCTCTGGTACTACGTCCTGAAGGAGGCGGAGGTGATCGCAGACGGGCTGCATCTCGGCCCGGCGGGCGGCCGCATCGTCGCCGAGGTCTTCGTGGGCCTGCTGCAGTCCGACCCGGAGTCGTACGTCGCGACGCAGCCGAAGTGGACGCCGACGCTCCCGAGCAAGAGCGGGACGTTCCAGATCGCGGACTTCCTCACCTTCGCCGGCGTCGACCCGCAGTCACGGGGCCAGTGAGGCGCGTCAGCCGCGGCCGAACACCGAGCTCTCGAAAACGTAGAAGAGCGCGATCAGGGCGTACAGCACAACCGCGAGGTACGCCGAGATGACAGCACTCGCCGTCGCGGTCGCATAGATCGCGGCTGCCCGGAGCGAACGAGCGCGAGATCCCCGACACGAGCAGCGGGTCGGCGGTGTCGGCGAGCAGCCTGCCTCCCCGGGCGGCGTAGAACCAGAGCGCCCCGTAACAGATGGCCATCGCCGTGTACGTGAGGCCGTAGGCGACCGCGGCCGGCTTCGAGCCGTCCTTGAGGTGCTCGGCGAGCACGCGAGTCGGGAACGGCGTGAAGGCGATCACCATCAGGAACACGACGTTGATGAACAGGAACGTGCGGTCGACCCGGCCGATCTGCGTGAAGACCGTGTGGTTGTTCACCCAGACGATGCCGAGCGTCAGGAACGAGATCGCGTAGACGGCGTACGACGGCCAGGCGTCCACCAGCTGGTGCGTGACCGATCCCTCGCCGCTCAGGTTGACGTCGAGGATCAGGAGCGTCGCCGCGATCGCGAAGACGCCGTCGCTGAAGGTCTCGAGTCGTGCGGTCCCGTTCACGTGCGCCAGTTTAGGATCGGGGCGTGTCGTTCTCGGGCGCAATGATCCAGAACGCGATCTACATCGCACAGCAGCCGCCCGAGTGGCCGATCACGGCGGACGACTGGGAGCGGGCGGCGGTCGCGAAGCTCGATCCCGGCGCGTACGGCTACATCGCGGGCGGCGCGGGCACCGAGTCGACGATGCGCGCGAACCTGGACGCGTTCCAGCGTTACCGGATCCGCCCCCGAATGCTCGCGGGGCACGCGTCGCGCGAGCTGTCGGTCGAGGTGCTGGGGCTCCGGTCGGCGGCGCCGTTCCTGCTCGCGCCGATCGGCGTGCTCTCGATCGCCCACGAGGATGCCGAGCCGGCAGTCGGCTCGCGCGAGCGCGGCCTCGGGTGTGCCGATGATCCTCTCGGGTGCGGCGACGCACTCGCTGGAGGAGGTGGCTGAGACCGGCTGTCCACGCTGGTACCAGCTCTACTGGCCGAACGACCGCGACCTCTGCGCGAGCTTCGTCGGCGCGGGCCGAGGCCGCCGGCTATTCGGCGATCGTCGTCACGCTCGACACGCTCACGCTGGGCTGGCGCCCGCGCGACCTCCGCGGGTCCTACCTGCCGTTCCTCGGCGGCGAGGGCTGCGGCGTCTACTTCAGCGACCCCGTGTTCCTCTCGAGGCTCGCGAAGCCGCCTGAGGAGGACGTCCTCACCGCGGCCGCGACGATGCTGACCCACTTTCCCAATCTCGGCCTCGCCTGGGACGACCTCGACTGGCTCCGCGGGCAGACGTCGCTTCCGCTGCTCGTCAAGGGCGTGCTGACCGCCGGCGACGCCGAGCAGGCGCTCGCCCGCGGCATCGACGGCGTGATCGTCTCCAACCACGGCGGCCGTCAGGTCGACGGCGCCGTCGCGGCCCTCGATGCGCTCGTCGAGGTGCGCGACGCGCTGCCGGACGCGGTCGTGCTGATGGACGGCGGCATCCGGTCCGCGGCCGACATCGTCAAGGCGATCGCGCTCGGCGCCGACGCCGTCCTGCTCGGCCGGCCATACGCGTATGCGCTCGCCGTCGGCGGCCAACGCGGCGTCGAGGAGCTCGTGCAGAACCTGATGGCGGAGCTCGAGCTGACGCTCGCCCTCGCCGGCGTGGGCTCGGTCAAAGAGCTGGACCGCTCATGGTTGACGCCCAGCGGCGTCGTCCTGAGCGAGCGCGGGCGCGTTGCGCTCGAGGAGATCGAGGTCGACGAGCCGCAGCCCGGTGAGGTGCTCGTGCGGGTCGAGGCGACCGGCGTCTGTCACAGCGACCTCCACGTGATCGAGGAGGACGGCTGGGGCCATCCGTACCCGGTGCTGCTCGGGCACGAGGGCGCCGGCACCGTCGAGGCGGTCGGCGACGGCGTCGACTCGGTCGCGCCCGGCGATCGCGTCGTCCTCGGCTGGAAGACGGCGTGCGGCGTGTGCACGGCCTGCCGGCGCGGGGCTCCGCGCCAGTGCAAGGCGCCGCCCGCGGCGGCGGGGCGGCTGCGTCGGCGGGACGGCTCCGTGCTCACGCCGGTGCTCCGCACCGGCACCTTCGCGACGCGTACGGTCGTGCCGGCCGTGGCGGCGGTTCCGGTGCCCAGTGAACTTCCGGTCGAGCAGGCCTGCCTGATCGGCTGCGCCGTCGCGACCGGAGTGCTGTCGGTGCTCGAGGTCGCGAAGGTCTGGGAGGGCGCGCGCGTCGCCGTGATCGGCTGCGGCGCCGTCGGCCTGTCGGCCGTGCAAGGGGCCCGCCTCGCGCGCGCCTCACAGATCCGGGCGCTCGACACAGACCGCCGCAAGCAGGAGCAGGCGATCACGTTCGGCGCGACCGACACCGAGCCTGGCCCGGTCGACTACGTCTTCGACGTGGTCGGGCGCCGCGCCACGTTCGAGCAAGGCCTCTCGCTCCTCGCCGCGGGCGGCACGTACGTCCTGATCGGCCTCTCGCCCGCGGGTGAGCGCGGCGAGCTCGAGCTGCCGCGTCTCTTCGCCAAGCGGGCGCGCATCCTCGTCTCGCACGGCGGCGACCACGTTGCCGAGGAGGACTTCCCGCGGCTCGCTGCGTGGGCGCTCGAAGGCAAGCTCGACCTCGCGCGCATGGTCACGCGCGTCGGCCCGCTCGACGAGTGGCAGGCCGCGCTCGACGCGATGCAGGGCGGCGAGGTCGTGCGAACGGTGCTGACGCCGTGAGCAACGTGGAGCTGTTCCAGCGGATGATCGCCGGCGAGGTACCGGGCGCCCCGATCGGCGACCTGATCGGCATGCGGATGGTGGCGGTCGGCGAAGGGACCGCGACCTTCGAGCTCGTCGCCGGCCCGCAGCACTCGAGCCCACCCGGCACGCTGCACGGCGGCATCCTGTGCGACCTGGCCGACGCCGCGATGGGGTGCGCGAACGCCACGCGTCTCGGCCCCGGCGAGAACTTCACGACCGTCGAGCTGAAGATCAACTTCCTGAAGCCCGTCTGGGAAGGACGGCTGACCGCCGTCGGGTCGGTCGTCAAGGCGGGGAGGACGATTGCGCTCACCGACTGCCGCGTCACGGACGAGGACGGCTCGCTCGTCGCATACGCGACGTCGACCTGCATGACGTTACGCGATTAGGATCCGGGCGAATGGACCTGCGCGACACACCGGAGGAAGCAGCGTTTCGTGCCGAGGTGCGCGCGTTCATCGAAGCCAACCTGCCGTCGGGATCGCGGGAGCGCGGCGCGCGCCGGTTCGAAGACGCCGACCGCGACTGGAGCCGCGCACTCGGCGCAGCCGGGTATGCCGGCCTGACGTGGCCCAGGGAGTACGGCGGCGCGGGCGCGCCGTACAGCCACCAGGCGATCTTCCTCGAGGAGCTCGCGCGGGCAGAGGCGCCGTCGCACCTCGGGGTGATCGGGCTCGGGATGGCCGGACCGACGATCATCGCGTGGGGCACCGAGGAGCAGAAGGAGCGCTACCTCGCGAAGATCCTGAGCGCCGACGAGATCTGGTGCCAGGGCTTCTCCGAGCCCGACGCGGGCAGCGACCTTGCGGCCGCGCGCACGCGCATCGAGGACAGGGGCGACCACTTCCTCGTGAACGGCCAGAAGGTCTGGTCGTCGTTCGCGCACATCGCCGACTTCTGCATTCTCGTCGGGCTCGGCTTGACCGACGAGCCGCGCTACAAGAACCTCACCTATGTGATCGCCGACATGCACGCGCCCGGCGTCGAGGTGCGGCCGCTGGTGCAGATCACCGGGCACCCGGAGTTCAACGAGATCTTCTTCACCGACGTTCAGGTGCCGAAGGAGAACCTGCTCGGCGAGGTCGGCGGCGGGTGGCAGGTCGCGATGACGACGCTTCTGCACGAGCGCGGGACGCTGGGGTTCGCGCTCGCCGCGACGCTCGACGTCGCGGTCCGCAAGCTGCTCGCGCTCGCGAAGGAGCGCGACGTCACTGACCCGATCCTGCGCGACCGGATCGCACGCGAGTGGATCGAGCTGCAGGCGCTGCGCTACACGAACTACCGCGCGCTGACGACGCTCCAGAAGACGGGGATCCCCGGACCCGAAGGCTCGGCGTCGAAGCTCGTCTGGTCCGAGAACAACCAGCGGCTGACGAAGCTCGCGCTCGAGATCCTCGGCTCCCACGCGCAGCTCACCGACGGCGGCGGGTACGCCGACGGCTACTGGCAATACCAGCAGCTCCGCTCGCGCGGGAACACGATCGAGGCCGGCACGAGCGAGATCCTGCGCAACATCGTCGCCGAGCGCGTGCTCGGGATGCCGAGGTCACGCTGATGGATTTCTCCTTCACCTCGGAGCAAGACGACCTCCGCCGGGAGGCCCGCGCATTTCTCGAGGCGAACCCGTCGGCGACGATGGCGCAGCTCTCGGAGCTGGGCTGGGTCGGGATGCTTCGAAGCGGAGAGTTCAGCTTCCTGGACGGCGCGGTGCTCTTCGAGGAGCTCGGCCGCGTGCTCTACGACGGCCCCTTTGTCCTGAACGAGGTCGCCGGTCAGCCGGGCGACGAGGTCTGGTCGATCGAGATCGACGGTTACGTCCCGCATCTCGCGGAGGTGCAGCGCGTGCTCACGCCGTCGATGGAGTCGGCGAGCGCCCAGGGAGAGTCTGTCGCCACCGTCGACGAGACGCTCGGCCTCGGCCGGCTGTCGCGAAACGGCGTCGAGCAGGCTGCGGGGCACTGGGCGAACGTGCGGCGGCGCCTACTCGCGGCGCTCGCGCTCGAGGCCGTCGGAATCGGCTCGCACGCCGTGGAGCTCGCCGTTGCATATGCGGGCTCGCGCGAGCAGTTCGGCAAGAAGATCGGCACCTACCAGGCGATCTCGCACTCCCTCGTCGACGCGTACGTCGCCGTCGAGCTCGCCCGCTCGCTCGCCTACTGGGCGGCGTGGTGCGTCGCCGAGGACGACGAGCAGGTCGATCTGGCGACCGCGGCGGCGAAGTCGCAGGCGGCCGAGGCCGCCGTCCTGGCGTGCGAGCGGTCGATCCAGGCACACGGCGGGATCGGCTTCACGTGGGAGCACCCGCTGCACCGCTACTACAAGCGGGCGCTCTGGCTCGAGGGCGCCCTCGGGTACGGCCGCGAGCACCGCGCTGAGGTGGCCGCATCCCTGCTGTCCTCGTAACCGGCGCTTCGACGGGCATCGGCCGAGCGACCGCCGAGCGCCTCGTCGGCGCAGGCTGGACCGTCCATGCATCGGTGCGCAACGCCGGCGACGCGCCTTCCGGCGCGAACGAGCTCGTCTTCGACGTCACCGACGGCGAGTCGGTCGAGCGTGCGGTGGCAGGCATCGAGTATCTGGACGGGCTCGTCGACAACGCCGGCATCGCGATCGCCTCGCCACTCGAGTTCCTGCCGCCCGACGAGCTCGCCCACCAGCTCGACGTGAACGTCGTCGGGCAGCTTCGGGTGGTGCAGGCGGTGCTGCCGCTGCTGCGTCGCTCCCGCGGTCGCGTCGTGCTCGTCGGCTCGGTTGCCGGGAGGTCGGCGCTCCCGTTCCTCGGCGCCTACGCGATGAGCAAGTTCGCGCTCGAGGCGATGGCCGACTCGCTGCGGATCGAGCTACAGCCGTGGGGCCTGCACGTCGCGATCATCGAGCCGGCCACGATCGCGACGCCGATGTGGACGAAGCCGCAGCGCTCCGTCGAGGAGCTGCCGCCCGAGGCGGCCGAGTACTACGGTGTCCGCCTGCAGCAGTTCAGCCGCCTCGCGGCCGAACGCTCGTCCGCCCACGCCGTCTCGACGGACGCGGTCGCGAAGGCGATCGAGCACGCGTTGACCGCCTCGACGCCGCGAACGCGCTACCTGATCGGGCCCGACGCGAAGCGGCGGGCTGCGGTGCAGTGGCTGCCCGACCGCATCCGTGACCGCGTGCTGACGCGGTTCCTCTTCGGGTCGTAGAGTTCCCCCATGAGCTACTCGGTGAACTCGCTCGACGCCCTCGGAGAGGGCTACGGGTTTCGCAAGATCAGGAAGCCGCTCGGCGTCAACGCGTTCGGGGTCAACGCGATCGTGATGCCCCCGCACTACGAGGGCCCCGAGCACTACCACGACCTTCAGGACGAGCTGTACTTCGTCCACCGCGGCACCGCGATCGTGCTGCTCGACGGCGTCGAGCACGAGGTCGGGGAGGGCGGGCTCGTCCACGTCGAGTCGACCACACCGCGCCGCTTCTCGAACCGCACCGACGACGATCTCGTGCTGCTGATCGTCGGCGGCAAGGGCGGGTACGTCGAACGCGACGGCCAGCTCGTCGACGAGGAGCGCGACCTCGAGCGCCGGCAGGCCATGTCGCGAGGAGACCTCGGATGAACGGCCTGATGATGGACTACGAGCTCACGCTGCCGACGCTGCTCCGGCGCGCCGAGTCGTACTGGAGCGACGCCGAGCTCGTCACGCGCCTGCCCGACCGGAGCCTCCAGCGCAGCACGTACGGCGAGTCGTGCCGGCGCGCCCGCTCGCTCGCGGTGGCGTTGCGGTCGCTCGGCCTCGAGCGCGGCGACCGCGTCGCGACGCTCTGCTGGAACCACCTCGTGCACCTCGAGGCCTACCTCGGCATCCCGTGCGGCGGGTTCGTCCTGCACACGCTCAACCTGCGCCTGCACCCGAACGACCTCGCGTACATCGCCCGCCACGCCGACGATCGGGCGGTCATCGTCGACAAGAGCCTCCTGCCGCTGCTCGACCAGTTCTTGCACGAGACGCAGATCGAGCACGTGCTCGTCGTCGAGGACGGCTACGAGGAGCTGCTCGCCTCGGCCGACCGCCGACGAGTGGGTCGACCCGCAGCTCGACGAGAACGAGGCCGCGGCCATGTGCTACACGTCCGGCACCACCGGCCTGCCGAAGGGCGTCCTCTACTCGCACCGCTCGACGATGCTGCACACGCTGGCGTCGCGGCCGGCAACCCGATGGGCCTCGGCATCTCGGAGCGGGACGTGATCCTGCCGGTCGTGCCGATGTTCCACGCCAACGCCTGGGGCTACCCGTACCTCGCCACGCATGCTCGGCGCGAAGCTCGTCTATCCCGGGGCCGTTCCTCGATCCCGAGAGCCTGCTCGACCTGTTCGTGGACGGAGCGCGTCACCTGGACGGCCGGCGTGCCGACGATCTGGCTCGGCATCCTGCAGCTGCTCGACGCAAATCCCGGACGCTGGGATCTCTCGCGCATGAAGGGGATGCTCGTCGGCGGCTCGGCCGCGCCGCGCGCGATGATCGCGGGCTTCAAGGAGCGTCACGGGCTCGACGTCGTGCACGCCTGGGGCATGACGGAGACCTCGCCGGTCGCGACGACGGCGCAGCTGCCCGGCGAGCTCGCGAACGCCGACCCGGACACGCGCTAGACGTCATCGCGATGCAGGGCGCGGCCGTTGCCGCTCGTCGAGCTACGCCACCGCGACGCCGACGGGGCAGTGCTGCCCTGGGACGGCGAGGCGATGGGCGAGCTCGAGACGCGCGGCCCGTGGGTCGCGGCCGCGTACTACGACACGCCCGAGCAGGCCGACCGTTGGACCGACGACGGCTGGTTCCGCACCGGCGACGTCGTCACGATCGACCCGCCGGGTTCATCCAGATCAACGACCGCTCGAAGGACGTGATCAAGTCGGGCGGCGAGTGGATCTCGTCGGTCGCGCTCGAGAACGCGCTGATGGCGCATCCCGTCGATCGCGGAGGCCGCGGTGATCGCGGTGCCAGACCCGAAGTGGGACGAGCGTCCGCTGGCGCGTGGTCGTGTTCAAGGACGGGCAGTCTGCGACCGCCGAGGAGCTGCGCGCGTTCCTCGCACCCGACTTCGCGAAGTGGTGGCTCCCCGACCGCTTCGAGTTCGTGGCAGAGATCCCGAAGACGAGCGTCGGCAAGTTCCGCAAGACCGAGCTTCGCGAGATGTTCGCCCTCGAGGACGCGACCGCGCCGGCCCCGTGATCAAGGTCGTCTGGCTCGACAACCCGCCGGTCAACGCCGTCAACCGCGGAATCATCGACACGCTCTGGACGGAGCTCGAGCAGCTCGAGGACGACGTCCACGTCGTCGTTCTGCGCGGACGCGGCGACCGCGCGTTCTCGGCCGGCGCCGACATCGGCGGCTTCCAGGGCGGCAGCGACGACGGCGGTCGCCCGGCAGGCATCCAGCCGGTCGCGGATCTGATCGAGGCGGTTCCCGTTCCCGTGATCGCGGCGATCCACGGATACTGCCTCGGCGGCGGGCTCGAGATCGCGCTCGCCTGCGACCTCAGGATCGCGCACGCCGACGCGCAGCTCGGGTTTCCCGAAGTCAACCTCGGGTTGCTGCCGGGTGGCGGCGGCACGCAGCGCGCGCCGCGTCTCATCGCGCCGGGCCGTGCGCGCTGGCTGATCATGTCCGGCGAGCGCATCCCGGCCCGGACGGCCGAGGCGTGGGGCCTGGTCGAGTTCGTGGTCGACGACCTCGACGAGGGGATCGCGCGATACGCCGAGCCGCTCTCGCGTCAGTCCCCGCACGCACTGCGCCAGATCAAGTCGCTCCTACAGGACACGCGAGACGCCCGCGACGACGAGCGCGAGGTGCAGGCGTTCGCTGCATGCCTCACTTCGGAGGACGGGCAGGAGGGCGTCGCCGCCTTCCTCGAAAAGCGCGAGGCGCGCTGGACGGGGCGGTGAAGCTGGTCACCGACGGCGAGGAGCTGTCGGGGCTCGTCGACGAGCTGACCACGGTCTACCGGGGCGCGTTCGGCGCGCCCGGGTACGAGGAGTCGGAACGGGACTTCCAGCGCTTTCGCGACGAGCAGTTTCCCGCCCACGCCGGCCGCGAAGGCTTCCGGTGTGCCGTCGCATTCGAGGAGGGCGCGTGCGTCGGCTTCGCGTACGGCTACACCGGGCGCCGCGGCCAGTGGTGGACGGACCAGATCGCCGCGCATGCGCCTGCGGACGTCGTCGAGCTTTGGTTGGACGGCCACTTCGAATTCGTCGAGCTGGCGGTCGACCCGGCGGTGCAGCGGCGCGGTCACGGCGCCGCGCTGCACGACACGCTCCTTCGCGGGATTCCGAACACGCGCGCGCTGCTGACCACATACCCCGACGACCGGCCCGCGCCGCGCCTGTACCGGCGGCTCGGGTGGGTGTTGCTCGTCGAGGGCGTCTTCGAGGACAGCGACCTCTACGGGCTGGACGTGCGCCGCTGGTCGCAGAGGCTCGAGGGGTGAGGGCGGCCGTCCTTCGCGAGGTCGGCGGCGACCTGGCCGTCGAGGATGTCCCCGAGCCGGAGGGCGATGCCGTCGTGGACGTGCGCGCTGCCGGCGTGAACTTCGCCGACCTGCTGATCCGCAACGGCCTCTATCCGCAGATGCCGGACCTGCCGTTCGTCCCCGGCTCCGAGGTCTCGGGCGACCTCGACGGCCGTCGCGTGCTGGCGCTCACGCGTTCGAGCGGCGGCGGCTATGCCGAGCGCGTCGCGGTCGACACGGACTGGACCTTCCCGCTGCCGGACGGCGCGTCGTACGCGGCCGGCGCCGGCTTCCTGCTCACCTACCTCACCGCGTACGTTCCGCTGCACCGGCAGGTTCGCGTCACGCCGGCGAGCACCGTGCTCGTGCACGCGGGATCCGGCGGCGTCGGCTGCGCGGCGGTGCAGCTCGCGAAGAACCTCGGCGCCCACGTGATCGCGACCGCGAGCACGCCGCGAGAAGCAGGCTGTCGCCCGCGACAACGGTGCCGACGAGGCGATCGGCTACGACGAGCTCGACGACGTGCGCGCGGACGTCGTGATCGACCCGGTCGGCGGCGAGGTGTTCACCCGTTCGTTGTCGCTGCTCAACCCGCTCGGGGTCGTCGTGGCGGTCGGGTTCGCGGGCGGGCTCTGGCAGGACCCGAGCGTCCAGTGGCTCGTAGGCCGCAACGCAGGCGTGGTCGGCATCTACCTCGGGCGCCTGATGAAGCTCGATCCCGGCTACGTGCGCGAGTGCGCACTCGAGCTGCTCGGGCTCTGGGCGTCGGGTGAGATCGACCCGGTGATCGGCGCGCACTTCCCGCTCGACGACGCCGGCGGCGCGCACGCGCTGATCGCCGCGCGCGGGCACTGGGGCAAGGTCGTCCTCGAGCCGTGAGGGCGCTCGTCACCGGCGCTGCCGGCGGGATCGGTCGTGCGATCGTGGCGCGCCTCTCCGCGGAGGGCTACGACGTCGAGCCGCTCGACCTGGTCGACGGCTTCGACGTCTCCGATCCCGCGGCGTGGGAGGCGGTCGGCCCCGTCGACGTCGCGTGCCTCAACGCCGGGCGTGCTCACGGGCGAGGCGGAGCTGCGGTCGCTGTCCGACGACGAGTACCGCCGCGCACTCGGGCGTGAACGTCGACGGCGTCGTGTTCGGCGTGCGGCGACTCGCGCGCGTCATGGAGAAGGGATCGATCGTCGTCACGGCGTCACTCGCCGGGCTCACCGGCATGCCGAGCGACGCGATCTACTCGCTCACGAAGCACGCTCTCGTCGGCTTCGTGCGGAGCGTCGCGCCGCAGCTCGAGCCGGTGACGATCAACGCGGTCTGCCCCGGGATCGCCGACACGCCGATGATCGACGCCCAGCGCGACTCGTTCGCCGCCGTCGGGCTTCCCGCTCGTCGTGCCCGAGGTCGTCGCCGAGGCCGTCTGGCTCGCGGCGACGAGCGGGCGCACCGGGGAGGCGTGGTTCGTTCAGCCGGGGCGCGAGCCCGCGCCGTTCCGCTTCCCGACGTTGCCCGGCCCGCGCCGGGAAGGCGAGCGCGTCGGGCTGCCGCCGCTCAGTTGAGCCGCGGGTCGTACGGCATGCTCTTCATCAGCGAGACCGACCCGCCGGCCCGCGCGACGGCCTCGCGCCACAGCGCCTCCGGGTCGTCGGCGAACGGGTCGGTCGGCTCGGCCGGCACGACGATCCAGGCCGGCTCCTCGAGCTCCGCCTCGAGCTGGCCCGCGCCCCAGCCGGCGTAACCCGCGAACAGCCGGACACGCTGGATCGACAGCGTCTCCGGCTCGGCGTCGGCGCTCATGAAGCCGACGTGGTCGAGGATCGGCGCCGACGCTGTCCTCGACGTCGTCGAACTCGGCAAGCACCATGAACGCCTGCGGCTGCACCGGGCCGCCGACGAAGACGGGCCCCTCCGCGCCGGGCAGCCCTTCGAGCAGCGGCACCGCCTCGACGGCGCTCACCTCCGACGGGCGGCTGAGCACCAGGCCCATCGCGCCGTCCTCGTCGTGGTGGGCGATCAGGACGACGGTCTTGCGGAAGTTCGGATCGACGAGCGACGGCGAAGACAGCAGCAGCTTTCCACGCAGCGACTCCACCTCAAGTGAAGTCCCACCCGTCGCCGTCCGCAAACGCCTTCAGGACGCGGCGGGCAACGACCATGCGGTGCACCTCGTCCGGGCCGTCGTAGATGCGGCCGGCCCGTGCCGCGGTCAGCATGTGCCCGAGCGGCGTCTCGTCGGTCAGCCCGCGGGCGCCGTGCACCTGGATCGCGCGGTCGATCACGTCCTGCAGCGCCTGCGCGGCGAAGAACTTGATCGCCGAGATCTCGACGCGTGCCTCGTCGCCGCCGTCGATCTTGTGGGCCGCGTCGAGTGTGAGCAGCCGGCACGCCTGGATCTGGACGTAGCTGTCGGCGATCCAGTTCTGCACGGTCTGCTTCTCCGAGAGCGGCCCGCCGAAGGCCTCGCGTTCGAGCGCGTAGGCGCACATCAGTCCGAAGGCGCGCTGCATCTGGCCCAGCCAGCGCATCACATGGTGGATGCGCCCCGGGCCGAGCCGCTTCTGGGCGATCAGGAACCCGGCGCCCTCGCCGCCGAGGGTGTTCGCGACCGGGACGCGGACGCTCGTGTAGCGCACCTCGCAGTGCGTCGTCCAGCCGCGGCCGGCGTGCCCGAGGACGGGAACGGGGCGGACGACGTCGACGCCCGGGGTGTCGGCAGGGACGATGATCTGTGTCGCTCGTGCATGCGGCGCTGCGTCCGGGTCGCTCACCGCCATCACGATTCCGAAGGCCGCGCCCTCGGCGCCCGACGAAAACCACTTGTGGCCGTCGATCACCCAGTCGTCGCCGTCCCGGACGGCGCGCGTGCGCAGGGTCGTCGGGTCGGAGCCCGGCACCTCGGGCTCCGTCATCGAGAAGAAGGAGCGGATCTCGCCGGCGACGAGCGGCCGCAGCCAGCGCTGCTTCTGCTCGTCGGTGCCGAACATGTGCAGGATCTCGGCGTTGCCGGCGTCCGGCGCCTGGCACCCGAAGACGAGCTGTCCCCACATCGAGCGCCCGATGTGCTCGTTGAAGTACGCGTAGTCGAGGAAGCCGGTGCCGGAGCCGCCGGCCTCGGGCGGGACGTGCGGCGCCCACAGCCCGAGTGCGCGAACCTCGTCGCGGAGCTCGGAGACGAGCGCGTCCGAGCGTCTCGTCCTCGCGGTCGAGGACGGGCTCGCTCGGGAGCACGCGCTCGTCCATGAAGCGCGCGCACCTGCTCGAGCCGTTCGGTCGGCGGTGCCCAATCGGTGACGGTCATGCCGTTAGCATCGCACGATGCGCCTCGGCTTCTACATGGGTTACGCGCAGCCGGGGACGAATCCGCTCGAGCTGATCGAGCTCGCGCAGGAGGCCGAGCGGTTGGGCTACGACTCCGCGTGGGCCGCGGAGGCGTGGGGCGTCGACGCCGTCACGCCGATCGCGTGGCTCGGAGCCCTGACCGAGCGGATCAAGCTCGGCACCGCGATCATGCAGCTGCCCGGGCGTTCGCCGGCGAACGCGGCGATGACCGCGGCGACGCTCGATCTGCTCTCGGGCGGCCGGTTCGTGATGGGGCTCGGCACGTCGGGGCCGCAGGTCGTCGAGGGCTGGCACGGGCAGGAGTGGGGGAAGCCCCTCGGCAAGACGCGCGAGTACGTCGAGATCGTGCGGGCGGCTCTGCGGCGCGAGCGGCTCGAGCACCACGGCGCGCACTACGACATCCCGGTTCGCGGCGGCACCGGTCTCGGGAAGCCGCTTCGGTTGATGGTGCGGCCGCTGCGCTCGGAGATCCCGATCTACATCGCGGCGTTCGCGCCGAAGGCGGTCGAGCTCGCGTTCGAGATCGCGGACGGCTGGCTCCCGATCTTCTGGTCGCCCGAGCAGGCGCGGACGGTGTTCCCCGTCGACCGTGCGCGTCCCGGCTTCGACATCGCGCCGTGCGTGCCGGCCGTCGTCACCGACGACGTCGCGAGCGGGCGCGACGCGCTGAAGGCCTACTACTCGTTCTACATCGGCGGCATGGGCGCGCGCGGCACGAACTTCTACAACGATCTCTTCGCGCGCTACGGGTACGAGGCGGAGGCGCGCGAGATCCAGGAGCTGTTCCTCGGCGGCCGGCAGGGCGAGGCCGTCGCGAAGGTCCCCGACGCGTTCGTCGACGAGGTCGCGCTCGTCGGCCCGAAGGAGCGGATCGCCGATCGCCTCGCCGCGTGGCGCGAGTCGGGCGCGACGAGCCTGCTCGTCTCGACGCGCGACGTCGCCACGCTGCGCGCGGTCGCGGAAGCGGCCGCGTAGCGGGCGTCGACCGGGTCAGACCCGGGTCTGGCACGGGTCTGGCCCCGACCCGCGGCTCCCGAGGCGGCCGATGCCCGAAAACCGCTTGGTTGCAGGTGTTCCCGCCGGTCGGGGTCTGACCCGGGTCTGACCCCGGGGTTACGCCTCGAGCGCCTCGAGCGCGGCCGCGGCGAGCGCCGGCACGCCGTGCTCGAAGATCGCGGCGCGGGAGTCCTCCGCGCCGAGCTCGCCCCGGACGTAGCGGCCGTAGATCGCCTCGCAGAAGACGGCCGCCTTCCAGAGCGCGAGCGCTTCGAACCACCCGAGCGGCCCCAGCTCGCGGCCGCTTCGCTCCGCGTAGCGCGCGACGAGCTCCGCCCGCGACGGGAAGCCCTCCGAGGCGGTGACCGGCGACGAGCCGAGCGCGCTCGGCTTCCCGCCCGGCTCGCTGTACGTCGCGAGCAGGTACCCGACGTCGGCGCGCGGATCGCCGATCGCGCCCATCTCCCAGTCGAGCACCGCCTCGATCCGCGTCGGCTCGCCGCGCGCGACCATCATGTTGCCGAGGCGGTAGTCGCCGTGGACGACGGTCGTCGCGAGCGGATCGGGCAGCGACGGACGCGAGCCGGCGGCCCACCTCGTCGACGTCGGGGACGGCACGCGTCTGGTTCACCTCCCAGAGCTGAGCGAAGCGCCGCACCTGTCGCTCCGCATAGCTCCCGGGGCGGGCGAACGCGGCGAGCTGCGGGGCCGCTACGTCGGCCGCGTGGATCTCGACGAGCGTGTCGACGAGATCGTCGCCGAGCCGCCGGCGCGCGTCGCGCGTCTCGAGCCCGCCGGGCAGCTCCTGGGTGACCACGTGGCCGTCGAGGAAGCGCATCACGTAGAACGGGACGCCGAGCACCGACTCGTCGTCGCAGACGGCGACGATCTCCGGGAGCCGCCGAAAACCGCCCGCGCGGATCGCGAGCTGCAGCTGCGCCTCGCGCACCATGTCGTGCGCCGACTTCGGCAGCGGCGGCCGCGGCGGGCGCCGGAGCACGAGGCGCTCATCGCCGCGCTCGACGAGGAACGTGAAGTTCGAGCCGCCCCCGTCGCCGATGCGCGTGAACGACGCGGCACCGTTGCCGAGGCGATGTGCGTCGAGGAACGCCTCGACACGCTCGGGCACGATCAGCGGGGCCTGCACGGCCATGGCCACGATGCTACGCGGCCGCGATCGCCGCCACGCCGCCGAGAGCGACCGCGACGCCGATCTGCTGCGTGCGTGTCAGCCGCTCGCCGAGGATCACGTGCGCGAGCACGACGGTGACGACCGGGTAGAGCGAGCCGAGCACCGAGACGAGCGCGAGCAGGCCGTGGCCGCTCGCGAAGGCGAAGAGCGCGTTCGCCGACACGTCAGCGAGGCCGACCGCGGCGACGGCCGCGATGGACGCACGCGGGATCCGGACCGGCGCGCGAAGCGCCGCCGCGACGACGAGCAGCAGTCCGAGCGAGCCGACGCGCGCGCCGAAGAGGGTCGACCACGGGTCGCCCTCGCGGCTGCCGAGGCCGAGGAAGTAGACGAAGAGCCCGAGCGCCACGGCCGCGACGACCGCAAGCGCCACCGCACGGCCCCGCTCGGGCGCCGCCGCACGGCGCTCCTCGGTCGAGGCGAAGACGGCTCCGGTGAGTGCGGCGCAGGCGCCGACGAGCGCGATCGCGCCGGGACGCTCGCCCGTTGCGAGCGAGAGGCCGAACGGCACGACGGCGCCGCAGGCGGCGATCGGAGAGACGACGCTCATCGTCCCGAGCGAGAGCGCGCGGTAGAACGCCGCGAGGCCGGCGCCGCCGCCGACCCCGGCGAGCAGCCCGATTGCGAACGAGCGGCCGTCGACCGTTCCGCGGATCGCGATGACAACGAGGAGCGCGACGAATCCGGCAGCCTGCGAGACGATCGTCACGCCGAAGACCGGCAGCCGTCGCGTCAGCAGCCCGCCGGCGAAGTCGGCGGAGCCCCAGACGAGCGACGACCCGAGGGCCAGGACGAGCGCGAGTGCGCCCACCGCGCCGGCGGGGCTAGAGGCGCTCGACGAGCATGGCCATCCCCTGCCCGCCGCCCACGCACATGGTCTCGAGCCCGATCGTCCGGTCGAGTGTCTCGAGGTCGTTCAGGAGGGTGTTCATGATCCGCGCGCCCGTCATCCCGTACGGATGCCCGAGCGCGATCGCGCCGCCGTGCGGATTGAGCTTGTCGCCGAACGGGTCGATCCCGAGCTCGCGGCACACCGGCAGCACCTGCGCCGCGAATGCCTCGTTGAGCTCGACCACGTCGACGTCGTCGACCGTCATGCGTGCCTGTCCTAGCGCCTTTCGCACCGCCTCGATCGGGCCGACGCCCATGATCTCCGGCTCGATGCCCGAGACGCTCGAGGCCAGGATGCGCGCCCGCGGCGTGATCCCCAGCTCGCGGGCGCGCTGCTCGGACATCACGACGACCGCGGCTGCTCCGTCGTTCAGCGGGCACGAGTTGCCGGCGGTCACCTTGCCGCCCGGCTTGAAGGCCGGCTCGAGCTCGGCGAGCTTCTCGAGCGTCGACGTCCGGCGCGGCCCGTCGTCGGCGACGGCGCCGTTGTAGGGCGTGAGCTCGCGCTCGAAGAAGCCGGAGTCCTGCGCAGCGACGGCGCGCTCCTGGGAGCGCTGCGCGAAGCGGTCCATGTCCTCGCGCGAGACATCCCAGCGCTCGGCGACGTTCTCCGCGGTCAGGCCCATCGGGATGTACACGTTCGCGATCGGCGCGTCGTCGCCGAACAGCGCGGGGTGGAGCTCCTCGTGCGACTTCGGATACCCGTCGACCTGGGAGATCGACTCGACTCCCGCTGCGACGAACGCCTCGCCCTCACCCGCCTTGATCGCGTGGAACGCCATCCGGATCGTCTGCAGGCTCGAGGCGCAGAACCGGTTCACCGTCGTGCCCGCGACCGTCTCCGGGAGCCCGGCCAGCAGCGCGACGCGGCGGCCGAGGTTCATCCCCTGGCGGTCCTGCGGGAACCCGCAGCCGACCATCACGTCGACGATCTCCTCGGGCGGGAGCCCGGGCACCTTCTCGAGCGCGGCCTTCACGGCGAAGGCACAGAGGTCGTCGGGCCTCGCGTCGACGAGCGATCCCTTGGCGGCACGTCCGATCGGCGTGCGCGCGACCGACACGATCACGGCGTCAGGCATGCGCGGACTCTAGTTCAACGAGAAGGGCCGGCAGGTGCCGGCCCTTCTCGCAATCCAACAGCGTCGGTCGGGCTACTTGCCGCGACCGTTGATCAGCTTGCCGAACGGCACGAAGGTGTTGTTCTGGTACTTGACCAGCGTCACCTGCGAGATCGGATACTGATCGCCGCCCCTCGTCTGCTCGATCACGCCGGGCAGGGAGAACGGGTTCCCGTTCTTCGTGGCCGCGCTGAACGTGTGGTTGCGTGCGACCTTCATCAGGCCTGCACGCGTGAGGTTCTTCCCGGCCAGCTTCAGGAGCTGCACGGTCGCCCACGCCTTCGAGACGCCGTACAGGTTGAGCGGATCGTTGGCGTTCCCCTTCGGGTCGTACTTCGCCATGATCGCCCGGTAGAGCTTCATCCCGGGTGCCTTGTTGTAGATCGGGTTGCTCGGGTCGAGCCCGTAGTTGACCGTGATCGTCCCGGCCGTGATGTCCGAGCCCGACTTCGTCGCGACCGTCAGGAACGGATCGGTCGCCGAGACGGAGTTCGTGATCACGTTGGTCGGATGCCAGCCGAGTTTCGTCGCGATCACGTACGACTGGATCGTGCCGGTCGGCGTGATGAAGATCACGAGCGTGTCGGCGCCGGACGCCTTCAGCTTCGCGATCTGCGTCGCCGGGTTCGGCGACGTCACGTCGAACGGTTCGGCGTCGACGATCTGGCCGAGGTTCTCGAGCGTGAGCCCCGCCTTGAGCCCGCGCAGGTAGTCGTTGCCGTAGTCGTCGTTCTGGTAGACGACGCCGACCTTCGCGTTGGGAAGGTTCTTCGCGATGTACTTCCCGTAGATCGCACCCTCCGCCTCGTAATCCGGCTGCCAGCCGAGCGTCCACGGGTACTCCGCGAAGTCACGATCGAACGTCGTCGCCCCGGTGGAGACGTAGAGCTGGGGGACCTTGTTGTCGTTCAGGTACTGGCGAACGGCGGTCTGCGGCTCGGTGCCGAGGCCACCGACCAGCGCGAACGCGTGGTCCTGCTCTACGAACTTGTGCGTGATCTGCACCGTGTTCGCGGGGTTGTAGCCGTCGTCCTCGTACTTCCAGGTGATCGATCGTCCGTTGACGCCGCCGTGCGCGTTGGCGTACGAGAAGTACGCGCCCATGCCTGCCGGGATCGGGGCGTAGCCCGACGCGGGCCCGCTGAGGGGGAACGTGCCCTCGAGCAGGATGGTCTTCGCCGTCACGCCCGGGGTCGCCGTCGGCGCGGCACCGGCCGTCATCACGACGGCGGCCGAGGCAACCAGCGCCAGGGCGATTAGCAGGGACGTTCTCTTCATGCGTTGTCTCCTTTGGGGGAGTCGCCTGGGGGGAGTGCTCGCCGGATGATAGGCGCGCGGCAGGGTGAATTGAAGGCCAGATCTTGACCCTGCACCTAGCGCCTCTACGCCCAGCGCGTCGTTAGGCGGCGCACCAGGCCCGCGATCCCCGCCGGCGCCGCGAAGAGCACGAGCAGGAGCACGAGCCCGTAGATCACGAGCGGCGAGCCGGGCGCGTGCGTGTTCACGCCGACGCTCGTGATCCGGCTCAGGAGGTGCACGAGGCCCGGGCCCCAGCTGATGCGGATGAACTCGACGAAGAGCGCGCCGAAGACCATGCCGCCGAGCGAGCCGGCCCCACCGATCACGACGCCGGTGAGGAGCAGGATCGACAGGTCGATCGGGAACGTGTCGGGGTTCACGTAGGTGATCCCGATTGCGAAGAGCCCGCCGGCGATCCCGCAGAAGAACGCGGAGATCCCGAACGCGGCCGTCTTGATCGCCGTGACCGAGACCCCGTTCGCGGTGGCCGCCACCTCGCTGTCCCGGACCGCGCGCAGGCCGCGGCCCAGGCGGCCGCTCACGATGAGGTAGGCCGCCGCCAGCATCACCAGCGCCACGATCCACGAGATCACGTAGAGCCAGAGCGACGGATTCGACTTCAGGCCCAGCTCCGAGTGCAACTGCGGGAGCGACTTGCCGAGCGTGCCGCCCGTGAAGCCGCTGAACCGCTTGAGCAGTCCGATGAACGCGAGCGGGATGGCGAACGTCGCGAGCGCGAGGTACGGCCCCGAGAACCGTGTCGCCGGGATGCCGAACGCGACCCCGACGAGGCCGGCGACCAGCCCGGCGAGCGGGAGCGTCCAGAGATCACGCCAGCCGTGGTCGACGACGAGGATCGTCGTCGTGTAGGCGCCGATGCCCATGAAGGCGC
The DNA here is from genome assembly GCA_963742615.1 of uncultured Thermoleophilia bacterium. Lineage (GTDB taxonomy): Bacteria > Actinomycetota > Thermoleophilia > Gaiellales > Gaiellaceae > PALSA-600. Next base: position 397,647 of record CAVUMS010000003.1, on the reverse strand, counting down.
CGTGGCCGAGCGAGATCTGGCCGGTGAAGCCGGTGAGGATGTTCAGCCCGAGCAGCGCGATCAGGTAGATCCCGACGAACGCGAGCTGGTAGACGCGATAGTGCGTGAGCAGGAACGGTGCCGCGACCACGCACACGACGAGCGCTCCGACGCCGATCCATCCGAGCGGCAGCCTCATACCCGCCTGACCACCTCCTTCCCGAAGAGGCCCGCCGGCCGGACGAGCAGGACGACCAGCAGGACGACCAGCGCCACCGGCAGGCGAAGCTCGGGGGTGACCCAGCCGACGTAGGTGCCGAGCAGGTTCAGGGTCACGCCGAGCGCGAGCCCGCCGACGACCGCACCGACGGGGCTCTCGAGGCCACCGAGGATCGCCGCCGCGAACGCGTAGATGAGGACCGCCTGCATCATGTTCGGCGTCAGGAAGACGCTCGGCGCGACCATCATCCCGCTCACCGCCCCGAGCATCGCTGCGAAGCCCCATCCGAGGGCGAGCAGCCACGAGGTGCGCACGCCGAGGAGGCGGGCGGCGTCGGGGTTCACGGCACCGGCGCGCATGCCGAGGCCGAGCTTCGTGAACCGGAAGAACCCCCACAACACGAGCACGCACGCCAGCACGACTCCGAGCGTCCCGACGTCCTGCTTGGAGATGTGCACGCCGCCGATCACCCAGGTGGTCGGCGGGAACGGGCTCGGGAAGAACTGGAGCTGCGGCGACCAGATCCACGCGGCCAGCCCGTTGAAGATCACGAGCAGCGCGATCGTCGCCATGACGACGGTGAGCACGCTCGCGCGCTCGAGCGGCCGGATCACGATCCGCTGAACAGCCACCCCTCCGGCGAATGCGATCAGGAGGGTGGTCGCGAACATCCACCAGTACGGGAACCCGTGGTGGGTGTAGAGCGACCACGCGATGTACGTCGTGAACATCGCCATCTCGCCCTGGGCGAAGTTGATCACCTCGGTGGCCTTGTAGATGAGCACGAGCGCGAGCGCCAGCGAGCCGAAGATCGCGCCGTCGGCAAGGCCGGACACCAGCTGCTGGAAGAACTGCTGCATCAGCGGCGAGGCACTCTCTAGTACCCGAGGTACGCGGTGCGCACCGAGTCGTCGGCCTTCAGCGCGTCTGCGGTCCCGGAGACTGCCACAGCTCCGGTCTCGAGCACGTAAGCGCGCCGCGCGGCGGTCAAAGCGATCACGGCGTTCTGCTCGACCACGAGCACGGCAAGCCCTTCCTTCTCGTTCAGGTCGGTGACGACGCGGTACACCTCGCGCGTCACCAGCGGAGCGAGGCCGAGCGACGGCTCGTCCAGCATCAGGAGCCTCGGCCGCTGCAGGAATGCACGCGCGAGCGCGAGCATCTGCTGCTCGCCGCCGGAGAGCGTTCCCGCCTGCTGGTTCCGGCGGATCTCGAGCCACGGGAAGTAGGCGAGCACCCCGGCGAAGTCGGGCCGGCGGCGGTGCATGTACGCGCCCATCCGCAGGTTCTCCCAGACGGACAGCTCGGCGAAGATGCCCCGCCCCTCGGGAACGTGTGCGATCCCGGCGCGCGCGACCGACTCGGGCGAGCGTCCCAGCCGCTTCCCGGCGAGCACGACGTCGCCGTCGCGGCGCACCGTCCCGGAGACCGCGCGCAGCGTGGTCGTCTTGCCGGCGCCGTTCGCGCCGAGCAGGGCGACGATCTCGCCCTCGTCGACCGTAAGGTCGATCCCGCGCAGTGCCTGGATCTGCCCGTAGCGGGCCGAGACGCCGTCGAGCTCGAGCAGGGGTGCCATCGGGGGAGCTAGCTTCTCACGCGTGGTCGCGCTCGAGGAAGGCATCTGCCGCATCACGCTCCCGTTGCCGTTCGGGCTCGACCACGTTCACTGCTACCTCCTGCGCTCGTCCGGCGGTTGGACCCTCGTCGACACCGGCCTCGGGTCGCAGGACCCGGGCTCGCGCTGGCGGCCGATCCTCGACGAGCTCGACGGTGCGGTCGAGCGCATCGTCGTCACGCACATGCACCCCGACCATGTCGGCGGTGCGCGCGACGTCGCCGGGCTGACCGGCGCTCGAGTCGTGCAAGGGCGGGAGGACTACGCGCAGTGCCTCGACGCGTGGGGGCCGGGGCGCTCCGCCGAGCGCCTCGCCGCGCACTGGGTGGCGAACGGGATGCCCGCCGGCGACGTCGAGAACGTGATCCGGGACTCGGACCGGCTCGCCGCGGCGATTCACTGGAGCGAGTCCCCGCAGCTCGTGGACGGAGGCGACGACGTCGACGGCTGGCGCGTCGAAGTGCTTCGGGGGCACGCGGACGGGCACATCGTGCTCTGGCGCGACGACATCCTGATCGCGGGCGACACGATCCTCAGCGGGATCACGCCGACGATCGGCCTGTATCCGAACTCGCGCCCCGATCCGCTCGCCGACTACTTCGAGACGCTGCGGCGGATCGAGGAGCTCGCGCCGCGGATCGCATACACCGGCCACAAGGATCCGATCACAGACCCGGCGCAGCGCGCGCGCGAGATCCGAGCGCATCACGAGGAGCGCCTCGAGGCGGCGCTCGCCGCACTCGACGGCGACCCGCGCACCGCCTACGAGGTCTCGCTCGCGCTGTTCACCGGGACGCTGTCGCCGGTCGAGCGCCGGTTCGCGATCGCCGAGGCGCTCGCTCATCTCGAGCGCCTCCGCGCCGACGGTGCGGTGACGCGTGACAGCGGCGGGTACGTGCGTGCGTGACCGATACCATTTGCGGGCGTGAAGCCGCTTCGAATCGGCGTTCTTGCGCTGCAGGGCAACTTCCGCGAGCACGTCTCGATGCTGCGGCGCCTCGGCGTGGAGACTCGGGAGGTACGCAAGCCGGAGGAGCTCGACTCGCTCGACGGCCTCGTGATCCCGGGCGGCGAGTCGACGACCTTCATGCACCTGATGCGCCTGTACGCGCTCGACGAGGCGATCCGGCGCTTCCCGGGCGCGGTCTTCGGGACCTGCGCCGGGATGATCGTGCTCGACTCGGAGCATCTCGGCCTCGTCGACATGACCGTTCGCCGCAATGCGTTCGGCCGCCAGGTCGCGTCCTTCGAGGCCGACCTCGCGGTCGCAGGCGAGGACGCGCCGCTGCGGGCCGTGTTCATCCGCGCGCCGTGGATCGAGGAGGTCGGTGGGGACGTCGAGGTGCTCGCGGAGCTCGACGGCCGTCCCGTGCTCGCGCGCGAAGGGCGGTTCCTCGTCGCGTCGTTCCACCCCGAGCTGACCGACGACACGCGGCTGCACGAGCGGTTCCTGACCATGGCGAAGGAGGATCGGCTTGTCCGGGCATAGCAAGTGGTCGTCGATCAAGCACAAGAAGGGCGCCGCCGACGCGAAGCGCGGACAGCTCTTCTCGAAGCTCTCGCGCGCGATCCTCGTCGCGGCCAAGGAGGGAGGCCCCGACCCGGACAACAACCTCGCCCTGCAGAACGCGATCGAGAAGGCCAGGTCGTACTCGATGCCCAAGGACAACATCGACCGTGCAATCGCGAAGGGGTCCGGGACCGACGCCGACGCCGACGCGTTCGAGACGATCGTCTACGAGGGCTACGGCCCCGAAGGGGTGGCTCTGATCGTCGAGGCTCTGACCGACAACCGGAACCGCACCGCCGCCGACGTGCGTCATCTCTTCGCGAAGCACGGCGGCAACCTCGGCGCGACCGGCGCCGTCGCGTGGCAGTTCGAGCGGCTCGGCGTCGTCGCCATCTCCGCGTCGGACGCCGACGAGGAGGACCTCCTGCTCGCCGCGGCGGACGCGGGCGCGGACGACGTTCGGCCCGACGGCTCGACTTTCCAGGTCACCTCGCCGCCCGAGGCGCTCTCGGCGGTGCGCGGTGCGCTGGAGGGCGCCGGCTTCAGCATCGAATCGGCCGAGCTGCAGCTCGTCCCGAAGACGACCGTGTCGATCGACGACGAGAACAAGGCCCGCCAGGTGATGCGTCTCGTCGACGCGCTCGAGGAGAACGACGACGTCCAGGACGTCTACGCGAACTTCGACATTCCCGAGCGCGTGCTCGAGGCCGTCGCCGGTTAGCCGACCCGGATCGTCTTCGCCATCACGATCGTGCGTCCGGTCGTCGCGAAGCGCAGCCGCAGCGTGTAGCGGCCCGGCGAGAGCCGCCGGCGCGGCCGCAGGGTGAGCGTGGCCGTTCGGCGCACCGCCCGCGAGAGATGGGCGAGGGGCTTGCCGCGGCGGCCGAGCAGGTCGGCCGTGGCGTGGGCGGGCCGCGTCAGGGTGACGGTCAGCCAGATCTTCGACCGGCTTGTGTGCACCCTTCCGATCCGCGCCGCGAGGGTCGCACCGCCTGTGCGTGAGACCGTGGTGCTCGATGCGACGGTCGTCTGCGCCGTCGTCGTGGTCGACACGGTGCTCGACGTGGTTGTCGGCGTCGTCGTCGAGCCCGTCGTCGCGTTGCGATGGTGGTCGGCATCGACGTGGTGGTGGTCGTCGTCGGGGCAGTCGTCGGCGGCGGGGTGGGGTCGTCGTGGTCCCGACCGTGGAGGTCGTGCCGCCGGGCGACCCGACCGAGAAGTCGCCCTGCAGCTGGGTCGGGTGCGCGTCGCACTGGTAGTGGTAGTTGCCCGCCGAGAACGTGACCGTCCAGGTCGTCGACTCCATGTTCGCGACCGACGTCGCCATATCGACGCCGGGTCCGCTCAGGTGGAAGTTGTGCACCGTCGCAGTGTCGGAGACGTTGATGTCGTAGGTGCCGGGCGCGAGGCTCGTGACCGGCGAGCCGTTCTGCGTGAGCGAGATCGAGAACCCGGGGCCGACCGATGCTGCGAGCGTGCCGTCGGCGGCGGGCGCCGCGTGGGGCCTGGCGGCCACCGCGGCGGTTACGAGGCCCAACGCGAAGAGCACCGCCAGCACGAGCGCGGAGCGCATACGCCCTTCGTTACGTCGAGCGGCGGCGATCGGATTTCGGCTTCGCCGGCAGGAGACGTCCGGCCGGGCGCCTAACCTCGCTCCGTGAAAGTCCTCGGCATCGACCCAGGGACGGCTGCATGCGGGTACGGGATCGTCCACGGAAGCGACGGGCGCCTCCGGGCCACCTGCCACGGGTGGTGGCGAACCGCGCCGCGGGAGCCAATCGAGGAGCGCCTGCTGACGATCTTCAACGGCGTTCGCACGCTGATCGCCGAGCACGCGCCGGATGCGGTCGCGCTGGAGGAGTCGTTCGTCGGCGCCGACGCCCGCATCGCGCTCTCCGTCGGACAGGCCCGGGGAGCCGTCCTCGTCGCCGCGTCGTCCGCCGGCGTCGGCTGCGCCGAATACGCCCCCGCCCGCGTCAAGCAGGCCGTCTGCGGCTACGGCCGGGCCGACAAGGAGCAGGTGGGGAGGATGGTGAGGGCGATCCTCGGTCTGGACGAGCTGCCCGAGCCGAGCCACGCCGCCGACGCGCTGGCGGTCGCGATCTGCCACGCGACGAGCTCGCCGCTCCTTCGCACGGTTTCCTAGCCGCCCTCGCCCGCGTCGCAGGATTCTCGCGGCCGCGACCGAACCCGGCTCCAACCGTATCGCCCCCCGGAGGTGGCAGGCACATGCACCAGCAATGGCAGAGATATCTGGCCGAGTTGTTGGGGACCTTCGTCCTCGTCTTCGCAGGCACGACGGCGATCGTCGGCGCGATCAGATCCGGAATCCCGCCGTTGCTGCTCGTGCCGTTCGCCTTCGGTCTCGCGCTGCTCGCGGGCCTCTACGCGTTCTCGGAGGTCTCGGGCGGCCACTACAACCCCGCGGTGTCGCTCGGTCTCTTCCTCGACCGCCGCCTCGACGTGGTCGACCTGATCGGCTACTGGATCGCGCAGTTCGCGGGCGCGATCCTCGCGTCGCTCCTCCTGCTGCTTGCCACGAACAAGCACAGCGTGGCCGAGACCGCGACGACGCCGTCGTCGAACGGCACGGCCTTCGTGATGGAGCTCGTGTTCACGGCGATCTTCGTGACCGTCATCCTCCAGTCGTCGAAGAGCGAGCGCTACGGCGGTAGCGCGCTGATCGCGATCCCACTCACCCTGCTCGCGATCCACTTCGCGATCATCCCGTTCAGCGGCTCGTCGGTGAACCCGGCGCGCACGTTCGGACCGGCGCTAGTCGGCAACGTCTGGACCGGCATCTGGATCTACTTCACGGCGCCGCCGCTCGGCGCGATCATCGCCTGGTTCGTGCACAGGGCGGTCATCGAGCGCGACCTGACGCCGCCGCGCGACGACGTCGCGCCGCAGACCGAGGCGGGCGCAGCCTGATCCGCCTGCGCACCGGGCGGGCGTCGGCCCGCCCGGTGCACTAGGCTTCCGGCCGATGGCGATGGTGATGGTCCGTGCGGTCCGCCGGCGTTCGGCCGGGCGGACGTCATCTCCTCCGCAGTAGGAGCCTGGCCGAGGAGATCGTCCGCGATGCCGGCATCGGTCGCGGCGAGCTGGTGGTGGACGTCGGTGCGGGCACCGGGCTGCTGACGCGTGCGCTGCTCGACGCGGGTGCCCGTGTCGTCGCGCTCGAGCCCGATCCGCAATCGGCCGCCCGCCTGCGGCGCGCCTGCCCCGGCGCCGACGTCGTCCAGGCATCGGCGCCCGATGCCGGCTGGCCCACCGAGCCGTTCAGGGTCGTCGCGAATCTGCCCTTCGGCGCCGCCGCCGAGATCTGCCGGTCGCTGCTCGGCGACCCGCTGCTCCTGCTCAGCGCGGCCGAGCTGATCGTCGAGTGGGACGTCGCGGCAAAGCGCGCGCGGCTGTGGCCGAGCACGGTCGCGGGCGTCGTTTGGGGCGCGTGGTACGAGCTCCGGGTCGTGCGCCGACTGCCGCCCGAGTTGTTCGTCCCGCGGCCGTCGGTCGCGGCCGGCGTGCTCCGTGCGACGCGCCGGGCCTTCCCGCTCGTCGATCCGGCGCACGCGCGCTCGTTCGAGCGCTTCGTCCGCCGCGGATTCGCCCACGGCGGCCGCGACCTCGATCCGCACGCATGGGCGCGCCGCTACCGGGCGGGGCGAAGCAGGAACGTCCGTTCGCGCCCGTAACGTGTCGCCATGATCGCGCGTTTGCGGGGCCGCGTGGCCGGGCGCTCGGGCGCCGGCCTGATCGTCGAGGTCGGCGGGGTCGGGTACCTCGTGCACGCGGCGCCTTCCGTGCAGCGGCTCGGGAGCGGCGAGGTCACGATCGAGGTCCACACGATCGTCCGGGAGGACGCGTTGCAGCTGTACGGCTTCGCGACCTCGGAGGAGCGCGAGCTCTTCGAGCTGCTGCTCGGGGTCTCGGGAGTGGGGCCGAAGGTGGCCCTCGCGATCGTCTCGGGGTCGACACCCGCCGAGCTGCGCCGGGCGATCGCCCGCGACGACGTGAAGCGCTTCCAGGCGATCCCCGGGATCGGGCTGAAGACGGCTCAGCGGGTCGTGCTCGACCTCAAGGAGAAGCTCAGCGCGGCGGACGCCCTCGCGTCCGAGCCCGCCGAGGAGACCCTGGCGCGCGACGCGCTCGTGAACCTCGGCTGGTCGCTGCTCGACGCGGAGCGCGCGCTCGCGGCCGTCGACGCGTCGCTGCCCGTCGAGGAGCAGGTGCGCGAGGCGCTGCGGGCGGCGGCGTGACGCAGTTCCTCGCACCCGTGCTCGCGGAGACCGAGGAGGAGCTCGAGCGCTCGCTTCGTCCGCGCACGCTCGGTGACTTCGTCGGCCAGGACCGCGTCAAGGAGCAGCTCGACATCGCCCTCGAGGCCGCGAAGGCGCGCGGCGAGGCGCTCGATCACGTGCTGCTCGCGGGGCCGCCGGGGCTCGGCAAGACGTCGCTGGCGCAGATCGTTCGCACCGAGCTCGGCGTGGGGATCCGGCAGATCGCAGGCCCCGGCCTCGAGCGCAAGGATGTCGCGGCGATCCTCACGTCGCTCGAGCCTCGCGACGTCCTCTTCATCGACGAGATCCACCGGATGAGCCGCGCCGCCGAGGAAATCCTGTACCCGGCGCTCGAGGACTTCCGGCTCGACATCGTCGTCGGCCAGGGCCCGGCCGCACGCACGCTCACCCTCGACCTGCCGCCGTTCACGCTCGTCGGGGCGACCACGCGGACCGGCCTCCTCACGACGCCGCTACGCGACCGCTTCGGCCTCACCTTCAGGCTCGAGCTCTATACGCCGGACGAGCTCGCAGCGATCGTGCGGCGCTCGGCGCGCATCCTCTTGGTCGAGGTCGACGAGGCGGCAGCTCGTCTGATCGCCGCGCGGTCCCGCGGCACGCCGCGGATCGCGAACCGGATCCTGCGACGCGTGCGCGACGTCGCGGAGGTGCGGCACGAGGGAGCCGTGACCACCGAGGTCGCCGAGGAGGCGCTCGCGCTGCTCGAGGTGGACGGCGCGGGGCTCGAGCGGTTCGACCGCGAGCTCCTGCGCGCACTCGTCGAGAAGTTCGGCGGGGGGCCGGTCGGCGTGTCGACCCTCGCGGTGGCCCTCGGCGAGGAGGCCGAGACGATCGAGGACGTCTACGAGCCGTACCTGCTGCAGCTCGGCTTCCTGCAGCGCACGCCGCGCGGCCGCGTGGTCACCGACCTCGGTCGCGAGCACCTCGGTTCGTCACGCAGCGACTCGACGCTCTTCTAGGACGCGCTGCTTGCGGCACCGCCGCTCGGCGGGTTGCCGTCAGGCAAGCTGCGGCGCCGGCAGGCGCTCGAAGAGCTTCCAGTGCCCCTCGGAGATAACGTCGACGTTGCCGTCGACCACTTTGATGGCGGTGTCGTCGTCGATCGCGTATGCCGGATTCGACAGGCCGGCGGCCCACTGTTCTGCGGCTGCCATGGTGTTCTCCGGCAGATCCGGATGATCCACGTGCGGGAAGATCGAGAAGTCGACGATCCCCAGGGCTCTGTCCCCACCGTCGGGCGGGTTCCAGACCTTGAAGTCCTCGCCGATCTGAGGGGTCATCACCATGCTCCCGGCGCTCAAGCCGACCCAGACCGCGCTCAGCGAGGGCAAGAGGTCGGCCAGCCCCGACTCCCGCATGTGGTGAGCCAGGTACAGGGAATCCCCGCCGTTCACGAGCAGGACGTCGATCTCCTCGACCAGGGGGACCCAAACCTCGCGTTCGAGCGTGGGCAGTGCCGTGAGCTCGAGCACTCCCAGGGACTTCCACCCCAGTTCGCACATCGGGGTCGTGGCTTGTCCGGTGATGAACCGGTACGCCCCGCGAATGCCGCGCGGGGCGTGTCCGTACGACGCGGTGGGAATGCAGAGCGCGTCGCAGTCGCCAATCGGCTTCCCCAGCAGCTCGAGCATCGCGTCGTTGATGCTCGGGTTCTTGATGCCGGCGGAAGTGAGAAGAAGTTTCACGGTGCTCCCTCGCTCGCGGTGTATGCTGGTGAACGGTTCCTATCGCGTAATCATCGACGCCGGAGGAGGCACGCAAATCATCGGCGCGACCAGCAGCGCCATCACGTCGAACCAGACGTAGCCGCTCGCCACTCCCGAGGGAGGGTTGCCGTCCGGGATGCCGAGGCCCGGTACATCGTGCGCCCAGCGCCACGTGCCGATCGCGGTCCCGTAGAGCTCGAGCGTTGCGACGACCAGGAACACCGCGGCGTAGATCGCCCGGTTGCGGCCGCGCCAGAGGAACAGGAGCAGCAGCGGGACGCCGATCGCGCCGGCGACGTCACGCCGCGGCAACACGAGCAGCCCGAGCAGCCCCCATGTCGTCGCGGCGGTCGCGGCGGCGACGACCAGCATCCTCGCGTGCGCGCGGAGCGCAAGCGCGAGCGAGAGCCCGGTGAGGTAGACGAGGCCGTGCGCCGGCGGGACGAACGCCGGCAGGTTGTGCAGCCGGTAGTGGTAGACGCCCCAGATCAGCGAGCCCGTCACCTCGCCGATCGTCGCGAACACGACGACGCCGAGCGTCTGGGCGCGCCGCTCCGGCGAGACGCGGGTCAGCGCGGCGAGCAGCAGCGCCCACGTCAACGCTCCCAGCGCGAGCTGCTCGTGGTAGTCGGCGTAGTGGTCGAGTGCGAGCAGCGCGGCCAGGTACCCGGCGCCGGCCGCGGCCGCTACGGCCGGAACTGGAGCTCGTGCCAACTCGGCACCGGGGCGAGCTCGAGGAGCGGCCGGCCGCCGCCGCCCGGGTGCTGGTAGGCGAACTCGGCGTCGTCTTCGTCCCACACGACCTCGAGGGCGCCGCGCTTCACCTGGTGGTCGAGCCAGGCTCCGCGGAAGATCAGCTTGCGGAGCCAGTAGACGAGCGACTCGTTGTCCACCAGCGAGATGCGTTCCCAGTGGCGGACGAGGTAGCGGCCGAGCTGCGAGACGGGCTCGTCGATCACGCCCGATGCGGCAAGTGCGACGAGGTCGGCGGTCTCGTCCTCGTCGAGCTCCGGGGACGACACCACGCCCAGCTTGACGGCGGCCGCGATCACGCGGCCCTCGAAATCGACGGTCCCGAAGGCGAAGCGGTAGCCGAGGAACTCGACGATGTAGTCGTCCCCCGAGCTGTAGTTCGCGTCAGGTGCCGGTAGCGCGTCAGGCACGATCTCATCGTAGTGGAGCCTCTCGCCGACGCCTCGCGGTTGGAACACCTGATCATCTGGCTGCCCGCGCTCGTGGTCGGGGCCGGCCTGGTCGGCGGCGTCCTGATCCTGCTCGGCCGCGGGTTCATGGCGACCGTCCGCGAGTCCGGTCACCCGCGTTGGGTGTGGGGCGGCGTCGCCGTGGTCGTCGTGCTGGTGTGCGTGCTGACCTGGCTGGGGGTCGAGCTGCCTAGAGAATGACGACCGGCGTGCCGACCGCGACGTGCTCGAACAGCCACTCGGCGTCCGGAACCTGCATGCGAACGCAGCCGTGGGAGGCGCTGTAGCCGATCGAGGTCGGGGCATCCGTGCCGTGGATGCCGACGCCGGGAGCGTTCAGCCCCATCCAGCGCGTGCCGAGCGGATTGGACGGGCCGGGCGGGACCGGCTTGAGGTTCTTCGCCCACTCGTCGTAGGTCGGCGGGTACCACCAGGGGTTGCGCTGCATGTCCATGATGTGCCAGAGCCCCGCCGGCGTCGGATAGATCGCCTGCCCCGTGGCGACACCGAATGTCCGCACCGCGCTCGAGCCGTCGTACAGCGTGAGCCGGTTCGCCCCTCGTGAGATCACGATCACCGGGCCGAAGTTCGCGACCGTCGTCGTCGCCGGGACCGGGTGCGTGAGCAGCAGCAGCTGCTGCCTGGAGCTCGAGCGCAGCGCCTGTCCGAGCGCGACGCGCATCGTCTTCGTGTCGACTGCGCGGCCGGCCTTCGCCGACGTGAAGACAGGCCCGTCAGCATCGGCGCCGGTCACGGTCGCGTTGACCGGCGCGTAGTCGTAACGGTGCGCGAGCTTCGACACGACTGCGGCGATCCGCATGCTCGAGACCTTCGTCGGCAGCTTTATCGCGCTGCCCGGCGTCGCCGCGAGCGCCGAGGTGACGGCTACCGCGATGCTCGAACGGGCGCCGACCTGGTCGGGCGAGACGCGGACGACCCCGTCGGGCGTGCGGATGGCGATCGGGCGCGAGAAGACCTGTTCGATCCGGGCCCGCGCAGGCTCCGCGGAGAGCCCGCCGATCCGCACACCGGAGATGGAGACGCCCGAGGCGATCAGCGGGCGTGGGAGTCGACGCAGGCGAAGCGGCGCACGCAAATCCGGCGGCTGCGGCGATGGCGGCGAGCGTCCTCAGCACGGGGACCGCATTGAACCAGGTTTCCAGGGGTTTTTCGAGCCTCGCCGTCCGACGGGGCCCGTACCGTCCGTTGCCCGATGGCGGCGGCGACCTGGGAGCTGGAGGCATGTTCGTACGGCGACGTGCGGGCGCTCGCGTCCGCGCTTTCGCTCGACGAGCTGACCGCTTCGGTGCTCGTCCGCCGCGGCTACGCCGATCCGACGACCGCCGGCGGCTTCCTCGAGGGGGCCTTTCCGCGGCACGACCCGTTCGCGCTCGGTGACATGGCCGAGGCGGTCAAGGCGGTCCGCGAGGCCGCGGCGGCGGGCAGACGGATCTGCGTCCACGGCGACTACGACGCCGACGGCATCTGCGCCACCGCACTCGCGGTGCTCCTCCTGCGCGAGCTCGGCGCGGACGTCTCCTGGCACCTGCCGTCGCGCTTCGAGGAGGGATACGGGCTCAACGGGGAGACCTTGACGCGGCTCGCCGAGGAGGGGTTCGACCTCGTGCTCACCGTCGACTGCGGCATCACCGCCGTCGCCGAGGTCGAGCATGCGCGGGGGCTCGGCCTGGACGTCGTCGTCACCGACCACCACCGCCCCGACGGCGACTCGTTCCCCGCGTGTCCCGTGGTGGCGACGCTGAAGGGCGAGTACCCGTTCCCCGGGCTCTGCGGAACGGGCGTCGTCTGGAAGCTCGCCGAGGCGCTGCTCGGCGCCGACCATCCCTTCTGCGAACGGCACCTCGACCTCGTCGCGCTCGCGACCGTGGCCGACGTCGTCCCGCTGCTCGACGAGAACCGGGCGATCGCCCGTGCGGGGCTGCGCCGGCTCGCGCAGACGTCCAAGCCGGGTCTGCGCGCGCTGATGAAGGTCGCACACGTCGATCCGGCGGCGGTCGACGAGTCGACGATCGGCTTTCGGCTCGCGCCGCGGATCAACGCCTCCGGGAGGCTCTGCCGGCCGGAGGCCGCGCTCGCCCTGCTGCTCACCGAGGACGCGGGAGAGGCCGCGCGGCTCGCCGACGAGCTCGAGGGCCTGAACCGCGAGCGACAGGCGGTCGAGGAGCGGATCCTGCGCGAGGCGATCGACGAGATCGAGTCGTGGCCCGAGTCGCGCCGCAACCGGCACGGCTACGTGGTCGCCGGCGAGCACTGGCACGAGGGCGTGATCGGGATCGTCGCGTCACGCCTCGTCGAGCGCTACAACCGTCCGGTCGTCCTGATCGCCGGTGCGGAGGGGGCGTGGAAGGGCTCGGGACGGTCGGTCCCCGCCTTCGACCTGCACGGGGCGCTGGCCGCATGTGCGGCCGACCTCGAGCGTTTCGGCGGCCATCGCGCCGCCGCCGGGCTGTCGATCCGCCCCGAGCGCGTCGAGGCGTTCGCCGCAGCCTTCGCCGCGCACGCCGACGGCGTCCTCGCCGACGACGACCTCAGGGCGGCGACGCGGCTCGACGGGATCGTCCCCGGCTCGAAGCTCACGCTCGGGCTCTGCGCGGAGCTGGCGCGGCTGGCGCCGTTCGGGCTCGGCAATCCCGGCGTGCTGCTGCTCGTCGACGGCTGCGAGCTCGTCGACCTGCAGACGGTCGGAGACGGCAAGCACCTCCGCTTCCGCGTGCGGCAGCGCGGACGCGACGCGGGGTCGGCGATCGCGTTCGGGCAAGGCGCCCAGCTCGACCGCCTGCGCCGGCCGGGGCGCTACGACGTCGCGTTCCGCCTCCAGGAGAACCGGTGGAACGGCGTGTGCGCGCCGCAGCTCGTCGTCCGGCGGGTGTTCGACGCGGCCGACCGCTTCGCCGACCTGCGCGACTGGCTCGCCGAGGAATGGCGGGCGGGTGAGCACGCGTGGACGCCCGAGGCCAGGGCGATCTTCGGCGAGCTCGAGCTCGCCGAGGGCGCACAGCGCAGCCTGCTCGAATCTCCGAGCTTCCGGGCGTTGCTCGAGTCGCCGCAGGTCTTCGAGCAGGCCGCGTAACTACGCGGCGCGCCCGATCGCGACCCGCGTGCGCCGCGGCCTCTGGGGCTGGCGCGTCGAGGCCGCATCGAGCTCGCGCAGGACGCGCGCGATCTGGTTGAGCTTCTTGGTTTGTCGCCGTCGCGTGAACACGGTTCTTCCGATTCATCGTCGATCGCGTGGTTCCTGCGCATCCCGCGGGCGGGGGATGGAGGCCGGAGGGGCAGGGGTACACTGGCTCTATGGCGGTCCTGGAGCGGCATCAGGAGCTCGTCGAGGAGCTCGTCGCCGAGGTCGAGGCGTACAAGGTGGACGTCGACCGGGCACTGCTGACGCGCGCGTTCGATTTCGCGGCCCGGGCCCACGCAGGCCAGGTGCGGCAGTCCGGACAGGAGTTCATCTTCCACCCCTGGGGCGCCGCCAAGATCCTCGCCGGGCTGCAACTCGACGAGCCGACGCTCGCCGCAGCGCTGCTCCATGACGTGGTCGAGGACACCGGCACCGCGATCGAGGACGTGCGGGCCGAGTTCGGCGAGGAGATCGCGAAGCTCGTCGAAGGCGTAACGAAGCTGACGCGCGTCCAGTTCCAGAGCCGCGAGCACGCGGAGGCCGAGAACTACCGCAAGCTGATCGTGGCGATGGCCGAGGACGTGCGAGTGATCCTGATCAAGCTCGCCGACCGCCTCCACAACCTGCGCACGATCGAGTACCTCGGGAAGCAGAAGCAGGTGCAGAAGGCCCGCGAGACGCTCGAGGTCTACGCGCCGCTGGCGCACCGGCTCGGTATCCACGCGCTCAAGTGGGAGCTCGAGGATCTCTCGTTCCAGACCCTCCATCCGCGCAAGTACGAGGAGATCAAGCAGATGGTCGCGGAGCGGCGCACCGACCGGGAGGAGCACGTGCGCGAGGCGGCCGTCGTCCTGCACAAGGAGCTCGACAAGGTCGATATCCCGGCCGACATCTCCGGGCGCGCGAAGCACTTCTACTCGATCTACGACAAGATGGTTCGCAAGGGTCGCGAGTTCAACGAGATCTACGACCTGACCGCGATGCGCGTGATCGCGGAGCGCAGCGGCGACGAGGGGACGCGCGACTGCTACGGGGCGCTCGGGCTGATCCATTCGTTGTGGAAGCCGATGCCGGGCCGCTTCAAGGACTTCATCGCGATGCCGAAGTTCAACGGCTACCGCGCGCTGCATACGACAGTGATCGGACCGCAGGGGCGGCCGCTCGAGATCCAGGTGCGCACACGCGAGATGCACGCGACGGCCGAGTTCGGCATCGCCGCCCACTGGCAGTACAAGCGCGGCGCGAAGCAGAAGGACGCGGAGTGGGTCGCGTGGGTCAAGCAGCTGATGGACGAGAGCACTGCCGACGAGGCGGATCCGCGCGAGTTCATGAAGGCGTTCCGAACGGATCTCTTCGACGAGGAGGTCCACGTCTTCACGCCCAAGGGGCAGGTGAAGACGCTGCCGGCCGGCGCGACCCCGATCGACTTCGCGTACGCCGTGCACACCGACGTCGGCCACCGCACCGTCGGCGCGAAGATCAACGGCCGCATCGTCCCGCTCCACTACCAGCTGAAGAACGGCGACTTCGTCGAGATCCTCACGTCGAAGCAGGGGCGCGGGCCGTCTCGCGACTGGCTCTCGCTCGCCAAGAGCTCGCGCGCGCGCAACAAGATCCGCCAGTGGTACTCGCGCGAGACGCGCGAGGAGACGGAGCAGAAGGGCCGTGAGGCGCTCGAGCAGGCGCTGAAGGCGCAGAACCTTCCCTACGCGAGGCTCCGCGGCTCGCCGACGCTCGCGCAGGTGATCCGCGAGGTCGGCTTCAAGAAGGCCGACGACTTCTACGTCGCGCTCGGGTCGGGGAAGCTGCAGCCCGGCGCCATCGTCAACAAGGTCATCAACCGGCTCAAGACCGAGCAGGTCGTCGAGGAGGCGCCGGTCGTCACGAAGGCGCCGAAGGCGCGGACGGTGCAGGGCGCCGAGATGGGGGTCGTCGTCGCGGGAGTCGAGGACGTGCTCGTGCGGCTCGCGAAGTGCTGCACGCCCGTCCCAGGCGACGCGATCGTGGGCTACATCTCGCTCGGCAAGGGGATCACGATCCATCGCGAGGACTGCCCGAACGTCCGCGCCCTGAAGCGGAACCCGGAGCGGTTCACGGAGGTCTCGTGGGACGGCGCGACGGCCGCGAAGAGCTTCCTCGTTCAGATCGCGGTCGATTCGTGGGATCGGCCCCGGCTGCTCGAGGACGTCGCCCGGACGTTCGCCGAGCACGGCGCGAACATCGTCAGCTACGGCGGCGTCGTCGAGGATCAGCTCGCGCGGAACCGGTACACCGCGGAGGTCGGCGACGTGAAGGCCCTGCGCACGCTGCTGAACGCCCTCCGCAATCTCGACGCCGTCTTCGACGCCTACCGCGTCACGCCGACCTAGAGGCGAGAACGTGGCCGACTCTGCGGACAGGCCCCACGAGGGGGTGCATCCGGTCGCGGCGGCCGGCTTCGCCGCCGCGGCGGACGTCTACGAGCGCGCGCGGCCGACGTACCCGCCCGAGGCGGTCGCCTGGCTCGCCGACCGCCTCGGCCTCGGACCGGGGCGAACGGTGGTCGACGTGGGGGCCGGTACCGGCAAGCTCACGCGCCTCCTCGTCCCGTTCGGGCCCCGCGTGATCGCGGTGGAACCGGTGCCCGAGATGCTCGCGAAGCTGCGGGAGGTGGTGCCGAGGCACCGAGGCGATGGCCGGAACGGCCGAGGCGCTCCCGCTCCCTGACGCAAGCGTCGACGCGATCACGGTCGCACAGGCGATGCACTGGTTCGACCACTCGCAGGCGCTTCCCGAGCTCCGCCGGGTCCTCCGTCCGACCGGCTCCCTCGGGCTGATCTGGAACTCCCGCGATCTCTCCGATCCGCTCCAGGAGCAGCTCGAGGCGCTCCTCGCTCCCGCCCGCCAGAAGGTTCCGGCCCAGATCGAGCTCGGGTGGCGCGAGCCGCTCCGGCGCTCGCAGCTCTATGGGCCGATCGAGGAGCGGCGCTTCCGCAACGAGCAGCTGTCCACCGCACAGGACCTGCGCGACCGGGTTACCTCGACCTCGTTCGTCGCAGCGATGGCGGCGGCGGAGCGCGAGGCGCTGCTCGACAGGGTCCAGGCGCTCGTCGCGGGGATGCCCGAGCCGTTCGGGTTCCAGTACGAGACCGAGGTCTACGTCACGCAGGCGCGCTAGGCCAGGCACCGCTCAGGGCTCGGTGCCCTGGAACGCCGCGATCCGCTCGCGGAACGCGTCCGGGACGGGAAGCGGTCGACGCCCCGCGAGATCGATCAGCACGAGCGTCTGCTTGGCCGTTGCCATCAGGAGGTCGCCTTCGCCTCCAGCGGCTTCGTCGTCGATCCGGTAGGCGGCGTGGTCGTAGGTGATGCTGGTCGTGCCGATGCGCTCGACGCGGACGAAGACCTCGAGCAGGTCGTCGAACCGCGCCGGCGCGTGGTACTCGACCACGGATGCACGCATCGCGAAATCCGCAGGCCCGAGGTGGACGCGGCCGAGGTGGCGGTGGAACTCGGTCCTCGCGAGGTCGAAGTAGGGCATGTAGCGGCCGTAGTAGACGACACCCTGCGCGTCCGTCTCCGAGAAGCCCACTCGGAGGTACGCGGCGTAGCGAAACGGGCGGCCGCCGGTCGGTCTCGTGGCCGAGCTCGATCACGCGGCGATCCTAGGCTGATGCGCTTTCGGGCACATCGGACCGGTGCCAGCCCAATACGCATCGCCCAGTGGCGCCACGGTGCCAGGCACCAGGTCTGCCCCGGGCTGGTCTCTCACCCCCGGATGACCGCGAGCACCTCGTCGCGCTTGGCGTCCATCAACTCCTGCGACAGCGCCTCGAGGTTGAGCCGGAGCAGAGGCTCGGTGTTCGACGGCCGGACGTTGAAATGCCAGGCATCGCCGGCGACCGAGAGCCCGTCGAGGTGGGAGACCTCGCCCTCGGTGCCGAAGCGCTCCTCCAGCCGCGCGAGCGTCTCCCCGACGTCCGCGACCGGCGTGTTGATCTCGCCCGTGATGAAGAACCGGTCGCGGAACGGGCGCAGGATCTCGCTCAGAGGGCCGCGGCGCGACACGAGCTCGCACATCAGCAGGAACGCCACCACGCCGGAGTCGGCCTGCGAGAAATCACGGAAGTAGTAGTGCGCAGAGACCTCGCCGGCGAAGACGGCGTTCTCCTCGCGCATGCGCTGCTTGATGAACGCATGGCCGACGCGATTGACGAGCGGGCACGCCGCCGGCCTGCTCGATCACCTCCGGGACGGCCCACGACGCGCGCACGTCGTAGATCACCCGCCCGCCGGGCTCGCGCGCGAGGATCGTCTCGGCGAAGAGCGCCGTCGCGAAGTCGCCCGGCACGAACTCACCGGAGTCGTCGACGAAGAAGCAGCGGTCGCCGTCGCCGTCGAACGCGACACCGAAGTCCGCGCCCTCGCGCGTCTTCCGGCGACGATGAACTCCCGGTTCTCGGGAAGGAGCGGGTTCGGCTCGTGGTTCGGGAACGTCCCGTCCGGCTCGAAGTAGCACCGATCGACCTCGAGCATGGGCAGGCGCTCGAGCACCGGCGCGAGCATTCGTCCCGCCATCCCGTTCGCGGCGTCGATCACGATGCGCAGCGGGCTGCAGCGCATCCACGTCGACGAACGAGAGCACCCGCTCGACGAACGGCGCCCAGATGTCCTCCTCACGGATCTCGCCCTGCGGAACGTCACGCCAGCGATGCCGCCTCTGCGCGGTCGCGGATCTCGAGCAGGCCGGAATCACCTCCGACCGGAAGCGCTCCACGGCGCACGACCTTCATCCCCGTGTACTCCTTCGGGTTGTGCGACGCGGTGACGGCGATGCCACCGTCGAGCCCGAGCTCGCCAACCGCGAAGTAGACCATCTCGGTCCCGACGAGCCCGAGATCGAGCACGTCCGCGCCGCCGTCCGCCGCGCCCCGCGAACGGCCTCGGCCATCGCCGGCGACGACACCCGCATGTCGCGACCGACGGCGATCCGGCGCGGCTCGAACTGCTCGACGTAGGCGCGGCCGATCGCATACGCGCCGTGCCTCGTCCAGCTCGGTCGGGTACAGGCCGCGGATGTCGTACGCCTTGAAGATCCCGGGAGCGAGCATCGGAAGAGACGATAGAGGGCGCGCGACGGGCAGGGCTTGTGACGACCGTCGCGAACCTGCAGACTGAAGGCTCGCAGGCAATCAGACGAAGGGGACGCCGCATGGAACGGATCGCCGCACTCTCGCTCGGTCGCAAGCTGGTTCTTGGGGCCGGTGTGCTGCTCTTCATCGACATGTTCCTCCACTGGCAGTCGGTCGACCTCGGCGGCTTCGGCACGGCGACGGCGAGCGGCTGGCACGGGTTCTGGGGTGTGGTGCTCGGCCTGATGACGCTTGCGATCGTCGGCTGGGTCGCGGCGCGCGCGTTCGGCGCCGACCTGCCGGAGAACGTCCCCGACGGGACGGTCACGCTCGTGCTCGGCGTCCTCATCTTCCTGTTCGCGCTGCTCAAGAACCTCACCGACGACTACTCGGCCTGGGCGAGCTACGTCGGGATCGTGCTCGGCGCGGTGGTCGCGTACGGCGGCTGGCTCGTGTTCAAGGACAGCGGCGAGACGCTGCCGAGCATGTCGCCGGCGACCGCAGGCGGCAACGGGACGAGCCCGCCGCCCCCGAGCGCGCCGTCGCCGCCGCCCGACGACCCGAGCAGCTAACGCGGCTGTTTCGAGAATCGCCCGGATCGCCTCGGTCGAGGCCGGGTCCGGCGACTCCGAGATCACGGTCGCCGGCCGCGCAAAGCGGGCGAGCGCATCGCGTAGCGGCTCGGCCCTGAGCGTTCCCTCGCCGTACGGGAGGTGCTTCGTCTCGTTGCGGTTCGCGAACTGGATGTCGGAGAAGTGGATGTGGAACGGCGCCCCCTGCTCGAGCACCGAGTCGGCCTGCTCGAGCGCCTCCGCGAACGGATCGACCGTCGTGTAGGCGCCGTCGGAGGTCGCGTGCAGGTGAGCGAAGTCGAGCACGGGGCGCACCCAGGCGACGCGCGAAGCGATCTCGACGACGTCGTCCAGCGAGCCGAGGTCGCGGACGCGCCCCATCACCTCGATGCCGAACGGCACCGCGCGGCCCTTGCCTTCGAGCCGTTCCCGGAGCTCGCCGAGCTGCTCGCAGACGGAGTCGATCGCCTCCTCCCGCGTCCGGCCGAGCAGGAAGCCGGGATGGAAGACCACGAGCTCCGCCCCGGCGGCGACGGCGATGCCCGCCGAGTGGTCGAGCATCCCGACGGCCATGTTCAGCTTCTTGCCGCGCTCCGCGTGACCCATGAACCCTGCGATCGGCGCGTGGACGCTCAGCACGATGTCGTGCTCGCGGCAGAGGCCGCCGAAGGACGCCGCGTAGTCGTAGTCCATCCAGAACCGCCCCTCGAAGTCGATCTCGCAGGCCGAGTGGCCGTGCTCGAGCAGGGCGGCAACGGCGGTCTCGGGCGAGTCGCGGGCCGGGACCCGTGCAGGGCCGAAGTGGAGTCGCAGAGCCATCGAACGCGCGCCAGCCTAACCGCGCTGGTGTCCGTCCGACGTCGTTCCTACCCTTTCGCGCATGCCCAGTCATCCGTCTCGTATCGATCTGCTCGAGCTCGACATCGACCTCCGACTTGCCGATCTCTGGCGCGAAGCCGCGGGGATCAACGAGTGGTCGCTCGATGTGGTCGCCGCGTTCATGCGCGCGGCGTACGGCAAGGGCTACTGCGATGCGCTTACCGAGGATTCGCCGGGTGCGTTGTGCGTCGAGCACGGCTACCGGGTCCCCGGTCGCAGGCCGCAGCCGACCCCAGCCGACGCGTAGCTAGACTCCGCGCGTGGCCACGCGCAACCCTGCGCGGTTGATCGTCGCTCTTGCGGTCGCGGTCGTGCTCGCGATCTTCCTGCTGTACACGGCGATCGCCGGCAAGTCGACACCGCAGCTCAGTCCGAGCCAGCTGACGGGCCATGCCGGTGCGGTGTCGGTGGTCGGCGTCGTGGTCGGGCCGGTGTCCGGCGACTCGCACTCGCAGGGAGGTCTCCGTTTCGGCCTCCGCGACCGCGGCACGTCGCACGGGACCGTCGTGCCGGTCGTGTACCACGGCGAGAGCCCGCCGCCGCTCTTCAAGGCGACACGCGAGGTCGTCGTGACCGGCAGCCTCGATCACGGGCGCATCGCCGGTGCGGGCATCGTCACCAAGTGCCCGTCGAAGTACACGGCGCAGCCGAAGGCATAGGGAATGGCCGACCTGGGCCGCGCAGCGCTCGTTGTCAGCTTCGGGCTGGCGGTGTACGCGCTCGTCGCCGGCGCGGTCGCGGCTCACCAGAACCGGCGCCGGCTCGCCACGTCCGCCCGGAACGCGCTGCTCGCCTGCTTCGGGTCGACGCTCGTCGCGGCGATCGTCCTCGCCACGGCGCTCGTGCGACACGACTTCTCGTTCTCGTACGTCGCCGAGCACACGAATCGGACGCTTTCGCCCGTCTACTCGCTGAGCGCCTTCTGGGGCGGGCAGGAGGGCTCGCTCCTGCTGTGGCTGCTCGTGCTCACGGGCTACGGCGCGCTGGCCGTCGCGATCAACCGGCGACTGCTACGCGATCTCGTCGCGTGGGTCGTGCCGGTGCTCGGCGGCATCGCGACGTTCTTCTCGTTCGTCCTGGTCGCGGTCGCGAGCCCGTTCGACACGCAGACCGCGCCGATCGACGGCGCAGGCCTGACGCCCAGCCTCCAGAACCCGTACATGGTCGCGCATCCGCCGATGCTGTACCTCGGCTACGTGGGGCTCTCGATCCCGTTCGCGTTCGCGGCCGGCGCGCTCCTCTCGGGGCGACCGGACGAGCGCTGGATCGTCGCGACGAGGCGCTGGACGCTCGTGGCCTGGACGTTCCTCGGATTCGGGCAGCTCCTCGGGGCGCACTGGGCGTACGTCGAGGTTGGGTGGGGCGGCTACTACGCGTGGGACCCGGTCGAGAACGCCGCCCTGATGCCGTGGCTCGCCGCAACGGCGTTCCTGCACTCGGTGATGGTCCAGGAGCGCAAGGGCATGCTCAAGATCTGGAACGTCGTGCTCGTCGCGCTCGCGTTCGAGCTCTCGGTGTTCGGCACGTTCCTGACGCGCTCGGGAGTCGTCAACTCGATCCACTCGTTCGCGCAGAGCCCGATCGGCGGCTGGTTCCTCGCCTTCGTCGTGATCTCGTCGGTCTTCTCGCTCGTCTTGATCCTCTGGCGCCTTCCGCTGCTGCAGGCGCGCACCAAGCTCGAGTCGGCGCTCTCGCGGGAGGCGACGTTCCTCTACAACAACCTGCTCCTCGTCGCGCTCTGCCTCGCGATGCTCTGGGGCGTGCTCTTCCCGATCCTCACCGAGCTCGTGAAGGGCGAGTCGCGGACGATCGGAAGGCCGTACTACGACTTCTTCCTGCGCGCCTTCGGGTTGCCGCTGCTCCTCCTGATGGGGATCGGGCCGCTGATCGCGTGGCGGCGCACGAGCCTGCGTGCCCTGGCGCGGAGCCTCGCGTGGCCGATCGCAGCGGCGCTCGTGACCGGCATCGTCCTGATCGCTGCGGGCGCCGGCTCCTCGAGCCCCGGCCTGATCGCGTACTCCTTCTCGGCGTTCGTGGTCGCCGCGATCGTCGTCGAGCTCGTCCGCGGGACGCGCGTGACGGGGTCGCTGTGGCGCCTCGTGGGGCGCAACCGGCGGCGGTACGGCGGCTACATCGTCCACTTCGCGATCGTGCTGCTCGCGATCGGGATCGCCGGATCGAGCGCATACGGCGCGACGAGAGAACAGGCGCTGCGACCCGGCCAGACGATGACGATCGCGCGGCTACTCGCTGACCTACCAGCGCATCGTTCATCCACCGAATGCGAACGCGACCGAGACGCGGGCGCGTTCTCGACGTGAGAGGCCGCTGGAACGGCACGCTCTCGTCCGGGACGAACGCATATCGCAACCCGCCCGAGACGTCCAACGAGGTCGGGATCCACACCAGCTGGCTGCGCGCCGAGGACCTCTACGTGATCACCGATGACATCCGGCCGGGCGGGCTCGTCTACTTCAAGGTGCTCGTGAAGCCGCTCGTGAACCTGATCTGGATCGCCGGCGTCGTCTTCCTGTTCGGCGCCGCCGTGGCGCTCTGGCCGGACGCTCGTGAGCAGCGGCGGCTCGTTCTGCGCCTCTCGCCTGCGCGCGCGTGAGCGCACTCGCGATCGTCCTCACCGTCGCGCTCGCGGCCGCGGCGGTGCTCGTCGTGTGCCTGCCGTATCTCCGCGAGCCGGAGGTCGAAGACGACCGGCTCGACGCTCCGACCGAGAGCGGAGGCCGAGCGGCTGGCACTCGCCGAGGAGCGAGATCGCGCGCTGGCCGCGCTGAAGGAGCTCGAGTTCGATCACCGCACCGGCAAGGTCGGCGACGAGGAGTACCGCGAGCTCGTCGGGCCGCTGCGCCGCTCGGCGGCCGAGGCGCTGCGCGCCCTCGACCGGCCGGAGGAGCCGGAGGCGTCCTAGAACATCCCGGCGGTCTGCAGGAGCAGGAAGAAGTTGAGCGCGATGATCACAGCCGCGATCAACGACCGCGACGACCGTCGTCACCCGCTGGTTGACGAGACGGCCCATGATCGCGCCCTTCGACGTGAAGTAGACGAGCGGCACGAGCGCGAACGGGATCCCGAACGAGAGCACCACCTGCGAGGCGACGAGCGTCCGCGACGGGTCGAGGCCGATCGCGATCACGATGAACGCCGGCAGCATCGTCGCGATCCGGCGCACGAAGATCGGGATCTGCCGCCGGATGAAGCCCTGCATCACGACCTGGCCGGAGAGCGTTCCGACGGCGGAGCTCGAGAGCCCCGACGCGACGAGCGCGAGCGCGAACAGCGCGCTCGAGGCACTGCCGAGAATCGGCTCGAGCGTCTGATGCGCAGTCTCCAGCGACGAGACGTCGCGGTGGCCGGTGCCGTAGAAGGTGCTCGCGGCCATCACCAGCATCGCGACGTTGATCAACCCGGCGATCGACATCGCGATCAGGACGTCGACGCGCGTATAGCGGAGCAGCGTCCGGGCGTCTTCGTCGGTCTCGGGGACCAGGCGGTCCTGCGTGAGCGCCGAGTGCAGGTAGATCACGTGCGGCATGACCGTCGCGCCGAGGATGCCGACCGCGAGCAGCAGCGATTCGCTGCCGCTGAAGCCGGGCACGATCGCGTGCTTGCCGACCTGTGCGAGGTCGGGGTTCGAGAAGATCAGCTCGACCACGTAGCACGCGCCGATCACGCCGACGATCGATGCGATCACCGCCTCCAGCAGCCGCACTCCGAAGCGCTGCAGGCCGAGGATGCCGAAGGCCGCGATGCCCGTGATGATCGCCGACGGGAACAGCCCGAACCCGAACAGGAGCTGGAACCCGAGCGCCGCGCCCAGGAACTCGGCCAGGTCGGTCGCCATCGCGATCAGCTCGGCCTGCAGCCAGAGCCCGATCGACGTGCGCCGGGAGAAGCGCTCGCGGCACATCTCGGGCAGGTTGAGGCCCGGTCGCGATACCGAGCTTCGCGGAGAGCGTCTGGATGAGCATCGCCATCAGGTTCGAGGCGACGATCACCCACACGAGCGTGTAGCCGAACTTCGACCCGCCGGCGATGTTGGTCGCGAAGTTGCCGGGGTCGATGTAGGCGACGCAGGCGATGAAGGCCGGGCCGAGGAAGGGCAGCGCGCGGAAGCGCGTGCGGTGGAGCGCCTCGTCGACGGTGACGAGCCCCTCGGGAAGCTCGGCGGTGCGGGAAGCGATCACCGTCGTATTTTAGCCATGCCTAAAAACGGTGCCGTCAAGCGGTGCCGGGCACCGTGGTGCCTGGCACCGGGTCAGGCCGCCGCGCGAACGAGCCGGAGGTCGGGCAGGTTGCGGTAGCGCTCGTCGAGGTCGAACCCGTACCCGACGAAGAACTCGTCGGGGATCGTGAAGCCGACGTACCGGACCGGTAGGTCGTCGACGAGGCGCCGGTAGGGGCGGTCGAAGAGCGTCACGGCGTGAAGCGAAGCGGGGTTGCGAAGCTTCGAGCGAGCGAACGAGGTAGTTCATCGTCATGCCCGTGTCGATCACCTCGTCGACGAGCACGACGTGTCGGCCGTCGATCTCCTCGTTGAGATCCTTCAGGAACCTGATCCCGCGGTGGTCGGCGTCCTCGTTGCCGTAGCCCGCGAGCTCGACGAAGTCGAGCGCGTGGTGGATGCCGATCGCACGCGAGAGGTCGCAGATGAACGGGATCGACGCCTTGAGGGAGCCGACGAGCACGGGCTCGAGGCCCGCGTAGTCGCGGGAGACCTCCGCGCCCAGCTCCCCGACCCGCGCCTGGAGCTCGGCGGCGTCGAGAAACACCTCCCCGATGCGGGGGTCGTGGATGCCCGGCTCGGTCAGGACGCCTTCTGGAGCCCGAAGCGCGCGGCGAGCCGCTCGAAGTCGCGCTCGTAGAACAGCTTGATCTTCACCTCGGGGTAGAGCTCCCGCAGCTTGCGCAGCTTGCGGTTCTTGCGGGTGACGAGCGACTGTTTCATCACCGTCACCTCGAGATAGAGATCCTGGTCGGGGAGGTAGAAGTCGGGCGTGAACGCCTCCGTCACCCGGCCCGCCTCGTCGCGCGCGAGCACGAAGGTCGTCGGCTCGTACTGCCAACGAATGCCGTACCAATCCAGGACCTTGGCGTACTCGACTTCCGCCGGATTCGCAAAGCGCGGCGGCTCGTCTCCGCAATATGCCTGGAAAACCGGTGTTTCCAGTGTCACCTCGGCCAGGGTAGCAGCGCCCCCGGATGCTCCCGTCGGCCGCGCCACCGCTCTAGAGTCTGAAACCCCATGGAGCTGACCCTCGCTCATCTGTCGGACATCCATTGCGGTGATCCGCACTTCGTGCCCGACCTGATGGAGCGTGCGATCTCCGAGATCAACGATCTCGACGCGGACATCGTCGTGTGCTCGGGCGATCTGACGACCTTCGGGTTCAAGGAGGAGTTCGCACGGGCGCGGCGCTACCTCGACCGCTTGTCGTGCGAGGCGCTCGTGGTCGTGCCGGGGAACCACGACTCGAGAAACGTCGGCTACGTCCACTTCGAGGAGCTGATCGGCGAGCGGCGGTCGGTGCTCCGGAAGGCGCGGCGTGACCGTCGTCGCGGTCGACTCGACCGAGCCCGACCTCGACCACGGGCACATCGGCCGCGGCACCTACAGCTGGATCGAGGAGCAGTTCGCCGAGCCGGCCGAGCTCCGGGTGTTCGTCCTTCACCACCACCTGCTCCCGATCCCCGGCACCGGGACGGGAGCGCAACGTCGTCTACGACGCCGGGGACGCGATCGAGTGCCTCCAGCGCGCCGGGGTCCAGCTCGTGCTCTCGGGCCACAAGCACGTCCCGTACGCGTGGAAGCTCGAAGACCTGTTCGTCGTGAACACGGGCACGGTCTCGACGCTCCGCCTGAGGGGGAACACACGCCCCTGTTACAACGTCGTCGAGATCGAGGGCTCGCACGTCGCGATCTGGCGCCGCTACCCGTTCCACGGGCAGGAGCTGATCATCCAGTTCGACCTGCGAACGGGCGAGTACGAGAAGTACACGGGCCGGATCGAGCGCGAGGTCAGCGCACGGAGGTGAGCGGCGTGCGCGCGGTCGCGCTGATCGACGGAGAGCACTACCCGGCGGTCGTGCGCGACGCGCTCACGGCCCTCTCGTACGACTGGGTCGGGGTGATCCTCGTCGGCGGCACCGAGAAGCTGCGCGAGACGCCCGACTACGGCGTGCCGCTGGTCGACGGGTTCGCGGGCGCCGAGGTGGTCGTCGACCTGTCGGACGAGCCCGTGCTCGGGCCGGCCGAGCGGTTCCGCTGGGTGTCGCGGGCTCTCGCCGCAGGCCTCCCGTACGTCGGGGCCGACTTCCGGTTCGATCCGCCGCAGCTCGAGGCGTTCGGTCTCCCGTCGATCGCCGTGATCGGCACCGGCAAGCGGGTCGGGAAGACGGCGGTGACCGGCCACCTCGCGCGGCTGCTCCAGCGCGACCGTTCCGTGATCGTCGTCGCGATGGGGCGTGGCGGGCCGCCCGAGCCTGAGCTGATCGACCGGCCGCCGACCGTCCACGAGCTCGTCGCCAGATCGCGGGCGGGGCGCCACGCCGCCTCGGACCACCTCGAGACGGCGGCCGTCGCCGGGGTGCCGACGATCGGCTGTCGACGTGCGGGCGGCGGGCTGGCCGGCGCCGTCTCGGCCTCGAACGTCTCGGCCGGCGCGCGGCTCGCGGCGTCCCGCGCGCCCGACCTGGTGATCTTCGACGGCAGCGGAGCGGCGATCCCTCCGGTGGCGACGGACCGGCGGATCCTCGTCGTCGGCGCGAAGCAGGACGCGGACGCGTACCTGAACACGTACCGGCGGCTCATCTCCGACCTCGTGCTCTCGGTTGACTGCGAGGTGGAGGGCGCCCTGCCCGTGACGCTGCGCCTCCGTGCGGTCGAGCCGCTCGAGGGGCGCGTGGCGGTCTTCACGGCAGGAGGGAGTGACGTCTCGCATCTCGAAGCCGACGTCGTGCACGTGTCGACCAACCTCGGTGACCGGGCCGCGCTCACACGCGAGCTCGCCGCGCTCGATGCCGATACGTATCTCGTCGAGGTCAAGGCGGCGGCGATCGACGTGGTCGCCGAGCACGCGCTCGCGAACGACCGCCGCGTCGTGCTCGCCGCGAACGACGTCGTGCCGCTCGACGGGCGACCTCGACGCCGTGCTGCTCGATCTCGCTCCCGCGCGGATGGCCGCCTGATGAGCCGGCCGCGCCACGGCGATCCGCTGCCGCTCGGCGACGCGGAGCTTCCCTATTCGAAGGGCCTGATGGCGCGGGCGCTGATCGCCGTCGGGGTCGCAGCGGATCGCGCCTACAGCCTCGCGCGGCGCATCGAGGTCGATCTCGCCCAGCGCCGCGAGCGCACCGTCGACCTCGCACGGCTCGACGAGCTCGCGCGCGAGACGCTGGGAGACGCACGAGGGCGAGCGGGCGGTCGAGCGGCTGCGCCGGCTGGCCGACCTGCAGGCGCTCGACGTGCCGTTGATCGTGCTGATCGGCGGATCGACGGGGACGGGCAAGTCGACCGTCGCGGCCGAGGTCGCGCACCGTCTCGGCATCACCCGCGTCACGTCGACCGACTTCATCCGGCAGACGATGCGCGCCTTCTTCTCCGAGGAGTTCATGCCCACGATCCACCGCTCCAGCTTCGAGGCCGGCGAGGCCATGGTCGGCGAGGTGAAAGGCGATCCGACGGTCGCCGGGTTCGTCGAGCAGTCGCGCCTGGTGAGCGTCGGCGTCGACGCGGCGATCCGTCGCGCGCTGACCGAGGGCTGGTCGATCGTGCTCGAAGGCGTCCACCTCGTCCCCGGCCTCGTTCCGGAGGAGCTCGAAGGTGCGCTCGTCGTGCACGTGATCGTTGCGATCCCAGACGAGCAGACGCACCGACTCCACTTCCACGTCCGGGACATCGCAACGGGCGGGTTCCGCCCGATGGACAAGTACCTCGACCGCCTCGACGAGATCCGGACAGTTCAGACGCATCTCGTCGAGCGGGCGATCAGGGTCGGCATCCCGGTGGTCGAGAACGCGAACGTCGAGCGGACGATCGACGAGGTCGTCGAGCTCGTGCTGCTCGCCGCCGACCGGGTGCGCCAGACCGCCTGAGAGCGCTCCGCTCGGCTAGCCTCAGGCTATGCCCAGCAACGACGAGGTGGTCGAGGCGCTGCGCCAGGTCGAGGACCCGGAGCTCGGGATGGACATCGTCGAGCTCGGGCTCTTCTACGGGGCGGACATCGACGGCGAGAACGTGAGGGTGACGTACACGCTCACGTCGATGGGCTGCCCGGCCGGCCAGATGATCCAGGAGGACATCGAGCGCGTCCTGCTCGAGATTCCGGGCGTCGGCGAGGTGGCGAGCGAGCTGACGTTCGACCCGCCGTGGACGCCCGACCGCATGTCCGAGGATGCGAAGTTCATCCTTGGCTTTGGGTAACACGTTCTCGGCTCCGTCGGTAATTCTCTCGCCCGAGCAGCTGGCTGAGGCCCGGGCGCGAGTCTCCAAGCATGCGCGACACACCCCGCTCATCGGCTCGCGCGTCTTGAGCAGTCGGACGGGGTTCGATGTTCGGCTCAAGGCCGAGATGTTCCAACGCACGGGCTCTTACAAGATACGGGGGCCCCTCAACAAGCTGGCGCTCTTGAGCGACGAGGAACGCGCTCGCGGCGTCGTCTGCTCGTCGGCCGGCAATCACGCTCAAGGAGTTGCGTTGGCCGCGGCGCTGTATGGCATCCGCGCGGTCGTCGTGATGGCCGAGAACGCCACGCCGTCGAAGATCGAGGCGACTCGCGCCTACGGTGCCGACGTCGTCCTGCACGGGACCATCTGGGACGAGGCGAACGAGAAGGCCAAGGAGCTCGTCGAGAGCGACGGTCTGACGTACGTGCACCCGTTCGACGACCTCGACCTGATTGCGGGCCAGGCTTCGCTCGGGTTGGAGATACACGACGACTGGCCCGACGTCGATGTCGTGGTTGTCCCGATCGGGGGCGGCGGGTTGATCTCCGGAGTCACACTCGCCTTGCAGTCGAGGAACCCGCAGATCCGGGTCTTCGGAGTCGAGTCGTCAGGCGCTCCGGCGATGAAGGCTTCCGTCGCGGCCGGAGAGCTCGTCACTCTCGACCACGTCGACTGCTCGATCGACGGCCTGAAGGTCAAGCGCGTCGGTCAGCACACCTTCGAGATCGTTCGCCGCTATGTCGACGACATCGTCGACGCTCCCTGACGCCGCGATCTTCGACGCGATGCTGTGGACGATGCACTACTGCAAAGTCGTCGTGGAAGGCGCCGCGGCCGCACCCGTCGCCGCGCTTCTTCACGACCTCATACCCGCGCCTGCCGGCGCCAACGTCGTCTGCGTCCTCAGCGGTGGAAACGTCAACCTGAGCCAGATCAGCGGGCTGACGTGGAACTAGAGGCCTAGCGGTCCCGCGGCTCGTCGAGCGTGACCCGGGCATCCCCCGCCGGGGTACCGGTCGCCCCGCCGCCCGACAGCCCGTAGGAACCCCCAGGCGCGCCCGGCCTCGGGGAGGGTGAGTCCGGGCACGCCCTGTATCTCGACGGGGGAGGAGGGCACCCTAAACCGACGGCCGCCCGCGACTCAAGGCCGAGCGTCAGGTCGCAGCCGTTGCGGCCGCAGCCTCCGGCTCGGGCTCGGGTGCCTTCTCCGCTGCGAACAGATCGGCGACGCTCGACTCGACCTCTTCGACGACGACCTTCGTCGACCCGAGGGCCTGGGCGAGCGACTTGGCCGTGTCGACCGCATCGCCCGCGATCTCGACGACCACTGCCGACTGACCCGCCTGCAGCGACGTGCCGAGCTCCTCGAGCTGGCTGTCCTTGAAGCCGGAGTCGCGGAGCTTCGCCGCCATTGCGCCGATGCCGCCGCCGGCGAGGATCCCGAGCGGGCCGCCGATGATGCCGATTGCGCCGCCGAGCAGCGCGCCGCGTCCGGCGCCCCAGTCCTTCGACTCGGTGAATTTCGGCGTCCCGTCGGGCTTCACGACGAGCACCGCCGTGTTGCCGACCTTCTCGGGGAAGGCGCCGGCGATCGCGCCTCCTGCCCGCGTTCCTCCATCAGGCGTGGTGAAGCTCGCCGCGAAGATCTTTCGGGTCGAGTCGGCCATGCGCGCACTCCTTCCCGTCGGGCGTTGATGCGCCGATGATAGGTGCGCGCGGTAGGTTCCTAACGATGAGCGACACGAGCCCCGAGCTGGCCGCGCTCCGCGCAGAGATCGCCGCGGTCGACCGCTCGCTGCTCGACGGGCTCAACCGGCGACTCGAGCTGGTGAAGCGCGTGCGGGCCCACAAGGACGCAGCGAGCGTCCGGTTCGTCGACGCCGAGCGGGAGGCGACGCTGCTCCGCGAGCTTGCCGTAGCGAACCGAGGGCCGCTGTCGGAGCGCGGGCTGACCGCGATCTTCTCGGCCGTGCTCGACGTGATGAAGCAGGAGCTGCCAGCCGAGCGAGCGCCGGCGCAGGCGGCGCGCGTGGCAGCCGGTGTCGAGCGGCTCGCGATCGTCGGCACCGGGCTCGTCGGCACCTCCGTCGGCCTTGCGGCAGTACGGGCGGGAGTTGCGTCGGTGCAGGCGTTCGACGCCGATGGAGCTCGCCTCGGGCAGGCGTGCCGCGCGCGGCAAGTTCGACGCGCGTGACTCGGTCGCGGACGCCGTGCGCGACGCGCAGCTGGTGGTTGTCGCGGTTCCCGTCGGCTCGGCCGTGTCGACGGTGCGCGAGGTGCTGGCGGAAGCCCCTGCGGACGCGACGGTGACCGACGTCGCGTCGACCAAGCGGGCGCTCGCCGACGCGATCGACGACCCGCGCTTCGTCCCCGGTCACCCGGTCGCGGGCGGCGACAGCAGCGGCCCTGATCGCGCCGCTGCCGAGCTGTTCGACGGCGCGACCTGGTTCCTGACCCCACGGGCAGGCACCGAGCCGGCCCGGGTCGAGATCGTCGAGCGGTTCGTGAGCGCACTGGGTGCGCGAGCGGTGCGGCGCGACGCAGCCGACCACGACCGGCTCCTCGCGCTCACGAGTCACCTGCCGCACGCGCTTGCAAACGCGCTGATGCGCCTGGCCGCGGCCGAGGCGGGTGCGCTCGAATCGGCCGGCGCGTCGTTTCGCGAGATGACGAGGGTCGCCGGTGCGAACGGCGCGGTGTGGACCGACATCTTCCTGGAGAACGGCGATCTGATCGCGCGCGCCGTGGGTGAGCTCCGCGACGAGCTCTCGTCTGCAGAGCGCGCGCTCGCGAACGGTGACCGCGGCTACCTCGAGCGGTCGATCGAGGAGGCGCAGCAGGGGCGGAACGCGTTGCTCACCCACGCCTACCAGACCGAGGCGGCGCAGCTGCATCGCATCCGTATCCGTGTTCCGGACCGGCCCGGCGTCCTGGCGCGGATCACCCAGATCCTCGGGGCGGCGTCCGTGAACATCGAGGATTTCGAGCTGCGCCACGTGTCGCCCGAGTACGGCGGCGTGCTGGTGATCCTGGTCGCGGGCGCCGAGACGGCGGAGCTCGCGCGCACGCTGCTTCGCACGAGGGCTACGCGGCCGCTTAGAGCTGGAACCGGAATGACGCTCGTTGATCCGAGCGCGGCCGGGCGGCTCGCGGTCATTGCGGTTCCAGCTCGCCCGGATCCGCAGCACGATCTTGCCGAGCTGCTCGCCCGCCTCCAGCCGCTCGTGGGCGGCCGCGGCGTCGGCGAGCGGGAACACGCGGTCGACGACCGGCCGTGCCTTCCCGGACGCGATCAGGTCGTAGGCGCCCCGGAAGTCGTCGGGCGAGCCCATCGTCGAGCCGAGGATCGAGAGCTGCTTCCACCAGACGCGGTGCAGGGCGGCCGGCGGGTTCGGCCCGGTCGTCGCGCCGCACACGACGATGCGGCCCTCCGTGCGGGCCGCATCGAGGGTGCGGCGCCACGTCGCCTCGCCGACGTCGTCGACGACGACGTGCGCGCCGCCGCCGGTCAGATCCTTGACGGCCGCAACGACCTCCTCCGTCGCGTGGTTCACGCCCGCGTCGGCGCCGAGCTCGCGTCGCCCGCCGCGAGCTTCTCGTCGCTCGACGAGGTGACGACGACCTTTGCGCCGAGCGCCTTGGCGATCGCGAGCGCGGCAGTGGCGACCCCGCCGCCGACGCCCCACACCAGCACCCACTCGTCGGGTTGCAGCCGCGCCCGCGTGACGAGCATGCGGTATGCGGTCTCGAAGACGAGCGGGAACGCGGCGGCCTCCTCGAACCCGAGGCCGTCGGGAATCGGGTGCAGGAAGTCGCGTGGGACTGCGATCAGCTCGGCGTAGCGTGCCGTCGGTGTTCTCGCCGACGATCGTCATCCGGCCGTCCTCGCACGATCGCTGGGTTGATCACGACGCGCTCGTCGGTTCCCGCGATCACGCCCGCTCCGTCGGCGCCGAGGATGCGCGGCTTCGGTACCGACGGGAGGCCCTTGCGGACCCAGACGTCCAGATGGTTCAACGCGGCCGCCCGCAGCTCCACGAGCACCTCGCCGTCCTTCGGCTCCGGATCGGGGGCGTCCTCGTAGCGCGAGCACCTCCGGGCCGCCGTCCTCGTGGATCCTGATCGCCTTCACGCGGGCATGATCCTCGCATGAACCGCGACGAGCTCAGCCGGTTCGCCGCCGAGCTCGGGTCTCGACGCGATCGGCGTCGACCCGCGCCGAGGCGTACGTCGAGACCGAGCGCCACATCCGCGAGCGCCGCGAGCGCGGGCTCTTCGCCGACATGCGCTTCACGATGGCGCAGCCCGAGCGGTCGTGCCATCCGGAGACGCTGCTCGCCGGCGCGCGCAGCGTCGTCTCGGCGGCGCTCTGCTACTGGGAGCCCGAGCCGCCGCTCGAGCTCGGGGAGGGGCGGCTCGCGCGATACACGTGGCACGACGGCTACTGCGGAGCTGCGCAACAGGCTCACGCTGCTCGGTGAGCGGCTCGGCGGCAGCTATCCGCGTGCTCGTCGACGCGAACCAGCACGTCGACCGCGAGGCCGCGGCGCGGAGCGGTGTCGGCTTCTACGGCAAGAACACGATGCTGATCACGCAGGCGCCACGGCTCGTGGGTCGTGCTCGGCACGCTCGTCACGCGACGTCGACGCTCGAGTCGACGCCGCCGCTCGACACCGACTGCGGCGACGTGCCGCATCTGCATCGACGCGTGCCCGACCGGCGCGCTCGACGAGCCGGGCGTGCTCGACGCGACGAAATGCCTGTCGTACTGGACGCAGGCGCCGGCGGCGATCCCGGAGGCGTACCGCGCCGCGCTCGGCGCGCAGGTCTACGGCTGCGACATCTGCCAGGACGTCTGCCCGTGGAATCGCGGCGTCGCAGCGCCGCCGCGACGACGCACGAGGAGGACCGCGCCGGCCACGTCGACCTCGTCGGCTGGCTCGAGGACGACGGCCGCGCGCTCGCCCACGAGTACGACCGCCTCTACGTGCCGCGCAACGACCCGCGCTGGCTGCGGCGGAACGCGCTGGTCGCGCTCGGCAACACCGGCGGCGAGGAGCATGCGCGACGCTGCTCGAGACTGCTACGCGTCCGGCGACGACGAGCTGCTCGCCGAGCACGCCGGCTGGGCGCTCGAGCGCATGCGCAAGTGACGGCCGTTCAAGCTCGGTCAGGCGCGGGCCCGCGACGGCCGCAGCTCGCTCGCCAGCTCGCGTGCGCGCTGCGCGACGCGGGCGCGCAGCTCGTGCGGCTCGAGCACGATCGCCTCGCCGCGATACGAGACGACCTCGCCGACGAGCCACTCGGCGCTGCCGACCGCCTTCTCGGCGACGCGGCGCCGTCGACGAGCGCTGTCGCGCCCTTCTCGACCTCCCAGCGCGCGACCGCCGGCGAGTACCAGATGCGTGCGCGGCGTCGCCCGCTTGAGCTCCGACGGGATCGAAGCCCTCGCGCGGAGTGAACGACTTGCGCAGCACCTTCGCCTTGCGCATCCGGTCGAGCCGGTACGAGCGAGGCTGGTCGCGCTCGACGTCCCAGGTGTGGACGTACCAGTGCGGCAGGCGCCGCTCGATCGCGTACGGCTCGACGGTGCGCGTCGCGACTTCCTGCTCCTCGGGCTTCAGGTACTCGATCTCGACGAGGCGGTGCGCGTCGATGCCCGCGGTGAGCTTGCGCGACGAGATCCTCTTCCTCGCCGGCGTGCGGCGCGGGTGTTTGCGACAGCTCGAACTGGCCGAACGTCTCCTCGAGCTTCGCGCGGACGCGGTCGAGCGGCGAGTGCGCGCCGGCCGCGATCATCGGCCCGACGAACTCGAGCGCGAGCCTGATCGCGCGCGCCTCGAGCGGCGTCAGCCGCGGCGGGCGGCGGAACGTGTCGCCGAAGAGCTCCTTGTCGACGTGCACCTCGTCGCCGCGCAGCTCGGCGTAGACCGCGTAGCAGCCGCCGCCGAAGTTGACGAGGTTGAGCAGCGACAGGTGCTCCTCGAGCTGTTCGGCGCGGGATCGAGAAGCGCTCGGCGCAGCTCCGCGCCGGGATCACGCCGCTGCGCTCGTCGCCGCAGGCGGCGAGCAGGTAGGCGAGCAGCGACTGCAGCACGCCGAAGCGCTCCGGCGCGACCGGGCCGGCCGGACGGTCCGCCGCGGCCGCGACCTCGCCGGGCTCCGCCGGCCCTGCCGGGGTCGGGAGCCGCGCCTTCGTGCGCCGCGCGGGCGGCGCGCGCACCTTCGACGACGAGCCGCCGCAGCTCCGACGGCTCGAGCGGGATCGCGCGGCCGTCCTGGCGCAGGATCCAGCGTGCGAGCAGGCCGACGACGCGTACCGGGTCGAGAACACGTCGCCGTCGACGTCGTTGCGCTCGCCGCCGTAGGCGCGCTTCACCCACCAGGCGGTGTCGGGCGCGACTTCGATCCGCGCCTCGCCCGATCGTCATCGCCGAACTGCCACTCGGCTCGGCCGCGGTACTGCTCGACGTCGAACTCCGGGCGGCAGCCTGAAGTCGCGCTCGCGGCGCGTCGCGAAGCGGATGTCCGAGCGGATGCGCGAGACGCGGAACGTGCGGATGTCCGTCCGATCGAGGTCGTGACCGATCACGTACCACGAGCCGTTCTCGGGCAGCAAGCGCGTAGGGGTTGAGCGTTCGCTCCTGCTCGTCTGTCGCGGTAGATCGACCAGTAGCGGAACTTCACCGTCCGCTGCTTCGAGATCGCCCCTTCGAGCTTGCCGAGTCGTCCCTGGCAGCTCGGGCGAGTAGTCCGGATCGCGAACGAGCGCGCGCACCGCCGTCTCCGTCGGCGGCGCGGCGAGGCTGCCGGCCGAGCGGCCGAGCGCGAGGTTCTGCAGCGCGAGCCGCAGCGGCTCGGCGTAGGCGAACCGGCCCTCGAGCAGGTAGAAGCACGTCTGCAACGCCGCGAGCTCCTCGTCGTCGAGCTCGAGCTCCGGCAGGAAGTAGCGCTCCGAGCGCAACGTGTACAGCTCCTCGCCGGTGAACTCGTCGCGCTGGCTGTCGAGCGGCACGCCGAGCGCCACGAGCTCCGCGCGGTCCGAGTAGAAGCGTCGCGCGAACGCCTCGTCGCTCATCTCCTGGTAGCCCTCGACGTTCGACTTGATGTCACGCGCGGTCAACGGTCGCCGCTCGGCCATCAGGAACGCGACGAGCGAGAGCTGACGGATCAGCTTGTCGGTGTCGTGACTCATCGCTCCGGCGCCGCCGAGCCGGCACCTGCGCTCGTGGAGTCTGCGCCGGTCATCCGAGCCTATCGGCCGGACGACGTCAACGCGCGTCACGCAGCGACGCGGCTGCGTTCGAGGTGCTGGTGCGACGGGCAGTAGTCGCGTTCCGGGAGCGGCGTGCGCTGGCACGGCTTGCCCTTTGCGCGTCGTCGCGCGACAGCGGGCGACGCCACCGTCGAACGCACCGGCCTCGATCTGCCCCTCGACGAAGTCGACGGCCGCGCTGACTCCCTCGGACACCGCCCAGGCGACCTGGGCCTGGCACGGTGATCGGGAAGTAGCGGCGGATGTCGCCGAACAGCGCACGATCGGGCTTCGCGAAGTAGTGCGGATCGGCCGCGAGGCGCTCCATCGTCCCCTCGCAGGCGACGAGCACCTCGCGGCGGTACTCGAGCCTGGCGTTCGGGTCGACGTAGGGGTCGATCAGGTCTCTGATCGAGCGGTAAATCGCCCGTGAGTACTGATACATGCAGTGTCTGAATGTGCAGGATCCGCTCGTCCATAGGCGTCCTTGTTCTCCTTCAGACTCGAGCTGCGGCCCTTTGAAGGCCTCAAATGCATCGGTTCCGCTGCGACCCGGATGCCACTCTACACTGTCTTCGGCGCTGTTACAAATGTTTTCAGCCGGGAAAACGGTTCAGCGCGCGATCTGACGCGAGTACGCCCCGGCGAAGCCGGCGGCGCGAACCGTCGCCACGGCGGTGTCGGCATCCGTCTTGCGAGCCGTAGATGCCCGCAAAGACGACGAAATAGCCCGGGCTGGAGGCTGGCGAAACGGCTCGGAATCGAGCACCCCGACCTGGGCGAGGCCGTGCTTTCGCGGCCGTGCGTCGCCGTGTCGAGCGCCTCACGCCGGCCCGTCGTCTTCGGGTAGGAGACGAGCACGATCGTCCAGCCGTTGGCGTTGCTGCGGCCAGGTCAGCCGGCCCGGATCTCCGGCCCGGCTCGGGCGCCTTCGGCAGCTTTCCGGCCCGATGCGCCCGGAGCCGGGCCGGCGGGACCGCGGCCGGCGCGCGCACGGGGATCGCCGCCGTCGCAGCGTCGAACCCCGTGACCCGCTGCCCGCGCGCCGCTCGCTGATCGCGACCGCCGCCGCCGCGCCGGCCGCCGCGACGCAGAGGGCGAGCAGCGCCGCCCAGACGAAGTCGCCCGGATACCAGCCGAGCACGCGCAGCCAACGGCGGCGGAGAGCTGCGACCCGGCCCTCCACCTCGGGCAGCAAGAGGCCGCAGTCGAGGCAGTAGCGCTGGTCGGTCGTCCGGCGTGCTCCGCAACGCGGGCACGCTCTCGTCGGTGCCGGTGATCGCGGCACGGCGAAGCTCCGCGCGGGTCCTCGGCCCGGCCGCGTCGTCCATCGGCGCCTGCCTAGTCCTCCGCGGCGAGCACGGTCTCCTCGGATGGGACGTCAGGCGAGCTCCGCCCTCCGAGTCGAGCGTCCGTCCGCAGTTCGGGCAGAAGTGCGATCCACGCAGCACAGCCGCTCCGCACTCGCAGCGCGGCACGTTCCGCGAGCGCATGTGGAGGAGGTCTTCGATCTCGGCGAGTCGCGCGTCGATGCCCACGACCGCGGCGCACCGCTCCGCGAGCAGGTCCTCGCGGAACCCGCCGCGCCGATACATCTCGACGAGCAGCCCGCCCAGCTCGACGAGCGCCTCGTTGCGGGCCTTGCCGAGCATCCGGCGCTCGCGGCGAAGCGCTCCGGGCTGCGGGCGCCGCAGTGCGACCCCTTCGACGTCCGACCGCCGGCGATGGAGCGGCGACATGCGGAAAAAGTCTAGAGGTCGATCACGACGAGACGCTCTTCGGTCATCTCGCGAACGGCCCAGGCGGGGCCTTCCTTGGTGTTCCCGGAAGCCTTCACGCCACCGTAGGGCATCTGATCGGCGCGGAACGTCGGGGCCTCGTTGACGGTCACGCCGCCGAACTCGAGCCGGCGTGCCGCGGCCACACAGGTCGCGAGATCGCGAGAGAAGACGGCTGCCTGGAGCCCGTAGCGCGTCGCGTTCGCCTGCCCGATCGCCTCGTCGAGCGCCGCGAACGGCGTGAGCGTCACGACCGGCCCGAACACCTCCTCGCACTGCACCCGGTCGGTCGGCGCGGGCGCGGCGACGACGGTCGGTTCGAGCAGGCCGTCCGAGGTGAGCTCGCCGCCCGCCAGCACCTCTCCCGTCGACTCGCGCACCCACGACGGCACGCGGTCGCGCTCGTCCTGGGAGATCAGCGGCCCGACGTCGGTGTCCTCGTCGGCCGGATCGCCGACGTTCAGGGCTTCGACCGCCGGCACGAAGCGCGGCCACGAACTCGTCCCACGCCTCCCGGGCGACGTAGATCCGCTGTACGGAGATGCAGCTCTGGCCCGCGAACGAGAACGCGTTCGCGGCCAGCTTCGCCGCGGTTCCCTCCGGCGCGTCCGCGCAGACGATCGCCGGTGTGGCGTTGCCGAGCTCCAGCTTCACCCGCTTGCGGTGCGCACGCTCCGCGAGCCCCCAGCCGACGGCGCCGGAGCCAGTGAACGTGATCAGCTTCACCCGCTCGTCGCCGACCAGCTCGTCGCCGATCGGCGCCGCGGGACCGGCGACGACGTTCAGCCAGCCCGGCGGGAGGCCCGCCTCCTCGGCGAGCCCCGCGAGGAAGAGGGCCGAGAGCGGCGTCACACCGGCCGGCTTGAGCACGACCGGGCATCCGGCCGCCAGCGCGGGCGCGACCTTGTGCGCGACCAGGTTGAGCGGGAAGTTGAACGGAGAGATCGCGCCGACGATCCCGATCGGCAGCCGGAGCGTGAAGGCGAGTTTCCCCTCGCCGGCCGGAGAGGCGTCCATCGGAACGACCTCGCCGGCGAGCTTGCGGGCCTCGACGGCGGCGAACGTGTACGTGGAGATTGCCCGCGACGCCTCCACCCGCGCCGCCTTCATCGGCTTGCCCGCCTCGGCGGAGATCGTCCGCGCGGCCTCGTCGGCGCGCTCGCGCAGCAAGGCGGCCACGGCGTCGAGCAGGCGAGCGCGCTCGTGAGCCGGGAGCGGGTCGTCGAGCGCCGCGGCTGCCGCGTCGAGTGCGCGCCGCGCCTCGTCGGCGCCGCCCGAGGCGACCCGGCCGACGAGCTCGCCGGAGTACGGCGACCGCACGTCGACCCACGAGCCGGTCTCGACGCGCTCCCCGCCGATCGGCAGCAGGTGCTCGGTGACGGTGGCCGCCATCCGGGTACACACTAGATGGTCGATGCCACGTTCTCGCGTGTCCGGATGCGCGACCTGAGGACACCCGGCCGCTCACGGCCACCCTCAGTCCACGCCCCGGAACAGACGATCCTGTGGCATCGACCATCCAGATGTGAGAATGGCAGCCGTGAGCGCCGTGCGGATAGGCGCGCCGCTGGCGTGGGCCGGAGCGACCGTCGTGGGCGTCGTCGCGATCGGCATCCCCACCTCCCGCGAGCTGATCCTGCTCTGGGTGCTGACAGGCATGCTCGCGTTCTCGGCGAGCGATCTTCGGCGTCGGCTTCCGCGGCTGGTCGTCGACTGGGCGCCGCTCATCGCCCTGCTCCTCGTCTACGACCTCATGCGCGGCTTCGCGGACGGCCTGATGTTCCCGGCTCGGGAGCTGCCGCAGATCCGCCTCGAGAACCTGCTCTTCGGGACGCCGGCTCCGACCGTCCGGCTCCAGTCGCACCTCTGGCACGGCGCCGAAGACATCCGGTGGTGGGACTACCTCGCCTGGTTCGTCTACCTGACGCACTTCCTGGCGACGCTGATCGCAGCGGCGGCGCTCTGGACGTTCGCGCACGACAAGTTCCGGCGGTATGCCTTGATGGTCTGCACGCTGACGATCGCGGGCTTCGCGACGTACGTCCTCTATCCGGCGGTCCCCCCGTGGATGGCGGCGCAGCAGGGCAACTTCGGCGAGTCGAACCGGATCGTCCCGATCGTGTGGCATCACATCCCGATCGCGCACTTCGGGGCGCTCTTCGAGCACGGCGTCCACTACGCGAACAACGTCGCCGCGATGCCGTCGCTGCACGCCGGGTACGCCCTGCTCTTTTCGTTGTTCCTCTGGCCGATCGTGCCTCGCTGGGTCGCGGCCGCTCCTCGCCGTCTACCCGGTCGCGATGGCGTGGGCGCTCGTCTACACCGGCGAGCACTACCTGGTCGATTGCCTCGCCGGGTGGCTCTATGCGATCGTCGCCTACGTGACCGTCAATGCAGTCTTCGACAGGCGCAGCCGTGTGCCGACCTTCGCGCGCGCCTACGCCGACTGACGATGCCGGAGGTCACGCCCCTCCACTTCTGCGACGTCACCGTCGAGGGAGAGCAATGGCCGGT
This sequence comes from uncultured Thermoleophilia bacterium, assembly GCA_963742615.1. Taxonomy (GTDB): domain Bacteria; phylum Actinomycetota; class Thermoleophilia; order Gaiellales; family Gaiellaceae; genus PALSA-600. The sequence continues at coordinate 357,408 of CAVUMS010000003.1, read as the reverse complement.
CTACGGCTGGGCTGTCACCGTGCCGGACGGGACGATCCTCGTCGACACCGGCATGATCGACTCGACTCCGGAGCTCGACGCGGAGTGGGGGCCAACGCTTCGACCCTGGCCGGCGCCCGACGACGTCGTCGCCGTGATCAACACGCATCTCCACTTCGACCACTGCGGCGGCAACCGGCGGTTCGCGGGGCTGCCGGCGTACGTGCAGCGCGCCGAGCTCGAGGCTGCGGTCGCTCCGGACTACCTGGAGGAATGGGTTCGCTTTCCCGGCGCGAGCTACGTCGAGCTCGACGGTGACGCCGAGCTCTTCGACGGCGTCTCGGTGCTCTCGACGCCGGGTCACTCCGCGGGGCACCAGTCGGTCGTCGTGTCGACGCGAGAAGGGACGACCGTGCTCGGCGGCGACGTGACCTACTCGATGCGCGAGCTGATCGACGGCGCGACGCCGTCGATCCTGCGCATCCACGAGCTGCAGCCGCGGCTGGTGTACCTCGCGCACCACGAGTCGCCGTGGCAGCCCGTCTACAGTTGACGGGGATGGACGCCTACATCGTCGACGCAGTCCGGTCGCCGATCGGCCGCAGGAACGGCACGCTCGCGTCGATGCGCGGCGACGACCTCGTCGCGCAGGTGATGAACGGGCTGCTCGCGCGGCACGACCTCGAGCCGGGGCTGCGTCGACGACGTGCAGATGGGCTGCGTCACGCAGATCGGCGAGCAGGGATGGAACATCGGTCGGATGGCCGTGATGGCGGCCGGCTGGCCGGTGGACGTCTGCGGCACGACCGTCGACCGTCAGTGCGGATCGTCGATGCAGACGAACTTCAACGCGGCCGCGGCCGTCGCGTCCGGGCAGCTCGACCTGGTCGTCTCGGCCGGCGTCGAGATGATGTCCCGGGTGCCGATGGGCTCGAACGGGGGTGATCTCTCGAGCCTCGTCACCGACCACTTCCAGATCGTCCCGCAGGGCATCTCGGCGGAGCTGCTCGCGGACGAGTGGCAGCTCGGCCGCGAGGCGCTCGACGCGTACTCGCTCGAGTCGCACCGCCGGGCGGTCGCCGCGATCGACGGGGGAAGGTTCGACCGTGAGATCGTTCCCGTCGAGCTGCCGGAGGCACGCCCCGGCGTCGACGCAAGTAACAGTCTTTTGCAAGCAGCCGGGGCCGCTGTCGCTGCTCCGACCGCGTTCGCGGTCGACGAGGCGCCACGCCGGGACACGTCCGCCGAGGCTCTCGCCGCGCTCAAGCCGGCGTTCCGCGAGGACGGGGTCGTCACGGCCGGCAACTCGTCGCAGATCGTCGACGGCGCCGCGGCGGTGCTGATCGCGAGCGAGGCTGCCTGCAACCGTCTCGGCCTCGAGCCGCGCGCGCGCTTCGTCTCCTTCGGTCTCGCCGGCGTCGACCCGACGCGCATGCTCCACGGCAACCCGCAGGCGATCGGGAAGGCGCTCGACCGGGCGGGGCTCTCCCTGGACGACGTGAGCGTGTTCGAGGTGAACGAGGCCTTCGCCTCGGTCGTCCTGCAGACCGCTGCAGATCTCGGGCTCGCCGAGCGTATGGACGACGTCAATCCGAACGGCGGCGGCATCTCGCTCGGGCATCCGCTGGGGGCGACCGGCGCGCGCGTCACCGCGACGCTCGTCAACGAGCTCGACCGGCGTGAGTCGCAGTTCGGCGTCGCGTCGATGTGCGTCGGCTTCGGTATGGCGATCGCCGGCGTCGTCGAGCGCCTGTAGATGCCCCGCGACGTGCGGACGATCGGGGTCGTCGGCCTCGGTGCGATGGGCGCCGGCATCGCGCAGCTGGCGATCGAGGCCGGGCTCGACACGGTCGGGCACGAGCTCGAGCTTCCGCGCGCCGAGACAGCCCGCGACCGTATCGGGCACTTCCTGACGCGCAAGGTCGAGAAAGGGACACTCGACGCGGCCGGCCGTGATGCGGCGATGGAGCGGCTCCGCCTGACCGACGACCTCGCCGAGCTCGCCGCCTGCGATGTCGTGATCGAGGCGGCCTTCGAGGACCTCGCCGTGAAGCACGAGGTGTTCCGCGCGCTCGAGTCGGTCGTCGGCGCGGACGCGCTCCTCGCGACGAACACGTCCGCCTTGTCGGTCACCGAGATCGCCTCGGTGCTCGAGCGCCCCGAGCGGGCCGTCGGCATGCACTTCTTCAACCCTGCGCCGTTGATGCCGCTCGTCGAGATCGTGCGCGCCGAGCGGACCGCGCCGGAGACGGCGGCAACGGCTCACACGCTCGCCGCGAGGCTCGGCAAGACGCCGATCGACTGCTTCGACACGCCCGGCTTCATCGTCAACCGCGTGCTCATCCCCCTGCTCAACGACTGCGTCCGCGTGCTCGACGAGGCGGCCGTCACCCCGCGGGACCTCGACGCCGGGATGCAGAAGGGCGCTGGGTGGCCGATGGGCCCGTGCGCGCTGCTCGACCTCGTCGGCGTCGACGTGCACGTGCACGCGAGCGAGGCCCTGTACGAGAAGCTCCGCGAGCCGAGGATGGCGCCGCCCGCACGCCTCGTCCGCATGCTCAAGGCGGGCAAGCTCGGCCGGAAGTCGGGCGAGGGCTTCTACACCTACGACTGAGCCTCGACCCCGAAACGCCGCGCGGCGAACGGGATCGTGCTGCCCTGCACGACGACCGACGCGAGGACGACGACGAACACCGTCTCGTAGATGCGTCTTCCGTCCGCGACGTGCGCGCCGACCGCGAACGCGGCGAGCAGGATCGGCACGGCCCCCTTGAGCCCGCCCCACATCACGAAGAGCCGTTCGCCGTTCGTCAGCCGGGCGGGGAGGAGGAGCGCGCCGGCGGCGAGCGGCCGCGCCGCCAGTGCCAGGAACGCCGCGATCGCGAGGCCCTCGCCGATGCGCCCGAGGGTGAGCGACGAGATGTCGACGGTCAGCCCGAGCGCCACGAACACGACGATCTCGGCCAGCGTCGCAAGCCCCTCCTCGAACACATCGATCTCGTGCTTGAAGGGCGCCTCGACGTCGGCGACGACCAGGCCGGCGACGAAGACCGCGAGAAAGCCGGATCCGTGCGCGACGGCTGCTGCGCCGTAGATCACGCCGGCGATCGCGAGCGTTCGAACCGTGTAGAGCCCCGACGAGGGGAGCCCGACGCGGCGAAGCGCGAAGCTTGCGAGGAGCCCGCCGGCGATCCCGACCGACAGTCCGATCGCCATCTGCTCGAGGAACACGCGGACGACGATCCAGAAGCTCGCGTCGGCGTGCTCCGCGAGCTCGATCAGCCCGACCATCAGCGCGATCCCGACCGGGTCGTTGGCCCCCGACTCGCCCTCGAGGATCGTGCGGCTCCGCCCCTCGATCTCTCGTTCGCCGAGCACCGAGAACATCACCGCGGGGTCGGTCGGCGCGACCGCCGCCCCGAGCAGGCCCGAGGTGAGCCAGCCGAGCCCGAACACGGCGTGGACGAACAGGGCGACCAGGCCGGCGCAGGCGAACGTGCCGAGCACGCCGAGCGACGCGATCGGCTTCGCTGCGACGCGGAACCGGCGCAGCCCGATCGACGACCCGCCCTGGAAGAGGATCACGATCAGCGCGACCGTCGCGATCCGCTCCACGGTGGCGATCCGCAGGACGAGCGAGGGGAAGACGTCCGACGCGATCGCCGCAGCGACGAGAAAGAGCGCCGCCGAGGGAACCGCGAGCCGGGCGCTCAGCTTGGCGACGTAGAGCGCGGCGACGAGCGCCACGGAAAAGACGAGCACCGCCAGCCCGAAGCTCGTGAGGTCGTGCACGCGCCGCCGACGCTACGCCGCGAGGATGAGGGACGGGTCGGTATGCCGACGGACAGAGTTCATCCCAAACTCCTTACATCTCCCTCACGAGCGGCATAATCGGTCCGGAAACACTAGTTCTGTCGATGCGTCGGCTCTGCATCATCCTGCTCGCATGTCTGGCCGCTGTTCCCGCCGCGTTCGCGGCGACCGGTGCGGCCGGCGACGGCGTGCTCGAGCTTCGGGGGGTCTACGGCAACGTCAGCATCAACGCGAAGGGCGTGCTCTGGGGTCAGATGGACAAGGGCTCGCTCACCGTCACCGACCCGGTTGCAGGCGACGGCGACGTACTGGTGAACGGCGCCGACAAGCCGGCCCGGGTGCTCCCGGACGGCTCGGTGCTCTACGTCGGGAAGGACTTGCACTTCCGCATCACGGGCGGCTCGTACAAGCTCCAGTTCTCGAACGGGACGGGCATCGACCTGACGACGGTCGGGGTCGGCAAGGCGACGATCCTGCCCGACTGGACGGCCACCGACGACGGCGACTACGCCGTCGACGGCGCGAAGTGGAAGTCCGTGCCGTTCTACGATCCGCTCTATCTCCGCTTCGGTGTCAAGCCGGCGCCGCCGACGACGACGGGGCCCTAGGTGAGCGCGCCGGCCGCGAACATCCTCGTGGTCGAGGACGAGGGCTCGATCGCCTCCTTCGTCTCGCTCTACCTCAAGAACGCCGGCTACGGCGTGCGGACGTCGGCGACCGGCATCGACGCGCTCGCCAAGGTCGCCGACGACATGCCGTCGCTGATCGTGCTCGACCTGATGCTGCCCGACATCGACGGGATCGAGGTCTGCCGGCGGATCCGCCAGTCGAGCGACGTGCCGATCCTCATGCTGACGGCGCGCGACGAGGACGTCGACAAGATCATCGGCCTCGAGGTCGGGGCGGACGACTACCTCACGAAGCCGTTCAACCCGCGAGAGCTCGTCGCGCGGGTGAAGTCGATCCTCCGGCGCGCGGCGCCCGAGCGGCGCGAGCGGGAGACCGAGGTGATCGTGCACGGCGACCTGCGCGTGGACGCCGGCCGGCGGGAGGTGACCGTCGGCGACGAGGAGATCCAGCTCGCCCCGAAGGAGTTCGACCTGCTCTGGGAGCTGCTCGATCATCGCGGGCTCGTCCTGACGCGCGACCAGCTGCTCGAGCGCGTGTGGGGTTACACGTTCGCCGGCGACACGCGAACGGTCGACGTGCACGTCAGGCAGCTCCGGCGCAAGCTCGGCGAGGCGTCCCCGATCGTCACGGTATGGGGCGTGGGGTACAAGGTCTCGCCGGCGAAGGATGCGCGCAAGGAGAAGACGAAGACCTAGTCGGTCATGTTCAACTCGCTTCGCGTCCGGTTGCCGCTCGTCTTCCTTGCCGGCATCGTGGTGGCCGGCGTCATCACCACGGCGATCTCGATTCGCCTGTTCCAGCAGTTCGCCCGCGACCAGGCGATCTCGCAGCTCTCCCGCGAGGGGCACGGCATCGCCGCCCTCTACGTAGCGGCCGTGCGCGCAGGCTACGGCAACCGCTCGGGCGACCGCCTGGCGCCGACGTTCGCCGCCGCGAACCTCGGCCTGACGACCGGGGCGAAGCTGTACTGGGTCGGCCCGCGCGTGCTCTTCCCGGGCCAGGAGGTGAACTTCGGCCTGCCGCGGCTGCCGCTGAAGACGATCGACTGGACATCGGGGAAGTCGCTGTCGTTCGAGTTCACGCCCCCCGGCACCCACCACCCGTACATCGCGGTCGCGAACCCGCTCATCCTCGGCTCGACCTCGATCGGCGCGGTCGTCGTCGCCCAGCCGAAGACGGACGTCGGCAAGCGCGTTCGCTCGCTGATCGAGCGGCTCGCGCTCGCCGGCCTGCTCGGCCTCGCGGTAGCCGGGCTGCTCGCGTGGTACCTGTCGCGGCGGCTCGTGCGTCCGATCCTCCAGCTCTCGCAGGCCGCCGACGACGTCGCCGGCGGGAACTACGACGTCCGCGTGCCGCAGCACGCGCCCGGCGAGCTCGGGCATCTGTCCGAACGCTTCGGGGAGATGGCGCACCGCCTGAGCGAGGTCGAGGCGATGGAGCGCAACTTCCTGATGTCGGTCTCGCACGAGCTGCGGACGCCGCTCACCGCGATCCGCGGCCACGTCGCGGCGCTGCGCGAGGGGGTCGTGGTCGGCGAGGAGCTCGAGCAGCAGTCGCTCGAGACCGTCGAGCACGAGGCTCAGCGTCTCGAGCGGCTCGTCGGCGACATCCTCGATCTCGCCAAGCTCGACACGCACCGCTTCACGGTGATGAAGGAAGAGGTCGACATGGGCGACCTGCTCGCCCAGGCGTTCGAGCGGTATCGCGAAGAGGCGCAGCGACGGTCGATCGACTATCGCTGCGAGGTGCACGATCGGCCGGTGATCGAGTCCGACGGCGATCGCGTGCTCCAGGTCGTCGGGAACCTGCTTTCGAACGCGTTCAAGGCGACGCCGAACGGCGGTCGGATCTCGCTCGAGCTCGCACAGCAGAACGGCACCGTCCACGTGGTCGTCGAGGACTCGGGGCCGGGCATCTCGGAGCAGAGCCGCGAGCGGATCTTCCGCCCGTTCGTCTCGAACGTCGGTGGCGGGACCGGCCTCGGCCTGCCGATCGCGCGCGAGCTCTCGAGCGCACTCGGCGGGCGGCTGGAACTGGAGAGCGAGCTCGGCCACGGCAGCCGATTCGAGCTCGTGCTGCCGGTGGGCTAGGCGGCTAGCCGGTCTCGCGCAGCGGCACGACGGTCGCCGGCGTCGAGTCGGCGAGCGCCGCCTCGATGCGCGCGAGCCGCGCATTCATCGACCGCCAGCCCTCGGTCAGCAGCTCGATGAGGAGGGCGAGGTCGTCGATGCGCGCGAGCCGCTCCGCGTCGAGGGTGGACTCGATGCGCTCGAGCCGGCGCGCCGCGTTGTTCGACAGCCCCTTCACCTCTGCGAGTCGGCGCGAGATCGGCGCGGCTTCCTCGCGCAGCGCCTCTCGAAGGGGCAAACGCAACTCCTCCATTGGGCGAAGCTAGCGTCCGGGTCGGATGGACTCGAGCGAGCTCGACTACGACCTTCCGTCCGAGCTGATCGCCCAGCATCCGGCCGCGCGGCGAGACGGTTCGCGCCTGCTCGTCTACGAGCGTGCATCCGGTGCGATCCGCGATCGCGTCTTCAGGGAGCTGCCGGACGAGCTGCCGCCGCAGACGCTCACGGTGGTGAACGACACGAGGGTGGTCGCGGCGCGGATCCCGATCTCGTCGCCGCGCGGGGAGGTGCTGCTGCTGGAGCGGATCGACGGGGACGTGTGGGAGGCGCTTGCCCGGCCGACGCGGCGCCTGCGTCCGGGCCGCTCCTACGACGGCGTCGAGCTGCTCGAGCACCTCGGCGAGGGGCGTTGGCGCGTTCGCATCGAGGGAGAGCCTCAGGGCCGGCCGCCGCTTCCGCCGTACATCACGGAGCCGCTCGCAGACGAGGAGCGCTACCAGACCGTGTACGCACGACGCGCCTCGGCTCCGCGGCGGCCCCGACCGCAGGGCTGCACTTCACGCCCGAGCTGATCGCGGCGCTCGACGTCGAGCGGGTGACCCTGCACGTCGGGCTCGACACGTTCCGGCCGCTGCAGGCCGAGGTCGTCGAGGCGCACCGGATCCACGGGGAGCGCTACGCGGTCGCGGCGAGCGCGTGGAAGCGCATCGCGTCGGCGCAGCAGGTGCTCGCGGTCGGGACGACGAGCGTGCGCGTGCTCGAGACCGTCGCGCACGGCGGCCGGCTCGAGGGCCGGACGGAGCTCTTCATCACGCCGGGCTTCGAGTTCCGGCGCGTCGACGCGCTGCTCACGAACTTCCACCTGCCCCGCTCGACGCTGCTCGCGCTCGTGATGGCCTTCGCCGGCATCGACGAGATCCGGCACCTCTACCGTCACGCGATCGATGAGCGCTACCGCTTCTACTCCTTCGGCGATGCGATGCTGATCCTCTGACCGCGTTGCACTTCCGTCACCCTTCCCAGGAGACGAGCCATGGCCGTTTCGCCGCCGCGCCGTGCCCAGGGAGCGGGTTTCGAGCGTCCCTGTGAACGAGTCGGCACACGGTCGTCACCCTTCCCAGGAGAGAGGACCGGTCCCTTCCGACCCTGTGTTCGAGGTGACGGGTCGCGACGGGGAGGCGCGTGCCGGCGTGCTGCGGACCCCGCACGGGGAGGTCGAGACGCCGACGTTCATGCCGGTCGGGACGAAGGCGACGGTGAAGATGCTGCACCCGGACGAAGTGCGCGCGCTCGGCGCTCGGATCGTGCTCGGCAACACCTACCACCTCCACTTCCGGCCGGGCGACGAGCTGATCGCCGAGCTCGGCGGGCTGCACCGCTTCATGGGGTGGAGCGGGCCGATCCTCACCGACTCGGGCGGATTCCAGGTCTTCTCGCTCCGCGACACGATCGCCCGCGTCGACGACGAGGGCGTCACCTTCCGCAACGTCTACGACGGCGCCGAGGCGCGGTTCACCCCCGAGCTCGCGGCCGCCATCCAACGGAACCTCGGCAGCGACATCGCGATGTGCCTCGATCAGGTCCCGGCGGCCGACGTCAGCCGCCGGCAGCTCGAGGACGCCGTGCGCCGCACGACGCTGTGGGCGGGTCGGCAGGCGGTCGCTCCCCGCGCCGAGGGCCAGCTCCGCTTCGGTATCAGCCAGGGCGGCGTCGATCCCGAGTTGCGGCGCCGGTCGATCGAGGAGATCGCCGAGCTCGGGCTCGACGGGAACGCGATCGGCGGCCTCGCGATCGGCGAGGAACGCGACGTGATGTTCGAGACGACCGACTGGGCGGCCGCGCTCCTGCCCGCCGACCGGCCGCGTTACTTCATGGGGATCGGCGACGCCGAGGGGATCCTCGAGGTGATCGAGGCGGGGATCGACCTGTTCGACTGCGTCCTGCCCACGCGGACGGCACGTACCGGCAGCGCGCTGACCGCCGAGGGGCGAATCAACCTCCGCGCAGCCGCCTACGCGCGCGACGACCGGCCGCTCGAGGAGGGCTGCGACTGCCCGGCCTGCGAGCGGTTCACCCGCGCGTACATCCGCCACCTCGTGAACCAGAACGAGCTGCTCGGGCTACGGCTCCTCTCGCTCCACAATCTACGATTCGTGACTGCGCTCACCACGGGCGCGCGCGAAGCGATCGGGCGCGGCGCCTTCGCGGCGTACAAGCGCGAACGACTGGAAAGGCTCCGATGACCGGCTTCCTGATCCTGATCGTCATCCTCGCGGCCGTGTGGGGGCTGTTCGTGATCCCGGCACGCCGCCGCCGGCGCTCACACGAGGAGATGCAGGAGTCGGTCGACCTCGGCGACGAGATCATCACGGCGGGCGGGCTCCACGGCGTCGTGAAGGAGATCGGCGAAAGCGACCTCCGGGTCGAGATCGCGCCCGGCATCGTCGTCACCCTCGACAAGCGCGCGGTGGCCGCCGTGGCGCGCGAAATCGAGGTGGAAGTCGAGGTAAATGACCCCAAAAGGGTCAGCGGGGGCGACTTGAAACCCAGCTAACCTGTGCCCGCTGTGTCTTCACGGCGCTCACACCTGACGCTGGTCGTCCTGATCCTTCTCTCGCTCGCCGGCGTCATGCTGCTGGGCATTTCCGGCTCGCCGGCTCACAAATCGCTGAAGAAGGGCCTCGATCTGCAGGGCGGCCTCGAGGTCGTCCTGAAGGCGCAGCCGCCGAAGGGCCACCAGCTCACCGCCTCGGATCTCGACCGCTCGGTCACGATCATGCGGAACCGCGTCGACAAGCTCGGCGTCGCAGAGCCCCATATCCAGAAGCAGGGCTCCGACCAGATCGTGATCCAGCTCGCGGGAGTTCACGACGCGGCCGCGGCGGCGAAGCTGATCGGGAAGACGGCGCAGCTCGCGCTCTACGACCTCGAGCCGGCGCTCGTCCCGCCGTCGGTGAGCGCGACCGGCCAACCCTTGGCGACCACGAGCCTCTACCAGCTGCTCTCGCGCGTCCAGGCCGCCGCGAAGCAGGGTACGCCGAGCCAGTACGTGCTGTTTGCGCCGACCAAGGTCAAGCACACGACCGGGGTCGGGAAGAACCGCAAGACGACGACCACGACGACATGGCATCGCGTCGCCGGCCCGACGGCCACCCTCCACCGCGACCCGTCGACGGGCAACCCCGGCCTGCTCGACGCGTACAAGGGCAAGGTGCCTGCGGGTGCGAAGATCCTCACCGTCCCGCACGACACCGTGGTCATCACCTGCTCGAGCGAGACCTCCGCCGTCTGCCCGGGCGACCCGAACGGCGCGCCTCCCGTCGGCAAGACGGACTACTACCTCTTCAAGCACGGCGCCTCGAGCGACCGCTACGCGACGAACGGCAAGTTCCCGAACATGGGCGGGCAGGAGCTCAAGCTCTCCGGCACGCGCCAGGACTTCGACCCGACGACGGGCGACCCGGTCGTGCTCATGCAGTTCACCGGCAAGGGCAACAAGATCTTCCACGAGGTCACGAAGAACGAGGCGATCCGAGGGTCGATCCAGCAGACGCCGCAGCACTTCGCGATCGTGCTCGACAACGAGATCCGGTCGTGGCCGCAGATCGACTACAACCAGAACCCCCAGGGCATCGATCCGACTGGGAGCGGCGCGCAGATCACGGGCCTGCAGAGCCTGAAGGAGGCGAAGGATCTCGCGCTGGTCCTGCAGACCGGCGCGCTGCCCGTCAACTTCATCACGCTCGAGCGCACCGACGTCTCGGCGACGCTCGGGAAGGACTCGCTGAACCAGGCTCGCGACGCGGCGATCGGCGGCCTCATCGCCGTCGCGATCTTCCTGCTGATCGCCTACCGCGTCCTCGGGCTCGTCGCGGTGATCGGTCTCGGCATCTACGCCGTGCTGATGTACGGCGCGATCCTGCTGCTGGGCGTCACCCTGACGCTCCCCGGTTTCGCCGGCCTGATCCTCACGATCGGCGTCGCGGCCGACGCGAACATCGTGGTCTTCGAACGCATCAAGGAAGAGGTGCGCGTCGGGAAGACGATGCGCAAAGCGATCGCAGACGGCTACGCGAAGGGCTTCCGCACGATCATCGACGCGAACGTCGTGACGGTGATCACGGCGCTGATCCTGTTCGCCGTCGCGACCGCCGGCGTGAAGGGCTTCGCGCTGATGCTGCTGATCGGCACCGTGGTCTCGCTGCTCACCGCCGTCGCGGCGACGCGCGCGATGCTCGGTCTGCTTTCCGGCTTCCGCTGGTTCAACAACCCGCGCTTCATGGGCGCCGCCGGCGAGCAGGGGATGAAGTTCCTACAGATCGACTTCATGCGCCGCCGCAATCTCTGGTTTGCGATCTCGGGCGTCGTGATCCTGATCAGCGTCGTCTCGCTCGCGGTCCGCGGCCTCAACCTCGGCATCGACTTCAAGGGCGGCGTGCAGCTCACGTTCAAGACGCAGACCTACACGTCGCTCTCGGAGGTGCGCGACCAGACCGCGTCGATCGGACATGCAAAGGACGCGGTCGTCCAGGGCCGCGGTTCGTCGACGGGCGGGGGTGAGAACTACAAGAACTTCCAGATCCAGCTGAAGAAGCTGCCCTCCGCGGATCAGAACAAGCTGACCGCGGCGCTGAGGGAGAACGTCAACGCCAAGGCGCTCGGCGTGAAGAACGTGTCGTCGAGCTTCGGCCGTCAGATCGCGCGCGCGGCGGTCCTGGCGATCCTGTTCTCGCTGTTGATGGTGACGCTCTACATCACGCTCCGCTTCCACGGCCTCGCGTTCGCGGTCCCGGTGGTGGTTGCGATGATCCACGACGTCGTCATCACGATCGGGGTGTACTCGGTAACCGGGCGTGAGGTGACGGAAGCGACGGTTGCAGCCGTCCTGACGGTGCTCGGCTACTCGATCTACGACACGATCATCATCTTCGACCGCATCCGCGAGAACGTGCCGATCATGCGGCGCCAGCCGTTCGCCACGATCGCCAACATCTCGCTGTGGGAAACGATCCGCCGGTCGCTGGCCACGACGTTCATCACGATCCTCCCGGTCGCGGCGCTGTTCTTCTTCGGTGGCTCGACCCTGAAGGACTTCGCGTTCGCGCTGCTCGTCGGCGTCGTCTCGGGTGCGTACTCCTCGATCTTCATCGCGGCGCCGCTGCTCACGATGTGGAAGGAGCGCGAACCGGAGTACGCCCGGCGCAAGGGCCAGACGATGCCGGAGGGCGTCGCCGGCGACCGCCTGCTCGCCGAGGCAGAGGAGGACCTCATCGACGATGACGAGATGCCGGCTCCCGCCGATGCCGTCGAGTCGGGTGTCGCGCAGCGCACCGACGGCCCGGTCGACGACGCCACCAAGCGCGCGCGGCGGCGGCAGCGCAGGAGCTCGCGTCCGCATGGACGCGCCCGGTAACGGCCCTCCCGAGCGCGACGCGCTCGAGCGGATCCTCGCGCTGCTCGGCCCGAGGCTCGAGGACGCCCGCGTTCTGCTCGACGATGCAACCTCGCGCTGGCGCGGCGACGCCGCGAGGGCGGGCGAGGGCACGCGTCGGCGCGTGCGCGAGATCGCGCGCGAGCTCGGGCTCGTCAGCCGCTACGACTGGGACGAGCTGGAGCTCCGCGTGGCGCAGCTCGAGCACCGCCTGCGACTCGTGGAGGGATCGCGTCCGCAAGAGCGTCCGTAGCGCCTGCTACCTTGATTTATGAGGGAACGCGGATAGGCCGCGCTCCCGTGAGATCGCGTCTCCTGCTACGGACACGGGATCTCGACGTCCGAAGGAGTTGAGACAGCTGACAGATTTTCGTTCGCTCGGCGCGTCCGAGGCCGTTTGCGCAGTGCTCGCAAGCCGCGGCATCGACACGCCGTTCCAGATTCAGGCACTTGTCATCCCGGAAGCGCTTCGCGGTGGCGATGTCCTCGCGAAGAGCCCCACCGGATCGGGCAAGACGCTCGCATTCGCGATTCCGATCGTCCAGCGCATCCGTCCCGCCGACCGCAGGCCCGCCGCGCTCGTGCTCGTCCCGACGCGCGAGCTCTGCGTGCAGGTGACCGAGGAGCTCGAACTGGTCGCCGGCCCGGCGATCAAGGTCGCGTCCGTCTACGGCGGCGTGCCGCTCAAGGCGCAGGCGCGCGAGGCGCGCGACGCCCACGTGCTCGTCGCAACACCCGGCCGCCTACAGGATCTCGTCGACCGCGGGCTCGTGTCGCTGGACGCGGTCACCGTGCTCATCCTGGACGAGGCCGACCGCATGCTCGACATGGGTTTCAAGCCGCAGGTCGACCGCATCGTGCGGCTGCTGCCGCGGGAGCGGCAGACGATGTTCTTCTCCGCCACGCTCGACGGCGAGGTCGGCGAGCTGGCGCGCCGCTACACGCAGTTCCCGGCACGCTTCGAGGGAGAGCTGCCGCAGGAGCGCCGGACCGGCGAGGTCGACCACCGCTTCGTCCCCGTCACGTCCGACACGAAGGTGCGGACGCTCGTCGACCTGCTCAGCGGCGAGGAACGCGGGCTCGCGCTCGTCTTCGTCCGCACGAAGGCCGGTGCAGACAGGCTGGTCGAGAAGCTGCGCCGCCACGACGTCGACGCGGTCGCGATCCACGGCGACAAGGGCCAGGCACAGCGCGAACGCGCGCTCGCACGGTTCGACTCCGGCAAGGTACGGACGCTCGTCGCGACCGACGTGGCCGCCCGCGGCCTCGACGTCGACGACGTCACACACGTGATCAACTACGACCCGCCGGAAGATCCGCTCGCCTACACGCACCGCGTCGGCCGCACCGGGCGTGCCGGCCGGGGCGGCGTCGGGATCACGCTCGTCCTGCCGGACCAGCAGGCGGACGTCTCGCGTGTAGCGCGGCTGCAGGGCCAGGTCGATCGTTTCGAGGAGTCCGGGATGAAGGTCGCCCGTCCACGCGTCGTCTACACCTCCCGTCGCGGCAGGTCGTCCAAGTGGTAGAGCGCGCCGAGCGGCTCACGGCCGCTCAGGCGGCGGCGCTCCGTGACGAGCTCGAGCACCTCGAGGGTCCGCGCCGTGCCGAGGCCGTCGCCGCGATCAAGAAGGCGCGGGAGTTCGGCGACCTCTCCGAAAACTTCGAGTACCACGCGGCGAAGAACGAACAGGGCCTGCTCGAGGCGCGGATCCGCACGCTCCGCGCACGGCTCGACACGGCGGAGATCGTCGAGCACGCCACGGCCGGTGAGGTCGGAGTGGGATCGGTCGTCGACGTCGAGACCGACGTCGGCGACATGATGACGGTCGAGATCAGCGCGCTCGGCGGCGCCGGCACCGTGTCGCCGACGTCGCCGCTCGGTACCGCTCTGCTCGGCCGCAAGGTCGGCGACACGGTCGACGTCGCTGCGCCGCGCGGCAGGTGGCGGGCGACGATCCGCCGCCTCCACTAGCCCCCGCTCGTCAAGGGCGGGCTTCGAGGCTCCGATCGGGCTGCAAGACTAGGGGCAGTGGCGGCACGCCCCAAGCAGCGCAACCTCGGCCGCATGAGCGAGATCGCGCAGGTCGCCGTTCGCCACGGCTTCGGGTACGTGGTCGAGGGCAGGCGCGGCCGCGACCCGGACGCCGGCACCGCGCGCGGACGCCACCTCCGCGACATGCTCGACGAGCTCGGCCCGACGTTCGTGAAGTTCGGCCAGCTGCTCTCGACGCGGCCGGACGTCGTGCCGCCCGACATCATCGCCGAGCTCCGGAGCCTGCAGGACGACGTGCGCCCGTTTCCGTTCGAGGAGGTCGAGCGCACGATCAAGGAGGAGCTCGGGGAGCCGATCGAGCGGCTGTTCCTCGAGTTCGAGGAGACCCCGCTCGCCGCGGCGTCGATCGGCCAGGTGCACGGCGCGGTGCTGCCGAACGGACGGCGGGTCGTCGTCAAGGTGCAGCGCCCGAACGCGCCGAGGCAGATCGAGGCCGATCTCAACCTGATGTACCAGGCGGCGCGGCTCGCGAAGGAGCGGATCCGCGCGCTCGACTTCATCGACACAAACGAGATCGTCGACGAGTTCGCCCGCTCGATCCGGCAGGAGCTCGACTACCGCCTCGAGGGTCGCAACGCGGACGTCTTCCATCGCAACTTCGCCGGTCACCCGCATGTGGCCGTGCCGCGCGTCTACTGGTCGTACACGCGCTCGCGCGTGCTCACCCTGGAGCGGCTCGAGGGGACGCAGCTCGCCGACCTCGACCTGGACAACTGGGCGCTCGACCAGCGTCGCCGGCTCGCGTACCTGATCGCCGAGTGCTGGATGACGATGATCTTCCGCCACGGCTTCTTCCACGGCGACCCGCATCCCGCCAACATCCTCGTGCTCTCACCCGAGCGGATCGGTCTCGTCGACTTCGGTCTGAGCGGGAAGCTCACCGACGACGACATGTCCAAGCTGACGAAGCTGTTCATCGATGCGGCGTCGGAGAACATCGAGTTGCTCCCGAGACGGCTCGGCGAGCTCGGGGTGCGCTATCCGCGCGAGCGCGAGGACGAGTTCGTGGCGAAGCTCCGCGAGCTCTATCACCGCTACTACGGCGCGACGCTGCAGGAGATCGACCCGATCCAGATCATCCGGGAGGGATTCGCGTTGATCTACTCGATGAACCTCCGGCTCCCGACGCGCTTCGTGATGCTCGACAAGGCGATCGCCACGCTCGGCTCGGTCGGCGTCGAGCTCTACCCCGACTTCAACGTGTTCGAGGTGGCGAAGCCGTACGCGCGCGCGTTGATGGTCGAGCGCTTCACGCCACGACGTATCGTCGCGCGCGCACGGCGAGAGGGCTGGCAGCTCGCGACGATCGCCGCGGACCTTCCGTATGCGCTCTACGACACGCTCGAGCAGGTTCGCGACGGCCAGATCGAAGTCGGGTTCGTCCACAAGGGCCTCGACGAGTTCATGGCGAAGCTCGACGTGCTGTTCAACCGGCTCGTGATCGCGCTGGTCGTGACCGGCGGGCTCATCGGCTCGAGCCTGATCGGGATCTTCGCCAAGTCCGGCCCGCACGTGCTCGGGCTGCACGTCGTCTCGGTGCTCGGGTTCTCGCTTTCGGCGATCCTCGGAGTCTGGCTCTTGTGGAGCGTCATCCGATCTGGTCGAATCTGACCGGCTCGGGCGGCGAATCGACGAAAGGAGCTTGGCATGGCCGGTGTCCGGCGTGGCGCGCAGGCGGTACTCAAGTATCTCGCCCCGATCTTCGTGATCGGGATCGTCGTCCAGGTCTTCCTGGCAGGGGAGGGCATCTTCGGGCTGAAGAACGTCCAGGACCTGGACGACGCGAAGACGCTCGATCCGCATCGCGGGCTGGGATTCTTCTTGACGTTTCCGGGAGCCTTGTTGCTCCTGATCGTCGCTCTCCTGGCGTGGTCGCCCGACCGGCGCGTCCGCATCCTGTCCCTCGTCCTCCCGTTCCAGCTCTTCCTGCAGTCGGTGCTCGCCGGGATCGGACGGTGGGGCGGGGCGTTCCATCCGCTGAACGGGTTCGCGCTGCTCGCGGAGTTCGCGTGGCTGACCTACCTGATGTGGCAGCGGGAGCCGGCGGTCGCGCCAACGGCGACGGCGGCCGTTCCGGCCGACTGAGGAACGAACGGCACGGAATCGTGCCGATGGACAACTGTCGCGGCGACGAGCCGCAGGGCTACGGTCGGTGAATGCCGACTGCTGCAGCGCTCCTCGTCGCGGACACCGAGCCCGAGACGCGGCGGTTCCTCGCCCGCCAGCTGACGCAGGACGGCTTCCGGCTCGTCGACGCGCGCGACGACCCGGACCTCGTGCTCGCGGGCGACGTCGCGTGCGTCGAGCGCTGGATCGAGCGGGCGCCGGTGATCGTGCTCGGCCGGCCGCAGGCCGACGCGGTCGACCGGATCCGTGCCTTCCGCAACGGCTGCGACGACTACGTCGCGCGGCCGTTCGACTACCAGGAGCTCGTCGAGCGGATCCGCGCGGTGCTGCGTCGCGTGCGGCCGCCGGCGCCGGCGGTCGTCGACGCGCCGCCGGTGCGAATCGACACGCGAACGCGCGACGTCCGCGTCGACGGGCGGCGCGTTCAGCTGTCGCAGAAGGAGTACGACCTGCTCCTGCGGCTGGCACGCGAGCCCGACCGCGTGCTCACGAAGGCGGAGCTGCTCCGCGACGTCTGGGGGTATCGCGTGCTCGGCCGGACGCGCACCCTCGACTCGCATGCTTCACGCCTCGGCGCAAGCTGCGCGCCGCCGGCGCAGACGGCGCGCTGATCGAGAACGTGTGGGGCGTCGGCTACCGGCTGCTCGGGCTGATGTCGGAGGAGTAGCGTCCCGCATGTGGACACCGCCGAGAAGGCCGCACTGCTCCGGCGGCTCCATCACGATCCGAAGCTGCTCGTCCTCCCGAACGCCTGGGACGTCGCGCAGCGCACGCGCGCTCGCGGCGTTGCCCGGATGCCGGGCGGTCGCAACGACCAGTGCCGCGGTTGCCCGCTCGCTCGGGTTCGAGGACGGCGAGCAGGCGCCGGCCGAGGAGATGCTTCGCGCCGCGGAGCGGATCGCCGCGGCGGTCGACGTCCCGGTCACCGCCGATCTCGAGCGCGGCTACGGCGATCCCGTCGGCACTGCGCGCGCCGCCTGGGCGGCCGGCGTCGTCGGCCTCAACGTCGAGGACTCGACCGGAGGACGGCTGGTCCCGGTCGAAGAGCAGGCGGAGGTGATCCGGGCGATCCGCGCCGCCGTGCCGGAGCTCGTCGTCAACGCCAGAATCGACGTGTTCATCCGCAACGACGGGTGGGGTGGACGAAGCCGTCGAACGCGCCGGCGCCTACCTGGAGGCGGGGGCCGACTGTGTCTACCCGATCCTCTGCCCGACGGACGCGATCGCCGAACTGGCCGAGCGGATCGCAGGGCCGGTCAACGTCGTCGTCGTGCCTGGACTGCCGTCCGCCGGCGCGAGCTCGAGCGGCTCGGCGTCGCCCGCCTCACCTGGGGGCCGGGCCTCGCCACCGCCGCGTACGGCGAGGCGGCCCGGATCGCCGGCGCGGCGCTCGCCGAGTCGAGCCGCTCCTAATCGCCCGGCGGCGCCGCCCGCAGTGTCGAACGCGACGTGTGGTCGATCAGCCGCGCACCCCGGCTTCGCGTCACGTAGGCGAACGCCCAGCGCACGAGCACGAGCAGCCGGTTCTCGAAGCCGATCAGGTAGACGATGTGCACGGCGAGCCAGATCACCCAGGCCGGGAACCCGCTCAGCCTGACGCGGCCGATCACCGCGACGGCCCGCGAGCGGCCGATCGTCGCCAGGTCTCCCTTGTTGCGGTAGTGGAACGGCGCCGTCGTCTGCCCTCGGATCGCGCGCGCGACGTAGCGGCCCTGCTGCATCGCGACGGGTGCGACGCCCGGCGAGCTGGAGGCGGCCCCCGGCGCCGTCCGAGACGACGACCATGTCGCCGAGCGCGTGGATCTCGGGATGCCCGGGCACGGTCAGGTCGGGCTCGACGACGATCCGTCCCGCGCGGTCGATCTCGGCGCGCGTCGCGTCGGCGAGCAGCGCGGCGAGCGGAGATGCCGTGACGCCCGCCGCCCAGACCGCGGTGCGCGCCGCCACCTGCTCGACCGCGCCGTCCGGCGTTCGGAGCTCGACGCGACCCGTCTCGACGCCGACGACGGTCGTGTCCAGCCGCACGGTCACGCCGAGATGCGCCAGCGAGCGCTCGGCCCGGCGCGAGAGCGACTCCGGGAACGCGCTGAGCACGCGCGGGCCGGCCTCGACGAGCAGCACCCGCGTCGTGCGGGTGTCGATGTCGCGAAAGTCGCGGCGCAGCGCGTCGCGTGCGAGCTCGGCGATCTGGCCCGCCATCTCGACGCCCGTCGGGCCCGCGCCGACGACGACGAACGTGAGCCACGCCTCGCCGTTGCGCCGCATCGCCGACCTCGATCTCGGCCGCCTCGAACGCGCTCAGGATGCGGGAGCGAAGCTCGAGCGCGCCGCTGAGCGACTTGAGCTCCGGCGCATGGGGCGCCCACTCGTCGTGGCCGAAGTACGAGTAGGCCGAGCCGCCGGCGACGACGAGGTCGTCGTAATCGAGCAGCACGTCCTCTTCGCCGTTCGGCATCCCGCCGAGCCGCACGCGCCGTTGCGCGACGTCGAACTCCGTCGCCTCGGCGAGCAGGACGCGCGCGTTCTTCTGGCGGTGCAGGATCCCTCGCAGCGGCGTGGCGATCTCGGGAGCCGCGAGCCCGCCGGTCGCGACCTGGTAGACGAGCGGCTGGAACAGGTGGTAGTTCTGGCGATCGACGAGGGTGACGTCGACATCGGCGCGCCGCAGGCCCTTGACGACGAGCAGCCCGCCGAAGCCGCCGCCGACCACCACGACTCGTCTGCGCTCTGCCGCCGCCATGGCGACAGCTTTCCCTACAGCGGCAGGGTGGCGCCTTCCAACCGGAGCAGCAGCCGCTTGCGGTCGAGCCCTCCTGCATAGCCGGTGAGCGATCCGTCGGCGCCCACGACGCGGTGGCAGGGAAGCACGATCGGGATCGGGTTCCGGTTCATGACGGTGCCGACCGCTCGCGCGGCCTTCGGGTTGCCCGCCTCGCGGGCGAGCGCGCCGTAGGTCGTCGTGGCGCCGTACGGCACGCGCGCGAGCGCAGCGAGGACGACCTCGTGGAAGGGTGCGACGCGCAGGTCGAGAGGCAGGTCGAAGTCGCGTCGACCGCCCTCGAAGTACTGGTCGAGCTCGCTTCGCACGTCGTCGAGCGGTGCGCGCAGCACGCGGGCGCCGAACACGGCGGCGAGCTCGTCGTCGAATCCGTCCACGCCGTACGAGATCCGGCAGAGGCCGACGCCGGTGGCGGCGATCGCGAGCTCGCCGACCGGCGAGTCGATCACGTCGTACCGGACGTCGACGAGCCCGTCTCGCAGCGCGGCCGCCCGGAAGCGTGCGTCCAGCTCCTGGCTGATCATCTGTTCCTCCTCAGTCTGCGGACGCCCGACGAGGCGGCCGCGCGGGCTGCGTCCTCGGACGAGCTGAGCGCAGCGGCGATGTCGGTGTACGGAAGGTCGTAGGCGTAACGGAGCACCACGGCGGCCCGTTCGGTCGGGGGCAGCTCGTCGGTCAGGTGCTCGATCTCCCTGAAGGCGTCGCGCCGAAGCTCCGTCACCGGCTCGGCCGGGGGGGCCGGGCTCGGCTTCGCACGGAGCTCGTCCATCGCCACCCTCGTCGCGATCGTGAACACCCATGCCCGCAGGTGGCGCCCGTGCTCGAGCCGGTCGTAGGCCCGGAGCGCGCGCAGGAACGTCTCCTGCCACGCGTCCTCGGCCCGCTGCCCGAGCAGCCGCCGCAGGTACGCGAGCACCTCCTCGCGATGCTCGAGATAGAAGCGCTCGAACGGCGGGATCTCCTGGTGCGTGCGGCATCGCCACCATCATTGATTCAAACGTGAAAGGGTGGCCTGCCGTGAGATGCGCCGTCGTCGGACACGTCGAGTGGATCGAGCTGGTGCGCGTGCCGGCGTTGCCGCCGGCGGGCGAGATCGTCCAGGGCGAGCGCCTGCTCCTCGAGCCGGCAGGCGGCGGCGCCGTGATCGCGCGACAGATCGCGTGCCTTGCGGGCCGCTGCGAATTCTTCACCGCGCTCGGCGACGACGAGCTCGGCCGGCGCGCGGAACGGCGTCTCGCCGAGCTGGGCGTCGACGTCCACGTCCAGCGCTTCGGCGAGACGAGGCGGGCGTGGGTGCACGTCGACGCGGACGGCGAGCGCACGATCACGCTGCTGAGCCGAGAAGCTGCGGCCGCGCGGCCCGCTTCCGCTCGAAGGCTACGACGCCGTCTTCTTCGTCTCCGGCGACGCGGAGGCGCTCCGCGTCGGCTCGGCGCGCGCCCTTCGTCGCTGCGACCGCGCGTGAGCTGCCGACGCTGCACGAGGCGCGGCGTGCCGCTCGACCTGTCGTCGGCAGCGCGAGCGACCCGGGCGAGCGGTACGACGACTCGCTCGACGCGCGCACGGTCGTGATCACCGAAGGGGCGAACGGCGGGACCGCGAACGGCGAGCGGTACGACGCGGCGCCGCTGCCGGCGCCGATCGTCGACACGTACGGTGCCGGCGACTCGTTCTCTGCGGCGTTTTGCTTCGCACTCGCACGCGGCGACGCGGTGCCCGACGCGCTCGCGCTGGCGACGCGCGCCGGTGCGGCGGTGGTGACGGGGCAGGGCCCGTACACCTCGCAGCTAACGTTGACGGAGTGACTGCCCGCGCGTCTCGTGGATCTCGCTCACGCCGGTCAAGGCGCTTGCACTCGACGCTGGTCGACGAGGTCGAGCTCGCTCGAGATCCGGGCTCCGCGGCGACCGGCGGTTCTTCCTCGTCGACGACAATGACCGGCTCGTCAACGACAAGGGCCACGGGCCGCTGCAGACGCGTGCGCGCACGCTACGACGAGGACGAGCGGCGGCTGACGTCTCGCGTTCGCGGACGGTCGACGAGCTCTCGGCGACGGTCGAGCCCGGCGCGCCGAGATCGTGACGTCGTTCCACCGCACGCCGAAGCCGGCCCGGCTCGTGCCCGGGCCGTGGGACGAGCGCGCTGTCCGAGGTCGCCGGCGAGCCGGTGCGGCTGGTCGAGCCCGAGCGACCGGCGCCCGACCGCGGCCGCGGCGGCGCGGCGACGCTCCTCGGTGACGGGCTCGCTCGCCGCGATCGCGCGGCGTGCTCGGCGTCGAGACGCGGTCGATCCGCCGCGTTCCGCATGAACTTCGGCGTCGACGGGCTCGAACCGCACGCCGAGGACGCCTGGATCGGACGACGCATGCGAGTCGGCGAGGCCGTCGTCGTGCTCCGGCCGGGAACGTCGGTCGTTGCGCGATCACGACGCAGGACCCGGATACCGGAGTCCGCGACCTCGACACGCTCGGCGCGCTCGCCGACTATCGCGGCGACGTCGAGACGACGGAGCCGCTCCCGTTCGGGTCCACGCGGCGATCGCCGCCCCGGGTCGCGTCCGGCGCGGCGACCCGGTCGAGCCCGTCTAGCCGCGCCGCGCCCCCGCGCGAGCTGCACCGCAGACCGCCCGCCGGCGCACCCGAGCTGCCCCTTCCGAGGGGTAGACAGGTGGGTAATCGTGGGTTAGAGTGGGGACGAAGTGGACCGATGCTCCTCGGCGAACACGACCATTCCCTCGATGAGAAGAACCGCCTCACGCTGCCCGCAAAGCTGCGCGGGCCGTTCGAGGACGGCGTCGTCGTGACGAGAGGGCTCGACGGCTGCCTGGAGGCGTATCCCCGCCGCACCTGGCAGGAGCTCGCCGACCGGATCGGCGCGCTGGATTCGCTCTCGGCAGACTCGCGGCTGCTCAAGCGCCGCGTCTTCTCCGGCGCCTCGCACGGCGAGCTCGACCGGCAGGGCCGGCTCGTGCTGCCCGCCAAGCTGCTCGAGAAGCGTCGAGATCACACGCGAGGTCGCCGTGATCGGCGTCCACGACCACCTGGAGATCTGGGATCGCAGCACCTGGCAGCTGAAGCAGCACGAGGCCGAAGGGAGAGCGGAAGATGTTGCCGAGCGTCTTGCCAACAGAGACTGACCACGTCCCCGTCCTCGCCGACGAGGTCGTCGCCGCGCTCGCCCCGGCTCCGGGCGACACGATCGTCGACGGCACGTTCGGTGCCGGCGGCCATGCCTCGCTGCTCGCCAAGCGGCTGCGCGGCGAGGGAAAGGTGATCGCGATCGACCGCGACGAGACAGTCACTCCGTTCTTCGAGCGGTTCCGCCGCGAGACCGGCGTCAAGGCCCGCCTGCTCCACGGCGAGTTCTCGTCCGTGCTCGCGCCAGCTGGCCGACAACGGTGTGCGTGCCGACATCGTCCTGCTCGACCTCGGCGTCTCGTCGATGCAGATCGACCGTCCGGAACGCGGCTTCTCCTACGCGGTCGACGCTCCGCTCGACATGCGCATGGATCCGAGCGCCGAGTACTCGGCGCGCGAGCTCGTCAACGAGGCGTCCGAGCGCGATCTCGCCGACATCTTCCGCCGCTACGGGGAAGAGCGGCACGCGCGCTCGATCGCGCGCGCAATCGTCCGCCAGCGCGCAGAGCGGCCGTACGACCGGACGAGCGAGCTCGTCGAGACGATCAAGTGCGGCGATTCCGGCCCCGGCGCGGTTCGGCGAGGGCCATCCGGCCAAGCGCGTCTTTCAGGCGCTCCGCATCGAGGTGAACGACGAGCTGGGCGCGCTCGAACGAGCGCTGCCGGCCGTGCTCGAGCTGCTACGGCCGGGTGGGCGTCGCGGCGTCATCTCGTTCCACTCGCTCGAGGACCGCATCGTCAAGCAATTCCTGCGCGCGCAGGAGCACGGCTGCACCTGTCCACCCGACTTCCCGACCTGCGTCTGCGGACGCGCGCCGACGCTTCGTGCGACTCCGAGGCGGGCGATTCGCCCGTCCGCGGCCGAGCTCGCCCGCAACCCGCGAGCCCAGTCGGCGCGCCTGAGGGTGGCGACGAAGGTTGGCTAGCGTCGCCCACGCCAGGGCCGGAGCCGTTGCCGAGCCGCTACCGCGCCCGCGCAAGGCGGCCTCGCGCTCACGCGTCCGGAGTCCCGCCCGTGCGCGCGGCGGCGTCCTCTGGATCGCGGTCAGCGGGATTCTGCTCGCGGGTGTCGTATTCGTGAACGTGGCGGTCCTGCGTCTGAACCTCGCGATCGACTCCAGCAACGCCGAGCGCGTCAAGCTGCACGCCGAGAACGCGGCGCTGCAGTCGCAGCTGTCGAGCACGCTCGCCTCTCCGCGCATCCAGAGCCAGGCCGCCCAGCAGTTCGGCCTGGTCTACGCGGACCCCTCGCAGTACGGCTACGTCAACCTCGCGCGCTAGCAGACGAAGATCGGCAGGCCAACCGCCGCATCCGTCTGCTCCTCGCGATCTTCGTGCTCGTGTTCGGCGCGACGCTCGCGCGTGCGGTGTGGCTGCAGGGCGTCCGCGCTGCCTCGCTCAGCAAGCTCGCCGAGCGCCAGCATCGCGAGACGGTGAAGATTCCGGCCGGGCGCGGGACGATCTACGACCGCACGGGCGTCCAGCTCGCGATCGGCGAGCAGATGACGACCATCTATGCCGACCCGCGCCAGGTCACGAACGCGCGGGGCATTGCCGCTGGCCGCGCACAAGCTGTTCGGCGTCGACGCGAACACCCTGTACCCCGAGCTCGTCGACAAGAACCGCCAGTTCGTCTACGTGCAGCGCTTCGCGGATCCGAAGGCAGCGGCCGCGTTCCTCAAGAACGGCTTCAACGGGATCGGCTCGTACCCCGAGGAGCGGCGCATCTACCCGCAGGACTCCGTCGCGGCGCAGGTCGTCGGGTACGCCGGCACCGACAACCAGGGCCTCGGCGGGCTCGAGGTGCAGTACAACCGGACGCTCGCGGGCCGGCCCGGCGTAGCAGACGGTCGTCCGCGATCCGTTCGGCCGGGCGATCGACGTCGATCGGCGGCACGTCGCGAGCGGGACGGTCACGCCGATCGTCACCACGCTCGACCACGTGATCCAGTCGAACGCCGAAGCGTTCTCCGCGACACGGTCGCGCGCTGGCGCGCGCGATCGGCGACCGCCGTGATCCTCGACCCACGGAACGGCGAGGTGCTCGCGCTCGCGCAGGCACCGGGCTATGACGCGAACAAGGCGAACCGCGTCCCGTTCGCGATCCAGCGCAATACCGCGGTAACCGACATGTACGAGCCGGGGTCGGTGTTCAAGCTCGTCACGATCGCCGGCGCCCTCTCCACCGGCATCGTCACGCCGACCTCGACGTTCCGGCTCCCGTACTCGATCCACGTCGCCGACCGGGTCGTCCACGACGCCGAGTACCGCCCGACCGAGACGATGTCGGTGGCGAAGATCCTCTCGCACTCGTCGAATGTCGGTGCGATCACGATCGCCCAGCGGCTCGGCGCGCCGGCGCTGATGGAGTGGATCAACCGCTTCGGCTTCGGCCAGAAGACGGGGGTCGACTTCCCGGGCGAGAGCCCCGGCGCCGTGCTGCCGCTCGACAAGTGGTCGGGCTCGACGATCGGGAACGTGCCGATCGGGCAGGGCGTCGACGTCACGCCGATCCAGATGGCCGCCGCCTACGCCGCAGTCGCGAACGACGGTGTCTGGGTGCAGCCGCATCTCGTCCAGCGGATCGGCGAGCGCGCCGTCTCGCACGTGAAGCGGCGCCGGGTCGTCTCTCGCGCTGTCGACCGCGAGCTCAAGGCGATGCTGACGAACGTCGTCGACGAGCACGGCGCGACCGGCACCGCGGCCGCGATCCCCGGCTACACGGTCGCCGGCAAGACGGGCACGGCGCAGCTGCCCGGTCCGCACGGCTACACGACGGGGCAGTACGTCGCGTCGTTCGTCGGGATGGTGCCGGTCGAGAAGCCCCGGCTGCTCGTCCTCGTCGTCGTGGACGAGCCGCGCGGCGACATCTTCGGCGGCCAGGTGGCGGCGCCGGCCTTCGCGCAGATTGCGAAGTTCGACCTCCAGTACCTCGCGGTGCCTCCGAACGTGCGCGTCACCCCACCCAGCTAGCGTTCCTTCGATGCAGCTCGACCGGCTGACCGCGGCGCTCGAGCCGATCGAGGTCGCGAACGCGGCGTCGGTCGAGATCGCCGACCTGGCCCACGACTCGCGCGCGGTCACGCCGGGTGCGCTGTTCTTCTGCGTTCCCGGTGCGAGGGTCGACGGCCATGACCTGGCCGGCGAGGCGGTTGCAGCGGGTGCCGCGGCGATCGTCGCGGAGCGGAAGGTCGACGTCCCCGTGCCGCAGGTGCTCGTCCGGAGCGCGCGCGCCGCGATGCCGGCCGCCGCCGTCGAGTTCTTCGGCGACCCCTCCCACGAGCTCGAGATCGCGGCCGTCACCGGCACGAACGGCAAGACGACGACGGCGTTTCTCCTGCGCGCGATCCTCGAGGCCGCCGGGCGCAGGCCCGCGCTGCTGACGAACATCGAGCGCCGTGTGGGCGGCGAGCTGCTCCCGACGGGCCTCAACACGCCGGAGGCGATCGACCTGCAGCGGCTGCTCCGCGCCATGGTCGATGCCGGCGACCGGTCGCTGGCGATGGAGGCGACGTCGATCGCTGCGTCGCAGGGCCGCCTGCGCGGCACGCGCTTTGCCGTGCTCGTCTTCACGAACCTGACGCAGGACCACCTCGACTTCCACGGCACGATGGAGGAGTACTTCGCCGCGAAGCGCGCGCTCTTCGAGCAGGCGGAGCGCGCGGTCGTCAACGTCGGGGACGAGTGGGGCAGGCGGCTCGCGGCCGCGCTGCCGGATGCACTGACATTTTCGCGCCCGACGACCGACTCCCCGACCTCGAGCTGCGGCTTCGCGGTGGCGTTCAACCGCACGAACGCGCTCGGTGCCGTCGCCGCGGCACGAGCGCTCGGCATCGACGACGCGGCGATCCGCGACGGGATCGAGGGCGTGGCCGGCGTGCCGGGGCGCTTCGAGCCGGTCGACGAGGGCCAGCCGTTCTCGGTGATCGTCGACTATGCCCACACGCCCGACTCGCTGGCGAACGTGCTCGCGGCCGCGCGTGGGCTGGGCGAGGGCCGGCTGCTCGTCGTCTTCGGCGCCGGCGGCGACCGCGATCGCGAGAAGCGCCCGCTGATGGGCGCCGTGGCGCGGTCGCTCGCCGACCGCGCGATCGTGACGACCGACAACCCGCGCTCCGAGGATCCTGCCGCAATCGCGGCAGAGGTCTCGGCCGGCGAGCTCGAGGTGATCGTCGACCGCCGCGCTGCGATCCAGGCGGCGATCGAAGCGGCCGAGCCCGGCGACGTCGTGGTGATTGCCGGCAAGGGCGACGACCGGGAGATGGAGATCGCCGGCGCGACGGTGCCGTTCGACGACCGCGAAGTCGCGCGCGACGCGCTTCGCCGGACCGGAGCGACCGCGTGATCCCGCTCGAGCTGGCGGTCGTCGAGCCGCTCGGGCGACTGTACGCGCGGCCCTGGGCCGATCTCGTCACCGGGCTGCAGGTCGATTCGAGACTGATCGAGGAGGGCGATCTGTTCGTCGCGATCGACGGCGGGGTCGACTTCGTCGAGCACGCGCTGGCACGCGGCGCGGCGGCGACGCTCGTCCCGCAGGACTGGACGCGCCGCGCTTGCCGCGATCGCCGGCGCGGTGCGCGAGCGTTCGTCGGCGCGGGTCGTGGCGATCACCGGCTCGACCGGCAAGACCTCGACGAAGGACATCCTCTTCGCACTCTGCGCGCCCCATCGCCGGACGATCGCGAACGAGGGCAACTACAACAACGAGATCGGCGTCCCGCTGACGCTGTCCCGGCTGGAGACGGAGACCGAGCTCCTGATCGCCGAGATGGGGATGCGCGGCCTCGGGCAGATCGCCTGGCTCGCCGGGTTCACGCGACCCGATATCGGGGTGATCACCAACGTCGGGCCCGTGCACCTCGAGCTCGTCGAGACGGTGGAGAACGTCGCCCGCGCGAAGGCCGAGCTGATCGACGCGCTGCCGCAGGGAGGTGTCGCGGTCGTCCCCGCGAACGAGCCGCTGCTCGAGCCGTACCTCGGTCGCGCCGACATCGCCGTCGACCGCGTCGACCGCACGGCGCCGCTTCCGTTCCGGACCGCGTACAGCGCGCGCCATCAGCTCGAGAACACGCGCATCGCGCTCGCCGTCGCGCGTCGGCTCGAGGTGCCGCTGCCGGACGAGCTGACGGTCGAGTTCTCGCGGCTGCGCGAGGAGGAACGGCCGCTGCCCGGGCGGTGGCCTGCTGTTGAACGACTGCTACAACGCGAACCCGGTCTCGATGCGGGCCGCGCTCGAGCACCTGGTCGAGCGCGGCCACGGTCACCGGCGCGTCGCCGTGCTCGGCGAGATGGCCGAGCTCGGCCGCGAGGCGCCGGCCTACCACCGGGAGATCGGCGAGCTCGTGCACCGCCTCGGGATCGAGCAGGTGATCGGCGTCGGCGAGCTCGCGCGAGCCTACGGCGGCGACTGGGTCGCCTCGGCCGACGACGCCGTGACGACATTGCGCGGTGCGCTCCGCCCGGGTGACGTCGTGCTCGTGAAAGGCTCGCGCTCGGTGGGACTCGAGGCAGTCGCGGAGAAGCTAACCGCCTAATGGCGAGAGTTCTGATCGCGGCGATCGTCGCGATGGTCATCGCGATCCTCGTCGGGCCGCGCTTCATCGCCTTCCTGCGCAAGAACGAGTTCGGCCAGCACATCCGCGAGGAGGGGCCGGAACGGCACGCCGTCAAGCAGGGAACGCCGACGATGGGCGGCCTGCTGATCGCTGGCGGCCGCCTCTATCGCGTTCGTCGTGCTCTCGCGGTTCACGCTCCCCGCACTGACGATCTTCGGGACGATGCTCGCCTGCGGCGCGATCGGCTTCCTCGACGATTTCACCAAGCTCCGCCACCGCCGCTCGCTCGGGCTCTCGGGCCGCTGGAAGATGCTGCTGCTGCTCGGATCACGGTCGCCGTCGGCGCTCGCGCGCACCACCAGCAGCTGCGCCACGGCGTCTTCATCCCGGTCGTCGACACGCTGGATCCCGCTCGGACCGTTCTGGTACGTGCTGCTCTTCCTGATCATCGCCGGCGTTCGCGAACGGTGTGAACCTCGACCGACGGTGTCGACGGGCTCGCCGCCGGCACGGGGATCATCGCGCTCGCGACGCTGACGGCGATGGCGGTGACGATCTTCGTCCGCTCCGCACGGCGACGCACGGGCGGATCGAGAACCGGCTCGACGTCGCCTACATCGGCGCGGCACTCGTCGGCGGCGTGCATCGGCTTCCTCTGGTTCAACGCGTTCCCGGCCGAGCTCTTCATGGGCGACACGGGCGCGATGGCGATCGGCGGTGCGATCGCCGCGATGGCGATCATGATGAAGGTCGAGCTGCTCGCTGCTCTTCGTCGGCGGGATCTTCGCGATCGTGGCGCGCGTCGGTGGTGTTGCAGGTGATGTCGTTCAAGTGGCTCGGCCGACGCATCTTCCTGATGGCCCCGTTGCAACACCACTTCGAGATGAAGGCGTGGTCCGAGACGAAGATCATGGTGCGCTTCTGGATCGTCACCGGCATCCTGTGCGGCGCCGGCTTCGCGCTCTTCTACAAGTACTACCTGCCCGAGTTCCGGCCGCATCCGTGAAAGCGATCGTCTACGGGCTCGCGCGGTCGGGCGTATCGGCGGCCGAGCGGCTGCGCGAGGCGGGCGACGAGGTCGTGGTCGTCGACCGCTCACTCGGGAACGAGGACGACCTATCGCTGCTCGACGGCGCCGGAGCTGCTCGTCAAGTCGCCCGGGCGTGCCCGGCGACGTCCCGCTCGTCGACGCCGCGCGCGAGCGCGGTGTCGCCGGTGTGGTCGGAGGTCGAGCTCGGCTACCGCCTGCTCGTGCGACTCGCGGTTCGTCGGCGTCACCGGGACGAACGGCAAGACGACGACCACCGAGCTGCTCGGCGCGATCTGCGCGCGGCCGGGCGCGACGTCGCGGTCGCGGGCAACGTCGGCACGCCGCTCTCGAGCGTGCGCTCGGCGGACTGGGTCGTCTGCGAGCTCTCGAGCTTCCAGCTCGAGGACGTCCACACGCTCGCGTGCGACGTGGCCCTGCTGCTGAACCTCGAGCCCGACCACCTCGACCGCCACGGGACGTTCGACGCCTACCGCGCCGCGAAGCTGCGCATCTTCGAGCGCGCCCGGGCGGCGGTCGTGCCGCGCGGGTTCACCTTCGACAACAGTTACCGACCGATAACTGTTGTCGAGTTCGCGGCGACCGACGAGTCTGCCCGCCGAGCCGCGCATCGTCGGGCGGCACAACCGCGAGAACGCCGCCGCAGCCACCGCCGCCGCGCGGGTGGCCGGCATCGACGACGGGGCGATCGCCGATGCGCTGCGGTCGTTCCCCGGCGTCGCGCACCGGTTGGAGCTGGTCGGCGAGCGAGACGGCGTGCGGTACGTGAACGACTCGAAGGCGACGAACGTCGCGGCGGCGCGCCGTGCGCTCGCGGCCTACGCGACGGAGCCGGTGCACCTGATCCTGGGCGGCTCGCTGAAGGGGGAGGACTTCGGCCCGCTGGCCGCCGAGGTCGGGCCGAACGTCCGCTCGCTCCACCTGATCGGCGAAGCGGCGGAGCAGCTCGAAGCGGCGCTCGCGGACCGCTCGCCGCAACTGGACGGCGATCTCGAGCACGCGGTCGCCCACGCGGCGCGCCTCGCGTCGCCGGGGGACGTGATCCTGCTCAGCCCGGCCTGCGCGAGCTACGACCAGTTCGCGAACTTCGAGGAGCGCGGCGACGCGTTCCGGCGCCTCGCCGAGGACGGCGACTAGGACTTCCCGCCCGCTCCGCGAAGGAAGAACGCGGAGTGAAGCGGGGAGAGCTCGATTCGCGGCTGTTGATCCTGGTCACGCTCGCGCTGGTCGCATTCGGCCTCGTGATGGTCTACAGCGCGACGTCGGCCGCGGCCGCCGTGGGCGGGAAGGACCCGAGCTACTACCTGAAGCGGCAGGGCATGTACGCGGCCGTCGGGATCGTCCTGATGACGCTGGCGCAGCGGTGGGACTACCGGCGGCTCAGGGTGTTCGCGCCGATGCTCGTCGTCGTGTCGCTCGGGCTGCTCGTCGCGGTGCTCGTCATCGGCCCGCCGGTGAACGGCGCACGCCGCTGGATCTCCTTCGGGCCGGCCGCGTTCCAGCCCTCCGAGCTCGCGAAGCTGGCGCTCTGCGTCTGGGCAGCGGCGTTCCTGGCCCGACGACCCGCGCCGCGCACGCTCAAGCAGCTGTGGCGTCCGATCGGCGCGCTGACGAGCGTGTACTGCGTGCTGCTGATCCTCGAGCCCGACCTGGGCACGGCGATCGCGCTCGTCCTGATGCTGGCCGGGATGCTCGTCGTCGCCGGTATGCCCGGGCGAGTGCTCGGGCTCGCCCTCGGGATCGCGGCGGCGCTCGGGACGGCCGCGATCTGGTTCGAGCCCTACCGGCGCGCGCGCTTCTTCGCCTTCCTGCACCCGTGGCACGACGCGCAGGGAACGGGCTTCCAGATCGTCCAGGCGATGATCGGGATGGGCTCGGGGCACGTCTTCGGCGTCGGGCTCGGCCAGGGCGTGCAGAAGATCTTCTACCTGCCCGAGGCCCACACCGACATGATGCTCGCCAACATCGGCGAGGAGCTCGGGCTCGTCGGGGTCACCGCCGTGATCGGCGCGTACGCGCTGTTCGCGTACGCGGGCCTCGACATCTCCGTTCGCTGCCGCGACCCGTTCGGCAAGCGGCTCGCGGCCGGCCTGACCGTGCTCGTCTGCGGGCAGGCGGCGGTCAACATCGCGGCCGTGCTCGGCATCGCCCCGCTCACCGGCATCCCGCTGCCCTTCCTCTCGTACGGGGGCTCGAGCATCGTGGTGCTGCTCGCCGGCGTCGGCATCCTCCTTAACATCGCTCAGCGTGGGAGCGCGGCAGCAGGTTCGGTGTCTGATCGCGGCCGGCGGGACGGCGGGGCACGTCCTGCCCGCGCTCGCGGTGGCGGAAGCGCTGAGCAGGCGGGGCGCACGTCGTGACGTTCGCCGGGTCGCCCGATCGGGCCGAAGCGCGGCTCGTACCTGAGGCGGGCTACGAGCTCGACACCTTCCCGATCGACGGCCTGCCGCGACGGCCGTCGGTGGCGCTGGTGCGCGCCCTCCTCCTGGCCGGCAACGCACCGCGCGCCTGCCGGGCGATCCTGCGGCGGCGCCGACCGGACGTCGTCCTCGGCGGCGGGGGCTACGTCGCCGGCCCGATGGTCGTTGCGGCGCGATCGCTCGGCATCCCGGCCGCGCTGTCGGAGGCCGACGCCCACCTCGGGCTGGCGAACCGGCTCGCAGCGCCGTTCGCGCAGCGGGTGTTCCTCGCGTACGCGGTGCACGGACGCGACGGGCCGAAGTACGAGGTCGTCGGACGGCCGATCCCGTCGCGCTCACGGCCGATCCCGCGCGACGAGGCTCGCGAGATCTTCGAGCTCGACCCGGACGCGCACATCCTCGGCGTCTTCGGGGCGCTCGCCGGCGCGAAGGCGCTCAACGACTTCGTCGTCGACACCTGGGGCGAGTCCGGCCCGGCCATCCTGCACCTGACCGGTCGCCGCGACTACGACGACGTGCGGCGCCGTGTCGCGCGCCCCGACTACCGCGTGCTCGCCGAGACGGAGCGCTTCGGTGCCGCGCTGTCGGCGGTCGACCTCGTGCTCGTCGCGGTCCGGCTCGTCCGTGTGGGAAGATCGCCGCCGCGGGCAAGCCGGCGATCCTCGTTCCGTACCCGTTCGCGACCGGTGACCATCAGGCGCTGAACGCCGGGCACTTCGTCCACGCCGGCGGAGCGATCATGGTGCGGGAGCTCGACCTCGACGACGTCCCGGAGCTGGTGCGCTCGCTGCTCGACGACCCGGCACGCTGCGCGAGCATGGGTGCGGCGATGCTCCGGCGCGGCCAAGCCGGACGCAGCGGAGTCGATCGCGGACGAGCTGCTCGGCGCTCGCCGCGGTGAGCGGGCCCTTCTCCGGACGGCGGCTGTGGTTCGTCGGGATCGGCGGCGCGGGCTGAGCGCCTACGCGCAGCTCGCGCGGGCGTGGGGAGCCGAGGTCGGCGGCTGGGACCGCGTGCGAACGCCGTACCTCGAGCCGCTCGCCGGCGTGCCGGTCGAGATCTCGCGCCGAGCCCGTCGTCCCGGCAGGCTTCGAAGCGGTCGTCTCGTCCGCGTACCCGTCCGTTCCCGGGACGCGCCGCAGGGAGCTGCTCCGTGATCTCGTCGCCGCGCGACCCTCGATCGTCGTCGCCGGGACGCACGGGAAGGGAACGACGGCCGCGATGATCGCCTTCGCCCTGCGTGAGACCGGGCACGATCCTGCGTGGCTGATCGGAGCGCCGGTGCCGCAGCTCGGCTCGAACGCCGGCGCGGGCTGCCGGGTATCTCGTCGTCGAAGGCGACGAGTCCGATCGCACCGTCTTCTCGCTTCCGGCCGACATCGCCGTCGTCACGAACGTCGAGCTCGACCACCACTGCGAGTTCGCGTCGCTTGCCGAACTCGAGGACGCGTTCGTCGAGTGGCTCGCGGACGCGCGCGCGGTCGTGCGCGACGCACCGGCGTACGACGGTGGCTCGCGTTGCCCGGCGAGCTCAATCGCCTCAACGCCGGGCGCGGCGCTCGCGGCGCTCGAGGCCGCGGGCGTCCAGCGCAGCGAGGCGGCGCCGTTGCTCGCGCAGTTCACCGGCACCGGGCGCCGGTTCGAGATGCACACGACTCGCCGACGTCACGATCGTCGACGACTACGCCCACCATCCGAGGAGATCGCGCGCACCCTCGAGGCGGCGCGCGAGCGCTTTCCCGGACGCACGCTTCGGGTGCTCTTCCAGCCGCACCTGTACTCGCGGACGCGGCACCTGGCCGACGAGCTGGCCGAAGCGCTTGCCGGCGGCGGACGACGTCACGGTGACGGACGTCTACGCGGCGCGGGAGCGACGCTCCCCGGTGTCACCGGCAGGCTCGTGATCGACGGGCTCTCCGACCTCGGCGTGCTCGCCGCCTGGGCGCCGACCGTCGACGCGGGTGCGGCCCGCCTGCGACGCCGCGCTCGACCCGGGAGACGTCCTGCTCGTGCTCGGTGCCGGTGACGTCGAACGGGCCGTCGGCCTGCTCGCCGGATAGGTCCGGTGGGCATGGACGAGAACGTACCGCTCGCCCGCTTCACGACGATCGGCACCGGCGGCGCCGCGCGCTGGTTCGCGCGCCCGGAGTCCGTCGACGAGCTGCAAGAGGTGCTGGCTGGGCGGCGACGGAGAGCTGCCGGTCGAGTCGATCGGCCTCGGCTCGAACGTGCTCGTCGCACGACGACGGCGTCGAGGCGGTCGTCGCTCAAGCTCGGCGGAGAGCTCGCGTCGGTGCGCGTCGACGGCGACTGATCTCTCGCCGGCGGCGGAGCGATCAACGCGGTCTGTCTGCATCGCGCCCGCGACGCGGGCCTCAGCGGCTTCGAGTTCGCGTCTGCGATCCCGGGCACGACCGGCGGCGGCGTGCGCATGAATGCCGGGGCGTACGGGCGCGAGTTCCGCGACGTCCTGGTGGACGCCGTCGTCGTCGACGCCCGCGGCGCGCAGACCATCACCGCCGAGGAGCTCGAGCTTCGCTATCGGCACTCGAACCTCCGCAGGCCGGACAGGTCGTCGCAGCGGTGCGGCTTCGCCTCGAGCCGTCCACGCCCGACGCGGTGAGAACGCTCACCGCCGAGCTGCTGGCCCAGCGCAAGGCGACCCAGCCGACCAACAAGCGCACGTTCGGCAGCGTGTTCAAGAACCCGGACGGTTCACCGGGCGCAGGCCGAATGATCGAGGAGTGCGGCCTCAAGGGCTCGGACGATCGGCGGTGCGCTAATCTCGCCGCGCCACGCGAACTTCATCGAGAACGCGGGCGGCGCGAGCTCCCTCGACTGCCTCGCCGCTGATGGCCGAGGCCCGGCGAGCGCGTGTTCGAGCGCTTCGGCTACGAGCTCGAGCACGAAGTGCGGTTCCTCGGCCCGCTCGCCTTGCCGCCGCTGTAGGGAAGCGCCGGCTCGCGGCGAAGTGAGTCGCCGTGGCAGTCCCGACGAGGCCCACCGCGGAGGCCGCGGAGCGAGCCCCGCGCGGCCTCGAAACGACCGTTCTGCTGCGCTATCTGCCGTCCGGGCGCTCACTGCTACCGGCCTCGCGATCGCCCTCCTCGCAGGGCTCGCCTATCTCGGAGCGCGAGAGACGTCCGTGTTCGCGGTGCGGACGATCGACGTGCGCGGCGGCAACGCCCAGACGAGGGCGGAGGCGCGTGCAGCGCTGGCCGGCGAGCTTGGGACGTAGCCTCCTCGGGATCGGCCGCGGGACGGTCGCCGCGAGGCTCGCCGGCGTCTCGAGCGTTCTCAGCTTCACGTACGACCGCGCCTTTCCGAACACGCTGCGCGTCATCGTCCGTCGCGAGCGTCCGGTGCTCGTGCTCCGCCAGAGCAGCCGTACGCCTACCTCGTCGCGGCGACGGGCCGCGTGCTCGAAGCCGCTACCGCACCCGCTCCTCTCGCACCTGCCGCGCCTGTGGGTACGAAGCACCGTCCCGGTCACGATGGGCGAGGACTTGCCGCCGGCCGAGACGGCCTCGGCGCATGCCCTGGCCGTCGCGAACGGTGCCGCGCTGCCGGGCGGCGTCAAGTCGATCGTCGCAGGACCCACGGCTCGTTCGCGCTCGAGCTCGGGCCGGGCTCGAGCTGCGGCTGGGCCAGCCGAACGACGTTCTGCTCGAAGCTCGCGATCGCCAAACGGATCCTGCACGCGACCGGCGCCTCGGTCGATGCGGGCTACCTCGACGTCAGCGTCCCCGAGCGTCCGGTGCTGTCCGTCGACTCTCGAGTCGGAGGTTGAGCTTTACCGTTAGGCAGGTCGAGCTTTCCGCGACTGGCGTTGACACGGCAGGAAACCGTCCGTACCCTCCCGAAGGAAGGAAGACGCTCGACAGTCCCACTCTGCACTCGAGCTTGAGGTCGAGCACAATCGAGATGAGAGAACGCTCCGGGAACTACCTCGCAGTGATCAAGGTCGTCGGCGTCGGCGGCGGCGGCACGAACGCCGTCAACCGCATGGTCGACGCCGGCCTGACGGGCGTCGAGTTCGTCGCCGTGAACACGGA
The DNA here is from genome assembly GCA_963742615.1 of uncultured Thermoleophilia bacterium. GTDB lineage: Bacteria > Actinomycetota > Thermoleophilia > Gaiellales > Gaiellaceae > PALSA-600. The sequence goes on along the minus strand of CAVUMS010000003.1, from coordinate 322,034 downwards.
CGCGCAGGCGCTCCTGATGTGCGACGCCGACGTGAAGATCCACATCGGCGCGAAGGCGACGCGCGGTCTCGGCGCCGGCGCCGACCCGACCGTCGGTCGCGAGGCAGCGACCGAGTCGCGCGACGAGCTGAAGGAGGCGCTCAAGGGCGCCGACATGATCTTCGTCACCGCCGGCGAGGGCGGCGGCACCGGGACTGGCGGTGCGCCCGTGATCGCCGAGCTCGGGCGCGAGCTCGAGGCGCTGACCGTGGGCGTCGTGACGCGGCCGTTCGCCTTCGAGGGCCGCCGGCGCGCAGCAGCAGGCCGAGCAGGGCATCTCCGAGCTCGCCGACAAAGTCGACACGCTGATCGTGATCGAGAACGACCGGTTGCTGCAGGTCGTCGAGAAGAAGACGCCGCTCTCCGAGGCGTTCAAGATGGCCGACGACGTCCTGCGTCAGGGCGTGCAGGGCATCACCGACCTGATCACCGTGCCGGGCATCGTCAACCTCGACTTCGCCGACGTGCGCACGATCATGCGCGACGCCGGCTCCGCGCTGATGGGGATCGGCATCGGCCAGGGCGAGAACCGTGCCGCCGAGGCAGCTCGCACCGCCGTCTCGTCGCCGCTGCTCGAGTCGTCGATCGACGGCGCGACCGGCATCCTGCTCAACATCACCGGGCCGTCCGACCTCGGGCTGTTCGAGGTGAACGAAGCGGCCGAGGTCGTGACCGGCGCCGCCGACCAGAACGCCAACGTGATCTTCGGCGCCGTGATCGACGACCAGGTCGGGGCGGACGTCCGGGTGACCGTGATCGCGACCGGCTTCGGAGCACAGCGCCGTCGGCAGGTCCGCCGGCAACTCGCCGATTCGGGCTCGCCGCTCGGCAGCCGGACGCCCGAGTTCGACCCCGGCGACACGCTCGACGTGCCGTCGTTCCTGCGCGAGAACTGACCCCGGCACTCCCGGTCGGATCGCGCGGCGCCTCGGCCGCGGCGGCGACTAGCATCGCGCCGGAATGCAGACGCTGCGCCGGACGCCGCTCTACGAGAAGCACGTCGCGCTCGGGGCGCGGCTTGTCCCGTTCGCCGGCTGGGAGATGCCGGTGCAGTACGAGGGCGTGATCGACGAGCACCTCGCCGTGCGAACCGACGCGGGTGTGTTCGACGTCTCGCACATGGGCGAGCTCGAAATCGAAGGCCCGACCGCCCGCGAACTGCTGCAGGCGATGCTCTCCAACGACATCGACCGGCTCGAGCCCGGCGAGGCGCAGTACACGCTCGCTGACGAACGAGTCGGGTGGGATCGTCGACGACCTGATCGTCTACCGGCTCGACGGTCACCGCTACCTGCTCGTCGTCAATGCGTCGAACCGCGAGGCTGCCTTCCGCTGGTTCCAGGAACGCGAGCTGCGCGGATCGGACGTACGCGACGTCTCGGACGACTACGCACTGCTCGCTGTCCAGGGCCCGCGTGCGCTCGAGCGCATCGGGATCGCGCCAGGGAGGGCCGTTCACCTGGGAGATGGGCGAGGTCGGCGGCGTCGAGGTGATGATCAACCGGACCGGCTACACGGGCGAAGAGGGCGTCGAGCTCGCGTTGCATGGAGGACGAGGCGGAGGCGCTGTGGGACGCAGTGATCGCCGCGGGCGTCACCCCGTGTGGTCTGGGCGCGCGCGACACGCTCCGCCTCGAGGTGTGCTATCCGCTGCACGGCAACGACATCGGTCCGCAGTGGGACGCGATCTCGTCGGGTCTCGGCTGGGCGTGTGCGCTCGATACGGCATTCACCGGAGCCGAGCGGCTGCGTGAGATCAAGGCGTCGGGCCCCGAGCGTAGACTGGTCGCTTTCCGCATGACCGACCGCGCGATCCCGCGCCAGGGGATGGCGATCGACGGTGGAGGCGAGGTCACGTCGGGCTCGCACTCCCCGATGCTCGACGTCGGCATCGGGCTCGGTTACGTCCCGTCCCCGATGTCGAAGGTGGGAACCGATCTCACGATCGACGTCCGCGGCAAGCCGCGTCTCGCGCAGGTCGTGAAGAAGCCGTTCTACACGCGAGAGGAGAAGGGCTAGTGGCCGCAGGCGAGTCGTACCCGGAGGAACTTTCGTACCACCACGAGCACGACTGGGCGCGCTTCGAGGGCGACGAAGCCGTGCTCGGGATCACGTGGTACGCGCAGGACTCGCTCGGCGAGCTCGTCCACTACGAGCCGCCGGACGAGGGTGCGGCGGTCGCGAGGGACGAGAGCTACGGCGAGGTCGAGTCGGTCAAGGCGGTCTCCGACCTCGTCGCCCCGCTCTCGGGCGAGGTGATCGAGATCAACCGGCGAGTGGTCGATGCGCCCGAGACGGTGAATGAGGATCCGTACGGCGACGGCTGGTTGATCCGGATCCGGCTCAGCAATCCCGCCGAGCGCGAGCAGCTGCTCGACGCGGCGGCCTATCGCAAGCTGCTCGAGGACGCATGAGCCGTAGGCTCGACGGAGGCTCACAGAGAGCGAAGGTGCCGGCTTTGCCGGCGCCGATGCGGGTATGAGCTACCTGTCTTTGACCGATGCCGACCGCCGGGCGATGTTGGCGGAGATCGGTGTCGAGAGCATCGACGAGCTGTTCCGCGACATCCCCGAGGGAGTCCGGCTGCAGCGACCGCTCGAGCTCCCGCCCGCGCTGTCCGAGGCCGAGCTGCAGCGGCACGTCGGCGAGCTCGCCGCTCGCAATGTCGCCGACGACGTCTGCTTCCTCGGCGCGGGAATCTACGACCACCACGTGCCGGCCGTGGTCGACGCGATCCTCCAGCGCGGCGAGCTGCTGACCGCCTACACGCCCTATCAGCCCGAGCTGAGCCAGGGCATTCTGCAGGCGATCTTCGAATACCAGACCGCGATCTGCGAATTGACGGGGATGGACGTCTCGAACGCGTCCGGCTACGACGGCACGACCGTCGCCGCCGATGCGTGCTTCGTCGCCAAGCACGCGACCGGTCGTGCGCGTGTCGTCGTCACCGAGGCGACGCACCCTCAGGTCCGTCAGGTCGTGAAGACGTACGCGCCCGGGTTCGGGCTCGAGGTGGTCGAGGTGCCGCACGACGGCGGCACCACCGACCCGGATCGGGTGCGCGATGCAGCGGCGGGTGCGGCCGCGGTGATCTTCCAGCACCCGAACTTCTTCGGCTGCCTCGAGCCCGCCGCCGACCTGGCGGCCGCCGCCGACGATTGCGGCGCGCTCCCGGTCGCGCACGTCGATCTCGTCTCGCTCGGCGTGCTCGAGCCTCCCGGCGCCTACGGCTGCGCGCTCGCGATCGGCGAGGGGCAGTCGGCCGGGAACGCGATGAGCTACGGCGGCCCGCACTACGGCTTCCTCGCTTCGCGGGCCGAGCTCGTGCGCCGGCTGCCCGGCCGGATCGTCGGCGAGACGGTCGACGTCGAAGGCGAGCGCGGCTTCGTGCTCACTCTCCAGACGCGCGAGCAGCACATCCGGCGCGAGAAGGCGACGTCGAACATCACCACGAACCAGACGTTGCTCGCGCTCGCCGGGCTCGTGCACCTGAGCCTGCTCGGCCCGCAAGGGCTCCGTGAGCTGGGCGAGACCTGCCTCGCCCTGACCGACTATGCGAAATCGAGTCTCGTCGGGGCTGGTCTCGAGCTTGCATTCCCGGAGCGGCACACGTTCAAGGAGTTCGTCGTGCGGACCGGGCGCGACGGCCGCGAGGCGCTGCAGGCGGCACGCGCCAACGGGATCTATGCCGGCTATCCCGCTCGGACGGGACTACCCAGGACTTGACGACTCCCTCCTCGTCGCGGTCACCGAGCGGCGCACCGTCGCGGAGATCGACCGGCTGGCGGAGGCGCTCGGCGTCGTGAAGCTGATCTACGAGAAATCGCAGGCGGGCCGCCGCGGGCTCGAGGTGCCCAAGCCCGAGCTGCCGGTGCCGGAGCTCCCCGACGAGCAGCGGCGCTCCGTCCCGCCCCGGCTGCCGGAGCTCGCGGAACCGGAGGTGCTGCGGCACTTCACTGCGCTGTCGACCCGCAACTACGGGATCGACACCGGCTTCTACCCGCTCGGCTCCTGCACGATGAAGTACAACCCGCGGATCAACGAGCGGCTCGTCGCGCTTCCCGGCTTCGCGTCGCTTCATCCCGCTCATCGAGGATGACGCCGCGCAGGGCGCGCTCGAGCTCGAGTGGGAGCTGCAGGAGATCCTGCGCGAGCTCACCGGGCTCGACGCGGTCAGCCTGCAGCCTGCTGCGGGCAGCCAGGGTGAGCTCACCGGGCTGATGCTCTTCCGCGCCTACTTCAGCGAGCGCGGCGAGGACGACGTGCGGCGGCGGATCGTGATTCCCGACACGGCGCACGGCACGAACCCGGCGAGCGTGACGATGACGGGCTACGAGCTGACGCCGGTGAAGACCGATCCGCGTGGCAACATCGATCTCGACGACCTGCGCGGCGAAGGTCGACGGTCGGACCGCGGGCCTGATGCTGACGAACCCGTCGACCCTCGGCCTCTTCGACGAGAACATCGAGGAGATCACCCGGATCTTCCACGAGGCCGGCGCACTCATGTACTACGACGGTGCCAACCTCAACGCCGTCTGCGGCATCTCGCGTCCCGGCGACATGGGATTCGACGTCGTGCACATCAACCTGCACAAGACGTTCTCGCAGCCGCACGGCGGCGGCGGCCCGGGCGGCGGCCCGATCGCCGTCCGCGCATCGCTCGAGCCGTTCCTGCCCGTGCCGGTTGTGGTGCGGGACGGCGCGGCTTCCGGCTCGACTACGACCGGCCGAAGTCGATCGGCCGCGTGCGTGCGTTCAGCGGCCCGTTCGGCGTGTTCGTCCGCTCGTACGCCTTCATGCGCTCGTACGGGCCCGCGCTGACGCGAGATGAGCGAGGTCGCCGTGCTCAACGCGAACTACCTGCTCGCGCGACTGAAGGACGCCTACGAGCTGCCGTTCGACCGGCTCTGCATGCACGAGTTCGTGCTCAGCGCGCGCATGCTCAAGCGCGAGCACGGGATCGCCGCACTCGACGTCGCGAAGCGGCTGATGGACTACGGCTTCCACCCGCCGACCGTCTACTTCCCGCTGGTCGTCCCGGAGGCGCTGATGATCGAGCCGACCGAGACCGAGGCGAAGGAGACGCTCGACGCGTTCGTCGAGGCGATGCTCGCGATCGCGCGCGAGGCGGCGGAGAGCCCCGAGCTGCTCCACGAGGCGCCGCACGACCGGCCGGTGCGGCGGCTCGACGAGGTGCGGGCCGCCAAGCGGCCGATCCTGCGCTATCGACTTCCCTGTAACGAACGGGGAGGTTCCCGAGTCGTACAGGCGAGACTGCAACGACGAGAGGGAGATCGCTTGACAACAAGATCGAGAAGACCGACGCCGAGTGGCGGGCCGAGCTGAGTCCCGAGGCGTACCGCGTCCTGCGCGAGAAGGGCACCGAGCGGCCGTTCACGCGGCGAGTACGACCACGTCTTCGAGCCCGGCACGTACCACTGCGCCGGCTGCGGCGCCGAGCTGTTCGAGTCCGACGCGAAGTACGACTCGGGCTGCGGCTGGCCCGCCTTCTCGACGCCGGCGTCGGCGGACGCGATCGACGAGGAGACGGACGCGAGCTACGGCATGGTGCGCACCGAGGTGCTGTGCGCGGCCTGCGGCGGTCACCTCGGCCACGTGTTCGAGGACGGCCCGCAGCCGACCGGGCTGCGCTACTGCATCAACTCGGCGGCGCTGAAGCTGGAGGAGAAGTGACGGCGCAGCTCGCGACGTTCGGGGCAGGGTGCTTCTGGGGAGTCGAGGCCGCGTTCCGCCGGCTCGACGGCGTCACGGCGACGCGCGTCGGCTACGCCGGCGGCGGTGTCGAGAGCCCGAGCTACGAGCAGGTATGCGGCGAGCGCACCGGCCACGCCGAGGTGGTCGAGGTGACATACGCACCCGGAGCGGGTCCCGTACGAGCAGCTGCTCGCGGTGTTCTGGGCCGAGCATGACCCGACGCAGCTCAACCGTCAGGGGCCCGACATCGGCTCGCAGTACCGGTCGGTGATCTTCGTCCACGACGACGACCAGCGGGCGGCGGCCGAGGCGTCGCGCGCAGCGCCTGCAGGCCCGCCTTTCACGGCCGGTCGTCACGCAGATCGAGGATGCACCGCCGTTCTGGGAGGCCGAGGACTACCACCAGCGCTACCTCGAGAAGCGTGGCCTCGCGAGCTGCACCCCGCGGCTCGCCACCACTTCGAGTGGCGTGAGCTCAAAGAGCCCGGCGCTCGCAGCCGATCATTCGACCTGATGTCCACGGTCGACTATCGGCTGCTCGAGCGCTGGGAGGCTTCCCAACGCTGGCGCCAGCGGGCGCGTGAGCACGCCGCGCCGAACGACGGTGTCGAGGAGCTGCTCATGCGCGCGCTGCGGCACCTCGACCGCCGCCGCGCAGAGGCTCGTCCGTCGCTTCGCCGGCTCGAGCTCGACGACCGCTAGGACTGCGCCGGAATGCGCGGGCTTTGGGAGAAGGTGCGCGGTCTCTGGAAGCGCGAGCCGAAATCGCCCGAGCAGATCGCCGAGGCTACGCGGCTCGCAGGACGAGGTGCAGAACGTACGGCTGAGCCAGACGCGGCGCCGGTTCGGCGGGCCAGAACTACCAGTCGGGCCGCGGTTCCCGCTACGCCGCCGCCAGCTGTCCGCAGGCGGCGGCGATGTCGCGGCCCGCGGGTCAGCCGCACCGTCGCAGGCAGCCGTGCCCGGTCGAGCACCGCCTTGAACGCGGCGATCGCGATCGCGCGACGAGCCGTCGTACATGCCCGGTCGGGTTGTAGGGGATCAGGTTGACCTTGAACACGTCGCGGTCGAGCACCTCCGCGAGCGCCGCCGCGTGCGTCGGGCGAGTCGTTCACGCCGTCGAGCATCACGTACTCGACGAACACCTTGCGCCGGCGCAGCGCGTGGTAGCGGCGGCACTCGGCGAGCGACGTCCTCGAGCGGATAGCGGTCGTTCACCGGCATCAGCTCGCTGCGCAACGACGTCGAGCGGCGCGTGCAGCGCTGAGCGCGAGCCGGATCGGCTCGTCGACCTCGTCGACGAAGCGCGTCAGCCCGGGGAGCCAGCCGACGGTCGAGATCGTCGTGCGCCGATGGGTGACGCCGATGTCCGGCAGCCGGCGCGCGGCGCCGAGCACCGAGTCGAGGTTCAGCATCGGCTCGCCCATGCCCATGAAGACGACGTGGTCGATCGGCTCGAGCCGGCGGAAGTGGAGCGCCTGGTCGAGGATCTCCCACGCGTCGAGATTGCGCCGAAAGCGCATCTGGCCGGTCGCGCAGAACGTGCACGTCAGCGGGCAGCCCGACTGCGACGAGACGCACACCGACCGTCGTCCGTCGCGGTAGCGCATCAGCACCGCCTCGACCGGATGCCCGTCGTGCGTGTGGAAGAGCGCCTTCACGGTCCCGTCGCTTCGCCGTGCCTCGTGCGCCGAGCGTCAGCGTCGAGAACGGCGCCTGGTCGTCGAGCCGCGCGCGCGTCCGCGGTCGGGAGGTTCGTCATCTCGTCGTACGACGACGCGCCGCGCGCCGCCCACTCCCAGACCTGGCGGACGCGGTACGTGGGCTCGCCGTCGAGCGCCTCGGCGACGTGATCGAGGTTCATCGCTCGCGCAGCCACGCGACGACTTCGCCTGCGTTCCGGTCGGGCGGGAAGACCGGGTAGAACGACCTTCACCACCGATCCGCGCTCGGCGACGAGCGCGAGCCGCTTGTACAGGGTCATCCCGGCGATCTCGAAGGTGGGGAGACCGAGCGCGTCGCGCAGCTCGAGGGCGGGGTCCGCGATCACCGGGTACGGCATGTGCGTGCGCTCGGCAAACTCGACCTGCTCGGGAAGCGTCTGCGCCGAGAGCCCGGCGACCTCGGCTCCGAGCTCTCCGAGCTCGGCCTGGTGATCGCGAAACGCGCACGACTGCGGCGTGCAGCCCCGTGCGCCCGGGAACGCGTCCCAACCGTCCGGCGGATCGACGCCCGGCGTGCCGGTGCGTGGGTAGACGTAGAGGACGAGGCGCTCCGCGGCCAGCTCGGAGAGGTCGACCGGACCCGTGCGACGAGTCGAGCGTCAGCTGCGGGATCGGCGCGCCGGGCAGGTGGTCGGCGCCGCCGTCGTCCACCGGCGCCGGCAGGCCGGGCGGCAGCGTGTACGGGTCGTGGGCCATGCCGCGACCCAGTGAACCATGCGGCGGAGCTACAGCCGCTTGCCGGACGAGACGATCTGCGCGAGCGCGACGTCGGGGAGCGTCGGGCCGGTCGCGGCCAGCTTCACGGTGCGGCCGCCGGCACCGCCGACGCAACGCCAGGCGGCGTTGCCGTCCCAGTAGACCTTGTTGCCGTCGTACTGGATCGTCTTCTGCTTGCCGTTCGCGCAGGAAGCGAGCGAGCCGCCGTACCACGACGCGGTGAACGTCGCCGTGTGGCGCGCGTTGCCGGGCCGGTAGTGCTTGTCGTGGAGGCGGATGCTCAGGATGTGCTTGGTCGGGCTCCAGCCGTAGTCGAGGTAGCGATACCCGAACGGCGAGCGGGTCGGCGCGTAAGCCAGCGCGCCCGCCTTCTTCGCGACGAGCAGCTTCGTGAACGGGGGGACGAGCGGCGATGGGCCGGCGGCCGCGCTCGACGCGAGCGCGACGAAGGCGATGGCCGAGAGGGTGAGGATCCGCACGTGTGAAGTGTCGCCAGTGGATGTGAGCAGGCCGTTAGATTGCGATTAGGTGATCGACCTTCGTTCGGACACGCAGACGCGGCCGTCGCAGGGGATGCGCGAGGCGATGATGGCGCGCCGAGGTCGGCGACGAGCAGGAGCGCGAGGACCCGACGGTGCTCGAGCTCGAGCGGCGTGTCGCCGCGCTTCTCGGCCAGGAGGAGGCGGTCTACCTGCCGACGGCGACGATGGGCAACCAGATCGCGCTCGCGATCCTCGGCGAGTGGGGCACCGAGCTGGTCGTCGAGGAGACGGCGCACATCATGATCTCCGAGCTCGGCGGCGCGGCACGCCTTCTCGGGCCTGCAGACGCGCGGGCTGCCCGGCTATCGCGGCCGGCTGACGCCCGAGCAGGTGCGCGCGACGACGCACGCGGACGGCAGCTTCCACACGCCGCGCACGTCGGTCGTCGCGCTCGAGAACACCCACAACACGGCGGGCGGCGCGGTCTGGCCCCTCGACGAGCTCCGCGCGGTGGTCGCGGTCGCGCGCGAGCTCGGGATCCACGCGCACCTCGACGGCGCGCGGCTGCTCAACGCGACCGTCGCGCAGGGACGTCTCCTGCCGAGATCGGCGCGCTCTTCGACACGGTCACGCTCTGCCTCTCGAAGGGGCTCGGCTGCCCGCTCGGCGCGCTGATCGCCGGCTCCGCCGAGCTGATGGAGCGGGCGCGGCGTGGAGAAGCACCGCTTCGGCGGCGCGATGCGGCAGGCAGGCATCGTCGCAGCCGCCGGTCTCTACGCGCTCGACCACAACGTCGAGCGGCTCGCGGACGACCACGCGCGCGCCCGCCGCCTCGCGGAGGGGTGGGCGGCAGCCGGACTGCCGATCGACCTCGACGCTCGTCGAGACGAACTTCGTCCAGGTCGACGTCGGGTCGCTCGGCCTCGGGGAGTGGGAGGCCGTCGATCTGCTGCGCGAGCGCCGGCGTGCTGCTCTCGCGCACGATGAAGCCCGGGGTGCTGCGTGCCGTCACGCATCTCGACATCGACGACGACGACGTCGCCGAGGCCCTGGAGCTCGTGCCGCGCACGCTCGGGAGCCGGTGTCCCCGCCGCCTGACACGCTCGCGCCCGCGCTCGAGCGGCTGATCGCCGAGCGCCAGGCCGACGCGGCTGCCGTCGGTAGCGGCCGCCGTCGTGCGCAAGGGCGAGCTCGTCTGGTCGGGGGCGGTCGGCACGCGCGAACTACGAGGACGACCTCGCGGCGACGGCCGACACGCAGTACCGCGTCGGGTCGATCACGAAGACCTTCACCGCCGACGGCGATCATGCAGCTGCGCGACGCCGGCGAGCTCGACCTCGACGACCGGCTCGAGCAGCACCTCGCACGGGGTCGCGAACGGGCACGCCGACGATCCGCCGCCTCCTCTGCCACCTCTCGGGGCTCGCAGCGGGAGGCGGGGGAGATGTTCGTGACCGGCGCACTCGCCGACGGAGCAGCAGCTGGTCGACTCGATGCGGTCGGTCGAGCTTCGTGCTGCGCGCCGGGCGAAGCCCACCACTACTCGAACCTCGCGTTCGCGTTGCTCGGACAGGTGGTCGCGCGCCAGTCGGGGATGCCGTACACCGACTACGTCGACGAGCGGATCATCCGTCCGCTCGGGCTGACGCGCACGTCGTGGCGGCCGCAGCCCCCGAAGGCGCACGGCTACCTCGTCGACGAGTACGCGCGCACCGTCTGGCGCGAGCCCGAGCCCGATCTCGGCGGGACCGCCGCGGCCGGCCAGCTCTGGTCGACGGTGGACGATCTCGGCCGCTGGGCGACGTTCCTCGCGCGTGGCGCGGACGGCGTCCTCGCCGCCGCGACGCTCGAGCAGATGTGCTTTCCGCAGGTCGATGTACTACCCCGACAACTGGATGCTCGCCTGGGGGCTCGGGCTGATGCTCTTCAACCACGAGGGCGCGATCTACGCCGGTCACGGCGGCGCGATGGCCGGTCATCTGTCCGGCGTGTACGTGAACCGGAAGACGCGAGATCGGGGCGGCGGCCTCACGAACTCCGGCACCCGCGGCGACATGGACACTGACGGCGATCCGGCTCGCGGCGAAGACGGCCGAGCTGTGGCCCGAGCCGATCGAGCGTGGCGGCCCGAGGAGGACCCCGGCGACGTCAGGCCGCTGCTCGGTCGATGGTGGTCGGAAGGCAACGAGTTCGTGTTCTGGTGGGAGGACGGCACGCTCAAGGCGCGGTTCGTCGCTGGGCGCCGAAGGGCGCGGCGAGACGACGTTCGAGCGCGACGGCGACGGCTGGATCGCCGTTCGGGCCGCGAGCGCGGCGAGCGGCTCCGCATCGAGGGCGACCGCCTGATCTGGGCCGGTTACGTGTTCACGCGCGTCGCAGCAGCCGTTCCCGCCTGGCGCTCACACGAGCGTAGTACGACGACCACGATCCGGCGTAGACGCCCGACGAGCGAACCCCTCCCAGCGCTTCGACGTGCCGTCCCAGATCACGATGTCGCGACGGCCGCGGCGATCGCCATCGTGGCGACCTCGACCGGGCGGAACGACAGCGGCAGGCCGCGCGCCGACGAGCCACGAGAGCAGCGCGACGGCCGGCGTCACGAAGCACCGCGACCTGCATCGACGAGCTGACCGCGATCTCGGTCGCGAGCCTCATGTTGCCGCGATGGGCGATCACGACCGCACCGCCGTGCTCGGCGGCATTGCCGACGATCGCGACGATCACCGCGGCGATGAAGAACTCGTTGAGGCCGAGCGCGCTTGCCGAACGCGTCGAGCGAGTGCACCAGGATCTCGGAGATCGAGCGCCGTCACGAGGGTCGCGAGTGAGAGCAACACGAGCGCGCGTCGCATCGTCCACGCGCCCTCGCGTGGCGCCCGCATGTCCTCTTCGCGGTGGATGCGCAGGTTGCGAACGGTGATCACGACGTACGCGGCGAGCAGGACGACCGCGACGGGGATCGTCAGCACGTACAGCGAGTGCCGTTCGCGTGAGCCGTGCCAGCCCGGGATCGACGGGATGAGCATGAGCGCGACCGCTCCGAGCACCGTCACGAGCTGAAGACGCAGCGAGCGTGTATCGACCTCTGCCGTCCCGCCCCCGGCGATCATCGCCGCACCGAGCACGAGCAGGATGTTCGACACGACCGAGCCCGTGAGCGAGCCGCGGACGACATTCGGCAGACCGTCGGCGACGGCGAACAGCGCGATGATCAATTCGGGTGCGTTGCCGAAGCTCGCGTTGAGAAAGCCGCCGACACCGGCGCCGGTGTGCTCGGCGACGTGGTCTGTCGCCTCGCCGATCAGCCATGCGAGCGGGATCAACGCGACCGCCGAGAGCACGAACAACGTGGTCGCGTCGGCGTGGAAGACGTACCGCGCGAACAGCGCGACGGGCGAGAGGGCGAGGGACGACCAGAGGATCCGCCGCGCCACGCGATTAGCCTAGACGGTCTTGCTGCGCGCAGTCCTCTTCGACTGGGGCGGGACGCTCGTCGACTTCTCATGGAGCGACGAGCTGCTCGCCGCGGGGCATCGTGCCGGGCTGCGCGCGATCGGTCGCGAGGGTGAGGCCGGTGCTTTCACGTCGCGCTTCGTCGATCACCTGATGCCCGCGCTTGTCCCCGGTGACGACTACACGGCCCTGCTTCGGCGCGAGCTTCGCGCGACGACGAGGAGGTCGACCGCGTTCCTCGACGCGGAGTACGACGTGTGGACGCCTGCACACGCGCTGCTCGGGTCGGCGCACGCGATGCTCGAGGCTCTCCGCGGGCGCGGCTTGCGGCTTGCGGTGGTCGCGAACGCGTGGCCGGAGCCCGCCCGGCTGACGCGTCGCCGCATCTCGGAGCTCGGCGTCGCCGAGCGCGTCGACGCGGTCGTGCTCGCCGACGAGGTGGGTTGGCGCAAACCGGACCCACGCATCTTCGACGCCGCGCTCGGCGCGCTCGGCGTCGCGCCGGCTGAGGCGCTCCACGTCGGCGATCGCCTCGATGCCGACGTGGGCGGCGCGGCCGGCGCGGGCCTGACGACGGTTCAGGCGCTCTGGTTCTCTGCCGACTCGGACTCGGCGCATGTCGAGCCCGACTTCGCCGCGTTCACGCCGATGGACGTGCTGAACGTCACGCAGCGACTAGCGTCAAAGACGCCGTAAGTCAAGTCTTGCGAGCATCCGGCGGGGTTCGGACAATGCCGGTATGACACCTGAGCAGACCGCCGCGACGCCGGCGCTGCCACTCCATCCACAGGACGAGATGGAGTGCCGCCGCTGCGGTGTCCACTGCGACAAGGTCGTCTATCCAGCTGCGTGTCTCGGACGGGCGTGCCCGTTCGTCTACTCGTACGAGGCCTGGGGCCACACCTACGTCGGCTGCATGCAGAAGGTGTTCGACGTCGAGATCGACGTCGACATGCTGCGCGCGGCCGAACGGCGGCGTCCCGGCTTCGGCGCGATTCGCGCTGTCAGGCAGCCGCTGCCGATGTGCCGCGCCGAGGTCGAGCGGACCTACGAGTCGCGCTTCGACCAGCTCGGCTGCGTGAATCCGGAGTTCTCCGAGCTGCCCGTCGGCAAGCCGACGTTCCGGGTCTTCGCGCAGCTCACGTCCGGCTGAGCAGCGCGTCGACGCGCCGCCGCCGGACCGTCCGGGCGATCAGCCAGATCAGCAACGAGACCGCGATCAGCGGGATCCCGAACGCGAGCGCGTAGACGCCGCCGATCGCCGTCCAGTACGCGGCTGTCCCGATCCCGTGAAGCGGTCCGTGACCCTGGTGCGCGGGCTGCGCGGCCGGCGGTGTCGCGACGTGCAGCCGCAAGGTGGCGAGCTGTGCGCTGCGGAGCGTCGCGGCCTCGGCGCGCTGCAGGCGCTCGACCTGTGCGGTGATCGCGGCGATCGCGCGGTCGCGCTCCGGCGTCTGCGGCTCGGCGCGGAGCGTCGCCAGCCGGCGCTGCAGTCGGGCGATGCGCCTCGCGGTCGCATCGACGCCGGCCTGGAGGTCCTGGACGTCGACCTGTTCCGATGTGATCGTCCCGAGCTGAGACAGCCGCGTCACCGCCTCCTGCACATGGCGGCGCGGGATGCGCAGGACGAGGTCCGCGACGCCCGTCTTGTCGGCCGAGGACGCGTGAACCGAGGTCGGGTGGCCGCCGAGTGCGGCGGTGATCGCTGAGCGCCTTCTTCGACGGCGTTCGAGACGGCGTTCGGCGAGGCGACCTGCAGGCCGATCGTCGCGCCGTAGCGCTGCACGCGCGTCGAGGACGGCGTCGGCGCGAACGCCTTTGCGGAGGGTGGTGCCGGGGCGGGGGCGCTCGGCGCCGCCTCGGCGCGGTACGGGACGGTTGCGACGCCGGCCCGCCCGCGCACGAGCTGCTCGCGGTCGGCCCCGTTCTGGCGCGTGACCACGACCGCGCCGACGAGCGCGGCGGCGAGGGGCACGAGCAGCACGAGCGAGCGGCGGCGCCGGAAGCGATGCGACGTGGGCGCGGCGGCCTCGGCGGCGATCGCGCGAACGCGCTCGCGCACCTCGACGGGAACCTGGATGCGCGCCGCCTGGAGCTCGGCGACGAGGTCACGCTGCGACATGGAGGGCCTCCTCGAGCTTCTTGAGCGCGCGGCTCAGTCGGGTCGTGCAGTTGGTCTCGGAGATGCCGAGCACGCGCGAGGCGGCCCCGGCGTCGAGGTCGAGCAGGATGCGAAGCGCGACGACCTCGCGCTCTCCGGCGCTCAGGCGGGCGAGCGCCGCCTCGAGGTCGGGCGACAGCCCCTCCCCGAAGCGCGCTTCGACCCGCTCGGGCGGCGCCGCGAGCTGCTCGCGCCGCGAACGGCGGCGCTCGGAGCGGAAGTGGTCGAGCGCGACCGTCCGCGCGACCTGGCAGAGCCATGTCCGAGCCGAGCCGCGCTGCGGGTCGAAGCGGTGCCAGAGCCGGAGCGCACGCTCGAACGTCTCGCCCGTCAGCTCCTCGGCGACGAACCGGTCCGACGTGAACCACGTGAGGTAGCCGTACACGTCGTCGAGGTGCGTCTCCGCGGCCTGAGCAAAGGTCATCTCGCACACATTTACGCCGCCGGGGCGGCCGTCGTCACACTTTTGTGTGCCAGGCCAATGTCAGACCGCGGTCAGAGCGCGGGCCAGACCGCGGGCGTGGAGCTGCCGCACCTTCGCGAGCTCCTCGGCGGTCACGCCGCTCCGGTTCACACCCGGGCACCTCGAGGTAGGCGTCGAGGTGCTGGAACGCCGGGTGTGCGAGGAAGACCGCCATGCCCTCGCCGATCTCGCCCTCGAGGATGTTCGCGTGGCGGTCGCGGTTCGAGCCGAGGGGCGTTGCGCTGTCGTTGACGTGCAGCGCGCGCAGC
This sequence comes from uncultured Thermoleophilia bacterium, assembly GCA_963742615.1. Classification (GTDB taxonomy): domain Bacteria; phylum Actinomycetota; class Thermoleophilia; order Gaiellales; family Gaiellaceae; genus PALSA-600. Next base: position 307,008 of record CAVUMS010000003.1, on the reverse strand, counting down.
CGGTCGAGACCCATTCCCCCGTCGATCTCCTCGACGATCGCGTCCACGACGGCCGGGTCGGTGATGTCGTAGCCCGAGGCGAACAGGTGGCACGAGTCGAGGCAGATGCCGAGACGCGGATGCCCGTCGAGCCGGTCGACGAGCGTCTGCAGCTCGCCGAGCGACCGCCCGATCGTGCCGCCCGTGCCCGCCGAGTTCTCCATGCACAGCCACGGCTCGCCGTCGTAGTCGGCGAGGACCTGCTCGAGGGCGTCCGCCGTGCGGTCGAGGCCGACCTCGACCCCGGCGCCGAGGTGCGAGCCCACATGGAAGATCACCGCATCCGCACCGATCGCCGCCGCCGCGTCCAGCGTGTGCCCGAGCGTCGCGATCGACTTGCGGTGGATCTCGTCGTCGACCGCCGCGAGGTTCACCAGATAGAGGGCGTGGCAGACGACGCCTCCGATCCCCGCCTCGTCGCGGCGCTGCTCGGAACCGCGCGACCGCCTCGGGCTTGTGGTTCGTCGGCCTCCACATCCGCGGCGACTGCGTGAACACCTGGACGCACTCGCCGCCGATCTTCTCGACGCGGTCGATTGCCGTGTCGATGCCGCCGCTTGCCGACACATGAGCCCCGAACCTCACGCGTCCTTACGATAGAGCGACGATGACCGTTCGCGTCCGCATGGCCCCGAGCCCAACCGGCTTCCTGCACATCGGCGGCGTGCGCACGTTCCTCTTCAACTGGCTGTTCGCCCGCCACCACGGCGGCGAGATCCTCCTGCGGATCGAGAACACCGACACGAGCCGCGAGGTGGAGGAGGCGACCGAGCAGATCCAGTCGTCGCTGCACTGGCTCGGAATCGACTGGGACGGCCCGGTCTCGTTCCAGCTCGACACCGCCGACCGGGCGCGCGAGCTCGCCCGGCGCCTCGTCGACGAAGGGAAGGCGTACGAGGACGATGGCGCGATCCGGTTCCGGCAGCCACGGGAGGGGACGGTCTCGTGGGACGACGCGGTCCGCGGCCGGATCGAGTTCAGAACGACCAGCTCAACGACCTCGTCATCCTCCGCTCGGACGGCCGGCCGACCTACAACTTCGTCTCGCCGGTCGACGACGTCGAGGACAGGATCACACACGTCATCCGCGGCGACGACCATGTGTCGAACACGCCGTCCCAGATCAACATCCTGCGTGCGCTCGGCGCCGACCTGCCCGTCTACGCGCACGTCCCGAACATCATGGGCGAGGACGGGCGCAAGCTCTCGAAGCGACGGCAGGCGGTGTCACTCGACGACTTCCGCGCGCAGGGCTACTACGCGCCTGCGCTGATGAACTTCCTTGCGCTCCTCGGCTGGAGCTACGACGACCACACGACGGTGATGCGCCGGCACGAGCTCGTCGAGCGCTTTTCGCTGGAGCGCGTCGGCCCGAGCCCGGCCACGCTCGACGTGCAGAAGCTCGACTGGCTGAACGGCGTGTACCTCCGCGACCTGCAGCCCGACGAGTACGCGCTGCAGCTCTGCCACTGGCTGGACGAGCAGGGGAACGATTGGCCGCGCGATCTCGTCCGCGCGACGTCCCCGCTCGTGCAGGAGAAGATCGAGCGGTTCGATCAGTATCCGGCGTTTGTCCGCTTCTTCTTCGAGCCGGTTTCGCCCGACGGCGCCGACCCGGCGACGTGTGCGGCGGCCGCAGAACGACTTGCAGGCGTCGAGGCGTGGTCGGCGCCGGCGATCGAAGAAGCGCTGCGTGCGCTCGCAGAGGACCGGGGCGAGAAGCCGAGGGTCGCGTTCCAGCCGATCCGGCTGGCCGTGACGGGATCGAAGGTATCGCCTGGGCTCTTCGAGAGCCTCGAGCTCCTCGGCCGGGACGAGACGCTCCGCCGCCTCGAGGCGGCGGCTCAGGGCTTGTAGGCGAAGATCGCCGCGACGACGGCGACGAGGCCGGCTGCCCAGACGGGCCAGAGGCCGATCGTCGCGCCCGCGACGAACGCGAGTGCGCCGCCGAGCGCGAGCGCAACCGCGAGCAGCACCGGTGCGAGCGCGGCAGGAGCCGGCGTCGGCTCGGCTCTTCGCCGGCGTGTTCGGCGTCGCGAGCCGCAGGCGCGCGAGGCGGACGCGGAAGAGCGAGCCGCGCCACTCGGGCAGGAGCGGACGGACGCCCTCGGCGCCCCAGACCGCCGCGGCCTCGGCCACCTCGGCGGTCGCGTCCCGTGCGCAGGCGAGGGCGTCGGCGAGCTCGGCATGAGCTGTCGCTGCGCCCGGCGGCGGGACGAGCCCGTGGATCTGCTCACCTGCGACGTGAAGCGAGTACTGGAGCCTCCGCAGCGCCGTCGTCGCGCTCACTTCCTCCAGCTCGTCGGGCTCGCCCGCGAGCACGTCGAGCCGCGACAGCGTGCGGGCGAGATCCGGCCAGAGCTCACCCATCGCGACGTCGTACCGCTCCCCACTGCCGATCTTCGGCACCAACTGTCAGATCGTATCGTTACCATCGCCCGCCGATGACTCCTCTGGCGCGGGTGCTGGTAGTCGACGACGACGAGTCGCTTCGGCTGCTTGCACGCGTCAATCTGGAGCTCGAGGGCTTCACGGTCAGCGAGGCCGGCACTATCGCCGAGGCCGAGGCGGCCCTCGAGGAGCGCCCCGACGCCGTGCTGCTGGACGTCCACCTCGGAAACGACGAGTCGACGGCGCTCCTCGAGCAGATCCACGAAGCCGGGATCCCGGTGGCGATCGTCACCGGTTCCGTCGACGTGTCGGAGTTCCGGTCGCTGGCCGACGCCGTCCTGACGAAGCCGTATTCACCCTCGGCTCTCGTCGAGGTGACGCGCCGCCTCGCTAGGGTTGGGGAGTGAGCACCACCGGCGTCCTCAGCCCGACCGAGTTCGAGTCCCGACTCGAGCGGTACCTCTTCGAACGCTCGGAGGAGGGGAGGGCGGTCCGGGTCGGAGAGAAGGAGATCTCCGAGCAAGCGGCGATCGTCGACCGCTACCGCGATCTCTTCACCCGCGAGCAGCTCGAGGCGCTTCGGAGCGCCGAGGACGGCGCCCAGGGTGAGGAGCACGAGCTGCTGTTCAGGCTCCGAAAGACGTGCGAAGGGGGGCTGATCGCCAATGAGCTGACCGAGGCGGAGGACGAGCTCGAGAACAGCCTGCTCGCCGAGCGGATCGTGTTCAAGGGTGAGGAGATGCCGCTCCGGACAGCGCAGGCGCGTCTCGCCGTGCTCCCGTCTTATGTCGACCGTGAGGCGCTCGGCCGGATCCAGGCCGAGGCGAGCGAGACGTTCAACCCCGACCGGCTCGCGTTGCTCTCGCGGAGCGACGAGCTCGCGGCCGAGCTCTCGGGCATCCCGGGTGCGGTCGAACGGAACGAGGACGAGAAGGGGATCTCGCTGCGAGAGCTCTCGGCGGCGCTCGAACGTACGAGCGACGCGCTGAACTTCAGCTATTCGCGCCTCAAGGAGAAGTGGCTCGCGGAGCTGCTCGGCGACGAGCGGGCCGAGCTGCCGACGAACGCGCACACCGCCTACGTGCGTCGCCTGTCGCCCCTCGAGGCGACGTATACGAAGGAGCGCGCCACCGAGGTCTGCCTCGAGACCCTCGCGGAGCTCGGCTTCGACCTCGCAGCGCAGCCGAACATCCGCCTCGATCTCGACGACCGGCCGCAGAAGTCGCCGCGCGCATGTGTGATCGCGAGCGACCCGCCCAAGGTCGTGCACCTGATCACGCGCGCCCAGGGCGGGCTTCACGACTACCAGGCGTTCCTGCACGAGGCCGGGCATGCGCTGCATTACGGCGGCTGCGACCCGTCGCTTCCCTACGTCTTCCGCCGGATCGCACGCGACCACGCGCTCACCGAGATCTACTCGTACATCGTCGAGGCGATCTCGCGCGAGCCGGACTGGCACGCGCACTTCTTCGGGCTCTCGGAGGACGAGGCGCGCCACAACGCCGAGGCGACGACGTTCCTCGAGGCGTTCCTCTTCCGCCGTTACGAGGCGAAGCTCCGATTCGAGCTCGACTTCTGGACGCGCTTCCCCTCTGACGGCGGGACGTCGACCGGTTACGCCGACCGTCTCACGGAGGCGACCGGCTTCCGGTACCGGCAAGAGGGCCACCTCGGCGACATGGACGAGGGCTTCTACTCGGCCGACTACCTGCGCGCATGGATCCGCTCGGCGCAGCTTCGCCGGTACCTGATCGACGAAGTCGGCGAGGACTGGTGGCGGAATCGAGCAACCGGTGAGCTCCTGCGCGGGCTGTTCCAGGAGGGGACGAAGCCGTCCAGTGAGGAGATCGCCGCGCGCCTCTCGTTCGATCCGCTCGACACGGAACCGCTGCTGCACGAGCTCAACGCCTAGATAGGAAGGAACATGGACGAGAACCCCGAGGCGGCGCGGCGGCGTCCGCGGCGGGTCCGGGGAGGTGCGCGCCTCGCGATCGAGATCGCCGCGTTCGGCGTCGTCTCGATCGTCGTCCTCGTGTTCATCGGCGTCGTCGTGGCGTCCGGACGCGACGGGCTGAAACCGCCGGCGGGGACGCTCGTGATCGCGCAGACGCAGGACTTCGCGTCGCTCGACCCGGCGCTCGCGCAGGGCGACCAGGCCTGGGAGCTCGAGTACGCGACGTGCGCGAAGCTCCTCAACTATCCACCCGTTGCGGGCTACCGCGGAACCGAGCTCCTGCCGGAGGTGGCCGCGGCGATGCCCCGGATCTCGCCGGACCGGCTCACGTACACGCTCACGCTCCGTCCCGGCTGGCGCTTCTCCGACGGATCGCCCGTGACGGCGGCGTCCTTCGCGCGTGCGTTCGAACGCGCGCGCTCGCCGGTGCTGGCGTCACCGGCGTCGACCTATCTGCGCGACGTGGCCGGGTGGCGCGCGTCCGGCCGGACACTCACCGTTCGCCTGCGTGACGTCGCACCCGACTTCGCGCAGCGACTGGCGCTCCCGTACTTCTGCGCGGTGCCGAAGAGCGCGCCGAACGAGCAGACCAACGATCTGCCGACGGCCGGGCCCTATGAGGTGTCGAGCTACCAGCCGGGCCGCTCGCTGTTGCTCCGCCGCAATCCCTACTACCACGGCACGAGGCCCGGCCGGCCGCCGGCGATCCTGTACCGCTTCGGCGCGTACCCCTCGCAGGTGCTGCTCGAGCTCGAGCGCGGCGACGTGGACTACGGCGTCGTCGACGCGGCCGCGTTCCAGGCGTTGCAGGCGCGGTTCAAGGCCGACCGCAGCAGGTTCCACGTCGCGCGCGAGACGACCGTCGCGTATCTCGCGCTGAACACCCAGCGCCCGCTCTTCAAGAACAACCCGCAGCTCCGGCGCGCGGTGAGCTACGCGCTCGACCGGCCCGAGCTCGCGCGGCAGTTCGGCGTCGGTGGGGCGGAGCCGACGGACGAGTACCTGCCGCCGGGGTTCCCGGGCTACGAGCCGAGCCATGTCTACTCGGTCGATCGGCCGAACCTGGACATGGCCCGTCGCCTCGCGCGCGGCCACCTCCGCGGCGGCCACGCCGTGTTCCTCGCGTGCGGCACGCTCGACTGCCAGAACCGCGCGCTCGTCGTCGCGAACTCGCTCGCCAAGATCGGGCTCCACGTCGACATCCGGTCGAGCGTCGGCCTCGGTCAGTCGACGCTGGCCTCGGTGCGCGGAACGGCGTTCGACCTCGCGGATGTGATCACGAAGCCCGACTACGGCGACCCGTACGGGCTGATCGAGAAGCTGCTCGACGGCCGCGCGATCCAGTCGGTCGGCAACACGAACCTCGCCTACTTCTCGAACCACCGGCTCGACGCGGAGATCGACCATGCGCAGCGCCTCGAGGGCGAGGCGCGCGAACGCGCCTACGGCCGCCTCGGAATCGAGGTGGCGCGAGAGAGCGCGCCGCTCGCCGCCTATGCCGTGCTCAACGCCCGAGTGTTCGTCGCGAAGCGGGTCGGTTGCGTGACGTACCAACCCGTCTACGGCCTCGATCTCGCCGGGGTCTGCCTGAAGCAACAGGCGGGCTAGTGGGTACACTGCCCGCGCTTAGACGGCCCATTCGTCTAGTGGCCTAGGACACCGCCCTCTCACGGCGGCGGCACGGGTTCGAATCCCGTATGGGCCTTCACGGGCTGTTTGGCTAGACAGATTTGGCTTAGCCAAGCGGTTCATGTGTGCCAGGGATGCCGCGAAAGCTCGTGTGGTGCTGGCCCCGGTGCTGTCCTGGGATCTCGCCTAGCCGGCAACGAGGCGCCGATCAGGTCGGCCGGTCGGCGTTCCTGCTCGACCCGGCACGCCTTCAGCGCCTGCTCGTCCGTGAGCGCATCGTCGTCGACCGGGGCCGCTTTCCGTTCGCGACGGCTGCTCGCGGGGCTGTACGGCGGCCGCGCCTCGGCCCGTTCCAGCGCACTCGGAGGCCGCGCCGACGTCCGGCCGAGCCAACCGAAGCCGACCTCGTTGCACGCCAGGTCGTTTCCGACCACACGGAAGCGCATGCTGACCGGCAGCGCGGCACAGCTGACCGACGTGATCTCGACGATCAGGCGGCCGCGTGAGTCGGACGCGTACCGCGAACCCCAGCTCAGTGGCGGCCGTGCGGCGACGTTCCGGGGATCGCGCCACCGCCGCAGTTCCTGCCGACCACTGGCACACCTCGGAGCCGTCGTTGGTCTTCGGCTGGTGACAGGGCCTCTGACGGAGCGTAGAGTCGTCGGTCCAGCAACGGCCCGAAAAAGGAGGCCCAGATGCATGCGCTCGTCGTGCGCGTGACCATCCATAACGCTGACCGCACTCGGGAAGTGCTCAACAGCCAGGTTGTGCCGCAGGTCTCGGGCGCGCCCGGTTTCAAGACTGGCTACTGGACGTGGTCGACCGGCGGTGGCGAGTTGAACGGGCTCTCGATGATCATCTTTGACTCGGAGGAGAACGCACGCGCGGCGGGCGATCGGGTGAGCGCGATCGCGGCTGACGGACCCGACGACGTCACGCTCGATAGCGTCGAGGTACGAGAGGTCGTCGCGTCGGCGTAATGATGTAAGTCGGAGTAGCGCCGCGCGGTCAGCGGCGATTCGCGCGTGTCGCCTCGTCAGGTGGCGACGTGGACCAGGTCGGGCGGCGTGAATTGCCGCTCGAGCCGCGCCAACTCGATCGCGGTCGGGTCGTCCAGCTCGGCATCGTCGACCTGACGCTCGCTTCTTTCCGTGTCCGAGCGGCGCTGTACGGTGCCCTCGGGGTCGCCTGCTCACGGGGGCTCGCACGTCTGCCGTGCGTGTCCCTGGCGAAGTCGACGCCCAGCCCGCCGTTCGACATCGCTCGCCCGACCCGCGACCCGCGGCTCTCCTTCGTCGCGCTGGTAGACGGGAGGGTGGTCGGCTTCGCCTCCGTCGACGTCATCGGCGACAACGGCTATCACGGACTGACGGCGGCCGTTCGCGAACACAGGCGCCGCGGGATCGCCCGTGCGGTCAAGCAGCATCAGATCGCGACCGCCAGGATGCTCGGCATCCAACGGCTCGTCACCGAGAGCGAAGAGCGGAACGAGCCGATGCGACGCCTGAACGCGTCTCTCGGCTACCGCCCGATCCCGGGATGGTCGTTCTTACCGGTGCCTGCAGGGCTAGCCAGCGCGAGAACGCGGACGGGCGGCTCAAACTGAACCGACGGACGCCCAGGGGGACAATCAACCACTCAATGTCATTCTCGTCGGGTGGTGGTGTCCGGCGGATGTCGCAGACTCGGACGGCGGCGGCTGACTCTATTCCGAATGTCGCCCGAGGGCTGACTTCCGAGCGTTGTGTCGCCGCCGCCGCCCGAGACCGTCGAGCGTGACCTGATAGGAGCGTGGCTTTCGCCTCGATTGAGGTCTGTCCGCTCGCCGGTCGCCCCTTCCCGTTTGGAGGCGAGTTGAATGACGTGATCGGGGTGGACGCACAAGCACTCGCTGACGGCTGTCGCGGTCGACGAACTCGGCATGACGGTCGCTGAACACGGCGGCCCAGCCGACGGCGATGACGTTGTCGGCTCGGCGCAGCCGCTCGACGAGACGCTGCTGTGGGCGGTCGAGGACTGCCGGCACGTGACGCGCGGTCTCGAAAACGAGTCAGCATTGACATAGGAGCAACACTGGCCCATGCCAGTGAGCCTCGCGCGCAACCAGCCTTTCAGATTGTCCTTGGGTTGTGCTGCGAACGCTTGCGAACCGGATGGCTCCGTGTCGCGTAGTGCCTCTTTGACCGACTCCAGCGCCCTGCTGGCGCCGGAAAAGGAGGAACGGATGAGGAAACTTGTCGTCTTGGGACTGACGCTGTTTGCCTTGCTTGCGGCGAATGCAACGGCAGCGAATCCGCCCGGAACGGGTCAGCCCTCTCAATCTTGCCTCAGCAACACGGCTCCGAGTGAACCCGGTAACGCGGCCAACGCTCGTGGCTCAGCGTTCAACGAGAACGGCGGGATCGCCGGTGCCGTCTACGCCGGCAACGGCCAGACACTGTCAACGCCGGCGAACGGCCACGCCGTCTCACAGTACGACGTTGCCTGCTTCCAGGTAAGCCAGCACTAAGCATCACGACCTAAGCAAGTCAGAGGATGTGGCGGAGCCCGACACGCGATTCGTCCGGCTCCGCCACAAAGTGTCGTTACCGATACCAGACCGTTCTACGAGGAAGAAGGGGACACCATGCTGAGACGCCTCCTGTTTCCGGTCGCCCTGCTCGCCGTCGCCCTCGCGACCGTCGCGAGCGGCTACGCAAGCACCCGTGCCACACCGAAACTCGTCGGCATAAGCGGCCCCGGCTTCACGATCACTGTTTAAGACGGCGGCCGGAAAGGCCGTGAAGATACTCAAAGCCGGAAAGTACGCAATCAAGGTCGAGGACAAGTCCTCGCTCCACAACTTCCACCTATTCGGACCCGGCGTGAACAAGAAGACCTCGGTCAGCGGCACCGCCACCCAGACCTGGACTGTAACCCTGAAGCCGGGCAAGTACACCTACCAGTGCGACGTCCACTTCGCGACCGGCATGAAAGGCAGCTTCAAAGTCACGACGTAACATCGCCACAACACGGAGCGGCGCGGCATAGCGCCGCACCGTTTCAACACCCATAGGGTGAAAGTCCGCAACGCTCAAGCCGCAGGAGCAAGCGATTCTCGCCGCTGTGGCGGCGTCCGATTGTTGGCGCAGACTCGGTCGGCGGCGGCTGGCTCGATTCCGAATGTCGCCCCGTGGGGCTGACCGTCCAGCGTTGTGTCGCCGCCGCCGACCGAGACCGTCGAGCGTGACCTGATAGGAGCGTGGCCTTGTGGCCTCGATTGAGGTCTGTCCGCTCGCCGGTCGCCCCCAACGGCTTGGAGGCGATGCAGATGATCGTGATCGGACTGGACGTACACAAGCAGTCGGTGACCGCGGTGGCTGTCGACGAAGCCGGCAGACCGCTCGACGAAAGAGTGATCTCGGTCGGCAGCGACGAGCTGCTGGGCTGGGCGAGCGGGCTCGCCGAAGACCGACTCTGGGCGGTTGAGGACTGCCGCCAGCTGACCCGCTGGCTGGAACGGCAGCTGCTCTGCGCCGGCGAAGATCTGGTGCGGGTGCCGCCGAAGCTGACGGTGCCCGAGCGGCGCGCCGGCCGGACACGCGGCAAGTCGGACCCGATCGATGCGCTCGCGATCGCGCGGGCCGCGCTGCGCGAGCCGGATCTGAGCAGGCCTCGCCCGGACGAGCGGGTCTACCGCGAGTTGAAGCTCCTGGTCGATCACCGCGATGATCTCGTCGACCAGCGCCGCCGCGTCCAGCAGCGGCTGCGTTGGCACCTGCACCAGCTCGACCCGACCTTCGAGGTGCCGTTGCGCAGGCTCGACCGCGCATCCCACCTGGAGCGCGTCAGGCGCTGGCTCGCTCGCCGAGAGCCCGAGCTGCAGGTACGGCTCGCGCGTGAGCTCGTCTCGACGATCCGCCAGCTCAACCGGGTGATCGCCAACGTTGACGAGGAGCTTGAAGCTCAGACGATCGAGGTCGCACCTGCGCTGCTCGAGCTTCCGGGCTGCGCCGCGCTCACGGCCGCGAAGCTGCTCGCCGAGATCGGACCGATCGACCGCTTCAAAAGCGACGCGCAACTCGCGCGTCATGGCGGGGTTGCGCCGCTCGAGGCGAGCTCAGGCCGAACGCGACGACACCGGCTCGACCGCGGCGGCAACCGCCAGCTCAACGCCGCCCTCTACCGGATCGCGATCACCCAAGCCCGCTACCACGCACCCGCACGCGAATACCTCGACCGCAAACGCGGCGAAGGCAAAAGCAAACGAGAAGCGCTCCGCTGCCTCAAACGCCTCCTCGCCCGGACCGTCTTCAACACCCTGAAAGCGAGCCCCGCCTTGACATAGGAGCAACACTGGCGCAGTCGAGTCCCACCGCAAGCGTTTGCTACGGGCTTCTACCGGTTTGTCGTGCCGCCCGCCCTCGAAGATCCCGCGGTCGGACGTGCTTAATGTTGACAGCGCCTAATCGGCTGTAGGGTGCCCACCCCGACGGGCGGCGAGTCTCTGCCGAGGGTCCGGCAAACCTTCTTCTTACGGGTTCGGCTTGAAGCCGTGTGTCACGCGTGTCGCGTGTGCTGCTCACGAACGGGTGTGGTCCAACACTCGTCCGTGAGGCGCGGTCGAACCACTGCGGCCCCGCCCGGCGCTGAGCGACGCCGTGGTCACCGATGGTTTACATCGTTTGGGGCTGGGACTCGCTTTTAGAGCACGACTGCTATCGGATGGTCATGCTCGTGCGCGCGCTGACCCTCGGTGTGCGGGCTGCGATCGCGTACTTACCGGCCTGCGCCGGATTGCCGAGGAGCGCGCCTCGGTCGAAGACGACTGTCAGCACCGCCGGGGCGATGACGTCGCACAACGGACCGTGCCGGATCGGTAGTCCGACGGTCACCGTTTGCCCGTTGCGCGCCAAATGCGTTGCGGGCTCGCCGTCCACCGAGACGTCGGCCGTGGCGATGTGTGCTGGTAGCAGTTCGCCGGGCGGGAAGGTGATGACGAGGGGGCCTGGGCCTGGGCGTGCGCATTGCATGTCGTAGCGCATCCGCAATGTCAGCGCGATCGGGCGCGCACCCGCCCGAGAGTTCGACAGCGTTACGGACGCCGACGCCGGGCGGGTCGGGGCGGCGAAGCCGCCGGTAGTCGCGACTGCGGCGGTTGCGACCACGCCGAGAACAACGAAGCGAAGACGCACGACGGTCACCTCGCTCGCGCCGAGGGCATGTCCGGCTCCGGATGGTACACAGCGACGGTTTCGCTGCACGGGTCGGGCGGTTGGTCTCCCGCGACTCGTCAATCTACGAAATACTCTGGCCCCTTCTCGGTGCATGCCCTTGCGCCACCATGCAGCCGGCGGCTGTCAGGAAGGAGGGAGAGGCTGCGAAGGCATTTGACGTCGCCGCAGGTCGGTGTCGGATGTCTGCGGCTATCCGCTTCAACCATGAAAGGACTCTTCGATGAAGCGATTCGCGCTGATCACGATCGCGCTCGCGAGTTTGGCGTTGGTCGCGGCTTCGGTTCCGCTCTCCGCCGACTAGCACCGCAGCGAACCAGGCGGCGCTCCGCGGGAAGGCCGCAGGCCCATTGGGGTACGACGAACCGCTCTGCGTGAGCCGCTCGTCGCTCTGCGCCGACACCTACGACAACCCGACCGGCGAGTACGTGGGCCACGACGAGCCCTCGCGTCGAGTTCAAGTCCGACGTCGCCGGATCGGGCAACGACATCACGTACGTCGGTCACGCTGCCCGACGGATCCGAACGCCCGCCCGAGCGCCAGCGGCGCCGGTGGCGACGTGGAACTTCCAGCTCCGGCCGACGTTCTGGTTCGGGCTGACGCTGTGCGACTCGGAGTCCGCGCCCGAGTTCACCAAGAACTGCACGCCGGACTCCGACGCGAACAACCTCGTCGGCACCGATCCGACGGCGCCCGACTACATCGGCAAGCACCCCGGGAACGCGTTCATGGAGCTGCAGTTCTACGGGCCCGGCTACGTGCCGCAGTTCGAGGGCTTCGGCTGCGCCGCGCACCCAGTACTGCGCGGCGATGACGATCGACAGCCGCACGCTCGACCAGAACACCGGTCAGGGAGCTGGCGGAACAACGCCGCCTGCAACAACTACATCCTCGGCGGCCCCGAGCCGATCAACTGGGCGTACATCACGACGAGCGGCGTCTCCCAGGCGCCGGCCGAACCCGTTGTTCACCGGGACGTTCTCCGCCCCGAACCTCACCGCGGTGAACCCCGACTACACCAAGGACCTGATGATGAACCCCGGCGACCGCATCCGCATCCACATGCACGACACGGCCGGCCGGCTTCCGGATCGACCTGACCGACCTGACGAGCGGCGGGACCGGCTCGATGACGGCGTCGATCGCGAACGGGTTCGGGCACATCCTGTACGAGCCGACCTCAACGACCTGCCACGTGGCGCCGTACGCGTTCCACCCCGAGTACGGCACAGCCAACCCGCGCGGCAACACGTGGTCGGCGCACACCTACAACGTCGCGTACTCGGACGAGATCGGGCACTTCGAGAACTGCATCAAGATCGACGCGAACTTCAACTGCGCGAACCCGGCACAGCACGACGCCGGCGGACTGGACCCCGACGACGACAACAACTTCTGCGTGCCGGGATCCGATTCGCTGCTCGTGAAGATCAACGGCTGTTTCTCGGGCGACGGCGACTGGGACGGACCGTCCTACCAGAACGACTGGCCGGGAACCGACCCGAACGCTCGCGCGACCGCGCGCATGCACCCGAGCCCGATCCTGTTCACCAGCCCGAAGACAACCCAGGGGACGACGAACTACTCGACGATCGCCTTCGAGGCCGACCTGCCCCGGATCGAGGCCTCGGACTCGCAGGACAACCCACCGTTCTGCGACACGACCACCGGCGCGAACTGCGTGAACCCGCCGAACGGGCGCGCAGTTCTACCCGTTCTTCTCGACCACGAACGACAACGGCGGCTGCGTCTGGCAGGAAGGCGGCGACTTCATCCCCGGAACCACGAACGACTTCGGCGGAAGCTCGACCGCCGAGTTCGGCCCGCTGCTCAAGACCGTGTACCCACGTCCCGGGTTTCACGACCGTGGTGCGGTTCAACAACTTCAACAGCGGCGACCTGTCGAACCCGTGCCGGGCGTGACCAAAGGCAACTTGGTCTGGGTGGCATCCCGCTGAGCAGAACCTAGCGGCAGAGGGGCGGGCACATATGCGCGGTGCCCGCCCCTCAATGCCGTTGCCGTCGTCATCCCCTCGGATCGGTTGGGCAGGTGGTGCTCGCTGATACGTGGGTGTGCAAAACGCGGTGGACGGGGTGTAGTCGGCGGGCTGGTCGTGCCGGCGGCTGGAGAACGCCTGTCGACGATCACGACCAGTGCGATCAGGCCGTGCAAGCGGCTTCGGCGCGAACGGGACGCCTGGAAGGACGAACACGGCGAATACTGGGACGAGGTAGTGCTTCGGAGCGTTGCTCCCGACGGGCGGGAGCTTGTGCTGCCACGAGGCCGGCTGGGTGAGGAGCGTGACCTTCGTTTCCGCGATCTGATCATCGAGAAGACCGACGTCCAGGAGAGCCCGACGCGCGCTTAGGACGTCAGCGACCGAACGGAAGGTCGCCTGCCACGTCACCGCCGCGAGTCTCCGGTGCCCGTGTCCGTTTCCACGTCGCGGCTTGTGGGAAGAAGATTGCCGATGCCGTCCCGTGCGCTTTGGTCTGGTTCGATTTCGTTTGGTCTTGTCAACGTGCCCGTGCGCGTCTACAGCGCGGTACACGAGCACAAGTTGCAGTTTCACCTCGTGCATGAGCCGGACGACGGCCCGATCGGTTACGAGAAGGTCTGCAAGCTCGAGGACAAGCCGGTCTCGAACGATGAGATCGTGAAAGCGTTCGAATACAAGAAGGGCGAGCTCGTCCATCTCACCGATGAGGATTTCGAGGCGGTTCAGGTCGAGGGGCAGCACACGATCGAGCTTCAGGATTTCGTGCCCTATGAGGAGATCGACCCGACCTTTTTCGCGCACACCTACCTCGTCGCGCCCGAGGAGGGCAGCGAGAAGACATACGCGCTGCTCGTGCGGGCGATGGAGCAGTCCGGACTCGCGGGGATCGGCAAGTTCGTGATGCGCAACCGCCAGTATCTGGGCTGTCTCCGCGTGCGTGGCAAGGCGCTCACGCTCGAGCAGATGCACTTCGCCGACGAGGTCGATCCGCCGGACGGCGTCATCCTCGATCGTCTGCCGAGCGTGCCCAGCCGTGAGCTCGAGATGGCGCTTGACTTGATCTCGGCCTTCTCTGGCGAGTGGCAGCCGAAGAAGTACAAGGACACGTACACGGCCGGGCTGCGGAAGGTCGTCCGCGCGAAGGTGCAGGGCAAGAAGGTGCATCACGCGGTGGAGCGCAAGGAGGAGGCGCCGCCCGACCTGATGGAGGCGCTGCGCGCCTCGATCGAGCAAACGGGAGGCAGCTCGCGTCGGACATCGAAGCGGGCCGCGGCGCGCAAGACGACTGCCAAGCGCAAGGCCACGAGCACATCGCGGCGCTGAAGTGGGGATGACGAGCGACCACGCCCGCGTCGTCGTCGAGTGTCGGGGATGACTTTGGACGAGCCGACAGATTCGGCGGCCAGCCGGGCGGCGCGGCTACGCGCGCATGCAACCTCGGCAGGAAAGCAAGCCGGCGCGGCGACGCAGAACGCCGGCAGCGCGCTCGTCGAGGCCGTCGGCAACCTCGCTGACGCGGCGGTCGACCACGTGCTCCTGACAGACAAGCGTGTGACCTCGGCGGCCGAGGGCAAGCAGCTGCTCGCGGGCGGAGCCGACATGGAGGCGTTGGCCGACAAGGTCCAGCGCGTCGTCGTGCTGGCGGTGCCCGTCATCCGTGTGCTCATCCGCAGCGCACGCTTCAGTCGCATGCCCTGGGGGATACTCGCCGCGAGCACTGTCTCGGCGGGCATCGCCGTGCGCACCGGGGTGCGCGAGCTGCAGGTGCTGGCCTCGTTCGTCGCCTACCGCCTCGAGGAGGCAACGGGCGTGCCAAGCGACCCAGCGCTCGTCAAGAAGGTGGCAATCGATCTCTACCTGAAGCCGAGACGCGCGCCCGAGTTGACAGACGACAAGTTGCGCCTCGTTCGACTCACCCGCAAGTGGCTCTTCAGCGGAGCCTTCGGCAGGGCGAACTCAAAGCGGGCAGCCAGGGCGCTCGATGCAGCCGAGAAACTCGACGCCCGAGACCTTGCCGCACGCTGGGATGAGTTACGAACCTAATCCCGGCGAAACCCTTCTGGTCATGCCGACCTGGGGCAGTTGCGTCAACCGCCGCCGTCGCCGGCCCCGTCGCCCTGGTCGTGGCCGTGGCCCTGGCCTAGCCGGATGCTTGCATGACTTGCGGAGCTGGTCGATCTCCTTGCGGTGCCCCTGGATCGACTGCGATGTGTCGAGCAGCTGCAGCACTCGCGTCGAGCAGCCCTGCGTCTCTGTGAGCGCGACCGCGAGGTTGTAGTCGTTGTACGCCTCGCTCGGCGACCGGGTGCCCTGGAGCTTCAGTGCCGCCTGCTCGAGCAGGGACATGGCACCGGCGGCGTCGCCCGCCTGGAGCTTCGCATAGCCGGCGTCGGCGAGCGAGACGCTGCTCGCCGAGGATGTCGTCACGGGAGCGCGCGTCGAGGTCGGCGGCGGCTGTGCGGTGACCGTCTCCCGCACCGTCGTCCCACCCTCCGTCACCGTGATCGGCGGTGTCGCGCTGCTACCCGAGTCGCCGCCGGCGATGAGCGCTCCCGCGACAGCACCGCCGGCGAGCACGAGTGCGAGGAGGCCGAGAAGGAGCGGCAGCCGGCGCGGACTGCGAGCGCCACGCGGAGGCGCGGGGGCGGGCGCGGTCACCCGGGTTTCTCCCGCGGACGAGGAGTATGCGTCGCGCAGCGCGGCGACGAACTCTGCACAACTGCGGAAGCGCTCCGACGGGTCCTTCGCGAGCGCGCGCCGGAACACGTCGTCCGCCTCCTTCGGGATCCCGAGCCCGCGACTCGAGATCGACGGAACCGGCGAGCTCACGTGCGCCGCCGCCTCGGCCGTCGGGGAGTCGGTCTCGAACGGTCGCGCGCCCGTCAGGAGCTCGAACGCGACGACCCCGAGCGCGTAGCGGTCGGCCTCAGGCCCCGCCGTCTGGCCCTGCGCCTGCTCGGGCGCGAGGTATCCCGCGGTGCCGAGGATCGTGCCGGTCTGTGTGAGCGAGTCGAGCCCGGCCGCGCTCGCGACCCCGAAGTCGGCGACGTGGATCGCATCGTCGCTGTCGAGCAAGATGTTGGCCGGCTTGACGTCCCGGTGAACGACGCCGTGTGCATGCGCGTAGTCGAGCGCGTCCGCCGCCGACTCGAGCCAGGGCAGGGCCCGCTGCGGCGGCTGCGGCCCACTGCGGAGGAGCTCGTCGGAGAGCGAGCCTCCCTCGACGTATTCCATGACGATGAACGGCCGCCCGTTCGACTCGCCGATGTCGTAGATCGTGACGACGTCGGGGTCCGACGAGAGCCGCGCCGCCGCGAGCGCCTCGCGGGTGAAGCGCTTGCGAATCTCCGAGTTCGCGGCGTACCGCTCCGAGAGCAGCTTGACCGCAACCGGCCGACCGAGCAGCGTGTCGGACGCCCTGTAGACCTCACCCATACCGCCGCGAGCGATCCGGGTTACGTCCTGGTAGCGCTCGGGCAGGATCCCCGCTTCCACAGCCACCGGAACGCGATACCCACCTACGGCGCTCAGTGAACCGGCATCGGGCCTTCGACCTCACCGTGGCAAGGGCCACGACTGGATGACGGGGCGTTCATTGCCCCTGCCTGCCTTCCCCGGTCGTTCAGTTCAGGCGGTGTCGACTAGGGCAATACCTGAAGGTCGCGCGTGTCGACCTTCTCTGTGTGTCCTTCGCTGTCGGTCACGTCGTAGACCGGTTCGGGCGTAGTACTCCGTCCCCCGACGTCCTTGTCCGACCGAGCGTCGCTGAAGCCCGCGATCGACCTGATCTCGACGGCGGCGCCTTTGACGATCTTGCCTGCGTCATGCAAGAGCTTGGCCTTCATCAGGCCCTCCAGTTCTCTCGTTTGTGTCGGGCTGCCCGTCGACTGCTGGGCTCAAACGCTGTGGTCGCGTCGACTACCGGCGGGACGTTGATTAACGGAACGCGATTTCGTTCATACCGTCAGTTAGCGGGGCCGGGCGCGGACGGTTGCGGCACGGTCGCGACTGGCCCCGCTATCCGAGCGGAGAAAGGATGGGTGTGGGTATGCAGGTCATTTTCGCAGTCGAGGACGTCGCTCGAGCGTCGAGGTTTTGTGAGGAGGTCGGGTGGCCGCTGAATCCACTCGTCGACTCCTCGAACTACGTCGAGTTTCTCCCGCCGGAGGGCGGAGCGCTGGGCGTCGGCTGGTTCGCGGATCCGGACGGCAACGTGATTGTCGTTGCCCAGCGCGGGCCGACGGCCGACCGGACCGACCCGGCCGAAACGTGACGCGGCGAGAAATGATGGATGCGCGCGAGGAGCGTCTCGCGAAAAACGAGATCGTCTTCCGAGACGTCAACGAGCGGATCGAGAAGATGGCGCTTGAACACGCCCAAGCGCTCCGTGAGAAGCGCGACCTCGGTTTCCTTTGCGAGTGTTCGAACGTCGATTGCACGCTGCGGCTGCAGCTGACTCTCACAGAGTACGAGCAGGCTCGAAGTGACGCCACCCAGTTCGTGGTTGCGGTAGGTCACGAGCTGCCGGAGATCGAAGAGGTCGTCTTCGTCGCCGACACGTATCAGCTCGTTCGTAAGCAAGGCCCCGCCGCCGAGGTCGCCGAGGACAGTGATCCACGCGGGTAAGGCGGCTGACTAGAGTCCACGCTTTTTGCGCGTGCTCCCAGCCCCAGGCAGCTTCCTACGTCGGGGACGGTTTTTCGCCTCCCGGCACGGGCAGAACGCAATGAATGAGGCCCGAGACCGAGTCCGAGAAGCAGAAGACCGACCGGCAGCTGATCGAGTTGCTCAACGAGCTTCGGGTCGCGCTGCCAGGTGCCCAGGTCCTCCTCGGGTTCCTGCTCACGGTCCCGTTCGCGACGCGGTTCGGCCGGGTCGGGCACGGTGGGCGGGTCACACTCTTCGTCTGCCTGTTCTTCACGGCCGCCGGCACGATCCTGCTCATGGCGCCGTCCATGTACCACCGGCTCCGCTGGGAGGCAGGGGGCAAGAGCGAGGTGGTTCGTGTCGGGCACTGGATGTTCCTGGCCGGCACCACCTCGCTCGCAGTCGGGATCCTCGCCGCCGTCCTGCTCGTCGCCGACGTCCTCTTCGGCCCTGTCGCCGCGGTCGTGTCGGTGCTCGTGCTGGGGACCGGGATCGCTGTGATCTGGTACGTCGTTCCGCTCACTCACGGTCGCAGCTCACGTGCGCGCTCGGAGGAGTGAGGCGCGATGGCCGGCTCTCGACTACGCGACCTTCGCCGGCGTCTGTGCCCCGACGACTGCTGCCATCCTGCCCTTGCTCTTCGGCGCGATTCGTGCAGCCGTCGAAGCGGGTGACGACGTGACGTCCTAGGCTTGCAGAAGGTCGAGGAGCGGCCCGATCTCGAGCCCGAATTGGGCTGGGTGGCGCATCTCCCGCCTGCGGTTGATCGTGTAGTGGTTGCGGCGCCCGACTCGGTTACACGTCACGTAGCCCTCGGCGGCCAGGTCGCTGACGATCCGTTGTGCCGCCCGCTCGGTGATCCCCACGCGGCTTGCGATGTCGCGGAGCCGTATCTCGGGGTTGGCGGAGATGCAGAGCAGCACCTGGGTGTGGTTGGTGACGAATCGCCATCTGTGTTGGGCCTCCTCGGCCCTTGACACCAGCGTCTCCTGTATCTCTTGGGTACTTGACTTTGACGAATTCAATGTCGTATATTGTGGTTTCGTTCATTTCATTGCCCCAATTGTTTGACAGGACAACGCTACCAGAGAGAGAGGAATCGTGCAGACCCTGAGCCACAGCGGGAAGGCGGTTCAGAGGTCGGTCGCAACGGGGTCGGAGGAACTCGCCGACCAGGCCGGCCGCTCGATACGGCGACTCGCCAACCGATCGATCTACGTCCAGGCAGTCGAGCTCCGGGTCGCGGACGATGCACCGCTGGAGCTTCTCTGCGAGTGCGGCCACCTCGAGTGCAACGCTGTCGTCACCCTTCCACTGTCGGAGTTCGACCTCACGTCCGCACCAGGGACAATCGTTGCGCACTAGCGGCTGTGCGTAGCGCCCGGAGATTCGGCGTACGAAGCGGCCCGATCTTCGGGTTTTCGGCCGGGCAGGGTGCGAGGGGTATCCCTGCCCGGCCTTATATCGGCGCGTGACCGGCTGACGCACTAGCCAACTACTCAAGCGTCGGAGCTTCGAGAGCCCCCGTTTCCAACCGATCTTCGCCAGTCGGAGCCTGCGGTTTTCCCACATCCGACTCAGTACTCGAACCGATGCGCCCGACCGGTGGGCAGGGGATGCTCAGCAGGTTCTTCATGAGGCACAACTACGCGTCGCGCCGAGTTTGAAGCGGCTTGTGACGACTCTCGACGTGAGCCGTTTCGGCGCTCGCGTGAGAAGGGAGGGGCAAATGACTGTCGCCCCAACATCAGTTCACCCCGGACGCGAGCAACACCGCTCGCGGTGGGTGCTCATCACGATCGTGGCCTTTCTGATGGGAGGTCTGGCGGTTGCGCTGATAGAACACTTCGAGGTGTTCGGAGGCTCGTCCAGCTCGACCGTCGAGGGATCGGGCGTACCAGCGATGCAGGCCCGTGATGTTGCCGCGTTCGGCAGCGTCGAGCTGGCAGGGAGCAACAACGTGGTGATTCGCGTCGGGGAGAAGCAGTCCGTCGTCGTGAAGGCCGATGACAACCTCCTCGACCGCGTCACGACCGAAGTGCGGTCGGGCCAGCTCGTCGTCGCGAACACGCCAGGCAGCTTCACGACGAAGAGTCCGATGAGCGTCGAGGTCAGTGTTCCGACGCTCAGCCGGTTGACGCTCAGTGGCAGCGGCAACATCGTCGTCGGCGGCGTCGAGGCCGAGAGCCTCGAGGTGACCTTGCCCGGCAGTGGCACGCTCACGGGAAGCGGAACTGCGGCGCGGCTCGATGTCACGGTTGGCGGCTCCGGAACCGTGCAGTTCACACAACTCGTTGCCAACGAGGTGCGGGCGGTCGTGGGCGGCTCGGGAAGCATCTTCGTCACCGCGTCCAAGAGTCTCGATGCCTCTGTATCCGGATCCGGCGCGATCCTCTACGTGGGCAATCCGCAGGACGTGACGAAGAGCATCACCGGGACGGGCGCGATCACCGGGAGCTAGCGAGACGGAACGTGGACTGGAGTGGCCCCGCCGACACGGAGCCACTCCATCCTGCTCGGTCGTCGGTCAGCAGTGGGAAGTGCAGCGGCACCGGCCGGCAAGGCGGAGTACCAGGAGCAGCGCGGTACGGGAGATTAACGGAACCCGGTTTCGTGCATAACCGCGAGCGTGCGTGTAGTTCGTTACCTGTGGGGTCTCATCCAGGGCGACCCGGTGTTCATGCGCCGCGTCAACGGCGTCCTCGCGCTGTTCTGGGTTGCGATGATCCCGATCGCGTACGAGACCGGCTGGCTGAGGAGTGTCACCTTCGTTTCCGCGATCTCACTCTGGGCCCTCGTTTCCGGCCACTGGTCGACGTGGCAGGCCGCCCGTGTCGAGGTAGCGCAGTCCGAAGAGATCGAGCGGCAGAAGGCGAACCCGGTCGAGGAGAAGGTCGTCGAGCTGATCATCGAGAAGACCGACGTCCAGGAGAGCCCAACAAGCGCTTAGCCGCCGGACGCGCCCAGGCGGGTCTCCTCTGCTGTCCGTTTTCGCGACGAAGCCGCGGGCGGCGGACTACTCGCGCGCGCCCAACCTCGCCCGGCTCAATCGACCGCGACCAGGAACGGCCTCCCCTTCTCGACCACATAGGGTGCGAGCTCCGCCGCGAGGCTACAGATCGGTACGCCAGAGCCCGGGCGCGCCTGCTCCACCGCGTTGCTCAAATTCGCACCTCCACGCTCGCACAGCCGACCAATGCGGCCGATGGCGACCCCTCGGGACGTACGCTCGTTGGACACCGCCCGTGCCCGCAAATCCGAACTGGGCGCGTGCTTAGGCTGTGACCGAGGGTTCGCCGACCGTCCCTCCGGCGGCAGTCGGGATGCGGATGGACGCCACGAGGCCGATCAGCCCGAACACGATCAGCACGAGCAGCGCGACCGCGTACGACCGGGTCCCGAGTGAGACGACGGAGACGAGGATCGTGCCGGCGATCGCGGTGCCGAACGACGAGCCGAGGTTCGAAACCGCGCGGGAGAGGCCAGAGATTTCGCCCTGCATCGACTCGGGGAAGCTCGACTGCACCACGTTCACCGAGGGCGTCAGCATCGCTCCGAGCCCGAAGCCGATCAGAAACAGGCCGGGCACGAAGGCGACCACCCTCGACGTGGTGTGGACGAAAGCCAGCAGCAAGACGATCCCCGCCAACGTGACGACGAAGCCGGCGATGATCAGCGTCCGCTGGGCGCGCCGCCTGGCGAATCGCTCCGCGCCGAACGACGAGATGAGAATCCCCGCGGTCGCGGCGGTGAAGACGACGCCCGTCCCGATCGCGCTGTAGCCGCGGACCTCCTGCAGGAACACCGAGACGACGAACGACACGCCCATCAGGATCAGCCACTGCATGTTCTGGGTGACGAGCGCGAGGTTGCAGGTGCGGTTCTTGAACAGTCGTGTCGAGAGCAGCGGTTCCTTTCCGGCCCGCTCCCGGGAGCGGATGGAGAAGAAGAACGCGACCAGGAACGCGATACCGAGGACGAGCATCACGGCGAACAGCACGTTGTTCGTGCCGGCCTGCAGGATCCCGAACACGACGAAGAACATGCCGACCGCGGAGAGGACCGCGCCGACCGCGTCGAACGGCCGCGTCGGGTCGGCGGGCAGCGGGTCGACGAGGCGACGGCTCAGCCAGACGATCGCTGCGACGACGAGAGCCTGGAAGACGAATGCGGCACGCCAGCTGATTGCCGTCGTGATGATCCCGCCGAGCAGCGGGCCCGCTGCGGCTCCGACGCCGCCCATGCCGCTGATCGCGCCGAACGCCCACGCGCGCGAGGTCGTGTCGCTGAACCAGATCGTCGCGAGGATGTAGACGGGCGGGATCAGCAGCGCAGTGCCGACGCCTTCGAACACCGAGTTGCCGAGGATCAGGATCCCGAGCCCGGGAGAGATTGCGCTGAGCAGCGCGCCGATCCCGTAGAGGGTGAGACCGATCGTGAAGCATCGCTTGCGGCCCCAGCGATCGGTCAGCTTGCTGCAGGGGATCATCAGCATCGCCATGATCAGCAGGAACAACGTGATTGCCGTCTGAACGCCCTTGACGGTCGTGTCCAGGTCGTCGCTGATGTCGCTGATCATCACGTTCATGTTCGAGCCGGCGAAGCTGCAGATGAACTGCGCGAGCGCGAGCGGCAGGATCAACTGCCGGGGAGAGATCGACTGACCGGTTGCGGTGTACGCCTGACTGGTGACGACGTTTGCGGCCACGGCGAGATCGTACGGGTCGACACTGCATGGACGCCGTCAGGTACTGCGCGTCGCCGTGTGGGCGGCCGCCGTTACGCCGGTCGACGCAGGCCCGCAACGGAGCAAGCTCGATCAGCTGTCGGGAAGACGGTCTGCGAGCGCCTGATCGAGCGATTCCGGCTGGTGCTGGACGGACTCGAGATGAGACTTCACGAGCGACGTGAGGTCCGCAGCGAATGCGTTCGTCTGGTCGGAGACCTGACGTTTCAGCGATGCGAGCCGTGCGAGCTCGTCGTGCGCTTGGGCGATCGCCGCGTCGGACTCGTTGCGCATCTTCGTCAACGCCCAGCGCGCCTCGGCGACCCGAAGCTCGGCCTCGCCTCGCACGACCGCGAGCACGCGCGCAGCCGCTGACAACGCAGCGTCCATGACGATCTGCGCGCGTTCGGCCGCGAGCTGTGCCCGCAAGTCGACGTTCTCGCGCCGCAGGCGCTCGAGCTCGTCGACGAGCTCCGGACGGTCGTCGTCCTTGCTTGCACGCCGAACGAACGGCGTTACAACGCCACGCTTCGCCACGCTTGTCCGATCCGCCGCAGCCATCCCTTTCCCGTGAACCTTGGAAATCCGCCGCTGTTGACTCTAGAAGACATGGCCGGCGATTGCTAGATCGTCCGGCCGCGGAAACGACCGGGGGGAGGGCTTTCGCCCTCCCCCGGAGTCCTGCACCACTGGGGTCCCGGCTTACGCCGCCTTGACGAGCGACTTCGGCGGCACGATCACCTTGAGGGTCGGGGCGGAGTTGCCCTTCACCTTGTAGATCGTCACGGGGTTCGAGGTCACGTCACCGTTCGAGTTGAAGGACAAGTTCCCGAGGATGGAGTTCCTCAGGAGGACCTTGAACATCTGCTTCGTGACATCGGACCGACTGCCGTTCGACTGCGCGATCGACTGCACCATCACCTCGGTCGCCTGGGCCGCGTACACCGAGTACGGGTCCGGGACGCCGACTGCCTTGGTGAAGTTGGTGACGAACGCCTTGCCGGCACCCTTGAGCGCCGAGTTCGGCAGACCCGCGACCGAGATGGTCGCACCCTGCGCCGCAGAGCCGGCCTGCTTGATCGTGGCGGAAGCCGGCGTGAAGCCGTCCGGCAACATGATCTTCACGCTCGACGGAACGCCGGCGCGGATGTCCTTGATCACCTTTCCGCCGTTCTCGCAGATCAGGCCGCCGAGGAACACACCCTGTGCCCCCGAAGCCTTGATCTTGACCGCGAGCGCCTCGTAGGACGACGCCTTGCCGTCCCACGCGGTGAACCCGACGGTCTTGATCCCGAGCTTCGTCGCCGCGTTGCGGAAGTTGGTCGCGACGCCGAGGCCGTAGGCCTCCTTGTCGTTCAGGATGAAGACCTTCTTCACACCCAGCGACTTGGCGAGCAGCGCGTCGGCTGCACCCTGGTAGTCGTCGGCAGCGACGACACGGGCGTAGTTGCGCTTCCCGGTCGGGTAGTACTTGCCCGGCTCGCCCGCCGCCGTACCCGGGCCGCCGTGCGTCAGACCGACGTACGTGTTCGCCGGGCTGACCATCGCGATCGGGCCGTTCGGAGCACGGTTCAGGACCGGGACGACGATCTCCGCGGCACCCGAGTTGAACGTCCCGATGACGCCGATCACGCTCGAGTTCTGAGCGTAGGCATTGGCGTTGGCCGAGGTCTTCCCCGAGTCCCACTTACCAGCCTGCGCGGTCGAGTCGTCGCAGCTCTGGTAAGCGAGCGTGTACTTGCCCGCCTTCCAACCGTGCTGCTTGAGGATGTACGCAATCGCCTTCGTCATCTGGACCGTCTGAGTACGGCCCGAGCCCTGCAGAGGCAGGTCGGAGGCGATCAGGTACTGCCCACTGGGGTTCTGGATCGCCGAGCACGACGACGGTGGCAGCGGCGTCGCTCCGGAGTGCGCAATCGCCGAACCCACCGTGACGGCAAGTACGACGACCGCAAGTCCCACGGACGCTCCCACGCCCGCGTAGATGCGCTTCTTCACTCGTCCTCCTGTCTGGGGGGTCAGGGGAATGTGGCGGACAGCATAGAGAGCGAAAACGAGAACGGCCAGCGCGGCTGTCAAGTCCGGTAGCGGTAGCCGAAGCCGCGCAGCGTCTCGATCGGGGCGGCCGCCGGGTCGTCGGGCACGAGCTTGCGGCGGAGGTAGCCGACGTAGAGCTTCACCTGGTCGCCGGAGACGCCGTACGGGTCGCCCCACACGAGGTTGAGGAGCTCGTCGCGCGACAGCACCCGGTTCGGGTTCTGGACGAACACCGAGAGCAGCTTGAACTCGAGCGGGGTGAGCTGCACCTCACGGCCCTGGGTGGAGACCCTGCGCTCCGCGTAGTCGATCGCCACGAACCCGTCCGAGTAGGACTCGTTCACCTCAGCGCGACCGCCGGTACGCCGGAGCAGCGCGTGCACGCGGGCGAGCAGCTCCTGCCGGCCGAACGGCTTGGCGACGTAGTCGTCCGCGCCCGCCGAGAGACCGCGAACCTTCTCGAGTTCCTGCGCCCGCGCCGTGAGCATGATCACGGGCACGTCGGAGAGGTCTCGAATCCGTTCGAGCGTCTGGTAACCGTCCAGCTCGGGCATCGAGACGTCGAGCAGCACGAGAGCGGGGGGCGATGCGTACAGGGCCCGCAGCGCTGCACGGCCGCTGTCGGCCTCGTCTACCGTGAAGCCCGGCGCGCTCGAGCAGGCCGCGTAGAAGCAGGCGAATGTCGTCGTCGTCGTCGACGACCAGGATCCGAATCGACGGCTCGTTCATACCGCTGTCATACCGGGTCCGGCGTCGGAACCCTGCGTCTGCAGGAAAAGCGCTCGCGCGGCACCCGATTCGAGCCGATAACGTGGCTAACGAATCGACTCGGGAGACGTCTGACTTTTCAATGCAGCTCGAAAGCCGCCTCTGCTCACGCGCCCGCTTCTGGGTGTCGCTGCGCCTGGACGACCAGCTCTCGGAGCTCGAGGGAGCGCTCCTCGACTCGCACCTGGCCGCGTGCCCGGCGTGCAGCGACTTCGCCGCCGCCTCCGAGCTGACGACCATCGAGCTTCGCGAGGCGGCTCCGGCCCGACACGCTCCCGTGCAGCTCGACCTGCCGCGCCGCGCGCGCAAGCCGCTCGTGGTCGCCTTCGCCGCGGCCGTGATCGTGGCCGCCGCGGTCGCAGGCGGTGTCGTGCGCGACGTGCTGTCTCCGGCACCCGAGCCGACGTCGGCGCCGCGGCCCGTGGCGGTCGTCGCGAGCTCGGCCGAGTCGAACGACCAGTTCCGCCAGCTCCGCCGCACGTCGCTGCTCGGCCAACGGCCGATCCCGCGCGATCTCGCGGTCTAGCTGAAGACCGCGGCGAACGCGGCCGCGAAGGCGGCGACCGTGACCACCGCTGCACGCTTCATGGACATGTATGCCGTTATCGGCTCCGAGAGCGTGCGACTGGAGTGCAGGTAACATCGCGGTGCAGCAAGCGGGGTGAGGCCCCCGCCTAACCGCTCGAGTCGAGCCAATGGCCTCTACCAACTGAACCCGGTTCCAGGAGGTAGAGCGTTGAGCGATCTCGCGGTAGCAGCAGTTCTCGCAGTCACGATCCTCGCGGCGTCGGTGATCTCGATCGAGATCGCGGTGTCGGTGGCGTTGATCGAGCTCACGGCGGGGTTCGTCGTCGGGAACGCGTTCTCGATGAGCGTGCCGGCGTGGCTCGCGTTCATCGGGTCCTTTGCAGGCGTCGTGCTGACGTTCCTCGCCGGGGCGGAGGTCGACGTCCCACAGCTCCGTCGCGAATGGCGGGCCTCGCTCTCGATCGGCGTCGTGTCGTTCGCCGGGCCGTTCGTCGTGGTCGGGCTGCTCGCGTACTTCGGGCTTGGGTGGAACCGCGACCAGGCAGAGATCGCCGGCGTCGCGCTGTCGACCACGAGCCTCGCCGTCGTCTACGCGGTGCTCGTCGAGACCGGCCTGAACCGCTCGCTCACCGGCAAGCGGATCATGGCCGCGACCTTCGTCACGGATCTCTCCACAGTGACGGCGCTGACGGTCCTCTTCACGTCGCCGACCTGGTGGATCGTCCCGTTCGTGATCGTGTCGCTGATCCTCATCTTCGGGTTGCCGAAGCTGGCCGTGCCGTTCTTCCGTCGCTACGGAAACCGCGTGATCGAGCCGGAGATGAAGCTCGTGTTCGCGTGCCTTTTCCTGCTCATGTGGCTCGGGGGCCGCCCGAACTCGCAGGCCGTCCTTCCGGCATTCATCCTCGGGCTCGCGATGGCGCAGCACTACGCGAAACACCGGACCGAGCAGGAGCGCATCCGTGTCGTCGCGTTCGCGTTCCTGACGCCGTTCTTCTTCCTGAAGGGCGGGATGAGCGTGTCGGCGTCGGCGCTCTGGGGCAACCTCGGCATCCTCGCCGTGCTCTTCCTCGGGAAGATGGTGCCGAAGCTCACGCTTGTCTATCCGCTCGCACGCCGCTACTGCTCGCCCAACGCGGTGTTCACGACACTCCTCATGAGCACCGGCCTGACGTTCGGAACGATCAGCGCTCTCTACGGGCTGAACGCCGGGATCATCGATCGGACGCAGTTCTCGCTACTGGTCGGCGTGGTCGTCCTGTCCGCGATCGTGCCGACCGTGATCGCGCAGCGGTTCTTCGAGCCGGGCACCAAGCCCGAGCCCGAATTGGGGCGGGCAGAACCGGAGCCAACCTTCGGCTGAGGCCGGCGTCTTATCTATGCCGCCGCGGAGATCTGGCGCTCCCCGCGCGGTGAGGGCGGGCGGCCCGAGGAAGGCGTTTCCCCTCTGTCCTCGCGCCGCCTGCCCACCTTCCTTCTCTATCAGCGCGGCAGCGCACGTGCGACGACGCCGCTTCCGAGCGTGCCCGCGAACAGCCGCCGTCCGTCGGGGGAGAGCGCGAGCGAGCCGACGCCGCTGGCCAGGCTGAGACCGCCCGTCACGCCGGCCGGGAGCCCGTCGCCGAACGGCATCCAGGTCGATCCTGCGTCGGTGCTCCGGTACACCGCGGCACCGTCCCAGGTCCCCGCGTAGAGCGTGTGTGCCTGGGCCGAGTCGACGACGAGTGCCTCGACGTTCAGCCGCGACAACCCGGTGCGCTCCCACGTCGCACCGCCGTCGACGCTCCTGAACGCGCCGTGGCCGTTCCCCGCGTAGACGACGTCGGGACTCGACGGATCGATGGCGAGCGTGAGGACATTGCCGCAGCAGACGTGTCCCTGACGCAGCCACGTTCCGCCGCCGCGGCTCCTCCAGACGACTCCGTCGTTCGTTCCTGCGTAGGCGACGTCTGCGCCGACGGCGAGCGCGCTCGTCTGCCCCTTCAGCGCCGTCGGTTGCCAGGACGCGCCGTGGTCGGCACTCGTGAAGAGCCCGGCTGCCGCACCGGCGTACAGCGTTTCCCGCTTGGCGTCCGCGGCCAGCGCGAGCACTCGCCGAGCGGTCAGCCCCGTCGTCGCGGCGCGCCACTTCCGCCCGTCGTCGTTGCTGCGGAGCAGGCCGGAGTGGTCGGAGGCGGCGAAGACGGTGTGGGGGAGCGTGGGGCCGACGGCAACCGCCCCGACGTTGGCGGTCGTCTCGAGCACATGCCAGGTCGCGCCGGCATCGGCGCTCCGATAGAGGGCGCTTCCGGCCGTCGCTGCGTACAGCGCACCATGACCGGCTGCGAGGTCTGTGACCCGACGCCAAGCGGCAGGTGCGGGGTAAGAAGGTGACAGTGTGGGACGAGAACGGCGCGATCTACACCGTCGACGTCAATAAGACTCACAAGAGGGGCGGCCAGCCTGTTTAGGTGTTCACCCGATCTCCTTTCTCAGCAGGGGACAGATGGCCGCGTGCCTGGGGGCGCGCGGCTGTCTGTGCAGGTCAGCGACGGAGGACGACGACGGCGCACAGCCCGGCCCCGCCGTCGCCTCCGGCCAGGGCCGGGCGCGCAGCCTGTGCAGGGGCCGCCGGAGACGTGTGCGGCCGTTCCCCGGCGGGCAACCGCGAGGCGTGGCGAGCGGCCGGCGATGCGAAGAGAGCCGAGAGACCTGACGGGATCGGGCCGAGGGGATAGCCGCAGGATTCAGGTCTCCCGACTCCCGGACGGAACTGTTACACCGCACCCCCGGCAGCCGCGGCAGTCAGCCAGCCGGGCGCGCTCGTGGTCGCCGGTGAGAGGGCGGACCGTCTCAGCGCAGGGTGAGGATTAAAGGGGACGAGCCCAGGGAACAATCATAAAGCGAGAGACTCTGACTCCTGATGGGAGGGGTTCTATGGAGTCATCGAGTCGCTCGCGCTGGCGGTAGAGACCGGCCTGAGTCACTGATTCTTTGGGGAGCGGCTCGGGTCGGTCTCATTGAGCGCACGTGACACCGTGTCCCAGGTAGACCGGGCCGGGCGACGAGCAGGTTGCCGCGCTCGATCGCGCGTCCGAAGATCGCTCGAGGATGACCCTGCGCTGTGATCCGGCTCTCCGTTCCGGGGCCGGACGGCATGCCGACCCTACCGGCTCGGGCGCTCGTAGACGGAGCCGACGGCCCGGCGTCGAGTCGCGCGGGAATGCGCATGGCAGACGGACACCTGAACTACCACAGGATCTTGTTCTGGACCATCCGGGTCATCGTCGCGTTCTTCGCGCTGCTCCAGATCTACGGACTCTTCGTCCAAAGCACGCCGGCCGTGCACAACCCGCCCGCAAGCCCCTGAGTCCCTGCTCGGGATGACAGGGCGGGTCGGTCGAACTCCCCGCGGCCCTCCCCCGAAGGGTGCTTCCGACCCGCCTCGCCCAGCATCTGCGTAATCTGCGCAGGCCGCAATGACCCGGTGTCGGCTTACTACCGATGTAAAACCCAACCCACGGGTATAGACCTGCAGGCGGGGCGGTGGAGACGCTCGGTGATCCCTCCCGCCCGGGCGGCAACTGGCCCCCGCCGACCCCCCACTAGGCCCAGACGAATGCGGGCTCGCGGTCGACCGGCAGTCGGTTGAGTCTCCCGCGGCCATCACCGCCGAGCCGCGTGGCTAAGAACCCTGTCCTTGTGAACGTCGACCCAAGATGGTTACGTCAGTTAATCGTCCGTCTGGGCTGGCTCCTGGGGCGCACGCGAGAAGGGGCGGCTCAGCCTACCCCCTGTGGGCGCCGCCCCTTCGCTTCCTGGATTAGCGGCGGGCCGGTCGAGCTCCCGCGGCCGCCTCAAGGTGCTTCCGACCCGCCGATGCTCAAAGCGTTGAAGGCGACTCGCCTCAGTACGCCTCGGCGTTCGCAGGCTGCATGAACGCACCGATGATCCAGAGCAGCGGGAAGAAGATTCCGAAGAAGAACAGCCAGCCGTGCCCGTTTCGGAGCGTCCTGAGACCGAGCCAGACGAAGAGGACGATCCAAAGCAGAACGCCGACGAAACCGATTCCATACCACATGTCGGGCCTCCCATCCTTAGTCGCGCCGTGCCGTGCTCCGACCACCTTGTCAGGTTTCGGTCGCCGACGCCGCCGAGTAACTCTGTAACCAAGCGTCGGCTCCTCCACTGGTTAGCCGCGTTCAGCGGGCTCGAGCTCGCCGGGTCGCCGCGTGTTAACCCGCGGACCTCTCCTGTTGACGGTCGCGCTGCCTCAGATACTTCCGGTGCTGCTTCGCCGCCACCTGCTCCGGATGCAACCGCCGATAGCGGCGGTCACGACACTGAGGTGAGCAGACCCTGGACTTGCGCCCCTCAAGCACCTGGCCGCACTCCGAACACCGCAGCTCTCGTCTCGCTGCCCGAGGCCTTCGCACGCCGCGCCTCGTTATACGCGGCGACCTTCTCCGCGAGGAGGCGGCCGACACCCGTCGCGCCGGACGACTCGGCCGCGAGGCGGATCAGCCCGAGCGTGTCGACGCGACGATCGCCCTTCGAGCGGCAGTTCATCCGAAGGTCGTGAGCGAACGCTCGGCCACGCCAGCGTGGCGTTCACGCTCGACACCGACGCGCTCCCCGATCTGCAGGAGACGGCCGCGGCGCTTATCGCCGAGCTCGTCCTAGGAGACTGATGTTTGCAATCGGTTTGCAAACCGCCTGCCACAGCCGCGAGCCACGCGGCGGGTTTGGCTCTACTAGAAGGCTGCGGGGCAAGGACTCGAACCTTGACTACCTGATCCAGAGTCAGGCGTCCTACCATTAGACGACCCCGCAGGGCGGGCGCATTGTAGCCCGCGCTCGAGCCGCGCGAACCCGCTCAGAGCTCGAGCTGATAGAGCGGGACGAGGCGCTTCTCGTCTTCCGTGTCGATGTGCGCGATCACCTCGACGTAGGGCTCGAGCCCCGAGCCGACGAGCTTCGCCTTGAGCAGTCCGTCGACCTGGTAGATGCCCGGACGAGTTGTTCATCGTGATCGAGATCCGGATCGGCTTGCCCTCGCCGTCGGAGATCTCGACCTCCTCGATCGCCGCCGCCGACAGCGAGTGGATGCCGACGTGGCCTCGCTCGAAAGCGATGCGCGAGCGGCCCTGCTCCATGTCGAGCGCGTCCGCGACGCGCAGGATGCCGGCCTCGAGCGTGAGCGGCTCGCCGTCGGCGCGGTGGCTGATGATCCCCTGCAGCACCTCCGACGTGACGACTGTCAGGTCCGGCTCGACGTAGATCCCGTCGAGGAGCTCGCGCACCTTCGGCTCGGCCAGGAAGAGGCTGAAGTCCTCGTGGCCCTTTCGGTGCACCGACATGCCGACGCAATGCGTCAGCGCTGTCAGCGCGACGACGACCTCGGCGTCGTCGCGCGTCATCCCGTAGTCGGTGACCATCGCCGGCTCGATGCCGTGCTTCGTCAGCTGCCGCAGGAGCTTGAGCGCGATGTTCGTCACGATCTGGATGTGCACCCACGAGTGATCGTTGATCTCCATCCGCGCGACCGCGTTGACGTTCGCGACGTGCCACCAGCCCTTGAGTTGATCGTCGCGGTTGACGCGCTCGATCACCTGCCGCAGCTTGCGGTTCGCGCGCTCGGGCACGCGGATGCGCATCTGCCGCACGGCCTCGGCGGGCGTCAGCCGCACCTCGCGCGCGGCCTCGTTCGAGACCGGGTCGTCGATCCGCTCGCGGACCTCCGAGTCGAGCTCGGTCTGGTCGTCCGGCACGACTGACACCATACGCCTCGTCGTGCTCGAGACGAGCTCCCGGCCGAGCTGGGCGGGCCGCCGGCTGGGTTCTGGCGTCGCTTCGCCGCCGCGTTCGTCGACGGGACTCGTGATCTCGTCATCGACACGATCCTGCGCCTCGTGCTCGGCGACGACGGGCTCGCTGCCTCGGCCTGCTCTTCTCACTCGCCTACTTCACGTACTTCCACGGGCGCACCGGTCAGACGCCGGGCGACGCCGCCCTCTCGATCCGCGTCGTCGACGTCCGCGACAGCCTCGGTCAGCCGATCGGCTACGGGCGTGCGCTCGTGCGCGCGCTCGTCTCGATCGTCTCCGCGCTCGTGTTCCTGCTCGGCTACCTCTGGATGCTCTGGGACCCGGGAAGCAGACCTGGCACGACAAGGCGGCCGGGCTCGGTCCCCGTGTATCTCGGGCGCTAGGCGCTTCGACCCAGTCGCCGTAGAGCGACCGGTAGTGGCCGCCGGCTCGCGAGCAACTCGTCGTGCGTCCCCTGCTCGACAACGAGCCCGTGCTCGAGCACGACGATCAGGTCGGCGTCGCGGATCGTCGACAGGCGGTGGGCGATGATGAACGCGGTTCGCCCGTGCAGCAGCCGCCGCAGCGCCCGCTCGATCTTGCGCTCGGTGCCGATGTCGACCGAGCTCGTCGCCTCGTCGAGGATCAGGATCCGCGGGTCGGCGAGCAGCGCGCGCGCGAACGCCACCAGCTGGCGCTGGCCGAGCGACAGCCGCGATCCTCGCTCGCCGAGCTGCGTGTCGTAGCCGTGCTCGAGCCGGCAGACGAAGTCGTCGGCGCCGACCGCGCGCGTGGCCGCGACGATCTCCTCGCGCGACGCCTCGGGCCGGCCGAACGCGACGTTGTCGGCGACGCTGCCGGCGAACAGGAACCCCTCCTGCGGGACGATCCCGAGTTGCCGACGCAGCGAGTGCCTGGCGACGTCGCGCAGGTCGACGCCGTCGATCGTGATCCTCCCGTCCGTCGGGTCGTAGAACCGCGCGATCAGCTTGGCGATCGTCGACTTGCCGGCGCCCGTGTGGCCGACCAGCGCGACCGTCGTTCCCGCCGCGACGTCGAGGTCGATGCCGTGCAGGACCTCGGGCCCGCGACCGTAGGCGAAGTGCACGGCCTCGAACGAGACGTCGCCGCGAATCGACGGCAGGTCGACGGCATCCGGCCGGTCGCTCACTTCCGGCTCCTCGTCGAGCAGGTCGGTGATCTTGTCGAGCGCCGCGACCGCCGACAGGAACGTGTTGTAGAGCTGCGAGAGCTGCTGCACCGGGTCGAAGAAGTTCGTCAGGTAGCCGAGGAAGGCGACCAGCGTTCCGATCGATACGTCGCCGTTCGACGCGAGCCAGCCGCCGTAGCCGAGCACGACGACGGTCGCCATCGTCGACAGGAAGTCGACGACCGGGAAGTAGACCCCGTTCAGGAAGACCGTCTGCATGTTGGAGACGCGGTAGGTGTCCGCGACCTCGCGGAAGTTGTCCTGGGCCGGCGCGCTCGCGCGTGAACGACTGCAGCACGCGCATGCCCGCGATGTCCTCCGCGAGCGTCGCCGTGACGGCCCCGAGCGTCTCGCGCACCGCGCGATACGCGCGTCCGGAGCGCTTGCGGAACCATGCGGTGGCGAGCGCCATCAGCGGGATCACGGTGAGCGTCGCAAGGGCGAGCCGCCAGTCGAGGAGGAACAGCAGCCCCGCGGAGCCGGCAAGGATCAGCGTGTTCTGCACGAGCGAGGTGACGCCGTCAGTGACGAGCTGGTCGAGCGCCTCGACATCGTTCGTCAGGCGGCTGATGATCACGCCGGCCCGATTTCTCTCGTAGAACCCGAGCGAGAGGCGCTGCAGGTGCTCGAACACGATCCGCCGCAGGTCGGCGAGCATGCGCTCGCCGGTCCACCCCGTGTAGTACGTCTGCGCGTAGCCCAGCCCCACGCCCAGCACGCCAACCGCGAGGAAGGCGCCGACGAGCAGCGGCAGCTGCGAGGTGTCGCCGTCCTGGACCTGGTCGACCGTCAGCCCGACGAGTAAGGGCGGCGCGAGCGCGACCGTCGTCGCCCCGAGCAGGGAGAGCAGGGCGAGCGCCGTGCGACTGCGGTACGGCCGTGCGAGCCGGTAGAGCGTGCCCAGGCGCCGCTTCGTGCGGCGCCACGACCAGTCCTCGACCTCCGCGCTGCGCACGCGCGTCAGGTGGCCGCCCGGCTGATGGACCCTCACGCGACCTCCTCCTCACCGAGCACGCGGTCGAGCAGTCCGTGGTCGCGGATCTCGCGGTAGACGCCGTTCGTCGCGGCCAGCTCGGTGTGCGTCCCGCGCGCGACCACGCGTCCCTCTTCGACGACCACGACCTCGTCGGCGAGCGCGATCGTCGAGAGGCGGTGGGCGATGATGATCGTCGTCCGGTCTCGCATCGCCTCCCGGAGGCCGTCGCGAATCCGCCCTTCGGTCGTCGCGTCGACCGACGCTGTGGCGTCGTCGAGGATCAGGACGCGCGGATCGATCACGATCGCCCGGGCGATTGCGATTCGCTGGCGCTGACCCCCGGAAAGCGTGATCCCGCGCTCGCCGATCACCGTCTCGTAGCCGTCCGGTAGCGCCTCGATGAACTCGTGCGCCTGCGCGAGCCGTGCGGCCCGCTCGACTTCCGCGTCCGTCGCGTCGATGCGGCCGAACGCGATGTTCTCGCGTACGGTCGCGGAGAACAGGAAGGCGTCCTGCGCGATCACGCCGATCTCGCCCCGCAACGACGTCAGCGTGACCTCGCGCACGTCAGCGCCGTCGACCAGCACGCGGCCCTGTTGCGCGTCGTAGAAGCGCGGGATCAGGGCGGCGAGCGAGGTCTTGCCGGCGCCGGTGTGCCCGATCAGCGCGACACTGCCGCCCGGGACGAGCTCGAGGTCGACGTCGTGCAGGACCGGTCGCTCCGCGTCGTACCCGAACGTGACGCGCTCGAAGGTCACAGCGCCGGGTCCCTGCAGGTAGCTCGCGGGCGCCGGGCACGTCGCGGATGTCCTCGCGCTCGTCGATCACCTGGAAGATCCGCTCGCCCGACGCCGTCGCGCGCTGTGCCTGGCCGATCCACATGCCGAGCGCGCGCAGCGGCGTCACCAGCATCGCGAGGAAGAGGTTGAACGCGACGAAGTCGCCGAGCGACAGCGTCCCGCGCGCGACCATGTGGCCGCCGACCAGCAGGATCGCCGCCTGCGACAGGAGCGGCAGGAAGCTCAGGAGCGGGATGTAGAACGCGCGCTGCCGGTTCGCCTGCACGCTGCGAGTGAAGACCTGCTCCGAGCGGTCCTCGAACTTCCGGAGCTCGGCCTGCTCCTGGGCGAACGACTTGACGACGTGAACCCCGACGATGTTCTCCTCGGCGACCGTCGCGACGTCCGCCATCTTCTGCTGCACGTCGCGGAGCAGCGGATGCGACACGTGGCTGTAGCGGTACGCCACCGCGATGAGCAACGGCGCGATCGAGACCACGATCAGGGCGAGCTTCCACGAGATCAGGAAGACGACGATGCCGACGCCCACCACGGTGAAGACGTGCTGGAAGAAGAAGATCAGCCCGTAGCCGAGGAAGAACCGCACCGCCTGCAGGTCGACCGTCGCCCGGCTCATCAGCTGTCCGGTCTGATGCCTGTCGTAGAAGCCGAACGAGAGGCGCACGAACTTCGCGTAGACGGCCTGCCGCACGTCCATCTCGACCTGAAGCGCCTGCTTGCCCGCGATCAGCCGGCGGCCCGCCAGCGCGAGCGCGCGGCCCGCGCCGAGCGCGACCACGAGGCCGACGAGCCACGGCAGCTCGTCCAGGTGATCGTGCGTTGAGCGCCGAGACGACGCTCCGCGTCAGCAGGATCGCGCCGAGCGCTGCCGCCTGCGAGGCGATCGCGAGCACGATCGACACGACCATCGACAGCTTGTACGGCCGCAGGAACGCGAGCAGTCGAACGAACGTCGTGCGGTAGCGCGGGGCGGGAACGTCGGCCACGCAGCTGAGCGTAGCGTGGCGTTTCGGCGTCTACAGGCGCGCGAGCTCCGACCGCACCAGCGCGAGCGCGTCGTCGAGTCGGTCCCGGTTCGCGGGCGCATTGAGCCAGCCGCTCGCTCCGGACGGGTGCGGCAGCGGGACGGTGACCACGCCTCCGACGCTCGTAGCGCTCGCCGACGAACTCGGTCACGCGATCGAGACCGAGCAGCTCTCGAGCCGCGAGCCCGCCGACCGTGACGATCAGCCCCGGCCGCAGCAGCTCGAGCTCGGACACGCGCCATTGCCGGCAGAGCCGCCGCTCCGCCGGCGTCGGCGTGCGGTCGCCGCGACCCGAAGCGGACTTGCCCGGATAGCAGCGCGTCACCGACGCGCAGTAGAACGTCGCGTAGAACGCCTCATCGTCGAGCTCGAGCCAGCGCCGCAACGTGGCGCCTGCGCGCCCGCGCCAGGGCCGCCGCTCCGCGCCCTCGACGACGCCCGGCGCCTGGCCGAACAGGTATGCGCGCTGGCCCACGCCCGGGGTCGCGACCGGGAGCGACTCGAGCGGGTAGCCGGCTTCGATGCACGCGCGGCACCTCGCCAGGTCGCGCTTCAGCCCCGCCGGCGACCGGTAGCGCCGTCGCCCCGAAGCGGTCACCAGACGCGCCGCACCATCACGAACCACGGCCCCGCCCACAGGACCTTGCCACCGCCCAGCTCCTGTACGAGCGTCTCGGGCGCGAAGTAGCGCTTGAGCACGGGCCAGGTCTCGCCGTCGACGTCGCGCTGCTGGACTTCCTCGAGCTCGTGATCCGGGCGGATCGCGGCGTCGACGACGACGAGCTCCCGTGCGACGCGCGCGGCCTCGGCGAGAAAGCGCTGCCCCTCGTCCGCGTCCAGGTGGCCGTAGAAGTGCCCGGTGAACATGCGATCGAAGCTCGCGTCGTCGAACGGCAACGTGAGTGCGTCTCCCTCGACGAAGCTCGCGTCCGGAGCCTGCTGCTTCGCGATCTCGAGCATGGACGCGCTCTGGTCGAGGCCGACCACCGTTCCAGCAAGGTGGCGTGTGAGGAAGCCCGTGCCGCACGCGACGTCCAGCGTGGCGCACGGGTCGAGCGCTCGGATCGCGGCGATCAGCCCCGCGAGGTCGGTCTCCCACGGGGTCGTGTCGCGCGCCGCGTACGGGCCGTGGCCGAGGTACCAGTCGTCATAGGCCGGGGCGCGGCGCTCGTAGTACTCCTTCACCGCTCCCTAGAGTAGGCGCCGTGCTGCCGCTCGAGTCGGTGCCCAACTTCAGCGAGGGCCGGGACTCGGCCACGATCGACGCGATCGCCGCGGCGCTCGGCTCGCATGCGCGTCTCCTCGACGTCCACGCCGACGCCGACCACAACCGATCCGTCTTCACGTTGGTCGGGAACGAGGACGAGCTGGTCGACGCATTGAGTCGCGGGCATCCGCGTCGCCGTCGAGCGAATCGACCTCCGGCGACACGTCGGCGCGCACCCTCGGGTCGGCGTCGCCGACGTCGTACCGCTGGTGCCGCTGCGCCCGGACGACCTGCCGCGCGCGCGGGCGGCCGCGGAACGGGTGGCGGCGTTCGTCGGGGGCGAGCTGGAGGTTCCCGTCTTCCTCTATGCGCCGCCCGAGCGCGGGCCGGCGTTCTACCGGCGCGGCGGCACCGGCGGGCTGCAGGGCGCGCCTCGACGCCGGCGAGCTCGTTCCCGACTTCGGGCCGGCGCGCCTCCACCAGACCGCCGGCGCGGTGATCGCCGGCGCGCGTGCGCCGCTGATCGCGTTCAACGTCAACCTGCGTGGGCCGGTCGAGGTGGCGCGGGCAGTCGCCGCCGTCGTCCGCGAGCGCGGCGGTGGGTACCCGGGTGTTCGCGCGCTCGGTCTCGAGTTGCCGCGCGCGGGACTCGTCCAGGTCTCGATGAACGTCGAGGACTGGGAGGCCTCGGCGCTGCACGAGATCGTCGCGACGCATCGCGCACGAGGCGGAAGCCCGGGGCGCCGAGGTCGTCGGGTCGGAGCTCGTCGGGCTGATGCCGGCGGGCGCCGCGGCTGCGGCAGCCGGGACCGCGCTCCGGATCGACGGGTTCGACGCCTCGCACGTGCTCGAGCTCAGGCTGCTCGACGCCTGACGACCACGCGACGCACCCGCGAGCGAGGCCAGGCCGACGAGCGGAACCGTGATCGCGGCCGCGCCGAAGACGGCCGGCGCTGCGGCGAACGCAAACAGCGGCGCCACGAGCAGGAGCCCGGTCGCGTGCGCGCCGCGATGCGTGAGCGAGATCACGCCGAGCACGCGGCCGAGCAGTGAGTCGGGAACCTCCTCCTGCGCAGCCGAGTTGAGCAGCACGACCGCGGAGCTCTGCCCGGTCGCCGCGAAGAAGGCGCCGGCGATCGCCGCCGTCAGTGAGTGGGCGACGGCCATCAGCCCGTAGCCCGGCAGGTACATCACCCAGGCGAGCATGCTCGCCCGCGCCTTGCGCCTGATCGGCACGCGGGCGAGGAGCACACCGCTCACGATCGCCCCGGCCGCGTAGCCGGCCATCACGATCGAGAAGCCTCCGGCGCCGTGGTGCAGCGTGTCCCGGACGAGCGTCGGGACGCCGCCGATCCACGTCCCCGCGGTGATCGTGACCGCGACGCCGAGCGCCACGACGCCGGCGGCCAGCGCGGGCCGCGGCCGCAGCGCCGCCAGCCCCTCGGAGATCCGCGGCGCGCGGAGCGTGCGGATCGTGCTCGAACCCGCGGCGGATGCGTGCGATCAGCAGCGCCGACACGGCGAACGACACCGCGTTGACGGCGAAGAACACGCTCAACGGAAGGACGGTGAGGAGCAGCGCCGCCGACGGCCCAGCCGCCGATCGAGAGCGCCTGGGTCGTCGCCTCGACGAATGCGTTCGCCTGTTGGACGTTCTCGCGGTCGACGAGCGTCGGCAAGGTCGCGCCGTAGGCGGGTGCGAAGTAGCTCGTTGCCGCCTCGAGCACGAACGACGCGACGACGAGCCCCCAGAGCGGCAGCGACCCTGCGAGCCCCGCGATCGCGATCGGCACGAGTACCGCCGTGCGCACCACATCGGCCCCGATCATCAGCCGCCTCCGGCTCCACCGATCGGCGGCGACGCCGCCGTGCAGCCCGAAGACGAGTGCCGGGACGCTGTCCGCCACGCGCACCGCCACGACGCCGAGCGGCCCGCCGGCGTCGAACGCGAACCACATCAATGCGATGTAGTACAGCGAGTCTCCGAGCTCGCTCGCTGCGACCGCGAGGTAGAGCCGGCGGAAATCGCGTCGACGAAGAAGGTCGCGTGCTGCCCGGCGCTGAACGGGAGGAGCCGTCTCGAGCTCCCGCGGGCACATCGAGAACAGGGTCGGACACCAGCGTCTGAGTCTGCCTACACTCGGCTTCGTGCCTGCGACGACCGCGCTCACGGGCGACGACCTGACGCTCGAGGACGTCTGGGTGGTCGCCGTCGAGCGACGCCAGGCGGCCGACGTGTCGCCGGAGGCCCGCGGCCGGATGCTCGCCGCCCGCGACGTCGTGGAACGCGCCGCGCACGGCGCGCACGAGCACACCTACGGCGTCAACACCGGGTTCGGGCGCTTCGTCTCGAAGCAGATCCCCCCGGAGCTGACCGAGGAGCTGCAGCTCCGCCTCCTTCGCTCGCATGCCTGCGGTGTCGGCGAGCCGTATCCCGACGACGTCGTGCGTGCGGCGATGCTGCTACGGGCGAACACGCTCGCGAAAGGGAACTCGGGCGCGCGGGTCGAGACGGTGTCGCTGCTGCTCGACTGCCTGAACCGCGGCGTCCTGCCGGAGGTGCCGGCGCGCGGCTCCGTCGGCGCGTCGGGCGACCTCGCTCCGCTCGCGCACCTCGCGCTGCCGTTGGTCGGCGAGGGTCGCGCCTGGTTCGACGGAGAGCTGCTCGAGCGGTGCGGAGGCGCTGTCGCGTGCGGGCCTCGAGCCGGTGCGCCTGCTCGCCAAGGAAGGTCTCTCGCTGATCAACGGGACCCAGTTCATGACGGCACAGGGCGCGCTTGCGCTCGTGCGAGCCCGACGGCTGGCGCGGGTCGCGGACTGCGCGTGCGCGCTCTCGCTCGAAGCGCTGCAGGGATCGCGGAGCTCGTTCCTGCCTCAGGTGCACGCGCTGCGTCCGCTCCGCGGCCAGGCCGCTTCGGCGCGCAACGTGATGCGCCTGCTCGAGGGGTCCGCGATCATCGAGTCGCACCGCTGGTGCGACAAGGTGCAGGACGCGTACTCGCTGCGGTGCGCCCCGCAGGTGCACGGCGCCTCACGCGACCTGCTCGACTATGTCGACTACACGATCTCGACGGAGCTGAACTCCGCTACCGACAATCCGCTCGTGCTCACCGACGACGAGCTGCTCGTCTCGGCCGGCAACTTCCACGGCCAGCCGCTGGCGTTCGCTCTCGACGTGCTCGCGATGGCGGTCTCGGAGCTGGCGAGCATCTCCGAGCGCCGGCTCGAACGGCTCGTCAACCCCAATCTCGAGCGACGGGCTGCCGGCGTTCCTCACCACCGACGGCGGCCTCAACTCGGGGTTCATGATTCCCCAGTACGTGGCTGCGTCGCTCGTGTCCGAGAACAAGTCGCTCTGCCACCCGGCCTCGGTCGACTCGATCCCGACGAGCGCGGGGCAGGAGGATCACGTGTCGATGGGAAACGCTTCGGGGCTCAAGGCCTGGCAGGTCGTGGCGAACGCCGAGCGGGCGGTCGCGATCGAGCTGCTTGCAGGTGCGCAGGCGGTCGAGTTCCTGGCGCCACTCGAGCCGGGGCCGGGGCGTCGCGGCGGTGCACGACGCGGTCCGGCGACGATCGCGAGCGGCTCCGCGACGACCGACCGCTCGGCGCGGACATCGAGGCCGTCGCGAGCTGCGATCCGCGACGGCACGCTGGTCGCCGAGGTCGAGCGCGAGGTCGACGAGCTCGAATGAGCCGTAGGCTTGACGGAGGCTCTCATGGAGCGGAGGTGCCGGCTTTGCCGGCTCCGCAGCGGGAATGAGCCCGTCCCGCTACCTCCGCTGGGGAGCTCCCGATCCGCCTCCCCCGAAGCACCCGTTCCGCGACACGCTGATCGTGTACGGCGCGTTCGCCGTGATCGTCGTCCTCGTCGCGTGGGCGACCGGCGGCGACGTGAAGAAGGCTGCACTGGTTGCGATCGTGTTCTTCCTGCTCGCGACCGCGTGGAACATGTACCGGCTTCATCAGCGTAGGCGCGCGGAGCGCGCGCGCACGGAAGAGAGGCAGCCATGACGGTCACGCGGTCGCTGGACAACCGGGTCGAGTCGCTGTGCGGCGACCTCTCGGCGATCCGCGCGCCTCGAGGCACGGATCTGAACGCCCGCTCGTGGGCGACCGAGGCGCCGTTGCGCATGCTGCTCAACAACCTCGACGCGGAGGTCGCCGAGAAGCCCGAGGAGTTGATCGTCTACGGCGGCTCGGGAAAGGCGGCACGCTCGCACGAGGCTCTACGCGCGATCGTCGGCACGCTGCTCGAGCTCGGGGACGACGAGACGCTGCTCGTGCAGTCCGGAAAGCCGGTCGCGGTCTTCCGCACGACACCCGCCTCACCGCGCGTCTTGATCGCGAACTCGCTGCTCGTCCCACGCTGGGCGACGTGGGACGAGTTCCGCCGCCTCGAAGCCGAGGGGCTGACGATGTTCGGGCAGATGACCGCGGGGTCGTGGATCTACATCGGAACACAGGGGATCCTGCAGGGGACGTACCAGACGTTCGCCGCCGCCGGTCAGAAGCACTTCGGGGCGCCGTCGCTCGAGGGCAGGACGATTCTCACGGCCGGGCTCGGAGGCATGGGCGGGGCGCAGCCGCTGGCCGCCACGCTCGTCCGGCGCGGCGATCCTCTGCATCGAAGTCGACCCGGCGCGGATCGAGCGGCGGCTCGCAGACGCGCTACCTCGACGTCGCTACCGAGTCGCTCGACGAGGCGATCGCGCGCGTCCGCGAAGCGGCTTCGTCCGGGCAGGCGCTGTCGGTCGGGCTGCTCGGCAACGCCGCCGACCTCGTTCCCGAGCTCGCACGGCGGGGTGAGCATTTCGACCTCGTCACCGATCAGACCGCGGCGCACGACCCGCTGACCGGCTACGTGCCCCAGGGTCTCGACGTCGACGCGCGCGACGGCTCTCCGGCTGGCCGATCCGGGCGAGTACCTGCGCCGCGCGCGGGCGTCGATCGCACGGCACGTCGAGGGCCTGCTCGAGTACGTCCGGGCCGGGAGCTATGTTTTCGATTATGGCAACAACCTGCGAGGTGAGGCCGAAGCAGCTGGGGTAGCGGACGCCTTCACATATCCGGGCTTCGTCCCGGCGTATATCCGACCGCTCTTCTGTCGCGGCATCGGTCCCTTCAGGTGGGCCGCACTGTCCGGCGACCCCGCCGACATCGCAACGATCGACGAGGCGCTGCGGGAGCTGTTCCCGGCCGACGAGCTTCTTCAGCGCTGGCTCGAGGTCGCCCCGTCGCGCATCGCGTTCCAGGGTCTGCCGGCCCGGATCTGCTGGCTCGGATACGGCGACCGTGCGCGCGCCGGGCTCGCGATCAACGAGCTCGTCCGCGACGGCCGGGTCAAGGCGCCGGTCGTGATCGGCCGTGACCACCTCGACGCGGGCTCCGTCGCGTCGCCGTACCGCGAGACCGAGGCGATGCTCGACGGCTCGGACGCGATCGCAGACTGGCCGATCCTGAACGCGCTCGTGAACGTGGCGGCGGGCGCGAGTTGGGTCAGCGTCCATCACGGCGGCGGCGTCGGGATCGGCAACTCGATCCACGCCGGGATGGTGGTCGTCGCAGACGGCACCGACGAGATGGCCGAACGGCTCGAGCGCGTGCTGACGACCGATCCGGGGATGGGCGTCGTCCGGCACCTCGACGCCGGCTACCACGAGGCGCGTGCCGCCGCCCGCGAGCACGGCCTCGCGCAGCCGGGCGGCCCACCCTAGGCGGCCGTGGCCCACCGGCTCCTCGTCCGCGATCTCGCGCAGCTCGCGACGCCGGCCCCGTCGGCCGTGCCGGCCCGCGGCAGCCGATCTCGAGGCCGTCGACGTGCTCGAGCGTCGCCTACGTCCTCTGCGACGACGGCGTCATCGAGTCGGTCGGGCGGATGCGCGACCTCGGCCCGCTCGGACGGTGACGTCGAGGAGATCGACGGTCGAGGGCTGAGCGCGGTCCCGGGCCTCGTCGACTGCCACACGCATCCGGCGTTCGGCGGTGACCGCGTCGAGGAGTTCGCGCTGCGCTCGGCCGGCGCGACCTACGAGGAGCTCCAGGCGGCCGGCGGCGGCATCCTGTCGACAGTTGCCGCGACGCGCGTGCTCGACGAGGCGGGGCTGACCGCTCGCGTCGAACGTCACGCGGGCTGGATGCTGCGGCACGGCACGACCGCGTGGGAGGGAAAGTCGGGCTACGGTCTCGACCGCGAGACGGAGCTCGCCTCGCTTCGGGCGGTGCGGAGCGCGGGGGGTTCCCCGACCTGGCTGGGCGCCCACGCCGTGCCCCCCGAGCGCCGGGGCGCGGACGCTTACCTCGACTGGGCGCTCGCCGAGGTGCTGCCGGACGCGTCGAGGCTCGCCGACGCCGCCGACGTCTTTCTCGAACGCGGCGCGTTCGACGCGGCTGCAGGCCCGCCGCTACCTCGAGGCGTGCCGCGCGGCCGGCCTCGCGCTGCGGCTCCACGGCGATCAGTTCACC
Source organism: uncultured Thermoleophilia bacterium (assembly GCA_963742615.1). Taxonomy (GTDB): domain Bacteria; phylum Actinomycetota; class Thermoleophilia; order Gaiellales; family Gaiellaceae; genus PALSA-600. The sequence goes on along the minus strand of CAVUMS010000003.1, from coordinate 263,606 downwards.
GAGTGCGGCGCGATCCCGCTTGCGATCGAGCTCGGCGCCCGCTCGGTCGACCACCTCGAGGCGACCGGGCCGGACGGCGATCGCCGCGCTCGCGTCGAGCGACGTCGTCGGCGTCCTGCTGCCGGCGAGCGCGCTCTTCCTCGACCGACCGATGCCGCCGGCGCGGCACCTCGTCGACGCCGGCGCGGCGATCGCGCTCGCGACCGACTTCAACCCCGGCAGCTCGTTCACGACGAGCCTCCCGCTCGTGTGCTCGCTCGCGTGCACCCAGCTCCACCTCGCGCCCGCGGAGGCGCTCACGGCGGTCACGGTCAACGCGGCGCACGTCCTCGGCCGGGCCGATCGGATCGGGCGGCTCGCGCCCGGCTATGCAGGCCGACCTCGTCCTGGTCGACGGCGGCGGACTGGCGCTACCTCGCCTACGCCTCGGAGGCGACGTCGTCGGCCGACGGTGGTCAGCGGCGGCCGGCTCGCGGTATCGGCGCTAACCTGGCGCTGGCGATGCCGACCCGGAAGCAGCGCCGCCGTCGCGAGAAGAACTTCCGTCACGAGTACGAGACCGTTCTCCTCGACGCCGACGGCAACGAGCGCCCGCTCGACGACGAGGAGATGCGAGCGGAGCGCGACGCACGCGCGCAGGCGAAGGCGGAGGCGAAGCCGGCCGCTCGCAAGCGGGAGCGACGGTCCAGCGCCGCGGTCGCGGGACGCTCCGCGAGGTCGCTGCCGCCGTCGTGGCAGCGGGCCCTGCGGCGCGGCGGGCTGATGGGCGGCCTGATGCTGGTCGTGTTCGTCTTCCTCTTCAAGAACGCGCCGATCGCGGATGAGGCTCGGGTGGGGAGCGTTCTATGCGGTCGCCTTCATCCCGCTCACCTACTGGGTCGACCGCACGGCGTATCGCGCGTACCAGCGACGCCTCGCGAAGCAGGCTCCGGCGCAGAAGAAGTAATCAGCTGCCGCGGTAGTGGCCTTCGCCGGGCCACGGTGCGAGCACGAGCAGCACCCGCGCCCCGTCGCGGCTCGTGAGTGCGTGCCGTTCGTCGGGCTCGAAACGTGCGAGCGTGCCGGGCGTCGCGTCGAACGAGGTGCCGTCAGCCGCGGTGATCTGCGACGGTGCCGTCGACGCACGATCGACCCATGCGTTCTCCTTGCACCTGATGCTCGCCGAGCTCCTGGCCGGGCTGGAGCACGAGCAGGACCGCGCGTGCGCCGTCGTCCGAGTGGAGCACGATCGGATCGCGTGTCCCCGCCGGCGCGACGAGCTCGGTAGATTCCAGCGCTGCATCGAAGGCGGGCCTTTCGCACCGCCTGATACACTCAAACGCCCTCGCATGTCAATCGTCGTCGACACGTTCGTGATGGGCCCGTACCGCAGCAACTGCTACGTCGTGCGAGGCGAGCGGGGTGCGGCCGAAGCGGTGGTCGATCGACCCGGGCGACGACCCGACGCCGCTCCGGCTCGAGCTCGCGCGCATGGGTGCGCGGACCGGCCGGGATGCTCGTCACGCACACCGACGTCGACCACATCGCAGGCGTCGCGGCGCTCGCCGAGGGCACAGGCAGCGAGGTATGGGCGCCGGCCGGCGAGGTCGAGGCGCTGCGCACCGGCGAGACCCGAGGCGGGCTGCGCGTCGGCGCGCACGATCCGGCGCACACGGTGACCGGCGGCGACGAGGTGACGATCGGCGGGCATCACGTTCGAGGTGCTCGACGTGCCCGGGCCACTCGGTCGGCCACGTCGCGTTCCTCGTCGAAGACCAGCTCTTCTCGGGTGACCTGCTGTTCGCGGGTTCCGTCGGGCGGGTCGATCTCGAAGGCGGCGACTGGGACACGCTGCTCGACTCGGTGCGGTCGCTGCTCGACCGGCTCCACGCCGACACCGTCCTCTATCCGGGGCACGGCCCGACGACGACGCTGGGGCGGGAGCTGCAGACGAACCCGTTCCTGCGCGAGCTGCGCGCAGCGCAGTCGTGAGCTCGAAGTTCCAGGCTCCGCGCGGGACGCACGACGTCCTGCCGAGGCGACGCAGCGTGGTGGCATGTCGTCAGGACGATCGAGGAGGTCACGGCGCGCTACGGCTGGGGCCGCATCCAGACGCCCGGGTTCGAGGACACCGGGCTGTTCGCGCGCACCTCGGGTGCGGCCTCCGACGTCGTGCACAAGGAGATGTACTCGTTCACCGACCGCAGCGACCGGTCACTCACGTTGCGGCCCGAGGGCACGGCGCCGATCGCGCGCGCGTACGTCGAGCACGGCCTGCACCGCGAGCCGCAACCCGTGAAGGCGTACACGATCGCGACGATGTACCGGTACGGAGCGCCCGGCTTCGGCCGCTACCGCGAGCACACCAGCTCTCGCTCGAGGCGATCGGCTCGTCCGACCCGGCGATCGACGCGGAGGTGATCCAGGTCTACGTCGAGCTGCTCCGTCAGCTGGGCGTGACGCAGTGGGAGCTGCTGCTGAACTCGATCGGGGATGCGAACTGCCGGCCGGCGTACGTCGAGCGCCTCAACGAATGGCTCGACGCAAACGCGGACGTGCTCGACGAGGACGCGCGCCACAAGCGCGCGACGAGCCCGCTCCAGGTGTTCGACGTGAAGGACGAGCGAGTGCGCGCGGCGCTCGCCGACGCGCCGAAGATCGGCGAGTCGCTGTGTGACGCCTGCCGCGAGCACTTCGAGGCAGTCACAGGCGCAACTCGACGCGCTCGGCGTCCCGTACGTGCTCGACCCGACGCTCGTGCGCGGGCTCGACTACTACACGCGCACGACATTCGAGTTCGTCGGCCCGTTCGCCAACGCCAACTCGACGATCTGCGGCGGTGGCCGCTACGACGGGCTCGTCGAGCAGGTCGGCGGCCCGCCCACGCCGGGCATCGGCTTCGGCGCCGGGATCGAGCGCCTCCTGCTCGCCCTCGAGAACGAGCAGATCACGTTCGAATCGGATCCGCTCGACGTCTTCGTCGTGCTGGGGGAGGGCGCCGACCGGGCGGCGGTCGTCGATGCTCCTCGCCGAGCTCCGTCGCGCCGGGCATCGTCGGCCGACACCGACTACGCGGGGCGCTCGTTCAAGGGGCAGATGACCCAGGCCGGGCGAACGCGCGCGCGGGCGGTCGTGATCGTCGACCGGTGACGAGGCCGTCGTCAGGCGCGACGGCCGCGATGCCGAGCCGGTCTCGCTCGGCGAGGTCGTCGGCTACCCTCACCAGCAGCTGATGAGCTGGCGCGACACGATCGGCAGCAGCCTCACCACCGCCGACGTGGGGCGGACGGTCACGCTCGCCGGCTGGGTCGCCCGCCGGCGCGACCACGGCGGCCTGATCTTCGTCGACCTCCGCGACGAGGGCGGCGTCGTGCAGCTCGTGATCAACCCGGAGCGGTCGCAGACAGCGGCCGCCGCGGCGCACGAGCTTCGGAACGAGTTCGTCGTCCGCGCTCGCGGCGAGGTCGTGCGCCGGAGCGCGGAGACCGTGAACCCGCGCATGGCGACGGGCGAGAGTCGAGGTGCAGGTCGACGAGCTCGAGGTGGTCAGCCGGTCGACGCCGCTGCCGTTCCAGCTCGACGAGGAAGGCGTCGACGAGACGCTGCGGATCCGCTACCGCTGGCTCGACCTCCGCCGCGACCGCCTGCAGCGGAACATCCGGACGCGCGCCACGCGCCGTTTCGATCATCCGCCAGGAGATGGAGGCGGCGGGCTTCGTCGACATCGAGACGCCGATCATGGGCAAGCCGACTCCCGAGGGCGCGCGCGACTTCCTCATCCCGACGCGTCTGCAGCCGGGGCGCTTCTTCGCGCTGCCGCAGAGCCCGCAGATCTACAAGCAGCTGCTCGTGATCTCCGGCTTCGAGCGCTACTACCAGATCGCCCGCTGCTTTCGCGACGAGGACCTGCGCGCCGACCGGCTGCAGGAGCTGACGCAGCTCGACGTCGAGATCGCCTTTCCCGACCTCGACGAGTTGTTCGGGCTGGTCGAGAAGATCGTCGCGCGGATCTGGCGCGAGTGCCGCGGCGTCGAGCTCGAGACGCCGTTCCCGCGCATGCCGTGGGAGGAGGCGGACCGGCGCTACGGGTCGGACAAGCCGGACCTGCGCTTCGGGCTCGAGATCGAGGACGTCACCGAGCTCACACGCGGCTCCGAGTTCGGGGTGTTCGCGAACGCGGAGACGGTCCGGTACCTGCGCGTCGAGCGAGAGCTCTCGCGCGGCGACATCGCGAAGCTCGAGGAGGTTGCGAAGGGCTGGGGCGCCAAGGGCCTCGCCTCGATCGTGTTCCGCGCCGACGGCGAGCCGCCGGCCGGGATCGCCAAGTTCCTCTCGCCGGAGGTGCTCGACGCCGTCGGCCGGCCGGGGACGACCGTGCTCTTCGGGGCGGGCGATCGCGCAGAGGTGTCGCGCATCCTCGGCTTCCTGCGCCTGCACCTCGGGCGTGAGCTCGGGCTGATCGACGAGACCGCGTGGCGCTTCGTCTGGATCACCGACTTCCCGATGCTCAAGTGGGACTCGGAGCTCGAGCGCTGGGACGCGGAGCACCATCCGTTCACGCGCCCGAACGAGGAGTCGCTGGCGCTGCTCGACTCGGACCCGGGAGCGGCGAAGGCGATCGCGTACGACCTCGTCGGCAACGGCCTCGAGCTCGCGGGCGGGTCGTTCCGCATCCACGAGCCCGAGCTGCAGAAGAAGGTCTTCGACCTGCTCCGGATCACGCCCGACGAGCAGATCGCGAAGTTCGGCTTCCTGCTCGACGCGCTTTCGATGGGCGCGCCGCCGCACGGCGGCATCGCGTCCGGGATCGACCGACTCTGCATGGCGCTGCTCGACGAACCGTTCATCCGCGACACGCTCGCCTTCCCGAAGAACCAGGCCGGCGTCGACCCGATGTCGGGAGCTCCCACGGCGGTGACCGAGGAGCAGCTCGGCGAGCTCGGGATCGATGTCGTCGTGGACAGCGAGCAGGTCGCCGAGCCCTCCTAGCGAAGAACCAGCCGTGCGCGATCGTCAGGGATCACGGTTCGTCCTCGAGGTTCTGTTCCTGGCCGCGCTCGCGACCGGGCTTGCGCTCGCGAAGCTGAGCCCGCTCGAGATCATCGGCGTGATGGCGCTCGGCTGGGCCGTCGTCGCGATCATCGAATGGGTGGCATGGCGCGGCGAGCCGCACTTCGGGTCCGGGCTGCCGCCGCGCTACTACGTGCCGCGCACCAGCCTTCCGCCCGCCCAGCCGCTCGAGCAGGTCTACGCCGGGTACCCGGACCCGCAGCGCGAGGAGGCGCCGACCTGGATCGCCTCGGCCGCCGTGCGCGAGCAGCTGCTCGCGCGACTGGCCGGTCGTCGCGCCCGACGGCGAGCTTCCGGAGAGCCGCGACGGCGACGACACCGGTGCGCAGCCCGTCCGGCTCCCGCCCGCACCGGCGCCGGCGGAGGCGCCTTCGCAGGTACCGGTCACGCCGCCTGCCTCCGCTCCCTGCGGCGATCGGCGCAGGCTACGGCGTCGCCTCGCATTCGCTCGAGCCGTTCGCGCCGCCGCCCGGCCGCCGCCTGCTCGGCCGGCGCACCACGGTCGAGGTGTTCGCGGTGGAGGTCCCCGCCCGCGCCGCGCCGCTCGTGCTCCCGGTCGGCCCCGGGCGCGAATGAGCACCCGGCTCGCCGAGCGGCAGTTTGCGCTCGCGGCCGTCGCGATCCTCGCCGCGGTCACCGCGGTCGCCGTCTCGGCCTCGACCCGTTCGACGACCTCGACCGCGCCGCACCCGGAGGGGTCGTTCGTCGCGCTTGCCGGATCGGCGGGACCGTCGACCTTCGGCCGGCACACGGCGTGCGGGACCGTCCTGAGCGCGGACACCGAGGGCATCGCACACCCGACGCTTCCCTGCGGCGCACGCATCTTCATCACCTTCGACGGCAAGACGGTGCTCACCCAGGTGGTCGATCACGGCCCCTACAGCGGTGGGCGGCAGTTCGACCTCACCGATGCCCTCGCGCGAAGCCTCGGGCTGCGCGGCGTGCAGACCGTCCACTGGGCATACGCCGCGCGAGGTAGCTGACCGTCGGTACAGTCGTGCGGTTGCCCGACGCCGTTCGCGACGCCGCGCATCCATGTAGAACCAACACCATGTGACAGGGAGCCCGAGTCGGGCCCGGGGCCACAACGCTCCGTCTCCCGCACGGCACCCACCTGGCTTGTCCAGGTTCACACGGGCGCGGCAGGTCGGCGGTGTCAGAGCATGACGGAGGGAGCCTGGCTCCCTCCGTCCGTTTTCCGGGCCAGTACCCTGGCCGTCAGATGCGGGAGCTCGTCGGAGACTCGGCCCGCGGGGCCGACTGGGCGCTCGTCCGCCTGCGGGTGGACGGCGGACGGATCGTCGACGCGGACGAGGAGGGGCTCGCCGAGGACCTGCGCGGCCTGACGCTTGCTCGAGGCCGCCGCGGTCGGCGGCGAGACGCTCGCGGTCGACGCGCTCGCGAACGCGCTTGCCGCCGCCGTTCGCGCCGCGCCGACTCCAGGGCGGACAGCCGTCGCGATGAGCGGAGGCGTCGACAGCGCCGTCGCGCTGCTGCGTGCCGGGGCGGGAGCGGTCGGCGTGACCCTGCGCCTCTGGATCGACCCGCGAGGGCCCGACTCGGAGCGGGCGTGCTGCTCGCCGAGCGCGGTGCTCGCGCGCGCGAGACGCCTGCCACCAGCGCGGGCTGCCGCACGTCACGCTCGACCTGCGCGAAGCGTTCAGGCGGGCGGTCGTGACGCCCGTTCGTCCGCGGCTACGCGCGCGGCGAGACGCCGAACCCGTGCATCCGCTGCAACGGCAGCTTCCGCTTCGCCGAGCTGCTCCGCGTTCGCGCGGCGGATCGGCGCCGAGCGCCTGGCGACCGGCCACTACGCGCGCATCGTCGAGCGCGACGGGGTGCTCCTGCTCGCGCGCGCACGCGACGACGCGAAGGACCAGAGCTACATGCTCGCCCGGCTCGACCCACGCCTGCTCGAGCGCATCTGGTTCCCGCTCGGCGACCAGACGAAGGACGCGACGCGCGCCGAGGCCGAGCGCGCCGGGCTCGCGGCCGCCCGCCGGCCCGAGTCGCAGGAGGCGTGCTTCCTCGCGGGCGACGACTACCGCCCGTTTCTCGAGCGCCACGGCGTCGAGGCGCACGACGGCCCGATCGCGGACGAGCGCGGGAACGTGCTCGGGACGCACCGGGGCCACTGGGCGTTCACGCCGGGACAGCGGCGCGGGCTCGGCGTCGCCTCGCCGGACGCCGCTGTACGTGCTCGGCTCGGAGCCGCGCTCGAACACGGTCTACGTCGGGCCGCGCGCGGTCGCTCGCGCGGACGCGCGTCTCCGCTCGCGGACGGCTGCATGTGCCCGTCGACCGAGTCACGGCGAAGCTCCGCTACCGGTCGCCGGCGGTGAGCGCGACCGTGGCCGCGACAACGACGCGGATTCCGACCTCAGCCTCGACGAGCCGGCGTACGGCGTGGCCCGGGCCAGGCCGCCGTGCTCTACGAAGACGACGTCGTGGTCGGTTCCGGCCTGGTCACCCACTCGGCGCTCATCTAGGCTGCGCCGTCGTGCTTGCGTTCTCTGCAGGCGACGCGGCGTACCTCGCCCTCGCCGTCTTTCTCCTCGCGGTGGGGCTCGCCCTCGCGTGGGCGCTCCTCCGGCTGTCGGTCACTTTCGACCGCCTCTCGTCGCTGCTCCGCTCGTCCGAGCGAGAGCTGATCCCGGTGGTCGGCAAGCTGGGAGGCTCGGTCGACCGCGTGAACACACAGCTCGACAAGCTCGACCCGGCGACGGACAGCGCGGTCGACGCGGTGGAAGCGGTCGACCAGGCGGTGCGCTCGGTGAGCTTCGCGATCACGAAGCCCGTCCAGAAGCTGACGGGGCTCACCGCAGGCCTGACGCACGGCTGGTCCTCGCTGCGTACCCGCCGCAACTGGCGGCAGGCGGTCGCCGAGGGGCGGGAGGCTGCGGCCCGCCGCGAGCGCGACCTTGAAGAGGAGCTGAGGCGCGCGCGTGGCTGACGAGATCACGCTCACGATCCCGCGCGACCCCGAGTTCCGGCTCGTCGCCTCCTACGTGGTGGGCGGTCTCGCGGCCCGCCTCAACCTGACGATCGAGAGCCTCGAGGACATCCAGCTGGCGCTCGACGCGCTCCTCGCACGAGTCGAGGGCCCGGCGGCGCGAGATCACGTTGCGGATGATCGTGAACGAGAATGCGCTCGTCACGCGCGTCGGCCCGCTCGAGCCAGGGGTGCTCGACGAGCTGAAGCAGGAGCCGGGCGACCGGCTCGGGATGCAGGCGCGTGCTCGACTCCACCGTCGACGACGTGCTCGTCGACGGCGAGTGGGCGGTCCTGACGAAGGCGGTGAGCCTTTCGAGATGAGCGCGGACTCGGACAAGGTCCTCCTCCGGCGGTACCACGAGGACGGGAGACCTGCAGGCCCGCGAACAGCTGATCGAGAAGCACATGTCGCTCGTCCGCTCGCTGGCCGGCGGTACAGCTACCGGGGCGAGCAGCTCGACGACCTGATCCAGATCGGGGCGATCGGGCTGATCAAGGCGATCGATCGCTTCGACGTCGATCGTGGCGTGGAGCTGACCACCTACGCGACCCCGAACATCATCGGGGAGATCAAGCGGCACTTCCGCGACAAGGGCTGGGCGGTGCGCGTCCCGCGCGGCCTGCAGGAGCTGAACGTCCAGCTGTCCCGGCTGGTCGAGCACCTCACCGTCGAGCTCGGCCGCTCGCCGACCATCCCGGAGCTCGCCGAGAGCGCGGGGGTCGACGAGGAAGAGGTGCTCGAGGCACTCGAGTCCGGCCGCGCGTACATCGACCCTCTCGCTGTCGCAGGGCGGCGTCGTCGCAGGAGGGCGAGGAGCTCGATCCGCTCGAGACGCTCGGCTCGGTCGAGCACCAGTACGAGGTCTCCGAGGACCGCGTCGTGCTCGCGCCGGGGTTCCGCGCGCTCGACGCACGGGAGCGGCAGATCCTCCACCTGCGCTTCTTCGAGGGCCAGACGCAGTCCCAGATCGCCAGCGAGATCGGCATCTCGCAGATGCACGTTTCGCGGCTGATCCGCCGAGCGATCGCCAAGATCCGGGACGAGATCGGAAGCGACGAGCCGATGGAGCCTCGAGCCGGCCCGCGCTCGGGCGTCTGACTTTCCGCTCCGTACACTGTCCGCCGTGCCCATGACGACGGCCGAGCTCCGCGAACGGTTCCAGGCGTTCTACGAGGAACGCGGTCATCTGCGCGTGCCGTCGCATCCGCTGATCCCGCCGGCCGACGACCGCTCGACGCTGTTCATCGTCGCGGGGATGCAGCAGTTCAAGCCGTACTTCCTGCGCACGAAGGAGCCGCCCGGGAATCGCGTCGTCAGCGTCCAACCGTGCCTTCGGGCGGGCGGCAAGGACACGGATCTCGACGATGTCGGGCGGACCGAGCGCCATTGCTCCTTCTTCGAGATGCTCGGCAACTTCTCGTTCGGCGACTACTTCAAGAACGAGGCGGTCGACTTCGCGTGGGAGTTCGTCACCGGCGTGATGGGGCTCGAGCCGGACCGGCTGTGGGCGACGGTGCACGAGGGCGATCCCGCGCTGTCGCTCGACGAGGACGAGATCGCGATCGCGGCATGGCGTCGGGTCGGCATCCCGCCCGAGCGCATCGTGCGGCTGGGCAAGGACAATTTCTGGCAGGCGGCCGAGACGGGCCCCTGCGGCCAGTGCTCGGAGATCTTCTACGACCGAGGAGAGCGCTACGCGTGCGGCGACCCGGGCTGCGGGCCGGGGCACTGCGACCGTTACATGGAGATCTACAACCTCGTGTTCATGGAGTACGACCTCCGGCCGGGCAACGTGCTCGAGCGCCTCCCTGCCCAGAACGTCGACACGGGCCTCGGACTGGAACGCACGATGTGCGTGATCCAGGAGGTCGACTCCGTCTTCGACACCGACGGATTCCGCGTGATCATGGACTGGATCGAGGAGGAGTCGGGGGTCGCCTACCGCGACAGCGAGGTCTCGCAGCGGGCGCACCGTGTCCTTGCCGATCACGCGCGCGCGGCCACCTTCCTCATCGCCGAGGGCGTGCTCCCGTCGAACGAGGGACGCGGTTACATCTGCCGCCGCCTCCTACGGCGCGCGATCCAGCAGGGGCAGCGAATCGGCCTCGACCGGCTCTACCGCCTCCCCGCGGTCGTGATCGAGCAGATGGGCGCCGCCTACCCGGCGCTCGCCGAACAGGCGTCCGAGATCGAGCGCGTCGTCCGCGAAGAGGAGGCGCGCTTCACGGAGACGCTCGAGCGTGGGCTCAAGGAGCTCGATGCGCTCGCGGGTGCCGACGCGATCGGGGCGGACGACGCCTTCAGGCTCGCGGCAACGTTCGGCTTCCCGATCGAGCTGACCCAGGAGCTGGCCGAGGAGCGCGGCCAGGCGGTCGACGTCGACGGCTTCCGCGCGCTGATGGAGGAGCATCGCGAGATCTCGCGCGGCGGCGGCGAGAGCACCGCGCAGCAGATCGCCGCGCAGCTTGTCGAGCCCGGGCATCCGGTGAGCGAGTTCGTCGGGTACTCGAAAACCACTGCGCTCACAGCCGTCGTCGACACCGCGCCGGCCGGTGGAACGCGGCAGTTCGTCAAGCTCGAGCAATCGCCGTTCTACGCGGCGAGCGGCGGCCAGGTCAGCGACAGCGGCTATCTGCTCGTGGACGGCGAGGCGCAACCGGCTCGAGGTGACGGACGTGCTCAAGTTCGGCGACGACCAGGTACTTGTCGTCGAATTGGGGGCAAGGTCGTTGCTCACGGCCGGGACGCGAGTCGAAGCGACTGTCACCTGGACCGACCGTTTTCCGACGATGGCCAATCACACGGCGACGCACTTGCTGCACGCGGCGCTGCGCGAAGTGCTCGGCGAGCACGTCCATCAGGCCGGCTCCGCCGTGCGGCCCGACAAGCTGCGTTTCGACTTCACGCACGCAGCAGCCGCTCACCCAGGAGCAGCGGGAGCGGGTCGAGCGCATCGTCAACGAGAAGATCTTCGAGGCGATCCCCGTGCGGACGTTCGTGACGTCGATCGAGGAAGCGCGCTCGCTCGGCGCGACGATGCTCTTCGGCGAGAAGTACGGCGACGAGGTGCGCGTCGTCGAGATCGACGATTTCTCGCGCGAGCTGTGCGGCGGGACGCACGTTCGCTCGACGGCGGAGATCGGGCCGTTCGTGATCCTCTCGGAGACGTCCGTCGGCTCCGGCGCCAGGCGGATCGAGGCAGTGACCGCCGGCGAGGCGTGGTCGGTGCTGCACGGGCGCTCGCGCGAGCTCGACGCCGTGCGCCTCGAGCTCGAGCAGGCGAAGCGGGATGCGAAGAAGGCGAAGCCCTCCGCCACCGGCCCGGACATCGTCTGGCAGGACCGCGTCGACGGCGTCTACGTCGCCGAGGTGAGGGGGGCCCGGGGGGCCGAGCTGCGCGATCTCTCCGACCAGGTCCGGCAGCGCGAAGCCGCGGTCGCCGTGGTGCTGGCGTCCGCCGACGAGGGGAAGGTTGCGCTCGTGGTCAACCTGGACAAGTCGGTCGAGCGCATCGACGCGGTCGCGGTCGTCCGTGGGCTCGGGCCGATCATCGGCGGCGGAGGCGGCGGCAGGGCAACCCTCGCGGAGGCGGGAGGGAAGAACGTCGACGCGCTCCGCGACGCGCTCGAGGCCGGGCGCGACGCACTCGCCGCCGCGCTGCGGTGAAGGTCCTGGCGCTCGACTTCGGCTCCGCGCGGACCGGGGTCGCGGTGTCGGACCCGACCGGGCTCGTCGCGCGGCCGGCCGGCGTCGTCGAGCGCGTCGGGAGCGACGCCGGCTTCGCGCAGCTGCTCGACCTGATCGCAACGGAGGGCCCGGAGCTGGTCGTCGTCGGGATGCCGCTCACCCTTCGCGGCGAGCACGGCGAGCAGGCGCGCGAGACGACCAAGTTCGTCGAGCGGCTGCAGCACGCGCTCGGCGTCCCGGTCGAGACGTACGACGAGCGATTCACATCGGTGCTCGCCGACGGCGACGACGCGCTCGCCGCCGCCCATCTCCTTTCGAGCTTCCTCGAGTGGCAGAGCGCGAGCCGCTGAGCACGGGGCGCGCGCCCTCTCGCGGGGACTTCAGGCGGAGGCGTGTCGTCGCTCTGCTCGGCCTCGTCGGAGCGGTCGCTGCTGATCGTCGTCGCCGTCAGCGCGGCGCTTCCGCACGTGCACCGTCGGCACGCGGCGCCTCCGCCGCCGCCCCCGCCGCCGAAGCCGTTCCGGGTCGTCTTCCCCGAGGGCTTCACGCGCTCGCAGATGGCCGAGCGGGTCGGCGCGGTGGCCGCGATCGCGCGCGCGGAAGCGCGGGGGTAGCGTCCGGCTCGCGGCGCCTGCATACCTGAGCGGCGACGAAGCGCCTGTCCGTGCCGTGCTTCTCGCCGAGGCTGCGCGACAAGGTCGAGGGATTCCTGTTCCCGGCGACGTACGACTTCCTCGCGAAGACGACTTCGAGACAGCTCGTCCGCGACCAGGCGCAGGCGTTCTGCCGCAACTGGCGCAAGCTCGACCTCGCGTATGCGCGCTCGAAGAACCTCACGCCCTACGACGTGCTCACGATCGCGTCCATGGTCGAGAAGGAGGCGCAGGCGCCGGAGGAGCGGCAGTTGATCTCGGCGGTCATCTACAACCGTCTGCACGCGCACATGCCGCTCGGGATCGACGCGACGCTCCGCTACGGCCTCGCCATCCCGCCGGACGAGTCGATTCGCGAGTCGCAGCTGCAGAGCGCTTCGCCCTTCAACACGCGCAACCGGCTCGGGCTGCCGCCGACCCCGATCGCGAACCCGGGGCTCGCGTCGCTCCGGGCCGCGGCGCACCCCGCCAAGGTCGACTACCTCTACTTCGTGCGCAAGCCGGACAAGGTGCACCACTTCTTCACCGCGAGCGGCGCCGCATTCCAGCAGTACGAGTGCGCGCACGGCTACGGCTGTTGACGAACGTCGCGCTGATCGGCCGTCCGGTCGCCGAGTCGCTCTCGCCGCGGATGCAGAACGCCGCGTTCGCGGCGCTCGGCCTCGACTGGACCTACATCGCCGTCGACGTCGGCGATCCCGTCGAGGCCGTGCCGCGCCCTGGTCGTCCTCGGCTTCGCAGGCGCCAACGTGACGATCCCGTACAAGCAGGCGGTCGTCGCGGCCTGCGACGAGGCCGACGGCGACGCGGTGAACACGCTCGTCTTCCGCGGCGGGCGCGTCCTCGGCTTCAACACCGACCGCGAGATCGTCGCGGGGATCGGCGCCGACGCGAGCATGCCTGATCGGAGCGGGCGGGGCGGCCGAGGCGCTTCGCTCCGCGCTGCCCGCGGACACCCGTGTCTACTCCCGCTCCGGGACCTGGCCGCCGGACGCGTCCGGATGCGACCTGATCGTCAACGCGACGCCGGTTCGGGACGAGCTGCTCGTCACCCCGGAAGCGGGCCAGGTCGTCGTCGACCTCGCGTACGGGCCGCGCGAGACGGCGCTCGTGGCGGCGCGCCCGCAGCGCGGGCTGCGAGATCGTCGACGGTCGCGAGGCGCTCGTCCGGCAGGGCGCCGCGTCGTTTCGGATCTGGACCGGGCTCGACGCGCCGGTCGACGCGATGCGCGCCGCCGTACGACCCTAGGCGCCGGTCAACCGCTCCGGCCGAGGAAACGCGCTCACACGTCGTCAGCCGACGAGAGGGCGCGCGGATCGCCTTGCGACAATGCAGGATGGCGCAGCCCATTCCACCGGTTGATGAGTTGTTGGCGCTTCTGGCTGGTATTCCGCGGCGACACGAGACGCTGCTCGTCGGGATCGACGGCCGCGGCGCATCCGGAAAGAGCACTCTCGCGCGACGCCTCGAACGTGCGTCCACCGACATCGCAGTCGTGGAGTTCGATGACTTCTACCTCCCCCTTCGCGACCGGGAGGCCCGAGCTGGCAGCGCCGACGGGGAGATTGGAGGCAACTTCGATTGGCGACGGCTGCGCGACCAGGTGTTGATCCCGTTATCGCAGGATGCGCCCGCCTCCTACCAGCGCTACGACTGGCCGACGGACGAGCTGTCGGAATGGCACACCGTCCCGGTTGGCGGAACTGTGGTGGTCGAAGGGAACTACTGCACGCGCCGGGAACTGTTCGGCTTCTACGACTACACGGTCTGGATCGACGCGCCCCGCGAGCTGCGATTGGAACGCGGTCTCCGTCGGGGCGGGCAGGACACGAGGGAGCGGTGGCTCACCGAATGGATGCCGGAGGAGGACCGGTATCTCCAAGCCGAGCATCCCGCGAACCGCGCCGATCTCGTGCTCGACGGAACTGCCTGACTCGGTCGGGTGTCGTTCCCGAGCCCCTGCCCGAAGCCGACGAGCCCGTAGGCGGCGAAGCCGCTCGCGAGGATTTGCAGAACGACCGCCACCGGCTGACTCTAGGCTCTCGCCCATGACACTCCGCCTCGCGAGTGCCGGCGAATCCCACGGGCCCGCGCTCGTCGCGATCCTCACCGGCCTGCCGGCCGGGCTGGAGCTCACGCGGGAGGCGATAGACGCCGACCTCAAGCGCCGGCAGGAGGGCTACGGCCGCTCGCCGCGGCAGCGGATCGAGCAGGACCGCGTCGAGGTTCTGGCAGGGCTGCGTCACGGACGCACGCTCGGCACGCCGCTCGCGCTCGTCGTCCGCAACCGCGACCACGACAACTGGACGTGGGGGATGTCGCCCTGGCCCCCGGAAGGCGAGAAGACGGGCAAGGGGACGAAGCCGGTGACACTGCCGCGTCCGGGTCACGCCGACCTCGCCGGCGTGCTCAAGTTCGGCCACGACGACGTGCGGAACGCGCTCGAGCGCGCCTCGGCTCGGCACACGGCGGTGCACGTCGCCGCCGGGGCCGTCGCGAAGGCGCTGCTCGCAACGATCGGGATCGCGGTGGCAGGCGCTGCGGTCGACGAGCCCGGCCTGCAGGCGCGCATCGACGAGGCGCGCACCGACCGCGACACGGTCGGCGGGCTCGTCGAGGTGCGCGCGACCGCGGTGCCGCCCGGGCTCGGCTCATACGCGACGAAGGAGGATCGGCTCGACGCGCGGCTCGCGGCGGCGGTGATGGGGATCCAGGCGGTGAAGGGCGTCGAGATCGGCGATGGCTTCGCCCTGGCAGGACTGCGCGGATCGGAGGCGCACGACGAGATCGGCCCCGACCGCCGTCGCTCGACGAACCATGCGGGCGGGATCGAGGCGGGCGTGTCGAACGGCGAGGAGATCGTCGTGCGCGCGGCGATGAAGCCGCTGCCGACGCTGATGAAGCCGCTCGCGTCCGTCGACCTCCGAAGCGGCGAGCCGGGCGAGGCGCTGGTCGAGCGTTCCGACGTCGCTGCGGTCGAGGCGCTCGCGGTCGTCGCCGAGGCGGCCGTCGCGTGGGAGCTCGCCGTCGCAGCGCGTGAGAAGTTCGGCGGCGACGCGCTCAGCGACTTCGTCGCCGCTCATCGCGCGTACGTCCAGCGCATCGAGTGGGCGTAGTGGCGCTCAACGCGCTCGACGTGCACCTCGCGCTCGTCGGCTTCATGGGAGCGGGGAAGACGACGGTCGCGCCGAAGCTCGGCGAGCGGCTCGCGTGGCCCGTCGTCGCGCTCGACGAGGAGGTCGAGCGGCGCCACGGCGCGAGCATTCCCCAGATCTTCGACCAGGTCGGCGAGCGGGCGTTCCGGCGGGTGGAGGCGAGCGTGCTCGCCGAGGTGCTCGAACGGCGCCACCCCACCGTGCTCGACCTCGGCGGCGGCGCGCCGTTGTTCCCGGACAACCATGGGCTGCTCGACGGGTACGCGCTCACCGTCCTCCTCGACGTCGACGTCGACACCGCGTGGGAGCGCGTGCGCGGAACCGATCGGCCGCTCGCGCAGGACGAAGCGGTGTTCCGTCGCCTGTACGACGAGCGACTCCCGCTGTACCGAAACGTGGCTGACGCGGTCGTGAAGAGCGGCGACGTCGACGGCGTGATCCTGGCCGCCGCCGGCGTGCACCACGAGCCCGGTTCGCTCGACCGGCTCGGCGAGCTCGTGCCCGGCGACGGTCCGGTCGCGCTCGTCGCCGACGAGACGGTGCTGGGCCTCTACGGCGAGCGCGCGGGCGCCGCGCTCGGCGACCGGCTCTCGTCGACGCACCAGGTGCCGGCGGGTGAGCAGGCGAAGCACCCCGGGGTCGTCGAGCGGCTCTGGCACGAGCTGAAGCTCGACCGCGACGGGACCGTCGTCGCGCTCGGAGGCGGGACGACCACGGATACCGCCGGCTTCGCTGCGGCGACGTACCTGCGCGGGATCGCATGGGTCGCTGTGCCGACCACGCTCGTCGGCCAGGTCGACGCCGCGCTCGGCGGCAAGACGGGCGTCGACACGGCCGACGGCAAGAATCTCGCCGGCGCCTTCCACTGGCCGGCACGGGTCGTGATCGACGACAGGCTGCTCGCCACGTTGCCCGAGCGTGAGCGGCGGAACGGTGAGGCGGAGCGCCTGAAGACCGAGCTGCTCGCAGGGCGCGAGCTCGATGCGCGCGGAGCCGCGGCGTACAAGGCCGCGCTCTGCCTGCGCGACCCGCACGACCGAGGCCCGCGGCGCTGGCTCAACCTCGGTCACACGTTCGGCCACGCGCTCGAGGCCGCTGCGGCGTTCGAGCTGCCACACGGCGAGGCCGTCGCGCTCGGGCTGCTCGCGGCGCTCGAGCTGAGCGGGCGCGATCCGGAGCCCGTCGTCGTCGCGCTCGACCCGAAGCCGGTCCGCGTCGACCGCGAGCGCGCCTGGCAGGCGCTGCTGCGCGACAAGAAGCGCGCCGGTGGCGAGATCAACGTCGTGCTGCTCGGCGACGACGGGCCGACCGTCGAAGCTCGCCCAGCGGACGAGGTCCGGGCCGCGCTGGATAGCCTCATCACCGCCTGATGCAGATCCTCGTCCTGAACGGCGCCAACCTCGATGCCCTCAGCCGGCGGGACCCGAAGGTCTACGGCGGCCTCAGTCTGAACGAGCTCGAGAGCCGCATCTACGCGTGGGCACACGAGCTCGACCTGAACGCGCGCTGCCGCCAGACGAACCACGAGGGCGAGTTCATCGACTGGATCCACGACGCGTACGACGACGTCGACGGCGTGATCGTGAACCCAGGCGCGTGGAGCCACTACAGCTACGCGATCCGCGACGCGCTCGAGCTGCTGGAGGTGCCGATCGTCGAGGTGCATCTCTCCGACATCGAGCACCGAGAGGAGTGGCGGCGCTACAGCGTGGTTGCCGAGCTGGCGGCCCATCGCGTCCTCGGCAAGGGACCGGACGGCTATCGCGAGGCGCTCGAGTTCCTCGCCGGAAAGGAGGAACGATGACGACGCGTCTCGAGACGCTCGCGAGTGAGCTGAAGCTGCCGCTGCTCGTGACGAATCTGGTCAACGTCCGCTACCTCACGGGGCTCGACAGCTCGAACGCCGCGCTGCTCGTGCGCCCCAAGGGTGTCGCGAGGCTCTACACCGACTTTCGTTACATCGAGACGGCGCGCGGGGTCCCGGACGTCGAAGTCGTTCTCGCGAAGCGCTCGCTGATCACCGATCTGGCGGAGAAGCTCTCCGGCCGCGTCCAGTTCGAGGCCGACGTGCTGCCGTACCAGCAGTGGGAGCAGCTCGGCTCGGGCCGCGTCACGCCGGTGCCGAGCTCCGGCATCGTCGCCGGCCTCCGTGCGGTGAAGGACGACGAGGAGCTCGCGGCGATCGGTCGCGCGGCTCGCATCGCCGACCGCGCCTTCGAGGCGTTGACTGCCGAGACGTGGATCGGGCGAAGCGAGAAGGAGCTCGCCTGGCGGCTGCGCGAGCTCCTGCACGCGCATGGTGCGGAGGACTCGAGCTTCGACGCGATCGTCGCCTGCGGGCCGAACGGCGCCCGGCCGCACGCAACGCCCAGCGACATGATCGTCGAGCCGCGCTCGCTCGTCGTCGTCGACTGGGGCGCGATGGTCGACGGTTACTGCAGCGACTGCACGCGCACGCTTTCGACCGGCAGTCCGCCCGACAAGCTGCGGGAGGCGTACGACGTGTGCCTCGCTGCGCAGCGGCGAGCGTGCGAGACCATCAAGGCCGGCATGACCGGCGTGGAGGCGGACGAGGTCGCGCGTGAGCCGATCGCGGCTGAGTTCGGCGAGGCGTTCGGCCACGGGCTCGGCCATGGCGTCGGGCTGGAGGTGCACGAGGCGCCCCGCTTGTCGATCGAGTCGACCGACGTCCTCGAGGCGGGGAACATCATCACGATCGAGCCCGGCATCTATCTCGAGGGCATAGGCGGCGTGCGCATCGAGGACCTCGCAATCGTGCGTGAGGACGGCCTCGACCTCTTGACGTCGTTCCCGAAGGAGCTGATCGAGGTCTCATGAGCGAGTCGCGGGTACTCTCGCCGGAGATGACGCAGACGGCCGACACGCTGACCGTCGTCGACAACCGAACGGGCCGTGAGTACACGATGCCGATCGAGGACGGTGCGGTCCGCGCCACCGACCTCGCTCAGATCGACGGCCTCGTCTCCTACGACCCGGCGTTCCTGAACACCGCGTCGTGCCGCAGCGCAATCACCTTCATCGACGGTGACGCCGGCATTCTCCGTTATCGCGGATATCCGATCGAGCAGCTGGCCGAGGAGGCCGGCTTCCTCGAGACGGCGTACCTGCTCTTCGAGGGCGAGCTTCCGACGACGGAGCAGCTCGAGGGCTGGGAGGACGACGTCCGCTCGCACACGTACGTGCACACGAATGTGACGAAGTTCCTGGAGGGCTTTCGCTACGACGCGCATCCGATGGGGATGCTGCTCGGGGCGGTCGGAGCGCTGTCGACCTTCTATCCCGACGCGAAGGACGTGTCGGACCCCGAGAACCGCTACCTCCAGCGCATCCGGCTGATGGCGAAGGTCCCGACGATCGCGGCGTACATCTTCCGGCACTCGCGCGGCCTGCCGTACGTCCTGCCGCGAAACGATCTCGGCTACATCGGCAACTTCGTGAACATGACCTTCGAGATCGGCGGACGCCACGAGGCCAACCCAGTGCTGCAGCGCGCGCTCGAGATCCTCCTGATCCTGCACGCCGACCACGAGCAGAACTGCTCGACGAACGCGGTTCGCGGTGTCGGCTCGTCGCAGGTCGATCCGTTCTCGGCCGTGTCCGCGGGAATCGCGGCGCTGTACGGGCCGCTGCACGGGGGCGCCAACGAGGCCGTGTTGCGCATGCTCGACGAGATCGGCGACAGGCAGAACGTGCCGGCGTTCATCGAGCGGGTGAAGACGGGCCACGGTCGGCTGATGGGGTTCGGCCACCGCGTCTACAAGAGCTACGACCCGCGCGCCAAGCTGATCAAGCAGGTCGCCGACTCCGTGTTCGCCGAGACGGGGCTCAATCCAAAGCTCGAGATCGCGCTCGAACTGGAGCGGATCGCGCTCGAGGACGAATACTTCGTGTCGCGACGGCTCTACCCGAACGTCGATTTCTACTCGGGCCTGATCTACCAGGCGATGGGCTACTCGACCGACTACTTCACCGTGCTGTTCGCGCTCGGCCGGCTGCCCGGCTGGATCGCGCAATGGGAGGAGATGCTCACCGATCGGGAGCAGAAGATCGCGCGCCCGCGCCAGCTGTACGTGGGCGAGGGCGAGCGGCCGTACGTCCCGATCGAGCGCCGTTAGACGGGGGCTTCTCGCTACGCTGCGCCGCCGATGGCCGAGGTCGTCACAACCAACCAGTTCCGCAACGGCATGCACATCGAGATCGATGGGCAGACGTGGCGGATCGTCGAGTTCCAGCACGTCAAGCCCGGCAAGGGCGGGGCGTTCGTGCGGACGAAGCTGAAGGGGCTCGCCAGCGGCTCCGTGGTCGACAAGACGTTCCGCGCCGGCGAGAAGTTCAACCGCATCCGCACCGAGACGAAGACCATGCAGTACCTCTACGACTCGGGCGACGAGGTCGTCTTCATGGACGAGGAGACCTACGACCAGCTGTCGCTGCCGCACGCCGAGCTCGAGGACGAGCTGGCGTTCATGCAGCCGTCGTCGTCGGTGCAGGTGATGTTCGTCGACGGGAGCCCGACCGGCGTCGACCTCCCGGCGTCCGTCGTGCTCGAGGTGACCGACACCGAGCCCGGGATCAAGGGCGACACGGTGTCGAACGTGACCAAGCCGGCGACGCTCGAGACGGGCGCCGTCGTGCAGGTACCGCTGTTCGTGAACGTGGGCGACCGGATCAAGGTCGACCCGCGCGAGAAGCGCTACATCCAAAGAGCCTAGGTCTGTGAGGCCTGAGGGCGCATGGTTGCGTCGCTCAGATCGCCCGAGATCGTCTCAGGTGCTCCTAGGTTCAGTAGAAAGTTCAGTAGAAGTTCGCCGAGTAGACGTCGCTCGAGCGCGTTTCGGGTCGGCCGGGTCTACCCCCCGAGTCGGGCTGTACATCGGTCGTAAGCCGCCGACCGGGCGGATAGACCTTTTCGAGCGATTGTGAAAGTCGCAGGGTCGCTGACGATGCGTTGTGGCGGGTCGGAAGCACCCGGCGGCCGTAGGAGGTCGACCGACCCGCCGTATCCCGCCCGCCCGGCCGCCGGGTGCCCAATCAGTACCCGAGTCGCGGGGGTCTGACGGCGCTGAACCTCGCCGCGGGACTCGGCCGCGCGGTGCGTGGGAGCGGCCACGTGGCCGCTCCCACGGTGAACCGTCAGCGGGCGGACGGGAAGTAGTGCAGGTGGGCCCAGGCCTCGATCTCGCGACCGAGATTTGCCGCCTGGACGTCGGCGTTCCGGAAATGGATCCCGGCCCAGATCCGCGCTTCGACGACCTGGTTGACGAGAGCCGAGAAGTGGTCGAACGAGAGCTGCTCCCCGGGGAACCGACTGCTCGTGACGTAGAACGTCTTGTCGTCTGTGCCGAAGAACGACTGGAAGGCGTGCATCGTCGCGCTGGCGTAGCTGAGCGCACCCGACGGGTGGTCCGGGTACGGCGGCGTGTTGAGCGCCGGACCGACTCCCCCGACAGCCACGGGCAGTGACGGGTTGAACAGCGGTGTCCACGTGGGATCGCCGACGGTCGCGGGATTGCCGTCGTCCCCGCCGTGCCGGATGGCCGCCATCGGCCGCCAGAAGAGCCTGGCGTACTTGTCGCTCCAGGCGGTGATGATCGCATCCGCCGCGGTCAGGTCGATCATCGCGAACAGCCGTGCGCTGTCGGTCGTATCGAGCGAGTTCTCGGCCACGAACCTCTGCGCCAGGAGGTTGTAGTTCGGTGCCGGGTTCGACTGCCAGAACACCGCAAGGTGCGTCTGCAAGGGAGTGCGGGTCGCGCTGTTCAGCGAGCCGAGCTCCTTGACCTCGTTGTAGTCAGCAGCGTAGGCGGCGCTGCCGAGCGGATAGGGCCCCGCTGTCCGAAAATCCGACGCGCTGTAGACCAGGAACGGCGCCGCGTCCTTCACCCACGCGCTCGGGTCGCACAACGGCGCGCCGGTGGCATCCGCCAACGGCTGCCAGACGCCCGGGACGAAGAAACCGAACGAGCACGGGATCACCGCGCGTGCATCGTGTCCCTGCCTGAGCATGGCGGCGGCCGCGGTCTTGCCGGCCTCCACTCCAAAGGTCTTTCGGAAGCCGTCGGGAATGTTCTCGAGCGAAGCGTCGTACTCGGCCTTCAACGCTGCGTGCTGCGCGGGGAACGTCGTGTCCAGCACCCGATACGCGGCGGTCGCGATCGCGGCGTCCTTCGACGCCAACGGGAAGCTCCACCGCACGAGATACGTCGGACCGCGCCCGTCGATCGAGTTGACCGCGCCGTAGACGGCACCCTGCGTCATGGCCATGAACACAGCCGACGCGTTCGGCGCCGAGCCGACCGGGGGCTGCGCGGCCACGGTGCTGAGAGCGATCGAGTTCCACTTCGTGACTTCGTTGGCCTGCGCTACGGCCGGGAGCGCGAGCGCAATCAGCGCTCCTATCACCGCGAGGCCGAACCGTGGGACGTTCATCGTGTCCCTCCTCCAGACCCCATCGTTTCGATGGTCACAAAAGAGCGTACGACGCCCCGGCTTGGGCTTCAAGGTCAATTCGGTCCCCACAGAAGCCGCCTGCGCGGAGTCAGTTCGGGCTTTCGACCGGCGAGGAGATCGTCGTCTGGATCCGAGCTACTCGAACGCCTCGACGTCTGGATGACCCGCAACAAGACGGCCGTGATGGCGGTCCTCTTGCTGATCATCGGCGTCAAGCTCGTCGGTGACGCGATCAGCGGCTTCTCCGCGTAGCTCCGGGTCGCGGTCCAAGGGGCCGCTCTTCATCGGCGCGACCATGACCGTATGAGCCCCCGGCGCGCACCGAGATACATCCGTCCGGCGGGGACAGTTGCGGAATGCTGCATTCGGCGTACCATTTACAGGCGTCAGGAGGGTGCGCTCTTGTGCTGTGGGCGCGCGCCTCGGGGAGCTGAACTTCCCGATAGAGGGGAGGCGCGCGCCGCAGCACATCGTCCGAAGCCTCGATCGGCATCGGACCAGGGCTCGACCCACCGGCTGCCGCTGCCGGCGGGTCGGGCGTTTAGGCCCGGTGGTCGGGGCCTAGATGCGCGAGTTGACGCGGGCGGCCAACCGAAGCGCGACCCCGGGCTCGTAGCCGCGGTCGATCAACTTGCGAAGCCGGCGGGCCAGCACCCGCTCCGCTGCGTCGACCGACAGCTGCTCGAACTCATCGGAGGTCCACGTCCGCTCGGGCTCCCAGGCCTCGAACTCGTTCCAGGTGATCTGAACCGCAGACATCAGACCTCAGGTTTCGGCCGGGCCGTTCGCGCCCTTGAGTAGCGGGACGGTATGAACGGTCGCGGTAAGGTGCTGCCCGATGCCGCGCCTGGTCGACACCACGATCCGCGTCCTCGGCCAGGAGCCGCTGGCCGGGTTGATGCCGACCGCCGATCTGCTGCGCCTCGCCGAAGTGCTCGACAGCGCCGGGTTCGCCTACCTCGAGGTCTCAGGCGGCGGGGTCTTCGACAGCGCCGTCCACCGCGGGGTCGAGAGCCCCTGGGCCCGGATCCGTGCGTTGAAGGCGCGTGTCTCGACGCCGCTCGCGCTCGCGCTGCGCGGCCGGTTCCTCGTCGGCTCACGCCCGGTCGGCGGCGACTTCGCCCGCCGCTTCGTGGCCTGCGCCGCCGAGAGCGGCATCGACGTGTTCCGGCTCCACGACCCCCTGAACGACGTCGACAACCTGCGCGACGCGGCCGGCGCGATCGTCGATGCGGGGCGTGAGTTCGACGCCGGCTTGCTGTACGGCAGCGGGCGCCGCGAGGCGCTCGTCGCCGCCGCGCAGAAGCTACCCGAGCTGGGCGCCGCCCGCATCCTCCTGCACGATCCCGCCGCGCTGCTGCAGCCGCACCGGGCCCACGAGCTGACGACAGAGCTGCGCGAGGTGTCCGGTCTGCCGGTCGGCCTCTACGCGCAGGGTGCGGGCGGCAACGCACTCGCCGCCGCGCTCGAGGCGGCGCGCGGCGGCGCAGACCTGATCGCCACGGCCGTGTACCCGGTCGCGCTCGCGCTGCACCGCGTTTCTGCCGAGTCGGCGGCGCAGGCCTTCTCCGGGCTCGGCCTCGACACCGGGGTCGACCTCGACCGCCTGTGGGAAGCCGCCGACCTCGTCGACGAGCACATCGGCGACGAGCCGGTCGCGCCGCTCGCCCCGCGAATCGCGGTGCGCGCGGCGCAGAACAAGCTCCCGGCCGGTCTCGTCGCCGCGCTCGACGTGCAGCTGCGCACCCAGGCCGCCGACGACCGGCTCGACGAGGTGCTCGCCGAGGTACACCGGGTCAGGGCCGAGATCGGATCGCCGCCGCTCGCCGCGCCGATCGGCCAGATCGTCGCCTCGCAGGCGCTCTTGAACGTGCTGAGCGCGAACCGCTACTCGACGATCGTCGACGAGCTGCGCGAGCTCGTCCGCGGCCGCTTCGGGCGCACGCCGGCCCCGGTCGACCCGTCGCTCGCCCGTGCGGTCGAGCTGTTCGGCGACGACGACGAAGCGGCGCCGGTCGACCTCGACGCGCTCCGCATCGAAGCGGGGGGTCTCGCCTCGAGCGAGGAGGAGCTGCTGTTGCTCGCGTTGTTCGGAGAAGAGGCGGAGCCGCTGCTCCGCGCGCTGCGCGAGCGCTCGAGCGGCGACGAGTCACTCGCCGCCGGGGGCGTCGATCGCGTGCGGGCGGAGCGGATTCGCGAGGTCGTCCGCATCGTGCAGGAGACCGGGGTCGGAGAGATCACGGTCGAGGAGGACGGCATGCGCGTGAGCGTGCGCCGCACCGTCGATGAGGCACCGACGCCGGTGGGCTCGCTCGCGACGGCGCCCGAGCCGGAGCTTCCGCCGATCACGCCGCCCGACAACCCCTTCGTGCGCGTCGAGAGCCCGATGGTCGGCACCTTCTACCGCGCCTCGTCACCGGGCGGGCCGCCCTTCGTCTCGGAGGGCGATGCCGTTGCCGTCGGTCAGACGCTCTGCATCCTCGAGGCGATGAAGCTGATGAACGAGGTCAAGGCCGAGATCGAGGGCATCGTGCGCACGATCCACGCCCACAACGCCGAGGCGGTGGAGTACGGGCAGCTGCTGTTCGAGCTCGAGCCGGTCAACGGCCGGCCGCTCGATGCTCTAGTAGAGGGTTGATGTTCTCCCGCGTGCTCGTGGCGAACCGCGGCGAGATCGCCGTGCGCGTGATCCGCTCGCTGCACGAGCTCGGGATCGAGGCGGTTGCGATCTACTCGACCGCCGACCGCGACTCGCTGCACGTGCGGATGGCGGATCACGCCGTGTGTGTCGGTCCGCCGGCTGCGGCCGAGAGCTACCTGCGCATCCCGAGCGTCGTCGCAGCCGCCGAGACGACCGGCTGCGACGCGGTGCATCCGGGGTACGGCTTCCTCTCCGAGAACCCCGCGTTCGCGGCCGCCTGCGCCGACAACGACCTCGTCTTCGTCGGGCCGCCGGCCGACGTGATGGCGTCGATGGGCGACAAGATCGCGGCGAAGCAGGCGATGCGCGCCGCCGACGTTCCGACCGTGCCGGGCACCGACGGCGCGACGAGCATCGTCGCCGCCAGGTCGGCCGCCGAAGAGATCGGCTTCCCGGTGCTGCTGAAGGCGAGTGCCGGCGGCGGCGGCAAGGGCATGCGGCTCGTGCGCTCGGCGGACGACCTCGAGGATGCGTTCGGCACCGCCGCCGCCGAAGCCGAGGCGGCCTTCGGCGACTCGACGCTCTACGTCGAGAAGGCGCTCGTCCCGGCGCGGCACGTCGAGATCCAGGTGCTCGCCGATGCGCACGGCAACGTCCTCACGCTGGGCGAGCGCGAGTGCTCGATCCAGCGCCGCCACCAGAAGCTGATCGAGGAGTCGCCGTCCGCCGCGCTCTCGCCCGAGCAGCGGGAGGCGATGGAGGCCGCGGCCGAGCGCGCCTGCCGGTCCGTCGGCTACCTCAACGCGGGGACGTTCGAGTTCCTGCTCGGCGCGGACGGCAGCTTTTACTTCATCGAGCTGAACGCGCGTCTGCAGGTCGAGCATCCCGTGACGGAGCTCGTCACCGGCATCGACCTCGTGCGCGAGCAGCTGCGGATCGCGGCGGGCGAGCCCCTCGGTACGACCGGCCGTGCTCCGCGCCGCGGGCACGCGATCGAGATCCGGCTCAACGCCGAGGACCCCGACGCCGGTTTTCGTCCCGCGCCGGGGCGAATCGCGGTGTTCCGCGCGCCGCAGGGGCCGGGCGTCCGCGTCGACACCTTCGTCGAGTCCGGCTCGGAGATCTCGCCGTACTACGACTCGATGATCGCGAAGCTGCTCGCGTGGGACACCGACCGCGACGCCGCCATCGCCCGGGCCGAACGGGCGTTGCGCGAGACCGTGGTCGACGGCATCCCCACGACCCGCGAGCTCGCGCTCGAGGTGCTCGCGAGCACGCCGTTCCGGAGCGGCGAGTACTCGACCTCGACGCTCGAGGCGCTGCGGGCGGTGGCCGCGTGACGCCGATCTCGCGTCGCCAGGCCCGTCGCCAGGCGCTGTTCCTGCTCTACCAGTGGGATCTCTCCGGCCAGACGATCGGCTCGCAGTACGCCGGCGAGATCGACCCGTGGGCGCGGGGGGTCGCGGAGACGGTCGCCGGGCGCGCGGCCGAGCTCGACGAGCGCATCACCGGTGCGGCCGAGGGGTGGACGGCCGACCGGCTCGGCGTGGTGGAGCGAAGCGCCCTTCGCGTCGCCGTCCACGAGCTCGAGACCGACGAGGTGCCGCCCGAGGTGGCGATCAGCGAGGCGGTCGCCTTCGCCAAGCGGTATGCATCCGACGACGCTGCGAAGCTCGTGAACGGCATCCTGGGTCGTATCCAACGGGAGGAGGCTGCGTGACCTCAGAAGACAGCCTTGCGAACGCCGAGAACCTGCTCGCGCGGCTCGAGTCGGCACGGACGCAGCTCGAGCACACGGACGACCCCGAGCGGGCGATCGCGATCCTGCAGGAGCTGGCCGATCTCGCGAAGGAGGTCGAGGCCGAGCTGCAGCGCGCGAAGCGGTCGGCGGAGACCGAGGCCGCCGCAGGCCCCGCGCCGGATGCCCCGGCGGCCTGAACAGCTCCGCACGCTGGTCGAGGAGTACCTCGACGAGTTGAGCCTCACGCCCGAGCTCGGCGGGCTGGCCGAGCCGGTGCGTCACGCGCTCGGCGGCAAGCGCGTGCGGCCGGTGCTCTGCCTTGCGACGAGCGACGCGCTCGGGCTGGACGTCGAGAACGCGCTGCCCGCGGCCGCCGCCGTCGAGCTCGTGCACTCGTTCTCGCTCGTCCACGACGACCTGCCGGCGCTCGACGACGACAGCGAGCGGCGCGGCGCGCCATCGGTGTGGGCGGCGTACGGCGAGGCCTCCGCGGTGCTCGCCGGCGATGCGCTGCTCGCCGAGGCCTTTCGGCTCGCGCTCTCCTATCCGACCGGAGACGTCGCGCGTGAGCTCGTGGGGGCGACGCTGAAGATGATCGGGGGACAGTGGCTCGACCTCAACGGCGCGGAGAACCGCGACGACCTTCATCGCCTGAAGACGGGCGCGCTCTTCTCTGCCTCGATCGGCTGTGCGCTCGCGGCAGGCGACGTGCCGCAGCCCGAGCGCGAGCCCTGGCGGGAGTTCGCCGCCGAGCTCGGGCTGCTGTTCCAGATCGTCGACGATCTGCTCGACGGCGACGGTTACGTGCTCGACGTCGGCGGCGAAGGCGCCCGCCGGCTCGCTGACGAGGCGGCGGAGCGCGCTCACGCGAGACTCGCGTCGATCGACGCCGACACCGGCATGCTGGCGGAGTTGGTCGAAGAGCTCGCCGCTCGCACCGCTTAGCGCAATCGGTGGCTTGCAGCTGTTCTAGGGCTCCTTACGCGTTCGCGCGGCGCAGGACGCCGCGGCCGAGCGCGACGAGGGCCAGCGCGATCGAGCCGAGCACGCACACCCAGAAGCCGAACCAGCCGACCGCGCCGAGCACGCCGGTGACGCCGCTGTCCGCGTTGCGGAGGATGCCGCTGAGTGTGAAGAGCGCGACGCCTACCGAGGCGACGGCGATCATGGCCTTGTGGAGCGGGTTCATCTCGAGCCTCCATGTCGTGTTGGTCGTTCACGACGCTAGGCCCGCGTGTGCCCGGCGGCGTCGTCGCGGAGGTTGAACGCGGGCACACCTACGGGTTGATGCGGTCGTGCGACCCCGGGGTTAGGTTGCGCGCATGACGGCCTTCACGCGCACCCGTTGGTTCGACGCCCTGATCGCGGCGGCGATCACGGCGTGGTGCCTGGTCGAGGTCGTCGTGGAGGACCTGCAGCAGCCGTGGCTCGCGGCCGTCCTGCTCGCGGTCGCAGGCTGCTCGCTGTACTGGCGGCGCTCGTACCCGATCCTCGTCGGACTGATCGTCATCGGCTCGGGAATCGCCCAGGCGGCGGCAGGCATCTCCCTGCACACAGCCGTCGCACCGGTCATAGGCATCTTCGTCGCCTCGTGGTCGATCGGCGCCTACGAGACGCGGCCGCGCGCCGTACTCGGCCTGACGCTGCTCGTCTGCGGGACGTGGGTCGCGATGGGGGTCGACGTGCTGCGTGGCACCGACCACTACGGCGGCACGGACGTGCCGTGGGTCGGCGCGCTGATTGCGACGCCGGGCGTGCTCGGCATCGCGTTCGGGGCGCGGACCCGCAGCCTGCAGCGCGCGGAGGCGCGCGCCGCGGCGCTCGAGCTCGAGCGCCCGCGAGGCGGTCGTCGCCGAGCGGGCGAGGATCGCGCGCGAGCTCCACGACGTGATCGCCCACTCCGTGTCGGTGATGACGGTGCAGGCCGGCGCCGCCGAGGAGATGCTGAAGCACGATCCCGGCCGCGCGCTCGAGCCGATCCGCGCCGTCCAGGAGACCGGTCGTCAGGCGCTCGTCGAGATGAAGCGGCTCGTCGGAATCCTGCGGCAGGAGGACGAGGAGATCGGCCTCGCCCCGCAACCCGGCCTGGCCGACCTCGACCGCCTCGTGCGGCAGGTGCGCGACGCCGGACTGCCCGTAGACGTCCACGTCGAGGGCGAGCCGCGGCCGCTGCCCCTCGGGGTCGACCTCTCGGCATACCGCGTCGTGCAGGAGGCCCTGACGAACGCGCTCAAGCACGCAGGCCGCGCCCATGCGACGGTCACGATCCGCTACGCCGACCGCGACGTGACGATCGACGTCGCCGACGACGGTCCCGACGCCCCCGAGAAGAGCGGCGGCCATGGGCTGATCGGCATGCGCGAGCGCATCGGCGTCTTCGGCGGCACCTTTGCCGCCGGGCCGCGCGAGAACGGAGGCTTCGCGGTGAGCGCGCGCCTGCCGATCGGAGACGGCGCGTGATCTCGGTCCTGCTGGTCGACGACCAGGCGCTCGTCCGCAGCGGTTTCCGGCTCATCATCGACGCCCAGGAGGACATGGAAGTCGTCGGCGAGGCGGGCGACGGGAGAGTCGCGATCGAGGAGGCCGCGCGGCTCCATCCCGACGTCGTCCTGATGGACGTGCGGATGCCGGAGGTCGACGGGATCGCGGCTACCCGCACGATCGTCGGCGAGCGTCCCGCCGCACGCGTGCTGGTGCTGACGACCTTCGACGAGGACAGGATCGTCTACGACGCGATGAAGGCCGGCGCCAGCGGGTTCCTGCTGAAGTCGGCGCCGCCGGCACAGTTCGTCGAGGCGGTCCGCACGGTCGCCTCCGGGGAGGCGCTGCTCGCGCCGAGCGTCACACGGCGGCTGGTCGAGGACTTCGTGCGCCGCCCGCCGCCCGGCGACGGCGACGCGGGCGAGGCCCTGCGCGACCTGACCGAGCGCGAGCGCGAGGTGCTCGAGCTGATCGGGCAGGGGCTGTCGAACAGCGAGATCGCCGCGAAGCTCTTCGTGAGCGGCGCGACCGTGAAGACGCACGTGAACCGGATCCTCTCGAAGCTCGGCCTGCGCGATCGCGTGCAGGCGGTCGTTCTCGCCTACGAGACCGGCCTCGTTCGTCCCGGCGAATAACTTTCCGGGATGGAGCTACGCGGTCGTCTCGGGGCGCTCGCCGAGCGCAACTTCCGCCTCGTCTTCTCGAGCACCTCGATCTCGGCGTTCGGCGACGGGGTCTCGACGGTCGCGCTCGCGTTCGCCGTCTTGCACATCGGCGGGTCGGCGACGGCGCTCGGCCTCGTGATCGCGGCGAGGCAAGGCGCGGCCGCGGCGATCACGATCGCCGCCGGCGTCTGGGCCGACCGGCTGCCGCGGCATCTCGTGCTCGTGAGCGCGGCGACGGTGCAGGGCACGATGCAGGCGGTTGCCGGAACGCTCGTGATCAGCGGGAACGCGCGCGTGTGGATGCTCGTCGTGCTGTCGCTCGGCTACGGGCTCGCCGACGGGTTCGTCATCCCGACCGAGCAGGGATTGATCCCCGCGATCGTCAGTGCGACCCGGCTCCAGGAGGCGAACGCGCTGCTCGGCGTGAGCCGGTCGATCCTCGGCGTGATCGGCCCCGCAATCGGCGGCGTACTGGTCGCCGCCGGAAGCCCCGGCGGCGCCCTGCTCGTCGACGCCGCGACCTTCGGGGCGGCCGCGCTGCTACTGGTGCGAGTCGCGATCCCCAAGCGCGCCGACAGCGTCGTGGCGGAGCCGTTCCTGGCCGAGATGCGGCAGGGGTGGAACGAGTTCCGGCGGCAGACGTGGCTCTGGACGACGATCGTCTTCTTCGGGATCGGGAACTGTGCGGCGATGTCGACGGTCGTCCTCGGGCCGCTCGTTGCGGCGGATCACTACTCCGGCGCGCGGACGTGGGCGCTGCTCGTCAGCTCCTTCGCAGCAGGGACGATCGTCGGCGGCGTCTTCGCGTTGCGCTTCCGCCCGCGCCGGCCGCTCGCCGCCTCGTGCCTGTCCACGATCCCGTGGCTCCTCCAGCCGCTGGGTCTCGCACTGCACGCGCCGGTGGCGGTCCTCGTGGCGATCTCGGTCGGCGCGGGGATCGGCATCGCCGTCCATCTGGCGCTCTGGTTCACCGTCTTCCAGAAGCACGTGCCCGAGGAGGCGCGCTCGCGGGTGAGCTCGTACGACGCCCTCGGCTCGCTCGTGCTGGTTCCGATCGGAGCGGCGATCGCGGGTCCCGTCGCGTCGCTGATCGGCGCCTCGGCGACACTGCTCGGTGCCTTCGTGATCATGGTGGCCTGCTTCGCCGCCACGATCAGCCAGCCGTCCGTGTGGGCGATCAGGGACAAGCCGGGGAGGCTGGCCGGTGCCGAAGCGGCGGCTTGACGTCGTGCTGGTCGAGCGGGGGCTGGCGGAGTCGCGCACCCAGGCGCAGGCAATCGTGCTGGCGGGGCTCGTGCCGGGGCACACCAAGCCCGGCGAGCAGATCGGGGACGACGTGCGCGCTCGAGGTCACGGCGCCGCCGCCCTACGTCTCGCGCGCCGGCCACAAGCTCGCGAACGCGCTCGACGCGTTCGCGGTCGAAGTCGCCGGGCTCGACTGTCTCGACGTCGGCGCCTCGACCGGCGGCTTCACCGACGTGCTGCTGCAACGCGGCGCGGCGCGCGTGATCGCGCTCGACGTCGGGTACGGCCAGCTGCACGACCGGGTGCGGCACGACCCGCGCGTGACGGTGCTCGAGCGGACGAACGCGCGCTCGCTCGCCGAGCTGCCGTTCGCGCCGCAGCTCGTCACCTGCGACGTCTCGTTCATCTCGGTGCGCATCGCGCTGCCCCCGGCGCTGAGCCTCGCCGCGCCCGGCTGGCAGGCGCTCGTCCTCGTGAAGCCGCAGTTCGAGGCCGGGCGTGGCCGAGGCGCCGAAGGGCGTCGTCCGCGACCCGGCGGTTCAGCGCCGCGTCGTGCGCGAGGTCGCGGTCGCGCTCGTAGCGGTCGGGGCGGAGACGTGCGGCGTCGTAGACTCCGGCCTCCCCGGACCGAAGGGAAACCGTGAGTTCGTCCTCCACCTCGTCGACCGAGCCGACGCCGCAGTCCCCGCCGACCTCGACCGCTGGATCGACGATGCCGTCGGTTAGCACCGCGGCGGTCGTCGCGCACGGTCGCGACGGCGTGGTCACCGACGCACTCGCCCGCCTCAGGAGCGTCGCCGGCGAGTGCGGCGTCGACCTGCTCGTCGACGACGAGGCGGGCAAGCCGGACATCGCGATCGTGCTCGGCGGCGACGGCACGATGCTGCGGGCGCTCACCCGCTTCCTCGGCACCGGCGTCCCGGTGATCGGCGTCAACTACGGGCGCGTCGGCTTCCTCACGGCGATCTCGGCGGCGGAGCTCGAACACGGAGCCCGCCGCGTCTTCGCCGGCGAGTACCGCGCCGTCGAGCTCTCGGCGCTCGAGGTGTCGCTCGGCGACACGAAGCGCGTCGCGGTCAACGACGTCGTCGTGGCCGGCGAGGACGCTCGGCCGCATGGTCGAGCTCGGGTACGCGATCGGGGCCGAGGATCTCGGCGTCCAACCGTGCGACGGGCTGATCTGCGCGACGCCGACCGGCTCGACCGCATACAACCTCTCGAACGGCGGCCCGGTGCTCGTCTGGGGCATCGACGCGATGGTGCTGACGTTCGTCGCTCCGCACGCGCTGCACATCCGGCCGCTCGTCGTGCCACGCGGCCCGGACGTCGTCGTGACGAACCGAACGCTCGGACTGGAGGCGACTGTGCTCGCCGACGGCCATGCGGTCGGCCCGCTGCCCGAGGGCGCGACCGTGCGCGTGCGCCTGGCCGACGAGCGCAGCTTGCTCGCCACCCTGCCCGAGGTCACCTTCTTCACGCCGATACGCCGCCACCTTCGGCGGATAAGCACCGGCAGGCACGCCCCCTACCATTGCCCGGGTGCTCCGCCACCTGACGGATCTCGAACCTCGTGCTGATCGAGGCCGCTGAGCTCGACCTGCACGCGCGGTCTGAACGCGATCACCGGCGAGACCGGCGCCGGCAAGACGATCCTCGCAGGCGCGTTCGGGCTGCTGCTCGGCGCGCGCGGCGATGCGGCGCTGATCGGCGCCGCCGGCGACGAGGCGTACGTCGAGGCGGAGTTCGACGCGGCGCCCGACGAGCTGCTCGGCCCGCTCACCGACCTGCGGCCCGACGGGGAGGAAGGGCTCGTGCTCGCCCGACGGATCTTCGCGGACGGGCGCACGCGGGCCTACGCCTGGGGACGGGCGGCCGCACGCGAGGACGTCGCGGCCGCCGCCGAGGGGCTGATCGCGATGAGCGGGCAGTTCGAGCAGCGCCGACTGGCGCGTGCGTCGTACCGGCTCGACGCGCTCGACCGCTTCGCCGGGATCGAGACCGACAGACGCCCGCGCGGCCTGGAGGCGTGTGCAGGCTGCTCGCAGGCAGCACGAGGAGCTCACGCAGGACGCCGCGGCCGCCGCGGCTCGGCTCGCAGGGCTGCGTGCGCTCGCCGCGGACACCGACGGCCTCGACGCGTCGAACGAGGACGACCTCCGCGCCGAGCGCGAACGGCTACGGCATGTAACCGAGCTCGCGGCGGGAGCGTCCGCCGCGGCGTCGGCGCTCGCGCCCGACGACGGCGACGGCGCCTCCGACCTGGTCGCGGGCGCCGAGCGGGCGCTGCAGCCGCTCGAACGCCTCGCGCCCGAGCTGCGGGCGGCGGGCGACGTGCTGCGCGAGGCAGAGCTGCAGCTCCGGGAGGCGGCGTCCGAGCTCCGCGGCTTCCTCGCGTCGCTCGACAGCGACCCCGGGCGGCTCGAGCACGTCGAGGGCGAGCTGGACCGGCTCTCCGACCTTCGCCGCCGCTATCGCGCCGAGACGCTCGGCGAGCTCGTCGAGCGGCGTGACGAGGCGCGGCGTGCGCTGGCCGCGCTCGAAGAGGGTCACGACCCCGCCGAGGCAGCAGCTGCCGAGCTCGAGACGGCAGAGCGGGAGCTCGCGAGGATCCACGCGGAGATCGGCACCGCCCGTCGCGCGGCCGTCGGGGCGCTTCGCGGATGCCGTGGCGGGCGAGCTGGCCGGGCTCGGGCTCGGCGACGGCGAGTTCGCGGTCGAGGTGCAGCGCGCGAGAGCCGGGCCCTACGGGCGCAGACGACGCCGTCTTCCTGATCCGGCCGAACGCCGGGCTCCCGTTCGCGCCGCTCTCCGAGACCGCCTCGGGCGGCGAGCTGTCGCGGATCGCCCTCGCGCTGGCCGCCGTCGCGGGCGGCGAGACGCTCGTCTTCGACGAGATCGACGCCGGTGTCGGCGGCCGGACGGCGCACGCCGTCGCGGACACCCTGCGCCGGCTCTCGGCGCGCGCACAGGTGGTCACGATCACGCACCTGCCCCAGATCGCGAGCGCCGCCGACCGGCACTTCCGCGTCGAGAAGGCGGTCGGCGACCCGACCCGCACGGAGATCGACGAGCTCGCGGACGGCGCCCGCCGCGACGAGCTCGAGCGGATGCTGGGCGGCGCCGAGTTCCTCGCCTCGCTCGAGCGGTGACTTACACCCTCGGTTCGAGCTCGTCGAGGCTCGGCGCGGCGCGGATCGCCGGACTGAGCGTGCCCCACACCGCGAGCACGAGCGCCGCCGCGGCGAAGCAGCCGACGGCGAGTCGGGCGGACCCGGCCCCGAGCAGGACGCCCGCCGCGAGCGGCCCGAGCGGCGCGACCGCAAGCGAGATCGTGCGCCGGACCGACTCGGCGCGTCCGAGCAGGCGGTCGGGCGTGATCGCGATCCGGAAGCCGTGCACCACCGAGTCGGTCGAGGGGATCACGAGCGCGGTCGGGAGCAGCGCCGCGGTCAGCACGTAGACGTTCGGCCAGATCAGGAAGAGCACGCAGGCCGGCCAGGTCCAGAGCTCGAGCAGCATGATCGCGTGAACCGGCAGGAGCCGTCGCGAGAGCGGCGACAGCATCGATCCGAGGAGCAGGCACACCGCGAACGCGGTGACGAGCAGGCCGATCTGCCCTCCGGTCAGCCCCTGATCGCGACCGACGACGACCACGACGAGCAGCAGGCCGGGCCCGATGAAGTTCGCCAGCCCGAAGAGAAGCGCGGTCGTGCGCAGGAAGGCGTGCCCCCAGACGAAGTGGAAGCCCTCGGCGAGCCGCCGCCCGAGCGGCTCGGACTCGCGATCGGCGGTCTCCTCGAACGGGGTGCGCATCGCGAGCAGCGAGACGGTCGAGAACCCGTACGAGGCGGCGTCGACGACGAACGGCACCGCGCGGGAGACCTCGAAGAGCGCGCCGCCGAGCGGTGGGCCGGCCAGCCCGACGACCGCGTTCCGCCCGGTCTCGGCTCCGGCGGCGGCCGGGAGCTGCTGCAGCGGGACGACGGCGCGGAGCGCGCCGACCTGAGCCGCGGCGAACACCGTCGCGCCGACTCCCTCGACGAACGCCGCGACCGGCAGCTCCCAGAACGCCAGGCTTCCGAGCGCGATCACCGCGGCCAAAGCGGCCACCACCGCCGCCCGGACGCAGTCGGCGGCGATCATCAGCCGTCGCCGGCCGAACCGGTCGGCCAGAACGCCCGCCGGCAGTGCGAACAGCGCCGCCGGCAGCGTCCTGGTGAACGACACCAGGCCCGCCCGTGCCGGAGACTGGGTGAGCGCGAGCACCAGTAGCGGGTATGCGATCGCCGTGGTCTGCGTGCCGGCGTTCGAGAGGAGCTGTCCCGCCTGGAGCAACACGAAGTCGCGGTTGCGGCCGAGCGGGCGGACACTCCCTGGTTTCACCAACCCTCCTTAGACTTAGCCGGTCGTGAGCTTCGTCGAATTCACCGGCTACGCCCGGATGGACCGACGCACCAAGGACCTGACGAAGCGAGTAGGGCCCGACGACGTCGCGATCATCGACCATGCCGACCTCGACCGCGTCTCGGCCGAGGAGCTCGTCGAGTCCGGCGTGCGGGTGGTGGTCAACGTCGCGCCGAGCCAGACCGGACGCTTTCCGAATCCGGGGCCGCTCGAGCTCGTGCGCGGCGGGGTGCGGCTGATCGACGCACCTGGCGCCGACCTCTTCGACAAGGTCGAGGACGGAGAGCTGCTGTCCGTCCGGGGCGCCGGGCTCTATCGCAACGGCACCTGCGTCGCGCAGGGGAGCATGCTCGCCGAGGACATGCTCCTGGTTGCGCTCGACGAGCAGCGCGCACGCGTCACCGACGCGCTCGAGGCGTTCGCCGACAACACGCTGCGCTTTCTGCGTGAGGAGGGGAGGCTGCTCACCGAGGGCCTCGACGTGCCGCAGCTCCGCACCCGCCTGCGCGACCGGCACGTGCTCGTCGTCGCGCGCGGCCCCGGTCACAAACGCGATCTGCGGATGGTCGGTGCGTACGTTCGCGACTACCACCCGGTCGTGATCGGCGTCGACGGCGGCGCGGACGCGATCATGGCCGCCGGCTGGCAGCCCGATCTGATCGTCGGCGACATGGACTCGGTGTCCGACGCCGCGCTCCGGTCGGGAGCCGAGCTCCTCGTCCACGCCTACCCGGGCAGCGGGAAAGCGCCGGGCGCGGCGCGGCTCGAGCGCCTCGGTCTCGAGTACCAATCCGTCTCGGTGCCGGGGATCAGCGAGGACGTCGCGTTCCTCGTCGCGCACGAAAAGGGCGCGCAGCTGATCGTCGCGGTGGGCACGCACTTCAACCTCATCGAGTTCCTGGAGCGTGACCGCGCCGGCATGTCGTCGACGTTCGTGACCCGGCTGAAGGTGGGGGAGATCCTGATCGACGCCAAGGGCGTCTCGCGGCTCGTGACGCCGCGGGTCGGGATCTGGCCGCTCGCGCTCCTCGGCTTCGTCGGCCTGCTGGCGATGGTCGTCGCGGTGCTCGCCTCGCCCGCGCTTCGCAGCATGATCCAGGACGCCGTCCGAACGCTTCTGTGAAAACGCGCTGCGCGTGAGCTGCTGGCGTCGCGCGCCGACGTCTGGGCGTTCATCGCCGAGCCGTATCACCTCCCGGACTGGTGGCCGGGGATCACGGGTGTCGAACCGGACCGGCGCGGCTTCGCTCCCGGTGCCCGCTGGAAGGTCATCTCGACGTCGCACAACTGGCTCGCCGGCAATCGCCAGCGGGAATCGATGCTGCTCGTGCGGGCCGTCGATCCGTACGAACGCTTCGCCTGGCACCTGCTCAGGCCGAAGACCGACGTCGAGCTCACGCTGGCCGCCGCCGCCCCGGACCGGACCGTCGTCGCCGTCTCCGCGAGCCGCGGCTCTCCCGCCCGGGCGGTCGGACGCCTCTACGACCTCGTCCAGACTGCGGCAAGCTTGTCGTGAGCCATGCTCGATCTCCGCTATCACGTCGCGTCCCTGTCGGCCGTCTTCATCGCCCTGATCGTCGGGATCCTCGTCGGCGTCGGCGTCTCCGGTCGCGGGTTCGTCGACAAGTCCGAGCGGCGGAACTTCGAGAGCCGGATCGCCGTGCTCCAGAGCCGTGTCGACGGGCTCAGCGCCGAGAAGTCGCTGCTCGGGCAGCAGGGGCAGGCCGCGCAGTCGTTCGTCGAGGACAC
Organism: uncultured Thermoleophilia bacterium; assembly: GCA_963742615.1. Classification (GTDB taxonomy): domain Bacteria; phylum Actinomycetota; class Thermoleophilia; order Gaiellales; family Gaiellaceae; genus PALSA-600. The sequence continues at coordinate 226,668 of CAVUMS010000003.1, read as the reverse complement.
GTATCCCGTGTTGATGACGAACCGCCTCGCGCGCAAGCGCGTCGCGGTGATCGTGGTCGGCCCGAGCGGCGGCGCATCGGGGGCCGACGTGACCCAGGCGCTCGACGACGCAGGAGGGACGACCGCCTTCTACCGCGCCGTCAAGGAGCCCGTCGCGCTCAAGCCGCTGGTCCAGGCACTCCACGGAGTGGCCGGGTTCCGCGACCTGCCGGACATCGGCCACGAGCTGGCGCAGGAATGGGTGACGGGCGGAAAGACCCCGCTCGCCGATCGCGTCGCGCCGCTGCTCGTCGAGGAGCAGCGCGGGGCGGCGTCGCGCCCGGTTGACGGGGTCGTCCTGGTGCAGCAGTCGCGGACGCCGGACGGCCCGACCAAGCGCTTCGTCGCCGGCCTGCTCGGCGGGTTCAAGGTGACGGGCGTCCCGGTCGTGGCTGTCGAGCGCACCTCGGCAGATCCTTCGCTCGTCCCGGTCTGGCAGGACGTCCCGGGGCTGTCGACCGTCGACGACATCGACACCGCGCCTGGCAAGCTCGCCCTCGTGCTGCTGCTCGCCGGCTCGCAGACGGGGAGCTACGGCGTGAAGCCGACCGCGGACGCTCTGTTGCCGCGGATCGTGGACGGCGGGTGACGCAGGGGCCGTCGACGATCCTCGTCGCCGCACGCGACGAGGAGGCGACGATCACGCGAACCGTTTCGGCGCTGCGGGAGCAGTTCCCGGATGTGCGGGTGCTGGTCGCCGACGACGGGTCGCGCGACGCGACCGCCGCGGCGGCGCGCCGGGCGGGTGCCGACGTCGTCGAGCTGCCGCGCCGGGGGAAGGGCCAGGCGCTGTCGGCGGCGGAGCGCCTCGCCGAGCCCGGCCCGATCCTGCTCGCCGATGCCGATCTCGAGGGCCACCTGACGGCGCTCCGTGGGCGGCGCCGGGCTGCGGGTCGCCCGGTTCGCTCGGAGACAGGGCGGCGGCTTCGGGATCGCGAAGCGCGCGGCGGGGGCGCTCATCGCGCTGCGAGGCGGCGTTGCCGCGTCCGAACCGCTCAGCGGCCAGCGCCTGCTCGATGCGGATGCGCGGGCGGCGGTGTTCCCGCTCGCGGCGGGGTTCGGCGCCGAGACGCGCATGACGATCGACGCCGCTCGCGCGGGGATCGCGTTCGCGGAGATCGAGCTCGAGCTCCGACCACCGCCCGACCGGGCGCGACCTCGCGGGCTTCCTCCACCGCGGCCGCCAGCTGCTCGACCTCTTCCTTGCGGCCGGGCCGCTTCGCGTCAACCACCGCGGCCTCCGACTGCCGCTCGTCGGCTGGCTCGCGGCCATGCACGAGCCGGTCGTCTGCGCGATCGGCCTCGCCGACGATCTCTGGTCGGGCACCGAGCGAGGCTTCGTCGCGCACCTGCGGGCCCGCTCGTCGACGGGCGTCCTGAAGCTCGTCGCGATCCCGCTCTATGGGCTCGCGCGGACGCGCTCGCTCTCGGGCGCGCTCCTCGTCGGGCTCGCGGCGAACGCGCTCAACCAGCTCGACACGAAGCCGGGGCGCGCGCTCAAGGTCTACCTCGCGGCCGCGTCCCCGCTTGGCGCGCCGCTCGGCATCGCCGTCCTGATCGCTCCCTACGATCTCCGCGAGATGGCGATGCTCGGCGACGCAGGATCGAACGCTTTCGGGGCGCTGCTAGGCTTGCGTTCCGTGGACCGGTTCACGGGCGGACGGCGTTGGCTGGCGATTGGAGCGCTGACCGCCTTCACCGTCCTCGGCGAGCGCTCCTCGCTCGGCAGCTTGATCGAACGCACGCCAGTGCTTCGCGAGCTCGACGCGTGGGGTCGTCCGTGAGCGCGAAGTACGTCTTCGTGACCGGCGGCGTCGTCTCGTCGCTCGGCAAGGGCATCACCGCGGCCTCGCTCGGGCGCCTGCTCAAGGCCCGCGGGCTGAAGGTGCAGGTGCAGAAGTTCGACCCGTACATCAACGTCGATCCGGGCACGATGAGCCCGTTCCAGCACGGCGAGGTGTTCGTCACCGAGGACGGCGCCGAGACCGATCTCGACATCGGCCACTACGAGCGCTTCATCGACGAGAACCTCTCCCGTGCGGCGAACCACACGGCCGGCGCCGTCTGGGACCGCGTGCTGCGGAAGGAGCGCAAGGGCGAGTACCTCGGCTCGACGGTGCAGGTGATCCCGCACATCACCAACGAGATCAAGGCGCGCATCCGCTCGGTGGCCGAGGCGACCGACACGGACGTCGTGATCACCGAGATCGGCGGCACGGTCGGCGACATCGAGTCGCTGCCCTTCCTCGAGGCGATCCGCCAGTTCCGCCGCGAGGTCGGGCCCGAGAACGTGTTGTACGTCCACGTGACCCTGGTCCCGTTCATCGAGACCGCCGGCGAGCTGAAGACGAAGCCGACGCAGCACTCGGTGAACGAGCTGCGCCGTATCGGTATCCACCCGGACGTGCTCGTCTGCCGCTCCACCGAGCCGCTGCAGCGCGAGATCCGCGAGAAGATCGCGCTGTTCGCGGACGTCGACCTCGACGCGGTGATCACGAACCCCGACGTGCCGGATGTCTACCTCGTTCCGATCGCGTTGCAGGAGCAGGGCCTCGACGAGCTCGTCTGCCGCAAGCTCGGGATCGACGCGCCGGCGGCCGATCTCGGCGAGTGGCTCGACCTGACGGAGCGGATCGCCGAGCGCGACGAGACGGTCGAGATCGCGCTCGTCGGCAAGTACGTGAAGCTCCACGACGCGTACCTCTCCGTCCACGAGGCGCTGAAGCACGCCGGCATCGCGACGGGATGCCGCGTGCACGTTCGCTGGGTCGACGCGGAGGCGATGACGCTCGACGAGGCCCGCGCCGAGCTCGCGGACGTCGACGGCGTGCTCGTGCCGGGCGGGTTCGGCTCGCGCGGCTGGGAGGGGAAGGTGCTCGCCTGCCGGGTCGCGCGCGAGGACGACATCCCGTACCTCGGCATCTGCCTCGGCATGCACGTCGCGGTCTCCGACTTCGCGCGGCACGTCGTCGGCCTCGACGGCGCCAACTCGACGGAGATGGACCCCGAGACGCCGCACCCGGTGATCGATCTGCTCCCGGAGCAGAAGGAGGTCGAGGATCTCGGAGGGACGATGCGGCTCGGTGCCCAGGCGGTCGAGCTCGCGGACGGATCGCGCGTGCGCGAGGCGTACGGCGACGAGGAGATGATCGCCGAGAGGCACCGGCATCGCTACGAGGTCAACAACGCCTACCGGCAACAACTGGTCGACGGCGGCCTCGTGGTCAGCGGCACGTTCCAGGAGGGCCGGCTCGTCGAGATCGTCGAGCTCACCGACCATCCGTGGTTCGTCGCATCGCAGTTCCATCCCGAGTTCAAGTCACGGCCCACGCGGCCGGCGCCGCTCTTCCTCGGGCTCGTCTCGGCGGCGCTCGACCGGGCCCGCACGCGCGCTCACGCCGAAGTCGCGTAGTGCCCCCGGACGTCCTCGACCTCTTCACCGAGCTCGCGGTCGTCCCCAGCCCGCCGGGCGACGAGCGCGCCGTCGCCGACCTCGTCCTCCGCTACCTCGCCGCCTGCGGGCTCGACGCCGACGAGGACGACGAGCGCGGAGGAGATCGGGTCGAACGCCGGCAATGTCTATGCGCGCATCGAGCCGACCGCGGAGGGCGAGCCGCTCCTGTTCTGCGCGCACCTCGACACGGTGCCGCCGACAGCGGCGATCGAGCCCGTCGTCGACGACGGGACGGTGCGGAACGCGGCCGGGCACGATCCTCGGCGCCGACAACAAGTCGGCGGTCGCGGCGATGCTCGAGGCGACGCGCACGGTGCTGGCCGAGAGCCGCCCGCACGCGGGGATCGAGCTCCTGTTCACGCCGAAGGAGGAGGTCGGGCTGATCGGCGCGGCCGCCTTCGATCACGAGCGGCTGCGCGCGCGGATCGGCTACGTCTACGACCAGGCGGCCCCGATCGGCACGGTGATCCTCGGCGCGCCGTACTCGCAGTCGCTCGAGGTCACCTTCCACGGCCGCGCCGCGCACTCCGGCATGCATCCCGACGAGGGGCGCTCGGCGATCGCCGCCGCAGCGCGCGCGATCTCCGAGTTCCGGCTCGGGCGCGTCGACGAGCTCTCGACGGCGAACGTGGGGACGATCACCGGCGGCACGGCGACGAACATCGTTCCCGAGTGGTGCACCTTCGTCGCCGAGGCGCGATCGCACGACGAGCGGCGGCTGACCGATCTCGTGCAGGAGATGCAGGACGCCGTCACGTTCGCCGCGGGGATCGCCGAGTGCGAGGCGACGACGGTCGTGCGGAAGAGCTACCCGGCTACCGCTTCGGCCGCGGCGACCGCGCGGTCGTGCTCGCGGCCGACGCACTCGAACGGAGCGGCCACGAGGTGCACTACGAGCTCTCGGGCGGCGCGGCCGACGCGAACATCTTCAACGACCGCGGGCTCCAGGTCGTCAACCTCGCGAACGGCATGACCGACATCCACACGCCCGACGAGCGGATCGCGGTCTCCGACCTCGAGGCGATGGTCGACGTGACCCTGGCGCTGGTCGATGCCGCTCTCGCTTAGACGCGGCCGCGTCTCCAGCGTCGCCGAACGCCATTCGGACCTGCGTGCGCCTCGAGGTCGACGGTGCGCCCTGCGTGGCATACCCGCTCGTCACCGGGCCGGTCGAGCAGGGCGACGAGGTGCTCGTGAACGTCCAGGCGCGCGAGCTCGGGCTCGGGTCCGGCGGGTTCGACGTCCTGTACGCGAACCTCACCCGCGGGCTCGACCTCGCGCCGGACGCGAACGCGCACGTGATGGTGCTTCCGTACGCGCCGGGCCAGTGGGCCGTTCGTCACGTCGAGGAGGACATCGAGCTTCCTCGGTCGCTGGGCGGGCTGCCCGTCGTGCTGTGCACCGTCCACTCGCAGGTCGGGCCGGTCTGCGCCGCGCTTCGCGGGGTGCGCGTCGCATACGTCCAGGTCCAGGGCGGTGCGCTCCCCGTTCAGCTCTCGGATAACGCTGCGCACGCTCCGCGAGCAGGGCCTCGTCGAGGCGACCGCGGCCGTCGCGCCGTGCTTCGGCGCCGACGTCCGCTGTCTCTCCGCCGCGTCTGCACTGCTGTGGGTCGCCGGGCAGGCCGACGTCGCCGTGTGCTCGGTCGGTCCCGGGCTCGCGGGCACGGGCACGCGCTTCGGCCACGGGGCGATCTCGCTCGCCGAGGTCGCGCTCGTCACCGCGTCCCTGCACGGGCGCGCCGTGCTCGCACAGCGCGTCTCGCGGGCCGACGAGCGCGAGCGCCACCGCGGCGTCTCGCACCACACGCGTGCCGTCGTCGACCTCGCCGGCGACGGTCTCACGATCGCGCCACTCGAGGCTCCCGGCTGGCGCGAGGCCTGTGCCGGGCTCGAGCTGTCGCACATGGGCAGAGGCCCGGACGAGGAAGGGCCGCACTTCGAGGCGGCGTTCGCCGCGGGCGCCGAGGCCCGCCGTCTGCTCGCCGGTCCCGAGTAGGCTTGCGCCCCGTGCGGATCGGCGTCGCCAAGGAGATCAAGCCGGACGAATACCGCGTCGCGCTCACACCCGCGGGCGCGCTCGAGCTGATCAACCACGGTCATGAGGTCCTGGTCGAGACCGGCGCCGGCGAGGGGAGCGCGTTCGCCGACGACGACTACGCAGCGGGTCGGCGCGTTGATCGCGTCGGTCGACGACGTGTGGGACGGCAGCGACCTGTTGCTGAAGGTGAAGGAGCCGATCCAGCCCGAGTACGCGCAGCTGCGCGAGGGGCTGATCCTCTTCACGTACCTGCACATCGCCGCCGACGAGCCGCTGACCCGTGCGCTGATCGACTCGGGGATCACCGCCGTCGCGTACGAGACGGTCGAGGTCGGCCGTACGCTGCCGCTGCTCGCGCCGATGTCCGAGGTCGCGGGCCGGCTCGCGCCGCAGGCGGGCGCGCACTTCCTGGAGAAGCCGCTCGGCGGGCGCGGGCTGCTGCTCGGAGCGGTTCCCGGCGTCGCGCCCGGAAAGGTGGTGATCGTCGGCGGCGGCGTCGTGGGCTACAACGCGGCCGTGATCGCGCTCGGGCTCGGCGCCCAGGTGACGATCCTCGACCGCTCGATCGACCGGATGCGGCATCTCGAAGAGGTGCTGTCGGGCCGTGTGACGCTGTTGATGAGCTCGAGCCTCGAGATCGCGGCCGCGGTCGCGGAGGCCGACCTCGTGATCGGCGCCGTGCTGATCCCGGGTGCGCTCGCGCCGAAGCTCGTCACGCGCGCGATGATCGCCTCCATGAGGCCGGGCGCGGTCGTAGTCGACGTCGCGATCGACCAGGGCGGCTGCTTCGAGACGTCGCATGCGACGACCCATGCCGAGCCCGTCTACGTCGTCGACGGCGTCACGCACTACTGCGTCGCGAACATGCCGGGCGCCGTGCCGATCACGTCGACGCACGTCGCTGACGAACGCGACGCTGCCCTACGTCGAGGCGATCGCGAACCTCGGGCTACGCGACGCGGTCGCGGCGGATGCGTGCCTCGCGAAGGGCGTCAACGTGATCGAGCACAAGGTCACGTACCAGGCGGTCGCGGAAGCTCACGGCCTCGAGCACACACCGCTCGAGGCGGTCCTCCCGCTCTCCGCGGTCTGAGCGGGCGCCTACGTCTTCGTCGGGAACAGCTTGACGACGACCCACGTCACAGCCGCCGCGAGCGAGATGATGAATGCGACGAAGAGGGCGATCCCGATCAGTCCAAGGATGTCGGCCACCGAAGTAGGATAGCCCGGTGCCGCGTGCGTGCGTCATCGTGCTGGACGCCGTCGGAGCGGGCGAACTACCGGATGCGGCCGAGTTCGGCGACGAAGGCTCGAACACGCTCGCCAACGTCGCCCGTGCGGTCGGCGGCCTCGACCTGCCCACGCTGGAGGCGCTCGGGCTGGGCAACGTCGAGCCTCTCGAGGGCTGCGCGCCGCAGCCCGGCGCGCCGGCGATCGCCGGGCGGCTGCTCGAGCGGTCGAAGGGCAAGGACACGACGGCCGGGCACTGGGAGCTGATGGGCGTCGTCACGCCGCAGGCACTGCCGACCTACCCGCTCGGCTTTCCCGACGAGGTGATCGACCCGTTCATGAACCGGACCGGGCAGAGGCGTTCTCGGGAACAAGGCCGCGAGCGGCACCGAGATCATCCAGGAGCTCGGCGAGGAGCACCAGCGGACGGGCAAGTGGATCGTGTACACGAGCGCCGACTCGGTCTTCCAGATCGCAGCGCACGAGGAGACCATTCCGCTGGAGGAGCTCTACGACGGCTGCCGCGTCGCGCGCGAGATCCTCACCGGCAAGCACGCGGTCGGCCGCGTGATCGCGCGACCGTTCGTCGGCGAGCCCGGCGCGTACGAGCGGACTCCGAACCGGCACGATTTCTCGCTCGAGCCGCGCCGTCCGAACTACCTGTCACAGGTGCGCGCCGCCGGGAAGCACGGTCTACGGTGTCGGGAAGATCCCGGACATCTTCGCGCACGTCGATATCGACGAGGAGTTCCCGACCAAGTCGAACGTCGAGGGCATCCAGAAGACAGAGGAGATCCTGCGCGCGATCGACGACGGCTTCGTCTTCACGAACCTCGTCGAGACGGACATGCTCTGGGGTCACCGGAACGACCCGGTCAACTTCCACCGGTCGCTGCAGGACTTCGACCGGCGCCTGCCGGATCTCCTCGACGCGCTGCGCCCGAACGACCTGCTGATCGTGACCTCGGACCACGGCTGCGACCCGACGACGCCGTCGACCGACCACTCGCGCGAGTACGCGTTGCTCCTCGCCTACGTGGAAGGACGGAACGCCGCCGGCCGGATCCACGAGGACGGCGAGTTCGCAGACGTGGGCGCGACCGTGAACGCCTGGCTCGGCGGCGGGTCGGCGCCACGCGGCGTCCCGGGGCGGCCGATCGTCGACCCGTGACGCGGCTCGACGATCCTGCACTCGTCGCGCGCGAGTACGCCGACGAGGCGCGCCTTCGTCGGCGCGCATCGGCGTACACCGACGGATCGGGCGGTGAGGACGCCCGCCTCTTCATCGTCTCGGCCGTCACGCAGCTCCGCCCTGCGCGCGTGCTCGAAGTCGGCTGCGGCTGGGGCGAGCTCGCAGCGTGGATCGGACGCGAGACGGGCGCCCGCGTGACGGCCGTCGACCTCTCGCCGCGGATGGTCGCGCTCGCCGTGGAGGCCGGAGTGGCAGCGGAGGTCGCCGACGTGCAGGAGCTGCCTTTCGAGGACGGTTCGTTCGACGTCGCGGTCGCGGCGTGGATGCTCTACCACGTCCCCGATCGCGATCGTGCGGTCTCGGAGCTCGCCCGCGTGCTTCGGCCCGGCGGCCGCCTGGTCGCCGCAACCGAACTCGACGACCCACTTGCACGAGCTGCGCGAGCTGGTCGGCAGCGGTCCGTCGACGATCGCGTTCTCGCGCGAGAGCGGGGAGGAGACGCTCGCTCAGCGTTTCCCGACCGTTCGCCGCCATGACGTCGACGGTGAGCTCGTGTTCGCCGACCGCGGCGAGGTCGAGGAGTACGTGCGCGCCTCGATCTCGATGTCGCCCTTCGTCGAGAACCTGCCCGAGGACGATCGACGAGCCGTTCGTCGCGCGGCGCGCAACGTCGATGTTCGTCGCGGACAAGCCGGGCTCGTGATGTCGCTCCACGATCCAGACGCCGTGCGCCGCAGTACGCGTGTGAGCACAACCTCCGCGCCCGGCAGGCGCTCTATGACGACGTCTCGGGCCCGGACCCGCACGACGTGCTCTGGCGCACGCTGCTCGAGTGGGAGCCCCGCATCGTCCTCGAGGTCGGCGGAGGCCCGGGGGAGCTGGCCGAGCGGATGCAGAACGAGCTCGGCGCCCGGGTGTCGTACGTCGACAGTCTCGCCGCGGATGGTCGAGCTTGCGCGGGCGCGCGGTGTCGACGGACGAGGTCGGCGACGTGCAGGACTGCCGTTCGCCGACGGGACGTTCGACACCGTGGTCGCTGCGTGGATGCTGTACCACGTGCCCGGACCTCGACCGCGGGCTGGGCGAGATCGCCCGTGTGCTCCAGCCGGGCGGCGCACTGATCGCCGTCACGAACTCGGCATCGCATCTCGAGGAGCTTCGTGCGCTGGTCTCGCTATCCACCCGGGTTCGAAGAGCGGTTCAACCGCGAGAACGGAGCCGAGCTCTTGCGCCCGCATTTTGCGACGGTGGCGCAGCACGATCTCGACGATCACCGTGACGGTTCACGACCGCTCGAAGCTCGTCGCGTACCAGCAGTCGATGTCGATGCCGACGCAGCCGGTTCCGGACGCCGTCGAGATCCCGTTCGTCACGCACAGCCGCCCGACGATCTTCTTCGCGACGAGATGATCCGTCCGGCGGAGCTGATCCGGAGGAAGCGCGACGGCGAGGAGCTGCCGACGACGAGCTGGCGGAGCTGATCCTCGGCTACGCCCGGTTCGAGGTCCCCGACTACCAGATGGCGGCGTTCTGCATGGCGGTGTTCTTCCGCGGCCTCTCGCCGCGCGAGACGTTCGTGCTCACGGACGCGATGATCCGGAGCGGCGAGACGATCGATCTCGGCGCCGAGCTCGGCCGCAAGGTGGTCGACAAGCACTCGACGGGCGGCGTCGGCGACAAGACCTCGCTGGCCGTCGGCCCGATCGTCGCCGCGTGCGGTGTCCCGCTCGGGAAGATGAGCGGCCGCGGCCTCGGTCACACCGGCGGCACGCTCGACAAGCTCGAGTCGATCCCGGGCTACCGCACCGAGCTCGGGCTCGACGAGTTCGTCGCGCAGGTCCGGGACGTCGGTCTGGCGATCATCGGCCAGACCGGCGACCTCGTCCCTGCGGACAAGCTCCTCTACGGGTTGCGCGACGTCACGGCGACCGTCGACCAGCTCTCGTTGATCGCGGCCTCGATCATGTCGAAGAAGATCGCCGCCGGCGCCCAGGCGATCGTGCTCGACGTCAAGGTCGGCGACGGCGCGTTCATGAAGACGATCGACGAGGCGCGGCGCCTCGCGGATGCGATGCTCTCGCTCGGTCGCGAAGCGGGGCGCGAGGTGGTCTGCCTGCTCACCGACATGGACCAGCCGCTCGGGGCGGCGGTCGGGAACGCGGTCGAGGTACGGGAGGCGCTCGACACCGTACGCGGGCGCGGCCCGGCGGATTTCACCGAGCTCGTGCTCGATGCATGCGCACGGCTGCTCGCCCTGTCGGACCTCGGAATCGACGAGGCCGAGGGCCGGCGACGGGCGGAGGCGGCGGTCGCCGACGGGACGCGCCGAGGCGACGTGGCGTCGCTGGATCGACGCGCAGGGCGGCAACGCCGACGAGCGGCGTGCTTCCGTCGGCGGCCGTCGAGCGCGACGTGCCGGCGCCGGCCGCGGGTTACGTCCGACGCGTCGGCGCGATCGCGGTCGGCAACGCGGCCGTCCATCTCGGAGCCGGGCGCCGGACGAAGGAGGACGCGATCGACCACGCGGTCGGCGTCCTGTGCCTCGCGAAGCGCGGTGACGCCGTCGAGCAGGGCCAACCGCTCGCACGCGTGCTGGCGCGCGACGACGCGTCTGCCGCCGAGGCGGTCGACGAGCTGCTCGCCGCCTACGAGATCGCGCCGAGACGCCCCGCCCGAGCGGCCGGTGCTGCTCGAGGTCGTGGACTGACCGCGTTCGACGGACCGTCGCGGGCGGCGCGGCAGCCTCTGGCTAGCGTGGGGACATGCCTGAACTGCCCGAGGTCGAGTCCGTTCGGCGGCGACTGGCGCCGCTCGTCGAGGGTCGCCGCTTCGACACGGTGTCGATCGCCGACATCGCGGCTGACCAGGCCGTTCGATCCCCGCGAGATCGCCGCCGAGCTGGAGGGTGAACGCGTCGAGGCGCTCGACCGGCGCGGCAAGTATCTGATTGTTCGGTTCGAGTCGGGTCGGTCGCTCCTGATCCACCTCCGGATGACGGGGTCGCTACGGCACGGCGAGGCGGGAACGCTGCCGGACGATCCCTATCGCCGAGCCGTTGTCAGGCTAGACGACGGGTCGGACGTCGCCTATCGCGATGTCCGGCGGTTCGGCACGTGGCTGCTGCTCGAGCCGGGGGAGCTCGATCCCTACCTCGACGTGCGTGTCGGCGAGGAGCCGCTGCTCGACGTCGTACCGCGCCCGCAACCTGGGCGCGCGGCTGGCGGGGCGGAGGGCGCCGATCAAGGCGGCCATCCTCGACCAGCGCACGGTCGCCGGCGTCGGGAACATCTACGCCGACGAGGCGCTGTGGCGGGCGCGCGTACATCCGCTCACGCCGGCGGCGGCGCTTACGCTCGACGAGGTGCGCGCGCTCCACCGCGGCATCCGGCGCGCCCTCCAGCAGGGGATCGCGCGACACGGGTCGACGCTCCGCGACTACGCCCTCCCGGACGGAGAATCCGGGACCATGCAGGACGAGTTCAAGGTGTACGGCCGCGCAGGCGAGCCGTGCGAGCGGTGTGGGACGCCGATCGACAAGACCCGCGCCGCGGGACGCGGCACCTGGTACTGCCCGGGCTGCCAGCGCCTGCGCGCGGCCGAGGGCTGACGCATGCCGACTCTAGACTTGCCGCGAATGGCCGCGCGGACCGCGAAGACCGACGCGATCGTCCTGCGGTCGCTGCGCTACGGCGAGGCCGACCGGATCCTCCACCTCTACACCGCCGACCGCGGGCGCGTCGGGGCGATTGCCAAAGGGGTGCGCAAGACGAGCTCGCGGTTCGGGGCCCGGCTCGAGCCGCTGTCGCACGTCGAGCTGATGCTCCATCAGGGCTCGGGCGAGCTGGTCACGATCACCGGCGTCGACCTGAAGCGCTCGCACCGCGCGATCCGCGAGGATCCGTACCGCCTGAACGTCGGGCTGATCGGCGCGGAGGCGATGCTGCGCCTGCACGGCGAGCCCGAGGCGAACGAGCGCGCCTTCACGGCGCTCGAGCGTTTCCTCGACCAGCTCGACGACGCGCCGGCCGGCGAGGCAACCCCGGCCCTCGATCCGCTCGTGCTCTCGTTCCAGCTGAAGCTGCTCTGGCTCGCCGGCTACCTGCCGCACCTGACGGGCTGCGTCGAGTGCGGCGCGGCCGACGACCTGGTCGGGTACTCGGCGCGGGCGGGAGGAGCGCTCTGCCGGGCGCACGCCGTCGACGGGCTGCGGCTCTCGCCGGAGGGGCTCGCGGCGATCGAGGGCCTGCTCTCGACGCCGCTCGCGGACGCGGTCGGGGCGCCGCTGTCGGACCGCGCGCGCAAGGACGCGCTCATGGTGATCATCGCGTCGTACGAGGAGCACGGCGGCTTCCGGCTGCGGACGCTGTCGGCGTGAGGCGCGAGCTCGGAGACGGGTTCGAGCTCGACGACGCGAAGGATCGGATCGACCTCGACGAGATCCACCGCTTCCTCAGCGAGGAGGCGTACTGGGCGCTCGGCCGTCCCCGCGACGTGCAGGAGCGGCTCGTTCGCGAGGCGGCCCGCGTCGTCGGCCTCTACCACGGCGACCGGCAGGTGGGCTTCTGCCGCGCGGCCAGCGACGGCGTCTCGTTCGTCTACCTGGCGGACGTGTACGTGCTCCCGGAGTACCGCGGGCGCGGGCTGGGGGAGGAGCTCCTGCGGGAGATGATCGAGCGCGGCCCGCTCGCCGATCGCCGCTGGCTCCTGCACACCAGCAACATGCACCCGCTCTACCGCAAGTTCGGCTTCGACGTGCCCGACGCGAAGGTGATGGAGCGGCCGGCGCCGTCGAGGGCGTCTAGGAGAGCCTCGCGACGAGCCACTCGAGCGCGAGCGGATAGCGCCACGAGATCCCGCCGTGGCTGCCGTCGAAGAGCTCGAAGTGCACCGCGTCGTCGGAGACGCCGATCTCGCCGAGCACGCGGCGGAAGGCGGTCGCGCCGAGATCGAGCCAGTACTCGTCGCGCGTCCCCGAGTCGATCCAGATCCCGCGGAGCGCCGCGGAGCGTCTCCGCATGGCGCGGGTCGCGGGCCATGCGCACCGGGTCCCAGCGCAGCCACCGTTCGAAGACCTCGGGCAGGAGCTCGCCGGTCGCGACGTCGAACGGGATCTCGACGGTGCCGTCGTCACGTGCGCGAGTACGCCGCGGCCATCGCGTAGCTGTTGACGAGCACCGCGTCGTCCTTGTCGCGCGAACGCGGGCCGTCCGCTGCGGAAGTCGTCCCAGAACCGCTCGTAGGAGCCGTCGTACTTGTCGCGGAGCGCGCGGGCGGCAGCGCCGAACTCGTTCTGGTAGCTGAGCTCGAAGAGCGCGTCGCCGGCATGGGTCGCGAGCCCGCCGAACAGGTCGGGGCGGAGGAGTGGGGTGATCATGGCGCCGTAGCCGCCGGACGACTTGCCCTGGATGCCGCGGTGCCCGGCCTCGGGCAGGGTCGGGAAGCGTGCGTCGACGAAGGGCACGACCTCGTCGCAGAGATAGGTGTGGTAGCGGCCCGTCCCCGGAGAGTCGACGAACTGCGACCCGCCGACGGCGGTGAAGGCGTCGACCAGGACGACGACCGCGTCGGGAGCGCTCCGCTCGACCGCGTCGGGAAACGACTCCGTCCAGGGAGTGACGTTGAACCAGGCGTCGACGCGGCCGAGCATCCCCTGGATCACGTAGACCGACGGATAGCGCCGCGAGTCGTCCTCGGGCGCCCACACCCAGAGCGGGCGCTCGTGCGGGTCGCCGAGCAGGTTGCCGCGCAGGGCCTCGGAGGCGAGTGACAGGCGCTGCCAGCGGTCCGTACGATGGGCGCTCATGGCCGAGCGAACGTACCAGGACACGATTCTCGCGCTCGAGCGGTACTGGGCCGATCAGGGGTGCGTCCTGCTCACGCCGTACCACACCGAGCTCGCCGCCGGAACGATGAACCCCGCGACGTTCCTGCGGAGCCTCGGCCCGAAGCCGTGGAAGACCGCCTACCTCGAGCCCGTGATCCGGCCGCTCGACGGGCGCTACGGCGAGAACCCGATGCGGTTCCAGCACTACTTCCAGTACCAGGTGATCCTCAAGCCGAGCCCGCCCGACGTGCTCGACCTGTACCTCGGGTCGCTGCGTGCGATCGGCATCGACACGTCGCGGCACGACGTCCGGTTCGTCGAGGACGACTGGGAGCAGCCGACGGTCGGCGCGTGGGGCCTCGGCTGGGAGGTGTGGTGCGACGGCATGGAGATCACGCAGTTCACCTACTTCCAGCAGCTCGGCGGTCTCGACCTCGATCTCGTCCCTGCCGAGATCACCTACGGCCTCGATCGCCTCGCGATGATCGTGCAGGGCACGCCGACGGTGTTCGACCTCGTCTGGGCGGAGGGCGTGACGTGGGCGGACGTCTACCGCGAGAACGAGCGGCAGTGGTCGCGTTACAACTTCGAGGAGGCGCCGGTCGGCACCCTGGCGCGCCGGTTCGGCGAGTTCGAGGAGGAGGCGCGCTACCTCGTCGAGCAGGATCTCCCGCTGCCCGCGTACGACCAGATCCTGAAGGCGAACCACGCCTTCAACCTGCTCGACGCGCGCGGCGCGATCTCCGTCACCGAGCGCGCGGCGTACATCGCGCGCATCCGCGACCTCGTGCGCGACGTCGCCCAGCTCTACCTCGCCCAGCAGCAGGAGGAGCATGCGGAAGCTGCTGCTTGAGATCGGCTGCGAGGAGCTTCCCGCCGCTGCCTGCATGGAGGCGGGGCTGCAGCTGCCGGGGCTGGCGCGCGAGCACCTGGGCGTGTCGCCGGACGAGTTGTGGCTCGGCCCGCGCCGTTTGGCGTTCCCTGCGACCGTGCCCGACCGCACCGAGGACACGTGGGTCCAGGGGCCGCCGGAGTCTCTGCGCGACCGTGCCGCCGCCGGGTTCGCGAAGCGTCAGGGCGTCGAGGTCGACGCGCTGACCGTCCGCGACGGCCACCTCGGCGTCGAGGTGCCCGGCGAGCCGATCGAACAGGCGCTGCCGGAGCGGCTTCGGGCGATCGTCACGGGCCTGCAGTTCGCGCGCTCGATGTCCTGGGGCGCGGGCTTCCGCTTTGCGCGACCGGTCCGCTGGATCTGCGCGAAGCTCGACGACCACACGATCGAGGTGGCGCTCGCGGGCGTTGAGACCGGCGGGTTCTCGTACGGTCACCGGTCGACGCATCCGGACCGCGTCGAGATCCACCATGCGGTCGAGTACCTCTCCCTGCTTCGCGCCGCGGGAGTCGAGCCCGATCGGGCCGTCCGCTTCGAGCGCATCACCTCCGGCCTGGACGCGCTCGGTGCGTGGAGCGATCCGGCGGACAAGCTCGACGAGGTCGTGTACCTGGTCGAGCAGGCGCGCGTGCAGGAGGGCTCCTTCGACGAGCGCTTCCTTCGCCTGCCGGAACGCGTGGTGATCACCACGATGCAGTCGCATCAGCGGTACTTCCCGCTCGGCGGCAACCGGTTCGCGTTCGTCGCGAACGGCGGCGACCCGGATGTGGTCCGTGCCGGGAACGAGTTCGTACTGCGGGGGCGGCTCGAGGACGCCGAGTTCACCTACGACCGCGACGTCGCGGTCGGGATCGACGCGCTCGTCGAGCGGACGAGCGAGATCACGTTCTTCCGCGGCGCCGGGACGATCGCCGACAAGACCGCGCGTCTCGTCGAGCTCGTGCCGAAGCTCGGGGGCGACGATGTCGCGGTACAGGCGGCGCGGCTCGCGAAGGCCGACCAGGCGTCCGAGCTCGTCCGTGAGTTCCCGGAGCTCGAGGGGCACATCGGCGCGACGTATGCGCGCCTCGCCGGCTACCCGGCCGACGTCGCGGCGGCGATCGACGACCATCACCTGCCCGACGGAGCCGGCAGCCCGCTCCCAAAGACCGAGGCGGGCGCGGTGCTCGCAGCCGCCGACAAGCTCGACACGCTCTCTGTCGTCTTCGCGGTCGCCACGCGCCCGACCGGCTCGCGCGACCCGTATGGGCTCCGCCGCGCCGCGATCGGGCTGTGCCGGCTCGCCGTCGAGGGAGGCGTCGTGATCCCGCGGGACCTGCTGCAGCGCGACGTGCGCGATTTCGTCGAGGAGCGCCTCGAGGGGCTGCTCGACGTGCCGGTGCACTTCGTCCGTGCGGCGCGGGCGTCGGCCGTGACCGACCTCGGCGGCGTCGCGCAGCAGGCGACCGCGCTCGCCGACGCCGAGCGCACACCGGAGTTCGACGCCGTGCAGACGGCCTTCGATCGTACGAACCGGCTCGCGGGGCGCGCCGAGGACGACGCGGCGCCGACGGTCGACTCTGCGCTCCTCGAGGAAGGCGCAGAGCGCGACCTCGCCCGCGCGCTCGCCGTCACGACGATCGAGCCCGGAGGCGATCTTTCCGCGGCAGCGGCGCTCGCTCCGCACGTCAACCGCTACTTCGACGACGTGCTCGTGATGGCGGACGACCCCGCCGTGAGGGCGAACCGGCTGCGGCTGCTCCTCGACGTTCGGGATGCACTGGGGCGGCTCGGCGACTTCGCGCAGATTCCGCGCACCGGCGACTGAAGCGGAACGCCCGTGGAAGTGGTCGAGCTGCACATGGTCTCCGACTCGACCGGCGAGACGGCGCACCGGCTCGTGCTGGCACTCGAGGCGCAGTTCCCCGACCAGGAGTTCAGGGAGATCCGGCACCCGCGTGTCGAGTCCGTGACCGACCTGCAGCTCGCGGTCGACCGGATGCGCGGCCGCCCTGCGGTCGTCGTCTACACGCTCGTCGAGCCGGAGCTGCGCGAGACGATGCGCACACTCTGCCGGCGCGCGCGGCTGCATTACTGCGACCTGCTCGGCCACCCGATCGAGGCGGTGGCGAAGGTCTCGGGCCAGGCGGCCCGGATGACCCCGCGTGCACGTCCGCCGCTGAACGACGCCTACTTCAAGCGCATGTCCGCGATCGAGTTCGCGGTCAAGTTCGACGACGGCGTCCCTTCCGGGCTCCACGAGGCGGACGTCGTGCTGGTCGGCGTCTCGCGGACGTCGAAGACACCGCTCTCGATCTACCTCGGCTACCTGGGTTGGAAGGCTGCGAACGTCCCGCTGGTGAAGGGCATCGACCCGCCGCCCGAGCTCTTCCACGTGCCGCCCGCGAAGATCGTCGGCCTCACGATCGACGCGCAGCGGCTGTCGGAGATCCGCGGCGAGCGCATCCGCTGGATGCGCGGAGACCGCAAGTACGCGAGCCTCGTCGAGATCTACGACGAGCTCGAATACGCCGCGCAGGTGCACCGCCGGCTCGGCTGCCCCGTGCTCGAGGTGAGCGAGCTCTCGATCGAGGAGATCTCGCACCGGATCATCCACCTGGTCGAGCAGCGCACCGCGAGCGCCGGGGCATGAAGCCGAAGCCGCCGGTGCCCCGCTGGCGCTGGGGCGTCTGGTACACGCTGCTCGGGGCGGCGCTCGTCCTCTTCTACGGGCTGTTCACACCGTTCTGGTTCTCCCTGCGCGCCCTCGCCTGGATCGCCGAGTTCCAGTCCCGGCGTCGACGCGGCCGGTAGGCTCCTGCTCCCGTGGCGCGGTACGTCTACGACTTCGACGAGCCTGCAGCAGGAGGCCGCGAGCTCCTCGGCGGCAAGGGAGCGGGCCTCGCGGAGATGACCCAGCTCGGCATCCCGGTCCCGGCCGGGTTCACGATCACGACCGACGCCTGCCGCGCGTACCTGCGCACCCGCGAGCTGCCGGCCGGCCTCGAAGAAGAGGTCGACGAGCACGTGCGGCGGCTCGAAGAGCGTACGGCCCGGCGGTTCGGGTCGAGCTCCGCCCCGCTGCTCGTGTCCGTGCGCTCCGGGGCGGCGATCTCGATGCCGGGGATGATGGACACGATCCTCAACCTCGGGCTGGGGGACGATGCGGCGGCCGGGCTCGCGGACGAGACCCGCAACCCTCGCTTCGCATTCGACTCGTACCGGCGGCTGATCCAGATGTTCGGCGAGGTCGTCGACGGGATCGACGCGCATCGCTTCGAGAGTGCGCTCTCGGCGCTGAAGGACGCGCGCGGCGTGCGGGAGGACGTGGCGCTCTCCGGCGACGACCTGCGGGAGCTAGTCGAGACCTACAAGGGGATCTACCGCGAGGAACCGCGGAGCGAGTTCCCGCAGAACGCGCACGTACAGCTCGCGCGGGCGGTCGCCGCCGTGTTCGCGTCGTGGGACACGCCGCGCGCCCAGGTGTACCGCCGCGCCCACGACATCTCCGACGACCTCGGCACCGCCGTGAACGTCGTGCAGATGATCTTCGGCAACAAGGGCGACCGTTCGGGGACGGGCGTTGCGTTCACGCGCGACCCGTCGACCGGTGAGCGCGGCCCGTACGGCGAGTTCCTCGCTAACGCCCAGGGCGAGGACGTCGTCGCCGGCATCCGCACCCCGCAGCCGATCGAGGCGATGCGCGCGGCCCTGCCCGATGCGTTCACGCAGCTGATCGAGACGATGGACCGCCTCGAGCGTCACTACCGCGACGTCCAGGACATCGAGTTCACCGTCGAGGACGACCGTCTGTATCTCCTGCAGACGCGCTCGGCGAAGCGTACGGCCGCGGCCGCACTCAAGGCGGCGGTCGCGATGGTCGACGAGGGGCTGATCACGCGGGAAGAAGCGGTCGCGCGCATCGACGCGTCGCAGCTCGACCAGCTCCTCCACCCGACGATCGATCCGAGCGCGGCGCTCGAGCCGGCGGGGAGAGGGCTGAACGCGTCGCCCGGCGCAGCGAGCGGCGCGATCGTGTTCGACGCCGACACCGCCGTCGAGCGTGCGGCGAGCGGTCCCGTGCTGCTCGTTCGCTTCGAGACGACCCCGGACGACATCCACGGGATGATCGCGGCGGAGGGAATCCTCACCGTGCACGGCGGCATGACGTCGCACGCCGCCGTCGTGGCGCGGGGGATGGGGAAGCCGTGCGTCGCCGGTTGCAGCGACCTCGAGCTCGACGAGACGGCGCGCACGGCGACGATCGGGTCGCACACCTTGCGCGAGGGCGACCTCCTGACGATCGACGGCGGCACCGGGCGAGTCTTCGTCGGCGCCGTGCCGCTCGTGCCCGCGCAACTGAACGAGGACTTCGAGACGGTGCTCACCTGGGCAGACGGCCTGCGCCGCCTGGGGATCCGCGCGAACGCGGACACGCCCGGAGGACGCGACCCGCGCCCGCGAGTTCGGTGCCGAGGGCATCGGCCTCGCGCGGACCGAGCACATGTTCTTCGGCGACGAGCGGCTGCCGGTCGTGCAGGAGATGATCCTCGCCGACACCGAATCGGGCCGCCGTGCGGCGCTCGACCGGCTGCTCCCGTTCCAGCAGGCCGACTTCGAGGGGATCTTCGAGGCGATGGCCGGCCTGCCGGTGACCATCCGGCTGCTCGACCCACCGCTGCACGAGTTCCTGCCTGCCGAGGCGCAGGCGACCGACGAGCGCATGCGCGCCCGTATCCGCGCCCTGCACGAGGCGAACCCGATGCTGGGCACGCGCGGTTGCCGACTCGGTCTGATGTACCCGGAGATCTACGAGATGCAGGTGCGCGCGATCGCCCGGGCGGCGAGGGCCGTGCTCGAGCGGCGCGGGACGGCCCCGCTCGTCGAGGTCATGCATCCGCTCGTCGGCTTCCGTGAGGAGCTGACGAGGCTGCGAGACCTCACCGAATCGGTCTGGGCCGAAGAGGCGCCCGCCGTCGAGCACCTCGTCGGGACGATGATCGAGGTGCCCCGCGCAGCCCTCCGCGCCGACACGATCGCCGAGGTCGCCGACTTCTTCTCGTTCGGCACGAACGACCTGACGCAGACGACCCTCGCGTTCTCGCGCGACGACGCCGAGGGCAACTTCCTGGCGCGCTACCTCGAGGACGGCGTCCTGGCGGAGAACCCGTTCCAGACGCTCGACGTGGACGGTGTGGGCGACCTGATGCGGATCGCCGTCGAGCGCGGGACCGCCGCGCGCCCGGACCTCAAGCTCGGGATCTGCGGCGAGCACGGCGGCGATCCCCGCTCGATCGCCTTCTGCCATTCGCTCGGGCTCGACTACGTCAGCTGCTCGCCGTTCCGGGTCCCGGTGGCCCGGCTCGCCGCGGCCCAGGCTGCGCTCGCCGAATCGGGGCGTGCGGCCTACGCGGCGGCCGGCGGGTAGGTTTTGTTGCGATCGTTGCGATCTTCGCGCTGAACGGGCAGAATCCGACGCCACACCACCGACGTCTGTGGCAAGCGCCGACGACGGGAGGGGGAGGCGTACCACGGTACGTCCCGTCGGAGCGATGCGCCCGCGGTGGGCAGGGCGAGGCGCCTTGCCCACCGCCGGTGCGCGGGTGTCGGTTCAGGAGTAGCCGCGGACCTTCGCGTACGCGACGACGAAGCTCGCCAGCGATCGCCGCCGCCGCTGCGAGCACGCTCAACTCGGTCGAGCGGGCGACGTGCGTCATCGCCCACATGAGGACGAAGCCGCAGAGCAGCCCGCCGAGATGGCCGCCGATCGAGATTCCCGGCACGGCGAAGGTGAACACGAGGTTGATCACGATCAGCGCGAGGATCTGGCCGCCGGAGTGGATGACGCGCATGCGCTCGAGCGCGAGCAGCGCGCCGAACACGCCGAAGATCGCCCCCGACGCGCCGACGGTCGGCGAGTTCGGCGTCAGGAGCAGCGCTCCGGCGGAGCCTGCGATGCCCGACGCGAAGTAGATGAGCGCGAACCGCCAGCGTCCGATCACCTGCTCGAGCGCCGTGCCGCCGAAGTAGAGCGCGAGCATGTTCAGGCCGAGGTGAATCGGCCCGTAGTGGAGGAAGGCCGCGGTCACGAGCCGCCACCAGTCGCCGTGCGCGACTCCGATCAGGTGCCCGGTCGACGAGATGCCCGGCCGCGAACAGCGCGCCGTGCTCGTAGATCCAGTTGCCCTGGCCGTTCACCGTGCCGCCCATCGCGAGCTCGGCGAAGTAGACGGCGACGTTGAGCCCGATCAGCACCATCGTCACCGAGATGCCGCCCAACGCCTGCGGGCGGGCGGCGCGCTGCACCGGCCGGGACACCCGCTGGAATCCCTGCGGCTGTCCCGAGTGCTCGGGGCAGCGAAGCCCGACCGGGGCCGGCGTCATGCACTCGTAACAGATGGGGCGTCCGCACTCCGAGCACGAAAGCCCGGTCTCGCGGTCGGGATGGCGATAGCAATAGCGCGGTTCGTCCACGCGGCTAGCGTATCGGCGTGCGTGTTCACGTCGCCTTCACGCCCGATGAGGAGGCGTCGGCGCCTCTCGGCATCGTGGTCGACGTCGTGCGCGCGACCTCGTCGATCGCCCAGGCGCTCGCCGCCGGCTACGAGCGGGTGCTCTGCTGCGAGCAGATCGAGGACGCCCGCGCGCTGCGGGCCGACCTCGGCGACGAGGCCGTCGTGGGCGGGGAGCGCGAAGCCCGGGTCATCGACGGCTTCGACGTAGGGGCCTCGCCGCGTGAGTTCGCGCAGGGAGCGAAGGCGCGGACCCTCGTGCTGACGACGACGAACGGGACCCGGGCGATCCTCACCGCCGTCGCACGCTGCGACGTCGTGCTGCTCGGGTCGCTGCTCAACCTCGGCGCGGTCGTCGACTACGCGCGGCGCTCGGGAGAGGACGTCGCCGTCGTGTGCTCCGGGTTCAAGGGAGCATTCGCGCTCGACGACGCATACTGCGCCGGACGGATCGTCGCGGCGCTCGACGGTGAGCGCACCGACTCGGCGATCGCGGCGGAGGTCGTCGCCCGTGCGTGGCCCGACTCGCTCGCGGGACTGAACGCCCGGACGTACGGGCCGCCCGGGCTCGAGCAGGACATCGAGTATTGCGCGCAGGTCGACCTGCTCGGGGTCGTCCCGCGCTTTTCGGGGATGGTCGGCCGGGCGGCCGAGATCAGGAGCGTGTGACCGAGACGAGCGCGTTTCGCTCGTCGCCGCCGCGCACCGTCTGCTCGAGCACGGTGCCGATGCCGGCGACGTAGTACTTGTGGTCGAGAACGCCGGGCTCGAGCGGCGTCCATTCCTCGGTCAGCAGGGCGGAGTGGGTGCTCCGATACGGAACCGTGGCCGGGGCGTGGAGGGAGACCACGCGGTAGTGATCTTCGGCGTGCCCCGGGTAGTGCTCCTGGCGTCCGGCGGCTCCGATGCGTGGGTGCGCCGGCATGTAGATCCCCGCGAGAGCGCCGTTCCGGCCCGCGCGCCAGCTTCCTTCGGTGCTCGTCGCGTGGCCCGCGCGATCGAGCTCCGCGGTGCTCTCGCCGAAATACCAGACGTTCCCCGGGCCGTCCTGCGAGTACCAGTCGGTCGTCCGCTCGCGCAATCGCCCCGCGAGGTACAGCAGGTCGCGGACGACCACGCATCGTGCTCCCGCGATCGTGCGAGTGTGATGCGTCACCGTCAGGACGTCACGGGACGGCAGACCGTCCTTGACGCCGCGGTAGGTGTAGACCGTGCCGGGGACGAGCGGGAACCACCTGTTCGTCACCTGCGCGTGGAACGACGGCGGCGCCGGAGCGGCTCCGATGAAGACCGCAGCGACCCACGCTGCACCTGTCACCTCGCCCTCATATACCCGTGTGAGGGCAGAGTTAGTCCGACTGGAGCGAACGAAAGGGGGACCGAATGACCCAGCAGACGTACCCGTTCGGGCAGGAGCACGTCCGCCTGTACCGCGAGACGGGCGGTGAGACGGGGCACATCTGGAAGGAGGGATCCACGGTGCTGCTGCTCACGACGACCGGACGCTCGAGCGGGCTCCCGCGAACGACGCCGCTCATCTATGCGCGCGACGGCGATCGCTACGTCATCGTCGCGTCGCAGGGCGGCGCTCCCGAGCATCCCGGCTGGTACCGCAATCTCGTGAAGACGCCCGAAGTCGAGCTCCAGGTCGGCCCCGAGGTGTTCGCCGCACGCGCGACGACGGCGGAGGGCGACGAGCGCGAGCGGCTCTGGCGCAAGGCGAACGAGGTGTGGCCGCACTACGACGAGTACGCCACGCGAACGACGCGCGAGATTCCCGTCGTCGTGCTCGAGCGCAGGTGAGCGACTCGGTCTTGAGCAACTCAGTCGAGCTCCCGTTCGAGCTGGAGCTCGCGTACTACGAGGGGCGTGCCGAGGGCATCGCCAGCGTCCGCGGCGTCGCGCTCGACGAGGGCCGCCGCGACCTCGCCGAGCGACACGGCTTCCCGAGCTGGGATGCGCTCGAGCGCCACATCGAGGCGCTGCGTGAGGGCCGCGAGCCGCCGTCCCCGTTCATGCTCGCGTTCCGAGCGCTCCAGCGCGGCGATCTCGAGGAGCTCGAGGCGCTGCTCGACGAGCACCCGTCGCTCGTCGCCGCCCGCGGCACGAACGGCAACGACCTGCTGGGGCTCGCCGGCGGCCGGCTGCCGGCGGTGGCGCTGCTGCTCTCGCGCGGCGCCGACGTCAACCGTGGCAACGACTACGGCTGGACGATCCTCCACCAGGCCGGATACTCGAACGACCGGGCGCTTGCCGAGGCCGCGCTCGGGGCCGGCGCCGACACGACGCTCTCCGCGCGCGGCGACGGCGGCACGCCGCTCGTGGCGGCGCTCTTCTGGGGGCACCGCGAGGTGGTCGACCTGCTCGGCCTCGAGCCGCGGAACCTCAGGGTCGCCGCCGGTCTGGGCAGGGTCGACCTGATCGACGAGCTCGCCGGAACGCCGGAGGCGGGCGCGCACCGCGCCTTCTACCGGCCGCACGGCGGCTTCCCCGCGTGGGAGCCCTCGGACGACCAGCAGGAGGTGCTGGACGAGGCGCTCGTCTGGGCGGCGAAGGCGGGTCGCGTCGAGGCGCTCGACCGCCTGGTCGCGCTCGGCGCACGCCTCGACGCCGACCCCTATCGCGGGACCGCGCTCACCTGGGCCGCCGTGAACGGGCGGGTCGAAGCGGTCTCGCGCCTGCTCGAGCTGGGCGCCGACCCGAACGCCCGCGGCACCTTCGGCGGCCCCGATCACGGCCAGGGCGTCACCGCGCTGCACATCGCCGCGCAGGACGGCCGGACCGAGACGGCGCGGCTGCTGCTCGCGGCAGGCGCCGACCCGTCGCTCCGCGACGACCTCTACGGGCCGGCGTGGGGCTGGGCCGAGTTCGGCGGCCACGAGGAGCTCGCGGCCGAGCTGCGCTCCGCCTCTTCCTAGCCGCTCAGCCGCCCGCGCGTGTCCAGGCGTCGCAGATCGCGCCGATGTGCCGGTGGTCGGTCCCGCAGCAGCCGCCGACGACCGTCACCCGCGGAAGCCTCGAGTGGAGCTCCGCGTACTGCTCGCCGAGCTCGTACGGGTCGCCCGCGTCGAGCGTCTCCGACTCGTCGAGCTCGGCGTGGCTCTTGCGCGAGGCGTTCGCGCGAAGGCCGCCGAGCCGCTCGAGCCACGGCTCGCCCTCGGCGAGGGCGTCCGCGAAATGCGTCGGGTGCGCGCAGTTGATCATGAAGTACGCGGGAGCGCCGTCCGTCTCCGCGTCGACCTGTTCGATCGCGTCGCGGAGGCTCTGCCCGGTCGGCAGTCGCCCGTCGGTCTCGACCGTGAACGAGATCGCGACCGCGATCCCCGCGTCGTCGGCGGCGCGCGCGATCCCGACCGCCTCTGCCGCGTAGTTGAGCGTGAGCGCGCTCACGAGGTCGGCGTCGGTGCCCGCGAACGTCTCGACCTGTGCGGCGTGGTAACGCTGCGCCTCCTCGGCGCTCATCATCGCGCCGGCCTGGTAGCCGTCGCCGCGCGGGCCGACGCAGCCGCTGACGACGATCGGCGGCCCGTTCGCCGTGCGGAGCTCGCCGACCAGCGCCACCGCGTCCCGGTTCACGCGCGCGAGCGCTTCCTCCGAGTAGCCGAGCAGCTCGCCCCAGTCGCGATTCGCGCGCCAGGTGGGCGTGTCGAGGAGCAGCCCGACGCCTCGGTCGCGCGCGAGCGAGACGTACGTCTCGTAGTAGTCGCGGAGCGCCTGCCGGCCTTCGTCGGTCGCGAGCAGGTCGAACGAGGCGAAGTGGGGGAGGTCGATCCCCCGGTGGAAGATCAGCGTCGTCTCCATGCCTCCGTCCGTGATGAAGAGCTCGCCGGAGAGCTGCGGAAGGCGGTCGCGGTCGGCCACTCGGGGTGAATGTATCGGCGCTTGACAGGGGAACAGACGTTCGTGTAGAACATACGTTCCCAATGGTTGCCGCCCTCGTCATCCCGGCCTTCGATCTACGGGCGGCGCTCCGCCTGCGGCCGGCGGTGCAGGGCCGCCCGGCTGCGCTCGCGCCGCTCCCCGGCTCGGAGCCGCTCATCGGCTCGGTGACGGGCGCAGCGGAGGCTGCAGGGGTGCGGCCGGGAACGAGGCTCTCCGAGGCGCTCGCGACGTGCCCGTCGCTCGAGCTGGTCGAGCAGGACCCGGCGTCGGCCGAGCAGGCGTGGGAGGAGATCCTGCGCCGGCTCGAGGACGCAGGGTTCGCGGTCGAGCCGGCCGAGCCAGGGACCGTCTACTTCGACTCGCGTGGAGTCGAGCGCCTCTACGGCGGGCTCGAGCCGGCGCTCAAGCGCGCGCTCGCCGCGGTGGGCACCGCGTGGGACCCGCGGGTGGGGGCGGCCGAGCGGCGGTTCGCCGCGCTGGCGGCGGCGAGCGTCGCGCGTGCCCGGCCAGGCGCTCGTCGTCGCCGACGACCGCACGCAGTCGTTCCTCGCACCGCTCCCGCTCCAGCTGCTCCCGCTCGAGCGCGAGCGCTACGAGGAGCTCGAGGAGCTCGGGGTTCGCACGATCGGACAGCTTGCCGGGCTGCCGGGTGGCGCCGTCGCCGAACGATTGGGGCCGGACGGCCGGCGCGCCTGGAGCCTGGCAGGGGGCGAGGAGCCGGGGGACCGGAAGGTCGCGCCGAGACGGCCGGTCGCGGCCCTCCACGAGACGCTCGAGTTCCCGGAGGCGATCGGCAACGAGCTGACGCTTCGGCGAGGGCTCGCGGTGCTGCTCGAACGGCTGCTCGCCCGACCGGAACGCGCGGGGCGTCCGCCGAGGAAGATCGCGCTCTGGGCGCGGCTCGTCGGCGGGGCCTCGTGGCGCCGGACGGTGACGCTGCGCGAGCCGACCACCGACGCGGCGCGGTTGCGGGCCGCGCTCGCCCCGAAGCTGGCCGAGCTGCCCGCGCCGGCGCTCAAGCTCAGGCTCGAGGTGTCGGCGCTCGCCGAGCACACCGGCGAGCAGCTCGAGCTGGTCGCCGCCGAGGGCGCGGTGGTGCAGGGACAGCTCCGCGAGGGCCTGCGCCAGGTTCGCGCGGCCGTGGGGGCAGGAGGAGTCTCGACGGTGGTGGAGGTCGCGCCGTGGTCGCGCATCCCGGAGGCGCGCGCGCTGCTCGTTCCGCGCGACGACTGAGAGGTCGGGCCGGGTGCGATTCGGTTCAAGCCGTGCCCGGGCCCGGCCTCTCAACGCACCGAGGCCGGTGCTGGTCGAGAGCCACGCCGGGGGAACGCCGCGGCGGGTCAACCGCCAGGAGGTCGCGCTCGTGCGCGAGGAGTGGCGCGTCGTCGATCGATGGTGGACCGAAGAGCCCGTCCACCGCCGGTACTTCGACCTCGTGCTCGAGAGCGGCGAGAACGCCGTCGTCTACCACGACGACGACGCGGGCAGATGGTTCACGCAGCGGGCCTAGACGCGAGGGCTAGCGCGCGGTAGCCGCGGGCCGTGCGGACGCCCTGCGGACTCGGTCGGCGAAGCCCGCATCGAGGCCTGCGTGGAAGTTGAGCACGCCGTTCCGCTGCCCGCCAGCGCTGCGGAACGGAAGCCGCGTCGGCGTGGATGGCACCCGCGCGTCCCGCCCGCCCGAACCGTGACGGGCTCCGGGTGGGGCGGAGAGCACCGTGCCAGGGCCCGCACGGACGGTGTCGTCGCCGACGGTGAACTCGACCTCGCCCTCGAGCACGTAGAACGAGTCGGTGTGGTCGTCGTGCGTGTGCGGGTCGACGAAGAAGGTGTCGTCGAACTCGATCTCGATGATCGACACGCCGGGAAGGTCGCTGCGAATCGTGATCGTCCGGTTCTCGCGCTCGAAGCGCTCACCGTCGCCGGGCCGGCTGACGATCGGGTCCACCCGGGGATCGTATGACGTTCGACTCGCGCGATGCGTTCCCGGCTCGCGGTGGAGTGGGGGACGAGCGGCGCTTCGAGCCGGTGCCAGGCACGGAAGTGCCAGGCACCGGTCCCGGGCGTCCAGCGCGGTACGTCGAGCTGCACGCGCACTCGGCGTACTCGTTCCTCGACGGCGCGTCGCTGCCGGAGGAGCTTGCGGCGCGCGCCGCCGAGCTCGGCTACGACGCGTTCGCGCTCACCGACCACAACGGCGTGTACGGCTCGCTCGAGTTCGCACACGCGGCAAAGCACTTCGGCGTCCGCCCGATCACCGGCGCCGAGGTGAGCCTCGAAGGCGGGACACACGTGACGCTGCTCTGCGAGACGCAAAACGGCTACGCGAACCTCTGCCGCATCCTCACCGATGCCCACGCAGGCACGCGCCTCGAGGGGAGGGAGCACCGCGAGCCGACGCCGCCGGTGACGACGTTCGACGCGATCGCGGAGCATGCCGAAGGGCTCGTCTGCCTCTCGGGCTGCGCGCGCCACGGGCTGGGGGTGCTCGACGCAACCGGAGCGGCTCGGCTCGCGTCGGCGTTTCGCGGTGCGTTCTACGTCGAGTTGCAGCGGCCGTTCGAGCGTGGCGACACGCAGCGGAACGCACGGCTCGTCGAGCTGGCAGAGCAGCTCGGCGTTCCGACCGTCGCGACCGGTGACGTCCATGCGCACCACGAGCGCCGCGCCGAGCTCCAGGATGCGCTCGTCGCGATCCGCCACCGCACGTCGCTCGACGGCTGCGAGCGCGAACGGCGAGGCAATCACGAGTCGGTGCTGCTCGCGCCGGCCACGATGCTCGAGCGCCTGCCGCGCGAGGCGGCGTTGCGGACGCGCGAGGTCGCGGACCGGTGCCGCTTCGACCTGACCGAGGAGCTCGGCTACCGCTATCCGGACTTCTCCGACGGCCCCGACCCGGCGGACGTGCAGCTGAGGGAGATCTGCGACCAGGCGTTCCGCGACCGTTACCGGGGCGCGAACGGCCTCAGGCGAAGAGCGCGCGAGCGGCTCGACGGCGAGCTGATGTTGATCGCGCAGCTCGGCCTCTCCGGGTTCTTTCTCCTGCACTGGGAGGTGCTCGAGCTCGCGCGTGAATGTGCGCTCGAGGTGCGTGGGCCGGGGAGCCCGCGCCACGCGCTGCCGCCTGGGCGCGGCCGCGGCTCGAGCGTCGGCTCGATCGTCTGCTATCTCACCGGTCTCTCGCACGTCGACCCGGTCGCGTCGGGGCTCTCGCTCGGCCGCTTCATCAACGACGAGATGGTCGCGGCGCCCGACATCGACCTCGACTTCCCGCGCGACATTCGCGAGAAGCTGATCGTCCGCGTCACCGAACGCTACGGACGGCGGCATGCCGCGCTCGTCGCGAGCTTCGCGACGTACCGGAGCCGAGGTGCGATCCGCGATGTCGGCAAGGCGCTCGGGCTGCCGTTCGCCGAGCTGGAGCGGCTGTCGCGGGTCACGGACGGCTGGGACGCGACGGGGATCGCGGGTGAGATCGACGGCGTGCCCGGCGCGCATTCGGGGCCGCGCTGGGAGGCGTTCCGGCGTCTGACCCGCGAGATCGCCGGGCTGCCGCGGCACATCAGCCAGCACCCGGGCGGCATGGTCATCTCGTCGCGGCCGCTGATCGACCTCGTCCCCGTGCAGCCGGCGGCGATGGCCGGCCGCCAGATCTGCCAGTGGGACAAGGACAGCTGCGGCGACGCCGGGTTCCTGAAGATCGACCTGCTCGGTCTCGGGATGCTCTCGGCGGTCGAGGAGTGCATCGACCGGATCGCCCGGCTGCGCGGTGAGACGATCGACCTGTCGCGCATCAGCGCTCGACGATCCCGGGGTGTACGAGGAGATCCAGGCTGCGGACACGGTCGGGGTGTTCCAGATCGAGAGCCGCGCGCAGATGCAGAGCCTGCTGCAGACCCGGCCGGAGAATCTCGACGACCTCACGGTGCAGGTCGCGCTCGTGCGACCTGGGCCGATTCAGGGGAAGGCGGTGCACCCCTACATCGAGCACCGCAGGAGGATCCGGGACGATCCGACGTTCGAGCCGCCGATCGACCACGAGTCGCTGCGCGAGGCGCTGCGCGACACGCTCGGCGTCGTCGTTTTCCAGGACCAGGTGCTCGACGTCGCGATGGCGGCGGCGAAGTTCTCGGTCGGCGAGGCGGAGGGATTGCGCCGGGCGATGAGCAGGAAACGCAGCGAGGAGGCGATCGAGGCATACCGCCCGCGCTTCGTCGAAGGCTGCCTCGGCAACGACATCGACGAGCAGGTGGCGCACGCGATCTACGACAAGCTCGTCGGCTTCTCCGGCTTCGGGTTCCCGAAGTCGCATGCCGCAGCATTCGGGTTGCTCGCGTACCAGTCGGCGTGGCTCCGCCGCTACTACCCCGCCGAGTTCCTGTGCGCGCTCCTGAACGAGCAGCCGATGGGCTTCTACCCGCCGTCGTCGCTCGTCCGCGACGCGCAGCGGCGTGGGGTCGAGGTTCGCCCTCCGCACATCAACGACTCGGAGGCGCAGTGCGCGGTCGAGAACGGCGCCGTGCGTGTCGGCGTCGGGTACGTGCAGTCGGTCGGAGAGGACGATGCGGCGGCAGTCGAAGCAGGGCAGCCGTATGCCGACCTCGGTGATCTCGCGCGGCGTGCTGAGGTGAAAGGCGGCGTGCTCGAGGCGCTCGTCGCGGCCGGAGCGTGTGACGACTGGGGCCCGCGGCGGGAGCTCCTCTGGCGTCTCGGCGTCACCTCCAGAGGGGAGGGGGCTTCAGGCGGCAACCGCCAGCTCGTGCTGCCGCTCGAGCCGACCGCGGAGATCCCGGAGCTCCCGGAGCAGACGAGCTGGGAGCGGATGCTCGCCGACTACCGGCACACGTCGCTGTCGGTCGGCGTTCACCCGCTCGAGCTGCTGCGGCCGCACCTGCCCGCCGGCGTCGCGACGAGCGACGAGCTTCCGGAGCTGCCGAACGGCGCGCAGATCGAGATCGCCGGGCTCGCGATCGCGCGGCAGCGGCCGTCGACGGCGAACGGGATCGTGTTCATGCTGCTCGAGGACGAGCACGGCCAGGCGAACCTGATCATCCCTCCGCCGGTGTACGAGCGTTACCGCGCAATCGTTCGCGGTGAGCCGCTGCTGCTCGCCCGGGGCAAGCTCGAGCGGCA
This sequence comes from uncultured Thermoleophilia bacterium, assembly GCA_963742615.1. Lineage (GTDB taxonomy): Bacteria > Actinomycetota > Thermoleophilia > Gaiellales > Gaiellaceae > PALSA-600. Next base: position 196,491 of record CAVUMS010000003.1, on the reverse strand, counting down.
CGAGCGCAACATCAACCTGCTCGTGTCGACGCTCACCTCGCTGGGGCCGCTCGCGCGTCGCGCCGCGAGCGAAGCCGAGGTCGCGCGGGCTCTCCCGCGCGCCCACCACTTCGGGCACCGCTGATGCTCGTCCGACACGCGAGCGTGCCTGGCACCGTCGAAGGCGGTTGGCGTTCCGCCCGCGGCCGTGCGAGAGTCGCCGCAAGCGAGAAGGAGGCCCGTGATGGCTGTTGCAGTCGTGCAGGAGTGGCCGGTCGAGGACCGGTCGACGGAGAACTACGACGCGATCGACAAGCTGATCGCCGCGGACGGCGTGCCGGAGGGGCTGATCCTGCACTGCGCGGGATTCGCGGGCGACCGCTTCCGCATCTTCGACGTCTGGGAGACGAGCGACCACTTCGATCGCTTCATGGCCGAGCGCCTCATGCCCGCCGTTCAGGCCGTCGTTCCGGGCGGACGCGCCGCCGCCCGACCTGAAGACGTACGAGCTACACAACGTGATCACGCCGTAGCGCCTTCGGCGTCGGCGGCGTGCTTGCGCCGCCGGCGTCCGTCACCACGCTGATGGATCGGCCCTGCGTGGGCCGACAGGTTGTACGCCGAGTTGACGAGCCCGACGTGGGTGAACGCCTGCGGGAAGTTCCCGAGCAGGCGACCCTCGCCGGGGTCGTACTCCTCCGACAGCAACCCCAGGTCGTTGCTGACCCCGAGCAGCTGCTCGAACAGGGCGCGCGCCGCGTCGGTGCGATCGAGCATGAGCAGCGCATCGACCAGCCAGAACGAGCACGGCAGGAAAACGCCCTCGCTCCCGGTGAGCCCGTCGACCTGGTGTCGCCCCTCGGTCGTGCGATAGCGCTCGACGAACCCGCCGCGTGTCAGGTCCCGCTGGATCGCGTCGATCGTGCCGGCGACGCGCGGGTCGCTCGCCGGGAGGAAGCCGACGAGCGGGATGAGCAGCGTCGAGGCGTCGAGGTCGGCCGAGCCGTACGACTGCGTGAACGAGTTCAGCTCGGCGTTGAACCCCTCGCGACAGACCTCGTCGTGGATCTCCTGGCGGATCCGCCGCCAGCGGTCGAGCGGGCCGGGCAGTCCCATGCGCTCGACCGTGTCGACCGCGCGGTCGAACGCGACCCAGGCCAGCACCTTCGAGTGCGTGAAGTGGCGGCGCGGGCCGCGTACCTCCCAGATGCCCTCGTCGGGTTGGCTCCAGGCCCCCTCGAGGAACTCCATCAGGTTGCGCTGGAGGCTCCACGCGTGATCGTCGGACGGCAGCCCGGCGAGCCGGGCGTGGTGGAGGACGTCCATCACCTCGCCGTAGACGTCGAGCTGAAACTGCTCGTATGCGGCGTTGCCCACCCGGACCGGCGACGATCCCGCGTATCCCGGCAGCCATCCGAGCTCGATCTCGGTGACGCGGCGCTCACCGGCGACGCCGTAGAGGATCTGCGCGCTCGCGGGATCGCCGGCGACGGCACGCAGCAGCCAGTTGCGCCACGCACGCGCCTCGGAGTCGAAGCCGGCGTTCATGAGTGCGAAGAGCGTGAACGTCGCGTCGCGCAGCCAGCAGAAGCGGTAGTCCCAGTTCCGGATGCCGCCGATCTGCTCCGGCAGCGACGTCGTCGGCGCCGCGATGATCCCGCCGGTCGGCTGGAAGGTGAGCGCCTTGAGCACGAGCAGCGACGTGTGGACGGCCCGCTCGTAGTCGCCCTGGTAGGTACAGGTGCTCATCCACTCTGTGCCAGTAGGCCTCGGTCTGCTCGAGCGCGACCTCTGGCATCGACCATCGCCGGTCGCCGTTCGTGCGATGCGAACGCACGCGAGGACGAACGGCACCCGATCGCCCTTGCGCACGACGAAGTCGGCGCGGTGGGACATCCCCTCCGGCTCGAGGTCGATCGGCGTGTCGCAGGATGAGCGCGCTCGGCCCGCCGATCGCGAGCAGCGTCTCGTCGTCGAGTCGGCGCACCCACGGCACGACCGACCCGTAGTCGAAGCGGATCACGAGCTCCGTCGACATCTCGACGCGACCCTCGAGCCCCTCGACGATCCGCACGAGGTCGGGCGTCGTCCCCCGCGGCGGCATGAAGTCGATCAGCGCGCACGCGGCCCGTCGGCGTCTGCCACTCGGACTCGAGCACGAGTGACCTGTCGCGGTAGCGGCGCTCGCTCGCGAGGCCGCCCTCGCGCGGCGCGATCAGCCAGCGGCCGTTGTCGCGCGAGCCGAGCAGCATCCCGAAGCACGAGCCGGAATCGAATCGCGGCACGCAGAGCCAGTCGATCGACCCGTTGCGGCCGACAAGCGCGGCCGTCTGCAGATCGCTCAGCAGCCCGTAGTCCTGGATCGGCTCGGCCATCTACCGTTCTCGAGCTCGAGTCGGAACGGCGGCAGCCGCCTGGCGACGGCGCGGTCGAAGTCGCGCAGGTAGCGATCGGCGAACCGCTCGTCGAGCGATCTGCGCGAAGGAGTCACGCATGTCGGCAAGGATCTCGGTTCCGGTCTCGACCGCGTCGAGGTAGTCGCCGTACAGCTCCTCGGCCTCGTCACGCCCGCCGGCGTTGTAGGCGGCGAGCTTCGCCTCGCGCCTCTTCGAGCACGTCGGCATGATCGCGCTCGAACCCGTCGAGCTGCCGCTGGATCACGTCGTCGAACTTCGGGCGACGGCCGATCACGTCAGCTCTCGGTAGAGCTCGAGATGGCGAGCGGCGGCCGCGTCCCAGGTGAGCTCGGCGCGCGCGCGCTCCGCGCCCGTTCGCGCGGCGGAGAGCGCGGCGGGGTCGTCGAGCAGCTCGCGCACGGCGTCGGTCAGAGCGTCGACGTCGTTGGCCGGCACGACCCTCCCGGCACCGTACGACTCGATCGGCTCGGCCAGGCCCGCCGACGTCGTAGGCAACCGCGGGTACGCCGGCCCCGAGCGCCTGGAGGAGCGCGCCCGACTGGTCGAGCTCGGCGCGGTAAGGGAAGACGGCGACCGTCGCGTCCGCGAGCGCCCGGTCGAGCTCTGCCGGTGGGAGATAGCCGAGACGCCACTCGACGCGCTCGGCGGTGCGAAGGCCGTCGAGCGGCATCGCGGGATCGCCCGCGACGAGCAGGCGGGTATCGGTGAGCCGGCGCGTGACCTCGATCGCGTCGGAGAGCCCCTTGTACGGACGGATCACGCCCAGGCTCAGGATCGTGTGCCCGTCGTCGGCATGCTGCGCGGCGCTCGGGTAGACGGGGTGGGGGATCACCGTCGCGTCGATGCCGAGGTCGGCGAGGGCCTCGCGCCCTCGCCCGCTGTGCACGACGACGCGGTCGAAGCGGCGCAGGATTCGCCGCCACAGACCTCGCTTGGAGGCGGTGCGCCGCGGCAGCAGGTCATGGGCGGTGAAGACCGACGGCGAGCGGAAGCGCAGCTGCGCGTCGAGCTGCGGGAACGCGAGCCACTGGACGTGCAGGACGTCGGCGCGCAGGCTGGCGAGCGACGCGACGACGGCCAGGTGCTCGACGCCCTTCACCGGCAGGCGCAGCTCGCGACCGGCGAAAGAGCCTGGAGGACACGGGGTAGAAGGGACGCGCGCACGCGTACCCGTCGGGGTCGGGCGGCGTGCCGAATCGGAACGGCGACGTCACCAGCTCGACGTCCGCGCCCGCTCGCGCGAGTGCGGCGGCGAGCTCGTGGTCGTACCACGGCGTGAACGCTGGTGGGTCGGCCACGACGACGCGCACCGAAGTAGCGTAGAACGGGTGCTCGTCCGGAGCTGGAACCTCTACCACGGCAACAGCTGCCCGCCGGGGCGGAGCGCCCACCTCGACGAGATGATCGCGCTCGCGACCGCCGACGAGCCGGACGTCGTCTGCCTGCAGGAGGTTCCCGCGTGGGCTCTCGACCGCTTCACGGTCGGCGACGTCGCGGCCGTTGCCGCACCTCGGGCCGTTGCCGATCCCGGCGACGGTGGGTCGTCTGCTGACCGCACCGAATCCGGGGCTCTTTCGCTCCGCCTTCGCCGGGCAGGGAAACGCCGTGCACGTCGGGCCGCGACTGCGTGTCCTGCGGCGCGCCGTCGCGATCCTGAACCCGCAGCCGGTGCGCGCCGCGGCGGCGGACGAGCTTGGGCTCGATCTGGTGACGCGGCTCGCGTGGGCCAAGGAGCGGCGCATCGTGCAGGCAGTCCGGCTGCTGCACGACGACGGACGCACGTTCCTGGTCGCAAACCTGCACTGCACGAGCTCGCGGGACGAGCGTCTGCCCGCCGTCGAACTCGAGCGGGCCGCGACGTTCGCCCTCGACCAGGCGGAGCAGGAGGACGTCGTCGTGCTGGCGGGCGACTTCAACCTTCGAGGCTCGAACCACGCCGTCCTGGCGCTGACCGACGGCGACTGGGACTTCTCGTCGCCGGCCACGGGTGTCGACCACGTGCTCGTCCGCGGCGCGCCGGCGTCCGAGCCGTGCGTCTGGAAGACGGAACGACGCGTGCAGGACGGCGTGCTGCTCTCCGACCACACGCCGGTCGAGGTCGAGATCAGGTGAGCTGGGCCGAGGCACGCTCGCGTTTCCCGGTGCTCGCGCGCCACGCCTACCTCAACGCGGGCACGAACGGGCCGCTGGCTCGCGCGACGATCGAGGCGGTGTCGCGGCTCGAGTCCTGGGAGGCCGAGAACGGCCGAGGCGGCAAGGCGTACTTCGACGAGATGCTCGAGCGCCGCGAGCGCGTGCGCGGCCTGCTCGGGGCGCAGGCCGGGGTGCCGCAGGACCGCGTCGCGCTCACCGAGTCGACGACCCGCGGCGTGCAGGTCGTCGTCCTCGGGACGAGGCTCGGCCCGGGCGACGAGGTCGTCACGACCGACTCCGAGCATTTCGGGCTGCTCGGCCCGCTCGCGGCGTCGGGTGCCGAGCTCAAGATCGTCCCGATTCGTCAAGCTCGCGGCCGGCGAGATCTTCGACGCGATCAGCGCGCACGTGACGGCGCGCACGCGCCTGCTCGCGCTGTCGGCGGTCCTCTGGGTCGACGGGAAGGTGGTGCCGTGGCAGGCGCTGCGCGAGCACACGGGCGTGCCCGTGCTCGTCGACGGAGCTCAATCCGTGGGCGCGATCGAGGTCGACGCGTCGGCGGCCGACTTCTACACGGTCAGCGCGCAGAAGTGGCTGTGCGGGCCCGACGCGACCGGCGCACTGTGCGTGCGCGAGCCGGAGCGGCTCGCCCCGAGGCTCGTCTCGTATCCGTCGGCCGCGTCGTACGACCTCGCGACCGGCGACTGGGAGCCGAAGCCCGGCGCTGCGCGCTTCGACACGGGGTTCACGCCGCCGTCGTCGCTCGCCGGGCTCGAGGCCGCGCTCGCCGACCTGCCGGCGGGGCGGTTCGAGCGCGCACGCGATCTCAGCGAGCGGTGCAGGGAGCTCCTGACCGCGGCCGGGCACGAGGTCGTGACCGAGCCCGGCCAGGCGACGCTCGTCTCGTTCCGGTCTCCGGAGGACCCGGTCGCCGTGCGCGGACGCCTCTACGAGCGCGGGGTCATCGTCCGGGACATGCCCGGAACGGATCTGCTGCGCGCCTCCGTCGGCTGGTGGAACGACGAGAGCGACCTGGAGCGTCTCGTCGCCGGACTCTAGGAGGACGTCGGCAGCCCGAGCTCGCCCGCGATCGGCTGCAGGGCGGCGATCACGTTCGTGATGTGCTCGTCGAGCGGCAGCTCGAGCAGCTCCGCGCCTTCGTAGACGTCGTCGCGTGACACGCCCGCGGCGAACGACGGCTGCTTGAGCTTCTTCTTGACCGAGCGCGGCTCGAGCCCTTCGAGCCCCGTCGGCCGGACGAGGCCGCAGGCGTGCACGAACCCTGAGAGCTCGTCGCACGCAAAGAGCGACTTCTTCAGCGGCGTGTCGCGCGCCAGGCCGAGGTGGTTCGCGTGCGAGAGCACGCCGTCGACGACCACTTCCGGATAGCCCTCCTCGCGCAGGATCGCGGCGCCGTCCTGCGGGTGCTTGTCGAGCGTGGGGTGGATCTCGTAGTCGAAGTCGTGGAGCAGCGCCGTCACGCGCCAGAGCTCCTCGTCCTCCCCGAAGCGGGCCGCGTAGCTCGCCGTCGAGGCCTCGACCGCGAGCGCGTGGCGCAGGAGCGCCTCGCTCTTCGTGTACCTGGTGAGCGTGTCCCAGGCCTGCTGACGGGTGGGCGACAAGGCTCAGCGATGCGCCCGGCCACGTCCGCCAGGCCCCCGACTCGCGATCACACGGCGCCCTGCCGCGTCCTCGGCCGCGTCCGTAGAGGCGCTATGGACGCGACCTGCGTCCTTGCATCGCTTGGTTCTCGCGACCCGGGAACCGGGCAACGTAACCGGCCACATCGCAGCTAGCATAGTTCGCCGGTGTCCTCGACAATCGTCAGGCCGTTGGCGGAGTCGTTCGTCATCGAGGGCGGCCATCAGCTTTCGGGTCGCGTGCGCGCCTCAGGGAACAAGAACGGCGCTCTCCCGATCCTGGCGTCGTGCCTGCTCTCCGACGAGCCGGTGACGCTGCACAACATCCCGCGCATCCGCGATGTCGAGACGATGTGCGCGCTGCTCGCCCATCTCGGCGCCGAGGTGGAGTGGATCGACGCGAACGCCGTACGCGTGCACGCCGCCGACATCGGCAACGAGGTCGACGCCGAGCTCGCGAGCCACATCCGAGCGTCGTTCCTCCTCGCCGGGCCGCTGCTCGGGCGAATCGGCCGCGCCATCGTGCCTCCGCCTGGAGGCGACGTGATCGGCCGGCGCCGGCTCGACCCGCACTTCCACGCGTTCCAGGAGCTCGGTGCGACGTTCGAGCTCGGCGAGCGCTACGAGCTCGCGGGCACGCTCCAGGGATCGCACATCCACCTGGACGAGCCCTCCGTGATGGCGACGGAGAACGCGGTCATGGCCGCGACGCTCACGCCGGGCAAGACGATGATCTCGAACGCCGCCAGCGAGCCGCACGTGCAGGACCTGTGCCGGTCCCTCGTCTCGCGTGGCGCGAAGATCCAGGGTGTCGGCTCGAACGTCCTCCACGTGACGGGTGTCGACCGGCTCTCGGGGGGCGAGCACGCGGTCGGGCCCGAGCACATCGAGGTCGGGAGCTTCATCGGCATGGCAGCCGTCACGGGCGGAGAGATCACGATCGACGGGATCGTCGGCGACGATCTCTGGCCGGTGCTCCCGGTGCTGCGGCGCCTGGGGATCGAGGTCGAGCTGGAAGCCGACTCGGTTCACGTGCCGGCGGGACAGGAGCTCGGGATCGTCGACGATCTCGGCGGGGCGATCCCGAAGATCGAGGACGGCCCCTGGCCGCAGTTCCCGGCCGACCTCACGTCGATCGCGGTCGTCGTCGCGACACAGGCGCGTGGCACCGTGCTCGTGTTCGAGAAGATGTTCGAGAGCCGGCTGTTCTTCGCCGACAAGCTCGTGTCGATGGGCGCGCGCATCATCCTCTGTGATCCCGCACCGCGTCGTCGTCACCGGGCCGACGCGGCTGTACGGGCAGCGGATGGCGAGCCCCGACATCCGCGCCGGGATTGCGATGGTGATCGCGGCGCTCTGCGCGGAGGGCACGTCGACGATCGGGGACGCCTACCAGATCGACCGCGGGTACGAGCGCATCGACGAGCGCCTGCGCTCGCTCGGCGCGCACATCGAGCGCGTCGAAAGCTAACCGTAATGGCCGAGACGCAAACCGGCGTGAGCGTCGCGCTCGCGGACGAGGGCGCCGCGAACGTCGCGACCGGGCGTCACCGTGCTCGACCACCTGATCGGAGAGCTCGCGCGGAGCGCGCGCTTCGCCGTCTCCCTGGAGGTTGCACCCGAGCGCGCCGACCAGGCCGTCTCGGCCGCAGGGCGCGCGCTCGGCGGCGCGATCGCGGAGCGGCTCGACTCCGGTCGCGGCTGGGCGCTCGTCCCGTCGGACGAGGCGCTCGCCTTGGCGGCGCTCGAGCGGGCCGAGCGGCCCCTGCTCGTCACGAACGTCGACTTCTCGGATCAGCGCGTCGGCGGCCTCGGCACGGACGTCGCCTCGCAGTTCCTGGGCGAGCTCGTCCAGGCTGCGGGCCTGAACCTGCACGTCCGGCTGCTCGAGGGCAAGGATCCACAGCACGTCCTCGCAGCGATCTTCAAGGCGGTCGGTGCGGCGCTCGGACAGGCGTGTCGCCCAAACCCGTGATCTCGATGCCAAGGAGGGCTCGGTGACCAAGCAGATCGTTCGCACGGAGGAAGCTCCGGCGCCGTTTCAGGGGGCGCCGTACTCGCAGGCGGTCGCCGCGGGCGGCCTCCTCTTCATCTCAGGGCAGCTGGGTCTGCAGCCGGGCGCAACGGAGATGGTCCCGGGCGGCATCACCGAGCAGACCGAGCAGGTGATGAAGAACCTGCAGGCGATCCTCGAGGCGGCCGGATCGTCGCTCGACCGGCTCGTCAAGACGACGGTCTACCTCCAGCATCTCGACGACTTCGGCGCCATGAACGCGGTGTACGCCCGCTTCGCCGGCGGCGAGCCACCCGCGCGGGCGACGATCGAGGTCGCCAAGCTCCCGTCCGGCGCCCTCGTCGAGATCGAGGCGGTTGCGACCGTCTCAGAAGCTAGAGCGTTGTCGAAGGAGATCGAGGAGTACGTCCGCACGCTCGGGCTCGACGCCTACGTGGTCGGCGGCGCGGTCCGAGACGAGCTCCTCGGGATCGACGCGAAGGACGCCGACTTCCTCGTTCCCGGCGTCGACATCGCCGGCCTCCGCGCCGCGCTCGCTCCGCACGGCCGCACCGAGCCGCTCACCGTCGCAGGGCGTACGGTGGGCGTGCGCTTCCATCCGTCCGACCGTGCCCTCGGTCGCAAGGTGCCCGCCGGGATCGAGTTCGCGCCGTCTCGCCGCGAGGTCTCGACGGGGCCGGGACGCCACGACTTCGAGATCGTCGTCGATCCGGAGGCCGCGATCGAAGACGACCTCGCACGGCGCGACTTCACGATCAACGCGATGGCGCGGCGCCTGTCCGACGAAACGCTCGTCGATCCCTTCGGCGGCCGCGGGGATCTCGACGCGCGCGTGCTGCGGACCGTCACCGACTCGAGCTTTGCGGAAGATCCGCTGCGCCTGGTCCGCGGCCTGCGGTTCGTCTCCCAGCTCGACCTCGAACCGGCCGCACAGACGCTCGACCAGATGCGGAGCGAGGCGGATGCGGTGACGGCTCGTCAGCGGCGAGCGCATCGGCGGCGGCCTGGCGGCGGACGGGCTCGGCGAGCTGTCGAAGCTGCTGCTCGGCCGCAATCCGCTCAAGGCGCTGCGCCTGGCGCGCGACACCGGTGTGCTCGTCGCCGCTGCTGCCGGAGCTGGAGCGCGTCGATCGGGTTCGACCAGGAGAGCGCGTACCACGGGCTGTCGGTCGACGAGCACACGTTCGCCGTCGTCCAGGCGGCGGCCGACGCGGGCTTCCCGCTTCGCGTCCGGCTGGCCGCGCTCTTCCACGACGCGGGCAAGCCGTACGTCGCATGGCGCGGGAAGGACGGACGGCTCCACTACTACGCGAAGGCGGGGAAGTCGGAGCGGGCGCACGAGCAGGTCAGCGCCGAGCTGACGCGCGAGGCACTGGGGCGGCTCCGCTACCCGACCGACACACGACGCCGGGTCGTCCAGATCGTCCGGCACCACATGCTCAGCCCTCGAGGAGACGCCGCGCGCGCGCGGCGCCTGCTCGCACGCTTCGGCGAGGAGCTGACGATCGACCTGCTGGATCACAAGGAGGCCGACCTGCGCGGGAAGTGGGGCCCCGGCGAGCCGCCGCCCGAGGAGCAGCTCGAGCAGCTCGCGAACATGCGGCGGCTCGTCGAGGCGGAGCGCACGAGCCCGCATCGGCTGCGCGATCTCGCGATCACGGGCGCGGATCTGCTCGAGCTCGGCTACACGCCCGGGCCGGCCGTCGGAGCGACGCTCCGGACGCTGCTCGCGGAAGTGGTCGACCAGCCGTCGCGGAACTCGCGGTCGGCGCTGCTCGAGCGGGCGCGAGGAGCTCAGAACAGCATGATCCGCTGGCACGAGCCGGGATACGTGGTGGGCTTCACGACCCGCACCGGCGGGGTCTCGAGCGGCCCGTACGCCTCGCTGAACCTCGGCCGTTCGACCGGCGACGACCTCGTGCAGGTCGACGAGAACCGGCGGCGTGCCTGCGACGCGCTCGGCGTCGACGCGGCCGCGCTCGCCGTCAACCGCCAGGTGCACTCCGCCGACGTGAACCGCGCCGCGGCCGGCGTCCAGGGCGAGCGCGGAGACGGGCTCTGGACCGACGAGCCGCTGCTGCCGATGCTCGCGCTCGCGGCCGACTGCGTCCCGATCGCGATCGCGGTGCGCGGACGCGGCCGGCTCGCCGTCCTGCACGCGGGGTGGCGCGGCCTCCGCGCCGGGCTCGTCGCGGCGGGAGCCTCCGCCCTCCGGCGGGACGACGCCGATGCCGAGCTCGCCGCCGTGATCGGCCCGTCCGCCGGACCCTGCTGCTACGAGGTCGGCGCCGACGTTGCCGCCCGGTTCGACCCCGACCTGACGCGCGACGGACGCCTCGATCTGTGGTCCGCGGCCGAGCGGCTCCTCCGCGTCGCCGGCGTCGCGGACGTCGAGCGCGTCGACGTCTGCACGATCTGCAACCCCGAGCTCTTCTTCTCCCACCGGCGCGACGGCAAGCCGCGCGGCGTGCAAGGGGTGATCGGCTACGTCGCCTGAGTCCGTGCGCGCGCGCCTCGATCGGGTCCGGGAGCTCGTCGGGCCGGACGTGACGGTCGTCGCCGCGACGAAGTACGTCTCGCTCGCCGAGATGGCGGTGCTCGTCGAGGCCGGAGTGCCGGTCGTCGGAGAGAACCGCGCGCAGGATCTCGAGGCGAAGCACGCCGAGTACGGCGACGCGTTCCGCTGGCACTTCATCGGGCACCTTCAGTCCAACAAGGTGAAGGTCGTGAATCGCTGCTGCGAGCTCGTGCACTCGCTCGACTCGCAGACGGCGAGAAGCCGGCTCGAGGTCCCGGCGCTCGTCCAGGTCAATCTGGCCGGCGAAGGCGACGAAGTCGGGCGTCGAGCCCGACGAGCTCGCCGGCTATCTCGGCGACGGGATCGTCGGCCTGTCGACGATGCCGCCGGCGGTCCAGTCACCCGAGGAGTCACGTCCGTTGTTCAGTCGCTTGCGCGAGCTCGCCGAGGCGCACGGCCTCTCCGAGCTGTCGATGGGGACGACCCAGGACTTCAAGATCGCGGCCGAAGAAGGCGCGACGTACGTGCGCGTCGGCTCGGTTCTGTTTTCGAACTGATCAGGTCTACACTCCCGGCGTGGCGCTGGGCGACCTCTGGAATCGCACGCTCGTGTACTTCGGCATCGCCGAGGAGGACGAGGATTGGGACGACGAAGACGGCTACGCAGCGGAGGAGAGCCTCGAGCAGACCTACCGCGAGCGGCCGAACGTTCGGCGGCTGACGCCGCGGAAGCGGAGCCAGGACTACGACGACTGGACCGAGTCCGAGTCGGATGCGGCCGCCACCCGGGTGCCCGCCACACGGCCGCCGCGGATCCGCGACGGGCGGCCGCAGATGGAGGTCGTGCCGAACCCCTCGAGCGTGCGCGTGCACCTCGTCCTCCCGCGCAGCTTCAACGACGCCCAGCAGATCGCCGACCGCTTCAAGCAGGGGATGCCGGTGATCCTCAACCTTCAGAGCGCGGACGCGGAGCTGTCGAAGCGGCTGATCGATTTCACGAGTGGCCTGACCTACGCCCTCAACGGCGGCATGCAGCGCGTCGCGGACAAGGTCTTCCTGCTCACACCCAGGAACGTCGAGGTCTCTGCCGAACAGCGGGCACAGCTGCTCGAGCGCGGCGGCTTCTTCAACCAAGCGTAGGAGAAGGGCGGGGAGGCACGAACGGGGCGCCATGGTGCTCGACGTCGTCAGCGCGGTCCAGACGTTCATCTACATCTTCGCGACCGTCTATCTGCTCGCGCTGCTCCTCTACATCCTCACGTCGTGGGTGCAGCTGCCGTATTCGCTGCGGGGCGTGCAACGCTTCCTCTCGGATGCATGCGAGCCCTACCTGCGTTTCTGGCGGCGCCTGCTGCCGCTGTCGTTCGGCGCCATCGACTTCTCGCCAATCGTCGCGATCGCCGCGCTCCTGCTCGTCGCGAGGATCCTGATCGCGATCCTGAACGCCTTCTAGGAAGGAGGGGGAGATGCGTTACACCCCGGTAGAGCTACGGCACGTGAAACCCGGACGATCGCTGTTCGGCTACCGCCGACGCGACGTCGACAAGCTTCTCGAGGACGTGGCGGACAGCTACGAAGAGGTCTGGCGTGAGCGGGGCGAGCTGACCGACCGCCTGGAGGACACCGACAAGCGCCTCAGCGAGTTCAAGGACAGAGAGCAGCTACTCGCCTCCACGCTGGTGTCCGCCGAGAAGGCCGCGGCCGAGGCCAAGGACGCGGCGCGGCGCGAGGCCGAGTTGATCCTGGCGGAGGCGAACGGCGAGGCGCGGTCGATCGCGCGCACCGCCCAGGGCGAGAAGGAGCGCCTGTTCGCCGAGGCCCGGCGGGTCGAGGCGCTGCTGCGTGCCGCGCTCGGGATGGTCGAGGAGACGAAGGGCGCCGAGCAGCTCGCCGTCGAGAGCGGCGAGAGCGGCTCCTGGCCGGTGCACGAGGACACGAGTGAGTTCGAGGCGATCCTCTCGCCGGGCGCCGCGGCTTCGGTGCGCGAGCACGAGCCGACCGAGCTCGAGCCCGCTCCGGCCGAGCCGGCGGTCGCGCATGAGCCCACGGAGGAGCACGACGGTACCGAGGAGCACGACCTCACCGAGGAGCACGACCTCGAGCCGAACGACCGGGTCAGCCTGCCACCCCTGAACCACGATGAAGACGACCGCTACGGCGCCGCCTAGGAAGGCCCCGAACGGGGCGGAGCTACGCTTCGGGCGTGCCCAGCTCGGCTCGAATCGCGCTGAGGGTCTCGCCGGGAGCCGCCGCGGCCGGCGTCGTCGGCCGGCACGGCGACGCGTGGAAGGTGCGGGTGACGCCGCCCGCCGACAACGGCCGCGCGAACGAGGCGGTCGTGCGCCTTCTCGCCGACACGTTCTCGGTGCCGCCGCGCGACGTGGCCGTCGTCGCGGGGCACACATCGCGTGACAAGATTGTCGCGGTGACCGGCCTCGACCTCGACCAGGTGAACGCGGTGCTCGCGCGTGCGAGCGCAGCGCGCGCGAGGCGGTCGTGAGCTCGCTCGACGTCGAGACTCTGCGCGGGCGCCTCGAGGAGGAGCGCGAGCGGCTCGTGAAGTCCGCGCGGTACCTGCAGCAGGAGCATCCGGGATCGATGGAGGACGAGCTCGGCGAGATCTCGGGCGGGGGAGGCGGCGACAACCACCTGGCCGACATGGCGACCGTCACGTACGACCGCGAGCTCGACCAGGGGCTCGAGGAGGGCGTGCAGCAGACCGTCGAGCGGATCGACGCCGCGCTCGAGCGGATCGCGGGCGGGACGTTCGGCGTGTGCGAGGTCTGCGGTAATCCGATCGCCCCGGCACGACTGGAGGCGATCCCGTGGACGACCCGTTGCATCGACGACGCGAAGCGTTGACCGAGCCGCCCACGCACGAGTCGCGCATCGACGTTCGCGTCGGTTCCGCCACCGACGGTTTGGCGCCGTTCTCGGTCGCGGAGCGCTCCCTCGCCGCCGGGCCCTGGCAGTGGGTGGGGCTCGCGGCGGTCGCGATCGCCGCGATCGCCGCCGACCAGCTCACCAAGCACGTCGTCACGGCGACGCTCGCGCTGGACGAGTCGGCGCACGTGGTCGGCCCACTCTCGATCCACCACGTGCAGAACACCGGGATCGCCTTCGGCTTCTTCTCCGGCGCCACGTCGCTCGTCACGATCGTGACCGCGGTTGCGATCGTGTGGATGCTGGTCTTCTTCGGGCGTTCCGGCGCTCGGCACCCGGTGCTCCCTGCGGCGCTCGGGCTGTTGATCGGCGGCAGCCTCTCGAACTTCGTCGACCGGATCCGGCTCGGGCACGTGACGGACTTCATCGACTTTTCGTTCTGGCCGGCCTTCAACCTCGCCGACAGCTTCATCGTCGTCGGCGTCGCCATCCTGCTGGCCGCGCTCGTCGCGGCCGACCGAGCGCCGAAGCCTCCGCGCCGGGCGCTCGACGTCGCGGCGCGCTGACGATGAAGCTCACCGTGCCGCGCGACGCGGCCGGGCAGCGACTCGACCGGTTCCTCGCCGCGCACCTCGGCTCGCGCGGCGCGGCCGAGCGTGCGGTCGAGGCGGGCGCGCGGGTCGACGGCGACCTGAAGGCGAAGAGCTACCGGCTCATGGGCGGCGAGCTCGTCGAGGTGCCCGAGCAGCCGGAGCCTGCCGGCGTCGAGGCGCCCGAGCCGCCACCGGTGGTTGTCGAGGACGAGCACCTGCTCGTCGTCGACAAGCCGGCCGGGCTCGTCGTGCACCCGGGCGCCGGGCACGCGTCCGGCACGCTCGTCGATGCGCTGCGGCCGCTGATCGCGGGCGGCGACCCGGAACGCCCCGGCATCGTGCACAGGCTCGACCGCGACACGTCGGGGCTGCTCGTGCTGGCGCGTTCCGAGGAGGCGCACCGGCGCCTGACCGAGCTCGTCCGAGCCCGGGCGCTCGAGCGTACGTACCTCGCCCTCGTCGCCGGTCGGCCGATGTCTCGCGAGGGGCGCATCGAGGCGCCGATCGGCCGCGACCGCCGCGACCCAACGCGTGTCTCCCTCGACACGGACACGCCTCGCGACGCCGTCACGCACTTCGCCGTCGAGCGGCTGTGGGACAGGCACGCGCTGCTGCGGGTGCGGCTCGAGACCGGGCGAATGCATCAGATCCGCGTGCACCTGGCCGCGATCGAGCTCCCGGTCGTGGGCGATCGGGTCTACGGCACCGCCGACCCCGAGCTCGGGCGGCAGTTCCTCCACGCCGCCGAGCTCGCCTTCCCGCACCCGTTCGGCGGCGCACGGGTCGAGGCTCGCTCCGAGCTTCCGCCCGAGCTCGAGGCGTATCTCGAGCGGCTGTAGCTACCATTCCCGCGTTCTTCCAGTCCCTCCGGCCCGGTGGGCCCACCGAGGCGGACGGTGGCAGGCGCGTCGGCGTCTGCTTTCCGCCACGGCCGCCGGCTTCGTTCGTTGCACCCGAAACCGCAGAAAGGGGCTCACATGCCCGTCGTCTCCATGAAGGAGCTGCTGGAGGCCGGCGTCCACTTCGGCCACCAGACCCGCCGCTGGAACCCGAAGATGAAGCGATTCATCTTCACCGAGCGCGGCGGCATCTACATCATCGACCTCACCCAGACCCAGGAGCTGCTGGACGAGGCGCACGACTTTGCGCGCGCGATCGCCGAGCGCGGAGGGTCGATCCTGTTCGTCGGCACCAAGAAGCAGGCGCAGGACGCCGTCTCGGACGAGGCGAAGCGCGTGAACATGCCCTACGTCAACAACCGCTGGCTCGGCGGGTTGCTGACCAACTGGCGCACGATCTCCGACCGCATCCAGCGCCTGCACGAGCTGCGCAGCCTCAAGCAGGAATCGCAGCTCGACCTGCTGCCCGCGAAGGAACGGATCTCGATGGAGGCCGAGCTCGAAAAGCTGGAGGCGAACCTCGGCGGCGTCGCCGACATGCGCCGCCAACCCGACGCGGTGTTCATCGTCGACCTGCGCAAGGAGCAGCTCGCGGTGCGCGAGGCGAAGCGTCTCGGGCTGCCGGTGATCGCGCTCGTCGACACGAACTGCGACCCCGACGAGGCGGACTACGTGATCCCGGGGAACGACGACGCCATTCGCTCGTGCGGCCTGATCGTGAAGGCGATCGCCGACGGGATCGAGGCCGGGAAGCAGAAGGTGACGGCCGCCGAGCTGCGCGCGCCGAAGAACGGGGGCGCGCAGCAAGAGCCCCGGGCCGAGGAGCCCGAGGCAGAAGCGCCGGCCGCGGACGGCGGAGAGGAGACCGCGGGATGACCGAGATCACCGCGACGATGGTGAAGGAGCTCCGCGACGCGACGAGCGCGGGGATGATGGATTGCAAGCGCGCGCTGCAGGAGACTGACGGCGACTTCGACGAGGCGGTCAAACTGCTTCGCGAGCGTGGCATGGCGTCGGCCGCGAAGCGGGCGGGTCGCGAGACGAGCGAGGGCAAGGTCGGCGTGATGGTGCGCGGCGACACCGGCACGATCGTCGCCGTGGGCTGTGAGACCGAGCCGGTCTCGTCGAACGAGGACTTTCTCGCGTTCGCCGAGAAGGTGCTCCGCCTCGTTCACGAGCGCGGCGAAGAGGCGCTGTCGGAGCTCGAGGCAGAGCGCGTCGAGCTCGCGGCGAAGCTGGGCGAGAACATCCAGGTCGTCGGTGCGAAGCGTCTCGAGGCGAGCAACGGGACGACGCTCTCGTACTACGTCCACGCGCCGGCGAACAAGGTGGGCGCGCTCGTCGCGACGAGCGGCGGCGATCCCGAGAAGGCGCGCAGCCTGGCTCTCCACCTGACCTTCGCGCGGCCGACGTACGAGAGCCGCGACGAGGTGCCGAAGGAGCTCGTCGACGCCGAGCGTGAGATCCTCCGCAATTCGGACGAGGTCCAGAGCAAGCCGGAGGGCGTTCGCGAGAAGATCGTCGACGGGATGCTGAACAAGAAGCTCTTCGGCGAAGCGGTGCTCACCGAGCAGACCTGGTACCGCGCCGACGAGTCGACGGCGACCGTCGGCCGGTTCCTCGAGGAGCAGGGGATCGAGCTCCGCGACTACGCCTGGTACGCCGTTGTCTGAGGCCATGGCCGCGTCGCCGCCGAAGCTCGAGCGACCGGCCGCCTTCAGGCGGATCCTGCTGAAGCTGTCGGGCGAGGCCCTCATGGGCCCGTCCGACTACGGCCTCGACGCGGACACGGTCGACCTGCTCGCACGCGAGCTCGTCGAGGTCCGCGAGGCGGGCCTCGAGGTCGCGGTCGTGATCGGCGGCGGGAACATCTACCGCGGCATGGCGGCCGCGGCTGAGGGCATGGACCGCGCGACGGGCGACTACATGGGGATGCTCGCCACCGTGCTCAACTCGCTCGCCGTCCAGGAGGCACTCGAGCGGCACGGGGCGAACACGCGCGTGCTCTCGGCGATCACCGTGCAGGAGGTCGCCGAGCCGTACATCCGCCGCCGTGCCGTGCGGCACCTCGAGAAGGGCCGGCTCGTGATCTTCGCGGCCGGGACCGGCAACCCGTTCTTCACCACCGACACGGCCGCCGCGCTGCGCGCGCTCGAGATCGGCGCCGAGGCGATCCTGATGGCGAAGCACGGCGTCCCCGGCGTGCTCGACGGCGACCCGAGGACGTCGCCGGACGCACGCCTCATCCCGTCATTGACGCACTTGCAGGCGATCGAGCGGGGCCTCAAGGTGATGGACACGACGGCCCTCTCGCTCTGCATGGACAATCACCTCCCGATCCACGTCTTCGAGCTCGCCCCCGGGAACATCGGGCGCGTCGCGCGGGGAGAGACGATCGGGACGGTCGTGTCAACGCCTCTCGAAGGAGAACGAGAACGGTGATCGAGGATTTCGTTTCGGACGCGGAGCACCGCATGGACAAGTCGGTCGAGGCGACGCACGAGCACTTCAACTCGGTGCGGACCGGCCGGGCGACGCCGGCGCTCCTCGATCGAATCACGATCGACTACTACGGCACGCCGACGCCGCTCAAGAACCTCGCGACGATCAACGCACCGGAGCCTCGCATGCTCACGATCCAGCCGTTCGATCCGAGCTCGATCAAGCAGATCGAGAAGACGATCCAGGAGTCGGACCTCGGGCTGATGCCCTCGAACGACGGCAAGCTGATCCGCCTGCCGATACCGCAGCTCACCGAGGAGCGTCGCAAGGAGCTCGTGAAGGTCGTGCGCCACATGGCCGAGGAGGGCCGCGTCGCGGTCCGCAACGTCCGCCGCGACGCGATCAAGCATCTCGAGGAGCTCGTGCGGAACGGGGATGTCGGCGACGACGAGGAGCGGGCCGCCGAGACGCGCGTGCAGAAGGTCACCGACGACCACGTGACGCGGATCGACGACCTGCTGAAGCGCAAGGAAGCCGAGATCATGGAGGTCTAGAGAACCTCCATGGGCCTCATCACACGACTGCGGACTCTCTCGCGCATCCGACCCGTCGTCGAGCCGGCGCTGCCCGACGTCGCGCAGTCGGTCGCGATCATCCTCGACGGCAACGGCCGCTGGGCCAAGAAGCGCGGCCTGCCGACGGCCGCCGGGCACCGCGCGGGCGCGCGGACCGTGCGACGGATCGTCGAGGCGTCGATCGACCTCGGCATCCACGACCTCGCGGTCTTCGCGTTCTCGACCGAGAACTGGTCGCGGTCCGAGGAGGAGGTCGAGGCGCTGATGGAGATCTTCGCCGAGACGATCGAGCGCGAGCTTCCTGATCTCGCCGAGCAGGGGGTTCGCGTGCGCTTCATCGGCCGGCGTGACCGAGCGCCGGCCGAGCTCAGGACGCGCATGGAGGCGATGGAGGACCGCACGGCGCTCAACACCCGCATCAACCTCTGGGTCGCGTTCGACTACGGCGGGCGCGCGGAGCTCGTCGAGGCGGCCCGCCGGCTCGTCGAGAGCGGCGTCGAGCCGCAGGACATCGACGAGAACGTGTTCGCCGCGAACCTCTACGCGCCGTCGCTCCCCGACCCCGACCTGCTGATCCGGACGAGCGGCGAGCTGCGCATCTCGAACTTCCTGCTCTGGCAGGTCGCGTACTCGGAGCTCGTGTTCGTCGACAAGTACTGGCCCGACTTCGACGAGCGCGACCTGCGGCACGCGCTCGCCGAGTACGCCTCTCGCCGTCGACGATTCGGCGGCCGTTGAGCGCATTCGTCTCGCGCATCCTCGTCGCGGTCGTGCTGCTCCCGGTGGTGCTCGGGCTCGTGTACCTGGGAGGGTGGTGGGTATTCGGGCTCGCGGCGGTCGCGGCGCTCCTCGCGCTGCACGAGTTCTGGCTGCTCGCCCGCGCGCACGCACCGCTCGCGCTGGCGGGCTACATCGGCGCCGGCACTGGCGCTCGTGGGCGCCGAGCTCGCCGGGATCGAGTGGATGGTCGGCGGCGTGCTCGTCGACGCTCCCGCTCGCGTTCTGCCTGAAGGTCGTGTCGCGGAGCGCGCCAGGCGCCGACGGCGGCCGTCTCGACGACGGTGCTCGGCGCGGTGTGGATCGGCCTCGGGCTCGGCTTCCTGATCCTGCTCCGCGCAACCTGCCGGACGACGGCCGGCTGGCGCTCTTCACGGTGCTGCTCGCCGTCTGGGCGGGCGACACGCTCGCGTACCTCGGCGGACGCCTCCTCGGGCCGCCACAAGATGGCGCCGTCGACGTCGCCCGGCAAGACGTGGGAGGGGTTCGTGTTCGGCACGCGCGGCGACGGTCTTCGTCGCCTTCGTCGCCCTCTACAAGCAGCACTTCCTCTCGATCGGCCAGTCGATCGTGCTCGGGGTCGTCCTCGCGGTCGCCGCGCCGCTCGGCGACCTCTTCGAGTCGCTCCTGAAGCGCGACGCGGGCGTGAAGGACTCGGGCGCGCCTGCTCGGCGGCCACGGCGGCATGCTCGACCGCCTCGACGCGTTCCTGTTCGCCGCCCCGGCCGCGTACTTCGCGATCCTCAGTTTTCGCTAAGAGGGCCGGACACCCTCGAGTGGCCGGCAGGCGCGGTCGGCACACTTCGCGGGGTGACGCGGATCGCCCTGCTCGGCGCCACCGGCTCGATCGGCCGCCAGGCGATCGAGGTGATCGCGCGCGAACCCGGCGCTCGAGCTCGTCGCCGCGACCAGCGGCTCGACGCCGATCGACGGGCTCGCGCCGCTGACGCAGGTCGGCGGCGACCCGACCGAGCTGCTCGAGCGCGCGGAGCCCGACGTCGTCCTCAACGCCACGCTCGGCTTCGCCGGCCTGCCGGCGACGATGTGGGCGCTCGAGCGCGGCGTCACGCTCGCGCTCGCGAACAAGGAGAGCCTCGTCGCCGCAGGCGAGCTGGCGCTCGCGGCGCGCGAGCGCGGCGGCGGGCTGCTGATCCCGGTCGACAGCGAGCACTCGGCGCTCTTCCAGTGCGCGCTCGCCGGCGAGCCCGAGAGCGATCGTGCTCACGGCGAGCGGCGGCCCGTTCCGCGGCCGCACGCGCGACGAGCTCGCCGACGTGACCGCCGAGGAAGCGCTCGCGCACCCGACCTGGATCGATGGGCGCGAAGATCACGATCGACTCGGCGACGCTCGCGAACAAGGGGCTCGAGGTGATCGAGGCGCACTTCCTGTTCGGCCTGCCGTACGACCGAATCGAGGTGGTCGTCCATCCGACGTCGATCGTGCACGGGCTCGTGCGCTTCCGCGACGGCGCCGCGATCGCGCATCTCGGCTACCCCGACATGCGCGTGCCGATCTCGTACGCGCTCACCTACCCGGAGCGCGCCGCGACGCCGATCCCGGCGCTCGATCTGACCGCGGCGCCGCTCGAGTTCTTCGAGCCCGACCTGGAGACGTTCCCGCTGCTCGCGCTCGCGCGCGAGGCCGGCGAGCGCGGCGGGACGTTCCCGTGCGCGTTCAACGCGGCCAACGAGGTCGCAGTCGCGGCGTTCCTCGACGGCCGCATCGGCTTCCTCGAGATCGCCGTCGCTGGTCGAGGACGTGCTCGAGCGCGTCGACGGCGCGCCCGCGCGCGACCTCGACGAGTTGCGCGAGGCCGACGCCCGCGCGCGCGAGCCTGGTGGAGCCGCGTCATGGGCATCGTATCGGCGATCGTCGGCCTGGCGCTGCTCGTGATGATCCACGAGGCCGGCCACTTCTTCGCGGCGCGCGCGGTCGGGATGACGCCGCGCAAGTTCTACCTCGGCTTCGGGCCGCCGATCGTGAAGCACGACGCGCGGCAGGTCGAGTACGGGATCGGCTCGATCCCGCTCGGCGGCTACGTGAAGATCCCCGGGATGAACCGCCCGTCGCCGGGCGACCTGAGGGCGACGCTACTGCCGGAGGCGCGCGGACGAGCACCGGGCCGAGCTGGCGCGGCTCGACGCGGCGATCGAGTCGGGCGACGATGTCGCGGCGCCGCGCCGACGCTCGAGGACGCTGCGGCCGGCGCTCGGCGAGACGCGGGGCTGGCAGGAGCTCGAGTGGGCGCTCGCGCCCGACGCGTACTGGCGCCAGGCGACGTGGCGCCGGCTCGTCGCGATCGGCGCCGGCCCGGCGGTGAACCTGCTCTTCGCGATCGTCCTCTTCACGGTCCTCTTCGTGATCGCGACGACGCGCGACACGAACGTGATCGGCACGCGTGCTGCCGAGCACCCCGGCCGCCGCGGCCGGCCTCCAGGTCGGGCGACCGGATCGTGTCCGTCGCCGGCGAGCGAGTGAAGCCGAAGGACATCCCGGCTCACATCCGCGCGACCGAGGGCCGGCCGTTCACGCTCGTCGTCAGGCGCGCACGGCCGGATCGGGTCGCGATCCCGCTGCGGGCGCGGCTCGACCACGGCGCCTACCGCATCGGGATCGCGATCGAGGCGCGCACCGGGCGCGGGCGAGTCGCGTGCCCGCGGCGGCGAGCGACGCGCTCTCGCTGACGTGGGCGCGTCACCGCCGACACGGCGCGCGGGATCGGGCACCTGTTCACCGGCCGGGACACGAACCAGGTGTCGAGCTCGGTCGGGATCGTCCGCGTCTCGGCCGCAGGCGTGGCGGCAAGGGCTGCGCGACTTCCTGTTCGTGCTCGGACTGATCAGCCTCGCGCTCGGGCTGCTGAACCTGCTGCCCGGTGCTGCCGCTCGACGGCGGCCACATCGTGATGGCGCTCGTCGAGAAGGTGCGCGGGCGCACGTTCCGCGCAGTCCGTCTACATCCGCTACACCGTCGTCGGGCTGACGCTGTTCGCGGTGCTCATGTACTTCGGCCTGCGCAACGACCTGTTCGGCGGCGGCGGACTAGCGCGGCTAGGCTGACCGCGTGGCGAGCGAGCGCTCGGTCAAGGTCGGCGGCGTCCAGATCGGCGGCGGCGCGCCGGTCGTCGTCCAGTCGATGACGCCTGACGAAGACGCACGACGTCGAGGCGACGACCGCGCAGATCGCTGCGCTCGCGAGCGCCGGCTGCGAGATCGTGCGCGTCGCGGTGCCGAAGACCGAGGACGCCGACGCGCTGCCGAAGATCGTGCGCTTCTCGCCGCTGCCCGGTGATCGCCGACATCCACTTCAACGCGAGCCTCGCGCTGCACGCGATCGACGCGGGCGTCGCGGCCGTCCGCATCAACCCCGGCAACATCGGCGGCCCCGACAAGGTCGCGCAGGTCGTCGAGGCCGCGAAGAAGCGCCGGGATCCCGATGCGGATCGGCGCGAACTCGGGCTCGCTGCCGAAGCACCTGACCGAGCTCGCGCAGCAGGATCAGGCCGAGGCGCTCGTCGAGGCGGCGCTCGAGGAGGTGCGGCTGCTCGAGCAGCTCGACTACCGCGACTTCAAGATCTCCGTCAAGTCGAGCCACGTGCCGACGATGATCCGCGCCTACCGGCTGCTCGCCGACGAAGGTGCCGTATCCGCTGCACCTCGGCGTGACCGAGGCGGGCACGCCGTTCTCGGGCTCGATCAAGAGCGCGGTCGGGATGGGAGCGCTGCTCGTCGACGGGATCGGCGACACGATCCGCGTGTCGCTGACCGCCGACCCGGTCGAGGAGGTGAAGGCGGCGTTCGAGATCCTGAAGGCGCTCGGGCTGCGCGAGCGCGGGCCGATCATGATCGCGTGCCCGAGCTGCGGTCGCGACAACGTCGGCGTGCAGCAGCTCGCCGAGCGGGTCGAGGAGCGCCTGCGCACGTACCCGGAGGCGTTCGAGGTCGCGGTGCTCGGCTGCGCGGTGAACGGGCCGGGGGAGGCCGGCGACGCCGACTTCGGGATCGCCGGCGGCCGCGACGTCGGCTTCATCTACGCCCACGGCCGCGTGCTCAAGAAGGTCTCGAGCGACATCCTCGTCGACGAGCTCTTCCACGAGATCGACCGCTGGATCGCCGACGGCATGTACCGGCCGAAGCGCCTGAAGATGGCGAAGCCGGCGGCGCTCGCGATGGCCGAGGCCTCCGCGATCCCGCTCGAGTAGACTGAGAACGCGTCGCCGCCGGCCGCGGTCGGTAGCCTGGGAAGGCAACGATGATCGCCCGCGCCTCACAGCTCTTCCTGCCGACGCTGCGCGACGCCCCGGCCGACGCCGAGGCGGTCGAGCCACAAGCTGCTCGTCCGCGGCGGGTTCATCCGCCAGGTGTCGGCGCGGGCGTCTGGACGTTCCTGCCGCTCGGCTGGCGCGTGCACCGCAAGATCGAGCAGATCATCCGCGAGGAGATGGACGCGATCGGCGGCGCAGGAGATGCTGATGCCGGTGCTGACGCCGGTCGAGCTCTGGGAGACGACCGGCCGGCGTCAAGATCCCGGAGATCTTCCACCTGAAGGACCGCAGCGGGCCGCCGCTTCGTCCTCCCGATGACGCACGAGGAGACGGTCACGTTCCACGCGCGCGAGATCCAGATCGTACAAGGAGCTGCCGCAGCTCTGGTACCACTTCTCAGATGAAGGACCGCGACGAGCCGCGGCCGCGCGGCGGCCTCCTCCGCGTGCGCGAGTTCATCATGAAGGACGCGTACTCGTTCGACCGCGACGAGGACGGCGTGCGACGCAGCTTCGAGTCGAACCGCGACGCCTACACAGCAGATCTTCGCGCGCTGCGGGCTCGAGACGTACGACGTGCAGGCCGAGAGCGGGATCATGGGCGGCAAGTTCAGCGTCGACTTCCTCGCGCCGTCGGGCTCCGGCGAGAACATGCTCGTCACGTGCGAG
This sequence comes from uncultured Thermoleophilia bacterium, assembly GCA_963742615.1. Lineage (GTDB taxonomy): Bacteria > Actinomycetota > Thermoleophilia > Gaiellales > Gaiellaceae > PALSA-600. Next base: position 172,688 of record CAVUMS010000003.1, on the reverse strand, counting down.
AACGGCGACTACGCCGCCGACGTCGAGATCGCGCGCGGCGATTCCGCGCGACGCCGTGTCTTCCCGAGCGCGCTCGGCGCGCCGGAGGAGGTCGAGACGCCCGGCGTGACGACGATCGAGGCGCTCGCCGAGTTCCTCGGCGATCGACGCGGCGGCGACGTCGAAGGCGATGCCGGTCGTGAAGGAGGACGGCACCCTCGTGCTCGCGCTCGTCCGCGGCGACGACCGGCTCGAGCGAGACGAAGCTCTTCGACGCGCTCGCCGGCGCGTCGCGGCCGGCGACCGACGACGAGATCCGCGCCGCGTTCGGCGCGTCCGGCGGGTCGCTCGGCCCGGTCGGCTTCGACGGCGAGGTCGTCGCCGACGAGACGCTGCGCGACGGGCAGTTCGTCGCCGGGGCGAACCGCGACGGCTGGCACCTGCGCGGCGTCGAGGCGGGGCGCGACTTCGAGCCGCGCTTCGCCGACCTCCGCGAGCCGCGCGAGGGCGACCGCTGCCCGGAGTGCGGCGGCGACGCTCCAGTTCCAGACCGCGATCGAGGTCGGGCACATCTTCAACTTCGGCGCGTTCTACTCGACGCCGCTCGAGGCGACCTTCCTCGACGAGGACGGGCAGGAGAAGCCGCTGCTCGGAGGCAGCTACGGGATCGGGCCCGGCCGCGTGATGGCGGCGGTCGTCGAGCAGAGCCACGACGAGCACGGCATCGTCTGGCCGGCGGCGATCGCGCCGTACGACGTCCACGTCGTCGTGCTCGCACGGCGCGGAGGAGATCGGCGACGCGGCGGCCGAGGCGCTGTCGGCGGCGCGGGACGCGAGGTGCTGCTCGACGACCGCGACCAGCGGCCGGGCGAGAAGTTCGCCGACGCCGACCTGATCGGGATCCCGATCCGCGTCACCGCGGGCAAGAAGAGCCTCGAGGACGGCGCCGTCGACGTCCGCGACCGCGAGAACCGGGGAGGAGCGGCGTGTCGAGCGTCGCCGACCTCGGCAAGGAGGTGTAGCGAGCATGGCCAAGCGCCGGAGATACGCAACGGAGCCGTTCGGCCCGGCGGTCGAGCGCCTGATGAACGAGATCGGGCGTGACCTACCGCGCCCTGGCCGCCAAGACCGGCCTCTCGGCCGGGCTACCTGAACCACCTCGTGCACGGCAACCGGCCGGTGCCGTCGAACGACGTCGTCGAGACGCTCGCGGCGGCGCTCGACGTGGAGCCCGAGTATCTTCCGCGAGTACCGGGTGCGGGTGATCACCGAGAAGCTCGAGGCGATGCCCGAGCTGGTCGACCGGCTCTACAAGCGCCTGCACGGCTAACCCCGGCGTCTCCGCCGGCGTCTTATCCTGTGTGCCCGGTGGGGTCCCGGCAAGCGACCACTGGGGGGTTAGGGGCCCCACCGAGCTCTTATGTTGCTGGCGCGGCCGCTCTACGCTTGCGCGAACTGCGTGAGCGCCGCCACGAGCGCCTGGAGGCGCACGCCGCGCTCGGTCAGGCGGTACTCGGTGCGGGGCGGCCGGCCCTCGACCGTGACGCGCACGAGCACGCCCGCCTCCTCGAGCTCGCTCAGCCGAGCCGCGAGGGTCGCGGGCGGGATCGGTCCGAGCGAGCGTGCGAACTCGCCGAAGCGGACCGCGCCCTCGGACGACGCCCAGATGATCGAAACCGCAAAGCGGCGCTCGAGGAGGTCCGCCGCGCGGCGGACCTCCTCGGGAATCGGGGCGCAGTTATTGCAGCGCACTGGTCGTGGGCGCCGTCTCGAGCGCGAGCGCGAGCACCTCGTCGAGCGTCATCACGGGATGGAAGGCGAGCTCGGCCTTCACGTCCTCCGGCACGTCGTCGAGATCCGCCCGGTTGCGTTCCGGGATGATCACGTCCGTCAGCCCCGCGGCGTGGGCGGCGAGCACCTTCTGCTTGAGGCCGCCGATCGGGAGCACGCGGCCCTGGAGCGTGACCTCGCCCGTCATGCCGACGGTGTGCTTCACGGCCCGGCCTGAAAGCAGCGAGGCGATCGCGGTCGTCATCGTGATACCGGCGCTCGGTCCGTCCTTGGGGATCGCGCCGGCCGGCACGTGGACGTGGAACGAGCGGTTGTCGAACACGTCCTCGTCGATGCCGAGCGCCTCGGCGTGCGAGCGGACGTAGGTCAGGGCGATCCGTGCGGACTCCTTCATCACGTCGCCCAGCTGGCCGGTGAGCACCAGCCCGTCCGAGCCCTTCATCGAGGTCGCCTCGACGAACAGCACGTCTCCGCCGGTTCCGGTCACCGCGAGCCCGGTCGCGACGCCGGGGACGGCCGTCCGCTCGGCCGACTCCTGGTAGAAGCGCTGCCGTCCAAGCCCGTCGCGGACGAGCTCGAGGCTGACGTGCACGGGCGCCTCGACGTCGCCGGCGACGATCTTCGTGGCCGTCTTGCGGAGCAGCTTGCCGAGCTCGCGCTCGAGCTGGCGTACGCCGGCCTCGCGCGTGTAATCGCTCACGATCGTCTCGAGCAGTTCGTCCGAGATCTCGACCTCGTGCTCGTGCAGCCCGTTGCGCTCGCGCTGGCGCGGCCAGAGATAGCCGCGTGCGATCGCGACCTTCTCGTCGACCGTGTAGCCGTCGAACCGAATGACCTCCATGCGGTCGAGCAGCGGGCCGGGAATCGTGTCGGCGATGTTCGCGGTCGCGATGAACACGACCTGCGACAGGTCGAGCTCGACGTCGAGGTAGTGGTCCCGGAACGAGTGGTTCTGGGCCGGGTCGAGCACCTCGAGCAGTGCCGCCGACGGATCGCCGCGCCAGTCGGCGCCGACCTTGTCGACCTCGTCGAGCAGGATCACGGGGTTCATCGTCCCTGCGTCGCGGAGTGCCCGCACCAGCCGGCCGGGCAGCGCGCCGATGTAGGTGCGCCGGTGGCCGCGGATCTCGGCCTCGTCGCGGACGCCGCCGAGCGACATCCGGACGAACTCGCGGTTCAGGGCGCGGGCGATCGACTCGCCCACCGACGTCTTGCCGGTGCCGGGCGGCCCGATCAGGGTGAGGATCGCGCCGGAGCGCTTGTCCTCCTCGATCCCGCGCTCCTCGCGCAACTTGCGGACGGCGAGGTACTCGACGATCCGCTCCTTGACGTCCTCGAGGCCGGCGTGGTCGGCGTCCAGCACCTCGCGCGCGTGCGCCGGGTCGAGGCGCTCCTCGGACGTCTTGCCCCACGGCACGGCCAGCAGCCAGTCGAGGTACGTGCGGATCATCTGCGACTCACCGCTCTGGTCGCCCATCCGCTCGAGCCGGCCGACCTCTCGCTCGGCCTGCTCGCGCACGGCGTCGGGCATGTCGGCCTCCGCGATCCGGGACCGGTAGTCCTCGGCGGCCGAGCCGTCGTCGTCACCGAGCTCCTTGCGGATCGACTCGAGCTGGCGGCGCAGGATGTACTCGCGCTGCTGCTTCTGCGCGCCGGACTCGACGTCCTCGCGGATGCGGCGGCGGACCTCCAGCTCGGCAAGGCGCTCGCGCTGCAGGCTCAGAGAGAGCTCGAGCCGCTCGACGACGTCGATCGCCTCGAGCAGCCGGACCTTGTCGGCAAACGAGATGTCCGGCGCGTAGGCGGAGGTGTCGGCGAGCGCTCCCGGCTCGCTGATCGCGCGAACGAACTCACGGATCCGCGGGTCGGCGTCGCGCAGGTCGAGGATCTCCTCGACCACGGCGCGGTACTCGCGCTCGAGGTCGGCGGTCTGGACGCGCGGAGGCGTCTCGTCGACGCGCTCGTCGACCTCGACGCGCAGACGCCCGTCGGGGCCGGTCTGGGCGGCGCCGGCGACGCCTCGGTGGAGGCCGGCGAGGGTGACCGCGCGGCCCCCGCCTGGGAGGCGCATATGGTCGGAAACCTCGGCGACGGTCCCGACGCCGGCGTACTCGCCCTCGTGCACCGGCACGAGGAAGACACGTTCGTTCTCGCCGACATCGACGGTCAGCGTCACCGACATGTTCGGGAAGACGACGCTGTCCTCGAGCGGGATCAGCAACAGATTGGGCAAGTGAAATCTCCTCGGTCGTGATTCAGTCGTTGTACGTACTTCAACGATTGAAGCACACCGGTATTCCGCGCCGTCGAGCGGCTCTTGCCAAGATCCGGCTCCGCCGCCGATCGACCTCAGCGCTGACCTCGTGGGCATTCCTGAAGCGTGGCGCTGCGCTTGCCGCCACCGCGGCGGGGCTCTCTCGACAGCAAGGAGTGAGCCGGGGGCGGCCGAGGTAGGAGAATGGCGCGGTGAGCGACGAGCTGCACCGGGCCGCAGCCGCGGCGGCGGTACTCGGCTCCGACGAGCGCCACGGCGCCCTGTTGCAGTCGATCGCGGACGTCGCACGGGCGCTCTTTCGCGCCGAGGCCTCCACGATCTTCCTGCTCGCCGAGGGCGGGGAGGAACTGGTCTTCGCGGCGGTCTCGGGCGCGGGCGAGCGGGAGCTCGTCGGCACTCGGCTCCCTGCGAACGAGGGAGTTGCCGGCTGGTCACTCGCGACCCGGCAGCCGCTCGCGGTCGACGACGTGGCGTCCGATCCGCGTTTTGCTCGGGCGCAGGCGGAGTCGATCGGCTACGTCCCGAACGCGCTCCTCGCCGTCCCGATCGCCCTGGACGACGATGCGGTCGGCGTGCTCGAGGTGCTCGATCCGTCCCCGGGCCGCGCGATCGGGCAGGGCGATCTCTCGTTGCTCGGCATGTTCGCCGACCAGGCCGCGATCGCGCTCGAGCTGGTGCGCCGCGCGCGTGTCGCCGGCGACGCGGTCGCAGGCCTGGAAGGATCGGCCGCGAGCGCGGCCCGGCTCGCGGCGGCGGCCGGCCGCCGAGACGACAGCGAGGCGTGGGCCCGGGTCCTCGACGCGCTCGCCGACGCCCTCGACGCGAGCTGAGCCGCTGTGGCCGAGCCCGAACGCCTGGAGTTCCTTCCCGCCTGGGGGCTCTCGAGAGGCTCCGAGCGCGAGGTCGAGCCGGCCTCGCTGCCTGGGACGCTGTCGCGCGCGTGGGCGTTCGGCGACGGTCGAGGCGCCGGCGTGCGCGTCTGCGTCCTCGACTCGGGGATCGAGGGCGACCATCCGCTCGTCGGCCAGGTGCAGCGCTCAGTCGCCGTCAAGCGCGGCGACGGCGGCGATCTGGGGATCGTCGACGACGCGGGCGACGTCGCCGGCCACGGCACCGCTTGCGCCGGGATCATCCGCGCGCTCGCACCGGACGTCGAGCTCATCAGCGTGCGCGTGCTCGGCATCGACATCAACGGCACCTTCGACGCGCTCCGCGCCGGCCTCGACTGGGCGCTCGAGGAACGCTTCGAGCTGCTCAACCTGAGCCTCTCGGTGCGCAAGCGCGAGTACGTCGTCGAGTTGTGCGAGTTCGCCGACCGAGCTGCTCATCAGGGGACGGTGGCCGTCTGCTCGGCTCACAACTCGCCGATCGAGAGCTATCCGTGGCGGTTCGCCTCGGTCGTCTCGGTCGCATGCCACGACGAGGAGGACCCCGAGCTCGTCTACTACAACCCGGCGCCGCCCGTCGAGTTCTTCGCGCGCGGCGTCGACGTCCCCGTCGCGTGGATGGGAGGCGGGACGATCCGGGCTACCGGCAACAGCTTCGCGACCCCGCACGTCACAGGCCTGCTCGCCCGCATCCGCTCGGCGCACCCGACGCTGACGCCGTTCGAGCTGAAGACCGTGCTGTACCGCCTCGCCGCGAACGTTCGCTAGCGGTTCGGCAGCGCAACTCCGTCGTCTCGACGGGAGACGGGAGAAGCGAGTTGGACGTGCGTGTCGACGAGGCTCTGAGGGCGCGACTGAGGCAACTCGCATCGTTGGTAGCCTGAGCGCGTCGCGGGGCGTGGCGCAGCCTGGTTAGCGCGCTAGTCTGGGGGACTAGAGGTCCCGAGTTCGAATCTCGGCGCCCCGACTGGGTTTCCGGCGGCCACGGCCGCCCGCCATCTACCAACCATCTACCGCAGCGGATCGAAGTCGGCGGCTGCGGCCGCTACACGCTCGCGCCCCGAAATTCCTCCTCCTACGCGTGTCGGTGTCAATAAGAGCCCATCCGGACTTTCGGGAACGGTCGCCGCATGAACCTCACGGTCAATCTCTCGCGCACGTGCGTCACACATGCACGCACAAGGCCCGCCGATTCCGTTTGACCCGCCGCGCGACGACCGTCACGGCACGTTCAACGTCGTGTGGACGGACGACGGTCGTCCGCTCGACAGGTGGGAGCGTGACGTCGGCCAGGTGCGCGAGCACGCGGTGTTCGTTGCCGGCAAGGTGGAGGAACTTCGGGTTTATGTCGAGAGCCTTCAGTCGGTGCTGTTCGGCCGTGAGACCGGGCCGCGATTCTGGCATCGGTTCGATGCGAACCTGGCGGCGCTCGAGCGTGTCGTCGAGCGTGACGTGATGTGCGCCGATGTTCTTGTGCAGCTCGCTGAGCGGGAGGAGTTGTGCTCCCACAAGCTTCGGCCTGTGCTCGGCGTCACGCTGCTACACGGGCTCGGCACCATCCCGGACCCGGCCGGCGGGGGTGGGCCAAAGGCGAAGCCACCCCGCCTCATCGTGCAGGTCCTCCGAAGCACGGAGTCGGATGAGTTCCAGAGGCCCGGCTGCTGGCGTCGCGCCGGTGGCCTCTTCTGACGGCGAATATTCTCCGACTCCGTTACTAGCGGCTTGATGTGAAACTCCCGGCGTCTCGTGGTGCCTGTCGGCCTTGCACACTCAGTAGCACCCGTCAGGGCAGAACGTCCCTTTGTCGCAGTTCCCGCAAACTGCGACGGGCGTGGCACATTTTCTGCGGAGCTGTCAAGTACAGGTTGTGAGACGCGATTTCGGAAGGGCGTCGGACGCGGAACTCCTGCGGGCGGGCACTGCCGATGCGTTCGAGGAGGTCTATGACCGACACGCTGCTCAGGTGCTTGCGTGGGCGCGGGCGCGGGTCGGCGAGCATGCCGCCGATCTGACAGCCGAAGTCTTCGCACGGGCGTGGCTGGGCCGAAGCCGGTTCCGACACGCAGAGCGAGATGTCCGCGCTGCCGTGGTTGCTTGGGATCGCGCGGAACGTCTTGCGCGAGTCACTGCGAAAGCGGCGGGTCGAGGACGCTGCTCGTCGTCGGCTCGGTATGCCCCGTTTGCTCGCCCGAGATGCCGCTCTTGACGCCATCCACGACCGTCGGTCGCTCTCGGAGTCGGAGCGTCGAGCACTCGCGTCGCTACCGGAGCGGGATCGTGAACTGCTCCAGGTTGCGGGTGATCGAGGAACGTCCCTACCGCGACATCGCCGTGCGTCTGCGGTGTACGCCGCAGGCGGCTCGGCATCGCGTCTCACGTCTACTCCGCCAACTCCAGTGCACGCTAGGAGGCCAACAGCCATGAACGAGACTGCTCGGGAACTCGACCTGATCCGCACCCAGCTACGGACCGCGATCGAGCGCGACCTGCACGATCGCAGTCCACGCTTGCGCGTCACGCATCGTCGGTCGTTTCGCCTCGCGATCCCGACGCTCGCGGTGCTTGCCGTCGCGACTGCTGCCATCGTGCTGGGCTTGACGGTCAGCGCCGCGTCGCCGTCCGGCGCTTCCGCGGCGGCGAGGAGAGCGCTCGCCGCGACCGCCGCAGCTCCCTCAGGGACGATGACGACGACCGTGCTCCACGGAGGCGTCACCAGACAATTGACGCCGCCCGCTGGAACGGCCACGACATCGCGTTCTCGCCGGGGGACGGCCCGATCCCGCAACTCCTGCTGATCGGAGGCGGCATGTACGTGCAGACGTCGGATGGAACCTGGCTGCACTACGCCAACGCCTCCGACGTCGGCCCGAAGCCGCTCGGCGGGTTGACGCAACTCGCACAAGACAACATCGCAGGCACCACCCCGCAGCAGATCCTCGCCCTCGCGACCGAGCGTGCAGAAGACGGCGCAACCGGATGGCACCACGCGTCTACACCGGCACGATTCCGAGCGAGCAGCCTCGATCCAGGGCTCGTTCCCGGCAATGACGCCATCACGAGCATGATCCTCGGCGCCCAAAAACGCACCGACATGATGTTCGGTGCCGGAAAAGGAGACGCCCCAGGCGGCCAGCAGAACGATCTCCAGCTCCAGATGAGCGTCGGCGGCGACGGCCTCGTCAAGCAGGTCAGCGTCACCTTCCAAGGGCAGGACACCGGCTCAGCCGCCGTGGATGGCATCTACACGTGGACCGTCACGTACAGCCAGCTTGGCAGCACACCGCCGATTACGGCACCCCCCAGTTCGACCGATGTTCCTCCCGGAACCCTGCCGCCCGGAACGCAGCCGCCCGGAACGCCGGCGCAGAACACGCAGCCGCGGAACATGCAGACCCGCCCGATCACCCCTGCTGATCAGGCTGACTACCTCAACGCCGCCGCGTGCATGCGCTCGCACGGAATTCCCGACTTCCCCGACCCGACGTTCCAGAACAACACCGTCACGTTCAACATCCCGCCGAACATCGACAAGAACTCTCCCCAGGCCCGTAGCGCGGTAGCGACCTGCCGGAAGCTGATCCCGGCGGGTCTGCCCTACAGCGGTTCCAACGCTCCGTGAGCGGACTCAGACAGCTCATGCGGTCCTCGAGGCCGGTAGTTGCTCCACAGATGGGGACACAGCGCGAGGCACAGACCCCGCAGTCGCGCACACAGCGAAGGGCTTGTGCTCCCACGGCCGCTCGTCTGTGCTCGGCGCCACGCTCCCCACAGCGGCTCGCACCCTCCCCGCGCCGGGTCGGGGTGGCCCAGGCGCGACCCACCCGGCCTCGCGATGCAGGGTCCCGCCGTTGCACGCTTTATGCAGCGTGCGGCAGCGGCTCCGCAGCTGTCGCGCGGCGTACCGGCAGCGCGAAGCGACGACGAGCCCCTTGCAGCAGCTCGTCTGCACGCCGCCTCGGAATCTGTGGCGGGATAGCGATCGCGATCTCGTCGGCGGGGAACGTCGCCAAGGCATCGGCGATCGCTTGCAGCGGATCGCCGTCGCCGACGCGACCCTCAACGCGAGTTCCCCGCAGCGCGAGGAGGTCGACGACCACCGCGGCACGCTCGTTCGCTTGGACGCGAGCGCCGTCCTCGTCAGATGTCCAGCGGTCCAGCCCGAAGTTCGACGCCGGCGCTACTACCAGTACCCGGGCCGCTCCCGCCACTTCCGATGGCGCCACCACGTAGAGGGCAACGACGAGGACATTGCGCTCGGCTCGCGCCCCAGATGCCCATTCCTTTCGTGCGTTCATGTTCGTGTCTCCTGGCTGTCCTGAGCTCTCGAACACGAAAGACACCGCGGCGCCGGCGCGCATTCCGTCCCAGCAGGATCTCCGATAGGCGAACGTCGGCCCCGTGCTGCGGAATCGCGGTCGCGGCCGACAAGAACAGGGACGGCACCTACAACGACGCTCCTGCAGTGATTCCCGACCCGAACCACGACGGCCGCATCAACAACGTCGACCTCAAGGCCTACAGCGTCGCCTCCAACATCGCCGTCGTGCCCTTCCAGATCCACGACTGAATCAACTGCGGTCAAACCAGCGCGACGCCCGGATGCCCTCCGTGCTTTTTCCCGGCGTGGGTCGAGAGCGCTGCTCGAGGCGGTGTGGGATGTGAAGGAGGGTTCGCGGCTGCTGCTGTTCCGCCAGGAGCTCGACAATCACGTTGCCTGCGCGTTGCGGGGCCGGGGTGGGGCGTCGGTTGGACACCCGTCTCGAGAAATCGGGTCCAGCTTCCTCCACTCGGGTCTTCAACGAGCCGTGTCGACTGTCGACTGCACCCGCCCGGGCGAGCAGGGTCAAGAAGGCTCCTAGCGCCGCGAGGTGGAAGGCGTTGGTCGACGTGACGCGTCGGTCGGGCCCGGCCGGTCAGACGCGAAGCCGTATCGTCTCCAAGCGATGCAACTCGATCTGATCGAGTTCCCCGTTGACGACCTGGCCCGCGCCCGACGCTTCTGGGAGACGCTGCTCGACATTTCGCTTGACCAGCGCAGGGAGGGCGAAGGCCACGGCCTCCAGACCCACGCGGCGCACCCGTCGTTTGGGCTGCACGAGCGTGGCCGCGGCCCGGGCGATCGCTTCTCGCTCGCCTACTTCCGCGTCCCCGACCTCAAGCTGGCGCTCGAGCGGCTCATCGAGCTGGGAGGGACCGTCGTCCACCCGGGCGAGCGTTGGGCGATCTGCCGCGATTCCGAGGGAAGCCCGTTCGGTCTCTCAGCTGAGAGCTTCCCGGATGATGAGCGACCTCGTGGCGGCTAGACGAAGCGGCCCGAGGCATAACGCGATGCGCAAAGACTCGCTATGTGCGCGGCGACTCGCGGTCCACGAGGCGACCCGCGGTGCTATGAAGGTGTCGACCCCGGCAGCGAGGACCTCGCATGAGCCCGCAGATTCCGATGGTGGTCGAGCAGACCGCGTTCGGCGAGCGCGCGTTCGACATCTACTCACGCCTGCTGAACGATCGGATCATCTTCCTCGGCAGCCCGGTCGATGACGAGATCGCGAACCTGACGATCGCCGAGCTGCTGCATCTCGAGTCCGAGGACCCCGACAAGGACATCGCGCTCTACATCAACTGCCCCGGCGGTTCCGTCTACGACGCCCTGGCCATTTACGATGCGATGCAGTTCGTCAAGCCCGCGATCGCGACGATCTCCGTCGGGATCGCGATGTCGGTCGGAGCGCTCCTCCTCGCCGGCGGCACGCACGGGAAACGGATGGCGCTCCCGAACGCCAAGATCCTCATCCACCAGCTCGGGGGCGGCTTCGAGGGCGAGGCGAGCGACATCGAGATTCAGGCGCGAGAGACGATCGCGCTCAAGCGACGGATGGAGGAGCTGATCGCTCAGCACAGCGGCCAGCCGCTCAAGAAGGTCTCCAAGGACATGGAACGCGACTACTTCATGAGCGCAGACGAAGCCGTGCTGTACGGGATCATCGACAAGGTGCTCACACACCGCTTCACCTGACGGCTACGAATCGGGGTTGCGCTCGCCAATCCGACGGTGTCGCACGATCGCGGCTAGACTGCGTTCAGCGCGTTGGCTCTAGCTGTTGAAGCCGCCGAGGCTCTTAGCACCTTCCTCTCCGACTGTGACCCCTGGCCTGACCGCCGCAGTGCGCCGATTCGAGCGCTCTGCCCTGTAGGAGAACAGAAGGAGCATCACATGTATGCCACCATTCGTCGTTACGAAGGCGTCGACATGACCCGTACGAACGAGGTCGCGGAAAGGTCGAAGAGACGCTCGTCCCGCAGCTCCGGAAGTTGCCCGGCTTCGCCGGCTACTTCCTGATCGAGGGCAGCAATGGCGGTCATGAGCTCGCTTGGTCTCTTCGAGACGCACGAGCAGGCCGACGAGTCGACCAAGCTCGTCTCGAATTGGATCAACGACGAGCACTTCGACAAGGCGATTCCCAACCCGCCGAAGATCACGAGCGGCAAGGTCGTTGCTCACAGCGACCGCGTGCTCGCCGTCGCCTAGTCGATTCGCGCGTACTTCCGCATCACCAAGGGCCCGGGCGCAGCCGGGCCCTTTCGGGTCGTAGAAGCAGTTCGGTCAGGCGGGAGGGGTGGTGTCCCTCTTCAGCCACCGCTTCCAGACTGGAATTTCTGCATCATGGCTTTCCCGTGTCAGCGGCTCTCCGACACTTTTCGTCAGCTTCGCCTGTGCTTCGGCTGCAGCTTCCGGATCGATGGTGTGGCTGTCGGTGTTAGTCGTCACGTTGAACACGCTCCTCGGTTGCTAGCGGGGCCTGCTGGGGAAGCAGCCCCATGCGTGCGGGGCCGATGAAGGTTTCGTGCGCCGCGATGTCCGGCCCGGCTGGCAGATCCTGGGGCACCAGGACGAGATGGTCCGGCTCATCGTGCCCGTGCTGGCGGGGCTGCTCGATCCGCTTGCTCATGTGGACCTCGGTCTGCGGTCGAAACCGCTGTCGGGGAGGCGCGAGATGGACTGGCACGTCCTGGCCTCAAGCGGCCACGCAAACGCCTCACGTCGACTCCAAGCTCGAGTGTACTCCGTTTCCGGGGGCACCCCCTGATCTGCCAGGGGAGCTGTCGGGGGATGTTGCAAGCGCCGGCGGCCGGGTAACTAATGGGAAATCTGAATCGACGGGTTCGTGCGATGGCGAAGGGCTACATCCATACGGTGTTGAAGGGCGGCGGTCAGTGGGTCAACGAGGTCGAGGGGGGCGACCGGTTCGGTGGTGAGTACGGCCGGAAGGATGAGGCTGTCGACGCGGGTCGGATACAGGCGATCCGGAATCAAACCGAGCATGTGATCCACAACGAGGATGGCACGATCAGCGAGCGCAACTCGTACGGGTGCGATCCGGCAGACCGTCCGGGCTAGTTGTCGCCTCAGACCGGACGGAAACGAGCTCGGCTTCGTGCGAGCCTGAGAAACCCGCGCGCGCAACTCGCTCTGGGGTCACTTGGTCGGCCAAGGCTGGTCGAGCGGGAGACAAGGTTCCGCCCACGCGCGCCGGTCTGATCACGACAGTGACGACCCTCTACCGACGCGTCCACGGTCACCCGGCCGGGTAGCGAACGGCTGTAGAGAGCGGCGGTCTACAGACTGGCGAACGTCGCGACGACGGGTGCGTTGGTCGGAGCTCGGTGCGTTGCGTCGTTCGTTTGGATCAGCCGTGATCGAAGGGAGCGGCCGGTCGATGACGGCCTCGACCGTGATCGCGGTCAGCGGCTTAACTCTCAGGGCTGAGGCGAGGACGCGGTCTCAGGGAGCCGGTGTCCGTGTGGGCGCGAGCCATGTGCCTGTTCGCCAGGCGACGGCGATGCCGACGACTACGGCTCCGGTTAAGACGCCGAGTGTGGCGACGGAGACGGCGGCAGCGAGCGCTTCCGACGCTCCGACGCCCGAGGCGATTAGGGCTGCGGTGCTGGCGCCGATTTGTGTGGCCGCGCCGGCCGGGCCGATCGGGAGCGCTGCGGCTGCTGCACCGGCGCAGAGGAAGAGGAGCGCGAGCGGAGCCGAGTAGCCGATTCCGAGTGTGCCTAGGAGCAGGTAGACGGCGATCGTGCGGACGAGCCAGCAGGCTGATACGAGCGCCCACGCTTGGGATGCGCGCCGCAACGAGGTCGTTCGCGGGCTCAACCAGCGGCCGAGTCGAGAGCGCAGCGCGTGTCGGCTCGCGGCCAGGCGTGGCAGGGCGACGATCACGGCCGCGGCTACGACTCCGGCGAGACCCACTACGGCGAGGCCGGTACGGACTCCGACTCCAGGGCCTGGAAAGGCTGCGGCGATGAAGGCGAGTGGTGTCAGGGCGGCGCTGTCGATCAGTCCGAGCATGACGAGGGACAGGGCGAGTGCTCGCACGCCGGCGGGACAGCCCGGGTAGCGGCGGACGACCGCGATCCGCATCGCGTCGTCGAAGCGCCCGGGGAGGACGACGCCGGCGAGGGCTGCCCCGCCGTTGCCGGCCGCGAGCGCTAGTGCCGTTGGGCGCTCTTCCAGGCTGAACAGCCGAGCCCAGCCGAATGCTTTGAGTGCCTGGGCGCCGAGGAGGAGCAGCGCTGCCGCCACGAGCTCACCCGGGTTTCCGTCCGAAAGTGGCCAGGAGGTCGTTGCGAAATGGCGAGCGGCTAGCAACGCGAGCCCAAGCGCAACGGCGGTGTAGCCGACGGCCGCCGCCCAACGGCCTCTCCGCGACCGACGAAGGCGCACGAGTGCCCCGACCAGCACGCGGTACCTGCCCTCGAGCACGATCGGCGCAGTCGAGACGGCGATCACTGCCAGCGGGTCGCGATCGAGGTGATCGCGCGGCAGCGGAAGAGTCGGGCGCTGAGTCATGCCCCTCAGGTCAGAAAGCCGCCCTAGCATTGCACCGAGCCCCTGCCGGACAAAGTTGGAGAAGGTCAAGTCTTCGCGGGATCGTCTTGAAAGCGAGTAGCATGGTTGGACTGGCCCTGCGTGTCAGGACGCCGGCCGAGGCCCAACGGCATCGACGCGCCACCTAGCGCGCGCGAGATGAGGGACTGAGGCAAACAGAGTTCGACTCGCGGGGCTCTTTCTTTCCAGTAGGGAACGAACGTTGGTTCCACCGTTCGAGATGCTCGTTGCGCGGGTCGGGTCGAGTTTGGCGTCGAAGGGAAGTGGGCGTTTTGGCAGCACAGACAGAAATGGAGATCGTTCAGGAGATCGGCTCCGACTACGCGGTCAAGTTCGGGTTCTCGAGCCCGGATGAGGCCGGCGACTACTTCTTTAAGTCGGGCCGGGGGATTTCGCACGAGGTCGTTGAGGCGATCGCGGAGCACAAGAACGAGCCCGACTGGATGCGGGCGGTGCGCCACCAGGCGCTCGACTACTTCTTCGCAAGGGCGATGCCCACGTGGGGAGGAGACCTCTCCGGGATCGACTTCGACAACATCTACTACTACATCAAGCCGACCGAGAAGCAGGCGGACTCGTGGGACGACCTGCCCGCTGACATCAAGGACACGTGGGACAAGCTCGGTATCCCGGAGGCGGAGAAGAAGTATCTCGCCGGCGTCGGGGCGCAGTATGAGTCCGAGGTCGTCTACCACAAGCTGCAAGAGAGCCTGACGGCACAGGGAGTGCTCTTCCTCGACATGGACTCGGCCCTGCGCGAGCACGAGGAGATCGTCAGGCAGTACTTCGGGACAATCATTCCCTCGAACGACAACAAGTTTGCTGCGCTGAACACGGCTGTTTGGTCGGGCGGCTCATTCATCTACGTGCCGCCCGGCGTCCGGATCGAGTTGCCGCTTCAGGCCTACTTCCGCATCAACGCGGAGAACATGGGTCAGTTCGAGCGCACGATGATCATCGTCGACGAGGGGGCATACGTGCACTACGTCGAGGGCTGCACGGCGCCGATCTACTCATCAGACTCACTACACTCGGCGGTCGTCGAGATCATCGTCAAGGCGCGCGGTCGCTGTCGGTACACGACGATCCAGAACTGGTCGACCAACGTCTACAACCTCGTCACCAAACGCGCCGTCGCCTACGACGGCGCGACGATGGAGTGGGTCGACGGCAACCTCGGCTCGAAGCTGACGATGAAGTACCCGGCGATCTGGCTGCTCGGCGAGCACGCCCACGGTGAGGTGCTCTCGATTGCGTTCGCTGGCAACGGGCAGCATCAGGACGCGGGCGGCAAGATCGTCCACGTCGCCCCGAACACAACCTCCTTGATCACCTCGAAGTCGATCTCGAAGAACGGCGGCCGCGCCGGCTACCGCGGCCTGCTCCAGGTCGCGAAGGGCGCCAGCAACGCCAAGTCGAAGGTCGTCTGCGACGCGCTGATCCTCGACGAAGAGTCGCGCTCCGACACCTACCCATACATCCAGATCGACGAGAACGAGGTCGACGTCGGCCACGAGGCCACCGTCTCGAAAATCGGAGACGAACAACTCTTCTACCTCATGTCGCGCGGACTATCCCAATCCGAAGCCTCGGCGATGATCGTCGCAGGCTTCGTCGAACCGATCGTCAAAGAACTCCCGCTCGAGTACGCGATCGAGATGAACCGCCTCATCCAGATCCAGATGGAAGGCTCCGTCGGCTAGCGCGACGCATCCAGTTCGGACTTGGGTGGATTGTGATCGGCCGCCCGGTCGAGGGGTGTTCGACGTCGCCACCTGACCTGTAGAACGAGCCCAGCTTCAATTCAACTCGCGCATTTCCAGCGCGCCGGTGCTCTCCAGCCGCTTCCTCGAGATCGCCGCGGTCGTTGTCGCTGCCCTCGCTCACAGGGCGATGTAGACGTTCGACACGATCAACCCTCGAGCTGAACCGGACCACGTCTACCTCGAGGACATGCAACGAAGCATCCGGGAAATGGAGACGACGAGCTACGGCCAAGAGGAGCGCTGCGTATGAAGGGCCGGTTCCCTCTCATGCCAGGCGCCCGCGAACATCGCCGGAACTTGGGCACGGTTAGGCTCTGGGCATGAAGCGGTTGCGTGCCTTCCTTGATCGTTTGCCAGGTGGACACAGGCCGCCGACCGGCCCGCTGACCACCGCGGAAGAAAGCGATGCTGAAGAGTTGCGGCAGAAAGGCCTCCTGGAGGACCGGCCGGTTGAACGCCCGCCGGAACAGACACCCGATCGGCCTGACGAGTAGGCGGTCGACGGCCAGCTTACGAGCGCGCCGCGTCCTGCGTGCGTCGGGCGGCGAGGTCTGACTTAACCGAAGCAGTCGGGCAATGCGATAGAGCCAGCTCACAGGCATTGTCGCCAGCGGCGAGTGTCAGGTCGTGTTCTCTCACGCACGACCTCTTCTAAAGTGCTGGTGCCCCTCAAGGATGGCGAGCAGGGATCCGATGTCGATGTCGCGCTGGGTGGGCAGCCCGACAGGCATGTGGTTCCTGACGGTGTAGCGGTTGCGTCGCCCGTCTCGCTCACGGTTGATGTAGCCGGCTTTGCAGAGCTCGGCGACGATGCGCTGCGCTGCGCGCTCGGTGATCTGGAGCAGTGCGGCGATGTCGCGCGTGCGGACTCGGGGGTCAGTCGCGATCACGAGCAGCGTCTTGCCGTAGTTGGTGAGGAACGCGAAGTCAGGTGCCCCGCTCATGCGATCAACCTTCTCTGCTGCAACAGACGCCCTACCTTTTTACGCTTAACAATACGCGAAATCAATTTCGTATATTGTTAAGGACTATCGACGCCTGGAGTCGGTGCAGCCTGACTCCATGAGCTCGAAGCAATCGGGAGGATTGATGTTTCTCCAGGGAGGTTTCGATGAATCTGCAGCCGCTTGGTGACCGCTTGATTGTCGATGTGCTCGAAGAAGAGGAATCGACGGTGAGCGGGATCGTCCTGCCGGACACGGCGAAGGAGAAGCCGCAGCGCGGCCGCGTCTTGGCCGTCGGTCCGGGCGCACGAGACGACGACGGAAAGCGCGTCCCGATGGATGTCGTCGCTGGAGACGAGCTCATCTTCTCCAGGTACGGCGGCACCGAGATCAAGGTCGGCGGCGCCGATGTGCTGATCCTGCGTGAGTCCGACGTGCTCGCGAAGGTCACGCCACCAACGAGCAAGAGCAAACGGAAGCGCGCGCTCGCTGGCGCCACCGCCTAGCAGCACCACCAGGAAGGAATGAAGCTATGCCTCACAAGGAGCTGAAGTTCAACGAGAATGCGCGCCGCTCGCTCGAACGCGGTGTGAACACCCTGGCCGACGCGGTCAAGGTGACGCTCGGCCCGAAGGGGCGCTACGTCGTCCTGGACAAGAAGTTCGGGGCGCCGACGATCACGAACGACGGTGTCACGATCGCCCGAGAGATCGAGGTCGAGGACGTCTTCGAGAACCAGGGCGTCCAGCTCGTCCGCGAGGTCGCCACGGCCACGAACGACGTGGCCGGCGACGGCACAACGACGGCCACGGTGCTCGCGCAGGCGATCGTCCGCGAAGGGATGAAAAACGTCGCGGCCGGCGCGAACCCGATGGCGCTCAAGCGCGGCATCGAGACCGCCGTCGAGGCCGTCGTCGAGGACCTCAAGTCGCAGTCGAAGGACATCTCCGGCCGCGAAGAGGTCGCCCGCGTCGCAACCATCTCGTCGCGCGAGCGCGAGATCGGCGACGCGATCGCGGACGCGATCGAGAAGGTCGGCAAGGACGGGGTCGTGAACGTCGAGGAGGGCCAGACGTTTGGGCTCGAGCTCGAGTTCACCGAGGGCATGCAGTTCGACAAGGGCTACCTCTCCCCCTACATGGTGACCGACCCCGAGCGGATGGAAGCGGTCCTTGAGGATCCGTACGTCCTGGTCGCGAACCAGAAGATCGGTGCCGTCAAGGATCTCCTGCCGGTGCTCGAGGCCGTCATCCAGGCAGGAAAGCCGCTGCTGATCGTGGCCGAGGATGTCGAGGGCGAGTCGCTCGCGACGATCGTGGTCAACAAGCTGCGCGGCACGTTCCAGGCCGTCGCCGTCAAGGCGCCCGGCTTCGGCGACCGCCGAAAGCGGACGCTCGAGGACATCGCGATCCTCACGGGCGCCGAGGTGATCACCGAGGAACTGGGCCTCAAGCTCGAGAACACGAAGCTCTCGCAGCTCGGCCACGCCCGCAAGGCGGTCGTCGACAAGGACACGACGACGATCATCGACGGCGCCGGTAAGGCCGACGCGATCAAGGCTCGGATCAAGCAGCTGAAGGCGGAGATCGAGAACACCGACTCCGACTTCGACCGCGAGAAGCTCCAGGAGCGCCTCGCGAAGCTCGCCGGCGGTGTCGCCGTCGTCAAGGTCGGCGCTGCCACCGAGACAGAGATGAAGGAGAAGAAGCACCGCGTCGAGGACGCTCTCCAGGCCACCCGCGCTGCCCTCGAGGAAGGCATCGTGCCGGGCGGCGGCCTCGCCCTCCTCAACGCGAGCAAGGCGATCGACCTCGACGGCTTCGGTGATGCGGACGAGCGGACAGGCGCCTCGATCATCGTCCGCGCGCTCGAAGAACCGCTCCGCCAACTAGCGAGCAACGCCGGCCTCGAGGGCTCCATCGTGGTCAACCAGGTACGCAAGGCCGCCAAGGGCCAAGGCCTGAACGTCGACAGCAACGAGGTCGAAGATCTCGTCAAGGCCGGCATCATCGACCCGACCATGGTCACCCGCTCGGCGCTGCAGAACGCCGCCTCGATCGCCAAGAACATCCTCATGACGGAGGCGATCGTCGCGGAACCGCCCGACAAAGCAGGTTCCAGCGGCATGCCGAGCGGGATGAGCGACATGGGCGGAATGATGTAACCGCGAGAGCCAAGCCGACCGACCAGGCAGCTCAGAGGGCCGGCCCGAATGCCGGCCCTCCTGAACTGCCCCACTGGTGCCCCTCCGTGCGTGGGTCACGAAGCATCTCGTTGCCGCGTTGAGAGAGTTGCAGCATCGCCGCTGCAGAAGCTGGTCGGCGAGTCGGCGACCGGCTGGGTCCACTTCAATGCGTCCGGTGCGTTCCTCGTATCGCTCGCTTCGCCGTCCCGCTTTGACAGAGTGAGTGCCGGATGGCAGAGTCGCCCGGCATGGCGACCTGGCGCATCGACCGGAGGCGCCCCGTCGAGACGACGCGCGAGCGGGACACCGCGTACGCCTACTCGCTGATCGTGGCATCCGATAAGGGCGATGAGGCTCAGATGACGATTGAGTGGATGGAGAAGCCAACGCAGCCCGACTTGGAAGCGGAGCTTGTATGGGGGCGCTACAGGCAGGACATGCTCGGGGAGAGCGAGTGGCCTGCTCGGCGGGTGGTCGTCGATCTCGAAGGCGGCATCCGTGTCGTCGAGCCCGGCTCTTTCGTCCCGCGACGAGACTGACGACGTTCCGTACCGCGAGTCGCTCCCTCGAGCGGTCGCATACGTGTGCCTCGCGGCTCCTGCACCGGCGAAGTTCTACACGGGGCGGTCCATAGGAGCAGTCCTCATCTTCGTCGCCGTCGCCGGGCCGTCGGCGCAGATAAAGCAGGTCTCGGGACTCGAGCGCGGCGCTCTGGGGTTTCGCTGGATCGATCTTCGGCGTGATCCTCGCGTTCTTCGGGAGCGAGAAGTCGTCTACCTCGTGAACGAGTCTGCCTTCCCGGGCGTTCGGATCGCCGCCCGGCCCTAGTGCAGCAGGGGCCGGTCGAGACTCCGTTGCTCGAGTTGCGTCTGCGCCCACCTTAGAATCGCCGTCACGACGCTACGCTCGCACGAATGGCTGACTATGTCGTTGTTCTAGGTGCGGACGCACGCGTGGTTTGACCCGGACGAGCCGCCGATGACGATGCTCGCCGCACCCACTGAGGTCGGCGCGATCGACGTCGCGTTCCGAACCCGGTTCGCGGACGAGGGGTACGAGTCGCCCGTGCCGCGCGAGATGTGGATTGACGTCCGCGGCTCGGGCGACGCTGAGCTTCCCGCGATCATCGCCGCTTCTGCGCCCCCGGCTACCCGTTCCGCTCAGGCCCCGGCAGTAAGGTTCCAGCGATGAGCGCGAGTCGCGCGACCATGGACTCCTGTTCTTCGTTCGGCTGGCCGAGGTAGCGTGAAGCCCCTCTTGGTCTCCGTTGGTGTGGTCGTCCTCGCCGGGGTGATGGTTGGGAACGCCTGCGCGTACAGGGCGCCGACCAAGACCGAGCGACGTCAGATCGTCGCAGCGATCTTCGACAAGCAGCGGCTCAACGACTGCCACAGCTTCCTCACCTGCCATCCGCACATCTCGCAGATCAGGGTCTCGCTCGCGAACACCCGTTACGCGAGCGCCACCCTCTCGGTCCGGGGTTACGACGACGCGTTTGCCCTGCTGCACAAGCTGTACGGGACGTGGCGCGTCACGGCGTCGGGACTTCAAATTACGTCGGATGCGCGAAGGCGCCGAAGGCGGTTCGGATCGATCTCGAGCTGTGCGGGATCAGGTAGCGCGAAGCGTCCGAACACGCCTGCTCAGGGCGGGCTGCGGCGAGGAACCCGACGAGGCGAAGCTAGATCCGCCGACGTCGTGCGACGAGTCGTAGCAACGCGACGTCGCGTGGAGCATGACGCAATTGACCCAAACGGGGTCTAGCGGGTGAGGCCGCTATGCGGAACTCTGGATACGCGTCCCGTGGGGTCAGGGACAGGCAGGGGCGGGCCCACCCTCTGGGGTCGCCCCCTGCCACCTTTCCGTTCGGTCCAACCTGACCGCGTTGAGGTGATTGGCGGGTCGCTCGCACCGAGCGGCAGGTTGGTGCGGCGGCGCAGGCCCGAGGGAAGGAGTCGTCCCACACTGCGACCACATTCGAGGGCGAGTTCGCATGCGTGCATCGGACATGGCGTCCCGGCACGGCGGCCGATCGACCGGCAGGCGGGGGGTGGGGCAAGCGAGGCTGTACCCCGTCGTCGAAGTCGGGTCCTCGCGACGGCGACGTGGACGCGAGGCCGCAACGGCAAACGGGTTGCTACTGCCTGGCGCCCGCGCTTCATGCGCGGTTCGCCGAGGGGCGGCCGAGCCAAGTCCCCGTGCCGACCAACGCCGCGCAAACGATCAGCCTGATGCTTAGTTGTTCCCCGAGCAGCAGTATCGCGCCCACGGCTGTGAGCACTGGGATGACCAGTTGGACGGCGCCTGCAGTCGTGCCCGAGAGCGACCGCTGGCAGGCATACCAGGCGACGTATGCGAATGCCGTCGTTACTGCACCCATCGCTGTGGCCCAGGCCAGTCCTGCTGCGGTGACGTGCAGCCCGCCAAGCAGTCCTGCCGTGGCCGGCAATGCAAAGACCGCCGCGAGCACGAGGAAGTGGCCGGTGGTCGCCACTCGGGAATCACTTCGTGTCCGCCCAGCGGCGGTGTAAAGACCCCAGGCCGCTCCAGTCGCCGCGAGCAGCAGCACACCCGTCACCGTCACGGTGCGGACCGAGCCACTGGCCAGGACCGCGATCCCGGCAAGAGAGATCCCGGCGCCGATTGCGCGATGTGCCGGGATCGAGTCTCCGTGCAGAACATCCCAACCGACGAGGGTGAGCAGAACCGTCGCATAGAAGACGAACGTCCCTGGAGCAGCCCCGATGTAACGGTAACCGTAGGAAATGCAGATTGCGTACACGCCCAGCCACAACGCCGGGACCAAGTTCGCCCGGCCAACCACGATGCGATCCCGCAGTGCAACGCTCAACCCAAACAGAGCGACGGTGCCGGCGATGAACCGCACCGCCGAAAGCAGGCCAGCGTCGAGCAAGTTCCGGGCGACGATGTGACGGGTGATTAGCGAGTTCGCCGCGAACGACACAAGGACGAAGAGCAACAGCAACGACGTCGTCGTCTGATCGCTCACCGGACGTCGCTGAAATGCCACGTTTGCCGAAGCCTCGCTGCTCCTTGGCGGCGTCACGGGTGGGAGAATAGGAACAGAGACCCAGACGGCACGACACGCAAGAAGGCGAGCCCACCTGACCCATCTAGAACGAGACGATCGAGGCCGGACGGCTCATCGACACCTACGCCCGCTCCAAGTTCGAGGACACCCGCCGCAAAGCAGCGAAGTTCGGTGCGCGTGGCACCACCCTCAAGGCATCCAAACCAGCGAGATGAACGACAGCCGATGACACCGGTGCTGGACCCCGAGGGCGCCCACCTCGCTGCGCTCAACCGGCTAGGCGACTTCGGGGATCAGCGAGTACTCGAACTCGGCTGCGGCGACGGCCGACTCACGCTCGGCATCGCCCGAGACGCTGCACACGTGTTCGCCTTCGACCCGGACACCGAGGCCGTTGAACGAGCGCGCAACGCGTTACCTGCCGAGCTCGCCGACCGTGTCACGTATGTGGTTGCGTCAGGCAAGGAGATCGAGATCAAGCCGCACTCGTTCGACCTCGTCGTCTTCTCCTGGTCACTCTGATGCGTCGACCCGGAGGACGTCGTGCGCGTCCTGCACACGATGGTCGAAGCCGTCAAGCCCGGCGGGCTTGTATTTGATCTGCAGGTGATCCGCCCCAACCCGACCGTCGAGACCGACGGACGGATCCTCTGCGAGATCGACGGCGAGCCGCTCTTCCGCATGGCCGACGCCGCAACCGCCGCCGTCGATGCGCTCGTCCACACCGGACGGCTGGTCGAGCAAGCTATCGACGACCACGATGTCCGCGAGCACTACCGCAACGGAATTGAACTCGTCGATGAGTTCGCCGGCAAGAAGCGGCGAGTGCCGGACCACGCCCAGCCCGGTCTGCGCGCACTGATGCAGCCATGCGTCGTGCGCGAGCGCTGCCGACTGCGACGACTCCAGGTGCGCTGACTTGGACGTGCGCAAAGGCGCGAGGGATGATTCGCACGACCGCATCGCCGCGAAACGACTTGCGCTGAATGCCACTGGTTAGGCTCGCTAGTTCCGTATCCAGGTGAACTGCCAGCGAAGGCCACGCTGTCCCGGCCCTTGTTGGATGACGCCAGTTCTATTTGGCGTCGGGCGCTACTGCGCCGCTGCTGGCGCAGGCGAAACTCCTGACCGAGGTCGCGGGTGTGTGCGTTTGCGGGTGACGAGGATCATGTAGGGGTGATCCTGCGAAGCGCCTAGAGAGGTCTCGCCTGCAGTAATGACTCAGGAGGCACCATGAAGCTTCTTCTCACGTCCAGCGGCATCAGGAACACGAGCATCCACGACGCGCTGGTCGACTTGCTGGGTAAACCGATTGGCGAGTCCAGCGCGCTCTGCATTCCCACCGGGGTGCAGCCCTTCCCCGGCGGACCTGCACACGTCTACCGGTTCATCAGCGGATCGGGCGGCGGCCCCATGTGCGGCTTGGGTTGGAAGTCGTTGGGAGTGCTGGAACTCACTGCGCTGCCCAGCATCAAAGAGGAGTACTGGGTTCAGGCGGTCCAGGAAGTCGATGCCCTGCTGGTTTGGGGCGGCAGTCCCTTGTATCTGTGCTACTGGATGCGGCAGTCCGGACTGGCCGACCTCCTGCCGTCGCTGCGCCGCGAGACGGTCTACGTCGGCACGAGCGGCGGGGCGATGGTCGCGACTCCCGACTTCGGAGGAGAGACCTACGACGACACTGGTCCGCTCACGGGCAGCGATAAAGCGCTGGGACTGGTTGATTTCTCGTTGTTTCCGCACCTGGAGCGCGAGGACATGCCGGACACTTCCCTGGCCAACATCGAAAAATGGGCCGCCGGGTTGTCAGTGCCTGCGTACGCGATTGACGATCAGACCGCCATCAAGGTGGTCGACGGCACCGTCGAAGTCGTCTCCGAGGGGAACTGGAAGCTGTTTACCCCCAGCCCGGAAGCAAGCTAATCGGCTCACGAGACACGCGCGCTCGGAATCGCTTTCATCCGCTCGAAGTAGCGTGCGAGCAGCGCGCGCAGAGCTTCAGGGTCGGTCCGCTCCCCGAGCGCCGTCGAGCCTGTCAAGTCGCAGAACAGCACCGTGACCGTCTTTCGAACCTCCGCGATGCCGCCGGGAATGCGAGCGCCGCGCCGCAGCTGTTGCAGAAGCCGGCGCCCGGCGGATTGTCCCGCCCGCAACTCGCGCAGATGAGCTACAGCGTGAGGCTAAGACATCGTGACGCCAGCCGATAGCGCCGGGCCACTGGCCGGTGGCGAAGGAGTGAGACCCTGGTGACGAATCCTCGTGTGCGCCAGTGTTCAGGAACGACGCCTGAGCCCACCGTCCAAGATGAGACGGCGAACCACAGCGACGACTCCACGGCCGACGGCATCCAGGGTGACCACGCCGACCAACAGGAGTGCGAGCACCACGAGGGGGGCGCCACCCTCACGGTCGCCGTGAGCCCGTGCGACCACAATTCCGGCAACGCCGACCAGAAGTGCAACGGTGAAGAACGCTCGGCCGGGTTGGGAGAGCCGAAGCCGGTGACCGAGCCATCTCCAATAGCTTCGGAGTCTCGCCACGCGTGAAGACTAGATCGGAGGAACGAGCGGCACCTTGCGCGAGTGATCCGGAATGAATCTCCTATGACTGTCAAGTCGTCAGCGGGGTCGCGTTCTGCATGACGCGGTAGAGGTGGCGGGCGAGGTAGCGCTTGAGGATGCGGGTCGGCGTCGCGGCTGGTCTTGCCTTCGGCGATGCGGCGGGCGATGTAGTCGCGGGTGGCCGGGTCGTGTTGGCGGCGGTGGAGGATGACGGTGTGGAGGGCGCGGTTGAGTTGGCGGTCGCCGCCGCGGCTGAGGCGGTGGCGGGTCGTGTGGCCGCTTGAGGCGGGCAGCGGTGCGACGCCGGCGAGTCGGGCGAAGGCGGCTTCGGAGTGGACGCGGTCGTGGTGCGACCAGGTGACGATCAGCTGCGCGGCGACGATCGGGCCGACGCCTGGCTCGTCGAGGAGCTCGGGCACGAGCGCGCGGACGTGGTCGAGGATCTCGCGCTCGAGCGTCGTCGGCCTCGTCGGTCGCGGCCTCGATCCGCCGCGCGAGCGAGCGCAGCACGAGGACGTCGCGAGCTGGTCGGGTGTGCGCGAGCTCGGAGCGGCGGAAGCGGCTGCAGCGGCGGAGCAGCTCGCCGACCGGCAGCCGCCGCAGCTCGTGCGCGGAGCTCCTCGGGCGCGGTGACGATCACGCTGCGCAGCTGGACGAGCGCGACCCGGCGCACGTCGACGGCGCTGCGTCGCGCGAGCAAGCAGCACGCGCAGAGCCTCCTGACGCTGCCCCGCCCGCGGCAGCGCGAGCGCTCGGTTGCGAGTGCCGAGCGAGCTGCCCGGATCGCGTCGAGCGGATCGTCCTTGCCGCGCAGCCGCCGCTCGGCGCGGCTGGTGCGGCCGACCTCATGCACCGCTCGCCGCTGCCGCGGCGAGATGCGCGCGCAAGCCCGGCGCCGTAGTGACCGGCGCCCTCGACCGCCCAGACGCGATCGCCGGGCGCGTACCGCTCCGCGAAGCGCAGCGCCTCGCGTAGCCGCGTGCGCTCGGCGCCACCGACCGCTGCGCGATCACCGCGCCCGTCGGCGCGGCGACGACCGCGAGCGCGTGCTGATCGCGATGGGTGTCGACACCGACCACGTAGTCCAGCCTTCTCTGCAAGCATCCCGACCGATCCTCCGACTCGTAGGGTCCGGTACGCCGGTCTGGAGCAGGGAAACCGCGCGGCAGGTCTGTGATGAGTCACGCCGACGAAGGCGGACAAGCTCCTGATCAAGCCAACAGCGGGCGCCAGACCGGCGTCGCCGTGCACGCCCGGACGATTCATTCCCAAGGCACGCACAACGCGGCCTGACGCCTGAAGAGTCACGAGCGACACGGACGACACCAGCCTGGCAACGGCCCCTGACGGACCGACCCACCGACTCTCACAGACGCCTGAAGGAGTCTGAGCCAGGCAGCCGACTACGCGCCCGGTCGGTCGGAGAGGCGCAGGTTCTAGACGATCTTGACCCCGGGATGCGCCGCCCGGATATCGGACAACTTCCGGCCTTCCGCGGCCGGTGGCAAGTACTCGTACCGGCCGAAGTCGAAGACATAGCGTCCGGTGGTCGGCGCGGAGCGTTACGAGCTAGAGCCAGCCGTTTAGGCTCTCGAGCCGGCGCAGGTCGCCTCGAGACCGAAGTGCTCGGGCGAACGTCTCCTGGACCGCGTCCCGGGCACGATCTACGTCGCCGAGCATTGCGACCGCCACCCGAAGAAACCCGGGGTACTCGTCGTCGTATGCAGGCTCGATCGCGGTGAGACGCTCGCGGTCGGACGGCTTTCTCATTACGGGAACGATTCCGACCCGCCGGAAACGTTTAGCGAGAGGACGACGGTGCCGTGCGCGAGTGTTCCCGAACGACGCCGAGGAGCTGAGGCTGGATGTCGTCGAGACCGATGAGATCTCGCTGGTCCGTCAGTCTCTACTGGGTGCGTGTCCGTAGCGGGATGAGCGGCCGGAGTAGGCGGCCGAGGAAGGAGTCGTGTGATGGCGCGGTATTTGATCTCGTTCGATGACGGGGCGATGACGTTCCCAGAGGAGCAGCTGCCCGCCGTGACCGAGGCTGCGCACGCGGTGACGCGGGAGGCCCAGGATGCCGGGGTATGGGTGTTCGCTGGCGGGCTGTATCCGGTCGAAGAGGTGAGCGTGGTGGCCACCGATGGGACGGTCACCGGCGGCCCGGAGAGCAAGGCGTACATGGGCGGACTCACGATCATCGACGTGCCTTCGCGCGAAGAAGCGCTGGAGTGGGCTGCCAAGTTCGCCGTCGCCTGCCGCTGTGCTCAAGAGATCCGCGAGGTTCTGCCCGACCCGGCCGTGGGCAACTGATCGGTCGCGTCGGCTTAGTCGTCTATCCGACGCTGACCGCTTCACGGTCACCTGGGCCAGTCTGCGCGAATGTCACCCGAGGATGAGTCAGCGATCCTCGGCATGGCAGGCGGAAGCCGGTCCGGGGCGGTCACAGTGCCAGCCGATTTCTCGCCGACGGAGCCTTCTCGCTCGGCTGTCGGCTACTGCCGCGCCATGGCGACGCGCAGGCGCTCCTCGGGCGTGATCAGGTGGTCGGCGTCCTTGGCGTCCTCGCCGAGATCGATCTGCACCCAGTTGACCGTGCCGGTGAAGACGCTGCTCTCGCTGTCGTAGTCGTCGCTGACGGGGGATGCGGTGTCGCGTCCGACGTCGGCGGTCTCGTCCGCCGAGAAGATCAGCGGCACGGTTGCATCGACGCGGCCTGCACCCACCTGGTCGCCGTCGAGGTAGAGGGTTACGGTGCCGCCCTTGGCGGGGCCGCCGCCGTCGTAGGCGAACTCCATTCGCACCTGGTGGGTTCCGGGCGGGATCGTGGCGTCGGCGTCGATCTTGAAGCGCTGCAGGCCGAGCAGGTTGTAGCAGTACTTCGGACGCCCATCCTTCGTGTACAGGCTCCAGCCGGCGAAGGCGCCGCCTTGGGCGAGGATGACGCCCTCGGCGCCTGTCTCGGGCACGAGGATTTCGGCCGTGACCGCATGGGACTTGTTCTTGATGTTGAGGAGGCTGTTCTCGGTGAGGCGGCCCATGCCGCCGAAGAGCAGCTGCGAGTTTCCCTTTACGAGCTCCGGCCGGCCGACGAGCTCGGCATTGAATCGCTCAATGCGGCGGTCGTCGAGCGGGAGCACGTTGTGTTTGCGGGCCTCTTCGAGCCACAGCTGCTGCAGCTCAGCAAGCTTCTCCGGCATCTCGGCGGCTAGGTCGTGCGCCTGGCTCCAGTCCCTACTCGTGTCGTAGAGCTCCCAGACGTCCTCGTCAAACGCGGGAAGCTCCGAGGCCATCACCCACGGCACGCTGTGGTTCGTCACCGCGGTCCAGCCCTGGTGGTAGATGCCGCGATTGCAGAACATCTCGAAGTACTGCGTCTGGTGGCGGTCGGCTTCCGTCGCCCCGTCGAACGAGTACGCCATGCTCGCGCCCTCGATCGGGTGCTGCTCGACGCCGTCGACGGTGGTCGGCTGCGGGAGTCCGGCGACCTCGAGCACGGTCGGGGCGACATCGATCACATGGTGGAACTGCGTTCGCACCTCGCCACGTGCCTTGAACCCACTTGGCCAGTGAACGATCGTGCCGTTGCGCGTGCCGCCCCAATGCGACGCCACCTGTTTCGTCCACTGGTAGGGCGTGTCCATCGCGTGCGCCCATCCCACCGCGAAGTGGTTGTAGCTCGTCGGGGTGCCGAGCTCGTCGATGTGGGACGCGACGAATTCGGGCGTCTCGAGCGCGGCGGCGCCGTTGAAGATGAACATTTCGTTGAATGATCCGTTGATCGTGCCCTCGGCGGAGGCGCCGTTGTCGCCGACGATGTAGTAGACGAGCGTGTCTTCGAGGACTCCGAGGTCGTCGAGCGCGTCGACCAGCCGCCCGACGTGGTGGTCGGTGTGCTCGAGGAAACCGGCGTAGACCTCCATCTGGCGCGCGAGCACCGGCTTGAGCTCGTCGGGCATGTCGTTCCAGGCTGGGATCTCCTCGTGCCGCGCCGTCAGCTCCGTATCCGCCGGGACGACCCCAAGCTCCTTCTGCCGTTCGAGGATCTCCTCGCGCAGCGCGTCCCAGCCCTGGTCGAAGCGACCCTTGTACTTGTCCGACCATTCCGTCGGGACGTGATGAGGGGCGTGCGTCGCCCCCGGGGCGAAGTAGATGAAGAAGGGCTTGTCGGGCATGAGCGACTTCTGCTGGCGTGCCCACTCGATCGCCTTGTCGGTCATGTCCTCGGTGAAGTGGTAGCCCTCTTCCGGCGTCTTCTCCGGCTCCACAGGCGTCGTGCCCTCGTAGACGGCCGGGTAGTACTGATTCGTCTCGCCGCCGACGAAGCCGTAGAAGTACTCGAATCCACCGCCGCCGGTCGGCCAGGCGTCGAACGGCCCCATCGGGCTCGTCTGCCAAACCGGCACCTCATGGCACTTGCCGAACTGCGCCGTCGAATAACCGTTCAGCTGCAGGGTTTGGGCCACGGGAGCACACGTGTTGGGGCGGATCGAGTTGTAGCCGGGTGCCGACGTCGCGAGCTCGGTGATGACCCCCATCCCAACCGTGTGGTGGTTGCGCCCCGTCAGCAAAGCAGCCCGCGTGGGCGCGCACAGCGCCGTTGTGTGGAAACGGTTGTACTTCAGGCCGTTCCGTGCCAGCCGCTCGGCCGTCGGTGTCGCGCACGGCCCGCCGAACCCACTTGAAGCGGCGAAGCCGACGTCGTCGAGCAGAACGACGAGCACGTTCGGTGCGCCGGCCGGGGGCAGCAGCGGCTCGATCGGGGGGAACGTCGCCTCAGGATCCTTGGCGTCCAGTGCGAGCTCGCCCTGGTACGGCCTGTCCGGGATCGGCAGGACCTCACGTGAACTCTGGTCGGTCACTCTCTACTCCTCTCCGCGCCACACGAGAGCGTGGGCCTTGAGGCGTCGAACCCTGCCAGGGTCATCGGGCCGCTCTCGAGCGGGTGCTTCGTCATCACGAGCAAAACACCGCTCTCTCACTTCTGAACTCCGATCGCGTCCCGAACATATACGGACCGCCTCTCACTTGCACACCGGACTACGAGCCATCGCACATGCATCGCCCAGTCACTGCGCCTGTCCCGCCGCGCTTGGGGCGAGCGCCGCCGGCGCGAGGCGCGGCGGGTGTCGGCGCGTAGCGCCGACTCTTCCCTTGTATTAGCAACGAAACTCGGAGGGCGCGGACGTGACGCGCCGCGGGTGGTGGTGCGCCGCGCCCGGTCGGTAGGGGTGTGGTTGGTGCGGCGCCCGTATCGCCCAGTAAATGCCGGGTCTAGACGTTCCAAAGCTCGCTTTCGTCTCACGGGAGAACGCGGTCGCGAAGCTCGCTGCGGCTGGCGGAGGCCGGAGCCGCTCCGTCCGACGAACGGGATAGGTTGCCGCGCAAGCCGCCCAAGAGCGAGTGCCCGGGAAGCACGCAAAGCGAAACGAACCACGGCGGTTAGACCCTCGATAGGGGGCGCGAAGGAGGAGTTGCTACCCGCCCGGGGGGCCTTCGAGTCAAGCGTGATGCGGACTCGAAGGTGGTGGTGCTCGTTGCAGTCTCGTTGGACGTTTCGCTCTATCCGCAGGCGGCGGAGGGTGGCGGCTGTTTCGTGTCTCCGTATGCGGGAGGCGTGATGCGCGGCGGTCGACCGGATCCGGTGCGGGCGCAGGAGGAGGCTGGGCAGCAGCACATGGAAACGAGCCTGATGGGGACGGGCTTACGCCGGCCAACGGCGACGAGTTCGAGGACGCTGACCGTGAGCAGGTCGAACAGGTCGCCGAACGTTTGTCGCCTGAGATGCGGGCGCTGATGCGGGCCACGACGATCCGTTTGGGTTAGGCAACCTCCTCCTCGATCGCCTCGTCCCGGCCTCCTCAGTCGTCGGGCGACCGTGGATCCAGCGGTGGCTGCCGTGGCGTGGGAGGGGCCGCCGAGGGTGCTCGCGGGCATCCACATCGTGACCAGCTGGGCGTCGAAACGTGACCAGTTCGGCCTCTGACCTGGTTGTGATGCCGACGACCACATCGACGAGGTCGCAAGCCAGGTCGCCGGGGAGCGTGAGGCGTCCGGGATTTCTTGAACCGGTCGATCGAGATCATCGAGTCGCGGGACGTGGACGATCTGATCTGGGCGTTGAGGAAGGCGCTCACGGTTGCCGGTCTCGCCGCCTCGGGCGCTACTAGCGAGGCAAGCCTGTCGAGCGCACGCTTGGAGCGAATCTCCTGGAACGATCCGATCACGATGTTCGTGACCAGAATCCCGATGAAGAGCGCGTCCTTCCACGAGCCGAAGCTGATCGTCAGGACGCCGAAGACCAACAGGATTCCGTTCGGGATCGTCAGTGTGTTGGCGGCAGGAAGCTGGCGTATGAGCGGCTCGAGCGCCCGCGCGGGAGCTTGCCGCGCGCCCGTCGCGGAACATGCAGGGGCCCAGAGCGGCTAAACGGCGGTCAGCCCGAAACCATCCTCAAACATTCATCTAGGGCCTGCGTCTCAACTGAAGCCGTGCCGATCTTCGGCGGCGACGTTGGTGATCGACGCTCTAGGGGTCAAGAGAACACCCGCGCTTTAGACGCAGCGCCCCCTCTTGATCCCTAGCTCGTCGCCACCATCCGTCAGGTCCGTGCGACCGACTGAGCAGGTAGGGCGGGCTCGGTGTGCTGCGCGGCCTATGCTGCGGCCTGCTCCTCTTTCGCCCGCGGAGCCGTTGCGCCGAGCGCGAGGATGGCGAATCCGATCCCGGCGAGGATGAGCGCGATGCCGACGACGAGGCTGAACAGCGAGAGCTGAGTCGCCATGTAACTCGTGTTGAGCGCCGTCGATAGCGCCGTCTCGGTGACCCAGACGTTCCGGGCTCCGTTCGGCACGGGCTGGCCGGTCGCCGGATCGGTGACCGCGTAGTCGCTATTGCTCGTGCCTCCACCCGGCGCAAGCTGTGATTTGGGCGCGTCCGGCTTGGCCTGGTACTGGCCCATCTCCGAGTACGTGTATCCGCCCGTCGCCTCCAACGCATGGATGTTCATGTACTGGGCGAAGCAACGAGCCTCGCTGCCGGTATCGACCGATTGCCCAGCGACGGTGCAAGTTGGGTAGCTGACGTTCTTGAGGCCCGCCTTCGCCCCCTCGGCCTTGATCGCCGAGGGTGTCATGTCGGGCGTGCCCGTGATTTTCTGCTGCTTGAGTTCGGTGGTGACGGTGCTGTGCCCGTTGATCGCGAGCACGATCACCACGATGCCGAACGCGAGCAAGACCGCGCCCGCAACGACGCCTCCCCAGCGAAAGACCTGATCTCGTGTCACGGGACCACCTCCCAAATGGTTGCGACTCCGAAGGTGAAACCCTCCGACTCTGCCAGCTCACACTGAGCCTGGATCATCTATCAGGCGGCTCGTGATCGCGCAGGGAGGGCTCCTCTCCGGGGGCACGGCCATCGATCGAGAAATCGCCAGGCTCTGGCCTACGCCCCGTTTCGCGAGGTCAATTTCCAGGTTGGTGGCGTAGGTGGTGAGTTGGGCGGGTGCCGCAGACGTTCCCGTCGACCAGGTCGCAGGTTCGGTGTCTCAGCTCTGAGGCGGCGATGCGGCGAGCCCGAGCCTGGTGAATGTTCAGTCTGGTGGGATGTCCTTGGTCCAGCCCGGAACGACGGCCCGCAGGCCTGCCTCAACGCAGGCGCGGTCGTCTTCGCCGCTCGCGCCACTCGCTCCGGCAGCACCCAGCACGCGCTCGCCGCTGCGGATCAGCACTGAGCCCGGGCCTGGGATCAGTGGGAGCCGAACGAGCCTGCTGACCGCGTCGAAGAATCCCTCGTGCGACTCGCGACTGGCGGCAAGCCGCTCGCCGTCGCGGTGCCACAGTGCTGTGCCGGCTGCCTTCGCTTCAGCGATCTGCGATGAAAGCGGGAACGCGCCGTCCATGCGGCCGAGCGCGACGAGTAGCCCGCCCTCGTCCACGACCGCGACGGTGATCTTCCAACCGTTCGTCAAAGCGTGCTCATGCGCGGCGGCGATAAGTGCGTGGGACTGCGCGAGGCTCAGCGGCATTGCCGCCAAGTATCAGCAGTGGTCATTTGGAGGACAACACCACCCTGTCCTGCCGTCCCGCTCGAACGAGCCCGACCGACCCGCCTGCGACCGGCGTCAGCGGCCAGCTACTCGGCCCCGATCCCCGAGTCGCGGGCCCCGTAACCCATCGCAACCCGCCAGTCGGCGAGGGCTGCGGCGAACCGAGACTTCAAGTCTTCAATCGCGTCCGGATCGTAGAGGCGATCCTCCTCGATCTCCTGGAGGACCTTCTCGAACCACGTCGCGAGTTCGTATCTGCCCTCGGCACCCATAAGCCGACCTTAGAGGCGGCGGCGCCGCGGCGCGGGGAGGCTCGACCGACTCGCCGAGACATGCGACGGCCGTCCGGGTCGTACGCCTTTCGGGCGATGACGAACGGTCCTGGCTCCGTGACGATGCAGCCCTCAACGTTGGTGGAGCGCCGCTCATCTGGCTTACTCCGCCTCGCGGCGCCTGCGATGCTCGGGACGGTGTCGGCGAGGCGTTCGGCCCGCCTGTCGCAGAGCGCCGACGCCGCCCCGACGGTCGCCACCGGTACGAGGGGATCGGCGACGGCCGTCATCGACCAAATCAGCGATCGGTGACCGGTTCAACCGGCCGAAAGAACAGAGAGGGCCGCCGGGCAGTAGCTGTGAGTCACGCCTGAGCGATCACGAACACGACGGTAATGCCGGCGAGCGCGACGCCGCCGACAGTAAAGACTGCGACGGTGCGGAAGGGAAGCGGGAGGTGGCCGCCGGTTTGCAGCGCACGCTCCAACTCGCGCTGGCGTTGTGCGCCGACAATCAACAGCCCGACCGCGAGAGATGCATAGCCGCAGCCGAGCAGGATGTACGGCCAAGCGGCGACGCCGAGGAGGTGCGGGGCGAAGCGACCCACAGCGAGCGCACCCGCGGTGGCGCCCAGCGCGGTGCGCCACCAAGCGAGCCATGTGCGCTCCGCAGCCATTGACGTACGCCGGGCCTGATCGAGCTCGGACGGCGACGACGGAATTGCAGGCACCTCGTGTTGTGCGGCGTCTGTCCTTCCTGGACCCGGCGGCTGCTGCTGCGCCATAGCGGCATCTAACACCGTCCGGCCGGGGCTTCGGCGCTCGACGCGAGATCGACGCGTTGGGGCTCGGGTTTCAGCTCTGCGGCGCATCGCGCGCGATGTGCGACGTCGAGTAGACGTCCTTGCGCGCAATTGCTCCGTTGCGAATCGGCATCACGTCGACACCGTCCCATTCGATCCGTCGTCCGTCAGGCGTCGTCGCCCTTGCCGTCCACTCGCTCGTGCAGACGTCATCCGACAAGTAGAGCCGGCGGGATGTGAAGCGCAGGTCGGGCCAGCGCTCGAAGATCCCTGCGACGTGCTCGACGACGGCCTCTCGTCCCTTGACCGGCTCTTCACCCGCCGTGTGATTCTGAAACACGACGTCCTCGGTATAGAGGTCGGCCAGCGCGCCGACATCGTGTGTGTTCCAGGCGTCGTCGTGCCGCTCGATCAAAGATCGTGTCTGCTCGGACATCTTCGATCCGACTCTACGCCAGGACATGAAGCGCCTGCTCTACCCTGGGCGCCGACAGTGAAGACGCTGCTCAACATCATCTGGCTCGTCCTCGCCGGCTTCTGGATGGCCCTTGCCTATTGCCTCGCGGCCGTTCTGCTCGCGATCACGATCATCGGCCTGCCGTTCGCGAAGCAATCGCTCAAGCTCGGCGTCTACGCGCTCTGGCCTTTCGGCCGCGCGCTCGTCCAGAGCCCGAGTCGGTACAAGGGCCTGAGCGTCATCGGGAACGTTCTCTGGTTCGTCCTCGCCGGCTGGTGGCTCGCACTCGGCCACCTCGCCACCGGGATCGCGCTCTGCCTGACGATCATCGGGATCCCGCTCGGCATCGCCGACTTCAAGATGGCGGGAGCCGCGCTCGTTCCGTTCGGGCGCACCGTCGTTCGTGCCCGCGAACTGAACGCGGGCATGGTCTCCGCGTCCTCGACGCTCACAGTGCCGTAGCCAGGTGAACGCGTTGGCGACGCGGCTTCTGTCTCGAGGGCCACGGGCCGATCGTCGCACAGCGCCCATCCTCCGGCTGGAGCGTGAGCGCGCGCGAGAGGGCGGCGGAGGTGGGGCAAGTGCACTGACCCCAGCCCCACCTCACTCCCAGGCATGGCCGCCCTCTCGTGCGTTCCCTTAACCTAGTTAACCAACTCCGGAGACGGAACGCAAGGACTTCCGGCTCTGACGAAAGTTTTACATCGGAGTCCGTTTCATAGCCCGTCGATTGTGGTAGGAAAGGGGCCTGGCGAGCGGCCAAGTTCTCCCCGGAAACCGCTACGGGGGGTCTGGGTGACCGGGGATCGAGCTAGCCGCAAATTGCCTGGCCGGGGAGAGTGACGCTCCCCGGCCAGGCGCTCCTCTCGTTGACCGCCGCTCGCCCGTCGGCGATCCTGACGGCACGCCGCGTTCCGCTCGACTCACGCTCGCGCTCGTTGGCGCCTCGTTCGTCGCAACCGCTGCGGCCGGGAACTCGCCGTCTCGCGGCCACGCAGCGTGGGAGGGACCGTGCCGGGCCCAGGTTCATCGTGACGCGCTCCCGGTCTGGATGCGCGCCGGCTTCAGCGGCCCGCACCCGCGCATCCCGTATGCCCTCGGCGCAAAGGGAGCGATCGGCGCGGTCCTGTTCGGATGGCCGCTCAACGCTCCGCCGTCGCAGCACCGAAACAACAAGATCCTCTGGGTGCCGCGCCATCTCTCGAGGACGGTCGCGCCGCTCTGGATCCGGCTTCAGCTCATGGACGGCGACCACGACGTGGGCGCACCGTTCCGCAAGGTCGTCCCGACGGGTCCCGGGCCCTCGATCGTCGACGCCCCGTCTGCGGGCTGCTGGCGATTGACGCTGAGCTGGTCGGGCCGGCGCGACACGGTCGACCTGCGGTACGTACCGCCGGATTGACGCAAGCCGAAGGCCCTATCCGATCGGGGGGTTGCCGCCGGGAGGGCAGATTCGCAATCATCTCTGGAATTCGGCGGCGAAACGGCGGTTTGGCTGCCTTGAGATGCGGCGCTCGGGCACGTGGTTGTTGTTTCGCCCTTGAGGAGGGTCCGAGTGCGTCGCGAGTCCGACACTCAGTTGGGCAACACACGGGAATGCCGCGTCCGGCTGTGGCGCGGCTACGTCGCCGCCCAGTTCTACGTCTCCGAGCAGGGGAGCGACGAGGCGCTGCTCTGCTCGCCGCTCTTCCGGACGTGGAGGCCGCCGTGGCAGCGGAAGCCGGTGCTCGAGGAGACTCCGGAGGCGGTCACCGCGTTCGAGACGCTGACACTCGAGCTCGTCCGCGGCGGCTGGCGGTGCAAGGACTCGTCGGCGGCCTGGGACCAGCAGGTGTTCAGGTACCCGTTGGATGCGGCCCCGGCGCCGATCACCGACACTGCGAGCATCGGCGAGGGCTCGCTGCTGCGAGCGCTCGGCCAGGCGAGCAACGGCCACGGCGCCACGGCTGCGGAGCTCGGTCGCGTGATCTTCGGCGACGAGGCGGATTCAGCGCGCCAGTTGCCGCTCGCGCTCGGGAATCGGCTGCGAAGCCTCCAGCTCAAGGGGAAGGTCGTACGTCATCGCGAGGACGGCGTCAACCGCTGGTCGGTCACGGCCCCGGAGCAGGTGCCGGAGCGGCCGGTGCCGGCCTCGGTGTCCCGGCTCACCCGGCTCGGGTCGTTCGCGAAGCGGGCGCTGCCGAGCATCGTCATCGGCGCCTGAGCTCGCGAGAACCGCGCCGGGACGCGGCATCGAGCGCGTGGTAGATTCGCCTTCCCGCCGCCCCTGCAACCGCCGGCGGTCAGGCACGCAGAAAGGGGCAATTCGATGCTGCGGGACCCGAAGACCTCGGTCGAGGCCCTCGCCGACGCCGGCGCGCAGTTCGTCCGGCGGATGGCGAACCACGCGATCTACGACGCTGCGAAGCGCGGGGGCGCGGACGACTCGGCGACACGCGAGTTCCTGTGCGAGTGCGGCCACCTCGAATGCCGCCGGATGGTGACGCTGCCGATCTCCGACTTCGACCCGGCCTCGCCGCCGGGAACGATCGTCTCGCACGCCTGACGCTCAGCCCTACCGCGGGTCGGTCTGCTCGGCGACGCGCCGGGCCTCGGCGTCCCGCTTTCGCACGACGTCATAGGCCGGGTGGTGCTCGACGATCTCCTCGACGTCAGGGAGCTCGTGCCCGTGCACGACCGCGAACAGGAGCGCATCGCTGCGCAGGTGCTCGTACTCGGACCGGTCGAGTCGAATCTGCTCTGCGCATTCGATGTTCCCGCACTCGCAGATCAGCTCCAGCGGCTCGGATTCGGGCCGGAACGTGTCGGCGAGCTCCTCGAGCTGCTCGTTGACCTGCCGGAACAGCGCCTCGTTGAGGCCGATGCGCCGCGCGCGCTCGGAGCCGGTCAACTGCGGTCGCGGAGCATGTCGTGCAGCGCGGCGAGCACCGTCGGAGGTGTTTCCTTCTGCTCGAGGACCTCGAGGGCGACGTCGTGGACGCGGCGGCGGGAGCAGCGTGCCGCCCGACGAAGCACCGCGAATGCCTGATCGAGGTCGAGTCTCAGCCGCTCGGCCAGGATCCCCTTCGCCTGCTCGATCGCGATCCGCGATTCGAGCGCCCGCTCGAGCTGCGCCCGGTGCTCGAAGGACGACCGCGTGACGGACAGGAGCCGGCGAAGCGCGGCCCGAAAGTCGTCCTCGGCGCTGTAGACGGCCATGCGGGAAGTCTAGAAGGCCGGGTCAACCTTCTCCCGCGCGGTGCCGATAACCGGAGCATGACCAGAGTGCTCGGAGCGGTTGTCCTGCTGCTGGGGCTCGCCGTGGGCGCGTGGTTCTTCGCGCTCCAGAGCAAGAACGAGGGCCCGACGGCCCCCGCCGTCACGCAGGCCGAGGCACAGGCGGTCGCCGCAGCGGCGACCTCGAACTTCGCCCAGGTCGCCCAGGCGCTGCAAGGGGCCTACGTGCAGTCGGGCACGTACGTCGGCGCGCAGCTCCCGGCCGGTTCGGGCGTGACGCTCGCGCAGGCGACGAGCAGCTCGTACTGCCTCGAGACGACGCTGAACGGGGTCCTCGTGCACGAGGACGGCCCGGGCGGCGCACCTGCGCTCGGCGCCTGCTAGGGATTCGTGACCAGCGCGCGCAGCTCGCGCAGGCCCGCAGTGAGCTCTCGGCGCTGGTAGCCGTCGAGGTCGGCGAGCACCTTGCGGAGCACGCGCGTGCGGTCGCCGTCGATCTCGAGCGGCGGATCGCCGAGCCGGCCGCCCGACGTGGCGAGCTGGTCGCCGAGCTCCTCGAGCTCGTCGATCGACCGCTGGGCGATGTCGTGCAGGTGCGCCGCACCGGCCCGCTCGAGCGACTTGTGGGTGCTCGCGACGAGGTTGTCGACCGCCTCGAGCAGGGCGTTGACGTCCTCGGCGAGCAGGATCACCTCGACGCCGCCGACGAGAACGGGCAGCGGGCGGGTCCTGGGCTCGCGCGTCGGCGCGGGTTGAGGCTCGTCGAGCATTACTCGACAGGTCTATCGGCGCGGGACGCCGATTCCCTTAGCCCCGGGGGCGCGGCAGGAGGCTGGCGCCCGGCCGAGAACCCGGATGTCCCAGTTCGGAAATGCACGAGACGGGAGGTGTCACATGTCCAGGGAGACCGAGAAATGGCTCGGCGCCGCGTTCGGATTCGGCGCCGGCATCGTCTGGGTCGCGGCCGGAGCCGGAGCGGCGCTCGTCTGCGTCGTCGGCGCAGGCCTCTTCGCGGGCGCCGTGATCGCGCGGGAAGCGGGGCTCGTCGGCTTCATCGCGGCGACCGCGAGCGGTGTCCGTAAGCGGGTCGAGGCCCGGATCCCGGCGCAACGGCCTCCGCGCACGATGGGCCGGAAGCAGCCGACGCCGAAGCCAGAACCAAAGGCAACGCAGCCGAAGACCGCCCAGCCGAAAACTGCACAGCCGAAGCCAGCACAGCCGAAAGCAGCGCAGCCGAAGGCGACGACGCAGCCGACACGCCGCACCGAGGAACCGGCGCCGGTCGTCGAGCCGAAGCCGTACGACCACGACGAGCAGTCGGGCGAGCACGTCTACGAGGTCGCCACGTACGGCTGGTAGCCACCGAGAAATCCCACCCCGCAGGGGCTTGTCGCCGTCCTGAGCCTCAGAGAGAATCAGCGCCCCGTCGATGCGGCGCCTCTGTTCTCTCTTCGCGTTGGTCGCACTTGTAGCCCCCGCTGCTTCGATGGCGGCCGACGTGCGCGTGTCGGCGTTCTACTACCCGTGGTACGGCACGCCGGCGCGGGACGGCGCCTACCTGCACTGGTCGCAGAACGGGCACACCCCGCCTGACGACATCGCCTCGGCGTACTACCCGGCGCGTGGGCGTCTACTCGTCGGCGGACAAGCTCGTGATCGGGGAGCAGATGGACGAGATCAAGTCGCGCGGGGATCGACGAGATCGCGGTCTCGTGGTGGGGGAGGGGCTCGGCCGAGGACGCGCGCCTGCGGGCCGTCGTCACGGCCGCCGCACGCTCGACGGGATCTCGGTTGCAGCGCACCTCGAGCCGTACGCGGGGCGAACGGTCGCAGAGCACCGTCGCCGACATCGCGTACCTGCGCGGGTACCGGATCAGGACCTTCTACGTCTACCGCCCGTTCGACCTTCCGGTCGCCGACTGGGCGGCGGCGGCCGATGCGCTGCACGCGGGCGGTTCCGTCCTCTTCGCGCAGACCGGTCTCGTCGGCGCAGCCGCCGCGGCGCGTTTCGACGGCGTCTACACCTACGACATCGTCACGTACAGCGGCGACAAGTTCGGCAGGCTCTGCCGCCAGGCACATCACGTGCACCTGCTGTGCGCCCCGTCGGTGGGGCCCGGGCTACGACGCGCGCCGCGGCGGACGGCGACACCAAGCTGAAACCGCGCCATCGCGGCCGCACCTACGACTCGATGTGGCGCGCCGCGATCGCGGCGGGCGCCGACCGCGTGACGATCACGTCGTTCAACGAGTGGCACGAGGGGACGCAGATCGAGCCGGCCGCGCTGGCCGGCCGACACGGTGCGTACCGCTACCTGGGCTACGACGGCGCCTACGGCATGCACGGTGCGGCAGCGGCGACGTGCGTATCTCGACCGCACGCGCTACTGGTCGGCCGTCTTCCACAGCACGCTCGCCGCCGCAGCCGAAGACGAAGGCCGTCGTAGACGCCTTCCGAGGCGACGCCGCGGAGCTGCCGGTGCTCGAGGTCGACGACCGCGTCGGGCCAGCTCGGCAGGCCGAGCGCAGCCGGCGCCGTTCGATCCGCCGATCGCGAGCAGCTCGCTCGGTGGAGATGACGCCGCGACGTCCGGTCTGCCGCCGGCCGATGCCCTTCGAGCTCGCGGAGCTCCTCGAGCGGGTCGATGCGCACGTTCGAGTCGGAGCCGATGCACAGCGGGATCCTGCGGTGGACGACGCGGGCGACCGGCAGGAAGCCGTCGCCGAGATTCGCCTCGGTCGTCGGGCAGACGCAGATGCGCGACCCGGCCGCGGCGAGCAGATCGAGCTCGGTTCCGTCTGCGTGCGTCGCGTGCACGACCGTCGTCCGCTCGCCCAGACAGCCCTCGCGTTCGAGCAGGGCGATCGGCCGCAGGCCGTGCTCGGCGAGGCATTCTTCGATCTCGCGAGGCTGCTCGTCGGCATGGACGTGCAGCGGGAGCGAGTGGGCGTCGGCGTAGCGCGCCGAGCTCGCCGCAGCGCGTCGGCCGGGCACGCGCGCACGGAGTGGGGGGCGACGCCGACGGCGATCCCGTCCGCGCGCAGCGCCTCGAGCTGCGTCAGGTAGTCGGCGACCGACTCCTGCCGGAACCGCGGGCTCCCACCGCGCAGGTAGCAGGCGAAGAGGCAGACGAAGTGCGATACCCGCCTCGGCCGCCGCGGCCGCCGCCGCCCGTGCCTCCTCGAGCCCGAGGTAGTGGAACTCCCCGACGGCGGTGTAGCCGCTCGCCCTGAGCTCTCGGTAGACGTCGACGTAGCCGCGCCGGATCCCGTCGACGGCCGAGCGACTCGGCGAGCTCGATCATGCCGTCCCGCCAGGCCCAGAAGTCGCTCGCCGCCCGGACGGCCGCGCAGGGCCCGCTGAAAGGCATGGCTGTGGGCGTCGACGAAGCCCGGAATGGCGAGGGTCGCCATCGCCGTATCCTTCCAGCGTGTTCCGTCGCTGGTTGCCGAACGCGCTGACGATCGCCCGGCTGGTGCTCGTCCCCGTCTTCATCGTCGCTGATCGCGACGAGCGACGACGGCTTCTCGTGGCCCGCGGCGATCGTCTTCGCCGTCGCGGGGGTGACCGACCAGATCGACGGGTTCCTCGCGCGCCGCTGGCACGTCGAGTCGGCCTTCGGCAAGATCGCCGACCCGCTGGCCGACCGGCTGATGATCGACAGCGCCGTCATCCTGCTCGTGATCGAAGCCCGGCTGCCGTGGCCGGCGCTGCTCATTCCGCTGCGCGACGTCGTCGTGCTGCTGGGGACGCCGATCGTGCTAGGGCGCGGCTACGAGTTCCAGGTGAACACGCTCGGCAAGATCGCGACCTGGCTGCTGTTCGCGTCGCTCGCGTTCGTGATGGTGACGCACAAGGGAACCGACTGGCCGCTCTGGATCTTCTGGACCGGCCTCGCGCTCGCGTTCCTCTCGCTCGGCGAGTACGTGCTGAAGGCGCGGCGGGAGGTGAGGTTCACGTGAAGGCGGTCGTGATGGCAGGCGGCGAGGGGACGCGGCTGCGCCCGCTCACGTCGAACCAGCCGAAGCCGATGGTGCCGATCGTCGGCAAGCCGTGCATGGAGCACATCCTCGAGCTGCTCGCCCGCCACGAGCTCACCGATGTCGTCGTCACGGTCGCGTTCCTGCCGCAAGCGATCCGCTCCTACTTCGGGGACGGCTCGAACCTCGGCGTCGGGATCGAGTACTCGGTCGAGCCGAGCCCGCTCGGCACGGCCGGCTCGGTGCGTCACGCGAGCGCGCGTCTCGACGACACGTTCGTGGTGATCTCGGGCGACGCGCTCTGCGACATCGATCTCGGCCGGATCATCTCGTTCCACCGACGGAAGGGCGCCGCCGTCACGATCGGCCTGAAGGCGGTCGAGAACCCGCTCGAGTTCGGGATCGTGGTCACGCAGGAGGGCGGGCGCGTCGAGCGCTTCCTCGAGAAGCCGACGTGGGGGCAGGTCTTCTCGGACACGATCAACACCGGCATCTACGTGCTCGAGCCGGAGGTGCTCGAGCACGTGCCCACCGACCGTCCGTTCGACTTCTCGAAGGAGCTGTTCCCGTTGCTGCTCGAGCAGGGCCAGCCGATCTACGGGCTCGTGTGCGACGGCTACTGGCAGGACATCGGCAACCTCGAGCAGTACCGGCAGGCGAACTTCGACGCACTCGACGAGAAGGTCGAGCTCTCGATCGACGGCCTGAAGATCCCGGGGGACGTCTGGCTCGGCGAAGGCGTCGAGATCGACGATGTCGAGGGGGTCGAGGGCCCGGCGTTCATCGGCCGCTACTGCACGATCTCTCCCGACGCGTCGGTCGGCCCGTACACCGTGCTCGGTCCCGGCTCGACGCTGCGTGAGCGGGGGCGGGTGTCGCGCAGCGTGATCGACGCGGGGACCTACATCGGCCGCAGCGCGGTCGTCGAGGGCGCGGTGCTCGGTCGCAGCTGCGACGTGCGCGCGCACGCGCACGTGCACGAGGACGTCGCGATCGGCGACCAGGTGACGCTCGGCGACCAGTCGGTCGTGCATCCCGGCGTGCGCATCTATCCGTACAAGGAGGTCGAGTACGGCGCGCAGATCCACGAGAGCCTCATCTGGGAATCGCGCGGCACGACCCGCATCTTCGGCAAGGACGGGGTGGTCGGGCTCGTCAACGTCGACCTGACGCCCGAGGTCGCGCTGCGCCTCGGAGCGGCGCTCGGCACGGCGCTGAAGCGCGGCGCGCGCGTGGTCGCGAGCCGCGAGAGCGCACCCGCGTACCGGATGATCAAGCGGGCGCTGATCTCGGGCCTGAACTCGACCGGGGTCCAGGTGGCCGACCTGCGGACGCTGCCGGCGCAAGTCGGGCGGCACCTGATGAAGACGCAGGGGTATGACGCGGCGCTCCACGTCGGCGCGGCCACGCACGATCCCGAGGCCGTCCACATCCGCCTCTTCGAGCGGCCGGGCGTCGCGCTCTCGGCGGCGCTGCAGAAGGAGATCGAGAAGCACTACACGCGGCAGGAGCTCCGCCGCGCGTCGTTCGGCGACGTCGGCGCGATCTCGTATCCGGCGCGCGCCCGTGAGGGCTACGCGACCGACCTCGTCTCGGAGCTCGACGTCGAGGCGATCCGCGCGCGCGGGTTCCGGATCGTCGTCGACTACGGCTATTCGGCCGCGAGCTACGTCCTGCCGCTCCTGCTCGGCCGGCTGGGCGTCGAGGCGGTCACGTCGCACCCGTTCGAGTCGGACGCCGCCGCGGGCCATCGCCACGTCGACGGGAAGGCGCAGGCGCGCCGCCTGGTCGAGGCCGTCAACGCCGATCTGGGTGCGGTCTGCGACCGTTCGGCCGAGCGCGTGTTCCTGATCGACGAGCGCGGGAGGGAGATCCCCGCCGAGAAGTCGCTCCTCCTGTACCTGCGCCTGCTGAGCGCGACCGGGCACCGCGGCAAGGTCGCCGTGCCGGTGATCGCGACGCGTCAGGTCGAGGAGCTCGCCGGGCCCGGCCTCGAGGTCGTCCGGACGCCCGCGTCGCCGCAGGAGCTCACGCGCGCAGCCTCCGAGGACGGGGTGATCTTCGCCGGCGCGGTCGGCGGCGGCTATGCGTTCCCCGACTTCCTGCCCGCGTACGACGCGATGGCGTCTCTCTGCAAGCTGCTCGAGCTGCTGGCCAAGGGACCGAACGTGCCGCTGTCCGAGCTCACCGCCGGGCTGCCGAGAGCGACGATCGTGCACCGGCAGCTGCAGTGCCCGTGGGCGCTCAAGGGCACGGTCATGCGCGTGCTGAACGAGCGGTTCGCCGACCACGACGTCGACCTGCTCGACGGGATCAAGGTCTTCTTCGACGAGCGCGGATGGGCGCAGGTGCTGCCCGATCCCGACGAGCCGCTCATCCACGTCTACGCCGAAGGGTCGACCAGCGAGAGCTCGCGGGAGCTCGAGGCCGAGCTCGAGGCTGTCGTGAACGACGTGCTCGTCGAGGAGGAGATCGCGGCACGGAGCTGAACCCTCAACGTCAGGTTGACGGTTTCGACGGCGTCTGCTGGAATCAGGCGTCTGATCCTGCGACGTGAGAAAGGCGGTCCCTTTGGAACCCCTCCCCGATTTCGGCGCACTGACTGACGACGAGCTGAAGACGCTCATCGGCGACCTCGAGCAACAGGAGCGGGAG
This sequence comes from uncultured Thermoleophilia bacterium, assembly GCA_963742615.1. Lineage (GTDB taxonomy): Bacteria > Actinomycetota > Thermoleophilia > Gaiellales > Gaiellaceae > PALSA-600. The sequence goes on along the minus strand of CAVUMS010000003.1, from coordinate 128,928 downwards.
GTCAGCTACGAGCGCCGCCTGCTCCACGGAAAGATCGACATCCTCCGTGCCGAGCTCGTCGCCCGGCTGCAGAAGAGCGGGGGACAGTCCGTTCTCGATCAGGTCGACGTCGACCGGCTGACGCAGATCCTGGCCGGGAAGGCGGCGCCGCCGGCGTGAGTTTCGTCTACTGCCAGGAGTGCGGTTTCCAGAATCCCGAGTCCGCCAACTACTGCGCGCGTTGCGGCGCCCTGCTGCAGGCCGGCGACACCTCCGTCGAGACGACGCAGTCCCTGTCGCCCGAGGAGGTCGGCGACCTCGAGCACGACCCGGTCATCGGGCACGAAGGCCCCGCGCTCGTCGTGCGCCAGGGCGGCGGTCGGGTCGGGGAGAGCTTCCGGCCGTCGGGGCCGCGAACGCGGATCGGGCGCTCGCCGGAGTGCGAGATCTTCCTGGACGACGTCACCGTGTCCCGCAACCACGCGGTCCTGGTCGAGCGTGAGGGCCGCTACGCCGTCGAGGATCTCGGTTCGCTGAACGGGACCTTCGTCAACCGCCGGCGAATCGACACGGCGGTGCTCGAGGCAGGCGACGAGGTGCAGATCGGGAAGTACCGGATGACGTTCATCGAATGACGGCCACGGCACCCACACCCGAGCGCCGGGAGCGACCGCTTCGCATCGGTGAGGTCGTGCGGCGGCTGAGTGCGGAGTTCCCCGACATCACGATCTCGAAAGTCCGCTACCTGGAGGACGAGGGGCTCGTCACCCCCCGCCGGACGCAGGGTGGGTACCGGCTGTTCAGCGAAGACGACCTCGACCGGCTCACGACCGTCCTGCGCCTCCAGCGCGACGAGTTCCTGCCGCTGCGGGTGATCCGCGAGGAGCTCGATGCGACCGGCCCGAAGGAACGGAAGCGCCGAAAGCCGAACGGGCTCGGTGCGGCGGTGGGGACGATCACCTTCGACGAGCTCTGCGACCGCGCCGAGGTCACCGTCGAGCTCGCGCGTGAGCTCGATGAGTTCGGGTTGCTGCAGCCTCGCGGGACCGGCGGGTCGAAGCGCTATCCGGAGGACGATGTCGAGGTTGCAGTCATGTGCGCCCGCCTCTCGCGTTTCGGCGTGTCGCCGCGCCACCTGCGCACGTTCCGGACCGCCGCCGGGCGGCAGTCGGCCTTGCTCGACCAGCTCGTCACGCCCGCGCTGCGCGCGCGCAGCCAGGAGCGCCGCACGCAGGGGCTGCGCGAGCTGCAGCAGCTGGGAGACCTCGTCGGCGAGCTGTCGTCGCTCTTCCTGTGGCGCGACCTGAGAGACTTGGCGCAGTGACCGACACGATCGACCTCCGGTCGAAGGTGCGCGAGGTACCGGACTTTCCGACGCCGGGGGTCGGCTTCAAGGACGTCACGCCGCTCCTCGCCGATCCCGGCACGCTGCGACAGACCGTGACGCAGCTCGCGACATGGGTGAAAGGGAAGGAGCCTGATCTCGTGCTCGGCGCCGAGGCGCGTGGGTTCTGGCTCGGCGCCGCGGTGGCCGCCGAGGTCGGCGTCGGATTCGTGCCCGCGAGACGGCCGGGCAAGCTGCCGCCGGAGACGGTGAGCGCGCGCTACGTGCTCGAGTACGGCGAGAACGTGCTCGAGCTGCACCCCGACCTGATCCCCAAGGGCTCGCGTGTCGTGATCCACGACGACGTGCTCGCGACCGGCGGGACGATCGAGGCGATCAAGAATCTCGTCGAGCAGATCGGCGGCGAGGTCGTCGGCGCGTGCTTCATCATCGAGCTCACGTTCCTCGGCGGCCGCGAGCGCCTCGGCGGCACCGACCTCTACGCGCTGATCGACTACTGACAGCGGGCGTCCCTGAGATGGGGGATGCGAGTACGAGGAACGGGGAGTAAGGAGTCGCCATGTACGACGTCCTGCGGTCCGCCTACACCTTCTCGTGCCCGCGGCACGGCGAGACCCAGGTGCGCCTGTCGCGCTTCCGCACCCTCGACCGGCTGCCGGGCGCAGAGCATCCGGCGGTCTACCGAGTCGAGTTCGCGTGCGGCTGCGGGGGCGAGCATCCCGGCCTCGTCACGCACGAGGATCTCGACTGGGCGCCGCTCGGCCTCACGGCAGAGACCACGTTCCTGAACCTCATGACCTCTCGCCTCGAATCCGTCGGCTGACGAGCTCGGGGCCCTGGCCGCTGCGCGGATCGGGGCCGGCGAGTGGCCGTGGACGTTCTACTGCTGGCCCGAGGAGCGGCCGCGTCCGGCGTTCCCGTCGGCGTTTCAGCTGCTCCAGCCGACGGCGCGGGGCGATCGCGTCGGGCTCGCGGTGCGCTGCCCGGCCTGCGGGAAGGTCTCCGTGAACCTCGTCACGCGCGAGCACGTCGACGTGCCGTTCGCGAACGACCGCGAGGTGGGGGTGGTCGAGCACCTCTTCGCCGCCGACGCCGACGAGGTGCTGCGCGAGTTCCACGAGGAGCTGTACTCGGCGTCGTTCGACGCCCGGCGTCTCGCCTTGCAGTAAGTAGCGATCACCCCCCGAGCGTCACCGATCCGTCGGCCCCGAGCGTCCAGTGCGGGTTGTGCGCGATCTCCCACGGGTGGCCGTCCGGATCGATGAACACACCCGAGTAGCCGCCCCAGGACGTCGCGACGGGCGGCCTGGTGACCGTCGCGCCGGCGGCTTCCGCCTCCGCGAAGATCGCGTCGACTGCCTCCGGTGAGCCGACGTTGTGGGCGAGCACGATCCCGCCGAACCCGCCGGCGTCCGTGATGCCGCTGTCCTCGCTGAGCTCGGCACGACTCCAGAGCGCGACGATCGATCCGCCCGCCTGGAAGAAGACGATGTCGGCGCCGGGCTCGGCACGCGTCCTCCAGCCGAGCTGCTCGTAGAAGGCGCGGGCGCGGGGGAGATCCGAGACGCCGATCGTCACGAGGCTGATTCGCTGCTCCATCCGGGCATCCTCGCAGGCATTCCCTCCCGCCAGGGATCGGGGCGGGAAGCGGGCCTGCCGATCCCACGTCAGCGCCAAAGATGACCTCCCTCGTCCCCGATCCTCGCCGTGGCTCGACACTGCTCCTCGCCCACTGCTCGGTCGTCGCTGCCGACGCGGCGAGTGCATACGAGCGGCTCGAGGACGAGCTCGGCGACCGCCTTGCGCACCTGCTCGTGTTCGCGCTCTCAGGCGATCACGGGCGCCGCGGCTCGTCCTCGCCGTAGTGGCGGACGAGCAGGAACACCAGGAACCCGCCCACGCAGCCGACGATGAACGACTGCGAGCTCGGGTAGCCGACGGCCGCGCCGCCGATCCAGATGAAAAGGCCGAAGAAGAGCGCCCACAGGAGCGACGTGACGCCCTTGTCGAAAGCCGGTAGCCGCACGACGTGATCGTAACGACCGCGCCGGACCAAAAAAATTCACCGAGCCGGTGGCGCTTTCGTCCACCTCCCCCGTGAACCTTCGGCTTCCGCCTACGGCCCTCGGGAGCGGCTTCGATCTACTCGCGCTCCGTGCTCGGTGCAAGAGCCAAGCTACTGGGGGTACGGGGCCCGATCAAGGCGCCCGTCACGGAAAACGGCGCACTTTGCGGGCCCAAAGTTATCCACTTCTCCACGGTCGTCTTCTGCGCTTGTGGATAACCGCGTCGCGCGTGTTTCGACTACGTAAGGAGCTCGGAGTCGTGCTCCCGGAACACCTCGCGGAAGCGATCGCGCGACTCCGGCCGGTGCACGGCTTCGACGAGCGCGGCGATGCGCGGCGTCATCACGATCACGTAGCGCGTCGGTCCGTCCGCCGCATTCCAGTACGAGTGGGGAGTCCCTCGAGGGACCATGACCGCGCTCCCGGCGCCGGCCTCGACCCGCTCGTCGCCGCGCACGAACCCGAGCCGGCCCTCGAGCACGTACCACGCCTCGTCGTCGGAGAAGTGCACGTGCAGCGGTGCGATCGGCCGCTCGGCCGACGTCTCGCCGTCGTCGCGCCATTCGGCGATCACGAAGTCCCCGGCGTGGAGGGGGCCGTCCGTCAGCGGAAGCGCGTCCACGGCCCTAGTTGAGCAGATCGACCCGGCCGCCGTTCAACTTGACAGAACACCGGTTATCGTGCACAGGAGAGGAACCGTGTTTCACGCGCCCGAAACGGGGCATCTACGAGGCGAGTGACCGCGTCGCCGGACATCCTCCAGCTGAGCGACGACGTGCTGCGTCTGCTCGACGCGGCCGAAGAACGCGGGTCGCTGCTGCAGTCCGAGCTGAACGACTCGCTCGAGGCGCTCGGGCTTCGAGCTCCCGGACTCCGATGCGCTGCAGCGCGAGCTCGAGACGCGGTCGATCGAGCTGATCGACGACGTGAGCGGCGACCGCGAGCCGGTCGCCCCGCCTCCGCCGGCCCCGGTCGCTCTCGAGACGACGACCGACGCACTGCAGCTCTTCCTCCGCGAGGCCGGCCGGCATCCGCTGCTCACCGCCCCGCAGGAGGTCGAGCTCGCGAAGCGGATCGAGCGTGGCGACCGCGACGCGAAGCAGCAGATGATCCAGGCGAACCTGCGCCTCGTCGTCTCGATCGCCAAGCACTATCGCAATCAGGGGCTGCCGTTCCTCGACCTGATCCAGGAGGGCACGCTCGGCCTGATCCGGGCGGTCGAGAAATTCGACTGGCGCCGCGGCTTCAAGTTCTCGACCTACGCGACCTGGTGGATCCGCCAGGCCGTCGCGCGCGCCCTCGCCGACAAGGCGCGCACGATCCGCATGCCCGTGCACATCGTCGAGCGGCTGCAGAAGCTCAACCGTGCGGAGCGCGGGCTCTGGGTGCAGCTCGGACGTGAGCCGACGCTCGAGGAGATCGCGCAGGAGGCGAACCTGCCGCTGTCGCAGGCGCTCGAGGTGCGCGCCGCCGCCCGCGCCTCGGCCTCGCTCGACGCACCCGTTTCGGACGGCGAGGACGCGCTGCTCGGCGACTTCGTGGCCGGCGACGGCCCGTCCCCGGAGGAGCTTGTCGAGAGCTCGCTGCGCTCGCAGGTGCTCGCCGATGCGCTGCGCGCCCTCCCCGACCGCAGCCGGGCCGTCGTCGTCCTCCGCTACGGCCTCGGCGATGCCGACCCGAAGACGCTCGAGGAGATCGGGCGCCGCCTCGGGCTGACGCGCGAGCGCGTCCGCCAGATCGAGGTCGAGGCGCTGAAGCGTCTCGCGACGCTGCACGAGATGGAAGCCGTCGCGCACTAGCGCGACGGCTCACGCCGCCTCCTCAACAGCCCAGAGGCCGACCCGCCGGCCGGTCAGGTCTGCAGGTAGAGCGCGAGCCCCGGCGCGACCGCGCGCAGCTCGCGCAGCGCTCGAGTCTCGAGCTGACGCACGCGCTCGCGCGTGATGCCGAGGTCGGCGCCGACCTCCTCGAGCGTCTGCGAGGGCTTGCCGTCCAGGCCGAAGCGGCGGGTGACGACGTGGCGCATGCGTGGGTTCAGGCGGTCGACGGCCGCCGCGAGCTCGACCGAGCGAGCCCGATCGGCGCTGGCGCCGTCCGGCGACTCCGCGCGCTCGTCCTCGATCAGGTCGGCGACCATGCTCTCGCCGTCGCCGACCGGCGTCTCGAGCGACACCGGGTCCTCCACGAGGTCGAACAGCTCGCGGACACGCTCGACCGTGAAGCCCGCGTCCTTCGCGATCTCCTCGGTCGACGGATCGCGGTTCAGCTTCTGCGCGAGCTGCCGGCGCGAGCGTTGCGCACGCCGCACCTGCTCGGCGACGTGCACCGGCAGCCGGATCGTGCGGCCCTGGTCGGCGAGGGCCCGCGTGACGGCCTGGCGGATCCACCACGTCGCGTACGTGGACAGCTTGAAGCCGAGCTTGTAGTCGAACTTCTCGACCGCGCGGATCAGGCCGAGGTTGCCCTCCTGGATCAGGTCGAGCAGCGGTACGCCGGCCTTCGTGTAGTTGCGCGTGATCGACATCACGAGGCGCAGGTTGGACTCGATCAGCCGGCGCTTCGCGGCCTCGTCGCCGAGGTCCTTGCGCCGCGCGAGCTCGCGCTCCTCGCCCGGCGTGAGCAGCCGGCCGTCGCCGATCTGGCGGACGTACAGCTTCAGCGGATCGTCGGTGCGGAGCCGCTCGTCGTCGGTGAGACCGGCGTTGCCCGGCTCCTCCTCCTCTTCCTCGCTCTCGGCGTCGGGCTCGTCGAGCGCGGGCAGCAGCTCGAGCGTCGGCTCTGCGTCCTCGGGGTCGGTCGGATTGGGAAGCGGATGCTCCACCCCCTCCCTATCGGCGTGTGCACGACGCGGCTTGAGACTCGTATGAGATGTAAAGGATTCCTGAATCCATCGGCCAAGTTGCCTATCGTCAGGAGAGAACGAACGTCACAAGGAGCAAACGAGATGTGCGGAATCGCGGGATACAGCGTCAGGGCCCGCTCGAGAATCGAGCGGACGCTCGCCGCGCAGGCGCTGCTCGCCGGTATCGCCGAGCGCGGCGCCGACGCCGTCGGCTACGCCTATCGTGCGCCCGACGAGAAGTACCCGACCGTCGTCAAGCAGCGGACGCCCGCGTCGCAACTGCTCGAGCGCATCTCCGTCCCCGGCGCTGCGCATCAGCTGCTCGTGCACGTGCGCGACTACACCAAGGGGCACCCGTCGATCGCCGCGAACAACCACCCCGTCCGCCACGGGCCGGTCGTCGGGATCCACAACGGGATCATCGTGAACGACGACGAGGTGCTCGAGCCCTACGACTGCGCCCGGGCCGAGCCGCGGATGACGGTCGACTCCGAGGCGATCTTCGCGCTGGCGGCCCACTCCGACAACGACCCGCGGGCGCTCGAAGGCCTCCGCGGCGCGATGGCGACGGCCTGGCTCGACGAGCGCCGGCCGGAGGTCGTCTATCTCGCGCGCGGCGTCGGCCGCCCGCTGTGGCTCGGCGAAGGTCGCAACGAGGTCTTCTTCGCCTCGACGCGCGCGGCGCTCGAGGTCGTCGAGCGCTACTGCGGCGTCCGGCTGCGCAAGCACGAGGTGCGCGAGGGCACGCTGCTCACGCTCAAGGACGGCGCGGTTGTCCGCCGCGACCGCTTCCGCCCGGATCTCGAGTTCACCGAGGCCGACCCGCTTCCGGCCGTGCGCGCACCCGGCGAGCGCGACTTCTGCCTGATGCGCCTCGCCGCGCTCGCAACGCTGGGCTAACTAGAGCGTCCCGTCGGGCGCGACGTCCACGCCCTCGTCGGCGAGCCGCTCCCGCACGAGGTACTGGAAGGTCGCCCAGGCGCCGCGGCGCGCCTCGAACAGCCGGTACACCTGCCACTCCGTGAGCAGCGAAGCGTCGCGGAGCCGCGCGTCGTGCCAGTCTCCGAACTTCGGCAGCCGACCGAGCTGCCGGGCGAGCGCGCTCCCCTGCGTGGTCGCGCGCTCGAGCCGCTCCTCGGCGAGCGCGACGTCGAAGCCGGCCTCGCGGAGCGCCGTCGCGAGAGAGCCGAACGTGTGCCAGTAGAGCGACGCCGAGGGCATCGCACCCCGGCGCTTCTTGATGTCGACCACCGTCGGCGTGCGTCCCAGCTCCTCCCCGAGCGCGCGCAGCGCCCCGAGCAGCTCGTCCCGCGTCACGAACCGCCGCGGCAGGAGCCCTGCGGCCCGCTTGGCGGCATTCCAGGTGCCGAAGTGCTCGATCACCGTCTGCGGATGCACGCCGGCTCCGGGGTCGGCCGCGAACTCCTTCATGGTCGGCGAGCGGCCGAGCCGGGCGGCCGACGCGCGGAGCTCGTCGAGCAGCTGGTCGTCCGTGAAGCGGCGTCTGAGCCCGGCCTGGAACGCCGCGAGCACGTCGGGGTCGATGCGCGGGACGTTCGGCTTGCCGGCCATGCAAGAATGGTAGAGCGGGATGAGCGAAGTGCAAGTACGGGCGAGTCCAGGCCCTTCCTCGTTACGGTGTCGTGTCCCGATGCGCCCCCCGCTCGCACTCGACCTCGAGGCAGCCGCCCTGCGCGCCGCCGGGGCGCTCTCCCGCCTCGCCCGGCGCGGCGGCGGGACGACCATCCCGGGCAAGCTGCTGTGGAAGCTCGACCCGGCCGCGATCGATCAGCTCGCCCGGCGCCTGCCGCAGGGCTCCGCCCTCGTCTCGGCGACGAACGGCAAGACGACGACAACCGCGATGGCGGCGCAGATACTCCGCCCGGGACTGCGCGTCGTCCACAACGACTCCGGGGCCAACCTCGTGTCGGGGGTCGCCTCCTCCCTCCTCCGCATGCGGGACGCCGACCTCGGGCTCTTCGAGGTCGACGAGGCTGCGCTTCCCGAGCTCGCCAGGCGCCTGCAGCCGCGGGCGCTGCTGCTCGCGAACCTCTTCCGCGACCAGCTCGACCGTTACGGCGAGCTCGAGATCGTCGCCTCGCGGTGGCGGGACGCCGTCGCCGCGCTCCCCCGCGCGACGCTCGTCGTGAACGGCGACGACCCGCAGGTCGCCGACCTGGCGCGAGATCGGCCGGAAGCGGTCGTGTTCGGGCTCGACGACCCGGCCCACGCGCGGCCCGCACTCCAGCACGCGGCCGACTCGAAGCACTGCCTGCGGTGCGGCACGCCGTATGTCTATGCGGCGGCGTACGTCGGGCATCTCGGCGACTACCGCTGCCCGCAACTGCGGGCACGCGCGCCCCGAGCTCGACGTTGTGGCGCGCGAGATCGAGCTGCACGGGCTCGACGGATCGGGGTTCACAATCGCGGCGGCTGACGGGAGCAGGCGCGTCGAGCTGCAGCGTCCCCGGCCTCTACAACGTCTACAACGCGCTCGGCGCCGCCACGCTCGCGCTCTCGCTGGGCGCGTCACTCGACGACGTCGCCGCCGGTCTGGCGCAGTTCACCGCCGCGTTCGGGCGATTCGAGCGGATCGAGGTCGACGGCAAGCGCCTGCTGATCCTCCTCGTCAAGAACCCGGCGGGAGCCAACGAGGTCGTGCGAACGCTGGTCGACGCCCGAGCGCCGCGGGTCGCGGTCGTCGCGCTGAACGACGACATCGCCGACGGCCGCGACGTCTCCTGGATCTGGGACGTCGATTTCGAGCCACTCGTCGCGGGCCTCGAGACGCTGGTCGCGACGGGCTCGCGTGCCGAGGAGCTCGCCCTTCGCTTCGCCTACGGGGGGCTGTCGCGCGACCGGATCGAGGTCGTCCGCTCGCTGGCCGGCGCGCTCGACCGCGGGCTCGAGCTCACGCCGCCCGGCGGTGAGCTGGCTGTTCTCCCGACGTACACGGCGATGCTGGCGCTGCGACGCACCGTCGCCTCACGCGGCCACGTCGCGAACTACTGGGAGCGGGCGGCATGAAGCGGGGATCGAGAATCAGGGTCGGACACCTCTACCCCGACTACCTGAACATCTACGCCGACCGGGGCAACATCGCGGTGCTCGCGGAGCGGGCGCGCCGCCGCGGGCACGAGCTCGACGTCGAGTCGATCGGGCTCGGCGATGCGGTGCAGCCGGGCACCGTCGACCTCTACTACGTCGGCGGCGGGCAGGACCGCGAACAGGAGCTGGTCGCCCCCGACCTCGCCGGCAAGGCGGAGGCGCTCCGCGCGGCGGTCGAGGACGGCGCGGCGCTGCTCGCGGTCTGCGGCGGCTATCAGCTGCTCGGGCGGTTCTACCGCGACGTCGCCGGCACGGAGCTCCCCGGCATCGGGCTGCTGCCGCTGCACACGGTCGCCGGCACCCGCCGCATGATCGGCGACGTGCTCCTCGACTGCCCGTGGGCCGGGCGCACGCTGGCGGGGTTCGAGAACCACGCCGGGCGCACGATCCTCGATCCCGGCGCGGAGCCGCTCGGCCGCGTGCTCGCCGGCTTCGGCAACGACGGTGCGTCCGGCTTCGAGGGCTGCCGGCACCTGCGCGCGTACGGGACCTACCTGCACGGTCCGCTGCTGCCGCGCAACCCGTGGTTCGCCGACCGGGTGCTCGCCGACGCGCTCGCCCACCGCACGGGCGGCGACCCGCCCGGGCTCGACCCGCTCGACGACGAGCTCGAGCGTGCGGCGCACGCCGTGTCGGCCGAGCGCGCCGCACGCGCGGCGGGAGGTCGTAGCCGCGGGGAACCGCAGGTTCGCTTCCCGACTACCGCGCCCAGAGGCTCCCGAGGTAGACGGCAGGGTCGCCGGGCTGGCGACGTGCGAGGAAGCGCTGGATCGGAGGGTGCACGACCACGTCCGCGAGCTCGTCGTTCGAGAACAGGCGCGCGCCCTTCACCGCCGCGTCCCTCGTCTCGACGTCGTGGAGCGAGCGATGCGAGAGGTCGGCGGCGAAGATGATGTGCACGACGTGCTTGCCGAGCCGAAGCGCCTTCGGGGCGATCGACTCGACCAGCGCAACCGGGCCTTCGAACTGCACGTCCGCCTCGATCCCGAGCTCCTCGCGCAGCTCTCGGCGCAGCGCCTCGACGAGCGTCTCGCCGCCGTCGACCCCGCCGCCGGGCAGCAGCCAGTACTCCTTGCCCGGCTTCTCCTGGCGGCAGAGCAGGATCCGGCCCTGCCACGTCAGCATCGCGCTCACCCGGATCCGCGGCTCCACGGTGCGAGCCTACGATCCGGACGAGCCGAAGCCGCCTGCTCCGCGCCCGCTCTCCGGGAGCTCCCCCACCTCTACCGCCTCGACGGCCGGAATCGGCAGGACGACGAGCTGCGCGATCCGCATCCCCGGCTCGACCACGAACGCCTCGCGCGCGTCCGTGTTCAGCAGCGCGACCTTCAGCTCGCCGCGATAGCCGGAGTCGACCAGCCCGGGTGTGTTGACGATCGAGATCCCGTGCCTTGCGGCCAGGCCCGAGCGTGGCTGGACGAAGCCGGCGTAGCCGTCCGGGATCGCAACCGCGAGGCCTGTCGCGACGAGGGCGCGCTCACCCGGCTCGAGCTCGACCCGCTCGCAGGCCGCCAGGTCGAGCCCCGCGTCGCCGTGGTAGGCGCGCGTCGGCACGACGGCCTCCGGCCGGAGCCGGCGGACGAGCAGCTCGATCAGGCGCTCTCCTCCCGGCCCGCTCCGGCGTCCGCGATCAGGAACGGGGCGAAGCGCACCAGGTCGCGGCGCGCGAGGCGCGCGACGACGAGCACCCCGTCGGGCGTGTCCTCGCGCTGCTCGACCGGCGTCCCGAGCGCGTAGAGCTCCGACAGGCGACCGCCCTCGTCGAACGGCACGAGCAGTCGCACCCGCTCCAGCCGGTCCTCGAACCGGCGCGCGAGCTCCTGCCGGAGCGCGTCCAGTCCCTCGCCGTCGCGCGCGGACACCTGCAGCGCACCCGGGAACCGGTTCTGCAGCCGCCGCCGCCCGAGCGGGTCGACGAGGTCGATCTTGTTCAGCACGAGCTCGACGGGCAGGTCGCTCGCGCCGATCTCGTAGAGGACGTCGTCGACCGCCTCACGCTCGCGGTCCTGCTCCTCGTCCGGGGCAGAGGCGTCGACGACGTGCAGCACCATGTCGGCGACGAGCGTCTCCTCGAGCGTCGACGCGAACCCTTCGACGAGCTGGTGCGGCAGCCGCCGGATGAAGCCGACCGTGTCGGTCACCAGGTAGCGGCGGCCGTCGTGCTCGAAGCCGCGCGTGGTCGGGTCGAGCGTCTCGAAGAGGCGGTTCTCGACCGGCACGTCCGCTCCGGTGAGCGTGTTCAGGAGCGTCGACTTGCCGACGTTCGTGTAGCCCGCGAGCGCGATCGTGGGAATCTCGGTGCGGCGACGTTCCTTGCGACGCGTCTCACGCTGACGCTCGAGGTCCCGAAGGCGCTTCTTCAGCACCGACACACGCCGCCGCGCCAGTCGCCTGTCGGTCTCGAGCTGCGACTCGCCCGGGCCCCGCGTCCCGACCCCGCCGCCGAGGCGCTCGAGGTGCTGCCACATGCCGCGCATGCGCGGGAGGTTGTACTCGAGCTGCGCGAGCTCGACCTGGAGCTTGCCCTCGGAGGTCACCGCGTGCTGGGCGAAGATGTCGAGGATCAGCTGGGTGCGGTCGACGACGCGCGTTCCGAGCGCGTTCTCCAGGTACCGCTGCTGCGCGGGGTCGAGCTCGTCGTCGACGAGCAGGCTCTCGGCCTCGACCGCCTGGAAGCGATCCTTCACCTCCTCGAGCTTGCCCTTGCCCACGTAGGTCCGCTGGGCGGGCCGGCCGCGGTGCTGGACGACCTGCCCGACGGGCTCGACGCCCGCAGTCCGTGCGAGCTCGCGAATCTCGGCGAGCTCGTCGTCCGGATCAGCTCCCTGGGACAGCACGGCGAGAACGAACCCGCGCTCGGGCTCGGTGCCCGCCAAACGTGGAATCATCGGTCGATTATGCCCGCAGCCGGTCCAGGCGCCGCCCTCGCCGAGCGGACGCTCGCCCTCGTCGACATCCCCTCGGTCTCCCGTTCCGAGGCCGCCGTCACGGATTACATCCGACGGTGCCCTCCGGCTCCCGTTCGTGCTCGACGACGGGGAGTCGCTGCTCGCCGCCCGGCGCAACGGTCGACCGCTCGTCGTGCTCGCGGGCCACACCGACACGGTCCCCGCCCAGGCGAACCTGCCCGGCTCGCTCGCCGACGGCGCCGTCCTCGGCCTGGGCGCGAGCGACATGAAGGGTGGCCTCGCCGTGATGATCGAGCTCGCCAACTGGGCCGCGTCGGCCGAGCTCGCCTACGACCTGGCGGTCCTGTTCTTCCCGCGCGAGGAGCTCGGGCCGGCCGAGAACCCGCTCCCCGGCGTCTTCGCGGCGGCGCCGCTCGTCGACGAAGCCGCACTCGTCGTCTGCCTGGAGCCGACCGACAACACCCTCCAGCTCGGCTGCCTCGGCAACCTCACCGCTCGTGTCGTGTTCGAGGGCCGCGCCGCGCACTCTGCGCGGCCCTGGCTCGGCGTGAACGCGGTGGGTGTCGCCTTCGAAGGCCTCAGCGGCGTCCTCTCGCTCGAGCCGCGCGACGTCGAGCTCGAAGGCCTGCTGTTCCGCGAGGTGCTGTCGGTGACCGAGATCCACGGTGGGATCGCGTCGAACGTCATTCCCGCGCGCGTCGAGGCGACGCTCAACTTCCGCTACGCGCCGGACCGGACGCCCGCCGACGCCGCCGCCCGCGTGCGCGAGCTGGTGGGCAGGGACGTCGAGATCCTCGCGAACTCCCCGGCCGCACACGTACCGCCGCTCGACGCGCCGCTCGTGGCGGCGCTCCGGGCCGCCGGCAGCTTCGAGGTGGAGGCGAAGCAGGCCTGGACGAACGTCGCCGACTTCTCCGCGCGCGGGCTCGACGCCGTGAACCTCGGGCCGGGTGCGACGCGGTTCGCGCACACCGCGGACGAGCAGGTGGAGGTGGCGGAGCTCGAACGCACCTTCGCCGCGCTGCAGCGGTTCCTCGCAGCCGACGCGGTACGCTAGGCACGTGATCTCCAGGATCACGGGCGTCTCGACACGATCGCGGGGGCTGCTCCTGCTTCCCGCCGGTGCGTTCGTGGTCCACCAGCTCCGCTACTGGCTCGCCTACGGCCCGCACGCGGAAGCGCAGCTGCAGGCACAGGGGCACTCGTACCTCGACTCGTTCGCGCCGTGGCTCGTTCTCCTGCTCTGCCTCGCGGCAGGCAGCTTCCTCGCGCGCGTCGCGCAGGCGGCTGCCACCGGCCGGGCCGGGCGGCGCGGTCGCTCCTTCGGCGCGATCTGGGCGAGCAGCTCGGCGATGCTCGTCGCGGTCTACGCCGTCCAGGAGTTCCTGGAGGGGCTCGTCGCGGCCGGTCATCCCGGCGGCGTCCACGGCATCGTGGGTCACGGCGGCTGGTGGGCAGGCGTCCTCGCGGTCGCGGTCGGCGCCGTGATCGCGCTCGTGCTCCGCGTCGCATCGGTCGTCGTCGAGGCCGCCGCACGTCGGTTCCGCCCGCGGCGCGTCGCCGCAGGTGCCGCAGCAGTTCTCCGCGCCGCCGCCGGCACGCCGCGGCCGCGGCCGCTCGCGCTGGCCCACGCGGGCCGCGCACCCCCCCTCTCCTTCGCGTAGACAAGGCGGCGCGCAGAGCGCCGTCCGGACCGCGAAGGAAGGAGTGAGATCGTTGTCGCCGTGGCTCGTCGTCATGGCTCTGCCGGCGTTGCTGCTGCCCGCGAATGCCGCGGCGCACGGTCGTGGTCCGACGGTCGCGATCGACGACCGCGTGGTCGTCGCACACGCCGCATCCGGGGTCGCGGTTCACGTGCTCGACGGCGACCGCGCGCTGCACCTGACAGTCGACCCGGGACGGACGGTGATCGTGCGCGGCTACCTGGGCGAGCCGATGATCCGCTTCGCGGACGGCCTGGTCAGCGTCAACCGCGCCTCGCCGACCGCCAACGCCGACCGGATCGCGAGCGGAGGCAGCGGCTGGGCGACCGTCGTCCACGGCCGCACCTATGTCTGGCACGACCATCGGCTCGCGCCGCCGCCTCGTCGGGGCGAGGGGCCGGCCGGGATCTGGTCGGTCCCGCTGACAATCGACGGCAGGCGTGCGGAAATCGCCGGGACGTTCTGGCACGTCTCCCCGCCCAGCCTGCTGCCGTGGCTGCTCGGCGCGGTTGCGGTCGCAGCCGCAGTGGCGGCGGCCGCCGTCCGACGGCCCGGTAAACGGGACGTGCTCGCGCTGGTGCTGGCCGTGGTCTCGGCCGCGGCCGCGCTCGTCGCGATCGGAGCCTTCGCGGTCCGCGACGCGCCCACCGGCGGCATCCAGTGGTTCCAGCTCGCCGGCGGAGCCGTCGTTGCCGCCGCAGCCGCGGCGGTGCTCGTTCGCACCCACGGCTCCCGGCGCACCGTCGCCGCCGGGGTGATCGGCGCGCTGGCCGCCGCCGCGATGCTCAGCTCCCTCCCCGTCTTCAGGCACGGCGTCGTGATCTCCGCGCTGCCGGCCACAGCAGCGCGCCTCGCCTGCGCCGTCGCGCTCGTCGGCGGCATCTGCGCCGCCGCCGTGAGCCTCGTCGCCGAACAGCCGCGAAGGCTTGCGCGATGATCGCGCTCGCGCTGCTCGCGCTCGCGATCGGCGGCGATCCGTCGGTGCACCCGTGGCCGATCGGGCCCGGCCCACGCTACCGGCCGCCTGCGCAACGGCTGGACGGGCGGCCGGTCGGCATCCTGCGCTGCGGCGCCGCCCGCCCGGTGTTCCCGGCTCACGTCGAGCTGTTCGTCAATCGCCGAGTGGTGATCGTGCCGGCGGGCATCGGGCGCACCGGCCGGTGCGACTACACGCTGCGCACGCGCACGCCGATCGGCGTCGTCGAGGTTGCGCGCGGAACGCGCGCGACGATCGGCGACCTCTTTCGGCTCTGGGGACAGCCGCTCGCACGGCACCGCCTCGTCTCGTTCCGGTCGCAGCGACCACTGCGCGCCTACGTCGCCGGCAGGCCCGTGCGCGGGGACGTCTCCCGTGTGCCGTTGACCCCGAAGGCGCAGATCGTGATCGAGCTGGGCGCTTACGTCCCACCCCACCGCTCCTTCCTGTTCCCGAGGATCCCTTGATGAAGCTCCGCCACGCTCTCCTGCTCCTGCCGCTCGCCGCGCTCGCCGGCTGCGGCGGCTCCGGTTCACCGCCTGCCGCGCCGGCGATCGCCCCCGCGCGCACCTACGAGCTCGTCGACTTCAAGCCGGTCCGGGTCGCCAGGGCGAACGTCCCAACCGACGTGTCGTTCGTGATCCGGCAACCGAACGGAAAACCGCTGACGGCGTTCAAGCGAGGCCCCGGCCCCCACACGGGCGTCCACCTGATCTTCGTGCGCGACGACCTTGGCTACATCGTCCACCGGCATCCGCCGATCGCCGCCGACGGGACGATCCACGACCGCATCGCGTTCCCCGCGCCGGGCACGTACCGGGCCGTGATCGACGTCTACCCTCGCAGCGGCAGCCAGCCGAACTTCCAGCTGTTCGACAAGCTTCGCGTCGCCGGGCGCTACAAGGCACGCCCGTTGCCCGGTCCGTCGCGGACGGTGACGGTCGACGGCTACCGGTTCACGATGCACGGATCGCCGAAGCTCCGCGCGATCGAGCCTGCGTTCCTGACGCTGACCGTCACCGACCCGAAGGGCCGGCCCGCGCAGTTCACACCCTGGTTCGGCGCCCTCGCGCACGCGATCTTCTTCCGCAGCGGATCGCTCGACTACTTCCACACGCACGTCTGCGCGCCCGGCGCCAACGGTTGCACGAGCGCGCTCGGCGGAACGCGCGTCACCGGCACCTCGTCCACGCCCGGAAAGCTGACCGTCGGCGTCCTCGTGCCGGTGGCGGGCACCTGGCGCCTCTTCCTGCAGACGCGTGTCGGCGGCCGCGTCCTCACCGCCCCCTTCACCCTGAACGTGCGTTGACCTGTTGATGAACGAGAGGAGAAGAAGACGATGACCCGCAGGCTCGTGATCGTGGGGGCACTGGGCGCCGTGCTGGGGCTCCTGACCGCTGCGCCGGCGTTCGCACATGCGGAGATGAGCCCACCCATCGCGCTTGCGAAGACGCTGCAGCTCTTCACGCTCGCCGTCCCGACCGAGAAGGAGAACGCGACCACGACGGAGGTCTCGCTGACCCTGCCGTCGGGCTTCTCGATCGACTCGTTCGTCCCGTCACCCGGCTGGAAGCGCGAGGTGCAGCAGACCGGCTCGGGCGAGAACGCCGTCGTCCAGAAGGTCACGTGGACCGGCGGCAAGGTCCCGACCGACGACGACTCCGTCTTCCAGTTCCTCGCAACTGCTTCGGATGCGAAGACGTATACGTTCGGCGTCCGCCAGACGTACTCGGACGGCTCGATCGTCGACTGGTCAGGGCCGGAGTCGTCGGACAATCCGGCGCCGCGGGTCGAGGCCAAGAGCTCGCTCGGCGGCGGTGGTAGTTCATCGACGCTCGAGATCGTCGCGCTCGCGCTTGCAGCCGTCGCGCTCGTGATCGCAGTCGTGGGGTTGCTGGCCGGGAGGCGCAGCCTCGCGTGAGCCGCCGCGCGCGGCTCTGGGCGATGGTCGCAGTCAGCGCGCTGGGACTCGTGCTGCCGACCGCTGCGTTCGCCCACGCGGCGCTGCTGCGCACGGTGCCGTCGGCGAGCGGGACGGTGAACACCTCGCCGCCCGAGGTCAGGCTGACCTACTCGGAGGCGGTCGAGCCGCGCTTCGCGATCGTCTCCGTCACGGACAAGTACGGTCACCTCGTCACGGACGGCGCGCCGCGCCGGTCGGCGACGGACCCGGACACGCTCGTCGTCCCGCTCAAGCACCTCGGTGAGGGTTGGTACCTCGTCTACTGGCGGGTGATCTCGGTCGACGGCCACCCGGTCCGCGGCGCCTTCACGTTCGCGGTCGGGCCGAACCCGGGCCCGGCGCCGCAGTTCGTGATCCCGTCGATCTCGGAGACTGCGGCGACCCCGCGCCTTTTGATCGCGCGCTGGACAGTCTTCCTGTCGTTGTTCGCGGCGATCGGTCTGTTTGCGCTGCGGATCGGGATCGCCAGACCGGTCGTGCGACGCGTGCCGGGCACGAGCCTCCGACCGGTGTCGATCGCGTTCTGGGTGGCGGCCGCCGTCGCGCTGATCGCGATCCCGGTGTACGTCGCTGCTCGCGACGTCCGAGTTCGCGCTGCGCTCCGCGTTCGACCTCGGTGCGCTGACACCGCTGCTGCGCGCGTCGGCATTCGGCCGCGGCTTCCTCGACCTCGAGCTATGCGTGGCACTGTTCGCAGTCGCCGCGGCGATCGCCCTGTACGTCGACCGTCCCGAGCGTACGACGCGCTCGGTGGCCGAACTGCTCGCGCTCGTCGGCGCGACGCTCGCGGCAGCGGCGACGCTGATCATCCCGGGCGCCGCCGGTCACGCCGCGCAGACCGCGCCGCGCGCGCTGGCCCTGCTGCTCGACGCAACGCATCTCGCCGCCGGCGCCCTCTGGCTCGGGGGCTTGCTCGGCCTGCTCGTCGTCTGGCAGAGCCTGCCGTCGTCGCTGCGCACGGCCGGTCTCTCCGTCGTCGTGCCGCGCTTCTCGAACGTCGCCTTCGTCTCAGTGATGGCGCTGCTCGCGACGGGCATCGGCGCCTCGATCCTCCATCTGCCGACGATCGCGTCGCTCTGGACGACCTCGTACGGCCAGGCGATCGTCGCCAAGTCCGTGCTGCTCGGCGCGGCCATGCTGCTCGGCGCCGTCAACCTGCTCGTCACCCGGCCTCGCCTGATCGCGGCCGAGCGCGACCCGTCCCTCGCCTCCGGCGCCACTGGGCTCCTCCGCCGGCTCGTCGGCGTCGAGGTACTGATCGTGGCGGCCGCGCTCTTCGCAGCCGCGATCCTCTCCAGCCTCGCCCCGCCGTCGAAGGCTCTTGCCGCCGTTGGCGGCGCCGCAGCAAAGGTCGGCCCCGGGGTCGTCACCCGCGTCGTTCGGCGCGGCGACTACACGATGCGCTTCACCTTCACCCCGAACCGCGCCGCCGTCCCGAACACCTTCCAGGTCGCGATCACGAAGAACGGGCAGCCGGTTCGAAACGCCGACGTAACCCTCACCTTCGCCATGCTGGACATGGAGATGGGGAACCAGGAGTACCGGCTCGAGGAGACCTCACCCGGCGTCTACACGCGCAGCAGCTCGCCCGCCCTCGTGATGGTCGGTCACTGGGGGCTCACGTTCAACGTCACCCCACCGGGCGGCAACCCGTTCAGCGTCGTGCTCGTCGACCACGCGACCGGATGACGGGCGGGCGGTCGACCTCGCGCCCCGCAGTGGTGCTGGCAGCGATGCTCGTGCTCACGCTGGCTCTCGGAGCGTCGATCGCACGAGCCGACGCCGACCCCGCGAGCGACTATCTCCTGCAGAGCGACGTCTTCTACCCGTTCGAGACGAAGGTCTCGGGCAGCGAGAAGGCCCGCGCTCGACGCGGCGCGTCGCCTCGGCACGCGAAGGCCGGGCTGCGGACGAAGGTCGCGATCATCGCGCAGAAGAACGACCTCGGCGCCGTCTCGGTGCTCTACGGCAAGCCGCAGCAGTACGCGAAGTTCCTCGGCACCGAGCTCTTCTACGTGAACAACGCGCGCGTGCTCGTCGTGATGCCGAACGGCTACGGCCTGTGGCGCCGAGGGGGGCCGCTGCCGGCGAAGGAGCTCGACGCCGTGCGTGCGCTGCCTCCGCCGGGCGCGGACGGCGACAAGCTCGCCGGGGGCGCGAACACCGCGGTCCGGCGCCTGCTGGCGTTGCACGGGGTCACGGCTGCCGAGCCGACGTCGAACGGCAGCTCGACGACGCACGATCGGGTCGTGATCGCGGCGAGTGCGCTGGCGCTCGTCGTGGTCGGGCTCGGCGTCTACGGGCTCCTTCAGCGCGGCGCCGGAGGGCCGGTGCGGCGTAGCCTCGCGCTGCTCGTGCTGCTCGCGCCGGTCGCGGCCGGCTGCGGCGGCTCTCACGACGCGACCGTCTCGCACCCGCCCGCGTCGACGACCGCGGGGGGCGCGGTGATCGCCTCCAAGCCGCTCGCCCCGGCGATCGCGCTCCACGACGCGCACGGCCGGCTGGTCCGCCTCTCCGACTTCCGGGGCAGCTGGGTGACGGTCGCGTTCCTGTACACCCACTGCCCCGACGTCTGCCCGCTGATCACCCAGAACCTCAACGCCGCCCTGCGCCGCGCGCACGATCTGCGCGTCGTGGCTGTCAGCGTCGATCCGAAGGGCGACACGCCGGCGGCGGTGCGCGCCTTCGCCCGCAACCACCGCCTCACGCCCGCGTTTCACTACCTGATCGGCTCGCGCGCCCAGCTGCAGCCCGTGTGGCGTGCCTGGCACGTGGCGGCCGTGCCCGGCCCCGGCGACACCGTCGGCCATTCGTCCTTCGAGGTGCTCGTCGATCCCAAGGGGCGGGAGCGGGTGTACTACGACGCCCAGGTGCGCACGAAGGACGTGTTGCAGGATCTGCAGCGTCTGCGCGGTACCGTCTGAGCGTGGCAGTCCACCTCTCCCCCGTCCTCGACGAGCTCGCGCAATACCCGTTCGCCCGCCTCGACGAGTGGAAGGCCGAGGCATCCGCGCGGGGCATCGAGCTGATCGACTTCGGGATGGGCGACCCGCGCGAAGTGACGCCGCCGTTCATCCGCGAAGCCCTGCTCGCCTCGGTCGAGGCGGTCTCCTCTTACCCACGAGCGACGGGCCTGCCGGAGCTCCGTGAGGCGATCGCCGGCTGGATCGACCGGCGCTTCGAGGTCCGCGTCGACCCTTCGACCGAGCTCGTGCCGACGCTCGGATCGAAGGAGGCGATCTTCTCCTTCGCGCAGATCGCGCTCGGCGACAAGCGCCTCGTCGCGATCCCCGAA
Source organism: uncultured Thermoleophilia bacterium (assembly GCA_963742615.1). Classification (GTDB taxonomy): domain Bacteria; phylum Actinomycetota; class Thermoleophilia; order Gaiellales; family Gaiellaceae; genus PALSA-600. The sequence goes on along the minus strand of CAVUMS010000003.1, from coordinate 108,742 downwards.
CCTGCGTATCCGGTCTACGAGCGCGGCGCGCTCTTCGGCGGCGGCTCGGTGGTGACCGTCCCGCTCGAGGAACGTGGCGGCTGGCTGCCCGACCTGGACGCGTTCGACGCGTGGGACGAGATCGCGCTCTTCTGGGTCTGCTACCCGAACAATCCGACCGGTGCGGTTGCTCCGCTCGAGTTCTACGAGGAGCTCGCCGAGCGGGCGCGCGTCCACGGCTTCCTGCTCTGCTCCGACGAGGCGTACTCGGAGCTCTGGTTCGACGAGGCCCCCGTGTCGGCGCTCCAGGTGAGGGACCGCACGAACGTCGTCGTCTTCAACACGCTCTCGAAGCGCTCGTCGATGACGGGCTACCGCTCCGGCTTCGTCTGCGCGCCGCCCGAGATCGTCAACGCGTTGCGCAGCTTCCGGCCGACCGTGGGCACGGCGCCGCAGGAGTTCGTTCAGCGTGCATCGGTGGCGGCGTGGTCCGACGATGCCCACGTCGACGAGGTCCGCGAGCTCTATCGGCGGAAGCGGGCGACCCTTCTGCCGGCGCTCGTCGAGCGCGGGTTGCGGATCGCCGGCTCCGACGGCGACCTTCTACCTGTGGGTCGACGTCGGCGGGCCCTCGGAGCCGTTCGCGCGACGTTTGCTCGAGCGCGGGATCGTCGTCGCGCCGGGCTCGTTCTTCGGCGCCGCCGGCGAGGGGTACGCGCGCTTCGCACTCGTTCCCACGCAGGCCGAGTGCGAGCGGGCGGCGGCGATCATCAGGGACGTCCCGTGACCACCGACGAGACGATCGCCGCCCTCGACCGCGGTGAGGTACGCGTCGCCGAGCCCGAGGGCGACGGCTGGCGCGTCAACGCCGACGTCCAGTCGGCGATCCTCGACTACTTCCGCTCGCGCCAGATGGAGCCGCGCGAGGTCGGGCCGTTCGAGTACCACGACAAGATCCCGCTCAAGAGCGGCTACGACGCGCTCGGCGTCCGGGTCGTCCCGCCCGCAGTGGCGCGGTACGGCGCGTTCCTCTCGCGCGGCGTCGTGTTGATGCCGTCGTACGTCAACATCGGTGCGTGGGTCGGCCCGAACACGATGGTCGACACTTGGGCGACCGTCGGCTCCGGCGCCCAGATCGGCGCCGATGTGCATCTCGCAGGCGGAGTGGGCATCGGGGGCGTGCTCGAGCCTCCGGGCGCGAGCCCCGTGATCGTCGAGGACGGTGCGTTTCTCGGCTCGCGCTCGATCGTGGTCGAGGGCGTTCGCATCGGGGCAGGCGCCGTGCTCGCGCCCAACGTGACGCTGACCGCGTCGGTGCCGATCATCGACGTCACCGGCCCCGAGCCGGTCGAGTACCGCGGCCACGTTCCACCTCGATCGGTGGTCGTGCCGGGCACCCGGCCGAAGGAATTCCCGGCGGGGACGTACCACCTGGCCTGTGCGCTGATCATCGGCCGCCGCAACGAGTCGACCGACCTCAAGACGTCTCTCAACGACGCGCTGCGCGAGTACGGGATCGGGACGGGTTGACCGACCTGCGCGACGCGGCCGAGTACTTCGATTCAACCTACTTCGAATGGCAGGGCGACTCGGCAGAGCGTTCCGCGCGAGCCGTCGTGCCGGTCGTCGTCGAGCGCCTCCACCCCGTGAGCGTTGTGGACGTCGGCTGCGGGTCGGGCGCCTGGCTGAAGGTCTTTCGCGAGCACGGCGTCGACGACGTCCTGGGGATCGATGGGCCGTACGTCGAGCCGAAGGCGCTTCGAATCGAGCCGGCGGAGTTTCTCCCGCGCGACCTCGGCGAGCCGTTTCGGCTCGACCGCGACTTCGACCTTGCGATCTCGCTCGAAGCCGCTCACTACGTGGCCGAGGAGCATGCAGCGACGCTCGTCGCCTCGATCGCTGCTCTCGCGCCGGCGGTGCTGTTCGGTGCGGCGGTCCCGGACCAGGGAGGCGGGCCGGGACGAAACCGGCAGTGGCCGGGCTGGTGGGCCGACCTCTTCGCCCGGAACGGGTTCCGCGCGGAGGACTGGCTGCGACCGCTCGTATGGGAGGACGACCGCGTCGACTGGTGGTACGCGCAGAACACGATTCTCTACCTCCGCGACGGCGGAGCTCTCCGATCCGGTGCGGCCGCTCGTTCATCCGGGGCTGCTGCGCGAGGTCGCGCGGCCGGCCGACCCACCTCGCCGGCGCCGCTTGCTCCGCCGCTGAGAGAAGCGTGTGGCTGTTGGCTCGTCAGCTCAAAATGCACGACGACGAGATCGACGTTTCGCTCGCGCTCGTCGAGCGGCTCGTCGCGGCGCAGTTCCCCGACTGGGCCGACCTCGAGCTCGAGGTGCTGCTCCCTTGGGGAACCGACAACGCCCTCTTCCGCCTCGGCGACGACAAGCTCGTGCGGCTGCCACGGACGGAACGCGTCGTCGGCCAGGTCGAGAAGGATGTCCGGTGGCTGGCCCGGCTCGCGCCGCGGCTGCCGGTCGCGATTCCCGAGGTGCTCGCGACCGGCGCCCCCTCGGCGGACTATGCATGGACGTGGGGTGTCTATCGCTGGCTCGAGGGCGAGTCTCTCCCCGCCGACCGGCTCGGAGAGGCCGCACAGACTTCCGACGACCTCGCGCGCTTCCTCACGGCGCTGCGGCGCATCGACCCGGCGGGTGCCCCGCCGCCCCGGTCCCGCGGCGTCCCGCTCGCGGCCCGGGACGAGGCGGTGCGCCGCGCGCTGGCCGACCTCGGCGATCGGGTCGACATCGCTGCCGCGGGCGAGATCTGGGAGGCGACGTTGCGTGCCCCGGAGTGGCACGGACCGCCGGCCTGGATCCACGGCGACCTCATGCCGGGCAACCTGATCGTCCGCGACGGGAGGCTCTCCGCCGTGATCGACTGGTCGCTCGTGTGCGTCGGAGATCCGGCATGCGACCTGATGGTCGCGTGGATGTTCCTCGGCGCGGAGAGCCGCCCGCAGCTCCGCACGGCCCTCGACGTCGACGAAGCCGGCTGGATGCGCGGTCGCGGCTGGGCGCTCTCGTGCGCGCTGATCGCGCTCCCGTACTACTGGGAGACGAACCCTCCGTTCGCTGCCTACGCGCAGCGCACACTCGCAGAGGTCCTCGCCGACCCGGGTTGATCGCGGTTTACGCGGAGCTCGCCGCGTACAGGTGCCAGGGGCCCGGCACGCCTTTGAGGTCGTGCTCGCCGCGGTCGTCGAACTGGAGCCCCGATCCCGCGACGAGGTCGCGGACCGTGCCGGTGACGAGCACCTCGCCGGGCCGCGCGAGCGCAGCCACGCGCGACCCGATGTTCACCGCGATCCCCGTCGGCTTGCCGTCGTGCAGCTCGCACTCGCCGACGTGCACACCGATCCGGACGCCGAGGCCCAGCTCACCGACCTCGTTGGCGATCGCCTCGCCGGCGCGAATCGCACGTGCGGGGCCGTCGAACGTCGCGAAGAACCCGTCTCCGGCAGTGTCGCGCTCCTCGCCTCGGAAGCGGGCCAGCTCGCGACGAACGAGCGTGTGGTGGTCCGCGAGGACTTGCCGCCACCGGCTGTCGCCGACCGCGCTCGCATGCTCGGTCGAGCCGACCAGGTCGGTGAACAGGACGGTCGTCAGGACGCTCTCCGGGACCGGCGGGCCGGTCTCACCGGCGACGAAGCGGTCGATCTCGTCGACGACGTCGAGCGAAAGGAAGATCCCGAAATAGTCGTTGCCCGAGACGCGCATCGCCTGGGCGTCGCGCACCAGCTTCGCGACCGCGAGCGCCTCCGTCTCCGTGTTCCACGGCGCCCGGCGATAGAGGACGAGCGTCGGGACGCGAACCGCCGCGAGCACTTCGCGTAGATCGATGTCGAAGAAGGCGCGGTTGATGGCGTAGGCAACCGACGGGCTCGCCCCGACCCGTAACCAGTTCGCGAACGAGCGCCGGGTGTCCTCGTGGGCGTAGAGCGTCGGGCACCCACCCCGAAGAAGGTCGGCGCACCACTCCTCCTCCCCCCAGTGCGCGCGCAGGTCGCCGAGCTCGCGACGATCCTCATCGCCGTCCCGGCCCACCCCCTGCGCCGCCGGATGGAAGAGCACGAGCGCCCGCGTCCGCTCCGGGTACGTGGCCGCATAGAGCGCGGCCATGCCGCAGCCCTCGTGCGCGCCGAGCACGACGGCGCGCTCCGAACCGGCGGCGTCGAGCACCGCTCGCAGGTCCTCCATCCGCGTCTCGAGCGCCGCGAAGTGCGGGCCGTGATCCGACAGCCCGGTGCCCCGCTTGTCGAACAGGATCAGGCGGAAGGATTGCGCGAGCCGTTCGTAGAACGGCGGCCAGTACGGCGTCTCCCACGCGTAGACGAGGTTCGAGACGTAGTCCGGGACGTACACGAGGTCGCTGTCGCCGGCGCCGACGACTTCGTACGCGATGGCGACGCCTCCACTGTCGGCATAGCCGATTCCGGTTCGCATCGGCTTCATCTTCGCACGCAAGATCTAGGGTGTCGCGATGACGCAGCCACCGCCGAGGAGCGACGAGGAGATCGCCGCCGCACGTGTAGGCCCGCCCGAGGTTCTCGACGCGCCGATCACATTGGTCGAGTACGACCAGGCGTGGCCGACTCTTTACGACCGTGAGGCAACGCGGATCAGGAGGGTGCTCCGCGACCGGGCGCTCTTGCTCGAGCACGTCGGATCGACCTCCGTGCCGCAGCTCGCCGCCAAGCCGCGGATCGACATCGTCCTCGCAGTGGCGGATTCACGCGACGAGGACCGGTACGTGCCGCCGCTCGAGGCGGTGGGGTACGTGCTGCGGGTTCGCGAGCCGGACTGGCACGAGCACCGCCTCTTCCGAGGTCCGGACACGGAGGTCAACGTGCACGTGTTCTCGGACGGCTGCGCCGAGATCGCGCGGATGGTCCGCTTCCGCGACCACCTGCGGGGAAACGAGCCCGACCGACTGCTCTACGAGCGCACAAAGCGCGAGCTCGCTCGCCGCACGTGGCGCTATGTCCAGCACTACGCCGATGCCAAGACCCCGGTTGTCGACGAGATCATGGGACGCGCCGGAGCGTGACGGACGAGGGGCTCGATGTCCGGCGGCTCGACGTGGGTGAGCTCGGGTCGCAGCTCGACGCCCTCGCCGCCGTGCTCGCCGACTGCGTCGAAGGCGGTGCGTCGGTGAGCTACATGGCTCCCTTCTCCGTGGAGGACGCGCGTGCGGCGTTCCGCGGCTTCGCCGACGACGCGGCCCGGGGTGGGCGCGTGATCGTGGCCGCGTTCCTCGACGGAAGGCTGGTGGGCTCCGTCCAGCTCGTGCTCGCGCTGCCGCCGAACCAACCGCACCGCGCGGAGATCGCGAAGCTCCTCGTGCACCGCTCGGCCAGGCGGCGTGGCATCGCGGAACGGCTGATGGAGCAGGCCGAGGCGGAGGCGCGCGCCGAGGGGCGGACGCTGCTCGTCCTCGACGCGGTCACGGACGGCGACGCCGCGCGGCTCTATGCGCGGCTCGGGTGGACGACGGTCGGCGTGATCCCCGACTACGCCCTGTTCCCCGACGGGCGCTTCTGCGACACGACCTACTTCTTCAAGCGGATCTGACGGCCGGGCCGGTCAGGAGCGCGCGACCGCCGTCGAGCCGGACGTGCAGCGGGCCGCCGGGGAACCGACACGGTCACCTGCTCGGCCCCGAGCGCGGCGGCGACCGCGACCGCGCTCGTGCCCGACGAGGCCGTCTCGCCCGCCCCCGCTCCCAGACGCGCGCCTCGATCTCGTCGCCGGCCCAGCGCGCGCGACCTGGACGTTCGTGCGCTGCGGGAAGCGCTCGTGGGTCTCGAGCAGCGGCCCGATCCGCGGCAGGTCGGCCGGGTCGCCGTCGACGACGGCGTGTGGGTTGCCGACGTCGACGGCGTGAGCCGGATCCCGTCGACCTCCTCCGGGCTCGCCGACCGACGACCGGCGCCGAGGTCCTGCTCGACGAGCGGCCCGTCCGAGCATCCGCGCGCTGACCTCGCGCTCGCCGACGCGCACCGTGACGTCGCTCGGCGCCCGTCCGCTCGGCGAGCCAGCGCGCCGCGATGCGCGTGCCGTTCCCGGACATCTCGGCCTGCGAGCCGTCCGGGTTCCAGATCGCGATCTCGAGCCAGTCGTCGCCGGCGCCGAGCACCTCGAGGATGCCGTCGGTGTCGCCGACCGCGGCCCGGACGCGCTCGGCCGTCAGCGGGCCCGTCCTCAGTGACGAGGTAGACGTTCCCCTGTGCGTTCCAGCGCGACGATCTCATCGGCGATCTCCTCGGCAGGCCGGTCGCCGTCGAGCGTAACGACGGCCGGCATGCGGCGCAGCCACTTGCGCTGGTAGCGCGCGAGGCGCCTCGTCGCCACGCGTCGACCGCGCTCGACGGCCTCGTCGACCGGCAGCGTCGCGAACTCCTCGAGGCCGAGCACCTTGCGCGCGCCGTCGCGCGACAGCGGCCGCCGCCCAGGCAGCGCGCGCCTCCTCGACGACGCCGCGCTCGACCATCGCGCGCGGTGCGCGCCTCGATCCGGCGGTCGAGCTCGTCGAGCGGAACGGTCGAGCGCGACGATCGTCGTCGGCAGGCGCGTGTCGTCGGTCCAGAGCCGGTCGCTCGCCGGCGCGAGCGACGCGCCCGCCTCGGCGAGCTCGAGTGCGCGCACGACGCGCCTGCGGTCGTTCGCGTGCACCCGCGCCGCGGCGGCGGGGTCGCGCTCAGCGAGCAGCGCGTGCGCGCGCCTCGGCGCCGAGCCGGTCGTACTCGCGCCTCCCAGAGCGCGCGCCGCCCGGTCGCCGGCGGCGGCGGAGCTCGAGCTCGCGACAGCGCCGCGCGGAGGTAGAGGCCGGTGCCGCCGACGACGAGCGGCAGCCGGCCCGCCGCGAGCGACCTCGTCGATCGCCGCGTGCGCGAGCCGCTGGTACGCGCCGACCGAGACATCGCTCCGACGAGCGGCACGATGCCGACGAGCCGCGCCGGGTACGGCGGCGCCGCGGTCAGGATCGGCAGTCCCGTCGTAGAGCGCGGCCGAGTCGGCGGAGACCACCTCGGCGCCGAGGCGGTCGCGGAGCAGCGCCGGCGACGGCCGTCTTGCCGGACGCGGTCGGCCCGAAGAGCGCGAGGACGTGCCTAGCGCGCCGGCGCGGGCCGGCTGCTTGAAGCCATGGTCGATCTCGGCCGGCGCCGCGCGGACGCTCGAACGGGCGATCTTCCTCGGGATGCGCCGCGCGCCACTCGCGGAACCAGGCGACCGACCGCGGGATGCCGTCGTCGAGCGGCGTCGTCGGCTCCCAGCCGAGCAGCTCGCGCGCCTTGCGTCACGTCGGCGACGTAGTGCGTCACCTCGCCGAGCAGCGACGGCGCCATCGTGATCTGCGGCTCGACGCCGAGCTCGGCCGCGATCAGCTCCGCCGCGCGCACGAGCGTGTTGCCCTCGCCGTAGGCGAGGTTGATCGTCTTGTTCGTGACGCGCCGCTCGACGAGCGCGTAGACGCCGCGTGCGATGCCGTCGACGCAGTCGTCGATGTACGTGAAGTCGAGCACCTTGTCGTCGCCGCCGAAGATCGTGATCGGCTCGCCGCGCGACAGCTGGTGCATGAACAGCGGCAGCACGCGCTCCATCCGCCAGAGGTCGTTGTCGTAGCGGCCGTAGACGTTCGAGAAGCGGAAGACGAGGTAGTCGAGGCCGTAGCAGCGGGCGTACGAGTAGATGAACGCCTCGCTCGTGATCTTCGACGCCGAGTACGGGCTCTCCGTGTAGGCGAAGTCGGCGGCCTCCTCGGCGTACTCCTCGAAGCGGTGCACGTCGCCGTACACCTCGCGCGTCGACGAGAAGACCAGCGGCAGCCCGAGCGCCGCGCGCGTACTCGAGGACGTTGAACGTCATGATCGCGTTCTCGAGCGCCCGGTGCGGCTCGCGGACGAGCTGGTGCACCTTCGCGTGCGCGGCCAGGTGCACGACGACGTCGACCTCCGGGTACTCGACGCCGCCGATGCCGCCGTCGAACGCCGGGTAGTGGCCGGCGAGATCCTGCAGCAGCGTCGGGAACGCGTCGGTCCACGGGTTCTGGCGCTTGTCGACGCCGAAGACCTCGTGGCCGTCGCGCAGGCAGCCGCAGGCCGAGGTTGGTGCCGATCTGGCCCGACGAGCCGGTGATCAGGACGCGCATCGCGGCCAATCCTGACGGAGATGTGATGGACGCGTTCAGGCGGCGACCAGGGCGTGCTGCGGCTGCCGCGGAGCGTCGTCGAGGTCGCGCCTCGATCAGCGACGTCGACGAGCTCGCCGGCGGCCGCGTCGCCGGTGAAGTTGACGGTCGTGTTGCGCCGCGTCCGGCCGCGCAGCAGCGCTCGGATCGGTGCGCGACGGCGCCCTCGACGAGCACCTCCTCGACCCGGCCGACGCGCGCCTCGTTCCGCTCGCGTGCGATCCGCTGCGTCAGCTCGACGAGCCGCTCCATGCGCTCGATCTTCACCTCGTGCGGCACCTGGTCGGGCATCGCCGCCGCCTCGGTGCCGGCGCGCGGCGAGTAGACGAACGTGAACGCGCTGTCGTAGCCGCACCTCCTCGACGACCTCGAGCGTCTGCGCGGAAGTCGTCCTCGGTCTCGCCCGGGAAGCCGACGATGATGTCGGTGCCGAAGCGCGAGGTCGGGGATCGCGGCGCGCATCTTGCTCGACGAGCGCGAGGTAGCGCTCGCGCGTGTAGGTGCGCCGCATCGCCTTGAGGACGCGCGACGAGCCCGACTGCAGCGGCAGGTGCACGTGCTCGCAGACGGCGTCGCACTCGGCGATCGCGGCGATCACCGGCTCGCGGAAGTCCTTCGGGTGCGGGCTCGTGAAGCGGATCCGCTCGATGCCGTCGACCGCGTCGCAGGCGCGGAGCAGCTCGCCGAACTCGGTGCGGATGTCGGGCGCGAGGTCGCGGCCCCACGAGTTGACGTTCTGGCCGAGCAGCGTGACCTCCCTGACGCCCTCGCGCGGCGAGCCGCGTGCACCTCGGCGAGGATCTCGCCGGGCCGCGCGGCTCTGCTCGCGGCCGCGGACGGCCGGGACGATGCAGTACGAGCACATCGAGTTGCAGCCCATCGAGACCTGCACCCACGCCTGGAACGAGCGCTCGCGGTGCATCGGCAGCGTCGGCCGCGAACGCGCGGTCGTCGAGCCCGAACCGCCCGCGCGCGACGCCGACGCCGCCGGCGCCGAGCCACTCGCCGAGGTGCGCGATCGAGCCGGGCCCGAACGCGACGTCGACGGCCGGGTAGAGCTCGAAGATCCGCTCGCGCTGCGCCTCGGCGTAGCAGCCGCCGACGGCGATCACGCGGTCGGGATCCTCGCGCTTGCGCGCCGCCGCCTCGCCGAGGTACGCGGCGAGCTTCGTGTCCGGCTTCTCGCGGATCGTGCACGTGTTGAAGACGACGACGTCGGCGTCGTCGGCGGTCGGCGCCTCCCCGAGTCCGAGCTCCTCGAGCATGCCCTTGATCCGCTCGGAGTCGTGGGCGTTCATCTGGCAGCCGAACGTCGTGACGTGGTAGCGCCGCATGGCCGCCACAGGGTACCTCCGGCCGAGGAGCGGTGCCTGGCACCAGGGGCTCGCGGCCGTCGCGTCCTAGGCGGCGTCGACCCGGTCGCGGCGGTGCTCGAGCTTGTTCGCGGCGACGTCGACCGCCCGGCTCTCGCGGATCACCGTCACCTTGATCTGGCCCGGGTACTCGAGGTGGTCCTCGATCTCGCGCGCGATCTCGTGCGAGAGCAGCACCGCGCCGTCGTCGTCGATCTCGCTGCGGCTTGACGAGGACGCGGATCTCGCGGCCGGCCTGGAGCGCGTACACCTTCTCGACGCCGGTGTGGTGCGCGGCGAGCTGCTCGAGCGACTCGAGCCGCTTGATGTAGTGCTCGAGGCTCTCGCCGCGCGCGCCCGGGCCGGAGGCCGAGATCGCGTCGGCGGCGATCAGCAGCACGGCCTCGACGGTCTGCGGCTGCACCTCGTAGTGGTGCGCCTCGATCGCGTGGCACGACGGCCGGGCTCTCGCCGTAGCGGCGCGCGAGCTGCGTCGAGATCTGCGCGTGCGAGCCCTCGACCTCGTGCGTCATCGCCTTGCCGAGGTCGTGCAGCAGCGCGGCGCGCTTCGCCGTCTTCGCCGACGCCTGCAGCTCGGCCGCCATGATCCCGGCCAGCTGGACGACCTCGAGCGTGTGCTTGAGGACGTTCTGGCCGTAGCTCGTCCGGTACCGCAGCCGGCCGAGGATCTTCACGAGCTCCTCGTGGATCTCGCCGCAGTTCGCCTCGAAGACCGCCTGCTCGCCGGCCTGGCGGATGTGCTCGTCGAGCTCGGCCTTCGAGAGGTAGTACATCTCCTCGATCCGCGTCGGGTGGATGCGGCCGTCCTCGATCAGCTTCAGCAGCGTCAGCCGCGCGATCTCGCGGCGGATGCCGTCGAACGACGAGAGGACGACGGCGTTCGGCGTGTCGTCGATGATGAAGTCGACGCCCGTGAGGTGCTCGAGCGCGCGGATGTTCCGGCCCTCCCGGCCGATGATGCGGCCCTTCATGTCGTCGGACGGCAGCTCGACGAGCGTGACCGTCGTCTCGGCGGCGGCGCTCGCCGCGACCCGCTGCAGCGCGTCGGCGACGAGGTTGCGGGCGCGCCGCTTCGCCTCGCCGGCGGCCTCCTCCTCGAGCTGCCGGACGCGCCCGGCGAGCTCGTGGCGGACCTGCTCCTCGGACTCCTCGAGGATCCGCTGCCTGCGCCTCGCCCGTCGTCAGCTTCGAGATGCGCTCGAGCTCGCGGCGCTGCCGGTCGCTCGTGCTGCTTCAGCGCCTCCTGGAGCTCCTTGAGGTGGATCTCGCGGTCGGCGACGCCCTGCTCGCGCCGGGTGAGCTCGTCAGCTTGCGGTCGATGTCGTCCTCCTTCTGCAGGACGCGCTCCTCGATCTTGACGACCGTCGTCGCGCCGCTCGCGCAGCTCGGCCTCGAGCTCGGCGCGGACCTTGACCGCCTGCTCGCGCGCCTCGATCTGGGCCTCGCGCCGCGTCGCGTCGGCGTCGCGCTGCGCCTCCTCGAGCAGCAGCGGCCGCGTGCGCCGGGCCGCGTCGAGCCGCGAGCCGGCGACGAGCCGCAGAGCGGCCACCGTGGCGGCGCAGCCGGCGACTAGTCCGATCACGATTGCCAACGCGACGAGCATGGGCGCTCCTGCGGGCCTGGAGCCCGCACGGCGCTCATCGCCGATCGGCGGTGCGCCGGCGCGCGACGTGCGCGCCGCCTCGATCTCAGGTCAGGTTCTTCGCTCTCGTGGCGCGGAGGTGTCGTCGTGAGATCGTGATGGAGGCTACGGGGTTTCAAGGAAGCGTGTTCGATCGGTGAAAGAGCAGCAACGTGCAGGCAAAACGACGATTTCTGAGGCCGCAAGCCTACAGCTCAGGTCGACCCCGGCGCAACGTCCGGCCCCGCAGCGCGGCTTCGACCGCGTCCGGACCGAAGCCGCGGCGAAGCGAGCTGGACGGCCGCGTTCCGCCGTCCGCCGAGCCGGCGCACGAGCGTCCGCGCACGATCGCGCTCGGGCTCCAGGCCGCGCAGGGCGGCGTCGGCCGTCTCGGCCGTCGACGCCCTCGCCGGTCGAGGTCGACGCGGATCGCCTCGTCGCCGTAGCCGCGCTCGGCGAGCGTCCGTGCCCGGGTCGCGGCGAAGCGCCGGTCGTCGAGGTAGCCGATCCGCTCGAGCGTTGCGAGCGTCCGCTCGCGCTCGTCGGCTCGCGATCCCGGCCTCCTCGAGCCGTCGGTCGAGCTCGTGCCGCGAGCGGTCGCGGTGCTTGAGCGCGCGCGCGGCGAGCTCGAGCGGGTCGCACCCGTTCGGACACGGCCTACCCGCGCGCGACCGCCGGGGCTTCCTCGTCGTCGATTGCCGGTCGCCTCCGCCGGCTCGGCCGTCGGGCAGCAGCCGCGCCGAGACCACCTGCTCGGGCGGCGCCTGCGCCTGGATCGCCTGCAGGATCCCCTGCACGACGTCCGGGTGCTCGCGCAGGAACGCGGTGGCGTTCTGCCGGCCCTGGCCGAGCCGCTCGTCGCCGAACGAGAAGTACGAGCCGGACTTCTGCACGACCTTGCGCTCGAGCCCGGCGTCGAGCACCGTGCCCTCCCACGAGATGCCCTCGCCGTAGATGATGTCGAACTCGGCCTGCTTGAACGGCGGCGCGACCTTGTTCTTGACCACCTTGACGCGGACGCGGTTGCCGATCGCCTCGACGCCGTCCTTGAGCGTCTCGATGCGGCGGATGTCGAGCCGCACCGACGCGTAGAACTTCAGCGCGCGGCCGCCCGGTGTCGTCTCCGGGTTGCCGAACATGACGCCGATCTTCTCGCGGAGCTGGTTCGTGAAGAGGCAGATCGTGTCGGTGCGGTTGAGCGTGCCGGCGAGCTTGCGCAGCGCCTGGCTCATCAGCCGCGCCTGCAGGCCGACGTGCGAGTCGCCCATCTCGCCCTCGATCTCGGCCTTCGGCGTCAGCGCGGCGACCGAGTCGATCGCGACCACCGCGAGCGCGCCCGAGCGGACGAGCAGCTCGGTGATCTCGAGCGCCTGCTCGCCGGTGTCGGGCTGCGAGACGAGCAGCTCGTCGATGTTGACGCCGATGCGCTTCGCGTACGCGGGATCCATCGCGTGCTCGGCGTCGATGAAGGCGCAGATGCCGCCGCGGCGCTGCGCCTCGGCGATCACGTGGTAGACGAGCGTCGTCTTGCCCGACGACTCGGGGCCGAAGACCTCGACGACGCGGCCGCGCGGCAGGCCGCCGACGCCGAGCGCGAGGTCGAGCGAGAGCGACCCGGTCGAGACGGCGGCGATCGAGACCTGCGCCGCGTCGTTCATCTTCATCACCGCGCCCTTGCCGAACTGCCGCTCGATCTGCCCGAGCGCGACGTCGAGTGCCTGTTCGCGATCCACCGTCTACCGACCTCCTAGCGCAGCGCACCGATTTCGAGAACCTCGTACTGCGCCCCGCCGGGGCGCAGCACCGAAGAGTAGACAGCGGCATCGGACGGACTGACCGGCCCGAGTCCGGGGCGACGGCGGCGTCAGGCCGCGGGCGCTCGCGGAAGCGGGAGACGGTGACGTGCGGCAGCCAGGCCCGCCGCTCGCGGCGGTAGACGCCGAGCCCGCTCGAGCCGCGCGGCCAGGTCGTCCGGCGAGCGCGGTCGCCGCACCGCCCTCGTCCGCGAGCACGACCATGCCGACGCTGCGCGTCTCGCGGTAGCGGACGGGCTCGAGCACGATCGGGGCAGACTCGCGGCCGCGCCGCGGCGAGCTCGCGCGCGATCGCCGGACAGCTCGTGCGCCGGGCCGGGCGCCGAGGAAGGCGAGCGTGACGTGCAGGTTCGCGCACGGACGACCGCCCGGGCGCCGGCCGATGTGCGCGGCCTGCCAGGCGGCGAGGCGGTCGACCGACGTCGTCGGGGAGGCGAAGGGCGCAGAAGAGGCGGAGGCGGTCACCGGCTGTCCACGCTAGCGGCGCTATCCGCCGGAGCGTGTCTGTGCCGGCTCCGTCACGATTCTGCGCACGAGGTGCAGCGCGGCGGCCGTCGCCCGCCCGCGGATCGTCTCGCGGTCGCCGGGCAGGTCGAAGTGCGCCGCGACGCTCGCCGGCCGGCCCGGTCGCGTGCAGGTAGACGAGCCCGACCGGCTTCTCGTCGGTCGCGCCCCCCGGGCCCGGCGATCGCCGGTGACGGCGACCGCGACGTCGGCGCCGAGCCGCGACCGGGCGCCGTCCGCCATCGCCGCGGCCGTCTCGGGCGAGACGGCGCCGTGCTTGCTCGAGCAGCTCGGCCGGGCACGTCGAGCAGCGCCGTCTTCACCTCGTTCGCGTAGGCGACGATCGACGCCGAGGAAGACGTCGCTCGAGCCGGGAACGTCGGTCAGCCGCTGGCGCCGACCAGCCCGCCGGTGCACGACTCGGCCGTGCCGAGCGGTGAGGCCGCGCGCCGGCGCAGCAGGTCGAGCACGAGCGCCGGGGTCGAGTCGTCGTCGCGGCTGAAGAGGTAGCGGTCGAGCCGGCCGGCGAGCAGCCGCGCTCGAGCTCGTCGGCGCGCCGCTCCGCGCCCGGCGCTCGCCGAGCAGGTCGACGTGGATCTCGAAGTCTCGCGGCGCAGATCGTCACCTCGACCCCGTCGCCGTCGCCGCCCGCCTCGGCGAGCGCCCGCGCGACGTGCGACTCGGACGCGCCGTAGAAGCGCAGGACGCGGCGCCGGGCGGCTCGCGCCCGCGCGAGCACGCCGCGCAGCGGCGCTCGGTCTCGAGCGCGCGCGGCCAGAGCGCCTGCAGCTCGCGCGGCGGCCCGGGCAGCACGACCGCGACCCGTCTCCCGGCGTCTCGAGCACGAGCGCAGGCGCCGTGCCCGCGAGCCCGACGACGATCGCGCCGTCCGGGCATCGTCGCCTGCTTGCAGCACTCCCGCCTCGAAGTCGGCGTACGGGCGGCCGAGCCTGGCTCGCGACGCGCCGCGACAGCTCGCCGAGATCCGCTCGACGAGCTCGTCGTCGACGTGGAGGCCGACCCCGGCGGCCCGAGCGAGCAGCTCGACCGTGCGGTCGTCGTGGGTCGGTCCGAGCCCGCCGGAGACGCACAGCAGGTCGTAGCCGAGGCCCTCGGCAAGCGCGCGCCTCGAGATCGTCGGGGTCGTCGCCGACGATCGTGATCGAGGCGGGCGTGATCCCGAGCGAGACGAGCGACGGCGCGAGGAATGGCCCGTTCCGGTCGTTGCGATCGCCGCGGACGAGCTCCGAGCCCGACGCGACGATCGCGGCGCGCGGGCGGCCTACGCCGGACGCCAACCCGTCGGCGTGACGATGATCACGCGGGGCTGGCCGGCCCGGAACGTGCACGAGCGTCGCCGCGGACGCGGATCCGGAGGTTCTCGGGCGTCGAGAGCGAGACCCACAGCCTCGTGCCGCGAATCGCGCGCGGTGCGTCGCCCTGCTGCACCGTGCCGTCGAACTTGATCGCGCCGGTCGCGCTCGCGGTGTGCACCGTGAGGTGCGTCGAGCCGTGCAGCGCCGTGACCTCGAGGAGCGGCGCCGGCCGGCCGCGGCGACGAGTCTGCGGTCGGGGTCGCGGCGGAGCGTGCCTTGTCGCCGCCGCCCTTCCACGCGCGATCACGACGATCCGTGAGCACGACGATCAGTCGCCGAGCGCGACCAGCACGATCGCCGTCTCGGAGCGCCGGTTGTGGCGGTGCGGACGCGCAGTCCGAGCGCCGGACGCGCGGATCGTGCTCGTCCCCGGCGACGAACCGCGAGTTGAACTCGTCGACGTACAGCTGGCCGTCGAGGCCCAGGTACTCGGCGTACGTGCGCAGGAAGCCCTTGACGTACGTCTGCGCCGGCAGCAGCTCGAACTGCTCGTCCTCGAGCGCCCGCAGGTACTTGCCGCGGATCTTCGTGTGCAGCTCCGCCTGGGCGAAGTCGATGCCACGACGGAGACGCGCCTCGCGCAGGCTGTTGCCGATCTCGAACACGGGCGCGCACAGGGTAGACGCTCGGTCCGCGGCCCGGGACCGGGAGGAGCTACTGCGCCCAGCGAAGCACGCCGTACACGACGAGCGCGATGCCGCCCGTGATCCCGCAGAGGAGCCCGGCCCACGCGAGCAGCTGCCCGACGCGGATCGGAGCTGCGCTTCCGTACACGCTGCGGGCGGCCCTGCAGGCGGGCCCGCCGTGCGAGCAGCACAGCGACGACGCCGAGCACGAGCGCCAGCGGGACGCTCACATAGAGGGCGCTGCAGCAGCCCGACGCTCGCCAGCTGCTGCGCGGCGAGCGATCGCGACCGGGATCGCGGCGATCGCCAGCGCGCCCAGCAGGCCCGCCGCGATCGCCGCGCGCCTACTGCTTCTCATACGGCCGGCCGGCGGCTGCCGGGCCGACGGAGCGTCCGATCACGCCGGCCACGGCGACGATCGTGAGCACGTACGGCAGTGCCTGGAAGAGCGTTCCCCACTGGTTGCCGTAGGCATGTCGGCAGCCGGTCGGCGAGCGCGCTCGAGAACCCGAACAGCAGCGTGGCGCCCCACGTCGGGAACGGTCGCCACTTGCCGAAGACGAGCGCCGCGAGCCCGATGAACCCGATTCCCTGCGTCATGTTCTCGGTGAAGGAGTGGACGAAGCCGATCGAGAGGTAGGCGCCGCCGAGCGCCGCGATCCCGCCCGACGCGATCACGGCGGTGTAGCGCACCTTGTACACCGAGATGCCGACCGTGTCGGCGGCACGCGGATGCTCGCCGACCGAGCGGAGGCGGAGGCCGTACGGCGTGTGGAACACGAAGATCTGGGTCCCGATCAGCAGGAGGAACGAGAGCCAGATCATCAGGTTCAGCTGCCCGAAGATCGGGCCGATCAGCGGCCAGCCGGAGAGGAAGTTGAGATGGATGTCGGGGATGCCGTAGTCGGTGATGTTCCCCGGCGTGCCCGAGTCGCCGTACTTGTCGATGAAGATGTAGCCGGTGACCCCGACCGCCAGGAAGTTGAGCGCGGTCCCCGAGATGATCTGGTCGACCTTCAGGCTCACCGACCAGACGGCGTGTATCGAGCGCGAGCACCATCCCCGCCAGCGCCGCCCCGACGAGCGCGACCACCCAGGCGAAGCCGCCCGCCCAGGTGTGGGCCCAGATGATCGTCCAGATGCCGAAGAACGCTCCGGTGAGGAGCATTCCCTCGAGCGCGACGTTGACGACGCCGCTCCGCTCGCAGTACAGGCCGCCGATCGCGGCGTAGATGAGCGGCGTCGCGTAGCGGAGGGTCGCGGCGAAGAGCGCGCTCCACACGACGACGCTGTCGAGGTTCGTCGTCGACGGAACGAGTGGCGAGGGCGCCGAACACGATCCCGGCCGCGCCCGCGGCGAACGCCCCGAACCCGACGCGCTTCTCGTCGCGAGCGATCGTCCAGATGCCCGCGAGCATCGCGAGCAGCCCGACGAAGACGGGCAGGAGCACGGTCCGGCGCGGCGACGGGCGGCAGGGCGAGCCAGAACGCCAGCGCGCCGAGCCCGATCCCGAAGATCCCGATCGTCCGCGGCGCGGTCCACTTGATGTGGCCGACGCGAGCGGTGACGGCGGTCACGTGCGTAACCTCCGGCGCGCGCCGGCGAGCAGCTTCGTCATGTCGAGCCCGACGAACAGGATCACGAGCCCCTGGATGATGATCGTCAGGTTGCCGGCGAGATCCGGCCGGAAGACCGTTGGGTCGAGCTGACGGCCGGAGGTGCCGTTGATGAGCGCGCCGAAGAGCAGCGACGCGGCGAGGATCCCGACCGCGGTGTTGCGCCCGAGCAGGCCTGCGGCTAACCCGATGAAACCGATCGTGCTCGCCGGGATGTCGAGCTGGCCGAGCCGATACTCCCAGCCCGTGATGTCGAGCGCGCCGCCCAGCCCGGCGAACAGGCCGGCGATCGCCATCGCGAGGAAGTAGCTGCGGGCGACGGAGATGCCGCCGTAGCGCGCGGCCTCGGGGTTGAACCCGACCGCGCGGACCTCGAAGCCGAGGGTCGTCCGGTTGATGATGACCCAGTAGACGACGAGGCGCGCCGAGCGCGATGAAGATCCCGATCGAGAGCCCCTGCAGGAGCTTGGGCCCCCAGAAGATCGGCAGCTTGGCGCCGCCCGCGATGTCGTTCGAGATCGGAATCGCGGGCTGCGACGTGTTCTGGAGCGGCCCCTGCTGGCCGAACAGCCATTCGCCGACCCAGATCGCGATCCAGTTGAGCATGATCGTCGTGATCACCTCGTGCGCGCCGACCGTCGCCTTCAGAATTCCGGCGATCCCGGCATAGAGCGCGCCGGCGAGCGCGCCGGCGACCAGGCAGAAGACGACGTGCAGGAACGGATCGAGGTGCACGAACGACGTCCCGATCCAGACCGCGAAGTAGGAGCCGACGAGGTACTGGCCCTGGCCGCCGATGTTGAAGAGCCCGCAGCGGAACGCGAACGACAGCGCGAGCGCGCAGCAGATGATCGGCGTCGTGATCAGGAGCGTCTGCTGGAGGTTCGCCGCGGCCGGCGACGCGGTGTCCCACCAGAACCACACGTGCTCGGTCGAGAACGGGAGCCGAACCGAGTACGAGCCGAAGTGGAAGAAGAAGTTCAGCCCGGTGCCGTCGTAGATCGCCTTGTAGACCTTGATCGGGTTCTTGCCGATCACGGCGACCGCGATCCCGGCCATCAGGAACGCGAAGACGCGTGGTGATGATCGGGCCGATGACACCGCCGAACTTGCCGAGGAAGTCCCACGTCGAGGGGAAGTCCTGCTGTCGGCGAGGGGGGCCCCCCCTCGGGCGGTTCCTCGAACTCCTGCTCGAGTAGCTCGTCTGTCGGCATCAGGCCGCCCGGTCCCGGCGGCCGCCGGTCATCGCGAAGCCGAGCTCTTCCTCGGTCGCCGTCGGCGGGAACTCGTCGACGATCCTGCCCTCGTAGATCACGAGGATGCGGTCGGAGAGCGAAAGGATCTCCTCGAGCTCCAGCGAGACGAGGAAGACCCCGCGCCCTGCGTCGCGCTGTTCGACGAGGCGGCGGTGCACGAACTCGATCGCGCCCACGTCGAGGCCGCGCGTCGGCTGTGCCGCGATCAGCACCTTCGGATCGGCGTCGATCTCGCGGGCGAGCACGACCTTCTGCTGGTTTCCGCCGGAGAGCGCGCTCGCCGGCGTCGACGGCGATCCGCCGCGCACGTCGAACTCCTTCAGCAGGCGCCTGGCGCGGTCGAGCATGCGCCGGAGCTGGAGGAAGCCCCGCCGCGAGTCCGGCGCCGACCTATAGGCGTGCAGCGCGAGGTTCTCGGTGAGCGTGAACGGCAGGACGAGGCCGCGGCGGTGACGGTCCTCCGGGATGTGCCCGATGCCGCTGTCGATCACGCTCGCGTGCGGTCGCGTGCGAGATGTCCTCACCGTCGAGGATCACGCGCCCCGCCTCGGCGTGGCGCAGCCCGGTGATCGCGTCGATCAGCTCGGACTGGCCGTTGCCGTCGACGCCGGCGAGCCCGAGGATCTCGCCTCCGCGCACCTCGAGGCTCACGTCGTGGACCACCTCGAGCCCACGGTCGTCGATCGCCGTCACGTTCTCGACGCTCAGCAGCGGCTCGCCCGGGCGCGACGGGCGTCTTGTCGACGCGGAGCAGAACCTCGCGGCCGACCATCATCCGCGCGAGGCTCTCCTCGGTCGCGCCCTCTGCGCGCACGGTGTCGACGAGCTTGCCGCGTCGGAGCGTGCTGACGCGGTTCGCGATCTCGAGCACCTCGTTGAGCTTGTGCGAGATGAAGATGATCGACTTCCCCTGCGACTCGAGCGAGCGGATGATCTCGAACAGCTCCTGCGCCTCCTGCGGCGTGAGCACCGCGGTCGGCTCGTCCAGCACCAGGATGTCGGCGCCGCGGTAGAGCGCCTTCAGGATCTCGACCCGCTGCTGCTGGCCGACCGTGATGCGGTCGATCCGCGCGTCCGGGTCGACCGCGAGGCCGTAGCGCTCGGACAGCTCGCGCACGCGGTCCGCCGCGGCGCCGTAGTCGAGCATCACGCCCGCGTGGCGCGGCTCGGAGGCGAGCACGATGTTCTCGGCGACCGTCATCACCGGGATCAACATGAAGTGCTGGTGCACCATCCCGATGCCGTGCTCGATCGCCGCCTTCGTCGAGCCGAGCTCGATCGGCTGCCCGCGGAGCCGGATCTCGCCCCTCGTCGGGCGTGTACAGCCCGTAGAGGATGTTCATCAGCGTCGACTTGCCGGCGCCGTTCTCGCCGAGCAGCGCGTGCACCTCGCCCGGCTCGAGGTCGAAGTCGATCGCGTCGTTCGCGAGCACCCCGGGAAACCGCTTCGTGATTCCGCGCAACTCCAGGATCGGGCCCTGTGCACTCACGTGCGGCGATCCTAAACGGTCTCGGGCACCGCGTTGTCTCGAAGGTGGGACGGCGCGCGCGCCGCCCCACCTTCGGTCGATCCGATCGTTACTTGACGGTGGCCGGGATGCCCTTGATCTTCCCCGCCTTGAGCAGCGCGTACTGCGCCAGCACCTTCGCGCGGATGGAAGCCGGGACCTTCGAGCTCCACTTGCCGTAGCCGACGCCGCCGATGTCGGCGCCGAACTGCTTGTTCGTGCCCGTCTTGATCGTGCCCGCCTGCGCGGACTTGATCGCGTTGTACACGGCCACGTCGACCTTCTTCAGCGCGCTCGTCATCACCCACGGGCCGAGGTAGCCCTGGTCGGCGTCGACGCCGATGCCGAAGACGTTCTTGCTGTGCGCCGCGTCGAGCACGCCGAGGCCGCACGAGCCGGCGACCTGGAACTCGACGTCGGAGCCGGCGGCGATCTGGTTCAGCGCCGCTTCCTTGCACTTCGCCTGAGCGGTGAAGCTCTGCGAGTAGTCGTTCAGGGTCTTGATCCCCGGGTCGGCCTTCTTCGCGCCGTACTGGAAGCCGGCGATGTACCGGTCGACCGGCGGGATCTTGATGCCGCCGACCGAGCCGACGGCCGCCGCACCCTTCGACTTGGCCCAGAGGCCGGCCGCATACCCGACGAGGTAGCCGGCCTGCTGCTCACGGAAGAGCAGCCCCTCGACGTTCTTCGGCTTGTGCTTCAGCGTCGGTGACGTCGACGTCCACGATCGCGAACTTGCTCTTCGGGAACGAGGTCGCGACGGCGTCCATCGCGTCGGTCATCAGGAAGCCGACGCCGATCGTGACGCCCGCACCGCTCTGGGCGCACGCCTGCAGGTTGGGGATGTACTGGCTGGACGTTTGCGACTGGATGACGCGGCCCTTGACGCCGGTCTTCTGGGCCCGCTGGAGGCCGACGTAGGCGAGATGGTTGAACGACTTGTCGTTCAGACCGCCGACGTCGGTGACCAGGCAGGCGGAAAAGCTCGCCTTGTGCGCCGCAGACGCAGAGGAACCGCGAATCACGGAAACTCCGAGCGCCAGAAGCACCGTCACGATCCCAAGGATCGCGAGCGTGAGCCAACGCTTTTTCACGTGGATGAACCCTCCTGTTCGAGCAATGTCATGGGGAAGTGCCGGGTTACCCTAACCCCAAGCTCAGACGCCCGAAAGGCCAGGTAGTTAGACCGGCGACAGGGTCGCCGGGGGCGGCGGCGAGGCGTTCCAGCTCGTGCTCCGAGACCAGCACGCGCCGGGGCTTCGAGCCCTCGTAGGGCGAGATGATCCCCCGCCGCTCGAGCATGTCGATCAGCCTCCCGGCCCGCGTGTAGCCGACCCGCAGGCGGCGCTGGATGAGGCTGACGCTCGCGGTCTGGGCGGTCACGACCACCTCGATCGCGCGGTCGAGGAGCGGGTCCTCGTCCGGGTCGAACTCGCCGTCCGCGTCGTCGACGTCGTCGGCGAAGACCTGCGGTACCTCGAGGAAGCTCTCGTCGACCTCCTGCTCGCGCTGGGCCCGCGCCTGCTCGACGATGAGCGCGATCTCCTCCTCCGTCACGAAGGCCCCCTGCACGCGCTGCACCCGCGAGGTGCCGAGCGGCTTGAAGAGCATGTCGCCCTGCCCGAGCAGGCTTTCGGCGCCGTTCGAGTCGAGAATCACGCGCGAGTCGGTCTGCGACGAGACCGCGAACGCGATGCGCGACGGGACGTTCGCCTTGATCATCCCGGTGATCACGTCGACCGACGGGCGCTGCGTGGCGAGCACGAGGTGGATGCCGACGGCGCGCGACTTCTGCGCGAGGCGGATGATCGAGTCCTCGACCTCCTGCGGGCTGACCATCATCAGATCGGCGAGCTCGTCGATCACGACGAGCAGGTACGGCAGCTCCCCCTCCCCACGCTTGCGGAACGCCCGGTTCGCCTCGTTGAGGTTCCGCGCGCGCACCTGAGCGAGCCGCTCGTAGCGGCGCTCCATCTCGGTGACGACGTTGAGCAACACGGCCGAGGCTTCCTTCGGGCTCGAGACGACGGGCGTCAGCAGGTGCGGGATCGACTCGTAGTGGTTGAGCTCGATCCGCTTCGGGTCGATCAGGATCAGCCGCGCCTCGTCGGGGTTCGAGCGGAGCAGGATCGACGTGAGGATCGTGTTGATGCAGCCCGACTTGCCGGATCCGGTGGTGCCGGCGATCAGGATGTGCGGCATCCGCGCAAGGTCGGCCCACACCGACGCGCCGGAGATGTCCTTGCCCAGCCAGACGGAGAGCGGGCTCGCCGCCTGTGGCAGGTCGTCGAAGATGTCGCCGAGCGTGACGAGGTTCGGGCTCAGGTTCGGGACCTCGACACCAACCGCCTGCTTGCCGGGGATCGGCGCGAGGATCCGGATCTCGGTGGTCGCGAGGGCGTAGGAGAGGTCGTCCTTCAGCTGCGCCACCTTCCCCACCTTCGTTCCCGGCGCGAGCTGAGAGCTCGTAGCGCGTGACGCGCGGCCCGGCGATCTGGCCGATCACGGTCGCCTCGACCCCGAAGTGCGCGAGGCACGTGACGAGCGCGTCGGCGACGCGCTGGCCGGCCTCGCCGTTGGGACCGGCGCCCGGCTGCGACACGCGTAGCAGTGCGCGGTCGGGCAGCTTGTACTCGGCGTGCGACGCGCTCGGGCGGGTCGAAGAGCGTCTCCTGCGTGTTCTCCTCCGTTCCGAGCTCGTCCTCGGGCTCGGGTCCCGAAGCAGCGACGGCGGCGGCCCGGAGATCGAGTCGGACACGAGATCGGGGTAGTCCTGCTTCACGTCGACCGGCGGTGCACGCGGCGAGGAGACGTCGCGCAGCGGGACCGGCTCGAGGTCGAGCGCCTCCGGCCAGCGCCGACGTCACGCGCCGGTGCGCGACGCGGCACCGCGTGCCCGGTGCGCCTGACGATCGCGCCCAGGCTCGCTCCGGTCAGGAACAGCGCCCCGGCAACCGTGAGCAGCACGCCGAGGATCGTCGCACCGGTCGTGCCGAGGCCGATCGCGGCGAGCGACTCGAGCGCGTCGCCGACGGCGCCGCCGTGCGCGCTCCCCAGGGTCAGCGCGAGACCCACCAGCGCGACCGCGAGGCCGAGCTGGAACGGGCGGAAGTCGACGAGCTGCTCTTCGTCACGACGAGCGCACCGAGCGGCACGAGCACGAGCGGCGCCAGGTAGGCGGCCGCGCCCACCGCGTCCGTCGCGAACCGTGCGACCGGCCCGCCGGAGAAGCCGAACCACAGCACCGCGGCGAGAAAGACGCCGAGGGCGACGAGGGAAAGGCCGATCAGCTCCGGGTAGTGGTGCGAGCGCGTGCGGGTACGGCGCTTCGTCCGCTTCTTCTTCACGCGGCTCGGCGTCTTCGGGGACGTCTTGTGGACCCGCCTCTTGCGCGCCATGCCGCGCACTTCTCGCTCGCCGGCGTCAGTCCTGCCGCGAGAACGAGGCGGTCAGCATCCCGAAGTACGTGGGCGCCTCGTACGACAGCAGGTCGGGGCTCCAGCCCTCCGCCGAGCGCGCCGTGCAGCACCAGGAGCTGCCAGAAGCTGTCGGCGAAAGCGTCGTACGCGACCTGCGGCGACCACGCCGACCAGTTCGTCGAGCCGGTTCTCACGGACGATGCGGACGATCTCGGCGTCGTAGGGCGCCGAGTGCTCGGAGAAGCCGTACGGCCCGTCGGCCGAGTGCCCGTGACCGTGGTCTGCGCTGGCCACGAACGCGACCCGCCTGCTTCCGGTCGCGGCCGCCAGCGCCGCGCCCGGCGCGCACGTGCAGGCCGTTCGACAGCGCCCGGCACGGCGTGACGACCACCGCGGGCGCACTGAGGAAGCTCAGGGGGATCCCGGCGCCCCAGTCGATCGGCATCTCCGAGTCGCCCGCGACGGTCGCCCCGAAGGTGAGCCCGACGACCGGGACGTCCGACTCCCGCAGCGACTGGATGCAGGCGTCGGCCAGCGTCGGCTCTCCCGGCCCCTCGTACAGGTGCTCGGCGTCGACGAACCGGGAGCCGTGCTCGGACAGCCGCCCGGCCCGCACCACGCCGAAGCGGTCGTCGAGCAGCGTGCCGTGCGGGGTGACGACCACCACGGCCTCGGGCTCTGCCGCCGCGAAGCGGCGTGCGAGCTCGTCCATCCCGCGGCGAGTCTCCCCGTCAGGCTGCTCGAACACGAGGCCGCCGTGAGGGGCGATCGCCGCGAAGACGAGCGTCACCCGAGCGACCCGATCCGCTCGATCAGCAGCTCGCCGAAACGGGGCCCGTCGATGTCGAGCGCGACCTTCGCGTTCGGCGGCCCGAAGTGCTCGCGCCCGCGCCAGTCGACGTTCGTCCGCCCCCAGCTGGGCCCGGTGCTGCAGTCGACCTCGATGAACGCGTCGCGGACCTCGACGAGCCCGGGCTCGAGCAGGTGCGCGATGCAGACCGGGTCGTGCATCGGCGACCCGCCGAGCTCCGGGTAGCGGATGCGGTGAAAGCGGGAGTAGAAGTCCATCAGCTCCGCGACCATCGCGCCGACGCGGCCAGCCGCACGCAGGCGCTCGGTGTGGGTGTCGGTGACGAGCGCGCGGTGCGTGACGTCGAGCCCGATCATCGTCGTGTCGAGCCCGGCCGCGAACACACGCTGGGCGGCCTCCGGGTCGGCCCAGATGTTGAACTCGGCCGCCGGCGTGCGGTTGCCCTCGCCCACCGCGCCGCCCATCAGGACGATCCGCTCGGGCACCGCGTCGGGGTGGAGCGAGAACAGCAGCGCGATGTTGGTCAGCGGACCGGTCGGGACGAGCGTGACCCTGCCGTCGCGCTGGCGGATCTGCTCGGCGAGGAAGTCGACGGCGTGCTGCGGCGCGAACGGCGGTCGTCGGGCGCGGGCAGGTCCGGCCCGTCGAGGCCCGACTCGCCGTGGACGTGCGCGGCGACGTCGCGAACGCGGACGAGGGGCGCGTCGGCGCCTGCATGGACCGGGACGTCCGCACGGCCGGCGAACTCCAGGATGCGCAGTGCGTTCACCGTCGTCTTGTCGAGCGTCTGGTTGCCGGAGACGGTCGTGATGCCGAGCAGTTCCAGCTCGGGAGATGCCAGGGCGAGCAGGATGGCGATCGCGTCGTCGTGACCCGGATCGCAGTCGAGGATGATCGGGAGTGCGGTCATGCCGCGAGTATCGCGTCAACCTCTGCTGCGGTCGGCAGTGAAGGTTGCGCACCCAGTCGCAGCGTCGCGAGCGCCCCTGCCGCGCACGCGCGCTCGAGTGCCTCCTCGCGGTCGCGTCCCTCGAGCAGCGAGACGACGAGGCAGGCCGCGAACGCGTCGCCGGCGGCCGTCCCGTCCACCGCCTCGACCTCGGGCGGCACCGCGCGGGCGACCTGCCGGCCGCCCTCGTACAGCGCAGCGCCCTCGCGGCCGAGAGTGACCGCGACGAGCTTGCCCTCCGACACGACCTCGTGCTCGAGCCGGTTGACGATCAGCAGGTCCGGGTTGACGTCGATCGGACGCGCCGGTGCGGCGTTCAGCGCGAAGAACGACGCCTCTCGGGCCGCGGCGAGGACGACGGTGTCGGGCACCTCGAGCTGGCAGAGGACGGCGCCCTCGACCGCCCGCGGCTCGACGGTCGCATTCGCCCCCGGCACGACGACGATCTCGTTCTCCCCGTCGTCCGCGACGACGATCAGGGCGAGCCCGGTGTCGCCGAAGTGCGCGACCTCGAGGTCGACGTCGGCCGCGCGGAGCCCCACGAGCGCCTCGTCGGCCAGGGCGTCGTCCCCGACGGCGCCCACCATGCGCACCCTGGCGCCGAGTCGAGCTGCGGCCACCGCCTGGTTCGCTCCCTTGCCGCCGGGAAAGCGGGCGAACGCGCTGGCGGGGATCGTCTCGCCCGGGCGCGGCAGGCGCTCGACGCGCGCGACCAGGTCGAGGTTGATCGAGCCGACGACCGTGAGCTCGACCACCCTCTGGGCCCGCTCAGGCGGCGAGCGCGCGGAGGTTGTCGAGCGTGTCGCCGAGCAGGTTCTCGCGCAGGTCGAAGAGGCCGGCCCACAGCGAGTCGGGGTCGACGACGGACTGCCAGCGCACCGTCGAGGCGAGCCCTTCGAGCGCCCGCAGGAGCACGGCGAGCTCGAGGTACACGGTGGCGACGCGATGCGGCGGCGACGCTGACGCCGGCACGTTGCAGCACGGGCTCCCAGTCGACGAGCTCGCCGTGGCCGGGCTCGCCGAACCACGAGCGGCCTTCGGCCTGGCCGGCGTCGAGCTCGAGCAGGTAGCGGCCGAGCGGCCGCTCGAGGCCGGCAAGCGCCGTCTCGACCCGGTCGGCCGCGCGGCGCAGCGCCGCCTGGCGGCCGCCGGGGGTCGCCGGCACCGCGCTCGCCGCGGCCCCACCGCTCGAGCAGGCGGCAGAACGCGAGCGACGAGACCTCCACTGCGACGCAGCTGGTGGATGAGGCGCTGCGCCGTCCGGTCCTCGACCGCGTGCTCCGCGATCACCTCCGCCCACTCGGGATGCGCGAGCGATGCTCAAACCTCGACCACCACCGGGAGGATCATCGGCCGTCGGCGGATGCGGTCGTAGACGAGCTGCCCGATGCCGTCGTGCAGGTGCTCCTGGATCAGCTTCACCTCGCTGATGTCCTGCTCGAGGAGGTCGCGCACGATCTCGTGGGCCTCCTGGCGCATCTCGGAGAAGAGCTCGTCCGACTCGGCGAACCCTCTGCCGATCAGCTCGGGCTGCGTGGCGAGCCCGTTCGACACCGTCGCGACCACGATCAGGACGCCGTCCTCGGACATGTGTCGGCGGTCGCGCAGGGCGACGTCGGAGATGTCCCCCACTCCGAGTCCGTCGACGAACGTCACGCCCGCCTCGATCTTCCCGGCGATCCGCACGCCGTCGGGCGACAGCTCGACGACGTCGCCGTTCTCGGCGATCACGATCGGAAGATGCCGGCACGCCCGACTCCTGGGCGAGCCGGCCGTGGGCGGCCAGCATCCGGAACTCGCCGTGGATCGGCAGGACGGCCTTTGGCCGGATCAGCCCGAGCAGCGTGCGCAGCTCCTCGGCGCGCGCGTGGCCGGACACGTGCACCGGGGCGTTCTCCTCGTGCAGCACCTCGGCCCCGTTCCGCGTCAGCCGGTTGATCGCGTCGTGGACGCGCAGCTCGTTCCCGGGGACCGGCCGGGCCGAGATGATCACGGTGTCGCCCCGCTCGACGTGAACGGACGGGTGGTCGTTGTACGCGATCCGCGTCAGCGCCGAGAGCGGCTCGCCCTGCGAGCCCGTGCAGAGCACGAGTTGTTCGTGCGGCGGGATATCGTCGAGATCGGCGGGCCGAACGAGCTGGTCGTCGTCGATCTCGACGTAGCCGAGGTTCCGCGCCACGTTCAGGTTGCGCCGCATCGATCGTCCCACCACGGCGACGCGCCGGCCGCAATCGACCGCGACGTCGATCGCCTGCTGCATCCGGTGGATGTTCGACGCGAAGCTCGAGACGAGAACGCGGCCCTCTCGCGCGGGGATGATCTGGCGGAATGCCTCGCCGACGACACGTTCGGAGCGGGTGAACCCGGGACGCTCCGCGTTCGTCGAGTCGGCGCAGAGAAGATCGACGCCGCGGTTCCCGAGCTCGGCCAGCTTCCCGACGTCGGTTCGCAGCCCGTCGACGGGCGTGTGGTCGAGCTTCCAGTCGCCGGTGTGGAAGACGCGGCCCGCCTTCGTCTCGATCGCGATGCCGACGGTGTCCGGCACCGAGTGGGCCATGCGCACGAACTCGAGCCGGAACGGTCCCAACTCGAGCGGTGCGCCCTCCGGGTCGATCTCGCGTAGCTCAGCCGCGCGCAACAGGCCGTGCTCGTCGAGCTTCGACTTCACGAGGCCGAGCGTGAGCCGCGTCGCCCAGACCTCGCGCACGCGCACCTCGCGCATGAGGTACGGGAGAGCCCCGACATGATCCTCGTGCGCGTGTGTGAGCACGACCGCTCGCACCTCGTCGTCGCGGAGGTAGCCGAAGTCCGGGAGGATCAGATCGACGCCGAGGTGCTCGTCGCGCGGGAACGCCATGCCCGCGTCCACCACGAGGCGCTCCCCGTCGATCTCGTAGACGGTCATGTTCTTGCCGACCTCGCCGAGGCCGCCGAGCGGGATCACGCGCAGGATGTCCGAGGCCATCGCGCCTGAGTCTAGAGGCCCGCCGGTGAGCGCTCAGGCGTGCACGAGCAGGCCGAGCCGCTCGAGGCAGCCGCGGACCTGCTCGATCTCGCCCGCGCGTGGCGGGAACGAGCGGCAGGCGGTGTCCGCCCACACGGTGCCCGAGCAGGGTGAGCCCGGCCTTGATCGCGATCGGGTTCGTCTGCACCTTGAGCAGGTCGTAGACCGGGGCCGAGCTCGGCGTCGATCTCCCGTGCCCGCGCGACATCGCCCGCCTGCGCTGCCTGCACCTGCTCGGCGACGCGCGGCCCGACGAGGTGGGTGTGGACGCACACGCCGCCCGTCCCGCCGATCTCGAGGAAGCGACTGCACGAGGTTGTCGTCGCCCGCGTAGAGGTCGAGGCCGGTTTCGACGATATGGCGCGCCTGCGCGAGGTCGTCGTTCGCCTGCTTGACGGCGCGCACCGTCTCGATCTCGGCGAGCCGGGAGATCGTCTCCGGCTCGATGTTCACGACCACGCGCGAGGGGATGTTGTAGACCACGATCGGGCGGTCGCTCGCGCGTGCGATTTCTTCGAAGTGCGCGACGATTCCCGCGCTGCGGCGGCTTGTTGTAGTACGGCGTCACGATCAGGAACGCGTCGGCGCCCAGCTCGTGCGCCTCCTCCGTCAGGTGCACCGAGTGCGCGGTCGAGTACGTGCCGGTGCCGGCGACGATCGTCGCGGTCTCGCCGACCGCCTCGATCGCGGCGCGGATCAGGTCGAGCCGCTCCGGGTCGGACAGTGTCGGGCTCTCGCCGGTCGTGCCGGCCACGACCAGTCCGTCGGAGCCGTTCTCGACGAGGTGGCGGGCCAGCTCCTGGAACGCGTCGAAGTCGACCGAGCCGTCGTCGGTGAACGGCGTCACGATCGCGGTCAGCACGCGACCCAGCACGTACGGGAGGATACTCCGCGCGGTGGCGCGGTTCGTCCTCGTGCACGGTGCCTGGCACGGCGGCTGGTGCTTCGAGCAGGTGCGGCGCGAGCTGGAGCGGCGCGGCCACGACGTCTCGGCGCCGGATCTGCCGTGCGAGCGCGTGGGTCACACGGTGCAGGACTACGCCGGCCTGATCGGGCCGCAGCCGGACGCCGTCGTGGTCGGGCACTCGCTGGGCGGGCTGACGATTCCGCTGATCGAGGCTCGCGTGCGGGTGTACCTCGCCGCGCTGCTGCCCCTCGAGAACGTCTACGCCGATGCGCTCAGGGCAGACTTCGACGGCTTCCTCCGCGACGAACAGGGTCGGTCGTACTGGCCGGATCGCGAGACGGCGCGCGCGAAGATGTACCCGGACTGCGCGCGGGCGGTGTCGGACGCCGCCTTCGGGCGCCTGCGCCGACAGGCTCCGGTCGACCCGGTGCCGCTCGCGGTCTCCGCAGGCGACGTGTACATCGTCACCCTCCGCGACGGCGCGGTCGATCCCGGATGGCAGCGGCGCGCCGCCGCCGCGCACATGCTCCGCGCCCTCGAGCTCGACGCGGGGCACTCCCCGTTCTTCACGCACCCCGTCGAGCTCGCCGACCTGCTGGAGTCGCTCGCCTGACGACTGCCGGGTGTCTGCTTCGGGCGGTCCTCTTCCCTGGGAAGGGTTACGAGACTGAGACGGAGTAGAGGCGGGGACGCGGCAAACGGCGCAGGAGCTCGGTTTCACGCTGCCGCGTTGTCCCCAGGCAGTTCCCAGGGAAGGGTGTCAGGACCGTGACGAAAGGCGCACGACTCTGTCGGCGAGGTGCTCGACGGGGGCGGCGCGGCGGAGGAACTCGGGCTCGTAGGGGCGGCCGGCGAGGCCCACGAGCGCGACGGGTGCTGCCTCGCGGAGGCGCTCGAGCACCGGCTCGACGTTGCGGCGCTCGTAGAGCACGTCGGCGGCAATGGCGAGGTCGAAGCGCGACGCCGAGCGGCTCGCGCCAGTCGTGCACCGCCGCCGCGAGCGCGAGCCCGTTGCGGGCGGCGTTCTGCTCGAGGAGCGAGACGGCGTCCTCCGCCCAGTCGAGCGCCGTCACGTCGGCCCCCCGTGCGGCGGCGACGAGCGACGGCACGCCGAGCCCACAGCCGAGCTCGACGACGCGCACGCCCGCAAGCGTCTCGGGGAGCGCCGCCGCGAGCGCGGTCGCCGCGGGCCAGAGCTCGGCCCAGTACGGCAGGAACTCGTCCGCGCCGAACGCCTCCTCGTCGATCAGCTCCTCCGGCGCGGCCGGCCGCAGCAGCGACAGCTCGACGCCGCCGACCCGAACGACCTGCTCGCGAAGCACGGCTACAGAGAGCGCGTCGAGCCCGACCGTCACGCCGGGCGGCAACGCAGCCACCCGCTCGAGCGCGAGCAGGACACCCGGCACGTAAGCCTCGCGGGAGAAGGCATCGTGGCGGATCGTCAGGAGCTCGCCGCGCCCGCCGAGCAGCACCTCCTGGTGCGCGACGAGGCCCGGCAGGCGCACGGAGTGGATCGGGACCTCGCCGCCCAGCGCCGCGGCAGTGGCCTTCGCCGTCCCGGACGGCGCGTCGAGCTTCGTGGCGTGGTGGAGCTCGACGATCTCCGCTCCCTCGAGATGCCGCGCCGCCTCGGCCGCGAAGCGCATCATCAGCACCGCCCCGATCGCGAAGTTCGGAGCGAAGAACACCGGCACGCCCGCCGCTCTCGCAGCCGCCGTCGACCTCCGGGACCTCCCAGCCGGAGGTGCCGACCACGGCGGGGACGCGCGCCTCGACGGCGGCCAGGACGTTCGCGACGACGACGCCCGGCGCGGTGAAGTCGACGACGGCGTCGGCCTCGCCGAGCGCGCCGACGAGCTCGTGCCCGGCCGCCTCGAGCGCAGGCGCGAGCACCGTCCCCACCTTGCCGCCGCGGCCGTTGAAGAGGACCTTCACGCCGCACGCGCAAGCGCGGGCGCGATCCGCTCGAGCGCGGCGACGAGCCGGTCCTCGTTCGGCCCGATGCACGCCGCCGAGAGCTTGTCCGGCGCGAGCAGCGTCGCCGCGAGCGCGCACACCGACTCTGCCTCGACCGCGTCGATCTCCGCGACGATCCGGTCGAGCGACAGGAGCTCCGAATCGGAGATCAACGACTTCCCGAGCCGGTTCATGCGCGTCGACGTGGACTCCATCGAGATGAGGATCCGACCCTTGAGGTTCTCCTTCGCGCGGGTGAGCTCGCGCTCGGGCAGGTTGCCTCCAGCGATGTCGGCGATCTGATCCGCCGTGATCGCGAGCGCCTCGGCGAGGTTGTCCTCGCGGGTGCCGACGTACACGCCGACCTGGCCGGTGTCCGTGTACTGCGAGACGAACGAGTAGACCGCGTACGCGAGCCCGCGCTTCTCGCGGATCTCCTGGAAGAGCCGCGACGACGCCGACCCGCCGAGGATCGCGTCGAGCAGCGACGCCGCGAACCGGCGACGGTCGGAGCGCGAGATCCCCGGGGCGCCGAGGCACACGTGGTACTGCTCCGTGTCCTTTCGCTGGAACCGCAGCCGCGGGGGAGGCGGCTGGACGAGCGGCGGACGAACGGTCGGGCCTGTCGCGCCACCGCCTTCTCGCCGCCCGAGCGCTCGCTCGAGCAGCTCGAGCAGCCGGTCGTGATCGACGTTGCCGGCGGCCGAGACGACGATGTTGCCGCGGGACGTACTTGGCGGCGTGATAGCCCGCGATCGCCTCCTGGCTGATCGACGAGATCACCTCGGCCGTGCCGATCACCGGCCGCCCGAGCGGATGATCGCCGAAGACCGCCTCCGAGATCAGGTCGTGCACGAGATCCTGCGGAGCGTCCTCGTACATCGCGATCTCCTCGAGCACCACCTCGCGCTCGGCGTCGAGGTCGGCGAACGCGGGCGAGAACACCATGTCGCTCATCACCTCGACCGCCGTCTCGAGATGGTGATCCGGGACGCGCGCGTAGACGAGCGTGTGCTCGCGGGCGGTCGCCGCGTTCAGCTCTCCGCCGAGGCCGTCGAAGATCTCCGCGATCTCGAGGGCGCTGTGGCGCTCCGTGCCCTTGAACAGGAGGTGCTCGATGAAGTGCGTGACGCCGGCCTCGCCGCCGTCCTCGTCCCGCGAGCCGGCTCCGATCCAGTAGCCGACCGCGGCCGAGCGGACGTGCTCGAGCCGCTCCGAGATGATCCGCTCCCCCGAGTCGAGCTCGCTCAGGATCCAGTTCTGCACGCCCGGATCGTAGTGCCGCGTCTAGCGCTCGGTACACGATCTGCGCGGCGCGGGTCGTAGAGCAGCGCCGGGTCGATCCCGGACAGCGACAGCAGCGCCGCCACTCCGAGGCCGGCGCAGACGCCGCCGAGCAGCGCCGTGAGCGTGGGCGACGGGACCGCGGCGATCGCCGCGAGCACGGAGACCCCGATCGTGCTCGGGAACATGGCGGCGAGCGCCTGCTGCCAGCGCGGAGCGAGTCGTACGTCGGGCGGAGCAGGGAGCGGGTCGACCTCCCCGTGGGCGAAGCGCGCCCGCGGGTCGGCGAACGCGAGGAACACGATCCCGAACGCACCGACGACGAACGCGATCAGGGCGGGCGTCGCCGCCGCCCCGGCGAGGCGGGCGACGACCAGCCAGACGGCGCCCAGCACGAGCCGGATCGGCGCGATCAGGATCGCGCGCACCCGTAGCGAGTGCAACGTCACCGCGCGTCGTCCGGCAGCAGCGACCACACGATCGCGTCCTCCCGCCTGCCGTGCAGCCAGATCGAGCGCCGCTCGATTCCCTCGCGCACGAAGCCGCACCGCTCGGCGAGCCGCTGCGACTCCGCATTGGCCGGATGCGTCCGGATCTCGAGTCGTCCCACACCGGCCGCGAAGAGCGCGTCGCAGAGGAGGCTGATCGCGCGCGACACCAGCCCACGGCCGCGTCCCGCCGCACTCGCGAGATAGGCGAGCTCGTAGTTCTCGCGGTGACGGCGCGAGGCGACCACCGCGCCGACCGCAGCGCCGTCGGCCGCTTCGGCGACGACGTAGTCGCAGACGGTTGCCCGTCCGCCAGCCGGTTTCGACCTGCCTCCTGAGGCTGTCGAAGTCGCGGTCGGCGGGCTCCGCGGGCATGTTCAGCCAGCGCCGGACGAGCGGGTCGCGCATCGTCCGAAGCACGTCGGCGCGGTCGTCCTCCTCGAGCTGCCGGAGGACGACCGCGCCGTCGGTGAGGGTGGTCGGCAGCTGCACGCCGCCGACGCTACTGCCCCGTTACTCGCTCCGCGACTCCTCGCGCTCGCGGCGAGGGCCGCCCCGGCCGCCGCGGCCGCCCCGGCGATCACGGTCGCCGCGCGGGCGCTCCTCGCGGGGCTCGCGCGGCGGGGCGTCCTTCGCCCGCTCGACGAGCTCCTCGGGTGAGACCAACGCGCCGTTCTCGTGCTTCTGGACGAGCTTCAGCCCGATCCGGCCGCGCGCCTTGTCGACCTCCTGCACGAGCACGTCGAGCACGTCGCCGCGCGAGATCACGTCCTCGATGTGGTTCACGCGGCCCGGCCCCACGTTCGAGACGTGGAGCAGGCCGTCGGTGCCCTTCTTGAGCTCGACGAACGCACCGAAGTCGGTCGTCTTCACGACCTTGCCGGTGTACTGATCGCCGACCTCGGGCTCCTTCGTGAGCGTCCGGATCGCCTCGATCGCGGCGTCGCCCTTCGTGCCCTCGGTCGCGTACACGAGGATCGTGCCGTCCTCCTCGATGTCGATCTGCACCTCGTACTCGGACTCGAGCGAGCGGATCGTCTCGCCGCCCTTGCCGATCACCATGCCGATGTACTCGGGGTTGATCTGGATCGTGGAGATGCGCGGCGCGTGTGAGGCGAGCGCCTCGCGCGGCTCCGGGATCGCCTGCAGCATCCGGCCCAGGATCGCGACGCGGGCCTCCTTCGCCTGCGCCAGCGCCTGCTCCATGATCTCGCGGCTGACGCCCGTGATCTTGATGTCCATCTGCAGGGCCGTGATCCCGTCCCGCGTACCGGCCACCTTGAAGTCCATGTCGCCGAGATGATCCTCGGCGCCCTGGATGTCGGTGAGGATGACGTAGTCGTCGCCCTCCTTGACGAGGCCCATCGCGATGCCCGACACGGGCGCCGTGATCGGCACGCCGGCGTCCATCAGCGCGAGCGTGGAGCCGCACACCGAGCCCATCGACGAGGAGCCGTTCGACTCGAGCGTCTCGGAGACGAGGCGGATCGTGTACGGGAACTCGTCGGCCGTCGGGATGACGGCCTCGAGCGCGCGCTGTGCGAGCGCCCCGTGACCGATGTCGCGACGCTTCGGCGAGCCCATGCGGCCGGTCTCCCCGACCGAGTAGGGCGGGAAGTTGTAGTGGTGCATGTAGCGGCGATCCGTCTCGAGCGACAGATCGTCGATGCGCTGGCCCTCCTTCGCGGTGCCGAGCGTCAGCAGCGTCATGATCTGCGTCTGCCCGCGCGTGAAGAGGCCCGACCCGTGCGTCCGCGGGCTGACGCCCACCTCGACCTCGATCGGGCGGATCTCGGTCTCGCTGCGGCCGTCCGGGCGCCGCTTGTCGACCGCGATCTTCTGCCTGACGAGGCTCTTGTAGATCGACTCGCACGCCTTGCGGATGTAGCTGCGCGTGAGCGAGTCTGCCTCGCCCTCCGTCCCCGCCGCCCGGGAACGTCAGGTGGACGGTGTCGACGATGCGGTCGAACAGCAGGTGCCGCTTCGCGGACTTGAGCTCCTTCGAGTCCTGCTCGGCCTCGGTCAGCCCGCGCAGGTCGACTCTCGAACTGCTCGCGCACCAGGCCCTCGACCGCGGTCGAGCGCTGCTTCTCGAGGATCATCCCGAGCGACATGCGGGTCTGCAGCTCGCGGAGGACGTCGGCGGCGGTCGAGGTCATCGAGAGCGCCCCCGCCTCCTTGGCGACGATGTCCTCGACGATCAGGCCCGCCTCGCGGATGCCCTGCTCGTGGATGCGCGACCAGATCTCGTGCCCGTAGGTCTGCTCGAGCCGCTCGGTCGTCTCCGGGTCGAGCCACTTCGGCTTCCCGGCCTTGGCACGGAGCTCCTCCTGCGCCTCGCAGAGCTTGACGATCTCGCGCTGCGCAATCTCGAGCGCCTCGAGCAGCTTCGTCTCGGGCACCTGGTTCGCGCCGGCCTCGACCATGGTCAGCCCGTCCTTCGTCCCGACGACGATCAGGTCGAGCTCGGACGAGTGCTCGGTCTCCTCGAGCGTCGGGTTGACGACGAGCTCGCCCTCCAGCAGCCCCATCCGCACGGCGCCGATCGGGCCGAGGAAGGGCAGCGGCGACACGGTCAGCGCGGCCGAGACGGCGTTGATCGCGAGGACGTCGTGGGCGACGACGAGGTCCGCCGAGAAGCACGGTCGCGACGCACTGCACCTCGTTGCGGTAGCCCTTCGGCCAGAGCGGCCTGACGGGGCGGTCGGTCATGCGGGCGGTCAGGATCGCCCGCTCGGTGGGGCGTCCCTCGCGCTTGAAGAAGCCGCCGGGGATCTTCCCGGCGGCGTACATGCGCTCCTCCACGTCGACGGTGAGCGGGAAGAAGTCCGCGCCCTCGCGCGCCTCCGTCCGCCCCTGCGCCGTGCCGAGCACGACGGTCTCGCCGCTCCGGACGACGACGGCGCCGTCGGCCTGCTTGGCGAGCTTGCCCGTCTCGAACGAGATCTCCTTGCCGCCGATCTCGACGGCCACGGAAACCGGCACCCCGGCGGGGTGCTCAGCCTCAACGATGCTCATAAGTTCGCTTCTCTCCTCCACTGTGCTTCAGGTGAAGGGTGGAGGTTTGAGTCAGCCCCTTGGCGACGGGGCTCGCTCAAACTTCCACCCTCCGTGGACTCGCGGAGCTAGCGGCGCAGGCCGAGCTCCTTGATGAGGGTGCGGTAGCCCTCGACGTCTTTCCGCTGCAGGTAGTTCAGGAAGCGGCGGCGACGGCCGACCAGCTTGAGCAGCCCGCGACGCGAGTAGTGATCGTGCTTGTGCGTCCGGAGATGCTCCGTGAGCTCGTTGATGCGCTGCGTCAGCATCGCGATCTGGACCTCCGGCGAGCCGGTGTCCGTCTCGTGCTTGCCGAACTTCCCGATGTGTACCTGCTTCTCTTCCTTGGTGAGGGTCATCCTACCTCCTCGGACCGTGAGTGTCGCCCGGGGCCCCCGCGCGCCGCGAAGGAAGACGCGTGCGGCCGAGGCCGGGTCGAGCCGAGTAGGGTAGCGGATCCGTGTTGGATTCGACGTTTTGCCGGGCCTGCGACGACGCTGCGGCCCGATTCGAGGTGCCCGCCCTGCGTGGTCGGCCTCGCGGGCCGGGACGGGACGACGGAGCTGCACTCGGTCGGCTGCGAGCCGGACGAGCGGTTCCGGATCGCCTCGGTGACGAAGCCGATGACCGCGTCGCTGGCCGCGCGGCGTGCTCGACCTCGACGCGGCCACCGGCGATCTGGCCGGAGGACGTGCGCGTCCGCCATCTGCTCTCGCACACGAGCGGCTTCGACTGCGAGATACGGCGACCTCGCGCGCTTCGGGGACGGGCGACGACG
This sequence comes from uncultured Thermoleophilia bacterium, assembly GCA_963742615.1. Taxonomy (GTDB): domain Bacteria; phylum Actinomycetota; class Thermoleophilia; order Gaiellales; family Gaiellaceae; genus PALSA-600. The sequence continues at coordinate 72,246 of CAVUMS010000003.1, read as the reverse complement.
CACTGGGGCTGGCCGTCGCCGAGCTGCCGGCGGTGACGTCGGTTCCTCGGCGTCGACGAAGCGTGGTCGTACGCGAACACCGGCTACTGGCTTGCCGGGTGGCTGGCCGCGGAGGCGGCGGGCGAGACGTATCGAGGACGCGCTCCGCCGGCACGTGCTCGGCCCCGCCGGGATGGCGAGCGCGGGGTTCGACGAGCCCGAGCTCACCGGGAGCGGCCGCGGCGCCACCACGGCCCCGTACCCGCGGGCGCGGCGGCCGTCCGGCGGCCTCGTCGCCGACGCCTCCGACGTGATCCGTTTCGGGAGGTGGCAGCTCGCCGAGCCGTGGACGGAGGCGCTGCGGCAGCCGCTCGCGCGTCCGGTCGGCGGCGTCTACGGCCTCGGTTTCTTCGGCGAGCGGGTCGCCGGCGTCGACGTCTGGGGCCACGGCGGCTCGTACGGCGGCTTCCAGTCGAGCCTGCTGCTCGTCCCCGAGCGAGGGCGCCGTCTTCGTCGGTCTGACCTCGAACAGCGGCGAGGGCTCGCGCGCCCTCCGCGAGCTCGAGGACCTCTGGTTCGAGCGCCTGCTCGGCACGCGCCGCGCCGTCGCCGAGGCATTCGTGCTCCCGGAGGAGGCGCTCGAGGAGCTCGCCGGGACCTATGCCAACTCGGAGACGTCGGCGATTGTCGCGCGAAGCGGCAGCGGTCTGTCGGTGCAGGCCACCGAGGACGGCGAGACGTTCGAGCTGTGGGCGCGGCCGATCGGCGAGCGCACGTTCGAGGTCGCGGGCGGCCCGTTCGAAGGCGTGCGGCTCGATTTCCCGCTCGACGGGTTCACACGCTTCGGGTACCGGCTGGCCGCCCGGGTCGCGTGATCGCCGGCGTCGCGGCCGGCCACCCGGCGACGGCCGCGGCCGGGGCGGCTCTGCTCGAGGCGGGCGGGAGCGCGGCCGACGCGGCAGTCGGTGCGTGCCTCGCCTCGTGCGTCGCCGAGACGGTGATGACCGGCCTCCTCGGCGGCGGCCACGCGATCTACTTCGACGCCGCGACGGGCGTCACCCGGAACCTCGACTGCTTCGTCGCCGTCCCGAGCGGCGGCGGAGCGGCGATGGACGAGCTCGAGGTTCGCTTCGGCGAGGAGCTCGTCGCTTATGCGATCGGAGCGTCGTCATGCGCCGTCCCGGGCGTCCCCGCCGGGCTCGACAAGCTCTGGCGCGCGCATGGGCGCCTGTCCTGGCGCGACCTGGTCGAGCCCGCGCTCGCGCTCGCCCGTGAGGGCGTCCGCATGACGAAGGCGCAGGCCTCGTGCCTGGCGATGCTCGAGCCGGTGATGACGATGCGCGAGGGAGCGCGCATCTACGCGCCCGGCGGCCGGCTCCTCCAGGAGGGCGATGCGCTCGAGCAGCCCGGATTGGTCTCCGCGCTCGAGCTCGTACGTGACGAGGGGGCCCGCAGCGTGTACGAGGGATCGATCGCGCACGAGCTCCTGAGCCTCGTCGAGGAGCGGGCGGCCGGATCACCGCGGCCGACCTGGCCGCCTTCGAGGCAGTCTGGGCCGAGCCTGCGCGCGCGCGGTACGCCGAGCGCACCGTCCGTTCGCGCGGCGGCCTGAGCGGCGTGCCCGAGGCGCTCGGCCGGCTTCCCGCTCCGGCGACGAACGGTGACCTGCTCGCCATGCTCGACGATGAGCTTCCGGACGCCGGGCACACGACGAACGTCGCCGTCGTCGACACGCAGGGGAGCGCCTGCGTTCTGACGACGAGCCTCGGGCTCGGCTCGGGCGACTGGCTCCCCGCCCTCGACCTCCACCTGAACAGCATGCTCGGCGAGGTCGACCTCGTCCGCGAGCCCCTCCGGCCGCGCGCGCGGATGGCCAGCATGATGGCGCCGACGCTTGCCTTCGACGACACGGGGCTCGAGCTGGCGCTCGGGGCGGCGGGCGGCACGCGCCTGCGGACGGCGCTCGTCGGCGTGGTCGCGAGCGTCCTCGGCGGTGGCGACGAGGTCCAGCGTGCGATCGACCGCCCACGCTTCCATCCGGTCGACGGCGTCGTCAACGCGGAGCCGGGCGTCGACGAGACCTGGCTCGCCTCTCTCGAGCAGAGCGGCCGGAGCGTGCGGCGCTGGCCGACGCTCCATCACTTCTTCGGCGGCGTCAGCGCGATCGGCCGGAGCGGCGCCGGTGCGGATCCGCGGCGGAGCGGCGCCGTCGTCCTCGTCTAGGAGGGTCTCCTACGAAGGTCGCCCTGCGCCGCGCGTCTGCTCGACGTCGCGTGCGATCTGCTCGATCAGGTCGGCCTCGCTCGTAAATGTCATCTCGTCGCGCAGCCGCTGCCAGAGCTCGACCACGAGCCGTTTCCCGTAGAGATCGCCCTCCCAGTCGAGCAGGAACGCCTCGACCCGTCGCTCGGTACCGCCGTAGTGCGGGTTGACGCCGATGGAGACGGCAGCACGGAGGTCGCCCGACGCACCTGCGTAGATCCCGAAGCCGGCGACGAGCAGATCCGGCTCGACCTGCAGGTTGGCAGTGGGGAACCCGAGCGTGCCGCCCCGCTGGTCGCCGCCGACGACGATCCCCTCGACCTCGGCGGGCCGCCCGAGCAGCCCGGCGGCCCGGCCGACCTCGCCGGCGGACACGAACTGCCGGATGCGGCTCGACGAGACCCCCTCGACGATCGGGACCGCCCGGACGTCGAAGTCGAGGCGACGGAGGAGCTCGAGATCGCCGCTCCGCCTGCGACCGAAGCGAAAGTCGGCCCCCGCGACGATGATCTCGGCCCCGATCGCAGAGAGGTAGTCGCGCGCGAACGCCTCCGGCTCGAGCGCCGCGAGCTCGGGCGTGAACGGCACCACGAGCGTGTCCTCGACGCCGCAGCCGGCCAGGAGCTCGAGCCGCCGCTCGAGCGTCGAGAGCAGCTCGACGCGATTTCCGAGCACCGTGCGCGGGTGCGGGTCGAACGTGACGACGGTCGGGCTGAGCCCGGCCTCGACCGCGGTCCGCACGACCGCGCGGTGCCCGCGATGGACGCCGTCGAACGTCCCGATCGCGACGGCCCGCGGAACGCTGCTCGAGCTCTGCGGGCCCGCGCGCGACGTTCACGCCGCGCCCACGCCCCCACCGGCCGCCGCCGCCAGCACGCCGGCGCGGATCGGGGCGGCGACGCGCTCGAGCGCCTCGGGCGGGAGCCGCACGAGGACGCTCTCCACGTCGAGCAGCCTGCGCAGTCGACGGGTCGGCGTCGGCCTCGTCGACCGTGAACGGGCCGACCGCGGTACGGCGCAGGGTCGTGCAGTGCCCGCCCAGCGCCTGCGCGACCGAGCGCACGTAGGTGCCCGAGCTGACGTGGAGGGACAGCCTCACCGTCGTGCCGTCGTAACCGACGACCTCGAGGGCGTGCACGACCGACCGGCGGGAGGGCATCTCGACCTCGACCCCGCGCCGGGCGAGCTTGTAGGCCCGCTCGCCGCCGATCTTCACCGCCGACGCCGCCGGGACGACCAGGTCGACCGGGCCGCGCAGGCGCTCGAGCGCCGCCTCGAGCTCGGGCCGTTCCGGAGCCGCGTGGCGTTCGAGCGTCTCGCCCTCGGGATCCCCGGTCGACGTGGTCGCCGTCAGGTCGACGTCCGTGAGGTACCGCTTGTCGAGTGAGACGAAGCAGGGTGCGAGCCGTGTCGCGGCGCCCGACAACAGGATCAGCAGGCCCGACGCGAACGGGTCGAGAGTGCCTGCGTGCCCGGTCCGCGCTCGTGTCCGCCGCCGGAGCGTCGCCACGATCGCGAACGAGGACGGCCCCGGCTGCTTGTCGACCAGGGCGATCCCGACCGGACGGAGTGCTCGTGGGGGCACGCCGGTAGACGTTCTCACAGAAGGAGCGCGCTTGTCAGCCCGCGACGATCGCGAGCTGCCGGCGGAGGAACGCGATGATCTCGTCGATCTCGAGGTCGGAGCTGAAACCGGCGGCCTGCCGGTGGCCGCCGCCGCCCGCAGCGCGCGCGATCGCGGAGACGTCGACCTCGTCGCGGCTCGAGCGGAGCGAGATCCGGCGGGCCGGCCCGTCGGCACGCGGCGGCTCGCGGATCAGCGCGACCATCTCGGAGCCCTCGACGCTCCGAAGGTAGTCGATGATCCCTTCCGAGTACGGCTCCTCGGCGCCGACCTCGGCGAAGTCGTTCTTCAGCAGGTAGCTGACGACGAGGCGCCCGCCCTCGTAGACGGCTGCCCGGTCGAGCGCCCGCGCGAGCAGCTTCAGCTTCGCGAACTGGACGGTCTCGTAGACGAGCCGGAAGATCCCGTGGACGTCTGCGCCCGCCTCCACCAGGTCGGCGGCGAGCCGCAGCGCCTTCGGCGTGGTGTTCGAGTACTGGAAGCGGCCGGTGTCGGTGACGAGCGCGACGTAGAGCGCCTCGGCGACGTCGGGTGTCAGTCGGACGTCGAGCAGCGAGAGGATGTCGCGGACGATCTCGGCGGTCGAGGAGGCATCGTCGACGACGAGGTTGACGTCTCCGAAGCGCGAGTTGTCGTGGTGATGGTCGACGTTCAGGACGACGGCGGCGCGCTCGACGATTGCACGCTCGGGGCCGATGCGCTGCTCGTTGGCGCAGTCGAGGGCCAGCAGCACCCGCTGCTCGAGGTCGCCCGGCAGCTCGCGCTGGAGCGTGCTGAGATCGAGGAAGTCGTACTCGGCCGGTGTCGGCGCATCGCCCGACAGGTACATGACGACGTCCTTGCCGAGCTCGCGGAGCGCGATCGTAGTCGCGAGCAGCGAGCCGAGCGCATCGCCGTCCGGGTTCTCGTGGGCGACTGTGACGAACGCGTCGTGCTCGCGGATCGCGTCTGCGACCGCCTGAGCGTCAATGCGTGTCGTCGTCGACTGGCCCATCGTCTTCGGGGAGGTCGGCAGCGAGGTCGTCGATCAACTTCGACATGCGGACGCCGCGCTCGACCGCGTCATCGTAGGCGAACGTCAGCTGGGGCGTTCGCCGAAGGTTCAGCTCGCGGTTGATCCGCGCCTGCAGGATGCCGTGCGCCGACGCGAGCCCGGCAAGCGAGTCGCGCCGTCTGCGGGCGCCGCCGAGCACAGACACGTACACGGTCGCCTCGCGCAGGTCGGGCGTCACACGCACGCCGGTGACGGTGACCATCCCGATGCGGGGGTCCTTCAGGTCGCTGATACCGTCGGCGACGACGGCCCGCACCGACTCGTTGACCCGCCTCATCCGCTCCGTCACTGCTCGTCTCCCGGCGAGACGAGCAGCCGCTCGCAGCGCACGAGCACCGGCTCGCCCGAGGCGAGCCAACGCTCGGCACCGCGCGGCGAGCTCGTCGGCCTCGTGGGCGGTCCGCGCGGCGCAGGCGACCGTCAGCGCCGCACGCTGCCAGAGGTCGTGGTGGTCGACCTCGGCGACGGACGCGCCGAAGCGCCGGCGCAGCGTGTCCTTGGCGGAGCGCACGTAGTGGCGCTTGCCCTTCAGCGAGCCCGCCTCGGGGAAGTGGAGCTCGACCGTCAGGATCGCGACGAAGCCCGCGCCCAAGGCCGTGTGCGTCAGCTGCCGGCGACGCCCTGCGGCGCTTCCGCGACCGCGGGCTGTTCCTCGAGCGACGTGCGTTCGACCTCACGCGTCTCGTAGACCTCGAAGACGTCACCCTCGCGCAGGTCGTTGAAGCCCTCGAGCAGGATCCCGCACTCGAATCCCTCGCTCACCTCACGCGCGTCGTCTTTGAAGCGCTTGAGCTGAGACACCGTCGTCTCGTGGATCCGCGTGCCCTCGCGGAAGATGCGCACGTGGGCGCCGCGCCGCACGATTCCGCTCGTGACCATGCAGCCGGCGATCGTCCCGAGCCGAGAGACCCGGAAGAGCGCCCGAACCTCGACCTCGCCGAGGATCGCCTCGGTCTCGACCGGCGTCAGCATTCCGACGAGAGCCTGCTCGATCTCCTCGGTGAGCTGGTAGATGACCCGGTAGAGGCGGATCTCGATGCCCTGCCGGTCGGCCGCAGCCCGGACCTCGGCGGACGGGCGGACGTTGAACCCGATCACCATTGCGTTCGACGCGGCTGCGAGGTTGACGTCGTTCTCCGTGATCGCGCCGACACCGGTGTGGATCACGTTCACCTGCACCTCTGAATGGCGAATCTTCTGCAGCTCGCCGACGATCGCTTCGACCGAGCCCTGCACGTCGCCCTTCAGCACGATGTTCAGGTCCTGAACCCCCCCGGCCTGCATCTGCTCGAACAGCTTGTCGAGCGAGATACCGCGGCTCGCCTGCTTCGAGCGCGCCTCGCGACGGAGGCGCTCGCTGCGCTGCTGGGCGAGGTCGCGCGCCCGTGACTCCTTCTCGACGACGCGCCCGAGCTCGCCGGCCGGCGGCGGCCGGTCGAAGCCGAGGATCTCGACCGGATCGCCGGGCTTCGCCTCCTGGATGCGCTCGCCGCGATAGTCGTAGAGCGCGCGCACCTTCCCCCAGGCGTCGCCGGCGACGATCGCGTCGCCCACCTTGAGGGTGCCGCGCTGCACGAGCATCGTCGCGACGGGGCCACGCCCCACGTCCAGGCGGGACTCGATGATCGGGCCGGACGCCTCGGCGGCCGGGTTGGCGCGCAGGTCGAGCTCGGCGTCGGCGACCAGCAGGATCTTCTCGAGCAACTCATCGAGGTTCTCGCCCTGCTTCGCCGAGACGCGGGCGACCTGCACCGTCCCGCCCCACTCCTCCGGCTGCACTTCCTCCTGAGCAAGCTCGCCGAGCACCCGATCCGGGTTGGCGGCGGGCAGGTCGATCTTGTTGACGGCGACGACGATCGGCACTTGGGCGGCGCGGGCGTGCGAGATCGACTCGCGCGTCTGGGGCATGACGCCGTCGTCGGCGGCGACGACGAGCACCGCGATGTCGGTGACCTTGGCGCCGCGGGCGCGCATCGCTGTGAAGGCCTCGTGGCCGGGCGTGTCGAGAAACGTGATGCGGCGGCCGTCGATCTCGGTCTGGTACGCGCCGATGTGCTGGGTGATCCCACCGGCCTCGGTCTCGACGACAGTCGTCTTGCGGATCGCGTCGAGCAGCGTGGTCTTGCCGTGGTCGACGTGGCCCATGATCGTCACGACGGGCGGGCGCTCGCGCAGCGACTCGTCCGGATCGTCGAACGTCTCGGGCTCGACGTCGTCGTCCTCGGCGTGCTTGATCGTCACCTCGCGCTTGAGCTCGGCTGCGATCAGCTCGACCTCGTCGTCTGTGAGCGACTGCGTGGCCGTCTTCATCGTCCCGAGGTTCATCAGCAGCTTGATGATCTGCGGCATCGCGACGCCGAGCGCCTGCGAGAAGTCGCGCAGCGTGACGCCCGATTCGACGGTCGCCGGGCCGGTCGGCTGGACGACCTCGCGCGGCTGGCGCGGCTGCCGGTCGGCGGGCCGGTCGCCCGGCCGCTGGCGCTGCCCCTGCCCGGGGCGGTTGCCGCCCTGGTCGATGACGACGCGGCGCCGTCCCTTCGGGCCTCCGCCGCGCGGTCTGATCGGTCTATTCGGCTTGCCGTTTGCCATCGGTCGTCAAGTGTAGAGGCGCAGGAGCGAGGGGTCGACGTGGACGGAGGCTCGGAGCACCCGGTTGAAGGCCCGGCGGGCCGTCGCCCGCTCGAAGCAGAGGAGGCGCTGGCACGTGTACGCGCCCCGTCCTGGGCCGGCGCCGGGGACGAGGCGGCCGCCGCGTGCATGAAAACGGCGGAGCTCCGCCTGGGGCGCCTTGCGGCCGCAGCCGGCGCACGTGCGGATGGGAGCCGCGCTCAGTCGCTCTCCTCGCGCGCGACCGTCTCGACGGGGATGCCGTCGTTCGGGTCGTCTTCGACGTAACGGTGCTCGGCCTGCGCCGCGCCGGTCTCGAGCGTCTCGTCCTCGCCCGCGACAGGAGCGTCGCCCGGTCCGGCCGGGAACTCCTCCGGCTCCGGGTCGCCGAACTCGGCCGCGTCCTCGGTGACGGCCTCGGGCGGCGCGGTGTCGGCGAGCTGCTCGAGCTCGGGCTCTTCCTCGGCCACGATCGGGTTGTCCTCCTCGTTCGGCTCGTGCAGCGCGAGCTCCTGGTGCGCCGGGACGCCGCAGTAGCGCGAGCCGGGCAGAGACGTGTTCGGGCAGCGCTTGCCGTTCGACAGGACTGCCGCGCAACGGCCCGAGAAGTCCTCGCCCTCGCCGCCTTCGCCGCCGAAGGCCGCCTCGGCCTCCTGCTGGGCGAACTCGGTGTCGGAGGTGATGTCGATCTTCCAGCCGGTGAGGCGCGCGGCCAGGCGCGCGTTCATGCCCTCCTTGCCGATCGCGAGCGCGAGCTGGTCGTCCGGGACGACCACGGTGGCCTCCTTGCCGTCGTCGTCGAGGTAGACCTCGCGCACGCGCGCAGGCGAGAGCGCCTTCGCGACGAACCGGGCCGGCTCGGGGTTCCACGGGATGATGTCGATCTTCTCGCCGCGGAGCTCCGACACGACCATGCGGACGCGCGAGCCGCGCGGCCCGACGCACGCGCCGACGGGGTCGACGCCCTGGGCGTGCGACTCGACGGCGATCTTCGAGCGGTACCCCGGCTCGCGTGCGACGCCGCGGATCTCGACGAGCCCGTCCGCGATCTCCGGTACCTCGAGCTCGAAGAGCGTCTTGATCAGCTCCGGGTCGCGGCGCGAGAGGATGACCTGCGGGCCCTTCGTGCCCGTCCGCACCTCGCGGATCACGGCTTTGATGCGCGATCCCTGCTCGTAGCGCTCGCCGTCGACCTGCTCGGGGCCGGGCAGCAGCGCCTCGACCTTGCCGAGGTCGACGAGGATGTTCCGGCGGTCGCCGGTCTGCTGGACGATGCCGGTGACGACCTCGCCGACGCGGTCGACGTACTCGTCGTACATCATCTCGCGCTCGGCCTCGCGGATCCGCTGCAGGATCACCTGCTTCGCGGTCTGCGCCGCGATGCGGCCGAAGTTGTCGGGCGTCACGTCCTCGCGTGCGACGAGATTCTCGGGCACGTCCGACCAGTCGATCTCGAGGTCGTCGTCGGACAGAAGCGTGTGGTTCTTCTCGCCCGTCTCCTCCTCGATTCGCTCGAGCTCCTCGAGCGTGCGCTCGCGCGCCTCCTCGAGCAGGCGGGACTCGATGTCTGTCGGCAGGTCGATCGCGAAGACACGGAAGTCGCCGCGCTCGTCGAGCTCGACCGTTGCGTGGCGCGATGCACCTGGTGTCTTCTTGTATGCGGCGAGGAGCGCGTCCTCGAGCGCGGCGACGAGCGTGCCGCTCTCGATTCCCTTCTCACGCTCGATTTCGCGAACCGCCTCAACGATCTCCTGGCTCATCGCTTCGTCCCTTCGTCGATCAGATTGGCCCGCACGATCTCGTCGTACGGTATGTCCACTGCGTCCGAGCCGTTCCGAATCTGCACGGCGCGCGGCGACGCCTCGACCACCTCTCCCCGGAGGCCGAGCGCCTCGGTCTTCACCCTCACCTTGCGGCCGACCGCCCGCTCGAAGTGCGGTTGCGTGCGCAGCGGCCGGTCGAGTCCCGGCGACGACACCTCGACCGAGTACTCGTCGAGATACGAGCGGAGCACGTTCGTCGTGCGCTCGCACAGAGCGTGGTCGACTCCCGTGGGATGGTCGATGAACACGCAGAAGCGGTCGCGGCCGGTGATCTCGACGGCGAGCACCTCGACGCCCGGCAGAGCAGGCTCGACCAGGCGCGCCACGTCGCGCCGAAGCAGCCGTTCCTTCTCGTGCTGAGCACTTGCCACCTGTCACCCCCATCACCGAACCGACCTGCGAGAGCGGTAGATACAAAAAATGGGCGCCACGCGCCCACCTCGAAAAACCGCTCGAAATGTGGTGTCGGAAAGGTAGCAGAGCGGCGAATTTGCTGGTCGGCGGGGATCGAGTGCGGTGCCAGGCACCGTGGTGCCTGGCACCGATCGGATTCGCCTCAGAGGGCGCAGATGATGGCCGACAGCTGACGGTCGGACGGGGTGAGCAGGCACCCGCTCGGCACCGGGGCCGCCACCTTCTTCTTCACGACGACGGGCTTCTTGACGACCACGGGGCTCTTGCCGACGACCCGCACTGCCGGTGCGCCTGCCGCACCTCCCGTGCAGACGTAGATCGACAGGTACTCCTCGACCATGGTCAGCGTGCAGTTGCCCGGCATCGCGCTCGTCGCCTGCATGAGCGCCGAGGGCATGACCGGCGGCTTCGTAGCGGCGCTCGCCACCGGAACCGCGAACCCGAGGGTCACGACCGCCGTGACGATCGCTGACTGAATTTTCACCGCAGTCTCCCTTCTCGTTTGCCTGACTACCGAGAAGAGGCTCCCTGCTCACCTCGTGATACGGCTCTCGAAGGGACACAGCGGTGCCGGCCGGCCGTTCGGCCCTGGCCGGCGACCATGCGCTGCGACCACTGCCACACACGCTCGACCGTGGCGGCCCGGTCCCGGTCTCCGCGTTCCCTCGGCTCGACGATGAGCTCCTGGACGTCGTCGCCCCTGATCCCGACTCGAGTGGCTGATCCACTGCTCGAACGCAATCGACGCGCTCCAGGCGGTCGATCTCGGGGAGAAGCCCGGGCGTGCGGACCGCAGGACGAGTCGCGGGCCAGGCCGCCACGCCGACATCGATGCCCCCGTGGACGTCTATGCGCGCGAGCCGGTCATGAAGCGGTGCCAGGCACTCCAGTGCCTGGCACCGCTTGTTCGGCTCAACCGTGCAGCGAAGTCGTGACCGGTGCGCGCGAGCCGTCGAACGCGCTGCGCGGGCAACCGAACGTCCAGCGGTAGCCGGACACGTCGATCGCCTTGCAGCTCGCCGGGATCGCCCCCACCGAGACGCCCGCCGTCCCGCCGGGACAGCTGAAGGTCCAGAGGTGGCCCGCCGCCACGGTCAGCGTGCAGCTTCCAGGGCCCGCCTGTCTCGCCGTACCGGGGCAGCGGTAGCTCGAGACGTGACCGTCGATCAACGTCATCGTGCAGCTGCCCGGGACCGAACTCGTACCGAGGTACACCGACGTCACCACGACCGGCGTGACGTCATGGTGCTCGGAGGTCGCGGCCGCGGCCACCCCCGGCCCGGCAAGCGCAAGCGTCACGGCCGCCGTGACGATCGATGCGTGGATTCTCACCGCAGTCTCCTTGTCTCTCTCGTTCTTCTCGACCCCATACCGAGAGGAGGACGACCGACCGTCGCGTGATACGGCCGGGTTTCTGCTCGCCTGGCGTTAGACGTCGAGCTCCACTGTCACCGGCCCGTCGTTGACGAGCTCGATCTGCATGTGGCGACACGGCCGAGGTGGTCAGCGACGAGCGGATCCGTTAGCGTCGGCGGATCACTACAGATCCAACAGACGCGTTCTTCGACGAGTACCTGTGCTCGCGCGACGCGGTACTCGCGTTGGGCATGTACGTGCGACCTATTGAGGGAACGACAGACGTAGCAGGGGCTGCGCCTGCACGGGGCGCCGCAACCGAGACAGACGCTAAGCGGCATCGGATTCGTCTACGGAGTCGAGCTCGTCGTCAGCGAGCCACAACAGACGGCAACCCTGACACTTGAGGACCTCGCCACGCTTCGGCACGACGGTGCCGATGCGTTCACCTCACAGCGAGAGATGACCGGCGTCGTCTTGGTCGTCCAGCGGCGCGTACGTCACGGTGGACGGCTCCATGTCGCTGACGTCCACCCGTCGCACCGCGACCCGTCGCCCCTGACCCTTGGGCTAAGGAGGCTCACTTGGGCTAAGGAGGCTGCTGATGCTCACCCACTACTTCGACCTCCCACATGCCGTCGTAGACCGAGCTGTCGAGCTCCACGACGGTCCCCGAAGGCCAGGGGCGGGGAATCCCTCCCAAGCGGTCCCCGCCCGTGGCCTCCACGCTTGTCAGCAGCTGTAGCCCCAGACATAGCCGTCGCCGAGGCCTAGAGTGCAGCCGCTCGGGATGGCCCAGTTGGTTGCCGGCGTCGATGGCGCCACTCGCCGAGCCGGGCTGCGGTGCTTCTTCGCGGCCGGCACGACGAGCGCGATCTTCGCACCCGTAGCGACGACTGTTGCGGGGGCCGCGGGTTCGGGCGGTGCCATCCGGGCAGCCGCCGACTGCACGATCACGGTCGCGATCGCCAACACCAGCAGACAGGTGAGCAGCCGCCTCGGTGCGCAAACATAGTGCATCTCCTGCTCCTTCCTTCACGATTGGGCCCTGACCAGGCCCGACACCGAAGAAGAGCGGGAGACGCCGGCGCAGATACCCCGTTTTCCTCCGAGGCTGAGCAAGAACATCGTCACATGCCTCCTAGCTTGGGGCCGGACGACGAGGATCGACACTACCGAGCGGCGCGGTATCGGCCAGAGGGACGATCGGCGTGAAGCGAAGGGGCGGCGCCTGAGGGGAGGCGGCCCGCCCCCTCTACGTGCGCCCCACCAAGACCTTGCGCACGGTTAACCGACCTAACCATCGTGTCCCGGCGTTCACAAGGACAGGGTTCTCGAGCGCACGGCCAACAATAGGAAGAGACGGGGCGGCCCCTGAGTAGAGGGCCGCCCGCCCCGTCTCGATGTGCGTCACCCACCGTGACGCACGGTGAATCGACTTAAAGCATCGTGTGCCGACGTTCGCAAGGACAGGGTTCTCAAGCGTTGGCACCGTCCTGGCACCCGTTTTGGCGCAGCCGGAACGGCCTCGCCACCGTTCCCAGGCGCCGCGGCCCCACCGCCCGCCGGCGCGGCACCGGCGCTGCGCTCAGGTCTCGAGGATGATGGTGACCGGCCCGTCGTTGACGAGCTCGACCTGCATGTGCGCGCCGAACACGCCGGTCTCGACCGGGACGCCGAGGGCGCGCAGCTCGTCGCAGAACGCTGTTGTAGAGCGGTTCCGCGACCTCGGGACGCGCTGCGAGGTGGAAGTCCGGCCTGGTTCCCTTCTGCCGTTTGCTATCGGCGATCAGCGTGAACTGGCTCACCACCAACGCCGCACCGCTCACGTCGAGCAGCGAGCGGTTGAACTTGCCGCGCTCGTCCGCGAACACGCGCAGCCTCGCGACCTTCGCGGCGAGACGCGCACAGGCGGCCTCGTCGTCGCCGTCCGCGACGCCCGAGCAGCACCACGAGCCCGTGCTCGATCGCGCCGCCGGGCTGCGCGCTCGCCCGGGCGACCCGCTGGACCACAGCCTTCACGAACGCTCCGGTGCCGGCCAAGCCGGCACCTGCGCTTCGTTCCCCGAGGCTCCGTCGAGCCTACGTCTCAAGATCGCGGATCCGCGAGAGGTACTGCTCGGAGCCCGGCTTCATCGAGCTCGCGAGCTTGAAGTGCCCGTTCGCCTCCGCCGCCTTTCCCTGCTTCTCCAGCGCGCGGCCGAGCGCGTAGTGCGCGTAGTCGTCGGTCGGAGCGAGCTCCTCGACGATCGCCCGGAACTCGCGCTCCGCATCCTCCCAGCGGGAGAGCCGAAAGTAGGCGATCCCGAGCGCCTCGCGAATCGACGCCTTCTCCGGCTCGAGCCGCTTCGCCTTCTCGAGCGGCACCGTCGCCTGCGCCGTCATCCCGTCGCGAAGACGCTTCTGCCCTTCGCGGAAGAGGTCGTACGCATCGCTCATTCCCGGCCGAGCAGCTCCTCCACCGCGTCGAGCACGGCCGCGGCGACCACGGGCTTCCGCGCCTTCGGCACGGCCCGCTCACCGTCCCGGGTGATCAGGACGACCTCGTTCTCGGCGGCATCGAAGCCGATATCGCTTCGACCGACGTCGTTGTAGACGACGAGATCGGCGTTCTTCGCCTCGAGCATCGACCGCTTGCGGTCGAGCCCCGCCTCCCCGTGCTCGGCGCCGAAGACGACGAGCACCTGCCCGTCGGGCTTCCGCTCACCGAGCGCCTTCGCGATGTCGTCGGTCGGCGCGAGCTCGACCTGCCAGCCGTGCTCGTCCTTCGGACGCTTGAGCGCGTGCGCCTCGGCGGGGCGATAGTCGGCGACGGCAGCCGCGAGCACCGCAACGTCGACGTCCGGCGAGCGCGAGGGCTGCGTCGAGCATCGCCTCGGCGGTGGGCGTCGGGATCGTCTCGACGCCGGCAGGCGGGTCGACCTGCAGGTTGGCGGCGAGCAGGACGACGTCCGCGCCTCGGCGGCGTGCCTCCTCGGCGAGCGCGACGCCCATCCGGCCCGACGAGCGGTTCCCGAGAAAGCGGACGCTGTCGAGCGGCTCTCTCGTGCCGCCGGCGGTGACGAGGACGCGCCGGCCGGCGAGGGTGCCGGGGGCGAGCAGCTGCTCCACGCGCGCTGCGATCTCCCCGGGCTCGGCCAGCCTCCCGACGCCCCACTCCCCTTCTGCGAGCTCGCCCTCGTCCGGCCCAACCAGCTCGACACCGCGTCGCACGAGCGCCTCGACGTTCGCCCGCGTCGCGGCGTGGGCCCACATGCGTGGGTTCATCGCCGGCGCGATCGACCACGGGCCCGCGATGAGCCAGCGCCGCTTCGGTGAGCACGTTGTCGGCGAGTCCGTGTGCCAGCTTCGCGAGCGTATTCGCAGTGCACGGCGCGACGACGAGCAGATCGGCGCGCTCGAGGTGCGGGTACGGGTCGCCTGTCGTGCGCCGCCGGGCGAGCGCGAGGAACGTCTCCTCCGAGACGAACCGCCGCGCGCCGGGCGTGACGAGCGGGATCACCTCGTGCCCGCTCTTCACGAGCAGGCGCGTCAGCTCGCACGCCTTGTAGGCGGCGATTCCGCCGGACACACCGAGCAGGACCCGGCTCATGCCGGAATTGTGCCTCTACTTGGTGTAGTCGTAGACGATCTTGCCCTCGGAGATCTCCTCGAGGGACATCGTCAGGTAGTTCTTCGAGCGGGACTCGATCAGCGGCGGCGCAAGCTCGTCGAACGTGCCCTCGCCGAGCTGGTGGTGGTAGTTGTTGATCTGCCGCGCGCGCTTGGCGGCGACGATCACGAGCGCGTAGCGCGAGTCGACCTCGGCCAGCAGCTCGTCGATGCGGGGATGAATCATGGCCGCGCCATGGTAGCGGCACCGTCCAGCGAGCGCGCGATTACCGCGGCGAGGTCGTCCGCGGCCCGCTGACGATCGACGTTGACGACGACGTGATCGAACCGCGGTTGCAGCTGCAACTGCTCCCGGGCGGTCGCGATCCGCTCCCCGATCTCGCCGGAGCTCTCGGTCGCGCGGGCGCGAAGGCGGCGTTCGAGCTCCTCGACCGGCGCCGTGACGAAGACCGTGACCGCGCGCGAGACCCGCTCCTTCACCAGCAGCGCGCCGTCGGTCTCCAGCTCGAGCAGCGGGGCCCGACCCTCCGCCCGCAGCCGCTCGATCTCCGCCTGCAGCGTCCCGTAACGGTTTCCGACGTAGTCGACCCACTCGAGAAACGCGCCTTCCCGCACCTTTCGGTCGAATTCGTCGCGATCGAGGAACCAGTAGTGGACGCCGTCGACCTCACCCGGGCGCCGCGGACGAGTCGTCGCGGAGACGGCGAGCGCAAGCTCGGGGAACCGCGGCAGCACCAGCTGGATCAGCGTTCCCTTGCCGGCTCCCGAGGGGCCGGTGACGACGAAGACCGGCGCTTCGCTAGCGGCCGTTGAAGAGCGCAATCAGCTCGTGGCGCTGACGGTCAGAAAGACCGCCGACCGTCTTCGACTGGCTGATCCGGCACTGGTTGAGCAACCGCGCCGCCTTCACCCGACCGAACTTCGGGACCGCGACGAGCATGTCGAACACCTTTGCCGTCGACACGAACTCGGGCGGGTTGCCGAGGATCTGCTCGATCGAGACCGCACCCGACTTCAGATCCTTCTTCAACTGTGCGCGCTTCACGCGGATGTCGTTCGCACGTTTGAGTGCTTCCATGCGCTGGTCGAGCGAACGTACCGGGGCCTGGATCTGTGCCTGGGGGGGCGCCATGGAAGGTCAGCATCCTACCAACCTCTCACGCCACTGCAACAAGTGCCGTTCAGAGTCCGTTGACCGCGTTGGCAACATTCGTGTGCGCAGCGCAAAACGCGTCGCTCGTCGAGGCATGCCCTGCTTCGCATGCAGCCGTCTCGAGCTCACTGCGCACGCGAGTCGGCGCGTCTGGATCGACGAACAAAACCGTTCCGAGCGCGATGTCATTTGCACCGCATGCGATGAGCTCCAGCGCGTCGCGTCCCGACGCAACACCGCCCATGCCGACGATCGGCAGCGACGTCACGCGTGCGCGCAGCATGAACCGCAGCGAGCGCAACGGGTTTCAGCGCCGCGCCGGAGTAGCCGCCCGCGCCGCGCGCGAGCGCGGGTGCGAGCGTCGGCGACAGCGCGAGGCCGCGCAGTGTGTTCACGAGGCTGATCCCGTCGGCGCCCGCGGCCTCGACCGCGCGAACCGTCTCGCCGATGTCCCAGGCGTGCGGCGAGAGCTTCGCGTACAGCGGTAGCGACGTCTCCCGCCGGCACGCGGCCACGATGTCGGCAGCCGACTCGGGCGCCTCGGCCACGTTGGGGCAGGAGAGGTTGAGCTCGATGCATGCGACCTCATCCGGCGCCAGCTGCGCGCACGTCTCCGCGTAGTCGGGCGCAGAGAAACCGCCAACGGAGACCCAGATCGGCGGCCCGAGCTCGTGCAGCAAGGGCAGCAGTTGAGCCAAAAACGCCTCTCGCCCGGGGTTCGCCAGGCCGATCGCGTTCAGCATCCCGTGGTCGGTCTCGGCGATGCGCGGCGGGGCGTTTCCCTGCCGCGGCTCCGGCGTGACGGTCTTCGTCACGAACGCGTCGAGAGCCACGCGCCGTGTCGGGTGCGAGCAGGGCATCCAGGCACCCGCTTGCGTTCAGGAGGCGCACAACACCGGTCCCTCGACGCACAACCGGGCCAGGGCGCCGTCCACCTCGACCACGCAGCCGTAGCACGCGCCGTACCCGCACGCCATCGGCGCCTCCCACGCGAGCTGCGCGGACGGCGCGAGCTCCCGCACCGCCTCGAGCATCGGCTCGGGCCCGCACGCGAGCACGTCGCGGCCCGGCTGGATCACGCTCCGTCACGAGCACCGGGTCGATCACGACGTCGGCGGTCGGAAGCAGGGACGCCGCCTCGGCATGGTGCTCGGTGCGGAAGCCGAGCACGACCGGTGGACGGTCGAGCGCCAACGCAAGGTACGGGAGCGGCGCAGTCCCGATACCGCCTCCCACGAGCAGCGGTCGCGGAACGTCGAGCCGGAAGCCGTTCCCGAGCGGTCCGAACACGTGCAGCTCGTCGCCCGGGTCCAGTGCGGCGAGTGCACGCGTGCCCGGGCCGATGGGGTCGATCAAGAACCACAGCTCACCACGCGGCGCCAGACAGAGCGACATCGGGCGCGGCAACGGACGGCCCGGCGCCTCGAGCATGAAGAACTGCCCCGGGACGCCCGGGTCGGTGCCACCGCGCTCGACGCGCAGCAGCGCGTACGGCCCGAGCCGCTCGACGGCGGCGACCCTACGCGGCGCGCGCGTCGGCCTCGACATCGATTCGCTCCTGCAGCGAGAGCACCGTTTCGGCGCGCGCGTCCGCGATCGCGCGCGTCGCCGCCACCGCCGCGGCGATCGTCGTGATGCACGGCACGCGCGCGACGAGCGCCGCCTCGCGGATCTGATAGCCGTCACGAGCGAGGCCCGGCGCCACCGCGGGGCGTGTTGACGACCAGGTCGCACCGGCCGCGGCGGATCAGATCGACGACCGTTGCCGCCTCTCCGCGCTCGCTCACCTTGCGAACGTCGTCGACCTCGAGCCCTGCCGAGCGCAGCGCCGCAGCCGTGCCCGCGGTCGCGTGCAGGCGGAATCCCAACCGTGCGAACGCGCGCGCACGCCGGAACGACGGCAACCTTGTCGGCATCGCGTACCGAGAGGAAGACGGAACCGCGCACGGGCAGCGGCCTGCCCGCGGCCCGTTCGGCCTTCGCGAGGGCCGTCGCGAGGTCGGCCGCGCTCGCCATCACCTCGCCGGTCGACCGCATCTCGGGGCCGAGCACCGGATCCGCGCCGGGGAACCGCGCGAACGGCAGCACGGCTGCCTTGACGCTCACCTGCCGCGGCGGCCGCTCCGCGGGGAGCCCGAGCTCCTCGATCCGCGCGCCGGCCGCGAGCCTGCACGCCGCCTCGACGAGGTTCACGCCCGTCGCCTTCGACGCGAACGGCACCGTCCGGGAAGCCCGCGGATTCACCTCGAGCACGTAGACGGCGCCCTCGACGACCGCGAGCTGCACGTTCAGCAACCCGACCACGCCCAGCGCGGGCCCGAGCCGACGGACCGTCTGCTCGATCTCCGCGAGCTGCTGCACGCCCACCGACTGCGCCGGCAGCACGCAGGCGGAGTCGCCCGAGTGGACTCCCGCTTCCTCCACGTGCTGCATCACGGCTGCGACGTAGACCTGCTCGCCGTCGCAGAGCGCGTCGACGTCGAGCTCGATCGCATGCTCGAGGAAGCGATCGACGAGCGTCGGCCCGGCCACCCCGCGAAACGCCGCGACGACCTCGTCCTCGCCGTTGCACACCCGCATCGCGCGCCCACCGAGCACGTACGACGGGCGCACGAGCACCGGATAGCCGACCGCTCCGCGATCGCGATCGCCTCGCTGCGCCGTCGCGCGATGCCCCACTCCGGGCACGCGATCCCGAGCTCGTCGAGGAGCAGCCGAAGCGCTCACGGTCCTCGGCGAGGTCGACGGCGTCGAACGGCGTGCCCAGAATGCGGTGACCCGCGGCTTCGATCGCCCGCGCGAGCTTGAGCGGCGTCTGTCCGCCGAACTGGATCACGACGCCCTCCGGCCGCTCGCGCTCGCAGACGGCGAGCACCGACTCGACGTCGAGCGGCTCGAAGTACAGGCGGTCCGACGTGTCGTAGTCGGTCGAGACGGTCTCCGGGTTGCAGTTGACCATCACGGCCTCGTAGCCGAGCGTGCGGAACGTCTGCACGGCGTGGACGCAGCAGTAGTCGAACTCGATGCCCTGCCCGATCCGGTTCGGGCCCGAGCCGAGGATCACGACACGGCGGCGCAGGCCCTGCGGCGGCGCCTCGTCCCGCTCGCCCCACGTCGAGTAGTAGTAGTTCGACTCCGCCTGCACCTCGCCGGCGCAGGAGTCGATGCGGCGGTACACCGGGCGCGCCTTGCGCTGGCGACGCTCCTCGGCGTCGCGCCGCCTCGAGCTCGCGCGCGAACCACGGATGGAGGTTCTCCGGGCGCCAGTCGAGCTCACCCTCGAGCCCGCGCCGGGCCTTCACGAACGCCTCGAGGAACGTCCGGCCGATTCCCATCGTCTCGCCGACCGCCTTCATCTGCGTGCCGAGCGTCCGGTCGGCGCCCGGGAACTTCTCGAACGCGAAGCGCGGGATCTTGACGACCACGTAGTCGAGCGCGGGCTCGAAACTCGCCGGCGTCGTTCCCGTCAGGTCGTTCGGGATCTCGTCGAGCGTGTACCCGACCGCCAGCTTCGCCGCGACCTTCGCGATCGGATAGCCCGTCGCCTTCGACGCGAGCGCCGACGAGCTCGACACGCGCGGGTTCATCTCGATCACGCGCACCTCTCCCGTCACGCGGTCGCGCGCGAACTGGATGTTCGAGCCGCCCGTGTCGACGCCCACCTCGCGGACGATCGCGATCGCCGCGTTGCGAAGCTCCTGGTACGCCTCGTCGCTGAGCGTCATCTGCGGCGCGACGGTGACCGAGTCGCCGGTGTGGACACCCATCGGGTCGAGGTTCTCGATCGAGCAGACGATCACGACGTTGTCCGCGCGGTCGCGGACGACCTCCAGCTCGAACTCGTCCCACCCGCGTACCGACTCCTCGACGAGCACCTGTGAGATCGGCGACTCGGAGAGGCCGCGCTCGACCTGCGCGCGAAGCTGCTGGGTGGTCTCGGCGAACCCGCCGCCGTGACCGCCCAGCGTGAACGCGGGGCGCACGACGGCCGGCGCGCCGATCCCGTCGAGCTGCTCGAGCGACGTCACGATCCGTGACCGCGGGACGCGAAGCCCGGCCTGCTCCACGCACTGCTTGAAGAGCTCGCGGTCTTCGGCGCGCGCGATCACATCGACGTCGGCACCGATCAGCTCGATCCCGAGCTCGGCCAGCACTCCCTCCTCGTGCAGCGAGCGCGCAAGGTTGAGCGCGATCTGGCCGCCCATCGTCGGCAGGAGCGCGTCGGGGCGCTCGCGTCGCAGCACACCCGCGACAGCCTCGACGTCGAGCGGCTCGAGGTACGTGCGGTCGGCAAAGCCCGGGTCGGTCATGATCGTCGCCGGATTCGAGTTGACGACGATCGTTCGGAAGCCCGTCCTCGCGCAGCACCTTGAGCGCCTGGCAGCCGGCGTAGTCGAACTCGGCCGCCTGGCCGATCACGATCGGCCCGGAGCCGATCAGGCAGATCGAATTGAGATCCGTCCTACGCGGCAAGCTCGCTCACCCACCCTTCGAGCACGAGGCGCGCGTCGTGAGGGCCCGGCGCGGCCTCCGGATGGAACTGCGCCGACCGCGCACGCAGCTTCGGCAGGTCGAAGCCCTCGACCGTCCCGTCGTAGAGCGAGCTGTGCGTCACGCCGTCCTCGGCGCCCGCGGCGACCGCGAAGCCGTGGTTCTGCGACGTGACGAGCACGCGCCGCGTGCGATGGTCGACGACCGGGTGGTTGGCGCCGCGGTGCCCGAACGGGAGCTTGTACGTCTCGCGGCCGACCGCGCGCGCGATCAGCTGGTGACCGAGGCAGATGCCGAGCACCGTGCGTGCGGCCGAGCAACTCCCCCACCATCCGAGCCTCGTCGTCGAGCGGCGCCGGATCGCCGGGACCGGGCGAGAGCACCACACCGTCGTATGCGGCCAGCGTGTCGGCGTCGACGGTGTGCGGGAACACGTCGACCGCCGCGCCGGCGGCGGCGAGCCGGCGCAGCACCGAGCGTTTGCAGCCGTAGTCGACGACCGCCACCCTCACGCGCCCCTCCGGCGCGTAACTGTACGGCGCATCGGTCGAGACGCCCGCGACGAGCGCCGTCCCCACCATCGGCGGCTCGGCCAGGACCTCGGCGCGCAGCGCTTCGGCGTCGCGACCGTCCGCAGAGACGACCGCGCGCATCGCACCTCGCTCGCGGAGTCGCAGGACGAGCGACCGGGTGTCGACGCCGCTGATGGCGACGACCCCGTTCGCGCGCAGCCACTCCGGCCACTCCGGGCCGCGCGCCTCCCGCATCACGACCGCCCGCGCATGCGGACGCCTCGACTCGGACCTCGCGTCTGCGACGCCGTAGTTGCCGATCATCGGCGCGCGTGAAGCACACGATCTGCGCCTCGAAGCTGGGATCGGTGACGACTTCCTGGTAGCCGCTCATCGCGGTCGTGAACACCGCTTCGCCGAACGCGCGAGCCGACGCGCCGACGGATTTGCCGGCGAAGACGCTCCCGTCCTCGAGCACGAGCAGCGCCATCACTCGTCGTGCGCCACGCGGCCGGCGGCGACGGTCAGACGGACGCGGCCGCGCAGGCGCTTGCCGAGCAGCCAGGAATTCGCCGAACGCGACCGCAGCCGCGACGGCTGGACCCGCCAGCGCGCCTGCAGGTCGAGCAGCACGAGGTCGGCCCGCACCCCGATCGCGATCCGCGGACGGTCGATCCCGAAGATCGCCGCCGGTCCGGCGGACATCCGCTCGAGCACCGTCTCGAGCGACAAGACGCCCGGCTCGACGAGGTACGTGTAGAGCGCCGGGAACGCCGTCTCGAGCCCGATCACGCCGAACGGCGCCGACTCGAACGGGACGTCCTTCTCCTCGGCCGAGTGCGGGGCGTGATCCGTTGCGACGGCGGCGATCGAGCCGTCGCGCAATGCGTCGATGAGCGCGCCGCGATGGTCGTCGCTGCGCAGCGGTGGGTTCATCTTGAAGTTCGGGTCGAGTGAGCGCACCGCCTCGTCGGTGAGGCACAGGTGGTGTGGCGTCACCTCGGCGGTCACACGCACCCCGGTCTCCTGCGCGCGCCGGAGGTGCTCGACCGATTCGGTCGCCGAGAGGTGCATCAGGTGGAGCGGCCGGCCGGTCTCGCGTGCGAGGTCGACGTCGCGCCCGACCATGAGGCTCTCCCCGAGGGCGGGCCAGCCACCGAGACCGAGCTGTCCGGCGACCTCCCCGGCGTGCGCCTGCCCTCCATGCGTCAACGTGGGCTCCTCGCAGTGCACCGCGATCGGGAGACCGGTGACGGCGTTGTACTGCAGGGCCCGCCTCATCACGCCTGCCGCCGTGACCGGCCGCCCGTCGTCGGTGAAGCCCGCGGCGCCTGCGTCGGCGAGCGCGGCCAGCTCGGCGAGCTCGGCGCCCTCCTGCCGCTTCGTCAGCGCCGCGAAGAAGCCGACGGGCAGGTGCGCCTCGATCCGGGCGCGCTCGCGAAGGCCGCGGAGCAAGTCGGGCTCGTCGACCGGCGGGTCGGTGTTCGGTACCGCGAGGATCGCGCAGTAGCCGCCGGCGGCTGCCGCCGCGGTCCCGCTCTCGATCGTCTCCTCGTCCTCCCGTCCCGGCGTCCGGAGGTGCACGTGAGGATCGACGAACGCGGGCGCCAGCACCAGACCCTCCGCTTCGATCACGCGGTGGCCGTTCGCGTCGACCGCAGTCCCGATCTCGGTGATCACGCCGCTGTCGACACGCACGTCGAGCACGCCGTCGACGCGCTCGACCGGGTCGAGCACGCGCGCGCCCCGAACGACGAAGTCGTCGGTCCCGCTCGGGCCGGCGAGGAGCGTCACGCGGTCTCCACCGCGGCCTCGACTGCCACCGGGCCTGCGGTCAGGAGGTCGTAGAGAATCGCCATCCGGACGACGAGGCCGCTCCGCACCTGCTCTAGCACGAGCGACGCTTCGGAATCGGCGACGTCACCCGCGAGCTCGACGCCGCGGTTGATCGGGCCCGGATGCATGACGCGCTGACCGGGGCGGAGGCGATCGGCGGTGATGCCGTATCGCTCGGTGTACTCGCGCAGCGACGGCACGAAGTTCGCGCCCTCGAGCATGCGCTCCTGTTGCATGCGGAGCACGTAGACGACGTCGGCGTCGGCGATCGCGCCGATGTCGTGCGAGGTTGGCGCGACACCG
This sequence comes from uncultured Thermoleophilia bacterium, assembly GCA_963742615.1. Lineage (GTDB taxonomy): Bacteria > Actinomycetota > Thermoleophilia > Gaiellales > Gaiellaceae > PALSA-600. The sequence continues at coordinate 49,220 of CAVUMS010000003.1, read as the reverse complement.
GCCGGGAGCAGCGCCGGCGGCCCAACGAGCAGCGCTTCCGAGCCGACGACCTCCAGCGCCTGCACGAGCGACCGCGCGACGCGCGAGTGCACGACGTCACCGACGATCGCGACGCGCACCCCATCGAGCCGCCCGAAAGCCTCGCGCAGCGTGTAGAGGTCGAGCAGCGCCTGGGTCGGGTGCTGGTGCTTCCCGTCGCCGGCGTTCACCACGCGGGCGGGAGTCGAGCGCGCGACGAGCTCCGCCGCGCCGGCCTCGGGATGGCGGACGACGATCACGTCGGGCTCGTACGCCGAGAGCGTCAGCACCGTGTCCTTCAGCGATTCGCCCTTTTCGACCGACGAGCCCGACGCGCGCAGCGTCATCGTGTCGGCGGAGAGCCGCTTGGCCGCGAGCTCGAACGACGACGACGTCCTCGTCGACGACTCGAAGAAGAGGTTGAGGACGACGCGGCCGCGCAGGGTCGGCAGCTTCTTCGTCTCCCGCTCCTGCGAGTGCGCGAACGAGCGCGCGGTCGACAGGATCCGCTCGACGTCGTCGCGACCAAGGTCCGAGACGGAGAGCAGGTGGCGGCGCGCGGCGGTCGTCGTCGGCGGCAGCAGCTGGCCACCGACGAGGCGCAGGTCGGTCATCGGTCCTCCTCGGTCGGGATCAGCACGACTCGGTCGACCTCGTCGACCTCGACGAGCTCCACCTGGATCCGCTCGTCCCGTCCGGTCGGCAGGTTCTTGCCGACGTAGTCGGGGCGGATCGGGAGCTCTCGGTGCCCACGGTCGGCGAGGACGGCGAGCTGCACGCGGTCGGGACGGCCGTATTCGAACAGCGCATCGATCGCCGCGCGGATCGTCCGGCCGGTGTAGAGGACGTCGTCGACGAGCACGACCGTCCGCCCTTCGAGCTCGAAGTCGAGCTTCGTGTCGCGGACGAGCGGCTGCGCACGTCTCGGCGCACGGCCCCGTCGCACGTGCACGTCGTCGCGGTGGAAGGTGACGTCGAGCCGGCCGAGCGGCACCTCGACCCCAGCGCGCTCGTCGATCAGCTGGCGCAGGCGCTGCGCGAGCGGCACGCCGCGCGTCTGGATCCCGACGAGCGCGACCGTCTCGAGGTCGTCGTTCCGCTCGATGATCTCGTGAGCGATCCGCGTCAGCGTCCTGCGGATCGCCTCGTCGTCGAGCAGGAGGTGCGGCGCCGGTCCGACGGCATGATGCGACATTCGACTCCTTTCCGGCCTCGCTGGACCGGGTTAAAGGGGCGGTGCGCTGCGCACGGTACCTCCCCCGCCGGACGGATGGAACCCGTACGCTCCGACGCGCCGTGGATCAGGACCTGCTCGAGCGCTACGCAGACCTCGTCGTCGGGGTCGGGGCGAACGTCCAGCCGGGCCAGATCGTCTGGATCGTGGCGGAGCCGAGCTCGGCGCCGTTTGTCCGCCTGGTGGCCGCAGCCGCATACGCGCGCGGAGCCCGGTTCGTCGATCCCTGGTACTTCGACCCGTACGTCAAGCGCATCCGGCTCGAGCACGCCGACCCGGCCACGCTCGACTTCGTCCCGAGCTGGTACGGCGAGCGGCTGCTCGCGCTCGGCGAGGGCCACGGCGTGCGCATCTCGATCACGCCGCAGGTGCCGCCCGGGCTGCTCGCCGGGATCGACCCGGCCGTCGCCGGCAAGGACGCGCTGCCGGCGATCCGCGAGAACTTCGAGGTGATCAACTCGCGCACGACGAGCTGGACGGTCGTGCCCTGGCCCACTGTCGACTGGGCGCGCGCCGTCTTCCCGTCGCTCGACGGGGACGAAGCGGTCGAGCGCCTCTGGGAGCAGCTCGTCCACGTGCTGCGGCTCGACGAGCCCGACCCGGCCGCAGCCTGGCACGCGCGCCTCCAGGAGCTCCACGACGCGGGCACGCGGATCGACGCCAGGCGATTCGACGCGCTGCGATTTCGCGGCCCCGGGACCGACCTCACGGTCGGTCTCCTCCCCACCTCCCGTTTCTCGTCGGAGACTCCCGGGATGCAGACGGTCGACGGCGTCGTCCATGCGCCGAACCTCCCGACGGAGGAGATCGCCTCGGCACCCGATCCCGCGCGTGTCGACGGAACCGTGACCGCGACGAAGCCGCTCGACGTCTCGGGCTCGGTCGTCACGGATCTCGTCGTACGGTTCGAGGGCGGCCGCGCGGTCGAGATCGACGGCGACAACGTCGACGCGCTCCGGGGACGCACGGTCGTCGACGACGGCGCCTCGCGGCTCGGCGAGGTGGCGCTCGTCGACGGGTCGGGTCGGATCGGCAAGACGGGGACGGTGTTCTTCAACACGCTCCTCGACGAGAACGCTGCGAGCCATCTCGCCTTCGGCAACGCGTACGCGATCTCGGTCGGCGAGGAAGATCGGGACCGCATCAACAAGAGCGCGATCCACATCGACTTCATGATCGGGAGCGACGACGTCGCAGTCACCGGCATCGCCAAGGACGGATCGGAGACGCCCGTGCTGACGCGCGGCGCCTGGCAGGTCTAGTCGCGACCGGGGCTTCGCGCGGCGGGCGCGCGCCGCGCCTGGCACGAGCTTCGGCGGCCCGCGCTCGGGGAACGGCACCTCGATCACGTCGAAGTCGCGGGGCACGACCGTGTTCGCGAACACCCCCTGCGCCTCGCGGGCGACCTCGGGCCCGAAGTACCGGGTCGACAGATGCGTGAGCGCGAGCAGCCGCACACCTGCCTTGTCGCGCGAGCTCCGCGGCCTGGACGGCCGTCGAGTGCAGCGTCTCCGCGGCGCGCTCGCGCTCGTCCTCGCCGAACGTCGCCTCGTGAACGAGCACGTCGGCGTCCTCCGCGAGCACGCGCACCGTCTCGGTCGGCGCGCCGTCTCCCGGCAGCACGACGCGCCGGCCGGCGCGCGCGTCGCCCAGCACCGCGTCAGGGGTGAGCACGCGCCCGTCGGGCAGCGTGATCGACTCGCCGCGCTGGAGTGCCCCTCGCTCGGGACCGTTCGGCACCCCGAGCGCGTCGGCGGACTCGACGTCGAACCGCCCGGGCCGCGCCTCCTCGACCAGCGCGTACCCGACAGCAGACACCCCGTGGTGCACCGGGAACACGAGGATCCGGTAACCGTCGCGCTCGAGCGCCTCCCCCGGGCGCACCTCGACCGCCTCCACGGGGTAGGTCAGCTTCCCGAACACGCGCCGTAGCGAGCCGAACAGGTCGCGCAGCCCGGGCGGGCCGTAGACGGTCAGCGGCACCTCGCGCTGGCGGAGCGCGAACGTCTTCAGCATCCCGGGGAGGCCCAGGTAATGGTCGGCGTGGAAGTGGGTGACGAAGATCTGCTCGAGGTCGGGCAGGCCGACGACCGAGCGCATCAGCTGACGCTGTGTGCCCTCGCCGCAATCGAACAGCAGGCGGTCGCCGCCGCGGCGGACGAGCACCGCAGGGGCGCCGCGTGCCGCCGTCGGCGCGCTGCCGGAGGTGCCGAGGAAGACGATGTCGAGGTCCACGCGCGGCCGATTGTGGCGAAGCGGCCGCCGAGGCGTCGCCGTGTCCCTACGGGAGCACGAGCCGCTGGCCGGTGCGGACGTCGGCGCCCGGAAGGTGGTTCGTCCGTTCGATCCGCCAGATCGCCTCGCGAACGTCGCCGGCGTAGTGCCGCCTGGCGATCGACCACAGCGTGTCGTTCGCGCGGACAGTGATCACCTCGCGTGGCCCGTGCGCCTGGGTCGAGCGGGCAACGGCGCTCCAGACGAGCACGGCGAACCCCACGAGGAACAAGACCCTGACGAACATGTGTTCGCCATGCTAGCGAACGCGTGTTCGGTCGTCAAGGTCCGCCTGCGCGGCCTACGATTGGGCCGATGAAGCAGTTCGCCACCGTTCGGGTCACCCAGGCGGCCGCCCGCTACGGCGAGCACGCGCCGGTCGCGACCGCGTGTTGCAACGCGTGCCGGACCTGCGTGACGGCGAACGTCGTCTCGATCGCGACCGCCGCGCTCGCCGGCCTCGGTCTCGGCGCCGTGCGTGCCGGGCGGCGGCTCACGCGCCGCACCTGACGGGCCGTCAGGGCCGCGGCGCGGGCGGCGGGGCCAGTGGGAACGGGAACAGGCCGGGCGGCAGCCCGTCCGCCGAGAGCGTCGTGCCGTAGGCGTCGAACGGCGCCCAGTACTGCGGACGCCCCCTGGGGCACTGCCCGCCGACGCGCTCGAGCTCGTTGCGGACGGCGCCTGCCGAGGCCTTCGGGACGTAGCCGGCGTAGTAGAGGCCGCTCTGCCACCCCGCCCGCGACGTCTCGTCGACGAGCTTGAAGAGGTTGACCGAGTGGATGTCTGCGTCGCACTCCGAGAAGTCGACCAGCTTCGTGTACCACTGCGCCTGGTAGCGCTCGGTGTCGTAGGGCGGCCGCAGCCCGCCGAGCACGCCGGCCGCCGTCTCGATCCCGGTGTACCCGGGCCGCCCTGCCGAGGAGGTCTGGATGCCGACCTCGTTCAGCTGCACCGGCAGTCGTCCGAGCAGGCCGACGGTCGGCTGACCGGTCCCGATGAACGCCCTGTAGAAGGCGGCGTAGACACGCGGCAGGTTCGTGACGCTGAAGCTGCGCGGGTTCTGGTAGCCGGTCGCGAACGGCAGCGACTGCGGGATCGGGTACGGATGGAGATCGAGCCCGTCCATCAGGGGCGCCGTCCGCTTGCTCGCCCGGTACCACTGCCCGAGGAATGCGAGCCAGTCGATCGGATCGGTCGACGGATGGTCCTTCTTGTCGGGCCGGTTTCCGCGCGGCGAGAGCCCGAGCCCCCAGACGAAGACGTCGGGCGACACGGCCTTGAGGGCGTCGTAGCCGGCGGCGAGGAACGCGCCGCACCTGGCGGCCGACAGGTTGCGGCCGCGCTTCGACTGCGGGTTCACGAACATGTCCTGGTTGCACTCGTTCATGACCACGTACTGGGTGACGTCCGGGTACGTCTCGGCGAGGCTGGTCAGGAACGCTGCGAACCTGCCCGGCCCCCGCGGGTCGGCGAGCTCCTTCGCGTGACGCGGGTACACGTCGAACTCGACCGAGACCCCCGCCTCCCTCGCCGCGGCCATCGCGTCGGGCAGGTCCTCCGCGTCGACCGGGCTGAGCCCGCTGTCCGTGGTCTCGTCCCACCGGAGCGTGATCGTGTTCGTCGTCAGCCCGAGTGAGAGCATGGTGTCCCAGAACGACCCGTCAGCGCGCTCGTAGAGCCCGGCGTTGTCGTTCACGCCCCACGAGATGCTGTCTGCCGACGCCCGGACCGCGCCGAACGACAGCGCCACGACGAGCGCGGCTGTTGCCGCAATCAGTCTCTTCATCGCAAAACCCGCCGGAACGGTACTGCGTCGTTCGCGACGTTCGCGGCTAGACCTTTGTCGGAGCCTGCTCGCACGAGCGGCTCGAGCGCGTCCACCAGCTTCGCTGCGCCGAAGCGGACGGGATCGTCCGCGGGCAATCCGGTCTCCGCCTCGGCCGCCTCCACGGCGCGCCGCGCGGCCGCCTCGTCGAGGTGGCGCGTGTTGAGCGCGATCGCCTGGACGGTCGCTCGGCGGGCGATCAGGCTGAGCTGCTCGTGGAGGTCGACCAGCTCGCGGAGCGACGGCATCGGGAACTGCGGGTTCTCGTCGACGATCTGCTCGCCCGCCATGTGGCACAGGACGTAGGCGTGCGGTGCGGAGCCGTGGATCAGGCCGAGCGTCACCCCCGAGTACGCTGGATGGAGGACGCGAGCCCTGGCCCTCGACGAACAGCAGCTCGCCGCCACGGGAGACGCCCTCGAGCACGAGCTGCTCCGCGGCGCCCGCGATGAAGTCCGACACGACGGCGTCGACCGCGATCCCCCAGCCCGCGATCGCGATGCCGGTCTGGCCGGTGGGGACGAACTCGCTTGCGATGCCGCGTCGGCGTGCCTCGCGGTCGAGCTCGAGCGCAACGGTCATCTTCCCGATCGCGCAGTCAGAGCCGACGGTCAGCACGGTCGTTCCACCGTGCGTCAGGTTCGCGCCCGTCGGCACGTTCAGCCCGTCGGGAGGACGCCGAAGGTCACGCAGCTCGACCCCGTGCTCGCGTGCGAGCGCGACGAGCTCGTCGTCGCGCGTGATGAACTCGTGCAGGCCGTTCTCGACGTCGAGGCCCGCGCGGATCGCATCCTTCAGGAGCTCGCGCCAGGCCGGCGGAAATCGGCCTCCCTGCGTCGCGACACCGACCAGCGCAACGGTCGGCCCGTAGGGCAGCGCATCCGCCACGCTCGCGACGACGGGGAAGCCGTCCTGGTCGGCGCCCGCCCGCGTCGAGTCGAGGACCGCGACGACGTCATCGGGCCGGTAGCGCATGACACCGTGCGCCGTCTTGCCGTAGTGAGGGTCGCCCGACCTCCCTTCGGCCAGGAGCAGCAGCCTACGCGGGCGCGACACCGAGGCCCGGACGGTCGGCGGCGACCTGGATCCCGTCCGTGAACGCGACGCCCGGCCACGGGTCGGTCGCGAGCAACAGGTTGCCGTCGAGGTCGACGTGGTCCATCAGCGCGGAGATGTGCGCGCCGGCCGCGATTCCGAGCCCCGACTCGACCATGCAGCCGAGCATCACGCCGAGCCCGAGCGCACGCGCCGCATGCACCATCCGCACCGCTTCGCGAATGCCTCCCGACTTCGCGAGCTTGATGTTGATCCCGTGCGCGCGCTCGGCGCAGGCGGCGACGTCGGCGAGCGTGTGGCAGTCCTCGTCGACGTAGATCGGCACCGGCGAGCGGCTCTTCAGCTCGGGACCTGCCGGGTCTCCGGCGGGCAGCGGCTGCTCGCAGTACTCGAGCTGCATCTGGGGGAGGTACTCGAGCGCCTCGTCGAGCGACCAGTACTCGTTGACGTCGCATTGGAGGGGAAGATCGGTCGCGGCGCGCACGGCGCGGACCCGCTCGAGGTCGACGCCGTCGCGGCCGCCGAGCTTCAGTTTGAGCCGCCGGAAGCCGCGTGCAGCGGCTTTCTCCGCCCGCCGGGCCATGTCGTCGGGGTCGCCCAGCCAGACCGTCCACGAGGTCGGAGGGCCGATAGGCCGCAGGCCGAGCAGGCCGTAGACGGGCCGCCCGATCAGCTTGCCCTGGAGGTCGTGCAGCGCCGCATCGACGGCCGCGCGAGCCGCCTGCTCGCCCGGCGGAAGCGCGGCGAGCTGCTCGTCGAGGGCGAACGGGTCGTCGCCGAGTTGGACGCCTTCGAGCCACCGGAGCGCGGAGTCGGCCGACTCGCCGTAGCGCTCGATCGGCGCCGCCTCGCCGAAGCCGGAGACGTCCTCGTGCCGGATCTCGACGACAACGACGTCCGCCTCGTCCTCGGAGCTGCGCGCGATCACGAACGTCTCGGCCAGCTTCAGCGTCTCCTTTTGTGCCGTGAGCTCCACGGCGGGAGCCTAGATGGTTGATGCCACGTTCTCGCGTGCCCGGATGCGTGGCCTGAGGGCACCCGGCCGCTCCCGGCCCGTTCGTGGCGGCGGAGCCGCCCCGAGCAGGCCGTCCGCTTCACGCCGTCGCACCGGCACCGATGACGCTGCCATCGCCGCGCACGCCGCCGCACCCGCTCAGTCCACGCCCCGGAACAGACGATCCCGTGGCATCAACCATCTAGACAACGCAAGCCGTGTGTCGGTCCCGTGTCGATCCGGTGTCGATCCCGGGTCGGCACCTAGCGGCCGCGCTGCGCCTCGGCGTAACGTCGCGCGACGTGGCGCAACCCACCACGATCGAGATCTTCCGCGGCGTCGACGACGTCGAGCGGTTCGCCGCCGGCGACGTCATCTTCACCGTCGGGGACACGGGCGACCGCGTGTACGTCGTCCGCGAGGGCACGGTCACGATCGAGGCCGAGGGACTGCCCCTCGAGGAGATCGGGCCGGGCGGCATCTTCGGCGAGCTTGCGCTGATCGACGCTGACCGCGCGCAGCGCGACCGCAACGGCTGCGTCGCCGTGCGAGCTCGTCGCGCTCAACGAGCGTGCGTTCCTCTTCCACGTGTCACAGACGCCGTTCTTCGCGCTGAACGTGATGCGCGTGCTCGCCGAACGGCTGCGGCGCGCCTCTGGCTCTCCGCCGATCACGGCCGAGGCCGCGCGAACCGCTCTGCACGGCTCCTGAACCCACCTACCGGGCTCGCGGCAATTTGAGTGCCCGAGGGCCCCACCGAACCCCCGGGCACTCCCTGCGGGTGACTCTCGACCCCCGTGTGGAGGAGAGTGGCCGTCGTAGACTGTCTTCCACGGGCCGTGCCGGTTAAACACCGGGAGCGAATGGAACGTATTTCTCGGCCGCCGAGGCGCTCGTCCCCTCGGGATGCAGATCAAGGCCAGCACCAGGAAAGCGGTCTACCTGGCGGCATCGGGCTGCCAGATCACGCAGCAGCAGGCGGTCATCGACGATCCGCTCGAGGGGCCCTTCGCGGTCGTTCAGGCGTTCGTCGACTGGCGGAGGCGGGTCGCGGTCGAGTCCGTGCGGCTCAGCTTCAGCGACGGGCTCGCGGTCTTCGACTACGTCGCCGCCTGAACGACGAAAGGCCCGCGAAGGCCTTTCTGTCGGGGTGACCTCTTGCGAGGTCTGCTGATTGGAGGAGGTGTGCCGACCGTACTCGCGCGGGGTCACTCGTGACATGGCCCAGGTAGGTCAATTCAGAGCGCACGGCAGATGCCGCGGCCGGCCGCACGCTCGGCTTGCCACGATCCGCTAAGCGACGAGCTCGCGAAACGCCGGCTCGTCCCGGAGCGGGTCGAGGTCGGTGTCCTCGCTTCGCGAACTCACGGAGGCTTGGCCGCCGCTCGAACGCGACCCGAAGGTGATCGATCGCGTCCTCCGTGCGGCCGGCCATCGCCTCGCAGCAGGCGAGGTTGTAGAGCGGCGTCGCGTACCCACTCGCCTCCAGCGTCATCCGGGCGCGGTCGACGACGGCGTCGTAATCACCGGCCTCGTAGGCGGGATGGAACTCCGCCCAGACCTCCCAGCCACCGGCCTCGTACCCCTCCCCGACCTTGCTGCCGATCGCAACCACCGTCGTCTCCGCCTCCTCCGCGAAGGCGGTCCGGTTTCCCTCCGGCCGGACGAAGACGAGTGTGCCCAGGGGTGCGTCCACGGTGGCGCCGTCGATCTCGAACCGCGCGTGACCGCGCAGGACGACGTAGAGCTCCTCGATGCCCTCGTCCTCCCGGTGCTCGGGCATCAGTCGGTCGCCCTCGTTGGCGGCCGTCCACGCGTTCGTCCCGAACGCGGTGATCCCGAGGTGGTGACGCACCGGCCGCATGTGCGTGTCCTGCCGGTAGGCGATGTCCTGCAGCTCGTCGATCGTCGCGACCCGATAGCTCACAGCAGCCCCACTGCTTTCGACCTTATCGAACGCAGACAACCTGCCGAACCAGGTCGGCGACCCGCCTTCTACTTCGCGGACGACGCCAGCAGACGTTGATACGCGTCGGTGAGCAGGTCGATCAGCATCTGGTTCTGGTCCTGCTCGATCTGGATGTAGTTCCCGACCTGCCTCGTCAAGGCCAGGAGCTGCCGATAGCGGTCCTCGAGATCGTCGGGCGCCTCGAACGTCTCCAACTCGGCCTGCAGGTCCCGGTACGAGTCGTTGAGGGCTTGGCGTTCGCGCTTCACGCGATGCAGGTTTCGGATGGCTTCCTGAATGTCCATCGACCGAGCCTAAATTGCATGGTCGATCCCGAGCGAAGCTCCGCGCCCGAGTGGCAACCTGATCTCAGCCCGCCGCGCGGTCGCCGAGCCAGTAGCGCGGCCCCGACCCGAACCGCGCGGCGCGGTCGCCCGGGTTCGACAGTTGGCAGCGATCCAGCGAGAGACAGCCGCACCCGATGCACTCCGTGAGCCCGCGCTTCAGGCGCTCGAGCTCCGCGATGCGCTCGTCGATCCTCGACCTCCACGTTGCCGAGAGGCGCGACCAGTCGCGTCGTGTCGGTGCACGGTGCGGAGGGAGCTTCGCGAGCTCGTCGCCGATCTCCTCGAGCGTCAACCCGACGCGCTGAGCGAACACGATGAACGCGATCCGACGGAGCACCGCGCGTGGATACCGCCGGTGCCCCGAGCCGGCCCGTTCCGACGTGATCAGCCCTCGCTGCTCGTAGAAACGCAGCGCCGAGGAGGCGACGCCGCTGCGACGGGAGATCTCACCGATGGTCAGGAGCTCCGACATTGGACTTGACTTAAAGCTTACTTGAACTTGTATTTTATGTCCAGATGGCTTCACGAGTGGGAATCGTCACCGGCGCGTCACGAGGCCTGGGCCTCGCCCTCGTCCGCGCGCTTGCAGAGCGGGGCTGGCGGCTCGTCGTCGACGCGCGTGGCGGAGATGCGCTCGAGCGGGCCGTCTCCGGGCTCCCCGGCGTCGTTGCGATCGCCGGCGACGTAGCCGACGCGGAGCACCGGCGCGCGCTGGTCCGTGCGGCGGGCGAGCGCATCGACCTCGTCGTCAACAACGCGGGTGTGCTCGGGCCGAGCCCGCAACCCAGCCTCGGCGCGTATCCGCTCGACGAGCTCGCGCGCGTCTACGAGGTGAACGTGCTCGCGCCGCTCGCGCTCGTGCAGGAGGCGCTGCCTCGGCTCGTGCCGGGTGCCGTGATCCTGGACGTCACCTCCGACGCTGCGGTCGAGCCTTACGAGGGCTGGGGCGGCTACGGCTCCTCGAAGGCCGCACTCGAGCAGCTGACGGCGATCCTCGCCGCCGAGGAACCGCGCCTGCGCATCTACGCCGCAGATCCCGGCGACATGCGGACGCAGACGTACCAGGAGGCGTTTCCCGGCGAGGACATCTCGCACCTTCCGCTGCCGGAGACGAGCGTGCCCGGACTCCTGCGCCTGATCGAGGGGACGCTCCCGAGCGGCCGCTACCGCGCACGCGACCTCGTCGAGGTGAGCGCATGAGCCGTAGGCTCGACGGAGGCTCCGGGAGCGGAGGTGCCGGCTTTGCCGGCGCCGGAGCTGGCATGAGCCGGCGGATATGAGCGCGCTCGAGCTTCCGCTCCCGGAGGCGCACGAGCCGCCGGAGGTACGCGGCGCCGGGCGCGACGACGTGGCGCTCCTCGTGGCGACCCGTCACGATCTCGGGGTCGTCCACGCGAGGTTCCACGATCTACCGTGCTTCCTGAACGCCGGGGATCTGCTCGTCGTCAACACGTCCGCAACGCTTGCCGCAGCGCTCGATGCACGCCTTGGCGACGCGGCGGTACAGCTCTGGCTCTCGACTCCGTCGCGCGACGACGAGTGGATCGTCGAGCTCCGAACGCGCGATCGAAGGCCGTATCCGCGGCCGCCGGTGGGCGCGAGGCTCGATCTTCCGGACGGGGCTCACGCGGAGCTCGTGGGGCGTTTCGCCGACAGCGATCGGCTGGTCGTCGCTCGCTTCGACCTCGGCGAGCCGCTCGAGGACTACCTCCGGCGACACGGACAGCCGATCCGTTACGGCTACGTCCCGGAGGCCTGGCCGGTCGATGCCTATCAGACGGTCTTCGGCCGCGAGCCCGGCAGCGCGGAGATGCCGAGTGCCGGCCGCCCGTTCACGGCCGAGCTCGTGCTCGAGCTGGTCGGCCGCGGGATCCTGTTCGCGCCCGTCGTCCTGCACACGGGTGTCTCATCGCCCGAGCGCGGCGAGCCGCCGTATCCGGAGCGGTTCCGCGTCCCGGACGCGACGGCGAGGATCGTCGGCGCGGTCCGCGGTTGGGGCGGCCGCGTCATCGCCGTCGGCACGACGGTGGTGCGCGCGCTCGAGACGGTCGCCGCGGACGACGGCAGCGTGACTGCGGGAAAAGGCTGGACGACCCTCGTCGTGACGCCCGAGCGTGGGCTTCGCACAGTCGACGGCCTGCTCACGGGCTGGCACGAGCGCGACTCCTCGCACCTCAGGCTGCTCGAGGCGGCGGCCGGCGGCGAGCTGCTCGACCGCTCATATCGCGCGGCACTCGAGCGTCACTATCTTTGGCACGAGTTCGGCGACCTTCACCTGATCCTCCCGTGACGCGCCTCGTAGGCATCAACCACGTAGCACTCGAGGTCGGCAACGTCGACGAGGCGCTCGCGTTCTACGGGCGCATCTTCGAGCTCGAGTTGCGCGGCCGCTCGCAGGGAGCGGCGTTCATCGACATGGGCGACCAATTCCTCGCGCTGATGGAGGCCAGATCCGACGGCCCGGACCGTGTGCGTCATTTCGGGCTCGTCGTCGACGACAAGGAGGCGACCCGCCGCGCGCTCGAGGCCGCCGGCGTGGAGATCCGCCCGGGCCGCGGGCTCGACTTCCTCGATCCGTGGGGCAACTTCGTTCAGGTCGTCCAGTACGACGAGGTGCAGTTCACGAAGACCGAGAGCGTGCTTCGCGGAATGGGGCTCGACCTCGGCAAGACGGACGCGGCGCTCGCCGAGCTGCGGGCGAAACACCTCGCGTAACCGAAGGCCGGCGCTGCTGTCGACAGCGGAAGGCGCGGGTGGCCGCGTCACCTGGATGCGTGGTTTCGCGCTTCAGTCGTCGCCACGCCGTAGCCGCGAACCTCGTACGCTGGAATCACACGTCCGAACCCCTTCGAGTCCAACTCGCCGACGGAAACTGCATCGATCGCGTGTTCCGCAGCCGCGAACACCCGCTGTCCGATCAGAATCTGACCGCCGCGGGCGCGCTGTGCGTGTACGCCGTGACGCGAGTCGATCGCGGGCCGACGCCCTCCGCTGCCAGCCTGCGTGCCTGCTGCGCGAGCATCGTCCTGGCAACGACCGCGACTGTCGCGCGAGAGCTCGTGATCTTCGACGGTCGCCTGGGGGCCGCATCCGCGATCTTGATTGTGACGCCCACGAGCGCCTGAGTGGCGGCCGCGCTCCCGTCCGCTCCCACGCCGCCCGCACGACGACCGCGCAGCCAAAGGCCGAGGTCGTACGAACCCTGATAGACGTGGCGTCGTGAAAGGCATGATGACGCGCGGGCTCGCCTGGTTTCGTGTGAAGGACCCGGGGCTCGCCGCGCTGCGACGGGCGGCGCGTGGCGCGGTCGTCATGCCGACGATGTTCGCCGTCGGCGAGCACGTGATCGGGAATCCCGCGGTGGCGACGTTCGCCGCGTTCGGCTCGTTCGCGCTCCTGCTGCTTGTCGAGTTCTCCGGCTCGATGATCGACCGCGTGCGCTCACAGCTAGCGCTGGTCGCGGCGGGCGCTGCGCTCGTCTGCCTCGGCACCCTCGCCTCGCGGTCGACCTGGCTCGCCACTCTTTCGATGCTCGTAGTCGGCTTTTGCGTCCTCTTCGCGGGCGTCGTCAGCTCGGTGCTCGCAGCGGCAACCGTCTCGCTGCTGCTCGCGTTCATCCTGCCCGTGTCGATCCCGGCACCCGCCTCGCAGATCCCCGATCGGCTCGCCGGCTGGGGGTTGGCCGGCGCGGCCTCGCTGATCGCGATCACGGTGCTGTGGCCCGCTCCGGTCGGCGACCGGTTGCGCGTTGCCTCGACCGCGGCGTCCCGAGCGCTCGCGCGGCGGCTGCGCGCCGACGCGGAGCAGCTGCTCGTCGACGACGAGCGGACGCGTGCCGAGAGGGACGCTGCAACCCGCGAAGCGGCAGCAGCCGTCGCTTCGCTCGACCGCTTGTTCCTGGCGACGCCTTACCGGCCCGCGGGCCTGAGCTCGGCTGCACGGGCGGTGGTCCAGCTCGTCGACGAGATCGGGTGGCTGAACGCGATTGTCGTCGCCGCGCCTCCGCATCCGCCGGGCATGCCCGTCAATCGGCCGGCCTGTGGCGTCAAGATCGCGGCGGCCGCTGCGCTCGACCGCGGCGCCGACCTCCTCGACCACCCGCTCGTCGGCTCGGAGGCGCTGCACGCGGCCCTCTCGGAGCTCCGGGCCGCGCTCGCGCAGATCGAAGGCGCCGGTCCACCGGACGGCGATCTCGTCTCGGCCCTCGATCCGGGTTTCCGTGCGCAGGAGCTCGCCTTTGGGGTCTCGCAAATCGCGGGCAACATCGATGTCGCAGCGCTCGCCGATCGCAGGCCGTGGCATCAGCGCCTGTTCGGGCAGTTGCCGGGCGGTCTGCCGGCCGCGGCGATAGCTGCCCGGCGGCGTGCGCTCGCGCATCTCGAGCCGCACTCCGTCTGGCTGCACAACAGCCTGCGTGGCGCGGCCGGGCTCGCTCTCGCAGTGCTCGTCGCGAGCCTCACGGGAGTGCAGCACTCCTTCTGGGTGATCCTCGGCGCGCTGTCGGTGCTGCGCTCGAACGCGCTGAGCACGGGCCAGAACGTCTTTCGCGGCCTCCTCGGCACGGCGGCGGGCGTGGTGATCGGCGCGGCGCTCGTGACGGTGGTCGGGACGAACACCACCGTGCTTTGGTTCCTGCTCCCGATCGCCGTCCTCTGCGCAGGGTTCGCGCCCGCGGCCGTCTCGTTCGCTGCCGGCCAGGCGGCGTTCACCGTCACGCTCGTGATCCTCTTCAACATCATCGAGCCGACCGGCTGGCAGGTCGGACTCGTTCGGATCGAGGACGCCGCGCTCGGGTTCGCGATCAGCCTGATCGTGGGCGTTCTGTTCTGGCCGCGGGGCGCGATGGGGGCGCTTCGACGCGAGCTGGCCGAGTGCTACACGGTGACCGCGCAGTATCTCGAGGCGGCGGTCGAGTTCGGCGTCGCTCGAATCGAGCCGCGGGGTGACGGTCGACCCAGAGCCCGCCGCCGAGGGACAGCGCGCGGCGCGCGGCGCCCGCCGCCTGGACGACGCGTTCCGGACCTATCTGGCCGAGCGGGCCGGGAAGCCGGTCCCGCTCGCCGCCGTCACGACGCTCGTCGACGGCGTCGTCGCTCTCAGGCTCGCCGGCGACGCGGTCCTCGACCTCTGGCAGCGGAACCGCACGCATGCGGCCGCGGGTGCGCTCGAGGCAGGGACGGAGTTGCGTGCGATCGCGCGCGGGGTGGTCGAGTGGTACGAGGATCTTGCAGACGCTCTCATCGGCCGCACCCGTGTGCCTGAGCCGTCGGGCCCGGACGCCAGCCGAACCGCACGGCTCGTCGCCGCGCTCGCTAGCGACCTCGCGCGCGACGACGCCCGCGAACTGGCGGCGCGCATCGTCTGGACGAGCGACCACCTCGACGCAGCGCGCAGGCTCCAGGCGATCGTCTCGGAGCCCGCCGCATCCGCCGCGGCGCGCCCGTCACAGCGCCGCGGGCGGCGCGGCGGGCGAATCGCCGAGCCCGCCGAGGTGGTCCCCGGAGACGGCTGAGGGGGTGTCAGGCGGTTTGTCCGGTGTGCATGCGGTCCGGAGCGCGCCTCCCGCCGACCTACCCGATCGCGTCATGGTCGCTCCGCCGAGGCACGGCTACCGTCGTTTTCGCGAGAGCAGCCTGAGATCCCAGGCCGAACGCTGCTCCCGCCTCATGAGGGTCTGGGGATAAGAGAGGAACGATCTTGAAGAAGGGAATCACGCTGATCGCCGTGCTCATCGCCGTGCTCGCGGTCACCTCCGGCGGACTCGCCGCCACCAAGCACTACCTGATCACGTCGTCCAGCCAGATCAAGAACGGCACCGTTTCGGCCGCCGATCTCTCGCCCGCCGCGCGCAACGCGCTGCACGGCCAGAAGGGCGACACCGGCGCTGCCGGTCGGCAGGGGCTTGCCGGTGCGCAGGGCCCGAAGGGCGACACCGGCGCACCGGCGCCCAGGGCCCGCAGGGTCCGGCAGGAACCCCCGCGTCGACACTGCTTCGGCTCACCGGGGCGTTCGCCGGGACGAACGCGAGCGTCGCCACGACGCTCGACGGCGTTCAGTTCGGCCCGTACGCGAACGGCGGCACCGCAGGCGGCTCGGTCCTCTACACGGGGGCGAACGGTCTGAAGCTCGCCGACATCCACCAGCTGTCGTACACCGTCGAGCACTCGACGGCGGACGGCAACGCAATCGGTTCTCCGTACCTGCGCATCTTCCTTGCCGATGGCCACGACGTCATCTTCGATGCGACGAAGTGCGCGACGACCGTGCCGGACGAGAACGTGTTCAACACCTACGAGGTGACGCACGGCGACGTTCGCTACGACGACGACTCCTGCGACGGCATTGCGCCTGATCAGCAGCCGTGGGCGAACGTTCTCGCAGCTCACGGCTCGCAGGTCATCACCGGCATCAAGGTGACGACGGGCTTCACCGGGGGCAACACGCTCTCGGCGCTGCTCCGTTCGCTCAAGGTGAACGGCACCGACTACGTGTTCGGAGCCGCCTAACCGGAACGGCGACGAGCTCGACTCGTCGCGATCGCAACTGAGTGCGGGGAGGGCGGCTTCGGCCGCCCTCCCTCGTTGCGCGCTGCAGCGCCGCTGGCGACGACCTGTCAGACCGGCGACGCGTGACAGATCCTCATCGATCGAGCACACTGTCGGAATGGCTTCGACGGACTGGCGGGCTGGCGGTCGGCGGCGACGTCGAGCGGGCGGTCGCCGGCCTGCCCGTCCCGAGCTACGTCCTCGACACGGCCGGGGTCGTCCGGTGGATCAACCCGGCGGCTGAGCGCCTCCTCGGCGACGTGCGTGGCCGGCACTTCACGTCGGTTGTCGGCCCGGAGGACCGGGCGCGGGCGCAGGAGCTCTTCGCCCGCAAAGTCCTCGGCACGGCCGCGGCGACCGAGACCAGCGGAGTCTTCGTCTCGCCGGACGGAACCCGCCTCGCGCTGGAGGTGAGCGCGGTGCCGCTGATGGGCGGCGAGCGTGTCGTCGGCGTCTTCGGGCTACTGACCGGACCGCTCGACGACGAGGCGAGCGCACCGCCCGCGCACCTGACACCCCGCCAGGCCGAGGTGCTGCGTCACCTCGAGCAGGGACGCTCGACGAAGCAGATCGCCCAGGAGCTCCACGTGAGCACGGAAACGGTCCGGAACCACGTCCGCCATCTGCTGCGAGCCCTCGGGGTGAACACGCGCCTCGAAGCGGTCGCCGCCGCTCGAAACGCCCGGGGTCCGGAAACGCCGTCAAGCTGACGACGAACGCATTTGCTTCCTGCCTCCGAGGTCGGCACCGGGGTCTGCACGGCGTGGGCGCTTTTTCCTCGAGCGTCGAGCCCACGGACAGGAGGGAGGTCGCATCGAGAGCGACCTCCCTCCTGTCGACCGGTCTCAAGACCGGCGGCTGGCCAACTAGCGAACGAGAACCGCGGTGGTGGCGACCGGGGTGACCTGCCTGATGCGGATGAGCGCTGAGTAGTCCCGGAACCACTGACCGTCCGGGCCGCACACCCACTTGTTGCCGTTGACGTCGGTGGCCTTCTCACCGGGCAGATAGAACTCGTACTGGCCGGGACCGACCTTGGCGGCGCAGCGCACGCCCGGATCAGTCGGCCCATTGTCCTGTCCGTATGCCGGAGCGGAGAAGAGAAGCAGGGCGCCGGCAGCGAGCGCGATCGCAAGGAGTCGCGTGGAACGGAACTTGGCGGCGATCGAGTTGGTGGTGTTGGTGAGCATCTTGCTCTCCTTTCGACGATGTCTGCCTTGTCGCACCATCGTCCTGCTCGGCGGCCCGACCGGTAAGAGACCCTAGGGTCAGGGTTCGCTCACCCTCGGGGTCACAGTTCGCTCCCCTCCACCTGCTTGACGCCCAACACGCATTGCGGTAAGAGCGAAAACGTGGATGCTTCGCAAGAGGCGCCTGGGGGTCCACGCCCGGAGACGACGGACGAGTCGCGGGCGATCTTCCATGCCGAGGTCGAGGGTCGTCCGTTTCTGGTCTACCGTGACGGCGAGAGTCGGCAGCGGCTCCTCCCCCTCCCGTCCGACAACAGAGAACTGACGATCGGCCGGAACGATGCCGCCGACGTCTGCCTCGATTGGGACGCCGAGGTCTCCGGCCTGCACGCCGAGCTCGAGCGGGTAGCCGGCGAGTACGTGCTCGTCGACGACGGCCTGTCGCGTAACGGCTCCTATGCGAACGGGGAACGCGTTCACGGGCGGCTACGACTTCGCGACGGCGACCTGCTGCGGTTCGGCCGGACGGTCGTCATGTTCCGGCAACCGCGCTCGATGCGCGGGGCGACCAGAGCAACGCCCGAGGCGCTCACTGCGACCTCGCTCTCAGCTCAGCAGCGGAAGGTCCTGATCGCGCTCTGCCGCCCCTTCAAAGAAGGCAGAGCGTTCGCGACGCCGGCGACGAACCAGCAGATTGCCGAAGAGTTGTTCCTCACGGCGGACACCGTCAAGCTGCACCTCCGGGGACTGTTCCACAAGTTCAAGGTCGGCGACCTGCCTCAGAACAAGAAGCGCATCGCACTCGTGCGGCGCGCGCTCGACAGTGGTCTCGTCAGCGATCGGGACCTCTAGCGTCGATCCGAATGGCTGACATGGCTCGGGCGGCCACTTCCCGGTGGCGCGCGGTGGTCGGTGCGCGCGTAGACGTAGCTTCACTGACAGTCGGGACAGGTGCCTTCGAGTTCGATCGAATGGTGGCTTACGAGGAATCCTGTCCGCGAGCGGAGCCGCGCCTCACTGAACCCGAGGTCGCGGTCCTCGATCTCGATAGTTAGCCCGCAGTCGCCGCAGACGAGGTGGTGGTGATGCGGCCGCTCAGCCCACTCGAAGCGGCTTCCTCGCTCACGCCAGTCCACGCGCACAACCTTGTTCTCCGCTTCCAAACGCCCGACAAGCCGGAAAACGGTTGAGTGCGCCGTCCGCGGTAACTCCTCACATACCCGCGCGTGTAGTTCAGCCAGGGTCAGCGGCGTCGGACAGTTCTGCAGAATTTCGACTACCAGCCGCCTCGCGCGAGTGTTTCGCATCTGATGTCACGGTAGCCCGTCCGGAACGGCTAATGCAAATAACTTGCATGAGTCTGATCCCACGGGACACGATGGCGAGCGATGGCTCTCGCGCTTGGCTCGGCCGCGGTGCTCGCCACGATGC
Organism: uncultured Thermoleophilia bacterium; assembly: GCA_963742615.1. Taxonomy (GTDB): domain Bacteria; phylum Actinomycetota; class Thermoleophilia; order Gaiellales; family Gaiellaceae; genus PALSA-600. The sequence continues at coordinate 30,358 of CAVUMS010000003.1, read as the reverse complement.
TTGGCGGTGCAGTCGCTCTGCTCCATCGTCGCCGACTCCACCTGATTCTCGGCTTCAGCGCCGGTGCGGTTCTCGGTGTCGCTCTCTTCGACCTCCTGCCCGAGTCGATCGACCTAGCCGGAGAGCGCTACACGGCGCCTACCGTCGCTCTGTTCATAGGTGTTGGCTTCTTCCTGTTCATGCTCCTCAACCGCGTCATGCTGCTGCACCCGACAGACGAGGCGCACGAATCGAGTGGGCACCATCGACGGGGTGCGCTCGGTGCGGCCAGCCTTTCCCTCCATAGCTTTCTGGATGGAGTCGGCATCGGCCTCGCTTTCCAGGTCTCGGCCACGGTCGGCGCCGTCGTCGCCGCTGCCGTCCTCGCTCACGACTTTTCGGACGGAGTCAACACCGTTAGCGTTGTCCTGAAGAACCGGGGGCGACGCGTGCGAGCCCTCCGCTGGCTTCTCGTCGACGCCGCAGCGCCCCTCGCGGGGGTTGCTTCGACTTACCTCTATTCGCTCTCCCAGGTTCACCTAGGACTCGTGCTGGCGCTCTTCTGCGGCTTCTTTCTCTACATCGGCGCGAGCGACCTTCTCCCAGAAAGCCACCGCCGCTACCCGAGGCTCGTTACGGGCACCCTCAATGTCGGCGGGGCCGCGCTCATCTGGCTGACGATCCACCTCGCAGCCTTGTGAGTGGCCAGCGCGCGCACACCAGTCGCACCTGTCTCGCTCAACCATGCGGTTTGCGCGTAGCGGCAGTTCAGGGACGGCAAGGGTGCAAGGCCTGACCGGCCCGGCGGGTCCGGCAGGCACCGCCGCGAACACGACCCTTCTCGAGAACAGAGTCCGGAGTCTCGAACTCTCTAGGCAGTCTCGCATCACGGCGTAGTCAGTGACGTGAGACTGAGCAAGAACATCGTGGGCGACTTCACCCTCAGTGTGTCGAAGAACCCATGTCATTGAGCGCGAGGCGTGTCCGGGCGCTCGCCGCAGCGCGCCCTCGGTCTGCAGGCGTGTTCGGACGCTTCGTTACTTGCCACCGAAGCACGTCAGCTCGAGATCGACCCGAACCGCCTTCGGCGCCTTCCCGCATCCGACGTAATGATCAGTCCCGATGTCCGTGACGCGCCACGACCCGTACAGCTTGCGCAGCAGGGCATACGCGTCGTGGTAACCCGGGACGGAGAGGGTGGCGCTCGCGTAATGGGTGTTCGCGAGCGAGACCCTGATGCGCGAGATGTGCGGATGGCAGGCACTAAAGCCGTGGCAGTTGTTTCGCAACTGCTTGTCGAGGATCGCTGCGACGATCCCGCGTCGCTCGGTCTCGGTCGGGGCCCTAAACGCGTAGGCCGCCGCGACCACCATGCCGGCGAGGACGACCACGACAGCCGCGAACAGGACTTTCCCGGACACGACGGAACGATCATACGCCGCACGAGGTCAGCACGCAGCCACGCGGCCGACCAGGGGTACGAAGGGACCAGAAAGCCCGCCTAGCCGAACTTTCCGGGTATGCACCGGGGTACGCACCGCACGTACAAACCCGGCATCTGCGGCACGTCTGACACACGGTTTCAAGCCAAAACCGCGTGGGCGTGCGGCCTTTCATGCGCCCGGCAGGAATCGAACCTGCGACCTTTCGCTCCGGAGGCGAACGCTCTATCCCCTGAGCTACGGGCGCCGGGGGAACAACACAGTCTAGAGGTCGCTCAGCGGGAGGCCCGGGCCCGCCACTCATCACGCGTCGGCAGCTTCCCGGCCCGACGCGCCGCGAGCACGCATTCCATGTGGGCGTGTCGGCGCCGCGACAGGTTCCCTTCGGGCGCGATCAACGCGTGCTCGCTCGTCGCGTGGAGCATCCCGTCGCAGAGCGGGCAGACGTAGCTCGCGGCCTTGAGATTCTGCGCGGGTCGGAGCTCCCACCAGCGCGCTTCGTCCACGGCGCCGACGATACCCTCGCGCGGTGATCCGCCGGCTCGCCCGCACGCTCGATCCGCGCCTGCCGGCACAGGTGTGGCTGCTGCAGGTCGGCGGCGTCATGAACTCGTTCGGCAACGGCATCGTGCTGCCGTTCCTCGTCATCTATCTGCACAACGTCCGCGGGTTCGGGCTGGGCGTCTCCGGTCTCGTGGTCGCGACGTCGGCTGCGGCGCAGCTCACCGCCGGGCATCGCAGCCGGGCCGCTCGTCGACCGGTTGGGCGCGAAGCGCGTGCTCGGCGCGGGGCTCGTGATGCAGTCGATCGGCATCGGCCTGTTCCCGCTCGTGCGGCATCCCATGGGAGGCGTTCCTGCTGATCGCGATCGAGGGCGCAGGCAGCGCCGGCTTCTGGCCGAGCCAGTCGACCCTGATCGCGCGGCTCACGCCGGCGGAGCGCCGGCATGCGGCGTATGCACAGCAGCGCGTGACCATGAACCTCGGCATCGGTCTCGGCGGGCTGACCGGCGGGTTGATCGCGAGCGTCTCGAGCCCCACCTCCTTCACGGTGCTCTTCGTCGTCGACGCGGCGACGTTCCTCGCATACGTCGTCGTGCTGCTGTTCATCCACGACGACGGTCCCCTGGAACATCACGCGGACGAGCCGAGCTCCTACCGCGCAGTGCTGCGCGACCGGGTGTTCGCGAGGCTCTGGGTGCTGAACTTCCTCTTCGTCGCAGCCGGCTACTCGCTCTTCAACCTCGTGCCGCCGTTCGCACGCGACCAGGCGGACGTGAGCGAGCACCAGATCGGTGCGCTGTTCTTCGTCAACACGATCGTCATCGTCCTCGCCCAGCTTCCGATCTCCCGCGCGATCGAAGGTCGGCGCCGGATGCGCGCGCTCGCCCTGATGCCGAGCCTCTGGATCGTCGCGTGGCTGCTGCTCGACTTCGCAGGCTGGCGATTCGACGGGACGAGCGCGTTCGTGCTGATGGCGGTGGCACTCGCCATCTTCGGCGTCGGCGAGTGCTTCCACGGACCGGCACACCAGGCGCTCGTCGCCGAGATCGGGCCCGCACACCTGCGCGGCCGTTACTTCGCCGTGCACTCGCTCTCGTGGGGCCTCGCCGGAACGGTCGGTCCCGCGCTCGGCGGGTTCGTGCTCGCCGCCGCGCCGTTCGCGCTCTGGCCGCTCGCCGCAGGCGTCTGCGCAGTCGCCGCAGTCGGTGCGCTGCGGCTCGAGCCTCGCATTCCGCGGGAGCTCTCGCGCATCCCGCACGCCGAGCCCGAGCCGCCGGTGCTCGCGCTTGCAGGCACGGGATGAACAGGGAAACCGGGGTACAATCACGAACATGCCGGTGATGCCGATCATCGAGGACCCGCTCAGTACCGATGCCGAGCCTGCCTCGCATCCGTCGCGCACGTGCGCGCGAGACGGTCGTCACGATCCCGGCCGCACCGGCTCCGCCCGCTGAGCTCAGCGCCGCCGGTCTTACCTGGATCCACCTCGACGCGCCGACGCTGACGCAGGCGCAGGATCTCGCCAACCGCTTCGGTTGGCATCCGCTCGACGTCGAGGACGTGCTGTCGAAGCGCCAGCGGCCGAAGGTGGACGACTACGCCGAGGAGGGCTATCTCTTCGGCGTCCTCCACTTCCCGGTTTACGACCGGGCGATCCAGCGCCTGAACGCCGCCGAGCTCGACTTCTTCGTCGGCCCCGACTACCTCGTCACGCTGCCGACCGTCGAGCTGCTGCCCGGTCACACGGCTCTTCCGACGCTGCGAGGAGGACGCAGACTTCCGCGAGCAGCTCTTCTCGAAGGGCTCGGGCCGCCTGCTCTACGAGGTGCTCGACGACCTGCTCGACTACTGCTTCCCGATCCTCGACAAGATCGGCCACAAGCTCGACGCGCTCGAGGACGACGTGTTCGAGGGCCGCTCCGACGACGTCGTCCGCGACATCTCGAACGTCAAGCAGGAGATCATCAGCTACCGGAAGATCATCAAGCCGGAGCGCTCGACCCTGCGTCTGCTCGAGCGTCACATCGAGCGGTTCCTGCCGGAGGAGCTCGAGCTCTACTTCGACGACATCGTCGACAGCGCCGAGCGCATCTGGGACATCCTCGACAACTACAAGGAAGTCGTCGAGGCGCTCGAGGACACGAACGAATCGGTGATCTCGCACCGGCAGAACGACGTGCTGCGGATCCTGACCGTGTTCTCCGTCGTGCTGCTCCCGCTCACGCTGATCACCGGCTTCTTCGGGATGAACGTCGACTTCCCGGGGTTCGACACCGCCTGGGCGTTCTGGACGATCGTCGTCGGGATGGTCGGCACCCTCGCCGGCGTGCTCGCGTTCTTCCGCTTCAAGCGCTTTCTCTAGGGAGGTCGGGCTAAAGAATGGCGGGAGCCTGCCGACAACGAAAGTGGGCGCCGCGGGTCGGTGTTCTCTCGGCCCCTTCGCCGCAGAAGGGATAGAGCTCACCCTTGGCCCGCGGCGTCCGCTCGAGCGCAGCGGTTACGCTCGCCGCGATGAGCCCCAAGCCGCTCTGGGCGCCCTGGCGCCTCGAGTACGTCCAGCACGCCGACGAGCTCGACCGCTGCATCTTCTGCGATCCCGAGCCGGAGCTGCTCGTGGCCGCCGACGACGACGCCGTCGTCGTGCTCAACCGGTTCCCGTATGCCTCGGGCCACCTGCTCGTCGCCCCGCGGCGCCACCTCGGCGACCTCGCCGCGCTGTCCGAGGACGAGGCGCTCGCGATTCATCGCTTCTCCGTGCGGTGCGTCGAGGCGCTCCGCACGGTCTACGCGGCGCAGGGCTTCAATCTCGGCTGGAACCTCGGCCGCGTCGCCGGCGCCGGGATCGAGGACCACATCCACCTCCACGTCGTGCCGCGCTGGAACGGCGACACGAGCTTCATGGCGGTGCTCGGCGACGTGAAGGTGATCCCGGACGCGCTCGCCGCGACGCGCGAGAAGCTCGTAGCCGTCTTCTAGTTCGTCGTCGATCAGGCGCGACGTGCGTTCAGCGATTTCGACGGCGCGTTCTTGATGTGGGTGAGCGCGTTGGCGATCTCGGTGCTGAGCAGACCGAAGATGATGACGAGCGCGACGGCGATGAGCAGCCCGATCAGCGAGTACTCGACGAACGTCTGCCCGTCCTCGTCCTTCGACGACTTGACGACCGTGTACACGCGAGCGAGTGCGCCGTTGATCGCGTCCACGATGTGTGCCCTCCCTCGAGTTCTTGACACAGAGCGGGGACCACCCCGCGCTGCTCCACCCGCGACATCCAGGTGGAGGCCGCCCTGTCACCGTAGGAGCCTCTCGAACGACGTGGTCCCCTCTCCGGGTTAGCCTTGGTCCACCGGACGTCCAGCTTGCTCGCCGGAGCGTCCCTCGTCCGAGGGAGACCGTGCATCTAGAGTCGGAAGGTGCGCGCGGCTCCCGTTCTGCGCGGCGGGCCGGTGCTCACCGCTGTCTGGCTCGTCGGCGGCCTCTTCCTCTGCGCCTGCGGGATCCTCTGCTTCCTGGAATCGCGTCTCGGGTTGTCGCCGTGGGACGTCCTCCACCAGGGTCTCGCGAACCACACGCCGCTGTCGTTCGGCGCCGCCAACGTCGCGGTCGGCATCGTCGTGCTGATGCTCGCCTGGGCGCTCGGCTCGCCGCCCGGGATCGGGACGTTCGCGAACGCCCTGCTCATCGGCGTGTTCGTCGCGCTGCTCGAGCCGACGCACGCTGTGCAGTCGCTGGGAGACGGGACGCTTCCTGCACGGATCGCGCTACTCGTCGCCGGGCTCGTCTGCTTCGGCGTCGGCACGGCGTTCTACATCGGTGCCGGTGTCGGCGCCGGCCCGCGCGACTCGCTCATGCTCGTCGGGTCGAGGCGCACCGGGTGGCGGGTCGGTCTCGTGCGCGCGGCGCTCGAGTCGACCGCGCTGCTGATCGGGTTCGCGCTCGGCGGCAAGGTCGGCGTCGGCACCGTCATCTTCGCGTTGCTGATCGGGCCGAGCGTCGAGACGAGCTTCTTCCTCGCCGACCGCTCGGGCCTCGTCGCGCGCCCGGCCATGGCGTCGGAAGCCCCCGGCTGACGATCAGACGGTCGCGAGGCTGCGCGCGGCAGCCGCGAACGCGTCCACGGTGCGGTCGACGTCGTCGTCGGTCGTCGACCAGTTGCTCACCGAGATGCGGATCGCACGACGTCCCTGCCAGAGCGTTCCGCCCATCCAGGCCTCGCCCGAGGCCTGCACCGCGGCCAGGACCGCGTCGGTCTCCTCGTCCGTCGAGAAGCGAAAGAGAACCTGGTTGAGCACGATCTCGTTCAGGACCTCGCAGCCGGAGATGCGCTCGATCTCCTCGCCGAACCGTCGTGCGTGCGCGCACGCGTTGTCGACGAGCTCGGCGACCCCGCTTCGTCCGAGCGAGCGAAGCGCCGCATAGACGGTGAAGCCGCGCGCGCGCCGCGAGAACTCCGGGTTCCAGTCGAGCTCGTCCCGCGGTCCTGCTTCGTCCGCGTGGACGAGGTAGGCCGCCTGGGCCCCCAATGCCGCCCGGTGCGAGTCGTGGTGGCGGCAGAACGCGATCCCCGAGTCATACGGAACGTTGAGCCACTTGTGCATGTCGGTCGCCCACGAGTCCGCGCGCTCGACGCCGGCCACCAAGCGCCGCGACGCCGGCGAGGCCGCTGCCCAGAGGCCGAACGCGCCGTCGACGTGGAGCCATGCGTCGTGTCTGGACGCGGCATCGGCTGCGGCTTCCAGGTCGTCGAACGCGCCGGTGTTCACCTCGCCGGCCTGGACGCACACGATCGTCGGTCCGTCGACGGCGTCCAGCGCTTCGTGGAGTCCGACCGGGTCGATTCGACCCTGATCGTCAGCGGGGACGATCGTCGACGGCGCGCCGAGCCCGAGGAAGCGAAGCGCGCGGTCGATCGTGGCGTGCCGCTGCGCGCCGACGACGACCTGGATCCGCGGGGCGCCGGTGAGCCCTTTCAGCTCGACGTCCCAGCCGTGCGCAGCCAGCACGTGGTGGCGCGCGGCCGCAAGTGCCGTCACGTGCGCCATCTGGCAGCCCGTGACGACGCCGAAACCGACCCCCGGCGGTAGGCCGAGCAGCTCGGCCAGCCATGAACCGGCCACTTCCTCCACGACCGCAGCCGCCGGCGACGTCGCGTAGAGACCCGCGTTCTGATCCCAGGCGGCCGTCAGCCAGTCGGCCGCGAGCGCCGCCGGGACGGCGCCGCCGATGACGAAGCCGAAATACCGCCCGCCCGGAGACGCGACGATCCCCGGCTCGGCGTCGCGCGCGAGCCCGGCGACGACCGTCTGCGCGTCGGTCGGCCCGTCGGGCAGCGGCCCCCCGAGTGCACGACGCAGCGCATCGAGATCCACTTCCGGCACGACCGGCCGCTCGCCGAGCGACTCGAGGAAATCTCCTGCGATGTTCGCGGTCGACTCGAGCAGGTCGCGAAGCTCGCTCACGCCTCCAGACTACGGGCTCGTCGCCCCGCGGCGGGAGCGCGACGAAGCAACCCCGGCCACTCGACGCCGGGCACGCGCCCGATGCCGAAGACGCGCCCGCACAGGAATGCGCCGACGATCGCCGTCCAGCTCAGGTAGACGGCCGCGCCGAGCCAGGCCGCCGACGACCCGTGCAGCACGCCGAAGCTGAGCCAGAGGCCGCCGACCGCGAACAGTGTGACGGCCGGAAACACGCCGGCCGTCACCTCGGTCGCGAGCAAGGCGAGCAGGAACGGAACGTGGAAGTAGTCCTGGTCGACCGGGTCGAAGACGCAGCGCACGAGGAAGAGCAGCGCCAGCAGTGCGAGCGCCTGGGTCGCCCGAAGGCGCCGCCGCCAGAGCGCGGCCGCGAACGGCAGTGCCGCCAGAACGATCAGCGCATGGCTCACGGGCGGCACCCAGGTCGGGATCGCATGGTAGGTCAGGGTCGGCGAGCCGGCGACGTGCACCTGGCGGTCCGACGCCGCCGCGAGCCAGGCGGTCTCCGGGGCCGCGGCCGACTCGACGCGGGCTTCACCTCGAGTCGCAGTCATGAACGCGTGCGGATCCTGCGCGATGAACGGTGCGTAGAACGCGAGCGCCGCGGCGGCGCCGACGAGGGCGACGCGGACGCGTGATGCCGCGGGCGCTGCGAGCAGGGTCGGAACCACGGCGATCAGGGCCCACTGCTTCGTCGCGATCGCGAGGCCCAGGGCGACGCCCGCCCAGACCGGTCGCCGTCCGTGTGCGAGGAGGACGGCGGTGACGCAGAGCGCCCCGCCGAGGAGCTCTTCCGGATGCCCGTTGCCGGCCGCCGCCACCGACGCGGGCGTGAGCACGGCGAGGGCGGCGACGAGTGGCGCCCAGTTCCCTGCACGCGAGCGCCGGGCGAGCGCCACGCCGAGCGCGGCTGCGGCCGCGAGGCACGGCACGATCCCGGCGCGGTAGACGCCGAGGTCGCCGGCGCCGAGCCGGTCGGCCGCCCACACGAACGGCGCGCGCAGCACGATCGAGAAGGGGCCCATGAGGAACGGCACCGCCGCCGCGCGGCGGAGGCTGCCGTCCGCCAGCGCAGCGACCGCCGGCCCGGCGTCGGCCGGGTAGTCGCCGAGCCCGGCGACGAGCAGGACGACGAGGCCGCCGGCGAGCGCCAGGGCGAGCCCGAGGGCGAAGGCTGGTCTCGTCACCCCCTATCAATCGACCGCGAGCGCGGCTCGGTTGAGCCTCAACGCGCGCCGAAGACGTCGCGGAGGCCGTCGATCACGTCGGGGACGAGCGCGTAGTAGGCCCAGGTGCCGCGCCGGTCGACCTCGACGATGCCGGCGTCCCGCAGGACGCGCAGGTGGTGCGAGATCGTCGGCTGGGAGAGCTCGAAGGCGGCCGTCAGGTCGCAGACACACACGGATTCGACCTTTGTCAGGCGGTTCACGATCGCGACGCGCGTGGGATCGGCGAGCGCCTTGAACGTGGCCGCCAGGTCCTCCGCGGCGTCGCGCGGCATCGGCGGCTCGTCGCTCGCGCAGCAGATCGGCTGGAAAACGGGCAGCGTCTTCATTGACGTTTATCAATATACCGTCTACGCTCTTTCATCGACAACCTTCGATGAAGGAGGGAGAGATGCTCCTGATCGCGGCTTGCGATTGCGACTGCTGCGACGGCGACTGTTCCTGCGACGACTGCCGCTGCTAGAGGTCGGTCCTGCCGGGGCAGCCCGCTAGCGCGAGTGCTGCTCCGGCAGGACGCCCTCGCGGTACCGCGACGGCGACGACGACGGGACGTTCGCGTACGCGATCTCCGTGTCCTGCGTCTCGACGTCGGAGCACGCGCCGTGCCGGCGCGCGCTCTCGTCGACCGTGTAGTAACCCCACGGGCCGCTCGCCTGGAACTGCCGCGACGAGACGCACACGATCACGCACGGCCCGTCCCCCGCGCCGACGAACACGTGCTGCGTCTCGGGCGGGCAGTGCACGAAGTCCCACTGCTCGAGCCGGCGCTCCTGGCCCTCGACGATCAGCAGCGCCTGGCCCGCGAGCACGAGGAAGTCCTCCTGCTCGGTCTCCCAGTGGTACATCGCGTTCGGCACGCCCGGCGAGAGCACCTGGATCGACATACCGAGCATCGGGAAGTAGGTCTCGGCCTCGAGCTCGTCCGACCCGGTGAGCGGCAGGCTGTTCCGGCCCGGACGCTCGAACCAGCGGGCGTCGCGCGCGTTCATGACGAACCAACCGGCGCTCGCGGGAACGAGACCCGCGCCGCGGTCCTCGAGCTTCGCTTCCGGGACCATCAGCCCTCCCCGTTCTCGAGCCATGTGACCTCGTCGGCGGACAGCTCGAGCGATGCAGCTCCGATGAGCTCCTCGAGTCTCTCCGCCGAACGGGTACCGACCACGGGCGAGACGTGAGACGGCTGCCCGAGGACGTAGGCGAGCGCGACGGCGGTCGCGCTCGTGCCTCGCTCGGCCGCGAGCTTCTCGGCACGCGCTCGCCGCGCGTCGTTCTCCGGGCTCTCCCAGTCCGGTGTGTCGCCTCCTGCGAAGTAGCCGGCCGCGAGGCTCGCCCAGGCGAGCACGAGCGTGCGGCCGTCCGCGAGCTCGCCGAGCTCGCCCTTCGTGATGGCGAGGCAGCCGGGCCAGGGCGCCGTGACCATCGTCCCGAGCGAGAAGTGGTTGCTGAAGACCTTGAGCTCTGCACGGTCGTCGCCGAGCGCCGCTTCGAGCTCGCGGAATCGCTCGAGCGTCCAGTTCGAGACGCCGAAGGCCCTGATGCGACCGTGCTCGACCTCCTCGACCAGGCTCTCCGCCCAGGCGTCGACGGGCACCTTCGGGTCGTCCCGGTGGAGGATGAAGACGTCGAGCGCGTCGATCCCGAGATTCGCCCGCGCGATGTCCACCTCGTCCGCTACCAGCTCCGGTGCGCAGCGCGGCGGGTGGCAGCCCTTGACGTAGAGCGTCACATCGCGGTCACCCCGTCCGAGCCAGCGCCCGACTGCCCGCTCGGACTCGCCGTCGGCGTAGACGTTTCCGAGATCGAGCGAGCGTCCCCCGCGCTGGACGAAGAGATCGAGGAGGCCGGTCGACGCGTCGTCTTCCCGCAGCTCGGCTCCGCCGAGGACGATGCGCTGCACGTCAGCCACGCAGGTGCAAGGAAGGGCTCGCGATCGGCATAGCCCGGAGTGAACCATTTGTCGGGCGCGTCGACGCAACTGCCTTCATTCTCTCGCTCCGCACGAGCGCCGCCTGCGGCGCCTCTTGACGAACCTAGTCGACGACCGCGAGTTCGAGGCCGAGCAGGTCTGCGACCTTCCTCAGCCTCCCCAATTGGTGACCGACCCCGAGCGCCACGTGGTGCGTCGGGCCCTCTTCGCACCACGCGTCCATGAACGGAGCCGGAGCCTTCGCGAAGCGGAGCCGCGAGTTCGTGTTGCCGATGCGGAAGGTCGCGCCGGGGATCGACTCGCCCTGGGCGGCGACGAGCTTGAGCCGTCCGCCGGCGGTCTGCGTGACACCGAGGATGGTCACGGCGCCGAGTCTGACCTTCATCTCGATCGACAGACCGGCACCCGCCTTCCCGTGGTAGAGCTTCAGCGCACGCGCCACCGGCCGGCCCTGGGCGATCCCGAGATGACCGGGGCCGTCATGCCCCATGAGCACGAACTCCTCGTCGAAGTCGAGCGCGTAGAACTCCGTGTACGAGCCGCCGGCGTCGAGCCGATCGAGCAGGAGCATCGCGACGTTGGTCTTGAGGTCGCCTTCACCGGCCGCAGGGACACCGCGCGCCGTGAGCAGCGAGTTGCCGACGATCAGACCCGCCGCGACCCGTTCGGCGATGTTGCCGCCGACGCCGCGGTAGTAGTAGGTCAGGCCGTCGAGCTCGAAATCCTCCACGAGCCGGTCGAGGCCCACGGCGACCCGCGCCGACCAGTCGAAGACGTCGGGGGTGATCTCCGACGCGATGGGGTCGAGACCGGCCTCCGCAAGGTCGAAGGTCGACCGGATCTCCTCCCCCTTTTGCTCGACGTCCACCGCCGAGGCCGATTCCACTCGCTCGACGAGATCGTCGATCTCGAGCACCTCGACGTGCGCGCCGGTCTGCGCGTGCACCTGGGTGAAGTCGGAGTACATGTCCAGCATCCCCGGGTAGGTATGGCCGAGGAAGCCGAGGCGAGCGCTGCGCAGGCCGGCGACTGCGCCGGTTGCGTCCAGCCACTCGCGCAGCACGTCCCAGGCGGGGTCACCGTCGAGCAGCGTCCCGGTCACCGTCCGATACGGGATGCGCGCGCGTGTGAAGGCGCCTGCGATCTCGGGTACGCAGCAGGCCGAGCAGTTCGCGAGCCATTCGCCTGTGGTCATCGCCTCGTAGTCGAGGGATCTCGTCGGTTGCAGGTTGAGGATCACGACGGGCTTGCCGACGGCCTGAACGACCGGCAGGACCTGCGACGAGGTCGCGTACGTCGCGGTGTAGAGCAAGACGAGGTCGATGCGGGCGGACTCGAGCTGATCCCCTGCGCGCCTGGCGCCCTGCGGCGAGTCGACGAGGCCGGCGGACACAACCTCTGCATCCATCTTCTCGAGCCTGGCCTCGATCCCCCGCTGGTATCCCTCGAGCCGTTCACGCAGTCCCTCGAACTGCGGCCAGTACGCGGCGAGGCCGATGCCGAAGACGCCGACGCGGGCCTGCGCACCGCGGCTCACGGGCCCTCGCCGTGTATCGCGGCGGCTGCATGCCGCCGCGCTCCTGCGCTTCGCAACCGTGCGCGGGCGCGGCGGTAGAGCTCCCCCGCGTTCGGCAAGATGACGCTTGCTATCAGCAGCGCGCCAACGACGATGTTCTGGTCCTGCGCAGGGATCTGATCGTCGGTCATCGCGGTCTGGAGGCAGCCGAGCACAGCAACCGCGACCACGACGCCGGCGATCGTCCCGCGGCCGCCGAAGATCGAGATGCCGCCGAGCAGGACGATCGTCACGACGAGCAGCTCCATCCCGATCGCCGAGTCGTACCGGGCCGACGCGAAGCGCAGCGACCAGAGGACGCCTGCAAATCCGCTCAGCGTCCCCGAAAGGACGAACAGCCAGAACTTGATTCGCTTGACGCGGATCCCGGCGAAGAACGCAGCCTCCTGCCCGGCGCCGATCGCGAAGATCTTGCGGCCCAGCGGCGTGGCGTGCAGGACGACGGCGAACACGACCGCCAGGGCGGCGAAGAACAGGATCGAGTATGGAAGATGCGTGCCAGGGATCGGGATGACCCCGATGTTCGTCAGGTTCGCGGGGAAGCCGCCGATCGTGTCGGTCGGCAGGATCCCCTGGGCGATCCCGCGGTACAGCGTCAGCGTGCCGATCGTGACGGCGAGCGACGGGAGCCCGAGCCGGGTGACGAGGATCCCGTTGAAGGCACCCAGGATCGCGCCGAGAACGACAGCGGCGATCATCGCCGGCCAGATCGGCCAGCCGTGCTTGAACAGCTCGGCCATGGCGACGCCACAGAGACCGAGCATCGATGCGACGGAGAGGTCGATCTCGCCGGTGATGACGATCAACGTCAGTGGCAGCGCCATGATCGCGACCTCGCCGACGTTGAGGCAGATGTAGAAGAGGCTCGTCGATTGGAGGAAGTACGGCGAGGCCGACGCGCCGTACAGGATGGTTGCCCCGAGCAGGATGAGGAGGAGTACCTCCCACCGAACGACCGCCCCCAGCGCCTCGCGCTTCGGTCTGCGGCTCCCGGCTTCGTCGCCGGGCTTCATGTCTTCGAGCTCAGCCACGCCTTCTTCTCCTCGTGCGAAGAGCGGGAGCGACTCGAATCGCGATCAGGCGGTCGAACGCGATCGCTCCGATCAGCATCGCGCCTGCGACGGCGGAGCTCCAGAACGACGAGACGTTGACCACGACGAGCGCGCTGTTGATCGTGTTCAGGAGGAGCGCGCCGAGTGCCGCGCCGAGAACGGTGCCGCTTCCCCCGAAGATCGCCACGCCGCCGACGACGACAGCTGCGATCACCTGGAACTCGTAGCCGACGCCCGCGATCGCATCGACCGAGCCGTAGTAGGAGAGCCAGACGGCGCCCGACAGTCCGGCGATTGCGCCGCTGAGCACGAAGGCGAGGAAGACGCGCCAGCCGACGGGGATGCCGGCCAGCCGCGCCGCTTCGGGGTCGGACCCGATCGCGTAGAAGTCGCGCGCGGTACGAAAGCTTCGCATCGCGTAGGTTGCGATCGCGACCGCGACGATCGCGATGATCCCGAGGTACGGAATGCCCAAGATCGTCCCGTAGCCGATCTTGTTGAAGTTCGCGGGGAGCATCGACGAGTTCACCTGGTTCCCTCCCGCCCACGCTCCGTCGATCCCGCGGATGATGTACAGCGTCCCGAGCGTCACGACGAGGCTCGGGACGCGGGCGAGCGTCACGACTGCGCCGTTGACGACCCCGCACAGGACGCCGATTCCGAGTGCCGCCAGGAACACGAACACGATCGAGATGTGCGGGTGATCCCGGTACAGCACGCCGGCGGCGTACGCGGAGATGCCCAGGACGGAGCCGATCGAGAGATCGACGTTCCGCGTGACGATGACGATCGTCTCTCCGATCGCGAGCAACGCGATGATCGAGGCGCTCGACAGCAGGTTCTGGATGCTCGTCGCGCTGAGGAACAGGTGATTGTCGATCGTCGTCGCGCCGACCACGATGATGAGCGCGAGGACGATCCCGAGCTCGCGGAAGCGGAAGATCAGCTCGGCGACGCGATGTGAGCTCGGTCGCTGCTCGGCGACCTTCCGCTCCTCGGCGACGACGGTCACGCAGCGACCTCGACCAGCCCGGTTGCGGAATGCATGATCGCGTCCTCGTTCGCCTCGGAGCGGCTGAACTCGCGCATCACACGCCCCTCGAAGAGCACGACGATGCGGTCCGCCATCCCGAGCACCTCGGGAAGCTCGGACGAGATCATGAGCACCGCGACGCCCTGCGCGGCAAGCTCCGAGAGCAAGCGGTGCACCTCGGCCTTCGTGCCCACGTCGATCCCGCGCGTCGGCTCGTCGACGATCAGGAGCTTTGGCTCGCGAGCAAGCCACTTCGCGAGCACAGCCTTCTGCTGGTTCCCGCCCGAGAGGGTCCACACCGGGTTCGACAGTCGCCCGTACTTGAGCTGGAGGCGCAGCGCCCAGTCCCGGGCGAACCGCCGCTCCACGCCGCGCGGGATCAACCCGCCGCGCCGAACGCTGTCGAGCGACGCGAGCGCGATGTTGCGCTCGATCGAGAAGTCCATCACGAGCCCCTGCTGGCGCCGGTCCTCCGGCACAAGGCCGATGCCTGCCGCCATCGCCGCGGTCGGCGACCCCGTCCGCAGCGACCTGCCGTCGATCTCGACGGATCCGGCGTCCCACTTGTCGATCCCGAAGATCGCCCGCGCGACCTCGGTGCGGCCGGCTCCGACGAGCCCCGCGAGCGCAACGATCTCGCCGCTCCGAACATCGAAGGAGACGTCGGTGAAGACGCCTTCACGGGTCAGCCGCTCGACCTTCAACACGACTCGACCCTGCTCCGCCGGCACCTTCGGGAACAGGGCGCCCATGTCGCGACCGACCATCGCCCTGATGACGGACTGGATCGTCAGCTCCGCAATCGGCTGCGTAAGGACGTGTCTGCCGTCGCGCATCACCGTCACGCGCTGGCAAATCGCAAAGATTTCCTCGAGGCGATGCGAGACGAACAGCACGGCATGGCCGCGCGCGCGCAGCGTCTCGACGATGCCGAAGAGCCGGTCGACCTCGCTCGGCGTCAACGCCGCCGTCGGCTCGTCCATCACGATTACCGAGGCGTTTGTCGTCAGGGCCTTGACGATCTCGACGAGCTGCTGGTCGGCGATCGACAGGCCGCGCGCGAGACGGTCGGGGTCGAGGCGGACGCCGAGCTGGTCGAACACGTCGGCGGCCTCACGGCGCATCCGCCTCCCGTCGATCCGGCGGAACCGCTTCAGCGGCTGTGCGCCGACGAAGATGTTCTCCGCAACGGTGAGGTCGGGGAAGAGCGTCGGCTCCTGGAAGATGACCGCGATCCCCGCCGCCTGCGACTGCTTGGCGTTGTCGAAGATCGCCTCCTCGCCGCCCACCAGGAGCCGCCCGGCGTCCGGCCGGACGACGCCGGCGAGGATCTTGACGAGCGTCGATTTCCCGGCACCGTTCTCTCCCACGAGGCCGTGCACCTCGCCCCCGTAGAGCTCGATCTGGCCGTCCTCGAGAGCCCGCACGGCCCCGTAGCTCTTCTGCGCGTGCTCGAGCGAGAGCAGTGGTGTTTCGGGGTTGCCGGTCGTCATCGTCGTCGAGTGGGCGAGGGGCGCCCCCGTACCGGCGGACACCCCTCGCGACCTGTCTCTCTAGAACTTGTACTTGTCGACGTTCTTGATCGTGAACGTGAACGGCGGTCCGAGCACGACCTGAGGCTTGCCGTCCGGCCCCCGGATGATCACGTAGTGCCCGAGCTTGCCGGCCTCGAACGTCTCGCCGACCTTGCCCGTGATCTTCCCTTCAGCGAGCGCCGAGATCGCGTAGCCCGCCAGGTAACCAAGATCATCGGGGTTCCAGAGCTGGAACTCCTTCACCGTGCCGTTGTGCACGTACGTCTTCATCTGGCTCGGCAGCCCGAGCCCTGTGAGCACGATCTTCTTCTTGTACTTCGAGTGGGAAAGGTACTGCGCGGCCGAGGAGATCCCGACCGTCGTGGGCGACTCGATGCCCTTCAGGTTCGGGTAGGCCTGCAGCATGCTGACGGTCGCCTGACGCGACTGCGCCGGGTTGTCGTTGCCGTAGTAGATCTTCACGAGCTTCATGTTCTTGTACTTCGACTTCTTCAGCTCGAGCTTCATGTACTTGATCCACGCGTTCTGGTTCGTCGCCGTCGACGCCGCCGACAGGATCGCGAACTGACCGGTGTAGTTCATGAGCTTCCCGAGGAGCTGGATCTGGCTGCGTCCGATTGTCGCCGTGTCCGCCTGGTTGACGAAGAGGCTTCGGCAGTTCACATCCGAGTCGAACGCGATCACCTTGGTTCCCTGCGCCTGCGCCTGCTGGAGCGCCGGGCACACGGCCTGCGGGTCGTTGCCCGCGATCACGATGCCGGCCGCGTGGGCCTGGATCGCCGCCTGGATCGCCGGCTGTTGCGCCGCCGCGGTGTCCTCGGTGCCCGATGAGACGACCTGCGTGTCGCCGAGCTCGGTGAGGGCCCGCTTGCCGCCGGTGTCGGCGATCACCTCGTACGGGTTCAGGGTGTCCTTGGGGATGAAGTAGTAGGTCTTGCCCGCGGTCGAGTGGCTCGACGTGGCGAGCGCTGCCGTCACGGCAATGCCTGCTACCAGGATGGCCGCAGCGAGGACAGCCCACATGCGCTTCTGCATTGAGAGTTCCTTTCGCCTGGAAGGGTGAGGGACAAACCGGTGCATGCGCCTCCTCCGCACTACCGGGGATACGCGGCTGTCACGCCGCCATCGACGTTGACGACATTTCCGGCCGATCTGTCGGCCCGGGGCCTGCGAGGAACGCAATCGATTCGGCGACGTCCTGGGGGCGAGACGCTCACGTCGGGGAATGCGCCGACGCCGCCGCAGCCCTTCGAGATGCCCCGCAGCTCGAGGAATGCGCTCATCGCGGATATGCAGCCGTCACGCCGCCGTCGACATTGATGATGTTCCCTGTGGACTTCGTCGAACGGGGGGCGGCGAAAAACGCGATCGCCTCAGCGACGTCGTCAGGATAGACGTTCACACCGAGCTTCGTCCTGCCGCGATAGAACATCTCGAGGTCGCTCTCGTCGACGCCGTATGTGCTCGCGCGCTCCGCCTTCCAATCGGAGGACCAGATGCTCGAGCCCTCGATCACCGCGTCGGGGTTGACGGTGTTGACGCGGATGCCGTGCGGGCCCCCCTCCTCGGCGAGGCAGCGGGCCAGGTGAAGGGCGGCCGCCTTCGCCGACGAGTACGCGGACGCGTTGGCACCGGCGACCAGCGCGTTCTTCGACGCCACGAAGACGAGCGAGCCACCGCGGCCCTGTTCGATCAGGACCCGGAACGCCTCGCGGGCGGCGAGGAAGTAGCCGCGCGCGAGGACTGCGTGGTTCAGCTCCCACTCCTCGAGCGACGTCTCCGTGACGGGCGCGCTCGTCGCGAGGCCGGCCGATGCGACGAGGATGTCGAGCCCGCCGTACTCGAGCACCGCACGCCGGGTCATCTCGATCACGGCCTGCTCGCTCGTCACGTCCACGTGGACGGCGGTCGCACGCCGCGCGCCGTGCGCGGCGACGATCTCCTCCGCGACCTCGGTAGCTCCTTTGACGTTGAGATCGCCAACGACCACATGCGCGCCGCGAGCGGCCAGTGCCCGCGCGGCCGCGCGGCCGATGCCGCTCGCGCCGCCGGTGATCACCGCGACCCGTCCGGCGAGCTCGCCGGGAGGCGGCAGCTGCGCGAGCTTGTAGCGCTCGAGCGGCCAGTACTCGATCGCAAATGCCTCGCTCTCGCTGAGCGAGCGGAAGCCCCCGAGCGCGTCGGCCGCGTCCTGGACGGCGATCGCACGGTGGTAGAGGTCGCGAGAGACGCGCGCCCGGGCGGCGTCGGGGCCGGCGGTGACGATCCCGACCCCCGGCACGAGGATCACGCGCGGTCCCGCCGGGTCGATCGGGAACGGCCGCGTCTCGTCGTCGAGGTTGCGCGTGTAGTAGTCGCGGTACCAGTTCGCGTACTCCGCGACTCCGGCGCGAAACGCCGCCGCGAGGTCCGTGGCCTGGTCGCGGGCCGGCTCGAACTCGGCGACGAGCGGCTTGTGCTTGGTGTGGATCAGGTGGTCCGGGCACGGCGCCCCGACCTGGCTGACCTCCGGGCTGCGGGCGGACGACGCGAACGCGACGGCCTCGGGACTGTTGTCGACCTCCAGCACGACGCGGTCGGTGTCCGCGAGCAGTGCGCCACGGAGCGCGGGAAGGGCCTGCGACAGGAGGGCTCGCGCAGTCCCTTCTCCGAGCTCCGCGGCTTGCGGGCCCCCCAGCCCGAACCGTCCGTGCGCGCCTGCGTCGATCGCACGTGCGGCTCGCGAGACGAACTCGATCGTCGCCTCGTAAGCCTCTTCGCTGCTGTCGCCCCAGGTGACGAGGCCGTGGCGCTCGAGCAGCACAGCGCGTGCGTCGGGGTGCTCCCGCAGGAGCAGTCCGATGCGGCGCGACATGTCGAAACCGGGACGCTGGTAGTCGAGCCAGACAACCTCATCGCCGAACGTGTCCGCGGCGAGCTCCCGCCCACGCGGCGTCGAGGTCATGGCGATCACGGCGTCGGGATGGGTGTGGTCGACGTGTGGCGCCGGCACGAACGCGTGCAGCAGCGTCTCGATCGACGGGCGGGGCTGGTCCGGCTTCAGCGCGCTCCGGAGGAGGAAGTCGACCATCGCCGCGTCGTCCATCTCCTCGCGGTCGCTCAGCCGCAGCACGTCGTCGAGACGAACGGCTGCGAACCCCCCGGCGGTGATCGTCTTGAGGTCGGTCCCCGACCCTTTGACCCAGAGCACGCGGGTCTGGCGGCCGACATGATCGCGGAGCGTCTCCTTGGCCGACGTGTTGCCGCCGCCGATGTTCGCGAGCGCCCGATCGGCGCCGAGCAGGTTCGAGCGGTAGACGAGCGTCTCGAGCGCCGAGAGCCCGTTCGCGTCGGTTGCATGCCAGCGGTTCTGAGGCGCCGGGATGCCGTGGAGGACTCCGGTAGTGCTCATTCCCGCTCCGGCGCCGGCAAAGCCGGCACCTCCGCTCCCGGTGAGCCTCCGTCGAGCCTACGGCTCATGCGCCCAGCGCCAATCCCGCGAGGTCGGAAAGCTCCACGAACCGCTCGCGCGCCTCGTGCCAGGCGCTCGAGTCGTGCGGCTCATAGACGGCCGGCTCGAACGACGCCCGCACGACGTCGCGCGCCTCGTTCAGCGAGCCGATCTCGCCCAGCGCCATCGCCTGAACGAGCAGGTTGCCGGCGAGCGTCGCCTCCTCCGGACCGGCGAGCACCGGCAGGCCGGCCGCGTTCGCGGTCCACTCGCAGAGCAGGCGGTTGCGTGCACCGCCGCCGACGACGTGCAGCTCGGCGGGCGACGTGCCGGTGACGGTGCCGAGCACGGCGACGGTCGCGGCGTGCTTCAGCGCCAGGCTCTCGAGGATGCAGCGGACGATCGCGCCGATCGACTCCGGCTCGGGCTGCCCCGTCTGCCTGCAGTACGCGCGAATCCGGGCGGGCATGTCGCCCGGCTCGAGGAACGCGTCGGCGTTGGGATCGACCAGCGAGCCGAACGGCGGCGCTTCCGCTCCGAGCCCGACCAGCTCGTCGAACCCGAGGTCGTGCCCCTCGCTCGCCCACGTGCGCCTGCTCTCGTGCAGCAGCCAGAGCCCGGTCACGTTCCGCAGCAGCCGGTACGTCCCGGCGACGCCGCCCTCGTTCGTGAGGTTGGCGGCGAACGTCTCGTCCGTCATCACGGGCCGGTCGACCTCCATGCCGACCAGCGACCACGTGCCGACGCTCAGGAAGACCGCGTCCGACCCCCGGAACGGGACCGCGACGACGGCCGAGGCGGTGTCGTGCGTCGCGGCGGCGATCACGGCGGCCGAGCCGAGGCCCGTCTCCTCGGCGACCTCCGGCGAGACCGGCCCAAGCCGGGTTCCGGGCGGGACGACCTCCGGTAGGACGTGCGTGGGTACCCCGAGTCGCTCGAGCAGGTCGACCGCCCAGTCCCCCCGCCCGGGATCGAAGCACTAGATTGGTCATCATTCGGGATATATTTCTTTCGCCGATGGCAATTTCGAAATTCATACATACCATTTCTTCCGGATTCGTATTGGCAGGGGTATTTATTATCGGAATTTCAGCATGGTTCCTTCTCAAAAAAAAGAATATTGTTTTTGCAAAGAAAAGTATACTCGTGGCATCAATATTTGGATTCATGAGTTCTATTCTGCTTGTTACCACAGGGGATGGTTTCAGCCCGGCAGGTTGCATTGCTTCAGCCAATGAAACTTGCCTCAATGGAAGGATTATACCAGGGAACAAACGGAGCAGGACTTGTTGTTATGGGTATTTTTTCACCAACCCAGACTGATCCTCAGAACAAGAATCTAAACGATTTTCTTACGAGATTACAAATTCCCAGTGCATTGTCATACATGATCCATTACGATGCTGATGCTTTTGTTCCGGGAGTTAAAGACCTTCTTTATGGAAATGAAAAGGAAGGAATATTACCGGCAACGGATAAAATGGCCCGGGGGAAATTGGCAATTGAGACATTGCACAATTATAAACAAGCATTGGATGATAATCAGAAAGCTGAGGCATCGCAAATCCGTGAGAAGTTTGTTTCAAAAGAGTTTCAGCAAAACTATTTCAAGTACTTCGGATATGGATATATCAACGATGTCAATAAATTAATTCCTCATGTGCCGCTGGTGTTTTATAGTTTTCATATCATGGTGATATTAGGAAGCTGGTTTTTGCTGTTTTTCGTGTTGTCGTTTTTCTTTTGATGAAAGGGAACCTGACAAAGCAAAGATGGTTTCTGAAACTGGCTATTGTTACCATTCCATTGGTGTACCTTACCCAAATGGCAGGCTGGACAGTTGCTGAATGAGGCCGTCAGCCTTGGGTGGTGCAGATCTGCCAACTATGGCTGCAGTTTCTCAAATTGATGCAGGATCGGTGATGATTACTTTCTGGATGTTTGCAGTTTGTCACCGTACTGCTAATTGCAGAAGTTAAAATAATGACCACGCAGTAAAAACAGCCCTAAAGAAGAGGAGAATCATCATGTTTGAAGCATTAAGTTATTTAACACTGCCCAGCATTATTGGTGGGCAATCATTTCTTTGCTGGCTGCCACACTGGTCTTCCTGCTGTTTGTTCAGGGAGGGCAATCGCTGATATATGAGATCGGCAAAACTCCTGAAGAACAAAAGATGATCGTCAATACCCTTCGCCACGAAATGGGAAGCGACTTTTACAACGCTTGTAACCTTTGGAGCAGCATTTTTTGCATCCTTTCCTTTATTTTATGCTACCAGTTTCAGCGGTGCGTATTGGGCATGGATTATCCTGTTGTTTTGCTTCATCATCCAGGCTGTTTCATACGAGTATCGAAGTAAACCCAACAACTTTCTTGGCAGAAAGACATTTGATGCTTTTCTTATTAATGGAATGATGGGTCCTTTACTAATAGGAATCATGGTGGGAACGTTTTTTAACGGGGCGGAGTTTTCCATCAGCAATTTAAATGCTTCCAGATGGCATAACGCCGGGCGGGGACTCGAAGCATTGCTTAATTTTTATAACATATCCCTGGGTCTTACAGTCCTGTTTTTATCACGTATTCTTGGCCTTCTGTTTATTATCAGCACTGTTTGACAGCGATAAACTCATCCATCAATGCAAAAAATTTATTATTATAATGTTGATTTTCATTTTGATCTTCTTCCTGATATTTGTCATTCATTTATTGTTTCAGGGTGGCTATGCTATGATCCTGCAACCATGAAAGTCTACAATGAGCCGTTTAAATATCTGCATAATCTTATTCAGATGCCTGTAATTTTGGTAATGTTTGCTACAGGGGTAGTAGCCGTTTTATGGGGAATTATCATTTCATGGAGGTCAAACAGTCTAAAAGGCATCTGGTTTAGCGGGGCAGGGACCATTCTTACGGTCTTTTCACTTTTATGATCACAGATACAATAACACCTGTTTTTTATCCCTCCAGTTATGATTTACAATCGTCATTAAATATACAAAACAGCTCATCTCAAAATTAACACTGACGATAATGAGTTATGTCTCCTTGTTTTTTCCCGGTGATTTTATTTTATAGTTACATTGCCATCAAACCCATAAACCAAAATAAAATAACAGAGGCAGAGGTAAAAGGAAATACAGAATCGCATCTTTATTAATTATACAAAAACTACAAATGGATTATTTCGTTCAGATTCTTTGGATACTGTCATGGCCAATATTGATTTTCATCAGCTATCTTCTTATAAAAGGGATTTTGAATAATTATGAGAAAAAGTTAGAGGAAGAAACGGAAGAGTGACTTCAAGAAAACAGAAAAGACTCAACAGAAAAGACTTCACCACAAAACGACTTTCACGACGAAACGACTTCAAGATGTCACGATCGTGCAGTCGTGCAGTCATTCGTGCAGTCGTGCAGTCTATACCTACAGCCTGTAATTCAGCGTATCCAATATCTTCTTCACTATCCTGATGATCCACGAAACCGCGCTGTAATCACCTATTGAAGGTACGACCCTAACCACACTCATAAACGGCCAGCAGCGCCAGTGAAACGAGCTTAACCACTGAAGCATCCCGCAGGAGCAGCCGGCGTAACATCCCCAATAATCGTAATAATGCATCCGCTGAAGAAAAGCAGGAAAAATAGGCAGGTGATTTGGCATTCGGAACGGGTGACCAGTTCGGTCAGTTTGTCATTCATCTTGTTTAAGCGAACGATATATGCGGGTGGGTGGGTTAGCAAAGAATGAAAGAAATGTAAGAATGAAAAATGAAAGGGGAATATCCGCTACAAAAATTCTTGCGATCAGGGAATTGCACTCAAAGATTACAGTGTCTCCCCCCAGCTCTTCCGGATTCGCATTCCTTCGTTAATTCGAAATTAAATTAACAAAACATTCTTTTTTTTCGTTAGCTTTGTAATGGACCTGCACCTTTTCAATCAGATGAAAATACTCCTTTCAATACTGGTGTGCCTGATTTCACATTTAATATAACCCTCAAAGGGAAAGAATTCAGGGAAGCCCTGATGACGGATAACGATTATTACCTCAACCATCCCGCTGACACACTAATCTGCGCTAAAAGATTGCAGTTCCTGGAGCGTATCTGTGATTACGAGTGGTCGAAAGTCTTATTCTCAATAAACATCGTCGTGAGTGCCAATATCAACGAAGATTGCCTTCTTTGGCTTGTCTTTTGTGAAATAAAAAATCACCCGCAAATCGTATTCGATTGAAAAACTCCACAGATTTTTTAACTTGCCCGATAATTATTAGTTTTCAATCGTGGGTCAAATGGGTCAAGGATAAATAATCCCAAATTGTGCCAAAACTCCTCTTCTATCTCTCCCCCTTTGATTCGCTTATTGAATGCTTTTTGGAATGAACTAGCTGAAAGATACTTCCATTAAAGCATTTTTTTTTAAATCATCGATATCAGAGGAGAATTTCAATTTACCTGTTTGATGTTCTTCCCTGGCCTTTTTGTAATTGAGCAATATCTCATCTCTACGGGCATCGGAAATATGATGCTCTAACAAATTTTTCAGTTCTACTTTGTCTTCAAGGGGCAGACTGTAAATCTTTTCCACAATATCGTTAAACTGAAATGCGAATGTCTTCATATCCGTTTTTGTAACAAATATAAACAATTTTCCGGCTATTCGGGATTTGGAATGAGGATTTGTATCTGGTGGTGTGTTTTCCGGTTGAGTGGCTTGTGCACTTATTTCCCTTAGTTTTTTGAGCAGCTCTTTTAATTTCATGGTCCTAAAACGGTGAGCAATTTGTTGCCATAAAGCACACAATGTATTATATTTGTATGTATGAAATTTTTCAATTGGAATGAGGGAAAAAATGAATGGTTAAAAGAAAACCGGAATATCGGCTTTGAAGATATTGTAATTCTCATTAGTGAAGGGAATCTGATAGAAGTTATCGAAAACCGCAGTACAAAATATGCAAACCAATACATGTTTGTTATCAATTTTGAAAATTATATTTATTTGGTTCCATTTGTGACCAATGAAGATGAAATATTTTTAAAAAACCATCATTCCCAGTAGAAAGATGACTAAAAAATATTTAGGAGGTTGAAGAAATGAGAAATAATCTTGATAAGGAAGAAAAAGAATTGTTGGAATCGTTCAGAAGGGAGAATGGGAGAAAATTCCAAATCATGATGCGGAATTGAAAAAATTCAAGGAAATTGCAAGAGAGTCCCTGAAGAAAGATGAGCGTATTAATATACGGATTTCGGGTATGGATTTAATAGAGATCAAAAAGAAAGGCCAGTCCAGGAAGGAATACCTTATCAGACTTTGGTTTCCAGTATTTTGCACAAATATGTAAGCGGAAGACTTGTTGAAAAAGCCGGTTAAACGTTGGCTAACGCAGAACGATAAAGGATACAATTAACTTGTGGTTGCTATTGCTCAGTGCCCTTTTTCACTGTCAGTCCAAGCTCTTTTCCTTTTTCGAGCATGTGTGTTTGGTAAGCTTCGTCATAATTGTTGTGAATTTCTCCCTAAAGATGGCTTCTTTATCGCTGATTTGATTGCCCCGATTTCCCGGCAAGGAGAAAGACCAAAAGTTTCCATGATTATTTCTCCAGTTTCAGGAGGCTGAAACTCCTCAATGCATCACGGCTTTTCAATATCTTTGAGTTTTTTTCCTACCAATTGAAAATTTCAGTGAAACAGGCTCACATTTTTCGGGATCTTTGATGTAATATCCGCTTCGCACAACGTCATCAGATCATCATATCATCGCCTGCATCAACGAGCAAACGCCTGACAGCTTGAATCTGTTACTACTTTCTTCTGAAAGAACAATGGGCCTCATATGCAAAGACACCATATTTTGAACATATTTCATATTTTCATTCAGCGGAAGCTTAAGCCTGGTAAAGAGAAGGGTACCGATTACCGCCAAGAAAATTATGCGCATGAAAGGTCCAACCCAATTTGGAATCGAATCTTTTAGCCATAGGTTTGGCAATATCATGCAGCAATGCCAACCAGCGAAGCCAAAGATCGTCGGTATTCTTACAGATGCGGTCAAGAACTTCAAGGGTATCGTAAAAATTATCCTTGTGTCCTATTCCATTCCGGGTCTCACGTCCTTTAAGATTTTGTATTTCGGGTAAAATAATCGCCAGCAATCCTGTCTTGTCAAGCAATTTAAAGCCAAGAGACAGGAACAGGTGACATAATAATCTTGTTTATTTCCTCTGTAATCCTTTCGGCTGAAATGATTTCAATACGTGAAGCCTGCTTTGAAATTGCGTCGAGCGTATTCTCTTTAATTTAAAATTAAGCTGTGTTGCAAAACGTATCACCCTTACGTACGCAACGGATGATCTGAAAAAGTAATTTCAGGCTAAAGTAGGAGTCCTGATAATTTTACTCTCTTAAATCCGCTACGCCATTAAACGAATCCAGTAAATCACCGAACTTATCTTTGTTCAGGCAGATTGCAAGGGCATTGATGGTAAAATCCCGTCTTTTCTGATCATCTTCAAGAGAACCTTCCTAACTATCGATTCTCTGCTTTCGCGGGCGATAGGACTCTTTCCTTGCACCTACAAATTCAAAATCAACGCCATTGTAGTGAAACATAGCGGTCCCGAAACTCTTAAAAACAGTAACCTTCATTCCGGGACGTAAAAACGCCGCTACTTTTTTCGCAAGATAAATTCCACTTCCAACAGTAATAATATCAATGTCGGATGCATATTTCTTTCTGTCGAGAAGTAAATCACGCACAAACCCACCTACAACATAGGTATCCAATCCTTCCCTGTCAGAAACTTAGCCAATCAATTTAAAAACAGGGTCAGATAATTTATCTTTTAGATTACAGCTTTCTCCCATTAAGGACTTCTCATTATTAATAAAAAAGTGCAAATTTAATCAATAATGGAGTTAAAGAGGCATTTATTTTTCAAACAATCACGAATTATGAAATTACGAATTACGAGTTGGAGGAATTCCAGGAAAAGAAAAATTATAAAGTTTCAATGATCTTTTAGAGTTTGACTCCCCTTGAACCTTTTATGAGGATAAAAAAACCTTCAAGAGGATAATTTTCAAGATGCTGTTTCAATAAGGCAGTATTTTCGAATACATTAAAGTAATCCGGGGTTTCACACTTAGAAAATTGATCACCTGAGAGCAACACTAAGGAAAATCCATCAATTTTAACAACCCACTACTGTTTGATGTTCTTCCTGCGAAGTCTCTCCCAGCTCAAACATATCACCTAATATCACAGCTTTAAATGGTTCCTCAGTTTATGAAAACCTGTTAAGTGCAGCCTTCATACTGGTTGCAGAATTTCCTATATAAGCATCCGTGGCAACGAGCGGTTGCGGGATGTCGTGATAAACTGAGACCTGTTGTTTGAAGGACGGTATTCATTCACGGCACTTTGAATTTGCAGCGGATCAATAGCAAAATAATTACCAATACAAACTGAGGCAAGGGCATTTTCAAGATTGTAGTCTCCCACAAGATGCGTGTTAAAGTAGAGCCATCCCTTTCGAAATATGACCTGAAAAGCCATATATTGACTGATTGCAATAATTCTCCTCTAATCCTACGCCATCTTTTTCCGTATAGTTTATAGGCTATTTGTTGGATATGCACCTGTTAGGGCCGTTCAGCCAAATCATTATTGGCAGTATTAATAAATATCTTGCCTCCTTTACCCGCAATATATTTGTATAGTTCTGCTTTTGTTTTTTAACTCCCTCGAATGATCCAAAACCTTCAAGATGAGCTCGTCCTACATTGGTAATCAATCCATAATCAGGGGGAGGCAATCTTGCAGAGTTCTGCTGCTATTTCACCGGGATGATTTGCCCCCATTTCCACGATTCCCAATTCTGTCGTTTTATTCATGGACAAGAGCGTCAGCGGAACACCCATATGGTTATTTAAGTTTCCTTTTGTAAAGGCAATATTGAATTTACGAGATAAAACAGCAGCAACAAGTTCTTTGGTAGTTGTCTTTCCATTAGTTCCGGTTATGGCAATAATCAGAATGCCCAATTGCTGACGATGATATTGAGATAATTCCTGTAATGTGATAAGCACATTCTCCACAACAAGGCAGCGATCATCTGTCTTAAAAGCAGGTTCATCAATAATAGAAAAAGCAGCACCCTTTTGAAGGGCTGCCGCGGCAAATTCATTGCCATTAAAATTATCTCCCTTCAGGGCGAAAAACAAACTATCCCTTTCGATTGACGGCTGTCGGTCGAAATTCCGGGATGGGTTTTATAAATTTCGTATAATTCCTGAATAGACATTGATCGATAGTGTTGGAAATAAAAAACCCCAGTTTTTACAATGAGGTTTTTTATTATGTTTTTATTTATTTGTTGAAGCTCCCAGACGTGTCATAGCGCATCGAAATCCCAGATCATTCGTCGCATTCCGTTCATCCGTATCTATCTCAAAGTGCCGGGTCCAAACCAGTAAGACACGGTCTTCCAGCTTCCTCCTTTATAGATCCTTGAATGATCCGAAATTCTTGAAGTGGAAGATCCCATAGCAGATAAGTACATCTATTTATCGGAGAAGATTGATACTGTCATTTTTCCAATCTTCAGTTTCCTCGATACGGGATTGAAGATCACCATCCTTATAATTGGTAAAATTGGCAACCGTATCACGGATAATTTCACCAAACTGATTTTTTGTCAATTTCCCGTCTTTATCGCGTCGGTAATTGGTATAAACATTACCACGCAGAGGCTGAAATTCGTTAACTTCCAACGGTGAACTTGGTCTGTAAATATCCTGAACCCACTCATTCACGTTTCCTGCCATGCAGTAAAGCCCATAATCATTTGGTTCATAAGAATTTCACAGGTGCGGTGATTTCATATTTATCATTTAAAGCACCTGCCGTTCCCATGTAATCTCCACGACCTCTAACACCATTTGCCATTATTTCACCGCGGTTCTTCTTTTTTGAGTTCCTGATTTGATTTCCGCTCCATGGATATATTCTCCTTTCCAGAAACTACCTCTTCCTCAGTTAGCCCGATTAATCCAAGTGCTGCATATTCCCATTCAGCCTGGGTTGGAAGCCTGTAACGCGGGAGTATAATTCCATCAGACATATAACCAGACGCGTACCCCCAGTCCTTTATAAGGTTTTTGATAGGTTTCTTTCCAGGGGCTCCCTCATACATTCCATTAAGATAACTGTCGGTGGTGAAAACCTTATCATTTTGTTGAGCAAGATCATCTGTGAGCTGATTCTTTTCGACCAACACTCTTTCGTTCACCCTGTCAGTCCGCCATTTGCAATATCTGTCAGCCTGTATCCAACTCACCCCTACTACAGGATAATCTGAATAAGCCGCATGACGCAAATAATTTTCAAGGTAAGGCTCATTGTACGAGAGTTCGTCGCGCCAAACCAATGTATCAGGGAGGAGCAGCTTTTAAACTTCTACATTTTCCCAGATATACTCTTTGAAGCCAATATAAATATTCCCGCCAGTCAACATTCCGCACTTCGGTTTCATCCATATAAAAAGAAGCGACCGTAACCCTTCGCGGGGTGTTGTTGTTATCATACATGACATCCTGTTCAACTCTTCCCATTGAAAAAGTTCCCCCTGGATGTAAACTAAACCTCGGTTTTACGGCTTCCTGGTGATAACCAGACTGGAATTCAAAACCGCCATTTTTTGGATCATTATAGGACCAACCTGTTGCCGATGATTTCCCGCCTTTTTTGCTTTTACTAAATTGCAGGAAGAAAATACACTAAACTCAAAGTCAGAAAGACAATAGTATTAAGCTTCATAGAGAAGACATTAATTCATTAATTGAAGCTCACAATATAGAAGAAATCTTCTTAAAAGAGTTCCATTTACGTAAGTCTTTTTTAAGAAAAATTTACATTCATTTATAATTTTTTTACTCTTTTGATTCACAAATATATTTCAAAATATTGAAATATTCAGAATTTTCTATAATACACGACTTTTATTTCAAATAATATAATTAGGGATTAGACTTTGTATATTTTTATTAGTCAACAGGTGATAGGATTAGCTCAAAAATCCTTTCCTTTTGTGAATACATAAGATTGATAAAAAATGAGTTACCGCGTTGGATACGGATATGATGTACACCAGTTAACTGAAGGCACAGAAATCTGCATTGGAGGAGTAAAAATTTTGCATAATAAATCCATAGTTGCCCATTCGGATGGCGATGTTTTACTTCATTCCATTTGCGATGCACTTCTTGGTGCAGCAAAATTGAGGGATATAGGTTATAATTTCCGAATACTTCGGACAATTAAGAAAAATATAGACAGTAAGATCCTTCTTAAGGAATCATATAATAAAATTTCCTCCAAAGGATTCAGAGTCGTGAATATTGATGCCACAGTTTGTGCACAGCGTCCTCATCTGATGAAATATATTCCTCAAATGGAATCAATAATTGCCGGATTCTTGAAGTGACTCCTGAAGAAATTGAGTTTTCTTATTAAGGCAACAACCACCGAAAATCTTGGCTTTGAAGGTCGCGAAGGGAATTTCGGCCCACGCAGTTGTTCTATTGATAAGAAAGGTTAGGGAAAAAACGTTCAGTTCCAATCATGAACCTTCCTTTTGTTCATCCTGACCCAATATTGAGGAAAAGTAATCCACAGCTTGTTAAAGATTATTTCACATGTTTTAATATTAAGATTTAAATATGTTGAGTAATCTCACATCGGAAATTCTTAATGGAAATAAACTAAATTTACTTTTAAAATAAATTAAAATGAAAAAAGGATTAATTGTTATTATTGTAATAGCTGTATTAGTTTTTGTCGGAATACAATGGGGTGTTTCAATAAATAACAAGATGGTTGAGATGGATGAAGGTGTTAAATCTCAGTGGTTACGGTAAGAGGGGTGCTGAGCGGCGGGCTGATTTGATACCAAATCTTGTCGCCACGGTAAAGGGATATGCCGCTCATGAAAACCAGACATTAACTCAGGTAGTTGAAGCCCGTGCAAAGGCCACATCGGTCAATATTGATCCTTCAAAACTTACGCCTGAAAATCTTCAGCAGTTTCAGCAGGCTCAGAGCGGGTTGTCATCAGCATTATCAAGATTAATGGTAGTGGTCGAAAAATATCCGGATCTT
>CAVUMS010000002.1:0-271583 GCA_963742615.1 uncultured Thermoleophilia bacterium | reverse complement strand
GGGCGGCTTGATCTCGACCCGCAAGGCGGCACGTCGCGCCGAACGCCGTCGCCTGGACGCTCGTCACCGCCTGCGCTGTGGGTAGGACATCTAGTCGCGGTGCTCGTGCCCCGCCATCCAGTGCACCCACGGCTGCGCGTAGCGGACCGTCGTGACCGCCAGGATCGCTCCCGCAACGACGGTGCCCGCGAGCAGGAGGCGCCGGCCGGTGCCGCCGGGGACAACGGCTTCGGGTGGAATCGGTCGGCGGAGCCAGTCGGCTCCTACGAGGCGTGGGATCCGCCGCAGGTGCGCGATCACGTGCAGGGCCGTCGCTGCCAGCCAGACGACGAAGCTCGCCTTGTGCAGCCCGAGGACGAGGCCACCCGCCGGGTCCGACGACGAGGAGCGCAACCCCGGTCGCGAACACTCCGATCGTCGAGGCGACGACCAGCGGAGCGAGCAGGCGTAGCGGAAGCTGCGGCGGGCCGCGGCGCACGTACTCCGTGCGGCCGGCGTAGTAAGCGAGGAATCGCCAGCCGGTGCTGGCGAGCTTCAGCGCGACCGGCGGGACGAGGAGCATCCCGATGAACACGTGCGCGGGGAACAACGGCCGGAGGAACAGGATCGTGACGCCCTCGGCGGCGAGCAGGACGATCAGCACGACGGCGGTCGCCGCCGTCAATCGTTCGTTGCCCTCGACTCCCCCGCGCTCTGCTCGCATGCCGCCAGTCGAACCGGGCTCGATGAGACGGCGCATGAGCGACCGCTCATCGCGCTCTCAGGAGGACTGGGCGACAATTTCGATCGATGAGAGTTCTCGTCGTCGAGGATGAGCGCAAGCTCGGCGAGCTGCTCGTGCGCGGGCTGCGGGAGGAGCGCCATGCCGCCGATCTCGCCACCGATGGCGAATCGGCCTTGTGGATGGCGCGGGCGGTCGACGTACGACGCGATCGTGCTCGACGTGATGCTGCCCGGGGCCGACGGCTTCGAGGTGTGCCGACGGCTGCGCGGTCGACGGCGTCTGGACGCCCGGTGCTGATGCTGACCGCGCGCGACGCCGTCGACGACCGGGTCGACGGGCTCGACGCCGGAGGCGACGACTACCTGACGAAGCCGTTCTCGTTCGCGGAGCTGCTCGCGACGGCTGCGCGCGCTCGGCGACGCGTTCCGGTCGAGCGCCCGACGATGCTCGACGTCGGCGACCTGCGGCTCGACCCGGCCGCGCATCGGGTGTGGCGTGGCGAGGCCGAGGTGGAGCTGTCGGCGCGGGAGTTCGCGCTGCTCGAGCTCTTCATGCGGAACCCGGGCCGACGCTCTCGCGCGTCGCAGTTGCTCGACGGCGCCTGGGACATGTCGTTCGAGAGCCGCTCGAACGTCGTCGATGTCTACATGCGCTACCTCCGTGAGAAGATCGACCGCCCGTTCGGGCGCAAGGCGATCGAGACCATCCGCGGCGTTGGCTATCGCCTGCGAGAAGACGGCGGACGAGCAAGCTCCCCATCCGCCTCCGACTGACCCTTCCGTTCGCGGTTGCGATGGCGGCCGTGCTCGCCGCGACGGGCGCGTTCGTCTATCTGCGGGTCGGCGGGGCGCTGCTCTCGTCGGTCGACGCGAACCTCGTCGGGCAGGCGCAGGAGGCGGTTCAGCGTGCGAACGCCGGCCACGGGCTCGTCGATCCCGATGCAAGCGAACGGCCCGACGTCGTCGTCGCAGGTCGAGCGGGCCGACGGCAGCGTGGTCGCGACGAGCCGGCCCGGCCTTGTGATCCCGCTGCGTCGCACTGCCGTGGCCGTGGAACACGCTTCACGACCGACCTGCCCGGGCTGAAGGGCGAATGGCGCGTCCTCGAGCACCCGGCGACCGTCCAGGGCGGTGCCGGCGATCGTCGCCGTGGCGCGGTCTCTTGCATCCCGCGAGGAGACGCTGCACCGGCTGGCGCGCGAGTTCGCGTTCGCGGCGCCCGCCGCGCTGCTGCTCGCGATCCTCGCCGGCTACGGGCTCGCGGCAGCGGCGCTCCGGCCGGTCGAGGCGATGAGGAGGCGCGCGGCGTCGATCAGCGCCGCCGACCCGGGTCGCCGGCTGCCGGTGCCGGCCGCGCGCGACGAGCTCGGGGCTCTCGCCGTGACGCTCAACGACATGCTGGAGCGGCTCGAGGCCGCGTTCGAGCACGAGCGACGGTTCCTGAGCGATGCGAGCCACGAGCTGCGCACGCCGCTCACGCTCCTGCGCGCGGAGCTCGAGCTGGCGCTTGCGGCGGCCGCGCTCGCGGGTCGAGCTCGAACGCGCGCTGCGCTCGGCGGCCGAGGAGACCGAGCGGCTGTCGCTGCTCGCCGACGACCTGCTTCTCCTCGCGCAGGCGGACCAGGGCCGCCTCCCGATCCGGCCCGTGCGCGTCGAGGCGGCCGACCTGCTCGACCAGGTGCGGCAGCGATTCGCGCTTCGCGCCGCCGAGCACGGACGGACGATCCGGGTCGAGACGAATGGGAACGCCGAGCTCGACGCCGATCCGATCCGCGTCGGGCAGGCGCTCGAGAACCTCGTCGCGAACGCGTTCGACCACGGCCAGGGCACCATCACCTTGCAGGGGCACACGGACGAACAGCAACGTCGAGCTTCACGTCACGGACGAGGGGCCTGGGTTTCCGCATGGATTCCTCGAGCGCGCCTTCGACCGCTTCAGCCGCGCCGACGACGCCCGCACCGCCGGCGGCACTGGGCTCGGGCTCGCGATCGTCGAGCTGATCGCGCGCGCTCACGGCGGCGAGGCCGTTCGTCGCGAACCGTCCCGAGGGCGGCTCGGACGCGTGGATCTCGCTGCCGCGCGCGTCTTAGCACTCCCCTAGGAACCGCTCATTCAAGTCTCATGCGCACCGGGCACGATCCGGCCGTGGACCCGGAGCTTCAGCACGCGATCACCCAGCGGAACGCGGCGTTCGTCCGCGTGCGGAGGGCCACCGGGGTGGTCGTCGTCGCCGGACTGGCGCTGACGGCAGCGTTCACGGCGCTCGCCGCACGTTCGACGCACGCCGCTCCGGGCGGCTGCGAACCGCCCGCGGGCTCGGGCGGTCGCGGTGCGGCGCACCTCTCGGGTCGTCGCACCAGCGCCGCCGCTCGTACCGGGCGGGTCGTCGGCGCCCACCCCACCCGCCGCGTCCGCACCGGTCGCCTCTGCGTCACCCCCGGTCGTCGTCTCGGGCGGGTCGTGACCGCTTCGACGTCGTTCGAAGCGCTCGGGACGACTGCAGTCGTCGTCGTCTCGCGGTCGCGCGCTCTGGCCAACGCGCGCAGGCTGCTCGGCGACGAGCTCGACCGCGTCGACCGCTCATGCAGCCGCTTCCGCCCGGATTCGGAGCTGAGCCGCGCGAACGCCGCAGCGGGGAGACTCGTGACCGCAAGCCCGCTGCCTGGCCGAGGCGGTCCGCATCGCGCTCGACGCAGCGTCCGAGACGGGCGGACTCGTGACTCCGGCGCTCGGACGCAACCTGCGCGCCGCCGGCTACGACCGGACCTTCGCGCTCGTCCGCGCGCGCGGGAGCTGGACCTTCTCGCCGGCGCCGGCCGGCATCGACGCCTGGCGGCAGATCCGGCTCGAGGGCGACGAGCTGCTCGTCCCCGTCGGGATGGAGTTGGACCTCGGCGCGACGGCCAAGGCGCTCGCGGCCGACCGAGCCGCCGCATGCATCGCGCGCGCAACAGGCAGCGGCGTCCTCGTCTCGCTCGGTGGCGACATCGCGTTCGCCGGCGAGGCTCCGCCCGGCGGGTGGACAGTACGGATCGCAGACGACCATCGCGCGCCGCTCGACGGAGCGGGACCGGTCGTCGCCGTCGCCGGAGGCGGCCTCGCGACGTCGAGCACCGCCACTCGGCGCTGGCGGACGACGGACGGCGAGCTGCATCACGTCTTCGACCCGCGCACCGGCAGGCCCGCCCGGACACGCTGGCGCACCGTGTCGGTCGCCGCTCGGAGCTGCGTCGAGGCGAACGTCGCCGCCACCGCAGCCCTCCTGCTCGGTCTCGGCGCGAGCGCCTGGCTCGTGGGCCGGCAGCTCGCGGCGCGGCTTGTCGGCGAGAACGGCGATGTCGTGCACCTCGGAGGGTGGCCCGTGGCCGCAGACGCGGCATGACGCTCGCCGCGACCACGCTCTGGTACATCACGCGCGGCAGCGGCGTCGTCGCGCTCGTACTCCTCACCGCATCGGTCGCGCTGGGCGTGCTCACGTCGCTCCGCGTTCGCGCCGGAACGGTGGCCACGCTTCGCCGTCACGTCGCTGCACCGCAACCTGACCCTGCTCGCGATCGCCTTCGTTGCGATCCACGTCGTCACGACGGTGACCGACGGCTTCGCGCCGATCCATCTCCAGGACGCGCTGGTGCCGTTCCTGTCGCCGTACCGGCCGATCTGGCTCGGGCTCGGCACCGTTGCCTTCGACCTCCTGCTGGCACTCGTGCTGACCAGCTACCTCCGTCATCGCATCGGCGCGCGGATGTGGCGAGGCGTCCATTGGCTCGCCTACGTCTGCTGGCCGGTGGCACTCGTGCACGCATTCGGAACCGGGAGCGACGCGCGCAGCGGCTTCCTCGTCGCCGTCGGCGCCGCCTCGCTCGCGCTCGTCGCGCTGGCCCTCCTATCTCGGCTCGCCGCTGGCGGCGGGCATCCCCGCGTTCGCCTCGGCGCCGCGCTCGTCGCCGTCGCCGTCCCTCTCGCGATCGTCGGTTGGTACCAGATCGGTCCCGCACGTCACGGCTGGGCTCGACGGGCCGGCACGCCGGCCGGGCTCCTCGGTGGCCCGCGTGCACGCGTCGCCGCGAGCCTCGTCGCGACCAGCGGGACCGTCGCCCCGCCGCGATCGTTCCGGTCGTACGCGACCGGAACGATCCGGCAGGGGCAAAACGCGAACGGCGACGTGCGCGTGTCGATCGGCCTGCGGCTGGCCCGCAGCCCTCACGGCGCGCTGCGGCTCGAGCTGCGCGGAACGCCGAGCGGCACCGGCGTCTCGATGTCGCAGAGCGGCGTGTCGTTCGTGCCGGCGACGACGCGCGCCGTGTACCTCGGCAGCGTCACGGGACTCCAGGGCAACGACGTCCTGGCGACGGTTGCCGACGCAGCGGGCGACCGGCTCCTGCTCGAGCTCCAGCTGACCCTCGACCAGGGCTCGGGCAAGGCCTCCGCGATCGTCTACGGCTCGACGCCGGAAGGCGAGAACGCGGGATGAGCTCCACCGTCGGAGCCAATCCGTGTCGGTCGCACGACCTCGGCGCGCCTCCTCGCCGGAGCCGGAGCCCCGCCGGGGCTCGATCACCACGTCTCGCTCTTCGGACAGCTTCCGCGAACCGCAGAGGTGATCGACCTGGTCGAGAGCGCGTCACTGCGCGGTCGAGGCGGCGCAGGGTTCTCGACCGCGAAGAAGCTCGAAGCCGTTGCGCGCGCGTCGGGGCGACCGGTTGTCGTCGCGAACGGCGTCGAGGCCGAGCCGCCGAGTGACAAGGACCGCACGCTCCTCCGCGTCGCACCGCATCTCGTCCTCGACGGCGCGGTGCTCGCGGCTGACGCGATCGGCGCGCGGGACATCGTCGTCGCCGTGTCGCGACCGGCGCCGGAGCTGAGCGACGCGATCGCCGAGCGCACGCGGAGGGGCTCCGACCCGCTCCGGATCGAGCTGGCCCGGGTCCCGCACCGCTTCGTGGCCGGCGAGGAGACTGCCCTCCTCCGTGCGCTCGAAGGTCGCCCGGCCCGCCCGACCCTGAAGCCGCCCTACCCTTCCGAGCGCGGCCTTCGCGACGCGCCGACGCTCGTGCAGAACGTCGAGACACTCGCGCACATGGCACTGATCGCCCGCTTCGGGCCCGACTGGTTCGGCTCGGGAACCGCGCTCGCGACACTGAGCGGGGCCGTGTCGCAACCCGGCGTCTACGAGATCCCGCTCGGTGCGACGCTCGCAGACGTGGTCGCGGCCTGCGGCGGGGTACATGGGCCGGTCGCGGCCTACCTGGTCGGCGGCTACTTCGGGAGGTTCGTCGCGGCCGACGAGGCCCCCAGCCTCGCGCTGACGCCGGAGGAGCTCGGCGCAGGAGCGATCGTCGCGGTCCCCGCCTCGACCTGTGCGGCAGCCGAGTGCGCGCGGGTCGTCCGCTGGCTCGCAGGCGAGAGCGCCGGGCAGTGCGGCCCCTGCGTGCACGGCCTGCCGGCCGTCGCAGACGCCATCGACGTCGGCGGCCGCGGTGATCGCCGAGGCGAGCTCGCGCGGCTCGCCGCTCTCGTCGACGGGCGCGGAGCATGCCGCCATCCCGACGGCGTCGCGCGTCTCGTCCGGAGCGCGCTCGACGTCTTCGCCGACGAGCTCGCCGTGCACGCCCGCCGCCGCGGCTGCGGCCGGCGCCTCGAGCACATCCTCCCCGTTCCGTCTGCGAGGCGCCGATGAGGGACGACGCGCTCGTCCTGCACGTCGATCCGATCGCGTGCGACGGCCACGGCCTCTGCGCCGAGCTGTTCCCGGAGCGGATCACGCTCGACGACTGGGGCTACGCGGTCGTCGACCCGACACCGATTCCGCGCGCGCTCGTCGGGCACGCCCGACGAGCGGTCGCGATGTGCCCGAAGGCTGCGCTGCAAACAACCGCGGCGCGCGCGACGGCCCGCTAGTCATCCCGCGGCGCGGAGGATCCGGGACCCTGATCGTCCTAGCGGAGGACATCAAAGGCCAGCCATGTGGTGGGCCTTTCATGTTCGTAGGCCGGATGAGCATTGTCG
This sequence comes from uncultured Thermoleophilia bacterium, assembly GCA_963742615.1. Classification (GTDB taxonomy): domain Bacteria; phylum Actinomycetota; class Thermoleophilia; order Gaiellales; family Gaiellaceae; genus PALSA-600. The sequence continues at coordinate 264,853 of CAVUMS010000002.1, read as the reverse complement.
TCCGCTTCAGCCCCACCGCCCTGACGAGCGAGAAGTACGACGAGTCAGTCCGACGTATCGAGGCGGCCGGCGACTGGCCTCCGGACGGACTCGACTACCACGTCTGCTTCGGGTCCGAAGGGAACCTGCTCGTCAGCGAGATCTGGGACTCGCAGGAGAAACTCGACGCGTTCGGCGCGCGATTGATGCCGATCCTGGTCGACGTCGGAATCAGGTTCGACCGGAACCCGGAGATCTTCGAGGTCATCAAGGTGATCAAGCGCTTTGGCGGGATAGGACCCGACTTCGACGATGAGTGACGTGTGGCCGGAGCGGCGTAGGCTCCCGCCATGGACGACGTGCACTTATTTACTGCAGTGTCTGCCGGCGTGAGCCCGAGCGCGACCCGTCTCTTCGTAAGTGTCAGCCGACTGCGTCCCGCTAGCCGACGGAGCCTTCCATCTGGATCTGGATCAGCCGGTTCATCTCGACCGCGTACTCGAGCGGGAGTTCCTTGACGATCGGTTCGACGAAGCCGCTGACGATCATCGCCGACGCCTCGGATTCGGACAGTCCGCGCGACATGAGGTAGAAGAGCTGTTCGTCGCCGATCTTCGAGACGGTCGCCTCGTGGCCGACGTCGACCTCGTTCTCGTCGATCTGGATGTACGGGTAGGTGTCGGAGCGCGAGTCCTCGTCGAGGATCAGCGCGTCGCAGACGACCTTCGACTTCGGCGTTGCGGCGCCCTTCGCCACCTGGAGCAGCCCGCGGTAGCCGGCGCGGCCGCCGTCCTTGGAGATCGACTTCGAGGTGATCAGCGAGGTCGTGTTCGGAGCGACGTGGACGACCTTGCCGCCTGCGTCCTGGTGCTGATTCTTGCCGGCGAAGGCGATCGAGAGCACCTCGCCGTGCGCGCGCTCGCCGAGCAGCCAGATCGCCGGGTACTTCATCGTCAGCTTCGAGCCGAGGTTGCCGTCGACCCACTCCATCGTCGCGCCCTCGTAGGCGACGGCGCGCTTGGTGACGAGGTTGTAGACGTTGTTCGACCAGTTCTGGATCGTCGTGTAGCGGCAGCGGCCGCCGCTTCTTGACGACGATCTCGACGACCGCCGAGTGCAGCGAGTCGCTCGAGTAGATCGGCGCGGTGCAGCCCTCGACGTAGTGCACGTACGCGTCCTCGTCGACGATGATCATCGTCCGCTCGAACTGGCCCATGTTCTCGGCGTTGATGCGGAAGTAGGCCTGGAGCGGCAGCTCGATCTGGACGCCCGGCGGCACGTAGATGAACGAGCCGCCCGACCAGACGGCCGTGTTCAGCGCAGCGAACTTGTTGTCGTTCGAGGGGATGATCGTCCCGAAGTACTGCTTGACGATCTCCTCGTGCTCGCGCAGGCCCGAGTCCATGTCGAGGAAGAGCACGCCCTGGTCGGTCAGCTGCTCCTGGAGCTTGTGGTAGACGACCTCGGACTCGTACTGCGCGCCGACGCCGGCGAGGTACTTCTTCTCCGCCTCCGGGATGCCGAGCTTGTCCCACGTGTCCTTGATGTCGGCCGGCAGGTCCTCCCACGACTCCGCCTGCTTCTCGGTCGGCTTGATGTAGTAGTAGATGTTGTCGAAGTCGATGCCGGAGAGGTCTCCTCCCCAGGTCGGGCATCGGCCGCGCGAAGAAGTAGTCGAGCGCCCGATGGCGCACCTTCCGCATCCAGGCCGGCTCGTTCTTGTGCTCCGCGATCGCCTCGACGACCTCGTGCGAGATCCCGCGGCCCGACTTGAAGAAGTAGTCGCCGGCCTCGTCCGGATTCGAGAACCCGTACTTGACCGCGTAGTCGGCGCCGATCCCCTCGACGATCTCAGTCTCTGTCTGTGCGACCACAACTCACCACTTCCCTTCGACGCCAAACTCGATCCGACCCGCGCAACGAGCAATCTCGAACGGTGGAACCAACGATCGTTCCGTACCGAAAAGAAAGAGCCCTGCGAGTCGAACTCTGTTTGCCTCAGTCCCTCATCTCGCGCGCGTTAGATGGCGCGTCGATGCCGTTGGGCCTCGGCCGGCGTCCTGACACGCAGGGCCAGTCCAACCATCCTACTCGCTTCAAGACGATCCTGCGAAGACTCGACCTCCGCCAGCTTTGTCCGGCAGGGGCTCGGTGCAATGCTAGTGCGGCTTCCGGGAAGCGAGGGGCATGACGCAGCGCCCGACTGGTCCGCTGCCGCACGATCACCTCGATCGCGACCCGCTGGCGGTGATCGCCGTCTCGGCTGCGCCGATCGTGCTCGAGGGCAGGTACCGCGCTGGTGGTCGGGGCGCTCGTGCGCCTTCGTCGGTCGCGGAGGAGGCCGTTGGGCGGTCGGCGTCGGCTACGGCGCCGTTGCGCTCGCGCTCGCGTTGCTGGCCGCTCGTCATTTCGCGACGACCTCGTGGCCGCTCTCGGACGGAGACCCGGGTGTGCTCGTGGCGGCAGGGCTGCTCCTCCTCGGCTGCCCAGGCGCTCAAGGCATTGGGCTGGGCTCGGCTGTTCACGCCGAAGAGCGGCCAACGCCGCTTGCGCTCGCGGCCGGCAACGGCGGCGCGGCCGTCGATCGGTGTCGTCCTTCCCGGCCGCTTCGACGACGCGATGCGGATCGCGGTCGTCCGCCGCTACCCAGGCTGTCCCGCCGGCGTGCGTGCACTCGGCCTGTCCCTCGTCATGCTCGGACTGATCGACAGCGCCGCCCTGGCACCACTCGCCTTCGTCGGCCGCCGCCTTTCCAGGCGCCGGGGTCGGAGTCCGCGCCGGCCTCGCCGTGGTGGGTCTCGCCGGAGTCGCAGCCGCCGCCGTGATCGTCGCCCTGCCACGCCTGGCCGCAAGCCGACGTGCGCTGCGCTTTCGACTCGGTCGCTGGTTGAGCCCGCGAACGACGTCGTTGCGGCGCGCATCCGAGGCGTGGGCGCTCGTGTCTGCCTGCTGGCTCGTCCGCGCGAGTCGCGTGTCTTCCTGCTGCTGGGCACGCTCGGGATCGGCTACTCGTTTCCGCTCGCGCTGCTCTTCCTCTGCGCCGGTGCAGCAGCCGCAGCGCTGCCGATCGGCCCGGCCGGCGCGGCCACACAAGTCGGCGCCGGCACCGCAGCCCTGATCGCCTCGGGTGTCGGAGCATCGGAAGCGCTCGCTGCCGCCGTCTCGGTCGCCGCACTCGGAGTCTTATCCGGGGCCGTAGTCGTCGTGATCGCTATCGCCTGGCGAACAGGCACATGGCTCGCGCCGACACGGAACCGCTGCGCGCCGTAGACATCCCGGTCGTGCCCTCAACCCGACGGCGCCGCACGATCGCAGGTAGACTGTGCCCAGCGCGTTGGCTCTAGCTGTTGAAGCCGCCGAGGCTCAAGCACTTTCCTCTCCGACTGTGACCCTGGCCTGACCGCCGCAGTGCGCCCATTCGAGCGTTCTGCCCTGTAGGAGAACAGAAGGAGCATCACATGTATGCCACCATTCGTCGTTACGAAGGCGTCGACACGTCGCGTACGAACGAGGTCGCCGAGAAGGTCGAAGAGACGCTCGTCCCGCAGCTCCGGAAGCTGCCCGGCTTCGCCGGCTACTTCCTGATCGAGGGCAGCAACGGCGTCATGAGCTCGCTTGGTCTCTTCGAGAGTCCCGAGCAGGCTGACGAGTCGACCAAGCTCGTCTCGAATTGGATCAACGATGAGCACTTGAACAAGGCAATTCCGAACCCGCCGAAGATCACGAGCGGCAAGGTCGTTGCTCACAGCGACCGCGTGCTCGCCGTCGCGTAGTCGATTCGAGCGTACTTCGCATCACCAAGGGCCCGGTAGCAGCCGGGCCCTTGCTCGCGCCGGAGGACGTAGCGCCCGGCAAGCACATCTAGCTGCGGACAGGACAGGGCGGCCAGGCGGGCCTCTACAGCTCGAGTTCGGTCGAGACAGGATCATCGGCATGCGACTGATCGAGGTTCGCCGATTACGAGTCGGCTCGAGTCGCGCGGCACGGAGATTCGATCGTGCGCGAGCCGCCCGATCGATGTCTGGCGGCTCGCCGGTTCTGGTCGTAGAAACAGTTCGGTCAGGCGGGAGGGGTGGTGTCCCGCTTCAGCCACCGCTTCCAGAGTGGAACTTCTGCGTCATGGCTTTTCCGGGTCAGCGGCTCTCCGACGCTTTTCGTCAGCTTCGCCTGTGCTTCGGCCGCAGCTTCCGGATCGATGGTGTGGCTGTCGGTGTTAGTCGTCACGTTGAACACGCTCCTCGGTTGCCAGCGGTGCCTGCTCGGGAAGCAGCCCCATGCGTGCGGGGCCGATGAAGGTTTCCTGCGCCGCTATCTCCGGCCCGGTTGCCAGATCCTGGGGCACCAGGACGAGATAGCGCGGGTCCTGATGGCCGTGCCGGCGGGACTGCTCGATCCGCTTGCTCATGTGGAACCTCGGTCTGCGGCCGAAACCGCTGTCGCGGAGGCGCGAGATGGACTGGCACGTCCGGGCCACAAAGCGACCACACAAAACGCCTCACGTCGACTCCTAACCGAACTGTACTCCTTTAGGGTCGGTTCGACGGCGGCCCAAGCCGAATGGAGACTCGATCTTGAAGATCGGCGTTCGACTATTTGACCGTGGCAGCCTCCGGTGACCACGCAATGATGCGGAAGCGGGACAAATCGGAGGCGGGCGGTTTCACTCGGCGCGTCTGTTTCGGCTGCGAGCGATGGGGCGAGACCGACCGCATGGTCGTAGCCGCTTCAACCGTGGCCGTCGTCGCGGTCGCAGCAGCCGTCATCGTCGTCGCCCTTGTCGCGTTGTACGTCTTGCCCCGAGGCGGCAGACGCAGTGCAACTGCTTGAGGGTCCGACTGCTGCGGCACTCGAACGCCTGAACGACGCTGTCTCGACGAACGAACGCCGCATTCGCGACGTTCTTGAAACGGCTCTTGAAACAGCAGAAGAGCGGGCGATGGGGCTCGAACCCACGACCCTCAGCTTGGGAAGCTGATGCTCTACCAACTGAGCTACGCCCGCGTCGCGCCCAATCTAGCGGTTTCTCCCGCCCGGTCCGAAGCGGGTCACGCCCCAGTCAGGCGAGTAGGAATACGGCCACGAGGCCGGAGGATCGCCGACTTCCGTCGAGAGGCGCGACAAGAGTCGACTGAGCCGGGCGTCGGCCAGCCGGTTGGCCGAGCGCATGAACATCGAGCGACGCGTAGGCCCGCAGTTCGCGAGGTGACGCGTCCGCTCAAGCTGCTCGTGCAGCTCGGCGAGCTCGGCGCGATGCGCAGCGCGTGCCGCCTCGAGCGCGTGCTCATTCACGCCCGAGTTCTATGCCCGATCGACCGGTGGCACACATGGAAACTGGCTATTTCCGCCCTGCGCGCATTCAGGCCGGTGCCGGTGCGCCCTCGTAGACCTCGATGAAGCGCCGGTAGTTCGCGCGCGATCTTCGTCGACCGCCGCCTCGCGGTCGAAGCCGTCCGGGTCGGCCGCGTAGGCCTTCACCGCCTCGACGAAGATCGAGCGGCCGATCGCGAAGCCGATGTAGCCCGTCGAGCCCGGCGCCTGCGCGCAGCCACTCGTCGACCTTCGCGTCGGAGGCGCCGCGCCCGAGCACGACGCACGAGACGCGGTCGCGGCCCTCGCGGCGGCAGAGCTGCGCGATCTCGCGGCACGCCTCGCGGTCGTCGATGCCCTCGATCTTCCAGATGTCCGGCTCGACGCCGCCGTTCTGCAGCTGCAGGATCGCCTCCATCATCAGCTCCGGCCGCAGCTCGGTGTCGTAGCGCTCGTCGCTGCCGCCGACCTGCTCGAGCTGCGCCGGCTCGGCCGGGCACGAGCAGCTCGAACAGGAACTTGCGGTCGCCGCTCGTGCAGCCACTCGGAGAGCCGGCGCAGCTTCGCGGTCTGGCGCTCGTTCATCTCGGCGTCGCCTTCCGGGTTGTAGCGGACGAGCACCTTCGAGAAGTCCGGGTCGAACTCCTCGATCTTCTCGCCGAACTGCTCGCCGTACTCGAAGTCGAACTCGTTCTGGCCCGACTTCTCGACCGGCATCGCGAGCTTGTAGCCGCCCGCCTTCGCGTCGCGCGCGACGTCGGGGCCGTACTGCGCGTCGACGAGGACGCCCGCGTACTCCTTCGGCGCGCCCTCCTCGACCGCGCGCTGGAATCCCTCCCAGATCAGCGTCTTCGCGCCGGGCACCGCGCTCGACGTCGCCGACCATCTTCTCGAACGACCCGCGATGGTCGAACGCGAGGATGTAGAGCCGCTCGTCGTACCCGAGCTCGTCGAGTCCGATGCTCGCTCATCAGAACTCCCTTCCCGTGAACTGCGTCAGCTTGCTCGAGGTTGTGGCGCGCCTCGATCCGGCGGACGGTGCCGGAGCGCGAGCGCATGACGATCGAATCGGTGATCGCTCCGTCGCGCACGTAGCGAACGCCGCGCAGCAGCGCGCCGGTCGTGACGCCGGTCGCGGCGACGAACACGTCGTCGCTCGGCGACGAGGTCGTCGGTCGTGAGCACGCGGTCGAGGTCGTAGCCGGCCGTCGACGCAGCGCCTGCGCGCTCCTCGTCGGTCGGCGCGGCCAGAGCCTCCCCTGGATCCCGCCGCCGACGCACTTGAGCGCGGCAGCCGAGATCACGCCCTCGGGCGTCCCGCCGACCCCGTAGAGCAGGTCGACGCCGGTCTCCGGCCGCGCAGCGGCGATCGCGGGCGCGACGTCGCCGTCGCGGATCAGGTTCACGCGCGCGCCGGCCTGGCGCAGCTCGCCGATCAGCTGCTCGTGGCGGTCGCGCTCGAGCACGACGACGCGGATGTCGGTCACGCCTGACGCCCTTCGCCTTCGCGACGGCCTTCACGTTCTCGGTCGGGCGTCGCGTTGATGTCGATCGCGTCGATCGCGTCCGCGCCGACGGCGATCTTCTCCATGTAGACGGCCGCGCCCGGGAAGAACATCGAGCCGCGCTCGGCGACCGCGATCACCGCGATCGCGTTCGGCTGCCCGAGCGCCGTCAGGCGCGTGCCCTCGAGCGGGTCGACCGCGACGTCGACCGTCGCGGCCCGCCGCCCTCGCCGACCTCGCTCGCCGTTGTAGAGCATCGGCGCCTCGTCCTTCTCGCCCTCGCCGATCACGACGACGCCGTCCATCGCGACGGTGTCGAGCATCGCGCGCATCGCGTCGACCGCTGCCTGGTCGGCGGCGTTCTTGTCGCCGCGGCCGATCCAGCGGCCGGCGCCCATGGCGGCCGCCTCGGTCACGCGGACGAGCTCGAGCGCGAGGTTCCGATCGGGGCTTGGCTGCCATCGACCTTGGATCTCAGGAGGGTTCGGCGGACATGGTTGCACCACCCCGGCGACGAAACGGCGTCCGCCGAACCCTCCTAGAGTGGCCCGGTGCGCCTCGACTGGGAGATCGCGAAGCGCGGCTGGCGCCGCTACGCCGTCTATCCGTGGGCGACCGCGGCCGGGATGTTCACGAACACGATCTTCGGGTTCCTCCAGGCCTACATCCTGCTCGCCGATCTACCAGCACCGGACCGACGTCGGCGGCTACGACGCGCCGGACGCGGTCACGTACGTCTGGCTCGCGCAGGCGATGATCATGACCGTCTACATCTTCAGCTGGTAGGAGCTCGCCTGGCGGATCCGCGACGGCTCGATCGCGACCGACCTCTCGCGCCCGCTCGATCCGCAGCGCTACTGGCTCGCGTTCGACCTCGGCCGTGCGCCGTACCACCTGATCTTCCGCGGCGTCCTGCCGTTCGTGGTCGGCGCGGCTGGTCTTCGAGCCTCCACTACCCGTCGCCGCTCGACGCTGCTCGCGTTCGTCGTCAGCCTCACGCTCGCCGTCGTCGTCAGCTTCGGCTTTCGCTTCCTCTACAACTCCGCCGCGTTCTGGCTGCTCGACTTCCGCGGCGTCGTCACGCTCTCGATCACGATCGTCGTCTTCTTCTCCGGGATGGCGATCCCCGTGCCGTTCTTCCCGGACTGGCTGCGCGACCGTCGCCCACGCGCTGCCGTTCGCGTCGATCATCCAGACGCCGATCGACGTCTGGCTCGGCAAGCGCCACGGGCGCGGAGCTCGCGCGCGTCCTCGGGCTGCAGGTGTTCTGGGCGGCGGCGCTGCTCGGCACTCGGCCGGCTCGTGCTGCGCGCGCGGCGCGCGGAGGTTGGTGGTGCAGGGTGGTTGAGACGCGTCCTCCTCTGGCGGCGCCTCGTCGGCGCGCAGGTCCGCTCGCAGCTGCAGTACCGCGTCTCGTTCGCGCTCGACCTGTCCGGCGCGTTCCTGATCTCGTTCGTCGACTTCCTGGCGGTGCTCGTGATCTTCCACAACGTCTCGCGCGCTCGGCGACCTGGAACGTCCACGAGGTCGCGTTCCTCTACGCGCTCTCGTCGATCTCGTTCGCGTTCACCGACCTGCTGATCGGCCATCTCGACCAGTTCCCGCAGAAGATCCGCGACGGCAACTTCGACATCCTCCTCGTCCGTCCGCGCGGCACGCTGTTCCAGGTGGTCGCGTCCGACTTCGCGCTGCGGCGGCTCGGCAAGGCGATCCAGGGCGCGGTCGTGCTCGTCTACGCGCTCGACGGCCTCCACGTCCACTGGACCGTCGGCCGCGTGCGCGTGCTCGCTCGTGACGATCCCGAGCGGCGGTCGTGATCTTCGGCGTCGGTCTGGGTCGTCGGCAGCTGCCTCGCGTTCTGGACGACCGACGGCGGCGAGTTCACGAACGCGTTCACCTACGGCGGCACGTTCCTCGCGCAGTACCCGATCGACATCTACGCGACGTGGCTCCGCCGGCTTCCTCGCCTACGTCGTCCCGCTCGCGTTCGTCTGCTACTTCCCGGCGCTCTACGTGCTCGACAAGCCCGATCCGCTCGGCCTGCCGACGCGTCGCTCGAGTTCGCCGCACCGCTCGTCGCCCTCGGCGCCGCGGTGGTCGCCGGGGCCGTCTGGCGATTCGCCGTCCGCCACTACCGGAGCGCCGGCGGATGATCGAGGTCGAGCGCCTCAGCAAGCAGTTCGTCGTGCGCCGCGGGCGCGTGCGGCGCGAGCGCATCGTCGTCGAGGCGGTGCGCGAGATCTCGTTCCGCGTCGACGCGCGGCGAGCTGCTCGGCTACCTCGGCCCGAACGGCGCCGGCAAGTCGACGACGATCAAGATGCTGACCGGCATCCTCGTCCCGTCGGCGGGACGCGTCTCGGTCGCCGGGCTCGATCCCGTCACGGCAGCGCATCGAGCTCGCCCGCCGGATCGGCGCGATGTTCGGCCAGCGCATCCAGCTGTGGTGGGACCTGCCGCTCGCGCGACTCCTTCGAGCTGCTGCGCCACATCTACCGGGTGCCCGGCCGACCGGTACCGCGCCAACCTCGCGCGCTTTCGCGAGGTGCTCGAGCTCGACCCGTTCCTGCACACGCCGGTCCGGCAGCTCTCGCTCGGCCAGCGCATCCGCGGCGAGCTGACCGCGGCGATGCTCCACGACCCCGAGCTCCTCTTCCTCGACGAGCCGACGATCGGCCTCGACGTCGTCGCGAAGCAGCGCGTCCGCGAGTTCCTCGTCGAGATCAACCGCGAGCGCGGCGTCACGGTGATGCTGACGACGCACGACCTGGGCGACATCGAGCGGCTCTGCACGCGGCTGCTCGTGATCGACCACGGCACGCTCATCTGGGACGGCGGCATCGCCGAGCTCAGGGAGCGCTACGGCAGCGAGCGGACGCTCGTCGTCGACCTCGAGGAGCCGGCGCCGCCGCTCGAGGTCGCAGGCGCCGAGGTCGAGCGCGTCGACGGCCCGCGGCAATGGCTGCGCTTCCACGGCTCGGCCGCCGAGCTCACGGCGCGCGTCGCTCAGGCCGCGCGGCTCGTCGACCTGCAGATCGCGGAGCCCGACATCGAGGAGATCGTCCGTCGGATCTACTCGGCCGGCGCCTGAAGACGACCAGGCCGGTCAGCTCTTGGCCTCGAGCCGGGCCAGGCGTTCCTCGATCCGGCGGAGAGCCTCCATTTGCTCGCGCTGATCTACGCTCGACCGCCGTGGCGCTCGCGCTCGCCGCGCTTTGCGACCAGCACCGACACGATCACGCTCGCGAGCACCGGGATGAAGCTGATCCCGACGAGCATCAGGACGACGCCGACGATGCGGCCGGCGTCGCTCGTCGGCACCACGTCCCCGTAGCCGACGGTGGTGACCGTCTCGGTCGCCCACCAGAGGCCGAGGCCGAGGCTGGTGAAAACCTCCGGCTCGACCAGTCGGGCGAGCGTCCCGCCGAGCAAGGTGAGCACGAGTGCGATCGCGACCACCGTGCGCACCGCGCGCCACAGCGTCAGGCGAGTCATCCAGTGCTCGAGCCAGTTCTCGCGGCGGCGCGCCATCGCGTCCAGATTCGTGCTCGCCGCCCGGCGCCCCTGCGCGGCGCGGTCGCGCTTACATCCGCTCGGGCGCCTCGACCCCGACGAGGTCGAGGCAGCGGGCGATCACCTGCTGCGTCGCGCGGCACAGCCGCAGGCGGAACGACTCGGCGGGATCACCGAGCACCCGGCACTCGTGGTAGAAGCGGTGGAAGTCGTCCGCCAGGCGAATCGCATAGGCCGGGATCGAGCTGCGGGCCGCGCCGGTCTGCAGCCTCCCGAACGGTCGCCGGGAAGTCGGTGAGGCGCTTGATCAGCTCCTTCTCCTCCTCCGCAAGCGGCCCCGGCGGAGCGAGGTCCTCGCGCGCGCCTTCCGCGTTGCGAAGAATCGCTGCGATCCGCGCGTGCGCGTACTGCACGTAGTAGACCGGGTTCTTGTTCGACCGCTCGGCCGCCAGATCGAGGTCGATGTCGATCGTCTGGTCTGGTCCGCGGTTGACGAGGAACCAGCGCGCCGCGTCGACACCGATCTCGTCGAGCAGCTCGTCGAGGAAGACGACGTTGCCGGCGCGCTTCGACGCCTTCGCCGACTCGCCGCCGCTCGTCAGGTGGACGAACTGGTAGAGCAGCACCTCGACCCGCTCCGGGTCGTAGCCGAGCATGCGGGCGATCGCGCCGTACCAGCGGGCGGTGGCGTGGTGGTCGGCACCGAGCACGTAGATCGCGCGGTCGAAGCCGCGCTCGAGCTTGTCGACGAGGTAGGCGACGTCGGCCGCGCGGTAGGTCGGCGTGCCGCCCTTGTCGGCCGAGCGCACGAGCACCCAGTCCTGCTCGTCGCCGTAGGCCGACGAGCGCGCCCAGAGCGCGCCCTCCGACTCATACGTGTCGAGCCGCGGCAGCAGCTCGTCGAGGCGCGACTCGAGCGAGCTCTGGAGCGCCCAGCTGTCGAAGTGGATCCGGAACCGCTCCATCGTCGCCTCGATCGAAGCGAGCATCGCGGGCACCGGGTCCCCGCTCGTCTTCGCCAGCTCGGCGACGTACTCGCCGTGGTAGCCGTCCTCCGGCAACGGCCGGCCCTCGCGCAAGGCGTCGACCGAGGCGCGGAAGCGCTCGATCTGGGTGCCGGCGTCGTTGTAGTAGTACTCGCGCTCGACCTCGTGGCCGCCGAAGGCGAGCAGCCGCGCCACCGAGTCGCCGAGCGCGCCGTTGCGGGCAGCCGAGACGACGATCGGGCCTGTCGGGTTCGCCGACACCATCTCGACCTGCACGCGCTCCGCCGGATCGGCGAAGCCGCCGCCGTAGCCGTCGTCGATCTCCCCGAGCGCGTCGACGAAGAACGAGTCGGAGAGCCGGAGGTTCACGAAGCCCGGGCCTGCGACCTGACGCGTCGACGACCTCGTCGTCCTCCGCGAAGCGGGCGGCGAGCTCGCCGGCGAGCTCGCGGGGCGGCCGGCCGGCGTTGGCGGCCGTGCGCAGCGCGACGTTCGTCGCGAAGTCGCCGTGCTCCGCGTTCTTCGGCCGTTCCAGCTCGACGGTCGCGCCGGCGATCCCGCCGAGACGGGCCGCGAGGCGCTCGACGATCCTCTCCTGCCGCGACACAGCTCTAGTATCGTCAAGCCGGATGGACGACGGCACCGAGCGTCAGCTCAACATTCACCTCGATCCCCAGCATCTCGCCGGCGTCTACGCGAACTTCGCGAACATCACGTTCTCGGACTACGAGTTCACGCTCACGTTCGCACGCATCGACCACGAGGTCGAGGAGGGCGATGTGCCGGGCGTCGTCGTCGCGCGGGTCAACATGTCGCAGCAGTTCGCGCGCGAGCTGCTCGCGGCGCTGCAGGACGCCTACTCGAAGTACACGACGGTCAAGGGCATCCAGTCGCTGCCCGAGACCGACCGGCCGTCCGACTGACCCGCGGCCAAGTAACAGTCCGTCACTTGCCCGGGTTGCGCGCGCGCCACTGCTGGGCCATCGCGATCCGTTGCATGAGCGTCGGGTGGTTCTCGAGCCAGAGGTAGTCGAGCAGCGGTGGGTTCGGCTCTTCGAGGCTCGTCCGCTCGAACGACTGGAAGAGCCTCCGCATCGACGCGGGGTCGCGGGTCGCGTTCAGCGCCCGCCAGTCCGCCTCGGCCTCGTACCGCCGCGACACGACGTTCTGGAGCGGTGCGCTCAGGAGCCCGATCACGGCGAGCACGAGGATCGCGTACGGCAGGTTGGCCGGGTCGGCGATCCCGCCCCGCCGCCGCGTCGCGACGGCCACCAGCCAGAGCGTCGGCAGGACGACGAGCACCGACCAGCCGATCGTCTTCAGCACGTGCCGGCTGCGGACGTGCCCGAGCTCGTGGGCGATCACGACGTCGATCTCGCCGCGAGTGAAGCGCCCGTCCAGCAGCGTGTCCCACAGGACGACGTGCGTCGAGGGCCCGAAGCCTGAGGTGAACGCGTTGGCCTGGTCGGTCCAGGTCGACACCGTCTGGACGCCGACCGGCGTCCCCTCGACCTGCTCGGCCCGCTCGAGCCGCACGACGTCGGCGCGCAGGGTCGGGCTCCGGAGCGGGTGCGAGCCTGCGCCCGAGACCCAGCCCTCGACGAATGCGAACGCGGCCGCGATCCCGACGATCGCAGGCGCCGCGGCGAGCCACCAGCCGCGCGGCCAGCGCCCGGCGAACCCGACGAGCAGGACGATCGCGAGCATCACCGACGCGACCTCGATGCCGAGCAGCGCCCACTGCGCGTTCGAGCCATGCGATCGCGTCGAAGGGCCCGAGCCCGAAGTGGTTGTCCCACCAGAGCGACGCGAGCCCGAAGGGCAGCTGAACGAACCACAGCGTGACCAGGATCACGATGCCCGCGACGATCGCGCTCGAGATGCGGCCCAGGCCCATTGCGCGGATGCTGGGCGGCAGCCGCCACGCGAGTACCCCGAGCGCTCCGAGCGACGCCAGCGTGCCGGCGAGCCACAGCAGCTGAGCACCGCGCGAGTACCGGGTCGACCGCCGCACCGCCGCATCCGAGAACAGGCGGTGCTCGTCGAGCCCGGAGAGGTGGAGCGACGGAACGCTCGTGCGCGCCAGGAGCCACGCCACGACGGCCCAGGCGGCAGCCGCGACGACGAGCACGAGGATCTTGTGAGAGCGTCTCGGCATGCGTGTCGGAGTCGTGTCGGACATCCACGGGAATCTGCACGCCCTCGAGGCCGTGCTCGCCGACATCGTGCGCGAAGAAGCGGACGAGACGTGGTGCCTCGGCGACGTCGTCGGCTACGGGCCGCACCCGAACGAATGCTGCGCCCTCGTGCGCGAGCACGCGGTGTTCTCGCTCTGCGGCAACCATGACCTCGCGGTCGTGGGCGGGATCGACCTGTCGGACTTCAGCGGCGACGCGGCCGTCGCCGCTCGGTGGACGCGTGAGCGTCCTCGAGCCCGACCACGCCGGGTGGCTCCGCTCGCTCGCGGCCTCCGGGACGCGGTCGGGGGTCGAGGCCTACCACGGGAGCCCTCGCGACCCGGTCTGGGACTACGTGCTGTCGGACGAGATCGCGCTCGCGAGCCTCGCGTTGACCACGGCGCCCCTGGTGCTCGTCGGGCACAGCCACGTCGCCCTCGGGGTCTGGCTCGACGGCGACCACTTGGACGGCGGGCAGGCCGACGATTCCACCGAGGTCGAGTGGTCCGGGCGCCGCGCCCTGCTCAACCCCGGATCGGTGGGCCAGCCGCGCGACACCGATCCGCGCGCCGCCTGGCTCGTGCTCGATCTCGAGGCCGAGACGGCGGCGTTCCGGCGGACGGAGTACGACGTGGCCGCCGCCCAGCGCGACTCGCGCGCGGCAGGCCTGCCGGAGATTCTGGCCGCGCGCCTCGCGCACGGCATCTGAGCCGACTGCCGGCGGTTACCCGACCGACGACTCGAGCGCGGGCGCGGACGAGCCGAAGGTGATGCCCTGGCGGGCGAGCGCGACCTGCACGTCCTCGCGCGCCTTGAAGATGCGCCACTTGACGGTCGCGAGCGTGATCTCGAGGGAGTCGGCGATCTCGTTGTAGGAGAGCCCGACGACGTCGCGCAGGAGCAGCGCCATCTTCAGGTCGACGGGCAGCACCTCGATCGCGCGCCACAGGGCGTCGATCGTCTCGACACGCTCGACGGGCTGGTCGACGACCTCCAGCTGCGGCAGGTCGTCGAGGTTCGCGGGGGCGACGGGCCGTCGCTCCTTCGCCCGCAGCTCGTCGAGCACGCGGTTCTTGGTCACCTGGAACAGCCAGGTGGTGAACTTGCAGCGGAGCGAGAACCGAGGCAGGCCCTGGTAGACGCGGAGGAAGACCTCCTGGGTCAGATCCTCGGCGAGCACCTTGTCGCCGGTGAGCCGAAGGACGTAGTTGTAGACGGGCGTCTCGTAAGTTCGCAGGATGATCGCGAACGCACGCTCGTCACCTTTCTGGGCCTTCCGCAGGACTGCGGGATCTGGCTGGGGCAGCGCCAAGGGAGCCGGAGTATAGCGCCGCTTTCGGCCTGCTCAGAAGGGCTTACGAACGATTTACGAGATCCTCACCGCTCATCGCGGGAGGCGGGTCCAGCCCCAGCAGGCCGAGCACGGTCGGGGCGAGATCGGCGAGCTCGCCGCGCTCTCTGAGCGAGAGGTCCGCCGAGGTCGCGATCAGGGGTACGAGGTTCGTGGTGTGGGCGGTTTGCGGGCTGACGCCGTCCGCCTCGAGCAGCTCTTCGGCGTTGCCGTGGTCGGCGGTGACCAGGCAGACGCCGCCCTGCGCGGCGACGGCGTCGACGACCTCGCCGAGGCACCGGTCGGTCTCCTCGACGGCCCGGACGACCGCCGGGATCACGCCGGTGTGGCCGACCATGTCGGGGTTGGCGAAGTTGACGACGCAGAACGAGTACCCGTTGCCCACGTCGTCGACGACCTTCGCCACCACTCCGGCCGCCGACATCTCCGGCTTGTGGTCGTAGCTCGGCACGTCGCGTGGGCTCGGCACGAGCTCGCGGACCTCCCCGGCCCACGGGTCTTCGCGCCCGCCGTTGAAGAAATAGGTCACGTGCGCGTACTTCTCGGTCTCGGCGACGTGCAGCTGGCCGAGGCCGTGTGCTGACAGCGTCTCGGCGAGCGTGTCCGTGACCTGCTGCTCCGCGAAGGCGATCGGGGCGTCGAGGTCGGCCGCATAGCGTGTGAGCGTGGTCAGGCGGTAACCGTTGCCGAGCAACAGGCGCGAGAGCTGGCGGCCGCGGTCGGGTCGGAAGTTGAAGAAGATCGCGGTGTCGTCGTGCTCGAGGCGCGGCGTCCCGTCGATCACGACCGGCTCGACGAACTCGTCGGTCACGCCCGCCTCGTAGCTCGCCCGGACGGCGTCGATCGGGTCGGACGCCGACCGCCCGATGCCCGCCGTGATCGCGTCGAACGCGCGCTGCGTGCGCTCCCAGCGCTCGTCGCGGTCCATCGCGTAGTAGCGCCCCACCACGGTCGCGATCCGGTCGCGCGGCAGCTCGGCGAGATCGCGGACCGCGGAGGTCGGCGACACGTCCCGCCCGTCCGTGAACGCGTGGATCCACGTCTTCTCCGGCGCGAAGCGGAGAAGCGCCTGGAGGTGGTCGATGTGCGAGTGGACGCCGCCGTGCGACACGAGCCCGAGCAGATGGACGCGCCGGCCGTGCTCGAACGCCTCGCGGAGCGCCGGCAGCTGGAAGAACGAGCCGTCGGCGATCGACCGGTTGACCCGCATCAGGTCCTGGTAGAGCCGGCGCCCGGAGCCGATCGTCAGGTGCCCGACCTCGGAGTTGCCCATCTGTCCCGGCGGCAGGCCCGCCGCCTCCCCTGACGCGTCGAGCTGCGCGTGCGGGAACTCGCGCCAGAGCCGGTCGAACACGGGCGTGGCTGCGAGCGACACGGCGTTGCCCGGGCCGGGCGGCGCGCAACCCCAGCCGTCGAGGATGACCAGCGCTACGAGCGGGAACCGGCCCGGCAAATCGCCTCGAACGAGTCGAGCTCGAGCGACGCCCCGCCCACGAGCGCGCCGTCGACGGCCGGCTGCGCGAGCAGCTCACCGGCGTTGTCCGGCTTTACCGAGCCGCCGTACAACACCGGGACGTCGAGCACCGACTTCACGATCTCGTGCGCCTCCTGCGCCATCGAGGGCGTCGCCGTACGGCCCGTGCCGATCGCCCACACCGGCTCGTAGGCGACGACGAGGTTGTCGTCGTGCGCGAGCGAAGCGAGCTGCCGCCGCAGCACGGCCTCGGTCTCGCCGGCGTCGCGCTCTGCCTCGGTCTCGCCGACACACGCGATCACGTGCAGGCCCGCGTCGAGCGCCGCGGCGGCGCGTCGCGTGACGGTCTCGTCGGTGTCTCCGAAGAGGTGCCGCCGCTCGGAGTGGCCCACGATCGTCCCGTAGACGCCCAGCTCGAGCAGCATCGGCGCCGACACCTCGCCCGTGAACGGGCCCTCACGGTCCCAGTGGCAGTTCTGCGCGAAAACGCCGATCTCGGTGCCGGCGAGCACCTGCACCGCCTCTGCGAGCGAGACGAACGGCGGGCAGACCACCGTGTCGACGTCGACCGGCAGCTCGAGCCCACGGAGCGCGCGGCAGAACGCGCCCGCCTCCTCGGGGCCCTTGTACATCTTCCAGTTGCCTGCGACGAGCACCGGACGATGCTATGTGACGACGGCCTGGGTCTGGATCACGAGCGCGACCGGGCGGCCCTCGTCGTCGGACAGTTCGGTCTGCACGACGATGGAGGTGCGCCCGACGTGGAGCGGCCGCGAGGCGGCGTGCACACGGCCGCCGCGCACCGCCCGGAAGAAGTTGGTCTTCGACTCCATCGTCGCCGTCGAGGCGCCGGGCGGCAGGTTCAGGAACGCGCAGATCGCGCCAAGGCTGTCGGCCGCCGCCATCAGGACGCCGCCGTGGAGCACGCCGCCCGCGGTGCAGAGCTCCGGCCGGAAGTCCAGCCCACCGCGAACCTCCTCGGGCGCGGCGGCGTCGACCGCGAGACCGAGCCCGGACGCGAACGGCATCGTGTCGACGAGCGTGCTCACGCGGCCGGGATCGCGGCCACGCCCGGGAGCTCGCGACCCTCGAGCAGCTCGAGCGACGCGCCGCCGCCGGTCGAGAGCCACGAGATCTCGCCCGCGAGCCCGGCCTCTTGCACGGCGCGGACGGAATCCCCGCCGCCCACGACGGTGAAGCCGTCGCAGGCGGCGACCGCGCGAGCGACTGCGACGGTGCCCTCGGCGAACCGTGGCCACTCGAACACGCCCATCGGCCCGTTCCAGAACACGGTCTTCGCGTCTGCGATCCGCTCCGCGAAGTCCCGGCGCGTCTCCGGCCCGATGTCGAGGCCGAGCCAGCCGTCGGGCAGGTCGTCGAACGGGACCGGCCGCGTCTCGGCGTCGGCGTCGAAGGACGCCGCCGCGACGACATCCCGTGGGAGCGTCACGTCGAACCCGAACGGGTTCTCACTGCGTACCTCCTCGGCCATCTTCCCGCCGATCAGCACCTCGTCGGCACGCGAGCCGAGGTGCTCGAGGACCGCGATCTTGTCCTCGACCTTCGCACCGCCCGCGACGATCACGAACGGATGCTCGACCTCCCCGAGCAGGTGGCCGAGGTGGCGGAGCTCGTCGAGCAGGAGCAGTCCGGCATAGGCAGGTAGGAGCTCGGCCACGCCGACGGTCGACGCGTGGGCACGGTGGGCCGAGCCGAACGCGTCGTCGACGTAGAGGTCGCACCCGTCGGCGAGCTCGCGCGCGTAGCGCGGGTCGTTCTTCGTCTCGCCCGGGTTGAAACGCGTGTTCTCGAGCACGCTCACGCGGTCGTCGCCGACCGCGGCGAGCAGCGCCTCGCGGACCGGCGCCATCGCGAAGCGCGCTCGATCCTCGTCCGTCTTCGGGCGCCCGAGATGCGAGCACACGCGAACCTCGGCGGCGCCCCGCTCGCAGAGCAGGCGGATCGTGGGGAGCGAGGCGCGGATGCGGGTGTCGTCGGCGACACGGCCGTCCTCGAGCGGGACGTTCAGGTCGGACCGGACGAGCACTACCTTCCCGCGCGCGTCGGCCGTCTCGACCGAACGCGGCAGCGCGGTCACAGCACTCTGGGGACGAGATCGACCAGCCGACACGAGTAGCCCCACTCGTTGTCGTACCAGCCGAACACCTTCGCGAAGGTCCCGCCGGCCATCGTCAGCTGGCTGTCGAAGGTGCAGGACGCCGGCGAGCGGACGATGTCGGTGGAGACGAGCGGCTCCGTCGAGTAGTCGAGGTACGGCGAGAGCGGGCCGGCGTCGGCCGCCGCGGCGAACGCGGCGTTGACCTCGTCGGCGGTCGTCTCGCGCGCGAGCTGCACGACGAAATCGGTGATCGACCCGGTCGGGACCGGTGCCCGCACCGAGATGCCGTCGACCTTCCCGTTCAGCTCGGGCAGCACGAGGCCGATTGCCCGCGCCGCGCCGGTCGAGGTCGGGATCAGGTTGATCGCGGCCGCCCGGGCACGTCGCAGGTCGCTGTGCGGCAGATCGAGGATCTGCTGGTCGTTCGTGTACGCGTGGATCGTCGTCATGTAGCCGCGCTCGATCCCGAACGAGTCGTGGAGCACCTTCGCCATCGGCGCGACGCAGTTCGTCGTGCACGAGGCGTTCGAGATGATCGAGTGCTTCTCCGCGTCGTACGCGTCGTCGTTGACGCCGAGCACCAGGGTCACGTCGGGGTCGGTGGCGGGGGCCGAGATGATCACCTTCTTCGCGCCGGCGTCGAGGTGCTTCTGCGCCCCGTCGCGCTTCGTGAAGAGCCCGGTCGACTCGATCACGACGTCGACGCCGAGATCGCCCCACGGCAACGCCGCCGGGTCGCGTTCGGCGAAACCGCGCATCTCGGCGCCGTCGACGACCAGCGACCCGTCCTGCACCGCCACCTCGTGCTCGAACCGGCCGAGCACCGAGTCGTGGCGGAGGAGGTGCGCCATCGTCTCGACGTTCCCGAGGTCGTTGAACGCGACGACGTCGAAGTCGCCGCCGCGCGCGAGCGCCGCGCGGTAGAAGTTCCGGCCGATCCGGCCGAAGCCGTTGATGCCAACGCGTGTCTTCGCCATGGCGGCGACTCTAGCTGGCCGCGGTGGCTGCGATTCCGTAGATGCCCGCGAGCTTCTCGCGCAGATACCTGACGTACGGCTCCGGATCGATCTCGCTGGTGCCGACGACCCGCTCGAGCGTCTCGCCCGGCGTGAACTTGCGGCCGTATCGGTGCAGGTTCTCGCGCAGCCAGTCGCGGAGCGTCCCGAACTCGCCGCGCTCGAAGTCGTCGTGGAGGGCCGGCAGGTCGGCCGTGACCTTCTCCCAGATCTGGGCGGAGATCAGGTTCCCGAGGGCGTACGTCGGGAAGTAGCCGATCGAGCCGCCCGACCAGTGCACGTCCTGCAGGACGCCCTCGGTGTCGTTCGGCACCTCGATCCCGAGGTAGTCCCAGATGCGCCGGTTCCATTCCTCGGGCAGCTGCTCCAGCGGGAACTCGTCGGCGAGCATCGCCTGCTCGAGCTCGAAGCGCAGGATGATGTGGAGGTTGTAGGTGGCCTCGTCCGCCTCGACGCGGATCAGCGACGGTTCGACCGTGTTGACCTCGCGGTACCAGCGCTCGGCGTCATAACCGCGGAACGCGCCCGGGAACGTCTCCTGGAGGCGCGGGAAGAAGTGGCGCCAGAACGGGAGCGACCGTCCGACCAGGTTCTCCCACATCCGGCTCTGCGACTCGTGCATGCCGAGCGACACGCCGCGGGCGAGCGGCGACCGCTCGAGCGCGGGGTCGACCTGGCGCTCGTAGAGGCCGTGCCCGAACTCGTGCATCACCGCGAAGAGACCGTCGAGGTTGTCCGGGAAGTAGCGCGTGGTGATGCGGATGTCGGTGGTGCCCGTGCCGGAAGCGAACGGGTGCACGGTCGGGTCGAGCCGCCAGCACTGGTCGTCGAAGCCGAACGCGCGTGCGACCTCGAGCTCGAAGCGCCTGCTGGTCCTCCAACGGGAACTCGGGGCCGGCCGGCCCGTGCTGCTCGGAGACCGCGGCGACCTCCTTCACGAGCGGCGCCTGGTGCTCCTTCACGTAGTCGAAGAGCCGCCGGACCTCCGCGGTCTTCATCCCGCGCTCGAAGTCGTCGAGCACGATGTCGTAAGGCTCGTCGGTGGCGTCGAAGCACTCGATGTAGCGCTTGCGCAGGTCGAGGTTCGTCCGCAGCACGGGCAGGAAGCTCGCGAAGTCGTTGTTCTTGCGTGCGTCGACCCAGACCGGTTGCGCGAGAGCGGCCGACCGCGACATCTCGGCGCGCAGATCGGCCGGGACGCGGCGGGCCTTCTCCCAGTCGCGCGAGACGACGCGGATCAGGCTGGCCTCGAACGAGTCGTACTCCTGCTGCTCGCCCCAGTCCCGGAGATCGTCGAGCAGCCGGCCGATCTCTGGCGAGGTGAAGCGCTCGTGCGCGATCCGGCCGACCGTCGCGAGCTGCTCGGCGCGAAGCGGCGCCCCGCCGCGCGGCATCATCACCTGCTGGTCCCAGCCCAGCAGTGCCATGACCTTCCCGAGGTCGGTGATCGACTGCAGCCGCCCCTGCAGGTCATCGAACGCCTCGCGACTCACGGCAGAGAATCGTATATCAGGGTCTCGGGATCGTGGCGCACTTAGAAGCTCTGAGAGCTTCTAGAGCGGCGGGCCGGAGGGGAAGCTCCGAGGACGACCTTCCCCTCCGTTGAACCACGCTCCGAACGTCAGCGATGAACGGGGTCTGAATCCACCGCCGGACGAACGCGGACCCGCCGTCGCCTGAGTATGGGGATGAAGCGGCTCGCTCCGCTAGAGGAGTTGCAAATCGGAATCACCCGGATTCGACGAGCTCGACGATCGCCCCCAGGCGGCGGTGGACTGCGGCCTTGCTGAGGCGCGGCTTCGTCTTCGCCGACAGCTCGCTGAGCGAGGCCGTCGGGTGCCGCAGGCGCAGCTCCGCGATCTCGGCCAGGTGCGAGGGCAGCGAGTCGACGCCCGACCGCGCGGATCGCCTCGAGCTGGCGGTGCGCCGCGGCCGCGGTTCGCACGAGGTTCGCCTCGTCCGCGTTCGCGAGCCGGTTCGCCTGCGCGCGCGTCGCCGCGACGACGGCGTGCTCCTCGAGGCGGAGCGCAACACGCCCGGCGCCGGCGGCAGCCAGCACGTCCCGGATCGTGTCGTGACCCTTCGCGTACGCGAGCGCGTGCGAGCGGCGCTCCGCGACCTTGAGGTCGAGCTCCTCACGGGCGGCGGTGGCGGCGATGAACTCCGCTCCGGCCCGCCCCGACGTGCGCAGCTCGAGGTGCGGGTCGCGCGGCCCGGACAGCGAGCCGCCTCCCAGCAGCGCGCCGCGTAGGTACGCGGTGCGGCAGCACGACCGTCCGACCACGCGCTTCGGCGGCCGCTCGAGCGGCGCCCCCGCGGGCGAGAGCACCCCGGCCTCGACGAGCACGTTCCCCGCGGTCCCGTCCACGTCGACATGCAGCTGGTAGCGCGTCGCGCCGTCGAAGGCTCGCCGCGGGTACGTCCGGATCTCGGATCGCACCCCGTGGTCGCGAAGCAGCGCGAAGGCGCGCCGGGCCGCCGCCGGAGTCGCGAGATCGAGCTCGACCGCCACGCTTCCGTCGCGAAGGTGCCAGGCACCCGACGCGTGGAAGAGCGCGGAGAGCTCCGCGAGCGTGCAGCAGCGTCGCGTCGGCGCGATCGCGGCGAGCTCGTCGCGGAGCTCCTCCGACAGGCTCAGAGCGAGACTCCCTCGAGCGCGAGCAGTCGGCGCTTGTACGCGGGACCGAGGTCGCCGTAGGGACCGAGGCCGCCCGCCGAGACGACGCGATGCGTCGGCACGAACGGCGACAGGTCGCAGCGCGCGCAGAACGTTCCGGCAGCGCGGGCGGCGCGCGGGCGGCCGGCGAGCGCGGCGAGCTCGCCGTACGTCACCACCTCCCCGCGCGGAACCGCGCGCAGCGCCTGCGCGCACGCGCCGAGAAAACCGTCTGGCAGATCGAGCGGCACGTCGAGGAAGTCATCCGCCGCTCCGGCAAAGAATCCCTGCACACGGGCGATTAGGGTCTGACCCGGGTCTGACCCGGGTCTGACCCCGGAGCGCCGTCGCGGACGCGGCAGCTCGGAGTGCACGACGAGCTCGCCGTCGAGCCAAACCTCGCCGACGCCCCAACCCGGCGCGTCGTACTGGACGAGCGTTGGCCTCATGCACCGATGTTGTAGCGTCGGCGCGTGGGCCTGGAACGGATCGCGGCGTCCGGGTACGCCTACGTCGCCCTCGCGTTGCCGGCCTTCCTGTTGGGCGACGACCACCGCCACGTGCAGTCCGCGCTGTTCGCCGCGGCGACCTTCGCGTTCCTGTGGTTCCTCGCGAGCCTGCGTGCCCGGCTCGTGCGCTACGACCCGGACGGCTTCTTCGCGGGCATCGTCGCGATGGGCGGAGCGGCGGTGATCGCGCTGCAGGCGGCGACGCTGCTCCTCGACCAGCCGGAGTTCACGGCGTCGGCCGCGGCCTGCTCCGCCGCGGTGATCGTCGGCTCGTCGCTCGCCGCCCTGCGCGCGCGCAAGGTCGACCGCTGGTTCGGGCGCGCCGGTCTCGCGGGAGGCGTCGTCGTGCTCGTCGTGGGTCTCGTGGAGGGCGCCGCGAACTGGACGCTCGGCCCTGACGAGACGTCCGCGTCGCTGCTCGGCTTCATGATCTGGGTCGTCGTAACCGCGACCTATCTGCTCCGGCGCTGACGTAGTCCTCCAGTGTCAGCTCGATCTCCTCGGCGCACCCGGAGCGCCCACACTCACACACGAACGGCAGCGGCGGCGACCCGGGCGGCGCCTCGCCGGACGCCCGGTACAGCCGCACCTGCTCGGCGAGCACGTCGTTCTCGAACCGGCGGACGGCTGAGAGGTCGCCTCCGCGCGGCAGCCGGTCGATCGCCGACGCGAGCACGGCCTCGACACGCTCGATCATCTCCCGGAGGCCACGATCGACCGCGAGCACCGGCAGCCCGGTCGCTGCGGCGTCGGCAGCGATCCGCTCCGCGAGCACCAGGTTGCGCTCGACCACGACGTCGCGCTGCCCGCGCTCGGCGCCGGTCGCGCGGATCCGCTCTTCGCTCGGCACCAGGAACACGGCGGCGCCGCCGGACGGAAGGAGCGACGGCAAGAGGAACGGCCCCTCCGCGATCGCGCCGGGCGACGGCGGGAGCCTCTCGAGGTCCTCGAGCACGAGCTCGAACCGGTGCCGCGAGTAGTCCACGAACCGATCCGCGAGCACCGGCGGCGGCAGGTCCCAACGCAGGTCGGGCGGCACGCGCACCCGGTACAGGTGGTCGTAGGTCCGGTGGTCGACGTTGTACAGCTGCAGGTCGTGCCGGTACGCGAGCGCGCGCGAGATCGATGTCTTCCCGGCTCCGGTCGCGCCGCCGATCCACAGGGCGTGAACCGGGTCCACCGCCGTAATGTACGGCCCATGAGCAGCCACGCGATCTTCCGCCCGCCCCCGCCCCGCAACGAGCCCGTCAACGACTACCTCGCCGGCAGCCCCGAGCGCGCGAGCCTGCAGAAGCGGCTCGAGCAGATGCGCGGCGAGCGCATCGAGATCCCGCTCGTGATCGGCGGGAAGGAGGTTACGACCGGCAACCTGAAGCAGGCGGTGATGCCCCACGACAAGGAGCACGTCCTCGCCGACGTGCACCAGGGCGGCGCGGAACATGTCGCGCAGGCGGTCGACGCTGCGGCGGAGGCGTGGAAGGAATGGTCAAGGTGGTCGTGGGAGGACCGCGCCGCGGTCCTGCTGCGCGCGGCCGAGCTGCTCTCGGGCCCGTGGCGCGACACGCTGAACGCCGCGACGATGCTCGGCCAGTCGAAGACCGCGCACCAGGCGGAGATCGACGCGGCGTGCGAGTCGATCGACTTCTTCCGCTTCAACGTCGAGTTCATGTGCCGGATCTACGCCGAGCAGCCGATGTCGTCGCCCGGAATCTGGAACCGGCTCGAGTACCGGCCGCTCGAGGGCTTCGTGTTCGCGGTCTCGCCGTTCAACTTCACGGCGATCGCCGCGAACCTCACGAGCTCGCCGGCGCTGATGGGGAACACGATCGTCTGGAAGCCTGCCGGCACGGCGATGCTCTCCGCCTACTACCTGATGCGCCTCTTCCAGGAGGCCGGGCTGCCGGACGGTGTGATCAACCTCGTCTACGGGTCGGGCGCGACGATCGGCGACGCGGCGCTCGCGAGCCCGCACCTCGCCGGCATCCACTTCACCGGCTCCACTCCCGTGTTCAACGGGATGTGGCGGACCGTCGCCGGCGCGATGGAGCGCTACCGGAACTACCCGCGCATCGTCGGCGAGACCGGCGGCAAGGACTTCATCGTGGCGCACCCGTCCGCCGACCTCGACTCGCTTGCCGCCGCGATCGTCCGCGGCTCGTTCGAGTACCAGGGCCAGAAGTGCTCGGCCTCGTCACGGGTCTACGCCCCCTCGAACCTCTGGCCGAAGCTACGCGAGCGACTGCAGGAGGAGGTCGCGACGATCAAGGTCGGCGACGTCTCCGACTTCGGCAACTTCATGGGCGCCGTGATCGACGGCGCGTCGTTCTCGACGCAGGCCGAGGCGATCGAGGAGGCCAAGCGGCACGCCGACACGGAGATCGTCGTCGGCGGCGGCTACGACGACTCGCGCGGTTTCTTCGTCGAGCCGACCGTCGTCGAGACGCGCGATCCCGACTTCAGGCTGCTGCGCGACGAGCTGTTCGGTCCCGTCGTGACGACCTACGTCTACGACGAGCGGCGCTGGGACGACACGCTCGAACTGATCGACCGCACTGCGCCCTACGGGCTGACGGGCGCCGTGTTCTCGGAGGAGCGCGGTCCGATCGACGACGCCGCCTCGAAGCTCCGCTACGCGGCGGGCAACTTCTACGTCAACGACAAGCCGACCGGCGCGGTCGTCGGTCAGCAGCCGTTCGGGGGCTCGAGGGCGTCGGGGACGAACGACAAGGCCGGCTCCCTGTGGAACCTGATTCGGTGGGTCTCCCCGCGCTCGATCAAGGAGACGTTCGCGCCGCCCCGCGACTACCGCTACCCGTTCCTGAACGGCGGGGAGAACGCCGGCGGAACATGAGCCGACGGCCGGGTCAGCGCACGCGGAACGACCAGGCGCGTGCGCTGCCGGTCGAGTCGGTCCGACCGTACGCGACGGCGACGTGGCGGCCGGGAGCGAGGTCGGAGGCCGGCGCGCCGTAGATCGTCGCGCGCGTCGGGGTGCCGCCGCCCTTGACCACGAGCTCCTTGCCGTCGACCCAGAGCCCCGACTCGACGAGCGGCTTCGGCGCGCGCAGCTCGGCGGCCACCTGCGGCAGGCTCGGCGCGACGCTGCCGGGCTTCGGGCCGAGGATCGCGATCTTCACGCGCCCGCTCGTGTCGGTGCGCCAGGCGCCGTCGACGAGGTGCACCGCGACGCCGCGGCCCCCTGCGAGGACGACCGCCCAGTTCCCGCCGGCGTAGAGCCCCTTCGAGCCGGGCACGGCCGAGGACGGCGGCGGAGGGGTCGCGGTCGTCGCAGGCGGTTGGCTGCCCTTCGACGAGCCGCAGGCGGCCAGGACGAGCACGGTCGAGCACGAGCGGAGCCGGTGCACGCCGGAAGAGTAGGGATCTACAGTTGCGGGATGTCAAGCTCGCTCTCCGCTTCGTGGCTCGGTGCCCGCACGGGGCTCGATCCGGGCCGCCTCGAGGTGCTTCGGCGGCGGGGCCGGCTGCTCGGCGTGCCCTCCGAGAACGGTTACGAGTACCCGGCCTGGCAGTTCGACGCCGACGGCCAGCCGCTGCCGGCGCTCGCCGCACGTGCTCGCGGCCTCCCGCTCGGTCCGGGATGAGCGACGAGCGCGTCGCCGAGCTTCTGAACACCCGCGCCGGGCTCGGCTCGGACCGCAGGGTCGGCGACGCTCTCCGCGACGGCAACATCGAGTACGTGGTCGCCGTCGTGCTGAACGCGCGCTAGTCCGACTTACGCGCGGCCGGTGCGGTGGAGCTGCGCGTAGATGTTGCGCGCCGTCTTCGCGGGCACGCCCGGCACGCCCTCGAGCTCCTCGGCCGTCGCCTCGAGCACCCGCTCGGCCGAGCCGAAGTGCGGAGGAGCGCCCGGCGTCGCGCCGGGCCGACGCCCTCGAGCTGGTCGAACATCGACTCGCGCGCCGCCGCGTCGCGTCGCTGCCGGTGGAAGGTGATCGCGAAGCGGTGCGCCTCGTCGCGGATCCGCTGCAGCAGCTGCAGGCCTGGCGAGTGCGTCGGGCAGCAGGATCGGCTCCGGCCGCCCGGGCACGAACACCTCCTCGATCCGCTTGGCGAGGGCGATCACCGCCACCCGCGGTAGGTCGAGCTCGGCCATCGCCTCGAGCGCCGCCGACAGCTGGCCCTTGCCGCCGTCGATCACGACCAGGTTCGGCGGCTGCGCGAACGACTCGTTCCATTCGGCCGAGCGCCGGATCGGCCGAGAGCCGCGTGAAGCGTCGCAGGACGACCTCCGCGCATCGCCGCGAAGTCGTCCTGGCCGTCCTGGCCTCGCACCTGGAACTTGCGGTAGTGCGCCTTCTTCGCGACGGCGTCCTCGAACACGACCATCGAGCCGACGATCTCCTGGCCCTGGATGTTCGAGATGTCGAAGCACTCGATCCGGATCGGCAGCGACTCGAGGTTGAGCGCCTCGCGCAGCTCCTCGAGCGCCTCGACGCGGCGCGCGCGCTTCGTCTCGGCGACGAAGGTCTCCGAGTCGAGCGCCAGCTCGGCGTTCTGCTGCGCGAGCTCCTGCAGCCGCCGCTTCTCGCCGCGCTCGGGCGCGCGCACCTCGACGTGCGAGCCGCGCCGCTCCGAGAGGAACGTCGGCCAGCGCGGACGTGTCGCCGCTCCCCGCGCGGCACGAGGATCTGCGGCGGGATCGACGGCGCCGCGCCGTAGTACTCGAGGCAGAACTCTCGAGCACCTCGCCGAGCTCCTCGCCGGCCGCGTTCTCGAGGTGGAACGAGTAGCGGTCGACCATCCGCCCGTCGCGCAGCGGGAACACCTGCACCGCCGCACGCTCCGGCGACGACCGCGATCCCGATCACGTCGATCGTCCCGATCGAGCGCCGCTCGACCGCCTGCCGCTCGGCCAGCCGCTCGATCGCCGCGAGCCGGTTGCGATACCGCGCCGCGTCCTCGAACCGCTCCTCGGCCGCCGCATCGCGCATCTGCCGCTCGAGCTCGCGGCGGATCGGCCGGTCGTCGCCGGACAGGAACTCGATCACCTGGTCGATCAGCTCGCGGTAGTCCTCCTTCGAGATGTAGCCGACGCACGGCGCGAAGCACCGCTCGATGTGGAAGTCGAGGCACGGGATGCCGCTGCGCCGGCCGGGCTGCGGCCCCTCGCACGGGCGGTAGCGGAACACGCGGTTCAGGACGTCGAGCGTCTCGCGCACCTTCTTCGCGTTCGCGTACGGCCCGAAGTAGACGACGCCGCGCCGGTGCCGCTCGCGCGTGAACATCACGCGCGGGTAGTCGTCCTCGACCGTCACCGCGATGTACGGGAACGACTTGTCGTCGCGCAGACGCACGTTGTACGGCGGCCGGTGGCGCTTGATCAGGTTCTGCTCGAGGTGCAGCGCCTCGACCTCGGTGCTGGTGACGATCGTCTCGATCTCGGCGACTCGGTCGGACATCTGGCGGATGCCCGGACGCGTGTCGCTCGACCCGGCCTGGAAGTACGGAGCGGACCCGCGGCCGCAGCGACTTCGCCTTGCCGACGTAGAGAACGTCGCCTCGCTCGTCGCGGAACAGATAGACGCCCGGGCCGGCCGGGACGCGCTTCAGCTGGCCTCGAGCTGCTCCGTCGCCACAGTCGTCCACGCTAGCGTTAGCGAGACGATGGACGGGCAGTACGTCGCCTACACCTTCTACCGGCTCGATCCGGCGTTCCGGCGCCTGCCGGTCGAGGAGCGAGCGGCGGCCAAGGAGGCGTTCGCCGACGTGATCGACGGACCACGCCTCGCGCTTCGACCACCTGCGCGTCTACTCGACCACGGGCGTGCGGCCCGGACGTCGACTTCTTCCTCTGGAAGATCACGCGCCGCTACGAGGACCTCGGCGAGCTCGGCGCGGCGCTGAACGCGACGCCGCTCGCCGGCTGGCTCGAGACGCCGTACTCGTACCTCGCGACGACGAAGGCGTCGCAGTACACGCTCGGCCCGCAAGCGCGCGGCAAGATCGTGCCCAAGGAGCTCGCCGTACCTCGTCGTCTACCCGTTCGTGAAGGTGCGCGCCTGGTACTCGCTGACCGAGGAGCACCGCCAGCAGGCGATGGACGAGCACATCCGCATCGGACGCGACGAGTTCCCGGGGATCCACAACCACACGACCTACTCGTTCGGCATCGACGACCAGGAGTTCATGACGGTCTTCGAGTGCGACGAGCCCGCCGACTTCATGCACCTGATGCTCCGGCTCCGCGACTCGCGAGGCGTCGGCGCTACACCGAGCGCGACACGCCGATCTTCGTCGGCCAGCCACGTGCCCATCCGCGAGGCGCTCGACCGCCTCGACGGCGTCGGGCTCGCGTCTCGCTGGCCTAGCTAAATGCGTGCGCTGGTCGCGCCAGGTGCGCCACGCCGGCGAAGACGCACACGATCGCGACGACGAAGAAGGCGAGCGCGTCGAGGCCGGACGGGCTGCCGAGGAAGAACCAGACGAGGTCGACGACGAGCAGCGCGACCGCCCCGTAGAAGACCCACTGGGCGCGCGACGGCCACGTCGAGATCTCGCGGCGCGCGAAGTCGCGCCAGAACATGTAGGCGACGACCGCGATCGCGATGAAGAATGCGATCCGCACGAGCAGGACGCCGACGGTGACGAGCGCAACCTCGAGGTTCAGCACGAGCACGATCACCGAGACGCCGGCGAGGATCAGGAGGTTGCGGACGAAAGCGGGCTCATGAAGCGGTCATGTAGGCGCGGACGCCGAGCGCGGCCGCGACGAGCGTCGCGACCGCGAACCAGAGCAGCCGCGCGCGCGGGTCGATCGGCGCGTAGAGCCACGGCGAGAGCACCGCGAGCAGCGCGAACGTCCCGTAGGCGTAGTGCAGCCGGTCCGGGGCGCGGCGATGGTCGGAGAGGAGCAGCAGGCCGAGCCCGACCTGCGCGATCGAGCAGCGTCTGCGCGAGCGCGAGCAGCTGCGCACACCGCTTCGCCGGCGCGGCCGCGGCGGCGTGCGACGAACGCCGCGCCCGACGCCACGACGCAGACCGCGATCAACAGGAATGCGTTCGACGTGGTGGGCCGTTAGCATCGCCGAGCACCCACCCTACTCGAGAGCCCGACGAAGCCCGACGGAGGCATTCATGGTCGAAGAAGGCAAGGAAGCACCGGATTTCGAGCTGGCGACCGACGGCGGCGACACGGTCCGGCTCTCCGACCTGCGCGGCAAGCAGGTCGTCCTCTACTTCTATCCCAAGGACGACACGCCAGGCTGCACGACGCAGGCCTGCGGGATCCGCGACGCGTACGGCGAGTTCGAGCAGCGCCGGCGCGGTCGTGCTCGGCATCTCACCGGACGACGAGACCTCGCACGTCGAAGTTCAAGCAGAAGTTCGGGCTGCCGTTCACGCTGCTCGCGGACGAGGGGCATCACGTCGCCGACGCATACGGCGTCTGGACGGAGAAGTCCTACATGGGCCGCACGTACATGGGCGTCGAGCGCTCGACGTTCGTGATCGCCGAGGACGGGACCGTGAAGAAGGTGCTGCCGAAGGTGAAGCCGGCGACGCACGCCGACGACGTGCTCGCGGTGCTGGCGGAGTGAGCTACGCCAGCGCGACCGTCGTCTCGCTCCGGCGCTCCTCGTAGCCGTCCCCGAGCCGCTCGCGGAGCGTTTGCTCGAGCTCTCCGCTCGCCTCGAGCTCCTCGACGATGTCGGCGCCGCCGACGAGCTCGCCCTTCACGAACACCTGCGGGATCGTCGGCCAGCCCGAGAGTCGCGCTCAGCTCCTGGCGGATCTGAGGATCGGCAAGGATGTCGACGGCGGTGACCGGGGCCCCGGCGCGCCGGAGGGCCTTCAGCGCACGATCGGAGTTGCCGCACATCACGAATGTCGGCGTGCCCTTCATGAACAGCGCGACGTCCGAGCCGTCGATGACGCCCTTGATCTGGTCGGTGTAGCTCAAGTCGCCCCCTTGGTCGAGATTCGAAGCTCGTGGATGCTGCCGTCGGCAAGCGGTGCGGCCAGCGCGTCGTACACCCGCTTGTGCTGCTCGACGAGCGTCAGCCCGTCGAGTGACGGCGAAGCGACGATCACCTGGAAGTGGTCACCACCGCCGGTGCGGTCGAGCACCTGCAGCTCGGTCGCGTCGGGAAAGGCGCGCTCGAGCAGATCGCGAAGCGGTTGCGTGCTCACGGATCGATCGTAGCGACGGCGAGACGGTCGCCAGCCCCGAGGCCCTCCGCCGCGCCCTCGGCCAGCTCGATCACGACCTTCGCCCCGCGCCGGCCGGCGGCGCGCCATGGCCTGAGCCCGCGGACGACGTCGATTACGACCAGCTCGCGGTCGCAGAAGACCGCGTCGATCGCGAACCGCATGAAAGCCATGTGAATCGACCCGGCCGGGCGAAGGAGCAACCCTTCCCCGGGATCGAGGCGCGCACGCCCGAGCAGGCCGCGCAGGCGCGACCAGGGGCGGTCGGCGATCATGCACCGCTCGCACACGATGACTCCGTCCGCCCTCGTCAGCCTCGCGACACGCATCGGAAACCGCATTACGCCGCCGGCCCGAGAATCCCTCGGAATGGGGTCGCCGCCGGCGCGACGGAGGTCGAACTTATGAGGGCAATACCCCCGGCGCTTGCGGCGCGCCGTCCCAATCGACGAGGAGACTCGCCATGCCGACGGACGGAACCGCATCGCATCGCACAGAGCACGATCGCGTGATCGAGGAGAGCCTGGCCGAGCTGGAGCGCCAGCACAGCGCCCAGGAGGCATCGGCCCCCGAGCCGGACCGGACCGTCGTCTTCGTCAACGAGGTCGGACTGCGCGTGCGCGCGGCCGAGTCCGAGGCGCCGGCCGCCGTCCTGAGCGCCGTCGACGAGGAGGCCCGCATCGCCGCGAGGCGTGAGCGCGAGCACGCGGAGGCAGTGGCGCAACGCGAGCGCGAGCTCGCCGAGCTGCGGCTCGAGGAGATTCGTTCCGAGGCGGAGGAGCAGCGGAACCAGCAGATGAACGAGGCGACGTCGGAGCTGCTCGCGTCGCTCGACCAGCGGCAGGAAGAGCTCGAGCGCCGCGAGGCCGAGGTGGCAGAGGCGCTCGACAAGCTCGACCGTCGGTTCACGGCCAAGCGCCAGGAGCTCACCGCTCGCGAGACGGCGTTGTCCGCGCGCGAGAGCGAGCTCGAGCTGGTGAAGGCACGCACGGAGGCAGAGCTGGCCGAGGCGCAGGCGAGGCTCGAGACGGCAGCGGCGGAGGCCGCCGCCGTGGCTGCAGCGGAGGCGTCGGCCGAGCGCCAGCGCGAGCTGGAGGCCCGCCTTGCCGCGCTCGAGGAGCGCGAGCAGGAGATCGGCGAGCTCGAGAAGCGGGCCCGGGCAGAGCTCGACTCGGCTCAGGCGGCATTCGAGGCGGCGATGGCCGAGACCAATGCCGTCCGCGGGAACGAGCTGGACGAGCGCGAGGTCGAGCTGGCCGCGCGCGAGACCGAGCTCCTCGAGCTGCAGACCGCGCTCGACGCCCACAAGCAGGACGTCGGCGTGCTCGAGCGCGAGGCCGCCGAGCGGCAGGCCGCCCTCGAGGCCCGCGAGCGCAAGCTCGCCGAGGCCGAGGCCGACCTCGCAGCGAACGCCAACCAGAACGGCAAGCTCGAGGAGGAGCTGCGGGCCCGTGTCGCGCGGCTGCACTCCGAGCTCGAGCAGCGCCAGGAGCGCCACGACGAGCTGGCACGCGAGCTCGAGCAGCGCGAGCAGTGGATCGCCCAGCACGAGGAGGACCTCGCCACGTACGTCGACGATCTCAAGGACACGTTCCGCGAGCGCGACGCCGAGTGGTGGGCAAAGCAGCTCGGCTCAGAGCCGGCAATCCTCGGCTAGGAAGCTTTCACAGCACGAGGCTCGTCGATCCGGGCGCTGATCGGCGAGTGCGATGCAAGGACGCCGCAGCACGACCGTGAGAGCTTCTGGGCCGCGGCTACACTGACGGCCGCCCGCGGATGTGGCGGAATTGGTAGACGCGCACGGTTCAGGTCCGTGTGCCCGTAAGGGCGTGGAGGTTCAAGTCCTCTCATCCGCACTCTGACGAGGCTTCTACTGATTGCTGCAGCGGCGGCGACGGCCGCCGTCGTGCTCTCCGGGGACGGACTCGGCGCGCGCGCTCCCGAGCCTCTCACGGAGGTCGTCGTCACGATGCGTGCGCCGGCGATGGCCGCCTTTGGTCGGTCGCTGCAGTCGGCGTCGCACCGCACCTACATGCGTCAGCTCGACTCGGCGCAGGCCGAGCTCGCCGACCGCATCGAGACGGAACTGCCGGAGGCCGAGGTGCGCTGGCACTACCGGCTCGTCGCGAACGGGCTCGCGATCGCGCTGCCGCGCTCGCAGGCGGAAGCGCTCGCCCGGATCCCGGGGGTCTTGCGCGTGTGGCCGAACGTCCGCTTCCACACGCTCCGCGACACCGCCGGGCCGCAGCAGATCGGAGCCGACAAGCTGTGGGGCCCGAACTTCGCCACCGCGGGCAACGGCATGAAGATCGGCATCATCGACGACGGTCTCCAGGCGACTCACCCGTACTTCAACTCCAGCGGCTTCACGTACCCGGCGGGGTTCCCGAAGGGAGACACGAAGTACACGACGCCGAAGGTGATCGTGCAGCGGACGTTCACCCCGCCGTCGACGGCGTGGAAGTACGCCAAGCTGCCGTTCGACCCCGACAACTCGTTCCACGCGACGCATGTCGCCGGCATCGCCGCCGGCGACTACGGCGCCAAAGCGCTGGGGAACACGATCTCCGGGGTCGCGCCGAACGCGTACCTGGGGAACTACAAGGCGCTGACGATCCCGACGCCGCTGCTCGGGCTCGACGGGAATGCCGCGGAGATCGCCGCTGCGATCGAATCCGCCGTCGCGGACGGAATGAACGTGATCAACCTCTCGATCGGGGAACCGGAGGTCGACCCGACCCGCGACATCGTCGTCCAGGCGATCGACGGCGCCGCCGCGGCCGGGGTCGTCCCCGTGGTGGCGGCCGGCAACGACTTCTCGGAGTTCGGTTACGGCTCGGTGTCGTCTCCGGGGAACGCGCCCGACGCGATCACGGTCGCAGCAGCGACGTCGAAGGACGCGATCGCCGGGTTCTCGTCCGGGGGCCCCACGCCCGTATCGCTCGCGATGAAGCCGGACGTGACCGCCCCCGGCGTCGACGTTGTCTCGTCCCTCCCCACCTCCAGCCAGACCTGGGGCCTGCTCAGCGGGACGAGCATGGCGACGCCGCATGTGGCGGGCGCGGCGGCGCTCCTGCGTGAGCGCCATCCCGACTGGACGGTGGCTCAGATCAAGTCGGCGCTCGTGCAGACGGCCGATCCCGTTCTTGCGAGCAACGGCGCCGAGGTGCCGGTGACGCGCGAGGGAGGCGGCATCATCGACGTGCCGCGGGCGGACGCGCCGCTGCTCTTCGCGTCTCCGACGGGTCTCAGCTTCGGCCAGCTCCGGCCCGGCGCAGCCGCGACCCGAAGCGTGACGCTCACGGACGCGGGCGGCGGCCCGTCGCCATGGACCACCTCGGTCGTCGTCCAGCAGGGCGCTGCGTCGGTCGTGACGCAGCCGCAGGTCGCGGCGCCGGGCGTCATGACCGTGACCGCGACCGCCGGGGCGACCACGGGCGACGTCACGGGCTTCGTCGTGCTGACGCGCGGGACCGACATGCGCCGGATCCCCTTCTGGCTCGGCGTCGCCAGCTCGAAGCTCGGGCGCGAGAAGGCGATCGTGCTCGGGCGGCCGGGCATCGTCCACGGGACGACCGCGGGCGCGCCGTCCCTGGTCTCGAGCTACCGCTATCCCACGGGCGGCGGCGAGACGTTCCCGGGCCCGGAGCGCGTCTACCGCGTGAACGTCAAGGCTCGGCCGGCCAACTTCGGCGCCGTCGTCCTGCGAGGGCACGTCACGCCGCACGTGACGTTCGCGGGGGACGAGAACCACCTCGTCGGCTACCCCGGCCTGCCCGTCGACCTCAACCCGTACCGCAAGACGTTCGACGACCCCAGGCTGATCGCAGGCGCCGTCCTCCCCGCACCCGGCGCATACGACATCGTCTTCGACTCCGTGTCCGCCGCGAGGGCCGGGCCGTTCACGTTCCGCTGGTGGGTCAACGACACGACCCCACCGCGGCTGGCGCTCCGGCCCCGGAAGGCCACGGACGAGGTTGTGGTCGGCGCCTCGGATGCCGGCTCGGGCGTCGATCCGTCCTCGATCAGGGCGACCCTCGACGGCGGGACGGCCCAGGCGACATGGGCGAGCGGCGCGGTGCACATCCACGTCCCGAAGGGACGTCACTCGCTGATGGTGAGCGTCAGTGACTACCAGGAGACGAAGAACATGGAGGACGTGCTCCCGGTGGGCGGCTCGACGACCGTCACGCCAAACACGGCGACGCTCCGCACGACCGTCGTCGGCGGCTAGCCCGCCTTACCGGTTCTCGGCGTCGTGCGGATCGATCGTCGGCAGGGCGGCGAGGTCACGCTCGACGTCCCGCGCGAATTGATCAGGGTCGTCCCCCGGCGCGCGAACGACGCGCAGCTGCGACTTCCGGCGGGCACGCTCCCGCCGTCTCCGTCCGTCGACCCCGAACCGTCGGGCAAGGCGGGGCCACTCGGCGGCTGCGAGGAGGACGACGGCGGCCGCGATCAGAACGACACCGACGACACTCATCACGCCCCAAAGGATATCCCCGCGGCGGCCTGGGAGACTTACGGAATGCCGAAGGCGGCGCTGGGGCTCGTTCTCGTGGTGGGAGGGCTCTTGACGGCTGCCTGCGGCCGGGACGAGCAGGCCGCGACGACGAGCGCGCCGACGACCACGACGCTTGCCCCGATCGTGGTCGAGTCTCCCGCCGATCACGCCGTCGTGTCGCCGACGTTCGTCGTGCGCGGCACGGCGAGCGTGTTCGAGGCGACGCTCGTGGTCGAGCTCCGCCGTGACGGCGACGTGCTCGAACGGCAGACGGTGACCGCGAGCGAGGGCGCGCCGGCCCGCGGCTCGTTCACGGCGACGCTGCACGCTGGGTC
Source organism: uncultured Thermoleophilia bacterium (assembly GCA_963742615.1). Taxonomy (GTDB): domain Bacteria; phylum Actinomycetota; class Thermoleophilia; order Gaiellales; family Gaiellaceae; genus PALSA-600. The sequence goes on along the minus strand of CAVUMS010000002.1, from coordinate 229,258 downwards.
AGGCGGGGCCGCGACCGTCGTCGCGTTCGCCCCGAACGCGGCCGACGGCTCGCCGCAGCACGTTCAGACCGTTCCAGTCGTCGTGCGCTAGCGGCTCGGCAGCGTCGGCGTCGGGGCGGGCGGCGGGATCGGGTCGGGATCGACAGTCCGCTGCGGCAGCGTGCGCAGCGGAGGGGCCGGCGGGGGCGTGCCACCAGGATCGACGTTGCGCGGATGCGAGAGGTCGAGCGGCGGCCGGTCGGTCACCTGGACGATGCCGGGGTTCGCCACCGCGAGCGTCGGCTCGCTCGGAGCAGGCGGTGGGGGGCTCGGCGACGGCGTCGGAGCCGGCGAGGGCCGGCGTCGGCGGCGGGCGCGGCGCCGGGACCGGGAGTCGGCGTCGGTGTCGGCGTCGGCGTTGGCGTGGGTGTCGGCGTTGGCGTCGGCGTGGGTGTCGGTGTCGGTGTCGGTGTCGGCGTCGGTGTCGGCGTCGGGGTGGGTGTCGGCTCGGGGCTCGGCTTCGGCTTGCCCTTCGGCGTGCCTTTCGACTTGCCCTTCGACTTCGACTTCGACCCTGCCTTCGCGTTGGAGTTGGACTTCTTCGACCCGGTCTCGCCCTGCGGGATCGAGCGGGTCGGGGTCGCGCCCGGCTCGACGACTTGCTGCGCGACCGGCGCCGCACCGGTCGAGGTCCCGCTCACGCCGGAGGCGACGGCGAGTAGGCGATCAGGACCCGCGACGAGGCACCGCGTGCTCGGCCCGGTGGCGCGCACGCGTGTGATGGTGCGCGACCCGTCCCACGACGCGCCTCGTCGGGCGCACGAGTGCATTGCGGAGGCGTGACCGTCACGCCCACGACGCGCGACCGCGGCGCCGGCAACGACGGCGGTTGGCGCGACCTGCGGTGAGGCCGCCTCGTGCCCGGCCGGCCCGACCCACGCGCGCGCGAGCGCGGCCACGCCGACAGAGGCCGCCACAGCGGTGAGCGTGTGACTGCGCCGCATCTAGGACGGGGATCTTCGCAACGACTCCGGACGCCGTCCGGCACCGTTGCGCGGCTCTTCGGGTCCGCTGACGACGACGTTCTTCCCGGCTTCCTTCGCCGCGTACAGGCAGCGATCGGCCTGGTGCATCAGGTCCTCGACCGAGTCGCCGTTCGCGTACGCCGCCACGCCGAGACTGACCGTAAGCGAGATGCGGCCGCCGCCGACCACGATCGCGGCTTCGCCGATCGCAACACGAATGCGCTCGGCGAGCCGGACGGCTCCATCGAGATTGGTGTTGGGCAGGACGACGGCGAACTCCTCGCCGCCGAGGCGCGCCGGGACGTCCAGCTCCCGCACCGTGTCGCGCAGAACCCGGCCGACGACGCGCAGCGCCTCGTCCCCGGCCGGATGACCGAACCGGTCGTTCACGTTCTTGAAGTCGTCGAGGTCACAGAGGATGAGCGACGTCGTCTCGCCCGTGCGCGCGGACCGCGTGAGCTCGTGGGCGAGCGCGTCGAGGAACTGGCGCCGGTTCGCGAGCGCCGTCAGCTCGTCCGTGACGGCCTGCTCCTGCACGAGCTGATGGAGATGTGCGTTCTCGAGAGCGATCGCCGCCTGTGCCGTGATCCATTCCGCCGCCTCGCGCGCGTCCTTGGAGAACGAGCCCTCGCCCGCGGCGAGCAGCATCGTCAGCGTCGATCCGTCGAAGGCGTCGTTGAAGTCGATCCGCATCTGGTCGCCGGACGAGCTGTCCGCCGCGCTCGTCGATCTTCTTCCCGCCGCGAAGCAGTGCACCGCCGGCGGCGTGCGTCGCCTCGATCGCCGACTCGAGCATCACCGCCAGGAGCGCGCCGGGGTTGTGCGTCGCCGCGAGCGTCTCGCCGACGAGCGAGACCGCGTCGCGCACGGCACGCCCGGGTGCGACCACGCGCGCCGGCCGCCGCTGCCTGTAGATGAACGCGGCTGCGAACGCGAGCAGCCCGACGGCGAGCAGCGCGAGGGCCGAGAGGCCACGCCACGCCTTGGCGCCGCCGATGATGTCGGTCGGCGGACGGGAGTCGAGCAGCGTCCGCTGTACCTTGCGTGAGCCCGGTTGCACGACGGGCTTCGATCCGGTGCGCGGCACGGCGCGAGGGCCGACGGTCAGGTACAGCACGTCCCGGTGCCGGAGCCCTGCCGCCGAGGCGACCTGGTCGACGAACGCCTGGTCGAGCACCACCGGAGCGACGATGCGCCCAGCGGCTTCGACCCGGCGTAGACGACGACCTCTCTCGTCGGCGCGCCGGGCGGCGGCTTCGCGCCGATCGACGCTGTTGCCGAGCACGAAGTTCACGTGGCGCCGCGCAGCGACCGCCCGCAACCGATTGCTGTCGTGATCGAGAATCGCCCGGACGACGCTCGGGGAGCCGGCGACGTCTGCAGCGCGCCCGGCGGCGGCGTCGATGCGCTCCGCGAGCAGGCCGCGGGCAACGGTGGCAGCCGACTTGAGGCGGTTGTCGGCGCGGCTCGCCGAGATGCCCGCGACGACCGACGAGATCGCCCACGCGGCGAGGACTATGACCAGCGGCCACGGCCACCGCGAAGCCGACCGTGCTCACCGGCGAAGCGATCCAGGCCCGGATGCGCCCGAGCGGCGTTTCTGTTGTCACGCTGACCACTCCCGAGTGTGCCGCATCGTCCGGGCTTGCCGCCCGGTGAAACCCACCGCAATGGTCGAGCCTAGAGGAGTGAACGGACGTCCCCCGAATGGGGGATACCGTGAGCGCGACGGTCGACGCAGACGACGCAGGGAGCGGACGTTCTCGCCTCTGCCGTCGGGGCCGTTCGGCACTGGGGAGGCGCCGAGGTCGCGGAGGATCCACACGCCAAGGCAGTCGCCGCCGTCGCGGTCGAGATCGCCGAGCAGCTCGGCATCGAGCTCAGCCTGCGCTTCGCGGTGGCGGCGGGCGCCCTGCTCCACGACGTCGGCAAGTCCCTCCTCGACCAGCAGGTCCTCGCGAAGCCCGGGCCGCTCGACGACGTCGAGCGCGAGCACGTTCAGACGCATGCCGAGGCCGGTGCGGCGGCCCTTCCGACAGCGATTCCCTCATGCATTCGGGCGGTCGTGCGATCCCACCACGAGCGTTGGGACGGAAGCGGTTACCCGGACGGGATCAGCATGACCTCGATCCCGCTCGAGGCTCGCATCGTCGCGGTCGCCGACGCGTTCCAGGCGATGCTCGAGGACCGCCCGTACCGGAGCGCCCGCGGCCGCCGCGACGCGATCGACGAGGTACTCCGCGCGTCGGGGACCCAGTTCGACCCTGCCTGCGTCCGCGCGTTCGCGCAGCTCCCACGCACGGCCTCGCCGCACCGGTAACGCGAGCTAGCCGAACGGGCGGGGCCAGACCGAGCCGGCGCGATGCAAGCTGCGTCCGTCGCGACGCCGCCGGCAAGGGGGGAACGAGGACACGCTCGGCGACTCGCGACTGTGGGCGACGGCGGCGCCCTTGCGCGCCGTCGCCCACCGGTATGCCCAGAACGTTCGTCGGGCGCGAGCAAGCCGATCGCGGTGGGCGATGCACCGGGTGGGTGGCGCACCGTGAGATCCATGTTGAAGCTCACGGCAGCACTGGCACTGGCCGGCTTCGCCGCCGCCTGCGCGGCGGTCTTCGCACGCGGCTAGCCGCTCGTCGCGTCTCCGTCGCCTCGGAGAAACTGATACGCCAGTGCGCCGGCGGCCGCCCCGACGACTGGAGCCGTGAGGTAGATCCAGATCGCGTGCAGGTCCCCGGAGACGATGCCCGGCCCGAGGGAACGCATCGGGTTCATCGAAGCGCCTGAGATCGGTCCCACCCCGAACATTGCGTCGAACCCGATCGTGGCGCCGATTGCGATCGCGGCTGCCTCGCCGACTGCGCGCGTGTCGGTTGCGACGGCCATGATCACGAACATCAAGAACGCGGTCATGATCAGCTCCCAGAGGAACGACTGCGCCTGAGAGCCCGACGGAAACGTCGCCCCGACGTGTGCGATGTCGCCCAACGAGCCCCGCAGGATCGCGGCGGCTGCAAGAGCACCGGCGAGTTGCGCGCACCAGTAGGCGACTGCACGGTTCCACGGGAAGTGCCGCGTGAGCGCGAAGGCCAACGTCACTGCACCGTTGAAGTGCGCGCCCGAGATGTGACCGGCCGCGTAGATCATCGCCATGATCACGAGGCCGAAGGTGATGGCGACGCCAACGTGGCCGAGCTGGTGCGTCTTGGCGTCGACCATGATCGCCCCCGCGCCGGCAAAGACGAGCGCGAACGTGCCGATGCCCTCGGCGACAAGCGAACGCAGAAGCGTCGGCGACCGCAACGTGCTAGCGGCGCTTCGTCGCCTCGCGCAGCGTGTCCTCGCTCACCGACGTGCCTCCGCAAGCTCGTCGATCAGCCGCTTGGACCCTGGCGTCGATCTCGTCGCGGATGCGGCGCACGGTCGCGACGTCCTTGCCGTCCGGATCTTCGAGCTCCCAGTCTTCGTACTTCTTTCCCGGATAGACCGGGCACGCGTCTCCGCAGCCCATCGTGATCACCACATCCGCCGCGCGGACGGCGTCGTCAGGTTAGCGGCTTCGGGAACTCGCTCGCTCATGTCGACGCCGATCTCGTTCGATCGGCTTCGACCACCGCCGGGTTGATCTCGTCCCCGGGGGCGCTGCCCGCAGAGCGAACGTGCACCCGTCCCTTCGAGCGGAGCTTCACGAGCCCGGCTGCCATCTGGCTGCGTCCGGCGTTATGGACGCAGACGAACAGGACCTCCGGTGCTTCCTCGGTCATCTGACGCAATCCTGACGCAACATATCGATCCGTGTCAATATGTGACCGTGCAGACGTTCGCGACCGTCGCCGCCTGCTGCGCACCGCTCTCGGCAGAGCCACTCTCCGCCGACGACGCAGATCAGCTCGCAACGGCACTGCGTGTCTTGGCCGACCCGGCCCGGCTCCGACTCCTCAGCCTGATCCAAGCCCAGCCCGACGGCGAGGCGTGCGTCTGCCATCTGCAGGAGCCGCTCGGGCTGAGCCAGCCCACGGTCAGCCACCACCTGAAGGTGCTCGTCAACGCCGGGTTACTCGAACGGGAGAAGCGCGGACGCTGGGCCTACTTCCGCGTCGTCCCGAACCAGCTCCGCCCCCTCCGCGAGCTACTCGGCTAGCTGTCGCTCCCGGCGCGGTGAGCTACCCGGGCGGATGCTCGTAGCCGACGCGACGGCGAAGGTTCCCGTCGTCGGCTAAGTCGAACCAGATCGAGAGCACTACCGCCCCACGCTTCGCCGGAGACTCGACCACATCCGCGTACTCGAGCACGGCAGCGATGCCCCGATCCGCGATCGCTGCGAGTGCCTCGGTGTTTGCGGCCCGCTCGGCGGCGGCGCGCGCCTTGTCCCAGCAGCGAACCTCGGCGTGAAGCTCCTCACCGTCTTCGCGCCGAATCCGATAGCTCACCGCCCAGCCATGTTGTGACGGGTCGGTGAGGTCCTGTGTCTCGAGCACTTCGGCCATCCGCACCGAGGACCGTACCGCTTGCGCAACTCAGGCGGCCGCAAGGACAACAGCGGGGTGGGACGGTGACTCCGGGGTCCTCGGTTATTCCCCTCTCAAAACCGACTTGACATCGGCCCCTCGAGCGCGAGGCTGAACGCGGCGTCGAAGCCGAGTTCCGCACCGTCGGCCCAGGCCTTCTGCCAGGCGTGCTCGCCGAGAGCTGCGCGCGCATCGTCTACGTACCGAGCGAGCGTGACCGACGCGGTCGGGTCGAATCCGTCAGGGCCGCCGAGCGCAGACGCGGCTCCCGCAAGGCGCGCCGCACGGTCGGCATCGCCGGCGGCGGCGGCCAACTGGGCGAAGCCACAGATCGCGTCGGCGCCATACGCCCGCCTCCCGAGCCGCCGTGCGATCGCCGCCGCCTCCTCGAAGCAGGCGCCGGCGCGGTCGAAGTCTCCTTCGAGCAGCTCGACCCAGCCGAGGTTCAGCGTGGCAATGTCGATCCCTCGGGTGTCGCCGATGAGCCGGGCGAGCTCGAGCGACTCGGCCAGCTTGGTTCGTGCGTCGCCGGTGTCTTCGGTCCGCAAGGCGGCCTCGGCGAGGTTGTTGATCCAGAGCGCCGTCAGGAACACGTCGCCCGTCGCCCGGCAGAGGCGATACGCCTCCTTCGTCAGATCGGTTCCTTCCTGGATCTCCCCGAGTTGGCTCAGTACCAGGCCGTGGTTCCCGGTCACGAGCCCGAGCAGCCAGCGGTCCCCGTACGCGCGGGCGCCGGCGATCGCCTCCTCGCCGAGGCTGATCCGGTCCTCCGGGCCGAGCTCGGTGAAGACCTCTACGAGACTGAGCGCATTGATCTCGATGCGGGTCGAGCCGGCCGCTCGGGCGCATGCCAGCCCTTCATCGAACAGGCTGATCGACTCGGCGTTGTCGCCGTGCTCGACCGCGAGCAGTCCCGCCCCGACGAGGGCGGACGCCCTGGCCTCGGTCGGCTCCGAGCCCGCCCGCCCGAGCGCGGCGAGCAACATCTCCCGGCCCTCCTGGAAGTGGCCGCGCATGAACCAGAAGTTCCAGAGCGCGGCAACCAGCTGGAGGACTGCCGGCGGATCGTGCTCGAGCAGATGCTCGAACGCCGCCCGGAGGTCGTCGCGCTCGGACGCTAACCGCTCGAGCGCGGCGGTCTGGCCGGGGCCGGTCAACGCCCGGTCGGAGGCCTCCGCGAGCGCGAGGTAGTAGGCGGAGTGCCGGTCACGCAGCTCATCTGCGCCCGGGTTAGCGTCGAGCTGCTCGGAGGCGAACTCGCGGATCGTCTCGAGCATCCAAATGCGCTCGCCCGTTCTGCGGACAAGGCTCTTGTCGAGCAATGAGGTGAGCTCGTCGAGGTCGGCGTCGCACACCGCTTCGACCGCGTCGAGCGTCACGCGACCAGTGAAGACCGCGAGCCGCGCGAACAGCTCCTGTTCGGGCTGGTCGAGCAGGTCGTGCGACCACGCGATCGTGTCACGGAGCGTCTGCTGCCGCGGGTCGGCGTCACGGTCGCCCCTCAGCCGGTCGAGGCGCCCGCCGAGACGGGACAGGATCTCGGCTGGTGCGAGCAGGCCCGCCCGCGCGGCCGCGAGCTCGACTGCGAGCGGTAGGTTGTCGAGCCGCGAGCACAGCTCCGCGACCGACTCGGCGTCACCGGCATCGGCGCCAAGCGCCCCAGTCCGGGCGGAGAACAGCTCCGCTGCTTCCGCGGCCGCCAGCGGGGCGACCGCGTACACCTGCTCGCCCGAGATGCGGAGCCGCTCCCTGCTCGTGACGACGACCGTCGCCCCACCGGCGTCCCGCAGCGTCGCGATCGAGCGGGCCGCACCCGGAAGGAGCTGCTCGAGGTTGTCGAGCAGAAGGATCGCCCGCCCGGAGGAGAGCGCGTCCATCAGGGTCTCGTCGAGCCCCTGGCCGGGCTGTTCCGGAACGCCAAGAGCGAGCGCGACGGAGGACAGCACGAGTGCGGGGTCACGCAACGAGGCGAGCGGCACCCACCAGACGCCGTCAGGAAAGCCGTCAGAGGCGTCGGCGACCGCCTGCAGCGCGAGGCGCGTCTTACCGACGCCACCCGGCCCCGTGAGACTCAACAGGCGCACGCCTTCGTGGAGGAGCGCGCCGAGCTCCCGCAGCTCCCGGTCCCGGCCGATGAACGCGGTCGCGGGCACGGGCAGGTTCGTCCGATGCAACGTCTTCAGTGGCGGGAACCCATCCGCTCCGAGTTGGTAGAGCCGCCGCGGCCCCGAGAGATCCTTGAGCCGGTGCTCACCGAGATCCGAGAGCGCGTACGAGTCGTCCAGCAAGTCACGCGTGCTCTGGCTGAGCACCACCTGTCCGCCATGCCCGGCCGCCATGATCCGCGCCGCTGTGTGCACATCCAACCCGACGTAGCTGCGTCCGTCGAGACCCGGTTCGCCGGTATGAACTCCAACGCGGATGGCGATCGGGCCGCCCTCGAGCGCCGCCGTCGCCTCCCGAACCGCCCGCACCGCCCCGATCGCAGACGGAAATGCGTAGAAGAACGAATCCCCCTGGGTATCGACCTCGTAGCCGCCGTGCCGGGTGAACGCCCCCCGAACGACGTTGCGGTGCTCCGCGAGCGCGTCCCGATAGCCGGGTTCGCCCAGTTCCGCGAGCAGCCGCGTCGACCCCTCAACGTCGGTGAACACCAGGGTCACAGTCCCGACCGGCTGACCCGCCAGAGACATGCACGGACTATGACGCTCCGCCCAACCAGTCGACCAGACCATGATCGGCCGAACTCCCCGGGTTGGACTCGAACCAACAACCCTCCGGTTAACAGCCGGATGCTCTGCCAATTGAGCTACCGGGGATCAACAGGCGGCGGACAGTGTAGCCGCGGCCCCTGGTCGCTAGCGCGTTTCCTAGGCCGAGATCGAGGCTGCCCGCTCGCGCAGCCTCGCCAGCGCCTCGGTGAGCTCGCTGCGTCGCTCGACCGGTGCCGCACGGAGCTCGCGCTGGAGCTCGCGCTCGCGTAGGCGCAGCAGCAGCTCGGTGCCGGTCGCCTCGCCGATCCCCTCGGCGTCGGCGTAGGCGTCGAGCTCCGCCAGCAGGCCGACGCCCGTCTGCGTCGAGAGCGGCGCCGTCGACGAGATGGCCTCGAATCGCGCGGTGCAGCTGGTCGTAGAAGTGGTCCACCGACAGCTCCGCCAGCAGGGGCCGCAGCTGCTCGGATGGCGTAGCACGCCGGCGAGGGCGCTGCGCTCGAGCTTCGCGCTCGCGTCGAGCACCCGCGGTGACGCCGGCGCAGCCGCACGCGCTGTCGAGCCGCCGGCGCGCAGCTGAACCGTCATGCCGAGCTTGTCGTTCGCGTAGCGCCAGGCGTCCTGCCGCTCGGGAGAGTCGGGCGCTGCGTCGAGCAGCGTCCTTCACCGTCTGGAACGCGGCCTCGCGATTCTCGGCGCGGTCGATCTCGACCCGAACGCGGTAGAGGAGATACGGCTCGGCCTGCGCGAGCTTGCGCTCGAAGCCGGTCGGGTCGTCGGCGGGGTCGACTCCCGGCGGCAAGCGCGACGACGTGCACGTCGAAGCCCTGGCGCACCGCGAGCTCCATCCCGCGGAGCGTCGCCGACTCGCCGGCGGCGTCGCCGTCGAATGCGAGCCAGAGACGCTTCGTCAGCCGGCCGAGCTCGGTGAGCTGCCGCTCGGTGAGCGCCGTCCCCATGCAGGCGACGACAGGCTCGAAACCGGCCTGGCGCAGCGCGATCACGTCGGTGTTCCCCTCGACGACGCACGCACGGTCCTCCCGGGCGATCGCGCGCGCGCGACCGGTCGAGGCCGTAGACGACCGCGCCCTTGTGGAAGAGCTCCGACTCGGGCGTGTTGACGTACTTCGCCTGCAGCGGATCGTCGTCGTGCAGCTTGCGGGCCTGGAAGCCGACAACGCGGCCGCGCGCGTCGGCGAGCGGGAACAGGAGGCGCCGTGCGAAGTAGTCGGCGCCGCTCGCCCGCTGGAGCCCCGCGGCCCGAAGCTCGTCGGTCGTGAATCCCTTCGCCGACGCCTTGCGGGCGAGCGAGTTGCCGCCGAGCGCGAGCCCGAGCCGGAACTCGCGGCAGACCTCCTCGCCGAGCCCTCGTCCGGTCAGGTAGTCGCGGGCGAGCGAGCCCGCCTCGGTCTCCCACAGCGTGCGCGTGTAGTACGTGGCGGCCTGGTCGAGCAGCGCGTGCAGCCGCTCGCCGCCGGCGCCGCGCCGCATCCTGCGCGGGCGAGCTCTCCTCGTACTCGATCGGGACGCGGAAGCGGTCGGCGAGCCATTCGATCGCGCCGGCGAAGTCGAGTCCCTCGGATCTCGCGAACGAACGTGATCAGGTCGCCCTTCGCGCCGCAGCCGAAGCAGTAGTAGAGCTTGTCGACGGCGTTGACCGAGAACGACGGCGTCCGCTCCTCGTGGAACGGGCAGCGTCCCATGTAACGGCCGCCGCCGCCTTTCCGGAGCTGCGTCCGTGCCTCGACGACGTCGACGAAGTCGGCGGCTGCCTTGACCGCCTCGACGGTCGTGTCCTTGATCCGCGCCATCTACGAGCTCGCTCAGCGTACGAGAGCGCGAACCTGTCGGTCATCCCGGCGATGAACTCGACGATCTCGTCCGCGTCCCTTCCCTCCGCGGCGAGGTGGTCGTAGATCCGCCCGATCATCTCGCGCGCCCGCTCGTGCTCGGGCATGGTCGCGGGGCCGAGGTAGACGCGCTCGAACATGAACGCGCGCAGCGAGAGCATCGCCGCGCCGACGTCGTCGCTCTGCACGATGTCACCGGCCCGCGCGGAGTGTCTCGACGAGGTCGTGGACGAGCGTGTCGATGCGCTTCGACCCCGATCGGACCGAGGATCGCGATCTCGTCCGCCGGGAGATCGGCCTCGGTCAGGATCCCGTAGCGGATCGCGTCGTCGATGTCGTGGTTGATGTAGGCGACGCGGTCGACGATGCGCACGATCTTTCCCTCGAGCGTCTCGGGCTCCTGCGGCCCGGTGTGCGTGAGGATCCCGTCGACGACCTCGTGCGTCAGGTTCAGCCGTGTCGCGATCCGCGCCGACTGCTCGTTGTGGCGGAAGCCGCCGTCGACGCAGATCGTCGAGCGCCGCCTCGCCGGCGTGGCCGAACGGCCGGATGGCCGAGTCGTGGCCGAGGCCGATCGCCTCGGTCAGGTCCTCGTTCAGGCGGAGTGCCCGGGCGACGACGCGCGCGATCCCGGTCGTCTCGAGCGTGTGCGTCATGCGCGTGCGGTAGTGGTCGCCGGCCGGGTCGATGAAGACCTGCGTCTTCCCTTTGAGCCGCCGAAACGGCTTCGAGTGCAGGATGCGGTCGCGGTCGCGCTGGAAGGGCGTCCGGACGCTGCACTCCTCCTCGGGACGAGCACGGCCGCGCGTCTCGTACGAGCGCACCGCGAGGGACGACGAGCGCGATCTCCTCGATGCTCGCGCACCTGCGATGCGAAGGCGTCGGCGACGCTCCCGGTCAGCTCTGGCATGGAGCCAGGCTAGATGATCGATCGGCGACAGTCCCGCCGTCGGCGCTCCACGCGGCGCCGGTGACGTACGACGGCCCGATCGGAGCAGCAGGAAGACGATCACCGAGGCGATCTCCGCGGGCTCGGCGAGCCTGCCGAGCGGTCGCCCGGCCGCGACCTTCGCGAGCACACCGTCCCGGTCGCCCTGCTGCTCGGCGAGCCCGCCTGCTCCGAGCCAGGCGCTCGGTCGCGGTCGGCCCGGGCGTGACGGCATTGCAGCGGATGCCGTCTGCGGCATGGACGTCGGCAACGAGCCGCGAGAACGAGAGCAGCGCCGCCTTCATCACCGAGTAGTCGGGCATCGTCGTCGACGGGCGCTTGCCCGCGCGTCGACGAGACGTTCACGATCGCGCCTCCGCCGCGACCATGTGCGGCAGCGCAGCGCGGGTCGCGCGCACGGCGCTCATCAGGTTCAGCTCGAACGAACGCTGCCAGTCGCCGTCCGTCAGGTCGTCGAGGCGGCGGATGTCGGTCCCGCCGACGTTGTTGACGAGGCAGTCGACGCGGCCGAAGCGCTCGACCGCCGCAGCGACGAGCCGCTCGGGCTCGCCGGCGTGTGCAAGGTCGGCGGCGACGTGGAGATGTCCCGGACCTGCGTTCCGTCGTCCCGACGTGACGACCAGCGCACCCTCCGCCTGCAGCTGGAGCACGACCTCGAGTCCGATCCCGGAGGTCGAGCCGGTGACGACGCACACCTTGTCCTGGAGGCCGAGCTCCATGGCGCCGCTACGTTAGCGGCGTGACGACGATCCTCCTGGCACGGCACGGCGAGACGGACTGGAACCGCGACGGACGCTGGCAGGGGTGGGCCGACCCGCCGCTCAACGAGACCGGCCGGGCGCAGGCACGGGCGCTCGCGGAGCAGCTGCGCTCGACTCCGTTCGACGCGGTCTACTCGAGCGACCTGCGCCGGGCCTTCGAGACCGCGGAGATCCTCGCGTCGAGCCACGGCGTCGACGTCGTCGCGGATCCCGGCCTGCGCGAGATCGACATCGGATCGTGGTCGGGCCTCACCCGCGCCGAGATCGACGAGCGGTTCCCGGCGGCGTGCTCGTCGACGGCGAGACCGCGCGAGGAGCACCGGGCACGTGTGCTCGCGGCGATCGAGCGCATCGCGCGGGCGCACCCGGGCGAACGGATCCTGGTCGTGACGCACGGCGGGACGATGCGCGCGCTGCACGACCAGGTGAGCGAGCGAGCCCTACCACCCGGTCGCGAACTGCGCCGTGCTGGAGGTCCACTTTCGCGACGATCGCTTCGTCGCCCCCGCCTCGTGAGCGGTCGGAGATGATCACGCGATGTTCTTCTCGCTGAGCAGTTGGGCGCTCGCGCTGGTCATCCTCGGGGTGATCGCCGCCGTGACCGGGGCCGGCATCGCCGTCGGTCGCTATCTCCGGAAGCACTCGGAGAAGCTGCGGGAGCCGTTCAGCGTCCTGCAGGGAGCGCTCCTCGGCCTGGTCGGGCTGATCCTCGCGTTCGGCCTCACGCTCGCCGTGGGCCGTTACGAGGACCGTCGCGCAGCAGTCGTGGCGGAGGCGAACGCGATCGGGACGGCGTACCTTCGCTCGCAGCTGATCGCCGAGCCGGCCCGAGGGCTGTCGATCCCGCTGTTTCGCCGGTACACGGACCTCGCGCTACGCCTGTCGCACGAGGTGCCGAGCAGCCCCGGCGCCCGGCGCACGGCCGCGACGCAGGCACCTCATCCAGCGACGGCTCTGGGCGCTCGCCGGGCAATCGATGGCCGCCGCCCCGGTCGCCAGCGCGCCCCGGCTCTACGTCGACAGCCTGAACTCGATGTTCGACCAGCAGACGGTCCGCATCTCGGCGCTCAACAACCGCGTGCCGGGTGCGGTCCTGGGACTGGAACTGATCGGCGCGTCGTTCGCCCTCGGACTGCTCGGGCTCTACCTGTCCGTTATCGGCCGCGGCATCATTCCGATGCTGCTTGCCGCCGGCCTCGTGACGATGCTATTGCTGGTCACCTTCGACCTCGACCGACCCACCCGGGGGCTGATCAATGTCCCCGACTCCGCGCTCGCCTCGACTCGCGCGTCGATGGCACTCCCGCCGGCCGCGCATCCTTGAACGATCGGGGGCGGCGCGGGGACCCCGTCAGACCTCCGCGCCACCCCCGGTGAACCGTCCCCTCTGCGTTCACCCACCGACCAACCTAATGGTCGGCCGCCCTGGCCGGGCAAACGTTTCGTTGCGGTGTCGGGTAGTTCTCGTTGAGGCGGATCGGCGGTCGTTCACGCAGGCGGGTCGGACGGGCTAGGGTTGCCGGATCGAGGACTACACGAACAAGTACAAGGGCGAGCAAGTCGAGATCGCCCTCTTCGGCGGCGAGTACCAGGACGGCGTGCTGACCGCGTACTGCTACGTCGAGGACGTGGCGCACGTCGAGCTGAACGGGCACATCCTGATCCCGCTCCAGAACGTGGCCTCCCTGCACTGCTCGAGCCGTTGCGACGCCCCCGAGCCCGACTGGCCGCCGCGCGCCCTCGCCGAGGACGACGGCGACACCGACGACGACGGGTAGAGCGCGCCGTGGGGCGCACGCTGATCGTCGTCCGGAACCTGCTGAAGGCGTGGGGCTGCCTGGCCGTGGTACTGCTCGCGCTCGGCGCCCTCGGCTGGGAGCTCGGCGGCTACCGCCTCGCTCCTGCTGTTCGTCGGATCCGGCGTGCTCCTCGCCGGCGCGGTCTACTGGTACGCGGACCGGATCGTGATGGGAATGATCGGGCGCCAGCGAGCTCGTCGAGGGCGAGGCGCCCGCGCTCCACTCGACCGTCGAGCGACTCTCGACGAAGGCGCGGCGTGATCAAGCCGAAGCTGTACGTGCTCCGCGACGGCTACCCGCGCGCGCTGTCGGCCGGTCGCGGCGCCGGCGGCGGGTCGGCGCTCGCGGTGTCGGTCGGGCTGCTGGGGGTCGCGTCGCCGGCCGAGCTCGAAGGCGTCGTCGCGCACGAGATCGCCCATCTCCGGCACCGCGACGTGCTCGTCCAGACGCTGGCGGTGATCGTCGCCGCGGCACTCGTCGACGTCTCACGCGTCGGCGGCTTCCTCCAGCGGGCGCTGCTCTTCGTGCTCGCGCCGATCGCAGCCGCCTTCGTGCACCTCCTGCTCTCGCCGGGCCGCGAATACGACGCCGACCGGCTCGCAGCCGAGCTCTGCGAATCGCCGCACGGGCTCGCGGACGCGCTCGTTCGCCTCGATCAGGCGACGGAGCTCGTCGCGTTCGCAGCCGCGCCGGTGACCGAGCCGCTGTACACGACCAACCCGTTCGCCGACGAGCGGCCGGCGTCGCTGTTCGCGTCGCACCCGCCGGTCGGCGAGCGCGTGCGCCGCCTGCGCGTCGCTCGATCCCGACTGGCGCGAGCGGCTTCAGGCCGCCTGAAGGCTCCGCCCGCCGGACCATGCGCGACGGGCCCCTTGCGGGGCCCGGTCTGCGGAAGAAATGGGCGGCGTCCTACTCTCCCGGGGGCTTGCGCCCCGAGTACCATCGGCGCTAGCGGGCTTAACTTCTCTGTTCGGAATGGGAAGAGGTGTTTCCCCGCCGCTATGACCGCCCAAATTGTCGAGGCGAGCGCGAGACGCGCACCCTCAAAACTCCATAGTCACGTGGGTGTGTTCGAAATCAAGACCTCGAGCAATTAGTACGGGTCCGCTGAACACATTGCTGTGCTTACACGTCCCGCCTATCAACGTGGTGGTCTTCCACGGCTCTTACTCTCTCTAGGAGATGGGAGGCCTCATCTCGAGGTGGGCTTCCCGCTTAGATGCTTTCAGCGGTTATCCCATCCAGACGTGGCTAATCAGCAGCGCCGTTGGCACGACGACTGATACACCAGAGGTCCGTTCGTCTCGGTCCTCTCGTACTAGAGACGACTCCTCTCAAGCCTCCAACGCCCATGGTGGATAGGGACCGAACTGTCTCACGACGTTCTGAACCCAGCTCGCGTACCGCTTTAATGGGCGAACAGCCCAACCCTTGGGACCTACTCCAGCCCCAGGATGCGACGAGCCGACATCGAGGTGCCAAACCCTTCCGTCGATGTGGACTCTTGGGAAGGATAAGCCTGTTATCCCCGGAGTACCTTTTATCCGTTGAGCGACGGCACTTCCACTTGTTACCGCCGGATCACTAAGGCCGACTTTCGTCCCTGCTCGAGCTGTCGCTCTCGCAGTCAAGCTCCCTTATGCCTTTGCGCTCTACGCACGATTTCCAACCGTGCTGAGGGAACCTTTGCGCGCCTCCGTTACATTTTGGGAGGCGACCGCCCCAGTCAAACTACCCACCAGATGCTGTTCCCGCCCCGGATCACGGCAGCGGGTTAGAAGCCCAGACTACGAAGGGTGGTATCCCAAGGTTGACTCCACCACGGCTGGCGCCGCGGCTTCACAGCCTCCCACCTATCCTGGACAACGTACCCCGAACTCCAACATCTAGCTGTAGTAAAGGTTCACGGGGTCTTTCCGTCCAACCACGGGTACTCGGCATCTTCACCGAGACTACAGTTTCACCGGATCCCTCGAAGAGACAGCGCCCAAGTCGTTACGCCATTCGTGCAGGTCGGAACTTACGCGACAAGGAATTTCGCTCGAGTCTTATCCGGAATGTCCGTTTCACACGACGGCGCATGGCACTATCCCTTCATGCCGCTCCCTGCATGTCGCCATGCAGACGGGACTATCTCATGACCCTGTGTCCAGCGCCTCTGGCGTATAGTCTCTGAGGATTCTGATCAGTTCCGTGACTGGGCTTCTGCCGATTCATCGTCTGAGCGATCTCGACGATCTCGATGCAGCACCGTCGGCCGTCAGATGCGGCCGGCGAGATCAGCTCGACGCACCGCGAACCTCTCGAAGTCGCATCGCTTCGCGGATCGCAGCGGATACTGCCTCGAAGTGCGGGATCACGCGGTCGAGGAGATCCTCGAGTCCGACGTGTCTCCCACTTCAGGGTCCATGTCGCTCGCGGTCGGTGTCGGATCGCTCCGCACCCGAAGTACGACTCGATCGCATGAAGCACCTCGGCGCGATCTCCGTTCTGGCTGACGGAGAAGCTGGGCCGCACCTCCCGTCCCACGCGCAGGCTCGCCCGCGGTGCGATGGAGACGGTGAAGTAGCCTTCTCCGTCGACGTATCCGGAGATGTATGCCGAGAGGAACTCGCGACTGCATCCTGCTCCGTGCTGCAGAGCCAAGGCCGGCGTCTGATCGCATTCGTAGATTGTCCCGGTCTTTCCGGGACGGATTTGCCGATCACCCGTCACGTTGTCAAATCTGGTGACGATCAGTCGTTACGGGGTCGAGTCGTGCGAGCGACTTCCCACGGGATTTCCCATGCTATTACGGCGTCCTTGACGCGCCGCCATCTACGAGGAGGGCTTCCCCGTTATTAGCCGGTTTGTCCGCTGGATCACTCCACACTCGGGCAATTCAATTACCCGACAAGGAATTTCGCTACCTTAGGACGGTTATAGTTACCGCCGCCGTTTACCGGGGCTTGGATTCGAAGCTTCGCCCGAAGACTAACCTCTCCTCGTGACCTTCCGGCACCGGGCAGGCGTCAGCCCCTATACGTCGTCTTTCGACTTCGCAGAGACCTGTGTTTTTGGTAAACAGTCGCTTGGGCCGTTTCACTGCGGCCACCTCGAGCTCGAATCCGCGAAGGATTTTCACCCTACCGTGGCGCCCCTTCTCCCGAAGTTACGGGGCCATTTTGCCGAGTTCCTTTTCGAGGGTTCTTCCGATCGCCTTGGTATTCTCTACCTGCCCACCTGTGTCGGTTTTGGTACGGGCACGTCCCACCTCCCTAGACGCTTTTCTCGGAGGCATGGTTGCAACCACTTCGAGCTGAGCGCTCTCGGCATCCCGTCTCAGGCTATGTGGGTGACGGATTTCCCTATCACCCGCCCTACGCGGTTACCCCAGGTCGACCATCGCCTGGGTTGGCTTCACCTACCCCGTCCCGCCATCGGTGATAGCGGTGGGGACGTGGTACAGGAATATCAACCTGTTGTCCATCGCCTACGCCTGTCGGCCTCGGCTTAGGTCCCGACTAACCCTGAGCAGATTAGCTTTACTCAGGAACCCTTGGGCATTCGGCGGACGAGTTTCTCACTCGTCTTTCGTTACTCGTGCCAGCATTCTCACTTCCCACCCCTCCACGGCTGACTTCCGTCGCCGCTTCGCCGGCGGTGGGAACGCTCCCCTACCACTCCATCACGAGGATGAAGTCCGTGGCTTCGGCTCCATGCTTGAGCCCCGTTACATTGTCCGCGCCCGACCACTTGACCAGTGAGCTGTTACGCACTCTTTGAATGGTGGCTGCTTCTAAGCCAACATCCTGGTTGTCTGTGCAATCGGACATCGTTTCCCACTTAGCATGGAATTAGGGGCCTTAGCCGACGGTCTGGGCTGTTTCCCTTTTGAGCACGAAGCTTATCCCCCGCACTCTGACTCCCAGACTCTGGAATAACGGCATTCGGAGTTTGCCTGACTTCGGTAAGCTGGTAGGCCCCCTAGGCCAAACAGTGCTCTACAACCGCTATTGAACGTCTGAGGCTATACCTAAATATATTTCGGGGAGAACCAGATATCTCTGAGTTTGATTAGCCTTTCACTCCGATCCACAGGTCATCCGCCCAGTTTTCAACCTAGGTCGGTTCGGTCCTCCACGGGGTCTTACCCCCGCTTCAACCTGCCCATGGATAGATCACTCAGTTTCGGGTCTACCGCCCACGACTGAACGCCCTGTTCAGACTCGCTTTCGCTACGGCTCCGTTTCCTTAACCTCGCCGTGGACGAGTAACTCGCTGGCTCATTATGCAAAAGGCACGCCGTCACCGGACTAAGCCGGCTCCGACCGCTTGTAAGCACACGGTTTCAGGTGCTATTTCACTCCCCTTCCGGGGTACTTTTCACCTTTCCCTCACGGTACTAGTTCGCTATCGGTCGCCAAGGAGTACTTAGCCTTGCGGGGTGGTCCCCGCGGGTTCCGACCGGGTTTCCCGTGCCCGGCCGTACTCAGGAACTCCAGAAACGAGGCTGTGCAGTTTCGGCTACGGGGCCGTTACCCTCTGCGGCGCGCAGTTCCATGCGCTTCGCCTACCACACAACTTTGTAACTCGTCGACCCGCCGGCAGGCAGATCATCTGGAGCCCTACAACCCCGCTACGACAACGGCTGCCGCCTGTCACGTCGCAACGGTTTGGGCTCTTCCCCTTTCGCTCGCCACTACTCAGGGAGTCGAGGTTTCTTTCCTTTCCTCTGGGTACTTAGATGTTTCAGTTCCCCAGCTTGCCTCTTCGCACCCTATGTATTCAGATGCGAGTACCAGCGCATTACCGCTGGTGGGTTTCCCCATTCGGAGATCCCGGGGTCAAAGGTTGGTCAGCACCTAACCCGGGCTTTTCGCAGCCGCCCACGTCCTTCTTCGGCTCTTGGCGCCAAGGCATCCACCGTGTGCCCTTAGTCTCTTGATCGTGAAGAACACACTTTTCGCAACTATGGAGTTTTCAAGGTGCACGCGAGCTTCCAGGCTCGCCCAACGAGAAGAACCGCGCCAGGAATCCTGGCCCGGTCTCTCAAAACTCAGCAGCGAGGTCATGCCACGTCGAGGTCGACGTTGATCTAGGCGAGACCGAACATCGGACGGTTCTCGAGAGAGCCATCGACGAGCCGGCCGCCACCGGAGTAATTGCTCCGGGATCCCTAGAAAGGAGGTGATCCAGCCGCAGCTTCCGCTACGGCTACCTTGTTACGACTTCACCCCAATCATCGACCCTACCTTCGACGGCTGCCTCCCCAGAGGGGTTAGCCCACCGGCTTCGGGTATTGCCAACTTTCGTGGTGTGACGGGCGGTGTGTACAAGGCCCGGGAACGTATTCACCGCGGCATTGCTGATCCGCGATTACTAGCAACTCCGCCTTCATGAAGGCGAGTTTCAGCCTTCAATCCGAACCGGGACCGGTTTTTTGGGATTCGCTCCCCCTCGCGGGTTTGCCGCCCTTTGTACCGGCCAATGTAGCACGTGTGTAGCCCTGGACATAAGGGTCATGCTGACTTGACGTCATCCCCACCTTCCTCCGATTTGTCACCGGCAGTCTCCCATGAGTCCCCGTCTTTCACGCTGGCAACATGGGACAGGGGTTGCGCTCGTTGCGGGACTTAACCCAACATCTCACGACACGAGCTGACGACAGCCATGCAACACCTGCGCACGAGCCCCGAAGGGCTGCCGTGTTTCCACGACATTCCCGTGCATGTCAAGCCCAGGTAAGGTTCTTCGCGTCGCGTCGAATTAAACCACATGCTCCGCTGCTTGTGCGGGCCCCCGTCAATTCCTTTGAGTTTTAGCCTTGCGGCCGTACTCCCCAGGCGGGGTGCTTAATGCGTTAGCTTCGGCACGGAGGGAGTCGACACCCCCCACACCTAGCACCCATCGTTTACGGCGTGGACTACCAGGGTATCTAATCCTGTTCGCTCCCCACGCTTTCGCGTCTCAGCGTCAGTACCGTACTAGAGAGCCGCCTTAGCCACGGGTGTTCTTCCTGATATCTGCGCATTTCACCGCTACACCAGGAATTCCACTCTCCTCTTCCGGACTCTAGCCACATGGTTTCCATCGGCGTCTCGAGGTTGAGCCTCGAGTTTTCACAACGGACCTACATGGCCGCCTACACGCTCTTTACGCCCAATAAATCCGGACAACGCTTGCCCCCTACGTATTACCGCGGCTGCTGGCACGTAGTTAGCCGGGGCTTCTTCTGGAAGTACCGTCACCCTCTGGGCTATTCACCCGAGGAGCTTCGTCCTTCCTGAAAGGGGTTTACAACCCGAAAGCCTTCTTCCCCCACGCGGCGTCGCTGCGTCAGGCTTTCGCCCATTGCGCAAGATTCCCCACTGCTGCCTCCCGTAGGAGTCTGGGCCGTGTCTCAGTCCCAGTGTGGCTGATCGTCCTCTCAGACCAGCTACGGATCGTCGCCTTGGTGAGCCGTTACCCCACCAACAAGCTAATCCGCCGCGGGCCCGTCCTTGGTCGGAGGCCGAAGCTCCCTTTTCCAGCCGCCCCGAAGAGCTGCTGGGCCATCCGGTATTAATCCGGGTTTCCCCGGGCTATCCCGGTACCAAGGGTGGGTTGCCCACGTGTTACTCACCCGTTCGCCGCTTTCCCCGATGCCCGAAGGCTTCGGTTCTCGCTCGACTTGCATGTGTTAAGCGCGCCGCCAGCGTTCGTCCTGAGCCAGGATCAAACTCTCCGTGAAGAAGTGGTTGCCCCCGAAGGGACAGTCCTTTTCACCTTGAGCTTGTGCTCAAAGTCCGCCCCAGACTTCAGGGCGGGACAGGTTTACTGAGGCAGCCCGAAAGCTGCCTTCTCGACGTAAACGCTCGCTGCTGAGTTTTCAAAGACCGGTGCCACAGGTTCGAAATGATCTCTGTGACGGCGAAAAAAAACCTCCGACTCGCGCCAGAGGCCTCCCGAGGAAACGAATCGTATCGGATACGAGTCGGGCCTGGAGGCTCCTTGGTCGAGGTTGAGGGACTTTCCGGAACCGTCCTTCCGGACGGCGGTAGCACAGTATAGCGGCGTCTACCCGGGTGTCAAACGGGCGAACCGGCGCTTGCCGACCTGCACGAGCGCACCGGCGAGAGCGTCGCGCGGGAGGTCGAGTGCCGAGGCGGGCTCGCCGTTCACCTTCACGCCGCCCTGCTCGATCAGCCGCCTCGCCGCCGACGTCGATGCGACGCCGAGGCGCTCGACGAGGAGCACCGGCAGGTGCACGGGATCGCCGTCCGGGAGCGCCACCTCCGGGACGTCGGCCGGCGCCTCGTGGTGGCGGACAACGCGGGTGAAGTGCTCCTCGCCGGCCCGCGCGCCCTCCGCCCCGTGCCAGCGGGCGGTGATCCGGCGCGCGAGCTCCAGCTTCCACGCGAACGGGTCGGCCGGATGCTCGGGCTCGCTGACCAGCATGTCCCACCAGTGCGGGAGCAGCTCGTCGGAGATGCTCATCGTCTTGCCGAACATCTCCTCGGGCGGCTCGGTGATCCCGATGTAGTTCCCGCGGGACTTCGACATCTTCAGCTCCCCGTCGAGGCCCACCAGCAGCGGGTACGTGACTACGACCTGCGGCTCGAGGCCGTAGGCGGGCATCACGTCGCGGCCCGCCAGCAGGTTGAAGCGCTGGTCGGTGCCGCCGATCTCGACGTCGGCCTCGATCGCGACTGAGTCGTAGGCCTGCATGACCGGGTAGAGAAGCTCCGAGAGCGAGATCGGGACGTGCCCGGCGAACCGCTTGGCGAAGTCGTCGCGCTCGAGCAGCCGGGCCACGGTCATCGTGCGGGCGAGCCGGACGGTGTCGGCGTAGCTCAGCTTCGCCAACCACTCGCCGTTGAACCGCACTTCGGTCCGGTCGCGGTCGAGGATCCGGAACGCCTGCTCCGCGAAGAACGTCGCATTCGCGTCCAGGACCTCGTCCTCGAGCACCGGCCGCTCCTTGGAAACCCCGGAGGGATCGCCGATCCGGGCCGTGTAGTCGCCGACGATCAGCACGATCAGGTGCCCGGCCCGCTGGAAGTCGGCGAGCCGGTCGAGCACGTAGGCGAAACCGAGGTGGACGTCGGGCGAGGTCGGGT
Source organism: uncultured Thermoleophilia bacterium (assembly GCA_963742615.1). Taxonomy (GTDB): domain Bacteria; phylum Actinomycetota; class Thermoleophilia; order Gaiellales; family Gaiellaceae; genus PALSA-600. The sequence continues at coordinate 207,598 of CAVUMS010000002.1, read as the reverse complement.
CGACGCCGAGCTTCACGCGCAGCGGGCGGTCCAGTTTCAGCCTCGCGCTCGAGGCTCGCCCTCCGGGAGGATGTCGACCGCGTTCCGGACGAAGTTCAGGGGCCACAACCGGGCTAGACTACCCGCGCTCTGGCGCCGTTCCGGAAAAAGACGCGCCCGCGCAAGCGGCGGCGCATCCGCAAGCTCAGGCTTCTCGCCCTCCTTCTCATCCTCGGGGTGCTGGGCCTGGCGTCGTTCGCCGTCGGACTGCTCACCGCGGTCGGGGAGAAGATCCCGCAGCTCGATCCGGCCAAGCAGAAGCAGACTCAGGCGAACACCTACGTCTACGCGCGCGACGGCCACACCGTGCTCGCGATCCTGCGTGGCTCCCAGGCACGGGTCGTGATCCCGTCGAGCCAGATCTCCCCGTGGATGAAGCACGCGATCGTCGCGATCGAGGACAAGCGCTTCTACGAGCACCGCGGCGTCGACGTGCGGGGCATGGCGCGCGCGCTCTGGGCCGACGTCACGAACCGCGGCACCGTCCAGGGTGGATCGACGATCACCCAGCAGTTCGTGAAGCAGGCGTACCTGACCAGCCAGAAGTCGGTCGGCCGCAAGCTCGTCGAGGCGGCGCTCGCCTGGCAGCTCGAGCAGGACTGGTCGAAGGACAAGATCCTGACCGCCTACCTGAACACCGTCTACTTCGGGAACGGCGCGTACGGCGTCCAGCAGGCATCGCGGATCTACTTCCACCATCGCGCGAGCCTCCTCACCCCGGCCGAGGCGGCGCTGCTCGCCGGCATCCCCCAGGACCCGAGCCTCTGGGATCCGGTCGCGCACCCGCGGGCCGCGCAGGAGCGCCGCGACACGGTGCTCCAGCAGCTGTACCTGCAGGGGTACCTGACGAAGAGCCAGTACCGGACGGCGCTGAACGCGCCGATGCCGAAGCCCGACGAGGTCAACCTGCCGGCCACGCAGGGCGTCGCCGCCCCGTACTTCGCGAACTACGTCAAGGACCAGCTCGTCCGGCACTACGGGCCGCGGCGCGCCGCCGGGGGCGGCCTGCACGTCACGACGACGCTCGACACGAACCTGCAGCACATCGCGCGCAGCGCGGTGTCGTCGGTGCTGACGAACCCGAACGGGCCGACGGCGGCGCTCGTCACCATCGACGCGCACACCGGCGCCGTGCTCGCGATGGTCGGCGGTCAGAACTACCACCGCAGCCAGTTCAACCTCGCGACGCAGGGCGAGCGCCAGCCGGGGTCGGCGTTCAAGCCGTTCGTGCTCGCGACGGCGCTGCGGAAGGGCATCGCGCCGTCGACCGTGCTCACCTCCAAGCCCGTCACGATCGACGCCGGCGGGCGCCTCTGGCAGGTGAACAACTACGAGGGCGAGTACCTCGGGCCGATCGACCTGACCGCGGCGACCGCGTACTCGGACAACTCGGTGTTCTCGCAGCTGACCGCGATCGTCGGGCCGAAGGCGGTCCGCGCGACGGCACGGGACCTCGGGATCACCACGCCGCTCAGCGGCTACTTCGCGATCGGCCTCGGCGCCGAGCCCGCGACCCCACTGGAGATGGCGCGCGCCTACGCGTCGTTCGCCGACGGCGGGTACCGCATCGACGGCTCGATCTTCGGGAACCAGCCGCGCGTCGTCGAGAAGGTCACCGATTCGAAGGGCCACGTGGAGGAGAACAGCGCAGTACCGCACAAGCCGGTCGCCCTGACGCCCGACCAGGCGGCGACGATGGACCAGCTGCTGCAGGGCGTCGTCCGCTACGGCACCGGGCGCGCCGCCGCCCTGCCCGGGCGCGAGGTGGCGGGCAAGACCGGGACGACCGAGAACTACGGCGACGCCTGGTTCGTCGGCTACACGCCGCAGCTCGTCACCGCGGTCTGGGTCGGCTACCCGGACAAGCTGATCCCGATGGAGACCGAGTTCCACGGGCATCCGGTCGCCGGCGGCACGTTCCCGGCGCTGATCTGGAAGGCGTTCATGACGAAGGCGCTCGATTACCGGAAGCTCCCGCCCGAGTCGTTCCCGGCACCGACGTCCGGCTACGCCGGCCCGGTCAACGTCGTCAACCGGGGCGGTGTCCTCGAACGCGACGACGGCGTCTGCCATAACACCATGCAGCTCGCGTTCTACGGCGGCACCGCCAACGAGATCCCGCTCGCGGACTGCAAGCCGAACGAGGTGCAGGTGCCGAACGTCGTCGGCGAGACGTACGCCGCCGCCAAGGCGCACCTCGAGGCGCAGCCGCTCACGCCGGCGGTCGTCTACCGGCCGGCGCGGCCCGGCGAGCGGCTCGACGTCGTCGTGAAGCAGATGCCGGCCCGCGGCACCGCCTCCGCGCACGACACGATCACACTCGTGCTGCCGAAGTCGCTCCACGGCGCGATCCCGCGGCTCGTCGGCCTCACGCTCACGCGCGCCCAGGCCAAGGTCGCACGCCTCCACCTCGACGTGCACGTCGAGGGCGACTCGAACGGCCGCGTGACGCACCAGTCGCCGCGGCCGCGCACCGCCGCCTCACCCGGCCTGCGGCTGACGCTCACCGTCAAGGGACGAGCGGGCGACTGAGAAACGCGCGAGCCGCGGAGGACGTACCGCCACGGCCGCTCCGTCGCTTTCGTCAGCCCGACCCGGCGGCCGGTGGCGACCTCGACGCGCTTGTCGACGGCACGTCAGCTCGAACGGCGGCCGGTCGAGCGGGAGCCCGTCGTGGTCGCGCGTCACGCCAAGCGCCTGGCACAGCCGCCCCGGGCCGGCGCAGAGCAGCCGGACATCGTCGACGCCACGCCGCTTCCGCATCTCGTCGAGCCCGTGCGTCGGCTCGAGCGCGCGCACGAGCACCGCGCTCGCCGTGCCCGCTTCGCCGCAGACGAGATTGAGGCACCAGTGGATCCCGTACGAGCGATACACGTACGCGTGCCCGCCGGCGAGGAACATCGAGGCGTTCGCGGTCGGTCCTGCGATTGCGGTAGCCGTGCCCCGCCGGGTCCTCGTGGTCATAGGCCTCGACCTCGACGATCACGCCGCCGACCCCGTCGAACACGAGCTCGGCGCCGACGAGGTCGGGCGCAACGTCGTGAACCGAGCGCTGGAAGAAGGAACGGTTCACGCCGCCTGCGGATCGCGGGAGTCGTAGCGCACGAAGCCGGGCAGCGCGAGCGTGGCGACCACGCAGCCGAGGATGCAGAGCACGCCGCCCGAGACGACCGAGAACCGCAGCGACGTGAGCGAAGCGAGGACGCCGGCCTCGACGTCGCCGAGGCTCGGTGCACTGGCGACCTGCATGAACTCGATGCCCGACAGGCGGCCCAGCAGGTGGCGCGGCGTCGCCCGCACGAGGATCGTCGCGCGGAGCACGGCGCTGTAGAAGTCCGCGCCGCCCGCGATCGCAAGCAGGACGAGCGCGGGCCACAGCGCTCGTCGTGAAGCCGAACGCGGCGATCGCGAGGCCCCACACGCACGCCGCGACCGTGACGGCAATGCCCTGGCGCCGGACCTGAACGACGTCCAGCCGGAGAAGAGCGAGCCGATCAGCGCGCCTGCGTACGGCGCCGCGTAGAGATAGCCGACGGTGGCGGCATTCCCGTTCAGCTGGTGCAGCGCGATCGCCGGGAAGAGCGCGCTCGGCATCCCGAAGACCATCGCGTTGGCGTCGACGACGAAGATCCCGATCAGCGCCTGCCGGCCCTTCAGAAAGCGGAAGCCCTCGGCGATTGCACGAAGGCTCGGGCGCTCGACGTTCTCGGCGGGCTCCAGTCGCGGCAGCAGCGCGAGTGCCACGAACGACGCCGCGTACGTGACCAGGTCGATCCCGTAGGTCCACGGCACGCCGGCCGCGGCGATCAACAGGCCTCCGACCGCGGGGCCGCCGACCGACGCCAGCGAGCTGTAGACGTTCTCGACCGCCATCGCCGCCTCGAGCTCGGTGTCGGGGACGAGCCGCGGCGTGAGCGTCGCCATCGCCGGACGGCCGAGGCTGAAAATCGTCACCGCGAGCGCCTGCAGGACGAAGAGCGCCCAGACGCGTGGACGGTCGAGCAGCGAGTTCGCGAGGAAGAGCGCGGCCACGATCGCCATCCCGGTCTCGGTGCGCAGCAGCACCGTGCGACGGTCGACCGCGTCGGCGAGCGCCCCGCCGATCAGCGGCACGACGAGGAGCGGCACGAGCGAGGCAAGCCCGAGCAGGCCGACCACGGCCGTCGAGTGCGTCAGCGTGTAGGCCTGGTACGGGACCGCGACGGTGCCGATCTCGCCGCCGATCGACGAGATCGCCTGGCCGAGCCAGAGGTTGCGGAAGTCGCGGCGGCGGAGCGGCCGCAGGTCGATCCGGGCCCGGCCTAGAACAGGTTCTCGTCCTGCGGACTGGGCCGCCGCCGAGGCGCCACGGCGCCCATCTCGACGAGGATCGCGCGCTCGGTGCGCGACGCGATCAGCGGTTCCGAGATGCCTTCGACCCACACGCGCGTGCGAGCGCCCGAGCCGCGCGCGTCGGACGGCAGCGGCTCGAGCGCGTAGATTCGATCGGCCCGCACGTACTTCCCGAACCCGAGGAACACCATCCCTGCCTCGCCACCGCCGATTATCGCTGGCCGCCCTGACGCTGGTCGCGATCGCTCGGCGTGATCGCGTTCCGCGTGTCGGCACGCGAACCGGCTTCGGGCGCGAGTTCGACTTCGAGCGCGTCCTGAACGGGCTCACGCTCAGTCGCGACGAGCGAACTCGAGCAACGCGTTCCTGATCGCGATCTCGTCGACCTCGTTCGTCCTGATCGGCGGCCTGCTCGTCGTGATGTCGCTCTACACCGGCGTATCGACCTGGCGCCGCGGTCGCGCTGACGCTCGGCGGCTCGTTCGTCACGACCGAGTTCCTGAAGAGGTACGCTGCACGAGCGCTCCGGCGTTCCCGACTTCCTCGCGCACGGCTTCCCGAGCGGACACTCGACGTCGCGCTCGCGCTCGGCCTCTCGCTGATCCTGCGCGCGCCGCCACGGCTGCGAGCACTCGTAGCGGTCGTGGGCGCGACGATCTACGCGGCCGCGATGGGCGCCGCGTTCGTGCTGAACGCGTGGCACTTCCCGTCGGACGTCGGCGGCGGCTTCTGCGTCGCGACGGCCTGGGCGGCCGCGGCGAGCCCAGATCGTGCGGCGGCCTGCCGAGCGTGGCAATCCCTGGGATCCTGCTCGCGGCCGCCGCGGTTGTCGTCGCGGTCGCCGCGGCCTCAACGCTCCACCTCCGCCCCGGGCTCACCTTCACGATCACCGTCGCACGGTCGCCTCTTCGACGCCGCCGTCGGCATCGTGCGGTCGCGGCGGTCTGCTGCCTCGCGTTCGGCTACGCGATCGCCGCGCGCAGCGCGCCGGCGACGCGTTCCTGATCCGCGCGCTCGAGCCGCGTGTGGAAGGGCACCGCGAGCGTCCGCGCGCTGCAGTCCTCGCTGACCGGCAGCATCCCTTCCCGGAACCCGTACCGCTCACGCATGTACGACTGCAGGTGGATCGAGGGCAGGTAGGGCGCCGTCGCGATTCCTTCGGCCGCGAGCCGGCCCATGACCGCGTCGCGATCGACCCCGGATGGGAGCTTGACCACGTACACGAACCACGAGCGCTCGTGATCGCCGTCGTCGGCGAACCGGCAGCTCGACGTCGGCATCCGCGAGCAGCTCGGCATACTCGGCCGCGACGCGCGCGACGGGCCTCGAGGATGCGATCGAGCTTCTCGAGCTGGCCGATCCCGAGCGCGGCCGAGAGGTCGTCGAGCCGGTAGTTGAAGCCGAGCCGGCCGTGCTGCAGCCAGCTCGACGTCTCGAGGCGGCCCTGGTTGCGGAGCGACACGAGCAGCTCGTGCTGGGCCTCGTCGTGCGTCGTGACCGCCCCGCCCTCGCCCGTCGTCATCTGCTTGTTCGGATAGAAGGCCCAGACCGCCGGGTGCCCGTGCGATCCGATCGGCTCCCCGCGGTAGCGGGCGCCGAGCGCCTCGCACGAGTCCTCGACGAGTGCCAGCCCGTGCCGCTCGCAGATGGCCTGGAGCTCGGTCGAGCTCGCACGGATAGCCGAAGATGTCGACGGCGACGATCGCCTTCGTGCGCGGAGTGATCGCCGCCTCGACTGCCTCCGGATCGAGGTTGTACGTGTGCGGATCGATGTCTGCGAACACCGGCGTCGCGCCTTCGTAGATCGCACAGTTCGCCGACGCCACGAACGAGTACGGCGACGTGATCACCTCGTCGCCGGGCCCGACGCGCGCGAGCCGCATGCACAGATGCAGCCCGGCGGTGCCGGACGAGACCGCGGCGCAGTGCGGCGCATCGACCGCGTCGGCGAACAGCGACTCGAAGCGCGCACCGGTCGGGCCGAGCGACAGCCACCCGACCGAAGCACCTCGAGCACGAGCTCCTCGTCCCGCTCGTCGATCCATGGGGCCGAGAGCCCGATGCGAGTCGTCGCCGTGCTCATCGTCCGCGTCGGCGCCGGCAACGCCAGGGCCGACGCTCCTGGCTGAGCTCCGTCGAGCCTACGCTCATGTCCGCGCGAGCTGCGGGACGTGCTCGAGCCACTGCGACCACCGCTCGCTGCGCCCGCGCACGGTGTCGAGGTACGCCTCCTGGATCTGCAGCGTCAGCTCGCCGACCCCGAGCTCGTGGTCGTCGATCGACCGGAGCGGCGTCACCTCGGCGGCCGTCCCGCACATGAACACCTCGTCGGCAAGGTAGAGATCCGAGCGGATGATCGACTTCTCGACGACGTTGTGACCCAGATCCTGCGCGATCTGGATGATCGCGTCGCGCGTGAGACCCGGGAGGATCCCGGTCGAAAGGTCGGGCGTGTAGAGCACGCCGTCGCGCACTACGAAGATGTTCTCGCCCGAACCGTCGGCGACGAGCCCCTCCGGGGTGAGCAGGATCGCCTCGTCGTAGCCCGCGCGCATTCGCCTCGCTGACCGCGAGCATCGAGTTGAGGTAGACGCCGGTGGCCTTCGCGGCGTGCGGGACGATGTTCGGCGAGACGCGCTGCCAGGACGACACCTTTGCGCGGATCCCCGCACGTCAGGCCTCCTCGCCGAGGTACGGCGCCCACGGCCAGCTCATGATCACCATCTCGACCGGATTGCCGCGCGTCGCGACACCGAGCTCGCCGTAGCCGTAGAAGGCGATCGGTCGGACGTAGCACTCGGGCAGCCCGTTCGCCCCGATCAGCTCGTTGGTCGCAGTCCGGAGCTCCTCGACCGAAACGGGATCTGCATGTGCAGGAGCTTCGCCGAGTTGTGCAGCCGCTGGAGGTGGTCGGAGAGCCGGAAGACGGCTGGGCCCTTCGGCGTGTCGTAGCAGCGGATGCCCTCGAAGACGCCGAGCCGTAATGGAGGCCGTGGACGCCGACGTGGACCTTCGCGTCGGCCCAGTCCACGAACTCGCCGTTCATCCAGATCTTCTCGGTCTCCTGCACCGTTTCGACTCCTTTCGGCGATCTCATTCCGAGTCTAGCCGCGGCTCACGAGATCGACCGGCGTCGCCTTGGTGAGCCGCTGCAGGTCGGCGGCGCGATCGAGGCGATGTGCTCGTCCGAGCCCGCGCCGATCCACACGACCTCGTGCTGGAGCGAGCGACCGGTCGATCAGCACCGCGTACGACGGCGCGGAACGGAAACGGCGCGACCGCCCCGGGCGTGAAACCGGTCGCGAACATCACCTCGTCGGCGTTCGCAACACGGACCGTGGAGGCGCTCGTCGCGGCGGCGATTGCTCCCTCGTCGGCGCGCTGGTCGCCGGGCACCAGGACGAGCACGAAGGCGCCGTCGCACACGAAGACGAGCGACTTGACGATCTGCGCGAGCTCGCAGCCGATCGCCCGGGCCGCGTCGCGGGCGGTCGCCGCGCCGTCCGAGAACTCCTCGATCCGCGCGTCGACGGCGGCGTTCGCGCAGCACGGCGGCGACGCGTTCGACGGGCTCGGGCCAGGCGGCCATCCGCGGATTCTGCCTCGGACCGTCGACGGCGGTAGTCTCGCCGCGTGCCCGGCGCCGTTGCCGACCGCCTCGTTGCCGGACTGGTTCGCGAGCTCGACCGAGCTCGAGTCCGTCGATGCCGGTACGTGGCCGTCAAGGACGGCGAGCCCCTCGTGCTCGAGCACCGCGTCGTCTGCGTCCTCGAGGCGAAGGCCGACCTGCTCTGCACGGGCTTCCGGCCGCGTGCGGCGCCCCGAGTTGTAACCGCCTCTTACTCGCCTCCCGTGCGCTACTGGATCACGTGCGCCTCGTCGGTGCCCTCGCGCAGCCGCGCGATCAGCTCCGGCGGAACGGGCGAGTCGATCGAAAGCGCCATCAGCGCCTTGCCCGCGTCGCGGCTGCGCGACACCGCCATGTTGGCGATGTTGACGCCGGCGTTGCCGAAGAGCGTCCCGACGCGGCCGATCACACCCGGGACGTCGTCGTAGCGGAGCAGCGCCATCCGCGGGGCGAGCTCGATCTCGACCTGGAAGCCCAGCGCCGACACGAGCCACTGGCGATCCTCGGTACCGATCGTCGTCCCGGCGACGCGGCGGCCGTCCGCCGACACCGCGACGAGGTTCTTGTAGTCGTGCGAGAGCGGCGCGTCTCCTCGACCACCTCGACGCCGCGATCGGCAGCGACGATCGGCGCGTTCACGTAGTTGACCGGCTGGTCGCGTCCGCCCCTGGAACGCGCCGTTGAGCGCCGCGACCGTGAGCAGCCTCGTGTCGTACTCAGCGAGGTCGCCCTCCGCCTCCACGAGCACGCGGCGCATGTCGCCGCCCGCGAGCTGCGCCGCGAGCCGGCCGAGTTTCGCCGCGAGCGGGATGTACGGCCCGAGCACCTCGAGATCGTCGGCGCCGACCGTCGGGATGTTGACTGCGTTCGTCACGAGCTCACCGCGCAGCGCGGCCGCGACCTGCTCCGCGACGATCACGCCGGCCCGGTCCTGCGCCTCGTCGGTCGACGCCGCGAGATGCGGCGTGACCACGACGTTGGGTGCGGTGCAGCAGCGGACCCGCGTACGGCTCGTCGGCGAACACGTCGATCGGCGGCACCCGCGACCTTCCCCGACTCGAGCGCGGCGACGAGCGCGGCCTCGTCGACGCAGCTCCCCGCGCGCTGCGTTCACGATGCGCACGCCGTCGCGCATGCGCTCGAACTGGGCCGCTCCGATCGCGCCGCGCGTCGCGTCGTTGAGCGGAAGGTGGAGCGTCAGGAAGTCCGCCCGGTCGCAGCACCTCGTCGAAGGACGCCGGCTCCACACCCAGCTCGCGGAACCGCTCCTCCGCGACACGTACGGGTCGTGGCCGAGGACCTTCATCTGCAGTCCGAGCGCCCGCCGGGCCACCTGTTGGCCGATGCGGCCGAGCCCGAGCACGCCGAGCGTCTTGTCGGCCAGCTCGACACCGCCGTAGCGCGAGCGCTCCCACCGCCCTTCCGGAGCGCGGCATGTGCCTGCGGGATGTTCCGGGCCAGCGCGACGAGCAGGCCCACCGTGTGCTCGGCGGCCGAGATCGACGTTCGACTCGGGCGCGTTCGCCACCACGATCCCGCGTCTCGTGCGCAGCCTCGACGTCGACGTTGTCCACGCCGACGCCGGCGCGACCGATCACCTTGAGCACCGGAGCGAGCGCGAGCACCTCCGCCGTCACCTTCGTCGCGGAGCGGATGATCAGCGCGTCCGCGTCGGCGAGCAGCACCTCGAGCGGGGTGTCGGCGTCGACGACGACGTCCAGCCCGCCGGCACGCAGCAGGTCGATGCCGGTCTCCGCGATCGACTCGCGGACGACAACCCGACCAGCGCCGGTCACGCCGTGACGCGGGCTTCGAAGGCCTCGAATGCCCGGGTGACCGCGACACCGCGCTCGATGTCCGCGCCGAGCTCGGTCAGCGTCAACTCGACGGCCGCGAGCGCCGTCGCAATGTCGAAGATGTCGAACCAGCCGATGTGCCCGATCCGGAAGATCTTGCCCTTCAGGTGCGCCTGTCCCGGGGCGAGCGTCACGCCGTGAACGTCACGGAGGTGACGCAGCACCTGGTCACCGTCGATGCCGTCCGGCACGCGAGCTGCGGTGACGACCGCGCTCGAGTCGGTCGTCCGGCGAGAAGAGCTCGAGCCCCATCGCCTTGACGCCCGCCCGCGTGGCCCGGCCGAGCCGGACATGACGCTCGAACGCCGCCTCGAGCCCGTCGTCGAGGATCATTCCGAGCGCGACGTCGAGCCCACGGACGAGCGAGACGGCCGGCGTGAACGCCGCGTCGAGCGCGTCCTGCGCCTTCTTCGTCCGCGCCCAGTCGAAGTAGAAGCTCCGCGCGGGCACCGCGCGGTCGAGCGCGCGGCCCGAAGTCGCGGCCATCGCGAGGCCGGGCGGGCACATCAGGGCCTTCTGAGAGCCGGAGACCGCGACGTCGATTCCCCAGGCATCGAGCTCGAGCGGGACCGCGCCGAGTGACGAGACGGCGTCGACCACGAGCATCGGCTCGCCGATCGCAGCCTTGATCGCCCGCACGTCGGAGACGACGCCGGTCGACGTGTCGGACTGCTGGCAGCAGCACCACGGCGGACCCGGCTTCCCGGACGGCCGCCGCCACTTCCTCCGCGTCGGGCGTTTCGCCCCACTCGTAACGGATCGGATGCACGTCGAGGCCGTACTGCTCGCAGATCGCGATCCAGCGCTCGCCGAAGGAGCCGTGGCTGACGACGGAGACGGGCTCGCCCGGCGTACACAGGTTCGCGACGGCGGAATCCATCGCCCCCGAGCCCGACGCCGCGAACAGCAGCACGTCGGACGAGGTGCGGAACACCTCGCGCAGCCGAACCAGTGTCCGCTCGTAGAGCACCCGGAAGTCGCTGCCGCGATGATGGACGATCGGTTCGGCGGTCGCCGCGAGCACCTCGGGTGGCACCGGCGTCGGGCCTGGCGTGAAGAGATACCGCTTCTCCAAGACGGGAGCGTAGACAATCGACACGACGTTCTCGCGGAGGCGCGCAGCGCGCGGGGGCAGCAGACTAGTGCGGTGGACGCGCTCCTGTCCTTCGCCGCGGCACTCGTCGCGCTGCGCCTCGGCGGCCTGCTGGCGCGACGGCGACGGTTCGCGTGGGCCGCGGCGCTCTTCTCGTTCGCCGCTGCGACGGCGGCGATGGCATGGGGCGCCGCGCACGGCTGGGATGCCCGCTCCTTTCGCGTCTACTACCTCGCGGGCGCGTTGCTGTCGGCGCCGCTGCTCGGCATCGGGTCGCTGCTCCTCTGGGGCCGCCGCTGGGCCGCGCCGGCCGGCCTGCTCTACGCCGGGCTCGCAGTCGGCGTGGCGCTCGCGATGCCGGTGCACGGAACCTTCGACTCGACCGCCGTTCCGCGCGCACAGGATCACCTGGACGCACTCCCACGCGTGCTGGCGATCGGCGCGCAGCTCGCTCGGCACCCTGGCCGTGCTCGTGGTCGCCGCGGCGACACTTCCGGAACCGCCCGCGCCAGGGCGCGCTGATCGTCGCGGCGGTCGCCGCTGCCGGCGCGGGCTCCGCCCTGACGCAGACCGCCGTCGCGGCCGCGGCCGCGGCCTTCGCCGCCGCAGCGGCCCTGCTCTACCTCGGCGTCGCCCCGCCGCGCCGCGGCTGACGCTGCGGCGCGTCGAGTGAGTACCACGCGACGACGCGGTCGGCGAACGACTCGTCGGCCTCCTCATTCGGCTCGCGCCGAAACGCCTTCGTCCGCACCTCACCCAGATAGCGGGCCAGCTCCGGAGCTCCGCTCGCCACGGCGCAGCATGCGGCCGACGCGCTCGAGGTACGGATCGTAGATGTCCACGCGCATCGCGTCGTCGTAGACGTTCGATCGGGTCCCAGTGCTCGACCGCGAGCAGACCGCAGAGCGGGCATCCCCTCCTCCGACCACCAGCGGCGGCGGCTGCGTCCCCGCATCAGTTGAGCGTGACCCAGACACCGCCCTCACCGGCGGCGATCCCGCGCGGCAGCCGACCCACCGGGATGCGGCGGGTCGCGCGAGCGGTCATCGGGTCGACTTCGACGACGGTCATGTCGCTACATGCAACCCACGCGGCCCCCTCGCCGAACGCCACGGCGAGCGCGTTCTTGCAGACCGGGATCTTCCTGATCGCGTGCAGCATCGGGTCGAGTCGCAGCAGCCTGCCGTCGGTCTCACTGATCCACACCGAGCCGCCGCCGATGGCGACGCTCGTCGGATCGGCGGCGACCTTGCCGGCGTTCAGGCTGGCGATGGACACGAGACCGATGCCGTTCGTCACGCGCCCCGTTCGTGTGTCGACCCGGGCGACGCGGTTGCCGAGCGACGCGACGTAGTAGGCCGCCTGATCGTCGGCCGCGACCAGGTCGCCGTCCATCAATCCGAGGTCGATCGTGCTCATGCGACCCGTCTTCAGATCCGCGCGAGTCGAGGCGTGCTCACGCGTGCGCAGGACTCCGCTCGACCACAGCGAGCCTCCGCCGGCCGCGAGGACCGCGGCCCCGGCCGGCGTGCGGATCGACTGCACGACCTTGCCGTCGTTGGGGTCGATCCGCTCGAATGCAGTCGTCGCCCGGGAAGCGCCCGCGTCGCGCGGATGACCGGCGAACCACACGCCTCCCGCTCCGAGCGCGATGGCGTTGGCCGTCGCGTCGGTCGAGATCGTGCCGACGACCGTGCGGCTCGCCGGGTCGATGTGGGTGACCGTCGCATCCTCCTTGTTCAGGACCCAGACGCCGCCGTAGCCCGCCCCGATCGCCGTGGGCTGGTGCCCGACGTGGATCCGGGCGACGAGCCGGCCGCGTGCAGGGTCGATCACGGCCACACTGTCGGCCCTCCCGGGAGGCGCCGGTGCCGCGCTGCTGTGGCCGCCGCGCAGCGCGAGGAACACGCCGACGTCCACGGCTGCCGCCGCGACCGCGACCGCGCTGACGACGAGGGCCCACCGCGGAACCTTCCGCCCCATGACGGCCACTACGCCGAGTCTACGACCGGCGGATTCGCGCGTACAGTTCGGTTGTGCGCGGTGCGTTCCTGATCGCAGCGGCAGCGGCGGTCCTGTGCGCAGCCCTCGCCGTGCGCGGCGGGTCGGCCGCGTCCAGCCCCACCTACTACCGCGACGTCTCGCCGATCCTCGACGAGAAGTGCGCGTCCTGTCACCGGCTCGGCGGTATCGCCCCGTTCGCGCTGACGAGCGCAGCAACGCCAAGGCGCACGCGGCGGGAATCGTCCGGATGACCCGCGCCGGGCTGATGCCGCCGTGGATGCCGGGGCCCGACTCCGCGCCGCTCGTCGGCCGCGACCACCGCCGGCTCACCGGGCTCGAGCTGCAGACGCTCGCCGCACTGGGCAGCCGCCGGCGCCCCCGCCGGCAACCCGGCCGACAGGCACACCCGCCCGTCGACCGGCGCCGGGCCTCGGTGGGCCGGGACGGACGATCACACCTGCAACCCCCGCGCGCGTACGTGCCGCACGCCCCCGGCGGCGGCATCGACGACTACCACTGCTTCCTGCTCGACCCGAAGCTCGCCCGCAGCGAGTTCGTCACCGGCGCCGTGATCCAGCCGCAGCGCACCGGGATCGTCCACCACGTGATCCTGTACGAGGTGACGGGCGCCCAGGCGGCCGCCGCGTCGCGGCTCAACGCGGCGAACGGGCGCAGAGGCTGGACGTGCTTCGGCGGGCCCGACCTTCCGCCCGACGTCGGCGGCGCGGGCGCGATCGACCGCCTCGGCCAGCCGCCCTGGATCGCCGCCTGGGTCCCCGGTCACACGACGAACGCGCTGCCGGCAGGGACGGGCGTGCTCCTGCACAGGGGCGCGCTCGTCGTGATGCAGGTGCACTACAACCTGATCGAGGCGGCCGGCCCCGACCGCTCTCGTGCGCAGCTGCGCGTTCGGCCGGCGACGACGCACCTGATCCCGCTGGAGACGCACCTGATCGCCGCCCCGGTCGAGCTGCCGTGCCCGGGCGGCGCCTCCGGCGGCCCGCTCTGCACGCGCCAGCGCGCCCTGCAGGACGAGATCTCGCAAGTACGGCACGGAGGCCGCGTTCATCCCGTACGCGCTCCTGCGACTCTGCGGCAAGACGCTGGCCGACTACCCGGCGGACGTCGGCGCCGGCACCTCGATTCGCACCTCGTGCAGCCGGCCGTTCACCTCGCCGCAGACGATCTACGGTGTCGCAGGGCACATGCACCTGCGCGGGCGCGACGTCAGCGTCGTGCTCGATCCCGGGACTCCGAAGGAGCGGACGCTGCTCCACATCCCGGCGTGGGACTTCCACTGGCAGGACGTCTACTACTTGAAGACGCCGATGCGCGTCACGCCCGCAGACACCGTCCGCGTCAACTGCACCTTCGACAACTCGAAGACCGCCCAGCCGGTGGTCGGCTCGAAGCAACTGCGGCCGCGCTACGTCCTCTGGGGCGAGGGCACGACCGACGAGATGTGCCTGGCGATGCTTTCGGTCGCGAACGGATAGCCGCTCACGACAGCCCAGCTTCTCGCGCACCCGCTCGTTGACGATGCGCGGATCGGCCGAGCCGCCGGTCTCTTTCATCACCTGCCCGACGAAGAAGCCGAGCAGGCCCTGCTTGCCGCCGCGGTAGGCCTCGGCCTGGCCCGGGTTCGCGGCGATCACGCGCTCGATCACCGGATCGAGCGCGCCCGCGTCCGAGACGACCCTGCTGCTCCAGGTGCGGATCGGCCTTGAAACCGTCGTCGCCGACATGCGCGAGCGCGGCGTCGAACGCGGCCCGCGGGATCTCTGCGCGTGCAGCGACCAGCTTCGCGAGCTCTCGCGCGTCGACCCGCTCGGGTGCGATGCCGGTGGCGACGAACTGGTTCGCGATCACGTTCGCCGCCTCCTTCGGGTCGGCCCCGGCGGCGACGACCCCCGACCACAGCCGGTCGAGCCCGCCCGTGACGAGCACGTCGGCGTCGTAGAACGACAGCGTCTGCGCGAGGCGGTGAATCCGCGCGCCCGGCAGCTCGCCGATCTCGCCGCGGAGCCGCTCGACGGTCTCGGCGGGAGGGTGCACCGGCACGAGGTCGGGCTCCGGGAAGTAGCGGTAGTCCTGCGCCTCCTCCTTCGAGCGGAGCGGCGGCGCCTCCTCGTGCGCCGGGTCGAAGTGCAGCGTCTCCTGATCCACGGTCCCGCCCGACTCGTAGATCTTGATCTGCCGCGCGATCTCGCGCTCGATTCCTTTGGCCGCAAACGCGAACGAGTTCATGTTCTTCAGCTCGGTGCGCGTCCGCAGCTCCTCGGTGCCGCTCGGGCGCACCGACACGTTGACGTCGAAGCGCATGGAGCCCTTCTCGAGCTCCGCGTCGGAGAGCCCGAGCTCGACGACGGTCTGCCGCAGCAGCTGGAGGAATCGCTTCGCCGTGTCGGCGTCGTGGAGATCCGGCGCGGTGACGATCTCGACGAGCGGGGTGCCGCAGCGGTTGAAGTCGACGAGCGTCGCCGTGGCGCCGTGGATGCGACCCGACGCCGCGACGTGCATCGACTTGGCCGCGTCTTCCTCGAGGTGCGCGCGCACGATGCCGATCGTCACGTCGCCGTGCTCACTCGGAACCGTCAGGTGCCCGTTTGCGCAGAGCGGCTCGTCGTACTGGCTGATCTGGTACGCCTTCGGAGTTGTCGGCGTAGAAGTAGTTCTTGCGGTGGAAGACCGCACGCTCGGCGACGGTGCAGTCGAGGGCGAGACCGAGCTTGATCGTCTCCTCGATCGCACGACGGTTCGGAACCGGGAGCGCGCCCGGGAACGCCAGGCACACCGGGCACGTGTGCGTGTTGGCCGTCGCGCCGAACTCGTTCGGACAGCGGCAGAACATCTTCGTCTCGGTCTTGAGCTGGACGTGGATCTCGAGCCCGATCACGGGCTCCCAGGCGGGCTCGCTCATCCCCGGTACCTCGTCGGGACCGGGTCGAACTCGAGCGCGCGCTCGAGCGCGTGCGCCGTGCGAAACAGCGTGTTCTCGGAGAACTGCGGGCCGACGAGCTGCAGGCCCACGGGCAGCCCGTCCGCCAGTCCGCACGGGAGGCTCAGGCCGGGCAGGCCCGCCATGCAGGACGGGATCGTCAGCAGGTCGCTGAGATACATCGCGAGCGGGTTGTCGGCCTTCGCTCCGAGCGGGAAGGCCACAGTGGGGCTCGTCGGGCTGACCAGGACGTCGAAGCGCTCGAACGCCTCGTCGTGCTCGCGCTTGATCACCGTCCGGACCTGCTGCGCCTTCCCGTAGTACGCGTCGTAGTAGCCGGACGACAGCGCGTACGTGCCCAGCATGATCCGCCGCTTCGGCTCGTCGCCGAGACCGTCGTGCCGCGAGGCCATCACCATCGACGCGGAAGTCCGCGCCCGGCGAGCGCAGGCCGTAGCGGACGCCGTCGTAGCGCGCGAGATTCGACGACGCTTCGGCCGGCGCGATCAGGTAGTAGCAGGCGAGCCCGTAGTCGACCGACCGCGGCAGCGAGCACTCCGCGACACTCGCGCCGAGCGACTCCGCCAGCTCGATCGCCTTCCCGCACGCGCTCGCGCACCGCCGGCTCGATCCCCTCGGCCTCGTTCAGCTCCTTCGGCACGCCGATCCGGAGGCCCTTCAGATCGTCGGCGTCCGGCAGCTCCACAGGCGGCACCTCGACCGTCGTCGAGTCGTTCTCGTCGCGGCCGGAGATGATCGAGTAGAGGAGCGCGCAGTCGCGCACGTTGCGGGCGACCGGCCCGACCTGATCGAGCGACGACGCGAACGCGACGACGCCGTAGCGCGAGACCGTGCCGTACGTCGGCCGCAGCCCCACGTTCCCGCACAGCGCGGCCGGC
The DNA here is from genome assembly GCA_963742615.1 of uncultured Thermoleophilia bacterium. GTDB lineage: Bacteria > Actinomycetota > Thermoleophilia > Gaiellales > Gaiellaceae > PALSA-600. The sequence goes on along the minus strand of CAVUMS010000002.1, from coordinate 190,809 downwards.
TGCTTGATCGACCCGCCGGTGTCCGAGCCGAGCGCCCAGGGCGCGAGACCGGCCGCGACGGCGGCCGCCGACCCGCCGCCCGACCCGCCCGGCACGCGGGTCGGGTCCCACGGGTTGCGCGTCGGCCCGAACGCGGAGTTCTCGGTCGACGACCCCATCGCGAACTCGTCGGTGTTGGTCTTGCCGAGCAGCCGCATTCCCCGCGCCTTGCAGCGCGCCGTGACGGTCGCGTCGTAGACCGGGACGTAGCTCTCGAGCATCTTCGAGCCCGCCGTCGTCGCGACCCCCTTGGTCCCGATCACGTCCTTGAGCGCGATCGGCACGCCGTCGCCGCCGGGGTCGTCGCAGACGGCGAGGTAGGCGTGCAGCTCGGGGTCGCGCTCGTCGATGGCCGCGCGGTAGGCGGCGAAGAGCTCGGCGCCGGAGACCTCTCGCGCGTCGACCAGCCGTGTCGCCTCCTCGGCGGTCAGCCTGAGGGTGTCGATTGGGAGACCGCTCATGCCGGCGGCACCCGGAAGAGGTCGTCGTCGCGGTCGGGCGCGTTTGCGAACACCTCCTGCAGCGTCAGAGCACGGCCGAGGCACGTCGTCGGCCCACGCGTTCTGGATCTCGAGCGGGTGAGCGGTCGCGGGCACGTCCGTGAGGTCGAGCTCCGACACCTTCGAGACGGCCCCGAGGATCGCCGACAGCTGCTCCTGGAACCGCGTCACCTCGTCGTCGGTCAGGTCGAGCCGCGCCAGTGCGGCGACGTGGAGCACCTCGTCTCTCGTGATCTCTGCCATCGCTCGACATCCTCCTACAAACACCGAGGGCCCCTCTCGGAGCCCCCGGCAAGCTTCGGTTCCGAAAGAGTGTTACAGCGCCTCGACGTTCGCCGCCTGCAGGCCCTTGTCGCCCTGCACGACGTCGAACGACACGCGCTGACCCTCGGTCAGCGACTTGTAGCCATCACCGGCGATGGCGGAGAAGTGGACGAACACGTCCGCCTCGCCGTTGCCCCGCTCGATGAAGCCGTACCCCTTCTCGTTCGAGAACCACTTGACTGTGCCTTCAGCCAAATCCAACTACTCCTTGCTTGACGACTACAAGCCCGCGAGTTCTCCCGCGGAGCGGCGGGAACCTTAGCACCGAATCACACCGGAAATGCAAGCTCGTTGCGACGAAATCGGGCACAGCGCACGGCGTTTTCCAGCAGGAAGGCGATCGTCATCGGGCCGACGCCGCCGGGAACCGGGGTCAGGTAGGCGGCGAGGTCGGCGACTGCGGGGTCGACGTCCCCGACGACACCGGCGTCGGTCCGGTTGATCCCGACGTCGATCACCGTCGCCCGGGCCTTCACGAGCTCGGGCGTGACGAACCCCGGCACGCCGATCGCGACGACGAGGACGTCGGCGTCGAGCGTGTGCCGGTCGAGGTCCCGCGTGTGCGAGTGGCAGACCGTGACCGTGGCGTTGCGCTGCACGAGCAGCTGCGCCACCGGCTTCCCGACGATGTCGCTCCGCCCGATCACCACCGCACGTGCTCCGTCGAGCGAGATCGCGTGCTCGTCGAGCATGGCGAGGATGCCCACCGGCGTCGCCCCGACAAGCGTCGGCCGACCGAGCAGCAGCTGACCGGCGTTCACCGGGTGCAGGCCGTCGACGTCCTTGCGCGGATCGATCGCTGCGATCACCTGCGCCTCGTCGAGGTGGTCCGGGAGCGGCAGCTGCACGAGCAGAGCGTCCACGCGGTCGTCGGCGTTCAGCTCTGCCACCTGGCGCGAGCAGCGCCTCCTGCGGAGACGTCTGCGGGGAGCCGCAGGTCGGTGGACGCGATCCCGGACGCGAGCGCCGCCTTCTGCTTCAGCCCGATGTAGATCTCGGACGCCGGATCGTCGCCCGACGAGCACGGTGACGAGCCCGACGTGGCCGAGCCGCCGTACCTCCTCCGCCACCTGGGCGCGGACCCGATCGGCGATCGGCTTCCCTCTGATCAGCGTTGCCGACATCGCGCCGAGTCTAGGCTCTCCTCGTGCGCTGGCCCCGCAAGAACGATCCGGAGTCGATCGGGCGCCGCCGCGCGGCGATGGGGCTCGGTGACGGGCTCGTCACGTCGGTCGACCTGGCCGCCGTTCACGGCGGCGGCCGAGTCGCTCGTCGGCGTCGCGGTCATCCCGGTCTCCGCCGTGCCCGTCGCGATCGAGCTGGGAGCGTACGAGCTGGACGCGGACGGGACCCTGCGCGAGATCGAACGCGCCGCCGAGACCGTGCATGTCCCGCTCGCGCACACGGAAGGCGGGCTCACCGCCTCCCTGACGCGCGGCTCGCTCGCCGCCGGCACTGTTCGGACGTTCGTCCTCGCCGACCGCATCACCCGCGCTTCGTGCTTCGTGTGCGCCGATGCGGCGCACGCCGTGCAGCTCGCCGAGTGGCTCGAGGGCGAGACCGACGACATGCGCGACTGGCTCGAGTCGTCCGACGACCCGTCGCTGTCGCGCCACGCGCGTCTGCGCGAGCTCGAGACGCACGTCGTCGGGCCGATGTGCCACGTGCTCTGGCGCTGGACCACCGGCGACGCGGTCGGCCCGAACATGATGACGCGGAACGCCTACGCGCTGAACATGGGCTACGTGATGCAGCGCGCACCGGTGAAGCCCGAGCGTGCGATCCTCGAGGCGAACATGGGCGGCGACAAGAAACCGTCCCACGAGTACTTTCGGCGGGGGCACGGCAAGTCGGTGCTCGCCGAGGCGTTCGTGCCCGACGAGCAGATCGGGCGGGTGCTCCGCACGACCGCCGAGGATCTCGAGGCGCTCTCCTGGGCCGGCACACACGGCGCGGTCGCAAGCGGGATGCAGTCGGTCGCGTTCACGCCTGCGTCGGCGATCGCCGCGGTCTTCGCCGCGACGGGGCAGGACCTCGGCATGGTCGGGACGAGCTCGATGGCGCACGGCACCGGCCGGCGCGTCGCCGGGAGGAATGCAGGCCTCGATTCGCTTCGGCGGGCTCGAGGTCGGGACCGTCGGAGGCGGCACGACCCTCCCCTCGGCCCACGCGTGGCTCGAGTCGATCGGCTGCGCCGGCCCCGGCAAGGTCTATCGCCTGGCCCAGATCGTCGCGGCCGCCGCGCTGTGCCTCGAGCTCAGCGCATCCGCGGCGATGGCGACGGCCGGCAGCGAGAACTTCTTCCGAGCGCACCACGAACGGGGCGGCCTTCGGTGATCGCGCTCGTCTTCGCGTACGAAACCCACGACGGTCCCCGCTTCGAGGAGGTGTACGGCTCGAACGGCCCGTGGGCGTCGTTCTTGTCGAGCGGCGCAGGGTACGTGGGCACCGAGCTCCTCCGCGACGTCGAGCAGACCGGCCGCTACGTCGTCGTCGATCGGTGGGAGACCCGCGATGCCTACAACCACTTCATCGCGGAGAACCGCGACGAGTACATGCGCCGCGTCGACGAGACCGCGTACCTCTACCGGCAGGAGCTCCGCCTCGGGACCTTCGAGAACGTCTGGGCCGATGGAAATCCCGCCGCACCATGACCCGTCGTGCTTCGGTTGCGGCGACAACCCGATCGGGCTCCATCTGCCGCACCCGGCGGAGCCGGGCCTGACCGAGTACGAAGCGTATTTCTCGCTCGACGAACGCCACCAGGGAGGCCCCGGGATCGCGCATGGCGGCATCGTCTCGGCGGCGCTCGACGAGGCGGCCGGGCTCCTCGCGACGTGGTATTCGTTCCCCTCCGTGACGGCGCGGCTGTTCGTCCGCTATCGCCGCCCGGTGCCGATCGACACCGAACTGCTCCTCACCGCCAGGCTCGTCGACGTCCATGGGCGCCGACTCCACGTCGACGCGCGCATCAGCGACGGCGACGAACCGCTCGCCGAGGCGCGCGCGGCGCTCCTGCACGTCCCGTTCGAGCACTTCCTCGCGACACCCGAGGGGCGCGAGGCGGCCGAGCGCTGGCGCCGGCGCGCTCAAGGCTCGTAGACGCCACGCAACCTCGTTCGGAGCAGCACCCGCGCACGCGAGCTGTCGAGCGACACGTTCGGTGCACGGTCCGCCGTCGTGTGCGCCGCCTCGATCCGCTCCGGGTCGGCGCCGAGCAGCACGGCGAAGTCGTACCGGCTCAGGTCGTCGGGGCCGCCGAGGTGCAGCGGCCCGGGGACGTCGAGTGAGAGCAGCTCGAGGATCGCCTCGGCAAGGTCGTCGACGCGCACGGGCGAGCGGATCTCGTCGACGAAGAAGCGCGCACCTTCCCGGGCGAGGCGCTCCTGGGGACCCGGCTCGCTGCCGCCGTAGAGCAGCGACGTGCGCACGATCGTCGCCTGCGGATGGAGCTCCGACACGAGCCGCTCGGCCTCCGCCTTCGAGCGGCCGTAGTCGTTGACCGGAGCCGGTAGGTCCTCCTCGCGGTACCGGCCGCGTGCGCCGTCGAACACGATGTCGCTCGAGAGGTGGACCAGCCGCCGGCCGCGCGCTGCGCGGGCAACCGAGGCGGACCCGTCCACGTTCGTCGTCCACGCGGCGACTCCGACCTGTCGGTACGCGGTGTGCACGACTCCGTCGGCCCCGCTCGCCGCCTCCGAGACGGCGTCGCCGTCCCGGACGTCCACGCGGTGCCAGGTCCCCGGCAGCTCCCGGGGCTCGCGCTCCCACCACGTCGCGGCGACGTCGACACCCGCCGCGTGGGCACGGCGCACCAGCTCGCTGCCGAGATAGCCGCGACCGCCCGTGACGAACAGCCGTCTCATCTCCCGGCGCATCCTTGCGGGACCGGCGGTGCTGGTTGACTGTCCGGATGGGAGACGACGCCCGCGCAGCCCGCCGCCGCGGCCAGGCCTACGCGGTGGGCGCCGCCCTGGCGTGGTCGACGGCCGGTGTCCTGCAGCGGGGCCTGTCGGTCGACGCGGCGACGCAGGTCGCCGGGCGCGCGTTCTTCGCCGTGCTCGCGCTGCTCGCGTTCGTTCGCTACTCGAAGCACGGCGGCGGCCTGCGGGCGTTCGCGTCGCTGGGACGTGCCGAGTGGGCGGTCGCCGTGACTACGGGGATCGCCTCGTCGACCTTCATCGTGGCGCTCAACCACACGACGGTGGCGAACGTGCTCTTCATGCAGGCGCTCGCGCCGATCGCGGCAGCGCTGATCTCCTGGCTCGCCCTGCGCGAGCCGATCTCGCGACGGACCGGCGCGGCGATGGCTGGTCGCGCTGGCCGGCGTTGGGCTGATGGTCGGCGGCCCGGGCGGCGCCCACGGCGTGGGGCTCGCGCTGTCGGTGGTGATGACGCTCTCGTTCGCGGTGAGCGTCGTCATCACGCGGCACCGGCGCGACATCTCGATGGCACCCGCCATCTGCCTCTCGCAGGCGCTGGTCCTTCTCGTCTTCGTACCGCTCAGCAGTCCGGGCCAGATCGACGGGACCGACCTGGTGCTGATCGCCCTGCTCGGCGTCACGCAGATCGGGCTCGGGCTCGCCTTCCTCACGATGGCGGCACGGCTGATCCCGGCCGCCGAGGTGGCATTGATCTCGCTGCTGGAAGTGGTGCTGGGACCGCTCTGGGTGTGGCTTGCGCTCTCCGAGCGTCCGTCGACGGCGACGCTCGCGGGCGGCCTCGTGGTGATCGCGGCGGTCGTGCTGCAGGCTGCGCCGGTCGCGCGCGGCTACCAGCCGCGGCGCTCGAGCAGGTCGCTCGGTGTCGAGCGACGCAGTCGAGATCCCGACCATCGCCTCGCCGAGCCCGGCCGACACCTCGGCGAGCACGCTCGCGTCGAGGTAGTGCGTCGTCGCCTCGACGATCGCGCGGGCACGCTTGTCGGGGTCGCCCGACTTGAAGATTCCCGATCCGACGAACACCCCGTCTGCGCCGAGCTGCATGCAGAGCGACGCGTCGGCGGGGGTCGCGATGCCGCCCGCGGTGAACGTGACGACCGGCAGCCGGCCGTGCTCGGCCACCCACTGCACGAGCTCGTAGGGCGCCTGCAGGTTCTTCGCCTCGGCGTACAGCTCCTCGCTGCGGAGCGACTGCAGCCGGCGGATGCTGCCGAAGACCGACCGCATGTGCGTGACCGCGTTGACGATGTCGCCGGTGCCCGCCTCGCCCTTCGTTCGGATCATCGCGGCGCCTTCCGCGATTCGACGCAGCGCCTCGCCGAGGTTCGTGCAGCCGCAGACGAACGGCACGGTGAACTCCCACTTGTCGACGTGATGCTCGAGGTCGGCCGGCGTCAGCACCTCCGACTCGTCGATGTAGTCGATTTCGAGTGCCTGGAGGATCTGCGCCTCGGCGAAGTGCCCGATCCGGCACTTGGCCATCACCGGGATCGTGACGGCCTCCTGGATCTCCTTGATCTTGTCGGGGTCCGACATGCGCGCGACCCCGCCGTCGCGGCGGATGTCGGCGGGCACCCGCTCGAGCGCCATCACCGCGCAGGCTCCGGCCGCCTCGGCGATCTTCGCCTGCTCGGCGTCGACGACGTCCATGATCACGCCGCCCTTGAGCATCTCGGCGAGCCCGCTCTTGACGCGCATCGTCCCGGTCTCGTGCATCGGCCTCAATGCTATCGGCGCAGCAGGCCGCCAAGCAGGCGGCCGATCGCCGGATCGACCGCGTAGGCGTCGCGCAGCTCCCGGTACTGGGCGAGCGCCCGCCGCGCCCGGCCGGGCGACGGTCGCGCACGGCGCGGAGCAGCAGGTTCTTGGCGGTGTGCTCCGCCGAGACGAACTCGATCACGTCGACGCGGTAGCCGACGGTCTCGAGCGCCGCGGCGCGGAGCGCGTCGGTGACGAGGTCGGCCTGCCGGCCGAGCAGCAGGCCGTGGCGGAGGAGCGCGTCCGCGCCCGGCCTTGCGATCTGCGCCGCGAGCTCGTGATGGCAGCACGGCGCGACGACGATCGCCTCCGCCCGCAGGCGGACGCCGGCCGCGATCGCCTCGTCCGTCGCCGTGTCGCAGGCGTGCAGCGACACGAGCAGGTCGACCGGCTCGTCGTCCGCGTAGGACTCGATCGAGGTCGCCTCGAAACGCGCCTCGTCGTAGCCGAGCTCGTCGGCGATGCCGCGCACCGTCTCGACGACGTCGGCGTTCACGTCGAGCCCGACCAGCTCGACCCGCGTCCCGAGCTCGCGCCGTACGCGACCAGCGCGAGGCTGAGGTACGCCTTGCCGCAGCCGGCGTCGACGCACGCGCATCCGATCGCGCTCCCAGAGCGGCAGCGCACGCAGCAGCTCGACGTAGTGCTGGACCTGCCGGCGCTTGGCCGGTGAGCTGTGGGTGGCGCGCGAACAGCGGATGGTCGGCGCGGCAGCGGATGCTGCTTCGCGCGGTCGTGGCCGCCGGTACGGGCGCCGTCGCGGCGGACGGCCGTCCGCGCGAGACGAGCCAGCGGCCGCGCTTCGTCCGGCGCGCGTGGACGTCGCCGGTCGGCCGCGTGCAGGTGAACGTCGCGCGCATGCTCGAGCAGCTCGTCGAGGCGCGACGGCCAGCGGTCGACTGCGGAACGGTCTCGGTGCGCACACCGTCGACGACCTTGACGGCCGGCCCGCGACGCAGCTCGACCGGCGAGGCCGCGACGCCGTCGGCGACGAGCTTCCGCCAGTCGCGGCCGAGCGCCAGCTCACGCAGCTCGTTCATCAGCACCTCAGTGTAGGAAGCGCGACCACCTCGAGCTCGGGCCGGGCCGGCGCAGGAACGCGGCGACGGCCAGCAGGTCGTCGGCTGCGTCGGGGGCGAGCGTCGGCTCCGCCGCCGGACCGCGTCGAGCGCCGCCTCCCACTCGAGCCCGTGGCGGCCCGTGTAGGGGCGCGCGCACACGACCTGCCCCTTGGCGACGTAGAACGCGCGGCGCCGCCCGCCGTCGATCGCCGGGCGCGACGAGGCAGACGGCGAGCTCCCGCAGTCGCCGCAGGCGCGCCAGCTCCGCGCAGACCTCCTCGAGCGCGACGATCCGGTCGCGCAGGCGCGCCGCGTCCTCGAAGCGTAGCTCCGCTGCGATCCGCCTGAGCTTCGCCCGCAGCTTCGGCAGCGCATCGTCGATCGTCTCCCACTCGACGCCCTGCAGTGCCCGCGCAGCGAGCTGCGCGCGTCGGCGGCTCCGCAACGGCCCGAGCTCGCTCGGCTGCGGGCTGCAGACGACCGAGTCGCCGTGGCGACGCAGGTAGACGTAGCGGTCGGGCCGGACGGATCGTGCATTCGCCGGCGGACGCAGCTCGCGGATCAGACGCAGCTCCTCGAGCGCCGCCTCGAGCTCCGAGCCGGTGACACGCCACTCGATCCGCGCCAGCGCGCCGAGTGCCGCCTCGACCGCCGGGCGCTGGCGGTCCGACCGGAAGTATGAGCGCAGCCGCGCGTGCAGGTCGCGCGCGCGCCCGACGTAGAGCACCTGTTCGTGCGCGTCGCGGAAGAGATAGACGCCGGGCTGCTCGGCGCGCCGAATGCGAGCGAGCGCTTGCGGTGCACGCGCCGCGGCCGGGTCGCGGCGAGCTCCCCGAGATCGGCGACGGTCCGGGCGCCGCGCTCCTGCGCGAGTCCGATCAGCTGCACGAGGATCTCGGCCGTCGCCTCGGCGTCGGGGAGCGCCCGGTGACACGGCCGTGCGTCGGTGGCGAAGCGGTACGAGAGCGCCGCCAGGTCCACGGGCTGCCGCCCGAGTAGTCGCCGCGCGAGGCCGACGGTGTCGACGACCGTCGCGGCGACCCGTTTCCCCGACAGGCGCATCGTCTCGCAGTCGAGGAACGCCATGTCGAAGCGCGCGTTGTGCGCGACGAGCACGGCGTCACCAGCGAACGCGAGAAAGCGCCGCACCGTCGCCGCGACCGGGGGCGCCCGCCGAAGCTCCTCGTCGCGGATCCCCGTCAGCGCCGAGATCGCCGGCTGCAGCCGCGCGCCCGGATTCGCGAACGTCTGGAACCGCTCACAGAGCTCGAGCCCCTGAACGCGCACCGCGCCGATCTCGCACGGCCTCGCCTGTCCCGGCCGCAGTCCCGTCGTCTCGAGGTCGAAGACGACGAACGTCGCGCGGTCGAGCAGGTCGTGCTCGGCGCCCGCTCCGGCAAGCGCGACGAGATCGCCTGCGAAGCGCAGACGCGCATCCGCGTCCACCGCGTCGGCGAGCAGCGACCGGGCCAGCCCGACCGGCACGCGGCGCCCGAGCTTGAGCACTGCGCGCGCGGCCTCCTCGGCCGGCACGGGCCCACGCCGTTCCTCGACGAGCTCGACGAGGCGGTCGGCGGCATCGAGCCGAAGCTGCATTGCCGTCCGACCCTACTGCGAACATACGTTCGTGTCCAGAGTCGACGACGATCCGCCGGTGTTCGAGCTGGTGCCCGCGGCGTTCGAGGTCCCCACCGGCCTCGAGCCGAGCGCTTCCGGCTCCGCGAACCGACCGTCGACGACGTCTCGGCTGCGTCTACGTCGTTCCGACCGACACGACGGAGCACGACGCCAGGGTGCCCAGGTGGGTACGTACGAGCGCCTACGCCGACGGGCCCGAATCCGATGCTCGAGCGCGCGTGCGCGACTGGATCGCTAGGCGGTGGCCGTTCGCCCGCGTGACGTACGCAGAGCGAGACCGGTGAGCAGCCTCACGGACGACGCGCTCGGCGACGAGCGCGGTCGATGTCGGCGGACCCGATCGCCGACGGAAGCACCTCGACCACGTCCATGCCGACGAGCTCGACGCGCTCCGCCGACCTCGCGGACCGCCCAGAGCAGGTCGATCGAGGTCATCCCGCCCGGCTCCGGCGTACCGGTCCCGGGCGCGAACGCCGGATCGAGCACGTCGACGTCGACGGTCAGGTAGACAGGCCCGGCGCCGACGGCGTCGAGCGCACGCGCGAGACCTCGCGGATGCCGAGGTCGCGGACGTCGTGCATGAAGAAGCTCGCGATCCCGCGCTCGCGCTGCCACGCGAACTCGGTCGGCCCGGGCCAGTAGCCGCGCAGGCCGATCTGCGCGTACCGCGTCGGCGTCGACGCGCCCGTGCTCGACGAGCCTGAACATCGGCGTACCGTGCGACCGCTCGACGCCGAACACCTCCCGACCGGTGTCGGTGTGCGTGTCGAAGTGGAGCAGGCCGACGGGCCCACGTCGCGTGGCGATCGCGGCGATGCTGGGCTCGGTGACCGAGTGGTCGCCGCCGAGCACGACGGGCAGCGTGCCGGCGTCGACGATCTCGCCGACCAGCCGCTCGATCGCCGCATGGGTGGCAACGGGGTCGGCCGGCACGACGGCCGCATCCCCGTAGTCGACGACGCGCAGGGCGTGCGAAGGCGTCGATGCCGGCCTCGAGGTGCGGCCCGGGCGGGCACGAGGCTGCCCGGATCGCGCGCGGGCCGAAGCGCGTGCCGGGCCGGTCGGAGACGAGATCGTCCGTCGGCGCTCCGACGATCGGCCACGTCGACGCCGGCCAGCTGCGCAGGGTCGTCCGCGAGCGGAAGGCCGGCGAACGCACAGGACACCGGCGTAGTCGGGCTTGTCGGGAAGCGGTCGCCAGCGTCGCTGCGGGTCGAACACCGCGTCACTCTCACACACGCGCGCCGAGACCGGCGAGAAACGTCGTCACGATCTCGCGCTCCGCGGCTCGCGACGGCGTCGGGGTCGTCGGGCAGCTGGCCGAGCACCCAGCCGGTGAGCACCTCCTCGAGCGCGCCGAACAGCATCCAGGCGGCCAGCCGCGGTCGGCTGAGCCGCGGAAGATGCCTTCGGACTGCCCACGCCTGACGATGCGCTCGAGGCTGCTGAACGCGCGGCCGATCTCGTCGAGCTCGGCGGAGATGTGCGAGGTTGCGGGTCACCTCGCGGACGAGCAATCGCACGAGATCGGGCTCGTCGCGCCACACGCGCAGGACGATCTTGACGACGAGCGCGAGCTGCTCGGCCGCGGTCTGCCCGGTCTCCTCGGCGAGCGCGACGGCTGCGAGCAGCCGGCTCCAGGCCTCCCGAAAGACAGCGAGCAGCACGGCGTCCTTCGACCCGAAGTAGTGGTACACGAGCCCGTAGGCGACGCCGGCCTCCCGCGCGACGTCCGCCATCCGGGTCGGCTCGAAGCCCTGGCGCGCGAAGACGCGGACCGCAGCCGAGAGGATCTGGTCCCGCTTGTCGGCCGCCGCAGCCATCAGTCCCGCCTGCGGCGAAACCACTCGGCGGCCGCGGCCGTCCGCGTGTGTACGCCGAACTTCTCGAAGACGTGCCCGAGGTGCTTTCCCACCGTCCGGGGCGAGAGACCGAGCGCCGCTCCGACCTCGCCGTTCGTCTTTCCCTCGGCGACGAGCGCCAGCACGTCGCGCTCGCGCGCGCTCAGCTTCGGCATCGACTGCGCTCGAGCATACGGTAAATGGCGTATTGAAGAACCGGCCGAGGTGCGGTCCCCTGGAACCGGTCAGAGAAAAAGAGACAGGAGGTTGCAGATGGCTTCGGCTACCCAGGCCGCCGGCCTCGCCGCGGCGCTCGGGGAGCGCCTGCGCGGGACGGCGATCGGGCCCGACGATCCAGGGTTCGACGAGGCGCGGAGCGTCCACAACGGGATGATCGACAAGCACCCGGCGCTGGTCGCCCGGTGCGTCGATGCGGGTGACGTCTCGCAGGCGGTCGGCTTCGCGCGCGACGAGGGCCTCGACGTGGCGATCCGCTGCGGCGCGCACAACGCTGCGGGTTTCTCGACGGTCGACGACGGGCTCGTGATCGACTTGACTCCGATCCGGTATACGCAGGTCGACGCCGATGCGCGAATCGCACGCGTCGGCGGCGGATCGACGCTCGGCGACGTCGACCACGCAACGCACGCGTTCGGACTGGCGACGCCGTCGGGGACGTTCTCGACGACGGGCGTCGGCGGGCTCACGCTCGGCGGCGGGATCGGTTACCTGACGCGCACGTACGGTCTGTCGATCGACAACCTGATCGGCGCGGACGTCGTGCTCGCGGACGGAAGCATCGTGCGTGCCGACGAGAAGAACGAGCCCGATCTCTACTGGGCACTGCGAGGAGGCGGCGGCAACTTCGGCGTGGTGACCGAGTTCCGCTTCCAGCTGCACCCTGTCGCGACCGTGTTCGGCGGGCCGATGCTCTGGGAGCTCGAGGACACGGAGACGGTCGCGCGCCTCTATCGCGAGTGGCTGCCCTCGCAGCCCGACGACATCTACGCCTTCTTCGCGATGCTGACCGTGCCGCCGGTCGACCCGTTCCCGGAGGAGCTGCGGTTGCACAAGATGTGCGCGTTGATCTGGTGCAACACCTGCTCGGAGGAGCAGTCGACGGCCGCGCTCGACACCTTCCGCGCGGCCGCGCAGCCCGCGCTCGACGGCGTCGCCGAAGTCCCGTACCCGGGGCTGCAGTCGGCATTCGACGCGCTCGTTCCGTTCGGGACGCACATCTACTGGCGGGCGCACTTCATCGAGGACATGCAGGACGGGGCGATCCCCCAGTACGTCCGCTATGCGGAGAGCGCCCCGACGTGGGTGTCGCAGACGCACATCTATCCGCTCGGCGGCGCGTCCGCGCGCGTCGGCAACACCGACACGGCCTGGGGCTGGCGCGACGCGGGCTATGCGCAGGTGTTCGTCGCGATCGACCACGAGGCGGGCAACGACGAGGCGTTGCGCGAGTGGGCCGTCGACTATTCCGATGCGATCAAGCCCTACGCGATGGAAGGTGCGTACACCAACTTCATCATGGACGAGGGCCAGGACCGGGCGCGGGCGTGCTACCGCGACAACTACGGACGCCTCCAGCAGATCAAGGCGAAGTACGACCCCGACAACCTGTTCCACGTCAACCAGAACATCCAGCCTGCGACCTAGACGCAATTGCCGCCGGGAGCCGTGACGGCTCCCGGCGGCGATCGTTGCTAGCCGAGCGAGTACGCGACGAGCGAGTACCCGGGCTTCTTGATCGTCCCGAGCCCGGCGTGTTGGCAAACGCGCAGACACGCGACGAGCTGCGCCGCGAAGTCGACGCCGACCTCGTCACGCCCGGCCTTCCTCCGCCTCCTTCCGTTCGGGCATCCGCCCGTGAACGAGCGCTACGCCGAGGAGCGGCTCGCGACGATCCGGAACGGGATCGCACCCGATCGCTCAGAAGGGCCGAGTGCCGGTTGAGGTGCCCCTGACGCACCGGGACCGCACCCGGCCCTAGGAACACAATCGACACGAGCTGGCGCGCCGACGATCGCTCGGACGGCTGGAAATTCCCGGACCCGAGGATGGACCGTCGGGCCTAGGGCGTCTCGCCCGAGCGCTCGGCCGCCTTCTCTGCTTCGCGGCCGCCTTCTTCTCGTCGCGCTTTCGCCGATGGTCCTCCTTGCGCTCGGCGACCTGATCCTTCGCGCCGGTGTAAGAGTCCGAGACGAGCTGCTTGCCGCCCGTCCAGCCGAAGACGACGATCACCATCACGTCGCGAACAGGACGTTCCACGCCGGTCGTGATGAGCTGCTGCGCCGTCGAGTAGGCGATCGTCGTGTTCTTGCGGGACGTTGCAGCAGATGTCGAGCGCGAGCGCGTTCGTCGCCTGCGTCACCCCGACCGAGCCCGGGCGTGAACGACGCGACGTTCGCGAGCGAGCCCGATCCGACGATCCACGTGATCGACTCGAACGTCACCGGGATCGCGAACGCGGCCAGGAAGATGCCGATCACTGCGAACTTGCACGGCGTACGAGAGGAACGACGGCAGGAACACCCGCGTCAGGTAGCGCCTCGGCTCCGAGAGGATCACGCCACCCTGCCTCGCCTGTGCCCACAGCTTCTTCACCTGCCGCCAGAAGATCGCGCGCCGACGAGCGACGATCAGGAAGCCTGCCGCCGACGACGATCGACGATCGTGAACCCGGGATGGGCCGAGATGTTGCCCGAGGTTCAGGTCGAACGACCCCGGCACCGACAGGAACAGGTACAGGTAGACGAACGTGCCGGCGATCGTGAAGAAGATCTTCTGCACGAGATACGCGGCGATCGAACCGCCGATCGTGCAGGTCGGGTATCAGCGCGACGAACATCACCAGCGTGACGAACGTGCCGATGTTGGCCGGCAGGAAGTTGTTCATCGCGACGCCGACCGCGTACGCCGTGACGATCGGCCAGGGTGCACCTCGCCCGGGTAGGCGGCCGACAGGATCCCGTAGTACGAGAGCCCGGCGAAGATCGTCTGCCCCGTCTGGAAGACGAGCGCCGCGATGATGTAGCCGAGCGGGACCGCCTTGATCTGGTCCCACAGGTCGGAAAACCAGCCGCGGACGTCGACGCCGAGCAGGTCGAGGATCCCGATGCAGACGGCGATACCGAGGAGCCAGGCGGCGACCTTCCCCAGGCGGTGGAGACGCGACCGGTCGGGGCGGTAGGGCCTCGGCGGCGACGGCGCCCGGCTCGCTCATCCGCGTGAGCCTACTTCAGACAACGGCGAAGATTCCGCGCACGATCAGCAGAGCGCCGACGAGGGCGCAGAGCCAGGCGCCGACCCGCCGCCCGTTGGCGGACAGCCAGGTGTTGAAGCGGGTCGTCAGCGAGGCAGTGCGCTCCGGTGCGAAGACGTAAGCCCCCAGCGGCACCTCGAGCAGCACGAACATGATCAGGTAGAAGCCCGTCACGGTGAGGATCACCTCGGTCGTGCCGAGGCCGAGCTCGGCGATGTCCTTCAGTGCGACGAACGGCAGGAAGCCCGGAAGGATGTTCAGGATGATCCCGAACACGAACGCGATCGGCGCGCCGCGGGTCATCGCGCGCTCCGCCCACGAATCGCCGTCCTGTCCGGACGGCTGCGATTTCGGTTTCGGACGCTCCGGGAGCCGCGCCAGCACCACCGCCACGACGAGCATCAGAATCCCGGCCGTGAAGTAGACGATCGGGTCGTACGTCGAACGCGAGCGGTTGACGAAGGCCGTGTCGTCGAGCGCGAGCACGATCACCACGCCGATCGAGATCGTCGTGAGCAACGACCCCGCGAGGAAGAACGAGAGCAGCTTCGGCGGATTCGGGCTGCGCAGCGCGACGATCGTGACCGCGATCAGGAGCGGCCAGAGCGCAGAGCCCAGCGCGAGCACGAAGATCTCGCCCATCACGCGATCATCCCGAACACGGACCCGACGGCGCACGTACACTCGACGCATGAGCACCTTCGGCCCCGTGGGCGGAGATCGTCGAACGGGCACTCGAAAACATCCGCGTTCCCAGCTACGTGATCGACACGGCAGGTGTGATTCGCTGGGTCAACCCCGCCGCGCGTCAGGTGGCCGGCGACGTGGTCGGCATGCAGTTCACGTCGGTGGTCGCGCCCGAGGAGGTGCGTCGCTCGCGCGAAACGTTCGCCCGGAAGATCGCGGGCACTGCGCAGGCGACCGACTCGGAGGTGGTGATCGTCAACGGCGCCGGCGAGCGGCTCACGGTCGACATCTGCTCCGTGCCTCTTTACGACGGCCACCGAGTGATCGGCGTCTTCGGCCAGATGGTTCGGCAGGCGCCCGCCGAGGCGCCGGCGCACCCCGCGCTGACGCCACGGCAGGCGGAGATCCTGCGGCTGCTCGAGCACGGTCACTCGACGCGGCAGATCGCCTCCGAGCTGCACCTGAGCCTGGACACCGTCCGGAACCACATTCGCTTCCTGCTGCGTGCGCTCGGCGCCCACTCGCGGCTCGAGGCCGTTGCGCTGGCACGCAGGTCGCACGGCCAGGCCGCACCGGCCTGACGCGGTTCAGCGATGCGGTCCCCGGCGTCGCTCGACCGAGACGCCCTACTCGGTGCTCTCGGCTGCGCGATCGACGGGCTGCTCCAGGAAGCGACCGAGGCGCGCGTGCTGGCGAATTCGGTTGAGGCCGAGCTGCGCCTGCTCCAGAAGGGCTGGGCCGATTCGCGTCCGATCAGCTGACGATCGTGAGGACGCCGCGGAGGATGAACACGCAGCCGATCACGGTCAGCGCGATCACGAGCACCTTGCCGCCGTGGACCGCCAGCCAGCCCTTGAAGCGCTCGATCGCCCGCGGCGTCCACTCGGGTGCGGCGGCGAAGCAGATCAGCGGCACCTCGAGGAGGACGAGCATCACCACGTTCACCGCGAGCACGGCCAGCACGATCTCGGCCGTGCCGAAATCCTGCCGGGAAATCTCCGAGAGCGAGGCGAGGTAGGAGGCCCCCGGGAAACTCAGCAGCAGCCCGACCACGTACGTCGTCCGAGCCGACCCCCCGCTCAGCGCCTCCTGCCAGCGCGGCGTCTTCTTCGGCTGGTCGCTCCGTTTCTCGGCGCGGCGCGCACGCGCTCGCGCCACCCGGCCGCTCTGCACGACGTAGGCGGCGATCAGCGCAATCGCGCCGAGCGCAAAGTCGATGCCGGGCGCGACCGTGTTCTTCGTGGTGTCGACGACGCCTGAGTTGTTCATCCACTCGACGATCGCGACGCCGACCACCATGCCCGTCGTGAACGCGCCTCCCAGGTAGCCGAGCATCAGGCGCTTCGGGTTCGGCAGGAGCAGCATCACCGTCGTCGCGGTGAGCAGCGTGGGATTCAGCGCAGCCGTGAGGGCGAACAGTAAGGCCTTGCCCATCGGGCGAGCCTACGCCGTTCCGCGGGGCGGCCTCAGGTCTTGTGTGAGCCTGGGCCGCGGGCTAGCAGTCGCAGTCCGGGCCGCAATCGCAGTCCGGGCCGCACGGGCAGTTCGGATTGTCACAGGCGGAGCGCATATGGAGAGGGTAGCGCGGGAGCCTCGGGCCTGTCCTCGATTGGCGTGCTCACTCGAGCTGAGCGGTCGATCCCCCAACGTCTAGGACAGCGCCTGCGCGATCATCACCATCAGCACCATCCACTTCCAGGCCCGCTCAACCGTCTCGGCGCGGGCATCATCTCCGTCGTCGCGGAATCCGTCGGCGATCTCCTGAACATCGAGGCGCTTCACGGCGAACCCGTCCCCCGCGAGCTCGTCACGACGTGTTAACGCGTCGATCTCGGCCCGGAGTGCCGACGGCGTTGGATCTTCGTCGCGGTCGTGCAGCTCGCCGATCGCCGCGATCGTCAAGAGCAGGTCGTTCACCCGCTTGAAGACCTCCCTGTCCGCCGTGCCTCGAGGCACGGCGTCGGGGTCGAATCGACAGAGCGCATCGACGTTCTCGATGAGCGGGTTGGTCGTGCCTGGTACATCCATGGCCGCAGCAGCCTTCGTTCGACAGAGAAGCGCCCACGAGTCCGCTGAGACTCCCGGCGCCCGCGTTGACCGTACTGCCAACCCTCCGCCGATTCAACCCTCGTCTCACGGCGACGAACTCCTAGACTTGTCGAATGCTACGCAACATCTGGAACAAGCTCGTGCGACCGAACGTCGAAAGAGGGAAGGAGCTCGAGCAGATGAGCCCGACCGAACGTCACTTTGCCGAACAGCCGGTCGAGGACATCGCCACCGACGAGTTCATCGGTGAGCACCTCGGCGGCACCGAGCCCAGAGGTGTGTTGGGCGAAGAAGAGCCGCCGCGGATCTGACGACAGAGGCGGTGCCCGCTCACTCCCGCGGGCGTCCACTCTCGTTCCGATTGTCGTGCATCGGGTTCGGGTGCTGCGGATCAGAGCCCCGACGCAACCTCGACCCGGCCGGAGTCGGCAGCCGCCTTCAATGCGTCGTAGTCCCGTTCGTTCTGGTCGGCATAGGCCTCCGCGAACGACGCGAGCGCCCGCGTCGAAGACATCGCTCGAGCCGAGATAGCTCGCGATCGCGACCGCGTCGCCCGAGCGGGCGTGAGCGCGCGCGAGCGTCTTCCCGCAGATCTCGCCGTAGACGCGCATCGTCCTCGGCTCCATCACGTCCACGAGCGCGGATCCCTTCGAATCCCAGAGCTGGCGGACGAAGAAGTCGCGCTCGATCCCGTCGATGCCGGACGTGCGTAACCAGCCGAGCATCTGATCGCTTGCCGCCTGCATCAGCCGCTGCCCCTCGACCACCCGCTGGCCGTGACTGCTGGAACTTGCTCTTGCCGAGGAACGGCTCGAGCACCGAGGCCTGCGCCTCCTTGACCTGAAGGATCAGCGGGTCGTCGTTGTCCCGGCCGACGAACAGCGCGACCCACGCCCTCATTCCGACGCTGCCGACTCCGACGACCTTGCGCGCCGCGTCGACGAAGCGGAACCGCTCGAGGAGTTGACAGCGGTCGTTCTGGAGCGTCCGACGGTAGGAGCGGATCACGGAGCGCACGCCTTCGAACCTCTCCTCTCCCCGTCGAGTTCGCGGATCGGGCACGATCAGCGGCGGGTCGCTGACGAAGCGCGGCTCGCCGTCGACGACCCGTGTCAGCTTCGCGAACGCTTTGAGGCTGTCTTTCGAGCGCGCCTTCGCGACATTGCCCTCGAACCGCTTGACCGCCTTCTTGTTCACCTGCGACGCCCACTCGCGCGCCAGTTCCTCGACGTCGATCGCGCGAGTACCAGACGTCGAATATCCGCATCGCCGCGAACGCGGCGACCGCCTCGCGGTACGAGCGGGTGACGGCGAGGTTGATCCTTGCGCGCGTGTCCGCGTCGAACCCGCGGCTGCGGCCGGCGACCGCGAAGCTCGCGACGAGACGTTTCAGGTCCCACTCGAACGGGCCGGGCAACGTCTCGTCGAAATCGTTGCTGTCGAACACGAGCCGCCGGTCCGGCGCCGCGTAGCCGCCGAAGTTCGACAGGTGTGCGTCGCCGCAAAGCTGAACGTGCAGACCCGTCCGCGGCATCCCGGCGAGATCGGCAGCCATCACGTACGCCGCGCCCCGGAAGAACGTGAACGGCGAAACGAGCATCCGGCCGTACCGGATCGGGACGAGCTCGGCCACCCTCGACTCCGCCTGCTCTTCGAGCAGCTCGACCGGATCGGAGCGATCGGGAGCAGGCTCCCACTCGCCATGCACCCGACGCGAGATCTCGGCCCGGGCGGCCTTGCCCCTTGCGGCGCGCTCGGCAACGGTGAAATGAGAGACGGCCGCACCGGCTCCCGGCCGACTGTTCTGTCCCTCTCGGCCGCCTTGGCCTTCGTTGTCTTCGTCGAGCTCATCGCCGGGCTCCTTCCGTCACCGCAACCCTCGTCATTTTGCCGTCGACGGTAGGACGGGTGCGGCTCACGCACATCCTCCAATGAGGGTGAAAGGGGTAGAGCGAGTCATGGCCGCACGGCAGCGGACGCTCGACCGTGGTCTGAGCAGACAGGAAAGCCACGAGTCCCTGCCTGGCAGCCGACCGACTCCGGCTGCCGGTTGCGCTCGCATGAGACGACGATCCGACCCGCTACGCCTCTGATCCCGAACGGGATCCCCATGAGCGAGCGGGTAGGAAACGCGACCCACGAGGTCGAAGGCGGAGGCGATGGAAGACGAGACTCGTGTAGAGCGCTGGCTCAACCGCGCCCTGGCCCGCGCTGGGACGCCCCGCGGCGGTGCCGCTGTCATCGCCACCATCACGACGCTCGCGACGGTCGGATGCGGCCTGCTCATGAGGGTGATCGACCATCAGCACTTCACCACGCTCGGTCAGGGACTGTGGTGGGCCGTCCAGACGGTCACTACCGTCGGTTACGGCGACGAGGTCCCGACCAACACCGCCGGGCGACTCTTGGCCGCGCTCGTGATGCTGGTCGGGCTCGCCTTCCTCGCCGTGATCACGGCGGCGGTCACGAGCGCGTTCGTAGCGCGCGCCAACGAAGATCGGAAGAGGCGCGCCGGCGGTGCGGCGCCGGCGACTGCGGACGACGTGCGTGAGATCAACGAGCGGCTTGACCGCGTTGAAGCCCTGCTGCGAGGACGGTCTTAGCTGGCGCGCCCCACCGGGAGCTCAGGACGGAGGCAGCGGCAGCTGTGACAGTTGGATGAGCGACAGCACCAGCAGGCCGATGCCCAGACCGATCAGGCCGTAGCGGACACCCCGGTACGGGAACTGTGTCGAGATGCCGACCAGGAAGAGGATGCTCGCCAGGACAACCGTGAGCCGGATGTACTTGTCGGCGGTCGAGCCGTCCTTCTCGCCGTCGAGGAAGGCTGCTTTGGCTTGGGCATCGCGGATCCGAGCCTCGGCCTCACCGGGCCGCTTGTACTGCGGCATGAACGTCGGCCCCCGCGGCGCATTGGGGTTCGTCTCCGGCTTCGTCGCCCGCCAGGCGTCGAAGGCAACCTTGAACTCGGGCCGGAACCTCTGTTCCGCCACCCGCATGGCGGTTTTGTTGCCAACGGCGTAGGCCGTGAACCAGGCCTCGAAGGTGGACGAGTCGAAGTCGCGCAGCTCCCGCGAGTCGGAATCTGCGCTGCTCGCCTCGATCCGCATGCTCGAGGCCGTGGCGAGCTCCACGCGCGACTCGGTCGACCACTTGGCGGCGGCGTACCCCGACCATGCCGCCAGCAGCGCCACGAGCGAGAGCAGGACGGCCTCGGTGATGGAGATGAGCCGGTCACGCCGATCGTGCGGGTCGGCGTGCTTCGCATGGTCGGTGATCTCTTTCCCGACCTCGCCCGCCGAGAGCCCCTCCGGCATGGATTGAGCCTAACGCCATAGTCGTGCGAGACTCGACCCGCTCGAAAGGTCCCGCCTGGGATGCGAACCAGAGGTCCGTCGAGTATGGCCCGACGGCAGCCGCGCTCGGCTCTAGGCCCCGCGCTGCTCCGCGGCGGTGTCTGCACCTGTCGGAGTCATCTTTCTCGCCGCGCTCGTGCCGGCAGAGCCCTTTCCGCGACCAGTCGCCCGCTCCTCGAGTGAGTCCATACGCCTCTCCAAGTCCACGACCCGTTCGTCGATCGGATCGCCGCCCCCGCTGACCGCATCGGCGGCCGTACGGAGTAGTGCTTCGCAGATGTCAAACGCCCCGGCGAGCATCCGCAGCGGAAGGGCGACGAGATTGCGCATTGCATCCTCGCCCGAGTCGGCGAGCCGCGCGCCCGCGTGATTACTGCTCGCCTCCGGCTCCTGTGTCATCCCCGAGACGATAGCGCGTTCTGCCAGCGGATCTCGGCCGCGACCGGACAAAGCCGGAGCCCTTGGCTAGAGCCGCTGATAAGGGCCCGCCTGGATTCGAACCAGGGACCAACGAATTATGAGTTCGCTGCTCTAACCGCTGAGCTACGGGCCCGCGGTCCCAGCGTAGTTGGTGGAACCGCCGGGTTAGACTCCCTGCGATGAAGGTCTTCCAGGCCGAGCGGCATTTCCAGACGACCGGGGGCCTTCACGTGACCGACATCACCGAAGAAGTCGCCGAGATCGTGCTGGAGTCGGGCGTCCTCGACGGCATATGCGCCATCTACTCGCCCCATACCACGTGCTGCGTACGCGTGAACGAGTACGAGCGCGGGATGTTCGAGGACTTCGGCGCACTGCTGCGTCGTCTGATCCCGCACGAGACGTACTACGCGCACGACGACTGGGACCGACGGACCGAGAACATCTGCGAGGAGGACATGGAGATCGGCAACGGCCACGCGCACTGCATGTCGATGTTGCTCGGCTCGGCCGGCGAGTCGGTGCCCGTCGCCGACGGCACGCTGTGCCTCGGCCAGTGGCAGCGCGTCCTGTTCATCGAGCTCGACCGCTCGCGCCCGCGTCGCTGGGTCTGCAAGGTCGTCGGCGAGTAGTCGGCGCTACGCAGCCGGCACGAGCGCGGCGAGCTCGCGCCGCTCCGCGAGCGCTCGGAGCGCCTCGGCCTCGAGCTGGCGCACCCGCTCGCGGGTGATCCCGAGCACGCGGCCGATCTCCTCGAGCGACTTCGGGTCGGATCCGTCGCCGAGCCCGTAGCGCAGGTTCAGGATCTGCTGCTCGCGCTCCGGCAGATCCGCGACCGCACGGTGGAGCGCCTGCTCCGTGAGCTCGACCTCGACCTGCTCGTCCGGCGTCGCCTCGGGGCTCGCGAACAGGTCGCCGAGCGAGCTCGACTCCTCTTCGCCGATCGGCTTGTCGAGCGACGCGACGGCGCGCGCGGCCGACCGCACCTCGAGCACCTGCTTGAGCGGGAGCTTCGACCGCTCAGCGATCTCCTCGTCGGTCGGCGCGCGCTCGAGCTGAGCGACCAGCTCGCGCTCGGCGCGTGAGATCTTCTGCTCTCGCTCGGCGATGTGCACGGGGATCCTGATCGTGCGCGCCTTGTTCGCGACGCCGCGCTGGACCGCCTGGCGGATCCACCACGTCGCGTAGGTCGAGAACTTGAAGCCCTTCCGCCAGTCGAACTTCTCGGCCGCGCGGATCAGGCCGATGATTCCCTCCTGGATGAGGTCGAGCAGCGTCAGGCCGTGTCCCTGGTACTTCTTCGCGATCGAGACGACGAGCCGTAGGTTCGAGTTGACGAGCAGGTCCTTGGCCTCCTTGTCGCCTCGCTCGATCCGCTTCGCGAGCTCGACCTCCTGTGCCGCGGTCAGCAGCGCGTACCGGCCGGCCTCGTTGAGGAACAGCTGGAGTGAGTCGGTCGTCGCGGTCGCGAGCTGCTCGTTCGTGTAGGCGACCGGCTCCTCGAGCGCCCGCGAGCAGTCGTCGGTGAGCTCGATTCCGTGAGACTCGAGCCGCTCGAACAGCGCCTCGACGTCCTCGTCGTCGAGCTCGAGCTTGTGCGTCAGCTCCTGCAGCTCGGTCAGGTGGACGCACCCGTGGTCGTCCCCATGCTCGAGCAGCAGACCGATCGGGTCGATGGTCATGTGGCTCGCGTTCCCTCTTTCCGCATGCTCTAACGGAGTACGGGCCGACGGTCAACCGGGTTTTACGAATGTTTACAGCGAAACGACCCTGCGGTTCATGCGCCTCCGGAACAGTGGTCGGCGGATGCCGCCGTTCCAGACGCTCCGCCCGGCGCCGCCGGCCCCCCCGCCCGGCGGCTCCCTCTCCGCCTGGCTCCTGGTCGCGGTCGGCCTGGCCTTGGTCGTCCTGGCCGGCGCCATCCTGGCCTCGCGGCACTAGAGACGCGAGGTACGATCCGACGCCGTGTGGTGGCTCTACATCCCGCTGGTCGTCCTCGGCACGGCCGTCCTGCTCTTCGGGCTGCTCGTGCTCCTGGGGCGCTACAAGAACGGCGCCCTGCTCCGGCCGATCATCGCGCGCCTTTCGCGGATCGGGTTCATGCGCCGTTTCTTCCAGCGGATGAGCACGGCGGCGATCGAGCGCCAGAACCCGGATCTGGCCAGCGCCCTGCGGAAGATGAACACCGTCGCGGCGAACCCCAACCCGCAGGCGATGCAGAAGGCGATGAGCAAGCTGACCGCGGCGGAACGGCGCGCCTACTTCGAGGCGGCGGGCGAGCAGGGAGCGGTGCCCGACAGCGCCAACCGGCAGATGCGCCGGCAGGCCGAGCGCATGCAGCAGCAGGCGCGTGGCGGACGGCCGGGCGGCGGCGGGACGTCCTCCCGAAAGCGCAAGCGGCGCTGACCCTGCGCTAGAAGCTTCGGCCGAACCAGCGGGCGGCCCGACTCGCGCCGAAGTGCCGCTTCTCCGCGACGAGCGCCGTCGAAGGCTCCCGGAACGTCCCGGTCGGCTCCGGCCCTGAGAGAAAGTCGACATCCACACGGCCGACACGACCCGCGCCGAACTCGATGTAGCACGACCCGAGCCCGTCGTAGCGCCCGGCGTCGCCGTCGCCCCGGATCCGTGCGAGCAGCGACCTCGCCACGACCCGGGCCGCGCCTTCGGCGAACACGCCTGCCTTCGGCACCCCAACGGTGGCGACGTCTCCCACCGCGTACACGTTCTCGAACCGGGTCTCGAGCGTGCGCGAGTCGACCGGGATATAGCCGTCCTCCGCCATCCCGCTCGTGTGCACCACCTCCGGCGCACGGTGCCTCGGCACGCCGAGGAAGAGGTCGTACGGGAGCTCGCCGTCGGGGTCGAGGCGGACGACCCGCCGTTCCGGGTCGAGCGAAGCCACCCGGTGCCTCGGGATGAACTCGATGTCCCGCTCCGCGAAGGCGGCCACAAGCGCCTCCGACGTATCGGGCGACGGCGGGATCGGCGTCCCGAACGGGATCACGAACGAGATCCGGCATCGCTCGCGAACGCCGCGCGTCGTCAGGAGGTCGTGTAGCAGGAGCGCGGCCTCGCTCGGGGCGGGCGGGCACTTGAACGGAGCACCGCACACGCCGACGACCGCATGGCCTTCCGTGAACGTGGGCAGCACCTGCGCCAGCCGCTCGGCTCCTGCGACCGAGTAGAACTCGTTTCCGCCCTCGGCGAGCCCCGGCGTGGCGTCGAAGTCGTAGTCCGCACCGAGAGCGGCGACCAGGAAGTCTGCGTCGTACCGGCCGGCGTCGGTCGTCACCCGGCGCGCGTCGGGGTCGATCGCAGTGACCGTCTCCCGCACGAGCCGCACGCCGGGCTTCGCGAGCGCGCTGTATGGAAGCCGCACCGAATCGGCCGTCGCTCGGCCGACCATCACGTCGAGCTTCGAGTAGCCGAAGACGAACGAATCGCTCCGGTCGATCAGCGTGACCTCGATCGCGTCTCCGACCGCTTCGGACAGCACGGTCGCAAGCTCGAGTCCGCCAAAGCCCGCTCCGAGCACGACGACGCGGGCCGACACGAAGCCGATCGTAACCGGTGAGCCACCAACAGGCTGCGTGGCAGACTCCGGTGCGTGAGCGCAGCCGCCTCGGCGCCCGCAGCGACGGTTCCCAGCTCACGCGTCGGCCCCGTGTTCGGCGCCCTGATGCTCGTGATGCTGATGGCGTCGCTCGACTCGACGATCGTCTCGACGGCGCTTCCCACGATCGCGGGCGACCTCGGCGGCATCTCGAAGCTGCCCTGGGTCGTCACGGCGTACCTGTTGACCTCGACGATTACGACGCCCATCGCGGGAAAGCTCGGCGACATGTACGGGCGCAAGCTCGTGCTGCAGTCGGCGCTCGTCGTGTTCCTGATCGGATCTGCGCTCTGCG
Organism: uncultured Thermoleophilia bacterium; assembly: GCA_963742615.1. Classification (GTDB taxonomy): domain Bacteria; phylum Actinomycetota; class Thermoleophilia; order Gaiellales; family Gaiellaceae; genus PALSA-600. The sequence continues at coordinate 166,016 of CAVUMS010000002.1, read as the reverse complement.
GGCTCAGCAGCAGCATGACCGAGCTGATCCTGTTCCGGGGCCTGCAGGGCCTCGGCGGCGGCGCGTTGATGGTCGGCACACAGGCCGTGATCGGGGACATCGTGTCGCCACGCGAACGCGGCCGCTACGCGGGGCTGATGGGCGGGGTGTTCGGCGTCTCGACGGTGGTCGGGCCGCTGATCGGCGGCCTCTTCGTCGACCACCTCTCGTGGAACTGGATCTTCTACGTCAACCTTCCGATCGGGCTCGTCACGCTCGTCGTGCTGCAGGTCGTGCTGCACGTGCCGTCGACGACGGCCGGGCGCTCGATCGACTACGCCGGCATCGCGCTCCTCGCGACCTCGCTCACCTCGATCGTCCTCTACACGAGCCTCGGCGGCAACACGTACGGTTGGTGGTCGACCCCGATGATCCTGCTGCTGGCGTTGTCGGTGGTCGCGGCAGCGGGATTCGTCCTCGTCGAGCGGCGTGCGAGCGAGCCGATCCTGCCGCTCTCGCTCTTCTCGAACCGCGTCTTCACGGTCGCGAGCGTGATCGGATTCATCGTCGGAGCGTCGCTCTTCGGGTCGGTCACGTACCTCCCGCTCTACCTCCAGATCGTGAAGGGCGCATCGCCGACCGAGTCCGGGCTCGAGCTGCTGCCGCTCATGGCCGGCGTCCTGATCGCATCGATCGGGAGCGGGCAGGTGATCACGCGCGCCGGCCGCTACAAGATCTTCCCGATCGTCGGCACCGGGCTGATGGTCGTCGGGATGTTCCTCCTCGCGCGGCTCGGCGCCGGGACGTCGCTGATCGTCGCGGACGTCTACATGTTCGTGGTCGGGCTCGGGCTCGGTTTCGTCATGCAGGTGCTGATCCTGGCGGTGCAGAACGCGGCCGACTACCGCGACCTCGGCGTCGCGACCGCGAGCGCCACCCTGTTCCGCTCGGTGGGCGGAACGATCGGCGTGCCGATCTTCGGCGCGATCTTCACGAACCAGCTCGCGTCGCACCTGGCCGCGAAGCTGCCGCCGGGGGCGGCCGCACAGCTCCCGGCGCACATCGGCCCCGGCGTGATCGACAAGCTTCCGGAGGCGATCAAGAGCGCCTACGTCGACGCCTACGCGACGTCCCTGCATCCGGTGTTCCTGCTTGCCGCCGGGCTCGCCGTGCTCGCGTTCGCGTTCACCTGGATGCTCGAGGAGCGGCCGCTCCGGCAGACCGTCGCCGACCAGGGCATCCGCGACAGCTTCGCCTCGCCCCGCGACCCGCTCTCGATGGACGAGCTCGAGGCTCGCCTGAGCTCGCTCGCCCGGAAGGAGAACCGCGGCCGCGTCTACGCGCACCTGGCGGAGGTCGCCGGAATCGAGGCGGAGCCGCGGGAGGTCTGGCTGCTCCTTCGCCTCGAGGGGCACACGCCGTACACGCCCGAGGAGATCGCCGCCCGCTTCGAGATCCCGGCCTCGCTCGCGCGCGAGGTGACGTCCGAGCTCGAGGACCATGGCCTCGTGGCCGCGTCCGGTGGCTCCTTCGAGCTGACCGCCGAGGGTGCAGCTGCCGGCGCGGCGCTCGTGGAGGCCCGGCACAGTGAGCTGGAGCGCTTCCTGCGCGAGTGGCGCCCGGAGCAACATCCGGAAGTTCGGGACCTGCTCGACCGGTTTGCCCAGTCGCTGCGCGGCCTGCCGCCGGCCGGTGAGCCGGCGCCCACGTAGGACCTGCAGGTCGCAGGTTCGTCCCGGCGGACGAGCGAAATCGTCCGCGGGATCGACGTGGTCGGCCCGTACCGTCGTACACACATCACTTGACGGAGGAGGACGAGGGCAATGCAAGACACGTCCGCCGCTCGGCAGGGAATGCCGAGACCGGTTCTGCTCGCGCTGCTCGGATTCGGGGCAGGCGCCGCACACGCTGCGTACGTCTCGAGAGACCAAGGCCATGGTGTCGGCTGGAGAACGCGCACCCGCCTCGTTCTCACGAACGAAGCCGAATCATCCACGCGACGGAGGCAACCGGCCCATACCGTCGGTCCTGGTGTGAGGAGGGGAGCCTGATCATCCCGCTCGTCGACCTGGGCGCCGACGAATAGCAGGCGCCCCCCGGGGCCCCCTTCGGGAGGCCCCGGGCCCCAGATCGTCCGGAGGGACGGCCCGAAGTTCCTCCGCGCGGACGAGGCGGTTCGGTCGAGCGGCCGATGGCGCCGGGTGCTCAGAGGCGCAAACTCGAGGTATGGCACCGACCGCGCTCGCATACGAAGGTGAACCGCGCCCGGTCGGCCGGACGCGCGCGCTTCGCCGACTGACGCAGTCACTCGACGCGCTGGTCGCGGCCAACACGGATCCGCACGCGATCGCCTCGCGGGCCGGGATGCTGCTCCGCCCCGCGCTCGCCGACGCGTCACTGCTGGAGGCACGCCATCGCGAGCCTGCCGACGACCGTTACCGGCAGCACCTCGTCCACGTGCACCCGAGCGGTCGCTATTCGATCGTCGCGCTGGTGTGGAAGCCGGGGCAGGCCACGCCGATCCACGACCACCGGTGCTGGTGCGTGGTGGGCGTGTGGCAGGGGATCGAACGCGAGACGACGTACGACCTGCACGGCGACCCCGCTGCGCCGTACCTGCTGCCGCGCGGCGAGGCCGTGTCGCAGGCGGGCGACGTCTCCGTGCTGGTGCCGCCGGAAGAGGACATCCATCGTGTCGAGAACTGGGGAACGAGCCTCGCGATCTCGGTTCACGTCTACGGCGACGACATCTCTGTGCTCGGCTCGAGCATCAACAGGCAGTTCGGCGACGAGCTCGTGCGCCCGGCGTCGCAGCGCGGCGCGGCGCCCGTCTCGTGGCGCGCGCTCGAGACGCGGCTCCGGCGCTTCGCAGCGTAGTCTCGACTACACAGCGCGTGGAGTACGGCGCACATCTCCCCCTCATCGACTTCGGTGCCGGCTTCTCGCACCGCAGGCTGAAGGCGTATGCACGCACCGCCGCGGAGTCGGGATACCGCTACCTCTGCGCGAACGACCACCTGCTCTTCCAGCGACCGTGGCTCGACGGCCCGACGGCACTCGCCACGGTGATCGACGAGTCGCAAGACCTCACCCTCGCCACAACGGTCTCGCTACCGGTGCTGCGGGGGCCCGTCCAGCTCGCCAAGACGCTCACGGCCCTCGACGTCCTGTCCGACGGCCGCCTGGTCGTCGGCGTCGGGCCCGGGTCGTCGGCCCGCGACTATGCCGCGGTAGGGCTGCCCTTCGACGACCGCTGGCGCCGGTTCGACGAGGCGATCCGGCTTCTGCGGTCGTTGCTCGAGGGCCACGAGACCGCCGTCGACTTGGAGCCCCGCTCGCAACAGCAGCCGGGCCCGCCGATCTGGATCGGGAGCTGGGGCTCGCCGCCGGGGCTCCGCCGCGTCGCCCGGCTCGGCGACGGCTGGCTGGCGTCGGCGTACAACACCACGCCGGACATCCTTCGCCGGCGGCCTCGACCGCCTCGGCGCGACGCTCCGGCAAGCGGGCAAGGACCCGGGGTCGTTCCCGAACGCGCTCGCGACCGGCTGGCTCTACGTCGACGACGACCCGGCCGCTGTGGAGCGCGTGCTCGCCGACGTCCTCGCACCGATGCTGAACCGTCCGGTCGAGTCCCTACGGGAACTCTCGCTCCCGATCGGGTCGCCCGAGGTCTGCGCCGAGCGCCTGTCGGCCTTCGCCGCGGCGGGTGTCGAGCGCGTCTTCCTCTGGCCGCTGCAGGACGACGTCAAACAGCTCGAGCTGTTCCAGAGCCGCGTCGCGCCGCTCGTTCGAGCGCCGGCCGGAGCCTGAGCGTCACGAGTCTGCGCCCAGCGCGAGCGCCGGCGCGGGCTCCCGAACGACGGGCCGCGGCCGGGCGGGCGCCGGAAGCCGCAGACAGAACACGACCCCGATCGCGGGCGCGACCGCGCTGATCGTCAGCGCCGTCTGCAGGTCGACCGCGTCGGCAACCGCCCCGAGTGCGACCGCGGCGACACCGCCGACACCCATGGCCAGGCCGACCGAGAGCCCCGACGCCATCCCGACGTGGCGTGGCAGGTAGAGCTGGCTCAGGACCATCGTCACTCCGAAGGTGCCGACGACGCAGACGCCCACGAGCATCACGGCGACGACCCCTGCGATGCCGCCGACGTACACGAACACGAGGATCAGCGGTGCGACCGCGGCCTGTGTCACGACGAGTGTGCGCCGCAAGCCGATCGCATCCGCAATCGGCCCGAGCGTGATCGTCCCGACGGCGCCGGCGAGCAGCATCAGGAACAGGAGGCGGTTGCCCGCCTCCTTCGAGTGGCCGTGCGCGACGACCCAGAGCGGGACGAACGCGAGCAGCGCGAACCACGCGACGCTCCGCAATGCAATGACAATGCCGAGAAGCGCCATCGCGCCCCTTCGGTCGTCGTCGGCAGTCCGCGCCTCGGAGCCGCGCCCGGCAGGTCGGAGCCGTGCCAGGCGGGGCATGACCCGCGTGAGCGCGATCGCCGCGGCGAGCACGGGCACCATCGCGGCGACAGCTCCGACGAGACCGAGGCGGACGACCAGCAGACCGGTCACGAACGCCCCGAACGCGTAGCCCGCGTTGCCACCGATGTTGAAGTACGACATGCCGCTGGCGCGCTTGTGCGCGCTGGCGTACGCGGCGAACTTGGCGCCTTCGGGGTGGAAGGCCGCCACCCCGAGACCCCCCGCGAACACGAGCAGCACGACGAGCGGATAGTCGGGTGACACCGCCGCGCCGGCGACGGCGACGCCCGCGAGGGCCGTCCCGCCCGGGAGGAGCCAGAGCGCCCCACGCCGGTCCGACCAGAGACCGAAGAGCGGCTGCACGAGCGACGACGAGACCGTCGCCGCCAGCAGGAGCACGGCTGCGAATGCGTAGTTCAGGTCGAACTTGTCCGTCAGGAACGGGATGAGCGCGGGAACGCTTCCCGAGGCGAAGTCGACCGCGAAGTGCCCGCCGGACAACGCGAGCATCGATCGCGTCTCGATCCGCCGGCTCCCGTCAGTCGCCACTCCCCGGTCGATGGTACTGATGTCGCGCCGCGTGGTTGACCTTGCCTGCGGGTCCCAGTCGTACATCGGAGGTGACCTCGTGAGGCGGGATCAGGTCTTTCGTCGGGCGGTAAAGGCTCTACCGGTCTAGGACGATGCTCGCAGCGTTCGCCGCCGCGTTCGTCCTGACGTCACCAGCCTTCCACCAGGGCGCGACGATCCCGAAGTGGTACACGTGCGACGGCGCGAACATCTCGCCCGCGCTCCGCTGGACGGCGCCTCCCGCGCGCACGGCTTCGCTGTCGCTCACGGTATTCGACCCCGACGCGCCTGGCGGAGGGTTCCTCCACTGGCGAATCGCGCGGTTACCCGCGAGCGCCCGCAGCCTGCCCGTCGGGTCGCACCTCGGCGGCCCGAACGGGGCCGGCAGGAAGGGTTGGACGGGCCCGTGCCCGCCGTCCGGGCCCGCCCACCACTACCGCTTCACGCTGCGTGCTCTCGATCGTTCCGGTCACGTCGTCGCGGTCGCGCGGCTCACCGGGCTCTACCGGCGGTAGCGCGCACCTCGACCTGCGCGGCGAGCTCGCGGATCGCGGCCGCGAGCGGCCGAGCCAAATCGACGCGCGCCTCCAGCCAGTCGAGGATCGCCAGCGCCGCCTCCCCGTTCTGCTCGTAGCCCGGCACCATCGCAGCGAGCGGCAGCACGTCCGCCGAAAACCGCCGCTCGGCTCCTCGCTCGACCCCGAACGGGTCCTGCGCCGCGCTCACGCCGCCGCCGGTCAGGTCGAGGAAGGTGAGCAGGCGATCGACCGCGTGCGTCTGGATCAGGCGGTTCGCCGCGAGCCGCTCGCCGCGAAGCTCGCGGTGGAGGCCGACGAAGAGATTCGTCAGTGCCTCGCCGATTTGATGCTCCGGCGTCACCTCCGGCGAGAGCCCCGCAGGACGGCCCGCGTGCTCGAGACCGACCGGCGCCTCGTCGCGGCTCCACACCACGCGTGCGCCGGCATACGAGCTCGCCCGGAGCTCTTCGAGCGTGAAGATCGCGTACTCGGCATAGAGGCCGTCCGCCCACAGGACCTTCCGGCCGTGCAAGGTGTTGGCGAAGGTGAAGACGACCGGAGCGACCTCGAGCCAGTCGAGCTGCGTCAGAAAGCGTGACTGCGCGCCGTCGTCGACGACCACGAAGAAGTCGAGATCCGAGTGGTCGTCGAGCCTCGCCAGATCCGTGCCCACCGAGCCGAGGCCGAGGAGCGCGATCACGCCGCCCCGTTCGCGCAGCGACGCCGCGAGGTCGTCGAGGCGTGCGAGCAGTCGCTGCGGGATCGTCGGGGCGGACACGGGAGCACGAACACTACGGACGCGTGAAGCTCTCTACGCTAGGCGGCTGGAGCGATGACATCAGCCGGAGCTCAACCGACGCGCACCCTGCCGGACGGGACGGAGATGCCCGTCCTCGGGCTCGGCGTGTGGCAGATGGCGGCCGGTCGCGAGACCGAGCAGGCCGTCGAGTGGGCGCTCGACGCCGGCTACCGGTTGATCGACACCGCCTCGCTGTATCGCAACGAGAAGAGCGTCGGCGCCGCGCTGAGACGAAGCGGCGTTCCGCGCGAGCACGTGTTCGTCACCACGAAGCTGATGCCCTCGCATCCGAGCGCCGCACGTGAGCTCGCCAAGAGCCTCGAGCGCCTCGGCCTCGACTACGTCGACCTCTACCTGATCCACTGGCCCGTCCCGCTCGTGAGCGCGCGCTACTGGCGCCAGCTCGAGTCGCTCCACGGCCAGGGTCTGGCGCGGGCGATCGGCGTCAGCAACTACGGCCGGGACCACCTGCAGGCCATTGCCCGGAGCGGCGCGACGACGCCGGCGGTCGACCAGGTGCAGTTCAGCCCGTTCCATTTCCGCCGGCAGCTGCTCGAGTACTGCCTCGAGCACCGGATCGTGTTCGAGGCGTACAGCCCGCTCGAGCGCGGACGCGCGGTGAGCGACCCGACGGTCGCACAGATCGCGGAGCGGCACGATCGGACGCCGGCACAGGTCCTTCTCCGCTGGGCGATTCAGCACCAGGCGGTCGTCATCCCGAAGTCGAGCCGAGAGGAGCGCATCCGCTCGAACGCCCGCGTGTTCGACTTCGAGCTGGGCGACGCCGACATGAAGCAGCTCGACGGCCTCGACCGGACGAACGGCACCGCGAGCGCGCGCGGCGGCTAGGGAACGGCGACGCCCTGCAGCACCACCGGGCCGAGCGTCGGGTCGAGCTCGGTCGCCTGCGACACGCCCGCGGGCGGGATGACGTCCATCGCCTTCGGCACGGTTGCCGGGTCGACCGCGCAGATCGCGCTCGTGCCGCCAGGGGCGCAGACCCCGAACAGGAAGTCCTGCGGTATCGCGGCAAAGTTCCGCGCCTGGTCGGAACTGAAGCCGTCCTGGCCGGTGAGGACGACGGTGAACACCCAGCCGGACGCCGGCTGGCCGAGCACCGCCTTGGCGACCTTGATCGTGATCGTCCGCGAGACACCGTTTGCGGCGACCGACGGCGTGCCGAGCACCGCCCCGGTCGCATCCTCGAAGCGGCCGCTGCTAAAGCCCTGCACCTGGATCATCCGGCTCCAGGCGTCGCCCGGCGCGATGGTGAAGTTGCGCGTCGCGTTCGATGCGGCCGTCGAGGACGGCGACGCACCGGGGACGTGCACGTAGACGTCGACGAGCTGCGCGCCGAGCGGGTTGCTGAAGGTCGGGGTCAGGTCGCCGAGCGTCAGCCGCATCACGACGTCAGCTCCCGAGTCGAACACCTGGAAGCGCTGGATGTCGAACGCGCCCGGCTTGAAGTTGTCGGAGGTCGGATACCGGAACGTCCCGGGCCCGTTGTCGTCGCCGCTCGGGTCGGATACGTCGAGCACCTGCGTGCCGGAGATGAAGTCGGACACGATCGCGCGCTGGTCGTGCGCGGTCGCGCCGCTCGGGCTTGTCGCGACCGTGTTCAGCACGCTCGTACCGCCGGTGATCGACACGACGGCCGAGAATGCACCGCCGGAGTCGACGGCCGCCGGGACGATCGTCGTCGCGGAGTTCTCGTCGGTGTTCGTCGCCGAGACGTAGACCGTGTTTCCCGTCGCGGTCGAGCCGGTGACGGTGACGGAGTTCGTGGAGACACTCGACTTGTCGGCAGGCGCAGTCACGGTAAGCGTCGTCGCGCCCTGATGGTGGGCGACGTACCGCCCGAACGTCACGGCCGGGAGCGCCACGTTCTGCCCCGCGGCGAGATCCGCCGCCAGCCGCACGAACGCAGCGGCCGACCAGGTGAGCGGCGCTGCGGAGCCTGCGGGCCCGCCGTTCGCGAAGCCGATCGACGCGACCGTCGGATCGGTCCCGAACGGCGACGGCGCGAGGTCGGGAAGCTCCCAGTCCTGCTCGGGGATCAGTCCGACCCCGGAGGCGAACCGGTTCATGCCGAGCAGCAGCGAAGACGCGCCTCCCGCGTCACCGCTCGCGAGACTCTGCTCGCCGCGCTCGGCCGAGAGCACCGGCCACAGATGGCCGGTCCCCTGCCCGGTCGGGGCCCACGGATGGCCGTCGGTCTTCCCGTCCCCGTACCCGTCGCCGTTGTACCGGTGCCAGCCCGGGCCACTCGGCGTGTCGGTCTCGATGGTCTTGTCCACGACCGGCAGGGATTGCGCGACGTCGGGGTCGTTCGCGGGAAGCTCGCCCAGCCGCACGAGCTCGAGGAAGCCGGCATCGATCACCGACCGCTGGTCGAGCGTCGGCCCGCCGTTCCCGACGTTGTACGAGATCGCGGCGTTCGGGTCGCCCGTCTTCGACAGGCGGATGAAGTACGGGTGCGCGGCGAGCGTCCCGGTCGTCGTCACCGTCCACCCCTTGATCGACCGCTGCCAGTCGTCCGCGACGCCGAGCCAGACGGCGGCCGACGCCGTGTCGCCGTTCACCCGCGCGATGTCCGCGGCCGCGACGAGGCCCGCGATCTCGGCGGCGATCGTCGACGGCGAGTACCCGCTCTGCTCCTCCCAGCGCTCGACGCCGAAGGAGGGACCGTGCGCGGCGATGAAGTTCGCCGCGGGCTTGATGTGGTCGCCGTACAGCGACGCGCCGGTGAGCCCGAGCTGGTCGGCCATCACGATCGGGTACGCGGCCTCGTCGAGCTGTGTCCCGAACGAGTCGGGAGCGAGCTTGCCGTTGACGAGGCTGTTCCGCGGCATCGAGCCGTCGGCCTGCTGTTGCCGGTCGAAGAGGAAGAGCGTCGCGTCACGCGCGGTCGCGAGATCGCCGTCCGCGAGCAGGCCGGTCCACGCTTCGTACAGGTCGCGCGCGAACACCTCGCGATACGAGCCGAAGTACGTGTTCTGAGGATCGCCGGCCGAGATCGCCTGCCCCCACGGCGACGCGAGGCTGGCAACAATCGCGCCGGGGAACGTCTTGTCCTCGGACGCCTTGATCGCGTTCGCGCTCACGTAGTACTCGTCCTCGAGCTGCTGCCGCTGGGCCGGCGTGAGCGTCTTCAGCTTCTCCGTGCGCGGCGAGTTGAGCGACTTGTCGTAGTCCTTCCAGCCCTTCGCGTAGTCCTTGAGCGTCTTGTCGAACTGTCGGCCCGAGCGAGCCTTCCGCAGCGCCGACAGCCGCGGACTGCGACGCCCCGAACCCGAGCGCAAGCACTGTCTGCTTGTCCCGGCCCAGCGTGACCTGGGCGGTCTGCACGACGTTGCCGTCGGTCGCGTTTCCGAAGGAGGAGGTCAGTGCGTGCGAGGCGTCGAGCTGCCGGAGGCCGTCGCTCGCCTCGCCCACGAAGCCGCTCCGCGGCCTGCGAGAACGACCCGTCGAGCGCGGCGTAGACGGGTTGCGCGTAGTCGCGGTTGGCGGCGTTCGTCGCCGTCACCGGGTCGGACGCAACGAGCACGGGGTGCCCGGTGGAGGTGTCGATGGTCGCCGAGTCCGCCCCGCCGTTGCCGGCGCCGCCGCCGCCGTTCCCGTTCACGGTCGGATCGAAGCGGACGTAGAGCCGGTAATCGGCGCTCGCCGAGGTGGGCTTCAACGCGACCTGCATCAGCAGCGTGTTGCGGGCCGGATCGGTGACGTAGTCGGTCACGATCGAGTACTTGCCGCTCTTCGCGGTGGCCGTCACCTCGCAGGCCATCCCGCCGCTGTCGCTCACCGGCGAAACGGTGTACGTCATGTCGCGCGTCTGCAGGTCGGTGAACGTCGAGCCGTCGGTGACGACGTACTGCAACGTCTCGACGTTCGTGTTGTCGACCGTCGGGTAGTACACGTCGCTCAGGACGCCGTTCGCGACCGTGAACCACACCTTCGAGCTCGTGTTCCTCGCGGTTCCGAGGCAGTCCTTGCGCGCGAGGTCGAAGTGCGAGAGCGCACCGGGCCCGTCGGGCGCGTCGTTCGGGCCGAGCGCCTTGACGGTGAGCACGTGCGACGTCGAGTCGTAGCTGAAGGTGACCCTGGCGTTGTCGACCGGAACGCTGAACGGGATGTTCGCGCCGTTCGACGTACCGCCCTGGCCGTAGTTCTCGTCCCAGCTCTCGTTGATCGCGACCTTCGTCTCGTACGAGCCGGCAGGCAGTGCCGTGGTCTGGAAGGTGTAGACCCCGTCGCCGTCCGGGTCCTCGAGCCACGACCGTAGACAGCTCGGGTCCCAGTCCCCCGGGCAGCCGAGCTCCGACTGGAAGCTCCCGGCCGCCACCGCGATCTTCGTGCTCCGGTTGTCGGCGACCCAGTGGCTCTTGTGGTCGTAATAGAACTTGACGCTCGCACCCGAGGCGAGGTTGAGCGGAATGTTCGCGCCGTTCAAGCCGGCGTGGCAGCCCGTAGTTCTCGTCCCACGAGTCGTTGAGCGCCGCCTTGTACTCGTAGCTCCCCGCGGGTAGGGCGAACGTCCCCTGCCAGACGTCGTCGCTCGCGTCGTAGGTCAGATGGGTCGCGGCGCAGGCGGGATCCCAGTCGCCGCCGCAGCCCGCCTCGGACTGCAGCGACCCCGCGATCGTGACCGACGCCGGGCTCGGCGTCGCCGCTGCCGCCGGCAGCAGCACGAACGCGGCAACCGCTGCCGCAATCACCAGGCCCCGCAAGAAATGCCCGCCAGTCACGTACGCCGCGACCCGACGACGGACGCGGCTGCCATCACCTCCCTCTGCGCGCCAAGCATACGCCGCCGGCGGCGTTGGTGCCCTCGTGGAGACGTGCCGCGGTAGAGTTGCCGCCACTGATCGCGGGGGTGGCCGATGCCTGGATGTGCTGAGTGCTGAGGCGAGAACGGCGTCCGCCGACGGGGGTCCTGATCGGCCGCTACGAGCTGCTCGAGCAGGTCGGCGAGGGCGGCGTGGGTGTCGTCTGGCGCGCCCGCGACAGCAGGCTCGAGCGCGACGTCGCCGTCAAGCTGCTGCGCCCGTCCGTCGCCAACGAGCCCGAGCAGCGACGCAGGTTCGACCGCGAGGCCCGGACGCTCGCCGCACTCGCGAACGACCACATCGTCCGCATCTTCGACTACGTCGGCGTCGGCGAGCAGACGTTCCTCGTGATGGAGTACGTCGACGGCGGCAACCTCGCTCAGGCGACGCTCGGCCGCCTGCCCCTCTCGATCACGGAGGCGGCCTCGTACGCAGCACCGGTCGCGCGGGCGTTGGCCTACGCGCATGGACGAGGTGTCGTCCACCGCGACCTGACGCCCGCGAACATCCTGATCGAGCGCGAAACCGGCCGGGTGCTGACGAGCGACTTCGGCCTCGCGCGGATCGCGCGGAGCTCCGGCTCCCTGACGCTCACCGGCGTGCTGATCGGAACACCCGAGTACTGGTCGCCGGAGCAAGCGATGGGACGCGGCAGCGACACCGCCGGCGACGTGTACGCCCTTGGTTGCATCCTCTTCCTGCTCCTGAGCGGCCGGCTGCCGTTCGAAGACGAGGATCGCCTTGCACTCGGGTTGCGTCGCGTGTACGAGGAAGCGCCGTCGCTGGGAGACGTGTTGCCGAAGGCGCCCGCGCGCGTCGTCTCGCTCGTCGACTCGCTCCTCGCGCGTGAGCCGTCCGACAGGCCCGACGCCGCCGTGGTCGCGGACGCGCTCGCGAACCTCGGTTCCGCGGAGGACGTTCGTCCGCCCGTTCGCGACCCAGCCGAGATGCGATCGCTCGCACCGACGCTCGCGCTGCCCACCGAGAAAGCGACCATGGCGGTCGAGGCGCCGGCCGAGCTTCGACCGCCCTCGGCTCCGGCTCTCCCCCCCGCCTCACGCGAGGGACGGCACAACCGCCGACCCCGGCTCGCCGGGGCGTTCGCCGTGGCTGCCGCGGCGGCGGCCGCGGTGCTGCTGTTCTCGGGCGAGCGAGGCGCGGCGGGGCCACCGGCGCCGAACGTCGTCGCGCTGCCCGCGAAGCTCGCCCGGTCGCAGATCGTGCACCTCGTGCCGGGCGCGGCCGTGTCGACGACCGCCGCCTACAGCACCCGAATCGCCGCCGGCCGGGTGATCAGCCAGCGGCCGAGGCCGTCGGAGCGGCTCCGGAACGACGCACGTGTTCAGCTCGTCGTCAGCAAGGGGACTCCCTTCGCCCGGGTTCCGGCGATCACGGTCGGAGTGACGGCGGCGGCCGCGAGGTCGGTACTCGAGCACCGCGGCTTCCGTGCTCGGTATCGGTTCACGCCGTCGTGGACGGTCCGGAAGGGGGCCGTGATCGAGCTACGACCCGCGCCGGCGACACGTCTTCGCCGGCCGGCCACCGTGAAGATCGTCCTCGCGAGCGGTTACCCGCGGGCCGTGGTGCCGGACGTGCGGAACCACGACGTCGCATCGGCGGAGGGGCAGCTGGCCGCAAAGCATCTCCGCGCTCGCATCGTCTACCGGCTGACGAACGACACGCCGAACCTCGTGCTCCGGCAGATTCCCGCGGCGGGCGCGACGGTCTACAGCGGGACGCGCGTCCGACTGACGGTTTCGCGCACCCTGCGCTGGGTGAGGGTCTTCGCGCAGTCGGGAACGGGAGGCTACGTGAGCGATGCGTTCACGGTCCCGCGGCACTGGCGAATCCGGTACCGCCTCGCTCCCGGGGCGTTCGGACCGGCGCTCGCCCAGGTCAGGTGGGCGCACGAGAACGATCTGGTCGTCGACGGGAGCTTCGTGGCCGACTCGCCGGGCGGCGTACGCACGTACGCCGTGGCAGGCGACCCGGGCACCTACCGGCTCGCGGTCAGCCCCTACGCAGGAACGAGCTGGTACGTCGAGGTGGACGCGCTCGAATAGCGGTCAGCCCGCGTTGAGCTGCTTCTCGAGCGCTGCTTTCGTACGCGGCCCGTAGACGCCGTCGGCGGGGATTCCCGCCGCCTGCTGGAACGCGATCAGCGCCTGCGCGGTTTGCGGCCCGAGGACGCCGTCGACCGTGCCCGGTGTCTGCCCCGCCGCCGCGAGTGCCTGCTGGAGCGCCTTGACCTCGCTCCCGCTCGTTCCCTGTTTCAGCAGCCCCGTCGGCAGCGTCGGAACCGCGGCGGGCTTCGGAGTGGTCGGCGTGGTGGTGGTCGCGGGCGACGTCGTCGGCCGCGTGGTCGTGGCCTGCTGCGACGTCGTGGTCGATGTGGACGAGTTCGAGCCGTCGTTGCTGCTGAAGAGACCGGAGGCCGCGAACGCGATCAGCACGAGGGCCACGAACGCCGCCGCGCCGAGCAGGGCGAACCGCCAGCGCGGCAGGCCGGCGGGGGGAGGCGGCGGCCCGCTCGTCTCCCTTGTCTCGCCCTCGATCCAGTCCGGCTCGGCGGCCGCTTCGGCCGCGCGTCGGGGCGGCGGTGCCGACGGTCGGAGGTCGGCCTCCCCGAACCAGTCGTCCGGATCCCGTGAAGTCCCGCTCGGCTCGTCCCGACCCGACATCGGCGCGCTACACGTACTTGCCCATGCCGCCGGCGACGTCGATCGACGCGCCTGTGATGTAGCCCGCGCGCTCGCTCACGAGAAACGCAACGAGCCCCGAGACCTCGTCGGGCGTGCCGAAGCGACCGAGCGGCACCTCTTGCCGGGCCATGCGATCGAAGAACTCGTCGGGTGTCAGTTCTGGTGCTCGACGCTGGTGAATGTTGTCCCACTGCGGCGTGATCACGAACCCGATGTTGACGGCGTTGACGAGAATGTTGTCCTTCGCCACCTCGAGCGCGAGCGTCTTCGTGAACGAGTTGCCCGGCGGCGCGGTTGACCGAGGTCGCGAAGAACGTCGGGTCGGGGTAGCGCGAGTAGACGGCGCCGATGTTCACGATCCGGCCGCCGCCGGCTGCGCGCATGTGCGGCAGCACCTCGCGCGAGCAGCGGATCAGCGAGAACAGCTTCACGTCCAGGTCGGCACGCCAGTCCTCGTCGGTGAGCGTCTCGAAGGTTGCCGGGGTGAGCACCGCCGGCGTTGTTGACGAGGAAGTCGATCCCGCCGAGCGCCTCCGTCGAGCGGGCGACGAAGTCGCGCACCTGCTCCGGGTCGGTCACGTCCGCGGCCTGCGCATACGTCGGCGCCGACGTCCTCGGCGGTGGCCATCACCTCGTGCTCGTTCCGGGAGCAGATCGCCACCCGCGCGCCCTCCCCGACGAGCTCCCGCGCGATCGCCTCGCCGAGCCCCTTCGACCCGCCGGTGACGAGCCCGCGGCGGCCTTCGAGGCCGAGCTTCACTTCGAACGCAGGTAGGCGTCCGACCCGTCGAGCCAGTCCTGCCGGGGCGGGCAGAAGATGTCGACGTCGAGTGTCGTCTCGAGCGCCTCGGCCTTGTGCGGCACCCATGATGGGATGTGGAGGACCTCGCCTGCGCTGACGTCGACCGTCTCGGACTCGTCCTCGCCGAGCCAGAAGCGGAGCGTGCCCTCGAGGATGTACGTCAGCTGCTCGTTCTCGTGAGCGTGGCGCGGCACGATGCAACCCTTCTCGAGGAACACCTGCGCCAGCATCATCCGCTCGGTCGAGATGAGCCGGCGCCCGAGGTCTGCCTTCAGCGCTTCCTTCGGCAGGTCGTCCCAGCGGTAGTGCGTCGCGCTCGGGTCGCTCACAGGAGCGACCCCAGGCGTTCGATCCCCTCGTCGATCTTCTGCCTCGTCGACGAGGCTGAAGGAAAGCCGGAGACTGTCGGTGCCCCGCCCGTCCGGGAAGAACAGGGGGCCGGGAACGGCGGCGACGCCCCGCTCGACCGCCTGCCCCGCGAGGCCGACGGCGTCGACTCCCGGCAGAGTCAGCCAGGAGAAGAAGCCGCCGCGCGGCGTCGTCCAGCGGGCCGACTCCGGCAGCGAGCGCTCCAGCGCCGCCAGCA
This sequence comes from uncultured Thermoleophilia bacterium, assembly GCA_963742615.1. Classification (GTDB taxonomy): domain Bacteria; phylum Actinomycetota; class Thermoleophilia; order Gaiellales; family Gaiellaceae; genus PALSA-600. The sequence continues at coordinate 150,755 of CAVUMS010000002.1, read as the reverse complement.
TCCGCTCGCTCTTGCGCCGGTAGAGCGCTCGCGATCGCCGTAGCTGGTCGTCGATCCACCCCCGGCGCTCCGACTCCTCGAACAGCCGCTGCCCGAGCGCGCCGGCGCACTGGTCGGTCAGCTGCTTCGCCGCGACGAGCCGGCCGACGACGCCCTCCGGGCCCGCCGCCCAGCCGAGGCGCACACCGGGGAACAGCGTCTTGGACGTCGTCCCCGCCTGGACGACGACGTCGGGGCCGAGGCTCCACAGGCTCGGGCGTGACTCGACGCCCTCGAAGCCGAGGTCGCGGTACGCCACATCCTCGATCACGAGGAAGCCGTAGCTGCGCGCGAGCTCGACGAGGGCCGCTCGGCGACCGGCCGCGAGACTGACACCGGCCGGGTTCTGATGATCCGGGATCGTGTAGACCAGCTTGGGCCGGAGGCCGGCGGCAAGCCGCTGCTCCAGCTCGTCGACGGCCAGGCCGTGCTCGTCGAACGACACCGGGACGAGCGTCGCCTCGAAGCTGCGGAAGGACTGGATCGAGCCGAGGTACGTCGGAGCCTCGACGACGACCACATCGCCCGGGTCGAGGAACGATTTCCCGACGAGCTCGAGCGCCTCGATACCGCCGCTCGTGATCATCAGCTCGTCGTCCGCCGGCCGACGGCCCTGCAGCCGCTCGAGCCGGTCGGCGAAGGCGTCCAGCGGGCCTGCGAGGCCACGGGTGGGCGCGTACTGGAACGCGGTCACCTCGCCGGCGGCCGCGAACTCCTCGAGCAGCGTCGCGACCCGCTCGCGCGGGAACGTCTCCGGGTCGGGGAAGCCGCCCGCGAACGAGATGACGTCGGGCCGGCCGAGCAGCGCGAGCACCGAGGCGATCCCCTCGCCCACGTCCCCGCGTGTCCGCGCAGCGGCCAGTGCCTCCCACCGAGCCGAATCGAACGCGACCGCCACGGGCCAATCCTAGAGCGAAAGCGGCTCCGAGTCGCTACGCCGATGGACGAACCGCGAGTCTCAGCTCGTCGAGCGCATCGTCACCGAGCGCGGCTACGACCTCCGGCAGATCGAGCAGGCGGGCCCGCTCGGCCGGCGTCGACCAGTTGCGCACATAGGGGTCGTCGAGGACGTCCACGAGCGGACGCCCGCGTGCATGCTCGCGCAGGACGTAGCGGGCAAGCGTCTGCTCACGCCTCGATGACCCGAACAGGAAGCCGAACGATTTTCTGGTCTTCATGAAACGCATCGCGTCTCCGTCCCGTCGTGGCCTGCTGCGCCGGGGGCGCACGATGGGTCGCGCCCCCGGCCCGACATCGCGGTGAGGGAGCTCCGTGCCCGTCTCAGTCAGTTGTCCGCGACAGCGTCGAGTCCGTATCACCGCTGCCCGCATGGTCGCCGCGGGGCCGTCGACGGGATATCGGGCCGTGGCCCCATCTCGCGCCAGTAGCGGGCTCACGCGGCTAGGCACGCTGCCGCGCGCGCCGGCAGCATCGGGCGCGCGCGGCTGGTCCAGACGCGCTACGCGTCGTAGCGGCCGCCGAGCTCCGCGACCTGCGGCCTGCCCTTGTGCCCCGCCTGCTTCATGATCCCGGGCACCTCCGGGTCGGAGGCGAAGTTCTGCCAGCCTGCGAGGTCCCAGTCGAAGATCGCCCAGACGCGGTCGTTCTCATTGGGATCGCGGAACACCGTCGAACCCTTCGAGCCGTGCTGTCTGCGCTTCTCGGCGCCCGTGGTCGAGTAGATCTCGACAAAGCGGTCGAAGTCTTCGACCGTCGTTGTTGCCAGAATCACCTGTCTCCTCCTTCGTCGCTGACGGGACGAGCATGCGTCCCGAGGCGCCACGCCGCATCGGCTGAACGACCTATGCGGGACTGACGAGGCCGTGCTCGAAGGCCCAGAGCGTCGCGGCTGCGCGACTGCGCACGCCGACCTTCTGGTAGACGTGCTGGATGTGGTGCCCGACGGTCCTGGCAGAGATGCCCAGCCCGTCGGCGATGGACTGGTTCGACTCGCCGCGCACGAGGACGCGCAGGACTTCTAGCTCGCGCTCGGTGAGCCCGCCCGGGAGCTCACGCACACGCTGCCTCGGCCGATGCCCGGCCGCAGCGAGCACCGCATCGACCGCTCCCGGATCGAGCCGTCCCTCGTTCGCCTCCCGCAGTAACTCGGTCTCCGCGGCTGGTGCGTCGAGAGCCGGCCGGTAGGGACGGGCCTCGCGCATCGCGGCGTAGCAGTCTGCGGCCGCGAGGATGCGGGCCGGTCGGCCGAGTCCCTGCCCGGAGGTGCCGCGGTGGTAGCCCGAGCCGTCCAGCCGCTCGTGGTGTGAGCCGGCCAGGAGCCCGACCGGTGCCAGCGCCGGTGACTGGGAGAAGGCGCGCTCCGTGAAGTGCGGATGAAGGCGCACCCGCTCCCACTCTCCGAACCCCAGCGGGCCCGGCTTCTCCCAGATTGCGTTCGACACGCCCACACGGCCGAGATCGTTGGCGAGGGCAGCTCGACGCACGGCGGTCACGGATCCTGCCGACAGGCCCATTCGCCAGGCGGCCGCCTCGGCGAGCTCAGCCACGCCCGTCGAGTGCTCACGAAACCACGGCGACTTGAGACCGGTGAGCGCCGCGATCGCCGAGAACGCGGCGTCGACGCGCTCGGCGGCGATCCACCTCTGGGGAAGCGGCTCGCTCTCCAGAGCCTGCTCCCACATGTGGATCTCGTCGAGTTCGGCGATCAGATCCGCGAAGTCGCCCACAGCCAGAGCGGCGAGCCGCGGCTCGTACGCGGCACCCGCGCGGCGCTCGATGACGCCGCATGCCTCGTCAGGGCCCGAGGCGGAGAGGAAGAGCGAGATATCCCTCGCAACGTGCAGGAGCCGGATGGGCAACGGCAGCGCGTCGCCCCTGACGTCCGGGAAGCCCCGTCCGTCCCACCGCGCGAACACGTACTCGAGCGCCGCCTGGACGCTCACCCCGAGCTCGAGCCACCCGGCAAATCGCTGGGCGACCTCACACATCGTCGCGAACCCCTCCCGAGCCCGCGGGCCGGCGTTGGCGATGGCGTCCTGGATGAGCGCTTCGCGGACCTCCGGCGGACGGCCTGCGCCGATGTTCGCTCGGTAAAACGCAAGCACCTCTGCCGGGTTGGTCGAGTCGACCAGGAAGAACGCCGCCCTGTGCGCGATGTCGTCGTCGTACACCTGAATCGCCTCGTGCCCGTTCGACGTGCATCCAGAAGCGTGGAGGAGCGCGACGTAGTACGTGTCCGCAAGCTCCTCCGCAGACGCTCCCGCGAGCTCCCCGAGGCGGACCGCGAGCACGGCAGTCCGCAACGCATGCTCGAGCGGCTGTCCCGTGCCCAGGTCGGTCGCAAGCGAAAGGGCGCCGATCACCTCTGCGGCGCGGATCGGCCGCTCGCCCGACGCCACGCTCGGCTCGACCGCGCGATCTGTCTCGCCTGTCACGCCTGGGATCCTACGATCAGCAAGCGCGGCGCCCAACCGCGGACATGAACTGCGGCTAGCGTGTGACTGGTTGAGCGACACCGGACGCGAACATCGTTTGGTCGCTTCCGGAGCACCGGCGATCGACAACAGCACGCCGCCGAGCTTGCAGGGGTCGCGCAGCTCGTGGTGACGGGCGAGGAGATCGGCCGTGTCGGGGTGTTCGCCGACCTCGAGCCCGCCGCACGTGACCGGCTTTCCCGGCTGGTCGCGGACATCTCGCTGGCGCCGGGCGAGTCTGCCGTGAACGAGGGTGACGGGCGGGCGCTGTTCGGCGTCCTCGAGGGTCGGCTCGAGGTGATCAGGCGTGTCGACGGCGTGGAGAGCGTCATCGGTGAGCGGAGGCCCGGTGATGTGTTCGGGGAGATGTCGATGGCGTTCGGGATGCTCCACCCCGGCGGGTTCCGCGCAGCTGAGCCGACACGCGTGTTCCGGATCGAGCTGGACGACTACCAGGCGCTCGTCGCCGGGGCACCGGAGATCGCGAAACGGGTGGGCAACCTGGCGAACCACCGGCTCGGAGGCGCCAGGGGCCTACAGGCCCGTGCGTCCGCGCCGGCCCCGTTTCGGGCGGTCGTCCTCGGCCACCGGTGGGACGCCTCCTGCGCTGAGCTGAGGCGCTTCCTCGACCGCAACCAGATCCGGTTCAGATGGCTCCAGCCGGACGTGCCCGCTCACGCGGAGGAGTGGGCGGAGGCGCTGCCGGTGGACGGTGATCTCCCCGCCGTTCGCGCGGTCAACGGCAAGACCGCCGTGCGACCGGAGCTTCGGCAGGTGGCCGAGCTGCTCGACATCGCGACCGAGCCGGCGGCCGCGGAGTACGACACGGTTATCGTCGGCGCGGGCCCCGCCGGCCTTGCAGCCGCGGTGTACGGCGCGTCCGAGGGGCTCCGGACGATCGCGATCGAGCGTGAGGCGCCCGGCGGCCAGGCCGGGACGTCCTCGCGGATCGAGAACTACCTCGGCTTCCCCTCAGGTGTCTCCGGCGACGAGCTGTCGAGCCGAGCGCTCCAGCAGGCCCGCAGGCTCGGCGGCGAGATCCTCGTCACCCGGTCGATCACTCGCATCGACGCGGCCGCGCACCAGGTGGGCCTCGACGGTGGCGACGTGCTGCGGGCCCCGACGATCATCCTCGCCTGCGGCGTCGCCTGGCGGCGCATTGCGATCGACGGCTTCGACCGCCTCGCCGGCAGAGGCATCTTCTACGGCGCCGCACGCAGCGAAGCAGCGAACACGCACGGCCTCGACATCCACATCATCGGCGCCGGCAACTCGGCAGGCCAGGCGGCAATGTTCTTCTCCGCGCACGCGCGGAGCGTGACGATCCTCTACCGCGGCGAAACGCTCGAGAAGAGCATGTCTCGCTACCTCGTCGAGCAGCTCGCGACCCGGGGCAACATCCACGTGCTCTACCGAACCGACGTCGTCGCCGCCCATGGCGAGAGCTCGCTCGAGGGACTCGACGTCCACGACGCCGCGACGGGCCGGACGACTCGTCTCGAATCGGGCGGGCTCTTCATCTTCATCGGCGCCGACGCCGAGACCGCGTGGCTCCCACCCGAGATCGCACTCGACCCAAAGGGCTACGTGCTGACCGGCCCCGATGCACGCGCCGCGGGACAGTGGGAGCTCGAGCGAGACCCGTATCTCCTCGAGACGAGCGTCCCCGGCATCTTCGCCTGCGGCGACGTCCGGTACAGCCCTGTCAAGCGAGTCGCAGCGGCGGTCGGCGAAGGCAGCATGGCGATCGCGTTCGTGCATCAGTACCTCAGGGAGCACGCTTGAACCGAACTGCGAAACGTGTCCTCTATCCGATCGGCACGAGCAGCCTGCGTGTCTCGCCGGCGAACCAGTCCAGCTCCATCTCCGTCGAAGCGCGCCGCGGCCTGCGCCAGCATCGGCCGGTCTGCACGTGCGAAGCCGAGCGCCCGAGCGCAAACGGCTCGACATAGGTTTTCGGTCGCAGCCACTTCGGCGCCTCGGCCTCGATCGATCCGCGATCGCCGAGCACGACCAGCGCGTCGAGCATCGCTGAGGGCATCTCGTACGCCCACGGTTCGAGATCCTCGGGGCCGACCGCATCCACCAGCCGCCGGAGCTCCCCGAGATCGTCGCGAGCGATCGCGAGCCGGATCCGCGGCGGCGCGAGCCACTGGCGGTAGCCCTCCATCCCGAGTGCGTCCGCCTTCGCCTCGAGGCGGCCGGCCTCTGCTTCGCCTCCGCCGTACGCGCTCGCGACCGCGGCGTTCAGTAGCGAGGCGACGTTGAAGGCGCAGGGCGTGTCTGCGTTCGCGTCGACCGCCTCCTCCGCCGAACGCGTCAGCTCGCGGACCTCCTCCCAGCGACCTGCGACCGCCGCCACGTAGAGGCGACACCCGATCCCGTGAACACGATGATGAGGCGTCAGGCCTGCGACGATCTCCTCGTGCTGCCAACTTGCCTCGGTCGCGACGCGGATCCTTCCTGTGGCGAGGTCGATGAAGCCGCCGGTGAACAAGGGATGGCCGCGCTCGTCAGGATCGGTAACCTCGGGGCGTAGCGCGCATGAACGCCACTCCTCGAGCCTGGCGATCGCGTGCTCGAAGTCAGCATTGCCCCACGCCGAGAAGGCCAGGGCCTGCAGCGTAAGCAGCCGGAGTCCGAGATCGTCCTCCTTTTCTGCGATCACGTGCGCGGCGCGCGCGGCGGCCTCGTCCTCGTTCCACATTGCGAACGCGGCTAGTGCCTTCGCGCGAGTCGGCGAGCCCTCCTCGGCCAGGTCGAGTGCTTGCTCGAGCCAGCCGGCGACAAGACCTCGGTCGGGTTGCCGCCTCCACATTCCCCCGCGGCAAGCGGTCGCCACCGCGAGCTCGGCGTAGAGATCCGCCGCGGGGCCGCCGAGATCGATCGACTTCTGCATCGCAGCCGAGAACGCCTCGCCGTCGTACTTGACGCGCGTTCGCGTGGCCGATCTCCTGCCAGAGCGCGGCCTGGCCGGCGGGATCGGGCTCGAGCTCGAGCGCCCTGTGGAGCAGGGCGATCGCCTCGTCGACCTCGTAGCGGCCGAGAGCCAGCGACGCCGCCCGCCGGGCCCAGGTCACCGCCTGTCGGCGCCGCTCGGCCAGCTGCTCGTCCCGGCCGGCCCAGGCGAGGTCGGCGTCTTCGGGCCGGACGGCCTCGAGATAGTGGTAGGCGAGCAGTGCGGTGTGCTCGTCGTCCCGCTCGGCACTGCGCTCGAGCCAGCCGGCGAAGGCTGCGTGCAGTTGCGCTCGTTTCGCCTTCGGCAGGCTCGCGTAGGCGACCTCGCGCGTGAGCGCGTGCTTGATCGCGTACTCGCGTTCGCCCGCGATCGAGGAGCCGACCCGACGACGGACGAAGTCGCGGTCTTCGAGCAGGCCGAAGTCGGGACGCCCGCCACCGACCAGCTCGTAGACCGGACCCGTCCAGAAGATGCGCCCGATCACCGCGGCCGCCTGTAGCGCGGCCTTCTCGTCGGCCGGCAGCAGGTCGATGCGGGCGGCGAGCACGGCCTGCACCGAGTCGGGCACCTGGAAGTCCGACGGCAGCTCGCCCACCGACCAGCCGCCGTTCTCGCGGCCGAGCACGCGCATGTCGATCAGCGTCGCGACGAGCTCCTCGACGAAGAACGGGTTGCCCTCGGCCCGCTCGACGACGACCTCTCGCAGAGAGGCGGGCAGTTCGACGCCGAGCAGCTCGTCGAGCAGACGGCCCGCGCCGTCCGGCGGCAGAGCCTCGAGCTGGAGTCGAGAACCGCCGCGCCGGCCGGCCCAGCCCGGCCGGCGATCGAGCAGCTCGGGCCGTGCAGTCGCGAGCAGCAGCAGCGGCCCGTCGACCAGGTTCACGACGGTCTCGAGCAGGTCGCAGAGATCGTCCTCCGCCCAGTGCACGTCCTCGATCAACACGACGATCGGCCGCTCGGCGACGAGCCCGTCGAGGAAGTCGACCCACGAGTCGTGGAGGCGCTCGCGCGCGACGAGCGGATGCAGGTCATCGGGTGGTGCCAAGCCGACCGTGAGGCCGAGGAACGGGTGGGCGCCGAGCCGCTCGGCGACGATCTGCGGGGAATCGCTCTCGAGGATCCCGAAATGCTCCTTGAGCACCTCGGCGAGCGGCCAGTAGGTGATGCCCTGGCCATAGGAGAGGCAACGGCCTGTGCTGCGAAGCGGCGGCGAGTCTTGCGCCGCAAACCATTCCCACAACTCCCGGACGAGGCGCGTCTTCCCGACGCCGGCGTCGCCGAGGATCGTGACCAGCTGCGGGCTCCCGCCGACCGCGACAGCGCCGTACGCCTCCTGGAGCTGGGCAAGCTCGGCCTCCCTTCCGACGAATGCCCGGCGGAGCCCGCCGACTCCGCGCGGGCGCATCAGCGACAGGGCACGAACGAGCCGGCGGCACTCGAGCCCTCCGGCCTTGCCTTTCGCCTCGACGGTGACAGGCTCCCCGAACTCGAACGCGCCGCGCGCCGCGAGCACGGCGCGCTCACCGACGAGGATCTCGCCGGGCGCGGCGGCCTGCTCGAGGCGCGCACCGACGTTCACGGCGTCGCCGGTGACGAACGAGCTTCCTTCACGCGGACTGCCGACGACCACCTCACCCGTGTTCACCCCGATACGCAACGCCAGCTCGATCGCCGAACAACTCGCCAAGCCGACGCTGCATCGCAAGCGCTGCGTGCAACGCGCGCTCGGCATGGTCCTCCTGCGCCGCCGGCGCCCCGAACGCGGCCATCACCGCGTCTCCCACGAACTTCTCGACCGTCCCACCAACGCGCTCGATCTCTGCCGCCATCGCTTCGTAGAAGCGGTCGAGCAGCGCCCGCGTCCGCTCGGGATCCTGCGCATCGGCGAGCTCCGTCGACCCGACCAGGTCGGCGAAGAGCACGGACACGAGCTTCCGCTCCTCCGCGGGTTGAGCGGCCATCAGCCATTGTCGCTCAGTCCGCGCCGGAGTGCGCGGGGCCGACCTCGCGGCTAGGGGCTCACGGTGCCACGTTCTGGTTCATGTGGAAGAGATTCTCGGGATCGTAGGCCCGCTTGACCTGAACCAGGCGGTCGTAGTTCTGGCGGTAGTTGTCTCGAATTCGGTCGTAATCGTCGTCCTGCATGAAGTTGATGTAGCCGCCGGGCTCCGAGTAAGGCGACAACGCCTCGTAGAAGTCGCGCAGCCACTTGATCCGCTCGGAGTCCTTGGCCGGGTCGGTCCAGCCCGCCAGGAACACCAGACCGTACGTGGCGTCGCGGTAGGCAAAGGCGGTGTCGTCTGCTCCCACCCGATGGCATGCGCCGTTGATCGGGTACATGTGCATCGTGCAGGTCACCTCGGGGACCTGAGACCCGTGCTCGACGAGTGCCGCGATCGCAGCGTCCGGAAGGTCCTTGACGAAGGCGCCTTTCCAGTACGAGCGGAGGCCCTTCGGATAGAGGACGTCAAAAGCGCCGTTCAGCGCCGGGTACGGCAGCGGACCGCTGCCGTCGGCAACGATCGGCGCGATGTCCCGGAACGGCTTGCAGCACCTTCTCGGCCTGGTCGAGGGGGCCTGCCCAGTGCACCACGACGACACACAGCGTGTCGCCGTGCCGGTCCTCCGGGATGAACGGCAGCGGCGGGGCGATCTGGAATCCGGGGAAGCCGCCGAACTCCTCCGGAGCCTCGCGGATGAATTCGTCGAACATGCGAAACACGGTGGCGGCGTCGTCCAGGTTGTAGAAGATCGGCCCGGCGAAGACCTGATCGACCTCGCTGAGCCGATACTCGAGCGAGGTCACGACGCCGAAGTTGCCACCTCCGCCGCGGAGACCCCAGAAGAGGTCCTCGTTCTCGCGCTCGCTCGCGGTGAGGAACCTCCCGTCCGCCGTCACGACGTCTGCCGAGATCAGATTGTCGATCGACAGGCCGAGCGCGCGGTCCAGGTAGCCGATCCCTCCTCCGAGCGTGAGACCGGTGATGCCCGTCGTCGAGATGATCCCGCCCGTCGTCGCCAGGCCGAAGGCGTGCGTTGCGTAGTTGAAGTCCCCCCACGTCGCTCCGGCGTCGGCGCGGGCTGTCTTGGTCCTCGGATCCACACGCACGGTGCGCATCTCCGACATGTCGATGACCACGCCTCCGTCGTTTGTCCCGAAACCAGGCGCGCTGTGCCCCCCGCCGCGCACGGACAGATCCAACCCGTGCTCGCGGGCGAAGTTCACGGCAGCCATGACGTCGCCGACCTGTTCGGCCTTCACGACCGCCAGCGGAGACCTGTCGAACATCCCGTTGTGGACCGCCCGGGCCTCGTCGTAGCCTTCGTCCGCGGCGGTGATCACGCGGCCGCGCACCTGCTCACGTAGGGATTGAACGGCCTCCGTGCTCGGGGGGCTTACGCCTACGCCTGTCATTTCGTCACTCCTTCCGACGACAGCAGCGAAGGCCGATCCTACGCCGACGTCGGAGCCCCTGAACAGGGCAGCCGGCGAGTGCTCAGGGTGACAGGGACGGTGGGGACAGCCGACGGCTCCTACGATCGGGCGATCGAGCGGTCAGCGTCGAGCTGCGCTTCGACGGCGCGATCGACATTGCCGTGAATCCGGTCCGGGCCAAGCCGATCGAGGACGCCGTCCTTGGCGAGTACGCCGGCCACCGTCGGCTTGACCCGCGCGAGCCGCAACTCGACCTGGATGCTCTGGGTGTAGTCGAGGATCTCTGAGAGCTTCGCGGCCCCCTGGGAGTCGACGAAGTCCACGCCCTCGAGATCGAGCGTGACGGCGTGCACGCGCTCGCGTTCCGGCGCTACGAGCGAACGGATCCGCTCCTCGAGTGCCTCGCCGGTGGCGAAGAAGAGCCCCCCGTCGAGACGCACGACGACGATGCCTGGGAACGTCTCGTCGCCGGGGTTCTCCGTCACGTCACGGAACACCTGTGTGCCCGGCTCACGGCCGAGGACCGGCATGCCGGGAGCGGTGGCGACATAGACGAGCCAGACCAGCGAGAGCGCGATGCCGATCACAACGCCGGCAAGCACACCCGCCGAGAGCACGCCGAGAACGGCCGCGGCCGCGATCCAGAAGTCGAAGCGCTTCACCCGGTACAGGCGCCGTAGCTCGGGAACATCGATCATGCCGAAGACCACCGCATCGATGATGATCGCCGCGAGCACCGCCTTCGGGAGCTTGGAGAAGAGCGGCGCGAGCGCGACCAGGGTGAGGATCACGAACCCGCCGGTGGACAACGACGCCATCGGACTGCGCGCCCCCGCCGCCTCATTGAGCGAGCTTGCCGACAAACTTGTCGAGACCGGCATCCCCTGGAAGACACCGGAGGCTGCATTCGCCATCCCCTGCGCGACCGACTCCTGGTTGACGTCGATCTGGTAGCGGTGGCGGACGGCGAACGCGCGCGCGTCGCCTGCCGTCTGGGAGAAACCGATCAAGAGGAGGCCCACCGCGGCAGCGAGAATGGTCGAGTAGTGCTGCTGGAAGACGTCCGCCCCCGGCAGCGTCGGTGCCGGCAGGCCCCGGGGCACATGCCCGACAAGCGCAACCCCGTGCGCGCCGAGGTCGAACAGCCAGGTGGCGAGCAGCCCCGCGATCGACGAGCACGAGGGCACCCGGCACGCGCGAGGCGAAGAAGCGCAGGCCGAGGATGAGCCCCAGCGACAGCAGCCCCACGAGGAGTGTCGTCCAGCTGATGTCGCCGAGCCCGCGGATCCACGAGGAGAGCTCCTGCCAGACGTTGTCGCCGGAGTTCGACGTGCCGGTCAGTTTCGGCAGCTCGCCGACGACGACGTCGACTGCGGCTCCGGCGAGGAAGCCGGTCACCACGGCGCGGGAGAGGAACCGCGCGATCCATCCCAGCCGCAGGATCGCAAGCAGGAGGAACAGTCCCCCGGTCACCAGCGTGATGGCCGCCACGAGCTCCGCAGCCTGCTTGCCGGCCACACCCGTGAAGAGCACGGCTCCACCGGCGACTGCCGCCAGCGACGAGCTCGGCCCCGTCGAGATGTGCCGCGACGTACAGAACAGCGCGTAGACGATCGCCCCGGCCGCCGCCGCATACAGCCCGTTCTGAACCGGGACGCCCGCGATGCCCGCGTAGCCGAGGTCCTTCGGGACGATCATCGCCGTCACCGCCAGGCCCGCAAGCACGTCGCCGCGCAGCATCGAGCGGTCGTAGCGCGGCAGCCAGCTCACGATCGGCAGCAGGCGGCTGAGGCCGCGGCTCCGCGCGTCGGCCACGCATCAATCCTCTCAGATAGTGACTCGATCGAACAGCCGCGCTGAGGCCTCGGAGGTCGGCGGAGAGCTTCGATTCACCGCAGGTCCGCCGCCTGAAGTCAGGCGCACCATTCGGCGGCGACGCGCCGGACGACCTCGCAGACGCGGTCGAGCGAGGCAAGGTCGACCCACTCGACGGCCGCATGCGCTCCCTCGCCTGCCGGCCCGAAGAGCACGGTCGGGATGCCGGCACCGGCGATCAGCGCGGCGTCCGTCCAGAACAGTGCGCCCACGTATTCGTCTACGTCGGCTGTGCGCCCGACGAGCTCGACGAACGGATGGTCGGGCTGGGCGGTAAGCGGGTCCCTGCTTGCGATGATCCGCAACGCGGCGTCTCCAGCAATCTCGCGCAGTTCCTCTTCGACTTGCTCGACGGTCTCACCGGGGATGGTGCGCCGCTCGCCCGTGAGCACGCAGCTTGCCGGGAAGCTCGAGAGCTCCTGGCCTCCCTTGATCAGCGACGCGTGCAGCGACGCCGACCCGACGAGCACGTCGTGCGGCCCCGCTTGAAGCCGCTCGTCCAACTCTGCCAGCGCGACGAGGATCGGCCCCATCCCCGCGATCGCGTCAACGCCGAGATCCGGCCGCGAGCCGTGCGCGGCGACACCAACTGTCTCGAGCTCGAAGCCGACGAAGCCACGATGCGCGATCGCAACGCGCAGATCCGTCGGCTCCACGACGATCGCGGCGTCAGCATGCACCCGCTCGACCACCGCCTCGGTCCCGATCGACGCGAGCTCCTCGTCGGCAACCAATGTGACGATTACGTCGCCGCGCAACGCCGTGGCCTCGGTCGCGGCGAGCAGGATCGCAGCCAGCGCGCCCTTCATGTCGTAGGCACCGCGGCCGTAGAGCCGGCCTTCGGCGACGCGCGGCTCGAAGGGCGCCTCCATCCCTGAGACACCAACCGTGTCGAGATGCCCATTCAGGAGCAGCGAGCGCCCGCCACCCGAACCGCGCTTCGTAGCGACAACGCTCGGGCGTTCGTCCCCGAGAATCTCGACGTCGAGCCCGTGCTCCACGCACCACTCTGCGACGAAGGACGCAATTTCGCGCTCGCCAGCGCCGCCCGGCACGAGCGACGGATTGACGGACTCGATCGCGACGAGCGCCGCCGTCAGTTCTTCCAGGGGAGACGGCACGAGCCGATTCTTCCTCTTCGCGCGGCTGGCTTGCGCGGGACGCACGAGCGTCGCCGGTTGCGGCGACACTCGAGGCGGAGGTTGCAGCTGTGCTGCGAGACCTGCAGTGGAGGCGGCGGGAGTCGAACCCGCGTGACGTTCCCGCCGCTTCGCTCGGACAGGTCCGGCTCTGGCCATCCCACCCAAGTAGCGGGGAGCGTCAGGGCAGACGGCGTTGGTCAGGCGAGAGGACGCTCGCGCAGACGAGCTGACGATGTTCGTCTACGAGACTTCGCGCGCGTTCGCGCGGGCATTGAACAGCTGCCACTTCCCCTCGGAGACGACTTCGACGGTGCGACCGACCACTTTGATCGCAGTCTCGTCGTCGATTGCGTACGCCGGAACCGTCAGACCGGCCGCCCAGAGCTCCGCGGCGGCCATCGAGTAGTCTGGCATCGCCTCGTGGTTCAGGTGCGGGAACATCGCGAAGTCGACGAGGCCCAGCGCTCGGTCGTCACCGGTGGTGACTGGGCTCCCAGAGACAAACCCTTCCCCGACCTGTGGTCCCATCACCAGGCTCCCGGCGCTGACTCCCACCCAGACCATGTTGCTCAGCGAGGGCAACAGGTCGGCCAGTCCTGACTGCTCGATCCAGTAGCACAGGTAGAGGGGATCGCCACCGCCCACCAGAAGGGCGTCCGTCTCCTCGACCGCGTCGATCCAAATCGTCCTCTCGATGCTCGGCAGCGCGGTGAGTTCCAGCACTCCCAGTGACTTCCAACCGAGTTCGCACAGGGGCGAGGCAGCACGTCCGCTGATCAGCCGCCATGCGCCGGCAGCACCACCGGGGAACGCATACGTCGCGGTCGGAATGCAGAGGGCATTGGACTGGTCGATCGGTTTGCCCAAGAGGTCAACCAACGCGTCGTGGATGCTCGTGTTCTTGATGCCGGCCGAGGTGAGAAGAAGTTTCATGCCGCCTCTCGGAGTCCGTTGGGCAAGCTCTTGCTCTTGGCGTGGATCCGTGTGGCGTAGACACTCGCAGAACCCGGAGCTTTCCGTCGCGACCATCCTCCTTACGATGTGTCAGCGTCCGCCGAGTGAAAGTGGCTGAACATGTGCGGCACCCGAAGCAGCGTGTCCGGTGCAACGCCGTCCGCCGCAAGCCGGGCCAGCTCACCCTCGTTCGTCCGCGCCATGAATCAACGGTACCCCTCGCGCCACGGCGTGCTCAGGGGACATTCCGGAACTGTGAGTGTGTGATCGGTCCCGTCTGGGGCGTTTGTCAGGTTGGCGTCGGTGCTCTTTGTTCGTGACTCGATTCTTGAATGACTCCGTTCGCGGGTGTCTTTCCAGTGATTTGTCCGGGCGGAGAGTCCGGTGCCGGCCTGGCGCCCGCTTGCTGGCCTGATCAGAAGCCTGTCCGCGTTCTGAGCGCGTGACCCGTCACAGTTCTGCCGCCCGCGGTTTCCATCGTCAGACCGACACCGGTTCGTGTCCCCCAACACTCGTGCTGGAGGTCGGCTTTCGGATGCTCGCAGATCAGCTGGACTACATCGTTGGCGTTGACCCGCACCGCGACACCCACGCGGTCGCGGTCGTGCATGTCCTCAGCGGCGCCGTCGTTGTCGAGGCGACGGTGCGCGCGAGCAGGGACGGGTACGCCGAGGCACTGAGGCTCGCCGACGAGTACGCGCCTGGTCGGCGCGCGTTCGCGATCGAAGGCACAGGCTCCTACGGTCTGGGGCTCAGCCGCTTCCTCACTGGCCGGACAGAGCGGGTGCTCGAGGTCGGCCGGCTGCGACGAGAACGGCGCACAGGCGGCAAGACCGACGCCCTCGACGCGGTCCGTGCCGCGCGCAGCGCGCTTGCAAACGAGCGCCCGTCGATGCCCCGCGCAGGCGGGGAACGCCAGGCATTGCAAGCGCTCGTCGCAGCTCGAGAGGGAGCAGTTAACGCCAAACGCGCCGGACTCTGTCAGCTGCGCGATCTCCTGGTCACGACGCCGGAGCCACTGCGCAGCGAGCTGCGACCGCTGACACGAGCACAGCTCTTGCAACGCCTCGCAGCAACACGGCCCCACGGCCGACACGACCCTGAGCTGCGAGGCAGCCTGCTCGCGCTCCGCTCGATCGCCCGCCGACTGCTGCAACTGACCGCCGAGGAACGCGAGCTCGCACGCGAGATCGAGACGCTCACCCACAAGCTTGCGCCACAGCTGCTCGACCAGCCCGGCGTTGGCCCGCACGCAGCCGCGCAGCTCGTCCTCTCCTGGTCACACCAAGGACGCATCACCTCCGAAGCCGCGTTCGCACGACTCGCCGGCGCAGCACCGATCCCCGCGTCCTCCGGACAAACGATCCGCCACCGCCTCGACCGATCAGGCGACCGCAAACTCAACCGCGCGCTCCACCAGATCCTCGTCACACGCAAACGCACCCATCCCGCCACGATCGCCTACATCGAACGGCGCCTGCAAGAAGGCAAAACACGACGCGAAGCAAACCGCTGCCTCAAGCGCTACCTCGCCCGCAGCCTCTACCGCCTCCTCGAGCACCCGCCAATGACGACTTGACTTTCATAGAAGCATCACTGGCCCAGGCCATCTCTAGGCGAAGCCGGCGAGCGTTTAGCCTGCCGTGGTGGCGTTGAATTGGGGTCAGGCTCTGGCCTGGAGACTGCGCCGGCACCTGCTGGATCCTGTCGGCACTTGCTCGGTAGGGGACGTGGTCAGTCGCCTTGCCGCTGTCCCCGCCTATCCTGAGACCACGCCCGAACTAGCGGTGGGTCTCCGTCGCATGGGCGCCCGCGTCGGTGATGTCGCCCGTGCGCTGGACGCCGGCGAGGTCTTCAAGACCTACGCGTTCCGAGGCGCGACCCACCTGCTCACGCCGGAGGAAGGTGGCGCCTACCTGGCCCTTCGTGCGTCGGGTCGCCAATGGGAGCTGCGCAGCTGGCAGGAGACCTATGGACTGGCGCCGGGTGACTGGCCTGCGTTCCGTGAGGCCGTCCGGGACGCCGTGGCGGTGCAGCCGTTGACGCGCCACGAGCTGAGTGTCGAGGTGCGCCGCCGGCGCCGATTTCGGGAGGCTGCAGCGGGGCTGAACAGCAACTCCGACGCCCTGCTGAAGTCGCTGATGTGGCAGGGCGACCTGTGCTTCGGGCCGGTCCGGGACGGTGCAGCGACTGTCCAGGACCTGCACCGGGTTGCGCGTTGGGCCGGGCTGCCCGACATCGACGACGCGGGCCGTTGGGCCGTCGAGGCATACGTCCGCACCTACGGCCCAACCAGCGCAGACTCGGTGCAGTACTACCTGGGCGCAGGATTGAGCGCCGGTCGCAAAGCACTCAGCGGCTGGCTCCACGATCTCTCCGACCGCCTGGTCACCGTCGACATCGACGGCGAGGACATGCTCCTGTTCGCCGACGACGCCGAGAACCTAGTTTCGACCGACGTCTCAGCAACCGTTCGCCTGCTGCCGGCCGCAGACCCGTGGGTGATGGGGCCGGGCACCGCCGACCCTCACGTGGTGCCTCCCGCCAATCGCCAGCCAGTCACACGCGGCGCCAACCTCGTCGTCGCCAGCGGCGTCGTGGCAGGCACCTGGAAAAGAAACGCGGGCACCCTCACCGTCGCCTGGTTCGGCGAGGCCAACCCACCCGAACACGACCTGCTCGTCGAGGAGGCCTCGCGCCTAGCCGTGGTCCTCGGCACTGAACTCGACCTGAGCGTCACCCCCACGTAGCCACCAGGCCGCGCAACCACCCGCGGGCTCCAGGGGGATTCCAGAACAACACAGGCGCACCCAAGGGTGTCAGACACCTTGAAGGTGTCTGCCACCTCTTCGGACTGCGGTGCGCTCTGGCGTTCATTTCGGAACGCTCGCCCAGGCGAGGCGAAGGCTCCCCGGCTCTAGCCGGGGAGGAGGCCGAGTTGGCCGAGGAAGTCCATCTGGTCGAAGAACAGGTGCTCGGAGTTCAGCATGTCGCCCTCGGTGAGGTAAACCGCCGCCCACCGGAGCGCAAGGGCTCGTCCTGTCGGCGCGACATCGCCATCGGGGGTGTGGAAGACACCGTCATGGGTGCCGGTCATGATCCCTTCGGCCGCGGCGGCCGGCCCGTCGGTGAGGAGCTGCTCGATCTCGAGGCGCAGGTCCGGGAACGCTTCCTGGAACACGGCGATGAAACCAAGGACATCGTCGCGGCCGCTGACCTTGGCGCCCGGCGCGGCGAACTCCGCATCGGCGGCCCACGGGTCGGCGTCGCTGTC
The DNA here is from genome assembly GCA_963742615.1 of uncultured Thermoleophilia bacterium. GTDB lineage: Bacteria > Actinomycetota > Thermoleophilia > Gaiellales > Gaiellaceae > PALSA-600. The sequence goes on along the minus strand of CAVUMS010000002.1, from coordinate 133,642 downwards.
ACGGCCGTTGAACGCGTCGATGTGCTTGAGGATCACGTCTCTGGCGTTGGGCATCCAGTCTCCGATGTCGTTGGGAGCGCCATCCTCTCAGAAGTGAGACGTTCGCCTCGGACGAAAGCCAGGGTCCCCGTCAGGTGTCATTGCGGAACACTGGCGCAGGCGAGCGTCGACGACTCCGAACGGGTGATCTTGCCCAAGCCGGCTAGCGCGTTCCGCGGCTACCGGGCCGGGTCGATCGTCCTCCGCATCACGGTGTGGTTCTTGCCCTTGGGCCGCACGTAGCTGAAACCGGCTTGTTCGAACAGGCTGCGGGTGACGCTGTAGAGGAACGACGCCGTGATCTTCTTGCCGCCGGTGTCCTGGGGATAGGCCTCCACCACGCCGCCGCCAGCCTTGGCGATCAGGTCCAGCGCGCCCTGGAGCGCCAGGGCCGAGACGCCGCCGCGCCGGTAGCGCTTGTCGACGAAGAAGCACGTCAGGCGGTAGTCCGGCAGGCTGTCGAGCTCGGCCTCGTACTCCTTGCGGTGCTTGATGTTCTTCAGCTCGTCCGGGCTTCCGAACTGGCACCACCCGACAGCGACGTCGCCGTCGAAGACCAGCGCGGCGTGGGCTCGGCCCTCGCGGACGAGTCGCTCCTTGAGTGCTCGATTGGCGTCGTACGAGAACTCCTTCTCGGCGTGGAAGGTGTGGAACCACGTACACCAGCAACCGCCCCACACGCCGTTGTGTCGTTCCGCGAGGCCCGCAAACGCGTCCCACGTCTCCGGAGTCAGAGGTCGAACGGTGAGCGTCGCGGCGGCCTGCTCGGTCACCGGCCGCAGCTTAAAGGAGACCGCTCCAGCGGCTCGCCGAAGCCGGCCTGATCACCCCGAAGCGTGACGGCTACTACGTCGTCTACCACCTCGCCTCCGACCAGGTCAAGGCGCTCGGACCCGCGATCACCAGGTTCCTCGATCACTAGGTCGGCGCCTCTCGACAGCCACACGTCCGCCAAGGCCCGAGACCGCAGACGTCTGGTCGCTGTGGCGGCATCCGATCACTGTCGCAGACTCGATCAGCGGCGGCTGACTCGATTCCGAATGTCGTCCCGTAGGTCTGACCATCCAGCGTTGTGTCGCCGCCGACCGAGACCGCCGAGTGTGACCTGATAGGAGCGTGGCTTTGCCTCGATTTGAGGTCTGTCCGCTCGCCGGTCGCCCCCAACGGCTCTTGGAGGCGAGCTAGATGATCGTGATCGGAGTGGACGTACTCAAGCGGTCGTGAGCGCGGTCGGCGGTCGATGAGGCCGGCCGGATGCTCGACGAACGGAGAGCGAATCATTCCCGCCGCCCTCGCAGGTAATCCCTGTAAATAGCGTTTCATGGAGGCGGCGGGAATCGAACCCGCGTCCGCGGACGCACCGGTGCGAGCATCTACAAGCTTAGGTCGCCCTTTGGATTCATCCGGCGGCCGGTGTGCGACCGACCTACCGCCGGACTAGCCCTCCTTCGATGTCGCGCCTCCGGCGAGTGGCTCTCCTTCGGCGCCTAGCCCGCTTGTTGATGCCGGCACCGGGACGCGGGCTCGCCCGGGACGACACGCTGCATTAGTCCCTAGAGACTAGGCAGCGAGTGCGAGATGTTCATCCGCACTTGCATTGGTTCCGGTTGTTTTACGAGGCCGACCGGAGACCTCGGCTTGCAGCTCACCCGGAGAACCGACCACGTCGAAGCCATGGCGCCCCCGTATGTCTTGTCACCACGAATTGTACGCGACGCGGGCAAATCCTCACCTGACCCAGATCTGATCGAGCAGCGGGCCTGTGAGCGCATGGCTCTGGTAGTTGCCGACGCGCGCCGAGACGAGAACGCGGGTACGCGGCGCGCTCCAGGGGAGTACGACGGCCTGATCGACGAGCGCTCGGTTGATCTCAGCCCGGAGCGCGTTCCCCACACGCCGCCCTCGCCGGTGGCGACCGCAGACGGCGAGAGTGCCATGCCTCGGTAGCCGCCTTCGATCGGGACGGCTTCACCCGTATCGCGGCCGATGCCGATCGGGAGCGGAAAGAGCGAGCTGCCCTCTGCCCGCCGTCGAAACGCTCGCTGCAGCTCGACACCCGCCCGGATCGCCTGCCGCGCCGAGCTGAAGACGCACAACGCCTCGTCGCCGCGGAGCTCGATCGCGTCGCCACCCAACGAGACGACGACCTCGCGCGCGAGCCGGGCGAACTCCGCCGCAAGCCGCCCTGCCTCCTCGTCGCCGTGCGCCTGGGTGAAGCGCGTGTACCCGCGGACGTCTGCGAACAGGAACGTGTGAACGCGAGCCAGAGGCTCCTCGCCGGGGGGCTGCCGCCTGCCCTTGCTCGGCCATTGGGGGACACTACGGCCCCCAGGGCCGGAGACCAAGCGTCCGGCTAGGGCGAGTCGGCCGGCGGCGGCGGAGGCGGCACCGGCACGGCAGCGGTCGCGAGCGACGTCGCGGTCGGTGCGCCGAAGCGGTCGGTGGCCGTCTCGACCACGCGGAAGGTCGAGCCCGCGTCGGTGTCGACGACGGCGTAGGTGTCGGCCGTCGATCCGGCGATGTCCGCGCAGTTGGCGCCGGCTCCGTCGCAGCGCTGCCACTGGTGCGTCAGCTTCACGTCGATGTTGCTCCAGGCCCCGGGCGTGAGCGTCAGCGTCTGGCCGAGATCGGCGGTGCCGGTGATCGTCGGCGGCGTCACATCGGCCGGCGTCAGCTGCTCGGTGACGTGGCGTTGCACGATCTTCGCGAGGTTGACCGAGTCCGGCTGGGCGATCGGGCGGCCGCCGACGAACACGAACTGGACGAGAACGCGGTCGAACCGCATGTACATCAGGCTCTCGTAGACCGCTGTCCCGTTGACCGCGACGCTCAGCGGCTGCTCGACGGTGCCGTCGCCGAGCGCCGGGTGCCGGACGCGGCTCAGCTTCACCGTCGGTCGGCTTGACCTTGAACCCGCGTCGCGATGCCGGCGATGAACCCGGTGCGACCCTGCGGTGAGTTGAACACGCGCTGGATCACGGCCAGGTCGGTGGTGACCTGCTTCGGCGTCGGCGCGAGCATTCCCTGCGAGCGGACGCCGACGAGCCGGGAGCGGCCGTACGGGGTCGCGAACCTGAGCGTCCGCTGGTACGCCGAGAGGTAGCCGGCCTTCGTGAGCTTCCCCTGCGAGACGACCTTCGCGCCGGCGACGTCGGCGGGCGCCAGCGTCATCCGGGCGGCGCTCGGCGTGACGGTCGCCGCACCCGCCAGCGAGACGAGCGCGAGCGCGGCCGCAGCCGCTGCTGACAGCTTGATCGAGACCCTCATGACGCGGCCCAGGCTAGCGGTGGGCCTTGACGGCGCGTTCCATCTGACGCTTCGCGTCGCGCTCCATCAGGTCGCGGCGCTTGTCGCGGTGCTCCTTGCCGCGTGCGATCGCGAGCTCGACCTTGACCCGGCTGTCCTTGAAGTAGAGCCGCGTCGGGCACGATCGTCAGGCCCTTCTCGCGCACCTTTCCGTACAGCGAGTCGATCTCGCGGCGATGGAGGAGCAGCTTCCGCGCACGGGTCGGCTCGTGGTTCGCGCGATTCCCCTGGTCGTACACGGCGATCTCGAGCCCGACGAGCCAGACTTCGCCGTCCCGCACTCCGCGTACGAATGCGCGAGCGTCGCCCTGCCGTCCCGCAGCGACTTGACCTCGGTTCCCGTGAGAACGAGGCCCGCCTCGAAGCGGTCGAGCAGCTGGTAGTCGTGCCGCGCGCGGCGGTTCTCGGCGATCGTCTTCTCGGCCATCGGCGGGGAGGGTAGCTTCGCGCGCACCCCTGCCCCGTTCTAGGGTCGGACCAGGGTGATTCCGGATTGTCGTCCGGGGCGCCGTCAGGCACCGTCGAGCCATGAGCGAACACATCACACACACGCAGGGAATCAAGCGCCTGGAGCGCAGCTCCACCGACCGCCTGGTCGCAGGCGTCTCCGGCGGCCTCGGCCGCTACTTCGACCTCAACCCGGCCGTGTTCAGGGTCGGCTTCGTCGTGCTGACGCTGCTCGGGGGCGCCGGCATCCTCGCCTACCTCGCCGCCGTGCTCGTGATCCCGGACGAGGGAGCCGAGCAGTCGATCGCGGAGCGCGTTCTCGCCGAGCGCCGCAACCGCCCGTGGCCACTGATCGGTCTCGGGCTGGTCTCGGTGGCGATTCTCGTCCTCCTCGCCCGCGGAGCGCTCTGGCCCGTGGGCGGAGCCGGAGCCGGATGGGTGCTCGTCCTGCTCGCCGGGCTGGCGATCCTCTGGACGTACGACGCGAGCCGCGGGGACGCGCGCTCGCGGCGTCTGATCGCCGTGCTGCTCTCCCTCGTCGTCGCGTTCTTCGCGATCGTCACGGCGGCGCTGATCACCGCGTTCGCGTGGTTCGACGTGAGCCTGAGCGACGGCGTGGGCAACCGCACCTACGCACCGGCCACGTCCTCCGACGTCAAGCGCTCGTACTCGCTGGGAGTCGGCGACTTGCGCATCGACCTCTCGAACGTGGCAACGACGCAGTCGAAGCGAGTACGCGCGAATGTCGGCGTCGGCGAGCTGCGCGTCATCGTGCCGCGCAACGCCGAGGTCACCGTCGATGCCCACGCAAAGGTCGGTGACGTTCGTGTCCTCGACCAGCAAGAGAGCGGCCGCAACGTGACGGTGCAAACCGGGAACGGCGGCGCGCTGACGATCGTCGCGAACGTCGGCGCCGGGGCGATCGACGTCGTGCGCGCAGGAGACTGAATTGCCCGACCGGCTCTTCGAGCTCTCGAGCGACGATCGCGTGATCGCGGGGGTCTGCGGCGGCGTGGCGTCGAAGCTTGGTGTCGATGCCACGCTCGTCCGCTTCGTCTTCGCGCTGCTCGCGCTCGCGGGCGGGGCCGGCATTCTCCTCTACCTCGCGCTGTGGGTCTATGCGGCGGGGGAAGCGGACCTGGCCGGGGGTCGTCCTGATCGCGATCTCCGGCGCACTGCTGCTCTTCGCGCTCGGCCTCTCGAAGTCGTCGGTCGCCGGCGCCACGCTCCTGATCGCCGGCGCGGCCGTGGTGCTGAACCGCGGCGGCTCGCTCCGTCCGGGAGGGTCGGTGCCGGTGCTCGGCGTCGTGTTGCTCGTGGCCGGCGCGATCATCTTCCTCGGCCGCGACGCCGGCTCGGGGCCTTTGGTCGCCCCGGGCGCCGTCGCCGGCGCGCTGCTGCTCGTCGTCGGGCCGTGGGTGTGGCAGCTCGCCGGCGAACGCACCGCGCGCATCCGCCTGGCCGAACGCGCCGAGGTCGCCGCGAGGGTGCACGATTCGGTGCTGCAGACGCTCGCCCTCATTCAGCGCCATGCGGGCGATCCGGCCCGCGTCGCGGCGATCGCCAGACGGCAGGAGCGCGAGCTCAGGCGGTGGCTGTACGGGAGCGGTCTCGGCGAGGCGACGACGCTCGTCGACGCGCTCGGTGAAGCAGCCGCCGACGTCGAGGAGCTTCACGTCGTGCGGATCGAGGTGGCGAGCGCCGGCGACGTGCCGCTCGACGAGCCGGTGGGCCAGCTCGTGCTGGCCGCACGTGAGGCGATGACGAACGCAGCGAAGTTCTCGGGGGCGCAGGAGATCTCCGTCTACGCCGAGTGCGGCCACGACGGCGTTGCGGTCTTCGTCCGCGACCGCGGAGCCGGGTTCGACCGCACCGCGGTGTCGCCGGATCGCCGCGGCCTCGCGGACTCGATCGAGGGCAGGATGCGCCGCTCCGGCGGCTCGGCGACGGTGACCACGGAGCCCGGCGAGGGGACTGAGATCGAGCTACGGCTTCCGGTGGAGGCGTCGTGAAGCGGCGCGTCGTCCTCGTCGACGACCACGCTCTCTTCCGCGCCGGCGTTCGCGGCGAGCTCGGCGACGCCGTCGAGATCGTCGGAGAGGCGGGCAGCGTCGCCGACGCCGTGCCGCTGATCCGAGAGCTCGACCCGGAGGTCGTCCTGCTCGACGTCCACCTCGAGGACGGCGGCGGCGAGGGCGTCATCGCGGCCGTCTCCACGGAGCGACCAGGAGTGAAGTTCCTCGCGCTCTCGGTGTCCGACGCGGCCGAGGACGTGATCGCCGTGATCCGCGCCGGCGCGCGGGGCTACGTGACGAAGACGATCTCGGGTGACGAGCTCGCCGACGCTATCGAGCGCGTGGCGGGAGGCGACGCCGTCTTCTCCCCGCGCCTCGCCGGGTTCGTCCTCGACGCCTTCGCCGCAGGCGAGCGCGTCGGCGGCGACGAGGAGCTCGACGCGCTGACGCCGCGCGAGCGTGACGTGCTGCAGCTGATCGCACGGGGCTATCGCTACAAGGAGATCGCCGCCCGCCTCCACCTTTCCGTGAAGACGGTCGAGGCGCACGTGTCGAGCGTCCTGCGCAAGCTGCAGCTCTCCTCTCGCCACGAGCTCACCCGCTGGGCGCAGCAGCGACGACTCGTCTAAGGCGGGCTCGGCCTACGCGAGCGCGAGCTCGACCTTTCCCTCGTTTCGGGTGATCGACTCGACACGAACCTCGATGGCGTCGCCGAGCCGGTACGTTTTCCCAGTCCTGCGGCCGCTGAGTGCCGTCCCGAGCGTGTTGATCTCGAAGAACTCCCCGTGGAGACGCCGCGCCGGCAGGAAGCCCTCGAACACGCCGCCGAAGCGCACGAACAGGCCGGAGCCGATCAGGCCGATGATCTCCCCCTCCCAGCCCTCGTCCCAGCCGGTGTCGAACAGGCGGCGCTCGAGCAGCCACGCGGAGCAGATCTCGTCGGCCAGATACTCGATCTGCGACGCCTGGCGCTCGCGCTCGGACAGGTGCTCGGCCAGCTGGTCGAGGTCCTCCGGAACCGGATCGTCGCCCAGGCCGAGCTCGCGCAGCAGCGCTCGGTGGACGACGAGGTCCGGGTAGCGGCGAATCGGCGAGGTGAAATGGGAGTACGCGGCGCTGGCCAGACCGGCATGACCGAGGTTGCGCGGGTCGTAGCGCGCCTGCTTGACCGACCGCAACACGAGCGCCGGGAACGCCTCTCGGCCGCGACCGGACTGCTGCGTGTACTCGGCGACGCGCAGCGAGATCGCGCCGACGAGCGCGGCCGCTTCCTGCGAAGACAGGCGTTCGGGCGCCGGCGGCGTCGGCACGCCGAGATCGGTGAGCTTCGCCAGCAGGTTCTCGACGGCCTGCGGATCGGGCCGCTCGTGCACGCGGTACAGCGCCGCGCGGCGACGCCCGGCGAGGAACGCCCCGACGCGTTCGTTGGCGAGGATCATCAGCTCCTCGACCAGCATGTGCGAGTGCGGCTCTCCCTCGAGCCACGCGTCCGCGACGCCCCCTGCGCCGTCGAACCGGAACACGACCTCGGGCGTCTGCACCTGCAGCGCCCCGCGTGAGAACCGACGCGACCGCAGCTCGCCGGCGAGCTCGTCGTTCAGGCGCAGCGCCTCGACGACGTCGGCCGAGGCCTCGAGCACCTCGGCCTCGCGGTAGGTGAGTCGCGCATCGGAGCGGATCACCGACCGGTAGAACTGCGGCTCGCCGAGCGGCGGGAGCTCGACCGTCACGCACAACCGGTCCTCCCCCTGACGGAGCGAGCACAGGTCGTCGGCGAGCTCGTGCGGCAGCATGGGCGCTACCGCGCCGGGCACGTACGTCGAGAACCCGCGACGGGCCGCGCCCCGATCGAGCGGCGTCCCCGCCCCGACGAAGAACGAGACGTCGGCAATGTGAACCCAGGCGCGGATGCCGTCCGGCTCGCGGCGGAAGGACAGGGCGTCGTCGAAGTCCTTCGCCGTCTCGGGGTCGACGGTGTACGTGACGAGGTCTCGCAGATCGGTTCGGTCGCGCACGTCCGGCGCAGGTGCGTCGTGCGGTTCGAACTCGACTCGCGCACCCTTCTCGACGAGCAGGGCCTCGAGCACGTTCTCGATGCGATCGGCAGGCCCCAGGATTCGCTGGACCCGAGCGCGTCCCCGCCCCGTCGCCACGAGTGCGAGGTCACCGACGTCCACTCCCCCGCTCCCCTTCGAGTCGAGCACGATCGGAACGCCGGGCGTGAAGTACGGATCGCCGACGAGCAGGCGGCCGCGACGGCTAACTTCGACGACCAGCGAGGAGGTGGAGTGCGGCGGCAAGGGGGTGCAACGAGAATATGTCGGGCCTGACGCCGCCCTCGGAGATGTCGTGGCCGGCCGGTGTCAGGTACCGGGCAACCGTCAGCTTGAGCGCCGCGCCCGAGGGCAGCTTGTCGATCTGCTGGACGTAGGACTTGCCGTACGTCGGGAGCCCGAGGATCGTCGCGCGGCCGTGGTCCTTCAACGCTCCGGCGACGACCTCGGACGCGCTCGCGCTCGCAGCGTCGACCAGCACCGCCAGTGGCGCCGTCACGGCGACGTTGCCGTGCGAGTAGACGATACGGAAGGGCCGGTGGGCGCCGGCAAGCGAGGCGACCATTGAGCCGCTGCGCAAGAAGAGAGACGAGATGCTGACCGCCTGGTTCAGGAGCCCGCCGGGATTGCCCCGGAGGTCGAGCACATACGCCGTCGCGCCCTCGTCCGCGAGTCGCCGGATCGCCGACCTCGTCGCGGCTGCCGAGCCACGCGAGAAGGTCGAGATGTGGATCACCCCGACGTGCCCGTCGAGCCGGGCGTGGACGGGATGAACCCTGAACTGCTGCCGCAGCAGCTTCACCTCGAGCGTGTGCTGGCCGCGTCGGATGCGGAGGCTCACGCTGGTCCCCGGGACGCCCAGGATGCGGCCGACTGCCTCGTGATAGCTGAGCCGCGCCGTCGATGCTCGCGTCGACGGCGAGGATGGTGTCGCCCGGCCGGATCCCTTCAACATGGACCGAGCCGACCGACGTGCGGCGCACGAGCAAACCGCCGGGGGCCGGCAGCACGGTGATCCCGACCCCGCCGTAGCCGCTCGCGAAGGCGCGGCGGGCGACCCGGTACTCGGCCGGCGTCAGGTATGCCGTGTACGGATCGTGGAGCGCCGCCAGCAGCCGTGGGATCGTGGGCTCCGAGAGCACCGACGAGGGCAATTGCCGGTAGTAGCGCGAGACGAGCTCCGACCGCACCTGCTGCAGCTCACTCGGGCCGCGCGCGCCGAGCGAGACGGGGTGCAGCACGACTCCGACCGCGAAAGCCACGGCCGCCGCCGCGCCGAGAGCGAGCACCGCAGTGCGCCGCATGCCGGGACTGTACTCCCGACCCGTGGGGTGGGCTAGTGGCGAGAGCGAAGTTAGATCCGCAGGAAGCGGCGAATCGTCAAGCCCGACCCGATCGCGCCGAGGCCAAGGCCCATGCCCACGAGGATCAGCGCGGTGAGCGGGAACGCCAGCGCCTTCACATCGGCATCGCCGGACAGGTGCGGAAGGATCGCCGGCAGCGCGATCGCCTTGCCGAGCATCATGAAGAACACGGCGAGCAGCGAGCCGGCCAGCCCGCAGAAGAGCCCCTCGAGCATGAACGGCCCACGCACGAACCAGTTGGTCGCGCCGACGAGCTTCATCACCTCGATCTCACGTCGCCGCGAGAAGATCGAGAGCCTGATCGTGTTCGAGATGAGCAGGATCGAGGCGATCAGCAGCACGGACGTCGCCAGGATGAAGACGACTTCGATCACGTGCGCGACCTGGAGGATCCGATGCGACACGCGTTTGCCGTCGCTCACCTTGTCGACGCCCGGCGGAAGGTGAGGCTTGACGATCGACAGATAGAGCTTGTCGACGTTCTCCGCCTTGTCCGGCGTCACCTCGAGCTCGTCCGGGAACGGGTTCGAGGTCAAGTTGCGCACGAGCTCCGGGTACTTGTGCTTCATGATCGTGAGCGCCCGCTCCTTCGACACGTAGTTGATGCCGCCCGGCTTGACGTACGGGCTCTGCTCGAGCGTTCGCGCCAGCGCATTCTTCTGCGCGCGCGTCGCGTCGGGGCTGCGGTCGAAGTAGACCTTGACGACGAGCTCCTTCTTCACGTGGTTCGACCACGAGACCGTCCATGTCCCGAGGGCGATGAAGAGCCCGAGCAGGAACATGCCGATCAGCACCGTCATCGTCGCGGCCACGGTCGTCGAGAGATTGGCGCCGAGCGAGCGCCACGCCTCCGACACGAGGAGCCTCGCGCGTGCGCTCATTCTCCCGCGTACCCGCCGCGGCGCTCGTCGCGTGCGAGCCGGCCCTCCTCGAGCTGGATCACGCGCTTGCGCATCTTGTCGACCATCTCGCGGTCGTGCGTGACCATCAGGATCGTCGTCCCGCTGCGGTTGATGCGGTACAGCAGCTGCATGATCCCCACCGACGTGTCCGGGTCGAGGTTGCCGGTCGGCTCGTCGCACACGAGCAGCGGCGGGTGGTTCACGAACGCACGCGCGATCGAGACGCGCTGCTGCTCGCCACCCGACAGCTCGTCGGGCAGCGAGTTCATCTTGTGCGACAGACCGACCATCGCCAGGACCTCGGGGACCTTCTTGCGGATCGCCGTCGCCGACTCGCCCTGCACCTTCAGCGCGTAGGCGACGTTCTCGGAGGCAGTGCGGTTCGGCAGCAGTTTGAAGTCCTGGAACACGCAGCCGATGTTGCGCCGGAGCATCGGCACCTTGTTGCGCTTCAGCCGTCCGAGCTCGCGGCCTCCCAGGACGATCTTCCCGCTGGTCGGCTCGAGCTCCTTGAGCAGCAGCCTCACGAGTGTCGACTTGCCGGAGCCCGAAGCCCCGACGATGAACACGAACTCGCCCTTGTCGATGTGGAACGTAACGTCGCGGAGCGCCGTGACGTCGGGCTCGTACACCTTCGTGACAGAGTCGAAGACGATCATCGACCCCGCCGCGGCCTGCGGGCTCAGAGGCAGCGGGGTCTCGTCGACGACGAGTGTCGGTACGGGGGTTGTCAGCTCTGTCTCCTGCACGAGTCGGGAACGACGATGGCCGCCGACCTGGCGGCCTCTGGCTCGAAGGCCCGTCGATTGTAGCTCACGAGCTAGACGATCCTCCCGGCAGCCCTTGCAAGCAGGTATTCGCGGATGAAGGGATCGAGGTCTCCGTCCAGCACGCCCTGTGCATTTCCGGTCTCGAAGGCGGTTCGAGAGTCCTTCACGAGCTGATACGGGTGGAGAACGTACGAGCGAATCGACTCACCCCCGAAACCGGTGTCGGCGGATCCACCACGTTCCTTCGCCATCACGGCCTCTCTCTCCTCTTCCGCGCGTTCGACGAGGCGGGCCTTGAGGACGCGCATCGCCGTCTGTTTGTTCGCCGACTGCGAGCGCTCGTTCTGGCACTGCACGACGATTCCCGTAGGCAGGTGCGTGATGCGCACCGCACTGTCGGTCTTGTTCACGTGCTGACCACCCGCGCCCTGCGCGCGGTACGTGTCGATCTTCAGGTCTCCTTCGTCGATCTCGACGTCCGCGTCGACGGACAGCAGCGGCGCCACGATGACGGTGGCGAACGCTGTGTGGCGACGGTGCGCGGCGTCGAACGGGCTCTGCCGCACGAGGCGGTGCTTGCCGCGCTCGGCTTTCAGGATCCCGTACGCGTTCTCCCCGCCGACGGTGAACGTGCTCGACTTCAGGCCCGCCTCCTCACCGGGGCTCGCCTCGAGCAGCTCGACGGCGAACCCGCGGTTGGCGGCCCACCGCTCGTACATCCGCAGCAGCATCTCGGCCCAGTCCTGCGCATCGGTCCCTCCGGTGCCGGACTGGAGGGTCACCACCGCGTCGCCTGCGTCGTACTCGCCGTCGAACAGCGCCGCCTCCTGCAGGCGCGCGAGCTCGTCGTGCAGCGGGCGGAGCGTGACGGCGAGCTCGTCGTCGAGCTCTCCTCCGTCCAGCGCCGCGAGCTCGCGGGCGTCCTCGTAGTCGCGCTGCAACGTGCGATATCCGTCGAGGCGCCGCGTCGTGCGCGCGTGCTCCGCGGAAACCTGCGCCGCGTGCGCCTGGTCGTCCCAGAAGCCGGGCGCGCTCATCTGCGCCTCGAGCCCTACGAGCCTGCGCTCGAGCGACGCGGGGTCAAAGGTACTCACGGACCCAGTCGAGCTGGGCCCCGAGCTCGTCGAGCTGTTCTGTGAGCGACCTTCCGTCGTCGGTCATGCGGCGATCGTATCGCGCGGGTTCGCCTTCAGCCGCAACGTCGGGTGCCGCCCACGCCTGCGAGCGCGGCGAGCCCGCGCGAGAGGTTCGGTCGGAGGCTCAGGTCGACATAGCCCGGGCGCTTCGCCGTCAGCCGGATCATCCCGTCTCTCCCGCGCGACACGCAGCCTTGGCGGGTCCGCCAGTAGGGCGACCAGCGAAGCGCGACCCGGTAGCGCCCGGGCTTGTCGACCACGAAGACCGCGCGGGCGGGCCAGAGCCACTCGACGCTCGCGAGCCCGGGGCCGACCACGAGCGATCTGGCGTTCGGCAGCTCGTAGACCGAGACATGGATCGAGCGGAACACCGGCACCAGCCCGGACCGCCCGGTCCTGATCAGGGACGCCTCCTGCCGCGAGCTGTAGTCGGGCTCGGCGTCGGAGAGCACGACGTAGCGCACGCCGAGCGACCGCAACCAGGCCTCGTACGCGTGCCGGCGCAACGGGTGGTCGTAGAGGACCTCGTTCTGGGGGAAGTCGCTCTGCCGGTACCAGCCGCGGACGATCGGGATCCTCGCGTCGGGGAGGTACGCAGCAGCCCAGTGGTCGACCGTGTCGACCACCTCGACGCGGAACGACGGGCTCAGGTGGGCATGCAGGTACCCGACCGCGGGCTGCCAGTACGCTGCGCGGCTGCTGCCCGGATCCGTGCTGGCGCTCGCGTAGTTGGAGACGATCGGCGTGACGTTCCAGAGGGCTGCCAGCACGATCGCCGGCACGACGAGCTGCAACGGACGCCAGCGACGCAGCGAGACCGCGAGCACCGCGATCGGGAGCGCCGCGTACCGGATGCGTTCGATGTTCGCGCCGACCGAGGAAGGCACCACGAACACGACGAGGCACGCCGCCCCGTACACCCAGAAGAGACCGTGCAACGGACGCGCCGCGGCGACGTTCCACGTCAAGGCCAGCCCGAACGTCGAGAAGACGACGGCGGCGGCGAGCTGCCAGACGCTGAACGGGAAGAGACCGGGCTCGGCGAACAGCCGGTACGCGGCGAGCTCCACCAGGCCGCCTGCGACCATGATCGCGAGCGGCATGCGAGCGTCGCGGAGACTCCGCCGCGAGAGCGCGACGCCGCCCAGCATCACCGCGAGCAGCGCGAACGCGAGCGGGCTGGTCGCCAGGCACAGCACGGCGCACAGCGCGAACCGCCACCGATGCCCGGACTGCAGCGCCCACAACGACAGCAGCGCGAACGCCGCCGCAAGCGCGAACGGGAACGCGGCGGACAGGACGATCCCCGCCCAGAGGACGGCGAACGTGCGGCTCGACAGCCGCGCGTCCATTCCCCACTGGCGCAGCGCGACGAGCGTGAACGCGAGCGCGGCGGCAGCGATCGTCGTCACGGCGAGCACCTTGATGCCGAGCAGCGCCGCGAGTGGGTAGTAGACGAGGCTGTAGTTGACGAACGTGTAGCGCCCGGCGTACCAGAAGTTGTTCCAGACCGCGAAGCCGTGCTGGATCAGGAACGTGCGCTGGTAGGCGTGCGCCGCCAGATCGACCCCTGGTGGGCCGAGCCAGAGCAGAATCGACGCGAGGCTCGCTGCGACAACCGTCGAGATGACCGCCTCGCGGGCGAGCACCCGAGGGTCCGCCACGCTCACGGCGACTAGCCTATGCGGTCCGGCCGTCTCCCCGCAGACGTGACCAGACGCCGATGTCGAGCCGGCGGCCCTCCTTGAAGTGGACCGAGCGGAGAACGCCCTCGCAGCGGTACCCGCCGCGCTCCGCCACCCGCTCGGATGCCGGGTTCGTGACGGCGATCCGCAGCTCGAGGCGTTCCAGGCCCAGCCCGTCGAAGCCCCAGGCCGTCAGCAGCTCGAGCGCCCGGACCGCCACTCCACGCCCGCGCGCGGCCGGAGTCACCGCGTAGCCGATCTCGCCCTCGCGCGCCGGCAGGTCGAGCCTGAACATCGACGCGAACCCGAGGAACGCGCCGTCACCGGCCGCGCGGACGACGAATCCGGCACGGTCGCCGACGCGCCAGCCCTCGTCGTAGCGTCGGATCCACGAGCGGACGAACGACTCGCCGCCGTTCGTCGGCACCATCGTGAACTCCTTGATCGCCTCGTCCTGCACCAGCTCGAGCAGGTCGGCGGTGTCGCTCCGGGCCATCCTGTCGAGCCGGATGACGCCGTCTTGAAGCGGAGGGTCAGGCGCCTTCAGGCGCCGTGGCACTTCTTGAACTTCTTGCCCGAACCGCACCAGCAGGGGTCGTTGCGGCCGATGTTCTCGTTCTCGGAGTTGACCTTCGGCCGCTGGGCGACCGGGGTCGCCACGGAGCCGCCGCCCGCGGTCGCAAGCGTCGAGGTGCTGCCGGCGGCGGCGATGGCGTCGGCGCCCGCGAGCGACGCGTGCTCGTAGCTGAGCGCGCCGTTCGAACCGTCGCCGTTCGGCGCCTGCTGCAGCTGGCGCTCGTCCGGCGTCACCTCCGCGTGGAAGAGGAGCGTCACGACCTCTTCGCGAATCGCGCGGTTCAGCTCCTGGAACATCACGTGGCCCTCGTTCCGGTACTCGACGAGCGGGTCCTTCTGGGCCATCCCGCGCAGGTGGATGCCCTCGCGGAGGTAGTCCATGTTCTCGAGGTGCTCGCGCCATCGCACGTCGACCGTCTGCAGCACGATGAACCGCTCGAGGTCGCGCATGAGCCCTTCCTGGATCTGCGAAAGCTCCTTTTCGCGCTCCTCGTACGCGTCGAGCGCGTCGTCTTGGAACTCCTGGACGATTCCCTCGCGGTCGAGCCCCTTCAGCTCGTCGACCGCGACACCGGTCCCGTAGACGCCGTCCATCGCCGACACGAGGTCGTCGAGATCCCAGTCCTCGGTCAGCTCCGACTCCGTGTACACGGCAACGACGTCGGAGATCACCTCGGGCAACCACTCGGCGCGGATGTCCTCGCCGAGGTCCTCACCGTGCAGCACGCGGTTCCGCTGCTCGTAGATCACCTGGCGCTGGACGTTCATCACGTCGTCGTACTTGAGGACGTTCTTGCGCGCGACGAAGTTCTGCTCCTCGACCTTCTTCTGCGCGTTCTCGATCTGCCGGGAGAGGATCGAGGCCTCCATCGGCTGGTCGTCCGGGAGCTTGAACCGCTCCATGATGTTCTGGATGCGGTCGCCCGCGAACAGGCGCACCAGGTCGTCCTGGCCCGAGAGGTAGAACCTCGTCTCGCCGGGGTCGCCCTGACGGCCCGAGCGGCCGCGCAGCTGGTTGTCGATCCGGCGCGCCTCGTGGCGCTCGGTGCCGAGAACGTAGAGCCCGCCGAGCCCGCGCACCTCGTCGTCGATCTTGATGTCGACGCCGCGGCCCGCCATGTTGGTGGCGATCGTCACGGCGCCCCGCTGGCCCGCGTTGATGATGATCTCGGCCTCGCGGGCGTGCTCCTTCGCGTTCAGCACGTTGTGCGGGACGCCCTGGCGCTTCAGGAGCTCGCTCAGGTACTCGGAGGTCTCGACCGCGATCGTGCCGACGAGCACGGGCTGGCCCTTCTCGTGGCGCTCCCTGATGTCGCCGACGACGGAGTCGAACTTCGCCTCGACGCTCTTGAAGATGAAGTCGTTGCGGTCGTCGCGCCCGACGGGGACGTTCGTGGGGATCTCGACGACGTTGAGGCCGTAGATCTCGACGAATTCCTTCTCCTCGGTCTTCGCGGTACCGGTCATGCCCGCGAGCTTGCCGACGCTGCCGTCGTGCTTGGTCGCCGTGTAGAGGCGGAAGTAGTTCTGCAGCGTGATCGTCGCGAGCGTCTGGTGCTCTTCCTGGATCGCGACGCCTTCCTTCGCCTCGACTGCCTGGTGGAGGCCCTCGCTCCAGCGGCGGCCCTCCATGATGCGGCCCGTGAACTCGTCGACGATCTTCACCTCGCCCTCCTGCACGACGTAGTCGACGTCGCGCTTGTAGAGCGCCTGCGCCTTCAGCGACTGGATCAGGTGGTTGACGAGCTGGACGTTGTTCGGGCTGTACAGGTTGTCGACCCGCATCGCCCGCTCGATCTTCTCGATCCCGGACTCGGTCGGCGAGACGGTCTTGTGCTTCTCGTCGTACAGGTAGTCGTGCTCCTGGGCGAGCTGCTCGTCCTCGAGCTTCGTGCCCTTCGACTGCGCGCCGTCGAGCGTCTTCACGATCCGCGCGAAGTCGTAGTAGGTCTTCGCTGCGGTGGTCGGCTCGCCCGAGATGATCAGCGGCGTCCGCGCCTCGTCGATCAGGATCGAGTCGACCTCGTCCACGATCGCATAGCTGTGGCCGCGTTGCACGACGCCTTCGAGGGCGATCGCCATGTTGTCGCGCAGGTAGTCGAAGCCGAACTCGGAGTTCGTCCCGTACGTGATGTCGGCGTCGTAGGCGGTCTTGCGCTTGTCGAACGGCATCATGTTCTCGATCGAGGAGACGGTGACGCCGAGGCGCTCGTAGACGCCGCGGTTCCACTCCGCGTCGCGCTGCGCCAGGTAGTCGTTGACGGTCACGAGGTGCACGCCGAGACCGGGGAGCGCGTTCAGGTAGAGCGGCAGGCTCGCGACGAAGGTCTTTCCTTCGCCGGTCTTCATCTCGGCGATGTCGCCCTCGTGCAGGACGATGCCGCCCATCATCTGCACGTTGAAGATGCGTTGGTTCGACTCGCGCACGCGCGCCTCGCGAACCGCCGCGAACGCCTCGAACAGGATGTCCTCGAGCGACTCGCCGTTCTCGAGCCGCTGCCGGAACTCCACCGTCTTGCCGCGCAGCGTCGTCGTCCGACAGCTTCTGGAACTCCGGCTCCAGGGTGGCGATGTACGCGGCCTGCTCGGCGAGCCGCTTCAGCCGGCGCCCCTCGCCGAAGCGAAGAGCCTTCTCGAAGGATCCGAGGGCAGGCATCAGCGAGACAGGGTACCGCCACGCGGGGCCGTCAAAGCGCCGCCGCCTCGACCTCCCAGAGGTCACCGACGAGATGGACGGCCCGGACGACGTACTCCTCGCCCTGTTCGCGCCCCTCGCGCTCGATGCTCGGCACCGTGCCGAAGCGCGGCTGGCCGTCGACGTGGAGGCTGCGTCCTTCCCTCGTCGAGACGAGCTCGGCCTCCCGCCCTGTGAGCTCGGGAGCCGCCACGACCACGATCCGCCGCGCTGCGACCGCCCAGAGCCCGCGGCCCCGGGGAACCGACTCCGCGCGGTAGGGCCGGTCGAGGGACACGTCGAGCGCGTCGGCGAACGGCCCGAGCCTCTCGGCGCTCCGGGGCGCCCGCCCCGAGCCTTCGGCGGTCTCGGGAACGAGCGGCCCTCCCGCGAGCGCTACGAACCGGATGTCCTCGACGCCCTCGTCATCCGCCTGAACGGTCGTGACGACGTCGAAGCGCCGGGCGCGCGGCACGCCGTGGATCCCGGGCTCCCCTCGCGGCTCACCGTCGAACCCGGGCGGCTCGGCCGCACGTTGTGCGCGGCGTCGTCAAGCCACCCGACTCGGCGAGGATGCGGTGCAACGGAGCTCTCGAGCGGAAGAACCTGAAGGGCGTCGCCGTCACTCGCCCTTTTCCGTGTGCCTGCGCGGCTCGACCACCCGGCGCTCGCGGTATCGCTTCACCTGGCGCTCGAGCTTGTCGACAAGCTGGTCGATCGACAGCTTCATGTCGTAGGACGCCTCGCGTGCGCGCAGTGTCGGGCCCTTCGTGAAGATCGTTCCCTCGGCGACGTTGCTGTCGGCGATCGACGGGTTGCGCTGCTCGGAGAGCTCGACCTCGACCTGCGTGGGCTCGGCGAGGAGCTTGCCGAGCTTCGCGAGCTTCTTCTCCGCGTACTCGCGCATCGGCGGTGTGACCTCCACGTTCTTGCCCTTCACCTGAAGCCTCATTCCCGCCTCCTTGGTGGTGGTCAAGCCGTGCCGCCACCCTAGCGCACCGCCGAGCGCCCTTTCACAGCTTCGCCGCGAGCTGATCGTAGGTGAGCGCGTACACCACGCTTTTCCCGGACGCGACGAAGAGACCGGAGCCCGACTCGGTCGGCGAGCGGCACCGACGGTTGGATTGTCCCAGGCGCCACCCGGCGCCGGCCGTTACCGAACCGTCCGTGCGAAGGTCACGACGTGCACCGTGCCCGCTCCGCCCAGCCGCAGCGCGGCTGCAGCCGCAGACGCGGTCGAACCGGTCGTGTAGACGTCGTCCACCAGGAGCACCCGTGTGGGTGACTCGGCACGCGGGACGAACGCGCCCCGGACGTTGCGGCGGCGCTCGGCCAGCCCGAGCCCCGTCTGCCGAGCCGCCGAGCCGACACGGTCGAGCAGGTCTGCTTCGGGCAGCTCCCAGCGACGCGCGAGCTCGCGCGCGAGGCTGTGGGCCGGGTGGTGCCCGCGTTCGAGCAGCCGAAGGCGGTCAGGCGGCACCCAGGTGACGGCGTCGGCAACCGGCGGCGTGAGCCGCGCGACGATGAGGTCGCCGACGAATGACGCGGCGCGGCGGAGCCCGTGCTCCTTCCAGCCCCGGACGAGGTCGCGGGCCGGCCCGCGGTAGGCCGCGACCGACCGCGCGGATGCGAAGGCGAGCCGCCGTCCCGCGCAGTCGAGACAGCGTTCGACGGGCCAGGCCGTCGGACCGCCGCAGCGGCTGCAGCGCGGCCCCGTGAGGAACGGCAGCGAGCCACGACACGGATCGCAGAGCAGCCCGGCAGCGGCGCCACAGCTCACGCAGCGCCCCGGGAAGATCAGGTCGACGAGCCACGCCGTGGACGCTACGGCGGATCGCGTGACGTGTCCGTCACACCTTCGTGAAATGTGTGTGACGGCGGTGCCTCGCCGCCGCGGCGCGCTCGCTAGTCCGGCGAGTAGACCGCGCGCGTCGGGAGCCCACGGTCCGCACGGAGCCGGTTGTCGGCGATCAGCAGCTGCTCGCGGTCGCCGATGTCGTACCAGACACCGTCGAACCGCCAGCCGTAGACCGGCCGACGGCGGCAGAGCCACTCGACGAACCGGCCGGGCTGATCGGACGAGTTGCCGCTGTCGAGGTACTCGTCGAGCAGGGGCACGTGTGACCGGTGGTAGATGTAGGTCGCGATCGCGGCCAGGGTCGTGCGTGGTTCGGCGGGCTTCTCGACGAAGTCGAGCAGCCGGTCGTCGTCTCGCGAGCTCGACGATCCCGTACTGGCTCGCGAGCTCCAGCGAGCCGACGTCGCGGACGGCGACCGCGCTTGCCTCGCCTTTTTCCGCCCAGAAGCCGACGTAGTCCGCGAGCGAGAAGTCGAACAGATTGTCGCCCGCGATCACGAGCAGATCGTCGTCGAGCGCCGCGCGCTTCACGACGAAGCGCAGGTCGCCGATCGCGCCGAGCCGGTCCTCGTTGGAGGTCGTTCCGTCGTCGTGGACGATCACCTCGTGGCCGCTCGCCCACTCGACGAACGCCGGCGCCTTGCGCGCGTTCGTCACGAGATGGATCTCGTCTATGCCGGGCACGCGGGCGATCGCGTCGACGATCCAGTCGGCGATCGGGCGCCCGCCCACCGGCAGCAGCTCCTTGGCCCACGTGTCGGTGAGCGGCCGGAGCCGCGTCGCGTAGCCCGCTGCGAGCACGATTGCCTTCACGCCGCGACGACCGCCCCCGCGAGCGTGTCGGCGTACGGCTGCGCGGTGCACGCCGGCCTCGGTGACGATCGCGGAAATCAGCCCGGCGGGAGTGACGTCGAAGGCAGGGTTGCGCGCGGGGAAGCGCGCGGTCACCTCGGCCGGGTCCCGCTCCTCGATCGGGATGCGCGATCCGTCGCTGCGTGGAGAGGTCGACCGTCGAGGTCGGTGCGACGACCCACAGCGGGACGTCGTGGTGGCGCGCGAGCACGGCGATCGAATAGGTGCCGATCTTGTTGGCCGTGTCGCCGTTCGCTGCGATGCGGTCGGCGCCGGTGACGACGCAGTCGATCTCGCCCGCTCGCCATGAAGGAGGCGGCGGCGGAGTCGGCGATCACGGTGGCGGGGATACCGCGCGTGCTCGAGCTCCCAGGCCGTCAGGCGGGCGCCCTGGAGGAGCGGGCGCGTCTCGTCGACCCACACGCGCTCGAGCAGGCCCGTGCTCGTGGGCGGCGATCAGCGCGCCGACCGCGCTCCCGTACCCGCCCGTCGCGAGACCGCCTGCGTTGCAGTGCGTCAGCGCCCTCGTGCCAGGCGCGAAGAGCTCCACGGCGTGCGCCGCCATCGCACGGCAGCGCGCCACCTCGTCTCGGTGGATCCGGCGGGCGTGCTCGGCCGACGGATCGTCGTGCATCCGGTCGAGCGCCCAGGCGAGGTTGACGGCGGTCGGGCGGGACCCGCGGAGCACCCGGTCGGCCTCGCCGAGGTCGTCGCCGCGGGAGGCTGCGAGTGCGTACGCGTACGCCGCCGCGACGCCGATCGCCGGGGCGCCGCGCACCGCCAGCTCGCGAATCGCGCCGGCGACGTCGGCGGCGGTGCGACATTCGAGCTCGACCTCCTCGAGGGGCAACCGGCGCTGGTCGAGCAGCACGACCCGGTCGGCCTCGAGCCTGAGGATCGCCTCAGGTTCGAGCATCGTCGCGGCTACGTCCCCTCGTCCCAGGACGCGAGGTACTTCGCCTGCTCGTCCGTGAGCTTGTCGATCTCGACGCCCATCGTCTCGAGCTTGAGCCTGGCGATCTCCTCGTCGATCTCGGTCGGCACCGGGTAGACCTTGTTCTCGAGCGAGCCGGCGTTCTGGACGGCGTACTCGGTGGCGAGCGCCTGGTTGGCGAAGCTCATGTCCATCACGATCGCGGGGTGGCCCTCGGCGGCCGAGATGTTGACGAGCCGCCCGTCGGCGAGCAGGTAGACCCTGCGCCCGTCGGCCAGCGTGAACTCCTCCGTGAAAGCACGGGCCTCGCGCGTCTCGACTGCGAGCTCACGGAGCGCCGGGATGTCGATCTCGACGTTGAAGTGCCCCGTGTTGCAGACGATCGAGCCGTCCTTCATCACCTCGAGGTGCTCCCGTGCGATCACGTGCTTGTCGCCCGTCGCCGTGCAGAAGATGTCGCCGATCGGTGCGGCTGCCGCCATCGGCAGGACCTCGTAGCCGTCCATCAGCGCCTCGAGCGCGCGCATCGGGTCGACCTCGGTGACGATCACGTGCGCGCCGAGACCGCGGGCGCGCATCGCGACGCCACGACCGACCCATCCGTAGCCGGCGACGACGAAGCGCTTGCCGGCAATGAGGACATTGGTCGCGCGGATGATGCCGTCGATCGTCGACTGGCCGGTGCCGTAGCGATTGTCGAAGAAGTGCTTCGTGCGGGCCTCGTTGACCGCGATCACCGGGAACGCGAGCGCGCCGTCGGCCTCCATCGCCTTGAGGCGAATGACGCCCGTGGTCGTCTCCTCCATGCCCGCGACGATGTCGCCGAGCTGCTCCCGGCGCGAGCTGTGGAGGACGCCGATCACGTCCGCGCCGTCATCCATCGTCAGCTGCGGCTTGTGGTCGACAGCCGCCTCGATGTGCGAGTAGTACGTGTCGCTGTCCTCGCCCTTGATCGCGAAGACAGGGATGTCGTGCTCGTGGACGAGCGCGGCGGCGACGTCGTCCTGCGTCGAGAGCGGGTTCGAGGCGCAGAGCACCACGTCCGCGCCGCCTGCCTTGAGGGTCCGCATCAGGTTGGCGGTCTCGGTGGTGACGTGCAGGCACGCCGAGACGCGATAGCCGGCGAGCGGCTGCTCGCGCTCGAAGCGCTCGCGGATCGCCGTCAGCACCGGCATCTGGCGATCTGCCCACATGATCCGCCGCACGCCTTCCGGCGCGAGCGACAGATCCTTGACGTCGTATCGCTTGGTGGTGGCCACTATCGGAGTCCCCTCTCTTCGATCTCTCTGGAATGTCGAAAGTTCAGGCGGCGAGCAGTCGTTCGTGCTTGCGCTGCTCCCACTCGATCCACGAGGCCGCGTCTTCGGCGGCGGCGAGCCAGCCGTCGACCGCCGCGCGCAGGTCGGGCTCGCGGCGAAGCCGCCGGGCGAACGCGAGCTCGGTGAGCTCGACGCCGAAGCGGTCACGCAGCCCGCGCAGGGCCCGCAGCCGGTTCACCTCGGCCAGCCCGTACGTCCGGTATCCGGACGCGGTCCGGGACGGGACGACGAGCCCGGCCCGCTCGAGGTAGCGGAGCATACGGGCCGACCAGCCGGTCTCGGTCGCGGCGGCTCCGACGGTGAGCGTGGCGGGCATGCATCGAACCTTAGCACGACCGTGTGAAGGTTGCTAGGCGTCGGGCGGGTCGGCGCGACCGTAGGCATCCTCGAGGCGGATCACGTCATCGAGCTGGGGCGTCGAGACCTCGAGGATCGTCGTGTCCTCGAGGGCGGTGACGCGGTGCACCGTCCCGGGCTTGTAGCGGAACGCGGCCCCGGGGCCGACCACCTCCTCGGCCAGGACGGCCTTGCCGAGCTCGCCCAGCTCGATCCGCGCCCGGCCGGACTGGACGAACCACGACTCGTCCTTCTCGGCGTGGAACTGCAGCGAGAGCGAGTGCCCGGCCCGGACGAAGAGGAGCTTCCCGCAGTAGATGTCGGTCAGCGCCCAGATCAGCTCGTAGCCCCACGGCTTGTCGACGCGGCCGACGTCGACCGCCCACGGATCGAGCGAGCGCAGGTTCGGCGAGTCCGCGGACACCTCCGGCGAGTTTCTCACGCGAGCCATTCGGGGTGCGCGGCGACGTGCTCGTCGGCGAGGCGCAGCTCCTTCGGCGTGTTCACGGTCAGCCACAACCCCTCATGACGAAAGGCCCGGAGCTTCCCCTCCGCGGCGAGCTCCGGGAACGTCGACGACTCGTGGTCGCCGCGCTCGGGCAGCCGCTCGATCGCCTCGGGCGACAGCACGTAGTTGCCGCAGTTGACCCAGTACGGGACGTGCCCCGCCTCCTCGAAGCCGTGGACGACGTCGTCGTCGTCCACGTCGACGAGCCCGAACTGCGACTTCGGACGCGCGACGGTGATCGTCGCGGCGGCCCCGACGGAACGGTGCCGCTCGAGCAGGCCGGCGAAGTCGACGTCGACCAGCTCGTCGCCGTTCAGCGCGTAGACGTCCGCCGGATTCCCGGCGCTCGCGGGCGGCGAAGCGCAGGCCACCCCCGCGGCCGAGCCGCTCCGGCTCCTCGGCGGCGACGATCTCGGCGCCGACCCCTGCCAGCTCCTGCTCGAAGAGGGCGCCCTGGCCCGCGGCGCAGGCGAAGATCACCCGCGTCACGCCTGCACGGATGAGGCGCCCGACCTGATAGGCGGCGAGCGGGCGGCCCGCGACGTGGACCAGCGACTTGGGCCGACCGCCGGCGGCATCGCCGAGCCGCTCGGCCTGGCCGCCCGCGAGGATGATCGCCTCCACCGGAGGCTAGATTGCGGTTTCCACCGAGGGCTCCGGCGTCTCCGGGAGCACGTCCGTCTCCCGGACGAGCCGCCCGATCCCCTCGTAGGCAAAACCGCCCCGGCGGGTCTCATCCGGGTCGAGCAGGTTACGGCCGTCGACGATCAGCGGATTCGCCATGGCCGCACGGGTCTCGGGCGACGCGAGCCCTTTCAGCTCGGGCCACTCGGTGACGATCACCGCCGCGTGCGCCCCGCGGACGGCCTCGGCCACCGAGCCGACCACCTCGACGCCCTTCGGGAGCTTGCTGCCGTCAGCGACCGGGTCCCACGCGCGCACGTCGGCCCCTTCGGCGAGCAGCCGGGCTGCGAGCACGATCGAAGGCGCCTCGCGCATGTCGTCGGTTTGCGGCTTGAACGCCAGGCCGAGCAGCGCGACGGACTTACCGGAGAGCTGCTGCCCGAGGTGGCGCTTGAGCTTGCCGATCACGCGGCGCTTCTGGAGCTCGTTGACCTCGATCACCGCCGAGAGCAGCTGGAAGTGGTAGCCGGAGTTCGAGGCGAGCTGCTTGAGCGCGAGCGAATCCTTCGGGAAGCACGATCCGCCGTAGCCGATGCCCGCACGCAGGAAGTGCGGGCCGAGGCGGTGGTCGAGGCCGACACCCTCCGCGACCTTGACGACGTCTGCGCCGGTCACCTCGCAGACGTTGGCGATCTCGTTGATGAACGAGATGCGCGTCATCAGGAAGGCGTTCGCGGCGAGCTTGATCATCTCTGCAGAGTTGACGTCGCATTCGACGATCTGAGCGGCGAGCGGTGCGTACAGCGAGGCCACGCGCTCGGCGTCGGACGACTCGAAGGCGCCGATCACGATCCTGTCCGGGTTCATGAAGTCACGCACCGCGTGCCCCTCGGCGAGAAACTCGGGATTCGAGACGTAGCCGACGTGGGCGAGCCCGCGCTCGTCGAGCCCGGCCCGGACCTTCTCCCCCGTGCCGACGGGCACGGTCGACTTCATCACGACCACCGGGCGCCCCGTGAGCTCGGGAAGCTCGTCGATGACCGTCCACACGCGCGAGAGATCTGCGTCGCCCGAATGTGTCGGCGGCGTGTCGACGCAGATGAACAAGAAGTCACATGCCGCGACCTCGTGTACATCGAGCGTGAAGGCGAGCCGCTCACGGTTCCTGACCAGAAGCTCCGGCACGTCGTCCTCGACGAAGGGAACCTCACCGTGACGGAGCGCCTCGATCTTCGCGGGCACGACGTCTCTGATCACGACGTCGTGTCCGAGCTCGGCGAAGCACGTACCCGTGACAAGGCCGACCCAGCCGGCCCCGAAGATCCCGACCCTGCTCATGTCGCGCGCACTCTACTTCGGTGCTGTTAAGGGTTTCAGGCCCTTGGCGATCGACAGCATCGTCTCGTTCGAGAGCGAGTCGAGCAGCGTGTTGACGACCCAGTACGTCGCGTGCGGCGTGCGCAACACGACCATGTGCAGGTTGCCGCCCGAGTAGTAGAGGTCGAACTCGCGACCGCCGAGGTCGTGGCGGAAGCTCTTGTCGGTGAGCACGGGTGCGTCGCTCCAGTCGGTCTCCTGGACGCCCCAGTACTCCCCGGCTCCCGTGCGGAAAACGAGCCGCACCGCCTTGTTCTTGCCCTGGATGCGGTAGAGCCTCGCCGGGACGTCGCCGTTGTAGCTGTCGGCGTACGAGTTGCGCTCGAGCACGGTCGGCACCATCAGCGGGAAGCCCGCGCGCGTCCGGTACGGGGTCAGCAGCGACGTGCCGACCGACGCGTCGGTGCGCACGACGGGCGCCTGGTGCTTCGGCGCGTTCGACGTCGGGATCGGAGCGAGGTCGCCGTGGAAGGTCTGACCGAGGACGACAACGATCATCGCGCCCGGATCGAGCGCCCGGAGCTTCCCGCGCCGCGGCAGCGGCAGCACCTTCGCCGGTTGCAGCAGCGGCAGCATCGCGAGCGCCGCGGCATGGGCTCCACCCGTGCGGGCGTCGTAGTAGATCTGCGAATGGAAGGCGTCGGCCGGCGCGTCCGCCTGCAGACCGTTCGCCGGCGTCACGGTGACGTACCCCCGTTGCCCGAGCAGGTACGAGCCGTTGGCGGCGGCGCCCGGAACGCCGTTGCCGTTCAGCACGAGGACGCTCACCTTCGAGGGCGGCGGCGCCTTCGACTTCACGTGCCGGCCGAGCGCGGCGGCGTTCGCCGCCTTCGACGACCCGACGTCGGGGTTCTCGAACTCCCCGACCGCCTTCTGGATCGCGCCGGGCGGCGCCGCGGTGACGCTGAACCCGTTCACGCCCTGGATCTTCGGCTGGAAGAAGTGCCCGCCCGGCAGGTCCTTCGCGAAGAACGCATACGAGAGCACCTCGCTGCCCTGCAGCTTGTGACCGCCCTCGGCGACCTCGATGTTGCTGACGATCGCGTTCACGAGCTCCGGGAGCTTCGTGAAATCGAACGACTGCGCGACCTGCTCCTTGAAGGCGCGGACGAACTGCTGTTGGCGCGCGAGCCGGTGATAGTCGTCGTCGGTGTGGCGGAAGCGGACGAAATCGAGCGCCTGTCCCCCCGTCAGCTTCTGGTACCCGGGCTGCAGGTCGATGTTCGCGTAGTTGTCGTAGGCGGACCCGGTATTGCGGTTGTAGTAGCGGCGGTCGATGTCCATCCAGACGCCGCCGAGCTTGTCGACGACCTCCTTGAAGCCGTGGAAGTTGACCGTGATCAGGTAGTTGATCTTGAGGTTCGTCAGATGCTTCACCGTCAGCAGCGTCCCCTTGACGCCGCAGCGGCTGTAGGCCGAGTTGATCCGGTCGACGGTGATGGGACTCGCGCCGCAGTAGATCGGCACGCCGAGGTCGCGCGGGAAGGAGAGCAGCGAGATCGACTTCGTCACCGGGTCGGCGCGGATCAGCATCACGGTGTCGGAGCGAGACGGATCCGTGACGGCTTCCCCGGCACGGTGGTCGTACCCGATCACGAGCGCGATTGCGGCGTGATGGGCGACCGGGATGTCGAGGCTCTTCTCGGCGCGCACGACGTCCGGGGTGTGGGCGCGAACGGTCGCGACCGACTGGTGGAAGTAGAGGTAGGCCCCACCCACCGCGCCCACGGCGGCGCACAGCGCGGCGATCAGCACGAACAGGAGGAAGCGGCCGAAGGTCACGAGACCCGACCGCGAGGGCGGCGGCGGCGGTGCGTACCGCGCAACCGTCGACGCAGCCGCCGGAGGGAAGACGATCTTCCCGTTCCCGTTGAGACCCGCGCCCCGCCCGACGCCTCGCTTCAGTGTCGTCCGCATAAATGGTGGCGGCGCCCTAAGGCGCCCGCGGGAAGACAGGATAGCCGACGACTAGGACAGGTTCGGCTGCAGCCAGACCTCGGCCTCCGCGACCGGAACGCCGCGGCGCTCGGCGTAGTCGGCGAGCTGGTCCCGCCCGATCCGCCCGACGGCGAAGTAACGCGACTGCGGGTGCGCGAAGTAGAGCCCGCTCACCGAGGCGGCCGGCAGCATCGCGAAGCCCTCCGTGAGCGTCATCCGGGCTCGGTCGGCGCCGAGCAGGGCGAACAGCTTCGGCTTCTCGCTGTGGTCCGGGCAGGCGGGATAGCCGAGCGCGGGCCTGATGCCCCGGTAGCGCTCGCCGATCAGCTCGTCGTTCGTCAGGTGCTCGTCGGACGCATACCACTCCCGGCGCACCCGCGCGTGGAGCCACTCGGCGAACGCCTCGGCCAGCCGGTCGGCCAGCGCCTTCGCGACGATCGCCTGGTAGTCGTCGTGCTCGGCCTCGAAGGACGCCGCGAGCTCGTCGGCGCCGTGCACGGAGACGGCAAAGGCGCCGAGATGGTCCCCGGCAGGCGCGACGAAGTCGGCAAGCGACCGGTTCGGCCGCCCGTCCCCGTTGGTCGCCTGCTGGCGCAGGAACGAGAACCGCGTCTCCCCCACGACCAGATCGTCGCTCTCCGCGTGCGCCGGCCAGAAGCCGTACACCCCGCGTGCTTGTAACAGACCGTTGGTTGCGATCCGGTCGAGCAGCGTCCGCGCGTCGTCGTAGAGCTCGCGCGCTGCCGGGTGGTCGAGCAGCGCCGGGAACTTCCCCTTCAAATCCCACGCGTGGAAGAAGAACTGCCAGTCGATGTAGTCGACCAGCTCGTGGATCGGCGGTGAGACGTCGCGGGAGCCGACGAACGGCGGGGCGGGCAGGTCGTCGAAGGGCAGCCGCGCGCGGTTCGCCCGCGCCTCCGCGAGCGGGAGCAACGGCCGCTTGACCTTCTCGGCGTGCTGGCGGCGGAGCCGCTCCTGCAGCTCGCGGTTCTCGACGTCGAGCGTCGCCCGGCGACGCGGGTCGAGCAGGCTCGAGACCACGTCGACAACGCGGCTCGCGTCGAGCACGTGCACCGTCTCGGAGGCGTACTCCGGCGCGATCTTCACCGCGGTGTGCTGGCGCGACGTCGTGGCGCCGCCGATCAAGAGCGGCAACTCGAGCCGTGAGCGCTCGAGCTCGCGCGCAACGTTCACCATCTGGTCGAGCGACGGCGTGATCAGCCCCGACAGGCCGACCACGTCGACCCGCTCGCGCTCCGCCGTCTCGAGGATCGTTGCGGCGGGCACCATCACGCCGAGGTCGATCACCTCGTAGTCGTTGCAGCCGAGCACGACGCCGACGATGTTCTTGCCGATGTCGTGCACGTCGCCCTTGACCGTCGCGAGCAGGATCTTCCCCTGCGAGCTGTGGCCGCCGTCGCGCTCCGCTTCCATGAAGGGCTGGAGATAGGCGACTCCCCGCTTCATCACCCGCGCGGACTTGACCACCTGCGGGAGGAACATCCGGCCCGAGCCGAACAGGTCGCCCACGACCCGCATCCCGTCCATCAGCGGCCCCTCGATCACGTCGAGCGGGCGAGCGGCCTGAGCGCGCGCCTCCTCGACGTCGTCCTCGACGTGGTCGACGATCCCGTGCACCAGCGCATGCTCGAGCCGCTTTCCGACCGGCTGGTCGCGCCAGGCGAGATCGAGCTCGCGGCGGGTGCCCTCGCCCGAGATGCGACCTGCCAGCTCGACGAGGCGCTCCGTCGCGTCCGGCCGCCGGTTGAGGACGACGTCCTCGACGCGCTCGAGCACCTCCGGGTCGAGGTCCTCGTAGACCGCCAGCTGGCCCGCGTTGACGATGCCCATGTCGAGGCCCGCACGCACCGCGTGGAAGAGGAACACCGAGTGCATCGCCTCGCGGATCCGGTCGTTGCCGCGGAACGAGAAGCTCAGGTTCGAGATCCCGCCTGACGTGTGCGAGCCCGGGCAGCGCTCCTTGATGCGCGGCAGGCTCGCGATGAAGGCCCGGGCGTAGTCGTCGTGCTCCGCGATCCCGGTCGCGACCGCGAGCACGTTCGGGTCGAAGACGATGTCCTCCGGCGGGAACCCCACGCGGTCGACGAGCAGGTCGTACGCGCGGCCGCAGATCGCCACGCGGCGGTCGACGTCGGTGGCCTGCCCCTCCTCGTCGAACGCCATCACGATCACTCCGGCGCCGTAGTCGCGGGCGGTGGCCGCCTCACGCAGGAATTCCTCTTCGCCTTCTTTCAGCGAGATCGAGTTGACGATTCCCTTGCCCTGCATGCACTGCAGGCCCGCCTCGAGCACCGACCACTTCGAGCTGTCGACCATGATCGGCAGGCGGGCGACCTCGGGCTCGGTCGCGATCACGTTCAGGAACGTCCGCATCGCCTCCTCGCCCTCGAGTAGGTCGGCGTCCATGTTCACGTCGAGGAGGTTCGCCCCACCGCGCACCTGCTCGAGCGCGACGTCGACCGCCGCCCCGAAGTCGCCCGCCTCGACCAGCCGGCGGAACCGCGCGGAACCGGTGACGTTCGTGCGCTCGCCGATCATCACGAAGCCCGTGTCGGGCCCGAGCTCGAAGGTCTCGAGGCCGCTGAACCTCGGGCGGTCGCTCTTCGGGGCGAGGATGCGCGGAGCCAGGCCGTGCACCGCCTCCGCGATCGCGCGCGTGTGCTCGGGCGTCGAGCCGCAGCACGAGCCGGCGACGTTGACGAAGCCCTCCTGCGCGAACTCGCGCAGCAGCGACGAGGTGACGTCCGGCGTCTCGTCGTAGCCGCCGAACGCGTTCGGGAGCCCCGCGTTCGGATGGCAGGAGGTCAGGCACGACGCGACCCGGGCGAGGTCGGCCATGTAGGGCCGCATCTCGCGCGCGCCGAGCGAGCAGTTCACGCCCACGATCAGCGGGTCGGCATGCTCGATCGCCGTCCAGAACGCCTCGATCGTCTGGCCGCTGAGCGTGCGGCCCGACAGGTCGACGATCGTCGCGCTGATCCAGAGCGGCAGCTGCGGCGCGACCGAGCGCGCTGCAACGATCGCGGCCTTTGCGTTGAGCGTGTCGAAGATCGTCTCGATCAGGAGAAGATCGACGCCGCCGTCGGCGAGCCCGCGGATCTGCTCGGCGTACGACTCGACGACCTGGTCGAAGGTGTGCGTCCTGAAGCCCGGCTCGTCGACGCGCGGGCTCAGCGACAGCGTGATGTTGAGCGGCCCAACCGACCCGGCGACGTACCCGGCGTGCGCGTCGGCGACCTCCCGCGCGATGCGGGCGCCCGCGACGTTGATGTCGTAGATCGCCTCTTCGAGCCCGTAGTCGGCCTGACCAATCGACGTCGCGGTGAAGGTGTTCGTCGTCGTGATGTCGCACCCGGCCGCGAAGTACGACTCGTGCACCGCGCGCACCACGTCGGGGCGCGAGAGGTTCAGGATGTCGGGGTCGTTCAGCAGATCACGCTGGTGCGACGCGAAGCGCTCACCCCGGAAGTCCGCCTCGGTGAGGCCGGAACTCTGGAGGAGCACACCCCAGGCGCCGTCGAGCACGAGGATGCGCTCCTCGGCGATTCTGCGGATGTCAGCTGAGACGGTCCCGGCCATAGCTCTTTAGGCGTTTGGTGACCCGGTCGCCAAGCTGCTCGTCAAAGCTGTCCGGGTTGACGGATTCTACCCCAGCCTCACCCTGCGAACACCACCCGTTCGGCGTGCTCGACCACCTCGTCTCGCCCGATCGGCTCGAGCAGGTACCGAAGGTCGTCCTCGACGTCCGGGATGCCGCTCGCGCGATAGAGCTCGGCAGTCCGCTCGTGGTCGTACTCGGTGCGCCTGAGCTCGACGTCCGGGCCCAGCAGCGCCCAGCGCGCGCCGCGTTCGCCCTCGTACGGGCGGCCGACGCTGCCGGGGCTGAGCAGCCGGACGTCGCCCACCCGGCGGTCGTACGAGACGTGGATGTGCGCCGTCACGAGCACGCGTTCCGGCACGCCCGCCATGAACTCGGCGACGCGCTCCGGCGGCGTTCGCTCCGTGACGCACTCCTCGTCGCTGCGCGGCGAGCCGTGGACGAAGCGCGTCGGGCCGAGCCCGTCGACATCGACCACGACCGCCGACTCGAAACCGTTGACGAGGCGCGTGGCCTCGTCGTCGTGCTGCTCCGCCATCCAGGCGCCGCGGGTCGAGCGGTCGTTGCCGACCATCCGATCGGCGTTGCCGCGCACGAAACGCGTCGGCAGCTCGAGCGCTCGCACGAGCGCGAGCGTCTCGTTCGGGAGCGGCCCCCAGGTGAGGTCGCCGCAGAAGACGACGAGGTCGACGCCCTCGCCCGCGACCTCGGCGAGCACGGCCTCGAGCGCGGGCGCGTTCCCGTGGACGTCGGCGAGCGCGGCGACGCGCAAGCCTCTAGGACCGGCCGGCGACCGCGAGCTGGTTCTCGGCGTGGCGGATCCGCTGCTCGACCTGCCAGCGATCGGCCGTCGACGCCCCGCTGTCGAGCGCCTCGAGCTCGCGCTGTGCGGCCTCGAGCTGCTCGCGGGCGCGGGCGTCGTCGATCTGCGACGCCTCGACCGCGTCGTCGACCAGCGCGATCGCACGGTCGCGCAGCACCTGGAAGAACCCGGGGCCGGTGGCGTACTCCTGCACCGTGCCGCCGTCGAGGTGGATGCGCGTCGACCCCGCGCGGAGGGTTGCGATCAGCGGCGCGTGACGCGCGAGCACGCCGATCTCGCCCGCCGCGCCGGGGACGATGATCATCTCCGCGTCGCCCTCGAACGCGGGCCCGTCCGGGGTCACGAGCGAGACCGAGAACGGCTTGCGGTCGGCCATCCGCTAGGCGGCCGCGGCCGACAGCTGCTCTGCTCGCTCGACCGCGCCCTCGATCGGCCCGACCATGTAGAACGCCTGCTCCGGCAGGTCGTCGTAGCGGCCTTGGAGGATCTCGTCGAAGCCGCGAATCGTGTCCTCGAGCTTGACGTACTGGCCCGGCGTCCCGGTGAACTGCTCGGCGACGAAGTTCGGCTGCGAGAGGAAGCGCTGGATCTTGCGTGCGCGCGACACCGTCAGCCGGTCCTCGTCGGAGAGCTCTTCGATGCCGAGGATGGCGATGATGTCCTGCAGGTCCTTGTAGCGCTGCAGCACCTCCTGCACGCTCGTCGCGATGCGGTAGTGCTCGGGCGAGACGATCCCCGGCTGGAGCGCGCGCGAGGTCGAGTCGAGCGGGTCGACCGCGGGATAGATGCCCTGCTCGACGATCGCGCGAGAGAGCACCGTGGTGGCGTCGAGGTGCGCGAACGTGTTCGCCGGCGCCGGGTCGGTGAGGTCGTCGGCAGGCACGTAGATCGCCTGCACCGAGGTGACCGCGCCCTTCGTCGTCGACGTGATCCGCTCCTGCAGCTGCCCCATCTCGGTGGCGAGCGTCGGCTGGTAGCCCGACCGCGCTCGGCATGCGGCCGAGCAGCGCCGACACCTCGGAGCCTGCCTGCACGAACCGGAAGATGTTGTCGATGAAGAGCAGCACGTCCTGGCCCTGGTCGCGGAAGTACTCCGCCATCGTGAGGCCCGAGAGCCCGACGCGAAGGCGCGCTCCCGGCGGCTCGTTCATCTGCCCGTAGCAGAGCGCGACCTTGTCGATCACCTCCGACTCGGTCATCTCGAGCAGCAGGTCGTTGCCCTCGCGCGTCCGCTCGCCCACCCCGCTGAACACCGACACGCCGCCGTGCTCGCGCGCGATGTTGTGGATCAGCTCCTGGATCAGCACCGTCTTGCCGACGCCGGCGCCGCCGAAGAGCCCGATCTTCCCGCCGCGGACGTACGGGGCGATCAGGTCGATCACCTTGATCCCCGTCTCGAAGATCTCGATCTTCGGCGTCAGGTCCTGGAAGGCGGGCGGGTCGCGGTGGATCGACCAGCGCTCGGTGCCGGCCGGCGGCGGCGGCTTCTCGTCCACCGGCTCGCCGAGCACGTTCCAGAGACGTCCGAGCGTCACGTCGCCGACCGGGACCGAGATCGGCTCGCCGGTGTCGACGACGTCCGTCCCGCGCGCGATCCCGTCGGTCGCGTCCATCGCGACGGCGCGCACACGGTCGTCTCCCAGGTGCTGCTGCACCTCGGCGATCAGGTCGGTTCCGTCGGGGCGCGTGATCCGCAGCGCGGAGTAGATCGCCGGGAGGGTGCCCGGGAAGACGGCGTCGACGACGACGCCCTTGATCTCGAGCAGCTTCCCGACGTTCTGGCCGTTCTTGTTCGCGTTCGTCGACACGTTCTAGGCTCCTGGTGGCGCGTGGACAGGCGGTGGCGCCCGGCGCAGGCCGCGCCCGAGGCGCGCCGTCAAGCGGGGCAGGCGCAGCCTAGCGGAACGTTCCTCGAATCCGCGCTTCCTGCGAAGCTCCGAGGCGGCGAGCGCAGCCGACACACGGTCGGCGTGATCGAGGCTTCAGACGTATGAGCTGATGAACGATGGCTGCATGGTCGATCGACTCGCTGGGGCGACGCGGCCGTTACGGACCACGCCCGGTGGCGGCCGTCGTTACGAGAGTGTCGCAGCTTTCGGTTTTCCACCGCAGACGCGCCCGCCCCGCGGGGCTCACCGTGGTGCCAGAACCGGTTCACCGGGACTAGGTCAGCGGGTGGCGGGTGTCGGCGACGACGCCGAGCACGATCAGGACGAAGCCGAGCACGACGAGGACGGCGGACAGCGAGATCGAGTCGTGCTGCTCGTCGGGGGTCGCCCACCGCACCCACCGGCGCAGCGAGAACGCGCTCCAGCCTTCCCCCTGCGGCCGGGCAGGCCCGCGGTTGCCGATGAAGAAACCGCCGATCAGGAGCGCCGATCCCGACACGTACCAGCCGACGGAGAGCGCCCGCGAGACGCTCGCGCCGAACAGCAGGCCGAGCACGAGCGAGCAGACCGCCGTCCCGGCCGCGAGCACGAAGAAGATGACGCCGATTCGCTGGAGGGCGCGGATCACAGGGGTCTCCGGCCGCTCCGCCAGGCCGGCCGCATCGCTACGACGCGGTCTGCGCCGCGGCCTCGGTGGCAGCCGGCCTCGCGGCGCCGGTGCGCCGGATCTCCTCGTCGGTCAGCGGCCACCCCTCGAGCGGGTAGTGGCACTTCGCGAGGTGGGTCGCGCCGCCGCCCCTGGTGATCAGGGCCGGCTCCTCGACGTCGCAATGCCCTTCGACGAACCGTGGGCACCGCGGGTGGAAGCGGCAGGCGGACGGCGGGTTGATCGGGCTGGGGACGTCGCCCTCGAGCACGATCCGCTTGCGGTTCCGGCCCACCTCGGGGTCGGGCACCGGGACCGCGGACAGGAGCGCACCGGTGTACGGATGCTTCGGCTCCCTGTAGAGATCGCTCCGTTCGGCCTGCTCGACCACCTGGCCGAGGTACATCACCATCACGCGGTCCGAGATGTGGCGCACGACGTTCAGGTCGTGCGCGATGAAGATGTACGTCAGGCCGAAGTCCCGCTGGAGGTCCTTGAGCAGGTTCAGGATCTGAGCCTGCACCGAGACGTCGAGCGCCGAGACGGGCTCGTCGCAGACGATCAGCTTCGGGTTGACCGCCAATGCGCGCGCGACGCCGATGCGCTGCCGCTGACCGCCCGAGAACTCGTGCGGGAAGCGGTTGTAGTGCTCCGGGTTCAGTCCGACGATCTGGAGGAGCTCCTGCACGCGGCGCTTGATCTCGGCGTCGGTGCCGAGCTTGTGCACCTGGAGCGCCTCGGCGACGATGAAGCCGACCCGCTTGCGCGGGTTCAGCGACGCGTACGGGTCCTGGAAGATCATCATCATCTCGCGCCTGAACGGGCGCATGTCGGTGCGCGACAGCCGCGTGATGTCGTGGCCGCGGAAGCGAATCGAGCCCCCTGTGGGCTCGAGGAGCTTCATCACGCAGCGCGCCATCGTGGACTTGCCGCAGCCGGACTCGCCGACGACGCCGAGCGTCTCGCCTTCCCGAACGGAGAACGTGACACCGTCGACCGCCTTCACGGCGGCGACTTCCTTCTGGAACATGATCCCCCGCGTGATCGGGAAGTACTTCTGCAGGTCCTCGACGACGAGGAGCTCGTCGCCTTTCAGATCGAGCGGGGCATCACCGTTCGCCTCGACCGGGGCGGCCATGTCAGCTCGCTTCCGCCATCATGTGGGCGAGCAGCTTAGCCGCCTCGCGGGTCTTGGTCTCCTCGTCGAGATGGCAGGCCTGGAGATGGCCCGGCACCGCCGGCACCTCGACCAGCTCCGGATCCTTCTCGCGGCAGACGCGGCATCACGTACGGGCAGCGCGGATGGAACCTGCACCCGGACGGCGGCCGCAGCAGCGACGGCGGCTGCCCCTGGATCTGCACCAGCCGCTCGACGTCCGCGTCGAGCCGCGGCAGCGAGCCCATCAGCCCCCACGTGTAGGGATGGTGCGGGCGCTTGAAGATCTCCTCGACGGCCGCGTGCTCGACGACCTCGGCGGCGTACATGACGACCACGTCGTCGGCGATCTCCGCGACCACGCCCAGGTCGTGGGTGATCATGATCACCGCGCTCCCGAACTCGGCCTGGAGGCGCTCGATCAGCGTGAGGATCTGCGCCTGCGTCGTGACGTCGAGCGCCGTCGTCGGCTCGTCGGCGATCAGCAGGTCCGGGTTGTTGATCAGGGACATCGCGATCATCACGCGCTGGCGCATGCCGCCGGAGAACTGGTGCGGGTAGTCGTCGACCCGCCGCTCCGGCCGCGGGATGCCGACCGCCTTCAGGAGCTCGAGGGCCCGCCTGCGCGCCTGCGCCCTCGTGACGTCCTCGTGCAGCCGCATCGCCTCTGCGAGCTGGTCGCCGATCTTGTGGACCGGGTTGAGGCTCGTCATCGGGTCCTGGAAGATCATCGCGATGTCGTTCCCGCGCAGCTCGCGCAGCCGGCGTGGGCTCGCGGTGAGCAGATCCTCGCCCTTGAAGAGCGCCTCGCCGGACGACCTCGCGTGCCTTCCGGTTGTTGAGCCCCATGATCGTCAGGCAGGTGACGCTCTTGCCGGAGCCCGACTCGCCGACGATGCCGAGCGTCTGGCCCTTGTCGACCGAGAACGAGACGCCGTCGACGGCGCGCACGACGCCGTCGTCGGTCTTGAAGTACGTCTTAAGGTCGGTGACCTCGAGGAGGGCCACTTACGTGAGACGGATTCGTGGGTCGATGACCGCGTAGAGAAGGTCCACGATCAGATTGAAGACGATGATGCAGATCGTGGCGAACACGATCACCCCTTGGGTGGTCGGCAGGTCGAAGTTGTTGATCGACGTGATCGCGAGCTTGCCGAGCCCCGGCAGTCCGTAGACCGTCTCGGTGAAGATCGCGCCGCCGAGCGCGAGGCCGATGTCCATGCCGAGCATCGTCACGACCGGCAGAAGCGCGTTCCGCAGCACGTGCGAGCGCATGACCAGCCACTCCGGCGCGCCCTTGGCCCGCGCGGTTCGCACGAAGTCCTCGTTCATCACCTCCATCACGTTCGCGCGGATCATCCGGACGTAGAGCGCAGCGAACAGGATCGCGAACGTAAGCCACGGTAGGACGCAGGTGATACGCCCACTGAACGGGCCCGCCGCAGGTCCCACCACCCCCGAAGAAGTTGCAGTAGTTCGTGATCGGGAACCAGCCGAGCTTGAAGCCGAAGAAGTACGCGAACAGCAGCCCGATCCACACCGGATGCGCGGAGATTCCGACCAGGACGAACACCATGGCTATTCGGTCCAGTAACGACCGCGGCCGCAGTGCGGAGAGGATCCCGACGGGCAGCGCGATCAGCATCCAGATGATCGCTCCCGCCGAACACGAGCGACGCCGTGACGGGCGCCGCCTGGCCGACCGTGTAGTTGACGCTCAGGCGGTTCGTGAACGAGCGCCCGAGGCTCGGCTCCTTGAGGTGCGGGCCGCCGCTGAAGCTGAACGGCATCAGCCGGTAGAGGAACTTGTAGTACTGGTAGTAGAGCGGCCTGTTCGTGCCGAGGAACTGGGCCGCGCGCTGCACGCACTCGGGGGTGGCGCGCTGGCCGCAGGCATTCCGGGCCGGGTCGGTCGGAATGGCGTAGAAGATGATGTAGGTGACGACCGTGGTCGCAATGAACAGGACGACAGCCCAGATGAGGCGTCTGATCAGGTAGCGAAACACGGGGCAGAAACTCTAACTCAATTCGGGGCTTGTTGGCTGCTCGGGAATTGCGCCTGAAGGGGGCGCCGGATCGACTCCGGCGCCCCCTTGTCGGCGGACGTTCTCTACCGCTCGTTACTTCCGGGTGATCGCCGCGAAGTCGACGCCGTAGATGTTGTTGTACGTGAAGTTCCCGACATGCGACGACAGCACGATGCGGTTCGTCGAGTTCGAGCGCGGGGCCCAAGGCGCCGCGTTCTTCATGATGTTGATGTCGAGAGCTCCGTACGCGTTGGAGCGGGCGTTGCCCGAGAGGGCCTGCGCCTGATCCATCAACTTGTTGTACTTCGGATCGTTGAAGTACGCGAAGTTGTTGTTGTTCGTGTCGTGGATGTTCTCGCCCGACAGGAGCACGTTGATGAAGTCGTACGGGTCGGCGTAGTCCGCCAGCCAGCCCTCATCAGCGATGTCGAACGGCTCACCCTTGTTGCCTTCCTTGCCGAACTGCACGGCCCGGGCGAACGGGCGGATGTCCAGGTTGACCCCGATCTGCTTCAGGTCGAACTGGACGATCTGCGCGCGCAGCGGGCACGGTGCCGCGTGTTGCAGGTGTAGTACACGAGCGTCCCGTCACCGGTGTGGCCCTGAGCCAGCGACTTGGCCTTGGCGAAGTCCGGCCCCTTGAGCGGGTACAGGTCGGCGTCGCGGAAGCCCGCCATGCCCGGCGGCAGGATCTGATCGGTGCGCTTACCCGCCGCAAAACCAGCCTGGGCGAGGATCGCGTGCCGGTCGATCGCGTAGTTGATCGCCTTCATCAGGTTGACGTTGCCGGCAGGATTCGCAGCCGGCCTTGAAGTCCGGGCGGTCGTGGTTGAACGCGAAGTAGCTCACCGACAGGATCGGCTTGACCCAGAACTGGCTCTTGTTGACGCCCCACTTCTGGGCGGCCTCGGCGTACGCCGCCGGCGGGATGCCGCTGGCTGCGTAGTCCGTCGCACCCTGCTGCACGCGGAGGTACGACGCGTCGAGCGTCTGGCCGACCGTGTAGTGGATCTCGGAGACGTTGTGCGGCCGCTTACCCTTGTAGTACGGGTTCTTCTTGACCACGATCTCCTTGTTCGGCGTCCGGCTGGCGATGTAGTACGGGCCAGCGGACGGCGGGGCAAGCACGCCGTTCGGGTCACGATCCAGGTTGGTCGGGACCGCAGCGAAGAACGGCATGGCGACCCGGGACAGGAAGTCCGGGGCGGCCTTCGTGAGCTTGATGATCAGGTGGTTGCCCTTCACCGTGACGCCGGAGACCGGCGACTTGTCGGAACCGACGACGTCCGAGAAGAACGGCACGGCCGGCGACTGCATCTTCGGGTCGGCGTCACGGTCGAACGCAGCCTTGAAGTTGGCGGCCGTGACGGGCTGGCCGTTCGAGAACTTCGTCCAGCTGGCGTTGACGGTGAAGTCGTAGGTCTTCCCGTTGTTCGAGACCTTGGGGAAGCCGGTCGCCGCATCCGGGACGAGGGTCGAGCTCTTCGCTCCGTTCCCGTCCGGGTAGTTCAGCAGCTTCAGGCCCGTCGAGTACTCGAGCTCCCAGCCGGGCTGGTAGTAGTCGAGCGCGGGGTCGCTGTAGTCCAGGTCGGACTGCAGGTCGACGTTGATGCGTGCCACCGGTAGCGGCCTTCTTGCTGCTCTTCGCGCTGGCCGAAGCCGCAAAGAGCGTGAGCAGACCCACGGCCGCCAGCAGCGTGGCAAGCCAGAGCTTTCTACTCAACGACATGCTCCTTTCGTTTGGGTGAACCACCGGGCTCGGGCCCGGGGGCTCAGGCGCAGAACGCATCCTCGGCACGTTGTGACGAGGCGGCGGCAGTTTAGTTAGTTTCCGGAGGGGTGCAAGATCCCTCCAGGGGCCCTTGAGCAACAGGTTCGATCAAGGGGTTTCGGGCGGGCTGACTAGTGGCTCGAGCGTGGGTCGAACGCGTCACGGAGGCCGTCGCCGAGCAGGTTGAACGACAGCGTCGTGATCAGCACCGCCAGGCCGGGCCAGACCATCAGCCACGGCTGCTGCGTGTAGTAGTCGGTCGCCTGCTGGAGCAGGTTCCCCCAGCTCGGCGTGGGCAGCTTGATGCCCACTCCGAGGTACGAGAGGCCCGCCTCGCCGATGATGAAGCTCGCGACGGCGAGGGTCGAGTAGACGATCACGGGCGCCACCAGGTGGGGCAGGATGTGGGAGCGGATGATCCGGGAGTCGCTCGACCCCACCATCCGGGCCGCCTCGACGTATTCCTTCTCGCGCAGGCTCAGCACGACCGCGCGCACGATGCGCGCCGGGTAGAACCAGCCGAAGGCCGTGAAGACGAGCACGAGCGTGATCACCCCCTGGCCGAAGAGCCCGCCGAACGTGATGTCGTTCAGCCGGTTCCCGACCGTCGAGGCCAGCGCGATGATGAAGAGCAGCGCCGGGAACGCCATCGTGATCTCGGTGACGCGAGAGACGACCGTGTCCGTCCAACCGCGGTAGTAGCCGGCGATCGCGCCCATCGTCGACGCCGATCGACACGGCTCCGAAGGTCGCGAGGATCGCGACCTCGAACGACGCCTGCGCCCCGTAGAGGAGCCGCAGGAACTCGTCGCGGCCGAGCGTGCTGTCGGCGCCCAGGATGAACAGGGTCGTGTGGCCCGGATGCATGTCGTCCGGGATGCGGCTGAACGGCCCGACCGGCAGCAGCGTCTTCTGGTTCACCCCGCCGAGGAAGAACGGGTCGTTCGGCCCGTGACCGAGCAGCCACTGCGCCATCGGCGCGAGCGACGAACGCGCCGAGCAGCAAGAGGATGATCGTGATCCCACCGGCGATCGCGATGCGGTCCTTCCGGAAGCGGACCCAGACCTGCTCCCAGTAGCCGCGCGCCTTGATGTCGACGTCGTCGAGATCGGGCGGGACTTCGTCGGCCGTGACCGTTCCGACCAGGCCGCCGCCGCCGCTGCTCGCTCCGCCGAGGAGCTCCCTCTCGATGTCGGACACGGTGCGCGGACTGTAGCGCAGCAGATCCGAGGATTGGGGCCTGATCGAAAAGCGAGAAGAACGCTCTTCGGTCGCTAACCGGAGAGCGCGTCGGCGCCCGCGACGACCTCGAGGATCTCCTGCGTGATCGCCGCCTGCCGGGCCCGGTTCATCGCGAGCGTGAGGCTGTCGATCAGCTCGCCCGCGGCCTTCGACGCGTTCCGCATCGCGGTCGTCCGGGCGCCTTGCTCGGAGGCGCCCGACTCGAGCAGCGCCCGGTAGAGCTCGGTCTCGAGGTAGACGGGCAGCAGGCGGGCGAGAATCTCCTCCGGCTCGGGCTCGTAGATGAAGTCCGGATGGGCGAGCTCGGGGGCCGCGCTCTCGTCGTCCTCGCCGGCCCCGAGCAGCTCCTGCGGGATCGGGAGGACGTCGCGCACCGTCACGCGCTGGACGAGCGGTGAGACGAACGCGTTGTAGACGAGCGTCACGCGGTCGACCTGCCCCTCGACGTAGGCGTCGGCGAGGGCGTGGGCCATGCCCTGGGCGTCGCCGTAGGCCGGGCGCTCGCTGAACCCCGTCCAGGCCTGCGCGACGTCGAGCCGCCGGAAGCGCAGCGTCGAGGCCGCCTTCTTGCCGGACGAGAACCACAGCACCTTCTGCCCGGAGGCCTGGGCCTCGCGCTGCACGGCGAAGGCGCGGCGCAGCACCTGCGCGTTGAAGGCGCCGGCGAGCCCGCGGTCCGCGGTCACCGGCACGAGCGCGATCGTCTCCACCTGCTCGCGCCGTTCGAGCAGCGGCAGCCGCACCGCCCCCGCGGCCTGCGAGACGCCCGCCATCAGCTCGAGCATGCGGTCGGCGTAGGGTCGCAGCGCCTCGATCCGCTGCTGGGCCCGGCGCAGGCGCGCGGACGCGACGAGCTCCATCGCCCGCGTCAGCTTGCGCGTGTTGGTGATCGAGCGGATGCGCCGCTTGAGGTCCTGGGCGGACGCCATCGATTTCAGGCGGCTTCTGAGGCGCTGCTCGGCTGGAAGCGGCCCTTCACGCGGTCGATCTCGGCGTTCAGCTGCTCCGCCGCGGCGTCGTCGAGGTCGCCGGTCTCGCGGACGCCCTTGTAGATCTCCGCCTGCGTCCGCAGCGACTCGCGGAGCTCGTCCTGGAAGCGGGGAACGTCCTCGGTCGGGATGTCGTCGAGGTAGCCGTTGACTCCCGCGTAGAGCGCGGCCACCTGCTCCTCCATCGGCCACGGCTGGTACTGCGGCTGGTTCAGCGTCGCGACCATCTTCTCGCCACGATTGAGCGCCTGCTGCGTCGCCTGGTCGAGCTCGGAGCCGAACTGGGCGAATGCCTCGAGCTCGCGGTACTGAGCGAGGTCGAGCCGCAAGCGTCCGGCGACCTTCTTCATCGCCTTCGTCTGCGCCGAGGTTCCGACCCGCGAGACCGAGGTGCCGACGTTCACGGCGGGACGGACGCCCGAGAAGAACAGGTCGGACTGGAGGAAGATCTGACCGTCGGTGATCGAGATCACGTTGGTCGGGATGTAGGCCGCGATGTCGCCGGCCTGCGTCTCGATGATCGGCAGCGCCGTCAGCGAGCCGCCGCCGCGCTCGTCGCTCAGCTTGCACGCACGCTCGAGCAGGCGCGAGTGGAGATAGAAGACGTCGCCCGGGAACGCCTCGCGGCCCGGCGGGCGGCGCAGCAGCAGCGACAGCTGCCGGTACGCGTCGGCCTGCTTCGTCAGGTCGTCGTAGATGATCAGCGCGTGCTCGCCCTTGTAGAGGAAGTACTCGGCCATCGCGCAGCCGGCGAACGGGGCGATCCACTTGATCGGCGCCGCCTCGGCCGCTGACGCGTTCACGACCGTCGTGTACTCCATCGCGCCCGCGTCGCGGAGGCGCTCGACGACCTGCGCGACCGTCGAGGCCTTCTGGCCGATCGCGACGTAGATGCACTTCACGTCCTGGTCGTGCTGGTTCAGGATCGTGTCGATCGCGATCGCCGTCTTGCCGGTCGAGCGGTCGCCGATGATCAGCTCGCGCTGGCCACGGCCGACGTTCGTCATCGAGTCGATCGCCTTGATCCCGGTCTGCAGCGGCTCCTTCACGGGCTGGCGCGCGATCACGCCGGGTGCCTTCCACTCGACCGGGCGCGTCTCGGTCGCCTCGATCGGGCCGAGGCCGTCGAGCGGGTTCCCGAGCGGATCGACGACGCGGCCGAGCAGCCCCTCGCCGACCGGCACGGACGCGACCTTCCCGGTGCGGCGCACCGTGTCGCCCTCTTTGATCAGATCCCACTCGCCGAAAAGCGCCGCGCCGACGTTGTCCTCCTCGAGGTTGAACGCCAGCCCGACGACGCCGTGGTCGAGCTCGAGCATCTCGAGGGCGACGCAGCTCTCGAGCCCGTGGATGCGGGCGATCCCGTCGCCGACCTGCAGCACCGATCCGACCTCGGCGAGATCGGTCTCGACGTCGAACTGCTCGATCCGCTCCTTGAGGATCGAGGTGATCTCTTCAGGGCGCAGCTTCACAGGTCCTGTCGGTTCAGTGCTCCTTGCTGTTGCGAGGTCTTGTCGAAGACGTTCGAACCGGCCGCGCACGCTGGCGTCGACCCTGAGCGAGCCGGCCTGGAGGACGAGGCCCCCGATCAGATCCGCGTCGACCGAGCGGCATCCCCTGCACCTTTCGGCCCGAGGCCTGCTCGATCCGTCCGAGGATGCGCCCGAACTCGGCGTCCGAGAGCTCATACGCGGTCGTCAGCTCGACGTCGAGGATGCGCGCCTCGGCGGCGACGAGCACGTCGAGCTCGTCGGCGATCCCACCGAGCGCAGCGGCGCGGCCCTTCTCGGCGATGCAGGCGCACGAAGTTGACGACCAGCTCGTCCGAGCCC
Source organism: uncultured Thermoleophilia bacterium (assembly GCA_963742615.1). Lineage (GTDB taxonomy): Bacteria > Actinomycetota > Thermoleophilia > Gaiellales > Gaiellaceae > PALSA-600. Next base: position 90,933 of record CAVUMS010000002.1, on the reverse strand, counting down.
TCGGCGATGCGGGCGAGGATGTCGCCCTTCACGCGCGACTCGACCTCCGGGTTTTCGAGCACCACGCCGAGCTCGTCGTTCTCGGTGACGGCGTCGCGGAGCGCGCCCGAGGTCGGCCTGGACCTGCTCGACCCGCCCTTCCTCGCGCGCGGCGTCGAAGAGCGCCCGCGCGTAGATGCGTTCCGCGGCGGCTACGTCCTGCTCCCTTCGAGCTGCGAGAAGTCGATCTCGGCCAGTGCCTCGTCGATCAGCCGCTGCTGGTCGGCGGCGTCGAGCGACTTCCGCGTGATCTTCTCCGCGGCGGCGACGCTGAGCTTGCCGACCTCGTCCCGGATCTCACCGATCGCCTGGTGGGTGGCCTGTTCGATCTGCCGTCCGCGTCTCCTCGAGGCGGCGCTGGCGATCCTCCTCGGTCTCCGTGCGCACGCGCTCGCGCTGCGGCTCGGCGACGCGCCGCGCCTCGGCGAGGATCTCCTCCGACTGCGACTGGCCTGGCCGATCAGCTGCGATGCTCCTCGAGCAGATGTCGGGCCTCCTCGCGCGCGCGGTCGGCCTCGTCGATCGACTCCTCGATGCGCTCGCGACGCGCGTCGATCGTCTGCTGGATCGGGCCCGAACGCGTACCTGCTGCAGCACGAAGTACGTGATCGCCGAAGCAGACGATCGTCCAGATCATCAGCCCTGGCGTGACCTGGATCAGTGGGTTCGACGCAAGCATCCGGCATCGGCCTCCAGACCAGGACGTACGCGAGGATCGAGCCGAGCAGGCCGTAGAACACGACCGCCTCGGTGAGTGCGAAGCCGAGCCACTGGATGCCCTGCAGCTCGCCGCGCAGCTCCGGCTGCCGGGCGACCGACTGGATCATCGAGCCGAAGATGTTGCCGATGCCGACACCGGCGCCGAGCGCGCCGAGGCCGACACCGAGCGCGAGCCCGATCGCCTTGCCGGCCTTCGTGACGTCGCCGGTGGTCGCGGCGAGGATGTAACCGAGCATTCGTTTCCTCCTAGATCTTAGTGCTCCGGCTCGATCGCCGAGCCGATGTAGATGGCGGACAGTGCGGCGAAGATGAATGCCTGGATGCCGACGACGATGATCACCTCGAAGAGGTAGAAGAGCACCGCGGGGATGATCACGCCGATCAGCGCGAGCGACTGGAAGATGAAGATCAAGTCCGAGGAACGTGAGGATCAGGATGTGCCCGGCGAGCATGTTCGCGAACAGACGGACGGAGAGCGAGATCAACCGCATGAACTGGCCGAGAATCTCGAGCGGGACGATCAGCGCCAGCAGCGGCTTTGGCGCCTCCGGGATCCAGCTCTTGAAGTAGCGGCGGGCGCCGTTCCACTTGATGCCCTCGTAGTGGGTGAAGACGAACGTGAGCAGAGCGAGCGCGAGCGTCACCGACAACGAGCTGGTCGCGGCGTAGATGCCCCACGTCGGCACGCCGTGCCACGTCTCGCCGGTCAGCGGCAGCGGGATGAACCCGAGCAGGTTCACGACGAAGATGAACAGCAGCAGCGACGCGACGTACGGGAACCAGCGGGCGATCGCCTTGTGCGGCAGTCCCTGCTCGGCGATCTGCGTCTGCGCAAGCTCGTAGACGAGCTCGCCGACGGTCTCGCGGCGGTCGACCTTCCGCCCCGCCTTCGCCCGCATGAAGAAGAGCCCGAACACGATCGTGACGACCGTCCCGAGCATCAGGTAGACGACGGCCTTCGTGATCGACAGGTTCAGCGGGCCGAGATGGATCGGCATCCACTCGTGCTGCTCGAACTCCGTGGTCGGATCGAACTCCCCGCGCGCGAACGCATTCGCCGGCAGCAGCAGCGCGAGCGTGCTGAGCGTGAGCAGCGCGCGCTTCATGCGTCGCCCCCGGCCTTCGGGCCCGTGTAGTACGCGACGAGCTGCAGTCCGAACGCCGCGCTGTAGGCGGCCGCGTACGTCAACGCAGCCGCCAGCCCCAGCCACTTGTCGGTGACCGCGACGGCGAACACGACCACCATCACGGCGATCGCACGGAAGAGCATCAGAAAGCCAGCCACGCCTGCGGCGGCGAGGTTACCCGTCCGCGCAGCGCAGCCGCGTGACGAACCGATCCGAGCGCCTCCGAGCCGAGCCACAGCACGGCGCCGATCGCCCAGCCTTTGACCGGCCAGCCCGCGATCAGGAAGACGGGCAGCGCGATCGCGAGCACGACCGCCCCGGCGGCGGCGGGCAACAGGGTCGGCGGGGCGACGCGTGGCTCTGTCCAGACGGGCATCAGACGTTGCGGTACTTGATCACAGTGACGGCGACGCCGACGGGGACTCCGACGACTGCGCCGAGGGCGAACCCGAGGCCGAAGTTCCCCGCCGCCCAGCCGATCAGCGCGCCGATCGAGATGCACGCCGAGGTGAACCCGATCAGGACGCTGCCGGCACCGGCGAGGGAGAACGTCGGTTGCTGGGGCTTCACCCGACCGGCATGCTACCAGGTTTGTGACAGGTTTTTTCGCCTAAGCAATGCGGCATCTGCCGGATCTTGTGACGAAGCGTCTCAGGCGGCCCGCGAGGCCGCGTCGCGGCGGCGCCCCGCGGAGTCGCCGCGCTTGACGAGCTCGAGCAGCACCACCACGTAGGCGGAGACCGAGAGCGCGAGCGCGGCGGCGACGACGTCGACCGCGAGGTTGGTGAGGTTCCAGTCGCCGTGATGGTGCGGCGGCGCGAACCGGGTCGCGAGCGCGGCGAGCGCGAGCGTCGCGCACCACGCCCAGAGGTAGAAGACGGCGCGGCGCTCCGAGAAGCCGATGCGCAGGAATCGGTGATGGAGATGCCGCGCGTCGGCCACGAAGACCGGCTGCCCGCTGCGCAGGCGCTTCGCGACGACGAACGAGGTGTCGAGCACGGGAACGGCGAGCACGAGCAGCGGCAGCACCAGCGTCGCCAACGCGGCCGTCTTCAGGAGCCCCTGCACGGAGATCGCCGCCAGCGTGAAGCCGAGCAGCATCGCACCGGAGTCCCCCATGAAGATCCGCGCGGGATAGAAGTTGTGACGGAGGAATCCGAGACACGCGCCGCAGACGATCGCGGCGAGCACCGCCGCGCCGATCCGGCCGAGCGACAGCTCGATCACGCAGAACGTGGCGCCCGAGATCGCGCAGACGCCCGCCGCGAGCCCGTCGAGCCCGTCGAGGAAGTTGACCATGTTCATCACCGCGACGATCGCGACGATCGTCAGCGTGACGCCGATCCACGGCGGGAGCGTCGTGCACGCCGACGATCGGGAAGGTGAACTTGTGCACCCAGACGCCGAAGCCGCACGGGATCGCCGCGGCGAGCGACCTGACCGCCGAGCTTCTGCCACCAGAGCGAGCCCGCGAAAGTCGTCGATCGCGCCGACGGTCGTCGCGACGGCCGCGCCGAGCAGCACGCCGCGCAGCTCGCCGCCGAGCGGAAGGAACGCGAGCGAGGGCACGAAGACGCCGAAGAACAGCGCGAGCCCGCCGAGCCGCGGGATCATCGGCCGCGACCGCTCGCCCTCGGCGCGGGCGGTCGACGAGCCGGAGGTGGCGCGCCGCCGAGCCGACGGCCGGCGTCAGCACGAGGACGATCGCGAACGCGGACAGCGCGCCCCAGAGCACCTCGAGGTTACCGGTGAGCTGCTCCCAGACCACGGCGCGTCCTACTTCGTTCCGTAGAGGCGGTCTCCCGCGTCACCGAGGCCGGGCACGATGTAGCCGCGCTCGTTGAGCCCGCGGTCGATCGCCGCGACGACGATCTGCACGTCCGGATGATGCTGCTCGATGTTCGCGATCCCTTCGGGCGCGGCGATGATCGCGATCAGCCGGACGCTCGTCGCGCCGGCGTCCTTGACCACCTGTACTGCGTGCGCGGTCGAGTTGCCGGTCGCGAGCATCGGGTCGAGCAGGATCACGTCGCGGTCGGCGACGTCCTGCGGCAGCTTCACGTAGTACTCGACCGGCTGGAGCGTCTCCTCGTTGCGGTAGAGGCCGATGAAGCCGACCCGCGCGCCGGAGATGAGCGTGAGCACGCCGTCGAGCATCCCGAGGCCGGCACGGAGAATCGGGCAGACGGCGACCTTCTTTCCCGAGATGCGGGGGACGGGAGCGACCTCGAGCGGCGTCTCGATCGGGACGTCCTCGGTCGGGAGGTCCTTCGTCGCCTCGTAGGTCAGGAGGAGGGTCACCTCCTCGACGAGCTTGCGGAAGTGAACGGTCGGCGTGTCCTTGTCGCGCAGGTACGACAGCTTGTGCTGCACCAGCGGATGCCTTACCTCCGTGACGCTCACGCGTACGAGGTGTACCCGCGGAACCCCGGGTACAGCGGCCGCTTCTCGCAGAGCGCTTCCGCCCGCGCGCGCAGGGCCGGCATGTCGGCATCGTCGTCGAGCGCGTCGACGATGATCGAGGCGACCTCGCGGAAGTCGTCGTCGTCGAAGCCGCGCATCGTCGCCGCGGGGGTGCCGAGCCTCACGCCCGAGGCGACCATCGGCGGCCGCTCGTCGAACGGGACGGTGTTGCGGTTGGCCGTGAGCTTGCACGCCTCGAGCCGCTCCTGCGCGGCGAGACCGGTCCATTCGGTCGCGCGCAGGTCGAGCTGCACGAGGTGCGTGTCGGTGCCGCCCGTGAGCACGTCGAGCCCGCCTCCGAGCAGGCCGGACGCGAGCGCGTCCGCGTTGACGCGAATCTGTCGCTGGTAGTCCCGGAACGCCTCGGTGCCGGCGATCTTGAAGCAGGCGGCCTTCGCCGCGATCGTGTGCATGAGCGGGCCGCCCTGCATGCCCGGGAAGTTCGCGCGGTCGACCTTCTGCGCGTACTCCTCTGTGCAGAGGACGAAGCCCGCGCGCGGCCCGGCGAGCGTCTTGTGCGTCGTCGACGTGACGAAGTGGCTGTGCGGCACCGGATTCGGGTGCAGCCCGGCCGCAACAAGGCCGGAGAAGTGCGCCATGTCGGTGCAGAGCAGCGCGTCGACCTCGTCGGCGATGGCACGGAAGCGGTCGGCCTCGACGGCGCGCGGATACGCGGACCCGCCGCACACGATCAGCTTCGGCCGCACCTCCTTCGCGCGGGCAAGCACGTCGTCGTAGTCCACCATCATCGTCTCGCGCGAGACGCCGTAGTGGTGGAACTCGTAGAGCTTTCCCGAGAAGTTCACCTTGAGCCCGTGAGTCAGGTGCCCACCGTGGTCGAGCGAGAGGGCGAGCACGGGGTCGCCCGGCTTCAGAACGGCGAAGTAGACGGCCATGTTGGCCTGCGCGCCGGCGTGCGGCTGGACGTTGGCGTGCTCCGCCCCGAACAGCTCCTTTGCACGTGTGCGCGCGAGCTCCTCGATCTCGTCGACGACCTCGCACCCACCGTAGTACCGCTTCCCGGGATAGCCCTCGGCGTACTTGTTCGTCGGCACCGAGCCGACCGCCTCGAGGATGCTCGGCCACGTGAAGTTCTCCGACGCGATCAGCTCGATCTGGCCGCGCTGCCGCTCGGCCTCGCGCCCGAGCAGCGCCGCCGTCTCGGGATCGATCTCGGCGAGGCCGGCGGTCTTCAGCGTCTCGAAGGTCTCCTGCGCGAGCGCCACGACCTTGATGCTACTGCCCGAGCGCGGCGCGTACCCTGGCCACAGCCTCCTCCGCGGGCACCGCGCCCTCGCGGAGCACGACCGGTTCGGGGCCGGTGAGATCGACGACCGTCGACGGGACGCCGCGGAGCGGCCCCTCGTCGAGCGCCGGGCAGGCATCGCGCAGGCGGGCCGGCACGTCGTCGAGCGTCAGCGGATCGGGCCCGCCGGGGTCGTTCGCGCTCGTCGCGGCGACGCAGCCGACCGCATCGAGCACGGCGGTCGCCGCGGGCGAGAGCTCCGGGAGGCGAACGCCGATTGCGTCCTCCCGGTTGCCGGCCAGCCAGGGAAAGCGGCGGGCCGGGTTCGGCAGGACGAGCGTGTACGGACCGCGAACGAGCCGGCTCGGATCGACCTCGGGCAATGCGCGCACGAGCTCGTCGACACTCGCGGCGAGAAGGGCCGTCGGTTGCTCCGGGCGCCGCCCCTTGAGCTCGTAGAGCGCGGTGACCGCCTCCCGGGTCGGAAGCGAGACGAGCCCGTAGACGGTGTCGGTCGGAAGCAGCGCCGGGCGCCCGGCCCGGAGCGCGTCGATCAGCGCGTCCATCGCCCCTCGACGATCCGCTCGCGCCCGGCGAGATCGCGCGTGACGCTGACGCCGTCGTAGCCGGCGGCCTCGAGCAGGGCCATCACGTGCGCGGCGCGCTCCGCGTGGATCTCGAGCACCAGCCACCCGGCGAGCACCGCACGCGCGTCCTCGATCAGCCGCTCGGTCTGCCCCCGATCGACGAGCGCCGCGCGTGGCTCCCAGTCGCGCACCTCCGGCTCGAGGCCGTCGATCTCGTCGGGCGTCACGTACGGCGGGTTCGAGACGACGATGTCGAACGGCCCGTCGAGGCCGGCGAGCAGATCGGTCTCGACGAGCTCCACCTGCAGCCTGTTGGCGGCGGCGTTCTCGGCCGCCAGCGCGAGCGCCTGTGGGGACGAGTCGCTCCCCGTCACGCGCGCGTCCGGCAGCTCCTGCTTCACGGCCAACGCGATCGCGCCCGTGCCGGTCCCGACGTCGAGCACACGCGGCGCCTCCACGCCGTCGAGCAGTGCCAGGCACCGGTCGACGACGACCTCGGTCTCCGGTCGCGGTACGAGCGCGCGCGCGTCGCTGCGTAGCGTGAGCCGGCGGAAGCCCCAGTCGCCGAGGACGTAGGCCAGCGGCTCGCGCGCGCCGCGGCGGCGGACTGGATCACGTGCGGCGTCGCGCTCCGCCGTCGTCAGCGGGCGGTCGTGCTGCGTGTAGAGCTCGACCCGAGTCAGTCCGAGCGTGCGCGAGAGGATCAGTTCGGCGTCGAGTCGAGGGTGCTCGACGCCGCGCGAGGCGAGGTACGTCGCCGCCGCGTCCAGGGTCTCGCCGAGGGTCACACCGACGCGGTCTCGAGGGCGCGCCGCCGCTCGTCGGCCGTCAGCGCATCCGTGAACTCGTCGAGCGTGCCGGCGAGCACCTGTTCGAGCGGCACGTTCACCTTGACACGGTGGTCGGTGACGCGGCTCTGCGGGAAGTTGTACGTGCGGATCTTCTCGGCGCGCGAGCCGGTGCCGACCTGGGCGCTCCGCGTCGCCGCCTGCTCGGCCGCCACCCGCTCGCGTTCGGCTTCGAACAGGCGTGCACGGAGCACTCGCATCGCCTTCTCGCGGTTCTGCAGCTGCGAGCGCTCGTCCTGCATCGCGACCACGATCCCGCTCGGCAGGTGCGTGATCCGGACCGCCGAGTCGGTGGTGTTCACGGACTGCCCGCCGGGGCCCGACGAGCGGTAGACGTCGATCTTCAGGTCCTTCTCGTCGACGTCGACGTCGACGTCCTTGGCCTCGGGCATCACCGCCACGGTCGCGGTCGACGTGTGGATGCGTCCCTGAGACTCCGTCTCGGGAACGCGCTGCACGCGGTGGGTGCCGCCTTCGAACTTGAACACGGAGTACGCGCCGTCGCCCTTCACGGCGAAGACGCCTTCCTTCACGCCGCCGCCGTCGCTGGCGTTGACCCCGAGCTCCTCCCACTTGAACCCGCGGCGTTCGGCGTAGCGCTGGAACACGCGGGCCAGGTCGGCGGCCCAGAGCGCGGCCTCGTCGCCGCCGACGCCCTGACGGATCTCGACGATGACGTCTTTCTCGTCCGCGGGATCGCGCTCGGCCAGCGAGAGCATCAGCTCCTCTTCCAGCCGCGCGACGTCCTGCTCGAGGTCTGGCACGAGCTCGGTGAGGTCGCCGTCGCCGCGCGCGGCGTCGAGATCGGCGCGGCGCGCCAGCCATTCCTGTGCGAGCGAGTACGGCCGCTCCAGCGCCTTGAGCCGCCGGCCCGTCTCCGCCGCCTCGCGGCGGTCGTTGTAGACCGCGGGGTCGGACAGGCGCTCCTGTGTCTCGGTATAGGAGCGCTCGAGCTCGGTGACGAGTTCGTCGAGGGTCGACATCGGCCCCCGCAGGGTAGAGAAGGACGCTACTGAAGCGTTGCGGCGATCGTCACTTCGGGGATCCCGGCAAGCGCTTTCGAGACGGGGCAGTTCTCCTTCGCGGTCTTCGCCGCGACCCCGAACGCGTCGGCTTCGAGCCCGGGCACGGTTCCCGTGACCGTCAACGCCGCCTTCACGATCCCCTCGCCCGGCTGGAACGTCACCGTCGCCGAGGTGACGAGCATCTCCGGTGGGGTTCCGCCCTTGGCGAGGCCCGAGGAAAGCGCCATTGCGAAGCAGGCCGCCCAGGCCGCGGCGATCAGCTCCTCAGGGCTCGTCTTGCTGGCGTCGCCCTGCTGATCCTCGGCGCGCGCGGCCCACGTCACGTCGAGCGGGCCGAACGCACCGCTTCCGACGACGCCGATCACGCCGGCTCCCGACACCAGGTCGCCCGTCCACACGACGCTCGCACTCCGTTCGGTCGCCATTACGCCATCACCTCCACTCGCCGGTCGGACGCCTGCGGCAACCCCTCACGCTCGAGGACTTCCCGCAACGCACGAATTGACACCTCGAGCTGGTCGAGTGTGGGCTGCCGCGTCGTCAGCCGCTGCAGCCAGAGGCCCGGGGCCAGCAGCGTCATCAGCACGCGGCTGTCGGAGTGGCGGCCGGCAAACCGGATCAGCTCGTATGCGATCCCGGCGATCACCGGCAGCAGGGCGATGCGGCTGATGATCAGCCAGTACCAGACCGGCCGTCCGAGCAGCGCGTAGACGAACACACCCACGACCATCACCCAGAGCAGGAACGCCGTGCCGCAACGCGGGTGAATCAGCGAGTGGCGCTGCGCGATCTCGGGTGTCAGCTCCTCGCCGGCCTCGTAGGCGTTGATCGCCTTGTGCTCGGCGGCGTGGTACTCGAAGACGCGCCGCAACGACGGGATGAAGCTGAGCACCGCGAGGTACGCGACGAACACCGCGACCCGGATCAGCCCCTCGACGAGCACGAACCAGCTCCCGTTGGAGATCGGCAAGGTGTCGGCAAGCAGCGCGGGGCCGACCTTGAACATCATCACTGCAAAGCCGAGCGCGACGAGGAACGCGAAGGCGAGCGCCCAGCGCCCGATCTCGGCCGGTTCCGTGTCGCCTTCCGCCTCCTCCTGCGCGGCGTAGTTCGCCGACACTCCGAGCGCGCGGAAGCCGATCGTCAGGCTCTCGCCGAGCGCGACGACGCCGCGCACGATCGGCAGGCGGAGCGCCCAGTGACGGGCGGCGAGCGGCTGAATCTGGCGCGCGACGTGCGCGATCTCACCGGCCGGCGTGCGGACGGCGACCGCCCAGTTGCGCGGTCCGCGCATCATCACGCCCTCAAGGACGGCCTGCCCTCCGATGGCCTGCGACATCGTCGACTACGAGCGCGTGCGCTCGGCCTTTTCGAGGCGGCGCTGGAAGCGCTCGACGCGTCCACCCGTGTCGACGAGCTTCTGCTTGCCTGTGTAGAACGGGTGGCAGTTCGAGCAGATCTCGACGTGCAGCTCGGAGCTCGTCGACCGCGTCACGAACGTGTTGCCACAGCTGCAGTGGACGGTCGCGAGCTGGTACTCAGGATGGATACCGGCCTTCATGGCCGCGCCAGGATAGCAGCGGCGGTTGCCGCGGCGACGTTGCCGCCCGAGACGACGAGGACTGGCCGCTCCGCGTCGACGCGCCGCGCGAGCCACGCCGCCGTCGCCGCTGCGCCGGCCGGTTCGCAAGCGAGCTTGGCCCGCTCGTAGAGCACGCGGAACGCCTGCTCGATCTCCTCCTCCGTCACGAGCACCCGGTCGAGGTCGCCACAGATCGCGAGCGGCAGGCGGCCGACGAACGGGGCGTTCAGGCCGTCGGCGACGGACGTCGGTGTCACCGGGGTCGGCTCGCCGCGCTCGACTCCCGTGTGCAGCGCGGTGCTCGTGTCCGGCTCGACCGCGACGACGCGCACGCGGTCGCCGATCGCGGTCTGGATCCCCGAGATGAGGCCGCCGCCTCCGACGGGGACGATGACCGCGTCGGTGTCGGGGGCGTCCTCGAGGAGCTCGAGCCCCACGGTGCCCGCGCCGGCGATCACCACCGGGTCGTCGAACGGGTGCACGAGCGTCCTCCCCGTCTGCTCGATCAGCTCGTGCAGGCGGTCGAACGCGTCGCCGGGGCCGGAGGCCTCGAGGTCGACGGTCGCGCCGTAGCCGCGCGTGGCCTCGATCTTCTGCTCGGAGGCGCCCTGCCACATCACGACGAGCGCGTCGACGCCCTCTTCCGCGGCGGCGTAGGCCACTGCCTGCGCATGGTTGCCGGCGCTGATCGCGATCACGCCGCGTGCCTTCTGCCCGGCGTCGAGCGAGCGGAGCTTGTTGAGCGCACCGCGCACCTTGAAGGAGCCCGTCCGCTGGAAGAGCTCGCACTTCAGGCGCGCGCCGATCGTCCGGCTCGACATCAGGGGCGTGCGCGTGAGGCGCGTCCCGATCGTCGCGCGTGCGCGTTCGACGTCGTCGCGGGTCGGCAGCACGAGGTCGCGCGTCGGCAGCACGGGTCGATCGTACGGGCCGCGAGACGTCAGCCGCGCTGCCGGACTGCCTCGAAGAGCAGCACTGCGGCGGCGGCGCTCGCGTTGAGCGAATCGGTCGCGCGGTCGCTCAACGGGATCGACACGGCGACGTCGGCGGCGCGCCGCCAGGCCTCGGTGAGGCCTTCGTCCTCGGCGCCGATGATCAGCGCCGTCGGCTCGCCGAGGTCGGCGTCGGTGTAGCGCGTCGGCGCGTCGACGACCGCGGCGACTCGGCGGAGCGGCAGCGCACGCACGTCGTCGAGGGTCGCCGCCACGACGGGAAGCGTGAACACCGCGCCCGTCGACGCGCGGATCGCGTTCGGGTTCCACGGGTCGAACGCCCCGTCGGCGACGAGCAGGGCGTCGGCGCCGGCCGCCTCCGCCGAGCGCGCCATCGCACCGAGGTTGCCGGGCTTCTCGACGCCGACCGCGACGAGCACCAGGGTCGCGCTCGCGGGAAGCTCGCGCCGAGGCGCCTCCACCACGCCGATCACGCCCTCGGGCGCGGCGCGGTAGGCCATGTGGCGGAGAACCCGCGCGCTCACCTCTTCGGCACCGTCGCCCGTCGCCGTGAGCATCCCGTCGACGTCGGTGCCGGCATGGGCTCGTGCTCCGCCCGCATCGATCAGCTCGGGCGAGACGTAGACCGCGCGAACCCGGAGCCCGGCGACGCGAGCGCGTTCAAGCTCGCGCATGCCCTCGACGATGAACAATCCACTCGCCCGCCGCTCCCGCGACCGGCGCAGCCGCAGCACCTCCTTGACGCGGGGGTTGTCGACGCTCGTGATCACCGCGCGAGGGCGCCCTTGGCTCGCGCGGACACGCCGGGCGGCTGCCACCGTGACGGGAACGCACCAAGAGGCACACGAATGCGTGAATTTCGCGCGCGCTCGACCCATTGCCCGAACGCGGTTCGTACCGTTCCACCGTGTCCTACAAGCCCCGGATGCGAAACCATTCAGAGCGCATTGTTGCGACGGTTGAGCACCGTGCCTTCCGGCAAACCGCGTTCATCTCTAGCGCCGACCGTGCCCCGACGTGGCGACGCGGCACTCCTCAACATGCGCCAGATCCCGCCCGGTAGCCGCGAGCGAGGCGCCTTCCGGCGCCTCGCTCTACAACATCCCAAGGTGTAGATCAGGGTGTGCGCGGGCCTTGCGGCTGTCGCGAAATGTCCCCGACCACCTGGCCGGTGTCCTTATCTTTCCCTTGCAGGGCGATGTCGGCCTGCGAAATCACTCCGACGAGGCGATCGTCCTCGGCGGTCACGGCCAGACGCCTCACCTGATGCTGCGCCATGAGCATGAGCGCGTCCGAGAGATCGTCGTCGGGACTCACCGTGAGGATCTCGCGCGAGGAGACCTCGGCCGCCGGCATCCCGCGCGGGTCTTTGCCCTTGGCGATGGCACGTACCACGATGTCGCGATCTGTGACGATCCCCACAAGGCGATCGCCTTCAACGAGTGGAACCGCTCCGACATCTTCGGTTTCCATCACCGCGGCGACCTCGTTCAAAGTCGTCTGAGGCGTTACGGCACGGGGTCTCTGCGTCATGACGTCTGCAACTTTTGTGCTCATCTCGCTCCTTTCGGGTCTCTTCATTCGTTTCCGGCATCGCTTCGGTGAAACCCAGGAGGTCCGGATCGTTCCGGCCGACCATCACGTCAGCCATCCGACGCGCCGATCCCTGGGCCCACTCTGGACCCAACGCCCTGAACGGCCCGAGCCGCTACGTGAGCGTGTACTCAGGGCCGCTGCCGCCCTCCGGGGGCGTCAGGCGGCCGCCTTTTGCGGTGATCGCACCGCACTGGACGCAGTTGGAGGGCGCCAGGCGCACCTCCACGGTCCCGTCGCTGTCGGCGGGGCCGATCTCGTACACATGCGCCGGGCACATCTGCACCCACATCTCCGCGAGCTCGCGCGGCACCCGCGTGCGGACGCGGATGTGATTCGGCTGGTCGTCGCGCGTTCGGTTCCCGGACGCGAAGACGCTCGAGAGCTTGTCGAACGTGAGCTTGCCGTCGGCGACGGGATAGCGCGGCGGACGCGTGCGTAGCAACGAGTGCTCGGCGTCGCGCTCGGTCTTCTTGTCACCGGGCGGGAAGTGCCCCTTCGTCGCCGTCATCGCGCCGGCCATCGCGCCGCCCACGTAAAAGCCGTGCCCGAACGCCTGCCGCATGTTCCGCACCTCGCTCAGGTCGCTCCAGATGTACGACGAGCGAATCGACTCGTCGTACGACGCGAGCGCCGCGCGCACGGACGCTCCGCGCGCGAGCGTCCGCCATGCAGCCTCGGCGGCGAGACGGCCCGACTCGATCGCGTAGTGGATCCCCTTCAGCGCCGGCACGTTGACGAGGCCGACGCCGTCGCCCGCGAGCAAGAGGCCGGGGGCGTGGAACCGCGACGGCAACGCGACGAAACCGCCCTCGGGAATCGTCTTCGCCCCCCACTGCACCCGATCGCCGCCCTCGACGATCCGCCGGATGTGAGGGTGCGTCTTGAGCTGCTGCAGGAGGTCGTGCACCGAGAGCCCCGGATCGCGGTAGTCGAGCCCGACCACCATCCCGAGCGTGACCATCTCCTCGCCCAGCGGGTAGATGAACGAGCCGCCGAACTCGCGGTACTTCTTGCCGGAGCGGAGCGGCCAGCCCATCGTGTGGATCACGCGGCCGAGGGGCTGCGGGACGCGCCACACCTCCTTGACGCCGAGCGCCCACACCTGCGGGCTCTCACCCTGCAGGCCGAACCGCTCGAGCGCCGCGCTCGTGAGGTAGCCCTGCGTGCCCTCGGCGAGGATCGTCACCCGGGCGGTGATGTCCGAGCCGGCCTCGAAGTTCGGCAGCTCCTCCCCGTTCCGCCCGCGGCCCCGGTCGCCCGTGCGCACCCCGAGCACACGGCCGCCGTCGACGAGCAGCCGCTCCGCGACGGTCTCCGGGAGGATCGTCGCGCCGAGCGACTCCGCCTGCTCCGCGAGCCAGCCGCCGAAGCGCGAGAGCGACACGACGAAGTTCCGGTCGTTGACCATCGTCGGCGGGGTCGGCAGCCGGTACGCATGCGTGCGCGTGAGGAGCAGCACGGACTCGGACTCGACCGCACCCTCGAACGGGAACTCGTCGAGCCGCCGGTCGGGGAACAGGCGCTGCAGGCCGCGGGGGTTCACGACCGCGCCCGAGAGCAGATGCGAGCCCGGCGACTTGCCTTTCTCCAGCACCGCGACGGGCACGTCGCCGAGCAACTCGGCCGTGGCCGGGTCTTCCTCCATCAGCTGCCCGAGCCTGATCGCCGCGGCGAGGCCGGCCGGCCCGGCGCCGACGATCAGGAAGCCGACCTCGATGCGCTCGTCGGGCGGGTCGGTGGGCGGCCGGAACGCCTCGCCGACCGACCACGGCGGCGGGAAGTCGGCGGGCCGGACGCTCACGACCGCCGCGCGCGGACGAGCTCGGTGAGCTTCGGGACGATCGCGTGCAGGTCGCCGACGACGCCGAGGTCGGAGAACTCGAAGATCGGCGCATTCGGGTCCTTGTTGATCGAGACGATCGTGCTCGACCCCTGCATGCCGACCTTGTGCTGGATCGCCCCGGAGATGCCGAGCGCGACGTACAGCTTCGGCGACACCGTCTTACCGGTCTGGCCCACCTGCGCGGAGTATGGGTACCACCCGGCGTCGACGACGGCACGCGTCGCGCCGACCGCCCCGCCGAGCGCCTGTGCGAGCTCCTCCGCGAGCGAGAACTTCTCGGGCTCACCGAGCCCGCGCCCGCCGGCGACGATGACGTCCGCCTCCTCGATCGACGGCCCCTGCTGCTCGGCGTGTGCCTGCTCGACCATCTCGGCGAGCGTCGAGAAGTCCTCCAGCTCGACGGCCGCGTCCTTCACATCGGCGCTCCCGCCGGTCGGGCTCGGGTCGAACGTCCCGGCGCGAAAGATCGCAAGGCGCGGCCCGCTCGACCAGCCGACGTCGACGTAAACGCTGTCGGCGAGCGCCGGCCGCGTGCCGACGCCGTCCTTGTCGAGGTCGACGAGGTCCCAGTTGAGACCCGCGTCGAGGCGTGCGGCGAGCCCCGCAGCGAGGTCCGCGGCGAGGACCGATTGCGCGAAGAGCACCGTGTCGAACCCCTCCTCGCGGACGAGCTTTGCGAGCACGTCGACGCGCGGCTGCGGCAGCGGCGCGGCCAGACGCTCGTCGTCGGCGACCCAGACCGTCGCCGCACCATGGTTCCCCGCCTCCTCGGCGAGCGCGCGTACCCCGGAGCCTGCCACCACCCCGGCGACCTCGCCGCCGAGCGCGACCGCCTTGGCGAGCACGCCGAGCGAGCCCTTCTGGATCGCGCCGTCGTGGTGCTCGAGGAAGACAAGCGTCTTCACAACAGCCTCCGCTCGACGAGGAACTCCACGATCTTGTCCGCGGCCGAGCCGTCGTCCTCGATGCGGCGGGCCTCGCCACGCGCCGGGGGCGGATTGAGCGCCAGCACCGTGGTGCGCGGCTCGTCGACCCCGCCGACGTCGGCGGCCGCGAGCGTCTCCTGCGGCTTCTTCTTCGCTCCCATGATCCCCTTCAGCGAGGGGTAGCGCGGCGTGTTGATCGAGTCGGCGACCGCGACGACGGCCGGGAGCGGAAGACGCAAGGTGTCGTAGCCGAACTCGGTCTGGCGCTTGCCGGTGAGGGAGACCCCGTCGACCTTCAGCTCGCTGACCTGGGAGACGATCGGCCGCCGGAGGTTGTCGGCGACGGCGGCCCAGAGGCACGCGCCGCCGCCGTCGGCCGACTGCTGCCCGAAGAGCACGAGCTCCGGCGACTCGCGCTCGAGCGCGCCGGCCAGCGCCTTGGCCGTGCCGAGGAGATCGGCGCCTTCGAACGACGGGTCCGACACGAGCACCGCGCGGTCGGCGCCCATCGCGAGCGCCTTCCGCAGCGCGTCGATCGCCTTCTCGGGGCCGAGCGACACCACCACGACCTCGCCGTCGCCTGCGGCCTCCTTGAGCACGAGCGCCTCTTCGATCGCGTAGGTGTCCCACTCCGAGACCGTCGGCTCGCTCGACCGGTCGAGCCGCTTCGTGTCGGGATCGATACGGCGCCCAGTCGCGGCGTCGGGCACGGCCTTCACGCAGACGGCGATCTTCATCGGGGCGAGACTCTACCCGGAGGCGCGCGCACAGCCGGGCGACTGGCGGCCGGTCAGACGGCGACGCGGGCGCGCAGGAAGTCGACGATCTCGGCCGTCGGCGCGCCCGGCGTGAACACCTCCGCAACGCCTTGCGCCTTGAGGGCCGCGACGTCGTCGGCGGGGATCGTTCCGCCCACGACGACGAGCACGTCCTCGGCGCCGTCGGCCCGCAGCAGCTCGAGGATGCGCGGGACGAGCGTCATGTGCGCGCCGGAGAGAATCGAGATCCCGACCGCGTCGGCATCCTCCTGGATCGCCGTCTCGGCGATCTGCTCCGGCGTCTGGTGCAGGCCGGTGTAGATCACCTCCATGCCGGCGTCGCGCAACGCGCGCGCGATGATCTTCGCGCCGCGGTCGTGACCGTCGAGGCCGGGCTTCGCGATGACCACGCGGATCTTTCCCGCCACGCGGCTGAGTATAGGAACGTCGGCGCGATCAGACCCGGGTCGAGCCGCGCTGGCCGAGCAGGCTCTCGTACCGCCGCACGGCGCGGCGGTAGCGGATCCGCGACGAGATGCCCCAGCCGATGAGGCCGATCGCGACCGCGCCGACCAGGCCGACCGGCGCCAGCAGCCACCGCGCGGACAGCGGGCTGCGCACCGTCGCCGCCGGGAACTGCTTCGCGTAGTCGCGCATCTGCCCGGCGCCGCCGATGCCCCGCGGCGCCCACGATGCGACCAGCCATTGCTTCGGATGGGTCGGGTAGCGCTTGAGCTCGATCGTGAACGTCTTGCCGGCCCAGTTCCCCTTCGGCGAGCCGACCAGGGCGACGTCGAGCCCGACGTCGTCCCGGTAGCTGTAGAGGACGTCCCAGGTCGCGATCCCCACCGCGTCGAAGGGCACGACGTTGTTGTTGCCGGTGTCGAAGCTGGCGCGCGTCTGGCCGGCCCTCATCTCCGGGCCGAGCAGCTCCCAGGCGGAGTCGAGCCGCTTCCTGACCACCGCCGTGGAGATGAAACGCGTCGCCGTCTGCAGCACACTTCGCCGGTCCTTCGCGCCGAGCGTCACCGACTGCGGCTCTGTCGACACCCACGCTTTCGCGTTCGTGTCGACCGGCGTCTCGAACGACTTGCCGGTGTTGCCGATCGTCACCACCGCGACGACGATGCCCGTGGCCACGCCGATCAGCCCGGCGGCCCAGGCGAGGCGGCGTCGGACTCGTGCTGACGACAGCCCGCCCGGCATCGCCTACCCGCCCTGCGGGGTCGCGGCTAGTCCTGCGAGTGGACGAACGGCACCGAGCGAGGTACCCACGAGTTGACGACCCACTTGCCGCCGATCCGGTTCAGCTGCATCGTGAACAACTGCGACTTGACCCCTGACTTCGGCTTCGTCAGCAGCGCGACCTCGATCAGCGCCTCGTCCTTGTACGAGTAGTCGACCTTCATCGGCGCCAGCGAAACGGCATTCATCGGGAACGGGATCACCGCGATGTTGCCGCTCATCCATCCCTTGAGCGACTGCCCCTGGACGAGCTGCGGGCCGGCGAGCCTGTAGGCCTCGCGCAGGTGCTTGCGCGCGACCGCGGTCTGGATGAACCGTCGGGCGACCTTCTCCGCCGTCGGGTCGAGCTTCACCGTCTTCGGCACCTGCGAGACGATCTTCGCCGGGACGTTCGGCGTCAGCGCCGCGTTCTTGTGGCCGCTCGAGCTCGGCAGCAGCGCGATGATCAAACCAACCACGGCGGCGACCGCGAGGACCCCGAGAACCCAGGGCAGCGCCTTGCGCCAGCCCGGCTTCTGGACATGTTGGCGATGCTCGAAGAGTGAGTCGAGGGGGTCGGCGCTCATACCCGTCGGAAGAGTAGACGACCCCGGCCGCTGTTCGGTTGGCCCGCTTTGTTGAGCGGACGTTAACGGATCAGAAGACAGGCGTCTCGCGCCATGTCCCCCAGACGTCGCGCAGCGCCTCGCACATCTCGCCCATCGTCACGTAGGCGCGCGACGCGTCGATGATCGGATGCATCAGGTTGCGGTCGTCGCGCGCCGCCTCCTCGCGCAACCGCGCGAGCGCGGACTCGACCGCAGGCGTGTCGCGGCGGTCGCGCAGCGCGCGCACCCGCTCGATCTGCTTGCGCTCGAGCGCGGGGTCGATCTTCAGGATGTCCGGCGCCGTGTCGCCGTCCACCTCGTACCGGTTCACGCCGACGACGATCCGCTGTTCCGCCTCCACCTCGGACTGGTAGCGGAACGACGCTTCCGCGATCTCGCGCTGGAAGAAGTTGTCCTTGATCGCGGCGACCACTCCGCCGAGCTTCTGGATCCGGTCGAAGTAGTCGTAGGCCTGCGACTCGAGCTCGTTCGTGAGCTGCTCGACGTGGTAGGAGCCGCCGAGCGGATCGATCGTGTTCACGACGCCCGTCTCGTGCGCGATCACCTGCTGCGTCCGGAGCGCCAGGCGCACGGCGTGCTCCGTCGGCAGCGCGAGCGCCTCGTCGAACGAATTCGTGTGCAGCGACTGCGTGCCGCCGAGCACGGCGGCGAGCGCCTCGATCGCGGTGCGGACGATGTTCACCTCCGGCTGCTGCGCCGTCAGCGAGACGCCGGCCGTCTGCGTGTGGAAGCGCATCAGCCACGAACGCGGGCTCTTGGCGCCGAAGCGGTCGCGCAGCTCGCGCGCCCAGATGCGGCGCGCGGCCCGGTACTTGGCGATCTCCTCGAAGAAGTCGAGATGCGCGTTGAAGAAGAAGGACAGCCGTGGCGCGAACTCGTCGACGTCGAGCCCGCGCTCGATCGCCCACTCGACGTACGTGAATCCGTCGGCGAGCGTGAACGCGAGCTCCTGGGCAGCGGTCGAGCCCGCCTCGCGGATGTGATAGCCGCTGATCGAGATCGGATGCCACAGCGGCAGCTCGCGCGTGCAGAACTCGACCATGTCGGTCACCAAGCGCATGCTCGGCTCCGGCGGGAAGATGTACTCCTTCTGCGCGATGTACTCCTTGAGGATGTCGGTCTGGATCGTCCCGCGCAGATTGTCGCGTGACACTCCCTGCTCCTCGGCGACGCAGACGTAGAACGCGAGCAGGATCGCGGCGGGCGAGTTGATCGTCATCGACGTCGACACGTCGCCGAGCGGGATCCCCCGGAACAGGGTCTCCATGTCCTCGAGCGAGTCGATCGCGACGCCCTCGCGGCCAACCTCTCCGAGCGACAGCGGGTGGTCCGAGTCGTGGCCCATGAGCGTCGGCATGTCGAACGCCGTCGAGAGCCCCGTCTGGCCGTGGTCGAGCAGGTAGCGGAACCGCTCGTTCGTCTCCTCCGCCGTCCCGAAGCCGGCGAACTGGCGCATCGTCCACAGCCGGCCCCGGTACATCGACGGGTACACGCCGCGCGTGAACGGATACTGCCCCGGGTAGCCGAGGTCGCGCTCGTAGTCGACCGGCGCCGACTCGGGCGTCTGAAGTGGCTCGTTCGCGATCCCCGAGATCGTCGAGAAGAGCTCTCCCCCGCGCTCGGGCGTCCGCTCGTACTCCTCGCGCCAGGCATCGAGCCCGGTCGTCCCGCGCGGCTCCTCGGTCGTCGCCATCTCCGCTGATGATGCCCGATCCGGGCGGGCCGGTTTACCCGCCCGGCTTCCAGAGCGGCTCGTCGCCACCGGCGTTCGCGGCGCGCGCGAGGATGAAGAGCAGGTCGCCGAGGCGGTTCAGGTAGACGAGCGCGATCGGGTTGAGGTCGCGCTCGGCGGCGACGGCGAGCACCTCGCGCTCGACGCGGCGGCAAACCGCGCGCGCGACGTGCAGGCGGGCGGCCGCCTCACTACCGCCCGGGAGCACGAAGCTCTTGCAGCTCGGCCAGCGGCTGCGTTCGCCTCGTCGCAGTCCTGCTCCAGCCGCTCGACGGCCGCCTGGGTGATGCGCAGCCGCTCGTCGTCCTCGGCGAAGGGCACCGAGAGATCGGCGCCGAGGTCGAACAGCTCGTTCTGGATGCGCGCGAGCGGCTCGTCGGCGGCCTCGACCTGCGCCCACCCGACCACCGAGTTCAGCTCGTCGACGGCGCCGTAGGCGCGCAGCAGCGGATCGAGCTTCGAGACGCGCGAGCCGTCGCCGAGCGACGTCTCGCCGCGGTCGCCGCCGCGCGTGTAGATGCGCGTCAGCCGGACCGGCTCGTCGGGCTTGCGCGGGCTCACGGGGCGACCGGCTGGCGCTCTGCGAGGATCTGGCGCGCGATCACGAGGCGCTGGATCTCGCTCGTGCCCTCGTAGATCTCCGTCACCTTCGCGTCGCGGTAGTAGCGCTCGACGGGGAACTCCTTCGTGTAGCCGTACCCGCCGAGCACCTGGATCGCCTCGGCGGTCTGACGGCGCGCCATCTCGGAGGCGAACAGCTTCGCCTTCGCCCCCGCCTCGGTGTGCGGCCGACCGTTCGCCTTGAGCCACGCCGCCCGGAGCGTCGAGCAGCCGCGCGGCGTCGATCTCCATCGACATGTCGGCGAGCTTGTGCTGGATCGCCTGGTGATCGGCGATCCGGCGGCCGAACGTCCGCCGCTCCTGCGCGTAGCGCGAGCGCGACGTCGTAGCGCGGCCTGCGCGATCCCGACCGCCTGCGCGGCGATGCCGATGCGGCCGCCGTCGAGCGTCGCCATCGCGATGCGGAAGCCGTGATCGCGCGTCGCCGAGCAGCCGGTCGGCGGCGATCGACGGCGTCGATCGCGATGTCGTTCGTCTCGGACGAGTTGAGGCCGAGCTTCTCCTCGGTGCGCGTGATCTCGACGTCGGCGCCGTCGACGACGAACGCCGACACGCCGCGCGCCGAGGTCGTCTCCGGATCGGTGCGCGCGAACAGGAGCAGCGTGCCGCCGAACGCGGCGTTCGTGATCCACTGCTTCGTGCCGACGACGCGCCAGCCGTCGTCGACCTGGTCGGCGCGCGTCAGGAGCGCGCCCGCATCCGACCCGGAGCCGGGCTCGGTCAGCGCGAAGCAGCCGATCTGCTCGCCGCGCGCGAGCGGCGGCACGAACCTGCGCACGTTGCTCCTCGGTCCCGAACTGCAGCAGCGGCAGCGTGCACGCGGAGGTGTGCACGGCGACGGTGACGCCGACGCCCGCGTCGGCGCGCGACAGCTCCTCGAGCACGAGCACGTACGAGATGAAGTCGGCGCCGGCGCCGCCGTACTCCTCGGGCACGCAGACGCCGAGCAGCCCGAGCTCGCCGAGCGACGCGAGCAGCTGCCGAGGGAATCCGTGAGCACGATCCCACTCGGCGGCGTGCGGCTCGATCTCGGCGCGGGCGAAATCGCGGGCGACGGACTGGATCTCACGCTGCTCCGCCGTCAGCTCGAAGTCCACGGGCGGCAGACTATCGGCATGCGCTCTGCCGTCCTGCTCGGTGCGCTGGTCGCCGTCGCCGGTTGCGGCGGCTCCGACGCGCCGTCGCCGGAGTCGGTCGTGCACGCGTGGAGCGCCGCGCTCGACCGGAACGACAACGAAGCGGCCGCCAAGCTCTTCGCCGACGAGGCGCAGGTGATCCAGGGCGGCGCGTTCCGCCTCGAAACCCATGCAGATGCCGTCCGCTGGAACGCGAGCCTCCCCTGCGGCGGGCGGATCACGTCGCTCGAGACGCAGGGCGGGAGCGGCGACGTGCTCGCCGTCTTCGTGCTGACGCAGCGGCCGGGGCACGTGTGCGACGCCCCGGGTCAACGGGCGGCCGCGTTGTTCTCGGTGCGCAACGGGAGGATCGAGCTCTGGCACCAGACGAACCCGCCGCCCTCGAGCAGCAACGGCCTCACCGCCTGACCGGGCCGCTACTTCGGCTCGGGCTCGAGCTTGTAGCCGACGCCGAAGCGCGTCTGGATGAACGAGTGGCGCGGCGCCGTGCGGTCGATCTTCTGCCGCAGCCGGCGGACGAACACGTCGACCGTCCGGTCGCGATGCGTCTCGCGCCGCCCCCACACCTTCTGGAGCAGCTCGTCGCGCGTCACGACGCGGCCGCGGTCGAGTGCGAGCGTGTAGAGCAGCCTGAACTCGGTCGGCGTCAGCCCGCGCTCTCGCCGGCGACGAACGCCTGCACCTCGCGCGGGTCGATCCGGAGCTCCTCGATCTCGATCGCGTCGCCGCGCCGATCCTCCGCGGGCCGGACGCCGCGACGCGCGGCCGCGCCGACGCGGGCAACGAGCTCGCGCATCGAGAACGGCTTCACGAGGTAGTCGTCCGCGCCGATCTCGAGCGCGTGCACCCGGTCGTGCTCGGTGCCGCGCGCCGAGACGACGACGATCGGCGTCCCGATCCCCTCGGCGCGCGCAGTCTCGATCAGCTTCCAGCCGTCGAGCTCCGGCAGCATCAGGTCGAGCACGCAGACGTCCGGGTTCTCGAAGCGGAGCCGCGCGAGGCCGAGCTCGCCGCGGCCGACCACGACCGGGTCGAATCCGGCGGCGACGAGGTGGCGCGCCATCCCGTCCGCGATCACCGTGTCGTCCTCGACGATCAGGACCTTGGTCACGCGACCTACGATAGTGCGGCGCGCGCGTTCGGTTCGGGTTTCGGAATGGTGACGATTCGGTGACTGAGAGCCGAGAGTCGAGGATCGCAGCTTCGACGAGCTGCGCACCGGATTCACGGCCGCCGTCTCGCACGAGCTGCGCACGCCGCTCGCCCGCATCCTGGCGCTGCTCGACTCGGCCGACCTGCCCGGGCGCCGACGTCGCACGCGCTGATCGAGCAGGCGCGGGCCGAGGTCGAGAACGCCGGCGCAGCTGATCGACGAGATCCTCTTCCTGTCCGAGCTCGAGAGCGGCAAGGAGGTCGTCTCGCTCGGCCACACGAACGCGCTGCCCGTGCTCGAGGACGTCGTCGGCGAGCACGACGACGCGGCCGCGCGCGGGCGGGGTCGAGCTCGCGCGTCGAGGGCGACCCGTCGACGTCGACGTCCCGCTCCGGCCGCGGATGCTGCGGATGATCGCCGAGAACCTGACCGAGAACGCGATCCGCTACGCCGGCCACGGCTCGCGCTTCACGCTCTCGATCCGGCGCAGCGGCGACGTTCGCGCGTGCTGACGGCCGCCGACGACGGCGCCGGCGTCGACGGAGTCGCTCGAGCGCCTCTTCGAGCGCTTCTACCGCGGCGACGCGGCGCGCACGACGCGCGGCACGGGGCTCGGCCTCGCGATCGTCAAGCACGTCGTCGCGGCGGCCGGCGGCGAGGTCGAGGCGAGCGGCGCGCCGCGGCAGCGGCCTCCGCATCCGCTGCACGTTCCCGGCAGTGAGGAGAGGGCCTCCCCGGCGGCGCGAGGCCGCCGGGGAGCGCCGTACGACTCACGTGTTAGGTGTGGATCGTCTTGAGCGTCTTCTCGGACGCGACGAGCACCGGCTTCGGGACAGCGGCACGAAGAGCAGCTTCGCCGTGTACTTCGCCTGTCTGACCCTGGGTCAGCGCCCAGAAGATCATCTTCCGCAGCTCGGCGGCGTGCGACGTCTGCTGCGGGACGATCACGTAGGTGTAGGTGCGAGATCGGGTACGCGAGCGGCGCCGACTTCGGCGGGTTCACGATGTGCATCTCGTTGTTGCGCCGGCACCTTCGGGAACGCTGCGGCGGCGGCGGCGATCCGGCGGAGGCTCGGGAAGAGGAACTTCCCGGCCGCGTTCTTGACCGCCGCGAACTTGATGTGGTTCGTGATCGCGTACGCGACGTCGACGTACGTGATCCCGCCGGACGTGCGCGAGACGACGCCCGCGACCGCCGGACGATCCGCGTCGCGCCGATGCCGGTCGGGAACGCGCGGCTGCGTCGAGATTGCCGACCTTCGACTTCCAGGTCGCGGCTGACCGCCGACAGGTAGTCGGTGAAGTTGTACGTCGTACCCGAGCCGTCCGAGCGGAAGACCGGGGTGATCTTCAGGTCGGGCAGGTTGGCGCCCTTGTTCAGCGCCTTGATCGCCGGGTCGTTCCAGTTCGTGATGTCGCCGAGGAAGATCTTCGCGATCGTCGGCCCGTCGAGATTCAGGTGAACCGGAGCGCCCGGGACGTTGTAGGCGACCGTGGTCGCCGAGAGCGCCCACGGGATCTGCACGCAGCCCTTGCAGGCGGTGAACTGGTCGGGCGTCAGCGGTGCGTCGGACGCGCCGAAGTCGACCTGGCGGCTCGTGATCGACGCGATCCCGGCGCCGGAGCCGACGGCGCTGTACTGCACCGTGTAGCCGAACGCCGAGCCGAGAGCCGGCGTCCACACCGAGACGAGCGGTGAGACGAACGTGCTGCCTGCGCCGGTGATCGTCGTGTCGGTGCTCTTCGCACCGGCCGACGACAGCGGCGAGCAGCGCCGTGAGAACAGCCGCAATGAGGGCGAGCCCTCTCTTCATCGAGTCCTCTCCTTATCCCTGGGGGCGTTGTGGCGTTGCGGCGCCAGCTGTCGCCCAGCGCGAGACGCATGTGGGCTGACGCGCTGTTACCGCGAGGTGACGGAGTGGTGAACGCGCGTCAGCGCGTTCCCGAGCTTGCGCCGCGACCGCTCGTACAGGAAGCGGGCCGTCAGGCTCGTCACGAGCACGAACGCGATCAGCACGAACGCGGCCGCCCAGGCCTGCTGCGTGCAGGTTCGCGTCCGGCGACTCGGAGTACGAGAAGATCGTGAGCGGGATCGACTTGCACCGAGTGCGTCGGGTTCCAGTCGACGATCTGACCAGCGATCGACGCAGGTGAAGAGCAGCGGCGCCGTCTCGCCCGCCGCGCGCGCGATCGCCAGCGTCGTCCCGGTCAGGATGCCGCCGAACGACGTCGGCAGCACGACCCTGAGCACGGTCTGCCACTTCGAGACGCCGAGCGCGTAGCTCGCCTCGCGCAGACTGATTCGGGACGAGCGCGAGCACCTCCATCGTCGCGCGCGCGACGAGCGGCAGCATGATGATCGAGAGCGCGAACCCGCCGGCGATGGCGCTCTGGTGGTTCCCCCAGCCCGACGATCGGCAACGGCTTCTTCACCATCAGCGTGAACACGAAGATGCCGATCACGATCGACGGGAACCCGTTCAGGACGTCGAGCCAGAGGCGGATCTGCTCGCCGATCCGCGTGGGCGCGAACTCGCTGACGTAGATCGCCGTCAGCACGCCGAACGGCAACGCGATCAGCGTCGCGATCGCGACGAGGAGCGCGCTGCCGACGAGCGCCGGCGCGATGCCGCCGCCGGTCTGGCCGAACAGCGCCGGGCCTTTCGTGAAGAAGTCCAGGTTGAGCGCGTGGATGCCGCGTGACAGCACCGACCAGACGAGGATCGCGAGCACCGCGATCGCCGAGAGCGCGGCAGCGAGCGCAGCGATCTCGGCGACCCGGTTCACGAGCAGCCGCCGCCGGGCGCGTCCGGTCGCCTTGAGGCTGAAGTCGGGTCCCGGGACGTCCATCAGGCGGCCCTGGTGCTGCGGTCGAAGCGCTTGACGATGCGCTGCGCGACGAAGTTGGTGATGAACGTGATCACGAGCAGGATCAGCGCGAGGTAGATCAGCGACGCGATCTGGATGTTCGTGACCGCGCCCTGGTACTGGTTGGCGATGCGGCTCGCGAGCGTGTCGCCGGGCTCGAAGATCGAGCGCTTCAGCGGGATGAAGTTGCCGATCACCTGCGTGACGGCGATCGCCTCGCCGAGCGCGCGACCGAGGCCGAGGATCACGGCAGCGACCACGCCGCCGCGCACGGACGGGACGATCACGGTCTTGACCATCTCCCAGCGCGTCGCGCCGAGCCCGACGGCGCCCTCCTCGAGCTCCGTCGGGACGCCGAGGAAGAGCTCGCGGCAGATCGACGAGGTGATCGGGATGATCATGATCGTCAGCACGAGGATCGCCGCGAACACCGTCGACTCGACCTTGTCCTGCCCGTTCGCGAAGATCGGGATCCAGCCGAGCACCGAGCTGATCGCGCGGCTGCAGGTGCTGCGCGTTGAACGGGGCGAGCACGTAGATGCCCCAGAGCCCGACGACGACGCTCGGCACGGCGGCGAGCATCTCGACGAGCGTGCCGATCGGCCCGCGGACCGACGGCGGCGCGAGCTCGCTCAGGAAGAGGCCGATCGCGATCGAGAGCGGCGCCGCGAGCAGCATCGCGCCGAACGACGTGACGATCGTGCCGATGATCAGGTCGCGCGCGCCGAACTCGTTGACCACGGGGTTCCACTCGTTGTTCCAGAGGAAGCCGAGCCCGAAGTCCTTGATCGCCGGCCACGCGCCCGTCGAAGACGCGCCAGACGATCAGCGCGATGATGAAGAGGCCGAGGAACGCCGCGAACGCCGTCAGGCCGTAGAGCAGCGAGTCGCCGAGACGGTCGCCGAGGCGGCGCGTCCGCGGCGAGTGCTCCGAGCGCCCGGGATCGGAGGCGGCTTCCACGCGCGGGAGCATTCCAGCGCGCGCACTCGCAGCGGGGGCACCGTCACCACTTCGACACACGACGTTCACATGCTGTGTACCCCGGCTCGCACCGGGCCGACGCGAGACTCGATCGGTGGTCAGCGATGGGCTCGCCGCAACAGAACCCTGCCCTCCCCGCGATCGGCGTCACGGCGCCGCGAGCGGCCGCCGAGATCAGCCGCAAGGTCGTCTTCGACATCGACGACCTGACCGTCACGTACGGCAAGGCGCTCGGCGGTGAAGGACGTCTCGCTGGAGATCCACGAGAACGCGATCACCGCGCTGATCGGGCCGTCGGGCTGCGGCAAGTCGACCGTGCTGCGCTGCCTCAACCGGATGAACGACCTCGTCGCGAACGCGAGCGTCGACGGGAAGGTCCTGTACCACGGTATCGACCTGTACGGCTCCGACGTCGACCCGATCGAGGTGCGCCGGCGCATCGGCATGGTCTTCCAGCGGCCGAACCCGTTCCCGAAGTCGATCTACGACAACGTCGCCTACGGCCTGCGCATCCTCGGCATGAAGGACGACCTCGACGACCGCGTCGAGCAGGCGCTGCGCGGCGCCGCGCTCTGGGACGAGGTGAAGAGCCGCCTGAAGAAGTCCGCGCTCGGCCTCTCCGGCGGCCAGCAGCAGCGGCTCTGCATCGCGCGCGCGATCGCCGTCGAGCCCGACGTCGATCCTGCTCGACGAGCCCGCCTCCGCGCTCGACCCGATCTCGACCTCCGCGATCGAGGACCTGATGCACGAGCTGAAGCGCGACTACACGCTCGTGATCGTCACGCACAACATGCAGCAGGCCGCGCGCGTCGCCGAGATGACCGCGTTCTTCAGCCTCGACGTGCAGGACGACGGCTCCCGGAACGGGATCCTCGTCGAGTACGACTCGACCGAGAAGATCTTCACGCAGCCCGCCGACGAGCGCACCGAGGGCTACGTCACGGGCCGCTTCGGATGAGAGTCTCGTTCACCGAGGAGCTCTCGCAGCTCGAGGCATCGCTGCAGGAGGAAGGCGACCTCGTCCTCCGCGCGCTTCGCTCGGCGCTGAACGCGCTCGCGCGCGGCGACGAGGAGCTCGCCGACGAGGTGATCCGCTTCGACGACGAGGTCGACCGCCGCTACATCGGCGATCGAGACAGGCGTGCAGTCGCTGCTCGCGCGCCAGACGCCGGTGGCGGCCGACCTGCGCCTCGTGCTCGCCGTGCTCCGCGTCAACCTCCACCTCGAGCGGATGGCCGACTACTGCGTCACCGTCGCCAAGCTGACGAAGCTGATGGGCGACCTCGACGTCGCGGACGAGGCGATCAGCCGCTCGATCGAGGACATGGGCCAGCGCGCCGAGCAGATGATCCGCGTCGCGATGGACTCGTTCGCGTCGCGCGACGCCGAGAAGGCGCAGACGCTCGTCGAGCTCGACGAGCTGATCGACCGCGCGAACCGCAACGCGACCGAGGACGTCCTCTCGCTCGGCGACTCGCCGCAGGAGCGCGAGTACGGCCTCCGCATGCTCGTCGTCTCGCGTTGCGTCGAGCGGATCGGCGACCACGCGGTCGACATCGGCGAGCAGGTCGCGTACCTCGTCACCGGCGAGTTCCGCGAGTTCACGCGACGCCTCGCATCCCGCGTAGACTCGGCGGCTCGGATGCGAGAACCAGGCGTCGAGGACGCGACGCGGCGGACGCGGCTCGCGAACGAGCGCACGTATCTCGCGTGGTGGCGCACCGGACTGACGTCGCTCGCGGTCGGCATCGGGATCGGAAAGCTCCTGCCGGAGCACACGTCGTCGTCCTCGTCCTGGCCCTACGAGCTCGTCGGAGCGGCGTTCAGCGTGCTCGGGATCGCGTTCATCGTCACGGGCCTGCAGCGTGTGCGCGCGGTCGAGGATGCGCTCGACCGCGGCAGCTTCGCCCCGCTGGACGAGCGCCTGCTCACGCTCCTCGTAGGAGCCGGGATCCTGCTCGGGCTCGGCGTGATCGCGCTGATCGTCTTCGGCTGAGTGCCTGTCGGTCGCCTCAGGCGGCGCGGAGCTGACGGTCCTCGTCCAGGCGGACGAGGACCGGAGCTCGGGCGCGCCGCGAACGCCGCGGTGCCGCGCGTCGCGCCGTCGAGCTGGCCCGGCCAGTACGGGTGGGCGGCGACGAGCGCCGCCCCGGGCTCGATCGCCGCCAGATAGGCGCCGAAGTTCTCCGCGTCTACGTGCCCGGGCTCGGTTTCGGCCTGGGAGCAGTCACTGCATCCGTCTTTGCTGCACCTGGGCGCTGTTCGGCACCGGTCACCGGACCGCTACTGGTTCTTGACGAGGATGTTGCCGACGAGATGAGCCGCCGTCTCGCACGCGTCGACGGCGTCCTCGAGCGCCTCGTAGATGTCCTTCCAGCGGATCACGAGCATCGGATCGATGCGGTCGTCCTTGAAGAGGCTCGCCCGCGCCGCGCGGGCGACGGTGTCCGCCTGGTCCTCGATCTCCTTGATCGCGCGGATCTCGTCGGAGGAGCCGCGCTTCTCCTTGAGCCCGCCGAGCAGCGTCGCGAGGTGCTCGGACGCCTGAACGAGCAGCGCGCAGAGCTGGAATGACTGCCTCGTCGCCACCTCCACCGCGTAGAGACCGAGCAGCTCGGCGGCGTTCTCGCCCGCGTCGGCGACCTCATCGACCGCGAACGCGAGCGCGACGAGATCCTCGCGGTCGTACGGCGTGACGAAGAGCCGGTTCGTCTGCAGCACGAGCTCCGAGATCACCTCGTCGGCCGCGTGCTCGAGCTCCTTTACCTCGTCCTGCGAAGGGCCGGAGGGCCACAGGAGGAAGCGCTGCTCCACCGTGCGGGAGACGTCGACGACGCGCTCGCCGGCCTCGGCGAGAAGTATGTGGATCTCGCCGGCCCCGGGGCCGAGGCCGAGCCTCACGAGAACAGCGCTTTCACCGGCCACCAGATCAGCGCGGCGACGAGCGCGGCCGCGGGGATCGTGAGCACCCACGCGACGACCATGTTCCCGGCGATCCCCCAGCGGACGGCCGACAGCCGCTTCGTCGCGCCGGACCCCATCACCGAGCCCGACACGACGTGCGTGGTCGAGAGCGGGTAGCCGTACCTCGTCGACGCGTAGATGACCGCACCGGAGGTCGCCTGCGCCGCGAAGCCCGCCGGCGCGTCCATCTGGAAGACCCGCTGGCCGAGCGTCCTCATGATCCGCCAGCCGCCCACGTACGTGCCGGCCGCGATCGCGACGCCTGCCGCGACCTTGACCCAGGTCGGGATGTAGAAGGTGTCGATCGACCCGTGCGCGAAGAGCGCGAGCGCGATCACGCCCATTGTCTTCTGCGCATCGTTCGCACCGTGTGTGAACGCGACAAAGGTCCCGGACGCGAGCTGCCCGAGCCTGAACGAACGGTTCGCGAGGCCCGGAGTCATCCAGCGGAAGATCCAGTAGATCCCGAGCAGGACCAGGAAGGCCCCGCCCAGCGCAAGCGTCGGTGCGACGAGCGCGGGGATCATCACCTTGTGGACGACCCCGTGCCACTCGACTCCGTCGACGCCCGATTGCACGAGCGCGGCTCCGATCAGCCCGCCGATCAGCGCGTGTGACGAGGACGACGGAAGGCCCTGCCACCACGTGATCAGGTTCCAGACGATCGCCCCGATGACTGCAGCGAGCACCGTTTTCTCGGTCGCCAGGTTCGCGTCGATGATCCCCTTCCCGACCGTCGTCGCCACGGCCGTCGTGACGAACGCGCCGGCCAGGTTCGCGACCGCGGCGACCGCCACCGCGAGCCTCGGCGACAAGGCCCGTGTGGAGACCGAGGTAGCGACCGCGTTCGCCGTGTCGTGGAAGCCGTTCGTGAAGTCAAACGCGAGCGCGAAGGCGACGGTGACGACGAGCAGCGTCACCGTCTATCGATTCTTGACGAGGATCGCCTCGAGCACGTCGGCCGCGTTCTCGCACGCGTCGACCGCTTCTTCGAGCTGCTCGTGGATGTCCTTCCAGCGGATCACCATGAGCGGATCGGTGGTCGAGCGAAACAGCTCGGCGACGGCCTCGCGTTCGAGCCGGTCGCCCTCGTCCTCGAGCTCGCGCAGAGCGGCGAGCTCTTTCGAGGAGTCTTTGAACCCTTCGAGCCGCTCGACCACCTCGTGCACACGCGATGCGGCGCGGTGCACGACTTCCGCCTGCTGGTGCGCGCGCGCGGGAACCTCGCGAACCTCGTACGCGTCGATGTCGTCGGCGGCCTCGTCGACGTGGTCGCAGATGTCGTCGATCGCGGAGGCGAGCCGATACAGGTCGTCGCGATCGAACGGCGTGACGAACGTCCGGTTGAGCAGGTCGATCACCTGATGGGTGAGCCGGTCGCCTTCGTGCTCGAGCTCGCGGATGTCGGCGAGCTTCGAGCGATCCTCCGGCCACGCTTCGAGCAGTTCGACGAGCGTGCGGGCGATCTCGCGCGCGTTCGCAGACGCCTGTGTGAGCAGGACGAAGAACTCGCGCTTCTGGGGTGTCAGGCGGAGTGCCACCGACGCGGCGTGTTTACCAGATCGTCACGCCAGGGAGCCCTACGTCACGAAGTAGATCGTGCAGGCGAGGCCGGCGACGAAGCAGTACACGGCGAACGGCGTGAGCGTGCGGGTCTCGAAGTACCGCATCAGGAAGCGGACCGACAGCCACGCGGTGAGCGCGGCGGCGAGCGCGCCGGCGAGGGCCTGGCCCCGCACGCCGTTCCCTCCGCTCCCGAACAGCTCGGGAAGCTTGAGGAGGGCGGCCGCGCCGATGATCGGCGTCGCGAGCAGAAAGGCGAACCGCGCCGCGTCCTTGTGCGAGAGGCCGACCAGCAGTCCGCCGCCCATCGCGGCGCCCGAGCGCGAGAAGCCGGGGATGAGCGCGATCGCCTGCGCGGAGCCGACCAGCGCGGCGTCCTTCCAGGAGACCGTGCGCGCGATGCGGACGTCGTCCTCGTCGGCCGTCACGGGGGCCCGCCGCCGCAGCAGCTCCGCGCCCGCGAGCAGCACGCCGTTCA
The DNA here is from genome assembly GCA_963742615.1 of uncultured Thermoleophilia bacterium. GTDB lineage: Bacteria > Actinomycetota > Thermoleophilia > Gaiellales > Gaiellaceae > PALSA-600. The sequence goes on along the minus strand of CAVUMS010000002.1, from coordinate 59,870 downwards.
GTGTCAGGAAGATCGCCGCCGAGGTCGGCGACGCGAACGCCTTGCGCAGCACGTGCTCGAGCGCGAGCCCGAGGATCCCGGCCGGGATCGTCCCGACGACCAGCAGCCAGCCGAGCTTCGCGTCGCTGTCGCCCGGATCGATCCCGCGGTCGCGGAGGGAGCGCCCGAGACCGCGAATGATCCGCACCCAGTCGCGCCAGAAGAAGATCAGGAGCACGATCGCCGTCGCGAGGTGCGTTGCAACCAGAAACGTCAGGAAATACTGGTCGTTCTGGTGGATGTTCCAGCCGAGCAGGCTCGGGAGAATGACGCTATGTCCGAGGCTCGAGACCGGAAAGAGCTCCGTCACGCCCTGCAGGAGCCCCATCACGATCGCGCGGCTGTAGGAGATCAGCTCGGCGGCGATCACGCCGTCGTCGTCGTCGTCCGCTTCGGGCCCGAGCGGAACCAGGCGAACACGAGGCAGGCGACGCCGAGCAGGAATGCCGCGATGCCGTGCTTCACGTGGTGGTGGTCGGAGCCGGCCTGGTGACCGGGGAAGAAGGACGGCAGCGAATCCGCGGGAAGCGCCCAGTAGACGATGCCGACTACGATCAGCAGGATCCCGATGACAAGCGCGAGGATGGTGAGGAGGCGGTCGTTGCGCACCGGCGGCAGCATACGCGGAGCCGCACGGAGCGACGGCTTTACCAAATCGACACCCCGCGTCCACCGCCCGTCCGGAATGCTTCCGAGCCACCCGTGTCGACCACCGAGATCCCGAGCGCCAGCGAAGCGCTGATCAACCGCGAGCTGTCGGCGCTCGACCTCATGCGTCGCGTGCTCGACCTCGCGAGCGACCCGGCCGAGCCGCTGCTCGAGCGCGTGAAGTTCTGCGGGATCGTCTCGGTGATCCTCGACGAGTTCTTCATGGTTCGCGTCGCCGGCCTGTACGACCAGGTGCTCGCCGGGCTCGCCGTCCGGCTGCCCGACGGCCGGACGCCGCAGCAGACGCTCGAGGAGATCCGCAAGCGGGTGCTCGAGCTCGGCGCGGCCCAGTCGCGCCTGTGGCGCGACGACCTCTGCCCCGCGCTCGCCGCCGAGGGCATCCGGATCGGCACAGTCGACGACGCCTCGACGGAGGAGCTCGCCGACCTCGAGCGTGTGTTCGACCGCGGAGATCTACCCGGTGCTGACGCCGCTCGCGGTCGGGCCCGGTCAGCCGTTCCCGTACATCTCGGGCCTGTCGCTGAGCCTCGGCGTCCTCGTCCGCGACGACGCGTCGGGCGAGGAGCGCTTTGCGCGCGTCAAGGTGCCGGAGGGCCTGCCGCGGTTCGTGCAGGTTGGGTCGGGCGGCCTGCGGCTCCCGCTCGAAGCGGTGATCGGGCACTTCCTGGGGGCGCTCTTCCCCGAGATGGAGGTGCTCGAGCGCGTCGCGTTCCGGCTGACCCGCGACGGCGACACCGAGATCTCGGACGACGCCGACGACCTGCTCGAGGCCGTCGAGAGCGAGCTGCGAAAGCGGCGCTTCGGCGCCGTCGTACGGCTCGAGGTGTCGAGCTCGATCTCGCGCTCGATGCTGACGCGTCTCGAGACGCGGCTCGGGATCTCGCCGCCGGCCGTCTACCCGGTGAAGGGGCTGCTCGACCTCGCCGACGTCGGCCAGCTCTATGCGCTCGACCGCCCCGACCTCAAGTACGCGCCGTGGGTCGCCTACACGCAGCGGCGGCTGCTGAGCCCCAAGAACGACGACATCTTCGCGGAGATCGCGCAGCGCGACCTCGTCGTCCAGCACCCGTACGACTCGTTCGCCACGAGCGTCGAAGCGTTCGTGACGCACCGCGGCGCACGACCCGGATGTCGTCGCGATCAAGACCACCGTCTACCGGACGACCGCAGGACTCGGTGCTCGCCAACGCTCTCGTCGAGGCGGCCGAGAACGGCAAGCAGTGCGTCTGCGTCGTCGAGCTCAAGGCGCGCTTCGACGAGCGCCGCAACATCGAATGGGCGCGCTCGCTCGAGCAGGCGGGCGTCCACGTCGTCTACGGGTTCCCCGACATGAAGATCCACGCGAAGACGACCCTGGTCGTGCGCCGCGAGGAAGACGACCTGCGCCGCTACGTCCACATCGGAACCGGCAACTACCACGCCACAACCGCGCGCACGTACGAGGACGTCGGGCTCTTCACCGCCGACCCCGAGATCGCCGCCGACGTCGCCGACCTCTTCAACTTCGTCACCGGGTTCGGGCGTCCGCAGCGCTTCCGCAAGCTGCTCGTCGCCCCGTTCAACCTGAAGAAGCGCCTGATCGAGCTGATCCGCGAGGTCAGTGACGCCGCACAGGCCGGCAAGCACGCGCGAATCCGCCTGAAGTGCAACAACCTCACGCACCCCGAGGTGATCGAGGAGCTCTACCGCGCCTCGCAGGCCGGCGTCGAGATCGACATCGTCGTGCGCGCGGTCTGCTCGCTCGTTCCGGGCGTGCCGGGCCTGAGCGAGACGATCCGCGTCCGCTCGGTGCTCGGACGGTTCCTCGAGCACAGCCGCCTCTATCTGCTTCGAGGCCGGCGACGAGCGCACGTACCTGCTCGGCAGCGCCGACCTGATGCCGCGCAACCTCGACCACCGCATCGAGGTGGTCACGCCTGCCGAGGATCCGCACACCCGCGGCGGAGATCGACGCGATCTTCAAGGCGCTCTTCAACGACAACTCGAGCGCGTGGGAGCTGCAGCCCGACGAGTCGTGGCGGCGCGTCTCGGGCAAGAAGGGCGAGCGCCGGCGCTCGGCGCAGGCCCAGTTCATGCGCAGGCGCGAGCGCGCGAGACGACTGACGCGACCCGGCTAGCGGCCGAAGCGCCGTCATGTGGGGTCGTCACCATTCGGACGTGCCGTATGGGGTCGTCGATGTCGGCTCGAACACCGTGCGCCTGCTCGTCGCCGCCCACGGCAAGCCGGTGCTCTCGCTGCGCGCGACGCTCGGCCTCGGGGCCTGCGTCGAGCGAAGCGGGGTGATCACGGAGTCGAAGCTCGCCGAGACCGCCGATCACGTCGCACGCTTCGTCGCCGCGGCGCGCGAGGCGGGGGCGGTGGACGTCGAGGTCCTGATCACGAGCCCGGGACGGCAGGCCGCGAACGGGCCGGAGCTCCTCGATGCGATCGGAGACCGTCACGTCGGCGCGCGCCCGCATCCTGTCCGCCCAGGAGGAGGGGCAGCTTGCGTTCGTCGGCGCGCTCGGCACGCTGCGCCTGCCGCCCGGCCGGCGCGTCACCGTCGTCGACGTCGGCGGAGGCTCGACCCAGCTCGTCGTCGGCTCGGGCCGCGAGGGCATCGTCTGGAGCGGCACGATCGATCTCGGATCGCGCAGGCTCACGAGCCGCCTGCTCGAGGGCGACCCTCCGAGGCCGGGCCACCTCGAGCGCGCGCGCGCCGAGGTCGACGAGCTCCTCGAGCCGCTGACGCTACCGCCCGCGCGAGCGGCGATCGCCGTCGGCGGCAGCGCGCGTGCACTGAAGCGCCTCGTCGGCGGACGACTGGGTGACGACGAGCTTGCCGGCGCCGTCGACCTGCTCGGCACGCACCTCGCGCATCGACCTGATCGACCACTACGACGTCGATCCTGCGCGGGCGGACACGCTCGCCGCCGGCGCGACGATCCTCGCGGCGGTGCAGGGGAAGCTCAACAGGCCGCTCAAGGTTGCCCGCGCGGGCGTTCGTGAAGGCGCCGTGGCCGAGCTCGGCGCGCGGCGCCGCGCCGCCTAGACTCGCCTACCGCACAGCGGCGCGTCCGCGGGCAAGCGCGTCCGCGATCACGTCCGGGTACCGCGCGCGGGCGTCGCGTCGCCGTTCCCGCTCGCGCTCGATCAGGCGGCCGACGGCGACCGCGCGGTCGGGTGCGACGAGCTCACGGAGCTTCGCTTCGGCCACCACCGAGTCCTGATGCTCGCCGACGACGTCCTGGACCGCCGTCACCGCCTCGACGTAGCGCGCGAGCTTCTTGCCGCCCGCGAGCGCGGCCAGCTCGCCCGCGTAACGCGCCCGCTTGGCACGGATCCGGAGCGCGTGGAACTCGTCGTCGGACGAGTCGGGCGTGACGGAAGATGCTGCCTTCGCGAGACGCTTCAGCTCGGCCAGGGCTAGCGCCCTGACGTCGCCGTCGAGCTCGGGCAGCGAGTCGATCGCCGCGCCGAAGCTCTCCAGCAGCTTCAGGTACCGGTCCGAGTCGAGCGCAGCGAGCAGCTCCTCGCGGCGAGCCTCGCGCTCCAGCTCGAGTGCCGAGACGACCGCCTCCGCTCCGGCTGCCTCCTCGTCGACTCGAGCGACCTCGTCTCGAAGATGCGCGATGAGCACGTCGAGGTCGCGGACCGCGCCGAGCTTCCCGGCCAGCCAGCCGAGCTCGTCTGCGAGCGGCGCCAGCTGCTCTCCGAGCACCGGCCGCGTTGCGCGAATGAGCGCCCGCGTCCGCCGCGTTGCGACCCGGAAGCGATGCACATCCTCGGTCGTCCCGCCGGCGCGGATGCCCGGGTCGTGCGCCTCGATCTGGACGAGCTGCGCGCGCAGCTGGTAGGCGACGAGCTCTCGCGTCGACGACTTCTTGCCCGGCCCGTCAGGCGCCGTGATCCCCAGGGCCCGAAAGACCTTCGGACGGCCGTCCGACACCCGTGCTCCGGCGGCGCGGAGCTCGCGGGCGAGACGCGCCAGGTCGGATTCGTCCCCGTCGGTCAGCTCGGCCTCGAGCTCGACGAACCCGTCCACGCGGCGGCGTCCCTCGAGCACGTCGACCCGGTCGACGGTGACCTCTGCGACGTCGCGGTCGCCCTCGACGACGTGAACGCCGCGCCGCCGGGTGCGCAGGACGGCGATCGGCGCGAGCTCCCCGTGGCGCCGGGTGTGCACCGTCAGGAGCGCGGCCAGCTCGGGCGGTGGACCGGCCGGCCCGCCGCGCGCCTCGAGCTCCGCGCGAGCGCCGCTCCGCGGCAGCTTGAGCTGCCAGAGCGAACGCCTGTTCTCGAGCCGCCTCCGCAGCGTGATCCCCGCCGCCGTCAGCGAGCGCGCAGGGGTGTCCACGTAGGTCGACGTGAACACGCGGTCGATTTCCGAGCCGGGCAGCGCCGGCAGCTCGAAGTCGGCCGCGGCCTCGAGCTTCACCTCACGTTCGACGGTCTCGCGCATTTGGGCCGCGCGATGGTAGCCGCGCGGTCGAACGGTGTTGCCGACGGCCCGGGGAGGCTGTCCCCCACCTCCTCCCCGGGCCGCTCTGCGTCGTTCCCCCAGGTCACCCCGTCAGGCCACCCGTGCGGCCAACCTATGTGCGCCGTTCGAGCCAACGGGTAACGATCCCGAGAACGTTCGGCGTCGGGCTGGCATCGCCCCTGTTCGACCGGCGAGAATGTCCGCAATATGCGCGGAATGGGCGCCCTCGCCATCGTTGCGCACCGCGTCACCCCGACGAACGTCCGGCTCGGCTCCGTCCAGAGCCCGGCGCAGGCGCTCGCGCGCCTGCGCCCCGGTGACGTCGCGCTGGGACGGCTCGACGTGCTGCAGTCGCTCGACGGGATCGAGCCGGGGCTCTGGGCGCTCGACAGGCTGGCCGCGCTCGGCGTGACGGTGCTCAACGGACGCTCGACACTGACCCGGACGCACGACAAGCTCGCGACGGCCGCGGCGCTCGCAGCCGCGGCGGTGCCCCACCCGCCTACGGTGCACATCGCCCCTTGGCTGCCCGTCGCCCGAGCTTCAGCCCCCGCTCGTCCTCAAGCCGAGATTCGGATCGTGGGGCGCCGACGTCGTCCGCTGCGACGACGCGCGCGCGTTCCTGGGCGCGCTTGGCGAGGCACGCGGCCGGCCGTGGTTCTCCGCGACGGGCGCGGTAGCGCAGGCACTCGTGCCGCCGCGAGGATTCGACCTGCGCATCGTCGTCGCTGGCGGACAGGTCGCCGGCGCCGTCCGCCGCGTCGCGACGGCGGGCGAGTGGCGGACGAACGTGGCCCTCGGGGCGCGGCGCGAGCCGGTCACGCCTCCGCCGGAGGCGTGTGCGATCGCGCTCGCCGCCGCCGCCGCAGTCGGAGGCGACCTGGTGGGGGTCGACCTGCTGCCGTCGGGCGTCGGCGGCTGGATCGTGCTCGAGGTGAACGGCGCCGTCGACTTCAACGCGCTCTACGCGCAGGACGGCGACGTCTTCGCGGCGGTTCACGACGCGCTGCTCGACGCGCGTGCGTCAGTAGCGGTAGAAGCCCTCGCCTGACTTGCGGCCGAGGCGTCCCGCCTGCACGTACTGGCGGAGGAGCGGGCACGGCGCGTACTTCGGGTCGCCGAGACCGCGGTGCAGCACCTCCATGATCGCGACGCAGGTGTCGATCCCGATCAGGTCGGCGAGCGCGAGCGGCCCGAGCGGATGCGCGAAACCGAGCTTCGCGATCGTGTCGATCGCCTCCGCTTCCGCAACGCCCTCCATCAACGCGTACGCCGCCTCGTTGATGAACGGCATCAGGATGCGGTTCGAGACGAAGCCCGGGTAGTCGCGCGCCTCGGCCGGCTCCTTCCCGAGCTCGCGCGCGAGCCCGACGATCGCCGCGGTCGTCTCGTCCGACGTCTGGACGGCGCGAATCACCTCCACGAGCTTCAGCACCGGGACGGGGTTGAAGAAGTGCATCCCGATGACGCGCTCGGGACGCGACGTGACGGCAGCGAGCGACGTGATCGGGATCGAGCTCGTGTTCGAAGCGAGGATCGCGCCGGGGGGAAGCGCTTCGTCCGCCCGGCGGAAGAGGTCCTCCTTCGCGGCGGCGTCCTCGGTGATCGCCTCGATCATCAGGTCGGCGCTCCTGAGCTCGTCGACCGGGGTCACGCGCGCGAGCGTCTGCCCGGGGTCCGCGCCGCCTTTCTCGGCCAGCCGCTCGAGGCTCGCGCGCATCGCGTCGACGCCCCGCTCGACGGCGCCCGGATAGGGGTCGTGCAGCGACACGCGGCGTCCGGAGGCCGCCACGACCTGGGCGATCCCCCCGCCCATCTGCCCCGCGCCGACGACGAGCACGTGCTCGAACCTCACGGCGCGGCAGCCTACCCTTCGGGAATGGTGATCCGGCAGGCGAAGCCCGACGATGCGTTCGCGGTGGAGTCGATTCGCACTCGCGGCTGGCAGATCGCGTACCGGCACGTGTTCCCGCCGGCGAAGCTCGACGCGCTGCCGATCGACGAGACGCGCTGGCGTCAGCGGTTCGTGATGCCGCCGCGAGGCTGGACGACGTTCGTCGCCGAGCGAAACGGGGAGGTGATCGGCTTCGCGTCGGTCGGGCCGAGCCGCGAGGACGAGGAACACGGGGAGCTGTACGCGATCTACGTCGATCCCGACGCGTGGTCGGAGGGCGCCGGGCGGGCGCTCCTCGAGCGCGCCGAGGCGCAGCTCGCCGAGACCTACGACGAGGCGACGCTGTGGGTGCTGTCCGAGAATCCGCGCGCCCGCCGCTTCTACGAGCTGTCGGGCTGGTGTGGCGGACGGGGCGGAGAAGGTCGAGCAATGGTTGGGCGTCAGCGCGACCGAGACCCGCTACCGCAAGCGCTTCAACACGTCGCGGTCGCGGTCGTAGGTCAGCGCGTCGTCGGCCTCGTCGAGCAGCACCCAGCGAAGCTCGTCCACCTCGTGCTCGAGGGGGCCGTCGTCGCCCAGCGGCTCCATCCGGTACCAACGCACCTCCTTCGACTCGCCCTGGACGGTGTACGTCGAGACGCCGAGCGGTTCGCCGAGCGCGCACTCGATGCCCGTCTCCTCGAGGACCTCACGGAGCGCCCCGTCGCCCCAGTCCTCCCCGCGCTTCAGCTTCCCTTTCGGCAGCGACCAGTCGTCGTAGCGTGGGCGGTGCACGATGAGAACCCGGCCGTCGCGAACGACGACCCCCCCTGCGGCGCGGATGACCGACACAGAGTGTGGATACCACCACCTGAGGACGCTGGGCAACCCACTGTCGGCGGCGAGGTCGCGCGCGTAGCGTAAAGAGCATGTTCAGAGCGGTCTTCTCGCGGCGGACCTGGTTCGAGACGACGTACCTGCTGCTCGACCTCCCGGTCGGTGTCGCGGGGTTCACAGTGCGTCGTCACCGGGCTGTCGCTCGGCCTGGGGCTGCTGATCACGCTGATCGGCGTCCCGATCCTCACGCTGACCGTGCTTGCGTGCCGCGCCGCGATCAGGCCGGAGCTCTTCCGGGCGCGGCTGCTCGGCCTCGAGCTGGCGCCGCCGCCGCGCCTCGACAGTTCGGGCGGGTTCCTACGTCGGCTCGTGCGGCCGCTCGGTGACGGCGCGGGCTGGCGCGCCGCGGCGTACTTCATTCTTATGCTGCCGGTCGGGATCGCCACGTTCACGATCGCGGTCACGTGGTGGGCAACCGCGCTCGGGCTGCTGACGCTGCCGGCGTGGGCGTGGTCGGTGCCGCACGGCGGGCCGCAGATCGGCGACAGCACGTACTGGAACGAGCCGTGGCAGCTCGCGCTCGCCTGTCTCGCGGGCGTCGTCCTCACACTGATCGCGCCGTGGGCGATCCGGGCGCTCGGGGCGGTCGATCGGGAGATCGTCCGGGCGTTCCTCGGGACGTCACGGCGCACGCTCGAGCGTCGGGCCGCGGTGCTCGAGGAGTCGCGCTCGCGCACCGTCGACGCGACGATCGAGGACCGCCGCCGGCTCGAGCGCGACCTGCACGACGGCGCCCAGCAGCGGCTCGTGTCACTCGGCATGGACCTCGGGATCGCGCTCGAGAAGCTCGACTCGGACCCGGAGCAGGCGAAGTCCCTCCTGCAAGACGCGCACGGCGATGCGCAACTCGCGCTGCGCGAGCTCCGAGACCTCGCCCGCGGCATCCACCCTGCCGTGCTCACCGACCGCGGGCTCGACGCGGCCGTCTCGGGGCTCGCCGCCAAGTCGACGGTGCCCGTGCGCGTCCGCGGCTCGCTCGCGACGCGACCGCCGGCGTCGGTCGAGGCGACCGCCTACTTCATCGTTTCGGAGGCACTCGCGAACGTCGCGAAACACGCCGGGGCGACGGCCATCGACGTCTCCCTCGAGCAGACGGGCGACCGGCTACGCGTCGAGATCGCGGACAACGGCCGCGGCGGCGCCGACCCGCACGGCGCCGGCCTGCGCGGGCTCGCCGATCGTGCTGCCGCCGTCGACGGCTCCTTCGCCGTCGTGAGCCCGTCGGGCGGCGGCACGCGTATCGTCACGGAGCTGCCGTGCGCGTCGTGATCGCCGAGGACTCTGTCCTCCTGCGCGACGGGCTCGTCCGGCTCCTCGCCGAGGACGGCCACGTCGTGGTCGCGGTCGTCGGCGATGCCTTCGAGCTCGTGAGCGCGGTCGAGCGTGAGCGCCCCGACATCGTCGTCGCGGACGTCCGCATGCCGCCGACGCACACGGACGAGGGGATCCGCGCGGCGCTCGAGCTGCGCGAGCGGCACCCCGACCTGCCGGTGCTGGTGCTCTCGCAGTACGTCGAGGAGCGCTACGCGAGCGAGCTCTTCGCCGGAGGCGCCGGCGGCGTCGGCTACCTGCTCAAGGATCGAGTGACCGACGTGCGGGCGTTCCTCGACGTGTTGCGTCGGATTGCCGCCGGCGAGTCCGTCGTCGACGGCGAGGTCGTCGCGCAGCTCGTCGCGCGTTCCCGCGCCGCGACTCCGCTCGACGACCTGTCGCCGCGCGAGCGAGAGGTGCTCGAGCTGATGGCGGAGGGGTACTCGAACGCCGCGATCGCAGAGCGCCTCGTGATCACCGAGCGAGCGGTCGAGAAGCACGTCCGCTCGATCTTCCAGAAGCTCAGGCTCCCACCCGACGAGACCGGCAACCGCCGCGTCCTCGCGGTGCTCCGCTTCCTCGAAGCGGCGCGCTAGTCCCGCGCTAGTTCCCAGGGAAGGGTGACGAAACCGCAACGCCCGTCTGCCGTTGCGGCGATTTTCCGCACAACCATGCGGTCTTGCCCCTGGCCGTACGCGACATGTCCGGCTCCCAGGGAAGGGTGACGGAACCGTTACGCCTGGATCAGCAGCGCGTCGCCCTGGCCGCCGCCGGAGCAGATCGCGGCGAGGCCGAGGCCGCCGCCGTTGCGGCGCAGCTCATGCACCATCGTGGCGACGATGCGCCCGCCCGAGGCGCCGATCGGGTGCCCGAGCGCAACGGCGCCGCCGTTGACGTTGACCAGCTCCTCGTCGGCGCCGAGCAGCGCGGCCGAGTTCGAGGCGACCGACGCGAACGCCTCGTTGATCTCGACGCGCTCGACGTCGTCGATCGACTTGCCCGCCTTGCCGAGCGCAATCGCGGCCGCGTTCGCCGGCGTTCGCGCGAGGTAGGCGAAGTCGTCCGCGACGTAGCCCTGCGCGAGGATCGTCGCAAGCGGCTCGAGGCCCCGCCGCATCGCCCACTCCTCGGAGCAGACGATGACGCAGCTCGCACCGTCGTTCACGCCCGGTGCGTTGCCCGCCGTCGTCGTGCCTTCGGGGTCGAACACGGGCTGGAGCGCCGCCAGCCGCTCGACGGTCGTGTCCGGCCGGACCGACTCGTCTGCGGTCGACGTCGCCGACGGCGACGATCTCGTCGGCGAACCGGCCCGAATCCTGCGCTGCCGCGGCGCGCGCGTGGGAGCGCGCCGCCCACGCGTCCTGCACGCTCGCGCGAGATCCCGAGCTCGCGCGACACGCGCGAGTTCTGCTCGACCATGTGCAGTCCGTCGAAGGTCGACGTCAGCCCGTCGAACACCATCGAGTCGATCAGCTCGCCGTTGCCGAGCCGGTAGCCGAACCGCGCGCGCTTGAGCAGGTAGGGCGCGTTCGACATCGACTCCATGCCGCCCGTGACGACGACCTCGACGTCGCCGGACCTGATCATCGAGTCTGCGATCTCGATCGCCCGGATCGACGACGCGCACACCTTGTTGATCGTGTCGGCCGGCGTCTCGACGGGAAGGCCCGCCGTGACCGCCGCCTGTCGCGCGGGCGCCTGACCGGTCCCGGCCTGCAGCACCTGTCCCATGATCACGTACTGCGGCTCGTGCGCCTCGATCCCGACCCGGTCGAGCGCCGCCCTGATCGCGATCGCGCCGAGCTGCGGCGCCTCGTACGCAGCGAGACCGCCGCCGAGCTTGCCGAACGGCGTGCGAAGCGCACTGACGATGACGCTGCGGGCCACGCGTCGAGGCTAGCGCAGGAAGGTCGTCTCGCGGTCGAGCCGCTTCGCGAACGCGACGATCAGCTGCACGACCGCCTCGACGTCGGCGAGGTCGCAGATCTCGTTCGGACTGTGCACGTAACGCGTCGGGACCGAGAGCAGACCTGTCGGGACCCCGGCACGCGACCGGAGGACCTCGTCGGCGTCGGTCATCGTCAGCCTCGTGTAGACCTCGAACGCGTGCGCGATCTCCTCCTCGCGCGCCGCACGAGTGAGCAGGTCGACGAGCGGCGGGCTGAGCATCGTCCCGCGCCCGATCATCGCGCCGCCGCCGAGCTCGAGGCGGCCTGCCCGCCCCGGATCGCCGCCCGGGTAGTCGGTCGCCGGCGTGACGTCGACCACGATCGCGGCGATCGGATCCAGCGCGAAGGCGGCCGTCCGCGCGCCGTACAGACTCGTCTCCTCCTGCACGGCGGCCACCGCGACGACGTCGACCGCGGCGCCGCCCGCCTCGGCGATCCGGCGCGCCGCCTCGAGCACGACGTACGCGCCCAGTCGATTGTCGAGCGCACGCGAGACCAGGCGCCCGCCGGGCAGATCGACCGGCGGTCCCGACCAGACGCCCACGTCGCCCACCTGCACGAGCGTCTCGGCCTCGGCGCGGTCCTTCGCACCGATGTCGACGTGCAGATCGGTGTGCTCGGTGCGGGGGCGGTCGGCCGACCTGGTCCGGGTACTGACGCTTGCGCGACGAGTGCGCCCGGCACCCGCCCGTTCGCCGTCAGGAACGTGACTCGCTGGCCGAGCAGCATCTCCGGGCTGATGCCCCCGACCGTCCCGATCGCGAGCAGGCCGTTGTCCTCGACGTTCGTCACCGACACGCCGATCTCGTCGATGTGCCCGACGAGCGCAAGCGTCGGCGCCGGCGGCTCGCGCCCGGCCGCGGAGACGCGTGCGAATGTCGTGCCGAGTGTGTCGCTCGAGACCGCGGCGAACGCACCGGCCGCCTCGCGCCAGATGCGCGCCGGCTCGCCCTCGCTGCCCGACGGGCCGATCGCCTCGAGCAGCGAGATGAGGAGCGGAGGGGCAGCCATGGGCGCTTGCGCATTCAAACCGAAGCGACTACCGTCACGTGCGATGAACCTCCGCTCCCGCACCTGGTGGCGCGCTCGCCGCGAGCGGGGCGGAAGCCCGGGCGCGTAGCAGCGCGACCCGCGACTTCAGTGAAACCGCTCGACCAACGACCCGCGAGGGTCGTTTTCGTCTACCGATGATCGCCAGCACCGTCGTCAACACCGATCTCGTCACACCGCTCGGTGCGTACCTCCACCTGCGGTCGCTCGGCGCGTGCGTCGTTCCTGCTCGAGTCGGTCGAGCAGGGCCGCCTCGGCCGCTACTCGCTCGTCGGCTGCGGCGACCGGATCGTGTCGTTCGCCGAGGCAGAGGCGCCGGCGCGCCGGTGGTCGGCTACGTGGCGTACGACCACGTCGCCGCGCTCGAGCCGACCGTCGCCGCTTCCCGACGCCGGCCGCGGCCTCCCGGAGAGCCGCTTCGTCGTCGCCGACGTCCTCGTGCGATTCGACCACGCGCGCGGATCGGCCGAGGTGCTCGCCGGCGACCCGCAGGAGGTGACGCGGATCCTCCAGGCGCCGATCCCGCCGCTCCCCGCGGCGCCGGAGGGCCGGCACGGCCCCACCAAGCGCCTCCCCTCGCGCTTCGACTACGAGCGCGGCGTCGACGCCTGCCGCGAGCACATCCGGCGCGGCGACGCGTTCCAGATCGTGCTGTCGCAGCGCGCCGAGCGCCGAACGTCCGTGTCGCCGCTCCAGATCTACCGCTCGCTCCGGCGCGTCAACCCCTCGCCGTACCTCTTCCTGTTGGAGCTCGACGGACTGGCTCTCGTCGGGTCGTCGCCCGAGACGCTCGTGCGGTGCGAGGACGGCCGCGCCTCCGTCAACCCGATCGCCGGCTCGACGAGCCCGGGGACCGGCGACGCCGATCGGCTACTCGCCTCGGAGAAGGACCGGGCGGAGCACGTGATGCTCGTCGACCTCGGCCGCAACGACCTGTCGCGCGTGTGCGTGCCCGGGACCGTCCGGGTCGCCCGGTTCCTCGAGGCCGAGCGGTTCTCGCACATCACGCACCTCGTCTCGGAGGTCGTCGGCGAGCTCCAGCCGGGCACGGCCTCGTTCGACGTGCTGCGCGCCTGCTTCCCGGCCGGGACCGTCTCCGGCGCACCCAAGGTACGCGCGATGCAGATCATCTCGGAGCTCGAGAACTACCGTCGCGGCCCGTACGCGGGAGCGGTGCTGTACGCGCTGCCGGACGGCCCGCTCGACGCGTGCATCGCGATCAGGACGGTCGTCCTGCACGACGGCTACGCGCTGCTGCAGGCAGGCGCCGGGATCGTCGCCGACTCGAGCCCGCAGGCCGAGCACGAAGAGTGCCTGCGCAAGCTCGCCGCGCTGGAGATGGCGATCGACCTCGCGGAGGCGCGGTCATGATCCTGCTCGTGGACAACTACGACTCGTTCACCTACAACCTCGCGCACCTGTTCGGCGCGCTCGGCGCCGAGGTCGTGGTGCGCCGCAACGATGCGGTAACGCCGGACGAGGCGGCCGAGCTCGCGCCGTCGCATCTCGTCGTCTCGCCCGGTCCCGGGCGGCCGGAGGACGCGGGCGCCTCGGTCGAGGTCATCCGCCGGCTCTCGACCACGACGCCGACGCTCGGCGTCTGCCTCGGCCATCAGGCGATCGTGACGTGCTTCGGCGGCGAGGTCGGGCGTGCGCGCGAGCTCGTGCACGGCAAGGCGACGTCGGTGCGGCACGACGGCAGCGCGCTCTTCCGCGACGTCCCGGTCGAGTTCGAGGCGGGCCGCTACCACTCGCTCGCGGCAACGTCGCTGCCCGATTGCCTCGAGGTGACGGCGACGACGGACGAGGGCGAGGTGATGGCAGTGCGCCATCGTGAGCTGCCCGTCGCCGGCGTCCAGTTCCACCCGGAGTCCGTGCTCACGCCGCACGGCCCGGAGCTGGCGCGCAACTTCCTCTCGGGCGCGTTCTGATGGAGCAGGCGCTCGCGCAGCTGCTCGACGGCCGCGACCTGAGCCGTGCCGAGTCGCGGCGCGTGATGGACGCGATCATGTCGGGCGAGGCGACGCCCGCGCAGATCGGCGGGTTCCTCGTGGCGCTGCGGCTGAAGGGCGAGACGGCAGACGAGATCGCGGGTGCGGCCGAGGCGATGCGCGACCATGTGATCGCCGTGCACCCGGCGCGCGACGACCTCGTCGACACCGCCGGCACCGGAGGTGACGGCGGCCGGACGTTCAACATCTCGACCGCGGCGGCGCTCGTCGCGGCCGCAGCAGGTGCGGGCGTGGCGAAGCACGGCAACCGCTCGGTCTCGTCGCAGTCCGGCTCTGCCGACGTCCTCGAGGAGCTCGGCTTCAACCTCGAGCTGCCCGCCGAGTCGATCGCGCGGCTCGATCGACGAGCTCGGCTTCGGCTTCATGTTCGCTCCTCTGCACCATCCCGCGATGCGCCACGCCGCCCCGGTCCGGCGCGAGCTCGCGACACGTACCGTCTTCAACGTGCTTGGCCCGCTCACGAACCCGGCCGGCGCGCGCAGCCAGGTGGTCGGCGTCTATTCGGCAGAGCTCGTGCCGGTGATCGCCGATGTGCTCGTCCGGCTCGGGGCGAAGCGCGCATTCGTGGTGCACGGCGCCGGCGGCATCGACGAGCTCTCCCCCGCCGGGCCGAACCTCGTCTGCGAGGTCGTCGAGGGCGCGGTGCGCCGGCGCGAGATCGACCCCGTCGACGCTCGGGGTGGAGCGCTGCCGGCCGGAAGACCTGCGCGGCGGGACGCCGGCCGAGAACGCCGTGCGCATCCGCGCCGTGCTGACAGGCGGCGGCGACGCCCCGGCGCGCGCCGCGATCGCGCTGAACGCCGCCGGCGCGATCGCCGCGGCCGGCCATGCGGACGACCTGCGCGACGGTCTCGAGGCCGCGAACGAGACGATCGACTCCGGCGCGGCGGCGGCCAGGCTCGAGGAGCTGGCGGCCTTCTCACAGCAGGCGGCGACCGCGTGAGGTTCGCGGATGCTCTTCGTGCCCCGGGCTTCGGCGCCGTCGCCGAGTTCAAGCGCCGCTCGCCCTCCGCCGGCGACCTGCGACCGGACGGCGATCCGGCAGCGGTCGCGCGCGCCTACGAGTCGGCGGGCGCACGCGCGATGTCGGTGCTCGTCGACGAGCGCTTCGCCGGCTCGTGGGACGATCTCCGTGCAGCCCGCGCGGCAACAGCGCTGCCGCTGCTCGCGAAGGGCTTCTTCTCGACCCCCGCGCACCTTCGCGGAGGCGCGCGAGGCCGGCGCCGACGCGGTGCTGCTCATCCTCCGCGACCTGGACGACGCGGCGTGCTCGAAGCTCCTCGCCGAGGCGGCCGCGCTGGGGCTCGACACGCTCGTCGAGGCGCACGACGCGGACGAGCTCGAGCGCTCGATCGAGCTCGGCGCACCGGTCGTCGGCGTCAACGCGCGCAACCTCGGCGACTTCTCGGTCGATCGCGGCGCCCAGCTCGAGCTCGTCGCACGCACACCGCGTGATCGGATCGTGGTCGCGGAAAGCGGGATCGCGACGCGGGCACAGGCGGCCGCCGCCGAGCTCGCCGGCGCCGACGCGGTGCTCGTCGGCTCGACGCTCATGACCGCGCGCGACCCCGGCGCGAAGCTCAGCGACCTGCTGGCACGGCCGCTCGTGAAGGTCTGCGGGCTCACGCGCCAGGAGGACGTCGACGCAGCCGTCGACGCCGGCGCCGACCTCGTCGGGTTCATCCTCGCCGAGGAGAGCCCGCGCCGCGCCGCGACGCTGCTCGCGGCGCCGCCGACGGTGCTGCGCGTCGCCGTGTTCGTCGGCGAGACCGAGGAGACCGACGCCGACCTCGTGCAGCAGTACGCACGTGAGGACGGCCACCGCTCCCGCGACGCCGTGCTGCTCCGTCGTGGCGAGCAGGTCGGCTCGGTCGTCGACCTGCCCTGGCTCACGGCCGACCCGACGCATCTCGAGCGCGCCCGCGAGACGCCGGGGCGCGTCATGCTCGCAGGCGGGCTGGGCCCGGAGAACGTGCGCAGCGCGATCGACGCAGTCGGCCCGTGGGCGGTCGACTCGGCGCGCTCGACCGAGAGCGCTCCGGGCGTGAAGGATCACGACGCCGTCCGCGCGTGGGTCGAGGCCTGCGGAGCGGGGACAAGTGAGCACGACCTTCGGCCCGTACGGCGGCCGCTACGTCCCCGAGACGCTCATCCCCGCGCTCGACGAGCTCCGGACGGCATGGGAGGCGCTCGCCCGCGACGACTCCTTCCACGCCGAGCTCCACGCGCTGCTCACCAGCTACGCCGGCCGCCCCACTCCGCTGACGCGTGTCGAGCGGTTCGCGCCCGACACGCGCATGTACCTGAAGCGCGAGGACCTGCTGCACACGGGTGCGCACAAGCTCAACAACGCGCTCGGCCAGGCCGTGATCGCGAGGCGACTCGGCAAGCGGCGCATCGTCGCGGAGACGGGCGCCGGCCAGCACGGCGTCGCCACCGCAACCGTGTGCGCGCGGTTCGGGCTCGAGTGCGTCGTCTACATGGGCAGCGAGGACATCCGCCGCCAGGCGCCCAATGTCGCGCGGATGAAGCTGCTCGGAGCGGAGGTGCGACCCGTCGAGTTCGGGACGCGGACGCTGAAGGAGGCGACCAGCGAGGCGATCCGCGACTGGATCGCGAACGTCGAGACGACCTACTACCTGATCGGCTCGTGCGTCGGTCCGGCGCCGTACCCCGAGCTCGTCCGCGAGCTGCAGCGCGTGATCGGGCGCGAGGCGCGCGAGCAGCTGCTCGCCGCCGAAGGACGGCTCCCGGACGCCGTGGTCGCCTGCGTCGGCGGCGGGTCGAACGCGATCGGCATCTTCTCCGACTTCGTGCCCGACGACCACGTGCGGTTGATCGGGGTCGAGGCGGCAGGCGCGGCGTCGCTCGGGGCGGGGCGCACCGGCGTCCTCCACGGAGCGCGGTCGTCGCTGCTCGCCGACGAGGACGGGCAGATCCTCGACGCGCACTCGATCTCGGCGGGGCTCGACTACCCGGGCGTCGGGCCCGAGCACGCGCAGCTGCGCGACACGGGCCGGGCCGAGTACGTCACCGCCACCGACGGCGAGGCGCTTGCCGCCTTCCACGATCTCTGCGCCGCCGAGGGGATCGTCCCGGCGCTCGAGTCGTCACACGCACTCGCACGCGCCCGCGAGCTCGACGCCGAGCTCGTGCTCGTCTGCCTCTCCGGGCGAGGCGACAAGGACCTTGCCGAAGTGCTCGCGGCGGATGACGCCGGCTAGATGAGCAAGACCCTTGTCGTCTACCTGATGGCGATGCCCGACACGCCGGAGCTCGCGCGCGCGTCCGGTCGAGGCCGGCGCCGACGTCGTCGAGCTCGGCTTCCCGTTCTCCGATCCCCTGGCCGACGGGCCCGTGATCCGGCGCGCCGGCGAGCGCGCACTGGCCGCGGGAATGCGGACCGCGCGCTGCCTCGAATGCCTGGCGGCGACACGCGAGCTCGTCGACGTCCCGCTGATCCCGATGACGTACTCCTCGCTCCTCGACGCGTACGGCTGGGACCGCTTCGCAGCCGAGGCGCGGGAGGCGGGAGCGACGTCCCTGATCGTCGCCGACCTGCCGGTCGACTCGCACGCCGAGCTCAGGCGCGTGCAGCTCGTCGCACCGACCTCGACCGACGAGCGACTCCGGCTTGCGGCCGCGGTGACCGACGGCTGGCTGTACCTCGTGACGCTGACCGGCACGACCGGTGCGCGGACGGCGCTCGCCCCGACGCTCGCGCCGCTCGCGGAGCGCGCCCGCGCCGTCACCGGCGTGCCGCTCTACGCCGGCTTCGGGATCTCGACTCCCGAGCATGCGCGCGCGGCCGCCGAGCTCGTCGACGGGGTCGTCGTCGGGTCGCGCGCCGTCGAAGCGGCGGAGGCGGGCGCCGCCGAGCTGCACCGCTTCGTCGGGTCGTTGCGCAGCGCGCTCGACGCAACCGCGTCGGTCGCGTAGCCTCGAAGCGCATGAACGACTCCGTCCGCGTCGCGTGCGTGCAGGCCGAGCCGGTGATCTTCGATCGCGCCGGCGACGATCGAGAAGCTCGCGCTGCTCGCCGCCGAGGCCGCGGCAGGAGGCGCGCGGCTCGCGCTCTTCCCGGAAACGTTCGTGCCCGTGTACCCGTCGAACCGGTGGGCGCGGCACCTGGCGCACGGCGACCGAGGGAGCGGAGCTCTTCGCGCGGCTCGCCCAGCAGTCCGTCGAGGTGCCGGGCCCGCACTCCGACGCGCTGGGCGCCGCCGCCCGGGACGCCGGGCTGTGGCTCGCCGTCGGCGTCAACGAGCTCGAGCGCGGGACGATCTACAACTCGCTGCTCGTCTACTCGCCCGAGGGCTCGCTCGTGCTCCATCACCGGAAGCTCGTGCCGACGAACCACGAGCGCCTGGTCTGGGGCGCCGGCGACGGCCGCGGCCTCGAGACGGTCGACGCCGGCTTCGCGAAGTCGGCGGGCTCATCTGCTGGGAGAACCTGATGCCGCTCGCGCGCTTCGCGCTGTACGAGCGCGGCGTCGAGATCTACCTCGCTCCGACCGCGGACGACAGCGAGTCGTGGCACGACTCGGTCCGGCACATCGCGCGGGAGGCCCGCGCGTTCGTCCTCTCGTGCTGTGCCTTCCAGCGCGCGTCGAGCTACCCGCCCGACGTGCCGCTCGCCGACGGAGACGAGCTGCTCGGCCGCGGCGGCTCGGCGATCCTCGCGCCCGACGGCACGTACCTCGCCGGGCCGCTCTGGGACGAGGAGGGCATCCTCTACGCCGACCTCGACCCGTCGCCGCTCTACGAGGATCGGCAGCGGTTCGACCCGGCGGGCCACTACCACCGCCCCGACATCCTCTCGCTGACCGTCACGCCGATCGAATGAGCACGGCCGTCGTCGTCGGCGCCGGCGTCTTCGGCGCGTCGACCGCGCGCGAGCTCGCGCGGCGCGGCTGGGACGTGACGCTCGTCGAGCAGTACGCGCCGGGCACCGTCCGCTCGGCCTCCGGCGGCGACACGCGCCTGCTGCGCATGAGCCACGGCGACGTCGACTGGTACACGGTGCTCGCGCGGCGCGCGCGGACGTTGTGGCTCGAGCTGCAGGAGTCGTACCGGCGTCCGGATCTGGGAGCCGGTCGGCCTCGCCTGGTTCGCGCAGCGGCCGGACGGCTTCGAGGCGCAGAGCCGCGAGACGCTCGCGCGCCTGGGGATCGCGCACGAGTGGCTCACGCCGCGAGGCGGCGCCGCGCCTCTACCCGACGCTCGGCCTCGACGGACCTCGACGGCGTGCTCTACGAGCCCGATGCCGGCGTCCTGCACGCGCGCCGGGCGACGCAGCTCCTCGTCCGAGGACGCCGAGCGGCTCGGCGTCACCCTCGACGAACGGCGCCTCGAGCCGGGTGACGACCCCACCGCCGACGTCGTCGTCTGGGCCTGCGGCGCGTGGCTGCCGAAGCTCTTCCCGGGCAGGTCGAGCTGCACGGATCTCGCGACGCGACGTGTTCTTCCTCGGCGGCGGCCGCCGACTGGCGTGACACGCCCGGGCTTCTGCGAGTACGACGAGCCGTTCTACGGGCACGGCGACATCGGGGGTCTCGGCGTGAAGATCGCGCCCGACGTACGCGGGCGCCGAGATCGACCCGGACTCGCTCGAGCGCGTGCCGTCCGACGAGGGGCGCCGCCAGGCGCACGCCTACGCGGCGAAGCGCTTCCCGTCGCTCGCGGAGGCGCCGGTGATCGGCGCGCGCGTCTGCCAGTACAGCCTGACGTCCGACACGCACTTCGTCGTCGCGCAGCATCCTGACCGCGCGTCGTGGTGGCTGATCGGCGGCGGCTCGGGCCACGGCTTCAAGCACGGCCCCGCGCTCGGCGAGTACGTCGCCGACTGCGTCGAGGGCACGCGCGAGCCCGAGCCGTTCCACGCGCTCGGGCGCGCGCACGGCGACGCCGGGCCTCGCGCACCCGCGGACGCGCTCTTCGGCTTCTCGGCGCGACTCGTTCGTGCCGGGCTCGCGCGCCTCGAGCGCGAGCATCAGCTTCCGCAGCAGGCCGTTCAACTGCTTCTGCTCGATCTTCGTGAGCGCCGAGGCGAAGAACGCCTCGCGACGCGCCTGAACGCCGGCTGCCGGGTCCCACGCCTCGCTGCCCTCGGGCGTCAGCTCGACCACGACGTCCCGCGCCGGTCGGCGGGGTCGGGCAGGCGGCGCAGCAGGCCGGCCTGCTCGAGGCGGTCGAGCCGGCTCGTCATCGCGCCGCTCGACAGCTCGAGCTCGGCGGCGAGCTCGCCGGGCGAGCTCTGCGTCCCGTCGCGGCCGATGCGCAAGGAGCGCAGCACCTGCCAGTCCGGGACCGTCAGGCCGTGCTCGGCGAGCGTCGACTCCATCGCCCGCTTGAGTCGGCGGTTGATGCCGCCGATCCGGTCGACGAGCCCCTCGACCTCGAGGTCGATCATGTCCGTGCCGGGCTGGGCCGCGAGTCGCTTCAGGAAGCGGTCGACGTGGTCTTCGGGCACGGGCGGAGTGTCTTCCAAATTTCTCTTGACGTCAAGACTCATGTGAGCTAATCTCTTGACATCAAGATACACGGGATCGAGGGAGGTGGCGGATGAGACCTTCAACACCCGAACTCGTGAAGGCACTCAACGACGCTCACGTGGAGCAACTTCGGGGCCGTGGGCCCAGGCGGCCGCGGCGGCGCCCGCCCCGCGTGAACTAGCTCCGGCGCTCCTTTTCGAAGGGCGGCCGTGACGGGGAGCCCGGCTCGGGACCGGCTCTCCCCTGCAGGCTGGTGCCTGGCACCGTGGTGCCAGGCACCAGACCTTTCAGCCTCACGCAGGCCAGAAGTCCTCGATGTTCTCGGTGTCGCCCATCGGGTCGTCGACCCGCTTCGACACGATCACGATCTCCGCGTCCTCGGGCTCGTCGTTCCAGATCCCCCGCCAGGTCTCCGGCGGGATCCTGATCGCCTCGTGCTTGCTGAAGCTCGACGATCTCGTCGTTCAGCTTGAACTGCAGCCTGCCTGACAGCACGAGGACGATCTCCTCCTGCGTCTTGTGCCGATGCCCGTACGAGCCCTTGCTCCCGGTGTGTTGCGGCATGCGCCGGTGCGTGATCGCGACCTGCTCGGCCCCGATCGCATACGTGATCCCGCGCATCTCGCCGGGGTAGTCACCCAGCCAGTCATCGACGTCTTCGAGCTTGACGATCTGGTAATCGCTCACGGTCAGCCTCCTCGTCTCTGCGAGTATCGAACACTTGCCCGCGACGTCTCGCAACCGGCTCGTGCTCGTCGCCTGCATCCTCGGTTCGGTGATCGTGTTCGTCGACGCGACAGTCGTGAATGTCGCGCTCCCGGCGATCGAGCACGACCTCGGCGGCGGCCTGGCGCTACAGCAGTGGGTGGTCGACGCATACCTGTTGACTCTCGGCTCGCTGCTGCTCGTCGGAGGATCACTGAGCGACCTGTTCGGTGCCCGTCGTCTCTTTCTGATCGGACTGGCGGCGTTCGGCGCGGCGTCGCTCCTCTGCGCACTCGCTCCCGACGGCACCGTGATCATCGTGGCCCGGGCGCTGCAGGGCGTCACGGGCGCGATCCTGACCCCCGCCGGCCTTGCGGTGATCACCGCCACCTTCAGCGGCGAAGCACGTGGCGCGGCGGTCGGGACCTGGACGGCGTGGACCGGGATCGCCTTCGTGATCGGCCCGCTGGTCGGCGGGTGGCTCGTGACCCACAGCTCGTGGCGCTGGGTGTTCCTCATCAACGTCCCGTTCGTCCTGGCCACCCTCGCACTCGTCGCCTACGCCGTCCCACGCCGCGCTCACGACCGGCAAGCACGTCGCGGGTCGACGTCGTCGGCGCGGTGCTGTGTGCACTCGGCCTCGCAGGGCCGGTCTTCGCGCTGATCGAGGCGCCACGGCGTGGATTCGACGACCCGCTGATCGTGACGACGTTCTTCGGCGGCCTCGTCCTGCTCGTCCTGTTCGTGCTCTGGGAGCGGCGCGCCCCCGCCCCGATGCTTCCGCTCCGCCTCTTCCGTCTGCGCAACTTCTCGTTCGCCAACGCCGAGACGCTGCTCGTCTACGCCGGGCTCTCGACGCTCACGTTCTTCCTCGTGCTCTACCTCCAGCAGATCGCCGGCTACAGCGCGCTCCAGAGCGGTCTCGCGCTCGTGCCGGTGTCGGCGGTGATGTTCGTGCTCTCACCGCGCATGGGCCGGCTGTCGATGCGCTACGGCCCGCGCTACTTCATGGGCGTCGGCCCGCTGATCGCCGCGGCCGGCGTCGCCGCGATCGCCCGCCTCGGCGAGACCATCTCCTACTGGCTGGAACTGCTCCCGCCCCTGCTCGTCTTCTCCTGCGGCCTGTCGCTGATCGTGGCACCGCTGACGTCGACGGTGCTCGCCGAGGCCGGGGAGCGCGACGCGGGGATCGCGAGCGGCGTGAACAACGCCGTCGCCCGCGTCGCAGGTCTGCTCGGCATCGCTGTCGTCGGAGCCGTCATCGCCGGCCCCGACAACCGCCTCGACCTCTCGGGCTTCCGGCTCGCGATGACGCATCACCGCCGTGCTCGTTGGTGTCGGGGGCATCATCGGCCTCACCGGAATCCGGAACACATGAGCACCCAGGCCCGGGCGGCCGAGATCGTGTTCGACCGTGTCAGCAAGCGGTACCCCGGCCGCGACGTCGCGGCGCTCCACGAGCTCTCGCTCGAGATCCCGGCCGGGACGTTCTGCGTGCTCGTCGGACCGTCCGGGGGCGGGAAGACCACCGCGCTCAAGATGGTCAACCGCCTGATCCCGTTCGACTCCGGCGACATCACGATCGACGGACGGTCGGTTCGCGATCTGCCCGTCGTCGAGCTGCGTCGCGGCATCGGCTACGTGATCCAGCAGATCGGTCTCTTCCCGCACATGACGGTCGGCGACAACGTCGGCACCGTCCCGCGACTCGTCGGCTGGAGCAAGGCGCGCATCCGCGACCGGACGACGGAGCTGCTCGAGCTCGTGGGGCTCGAAGCCGCGGACGCGAAGCGGTACCCGGCCGAGCTCTCGGGCGGGCAACGCCAGCGCGTCGGGCTCGCGCGCGCGCTGGCCGTCGACCCGCCGCTGCTGCTGATGGACGAGCCGTTCGGCGCGCTCGATCCGATCACGCGAGCGAGGCTTCAGGACGAGCTGCGGCGCCTCCACCGCGACGTCGGGAAGACGATCATCTTCGTGACGCACGACGTCGACGAGGCGATCACGATGGGCGACCGGATCGCGATCCTCCGCGAGGGCGGAGTGCTCGCGCAGTACGACACGCCCGACGCGATCCTCGCGCGCCCGGCGGACGAGTTCGTGACGCAGTTCGTCGGCGAGGACAGGGCGCTGCGGCGGCTCGCGCTCCGGACGCTCGCGAACGTCGAGCTCGAGCCGCTCGACGGCGAGTCGGGAGCGCCGACGCGCGCGCGCAGTCGACGACCCTGCGCAACGCGGTCTCGCTCATGGTCGGCGCGGGCGCCGACCGCGTCGTCGTCGTCGACGGTGACGACCGCCCCGTCGGCATGCTCCGGCTGCAGCGGATCGAGGAGCTCCTGTGACGCTCACCGACGGACCGGTGATCCCGAACTTCGGGCAGGGGAGCTCGTGCGTGCGCGGCGATCACACGTTCTGCTGGGGCTGGGTACGGGACCACTGGCACGACACACTCGAGCCCGCGCTCGTCGAGCACCTCGAGCTCACCGCGATCGCGGTGTCGATCGGCTTCGTCCTCGCCTTCGCGCTCGCCCTCTTCACGCACCGGTCGCGCCACTTCGAACAGCCCGTCGGCGTCTTCTCGGCGCTGCTCTACACGGTCCCGAGCCTCGCGCTCTTCCAGCTGCTCGTTCCGCTGACCGGGATCACAACGTCGACGGTGGAGATCGCGCTCGTCGCCTACACGCTCGTGATCCTCTTCCCGAACATCGTCTCCGGCCTCCGCAGCCCGTCGCCTGAGGTGCTCGAAGCCGCGCGCGGCATGGGCCTGACACCGCGGCAGGTGCTATGGCGTGTCGAGCTTCCCCTCGCGGTTCCGGCGATCATCGCGGGGCTTCGCATCGCGGTCGTCTCGACGATCTCGATCGCGACGATCGCCGCGTTCCTGCTGCCGAAGGGTCTCGGCTACCCGATCTTCGTCGCGCTCGGCGCACCGACGCCTTTCAAGACCGAGATCTACTCGGCCGGCGCTCTCGCGATCGCGCTGGCGCTCGTGTGCGACGGCCTGCTCGTCCTCCTGCGTCGACTGCTCGTGCCGTGGGCGCGGCTCCGGTTCGCATGATCGTCGCGGGGGCGTTCACCGGCGCGTTCCAGTTCATCGCCGACAACCCCGGGCTGCTCGCTGACGAAGGCGGTCGAGCTGCTCGAGCTCGCGGGGGCGGCGCTCGCGATCGCGGCCGTAGTCGCGCTGCCGGCGGGAATCGTCCTCGGGCACCTGCACCGCGGCTCGGGGGTGGCGATCGGCATCGTCGATCGTCGGGCGCGCGCTGCCGAGCCTCGTGCTGATCGGCGTCTTCCTGACCGTGCTCGGCATCGGGTTCGTGAACAACATGGCCGCGCTCGCAGTGCTCGCGACCGGGCCGATGCTGACGAACTCGTTCGAGGCGGTCGACCGCGTCGACCGCGACGCCGTCGACGCCGCGCGCGGGATGGGCATGACGGGGCGCAGATCCTCGGGCGCGATCGAGCTGCCGCTCGCGACCCCGCTCATCTTCACCGGGATCCGGATCGCGGCCGTCACCGTGGTCGCGACCGCCCCGATCGCCGCCGTCGCCGGCGGCGGCGGGCTCGGCGACATCATCGTCAACCAGGCGAGCTACCGGCTCGCCGGCGTGCTCGGCGCGTCGATCTGCGTGATGGCCCTCGTCGGCGGGCGTCTATCTTGCCCTCGCTTGCGTTGCAGCGCGCCGTAACGCCCGAGGGCCTTCGCCCGACTAAGGTCTCGGAGTCCTACGAGGGAAAGGAGTCGGCGTGATCAGGAAACACACGCGGCGCGCAGCCAAGGCGGCGTTTGCGATCTCGTTGGGAGTCGCGATCGTCATCGGCCTATTCGCCGGAGTCTTCGCAAAGCCCGCCCACGCGAACCGGGCGGCCGGGCCGACGATCGTGATCGGCACGAAGAACTTCGGCGAGGAATACATCCTCGGGCAGCTCTACAAGCAGGCGCTCGAGGCGAAGGGCTTCACCGTCTCCTACAAGGAGAACATCGGCTCGACCGAGATCATCCACACGGCGCTCACGAGCCACAAGCTCAACTTCTACCCCGAGTACACCGGCGTGATCGTCCAGGACGTGTACCACCGCACGCTCTCGGCGAAAACGGGCCAGGCGACCTACCAGCTCGCGAAGAAGCTCGAGGCGGCGAAGGGCATCACCGCGCTCGCGCCGACGCCGTTCTTCGACACCGACGTGCTCGCGGTGACGAACGCAACCGCGAAGAAGTACGGATTGAAGTCGATCGGTGACCTGAAGAAGGTCGGCGCGTTCAAGCTCGGCGGGTTCCCGGAGTGCAAGACGCGGAACACCTGCTTCCTCGGGTACACGAAGCAGTACGGGCTGACCGACGCGAGCTTCGTCCCGCTCGGGTCGATCTCGGCCTACGTGGCGCTCGACCAGGGGAAGATGCTGGCGGCCGACGTCTTCTCGACCGACCCGCCGCTCGGCAAGCCGTCGAAGTACACGGTGCTCGCCGACCCGAAGCACGTGACCGGCTTCCAGAACGTCACGCCGCTCGTCACGACGTCCGTGCTGAAGGCAGCGGGCCCGGAGTTCACGAAGACGGTGAACGCCGTGTCGGCCAAGCTCACCACCCCCGCGATCATCGCGATGAACAAGGCGTTCTACGTCGACAAGCAGCCTGCGGCGAAGATCGCGAAGACGTTCCTGCAGGCGAACGGCCTCCTGTAACGGCCCGGAGCAACGCACTGCACGTCGTCGTTCTCGGTGGAGGGTCGTCCGGCGAGCATTTCGTCGGCGCCCTCCGCCGGCTCGATCGCGACGTGCCGATCAAGCTCGAGGGGAGGGCCGAGGCCCTCCCCTCGTTGTACGTCGTTACCTAGCTGGACGCGAAGACGAAGGTCGACTGCACGTCGTAGTAGCCGGCCGGCACCCAGATCGCCTGGACGACTCCGCCCGCCGGATACGTCTGGCCGCCGCTGCAGTCGAGCGAACCGCCGATCCCCAGGCTCAGCACCGGCGAGAAGCTCGACGGGCTGGTGCTGGTCGGCACGCGGCTGATCGCGTCGAGTGCGCCGTTGTTGTCGCCGCCGTCCGCGTACTCGCAGTACGTCTCGGGCCCTCCGGCGAGGCTCTGCGAGTAGATGAGGATGCGCGGGTAGACGTGCGCGCCGCCCGTCTGGGACGACAGCACGGCCGCGGTGGCCGACACCTTGCACGGCGCCTGGGCGTCGCTGCAGGTGAAGCGGAAGGTCCCGCCCGTCGTGTCGCCGACCGGCGAGCCGACCGTCGTCGAGTACGTCGCCCAGATGCTCGCGCCCGACCCGCGGTCGACGCAGCACGTTCGCGACGCCGTATTCGGGCTGCCACGACGGGCCCTGCGGGCCGATGTCGCCCTTGTCACCCTTCAGCCCCTGGATCCCCTGCGCGCCCGTCGCACCGGTGTCGCCCTTGTCACCCTTCAGCCCCTGGATTCCCTGCGCGCCCGTCGCGCCGGTGTCGCCCTTGTCACCCTTCAGCCCCTGGATCCCCTGCGCGCCGGTCGCGCCGGTGTCGCCCTTGTCGCCCTTGATGCCCTGCAGGCCGGGCGGGCCGACCGGGCCCTGCGGGCCGGCCGGGCCGCTCGCGCCGCTCTGGCCGGTGGCGCCGGTGTCGCCCTTGTCGCCCTTCACGCCGGTCGGGCCCTGCGGGCCTGCCGGGCCCTGCGGACCGGGCACGCCGGTGCTCGCGCCGGCCGGGCCGGGAATGCCCTGGGAGCCCTGCGGCCCCGGTGCGCCGGTGTCGCCCTTCGCCCCGGCCGGGCCCTGGCGCGCCCTGCGGGCCCGGTGTGCCCTGGGCGCCGACGGCGCCGCGGGTGCCCGACAGCTTCCACGACACGGTCCGCGCCCCACGCGGACAGCTCGAGAGCTTCAGCTCGCCCGTCTTCGTCACGCAGACCGTGACGATCCCGTCCTTGACGCCGACAGGGTTGCTGCCCGCGGCGAGTGCCGTCACGGCGCTCACGACGAAAGCGGCGGCCGCAACGAGGATCACTTTCTGCAAGATTCCGACCCCTTTCGATAGGGATAGCCGGCCAATTCTGTCGGCGCCCGACGAAGTTTGCCACTGTTTTTGCAATTCGCCCAGGGCCGCAGGTCCTAGCCAGACCTAGCCGGTTAGGGAGCAGTCAGCGGGCCGTCAGGGGAGCCGCTCGCCCGTGAGCCGGCCGGCGCCGAGGGCCCCGAGCAGGAGCAGCGCGGCCGCGCCGGCGAACCAGGACGAGACCTCACGCGTCGAGTGCCGGCGCGCGATGCTCGAGCCGAGCTGCCGGTAGACCGCGTCGACGCGTGACGCCGACTCGGCGCGGAAGGACTGGCCGCCCGTCCGGCGGGCGATCGCGGCGAGCGTGGCGGGATCGGGCCGCACCGGGAAGCGGCCGCCCGTTGCCGAACCCGAAGTTGCCGAAGGGGCCGACGCCGAGCGTTCCATGGTCGGTGCCGAGGGCGATCGTGTAGACGCGGATCCCGGCCGCCCGGGCGCGCTCCGCCCCCTGCATCGGCGTGAGCAGCCCGCGCGTCTGGGCGCCGTCCGACAGCAGCACGATCGCGGCGGGGATCTTGCCGTCCTTGCCGGCGCGCGAGTCGCCGACGGACGAACGCGCGACCTGGACCGCGACGCCGAGCCCGTCGCCGATCGCGGTGCCGGCCTCGGGCGACAGCAGGTCGATTCCCTCGTGCAGCACGCCGCGGTCGACGGTGGGGATCACAAGCACGTTCGGGCTGGTGCTGAAGGAGACGAGCCCGATCTTCACGCGCTTCGGGACCCTGTCCGCGAAGTTGGACATTGCCTGCTGCGCGGCTCCGAGGCGCGTCGGCTTCACGTCTGCCGCGCGCATCGAGCCGGAGACGTCGACGAGCAGGACGAGCGTTGCGCGCTGGGCCGCGGTGCTCACCTTGGCGCGCGGGCGCGCGAGCGCGGTCGACGCCGCGGCGAGGGCGAGCAGGAAGAGCGCGAGCGGGATCCAGCGCCAGGGCGCGCGCCGCTTCGGCGCCACCGAGGCGAGCACGTCGAGGTTGGTGAACGCAACCGCGTAGCGGGCGCGCCGCCGGTCGAACCACACTGCGAGCGCAGCGACGATCGGGACGACCACGAGGGTTGCGAGCAGCCACGGGGTCACGAAGCTCACGGCGCGCACTCCGCTCCGACCTGCACGATCGCGTGCACGTCGATCGAGAGCCTGTCGGTGGCCGATGCGGTGACGACCACGCGTCTGCCGTCCACCACGCGGGTCGTCTCGTGGACGAGCGCTGCATTCGCGAGCGCCGGCGGGCCTTTCGTCCGGAAGGCGATCGCCGCCCACGACCCGACGAGCTCCTCCTCCGGAAGGCACTCGACCTTCGCGAACTGGAGCGAGCCCGGGCCGATCACGACGATCCGCGAGCGCAGCTCGAGCGCGGGGCCGGCCGGTGTCACGCGTGCAGACACGGTCGAACGCCCACCTCCGCCCTGGGTCGGCACGCAGCCGAGGAGCGGCTGGAACGCCTCACGCCGCGGCGACGTCGACACCGCCTCGAAGAGCGCATAGCGCGTGGTCGTCACGCCGGGCGAGACCGGCGCGCCGATCCGACCGTCGAACCCGACGTGCACCGCACGCGAGGTCGCCTGCGCATCGAGGCCGCCCACGACACCGCGGCCGCGCGGGCACGCGAGCAGGTAGCGGACGGTCTGCTTCGGCGGCACGAGCACCCACGGGCCGACCACGCGGATGCAGGCGGTGATGCCGCGGCACTCGTTTGTCGCGCCACCGGCGGGCGCGAACGCGGCCGCGGTCGCCAGCGCGACGACGAGTGCGACGAGTGCGACGCGGGCCGTCACGACGGCACCCTCCGGAACCAGGCGCCCGAGAGGAGGCCGCCGACCAACATGAACACGAGCCCGCCCGCGGCGGCGGCGGAGGCCACCTCGACCTTCTTCGGCTGCCTGCCGACGCGCGAGCCGAGTTGGGAGATCGTCCCGGAAGGGTCGAAGTCGACGGCGCGCGGGAAGAAGCGGCCGCCGCTCGCCCGCACGATCGTCTGCAGCGCGGCCGGCTGCACCGGGACCTGGATGCGCTCCGTGAACCCGCCGCGCAGCTGCTGCTGGACGATGCCGTCCGGGGTGCCCACCGACACGGCCGAGACCGGGACGCGAGCGTCGGCGGCCCGCCGAGCGGCCTGCTGCGGAGTGACGTTGCCCGCGGTCTGACCACCGTCCGAGAAGACGACCGCGATCGCCGGCGGCCGCGGCGACCCGGGAGCCGGCTTGACCGTCCGAGCGACCGCAACCGCACGGGTGACCGCATCCGCGAGCGCCGTGCCCTGCGGGCCGGTACGCGCCTTCTGCAGGACCGCGCGGACGAGCGAACGGTCCTGCGTCGGTGCCTGCACAACGGCCGCGTGATCGGAGAACGTGACCACTGCGATGCGGTAACCGCTCGGCAGTTTGTCGACGATGCGCAAGGCGGCGGCGCGTGCTGCGCCGAGGCGCGTGGGCGGTGAGTCCTTCGCAGCCATCGAGCCCGAGACGTCGAGCACGAGCACCACGGTTGCATCTTGGCGCTTCACGTGCACGTTTGCCTGCGGCCTGGCGAAGCCGACCAGCAGGAGCGTGAGCCCGGCGAGCAGGAGCGCCGTCGGCAGGAAGCGGCGCCACGTGCTCGGCCGAGGTGCCATGTTCTGGAGCAGGCCGGCCGGCGCCCAGCGTGCCGCGCGCACGTCGCGCCGACGGTCGAGCCATACCGCTCCGAGTGCGGCCGCCGGCACGAGCAGCAGGAAGACGAGCAGGGCCGGCGCGGCGAAGCTCATCGGCCCCGGCGTCCTCGGCGCAGGAACGCAGCGAGCGGCCGCAGCCAGTCGCCGTCGGTGGAGAGCGAGACGTGACGGACGCCGGCCGAGGCGAGCATCGCGACGAGCGCCCGGCGCTCGTCGTCGGCGGCGCGGGCGAACCGCTCGCGCAGACGCCGGTCGCTCGTGTCGACACGCAGCTGCCGGCCGGTCTCGGGATCCACGAGGCGCAACTCGCCGACGTCGGCAAGGTCCTGCTCGCGCGGGTCGCGCACCTCGACCGCGAGCACCGTGTGCCGGCCGGCGAGGCGCAGGAGCGGGGCCCGCCAGTCGGGTGGTCCGCGAAAGTCCGAGACGACGATCAGGAGGGAACGCTGTCGCGCGACCCGGTCGGCGAGGTCGAGCGCGTCGCGCAAGGAGCCGGTGCCCTCCGGCGGCAGCCCGCGCAACAGCTCGAGCGTGTCCAGGAGCGCACGGCGGCCCTGCCGCGGGCGTTCCACCTGGCTGCGGCTGCCGAAGGCGATCGTCCCGAGTCGGTTCCCGCGTCTGGTCGCCGCCCAGCCGACCGCGACTGCGACGCCTTCGGCCACATCGGCCTTGCGCCGTTCGCCGGTGCCGAAGGCCATCGAGGCGGAGGCGTCGAGCACGAGCCATGTGACCAGCACGCGTTCGGCGAGCTCGACTCGCACGTGCGGGCGGCCGGTCCGGGCGGTGACGTTCCACTCGAGCCGACGGACGTCGTCGCCAGGGACGTAGGGCCGGACCTGCCAGAGCTCGGTGCCGACGCCGGCGAATGCCGATCGGTAGTCGCCGGCGAGCAGCCCGTCGACGCGCCGGCCGACGGACAGCTCGAGCGCACGCAGCGAGGCGGAGGAGAGCGGCCCCGGCCCCGGCTTCGCGGGCGTGCGGGTCGGTGCGAGCGGGTCGACGGCGGTGCTCACGAAGCGGCGGCCGCCGTCCTGTGCCCGAGATCGATCTGCGGGATCGGCACCGCCGCGATCACCTTCTCGAGAATCGTGTCGGACTGGACCTCTTCGGCGAGCGCCCGGTACGAGAGCACGAGGCGGTGCCGGAGCGCGTCGGGGGCGAGGGCCAGCAGGTCGGCGGGCACGACGTAGTCGCGCCCGTGGATCAACGCGAGCGCGCGCGACGCGGCGATCAGGCTGATCGGCCCGCGCGGGCTCGCCCCGTACGAGACGTAATCGGCGATCTCGTCGAGGCCGTGCTCGCGCGGACGGCGCGTCACCGTCGCGACGTCGACCGACCACGAGATCAGCGCCGGGTCGACGTAGACCTCGCCGGCCTTCTGCTGCAGCTCGCTCAGCTCGTCGAGTGCCAGGACCTGCGTGAGTTCGGGCGAGCTCTCGAGCGAGCGCGAGACGACCGTGAGCTCCTCGTCGTGAGCCGGGTAGTCGACCAGCACCTTCAGCATGAAGCGGTCGATCTGCGCCTCGGGCAGCGGGTAGGTCCCTTCGGACTCGATCGGGTTCTGCGTCGCGAGCACGAGAAACGGGTCCGGCACCGGGAACGTGTTGTGGCCGATCGTCACCTGATGCTCCTGCATCACCTCGAGCAGGGCCGATTGCACCTTCGCGGGGGCGCGGTTGATCTCGTCCGCGAGCAGGAAGTTGCAGAACACCGGCCCGAGCTCGGTCTCGAACTCCGAACGGTCGGGCCGGTAGACGCGGGTGCCGACGAGATCCGAGGGCACGAGGTCCGGGGTGAACTGCACGCGGTTGAACGACCCGCCGAGCACGGCCGCCGTCGTCTTGATCGTCAGCGTCTTCGCAAGGCCCGGGACGCCCTCGATGAGCAGATGGCCCCGGGCGAGCAGGCACACGAGCACGCGCTCGAGCATCGCCTCCTGACCCGCTATCACCCGCCGGATCTCGAACAGAGCCTGCTCGAGGTTCTCGCTCACGTCTGCCACATCAGTCCTCCTCGTAGGTGGGCTTGAGTCTGCTCCTCGCCGTGTTCCGGAGACTGAAGCATGCCGCTCCAACCTAAGGATTACCGGTTAAGCGGCTGGGCGGTTCGCGCCCGGTCGAGCGCCGCCGCCCAGGCGGCCCGCTGCTCGTCCACGCGCCCCCGGTCGAGCCTCGGCTCGTAGACGGCGCCCGCGGGGACTCGGGCGCTCGTTCCCGCCGCGAGCGCCGCCACGCCGAGCGCCGTCGTCTCCGGGTCGGCGGCGACCTCGACCGGCATGCCCAGCAGGTCGGCCTGCAGCTGCATGAGGAAACGGTTCGCGGTCGCACCGCCGTCGACGCGAAGCGCCTCGAGCGGCGCGGGGAGCGACTCGACCACGTCGGCGACCTGGTGGGCGATCGCCTCGAGCGCCGCGCGCACCAGCTGTGCGCGCGTCGTCCCGCGCGTGAGCCCGGCGATCAGCCCTCTCGCGTCCGCGTCCCACCACGGTGACCCGAGGCCGGCGAGGGCGGGAACGAACACCACCCCGCCCGCGTCCTCGACGCTTGCCGCGAGCGACTCGCTCTCCGACGCCGACGAGATCAGCCCGAGCCCGTCACGCAGCCATTGCAGGGCCGCGCCGGCGACGAGGATGGCGCCCTCGAGCGCGTAGCCGTCGGCGGCCGCCGTGCGCAGCAGGCCGTGCGGCGGCGGCGACGCGTCGGAGCCGGTATGCACGAGCACGAAGCTCCCCGTCCCGTACGTCGCCTTGGCCTCGCCCGGCCGGTGGCAGCCGTGCCCGTACAGCGAGGACTGCTGGTCGCCCGCCAGGCCGCGCACCTCGACCGCCGCGCCGAACAGTTCGCCTTCGCCGACCACGTCGCCGGAGCCGACGATCTCCGGCAGCAGCGACCGCTCGACGCCGAAGAGCGCGAGCAGCTCGTCGTCCCAGTCGAGCGTCTCGAGCGAGCAGAGCATCGTCCGCGACGCGTTGGTCGTGTCGGTGACGTGACGCGTCCCGCGGGTGAGCCGCCACGCGAGCCAGCTGTCGATCGTCCCGAACGCGAGCCCGTCGCGCGATTCGACACGGTCGAGCAGCCACTCGAGCTTCGTCGCCGAGAAGTACGGGTCGGGGACGAGCCCGGTGCGCTCGCGGATCAGCTCGCGGTCGAGTCGCGCGCACCGGTCGGCCGTGCGCCGGTCCTGCCAGACGATCGCCGGGGCAACCGGGTTTCCGGTGCGACGGTCCCACAGCAGCATCGTCTCGCGCTGGTTGGCGGTCGCGACGGTCTCGACCTGCGCCGCCGCGAGCCCGGCATCGGCGAGCGCGGCGTGCGCCGAGGCGAGCACGGTCGCCCAGATCTCCTCCGGGTCGTGCTCGACCCACCCGGGCCGCGGGAAGTGCTGCGGCAGCTCCGTGGTGCCGCGCCCGAGCACGCGCAGCTCGCCGTCGACGACGAGGCACGTGGTAGCTGTCGTTCCCTGGTCGACCGCGAGGATCACGCGTGCTGCTCGACGAAGCCGAGCACGCGCTGCCACGCATCCGCGGAGGCGTCGGCGAACTCCTCCTGCTTGCGGTCGAAGAAGCTGTGCGGCGCCCCGTCGTAGACGACGACCTCGTGCTCGACACCGGCCGACGACAGCGCCTCGTCGAACGCGCGGTTGTCGTCGGCGGTGATGTTCGCGTCGGCGCCCGCCTGCAATGCCAGCACGGGGCAGGTCATGCGCTCGACGAGCGCAACGGCGCTCGGCCCGCCGCGTTCTCGCGTAGGGCTGCCGTAGAAACCCACGGCTCCGTTCAGGCCGTGGCCCGACGCCGCGGCGATCCACGACGCGCGGCCGCCGAAGCAGAACCCGAGCGTGAACACCGCCTCGTGCGCCGCGCCGGCGGAGCTCGGCGACCGCGGCACCCGTGTCGGCCTGCACCCCCGCGTCGGTGGTCTGCTCGACGTGCGGCGGGTACTCGAACTCGTCGTCCCGCGGCTCCGCGCCCGCCGTGCGGCCGAAGTAGTCGAAGGCGACTGCCGCGTAGCCGCGCTCGGCGAGGCGGAGCGCCAGCTCCTCGTAGAAGCGGTACAGCCCGCGGACGTCGGGGAGGATCGCGATCCCGACGCGCGTCGGTTCCTCGGGCTCCGCGACGAACGCGGCGAACGTATTGCCGTCCTCCGCTCCCAACGTGACCCGCTCGTGCGAGACCGCCGCGCCCGCGATGACCGGGATCGGCGGCGCCGAGTCGAGGTCGAAGCACACGCCGCAAACCTAGTCGACTCGCGAGCCTCGGGCACGTGCACTCGTTCGGGGGCGCCCCGAGCGCCTGGGACCTGTTCAAGGGGGCCGTCCCCTCGCTCCCCTGGCACAGCTTCCTGGTCTGAGAAGCTCGACGGGCCCGCTCAGTCGACGAAGACGTAGAGAGGCAGCTCCGCGCGGATGCGCGTGCCGCCGCCGGGCGGGCTGTCGACGAAGATCTCGCCGTCGAGCGCCGACACGCGGTCGCCGAGCCCGAGCAGCCCGCTCCCGGCATAGGGGTCGGCGCCTCCGCGGCCGTCGTCCTCGACGACGACCACGAGGCGGTCGCCTGTCTCGCGCACGCGCACGGCGGCCCGCGTGGCCTCCGCGTACTTCGCGACGTTCGTCAGCGCCTCCGAGACGATGTAGTACGCGGCCGCTGCGACCGGGGTGTCGACCGGCGTCTCCGTGACGTCGAGCTCGACCGGGACGGGCGACCGCGCCGAGACCATCCGCAGCGCGGCGCGCAACCCGCGTTCGCCGAGCGCCGAGGGGTGAATGCCCTGGGCCAGCTCGCGGAGCTCCTTGACGGCGGCCGCAAGCTCGTCGACCGCACGCGCGAGCGCCTCGTCACGGTCGACGTGCCCGCGCTGGGCGTTGCGCAGGTCGAGCAGAAGCGCGATCAGCCGCTGCTGCGCGCCGTCGTGAAGATTGCGCTCGAGCCGCCGCCGGGCGTCGTCGGCGGCCGCCACGATGCGCGATCTCGACTCGCGGACCTCGCGCTCGTGCCGCTTGCGATCGGTGATGTCGACACCGGTGATCAGGTAAACGGGGCCGCTCGCGATCATCGGCAGCGGCGTGCAGGTCCACTCGACCTCGATCGGCGTGCCGTCCCGCTGCAGCCAGCGGCTCTCGCGACGGGCGACCGACTTCGTCCGCACCGATTCCAGGATCGTGTCGCGGGCGGCGGCGCGCTCGCCGTCGACGATGTAGCGCTCCCAGAAGTAGCCGCCGCCGGTCTCCTCGGGGTCGTAGCCGAGCGTGCGCTCGAAGGCCCTGTTCGTCGCGTACGCCCGCGTCGTGCCGTCGGCGTTGACGAGGCAGAGCAGGCTGGGCGCGTTGTTCGCGATCGCGTTCAGAAGCGCGCGGTCACGCTCGAGCTCCGCGACCTGCTCGCGCAGCGCCGAGGACGAGGTGCCGCCCCGCCGCCCTCGCGATCGCGCGCGCGCCATCAGGCGGGCGGGCGCTCGTCGTAGCGCGGCAGCCCGTCGTCCGGGATGGGCTCCCACGGCGCCGCGTAGGCGACGAACTGCCGGTGCTGCGGCCTGATCCCCGGGTCGTCGTCGAACGTCCCGAGCCGGACGCTCCAGACCGGCTCTCCCGCGGGGCTGCGGCTCCAGAGCGCGCCGCCGCACGCCGAGCAGAAGCACTTCGGCCAGCCGCCGTCGCCCGGGTCCCACTCACGCACGAGCTCGTCTCCCTGCACGACATGCAGCGAGCCCGGTGCGACGCGCGCCTGCGCCGAGGCGGCGGTCCCGGTGCGGCGCTGGCAGCGCGTGCAATGGCAGTACGTCGCCGAGACGAGCGGCTCCGTGATCTCGTACCTCACGCCGCCGCAGAGGCAGCCTCCGGTCAGGGGCACTGTCGCTCCCTCAGTAGGGCAGCTCGATGCCGCCGACGTCGATCCCGAGCGAGCGCGCGAGGCGCACGCCCTGCTCGAGGTCCTCCTTGAGCATCCGGATGTCGGTCTCGCGCATCAGGCTGCCGACGAACTCTCTCGCCTTCGGCCGCCAGAGCGCGTGCTGGGCGAACAGCGGCAGCAGCCGGTTGGCGGCGTCGATCAGCTTCGCCTGGATGCCACGCCCGGCGCCTTCGAGCAGCACGCGCTCGTACGCCATGCCGGCGCCGTGATGGATCCCGTCGTCGATCGCGAGGCGGTTGCAAAGGTCCTCGAGCACCGTTCCACGCGACGAGCGCGCGATCATCCGGAAGCGCGGGATGATCAACCGCTCGTAGAAGACCTGCATCAGGAAGACCTTCTCCTCGAGTGTGTCGGCGTCGAGCGTCATGTGCGCGAGCCGGTCGAGGTACGGATCGCGCTCGGCCATCCCGCCCGCCTCGTGGATCAGCTTGAGCCACGCCTCGGTGTGGCGCGACTCGTCCTGCACCATCGTCGTGTAGTAGAGCTTCGCGTCGTGGTCGGGGGCGATCGAGAAGAGCTGCGCCGCCATCTCGACCGCGAGCTCGTCGGCCTGCAGCTGCTGTGTGACGACCGAGCGCCAGAGGTCGCGGCGCCGCGCGAGCTTCTGCGGCGAGCCCTTGTACTCCGGGATCGGCGGGATCTCCCCCCACGCCAGGTCGCGGACCTGCCACTCGGCGCGCTTCGCCAGCTCGTAGTAGCGGTAGACGCCCTGTAGCTCACGATCGGCCCGACCTTCGGGAGGGGCCGCCTCTTCGAGTCGCTCGGAGACCTCCATCGCGGCCACAGCCTAACGTCCGGTCGGGTCGAGTGGCAGCACGAGCCCCGGCAGCTCGAAGGCGCCGCCGAAGTCGGCGTCCGTGCCCCACGAGCGCCAGCGGGTCGGGGTGAAGCGGAGCGTCACGTCGTCGTGCGCGGAGATCTCCCGGCCGACATCGGGGTGATCGAGGCCGGCGTCGGTCAGGTATTTGCGCCAGACGCGCTCGTTGTACGCGCGCGCCTCGTCGCCGCGGATCACCGCGACCCGACCCGACGCCGCGATCCCGCGCAGCGGCAGCTCGCCCCGCCCGTGGATCAGCACGGCGGCATCCGGTCGCGCCTCGGCGTTTCGGGCCTTCCGCGTGCGACCACCGGTCGCGAAGAGCACGTCGTCCCCGTCGCGCAGGAACCACACCGCCGAGAGGTGCGGGCTGCCGTCGTGCGTCGAGCGTCGCGAGGGTCGCGATCAGCCTCGCGTCGAGCAGGTCGATCGACATCGGGCGATTCTCGCGCACGAGTCAGGGCCGTGGGCGGCGTGCCGGGCGACACGCCGCCCACGGTGCGGCGGCCCTACGGTTGCGGTGCGACGCGGATCGATCCGAAGAGCCCATCCGCTTCGTCGTTCGGCCCGGCGGTGAAGAACAGGCTGTCGGTCGGACCGGCGGCTGCGCCGTTTCCGAACTCGAGCGCCCAGAGGCCGTCGATGAAGATCGGGTCGCCCGACGGATCGTTCAGCGAGCCGTCGGGAGCGGCGCCGAACATGCTGCCCGACAGCCGGTAGGCGTTGATGTGGCCGTCCCCGAAGTTGCCGATGAGCAGATCGCCCGCCGCCGCCCCGAAGGACGCCGGCGCCAGCGCGATCCCCCACGGCGCGTTCAGCGCGCCCCGCGAGGCGACTCTCTGGAGAAGCACGCCCGATATGGGGTCGTATGCGTCGACGAAGCCGAGACCGGGCCCGTGCGCCTCGTCGTTGCTCCCGGGCTGCGTCTTCGCGTAGGTCACGTAGACGCGCGACCCGATCGTCTGGATGCCGAAGGGCGAGTAGCCGCTCGGCAGGAAGTAGTCGTGGAAGAAGAAGTACGACTCGCGCAGAAGATGCCCGTAGCCGTCGAACACGTCGACTCGGCGGTTCTGCGAAGTCGGTGGCGTAGAGCCGCGGCCCGGCGCTCGTCGCCGCAATCGCGAGCCCCTTGAACACGGCGCCACCCGGCGACAGGTCGGCGAACGTCTCGGCCTTCGTCCCGCCGTTCCAGCCCGAGATCACGCCTGCTTCGCTCGAGAAGAGGAAGCGGGCCGGGTTGCCGTTCGGACAGCGTGAAGCCGGTCGTGCCGTTGAACACCGTGCCGGTGGGCGCCTCGCCCACGTCGACGACGAGCGGCACGATCGCTCCCGTTCCCTGGTACAGCGTCGAGACGTTGGCGCCGTTGTCGGCGACCCACCACGGCGTCGTCGGCCCGGCGGTTAGACCCCAGGCGTTGACGAGGTTCGGGTCGTGGATCGTTCCCGGCACGCCGTTGTCGGAGACGAGCGGCTTGACGACGTACCCGCCCGAGACGGCGCCGGCGGCGGCGGTGACGACGAGCGCGATCACCATGGCCGTCAAGACGCCTACGAGCCGGAGCAGAGGAGTTGAACGCATGAATGCCTCCTTCGGTCGGCTGACCCCCTTCTGGCCTCTACGCAGGCGGGCGCGAATCGGTTCTCGTGGATGCGATCATCCGATTCGAGTCGAATGGAGCAGGTACGCGTCGACAAATGGCTGTGGGCGGCCCGGTTCTTCAAGACCCGCGGGGCCGCTACCGAGGCCGTGCTCGGCGGCCGCGTGCAGGTGAACGGCGGTCGCGTCAAGCCTGCGAAGGAGATCAGGCCCGCCGACATGCTCGACATCCAGGTCGGCCAGATCCGATTCACGGTCGTCGTGCGCGGGCTCGCCGACAAGCGAGGGCCCGGCGAAGGTCGCGGCGACGCTCTACGAGGAGACGCAGGCGTCGCGCGCGGAGCGTGAACGGCACGCCGCCGAGCGCAAGCTCGCGGCACCGCTCGGCGCCGACCTCGGAGGCCGGCCCACCAAGCAGGACCGCCGGCGCCTGGAGGCGCTCCGGCGCGCCCAGCGCGAGGCGGGCAGGCAATAGACCGCATCCCGTTCGAGTGGCGGTCGCGTTCTGCGCCACGCGGCGCGGTCGACGGCGGCCGCGCATACGGCACCCTCCCCCGCGGCGTCGACTGCGCTGCGATCGTCGACCGCCACCGCCCGAAGATCTAGAACGACCTCTGCTCAGGCGGCCTGTTCGACGGCCGGCTCGAGCTCGTGCCCGACCGCCGCCGTGCGCGTGCGCAGGAACACGCCGCCGACCGCGGCCGCCGCGACGGCGAAGAGCGCGCCGGCAAGGAACGCGGCGTGATAGCCGCCGACGAGCGCCTGAAGCTCGCTCTCCCCCGCCGCCGTGAGCGTGCTCGTCCGCGATGCCGCCAGGCTCGCGAGCGCGGCGAGCCCGACCGCGCCGCCCATCATGAACGCAGTGTTGACGACGCCGGACGCGAGCCCCGACTCCTCCGGCGCGACGTCGCTCATCGCGGCGAGCAGCACCGGGTTGAAGGCCATCCCCGCGCCGACGGCAAGCAGGAGCATCGGCGGCAGCACGTCGACCACGAAGCTCCCGTCGACCGGAACGCGAGCGAAGAGCGCGAGGCCGACCGCGGCGATCGTCAGCCCGGTGGCGAGCGGGATCCGGAAGCCGAAGCGCATCACGAGCTTCGCCGAAAGCCCGAGCGAGAAGAGGGCCATGATGATGTTCGCGGGCAGGAACGCGAGGCCGACCTGCGAGCGGGCTGTAGCCGAGCACGAGCTGCAGGTACAGCGCGGAGAGGAAGAACCAGGCGAACATCGCCGCCGCCCACAGCACGCCGACGACGTTCGCCGTCGCGACGTTGCGGAGGCGGAACAGGCGGAGCGGCATCAGCGGCGCCTCGACGCGCGACTCGATCCACAGGAAGACCGCCAGCAGGCCGGCGGCGAGCGCGAGCAACCCGAGCGTCTGCAGCGAGCCCCAACCGGCCTGGTTGCCGTTGACGATCGCGTACACGGCAAGCATCAGCGCCGCCGTGACGGTCACCGCACCGGCGACGTCGAGCCCGCCGGAGGGCAGGCTCCCGTGCGACGCCGGGACGAGGCGCACCGCGAGCACGAAGACGGCGACGCCGATCGGCACGTTGACCAGGAAGATCCAGTGCCAGCTGAGCGCGTCGGTGAGGATGCCGCCGAGCAGCACCCCGAGGCTGCCGCCGCCGGCCATCACGAAGCCGAACACGCCCATCGCCTTGGCGCGCTCGGCCGGCTCGACGAAGAGCCCCATGATCAGCGAGAGCGCGACGGCCGAGACGACCGCGCCGCCGAGACCCTGGACGGCGCGCGCGGCGATCAGGAGCCCCTTGTCCGTCGACAGGCCGCACGCGATCGAGGCGATCGTGAACAGCGAGACGCCCGCCAGGAACAGGCGGCGTTGGCCGTACAGGTCGCCGAGGCGCCCGCCGAGCAGCAGGAAGCCGCCGAACGTGAGCAGGTATGCGTTGACGACCCACGCGAGCGACGTCTCCGTAAAGCCGAGATCGGCACGGATCGACGGCAGCGCGACGTTCACGATCGTGGTGTCGAGCACGATCATCAGGTCGCCGAGGCACAGCACGTAGAGGGCGAGCCAGCGGCGGCGGGTGTCGGTCTCACTCGTTCACTCATACCGACTTCGACCGGCGCTCGCGTCGAGAAGTCATCGCACGCCGACCGATGAGTCCGGCGCGTAACGACGGTCACTAGCTCGATGGCCCCACCCGCGCGAAGCGCGACCGTCTTCGCGATCCGCGGTCCAATCGCCCGGTCCGACCTGCCCGGGCTGTGCGATCGCGTCTGCGCGCTCCTCGCCCAGAACGAGGCCGCGGACCGTCGTCTGCGACGTCCGCGGGATCGGGAACGACGCGGTCACGGTGGACGCGCTCGCGCGGCTGCAGTTCGCGGCCAAGCGCCGGAGCTGCCGCATCCACCTGCGGCACGCGTCGCCCGAGCTGGTCGAGCTCGTCGCGTTCATGGGGCTCGAAGATGTTCTACGGGTCGAGGCGTGACGGCAGCCCGAACAGCGGGAAGATGCGCTCGGTGTCGAGGAAGAACGTGAACTCCCCGATCCCGCCGTCGCCCAGCTCGAGCACCTGCAGCGCCCACGGCTCGTAGCCGCCGTCCTCGGAGGGCTTGTACTGGCCGTAGGCCGGCGAGCCGTTCGCCCCGCCGACGGGCACCAGCCGCGAGCCCTTGCACCCGATCCCGGGACCGAACCACCACGTGAGGACGTCGTCGCGGCCCGCGATCCACATGTCGTAGGGCGGCATCGACTGCGTCGCGTCCTCCCGGATCAGCGAGGTGAGCGCACCGACGTCGTAGTCCTGGAACGCCTTGACGTAGCGCTCGAGCAGCTCGCGGGCGGAGGCATCGAGCACCGCCGGGCCGCTGCTCGCCGACCTCGGCCGTCTCGAGCGTCGCGCGTGCTCGCTGGAGCGCGCTGTTCACGGACGCGACGCTCGTCTCGAGCAGCTCCGCCACCTCCGAGGCGCGCCAGCGGAGCACCTCGCAGAGGATGAGCACTGCCCGCTGCCTGCGGCGGCAGGTGCTGCAGCGCGGCGACGAACGCGAGCCGGATCGTCTCGCGGCGCTCGAGCTCCGCGGCGGGATCGCCGTCGAGCGGCACGAGCTGGTCGGGCACGGGCTCGATCCACGTGACCTCGGGCAGCATGTTGAGGTTGGACATGATCGGCTCGGCGCTCGGGCCGAGGTCCATCGGGCGCGCGCGCCGCTCGCGTCCGCTCAGCATGTCGAGGCAGACGTTCGTGGCGATCTTGTAGAGCCACGAGCGGAGCGCCGCGCGGCCTTCGAAGCGGTCGAGGCTGCGCCACGCGCGCAGGAACGTGTCCTGCACCGCGTCCTCGGCCTCGAACGGCGAGCCGAGCATGCGGTAGCAGTACGCGGTCAGCGCACGCCGGTGCTGCTCGACCTCGGCGAACGCCGGCGTCGCGGTCGTCGACCCTTCCACGCCGGTCATCCTAGAGTCCGGCCGGGTGCTCGCGATGAGGTTCTCGCAACGCAGCGGTCACAACACCGAAAACAGTCGGCTCCGGATCGGAGGAACGTCATGGGGAAGCTCGTCGTATCGGAGTTCGTGACGCTCGACGGCGTCATGGAGGATCCCGGCGGAGCGGAGAAATTCGAGCGCGGGGGCTGGGCGTTCGCGTTCGACCGTGGCGCCGATGGTGACAAGTTCAAGCTGGACGAGCTGATGAACGCGGAAGCGCTGCTGCTCGGCCGCAAGACGTACGAGGGCTTCGCCGCGGCCTGGCCGGACCGCACGGACGAGATGGGCTTCGCCGACAAGATGAACTCGATGCGCAAGTACGTCGTCTCGACGACGATCACGGACCCGACGTGGAGCAACACGACCGTGATCAACGGCGACGTCGCCGCGGAGCTGGCACGCATCAAGGCGGAGCCCGGCGGCGACATCCTCGTCGCCGGCAGCGGACAGCTCGTCGAGACGCTGGTCGCGAACGGCCTCGTCGACGAGTTCAGGCTGATGGTCTTCCCGGTGCTGCTCGGCGGCGGCCGGAAGCTCTTCGGCGACGGCTTCGAGCAGACGGCGTTGACGGTCGTCGAGTCCAAGCCGTCGGCGGAGGTCGTGCTGCTGACGCTGCGGCCGAAGAACTGACCTCTTCTTCAGTCCGGCGTCACTCGATCGACGAGGCTTGACTTGTAGTCGCTGCGTTGCAAGCTGCCCCACGGGACGAGCTCGACCTCCGTCTGGACGACGAG
The DNA here is from genome assembly GCA_963742615.1 of uncultured Thermoleophilia bacterium. GTDB lineage: Bacteria > Actinomycetota > Thermoleophilia > Gaiellales > Gaiellaceae > PALSA-600. The sequence continues at coordinate 17,224 of CAVUMS010000002.1, read as the reverse complement.
CACGTCGCGCAGGCGGGTGCGGATTGCACCGGCGAGCGCAGGGTCCGGGGCGGTGTCCGGCGGAAGCTCGACGGCCACCGGCAGCGGCGGCTCCTGCTTCACGCCGGCCGCAGCCGGCCGTACGAGGATGCGCCCGCTGACGTCGGGGACGAACGCGCTCACGACCTCGCGCACCGCGGCCGGGAACACGTTGACGCCGCGCACGATCAGCATGTCGTCCGTGCGCCCGAGGCAGCGAACGCGCGGCGCCGTGCGTCCACAGCGACACGGGCTCGTCCACATCTCGACGTGGTCGCGCGTGCGGAAGCGGAGCAGCGGCGCCGCCTCGTGCTGCAGGTGCGTCAGCACGAGCTCGCCCGTCGCCCCGTCTGCGAGCTCCCGTGCCTCGCCGGTGTCGGGGTCGATCAGCTCCGCGTGGACGAACCCCCGCGCGCCGAGGTGCATCCCCTCCTGTTGCTCGCACTCGCCCCAGAGCGACGGCCCGATGTCGCCGATGCCCATCGCCTCGGTCACGCGCGCGCCCCAGCCATCCTCGAGCTTCGCGCGGAACGCCGGCTCGCCCCCGCCCGGCTCGCCCGCGACCAGGACCCGGCGAACGCTCGACGAGCGCAGGCCGCCGAGCTCGAGCAGGTACTCGGCATAGGACGGGGTGAGGACGACCGCGTCGGGCCGCAGCTGCTCGATCGCGAGCAGCAGCCGCTCGCTGCTGCCGGTGCCGACCGGGACGTGGCAGACGCCGATCCGCCCGAACGCGTCGAGGGCCGCGCCGGCGACGAAGGGCCCGGCGTTGTAGGTCGTGACCACGCGCTCGCCCGGCTGCAGCCCGGAAGCCGCGTAGCTCCGCGCCGATCCGGCCACCCAGTTGTCCAGGTCGGAGCGGGTCAGCGGGATGTGGCTGGGCGACCCGGTCGTCCCGCTGGTCGAGTAGATGCGAACGATCTCGTCGGGTGGGACGCAGAGGTGCTCCCCGATCGGGTTCTCCGGCGTGCGCGTCGCGCGCAGCTCCTCCTTCTCGGTCAGCGGCAGCCCGGCGATCGCGTCGAGGCCGCCGCGGATGTCGACGCCGGCGAGCTTGCGCCGGTAGAAGGGCGAGCGGTCGAGGAGATAGGCGACCTGCGCGCGGTAGCTCGCGTCGTCGGTCGCGTGCTGCACCGCCCACGGCAGCCGTTCGACGTCATCCATCGCGGTACTCGATCGCCTCCTCGGCACGGGCGGCGAGCAGGAAGCCGATCGGGTGCTCGCGCTCCTCGGCCAGGTGGGCGAGCAGCCCGGCGGTGCGCGCGAGGATCGGCACCGCCTTGACGACGCCGGCCGGGTAGCCGAGGTCGAGCATCACCGCGGCGATCGGCAGCGAGACGTTGACCGGAAGCGGCCTCCCCCACTCGGCCGCGACCGCGTCGCGCAGGCACCGTGTGAGCACGACGTGCGGACCGCTGACGCCGCGCTCGTCCGCGAGGACGAGGATCCGCTCGGCGCGAGGGTCGACCGGCCGGTGCAGTGGATGGCCGAAGCCGGGCATGCGCTCGCCGGCGGCGTGCACCGCACGCGCCGCCTCTGCCGCGACGGCGGCGGGCGCCGCGCCGTCCGCGACGCGCGCCTGTCCGTCCTCGAGCATGCGAGCGCACTGCTCGGCGGCGCCGAGGATCACCGGGCCGGCGCCGAGGATCCCGGCGGCGACCGCGCCCTGGAGCGACTCCGGGTCGGCTGCGAGCGTGATCCGAGCCGCGACGTTGCTTGGCATGAGCCCGTGCTCGGCGATCGAAACGAGCAGCAGGTCGAGGAAGAACCGCTGGTCGTCGCTCGCTTCCTCGCCGGTCAGCAGCAGATGGAAGTACTCGGTGAACCCGACACGGCCCATCAGGTCGCCCGCGAGGTCGCGGCCGCGGACCTCGACGCGGTCGGGAGCGGCCCGGCTGATGCGGGTCACCGGCTCGCCCGGGCTGCCGATCTGCACGTGGCCATACCTACGCGTTCCGTGTGCGAACATGTGTTCGTGTCGATTCTCCACGCCGATCTCGACGCGTTCTTCGCCTCGGTCGAGCAGCGTGACGACCCCGGGTTGCGCGGTCGGCCGGTGATCGTCGGCATGGGAGTCGTGCTGGCGGCGAGCTACGAGGCGAAGGCTCGCGGCGTCCGGACCGCGATGGGCCATCGGGCCGCACTCCGCCTCTGCCCGGAGGCGGCAGTCGTGCGTCCGCGCTTCGACGCGTACTCGGCGGCGAGCAAGGCGGTGTTCCAGGTGTTCGACGACATGTCGCCCGTGGTCGAGGGCCTGTCGATCGACGAGGCGTTCCTCGACGTGCGCGGCATGGAGCGCAGCGTCGGCACTCCGGCGAACATCGCCGCGCGGCTGCGGCGCGAGGTGCGCGAGCGCGTCGGCCTGCCGCTGACGGTCGGCATCGCGCGCACAAAGTTCCTCGCGAAGGTCGCGAGCGGCGTGGCGAAGCCGGACGGGCTGCTGGTCGTGCCGCGCGAGCACGAGCTCCTGTTCCTGCACGCGCTTCCGGTCGAGCGGCTGTGGGGCGTCGGTGTCGTCACGGCGCGCAAGCTGCGGGCTCACGGGATCACGACGGTCGGCGAGGTCGCCGGGCTGTCCGAGGAGGTGCTCGTCTCGCTGCTCGGGCGGGCGTCCGGCCGTCAGCTGCACGCGCTCGCCTGGAACCGCGATCCGCGGCCCGTGCACGCGCGCCGCCGCCGCGGCTCGATCGGGTCGCAACGTGCGCGAGGCCGCTCGCCGTGGTCGGCCGAGTCGGTCGACGCGGATCTGATCGCGCTCACCGAGCGGATCGCACGGCGCCTGCGCGGCGCGCGGCGCGTGGGCCGTACGGTCGTGCTGCGGCTGCGGTTCGACGACTACAAGCGGGCGACGCGGTCGCACACACTGCCGCAGTCGACGGCGAGCACCGAGACGATTCTCGAGACGGCACGGTCGCTCGCCGCCGCGACGCTGCCGACGCTCGAGCAGCGCGGCCTCACGCTCGTGGGGCTCTCGATCGCGAACCTCGAGGACGCGCGCGACGTCCAGCTGCTGCTCCCGTTCGACGGACGTCATCTCGAGGCGCTCGACGCCGCGGTCGACGACGTGCGCGACCGCTTCGGCGCCGACGCGATCACGCGCGCCGTATTGCTCGGGCGCGAACGCGGCTACACGATGCCGCTGCTGCCGGACTAGTCGTACGCCCCAGCGCGAAACGGTGCCAGGCGCCGACGACGCACCCCAGCGGGCGCTACGCCGTCACGGCGAGGCCTTCCTAGCCTCCCGGGCGGTAGCGCAGCCCGTCGAGTGCGAGCGACAGCATCCGCTCCTGCTGCTCCGGGTCTGCCGTCGGCACCATTGCGATCCCGCTGACCATGCGGCCAACGTCCGCGAAGGTCGTGTCCGGGCGGATGACGCCGGCGCGCTGAGCACGCTCGACGAGCCCGGTCCCGGCCTCGAGCAGCACCGCCCTGCACGCCTGCAGCGCGTCGGAGTCGGGATCGACGTCGACGAGCGCCTCGTTGAGCGCGCGCTTCGTCGCCGCGAAGCCGACGTACCGGTGCAGCCACTGCGAGAGCGCCTCCCACGGCGGGACGTCCGAGAGCTCGGCCGCGGCCCGCGCCATCCCCTCGACCTCCTCGAGGTAGACGGCCTCGAGCAGCGCCTGGCGCATCGGGAAGTGACGGTAGAGCGTCCCGATTCCGACGCCCGCCCGACGAGCCACCTCCTCGAGCGGCGCCGACGTGCCGTCGGTCGAGAACACCTCGCGGGCGGCCGCGACGAGCTTGTCGTAGTTGCGCCGTGCGTCGGCGCGCTTCGGGCGCCTGAGCTCGATCTGGGTGTCGGTCATCTGCTGTAAGCCTGGTTTGACAAACGGAGGGTGCCTCCGTATACTAACCGGAGGTTGGCTCCGAATGTTCTGGAGGCGACCTCCACTTTATCACCTTTCCGTTCGACAAGGAGGCCCGCCGCGGCATGCCCGTGACTCATCGCGCACCCGGTTCGACCCGTCTGCTCGCCGTCATCCTCGCGAGCTACCTGATGATCGTGCTCGACGTCTCGATCGTCATCACCGCCCTTCCGAAGATCCACCACTCGCTCGGCTTCTCGGCCACCGGCCTGTCGTGGGTGCAGAACGCCTACACGCTCGCGTTCGGCGGACTGCTCCTGCTCGGCGCCCGGGCGGGCGACCTCCTGGGGCGCCGCCGCATGTTCATGGTCGGGATCGCGCTCTTCAGCGCCGCGTCGCTCGCCGGCGGCCTCGCGCAGTCGGCGGCGTGGCTGCTCGGCGCCCGCGCCGCCCAGGGCGTCGGCGCTGCGATCGCGGCCCCCTCGACGCTCGCGCTGCTGACAACGAGCTTCCCCGAGGGGCCGGAGCGCACGAGGGCGGTTGCCTACTACGGCGCGGTCGCCGGCGGCGGCGGCAGCGTCGGTCTGGTCCTCGGCGGGATTCTCACCCAGTGGCTGTCCTGGCGCTGGGGCCTCTTCGTCAACGTGCCGGTCGGGCTCGCGCTGATCCTCGCGGCGCCCCGGTCCCTCCCGGAGACGGAGCGCCGGCACGGCCAGTTCGACCTGCTCGGCGCACTGACCTCGACGGTCGGAATGACGGCGATCGTGTACGGGATCGTGCGTGGCGCCGAGAGCGGCTGGACCGACCACCTCACCATCGCGTCGCTGACCACCGGAGCGGCGCTGCTCGCCCTCTTCGTCGCGAACGAGCGGCGCGCGGCCCAGCCGATCACGCCGCTTCGCCTGTTCGCGAACCGCGAGCGCACCGGCGCTTACGCCGCACGCGTCATGTTCGTCGGCGCGATGTTCGGCATGTTCTTCTTCCTGACGCAGTACCTGCAGGGCGTCAGGGGCTTCAGCCCGCTCGAGGCCGGCGTCGCCTTCCTGCCGCTCTCGCTCGTGATGTTCTCGATGGTGTTCGTCGTGCCGAAGCTCGTCGCGCGGTTCGGCAACCGCCGTCTGTTGATCGGCGGCGTGCTGACGGCGGTCGTCGGCATGACGTGGCTCTCTCAAATCACGGCGAGCACGACGTATCTGACAGGGATCGCGTTGCCGATGGCGATCCTCGGCGCCGGCGCCGGCGCCGCGTTCACGCCGCTCACGGCGTCGGGCGTCGCGGGCGTCGCCGCCGAGGATGCCGGGGCGGCCTCCGGGCTCGTCAACGTGGCGCACCAGGTCGGCGGATCGCTCGGCCTGGCCGTGCTCGTGACGGTGTTCACGTCGGCGCAGGCGAGCGGGCTCGCCCATGCGATCTCGGCGGCGCTCACCGCCGGCGCAGCGATGCTCGCGCTCGCGCTCGTCGTGGTCGTCGCCGCCGTGCGCAGGCCGGCCGCTGCGCCGGTCGCCGCGGCGGTCGCGGACGGCCCCGCGCCGGAGGCGGTCGAGCTGCAGCGGGCGGCGTAAGCCTAGAGGTCGAGCCGAATGACGCTCGCCGAGCGGGTGTGATGGGCGAGTGCAGCACAAGGACGCAGGGAGCCTCGATAGCTGAAGCTATCGGGGCCGACCGAGGACGCGGCGATGCGCCGCCCAGCGCGGCCGCGCGGCACAGTCGCTCATTCTGGTTCGGCCTCTTAGGGCTGGGGCTCGTTGGGGAGCGGGCGGGTGCTGACGTTGCCGGCGGAATCGACGCTGACGACCATCAGCTCGCCGCCACGCCGCAGGACGGCGGAATCCGCGCTCTGACTGTCGAGCGCCCAGCCCTGCATCGCCCAGCTCGAGACGGCCCCGTCGAGCCGGCGTCGCCGTTCCCCGGCCGCCACGCCCTTCCCGCCTCCGCGCTGGAGCAAGAGCGCGATCAGGCTCACGAGCGCGACCGCGCCGGCGATTCCGAGCAGCACCCAGACCCACGTCGGCGTCCCGCTGCTCGAACTCGACTCGGAGGATGTGGTCGTCGGCGACGTCGTCACGATCACCCGCCGCGTCGTCGTCTGCTGAACCGTCGCCGTCGTCACGACGGTGCTCGCGGGCAGCGTCTCGGTGGTCGTCGTCGTCTCGGTCGTCGTGTCGGCGGTCGCGGCGCCCGCGAGCAGCGCTCCCGCAACGAAGAGGACGGCGAGACCGGCGAGCTTCGACCATCCGCGCACGCGCGGGAGTCTCGCACGTCCGTAAGAAGCGCGCGGCGTACGTCACCAACTCTCCGACACAAGCCGACTGGAGGGCCGGCCGGGTGCGACGTCTGCTTCGAGGAGCTCGACCACTACGTCGAGCTCGCCCACCTCGACGGCTGCCCGGCCTGCCGCGAGGAGCACGACAGCCTGCTCGCGCTCGTGCGCAGCGAGCCGCGCTAGGAGATCGGGGCAGCGAACGCCGCGCGGAGCCGTTCCAGGCTCGCCGCCGGCCACAGCTGCTTGCTGTCGTAGTAGACCTCGAACGCGGGCACCGATTCCGGGAGCGTGAGCCAGGGGACCTTCGACCTCGTGTAGATGTGGACGTCGGGTCGCACGCGCGAGGGCTCGACGAGCGTGCCGGCGCGGACGAAGAGGATCTCGGGACGCCCGTACTCGCTGTAGACCGCGACCTCGCATGACGGGCAGCGGTGGACGCGCTGGGTGCTCCCGTCGTCGCGCGGGACGTCGACCGGCTTCGGCTCGCCCGCGAGCAGCTCGACCCGATCTGCCTCGATCAGCAGGTTGATCACGAAGGCGCTGCCCGTCTGCCGCTGGCAGTTCAGGCAGTGACAGCAGTGCGTGAAGAGCGGCTCCGAGGTGAGCCGATAGCGAACCGCTCCGCAGGAGCACGAGCCCTCCAGCCGGTCGATCACGGTCTCGACCCTAGCGACGGCGCCACCCCCGAGGTCGTCGGGGGCGGCGCCGTGCACGCACGAGGGGGTCTAGCGAAGACCGGCGGCGGTCTGCTCGAGCAGGTCGAGCGCGTCCTGCAGGCCGTCCTCCATCCCGGAGGCGATGATCGCGTCGCGCGACGTGCGGTTCGCGGCCTGGATGAGGATCGTCAGTGTCGTCCGGCCGTCCGTCTCCTCGAGGCTCGCGGTGTCGATCGTGGCGGCATCGTCCTCGGAGACGCCTTCCGGCACGCCCTCGTAGACCTCGCGCGTGACGACACGCTCGTCGGGCACGATCTCGAGGTACGTCCCGTGGAAGGCGACCTCGACGCCGTGCGGGGTCACCATCGCGTACCTGAACCGTCCGCCGACGCGGAGGTCGATCTCACAGACGGTCATCTCGCCGCGGTTTGCATGCCACCACCGCCGCACCAGCTCCGGCGTCGTCAGCGCGCGGTAGACGAGCTGCCGCGGTGCGTCGAACTCCCGCTCGATCAGGATCTGGTCGTCGGTGGGAAGCGTCACCCGTGCCGACCGGCTACTCACTGTCATCTCCTTCTCCCTCCTGTTTGAGCTCTTCGAGCACCTCGTCGAGAGCGTCGAACCGCTCCGACCACGCCTGCTCGTGCGCCGTCACCCAGTCGTGGATCGGCTTGAGCGCGCGGCCGTTCAGGCGGTAGACACGCAGCCGCCCCTCCTCGCGGACGTCGACGGCCCCCACCTCGCGCAGCACCCGGAGGTGCTTCGACACCTGCGGCTGGGCGAGGCCCGTCGAGCGGACGAGCTCGTTGACCGGCAGCTCGCCGTGCGCCAGGCGATCGAGGATCAGCCGGCGCCGGGGCTCCGCGACCGCGTTGAACGCGTCCGATGTCGTCGCCGCCCGTGCCACACGAACCATCGTATTCCCATATCGGTATATGTCAAATGGCGCCCTCTCAGCGGCGCTCGACGTCGTAGCCCTGAGAGGCGGCGTACTCCTCCGACACGCTCTTCGGCACGCAGAGCGCCCACGCGTTCTCGACGAGGTCGCGCATCTCGTCGACGTCGAGCCGGTCGAGCCGCGCGTGCACCCAGCTGTAGCGCATGTCCCCCTCACTCGGCATCGAGAACTTCTCGGGCTCGGCCTCGACGAGCGCGGCGCGCCAGGCCTTCGGGAAGCCGAACCCCATCACCGTCCCGTCCTTCGAGAACGCGAGGAAGACAATGCGTCCCACGCGGAACTTCACGCGACCGCGGACGAGCGCCTCGCTGCTCCTCGGCAGCGTCGCCGCGAACGCACACACGTCGTCCATCGCCACGGCCACGCTGCCGAGGATAGAAAACCGGCGGCTCAGGGCCTCCAGCCGCCGGGGACTGGACGGCCCAGCTGCAGCCCGAAGCGCTCGAGCAGGCCAGGGACCGTCTCCGGCTGCAGCTCGAGGCCGTACCGCCCGCCGAGCTCGGCGACCGCGTCGGGGCCGGCCTCCATCACGCCGCCCAGATCGGAGAGCTCCTGGAAGAACAGCTCGAAGCCCGCCGGCGAGATGATCTCGAGGATCCGGCACGGCTCGTCGCCGGCATTCCAGAACGTGTGCCACTGGTCGCGCGGCTTGAAGACGAGGTCGCCCGGCCCCGCCTCGACGACGTCGTCGCCCAGCAGCGCGCCCATCCGCCCCTGCAGCACGAAGCTGTACTCGTCCTCGCGCGTGTGGCGATGTAGCGGCGCCGCGAGCGCGCGCGGCGACATCGGATGCTCGACGAGCGAGAAGCGCTCGCTCGCGTCGATCCCGTCGATCAGGAAGCGGACGCCGATGCTCCCGAGGAACCCCTCGCGCCCGTTGTCGGGGCCCACCACCTTCACGTCTGCGGCTGCGGTCTCCATCGTCGAACTCCTTTAATTGGACAGTGATGTCGCGCGAAAGATACGACACGCCGCACCGCATGTCAATATGATTGGACACATATGTCCGATCAAAAGCGTCCGTATCGGATGAAGCGCCGCGCCGAGCTCGAGGAGCAGACCCGCCGGCGGATCACCGAGAGCGCCGTCTCTCTCCATGCGGAGCTCGGTCCCGCGCGGACCTCGATCAGCGCGATCGCCGAGCGCGCCGGCGTCCGTCGCTCGACCATCTACCGTCACTTCCCGGACGAGGACACGCTGTTCGTCGCATGCTCGTCGCACTGGCGTGCGGAGAACCCGCCGCCGGACCCACGCTCATGGTCGTCGATCGCCGACCCGGGCGAGCGAACGCGCACCGCGCTCCGCGAGCTCTATGCGTTCTACGAGCGGCACCCAGAGATGTACGTCAGCCTGCTGCGCGACGAACCGCTCGTGCCCGCCGTCCAGCGCCGCCTCCGCGACTTCTACGGCTACCTCGACTCGGTCCGGGACGGCCTCGCCGCAGGCCGCGGCGCGCGTGGGCGTCGCGCGCAGTACGTCCGCGCCGCGATCGGTCACGCGCTCGCCTTCCCGACCTGGCGCTCACTGACGCACGACCAGGGGCTCGGCGACGACGACGCCGTCGAGCTGATGTGCCGCCTCGTCGAGGACGCCGCGAGCCCGCGTCGCGCCTAAGCGCCGTCAGGCCCGCCCCAGCCGGGCAACCGGCTGGCCTGCTTCACCCAGCCCGCGAGCTCGGCCTCGTCGAGCGGCTCGTCCTCGTGGATGTCGAGGTAGCGCACGTCCTCGTCCTTGGACTCGCCGGGCGGGCGCGGCCGCAGCGACGCGCCGCGGAAGAACGCGACTTTCACGTACTTCGTGAAGCAATGGAAGCTGAGGAACCAGCCCTCGCCCTCGATTCCATAGAACGGCGAGTTCCACCTGACTGCCTTGTGGACGTCGGGAACGGTGTGCACGATCAGCGCGTCGAGGCGGCGCCCGACGTCGCGTTTCCAGCCGGGCATGGCTGCGATGTAGGCCTGCACCGGTGCGTCGCCGTCGCCCTTCGCGATCCGTGGGTTGCCGCCTGCGAGCAGCGTCGGCCCCGCAGCGACCCGCTGATCGGCGGGCTGCTCTCCGGCCTTTGCCGACCGCTCCGACCTGTCGCCGGCCATCGCGTTCACCCCCGAATCGAAAAGCCCCGCAAAGCGGGGCTTTTCGCAGTAGCGGGGGCGGGATTTGAACCCGCGACCTCCGGGTTATGAGCCCGGCGAGCTACCTGACTGCTCCACCCCGCGGCGTGGCGTGAGTGTACCACCCGGCGGTTGGAAACGCCCCGCCGGCAACGCGCTTCCGCGCGGGCGCACACGGCTACGATCGCCGACATCGAGACCGTGTTCTGGATCGCCCTCGCAGTCGCCGCCGTCGCACTTGTCGCTTCTTCGGCGGTGCTGATCGTTCGCGGGATTCGCGTGCGACGCGACATGCGCGCGCTTGGCGGCGTGCTCGCGGAGGCGACCACCCAGCTTGCGGTCCGGACCGCGGCAGCCGAAGCGGCGCTTGCCCGACTCGAGGCGCAGCAAGTTCGCATGCGCACCGCAGCGGAGCGTCTGCGGAAGGATCTAGGCCCGCTCGCCGTGCTCCGCGCCGAGATCGACCGCTTCCGGGCCGCGCTCGCCGCCGTGCGCGGTGCTGTCCCGTCGAAGTGATGCGCGTCGCCGCGATCGACCTCGGCACCAACGCCACGCGCCTGCTCGTGGCCGACGTCGAGGACGGCGACGTCCTCGAGGTCGTCCGCCGCACGCGCATCACGCGGCTCGGCGAGGGCGTCGATGCCCGCCGCCGGCTGCTTGCCCCTCCCGGTCGCACGGGTCCGGAACGCGCTCACCGACTTCCGCCGCGAAATCGAGACGCTCGGCGCAGGCCCCGTGCTCGCGGTGGCGACGAGCGCCGTCCGCGACGCCGAGAACGGCGAGGCGTTCCTCGGAGAGGTCGAATGGTCGTACGGCTTTGCCACCCGCCTGCTGACCGGCTCAGAGGAGGCCGCGCTCACGCTCCGCGGCGTCGGGCCGCTCGAGCCCGGAATGCTGGTCACCGACATCGGCGGCGGGTCGACCGAGCTCGTCTCGCCGGGCTTCAGCCGCAGTATCGACATCGGCAGCGTGCGACTCACGGAGCGCTTCGGCGACGATCTCGACGCCGCCGGCGCCGCGATTCGCGCTGCGCTCCCTGCGGTCCCGGCGGAAACACGGGCGCTGCTCGGCGTCGACGGGACGACGGCCGAGCTGGCAGCGCTCCACGGGGCGCCGACTCTCACGCCGGCAGACGTCGACCGCGAGCTTCGGCGACTGGCCGCGCTGCCCGAGCCGACGATCCGTGAGCTCCTGCTCGAGCCCGACCGGAGCGGCGTGATCGTGATGGGGGCGCTGATCCTTCGCGAGCTCGTGCGGGCACTGGGAGTCGAGCGGGTCGACGCCGGGCGGCGCGACCTGCTCTCGGGCGCGGTGCTCGAGGCGGCCGCGCTCTCCTCGCCCGCCGAAGGCCCGGCGCCCGCCGGGGCGTACACGTGTTGCTAGCCATACGGAAGAAACTTGTGCACGCAAGCGTTACTGCTAGTGTTGTTGCGTAATCAAGTTTCTAGGAGGGAGAGTTACAGATGAGCATCAGCCCCGCAGGCCACGACCGGAGTTCCCACCGGGACGTGGCACGTGGACACAGTGCACTCGCGGGTCGCGTTCGAGGTCCCCTACGCCGTCGCGACCTTCAGTGGCGAGGTGCCCGACTTCGAGGCAACCCTGTCGGACGGGAAGCTGTCCGGGAGCGCCCGCATCTCCACCATCACCGTGAAGGACGAGAACCTCGAGGCGCACCTTCTTTCGCCCGAGTTCTTCGACGCGGAGCGCCATCCCGAGGTGAAATTCGACACCGAGACCCTGCGCCGGGACGGCGACCAGGTGGAGGTCGAGGGCAAGATCACGATCAAGGGCATCACCAAGCCGGCCACGCTGCGCGGCACGATCGTCGGCCCAACGGTCGACCACTTCGGGAAGAACCGCGTCGGCCTCGACCTGTCGACGACGATCGACCGCACCGCCTTCGACATGAACTGGAACATGCCGCTCCCGACCGGCGAGCCCGCCCTCGGCAACGAGGTCAAGCTCACGGCCGACCTCACGCTGGTGGGCCAGGAGGCGTAGGTGCACGTCCTCGCGATCAGCGGCTCGCTGCGCCGCGGCTCGTACAACACGGGCCTCCTCCGGGCACTGCGGGAGGAGGCCCCCGAGGGCGTCGAGATCGAGATCTGGCAGGGCCTGAAGTCGATCCCGCCGTACGATGGCGACGACGACGTCATCCCCGGCCCCGCGCTCGTCGAGGACTTGCGCGCGCTCGTCAAGGGCGCCGACGCCGTGCTCATCGCGACGCCCGAGTACAACTCGTCGATCCCGGGTGCGCTCAAGAACGCCCTCGACTGGGCGTCGCGGCCGCTCGCGACGAACGCCTTCCGGAACAAGCCCGTCGGCGTGATCGCCTCGAGCGCGGGCGCCTTCGGCGGCGTTTGGGCGGCGGCCGAGCTCACCAAGGTCTTGCGAGCGATGGGCGCCCGCGTCGCCGACATCGAGCTGGCGGTCGGCCACGCGCCCGAGAAGTTCGACGAGGAGGGACGGCTCGCCCACGACGAGGTACGCGAGGGCCTCCACGACGCCCTCACCGCGCTGCTCGCCGAGGCCTCCCCCAGCCTCGCGGCAGCCTAGCCTCGCGGTTGGTGCTAGGCGGCGTCGTCGGGCGGGTCGTCCTCGGCGAGCCGCCGTTGCACGACCACGCGCGCGAGGACGCCGACGAGCCGGCCGTCTTCGACGACGGGCACGCGCTCGAAATCCTCCTCCTCGACGTACGCGAACGCGTCGGCGAGCGGCATCGTCGACTCGATCGTCGCGTTCGGCGGCTCGGCGATCTGGCCGAGCTTCGTCGCGCTGGGGTCGAGGCCGGCCGCGACGACCTCGCGCACGAGCGTCTTGCGCGTGACAACGCCGACCAGGCGGCCGACCGGGTCGCAGACGAAGACCGCGCGAACATCCGGCCGGGCGAGCGCCTCGCCGGCATCGCGCGCGCTCCTGTCGTCCCCGAGGGCGAGCGGGTCGGCCAACATCGCATCGCGGACGAGGTCCACCCGCGAAGTGTAGGACGACGCCGCGCGCTTTACTCGCTCGGCGGCGTGCTCCGGCGTCGTCCTCGAGGATGATCTCGACGTCGCCTGTAGGGACGACGACCCGTGATCCCACCGCGGGCTACGGTCAGCCCGTGACCTGGCGGCGTGCCTGGGTGCGCCTGCGTCGAGACGTCGGTCGACGCACTCGTCGTCGCGCTCGCCGTAGCGGTCGAGGTCGAGATCGTGATCAAGCACGGGGAGGTCAACGAGCCGGTGCTCGCGACGGCTGGCATCTTCTTCGTGCTGCCGCTGCTCTTCCGGCGGCGGTATCCGCTCGCGGCGCCCTGCGTCTCGCTCGCGGCGTTCACGCTGGCGGCGACGATCGACCCGTCCGGCCTCTCGCACATCGACTTCGGCGGGCTCGCGGGCATCGCTGTCCTGATCACGCTCGGGACCGTTCGCGACGGCGAGGGCGCGCTCGTCGGGCTGGCGCTCGGCATGACCGCCGTGATCTACGTGCAGTCCCGCTTCCCCGACACGACGACGAGCGACCTGATCGGCGCGCTCGTCTTCTACGGCGGCGCGTGGCTCGCCGGCCGCGCGCTCGCGACGCGCGCCGACCAGACCCGCGAGCTCCGCGCGCGCGTCGCGCAGGCGGACCAGGCACGCGCGGTCGCGGTCGAGCAGGCTGCCACCGACGAGCGCTCGCGGATCGCCCGGGAGCTGCACGACGTGGTCGCACACTCCGTCTCGGTGATGGTCGTGCAGACGTCAGGCGTGCGACGGCTGCTCAGGGAGGAGCAGCGCCGCGAGCGCGACGCGCTGCTGTCGGTCGAGCAGATCGGCCGGCAGGCGTTGACCGAGATGCGGCGTATGTTGGGCCTGATGCCGACCGGCACCGACGGCCATGCCGCGCTCGCGCCCCAGCCGGGGCTGCAGCATCTCGACGAGCTGATCGCGAACGTCGAGGCGGCCGGGCTGCCCGTGACCCTGCGCCTCGAGGGAGAGCAGCTGCAGCTCCCGCCGGGGGTCGACCTCTCCGCCTATCGCATCCTCCAAGAGGGCCTCGCCAACGCGCTCAAGCATGCGCACGGCTCGCAGGCCGAGGTCGTCATCCGCTTCGACGAGCGCTCCCTCCACCTCGAGGTCGTCGACGACGGCGAGGGCGGCGAGGGCGTGCCCGGCGAGCTCGGCCGCGGGCTCGTCGGCATGCGCGAGCGCGTGGCGCTCTACGGCGGTACGCTCGAGGCCGGCCCGCGCGACGGCGGCGGCTTCGTCCTCAGTGCCGACCTCCCGATCGAGGTGCGGTCGTGATCCGGATCCTGCTCGTCGACGACCAGGCGCTCGTCCGCGCCGGCTTCCGCATGATCCTCGACGCCGAGCCGGAGATGGAGGTCGTCGGCGAGGCCTCCGACGGCCGCGAAGCGATCGACCAGGTGCGCGCGCTCCGCCCCGAGATCGTGCTGATGGACATCCGCATGCCCGACCTCGACGGACTGGAGGCCACGCGGCGCATCCTCGCGAGCGGCGACGAGGCGCCGAAGATCCTGATGCTGACGACCTTCGACCTGGACGAGTACGTCTACGAGGCGCTGCGCGCCGGCGCGAGCGGGTTCCTGCTCAAGGACACCCCGCCCGAGCAACTGGTGGCGGCGATCGAGGTGATCTCGCAGGGCGAGGCTCTGCTCTCGCCCACGATCACGCGGCGCGTGATCTCCGAGTTCGTGAAAGGGACCGGGCCCAAGCCGCAGGCGCAGTTCCCGCGGCTACAGGACCTGACGGCCCGTGAGCGGGAGGTGCTGACGCTGATCGCGCGTGGCCTCTCGAACGCCGAGATCGCGAAGACGCTCTTCGTGTCGGAGACGACCGTGAAGACCCACGTCGCCCGGATCCTGATGAAGCTCGGCCTGCGCGACCGTGTGCAGGCCGTCGTGCTGGCCTACGAGTCGGGCATCGTGCAGCCCGGCGAGCACGGCGAGCCGTAGTCCCAGCGGACGACGCCGACATCAACCGCGCTGCCGACGCGAGATCGGCCTCCGGGGCGACGACGCGCGTCGCCCCGAGCCCGAGACTCCTGCCGACACCACTCGACAGGAAGGCACTCACGATGATTCGCGCAGGAGACACGCTCGTCAATCCCGTCACAGGCGAACGGCTCGTGTTCGAGCTGACGTCGCACGACACGAACGGCGAGTACACGCGGTTCGAGACGATCGTCGAGCCGGGCGGCCGCGTCGCTTCGGCCCACGTGCACCCGTACCAGACCGAGATCTTCACCGTGAGCACCGGCCGGCTCGGCCTCAAGCGCGGCCGCGAGAAGCTCGTCGCAGAGGCCGGCGAGTCCGTGCTGATCGACCCCGGCGTCGCGCACCGGTTCTGGAACGACGGTGACGACGTGCTCCGGTTCGCGGCCGAGGTGCGGCCGTCGCTCGAGTTCGAGTCGCTGATCGAGACGATGTTCGGCCTCGCCGCCGACGGCAAGACGAACAAGAAGGGCATGCCGAACCCGTTCCGGCTCGCCGTGATCGCGAAGCACCACTTCGACGTCGCCAGGCTCCCGCTCGTGCCGCACGTCCTCCAGCGGGCCGCGCTCGCTCCGGGCGCCGTACTCGGGCGTGCGCTCGGGTACACCCCGACGTACGAGTCGGCCGCGGGCGTTCCCGCGACCGCGTGACCGACTTCGGTGCCAGACAGCCCGCCTCTACGCCCGGCGCAGGACGACGAGCGACCGCGCCTCGACAGTGACCTCCGCGCCGGGCGTGAGCCGGCCAGCGTCGAAGCGGCCAGTTCGCAGCTCGAGCTCCCAACGCAGCCCGAGCCGGCGCGCCGGGAGGCGGAAGGTGACGTCGTCGAAGAACGCGTTGAAGAGCACCAGGAACGAGTCGTCCCTGACCTCTTCGCCCGAGCGCGTCTCGGTGCGCAGCTCGTCGCCGTTGAGGAACACGCCGATCGCCCGCGACTGCGCGTTGTCCCAGTCGCGTAGCGTCATCCGGCGACCGTCCGGCCGCATCCACCACACGTCCGGCAGGTGCTGCCCGCGCCCCTCCAGGAAGTTCGTGCGCCGAAAAACGGGATGCGCACGGCGCAGCTCGATCAGTCGTCGCACGAACTCCAGCAGCTCTCGGTCGGCCGACTCCCAGTCGAACCACGAGAGCTCGTTGTCCTGGCACCACGCGTTGTTGTTGCCATGCTGCGTGCGTCCGATCTCATCGCCGCCCAGCAGCATCGGCACGCCCTGTGAGAGGAACAGTGTGGCGAGGAAGTTGCGCTGCTGGCGGGCGCGCAGCGCGAGCACGTCGGGGTCGTCGGTCGGTCCTTCGGCGCCGCAGTTCCACGACCGGTTGTCGTCCGTGCCGTCGTGGTTCGACTCGCCGTTCGCCTCGTTGTGCTTGCGACTGTACGAGACGAGGTCGCGCAAGGTGAAGCCGTCGTGGGCGGTGATGAAGTTGACCGACGCGAACGGGCGGCGACCGTCGCGCTCGTACAGGTCGGCCGAGCCGCCGAACCGCGAGGCGAACGACGCGAGACTCGCGTCGCCCTTCCAGAAGTCGCGCATCGTGTCGCGGTAGATCCCGTTCCACTCGGACCAGAGGATCGGGAAGTTGCCGACCTGGTAGCCGCCGGGCCCGACGTCCCACGGTTCGGCGATCAGTTTCACCCCGGACAGCACCGGGTCCTGGTGGATGATGTCGAAGAAGGCCGACAGACGGTCGACGTCGTAGAACTCCCGCGCGAGCGCCGAGGCGAGGTCGAACCTGAAGCCGTCGACGTGGCACTCGGTCACGAAGTAGCGGAGCGAGTCCATGATCAGACGCAACACGCTCGGGTGGACAGGGTTGAGCGTGTTGCCGGTGCCCGTGTAGTCCATGTAGAAGCGCGGGTCGTCCGGCATCAGCCGGTAGTAGCTCCGGTTGTCGACGCCGCGCAGGCTGAGCATCGGGCCGAGATGGTTGCCCTCGGCCGTGTGGTTGTAGACGACGTCGAGGATCACCTCGATGCCTGCCGCGTGGAGCGCCTTCACCATTCCCTTGAACTCGCGCACCTGGTTGTTCGTCGCCGCGTACAGAGAGTGCGGCGCGAAGTACCCGATCGTCGAGTAGCCCCAGTAGTTGATGAGACCGCGCGTGTGTAGGAACCCCTCGTCGGCGATGTGGTGAACGGGCAGGAGCTCGACCGCGGTGACGCCGAGCGACTGCAGGTACGAGATCGCCGACTCGCTCGCGAGGCCGCCGTACGTCCCACGGAGGTCCTCGCGGACGTCGGTGCGCCGGCGCGTGAACCCGCGCACGTGAACCTCGTAGATCACCGTCTCGTGCCACGGGACCCTCGGCCGCGTCCAGTCGTCGTCGCCCCAGTCGAACGCCGGGTCGATCACGACCGACTTCGGGACCGCCCGCGCGCTGTCGGAGTAGTCGGGGGTCAGGTCGGCGTCGGCTGCGCCGCTCGGGACGTCGA
>CAVUMS010000001.1:0-1023216 GCA_963742615.1 uncultured Thermoleophilia bacterium | reverse complement strand
GGACGAGCTCGTCGCCGGGATAGTTCACGGTCGCTGCGCGTAGGTCGGCGACGACTGCTGCTCGAAACGTAAGGCTTGCTCGTCGCTGCGACGACACCGCTTGAGATCCCGTTGAAGTGCCTCCAGATGAGGTTGCGGTCGCGCCCCGTCGCTTCCGTCAGCGAGCTCATCAACACCTGCAAGGGAGCGTTCCAGGCAATCAGCGTCCAGACCGCACCAAAGACGCCTACCGGTGTATGACCCATGCGGGAAAGGAGACGTTCTGCGCCAGCTGTCAGCCGGCGCGGAACCGTTTCGCCAAACGCCGGCGCGAATCCCACAGACGGCTCAAGAGCTCATGCTGCACATGACTGAGCCGGAGCGCTCTCACAAGCGAGCCGATCACTTGCGGCGACGGATGAGCGCGATCTCTGCTCGAGCCGTTTGACGTATTCCGGCGATACCGCAGCCAAAGCGGCAAGCTCTTCCCGGCGGATCCCCGGGGTGCGTCGCCGATCAGCGGAAGACCCAACTCCTCGGGACGCACCCTCGCCCGCAAATCCCGAAGCGCCTGCCCGAACTCACCCGTCGCGCCCCGCGTCTGCTCGCGCTTGTCGATACCGCTCGTGTGAGAGCCGGTGTTCAGACGAACGTGCGGCGCTCACTTCACCCCCTCCCTCCGTGCGGACGGCGAACGCGTCAAGCACTCAGCGAGTGATCAGCGTCCCGGCCTAGAAATCCGTCGGAACCTGGTACATGGTCGCGACGGCCGTCAAGCGATCCCGCCCGACGCCGAGCGGCTGTTTGCGAGGCGCATGGTTGCCAACACCGTAGAGGTCGCGACAGGCCACGTCGCAATCGTCTCGCACCCCGAAGATGTCGTCCAACTCGCCGAAGACGCCGCTGAAAGTCTTTCGAACGCGGACGCGGCGAAAATTGACTGAAACCAAACGGGCAACCGGAGCGGAACGCCGCCTTGAGGAGTTCGCTCATGAGGCTGGTCGGATCGAGGGCTGGGCGCGGAGCGACGCG
Organism: uncultured Thermoleophilia bacterium; assembly: GCA_963742615.1. Classification (GTDB taxonomy): domain Bacteria; phylum Actinomycetota; class Thermoleophilia; order Gaiellales; family Gaiellaceae; genus PALSA-600. The sequence goes on along the minus strand of CAVUMS010000001.1, from coordinate 1,022,205 downwards.
GAGGACGCGTTCGAGCCGTTTCGGCATCCACCAGTTCCAGCGACCGAAGAGCGCGACGAGCGCGGGCACGAGCAGCGTGCGGATGACGATCGCGTCGAGCAGGATCCCGAACGGCGAGCCCGGTCGCGATCACGCGCACGGCGATGTCGGGGTTGGTGCTGAGCGAGAGCGAAGGAGATGGCGAGGATCAGCGCCGCGCGAGGTGACGAGCCGTCCGGTGCGCGAGAGCGCGCTGACGATCGCCTCGGTTGGTCGAGCCGGTCTTGTCGTACTCCTCGCGCATGCGGGCGAGGACGAACACCTCGTAGTCCATCGAGAGCCCGAACAGGAAGGCGAAGACGAGGATCGGGATGAAGTCCCGGATCGACGCCGGTCGCGGGCACGCCGTAGATCAGGTTCGAGCCGTGGCCGTTGCTGCCAGAACAGCACCAGGAACCCGTAGGCGGCGCCGAGCGAGATGACGTTGAGCAGCGACCGCCTTGAGCGCGAGCAGCGACCGAGCGGAACGCGCGCGCGAGCAGCAGGAAGGTGATGAGCGCGATCAGCGCCGAGCATGAGCGGGAAGTTGCCGTAGACGGCGTGGTTGAAGTCGACGTTCTGGGCGGTGTTGCCGCCGACCTCGACCGCCGGGCACGCCGGCGAGCCGTGCGCGCAGCGCGGTCGACGATCGCCTTGCCGGCGGAGGTGTTGCCCTCGGCGGTCGGGATCACGCTGATCAGCGAGTCCGATCCGCTGCCGGAACGAGCGGTGCGTTCGGGCGCGAGCACGGCGTAGACGCCGGGTGTGTGCGCCGGCGATGCCGCGACGCGCGCGCGCGCTGCCGGGCCGCCGTGCGTGAGCACCTGGACCGGGAAGACGACCGCGCTCGGGACGCCCTCCGCTCGAGACCGTGCAGCGTCGTGGGCCTGCCGGGCGTCGCGGTCGAGCGCGTTCGCGCTCGGCTGGCCGGTGTTCATCGACAGCGCCGGGAGCGGCGAGGCCGAGCACGATCGCGAGCGCCGGCGACGCCCGCGAGCCAGCGGCGGCGGACGACGCAGCTTGCCCCAGCGCTCCCAGGCGCGGCTGAAGGTGGTCGAGCGACGGCGCACGCGGTGCCGGTCGAGCGCCGGGCCCCACGCGGCGAGGATGACCGGCAGCAGCGTGACCGCCGCGGCGATCGCGACGAGCGGGATCAGCATCCCGCCGACGCCGACGCTGCGCAGGAACGGCACCGGCAGCACGACGAGCGAGAGCAGCCCGACCGCCACCGTCAGCCCGCTGAGCACGACGGCGCGTCCGGCGGTCGCGGCGGCGGCGAGGATCGCCTCCTCGTTGTCGAGCCCGCGCTCGCGTTCCTCGCGCCAGCGGGTGACGATCAGCAGCGAGTAGTCGATCGCGACGCCGAGGCCGATCAGCGCGACCAGGTACTGCGACCAGGAAGCTGACGACGGTCAGGTGCGTCGAGCCCGACGACGAGCAGGAAGCGTGGTCAGGATCGACGGCGACCGCCATCAGCAGCGGCACGATCGCGATCGCCGACCCGAACACGAACGCGAGCACGACGAGCGCGCCGACCGCGCCGATCAGCGTCTCGACCAGCACGCTCGGCCCGCCCCCGCCACCGCCGGTCGCTGAGAGCTGCTCGAAGCCGGTCACGGCGACCGTCGCGCCCGCGGCGCCGCCGCGCGCAGCGCCGGCGGATCCGGTCCATGACGCCCGCTGCCGACTCGGCAGGTCGGGATTGGGCATGTCGATCAGACGCCCAGGTGGTGCGGCCGTCGTGCGAGATGAGCGTCGGGTTGTGGGTGTTGGCGTAGTCGGCCACGGCGACGGTGGCCGGCCTTGTGCGGCCGCTGCGAACGTGCGTGCCGCGGCGGCTTGGCCGGCGGCGGTGCGCATCGTCTCGCCGGCCGGCAGGTGCAGCACGGCGATCGTCGGCTGCTCGTTGCCGTCGATGCCGAAGGTCTTCGCAGCATCTGCAGGTTGGCTGTCGTAGGCCGGGTTGCCGGGCGTCGCGCAGCGCGTGCGTCAGCTCGGCCCGATCGTCGCCGACGCGGTACAGCGCCCCGGCGATCGTGAGCGCGATCCAGGCGAGCGACGACGAGCCGCCGGTGGTCACGCCAACGAGTGACAGCACTCACGGCGACTCCTTCATCGACGCGACTCCTCGACGCTAGGCCGGCCTCGCTCGCCGTCGTCGGCCGCCGGGACGCACTTCCTCATGCCCGGCGCGTAACCGTCGCCCGGCAGCCGTACGCCGTCGTACGTCCGATGGAGTACGCGGAGCCTCCGCACGGCCGAGTGCGCGGCGAGTGGGCCGGTATCGTCAGGCATGCGCCTCGCTCGTCCGCGCGCTGGGAGGTCCTGATCGCCGTTGCGCGCGCGGCCGCGCTTGATCGCCAGAGGCGCTCGATCGCGGGTCCGCCGGCCGGTCGGCGCGCGATCGTCGCTGCTCTCGCTCGCTGCCGCTGCCCGCTTGCCTGGCGCACGTCAGGCACCGCTCGCGACGCTGCTGCCACGTCTCGGCCGGGCTGCTCGTCTGCCTCGCGGTCTTCTCAGCCCTACGACACCGCGATCGCGGTGCTCGCGGTCGCGCTCTACACACGTCGCGAGCCTCGGGCGACCGGCGCCGCTCACTGATCGTCGGCGCGGTCACCGGCATCGCGATCGTGATCGCGATCATGCTCTCGCGCGACCGACAACGTCGCCCGCAAGACAGCGATCCGGCTCGCTGCTCGCGCTCGGCGCGCTCGTCGTCGGCGACACCGTCCGCTCGCGGCGCGACCTGCGCGAGGCGATCGCCGAACGCGACCTGCCGATCGCAGCAGCGAGCGCGAACAAGACGCCTCCGGCGGATCGCCGACGAGCGGCTGCGGATCGCGCGCGAACTGCACGACACGCGTCGCGCACGCGCTCGTCGCGATCAACGTCCGCGCCGGCGTCGCCGCCCACCTCGACCCCGACCGCGAGAGCGCCGACGCGGCGCTGAACGAGATCAAGGACGTCTCCGCCGAAGCGCTGAACGACCTGCGCGCGACGCTCGACCTGCTGCGCGAGCCCGACGAGCCGGCGCCGACCGGCGCCCGGCCCTCGACCTCGACGCGCTGCCGCGAGCTCCTCGACCGCGCGCAGGCCTCCGGACTCGACGCCAACCGCAGACGTGCGACGCTCAACGGCGACGACGATCCCGATCGCCGTCGAGCAAGCCGCCTACCGGATCGTCCAGGAGTCGCTCACCAACGTGCTCCGCCACGCCGCACGCGACCGCGCTCACGCTCGCATTCAGCGTCCGAGAGCGGCGCGCTCGAGATCGACGTCACCGACGACGGCCGGCGGCGGCGCCGCCGGCCGCACGGCGGTCACGGCCTGACGCGGCATGGCCGAGCGCGCCGCCGCGCTCGGCGGCCGAGGTCGACGCCGGGCCCGGCCGACAACGGCGGCTGGCAGCGTCGCACGCCTCGCTGCCGCTCGCCGGCAAGCGATGAGCGCCGCCGATCCGCGTCCTGATCGCCGAGGACCAGGCGATCGTCCGCGCCGGCTTCCGCGCGCTGCTCGACGCCGAACCCGACCTCGACGTCGCCGGCGAGGCCGCCAACGGACACCGAGGCCGTCCAGCTCGCGCGGGAGCTCCGGCCCGACGTCGTCGCTGATGGACATCCGCATGCCCGAACTCGACGGCCTCGAGGCGACCCGCCGCATCACCGCCGACCCGACCCTGACCGCAACACGCGTCCTCGTCCTCACCACCTTCGAGCTCGACGAGTACGTCTTCGGCGCGCTGCGCGCCGGCGCCAGCGGCTTCCTGCTCAAAGGCGGCGAGCCCGACCGACCTGCTCACCGCGATCCGAACTCGTCGCCGCCGGCGAATCCCTGCTCGCGCCGAGCGTCACCCGCCGCCTGATCGAGGCCTACGTCTCGCAGCCCGAGCCGACACGCGACCCGGCGACGCCCCCGGAGGCTCGACGAGCTCACCCGCGCGAGCTCGAAGTCCTCAGCCTCGTCGCACGCGGCCTCAGCAACCGCGAGATCGCCGAAGCGCTCTACCTCAGCCCGCTGACCGTCAAGACCCACGTCTCCCGCATCCTCACCAAGCTCCGCGCACGCGACCGCGTCCAACTCGTCGTCATCGCCTACCAGGCCGGCCTCGTCTCCCCCTGACGGGCCAATCCCCCGACGGACCCAATCGCACCGACCGTTGTACAGACAGCGGACAACCGTGGCGGACGTAGTGCGAACTGAGCCACATGCCGACACCGCGTGCGCAACAGCTCGCGCTGTTTGTCAGCTAAGACAACGACGCATCCCGTGCTGATCCCGCAGGAGAGCGCCGGAAGCTCCCGCCCCGACCCGGCAATCCCCGCAGCCGTAAGGCCGAAGACCCTGCCCACGACGGGAATCCCCGCCTCTCCCGCCTAGCCCGGAAGAGCCATGACCGGCCTGTCACGCCGGAGGTCGCCCAAGTCATTGACGCTCGTGAACAGGCTACGACCGACGCGCGCACCACCATGGCGCCGATGGCGCTCGACAATACGGCGCCCACTACGAATCGAGATGGCACCGAGCCAACGATTCGGTTTTGCAAACAGACAACAGTGCGCGGGTACGAGACGGGTACATGAGCCAGAGCACGCGCGGGCCCGCGCGGGCACTCGAGACACGCCGCGAAGGTCGGATTTGCAGGAAAACGTCACAGCGAGTGCCCGGCCGTGTGCGCCAGTACCGCCCCCGGAACCTCCATGGTAAGGAGGGGGTCGACGGTACGAGTCCGTCAGAGTGCTTGAACGAAAGCCCTGCAAATAGGGCTATAGTGTTGCCTGCGACGACGAATTCTCGACTCTTCGCGGGTACGAGACGGGTACATTTTGGGACTGGCGGGCACTGGCGGCCACGCGCGACGTCTCGCGACACAGTCTGAGACGTGCTCGAGACGCTCGATCGCGACCGCTCGCTCGAAAGGTTCTGCAAACACGGAGTCGGCGTTGTCCACGGTGGCGGGACGCTGACTCCCTCCTTCGCTGGGAGGTGGTCAGCTCCGCAGTTCACGGGTTACCTGCGCAAGCTGTTCAGCGTGTTTGTGCGGTCGTCGACGAAGTAGACGCCCGTATAGCCCAGAACCGTGACAAGCCCATCGCGTGGTTCACAGTTAGGCCTGAGCAGGGATTTTGTTCGCGTGGAAGCCCCTCGCCAATACCGGGCCACCACCTGGACGGTGCTCTACAGCAGCCCTTCGGGGCTTCGTTCCGGCCTCGCATCGCGTGGGGCGTCGCCAATACCGATAACGAGCGCAACCCGTGTGAGTTCGCTGCCAAGCGTTCGTCCGGAACATCTCGAGTCGTTCGTCAACGGCTTTTAACTTGCGCCGGGGATGGCGTAGCGGTGCATCGTCACGCCGTTGTCGAACGACTTCTGCTCGAGCAGGTCGAGCTGCAGCGGCCACTCGATTATGCCGCGGTCGAAGGAGTCGAAGAGCGGCCGGCCCGCGCCGAGCATGGCGGGGTGGGTGAAGAGCAGCAGCTCGTCGAGCAGCTGGGCGGCCAACAGCTGCGTCGCGAGATTCGCCCCGCCGACGCCGATGTCGCCGTCGGCCTCCCTGCGCAGCGCCGCGAGCTCTGCGATCGCGTCGTCTCCGCCGACGATGCGGGTGTTGTGCCCGGCCGTCGTACGGGTGCGCGAGACGAGCACCTTGGGCGTGTTCGTCCAAATCTCGCCGAACTCGCGCATGAAGTCGGGGAGTGAGGCGTCGCCGCGGGCGTTCGGCCAGAACGGGTCCATCATCTCGTAGACGGTGCGCCCCTCGACCAGCATCGACATCGCGCGTGCCCGAGCGTTAAACTCGCGATGCAACGGCTCGTCGATGCGGACCCAGTCGGGGCCTCCGAGGCCGCCGTGGTCTCCGGGCTCCCGCTCGATGAAGAGATCGAGCGAGACGTTCATCCAGTACACGAATCGAGCAGAGATGCGCATCCCTTCGCCGGTGTCGCACCGGCCGCGCGTCGGTGCCCAGGTTTCGACTCAGAGCGTATCCACACCTGATCGCGGACGAGACCGACGAGGTTGGTCGCTGATGACGCTGGTCAGAGAGACGCGCCAAGGTGCTTCTCTGCTAAGTCGGCGAGCTCGCGTACCGCTTGTTCGGAGCGGGATCCGGGTTCGGCGGTGTAGACGCGTTCGTGTCGATCATGATGCTCGGCATTGACTTGCCTCCTCCCATGGATCACGCGATTTAGTCCGTTGTTCCGCCCTCGCCGCACGCCTGGACATCGAGAAGTTGCAGGCCGAGTGCCTCGAGCTGGTGGATGACGCCGTACAGCGCGGATTGGTCGGGGATCGAGCCGGCGAGCAGCGTGTCCCGTCCGCTTCGGCTTGCGGTCAAGGTCGGGAACGCTTGCATGATCGTCGGGCCGATCGGGCCGCGGACGCGGATCTCATATCGTCTCGGCTCGCCGTCACCGGTCGCGCTCTTGTCGGCTGCCACTCTCGAAGGATCGGTGTCGGGTGGATGAGCGCGCATCGCATCGTTCGCGTGAATCGTCGGTCCAGTGGGTGCGGCAGGTGCAACGATGTCCGTCGTGGCCGACATGACAGCAGCCACCGAATACGCCGGCTCTGGTGTGGAGCCGTGGTTGATTCCGCGGCCGGGGCTCTTTGAGCTGCTCGACACCGCGGAGCGGGTGGTGCTCGTGTCGGCGCCGGCAGGGAGCGGGAAGACGTTCCTACTGCGCTCGTGGATCGCGGCGGAGGGTCTTGGTGACCGCGTGGCGTGGGTGTCGGTGGGGCGTGAGGAGCACGATTGGCAGGCGGTCTTGCTGTCGGTTCTCGACGCGTTGCGCGCGACTCGTGTCGGGTCGGGGCGGATACGGGAGCTCGCGGCCGCGCCTGATTCGGACGGGGAGACCGCGGCCCGCCGGTTATTGGAGGATCTGAGCTCGCTGGATGAGCGGCTGTGGTTGGTGATCGATGATCTGCACGAGCTTCAGTCCGAGGAGGCGCTCCGGAAGATAGGGCGAGCGCTCTCAAGCGCGCCGCCGGTGCTTCGGTTGGTGTTAGTGACTCGTCGCGATCTGCCGCTGGGGTTACATCGGTTGCGGGTGGAGGGCGAGCTGACCGAGATCCGCGGTGAGGACCTTCGTTTCACATTGGAGGAGTCGCGGGCGCTGATGGATGCGGCGGGGGTGCGGCTGTCGGACGGCGCGCTTGAGTCGCTGGTCGCGACGACCGAGGGGTGGGCGGCGGGTCTGCGGCTCGCCGCTCTGTCGCTGGCTCGGGATCCGGACCCGGAGCGCTTGGCGAACGGCTTTTCGGGCCGTGAACGCGCGGTGGCGGAGTATCTACTGGCCGAAGTCCTAGAACGCCAGCCGCGTGAGGTCAGCCGGCTGCTGTTGCGGACTTCGATTTTGGAGAAGGTGAGCGGTCCGTTGGCCGACCGGCTGACGGGGTGCTCGGGATCCGAGCGGATCCTGTTGGAGCTGGAGGACGCAGGCGCGTTCGTGGTCAGAGTGGACGGGGAGCGAACGTGGTTTCGCTACCACCACCTGTTCGCCGACCTGCTCGCGCTCGAGCTGCGACGGACCAGCCCGCAGGAGCTGCCCAACCTGCACACGGTGGCCGCCGAGTGGCTGGGCGAGCACGGGTATCCGGTCGAAGCGATTCGCCACGCGCAGGCGGCCGAGAACTGGGGCCTCGCCGCGCGGCTGGTTGCGGACAACTGGTTTGGTCTCGAACTCGACGGCCGACGCGCCACGCTTCGCCAGCTCCTGTCCCAGTTTCCCGCCGCAATGGTCAGATCGAATCCAGAGCTGGCGGTGGTTGGCGCGGCCGCGGAGCGCTTTGGAGGGTCTTTGGAGCAGGCCGAGCGGTACCTGCGGCTGGCGGAGACCAACGCCGCGCTTGTAGCCGAAGATCGTCAGGAGCGCTTTCGAGTAGCCCTTGCGTTCACGCGCCTGTCCGTGGCCAGAATCCGCGTCGACCTGGACGCGGTTGAAGAAGCGTTACAACAACTGCAGGCTCGTTCCGATGGCACGCCAATCGTGACACCTGGGTTCGACGAAGGCGACCTGCTTGCGATGACCTTGACCGAGGTCGGGATAGCCGCGATCTGGGCAGGTCGCTTGGAGGAAGGTGAGCGACACCTCGACCTGGCATTGCGGGAGGCCCGCAGGACCGGCAGGCCCCGGCTCGAAGTCCTCGCGCTGGCTCACCTGCCGATCGCAGGCATCTTTCGTGTTCAGCGGACGGGGGAGGCGCGGGCCAGGGAGGCGATCGAGGTCGCGCGGAAGTACGGTCTGGAGGAGGACCCCGCGGTCGCCGTCGCATACATCGTGCTCGGCGCGGCGCTTATGTGGCGCGGGCGCGTAGATGAAGCGGAGCATTGGCTGGAGCTGGGAGAACACGGGCTTGCGCAGGAACCCAACCCGGCAGCCGCGGTGGTGCTGTACGCCTGTCGCCAGATAGTGGCGTTGGTCCGCGGCCAGCCCGCGCAGGCAATGACCTACCTTCGGGCTGCGGAGCAGATGGAGATGTCATTTGCGACGCCGCACGCGTGGACAAGACACTCCGTATGCGTGTCGCCCGGCTGAGAGTATTGATCCGTCTGGGCGAGACCGATCGAGTCGAGCAATCGCTCGACGAGATGGATGACGATCTGCGCGCAACGCCCGAGATGCGGGTCATCCTCGCCGAGCTCAGGCTCGCGCAGGACGATCCGTCGGGCGCCGCCGCAGCGGTCGCGCCGATAGTCGACGGCGCGCTTGTCGTGCACGCGCCACTGTTCGAGATTCAGGCGCTGCTGTTGGAGGCGATCGCCCGCGACGAGCTGCGCGATCCCGTTGCGGCGTCGCGGGCGCTGGAGCGGGCGCTCGATCTCGCCGAGCCCTACGGTCTGCTGGCAATGTTCCTCCTCTACGCGACGCCGGACCTGTTGAAGCGCCAAGCGCGACTTGGGACGGCTCACGCGTCGCTGATCTCAGAGATCCTGAATCTGCTGGCAGGACACACGCCGGCGGCCAGATCCGAGGAGGTCGAACCGCTCCGGGAGCCGCTCTCCGAGAGCGAGCTTCGTGTCTTGCGCTACCTGCCAACCAATCTCCGCGCCCCGGAGATCGCCGCGGAACTGTTCGTGTCGCTGAACACGATCCGCACCCATATGCGCCACGTCTACACCAAGCTCGGCGTGCACAGCCGCGGCGACGCGGTCGAGAGGGCACGCGCACTCGGGCTGCTGGCGCCCTCTTCGCCCACCCGCTGATTCGAGCGGTCCGTTCCGAGGAGCGGTCGAGCGCTACCAGGGGCGGCAAGGCCGAACCGCATCAAGCGTGTGAGGCGCACTCACATCGCGAGGGCGCAACCTGCTCCTCCAAAGAGGCGAATCGTCAGGGAGGACAGGGATGTCAGTCGCTACAACCACTCGCCCACGAGCCGGTCACGTTGATCGCCGCTGGTGGGCGCTCGCGCTGCTGGCAATGGCCGAATTCGTCGTCGTGCTCGACGCGTCGATCGTGAACATCGCGCTGCCATCGATCGGGCGCGGCCTTCACTTCTCCCTGGCAAACCTCTCCTGGGTGGTCAACGCGTACGTGTTGACCTTCGGCGGCTTCCTTCTCCTCGGCGGCCGAATCGCCGACTTGCTGGGACGGCGACGCGTCTTCATGATCGGACTCGGAGTGTTCGCGCTGGCCTCGCTGGCCGGCGGGCTAGCTCAGAGCCCGGCGTGGCTGATCGGCGCCCGCGCGGTCCAGGGCCTCGGCGCAGCCCTGATGGCTCCTGCCGCGCTCTCGCTCGTCACCGCCACGTTCCGCGAGGGGTCTGAACGCAACCGGGCTCTTTCGGTCTGGGGCGCGGTGGCCGGCTCGGGCGCCGCCGCCGGCGTCCTGCTGGGCGGGGTGCTAACCAGCACGCTCGGCTGGCGCTCGGTGCTGTTCGTCAACGTCCCGATAGCGATCGTCGCAGCCCTCCTGACCCCGTCGCTGGTCGCCGAGAGCCGCGGTGAGATCAGCCACCGCGGCTTTGACCTCCCTGGCGCCGTGACCGTGACGGCCGGGCTCTCCGCGCTCGTCTACGGGCTGGTCCGGGCAACCAGCGTCGGCTGGAGGTCGCCGCAGACGGTCGGCGCACTGGTCGCCGCTGTCCTTTTGCTCGCAGGATTCGTCGTGATCGAGCGACGCTCGAGCGCGCCCCTGGTCCCGTTCGCGTTCTTCCGCAACCCCAGCGTCCGCGTCGCGAACCTGACCATGCTGGCCATGGGAGCAGCTGTCATCGGCCTCTTCTACTTCCTCTCGCTCTACATCCAGGAGGTGCTCGGCTACAGCGCCATCAAGGCAGGCATCTCGCAGCTGCCCCTGGCGGCCGGGGTCATCCTCGCCGCCGGGATCGCATCCCCGCTGGTCGCCCGTACCGGCGCAAGAACAGTGCTCATCACCGGGCTCGTCCTGTTCGCGGGCGGCCTCGTCTGGTTTGCCCAGCTCCCTGTCCACGGCACCTACGTCGCCGACCTCCTCGGCCCCTCACTGCTCATCGCCCTCGGACTGGGGCTGGCGTTCATACCGCTCACAATCCTTTCTGTTACTAGCGTCGAGGACCCCGAGTACGGCCTCGCGTCAGGCCTCGTCAACACAGCCCAGCAAATCGGCGGAGCGCTTGGACTCGCCGTCCTGGCGACGATCGCAACGAGCCGAACCAACCACCTCGTCGCCAGCCATCACCCGCCGGATCAGGCGCTGACGCTCGGCTTCCACAGCGCCTTCCTCGCCGCAGGCGGATTCGTCCTCCTCGCCATCATCTCCGCCGCCACGATCGGAACCCGGGCCACGAGACGTCAGAACACGCTCGCCCAAGCTACCCCGTGACCCGACCCCCCGGAACACGATCTGGGCCCTGCTTTCGTTCGGCGACGAAGCGAGGACAGAGCCCAAACCGCATCAAGCATGCGAGGCGCACTCACATCGGACGGCGCAACCCTCTAGGCGAACCACCTCGATGAAAGGAGGCCGGAATGGCCACCACAAGCATCGCGCAGATGGACGCGGTCGTAATCCAGGAGAGCGGTCCGCCGCCGGAGTCGTTGGCAGTTCGTTCTGAAGCAGTGCCGGAGCCCGGCCCAGGCGAGACACTCGTAGAGGTACACGCAGCCGCGGTTAACCCGCTCGACATCGCCAACATCGCGGGCCTGCTGGGCACGCCGCTGCCGGTGATCCCCGGTGTCGACTTTGCCGGGGTCGTCGTCTCCGACGGCGAGCGCAGTGGCGAGGAGGTGTGGGGTAGCGCACCCCAGCTTGGGATGACGCGACCGGGCACGCATGCTCGCTTCGTGGCTCTTCCTGAGACGTGGCTGTCACGCAAGCCCGAGCGCCTCACGATGGCCGAGGCCGGCGCGGTCGGTCGACCGTATCTCGCTGCCTGGGAGACGATGATCGAAGCCGGGAAGCTCAAGCCCGGCGAGACGATCCTGATCACCGGCGGTGGCGGCGCGGTTGGTCAAGCCGCAATGTCGATCGCTGACTGGCGAGGTGCAAAGGCGATCGTTGCCGCTGCGCATAGGCCCGATGACGTCGAGCATTTCATTGACACCAGCACGAGCGACCTCCACGAGGCGGTACTCGAACTCACCGATGGGCGTGGCGTCGACATGGTGCTCGATGCGGCCGGCGGCACGCTGTTCGAGCCGGCTGTAAAGAGCCTTCGCTTCGGCGGCCGGTTGGCCGGGCTTCATTCCCATGAGCGCGTCGACGTCGACCTGGTGGAGATCTACAGCTACGAGCGCCACATCACCGGGCTCGCCAGCGTTTTCATGAACGGCGCCCACTGCGCGAACATCTTCGACCAACTCGCCGCACTCTTCGATTCCAACCTGCTCACCGCACCGGCCCTCAAGACGTGGCCCCTCGAGCAAGTCGCTGACGCCTACCAGACGGTGCAGGACGGATCGGCCGGCATCAGGCAGGTACTGCTGCCGGTCGACGACGAGGCGTAGGAACGTTCGCGATGAACTCGGCCCGAGCAGGCCTTACCGACTCGAGGAACACACCTCGCTTCAGAAGGTTCGATGCGCCGGCAACGGCATCCGGCGAGTCGCCAGTGGGCGGAGACGCAAACGTTCCGTTGTCCAGCGGCGATGCATTCACCCCACGGGAACTCGCGGCTTGGCAAGGGCTTCTTGAGGTCCACGCGCACGTGCTCCGCCAGCTGGACCTCCAGATGCGGGCAGCACACGGCCTGACGTTGTCGCAGAGCGAGGTGCTGATCCTCCTCGACGACGCGCCCGACCAGCGAGTGCGCATGGCAGAGCTTGCCAAAGGGGTACTGCTCAGCAGCAGCGGGGGCACACGCCTCGTCGAGCGCCTTGAGAGGCTCGGGTACGTCACCAGGCGGGCAGCCGCCGACGACCGACGCGGGCTGTTCGCTGAGCTCACCGACGCCGGCCGGCATGTGGTCAAGGCCGCACGAGCGACCTATCGAGAGGGTGTCCGCGCAACCTTTCTTGACCGACTCCGGGCAGCCGACCAAGTGGCTCTGTCCGTCATTTCGACACGGGTCAGCGGAGGGCATGTTTGAGCTCCCACCCAACGAGACCCACCACCTGGACCCGTCGCAGATACCGCACCGCGGGCCTGCCCGCCGGCTGCTTTGACCAACCCACACCACGAAAGGACGATCCAGATGAACACCCATCGCGCACTCGCCGAGCGCTTCGCCCAGACTCTCACCGACCACGACCTAGACGCCTTCGGCGAGCTCCTGGACGAGCAGTACGTCAACCACAACCGCTTCGCCGCGCCCGGCAAGGACGGCTCAGTCGCCATCTTCGCTGACTTCTTCGCCGCCTTTGAGGACTTTCGCGCCGAGGTCGACGACATCGTCGAGGACGGCGACACGCTAGTCGGCCGCTTCACATACCGCGGACGCCACACGGGCCCGTTCATGGGCGTTCCGCCAAGCGGCGCCCAAGTCGAGCTGCACTCGATCGACATCTGGCGGGTCCGCAACGGCCGTCTGCAAGAGCACTGGGACGAACTGAACACCCTCGAGTTCTTCCAGCAGATCGGAGCGATACCCGCACCGAGCTAACCCCCGTCCCGGACTCGGTGCAACGACATGAGGACACCGCCGATGCCCGGTGCTGACCAGTCCCCACATCGATTGATCCATGACACCATGACCAGCGCCTACCCCATCCAAAAGCGCACCGCTGATCTGCCGTCGGTCGTCCGGCTTCCCAACGAGCAGGGCTATAGCGAATTGGTGCGGCCGTTCAACCTGATCGCGAAACAGCGTCCCGCTCTCGTGGCGGCGCCTCGGACTAGCGCCGAGGTCTCGGAGGTTGTCCGATTCGCCACCGATCGCCAGCTGCGCGTGGCGGTTCAGGGGACCGGCCATGGTGCCTCCGTCAGCCTGGGCGACGAGGTCGCGCTGATCGCAACTCGCCACCTCGATACGGTCGAGATCGACGCGGACGCCGGGACGGCGAGCGTCGGCGCGGGGACGGTGTGGAAGTCGCTCGCCTCGATCGCGGCCGACGCCGGCCTGGCAGGGCTGGCGGGGACTGCCTCGACCGTCGGTGTCTGCGGCTACGTGCTAGGAGGCGGGCTGGGCTGGCTCGGGCGTCGGCATGGGTTGGCGAGCTCCAGCCTGATCGCGGTCGACTACGTCGACGCGGCCGGCGAGGAACGACACGCCGGAGAAGCCGACGATCCCGAGGCGTTGTGGGCGTTTCGGGGTGGCGGTGGGGTGGGGATCGTCACTCGGCTTCGCCTCCAGCTCTGGCCCCACCCCACGCTCTATGCGGGGGCTCGTTTCTGGCCGATGAAGCACCTGCCCGCGGTCGTCGAACGCTGGCTCAACGTCGCCGACTCGTTCCCGCAGGAGATCACGTCGATGGTGTGGTCGGTTAATGCGCCCGACGCATCGGCCCTACCCGAGCCGATTCGCAGCCGTGCCGTCGTCGCGCTCGGCGCCTGCGGGACAGACGTAGCCTCGGCCCAAGCGCACCTGGTGGACTGTTTCGGGCCGCTTCCTACGCCCCTGTTCGACTCGTTCGCCGAACGCCGCCCGGACCAGCTGGGCCAGATCCACCTCGATCCCCCCGTTCCGGTGCCAGTCATCGGCGAGGCACGCCAACTGGAGGACCTCGACCCCACCAGAGCGATCGCGATCATGCAGGCGGCGGGTATTGGTGATGGCGTCCTCACGCTGGTCGAGCTCCGCCAACTCGGCGGGGCGCTGAACCGAAGCCAGAGCGACGGAGCGCTGACCGCGATGGATGGCGCGTTCGCGTTAATCGCCGTAGGAACTGCGCCTGATCCTACGGGTGCCGCCGTGGTCACCGAGCGCCTTGCGTCACTCGTCCGCGAGGCTACCCCGGTCGATCTGGGTCGGAGCATCGCCAATCTTCGAAGCGGTCGCTCCCACGCTCCAGGCGCTCTGACCGAAACCACCACCAGACGACTTGGGCGGATCCAGCGCGAACGCGACCCAAGCGGCCAGCTCAGCAGAGCGATGGGTCTCACAGAACCCTAGTCAGCGGTCGACCCTAAAGTCCTTTAACCGCAACCGGATGACAATCGAGCCTTACCGCATCAGCATCCAGCAGGACCGTCTCGACGATCTGGAGCGGCGCCTGGCCTCAGTTCGCTGGCCGGACGAAATCGACAACGGGCACTGGCAGCGGGGCACGTCGCTCGACTTCATGCACGAACTCATTCGCCACTGGCGCAAGGTCTTCGACTGGCGAAAGGTCGAGGAGCGCCTGAACGAACTGCCGCATTTCCGCACTGAGATCGACGGACTCGGAATCCACTTCGTCCACCGACCGAGTGCCGGCAGCAGCGATCCCGTGCCCCTAATCGCTACCCACGGCTGGCCGAGCACGTTCGTCGAGCTCACCCCGCTGCTCGACACCTTGCCGGAGTTCGAGATCATCCTTCCTTCGCTGCCGGGATTCGGCTTCTCGGACATCCCCACCGGACCGTTCATCCATCGACGGGTGCCCGAGCTTTGGGTCGAACTGATGCGACGACTCGGTCACGAACGGTTCGCGGCTCACGGCGGCGACCTCGGCGGAGGCGTGACCGCTCGGCTGGGCATGTTTCACCCTCAGCGGCTGCTTGGCATCCACGTCACGAACGTGTACGGGCAGATCGACGATTCCCGGGCCACGGAGCCCGAGCAGCGATACCTCACTGAGCTCGCAGAGTGGGAACGGCAAGAGGGCGCCTATGAGCACCTACAACAGACACGCCCTCAGACGCTCGCTTTCGCCTTGCAGGACTCACCGGTCGGGCTCGCAGCCTGGATCGTCGAGAAACTCCGCGCTTGGAGCGACTGCCGCGGCGATCTGACGAGCGTCTTCAGCCTCGACGACATCCTGACCACTGTCTCCATCTACTGGTTGACCGGAACAATCGAAAGCTCCTTCCGCCCTTATTGGGATCACGGAAACGACCCCGATCCGCGGCCCTGGCTACGGGTCGATGTCCCCACCGCTGTGGCCATCTTTCCCGCCGACATCAGCCGGCCGCCACGCGAGTTCGCAGAACGCTCCTACCGCGTCGAACAGTGGACGGAAATGCCGAGGGGCGGACACTTCGCCGCTTTCGAACAGCCGGAACTCCTAGCGCAGGACATCCGCCGCTTCTTCGCCAGCACACCTGTCCTACTTCGCACGAGTCGCGCGTCATAGCCCTCGGTTAGTCGTCGCGCAAAGGTCAGGGGCATGACCGGCGAGCCTGCTTCCCATTGAAAGTCAGCGAGTTTCGTCCAAGTGTTGGTGCCTGGCAAGCCAACACCTTGGGGAAGGGTTTTTGGGGACAGGTCCGGGGGCTCCTCAGGGGCACTCGCGGCCGCTCAAGGAATGCAGCGGGGGAGGCGGCCAAGCCGCATAGCCAAGCCGGGCCGTCATCGGTGGTCCCGTGATCGGAGTCGAGCGAGGTCTGGATTTACTGAAGCCGGCGCGTCGAGGATTCGCTGTGCACCCTGTTGGTCGCGCAGATATGCGGCGCCGGAAGAGTAGGCGGCACGCCTATACCGACGGGATGTCTGCGGCCGCCCAGGGCTGTTCGGCGCCATCGCAGCTCTCTCGTTGCGATCCTCGCCGGCTCACCGATGCCCACCACCGCGCGCCGTCGTCCGCGCCGTGACCGGCCCGGCAGGTCGGTCACCTTCTCGATCAACGGCGCGAGTCGCGCATCCGTAAGTACTGCGTGGCACCGGCGATCCGTCGCTCGACGAAGCGGACGTGCGGTGGCGCGGCGCGGAGTTCCGGGTCGGTGATCAGCTCGGGTTCGACGAGCTCAACGACCCGCCCGCGAGTCTCGATCGAGCAGCAGCCGACGGCCAGGACGTTCTTCACCCACTGCACGTCCGACCCGTAGGTCAGGAAAAAGAAGTACTCCGTGCCTCGTCGGAAGACGTTGATCGGCGTCCGGTAGCTACGTCCGGTCTTGCGTCCCCGGTGCGTCAGAATGGCGAAACCGGGAAGGTTCCTCGCGGCTGGTCGGGTGACCGGATTGACGTAGCGCTTCACAACGTTCCGGAACCGCCACATCCGAGTCCGGCCATGCGTCCCGGTGTGGTTTCGACTCATTCGTGGACGATACGCGCCGGCTCCTTCGAACAGGCGACCTGGGACGGAAGTCGCGCGCGCGTCGTCGGGACGCCTCTCAGACCCGCCTGGCGTACCGCGGGCCGCACGCCCACAACCCACGTCGTGGCCGCCCCAGGTGCGCCAGAGCAGCCGAGGCCCGTGAGGCTCGCTCTGGCGCGTCTGTTTTGTGGTAAGGAGGGGGTCGACGGTTCGAGTCCGTCAGAGGGCTTTCGGTTTCCTCCTGCTCAGGCGCTGTTTCCGTTGTCGTGACCGGCGACGATGGGCAGCTGCGGCGTCCATCGGACGTCCAAGGCTTGGACGTCGGCGGCGTTGATGTCCGCGTAGCTGTCGAGGAGCCGGATCGCGTGCTCACGTCCGTCGCGGGCGAGGTGGCCGTAATGGCGATCGATCATGGTCAGGCTGGCTCCCATGTAGCGCGAGAGGTCGAAGGTCGAGATGCCGGCACGGAGCGCGAAGGTTGCGAACGTGTGGCGGAGATCGTAGACGCGGCGCAGCGGCACGATGCCCGCCGCGATCTGAGCCGGTCTCCAGTAGCGGTTGCGGAAGTTGTGGAGGTCGAAGTAGCCGCCGCGGAGCGACGGGAAGAGAAGCTGACTCTCACGGTCGGCTCTGAGCTGGTCGAGCGCTGCGAGCGCGATCGCCTGCAGTGGCACCGCGCGGATGCTCCCCTCGGTCTTCGTGCTCTTGAGCCGGCCGTTTCTGAGTGCGCGACGGACGTAGACGACTCTTGCCTCGCGGTCGATGTCGCGCTGCTCGAGCGCCATCCACTCGCCGGGCCGTAACCCGGTCGCGGCCGCGAAGAGTACCGGCGGCCCGTAACGCGGCCCGAGCCGCGCGGCGAGCTCGTCGAGTTGAGCCCATGACTCGAACGGTCGCTTCTCGGTGCGCCGACGCTGCGGGTTGTCGACTCCCTGCTTGGCGGGGTTGGAGTCGATCATTCCCCAGACGACTGCGCGTGCGAGCACCTGCCGCAGCGCCTGGGTCGCCTCGAAACGATGGCCGGGTGAGATCGTCATCCGCCAGGCCGCGATCTCCTGCGAGCGAAGCTCGGGAAGGCGGCGGCCGCCGAAGGCACGGAGCGCCTTGGCGAGCAGCCAGCCGAGCTTCTCGATCGTCTCCGGTTCCGCGTCGTGTTGGGCGAGGTACTCCTCGACGAGCTCCTTCAGCGTCAGCGTGCTGCCGACGCCCTTCTGCCGCCGGAGATGTTCGAGCGCCCGTTCGAGTGCTTCCGCCGCGTCACGCTCGGAGGAGAAGCCTCCCCGCTGTAACCGTCTCGAACCCGGACCGTCGGTCCGGTACCGGTACGCCCATACCGGTCTGCCGTCGACCGCGCGCCTCTTGAGCTCGAAGACCTGACCCTGCTGCATCGCCGATCACTCCCTTCGCATGTCGCATCGGTGTGATCGTCTCCACTGTCAACAGGTTGGAGGCCGCGACCTTCGATCAGGCGACAGGACACTGGTGCAACTTCAGTGCCTGGTACTTGTGTCAGTCTGAGATGCCATGACCGCGACTACCTGCCACATGTCCATATCGCTCGACGGCTTCGTCGCCGGGCCCAGCCAGAGCCGGGAGAACCCGCTCGGCGTAGGCGGCATGCAGCTCCACGGCTGGCATCTCGGCGAAGTGGCGGACGAGGCGGACCTCATCGCCCAGAGCTGGTTGCTGCGCCCTCGCGGCGCCTACGTCATGGGCCGCAACATGTTCGGCCCGATCCGCGGCCCCTGGGACGAGGACTGGCGCGGCTGGTGGGGCGACGAGCCGCCGTATCACGCCCCCGTCTTCGTCCTCACCCACCACGCCCACGACCCGATCGAGATGCAGGGCGGCACGACGTTTCACTTTGTCACCGGCGGCTTCGAAACGGCATTCGAGCAGGCCACGGCGGTTGCCAACGACCGCGGCGTCGACATCGCGGGCGGCGCCTCGACTGTGCGTCAGGCGGTCGCGGCCGGGGTCGTCGACGAGCTGACGCTCGACATCGCCCCGGTGCTTCTCGGGGAGGGCGAGCGGTTGTTCGACGGGATCGCCGAGCTCCGGTTGACGCCAGTGGAGACCCTGCACTCACCGCACGCGACGCATGTGCGGTATCGCGTGGAGCGCTAAAGGCCTCTGACCAGATGGTCGCGCGGGTGAGTCGCGGCCGGCCGCCTGTCCACCACCAGGCAGCCCGGGGACACTCCCGCACTCACTGACGCAGGGAAGTTCTCTGACGCCAGAGGCGTCGCCATACGCCAACCTGACCTGGTCGTGAGTCCCTTGTCGCGTGGGCGGCACACCCACGTACGCTCAGCCATGCGTCGTACGCAAGACCCTGCGCTACGACTGCCCCTCGACCACCTCCTTCAGCGCGAAGAGCATCTTCTCCCAGTTCGCGCGCGAGTGCTCTGCGGCCTCCTCGGTTGGATTGTTGTCCTGGCTCAACGAGAGATGGGTCTTGCCGTCGTCCTCCGTCAGTTCATATACGAGCGTGTGGTAGTTCTCGGGAGCATCCTCCTCGCCGCTCAACGGGCTGAAGTGGGTGACCTTCAATCGGCGATCCGGCACAACCTCAAGGATCTCGCCCTTGTCCTCGTACTTCTTGCCCTCGTACTCGCCCGTCCAGGTTATTCGGCTTCCGGGCTCCCAATCGGTCTCCACACGTGAACCGAACATGTACTTCTGAATCTGGTCCGGATCCATCAACGCCCGCCAAACCTTGCTGCGCGGGGCGTCAATATCGGCCTCTGCGGTGGCCACGCGGCCTGTCATCGTCTCCTCCTATCTCGTCTTCTGCCGCTATACCCTGACGAATCGGCGCGTAACGCACGGCGAATCCGATGAACCGTCTCAGGGAACATTCGCGAGCACTGGCGCAGGCCAGCGCCTTCGACCCCGGACGCCCCTAGAGCCACGTTTTCCGCGGTGAACCCACCCAGCCTGGACCTCTCGAGCAATGGCCGCGCAGGTCGGCTTGGCCGGCGGAGCCGCCTACAGCGCGACCAAGGCCTCACTGGCAGCGATGACGCGTTCGTGGGCCGCCGAGTTCAGCCCGACGTACGCCCCAGGGCTCCGTAGGATCGCGAGATCGTGAGGTACGCGAAGAAGAATCTTCGTTCGGTCGAGGACAGCGCGGTCAAGTTCGGGCTCTCGGAGACGCAAGAGGCCCGCTTCCCGCGAGCCGATCTCGGCGCCGAGCAAACCGGTATCAACTTCTTGAGGGTAAAGCCATTCCAGCGTGAAGCCTTCGCCCACCGCCACCGAATCGCGGAAGAGATCTACGTTGTCCTATCCGGGGCGGGCCGGGTCAAGCTCGACGACGAACTGGTAGAGCTGTCACCGCTCGATGCGGTTCGGGTCAGCCCGGGCGTAGCACGCTCCTTCGAGGCTGGCCCCGACGGGCTCGAGGTGTTGATCTTCGGCCCCCACGTCGATGGCGACGGCGAGACGGTCGCCGACTTCTGGGGCTCCGTCCCCTGATTCGAGCGCGGGTGCGGAACGATCGTCCACCTCCGCGTGGTGACGTTCGAGTACCTAACCGCAACCCCAGCCGACCAGAGCCTTCTCAGCCTCACAGCGCGCTACCCGGGCGCGCAGGTGGTCAACGGTCCTCCACCCGCCGGCCCCACCGGGGGCAAGCAGCTCTGCCTTCCGGTAGCGAAAGTGTCAGGAGGACTGTTGACAGCCTGCGGCCCCGACCCCGAGCTCATCAACGCCGAGCTCTACCCCTTCAAAGTCGAGAGCTGACCAAGCCGGAAGCTGCTCGACCAGTACGCACAAGCGTCCGCGAACCCGGCTAGCTGCAGGCGCGGCACCGCCGAGGCTTCTCAGGCGAGCTTTCGATCGAGGTACTGCAGAAGCTCGTGCGCAGCAAGCTCGATCTCCTTATGCCGCCACTCCGCGGCACGGTAGTGGCAGGCGATCAACCCCATCCGATGCACGCGGCGGAAGTCGCCGTAGACGAACGCATACCGCGCCTTCGTCTCCTCGGTCGCGCCGTCGGTGAGACCAAGATGCCAAGCCGCGTACTCCTCCCACGAGTGCGACTTGAGGAACGCGTTCTGCTCACGTGCGCGCGGCTGCACGTCCTGCCAGCGCGAGCGAAGCGTGTACCGGCGTGCGTCGATCAACCGTTTCGCGTGCCTGACCGCATCCTCGTTCAACGTGTACGCGGCCACGCCCGCAT
This sequence comes from uncultured Thermoleophilia bacterium, assembly GCA_963742615.1. Lineage (GTDB taxonomy): Bacteria > Actinomycetota > Thermoleophilia > Gaiellales > Gaiellaceae > PALSA-600. The sequence continues at coordinate 1,001,467 of CAVUMS010000001.1, read as the reverse complement.
TCTCGCCGAACCGCATGCCGCTGATGTGCGAAGCGCCGAATCGGCAGGCGTGCGCACTTACTTTGGATCAGTCTCGCCGGCTCTTCGAGCTGCTCTGAGCACTACGCAGCTGGCTTCAAAGCCTCTGACCTCCCAGAGTGCTCCCGTCTGCAGAGCCCTGAACGATCACGAGGGCTAACTAGGTTTCGCGAAGTGAGCGCGACGGTGACACTCGAGCCCTGGGGCAGCGGCGACCTGCCGCTGCTCGAGCGGCTGATGGGCGACCCGCGCATGACCGAGCATCTCGGCGGCCCGGAGAGCCCGGACAAACTGCGCGAGCGTCAGGGCCGCTACGAGCGCCTCGACGGCGGCGATCGCATGTTCAAGATCGTCGACGTAGCAAGCGGCGCCGGCGTCGGCTCGGTCGGCTTCTGGACGAAGGAGTGGCGCGACGAGCACGTCTACGAGGTCGGCTGGATGGTCGTGCCGGAGTTCCAGGGCCGCGGCTTCGCGATAGCGGCGACCGCGCAAGCGATCGAGCTCGCCAAGCGCGACGACGAACACCGCTTCATGCACGCCTTCCCGAACGTCGACAACGCACCGTCGAACGCGATCTGCCGCAAGCTCGGCTTCCAGCTGCTCGAGGAGTGCGAGTTCGAGTTCCCGAAGGGGCACTTCATGACCTGCAACGACTGGCGCCTGGACCTGCGCGCCTAGTCAAAGCGCCTATCCGCTCGGGCGCCGGCCCTTTCCAGTCGTCGACGGCAATCTGGTCTGCGCTGACGACATGAGCGGAACTCGACCGATACCGCCCACAAGCAGGCGATGGAAGATGGCCTCGACGACTAGGAGGCTGAGATCGCGTCGGGCAGCGGCGGCTCCGCGCCGGGTAGCGTCGTAGCGATGTTGCGGTTTCAGGCCACTCTGCGGAGCGACACGAGGCGCCGCGTTTACCTGCCGCTCCCCGGCGAGCCAGAGGTCAGACACCTGGCGGGGACCGTGGGCGGAATGCGATATCGCGGCGCGGTCGAGTCGATCGACGGTTCGCCGGCGCTCGTGCTCGGCCCCGCCTGGCGTCGAGACTGCGGCCTGAAAGCCGGCGACCGCGTTCGTGTCGAGCTCGAGCCGGAGGGACCGCAGCGGCAGGATCTCGCCCCCGATCTCGCCGCCGCGCTCGACGCGTCACCTGCGGCCGCCGCGTTCTGGGACGAGCTGGCGCAGTTCTACCGCAGGGCCTATCTGCGCTGGATCGACGCGACCAAGCGCAACCCGGCGCTCCGGGCGGAGCGGATCGCCGCCGTCGTCGCGCTGCTTGAGCGCGGAGTGAAGGCGCGACCCTGATGGACCGTCCACTGCTCGATCGCCCGCTTAGAACGGCGGCGCTACGACGGCTTGGGCGCGACGAGGCCTCGGCGTCGGGATTCGCAGGGGCAACAGTCACATGACGATCCTCGACACGTAGTTAGGAGGAAGGCGACGGAACCTCACATCGACGTGATCACGCTTGCCGTCGGCGATCTCGACCGCTCTCTCGCCTTCTACCGCGACGGCCTCGGCCTCGAGACAACCGGCGTCGTGGCCACCGAGTTCGTCGACGAGGAGACCAACGCAGCTGGCGCGATCGTGATCTTCCGCCTCCGAGGCGGCCTCGTCCTCGCGCTCTACCCCCGCAGCGAACTCGCCAAGGACGCCGACATTCCCTTCGGACCACCGAAGACGGGCGAGTTCAGCATCGGACAACTCGTCGAGAGCAGAGCCGAGGTCGATGCGTTGCTCGCCCAAGCCGAACAAGCCGGCGCGACTCTCACTGGGCGACCCCACGATCGCCCCTGGGGGATCTACTCCGGCTACTTCCGCGACCCCGACGGACACCTCTGGGAGATCATCTGGAACCCGCCGACCGAAAACACGAAGCAGTGACCGTCGCCGGCACACCTACTCGCCAAGCCAACAGTGGCAATAGTCGACACGAACGAGCTCGACTCTCGCGCAGGCAAGTCTTCTGCCACCTGTTCGCGTCGCACTCCTCTGGCGAGGTGCCAAAGCGGCGCGCGCCGCGTCACCGGCGCCAGTAACGTGCGCCGAACAGGATGCGAGCGGCTGGGATCACAGCACTCGGCGAGCCCGTCGAGATCTTCGAGGTGGACGAGCTTGCGACGCCTGCCGCAGGCGAGGTCCTGATCGACGTCGTTGCCGCGGGCATCGGCAACTGGGACGACCTTGTCAGGATCGGCAGCTGGCAGATCGGCGGCCCGGCTCCGATGGCGCTCGGGACGGAGGCGGCCGGGACGGTCGCAGCGGTCGGCTCCGGCGTGGCCGAGCTGCGCGAGGGCGACGAGGTGATGACACATCCGCTGCCGCTCCGGCGTCACGGGACGTGGGCGGGGAGGGTGCTCGCGCCGGCGGCGACCGTCGCGGCCCGACCGCCAGAGGCGTCATGGGAAGCCTGCGGAGCGTTTCCCATTCCGGCGCTCACCGCGGCTCAGGCACTCGACGAGGCTCTCGGGATCGAGAGCGGCGGCTGGGTCGTCGTCAACGGAGCCGGCGGAGTCACGGGTGGCCTGCTCGTTCAGCTCGCCGCGGCTCGGGGCGCCCGCGTGATCGCGACCGCGAGCGCGAAGAAGGCCGAGCGCATCCGCGACTACGGCGCGTCGGAGGTGCTCGACTATCACGGCGACTGGCCTGCGCTCGTCCGCGAGATCACCGGCGGCGGCGCGCCCAAGGCCGTCAACGCTGCCCCCGGGCAGGCGGCCACCACGTTGCAGGCGGTTGCTGACGGCGGCCGCCTCGCCACGATCACGGGCGACCCGCCGCGGGAGGAACGGGGCGTCGCCGTAGCCGACGTCTACGTCCGGCCCGATGGTCGGCAGCTTTCGGCCCTCGCGGAGCTGCTGGCCCACGGCACCCTTAGCGTGCCGATCGCGTCCGTCCGTCCGCTCGAACAGGCGGCACAAGCGCTGCGCGAGGTAGTCGCGGGAGCGGACGGCGCGATCGTCCTGTCACTCCGAACCTAGCCTGGCCCGCTGATGTTCGCGCCCAAGCTGCGCAGCTTCGGGAGTTCCACCGCGCGGATTCTGAAAGGGCGGTCTGGCGTTGTGAGACACACACGCGCAGCCTGCCGCTGTCGAACCTGAAGCGTCACCCCGCCAAGGTTACGGGCGCCACGCAGGCACGATCGAGCTCACGCCACCCTCTGATAGTCGAGAGCAAGATCGTCCTCCCAGGTAGCCCCGTCCTGCGATAGCTGACCTCGGCCCGTGATCGTGTTGCCGTCGTCGCTGAACGTGCCGCTGAAGCGCTGCGAGAAGTCCGGCGCAGCCGCGTCACGCCAGTACCGCCACTCGGCTTGATTGAGGCTGGCGGCGTACACCCTGTACACGCCGCGCTGGTCGAAGTAATGCATCGACAGCTGCCCGTCGGTGACACCGATGATCGTGATCGCGTCCGGGATCTGGGGGTGGTCGTAGTGCGACCGCCAGATCACGAATCGCTGGCCATCGAGCCACTCGAAGCTGCTCGTTCCACGGATGGCCTCGCCAGGGAGCATCGGGTGGGCTCCCTCGGTCTCCCACCTGCCGATGAAGCGGTGCCATCCCTGGAGCCCTGATTCCTCGCTCACCGCGACCCTCCTCGCGTTCTGCGTGAAGCAACCGCCAGAGGCTATCGGGGCGCGAACGGCCGCACGGCAAGCTCGCATCAGGGCCCGTTGTGGGACGCAACCAGGGTGAACGGCAGCGAACATTCCCGAACTCGCGCATACGAGCTATGTCCGCAACCCGGTTTGACGTCTAGTTCGATGGGGCGCCTCGCCGCTGCCGCGAGGCGGGCTTCCGAATGTCAATCGAGCGATTCGCCGCGCAGCAGCTTCAGGTGAACGCGCGCGGCTTCGCGCACCTCGGGGGCGCGGCTCGGCTCGACCCAGCACTTGGCGGCGACGCAGACGCTGCGCATGCGCCGGAGCAACGCCACCAGTTCGAAGTCCACCTCGGCGAAGAGCTGGACGGCAGCGTCATCGAGGGCGGCGAGGTCCCACTCAAGCGGCCCGCGGCAGGCCGTCTCGAAGTCCAAGAGCAGCAGCCCCTCCTTCGTGCGAAGCCAGTTGCCGGCGTGTGGGCTTCCGTGAAGTGCCCTGGGCTCCGTAACCCGTCCGCCGATCGTCTCTTCTACCTCGCCGATGACGCTGAGGAGGAAGTGCCGATCGGAGTCCAGAAGGGTCGGCGAGCGTTCGGGTCGCAGGAGTCGTCTCGCGTCTGCCAACTCGAGGTCGAAGCGTGGAAGCGAGCCAGGGAAGACGGCAAGTGCCCGGTGCACGGCGCTCATCACTGTCGCTGCCTCCGCCGGCTCGAGTGCGACCTCGCCGGTCGGCTCCGCGTACTCCCAGAGCGTGACCGTCAGGTCGCGCCAGCGATGCGGCCCTGCCCTGAAGCCTCGTGCGGGCGCGACGACCGGCGCGCCGAGTCCGGAGAGATGCGCGGCGACCGCAAGCTCGCGCGCCAGTGACTCAAGCTCGGCGTCCCGGAAATGCGACGTCCCGACCTTGGCGACAACGGGCGCCGGAGCGAGCCACACGATCGTGTTGTTCGAGTCCGCGAGAATCGCAGGACGCCCGGCCCTCACGCCGAGCGCGTCGGCAACACCCACCGCGGCCTCGAGCGCGAGGTCTCTGCGCTCCTCCACCACCGCCGCCGCCCACTTGTTTCGCTCGTCGAAGTCTTGGCGCTGACTCATACCGTGTCGCCGTCCAAGCAACGCCTTCCTCTTCAGATCTGGTTGGCGCGGGCGCTAGCGGAGCGCTCTACCGCGCCGCGCAATCCGCACGCGAAACGAGTCGGGCGATCGCACACGCCATCGCCAGCTCGTCACGGCCGCGGCGGGTGAGTCGGTAGTGGTCGCGGGAGCGCGTCACGAATCCGCGACACTCGAGCGATCGCAGGGCCGGCAAAGACGGCGCCGTCCTGCACCTTGCGAGCCAAGGCGGTCAGGTTGGGGTAGCTGCACACCAACGACAACAGCAGCGGCTCGGACACGCTTCAGGGTAGCGACCGCACCTAGACGATTGACGTCGTCGCCGCGGAGGCGGGCGATCAGATACCTGCCGGCAACCCCGCAGGCATCGAGTCCTCAAACTCCCGTCCGAACAGGCCACCGTAGAACTCCGCCGTCGCGTCGGGGTCGGGCCGCGAGGTGTCGACCCAGCACGGCACGCCGGCGATGGACCCGTCACGTCCCGGCAAGACAGCTCCGTTCGCTCCCGCTCTCAGTCGCCGTCCAGCCCAGCTCTCGCAGGTGCCCCCGGCCCGGCCGCCAGCACGTCACCGCGCCTAGGTAATGATCCCGCCATGCAAAGCGTCTACGATGCCGCCGGCGGTGACGAGGGCCTGCTCCGCCTGGCCGAGGCGTGGCACGCCAGGGTGATGGCCGACGCGGTGGTCAGCCACGCCTTCAGCCACGGCTTCCACCCCCAGCACAGCGAGCGGCTCGCCGCCTACTGGGCCGAGGCGCTCGGCGGGCCACATTCGTACTCGGACCGCTACGGCGACGAAACAGCGGTCGTGCGCCTCCACAGCGGCAACGGCCCGCACGAGGAAATGGACCAGCGCGCGATTGCCTGCTTCGACCGAGCCCTGGAAGACATCGGCCTCACGAACGAGCCCCTGCGCCAGGTACTACACGACTACTTCGCCTGGGCAACCACCACAACCATGTCGGCCTACCACCACTCCGCGGACGATGTCCCGCAAGGCCTGAGCATCCCGCGCTGGTCGTGGGACGGCCTACAGCGGTAACAACTCGGCCTCGCGGACGGGCAGCAAACGCCCGGGGCCGATCCCTTCAACAGTGCGATGCCGCGTCCATCGTTGCTCACCTCGTCACCCTTGAGGTGACCTGTCACGCCGGAGATCGCGGCTTCTACCCCGTCGCTCGCCGCTCCCCTACCCGGCCGGGTTGCTCGTTTTGAGAACGGACAACACGCCGCGGGTACGAGACGGGTACATCAGAGAGAGCACGTCCGGTCACGCGCGGGCACAAGCGACACGCTTCAGAGCTCCGATTTGCAGGACAAACGTGCTCGCGGATGACCGCGCGTGTACGCGCGTTACCGCCTCAGAACCTCCATGGTAAGGAGGGGGTCGACGGTTCGAGTCCGTCAGAGGGCTTCACAAAGGCCAGCAAATGGCCCTTTTTTGTTGCCTAAGACGCGTACGCCCAAGACTCTAGCGCCCCTCAACCTGTCCCCAAGATCTGTCCCCGACATTGCAGAGGCCCTGCAGTCTTGGCTTAAGCAAAGGCGTCTGCCTTCATCGAGCACCTCCATGAACGGGAAGGCCCCAGTAGAACCGCGTGTGATGGGTGTGATCGCGCTTACATGCCCTTCCGATCAATACGTCGCGCTTTTGGCAAAGGCATCCTTTGCGTCCGCCGCGGCGATGCGAGCACGTCTGCCGGCGGTCAGTTCTTCCACGACGATTTGCAGTGCTGCCGCGATCGGCACGCCGATGATCGCCCCGATCAACCCGAAGAGCGCGCCGAATGTCAGGACGCTCGCGAGCACGGTGAAGCCGGAGACCTTTGCAGCCTTCCCGATGATCGTCGGCTGCAGGATGTAGTTCTCGATCAACTGGTAGACGACGATCACGATCAAGAAGACGACCAGCGCCTGCAGGCTCGACCGAGAGTGCGACGATGCCGATGATGACGCCGGCGATCGTCGCTCCGATGTTGGGAACGAGATCGAGGATCGCGGCGATCACCGCCAGCGCGAGCGGGTACGGCAGCCCGAGGATCACCGCGGTGACGCCGTAGACCGTTCCGCAGATGACCGAGATCGCCAGGTTGCCGAGCATGTAGCGCGAGGTCGTGTGGATGATTCGGTCGGTGACGCGCAGGTAGCGCTCTCGCTTGTCGCGATACATCAGGCCGGCCGTCCATTCGCGTAGGTGCGGCTCTTCGATCAGCCCGAAAAGCGTCAGGAAGAGCACCGAGAAGAAGAGCGTGACTCCTCCGAAAGCCGAGATCCCGACATGGGCGACTCCGCCGGACACATTGCCTGCCCCCTTCGTGATCTCCCCGGCGTGCTTCGCCAACGTGTCGAGAGAGCCACTCCTCGTGTTCAGGACGTTGCCCAGATCGCTCTGCTTGGCGCGGTCGACGATGTGCGGCAACTGATGGCTGAAGTCGAGCACGGCGCCGTTCAGTGCTTGCACCATGACCAGCGCGACGGCGGCGATGACGCCGACGATCCCCAACACGAGCACCATCGAGCACGCCCGCCGGCTCCAGCCCAGGCGCCGCTCCATCGCGGTCGCCACCGGCGAGAGGACGGCGACACCGAAGAACGAGACGAACAGGAGGAGCAGGACGCTCTTGATCGACGCGAGCGCCGCCGCGGCGGCGACGACGACGGCAACCAGCAGGATCGTCCGGATCGAGATCGAGACGCCGAGCTCGCGGCGGCTGCCTTCCCTCGACGTCGTCGGCACAGGAGCCTCTGTTTGCCCGAGCTTCATGGCCGGAGCGCCGCCGGAGCGCCCGCCACGCCTGTGCCACGGCCGGCGTTCCTGCTGCCTCCGCGTGAAGGTGCGTCCGATCCCGCCGTCTCGCGCAGCGGCACGTCGCGTAGCAGCCAGCTCAGGCCGAACGCGCCGACCATGACGGCGGCAGCGGCGAGGAAGACCGGATGGAGCGCAGCCGCAACGGCCGCCACGTAGAGCGCGTGGATCGCGGGCGGCAGATGGTGTACGACGGCGGGGCTCGCACTTGCCGGCACGTGCACGCCGTGCGGGGCGCGCTGGGCGAGCTCGTGACCGAGCCGGTTGGCGAAGATCGCGCCGAAGACGGAGACGCCGATCGAGCCGCCGACCTGCCTGAACATCGTCGAACCTGAAGTGGCGACGCCGAGCAGGCGGTAGTCGACCGCGTTCTGCGCGGCGAGCACGAGCACCTGCATCACGAGCCCGAGGCCGAGCCCGAGGACCAGCATGTAGCCGGCGGCGACCGCCGTCGATGTCGTGACCTCGAGCGTCGAGAGCAGGTAGAGCCCGACGGCCGCGATCGCCGTGCCGGCAACCGGAAACGCGCGGTAGCGCCCGTAGCGGGAGATCAGGAAGCCGCTCGCCGTCGAGGTGACGAGGACGCCGAGCATCATCGGCGTCATCAGCAGCCCGGAGTCTGTGGCGCTGTGGCCCTTGACGATCTGCAGGTAGAGCGGCACGAAGGTGACCGAGCCGAAGAGCGCGAACCCGACGCCGAATCCGATCGCGCTCGTCGTCCTGAACGTCATGTTGCGAAAGAGCTCCGGCGGCAGGATCGGCTCCTCGGCGCGCATCTCGACGAGCGGGAACAGCGCGAGCAGCGCGACGCCGGCACCGATCGCCGCGAGCATTCCCGGCGCGTCCCAGGCGTAGCTCGTGCCGCCGAGGCTCGTGTAGAGGATGACGCCGGACAGCCCGCCGGCGAGGACGATCGTCCCGAGCCAGTCGATCCGGTGCCGCGTCGTCACCTGACTCGTGCGGAAGGCGGTCGCGATCACCGCGAGCGCGACGAGACCGAGCGGCAGGTTGATGTAGAAGATCCAGCGCCACGAGAGGTTGTCGACGAAGAAGCCGCCGAGCAGCGGGCCGGCGACGACCGCGACGGCGAACACGCCGCCGAACAGGCCCTGGTAGCGGCCGCGGTCGCGCGGCGCGACGAGGTCGCCCACGACCGCCATCGCGACCACGAGCAAACCGCCGCCGCCGAGCCCCTGGATCGCTCTGAACGCGATCAGCTGCGGCATGCTCTGCGACAGCCCGCACAGGGCCGAGCCGACCAGGAAGAGCACGAGCGCGAACTGGAGGACGCGCTTGCGGCCGTAGAGATCGCCGAGCTTCCCGTAGAGCGGCCCGACCACCGTCGACGCGAGCAGATACGAGGTCACGACCCACGAGAGGTGCTCGAGGCCGCCGAGGTCGCCGACGATCGTCGGCAGCGCAGTCGACACGATCGTCTGGTCGAGCGACGCGACGAAGAGGACGAGGAGCAGCGCGCCGAAAATCAGGCGCCGCTGACGGGCGGACGTCTCGGTCATGGTGGCCGTCGTCGGTTCAGGTGCTGTCGTGGTCATCGCATCTCCTTTTCGAGGAATGTGCGACGCACGGTGGCGGGGAGCGATGCCACGCCGATGCCAAGCCGTCGGCGCTGCTGCCGCCGCGGCTACTGGACGAGCCGCTCGGCGGCGAGCAGGAGGACCGCGAGCATTCCCTCGCCCGCGGCGAGCACGGTCGCCGTGAGTCCGACTCCCTCCGGCGCGCCGTCCCGCGGCGAGTCCCCACGCGACGACCTGCACCAGCGCTGCTGCAAGTGCCAGCCTGGCGCCCGTCTCGCGAGACCATGCTCCGGCCCACGCGAGCGCAAGCAGGATCGACGGGAGAGCGGCAGCTTCGACGAGTGGCCATTCCCGACGCGCGATGACCAGCACGTCACGAGGTCTGAACCCCGCGCCGAGGCCTATTCGCTCGCCGACAACTTCCGACCACACGTGCGCCGCCCAAAAGACGAGCATCGACCCGAGCAACGATGCGGTCATGGTTCGTGCGCCCGCCCCCGACTCGTAGGCGACGCCGATCACGGATGCGGCGAGGAACGACCCGTAGACGGCCGCACCGAAGCGGACGTCTCTATCAAGCACGTCGGGCCCCTCGGCAGATGCACGTGGAGCCGGCGAGCTGGTCGCCGGCTCCGAAGACGTGCGGTCGTGCAGATCGACCGTCAATGCGACGGCTCGGGAGTCGTCTTCAGCGACCTCCGAGGCGGCGCGAAGGCCTTCGCCGTCCGCTCGAAGAGCTTCTCGCCGCCGATCGCGACGACGAGCTCGCTGATCCCGGTGACGAGCGCGAACGCCGCGATCAGTGCGAGCACGGCCAGTGCGCCTGCGCCGGGCTTCGCGAAGATGACGATCCCGAAGACGATCGGGACGATGCCCGTCAGGATCATCGATGCCTTGTCGGAGCGGTCCAGCGGGAGCCGGAACGACCCGACGACGAAGAGCATCCCGAGTGCGACGGCGTACCCGCCGATCACGTACAGGAGCGCGAGCGCCGAGATGCCGGGCCAGGCGAAGACCAGCACGCCGACGGTGATCCCGAGGAGACCCCTCAGGATCAACCACCCGCGCTCGTCTCTTCCCTGCGCGGTGAACGCAGTGCCGAACTCGACGATGCCCGTCGCGAGCGTGTAGGCGCCGAAGACGATCGTCAGCGCGTAGACGCTGATGCCGGGCCAGGCGAGAATCATCACGCCGAACACGACGGACGCCAGGCCGTGCAGGCCGAGCATCCACCGCATCTTCGTGATCTGCGTCCGCGCGTTCTTCGCGGCGCGGTCAAGCATGGTGTCCATCTCCTACCTCCTACTTGGGGCTGACGTTTGCGCCACGAAACCTGCGCGACGTCGATGCCAGACCGCTGCCATCGCCGGCGTTCCCTGCTGCCAGCAACCGACGTCAGCCAACAGCTCGGGCTGAAACACTCGGCGATTCCGTACGTCGAGATCGACCTTCAGCCAGGAGGCCTCGCCATGGCGCCTGAGGCAGCACGACAGGTGTTGGAGGAAACGCTCCAACGGGTCAACGTCCCGTGCTTCATCGGTGACGCGGACGGGCGGATCGTCTGGCTCAACGACGCCGCCAAGGCCGCGTTTGGCGATCGCGTCGGCGACTTGTACGCCGACGTCGTGGCACCCGAGGACGTCGACCGCGGCGCGGCCGAGATCAAACGCACGCGCGGCGGTGCGGGTCGCAGCGAGTACGAGTTCGACGCCATCCTGCGCGACGGGCGGCGTCGACGTGTCGAGGCCAGCTCCGTTCCGATCGAGGGGGACGAGATGTTCCACGGGGTCTTCGGCATCGTCCAGCGCCCTGGCTCGCGGCTCTTGGCGGCTCCCGGGCCGCCGCTCACGCGACGCCAGCAAGACCGAGTGGAGGGTCGGGCGCCCCGAGGATCGGGAGCGCCCCGGTGAAGCCGCCTGCGGGATGGGGGTGCCCCGGCCGCGGCACCAGTTCCGCGGCAACGGCGGATCACTCGCCGGAACGCTATTGGCGAACCAACGAGGGCGGAAGACGCAAATGAGGTGTCTGCTCTATGGACACCTTCTTTCGCGGCGCGTCCTCCGGGGCCGCCACGCGAGCTGCCGCTTCGCCATCCCGGCGCGGACCATCAGTGCGCCGACGCACATCACCACGAGAGCGGGCACCAGACTCGGGTCGATCGTCTGCATGGTTTGCATCTCGCTCAGCTTCCTCTCAGCACGGCGTCGCCGGCTTCGCCGACAGCTCGTCGGCCTTCCGCTCGAGGTCGTCGCGAGCCGCGCTGACGTGGTCCCGCTGCTCGTGCCACGCGCCGTTGACGTGCGCGCGCGCATGCACGAGCGCGTCGTCGACCGCGATCCTCCGCGTGCGGATCTCAGCGATCGCCGCCTCGACCTGCTCGCGTCTCACCGACGCTTTCGCCGCGGTCGTCGCCTGCAGCCGCTCGAGGTAAGTGTCCCAGCTGCGGAGCTCGCCCTCGACCGCGTCGGCGAACGTCGTCCACTCGTCGGAGACGTCCGCGAGCAGCGCGTTCTCGGCGACCGCGAGCCTCGTCTTCAGCTGCCCGAGCTTCTCCTCGACCTCGTCGGGAGTCGAGCGCGCCGCGGCCGCGACACCTGCTTCCTCCCGGTGCAGTGCGTCGAGGTGACGCTGCATCCGCGACCTCTCCGCGGCTGCATCCACCTGCGCGAGCGCCTGCAGCCGGTCGATCCGGCCGCGAACCTGCGCGAGTTGGTCCTCGATCGTGGTTGTGGTCATGTCGAGCCTCCCGTTTCTGTTCATTGACAGTCGGAAGGCTCGTGGACGCCGGTGCCAACGCTCTGCCAGCGGCGCCGTCGGCTCTGCCAGCTCAAGCGGGCGCGGCGATCTCCTCGAGGCCGGCCAGGGCGGCCGTGGCCGGGCTGCCGGCGAGCGCGAGGAAGAGGCTCTCCCGCGCCTGGTGTGGCCGCTGCAGCTGCGACCACTCGATGACCTCGCGGTACGACCGCTCAGCGCCCTCGGCATCGCCGGACGCGGCCGCGATGCGCCCGAGCTGGACGCGCGCCATGCGCTGCGACCAACGACGCATCGGCCGCCTCGGCGGCGACGAGCGCCTGCCGCTGGAGCTCCTCCGCCTCGCGCAGGTCTCCCTTCGCAAGCGCGTTCGCCCCGAGCCCCGTGAGGGCGAACGCCGCGTGGTCGCCGAAGCCGATGCGTCGCGCAACCTCGACCGCGCGACCGTAAGCCTCGACCGCGGCCGTGCCGTCCTGCCGTCGCTCCGCCGCCCATGCCTCGACGAGCAGCGCCGGCACGAGAAACGCGTCGTAGCCGAACGCGTCCGAATGAGCGCGCGCTGCCGCCGCACAGCGTCGTCGCCGACGAGACGTCCCCGGCTTGCGCCGAACCGATCGCGCGGATGAGGCTGGTCAGCGCAACTCCCCAATCGTCCCCGGACGCGTCGAACTTGGCGACCGCGTCGCCCGCCAGCTCGGCAGCGCGCTCGACGTCGCCGGACTGGGCCACAGCGAGCGAGAGCATCAGTCGGGCGAATCCCTGCTGCCACGGCGCGGCGGTCGGCGGCAAGCGCGAAGGCCCGTTCCCCGGCCGCGAGCGCGGAGTCGTGATCGAGCTCTTCGGTCGCGAGGTAGCAGAGGCCGGCGAGCTGTTCGACCCGCAGCCCGAGCGGTGCATCGTCGCGCGTGACGGAAACGCTGAGCTCGAGGAAGCGCCGTCCGTCGGAAACGCGATCGGCGAGCGCGAAGTACCACCCGAGCGTTCCGAGACGCACCGCGACGGCAGAGTCGGGCGCGTCCTGCGCGAACGCGAGCGCGGTCCAGAGATTGTCGTTCTCCAGCTCCAGTCGGCGTTCCCACTCCAGCCATTCCGGGCCACGCAAACCTGCGGCCGCGTCGTTCGCGAGCGTCGCGAAGAACTCGGCGTGAGCGCCTCGCGCTGCGGCGAGACCGCCGCTCTCGTCAAGACGCTCGAGCACGTACTCGCGGACGGTGTCGAGCATGTCGTAGCGCGCGGCGCCGCCGGTGAACGCCGCCGACACGATCGACTTGTCGACCAGTGCGGAAACGAGATACGCGACGGTCGCCTCGTTGAGGTCGTGCGTCGCGGCGACTGCGACGAGGGACGTCAGGGACGCGCCGCCGCGGTGGACCGCGAGCTGTTGGAGCAGCGTCTTCTCGTCCCCGTGCAAGAGGTCGTAGCTCCACTCCACGAGGCCCTGCAGTGCGGTGCGGCCCGGATCGGAGGCCGGGCTGTCGCGCAGGAGTGCCGCGCGGCGCTCGAGGATGGAGACGAGCTCGGCGAGACCGAGCACGTGCACCCGCGCGGCGGCGAGCTCGATCGCGAGCGGCAATCCGTCCACCCGCCGGACGATCTCGGCCGCGAGCGCGACGTCGTCCGAGTCGGGCTCGAATCCGGGCCGCGCCGCCCGCGCGCGCGCGAGAAAGAGCTCGACGGCCTGCGGGCCGAGCGGTGAAATCGGCGTTCGCACCTCGCCTGCGACGCGGAGCACCTCGCGGCTCGTCGCCAGGATCCGCAGCCGGGAACACTCCGCCAGGAGCATCGACGCAATCCGAGCTGCTTCCCCGAGGACGTGCTCGCATGCATCGAGGACGACGAGGGCGCCGGCATCGCGAAGTCGCGAGGTCACGCGCGCGAGCGGGTCGGCACCTCGGACGTCGACCGCGTGTGCGAGGAGTCGAACGGCGTCGTCCGTGCCACCCGCGCGCGCGAAGTCGACGAGCCAGATGCCGTCCGGGAACTCGTGCTCCACCGAACGCGCCGTCTCCACCGCGAGCCTGCTCTTCCCCACGCCCGGAGGCCCGATGAGCGTGACGAGGCGGTGCTCGTGCAGCAACGCGGCGACCCGGCCGAGCTCGTCCTCGCGGCCGACGAACGACGTCGACGGCGCAGGGAGGTTGCCACCGCGTCTGCGGACGACGGGCACGGAGGCAATCGACGGGTCCTGCGCAAGGATCGCATCCTGCAGGCGCCGCAACTCCGGCCCCGGCTCGAGCCCCAGCTCGTCCGCGAGCACGCGCCGCGCCTCCTGGAACGTCTCGAGTGCATCCGCCTGCCGGCCGCTGCGATAGAGCACCAGCATCAGCTGTCCCCACAGCCGCTCCCGGAAAGGGTTGTCCGCGAGCGCCGAACGCAACGCCGGCTCGAGCTCGCGATGCTCGCCGAGCGCGAGCCTGACCTCGAAGTCCTCTTCGAGCGCGTCGACACGCAAAGTCTCGAGCCGGCGCGCCTCGGCGCTGAACCAGGCCGTGCCGGTCAGCCCCTGCAGAGCCGGGCCGCGCCAGAGCGCGAGCGCCGAAGTCACCGCGTCGGACGCCGCGCGGACGTCCCCGTCGCGCAGGGCGGAGCGCGTCTCCGCGAGCAGCTCCTCGAACCGGCTCGCGTCCACGCGCGCGTCCTTCAGCGCGTACCCGTCGGAGGAGCCGACGATCGACCCCTCTCCGAGCGTCGCGCGCAGGCGGGCGATGTGATGGTGGAGCGCGTTCCGCGGAGCCGCCGGGAGATCCTCCCCCCAGAGGGCGTCGACGAGGCTGTCGACGTCGGCCACCCGGCCGTGCCGGAGCGCAAGCATTGCCAGCAGCGCTTGACGCTTGGAGCCGCCGACGTCCGCGACGCCGCCGCCCGCGAGCACCTCGAACGGGCCGAGCAGCCGGATCTCCAGCAGTTCCTGCACCACGGGCGTCGCCTCCACCGCTGAGTCTTCCACGCTCGAGCGCTGGCATCCAGCGAACGGCGGTTGGCACCGGGTTGGCAGCGCCCGGGCACACGCTCCTGTCGATCCCCAGACGAAGGAGACTCAGATGAAGCTCGCAATCCTCGGAGCGACAGGAACGGTAGGACGCGAGGTCGTCAAGCAGGCGCTCGCCGCGGGCCACGAGGTCACGGCGCTCGCACGCCGAGCGCCGAATCCGGGCGAGATCGACGACCGCGTCGCGATCGTCGTCGGCGACGTGATGAACGCCGATGACGTGAACCGCGTCGTGGAAGGCAGCGACGGCGTCGTCAGCGCGCTCGGCCACGTCAAGGGCACGCCCGGCGACCTGCTCGCCCGTGCGACCACGAATGTGATCGCCGCGATGCACGCCGACGGCGTCGCGCGCCTCGTCGTGCTGTCGTCACCGGCGGTCGGCGACGCGGAGGACCGGCCGGGTCTGCGCTACCGCGTCGGCCTCGCGCTCATGCGGCGCGCGATCGCAAGCGTCGTGCGCGACCACCGCGCGCAGGCCCGCCTGATCGGGGACAGCGACCTTGCCTGGACGCTCGCGCGTGGGCCGATCGTCTTCACGGACGGCCCGCACACCGGACACTACGAGGCAGGCCCGATCACCTCCTCGACCGGCGTCAAGATCTCGCGCGCCGACCTCGCCGACTTCATGCTGGCCACCGCGACCAACGGCGGCTTCATCCGAATGGCGCCGCTGGTGAGCGACTAGGGGCGACGATGCTCCCGCTCTCCGACGGGCTTCACCCGAGACGGTTCCCGATCGTCAACGTCGCACTGATCGCGGCGAACTTCGCGGTCTGGCTGCTCTACGAGCTGCCACACCTCGGCCCGGCCGTTCACCACGCCTCGTTCTACGCGTGCACGGTCGACCACGCGTGCCGCGGCCCCGAACCGTGGGGGATCAGCTGGTTCACCGCGATGTTCATGCACGGAAGCTGGGACCACATCCTCGGCAACATGCTCTTCCTCGCCATCTTCGGCAAGAACGTCGAGGACGCGTTCGGCCACCTCCGCTACCTCGCCTTCTACATCGCAGGCGGCTTCGCGGCGACGATGGCGCAGGCGGCGTTCACGCTGCTCTTCAGTACGGACGCGGCCGCGCGCGTTCCGAACCTCGGGGCGAGCGGCGCGATCGCAGCCGTACTCGGCGCGTTCATCGTCCTCTATCCCGCCGCACGGATCCGGACGCTGGTGCTGATCTTCTTCGTGAAGATCCCGGCCTGGGTCTACCTCGGCGGCTGGTTCCTCTACCAGCTCGCGGAGGCGCGCCTCGGCCTCACGTCCGCCGCGGCGAACGGCGGCGGCGTCGCGTTCTTCGCGCACGTCGGCGGCTTCGTCTTCGGCGCCGTGGTCACCGTGGCGTTGCTCAACGCGGGCCGCGTCGCGCCGCAGAGCACGCCTCCTCGACGGCCGGCATTCGGAGTCCTTTGAGATGAGCTCCAATCGCCGGGCGTTCGCTTCCATTGACTCGCTCCGCATGACGCCGCCGGGGCGGCCGGTGCTCTTCGTCAACACGCGGCCCCGCGGCGGCAAGGCCGAGCGTGTGGGCTGGCCGAGCTCGCCCGGGAACGCGGCATCGACGTGCGCACCCCCGCACCCGGAGCAAGACCTCGCGACGCTGGTCGAAGAGGCCGTAGCCGAAGGCGCCGACACGCTCGGCGTCGCCGGCGGCGACGGGTCACTGGCAATCGTCGCCCTCGCACTCGCGCACGAACTCCCTTCATGTGTCCACTTCGCGCTCGACCTCGGCGTCGATCGCCGCGACCTGCTGGTCGGCTCGCTCGACGCGTTCACAGACGGCGTCGAGCGCCGCACCGACCTGGCGGAGGTGAACGGCCGCCTCTTCCTCAACAACGTCTCCCTCGCGATCTACGGCGATGCGGTGCGCCCGCCAGCCTACGGCGACGCCAAAGCGCGCACGCTCCTTGACTCGGGATCCTCGTCCTCGACGAAGCGCGCGCAGGTCAGCCTCCGGGCAACGCATTTCGAGGTGACCGGTCCCACACCGGTGGACGCTGGTGTAGACGGCGAGGCGGTCGACCTCACGCCGCCGCTCCGATTCGTCATCCGGCACAACGCGCTTCGAGTCAGGGTCCCGTCGAGCCGCGCATAAACGTCGAAGCCCGCCGACCTCTCGGGCGGCGGGCTTCGAGCACCGGCAGACGGTGCGCCTCATCAGGAGACGTGGAGCTTCTCCTTCAGCTTGCCGACGCGTTCGTCGACACCGGCATGCACCTCGGCCTTGCGCTTCTCGCGCAGCGTGCGCCGCGCTTCGTGTGCGGCCGCCTCGGCGGCGTCCTCGGCTGCCTCGAGCTCGCCCATGACCTCGCCGGCCGAGCGACGGGTGACCTCGCCGCCCAGCTCGTACATCTCCGCGTCGATGACCTCGTCCACGGACTCCTCCACCTCGGCGATCACTGCGGTCGAGCCCGGCGGGATCGCCCGGCCGAGCACGGTGAGCGCCTCGTCGGAAGTGACGGCGTGATCGACGTCGAACGCGCCGCCGATCATGGCGCCGGTGCCCCAGCCGACCAGCAGGCCGACCGGCCCGCCGAGAACGCCGACGAGCATCCCGATCAGCGAGCCGCTCGCCGTCCCGGCGAGGCCGACGTTGTCGGCGCTCTCCGGGATCGTCAGCTCGCCCTCGGGCCCGCGCTGGACGACCGCCGCCGACTCGAGTCCGATCCGGCCCTGGGCGTCGCACTCCTTGAGCACGCTCAGTGCCTGGTAGGCCTTGCTCGGCTCCGTGAACCGAACGACCACCACGTTTTCCTGAGACATTGCCACTCCTTTCGGTTGAACATCGATGACGCGAGCAATCTGTCGCGCGTCGATGCCAAACCGATGCCATGCCGCCCCGCGTCGCTGCCGCCCCAGCGTGTCGAGTCGAATCTCCGCGTTCCTGGGCAGCCGGTCGAGAACTCGTCGTCAGCAAGCACACCTCTTGGAACCAACCGCCGAGTCGCGACCGCACCCACGAGGCGTTTGCCAGCGCGCGAACGGGTTGGGGACAGCTCTAGGGGACAGGTACCGGGTTCCTCAGGGCCGCCCAGGGCATCTCGAGGAAGGGTCGACAAGCGCCCCGAACGCGCATCGATCCACGGAAAACAAGGCGGGGAGCCGCCGTCCTCGAACCCTCCGCTGAGGACGAATCCTCCATGGTAAGGAGGGGGTCGACGGTTCGAGTCCGTCAGAGGGCTCACGAGAAAGGCCCGCAAACGCGGGCCTTTCACATTCTTGGGGAGTGAGTTTCGCACCGGTCAATCGGCATCGCGCCGTGCGGACACGCAACTGCGCCACCACGTTTGCTCGTCATGACCGGTGAGAGCCGCGCTCGCGTAGGGGAAGCGAGTGCCCTCGCGCGCGCACGCACGCGCGATACTTCTGGTGATGCCTGTCTCGACGCCGCCGTCGGTGCCACCCGTGAGAACTGGACAACGTTCACCTGCCCGCGCTTGCACGGTCTGATCGCACTGATCGTGATCGCCTCGTGATCGCCGCCAGGCGTTCTCCAGCCACCCGCGCGACTAGCCGCCCATCCGTAGGTTGGCGCCCGCTCGTCCCCGGGGCGGTTGGGCAACGGCATTGAGGGGCGGGCAGCAGCGCACAAGTGCCCCGCCCCTCTGCCGCTCAGGTTCTGCTCAGCGGGACGCCATCCTGATCAGGTTGCCTTGGTCAATTCGCCAGGCAGGGGTTCGACAGGTCGCCGCTGTTGAAGTTGTTGAACCTGGTCACGGTCGTGAAACCCGGGCGTGGATACACGGTCGCGAGTAGCGGGCCGAACTCCGCGGTCGAGTTTCCCCCGAAGTCGTTCGTGGTTCCGGGGATGAAGTCGCCGCCTTCCTGCCAGACGCAGCCGCCGTTGTTGTTGGTGGTCGAGAAGAAGGGGTAGAACTGCGCTCCGTTTGGCGGGTTCACGCAGTTCGCGCCGGTGGTCGTGTCGCAGAACGGTCGGTTGTCCTGCGAGTCCGAGGCTTCGATGCGGGGAAGGTCGGCCTCGAAGGCGATCGTTGAGTAGTTCGTCGTCCCTTGGGTCGTCTTCGGGCTGGTGAACAGGATTGGGCTCGGGTGCTGCGCGCGATCACGCGAAGTGTTCGGGTCCGTTCCCGGCCAGTCGTTTTGGTAGGAAGGCCCGTCCCAGTCGCCGTCGGCGGAGAAACAGCCGTCGATCTTCACGAGCAAAGAGTCGGATCCCGGCACGCAGAAGTTGTTGTCGTCGTCGGGATCCAATCCGCCGGCGTCTTGCTTGCCGGGTTTCGCGCAGTTGAAGTTCGCGTCGATCTTGATGCAGTTCTCGAAATGCCCGATCTCGTCGGAATAGGCGACGTTGTAGGTGTGCGCCGACCATGTGTTGCCGCGCGGGTTGGCTGTGCTGTATTCAGGGTGGAACGCATACGGCGCCACGTGGCACGTCGACGATGTCGGCTCGTACAAGATGTGCCCGAACCCGTTCGCGACCGACGCCGTCATCGAGCCGGTCCCGCCGCTCGTCAGGTCAGTCAAGTCGATACGGAAGCCGGCGTCCGTGTCGTGCATGTGGATGCGGATGCGGTCGCCGGGGTTCATCATGAGGTCCTTCGTGTAGTCGGGATTCACCGCGGTGAGGTTCGGGGCGGAGAACGTGCCGGTGAACAGCGGGTTCGCCGGCGCCTGGGAGACGCCGCTCGTCGTGATATACGCCCAGTTGATCGGCTCAGGGCCGCCGAGGATGTAGTTGTTGCAGGCCGTGTTGTTCTCTGTCCCGTCCCTGTCC
Organism: uncultured Thermoleophilia bacterium; assembly: GCA_963742615.1. GTDB lineage: Bacteria > Actinomycetota > Thermoleophilia > Gaiellales > Gaiellaceae > PALSA-600. Next base: position 981,934 of record CAVUMS010000001.1, on the reverse strand, counting down.
CGTGGTTCTGGTCGAGGGTGCGGCTGTCGATCGTCATCGCCGCGCAGTACTGGGTCGCGGCACAGCCGAAGCCCTCGAACTGCGGCACGTAGCCCGGGCCCGTAGAACTGCAGCTCCATGAACGCGTTCCCGGGGTGCTTGCCGATGTAGTCGGGCTTCGACGGATCGGTTCCGACGAGGTCGTTCGCGTCGGAGTCCGACGTACAGATCTTGGTGAACTCGGGCGCGGATTCCGAGTCGCAGAGCGTGAGCCCGAACCAGAAGGTCGGACGGAGCTGGAAGTTCCACGTGCCACCGGCCCCGCTGGCGCCCGGGCGGGCGTTCGGATCTGTGGGCAAGGTGACGACGTACGTGATGTCGTTGCCCGATCCGGCGACGCCCGACTTGAATTCGACCGAGGGCTCATCGTGGCCAACGTACTCGCCGGTCGGGTTGTCGTACGTGTCGGTACAGAGCGACGAGCGGCTCACGCAGAGCGGCTCGTCGTACCCCAGTGGGCCTGCAGCCTTCCCGCGGAGCGCAGCCTGGTTCGCTGAGGTGCTAGTCGCGGAGAGCGGAACCGAAGCCGCGACCAACGCCAAAACCGCGAGCGCGATCGTAATCAGCCCAAATCGCTTCATCGAAGAGTCCTTTCATGGTTGAAGCGGATCGCCGCAGACACGCCGACACCGACCTGCGGCGACGTCAAATGTCTTCGCAGCCTCTCCCCCTCCTTCCTGACAGCCGCCGGCTGCATGGTGGCGCAAGGACATACGCCGAGAAGGAGTCGAATTATTTCGTAGATTGGTGAGCCGCGGGAGACCAACAGCCGACCGGCGCAGCGAAACCGTCGCTGTGTAACCATTCGGTGCCGGACATGCCGTCGGCGCGAGCGAGGTGACTGCCGTGCGTCTTCTCTTCGTCGTTCTCGGCGTGGTTGCTACAGCCGCAGTCGCAACGACCGGCGGCGTCGCCGCCCCTACGCGCCCAGCGTCGGCATCCGTAACGCTGTCGAACTCTCGAGCGGGCGCGCGCCCGATCGCGCTGACATTGCGGATGCGCTACGACATGCAATGCGCACGCCCTGGCCCAGGCCCCCTCATGGTCACCTTCCCGCCCGGCGAGCTGCTACCAGCACACATCGCGACGTCTGACGTCTCGGTGGACGGCGAGCCCGCAACGCAAGTCGCGCGCAACGGGCAAACAGTCACCGTCGGACTACCGATCCGGCACGGTCCATTGTGCGACGTCATCGCCCCGGCGGTGCTGACAGTCGTCTTCGACCGCGGTGCGCTCCTCGGCAATCCGCAGCGGGCCGGTGAGTACGCGATCGCTGCCCGCACACCCAGGGTCAGCGCCCGCACGAGCATGACCATCCGATAGCAGTCGTGCTCTGAGCGAGTCCCAGCCCCCGAAAACGATGTAACCCGTCGGTGACCACAGCGTCAGGCTTCGCCGGCGATCCGAACGCCGCGGCCGCTGACACCAACCGCTTGACTCACGTACAACGTCAGTGGGAGGACGCCAAGCGTGCCGCAAACAGATGGTCGCGCGGCGGGACGAGTAGAGAGGTTTCTTTATCTCGTCCCGCCGCGCAGCGTCAGTCCTTGCCGTGCTCCACGATGTCGTCGGCCTTGTCGGCCGCCTCGTCGATCAGCTTCTTGGCCTTCCCTGCGGCCTGGTCAATCTTCCCTTCGCGCTTCAGATCCTCGTCGTCGCTCACGACGCCGGCTGCTTCCTTGATCCGGCCCTTCGTCTCGTCGGTCGATCCCATCGCATTACCTCCTTGGTGTGAAAAGGACGGAGCCCGGAGCGCAAGGTGCCTACTCATCAACCTCCGGGGACAAGCGTTCTTCCTTCGCCTCGAGTCCACGAAACCTCGGGAAGAGACATAGAGGCCGGGCAGGGATGCCCTCGCACCCTGCCCGACCGAAAACCCGAAGCTCGGTGACCCCGCACACCAACTCTCCGGGCGCTGCGCACGGCGATGGCCGCAAGCTGAGGATCGTGGCGGTGATCCAGGAGCTCCACGACCGACGGTCCTACGAGATATGGGAGGCGAACGGGCGTCGTAGGGCAGTTGTTGGGCAGACCCGCAAACGGACAGCCGCGAGTCACCGACGTACCAGTGGCAGATCCTTCGCCACTCGGGAGCGGAAATGCTCCTACCCTCCAGGTCGGGCGTGATCGTGCTCACCTCTTTCTCCTGTCTCGTCTTGCCCCGCGAACGGAGCCGCATCGTGTTGCCACCGTCGACGAGCCCGGTTGGCGGGCGCTCAGCGCCTCTCCTGATGCCGGTCGCAATGTAGCCCAGGCAACTCGCCTTCAGTGACCGCAAGCCTGCCCGACTCGGCCTCAGTGCAACTTGCGAGGTACACGGCGGCATGCCGACTTCGTCTAGCGGAAGTCCAGCGCAGTCTCCGACCGTACTCGCCAGTCCCTCCCCCCTTGACCGGCGGTCGCGGCTCGGGACCCGACTCGAACGGAGGCATCCGCCGCGCACACACCGATCACACCGACCTCGATCGCCTGCTCGCGCGTGCCGCAGCTCAAGCGGCATCTCCTTCAAGGCAGCAACTGGTGAAAGCCGTACGGGGCGATCGCCGCCGCCTATGCTCGGTCTCGATGGCGAGCGATCGCGAGTGGCGTGAGGCGTGGCTCGATGCGGACCGGTATGCGTTTGGCGACGCGGCGGCCGAGCGCGATCCTGCGACCACGCTGCAGGCGCTGCTCGCGCGCGCGCCCGACGGTTTCGATGTCGACCGCTACGGCGGCGGCGAACTGGCCGAGCGGCTGGAGCGGCGCGTGGCCGAGTTGCTCGGCAAGGCGGCGGCGGTCTGGATGCCGAGCGGCACGATGGCGCAGCAGATCGCGCTGCGCATCCACGCCGAGCGGACGGGACGCAGCTCCGTCGGGTTCCATCCGATGCCACTTGGAGGCGCACGAGGAGGGCGCGTACCGTGCGCTGCACGGGCTTCGCGCGAACCTGCTCGGCGGGCGCGAGCGGCTGATCGAGACGAAGGACGTCGAGGAGCTGCGCGAGCCGATCGCGGCGCTGTTGCTCGAGCTGCCGCAGCGCGACCTCGGCGGCCAGCTGCCGCCGTGGGACGACCTGGTGGCGACGTGCGAAGCGGGCCGCGCCCACGGCGCGGCGCTGCATCTCGACGGGGCACGGCTCTGGCAGTGCGGGCCCTTCTACGAACGGTCGCTGGCGGAGATCTCTGCGCTGTTCGACACCGTCTACGTCTCGTTCTACAAGGACCTTGGTGCGCCGGCAGGCTGCGCGCTGGCGGGCCCGCAGGACGTGATCCAGGAAGCTCGCGTCTGGCAGACCCGTCACGGCGGCCGGCTTTTCCGCGCCTACCCGTACCTGCTCGCGGCCGAATACGCGCTGGACGAGCGCCTCGCCACGGATGCCCGAGCTGGCCGAGCGGGCGCGCCTGGCCGGCGAAGCGCTGGCGACAATCGACGACGTGACGGTGACCGGACCCGCCGCAGGCGGCGATGTTGCACGTGATCGTCCGCAGGCCACTGGAGGCCCTGAACGACGCCGTCTACGAGCTGATACGAGAGTCGAGGATCTGGCTCTCGAGCGAGTTCAGCGCGACGGGCGATCCTGGCTCGCAGCGGTGCGAGCTGTCGCTCACAGTCGCGAACCTCGCCGTGCGGATCGACGAAGTGGTCGAACTCTGGAGCCAGCTACTCGAGCGTGTGGCGGACGGTTAGCTGCGCACGACCTTGTCGCGGTGGAAGGTGCTGTCGAAGCTGGAAGCGGTTCGCTTTGAATCGGACGGACCCTTCGTTACGATCGCGGCTATCGGCGACCCAGGCACTCAGATCCGCAAGTGGAGAGCGTCTTGCGTCGTTGCTGTCGCGGTTGTAGGACTCGTTCTGACCGCCGGCGCGAGCGCGTCGAAGTTGCCGCGAGAAGCATACGGCGCTCACGCCGATCGTCCTCTTTCCCGCATATCACTTCACGCGGCTGCTCGTCACCGTCCACGACCAGCGTGTCGATCCGGCGTGTGCGAGCTCGGGCTCGTTCGAGGACTTCTTTCCCAACCCCGCGCCGAGTACCACCTTCTCGCAGGTCTGCCGCGACGAGCTGATGACGCTCTCGTACCGCCCGCAGGGCGCCTGGCAAACGCGCTTCAGTGACCCCAAGGGCGTCGACGTCCAGATCGAAGACTACGGCACGGTTGCCAGCGCGCCCTTCTACGAGCCGATGTTCAGCGCGCTTCAGGCCGCCGGTTACGCGCTCGACAAGAACGTCCGCGTCGCCGGTTACGACGCCCGGCTGACGCCCGACCTTGACGGCTTCCTCGAGCGGACGAAGCGCCTGATCGAGGACACGTACCGCGACAACGGCGACCTGCCGGTGCACCTCGTGGGCCACTCGAATGGGCCGCTCTACGCCCAGTACCTGCTCACCCACACCAGCCAAGCCTGGAAGGACAAGTACATCCATGGCTTCACGCCGATCGCGGGGAACCTGCCGGGCCAAGGGTCTGTTTACCCGCTCGTCTTCACCGGCCTGAACGTGCAGGACTTCTCCTTCCCGACGACGCCGGAGAACGCGGTGTCGAGCTCGCGCATGCTGCTGAGCTCCCCGTCGAGCTACATGAGCATGGGCGACCCGCGCGTCTTCGACAGCAGCGAGACGGTCGCCGAGGACCTCTCGACAGGCAAGACGTACACGCCGTCCGACTTCCGCTCACTGTTCACGGACGCCGGCCTGCCGACGGCGCTTCAGCTCGCCGAGCATTACATCGGCTTCGTGCAGTTCATCGACCCGGAGCACTTCCCGAACGTCGACGTCTACGCCGAAAAGGGTTCCGGGATCGATACCGTCGTCGGGATCGGCCTCAACGAGCTCTCGCCTGGCCAGCTGCTAGACGCCTCGACGCCGTTCTTCACCCGCGACGGCGACGTGAACCAAGAGGACATCACGAATAACGCCGTCTCGGCGTGGAGCAGCATGCAGTGCTGGCACTTCAGCCTTACAGACAACCCCGGCGTCGATCACTTCTCGCTACCCAGCGATCCCAACCTGCTCGCACGCCTGATCGCAGACGCAAACGCACCGCGCTCAGACTGCAGCTAACCCAGATCGCCGACAACCACAACAGCACTTCGAAACCCCGGCCAGCCGTCCCGCTCGCCGAAGCAACAGACCGAGCGCAACGAGGCCAGAGAGCTCCCGCTTCTGAGACCAGAGCACGCCGCTTGGGCTTGAGCCCTCCCCATCGACGACTAGCAGGTGTCCAGCGCGGACGAGTTCCTCGATACCGCAACGGTGCCGGCGCCCGCCCCATTGAATGACACGTCTGTCGAGGGACCCCGATCCGGCGGCTTGCCGGCTGGCTGGCGGCTATGCCAGTCGTAGGATGAGCGCGAGCGAACTCTGCGGTCCCGGCCAGAGCTCGCGGATCAGGTTCTCGCCGCCGGAGCGAACGAATTGGCGAAGGACGAGGGCGACGATGATCGCGTCATCAAGCTGGCCGGCGACCGGGATGAAGTCGGGCACAAGGTCGAACGGCAAGGCGAGATAGCCGATGAGTCCGAACAACAGGAGCTTGCGGCGTCGCGGGACGCGCGGATCGCGTGTCAGCCGGGAGACGAGGACGATGCAGTCGGGAATGAACGTCGCAAGCGCGCGTGCGTCCTCGCGTCGACCTCGCAGCACCAGCCAGCCAAGGAATGCTCCATACAACGCGCCGAACAGTGCGATCGAGACGAGCAGCCAGCTCCACCAGCTCATGTCGCCGCCTCTCCGAGAGCATGGACGCCTTCACGGCGGCCGTAGTAGACGAGCACAAACGCCGCCGCCGGATCCGCCCACCACCAGCCCAGGGCTGCGTTTGCGACCAGGCCGGCAAGAACAGCCACAGCGAGCAAACCGTCGATCACGGTCACCTGCGCCTCCGTCTGCAGGACGCGATTGCCGAGCGCGCGCCCCGTCCTGCACTTAGCCACGGCGAGCCGCTCACGGCCACGCTCGCTGCGGTCGGTGCGGGTGGCGCGTTAAGTCTGGATGGCGGACCGTCCTCTATCCGTTCCATTCATTCTCGGGACCCGGAATATCCGATCGCCCACGCGTGAGCTGTTACGCGCGTCGGCGCTGAGTCAGCTCGAGGGTGGGATGTTCAGGTTCATCCTGAAGAGGTTTGTCGGGTCGTACTTCGCCTTCAGCGCCGTGAGCCGTTCGTAGTTCACGCCGTAGCCTGCCTTGACCAGCGCCTCCTTTTCTTCGCCGAGCCCGGCGAAGTTCAGATACATGCCGCCGGTCGAGTGCTGCCCGATCGCATCCCAGAATGCGCGGCCCCAGCCGATCGCTTCCTCGTTCAGCGCCGGATCGTCCCAGCTCGCCTCGCCGGTCACCAGGAAGGCGGCGTCGCGGCCGCCGTACGCGGTGTCCGTCTCGCCGACGCGACTCATCGCCCCACCCTGATGCCAGACGACGATGTCTGTGAGCGGCGAGGGACGACGCGCCCCGTAGTCGGCGATCACCTCGATCGCCTCGTCGGTCAGCGTCGCCAGCGCGCGCGACTTCCAGTAGTAGAACGCTCCCTTCGGGAAAAGAGCATCGAAACCGCTCTGCAGACCCACCCAAGGCCACGGGCCGCTGACATCGATCAGTGGCTGGGCGAGCTCGCGAAGGGGCTGCACGACCGGTTCGCCGTTCTCGACGGAGCCGCTATAGCAGGCGGCCACGACCACGACAGGCTTTCCGTGATGCTCCGCTGGAAACGCCTCGCCCGGTGGGACGGTCCAGAGCAGCACGATGGAGCTCAGCTCCTCGGGGGCGGTGGTGACGTAGTCGCGCCAGGCGCGCAGGAGCTCCGGCACGTCATCGAACGGATAGAAGATCGCGCCCACCATGACCATCGGACCGACCGGGTGCGCCTGAAACTCGAACGACGTGACGACTCCAAAGTTGCTCCCGGCGCCGCGAACCGCCCAGAATAGATCTTCGTTCTCGGTCGCACTCGCGGTACGCATCTGGCCGTCCGCCGTCACGATGTCGACCGCGAGCAAGCTGTCGATCGACAGTCCGTGCTTGCGGCGCAGATGCCCCGTACCGCCGTGCAGCGTCAGTCCGGCAACACCGGTGGTCGAGACAACGCCGGCCGGTACAGCCAGACCGAACAGCTGTGTCTCGCGATCCAGATCACCGAGCGTTGCCCCGCCTTGAACGCGCACTGTCTGCGTCGATGGATCGACACGAACGCCTCGCATCGCGGACAGGTCGATCACCAGGCCGCCGTCGTTGACCGCGTTCCCGGCGACGTTGTGACCACCCGCGCGGATCGACAGCAAGAGGTCGTGCTCGCGGGCGAAGTTCACGGAGTCGACGACATCCGCAGCCCCGGTGCACTGGACAATCAAGGCGGGTCTGCGATCGATCAGGCCGTTCCAGATCGCGCGCGCGTCCTCGTAACCCTCGTCGCCCGAGACGAGCACACGCCCTCGCACACCCGCCGCGAACGCCTCAACCGCCTCGGCCTCCACCTGCGCCGCAGTCGTCGCCTCAACTCCCATGAATCCTCCTCCGCCTCGCGGGCTCCAACTTCGCTCCTGCGCACGTTAAGCCGCCGCACTCGCTCCGACAACCCGAACGCTCGGCAGACGTCAGCGTTACCGCTACGGGGGGGTTTGCGATCTTGGCTACCACATTGTTCTGCGTCGCAGCTTCTCGTCTCCCATACAGGCAACAGAGCGGTCAACGTTTCGTCAACCTCCCCGAGGCGGTTGCAGCACTCAAAGAGGCGGACGGCGCCTATCTGCTCGTGATCGGCAGCACCGTGCTCGTCCAGTCGCTGATCCGGCACGGCCTTGTCGACGAGCTCCGCGTCATGATCGACCCGGCGCTCGTCGGCGGCGGGAAGCGGATCTTCCCGGAAGACGGGGCGCTTCGGCCGTTACGGCTCGTTGATCACGAAGTCACGAGCACAGGCACGATCATCGCAGCCTACGCGCCTGCCTAGGTCAGACTGCCTGCTGCCAACCCTGGGGACTTCCGTCACCTGGCGCCTGCAGCGAGAACGCGTCTGCGGATTCCCCGACCGAGGGCCATATCTCGACGGGTTCGCAGGGTGGCCCCGGCCGTCAATCCGCCTGCGGACGTCCCGCGTACTTCGACACAACACGTCATGAGAGAGGCGCGCCAACACGACGGCCGCCTGGTCCTCGAGGACGGAGTCGCCCAGGCGTTCTGGCTGCGAGAGCCTGGTTGCGGCGAGATCCGCCCCGTCGCGCTGCCCGAGCCGGGGCCCGGCGACGTCGTCGTGCGGACCATGCGGTCGGGAATCAGCCGCGGCACCGAGACGCTCGTGTTTCGCGGCGCCGTACCGCTCGACCAGCGCGCGAGGATGCGGGCGCCGTTCCAGGAAGGGGACTTTCCGGGGCCGGTCAAGTACGGCTACCTGAACGTCGGCGCCGTGGAGCAGGGGCCCGCAGAGCTGCGCGGCCGCACCGTGTTCTGTCTCTACCCGCACCAGACCGCCTACGTCGTACCGGCCGGTGCCGTATCGGTCGTGCCCGAGGGCGTCCCGGCCGCCCGCGCGGTGCTCGCCGGCACCGTCGAGACCGCAATCAACGCGCTGTGGGACGCCGCCCCTGCCGTCGGCGACCGGGTGGCCGTCGTGGGCGCCGGCATGGTGGGCTGCTGCGTCGCCCGGCTGCTGCAGCGGCATCCGGCCGTGCAAGTGACGCTCGTAGACGTCGATCCCGGCCGCGCTGAGGTCGCGGCCGCTCTCGACGTCGACTTCGCCCTGGCGCAAGACGCTCCGGAGGATCTCGACCTGGTCGTGCACACGAGCGCGACGTCCGCGGGCCTCCAGCGGTCGCTGGACCTGCTCGCCGCCGAGGGCACCGTCATCGATCTCAGCTGGTACGGCGACACCGAGGTTCGTCTCTCGCTGGGAGGGGCGTTCCACGCCCGCCGTCTCGTCATCCGCTCGAGCCAGGTCGGAACACTCTCCCCTGTCCGCGCCTCGCGCCGAACGTTCGCCGAACGTCTGGCGCTGGCCCTCGAGTTGCTGCGCGACCCTGCCTTCGACGCCTTGCTCACGGGCGAGTCGCGCTTCGACGAGCTGCCCGACGTGATGGCCCGTCTGGCCGCCGGAACCCTGCCGGCTCTCTGTCACACGCTCACCTATGGTGAGGGGTAGGACGGCGTGTTCAGCGTGACCGTCCGCGATCACATGATGATCGCCCACAGTCTGCGGGGCGAGACCTTCGGACCGGCACAGAGGCTCCACGGCGCGACGTACGTCGTCGAAGCGACGTTTCGGCGCGCGGAACTCGATGCCGACGGCGTCGTCCTCGACATCGGCCGTGCGGGCGAGGCGCTGCGCGCCGTGCTGGCGGAGCTCGACTACCGCAACCTCGACGACGACCCGAGTCTCGCCGGCGTGAACTCGACGACGGAGGCTCTCGCCCGCCTGATCGCGGACCGGCTCGCAGAGCGCACCCAAGCCGGCGCGCTCGGCGACGGTGCGCAGGAGCTCGACGGCCTCGTAGTCACCCTGCACGAGTCGCCCGTCGCCTCTGCGTCCTACGAGCGTGCGCTGTGAACGCCGTCCATTTCATCGTCCCCGCAGGCATCGACGACCCGGCCCGGCCGAGCGGAGGCAACGCCTACGACCGCCGGATTGCTCGCGGCCTCGCCGCAGCGGGCTGGACGGTGCACGTCCACGAAGTTTCCGGATCGTGGCCGTGGCCCGACGCGCAGTCGCTCGGCACCCTTGCGGGTGCCGTCGGCGGGATCCCCGACGGGGCCCTCGTCCTGCTCGACGGGCTCGTCGCTTCGCCCGCGCCGGAAGTGCTGGCCTCGGAGACGGGGCGCCTGCGGCTCGTCGTCCTCGTGCACATGCCGCTGGGTCAGGACACGACGGACGGTGGTGCCCGGGAGCGAGAAGGGACCGTCCTTTCGGCTGCCGCGTCCGTCGTCACCACCAGCGCCTGGGCCCGGCGGGCCCTCCTGGAGCTCTACTCACTGCCGAGCGACCGCGTCCACGTCGCCGAACCCGGGGTCGATCCCGCCGAGCTCGCGCCTGGGACGGCAACCGCCGGGGCGTTGCTCTCGGTTGCTGCGGTGATCCCCGGCAAGGGTCACGACCTGCTCCTCGACGCGCTCGCGCCACTGACGGGCTGTCGCTGGCAGTGCCACTGCGTCGGCAGCCTCGAACGCGACCCGGCCTTCGTGGAACGGCTGCGCCGCCGCGTCCTCGACGCCGGGATGGACAGCCGCGTGCGCTTCTTGGGCCCGCAGGCAGACGCTGATCTCGCCGGCAGCTACGCGGCGGCGGACGTGCTGGTCCTCCCGTCGCGCGCCGAGACCTACGGGATGGTCGTCGCGGAGGCGCTCGCGCGCGGGCTGCCCGTCGTCGCCGCCGACGTCGGCGGCGTGCCGGAGGCTTTGGGCCATGGCGCCGACGGAACTCGGCCCGGCCTGCTCGTTCCTCCCGGCGACCCTGTCGCGCTTCGCGACGCGATCCGGAGCTGGCTCGAGGACGCCGGGCCTGCGCCGGCGACTGCGCGTGGCGGCCCGCGAGCGGCGCGTGTCCCTCGCCGACTGGTCGACGACCACCTCGTCCATCGTCGAGACGCTTCAGAGGGCGGCGCGCTGACCGTCGGAGCGATCCCCGTCAGCTCCGAGCTGGCTCGGCCTGCGCGAAGCTGCGGATGCCGCCGCCCGGGCGGGCGAGCTCGTCGGCCGCCTCCGTCGCCGTGTTCCGCGACGGCTCCTGGTCGATCCACGACCTGGCCTGCGGCAGCGGTGCGATGGGACGGTGGCTCGCGCCGCTCCTACCCGGGCCGCAGCGCTGGGTCCTGCACGACCGGGACGCGGACCTGCTGGAGTTGGCCGCCGTCAACGTGCCGGGCCCGGCTGCCGACGGGGCGAAGGTCGCACTCGAGACTCGAGTGTCCGACATCACCCGACTCGGCCCCGACGACTTCGCCGGGGCAACGCTCGTCACCGCCTCGGCTCTGCTCGACCTCCTGACGTGGGACGAGTTGGCGGCGCTGATCCACGCCTGCTCCGAGGCCGGGTGCCCGGTGCTGTTCGCACTCTCCGTCACCGGCCGCGTCGAACTGCTCCCGGCGGATCCGCTCGACGCCCGAGTGGCGGCCGCATTCGACGCGCACCAGCGCCGCATGACGCCGCGCGGACGCCTGCTCGGCCCGGACGCGGTGGAAGCGGCTGCCGAGGGTTTCCGAGGGCTGGGGAGCCGAGGTCGTCGTCAGACCGAGCCCATGGCGGCTCGGTGCGACGGAGAGCGACCTCGCAGTCGAGTGGCTCACCGGCTGGGTGGACGCCGCGTGCGAGCATGAGCCCGCGCTGATCCCCGAGATCGATCTCTACCAACGCGCGCCGTCTGAGAGAGGCAGCAGACGGCGCGCTCGCCGTCACCGTTGGCCATGCCGACCTCTTGGTGCTGCCGTGAGAGGCGTCCGTCGGTGGGCCCGTCCAGCGGTCGCGGTCGGGGTCCTCGCGGTCGTGATCTGGCGTCTCGGCACCGGTCCGTTCCTTGCCGGCCTCGACGCGGTCGACGGCCGTGCTCTTCTGGCCGCGGCGGCCATCTTCTTCGTCACCACCCTCTGCTCTGCATGGCGGTGGACGATCGTCTCCCGCGGCCTCGGCGTCCGCCTCTCCCTGCCGGTCGCCGTCGCCGCCTACTACCGGGCGGTGTTCCTCAACCTCGTCCTCCCGGCCGGTGTCGCCGGCGACGTCCATCGCGGCGTCAGCCACGGCCGCGAGGTGCATGACGTCAGCCGTGGCCTGCGAGCCGTCGTGTGGGAGCGCGCCGCCGGCCAGGTCGTGCAGGTCGTGCTGGCGATCTCCGTCCTCCTGGTATTGCCGTCGCCTGTGCGCTCGTCCATGCCCTTCGTTGCGGTTGCGGCGGTCACGGTCGTCCTCGCGGTCGTCCTCGTGGGCCGCGGCGAGCGTGAAAGGCAGGCGTTCCGGGTGGACGCGGATCTGGAACGCGGTGGTGGCCGACGTCCGCAACGGAGTGCTGCGGCGGAACGCGCTGCCGGCGGTCGTGTTCGCGTCGGTCGTAGTTTTCATCGGCCACGCGGCCACGTTCCTCGTCGCCGCGCGGGCGGCCGGCGTCGCCGCGCCGGTCTCCCGCCTTCTGCCGCTCGCGTTGCTCGCGACGCTGGCCATGGTGCTGCCGAGCATCGGCGGCTGGGGACCGCGCGAGGGAGTGACCGCGTGGGTGTTCGGTGCAGCGGGACTCGGCGCGGATCGTGGCGCCGCGACCGCCGTCGCGTACGGCGTCATGGTGCTCGCCGCGAGCCTTCCGGGCGCGGTCGTGCTCATCGTGGGCTGGGTTCCTCGCCGCCGCGTCTCGAAAACTCGGTCGCGGAGGCCGGTCGTCTTCCAGCCGGAAGGAGCCGCGGATGCGTGAGCGCCCCTACACGCTGCTGTCCTGCTGCGTGTCGATCGACGGTTACATCGGCAACGCGGCGTCGCGGCTGCTCCTGTCGAACGACTCCGACTTCGACCGCGTCGACGCCGTCCGCGCCTCCTGCGACGCGATTCTGGTCGGGGCGGAGACCGTGCGGATCGACAACCCCCGGCTCCTCGTGCGCTCGGAGGCTCGTCGTGAGGAGCGGGCCGCCCGCGGCCTCCCGGAGTCGCCCATGAAGGTGACGGTGACGCGGCGCGCCGAGCTCGATGCCCGCGCCGACTTCTTCAACGCTCGGGAACACCGAGAAGATCGTCTATTGCGCGAGCCCGTGGGTGGCAGACGCGCGCGATCGACTCGGCCGGGTCGCGACCGTCGTCGCCGCCGGCGACAACGTCGAGATGCGCGCGCTCAGCACCGACCTGGCGGCGCGAGGCGTCGACCGGTTGATGGTCGAAGGCGGCGGCAACGTCCACACGCAGTTCCTGACGGACGACATCGTCGACGAGCTGCAGCTGACCGTCGCCCCGGTCTTCGTCGGCGACTCGGACGCGCCCAGGTTCGTTCGTGACGGCAGTTTCCCCTGGAACCCCGCCGCCGCCCGTCGGGCGGAACTCGTCGAGGTTCAGAAGCTCGGCGACGTGGTTCTCCTGCGCTACGCCCTCTCGTCACGGTTCCAGGAGGCTGAGCGAGGGAACGGAGGTTGATGCAACCTCCCAACGGCGACGATCCGCACCCGCGTCGAGCTGCCCCTGCGGTTCGCCGACGGGTATACGACCGACGCGCGTGTGTTCAGCTTCGACCGGCTCGTCGACGGTCGGGAGCACCTCGCGTTCGCGCTCGGCGATCGCACGGCTCCTCATCCCACGGATGACCGCCGGGTGCCGCTGGTCCGCCTCCACAGCGAGTGCCTCACCGGCGATGTATTCGGGAGCGAGCGGTGCGACTGCGGGCTGCAGCTCCGCGAGGCCGTCGAGCGCATCGCCGAGGCCGGCGGCTACCTCCTCTACCTGCGGCAAGAGGGCCGCGGCATCGGGCTCTATTCGAAGCTCGAGGCCTATGCGCTGCAGGACACCGGGATCGACACCTACGACGCAAACCTCGCCCTGGGCCACGACGAGGACGAGCGCAGCTACGTCGCTGCAGCGCAGATGCTGCACGCGCTCGGCGTGTCGCAGGGTCACTCTCCTCAGCAACAACCCGGACAAGGCCGGGCAGCTGCGCTCCTGCGGCGTGACAGTCGTCGAGCAGGTGCCGACGGGCGTGTACGTGTCTGCCGCGAACCACCGTTATCTGCAGACGAAGGCGCGCCGGGGCCGGCACACGCTCGAGCTCCCGAGCGTGCTCAGGTCTCGCTCAGGCGACGCTCGCTCGGCGGAATCCGGCGCGGCGGCTCGGCCCTGAGAGGGAACGCGATGGCGATCAGATCCGAGAGCCGCGTAACGATCGCCGGCACCGTTCCTGAAGTGTGGGCGTACGTCTGCGACGTCGGACGCTGGCGGGAGTGGGCGCCGACGGTTCGCGAATGCTGGGTTGCCGAAGGGGGCTCCGCTCCAGCCCGGCTCGCGGGTGGAGCAGCGGGCGAAGGGGCCATTCGGGTCCACCCGCTACCGGGCTCAGGACGTGACCGCGGTCGAGGCGCCCCGCCGCTTGGCGTTCGCCGGACCGATGGGCACCTCCGCGGCGCGCTGGGGAATGGAGCTCCAGCCGATCGACGATCGGCAGACCGACGCCATGATGTGGGTCGAGGTCGACCTCAAGAACGTCATGCGCGCGATCCCCGGCGGCGTTCTCAACGGCAGGATCCAGCGCGTGATGGACATCGAGATGGCGGCGATCAAGGCTGCGGTCGAGTCCGCCACGCCGGACGGATCGGATTCCACACGTGAGCCAGATCGACACGCAGGAGAGCGCCTGATCGAGACATACCGCAAGAAGGCGAAGCACTACGACATCACCTCCCGGCTCTACCCCGTGCCCGGTTACCCCCAGCGGGCCCAGCGCCTCCGCGCCGTACAAGCACTCGGGCTTCGCCCGCGGTGACAGCGTGGTCGACATCGCCTGCGGCACCGGTCTGAACTTCTCGCTGATCGAGCAAGTGATCGGTCCCGACGGCACGATCGTCGGCGTCGACCTGACCGACGCGATGCTCACCCAGGCCGCAGCATCGGATAGAGGCCAACGGCTGGAGCAATATCAGCCTCGTGCAAGCCGACGCGGCCGAGTTCGACTTCCCAACCGAGGTCGACGCGATCCTGTCCACGTACGCCCTGACGCAGGTGCCTGAATGCGGAGATGTCATCGCCCGCGGCGCCGCGGCCCTGTCCCACGGTGGACGCTGGGCCGTGCTGGATCTCAAGGCTCCGGACAACGCGCCTCGGTGGTTGGCACAGCTCGGAATCGCACTTGCGCGGCCCTTCGGCTCCGATCGACGAGTGGATCGTGCGCCGTCCGTGGGAGACGATTCGCGCAGCTATGCGGGATGAGCTGACCGATCGTCTCCTGGGCCGAGTTGCTTTTCGGGACCGCATTCCTCGCTGCCGGGTCGCGCGACTCTAGTGGTCGAACGCGTTGAGGAAATGGTTCCGGAAGGCGCTCATCGGCCAGACCGGTGCCGTCGAGCTGGGCAGCATGCCCGGTCGTCCAGTCCCAGCTGGAGAGCCTGCTGATCACGTTCGGATCGTGGGCGATGATCGTGATCGGCACCTCGTGTCCTGGCTGCTCGCCGACGACCCTTGACGGTTGATGGTCCCCCAGCACGATGAGCACGGTGTTCTTGTTGCCGTAGCGCTCGACGAACGAATAGAGAACGCGCAAGGAGTACTGAATCGAGCGCGCGTATCCCTGCTGGGTGTCGGTCAGGCCGGCCCGGTCGATCGGTAGGCGATCGAAGATCGATCCATTGCCGAGCCGGTTCCACGAGATGAGCGGTGGAATGCGCGTCCAGGGCTCGTGGCTCGACGTCGTGATCGATCTCGGCGTAGATCGGCCGGCGGTTTCGCTTCGCCAGCTCGAGCTTCTGCAGCGCCTGGAACGCGTACTGGTCGGGCATCGGCGGAGAAGCCGAATTTCGGGCCGTGATACCCGAGGTTGTCGCGGTCCCAGATCTTCTCGTAGCGGTAGAAGGACTTCCCCTCCGGCCAGGAGCCGTGGGTCGACGGCACGTCGGCGACCGTCCTCCACCCGGCGCGCCGGAACGCGGCGGCGAAGCGTGAGACGTTTGCTGGCGATCAGCGCGGAATAGCGGCTGGGGCTGTTGACCCAGATTCCCGACTGCAGCGTGGCGTGCGCGAGCCAGCTGCCTCCGCCGAACGTCGACGAGATGAGCCAGCCGCTGCGGGATGAGAACCCTTGGGCCTGGAGCTGTTGGGTGCCGGCCTTGACGATCTCGTCGATGCCCGGCGAGAAGGACGTTCCCTGGACCGCCATCTGCCCGTAGCTCTCGACGAACACGAGCAGGACGTCCTTGCCGCGCAATCCCTTGAGGAGCCGGCCGGGGGGCGTGTTGAGGAAGGGATCTTTGCGGTCGATCAGCACCCGGAAGCGCGCCTGGTCACGCAGGTCGGCGCGCACGGCATGCACCTCGCTGACGGCGAGACGCGTCGCGCTCAACGACGCGATTCCCGGCGCCGGAGACCTCTGCGCCGAACACCCAGCAGAGCACCCACACGGCGGCGAGCACGACCACCGTCCGCAGCGAGCGTCTCCGGTGACGGGCCGCAACCCGGGTCAGCTGGCCGACGGCCAACGTGGGGACGACGAGCGCTGCGAGGCCGAGCACGACGGCGGCGGCGACCGCGAGATCTGCGTCCCGGCTGCCGAACGTCTCGCGCACGGTCCCGACGCCGATCGAGAGATAGCTCCAGTCCTCGACCGGGTTGAACGGCCGGTCGAAGGCGACGAAGAAGCCCAGGTCGAAGAGCTTCAGCAGCACGAGCACGCCGAGCAGCGGCCCGATCAACCAGGGCACGACAGCGCCGAGCGCGGGTCGGCAGGGCGACGGCCAGGCCGACGACGACAAGTCCCTCGAGCGGGAGCCGCACGAAGGAGCCGGGCGTGAGAAGCCACGGCCGGATCGGGGCCACGAGAGCGGCCCAGACGACCAGCAGGGCGACGAGCGTGAGCACGGCCGTTGCCGCCGGATGGCGGTCGCGGACCGCGGCAACCGATGCGGGAGCGGCATCCCGGTGCCGCCACAGCCACCAGACATCGCGGCCGAAAGACTCGACGAGCATGGCGAGGGCTACAGCCAGCAGGATGCGGCTCACCTCCGACGGCACAACCCCCGCAGCCGCGATCACCAGCGCGACCCCCTGCGACGCCGTCACCGTCTTGCGCCAGTCACGCCGCGGCAGTGGCGCGCGCATCCATGGGAGCACCCATCCCGCCGCGAAGAACGCGTAGCGAGCAAGACCGATCGCGAGCACCCAGGCGCCGGCGGAGGGCGCGACCTCGACGCTGAGCACGAGGATGAGGAACGCATCGACCTCGCCGTCCAGCTTCGCTCCCAGCGCCGACTCCGTCCCCGTGCGCCGCGCGAGCCAGCCGTCGACGAAGTCGAGCGCGAGCGCGACGGACGCGAGGGTCACCAGAGTCGCCACCGCCACGTCGCGCTCGAACGAGGCCGCTGTCAGAGCGGCGACGCCCACCGCGAGCGTCGCGCGGAGTCAGCGTCACCCAGCCCGCCGGGCCGAGCCTCGCTGACGGATCGCGCCAAAGTGCACGCGCGAGCGCCACGTTCAGCGTCAGCCCACTGGCGAGACCGACGAGCCAGCCGGCGCCGCCGAGTCCGACCGTCCGCGCAAGCACGGCCAGGAGCAAGAGCGTGCCGACGAGTCCGGCCACCGGGCCGAGCTGGTTGCTGCGATCGGCCAGCAGGCTCCGGCGCGCCCGCAGCGTTGCTCCACGCTCGAGCATCCGGAGGACACTACGGTGCCTGGCATGCATCGGTTTGTCGCGGGGCCATGAGCGCAGGACGAGCGCCGGTCGCTCGTCGAGGCCCTGCGGCGAGGCCAGGAGGCGGCTTTCGGCCCGGGCGAGTACGTCGAGCAGGAGAGCTTCGTGCGCGCGTCGGAGATCCGGGAGCTTGCGGAGCGGGCCGCCATCGGCCCTGATGTCTCCGTCCTCGACCTGTGCTGCGGAGTCGCCGGACCGGGCCGCTTCCTGACCCGCGAGCTCGGCTGCGACTACGTCGGCGTCGACTCGAGCGAGGGCGCCGTTGCCATTGCGGCGGAGCGCGCCCGCGACCTGCCCTGCCGCTTCGAGGTCGCGCACGTACCGCCGCTTCCGGCGGGCCCGTTCGAGGTGGTGCTCCAGCTCGAGACGATGCTGGCCTTCCGCGACAAGCGGCCGCTGCTGGAGGAGGTCGGCCGCGCACTCTCCGCGGGGGGGCGGTTCGCGTTCACGCTGGAGGAGGGCGTGCCGCTGACGGAGTCGGAGCGGACGCGCACGCCCGCCGCCGACACCGTCTGGCTCACACCGCTCGACGAGATGCACACGCTGCTCGCGCAGGCCGGCCTCGCGGTTCGCTGGGAAGAGGAATGGAGCGAGTCGCACCGCGAAGTGGCCGCGGCGCTGGCCGACGCCTACGCCGCCGACTCGACGGCTATCGCTTCGCGGATCGGACGCCGAGCGCTGGACGAGCTCTTGGCCGCCCACCGGCTGTGGAGCGACTGGCTCGCGACAGGCCGTGCTCGCAAGTTCGCGCTGGTGGCGGAGCGACCGCCGGAGGAATGAGCCTGCAAGTAGTTGAGCCATTCTGGTGTGCGCAACGTCGGTTCATGCGGCAGCGTGGAATTCGTGACTGAGTCTGTCGCCGAGTTGATGATGGAGAACGACAGAGCCTCAAGGCACCGGTCGGCAGAAAGCCACCGCAACTCGGCCGAGCAGTCCGCGCGTCGGCACACGCGGAGTGGCCGCGCCGGTTACGGCGCGACCACCCTGAGGCGTTCTTGCGTCTGGCCGGCCGCTATGCGGTCGGAGAGAGTGCCGGCGGGACGTCGATCCGAGCTGTCGGCTCACCGTGCTCGAGCCGGGGCAGCCATTCGAGCCACTTCGGCAGGTACCAGTTCCAGTCGCCGAGCAGCTTCATCGATCGCCGGCAGCAGGACTGCGCGGACGATCGTCGCATCGACGAGGACGGCGACGGCAAGACCGACACCGAACTGCTTCAGGAACATGAACTGGAGCGTCGCGAAGATCGCGAAGACGCCGAACATCACGAGCGCGGCGCTCGTCACGACTCCGGCGGTCGACTTGATGCCGTAGGCGATTGCATCCTCGGTCGACATGCCGCGGTCGTACGCCTCGCGGATGCGGCTGAGGATGAACACGTGGTAGTCCATCGAGAGCCCGAACAGGATCACGAAGAGGAAGATCGGTAGGAAGCCGATGATCCCGCCCGTGTGCGTTGAAGCCGAGCAGGCTCTTGCCCCAGCCGTGCTGGAACACGAGCACGAGCGCGCCGTAGGCGGCCGCGACCGAGAGCAGGTTGAGCACGACCGTCTTGATGGCGATCACGATCGACCGGAACGTGATCAGCATCAGCAGGAACGCGAGCGTGAGCACGAACGCGAACACGTACGGCGCCGCGTGCTTCAGCTGCCAGTTGGAGTCCCTCTCGTTCGCCGGTCCGCCGGTGACGCCGACGTCGGCGTCGTGGAGCTTGCCCACGGTCGCCGGGATGACCGTCTTTCGCAGCGTCTCGAGCGCTGCCAGCGACTTCGCGTCGGTGCCTTCGCCCTGCATCGCGAGCGAAACGAGTGCGATCGTGCCGTCGGGTTCGTAGTCGATGTCGGTCGGCGGTCGAGAACTGTCCGGTCGCGAACGCTGCTCGCTGCAGGTCGGCGATCGCAGCCTGACCTCCGGGCCGCGAACGTCGTCGGTCTTGACCATCACCTGGGCCGAGTTCGTGTCACCCGGGAACGCCTTCTGCAGCTTGTTGTAGGTCTTCACCGCAGGACAGGTTCTGCGGCAGCGTGTCGATGCCCGGGCGTGGCGATGTGCAGGTGCAGCGCCGGCGCGGCGAGCGCGAGCAGGAGCCCGCCGGCGAGGACGACCGAGAGGAACGGGCGGCGCAGGACGCGATCGAGGATCGCGCTCCAGATCCGACCGTCGCCGTCCGGGCGACGGAACCTGTGCAGGAACGGCACACGCACCCTGTCGACCTTGTCGCCGAGTGCGGCGAGCACTGCCGGCAGGACGGTCAGCGAGCCGAGCACGGCCACCGCGACCACGATCATCGTCGCGACGCCAAAGCCCATGAACGTCTTGTCGCCGGTGAGAAGCATCCCTGCCATGGCGACCATCACGGTCAGGCCCGAGACGAGAACCGCTCGACCTGACGTCGCGGCGGCGGCCTCGAGCGCGGCCCGCTCGCTGCGGCCGGCGGCGCGCTCCTCACGCTCGCGCTTCAGATAGAACATCGAGTAGTCGACGCCGACGGCGAGCCCGATCAGCAGCACGATCACGCCGATGTCGGAGTCGAGCGGCATCAGCTGGCTCGGAATCGCGAGCAGGCCCATCGTCGCGAACACGGCGGTGAGCGCAAGCAGCAGCGGCAGCCCGGCTGCGACGAGTGCGCCGAACGCGATCACGAGGACGATCAGGGTGACCGGCACCGAGAACAGGCCGGCCTTCTTGAAGTCGTCTGACGACCGCCTTGTCGAGCTGCGTCTCGACGTTGACGCCGAACTCCTCGATCGCGATTCCAGGATGGCGCGCGGCAGCGGCGATCGAGCGCCTTCTCGACCGGAGCGTCGAGCGTCTTTGCCTTCGTCAGGTCGGTCGTCCGCAGCTCGAGCGTGACGAGCGCCGTGTGACGGTCCTTCGAGATCTGATCGTCGTTGCCCGGCTGCAAACGGCGACTTGACCTTCTTGACCTGCTTCAGGCTGCGAGCGGTCCGGGCGACGTCGGCGATCGCCGCTTTGAACGCGGGATCGTCGACCGTCTTGCGTCGTGCTCTGGATCAGCACGGTGTCGCCCTGAGGCTGCTTGAACTCGTCGGCAAGAACCGAGTCGACGTGGCCGGACTCGCCGGAGCCCGACTTCTTCGGGTCGAGCTGCTTCGTGCCGACGACGTTGCCGATCATGAACGCGGCGACGACGAACGCGAACCAGGCGAAGATCGCGGTCTTCTTGTGGCTCGCGCTCCACCGGCCCATCCGGGCCGCGCAGGTTGCTGGAGCGTTTCGTCTCGTCGACGCGTCGGCTCGGCGGTCTGACGAGCCGTTCGCCGGCTGGTCCGGCTCGTTCTGGATGATGCGCGTCTTCATCACTTCTCCTCTGGTGACTGCGGGACTCGCTCAACCTCGCAGTGACCGAGCGCGCGGAGAAGACGGGCGACTGGCCGCTTCAGGGGCGGGTTTCTGGTGTCTTCGCGAGCGCGCCGGTGCGTCAGGAGCGCAGGAACATCAGCACCGCGAGCACGCGACGCGACTCGGTTCCGGTCGAAGGCAGACCGAGCTTGCCGAAGATGCTCGAGACGTACTTCTCGACGGCCCGCAGCGTGATCACGAGCTTGTCTGCGATCCCCTGGTTCGAGCTGCCGGCGGCCATCAGCTCCAGCACCTCGCGCTCGCGCGCCGTCAACCGCGCCAGCGGGTCGTCCGGCCGCTGCCGCGAGAGCAGCGTCGAGACGATGATCGGATCGAGCGCCGAGCCGCCCTCGGCGACGCGCCGCACCGCCGCGACGAACTCGTCGACGTCGCTGATCCGGTCCTTCAGGAGATAGCCGACGCCCTCGGCCGAATCCGCCAGCAACTTGAGCGCGAGACCGAGCTCGACGTACTGCGAGAGCACGAGCACACCGACCGACGGATGGCTGGCCCGGATCTCGAGCGCGGCTCGCAGCCCCTCGTCGTTGTGCGTCGGTGGCAGCCTGATGTCGACGATCGCGACGTCCGGCGAGTAACTCCGCACCTTGAGCAGCAGATCGTCGGCGTTGTCGCATTGAGCGACCACCTCGAAGCCCGCCTCGGTGAGCAGTCGCACGACTCCCTCGCGCAGCAGGACACTGTCCTCGGCGATCACGACGCGCATGGCATCTCCGCACGAAGGCGTGTTCCCGCCGTCCGCGGGGCTCCAGACGCGAAGACGGCCGCCGTGCGCCTCGACGCGATCAGCGAGGCCGCGCAGGCCCGACCCCTGCTCGGTGTCGGCGCCGCCGACGCCGTCGTCGACGACCTCGACGACGACGACGCCGTCCGCTTCGGTGATGTCGACGTCCACGCAGGTCGCGCTGCGCGTGCTTCCCGATGTTGGCCAGGCTCTCGGAGACGACGTAGTAGGCCGCGACCTCGATCTGCTCGGGCAGCCGGCCGTCGAGGCTCACGGTCAGCCGGATCGGCGTCGGCGATTGCGCAGCGATCGACTGGAGCGCGACCTCGAGCCCATGCCCGCTGAGCACCGCCGGGTGCAGGCCGCGCGCCACGGTGCGAAGCTCGTCGAGCGAGACGGCAATCTCGCTCCTCGCCCGATCGAGCCGAGTTGCCGCCTCCGGGTCGGCTGCCAACTGCTTCTCGAGCAGGCTCAGCTCCAGCGACAGCGCGATCAGCCGCTGCTGTGCGCCGTCGTGCAGATTGCGCTCCAGCCGCTGCCGCTCCTTCTGGCCCGCTTCGATCACCCGCGCGCGCGAGCCCTTCAACTCCTCCAGATGCGCCTTCTGCTCGGCCTGCAGGCGCGCGTTCTCGAGCGCGATCCCGGCCGCCGCGCCGACCGCGGCGAGCAGCTCGGGCTCATCGTCCAGATCCCGGTCGTGGAGCAGCGCCGCGAGATGAGCACCGTCTCGGTCGATCAGCGTCGTCGCTCTTCGACCCTCCGGGTTCGGGCAGCTTGACCCGCCGACCGTCGAGATCCGCCCAGCTCTCGAACTCGGGCAGCCAGTACGCGAGCGTCAACGACGGATCGCGAAGCGCCCGCGCGAGCGCGTCCTGCAGAGCCGCCGGCGACGGATCCGCGCGCAGCTCGACGAAGAGATCGCCGACCGACGATCGAGCAAGCCGCGCGTCGAGGAGCCCGATCAGGAATGCGAACGGCGAGATGCCGATCACCAACAAGCGTCGCCCTCTGGATGGGCTGGAAGCCGGGCTCCTCGAAGGCCGCGAACACGAACAGCACGGCGATCATCACCAGCCCGAGGGCGAACGAGTCGATCAGCAGCGCCGACCGGACGGCGCAGCGGCCGTGCCCGTGCGACGCCGTCGCACGGCGAGCACGCCGAGCCCGACCAGGCAGAGCGCGCTGATCGCAGAGAAGCTGAACCTGCTCCAGCGTGTGCGCCGCCGCCGGCTCGCGTCGAGACTTCGAGCAGGTTCTGCGGCGCCGACCCCGCCGAGCGACATCTTGACGAGCTGGAGACCGATCGCCGACGCGTACCCGGCCGCGACGAGCGCTTGCTCGAAGCGCGACCGCAGCCGCCCGTCGGGGAACGCGAGGTAGACGTGCAGGAAGATGACCGACCGGCAAGATGTCGAAGACCAAGCCGAGCGTGTGTGGAAGCGCGTAGCCGGCGAATGCGAGGCCGGAGAGACCCGTCGCGAATCCGCCGACGATCATCAGCACGCCCAGGCGGCTGTCCGGTCGTCGCCACCAGGCGACGAGGCCCGCGGCGATGTACGGAAGGCTGATCCATTCGAGCAGTGCGACCTGAACGCCGGTGATGCCGTCGTTCGTCAGCGCGAAGGCCAGCGAACAGCCGGCGATCAGCAAGCCGGCGAGCGCGATCGCGCGGAGCACGGAGGGACTCGGTTGTAGGCGTTCGGGAACCGAAGTCGCGATCGCTGGTACTGCATAGGGCGACGCCATGCCCGCTCCGATCTGACCTGCGCTGCTCGTGCCGCGACGGGACCTCTCAGGCGCAACCGCCGTCGATTCGCGGGCGGGAGAAAGGAGGCGTCTCCGGCCGAGGATACTCCCGAACCCGAACGCATTGGCCAACCGACAGCAGTCTGCCTTCACTCCCGATGCGCGGTGGCCGCAACCGGATTCGTGCGCAGCGACGAACGCGTGGGGACCACCGTCGCCGCGAACCCGACTGCCGCGTAGAACGTGAGCAGGCAGATCGAGGCCCACAGCGGGACTGCCGGGACGAGTGAGCCGGTCAGACTGTGGTTGAGCAAGCGCGAGCCCGGGCGCGGCGATCAGCGAGCCTGCCGTCAGTCCGAACGCGACCATGATCGCCGTCTCGGTGCGGATCATCGCTCTCACCTGGCGCTTGGTCGCGCCGATCAGCCGGAGCATCGCGAACTCGCGCGCTCGTTCGCCGATCGCCATCGTCAGCGCGTTGACGAGCGCGAGCGCACAGAACACCACGATCAGACCGAGCAGGACATAGACGGCCAACGACTGCTTCTCGGCGGCCCTGTCGATGGTGGTCTCGTAGTCGGAGCGACTGACGACCGCGATCGTCGGATCCGCCGCGCGTAGCGTCCTCAGCTGCCGCTCGAGCTCAGTTGGACGGACGCCGGGCTTGCCGGCGACGAAGACGGCATCGTCCAGCGGCTGCGTGACGTGCCCCTCGACGAGCTTGCGCGGGAGGACGACATCACCAAAGCCGAGCGGGCGCGTGTATTGAGCCACGACGCGCAGCGTTGCCGGCGTCCCGTCTCCGAGCCACACATGGACGCGGTCGCCCGTTTTCCAGCCCCACTCCCGAGCGCTCTGCGTGCTGACGGCGACCGCATTGCCGCGCAGATCTGCCAGCGAACCGGAGACGAGGCCGAGATCGAGTACGCGGCCGGCCGATCCGGCGTCGACCGTCCTCGCGGGAAACGGGCGGAGGTTCTGGCCGTCCGCGGCCACGACGACCGACGTCGCGATCGTCCCGGACGCACTCGCGACACCGTGGAGCCGCCGTGCGGCCGCCGCGACCTCGGTCGACAATCCCCTGGTCTGGTGCGCACGGAGCACGAATGCGGCAGTCGTGCGCTTGGCCGTCTGCGCGTGCGTCTCCTTGTGCAGGATCGACTTGGCGATGAACAGCGAGCTGACGACCGAGATGGCGAGCATCAACGGTGTCGCCACGGACGCGGTACGCCGCAGGCTGGTGCGCGTGTTGGCCCAGGCGAGCAGTCCCGGCGCGCTGCGGCGAGCGGCCAGGGGCCGCCCGACGAGCCAGGCAAACGGCCAAGCGAGCAGGGGGCCGAGGAGGGCGGCGGCGACCATCAACAGCATTGCTGCGGCGGGAGCGTCGCTCTCGTGCAGCCCTCCCGCATTGCGAGCGGCAAGCAGCACGACCGCGATCCCGCCCAGGAACGCGGCCAGCCCTGTGACCGCCCTCAGCCACGAGATTGGGCGGGCTTGAACGTTCGCCTCGCGCAGCGCATCGGTCGGGCGAATCCGCGAGGCACGGCGCGCGCTCACAAACGCCGCGAGTTGTGTCGTGACGATCGCAGTGCCGAGCCCCGCGAGCACCGGGAGCCAGCCGACGACTACGTGCAGTCCCGACGGAATCATCCCGGCGCGGACGAAGAGGCCTTTCTCGAGGAATGCGGCCGCCAGGCTCACCGGCAGCGCGAGCAGAACGGCGACGACGGAGATGACGAATGCTTCGCCGGCCACGAGCCGCCGCACCTGTCGTGGAGTGCTGCCGATGGCACGGAAGAGAGCGAGCTCACGGTGACGCTGCTGCACCGAGAGCGAGAACGTGCTGGCGACGACGAAGATCGCGACGAAGGAGGCGAGGATCGCGAAGACCGTCAGGCCGGCGACGATGTCCTCGCGGCTCAATGCGTCGTCGGGCGATTCCGCGTCACCGCGCGTGGACCCCGTCAGGTCCGCAGACCCGAGCCGTCAAGCTGCTTACGAACAGCATCGGCGACCTTCGCGGGATCCGCCCCGGGGCGGGTGATGATGCCGAGCAGATCGACGCGGTCGCCGCTGCCCGACAGGTGCGCGGCGACATCCGTCCGGAAGAAGACGGCGCTTTGCTCCGGCAGTTCGTGCGTCGGAGCTGGTCCGGCGATTCCGCTGATCGTGAACATCGCGGGACCCGCGATGGTCAGGATGCGCACACGGTCACCGACGTGCAGGCGACCCTGCGACGCAAGCCGCGTGTCGACCACGACGTCCGATCGGCGAACGGGCGGCCCGCCGTGCATCAGGCGATACGGCGCAAGCACCGAGCTCTCCCAGCCGTGCCCGACCGAGGGCGAGCCGTTCGCGCCGCTCAGGATGCGTCCGCGCCGATCGACGGCAGGTGCATAGACAGACCGATCGGGAACGACGGTGGCGACGCCGGCAATGTGCCGGATCCGCTCGGCCTCCGACGCTCGCAGACGGATTCGCTCGCCGAGCGAGACACTGACGTTCGCCTCGCCGTGCAAGCCGGCGCTCGAGGTCGAGGCCTGCACGACCACCGATGCCGCCTGCAGACGTTCGACCGGAAGTGGGGCGCTGAGGCTCGACTGCAACAGGATCAGACACGAGACGACGAGGACGACCGCCAGGCCGACCGCGGCGAGGGCGCCGAACATGCCGCTCTTGCGAGCAGCGAGCGTGATGAATGCGATCCGCAGCATGTCTCAGTCCTCCAGGTGCGTCATGCGCTCTGCGACGCGGTCGGACGACGGGGCGGTCATCGTGTCGACGACCTGGCCATCGGCGAGAAAGACGACGGTGTCGGCGTACGAGGCGGCGTTGGGGTCGTGGGTGACCATCGCGACGGTCTGTTCGAGCCCGTCGACCGACTCGCGCAGCAGCCCGAGAATGTCTCGGCCCGTTCGCGTGTCCAGGGCACCGGTCGGCTCGTCCGCGAAGATCACGCGCGGACGCGTGACGAGTGCACGAGCGATCGCGACTCGCTGCTGCTGCCCACCCGAGAGCTCGCCGGGCTTGTGCTTGGCGCGCTTGCCAAGGCCCACGCGGTCGATCACCTCGCCGAGCCACTGCTTGTCGGGCCGCTTGCTTCGCGAGCCGCAGCGGCAGCGTGATGTTCTGGACCGCCGTCAGCGACGGGACGAGATTGAACGACTGAAAGACGAACCCGACGGTCTCCCGCCGGAGCCGGCTCAGCGCGTCCTCGCTGAGCGTCGCGAGGTCGACGTCGCCGAGATAGATCGAGCCTGATGTGGGTCGATCGAGACCCGCCGCGCATTGCAGAAACGTGCTCTTGCCGGACCCAGAGGGGCCCATGAGCGCCGTGAACGATCCGCTCGACAGTGCGAGCGACACGTCGTCCAGCGCTGTCACGGAGTTACCGCCGCGTCCATAGACCTTCGTCACCGACTCCAGCCGAACGCCGTCCGTTGTAGTCGCGGAGCGGTCTGTCCGCTCGGCCAGCTCGATCACGTTCACGACTCACCTCTCTCTTCGGTAGGACGAACTCGACCGACTGAACGTCGCAGCCGCAGCACCGAGCCGAAAGCCGGGAGACAGGTCTCCTCGAGGGCGGGTTTCTGGTGTCTCGAGCTGCCCGGCCGGATCAGACCGCGACGCGATAGACGTGCACGTCGTGCGGCGCGAACCAGAGAGAAAGGTCGCTGTCGTCGGGCTGGTCGATGCTTTCGAGGGTCTGGCTGAGCGAGTCGCTGCGCGTCCAGCTTTTCAGCGCCCCTCGGCGCCAGTGCTCGGCTAATCGGCCGCTCGGAAACATCCATGGAGGTGGTCGTTGACGACGCCGACGTTCTGCATGAATGCGTACACACTCGTTGGCCCGACGAAGCGGTACCCCTGCGACTTCAACTGCTTCGCGAACACTTCAGCCTCCGGGCTGGACGTGGGTAGGTCGGCGAGAGACCGCGGCGCCCGCTTGTGGGTGCTCTCGTAGAACTTCGCGAGCTCGGCGAGGCTCGGCGACGCTGACGTCATCGCGCGGGCATTGTCGACAGTGGCCTGGATCTTGCCGCCGTTGCGGATGATCGAGGCGTCCTGCACCAGCCGGTCGACGTCCCGCGCGGTCATCGCCGCGACCTTGGCGACGTCGAAGCCCCGGAATGCCTTCCGGAAGGCATCCCGCTTCCCGAACACGATCGCCCAGCTCAACCCGACCTCGAACACGCCCAGGGTGAGCGCCTCGAACAGCGCGGGCTCGTCGTAGGTGCGGGTCCCCCAGACCTCGTCGTGGTAGCGGCCGAAGGCGGTATCGCCGGGGCCGGCCCAGCGGCAGCGCGGCTTCCCGTCGTGCCCGATGATCACGTCGCTGCTCATACGTGCTTCTCCTATTCGGCTGTGACGATAGGCCGATCGCCTGTGCGTCCGACGAGCCGACTTCGCCGGCCGCCGCGTGAAGCGAGGCCCGCGCGGGCTCACCACCACTTGCGTTCGAGAGCACGGTGGGTGCCGCCGGTGCGGTCGAGCGCGTCCAGGTCCGCCATATCCGCGTCGGACAGCGTGAAGTCGAAGATCTGCGCGTTCTCGGCGATCCGGTCGCGGTGCGTCGACTTCGCGATCAGCGGAACGTCGCGCTCGATGCACCAGCGGAGCAACACCTGGGCCGGCGTGCGCCCGAGGCGCTGCGCGATCCGTGTCGCTGTCTCGCTGCCGAGGTGGCGACCGCGTCCGAGAGGACTGTAGGCCTCGAGCACGATCCCGTCCGCACGACACGACTCGAGGAGCCGCTTCCGGTACTCGTACGGACTGAATTGCACCTGGTTGACGACCGGCGCGATGCTCGCCGTTGCGAGCACCTGTTGGAGTTCGTCGACGTCGAAGTTGGAAGCGCCGATCGAGCGTGCGTACCCAAGCTCTCGAGCTCGCTCCATTCCCGGCCACGCCCAGGTCGGTCCGCCCTTCGGCCAGTGGACGATGTACAGGTCGACGCGCTCAACCCCGAGCCGCGCGAGACTGCGCTCAACCTCTGCGACTGGGTCTCTCCGTCCGGGATTGAACTTGGTGGTTATGAACACCTGATCGCGGGGGACGCCGCTTTCGCGCAGTCCCTGCCCGACGCTCTCCTCGTTTCCGTAGGCCTGGGCGGTGTCGATGTGCCGGTAGCCGAGTTCGAGCGCCCAACGGACTGCGTCGACGCACTCGCGTCCGTTCGGCACCTGCCAGACGCCGAGGCCGAGCAGCGGCAGCTGCGCACCGTCCGCGAGGGTGGTCTCTCTTCGATCTGCTTCCACGGAGCCCGTCACTACGTTCCTACTGACCTTCGAGCGCGGCGCGTGCGGCCGCCGTGATGTCGGCATTCGTGTTGGCGTACCCGCCGATTCCCCAGCCGCCCTCCGGCGACTCGGTCAGCAGAACCCACGTGCGCTCTCGCAGGGTCGGGTCGCCGGCGGCGGCGGCGGCGATGTCCGTGAGCTCCCTGACGACGCCGAGTTGCTTGTCGCGGTCGAGTACTCCGACGGGGGTGAGCACTTGGACGCGGACGTAGTCGTTCTCCCCCGCGACGTTGGAGATTGCGGCTTCGTCCATGTTGTGAATGAACGCGGCGGTGTTGGTCGCGAACAGCGGCAAGTCGGGAACCTGCTCCCAGCGCATGACTGCCGCTGCGAGGTCCTGGGCGAGCGCGTGCGAATCGGGAAAGGTTCCCGCAGCGGCGTAGACGTCGATCATCGGCATCAGTCGGCCTCCTCGAGGAAGGCGTGCACGTCGGCAGCGAACCGGCTGTGATGCTGGAACAGGAAGCCGTGCGCCGAGTCCGGGTAGATCGTGATCCGTGCGTTCGGCAGGAGCCCGGCAAGCAGGTATGAGTAGCGGGGCAGGATCATCGGGTCGCTGTCGCCGTTCGCGACGAACACCGGCAGGTCGATCGCGCTGACCCGCTCGAGCAGCGCGTGATTGGGGATGCCCCACGTGCAGACGGCGTCGTACTGCGCCTGGCGCGTCTGCCAGCTCGTCGGTTCGTCCCGGTTGGTCGTCCTCCCGAAGATGCGCCCTGCCGCCTTTTGGCCTGCCTCGAGACTCGTCTTCGTGGGAGCGAAGAAGACGTCGAGGTAGCCCTGCGGGTTCGGTTCCGGCTGCCCGACCGCGCCGATCACCTCCGGTGCCCAGCCGTGCATCCGCGCCGCACCCTGAGGTGCCGAGGACCCGAGGACCACGCGCCGCAGTAGATCGGGGCGAATCAGCGCGATCTCTTGCGCGACGAAGCTGCCGATCGAGAACCCGAGGAGATCCACCTGCTGATAGCTCATCGCCTCGATGAATGCGATTGCGTCGTGGGCCATGGCTTCGACGGTGTTCGGCGTCGTGCCTGTCGTGGCCCCGACGCCGACGTTGTCGAACGGAACCACGCGTCGCTCCGCGGCGAGATCGTCGATCAGCGCGGGGTCCCAGTTGTCGAGGTTGCCGCGGAAGTGCTGCAGCAAGACGAGCGGCACATCGCCGGCGCCGAGGTCGCGGTACGCGTACTCGATCGCATTCTCGGCAGTGACTCGTTTGATCGAGGCATCGGCGTAGCCGGTCTGCGGGCCGGTCGTCGTTTGTTCGCTTGTGGTTGCCATGAACGCTCCTTTCAGCGACAGACTGCGAGTTGACTCTGTTCTCTGATCCACGACGCCGCGAGAGTTGTCCACGCAGCGGCATCACCCGCGCCGTCTGCCAAGGCGAGGCCATGTGGGCCCTGGGCGAAAACATGGATGGCATGTGGAACGTTGTGAGCGGCGAGCGAGGCTGCGAGTCGGTATGTGTGTTCCGGCGGGACGTACGCGTCTTCGGCTGTGTGCCAGAGGAAGAATGGTGAGGAGGAGGGCCTCACCAGCGCGTCGAGTGACGTGGCCCGCCTCAGTTCCGGCGTCGCGTCTTCACCTAGAAGGATCAGGCGCGCCGGCCGATACGTCTCGGTCTCCATCGAAGTGATCGCATAGCCGAGAACGGCAAAGTCGACCGCTTCTTCCGCGTCAGCGCCGTCGGAGAGCGCCGCGAGGCCGGCGAGATGTCCGCCCGCCGAAAATCCGATGACGCCGATCTGGGTCGAGTCGCCCTCGCGGAGCCGACGAATCTCGGCGCACAGCGCATCGAGTGGCGCAGGGTGGCGTACCTCGAGCGGGTAGAGGAACACGCTGGCCGCGACGCCCAACCCTCTGAGCCACCGCGCGATCGGCTCGCCTTCGTGGGTCGAGTGCGCCGCATATCCCCCGCCCGGCAGAACGACCACGTGCGTGCTGGATCCCGTCAAGGTTGATCGCCTCGGTCTACGCGACCAGATATCAAGAGAGCAGCGACCTCCAGGCCGGCGCGTCACAATGCGGCGAGATCCGGCACCTAGCTCGCTCCGACGCGCCGGTATCCGCCGCTGACCCAATCGGCGACGAGGCGGCCGTATTCCTCTGCTGCTTGCTCCCACGCGAAGTGACCGGCGTCTAGAGGATGGATCTCGCTGTTCGGGAGGAGCTCGTGGAGGTACTGGTTGTTCGACCACGGCACGAGGTCATCGTTGCGCCCGGCCACGATCTGGGTCGCCGTGCTTATCGTCGGCAACAGATCGCGCAACACCGGGTTCTGCTCGGGGTAGAGCCGCACGAACCGGGCCGACTCTGCGAAGCGCCCGAGGTCGTAGGCGCTGACGTAGTCCTCGTGGACTTCGGGCTCGCTGTCGCTCGGGGCAGCGAGCTCGACGGCATAGCCGATGTTGGTTCTGGCGTCCAGCCCGCGCACGACGTCCAGATTCGGCGCTTCGATGATCTCCTCGAGGGCGCCGCCTGCCTCGATCGGAAAGCGGACAGCGCCGCCGCCGATGGTCAAGCTCGTTACGCGCTCAGGAGCCTTCGCGGCAAGGAAGAGCGCTGTGGCCGTGCCGACGTCCGGGCCGACGACGTGCGGAGCCCCCAGCCCCCACTCGTCGATCAGGCCGGCCAGAAACGCTCCCGAGGCGTCCGGGGCGATCAGTTCCGGGCGACCATCGGAGTGGCCAAACCCCGGCAGGTCGATGGCGACAACCCGCCCGACTGCCGAGACGCGGTCCCAGATGCGACGGAAGGCCCAAAGGCTTTCGGGCCACGGCGCCAGCAGCAGCACGGCGACGTCGGAGTCCGCCTTGTTGTCGGCGAACCGCACCCGCACTCCGTCGCAGACTCGGAAGTAGGTAGAGATCGGCGAACCCGCCTCTGCGCTCATCTGACTGTCTCCTCCTTCAGTCCCGATCGGCTTACTCGCCAGTCGAAGATCGGCCCGGTCCAGCTGCAATATCCCGCCGCGCCCGCGTCGGCGTGGAATCGGCGAATGTCGTCTTCCTGGCTCGAGACGTCAGCTGGACGGCGACCGCGCTTCCGCTGCCGAAGGTAGCGCCTGGGATCACGGCCGCTGACCTTCGAGCCCATCTCGTTTGGCCATGTTCGCTCCTGTCTGATTTCGACATTCGATGACGGACGTCATCGCAGCGGATTCGACCCTACCAGAAGCGATGACAGTCGTCCTCGAATTGCCCTACCCTGACGACATGGCTGCGAAGAACGAAACGAAGGACCCGGCCGCCGATCGCCGGCGGTCTCCAGCTCGCGCGCGCATGGTGCAGAGTGCCGCGATGCTTGTCCGTGAGCGTGGCATCCACGGCACCGGGCTCCGCGAGGTCGTCGCCCACTCCGGTGGTCCGCGCGGCTCACTCGGCCGCTTCTTCCCGGGCGGCAAGACGCAACTCGTCACCGAAGCGATCGATGCCGCGCTCGCCGACCTCTTCGACGATCTCGACCGTCCGCTCGGCGAAGCCGAGACGTTCCCCGAAGCAATCAGCGTGATCGTGACCCCATGGCGGCGCCTGCTCCTCGGCCACGACTTCGCCTTGGGCTGCCCACTGGCCGCGACCATTTGCGACGCGGCCGACAACGACAGCCTCCGCACCCATGTCAGCGAGCTGCTCGCACGCTGGCGAGCGCCCGTCGCCGACGCCTACACCAGGTTTGGCGCTCCGCAGGCGGAAGCCGAAACACATGCGACGGTGCTAATGGCCGCGCTCGAGGGCGCCCTCATCCTCGCTCGCGCCCAACGCAACATCGAGCCGCTCGACACAGTCGAGCGCCACTTTGCGTCACGCGCTCCGGGCCGACGCCGAGCATAGAACGGCACATATGACAGCGGGTCCCAGACCGACACATACGATTTCCTCCGCCAGCTCAGCGCAGTCGGAAGCTGAGAGGCTCGGTCGAGATCGCCACGCCCACTCCTGCCGGAATAGTTGCGCGCTCAAGCACGTTGGCTAGGGACAGATGAACGGAAAGGTGAATCCCAAGAAGATCGGATTCCTCTCGTTCGGCGCCTGGCATCCAGGCGGCGGCGCGACGCACACCGGCCGGGACGCGTTGCGCCAGACGGTTGAGCTCGCCGTGGCGGCCGAGGAGATCGGGATTGACGGGGCGTTCGTGCGTGTCCACCACTTTGCCCGTCAGCTTTCCTCGCCTTTCCCGCTCCTGACGGCGATCGGGGTCAGCACCAGCAGGATCGAGATCGGGACGGGCGTGATCGACATGCGGTACGAGAATCCCTTGTACATGGCAGAGGAAGCGGCCGCCGCCGATCTGCTCGCGGGCGGCCGGCTTCAGCTCGGCATCAGCCGCGGATCGCCTGAGCCGGCTTGGCATGGCGCGGAGGCGTTCGGCTACCCGCACGAAGCAAACGACGCGCGCGAGAAGACCGCGCGTTTCCGGACCGCGATCTCGGGCGAAGGGGTCGTCCGCGCCGACGTCGGCGGAGCACCCGGAGACGCGCTGCTCGCTGTGCAGCCTCAGTCGCCCGGCCTTGCCGAGCGGATCTGGTGGGGCTCCGGGACGCGAGAGTCGGCCGTCTGGGTCGGCGAGCAGGGCATGAACTTGATGAGCTCGACGCTCCTCCTCGAGGACACGCAGGTGCCGTTTGACGAGCTGCAGGCGGAGCAGATCGAGCTGTTCCGCGACGCCTGGTCGAAGGCCGGCCACACCAGAGAGCCGCGCGTCTCGGTGAGCCGCAGCGTCATCCCGATCACCTCCGCCCTCGACCAACGGCTCTTCGGCGACGATGCGAACCAGGACCAGGTCGGCTGGCTCGACGGCGCGATCAGCCGCTTCGGCCGCACCTACACGGGCGAGCCGGACCGGATCGCCGAAGAACTCGCTCGAGATGAAGCCGTTCAGGCCGCGGACACGATCCTTCTCACCGTGCCGAGCCAGCTCGGGGTTGAGTACAACGCCGCGATGCTCGAGACGATCGCCAGGCACATCGCCCCGGCGATCGGCTGGGCGCCGAACGATCGCACGCCGACAGACGCAGCGCACGTCGTCTAACAGTTCATCCGCCAGCCGGAGTCGGTGTGCCGCTGAGCGTCAAGCCGTACCATCTCGGCGGATTCACTCGTTGACCCGGATCCGCTGAGCTCCGTTCCGGCTGAGCTAGGCCGCGAGCTCGTGCGGAACGACGACGAGGTCGAGCACGCGCTCGAGGCGTGCGAGCGTGAAGGTGACCGGAGCACCGATGCGCTCGCTGACGAGTAGCCGCTGCAGCTCGGCCATCGTCTCGATTGGTTGGCCGTCGATTGCGAGGATCAGATCGCCCGGCCGTACACCCGAGCTTGCAGCCGGAGCGTTGCTGACGACCTCGCTGACCTCGATGCAGCCGGCACGACCGAGCTCGCGGGCGAGTCGCGGCGGCAGAGGGCGCTGCTGACCGACCATACCGAGGTAGGCGCGACGGAAGCGCCCCTCCGTCATCAGCGCGCCGATGATCTGCCGCGTCGCCGCGTTGATCGGCACTGCGAGACCGAGGCCGACGCCGGCAACGGCGGTATTGATGCCGACGACGCGGCCCCGGCCGTCGGCCAGGGCGCCGCCCGAGTTGCCGGGGTTGAGCGCCGCGTCGGTCTGGATGACGTTGTCGACCACGCGCACGCTCGCGCCCGAGCGCGTCGGGAGGGAGCGCCCGAGTGCCGAGACGACCCCGGCCGTGACCGAGCCGGCGAAGCCGTTCGGGTTTCCGATCGCGACGACGAGCTGACCAACGCGAAGCCGCTCTGCGTCCCCGAGGTCGGCGGCCGCGAACGCGGCGCCGGATAGACGGAGCACCGCGAGATCGGAGAGCTGGTCGGCGCCGACCGCGTCGAACTCGACGTCGCGCCCGTCGGAGAATGAAGCGCGTCCACTCCCGGCCGTGCCGGCTACGACGTGCGCGGAGGTGACGAGGAAGCCGTCCGGTGTGATCACGACGCCGCTGCCGCCGCCGGCCAGGACGCGTCCGCCGCGCACACGCCGCATGACACGGAGGTTCGCGACCGACGGCGTTACGCGCTCTGCGACCGTGACGACGACCTGTGAGTACGCGTCGAGCGCGTCCGTCTCGTCGGCGGGGAGGCCGCTTCGGATGAACATCAATTGGGCGATGGAGCCACGGTAGCGGTGGCTTGAACCTCTACGCTCGCAGGCGGCTCGCGAGCTGTGTGCGCGACTTCACGTCGAGCTTGCGGAAGACCTTGCGCAGGTGGTACTCGACGGTGCTCGGACTGACGAATAGCTGAGTGGCGATCTCACGGTTGCTGTGTCCCTCGACCACAAGTCGGGAGATCTGCGCTTCTTGCGGCGTCAGCTCGCCGAGCGTCTCGGCCGTCCGCTTGCGAGCGTGCTCACCCGTTGCCAGCAGCTCACGCTCGGTGCGGCGCGCGAATGCCTCGGCGCCCATGCTGGTGAACGACTCCAGCGCTATCCGCAACTGCTCGCGGGCGTCGATGCGGCGCCGCTCGCGCCGGAGCCACTCCCCGTACAGGAGGTGGGTGCGCGCGAGCTCGAGTCGCGCACGCGTACCCGAGAGATGCGCGATCGACTCACGGTAGAGAGTGTCCGCGGCCTCGCCCTCGCTCAGAAACGCCCCTACGCGCGCTTCGACTCCGGTCAGCCAGGCGGAGCGAATGACGCGCGTCCGTTCCGAAATCCACTCGGCGGCGAACTCGAGTCGCGCACGATCACCGGCTCTCGATGCGGCCTCTGCCAACTCCGGGATAAGCCACGTTCCATATCCGATCGGATCGGGCTGCATCGCTTCCCAGGCCGCCTCGAGGGCGACATCATGCCGTCCGAGCCCATTCGAGAGGACGGAACGCGCGTAGTTGTTGGACGTCCATCGTCGCCGCGCCGACTCTTCCGAGGTGGCGTCGATCAATTCGGAGGCCTGCGCCTCGTCACCACGCCACGCGGCGAGGATCATCGCGCCGTTCACAGGCGGTGCGTTGCCGCTCGCCTCCGCGATCAGGCGCGCTTGGTCGATCAGTTGCGCGGCCGCAGTCAGCTCGCCGGCAAGCATGTGATTCCTCGCGACGAAGCTGAGTGCGAAATGCAGCTGTCCGTATGCGCCCGCGTCGCGCGCGACCTGAAGTTGACGAGCCTCGAGGAGATCCAACGCCTGGTCGTCCCACAGCTCGAGCGCGACGATGTGGCCGTTCCTCGCGCCGGAAAGCGAGAGCCACCGGCGGCCATCCTCGTCGGATAAGTCGAGCGCGAGCAGATGCTCCAGATGCACGAGCAAGCGTCGGGCGCTGCAGCCGCGTAACCGTCGGTCAGTCGGATGGCAAACGCATCGAGCAAGAGATCGACCATCCGCGGCGGAACCGCGACCGGGCGGCGCCGCGCGGGCGGCTGCGGCAGCAGCTGCGGCGCCACCGTCGACGTCGATGTCGCTGGCCATCGCACCGGAGAGCGCTTCGAGGTACGTCTCGCGGGCCAGCTCGGGATCGAGTGACTCGAGGCGACGCGCCGCGCTCATGAACAAGCGACCGGCGTCGGCGGAGCGCCACTGCTCTGAGGCGATCTGCGCTCGCAGCAGGTCGACTCGAACGCGTCCGAGCTCGTCGAGCGCGTCGGGCTCGAGACCGTCGAGCAGCCCGAGCGCAGCGTCGAGATCGCCTGCCTCTCGTTTCGCGGCTGCAGCCGCGAGCAGTCGCCGCGCACGGTGCGCGGATTCGGGCGACAGCGCGGCGGCGCGCTCCAGAAAGGCAGCGACAGCGGCCAATCCGCCACGCGCCTGCGCGCGCGCTGCCGAACGCTCGAGCTCGGCGGCGACGTCCTCGTCGGGAAGCGGACGCTGCCTGCGCCCGGTGCCATGCGCGTCGGTCGGGATCGAGCTCTTGCTCTGTCGCGTCCGCGAGCGCCGCGTGGACCTCACGCCGCTCGCCCGGACTCGGCCGCCGCGGTAGACGGCCGAGCGAACGAGCGGATGGCGGAACACGACCCGCGGCCCCACGACCAACAAGCCTTCCGCTTCGACCGTGTCCGCAGCCGATTCAGGGATGCCGAGGAGCTGGGCTGCCCGCCACATGAGTGCCGGATCGCCGGCAGGATCGGCGGCGGCAAGGAGCAGCAACCGCTGCGCGTCGCGCGGGAGGGCCGTCAACCGGCGCATGAAGCTCTGCTCGATCCCGGCCGACAAAGGTAGCGCC
Source organism: uncultured Thermoleophilia bacterium (assembly GCA_963742615.1). Taxonomy (GTDB): domain Bacteria; phylum Actinomycetota; class Thermoleophilia; order Gaiellales; family Gaiellaceae; genus PALSA-600. The sequence goes on along the minus strand of CAVUMS010000001.1, from coordinate 945,276 downwards.
TCCGGAAGGCCGAAGCCGCCCGCAAGCTGGGCGGGCGTCAGCCCGCGCGGCAGCTCGATGATCGCGAGCGGGTTGCCGCGCGTCTCGGCGACGATCCGCTCCAACACCTGGTCGTCGAGCCGGGCCGGCAGCACCGATTCGAGGAGCGCGCGGGCGTCGCGGTGGCCGAGCGGCTCGACGCGAAGCTCCGCGAAGCCCCCGAGCGCATGGATCGGCTCGCGTGCCGCGAAGACGATCGCGATCCTCTCGCCAAGCAGCCGGCGCGCGACGAACGCGAGCACACCGGCCGACGCGCGGTCGAGCCACTGCGCGTCGTCGACGACACAGAGCAGCGGCTGATCCTCGGCCGCGTCCGACAACAGGTTCAGAACGGCGAGCCCGACCAGGAACGGATTCGGCGCCCGCCCGGCCCTCAGCCCGAGCGCGACTTCGAGGGCCTCGCGCTGCGGTTCGGGCAGGCGCTCCAGGAGACCGAGGCTCTGTGAGCACAGCTGGTGGAGGGCCGCGAAGGCGAGCTCCATCTCGCCCTCGACGCCGACGGTCCGAGCGACCCGGAAGTCAGCCGCCGTCTCGATCGCATCGTCGAGCAGCGCGCTCTTGCCGACACCCGGCTCGCCGAAGACCACGAGCACGCCGACGTGACCCTCGCGCGCCGCATCGAGCAGACGGTCGAGCACTTCGCGCTCCCGTTGCCGGCCCAGCAGCTGCTCGGCGGGTGCCCTCGTCACCATCCGGAGAGCATGCCACCGGGTCGAGGACTACGGGTTTCACGGATGCGATCGCCCCGCGTGTGGCGCCACGATGCCCGCTATGACAACCGCAATCATCGGTGTCGGCAACCTCGGAGGGGCGGTTGCACGACACCTCGTGAACGGCGGCGAGACCGTCGTCCTGGCCGCGAAGGACAAGTCTCGGGCGCAAGCGCTCGCGGACGACCTCGGACCGCTCGCCCGCGCCGCCTCCGTCGGCAGACGCGATCGACGCGGCCGACACGGTCGTCCTCGCCGTCTGGCTCGGACCCGCTGAAGAGCCTGCTCGCCGAGCACTCGCAGCGTCTCGACGGAAAGGTGATCGTCGACCCGACGAACCCGATCGGCTTCGACGAGAACGGACAGATGATCCGGACGCTGGTGGAAGGACAGTCGTCCGGCTCGATCGTCGCCGGCCTGCTCCCCGCCGCCGCGCACTACGTGAAGGCATTCGGGTCGCTCGGCGCGACCCAGCTTGCGGACAGCGCGAAGCGCGAACCGCGGATCGTGCTCTTCTACGCGACCGACGACGACACGGCGGCGGCGACCGCCGAACGGCTGATTCGCGCAGCCGGCTTCGAGCCGGTGAGTCTGGGAGGCCTCGCCGAGATGGGACGGATCGAAGGTCCCAGCGGAGACCTCCAAGGTCGGGTGCTCGACCTGGACGGAGCACGTGCCGCACTCACGACGGAGGTCACGACATGAGCACGATCGTGGACTATGCGCCGATTCCCCGGTCGGCTCTCGGCCCCGCGCTCAACGAGCAGGGCTACTACGTCGGACGCGTCGAACGGAACCTCTACTGGGTCACCGACGGCGTGTACCAGTGCGCGTTTCTCACGACGCCGGACGGCGTCGTGCTCCTCGACGCGCCGCCGACGATCGGCCACAACATCCAGCGCGCGATCGACGAGATCGCGTCTGCCAACGGCGTCAGCAACAAGGTCGAGTACCTGATCTACTCCCACCACCACGCAGATCACGTGGGTGCTGCCTCACTCTTCGACAAGAACGTCACGCGCATCGGCCACGAGGAGACGCGGCGCCTGCTGCTGCGCGACGACGACCCCGCGAGGCCGCCGAACGAGGAGACGTTCGGAGACCGGCGCACGCTCGAGATCGGCGGCGAGCGCATCGACCTCGCGTGGCACGGTCCGAACCACTCGCCGGACAACATCGTCATCCACCTGCCCGACCACGACACCCTGATGCTGATCGACATCGTCAACCCCGGCTGGGTGCCGATCTACCAGTCGAACCTGACCGAGGACATCCCCGGCTACCTCGAGGCGCCGGCGAACGCGCTCGCCTACTCGTGGAAGCACTTCATCGGCGGCCACAACGGTCGGCTCGGCACGCGCGACGACATCACGCTGCACCAGCAGTACATGGCCGATCTCGTCGAGAGCTCGAGGAACGCGATCGACTCGGTCGACGCGACTCCGTACTTCCAGAAGTACGGCGAGAACTCCTGGGCGGCGGTCAGGGCCATCCTCGACGAGACCGCGCGAGGGCGGCGGCGCCCGTGACCGAGAAGTACACGGGCGTGCTCGCTGCCGCCGACGTCTTCACCGAGGACGTGGCGTTCCAGGTGATGCAGTCGGTCCGCCTCGACCTCGGCTACGGCTCGTGGGTGCATCCGTGATCGGCAGCCCGGTACGCGACCCCATCGGCGATCACCTCCTGACGCCGCAGAACGCGGCGTTGCTCGTGATCGACTACCAGCCCTCACAGTTCGACGGGGTCCGGTCGATCGACCGCGACCTGTTGCTCGAGAACATCGCCTCGACGGTGAGGATCGCGAAAGCGTTCGGCCTCCCGATCGTCCACTCGACGATCAACGTCGCGACGGGCCGCGGGCAACCGACGGTGCCCGAGGTCGCGGAGCTCCTGGCGGACGACCGGCCGGTCGACCGGACGACGACCAACGCATGGGAAGATCCCGAATTCCTCGTCGCAGTTCGTGCGACCGGAAGGCGCAAGCTCATCCTGTGCGCCCTCTGGACGGAGATCTGCATGGCCTTTCCCGCCCTCGACGCGCTCCGCGAGGGGTACGAGGTCTACCCCGTCGTCGACGCGATCGGCGGAACGAGCGAGGAAGCGCATCGCGCCGGTATCCAACGCGTCGTCCAGGCCGGCGCGCAGCCGATCGGCTGGGTCTCGCTCGCGGTCGAGCTCCAGCGCGACTGGGCACGCGAGGAGACCGTGAACGACGTGATCGAGATCGTGCTGACCGATCGGCTGCTCAAGGCGTGACCGAGCCGGTGCGGATCCGCGAGCTGATGCTCGAGAACCTATTCTCAGTGTTCGGTGAACGCGATCCGGAGCGGCGCTCGGAGGCGATCGCACGCAACTACACGGACGACGTGACCTGGACGGACCCGGGGGGCACGACCCGCGGGCATCAGGACCTGAACGAACGGGCGCAGCAGCTGCTCGACCGCTCGCCGGACTTCGTGTTCTCCGCAGCTGGACCCGTTCACGTCAGCCGCGACCTGGGCCTTCTCGCCTTCAACCTGGGCGTGCCGGAGCAGCCGCCGGCGGTCACCGGCATCGACGTGGCGCTCGTGCGCGATGGTCGGATCGCGGTGTTGCACACGCTCCTGACCGGCCAAGACTGACGAGAGGAGATCCGGGAGTGACTGCAGCGCTCGCCGATCCCACTGCTCGCGAGTACCTTCACGACGCGGATCCTGTGCTGGCGAAGCTGATCGACTCGCGGCCGGACTTTCGTCCGCGCGCCTGGATGGACGACCTGCCTCCGCTCGGCGCCTTCGGGACCCTCGTCTTCCAGGTAGCGGGCCAGCAGCTGTCGGTCGCGTCGACCCGGGCGATCATCTCGCACCTCCGCGACCGATTCGACGGGCACATGCCGTCGCCGGCGGAGTTGTTAGAGGCGGACCCGCAGGTGCTACGCGACAGCGGCTTTTCGGCGCGCAAGGGTGCGACGTTGCGCGCACTCGCGGAGAGGTTCGTCGACGGACGGCTGAGCGACGAGGCGCTCGCCGACATGACCGACGAGGAGGTCGAGAGAACCTTGACCGAGGTTTCCGGGATCGGACTATGGACGGCGCGGGGCTTCCTGCTCGTCGCGCTCGACCGGCCTGACGTCTTCCTCTCGGGCGACCTCGCGCTGCGACGCGCGATTCAACGGGCGTACGGCTTCGACCACCTCCCGACCGAAGACGAAGTCGCTCAGGTGTCGGACCGCTGGCGGCCCTACCGGAGCCTCGCTGTGAGCTACCTGTTCGCGTCCGAGTACGACGCACAGGCATAGCTGCGCGCGCGTCGAGCGCGCGTGGCACATCTATGGAGCAGAGCTCCCAGCCGCGTCGAGCCATGTACCAAAGGGCGCATGCGGCTTAGACTCGGCCGATGGTGGCGTGTCTTCGTTGCGGCGCGTCTGTCGCCGATTCGTCCCGTTTCTGTGGCGAATGCGGCGCGCCGGTCTCCGCAGAGGTCCCTCCGAGGCAAGAGGTGCGGAAGACCGTGACGATTCTCTTCTGCGACGTGGTGGATTCGACCGGGTTGGGCGAGCGGAACGATCCGGAGACGGTGCGCCAGGCGATGTTGAGGTACTTCCACGAGATGCAGGTGATCCTGGAGAGTCACGGCGGTGTCGTCGAGCGGTTCCGCGGCGACGAGGTGATGGCCGTTTTCGGGGTGCCGACTGTGCACGAGGACGATGCCTTGCGGGCGGTGCGCGCGGGGAAGGCGATGCAACGACGCCTGGAGGGGCTGAACGTGGAGCTGCGCGCGACCTGGGGCGTTGCGTTGGAGTGCCGGATCGGGATCAACACGGGTGAAGTCGTGGCGGGTGATCCCGGCACGGGTGCGCCGTTCATCACTGGTGATGCGGTCAACTTGGCGAAGCGGCTCGAGCAGGCTGCGGGGACAGGCGAGATCCTGATCGGCACATCGACGTATTCGCTCGTTCGGGACGCGGTCGAGGTGGGGCCGCAGGAACGCCTGAGCGTCAAGGGCAAGCAAGAGCCGGTATCGCCGTTTCGTCTCCACGACGTCGACGCGACCACCGCGGGTGTCGCCCGTCGGCTCGACGCTCCGATTGTCAACCGCGAGACCGAGCTGGCCTTGCTGAACGCAGCTGCGGAGGAGTGCGAGCGTGAGTCGCACTGCAGTCTGTGCACGGTCGTGGGATCGGCGGGGATCGGGAAGTCTCGCCTGGTCGCGGAGCTGTTCGAGCGGCTCGAGGGACGGTTTCGGCCGCTCCGCGGGCGCTGTCTCCCGTACGGCGACGCGATCACGTACTGGCCCGTGAGAGACATCGTCCGCGAGGCGGGGGGTGAGCAAAGGCTGAAAACGCTCCTGGCCGACGCCGACGACGGCATGCGGATTGCCGAGCTGATTCGCACGGCCGTCGGCCAGACCGCGGGGGCCGCGGCGGCCGGGGAAACGTTCTGGGCAATCCGCCGCATGCTCGAGGAGCTCGCGCGCGAGCGGCCTCTGCTCGTCTGCTTCGACGACGTCCACTGGGCCTCGCCGACACTGCTCGATCTGATCGAGTACCTCGCCGGCTGGCTTCGCGCTCCTGTGCTGCTGCTCGTTCTTGCTCGGTCGGACCTCTTCGAGGCACGTCCGAGTTGGGCGACGCCGCGGCCGAATGCCACCGTCATGCAGCTTGAGGCGCTCAGCGAGGCCGAGTCGACTCGGTTGCTCGCCCAGCTGGTCGAGGGCGTCGAGCTCCCTCCCGCGTCGCGGGAGCGGATTCTGGCCACAGCCGAAGGGAACCCGCTCTTCGTCGAGCAGATGGCCGCGATGGCTGCCGAGGTGGGCGGCGACCCGGACAGGCTCAGCACGCCGCCGACGATTCAGGCGCTTCTGGCGGAGCGGCTCGATCGTCTCTCGACCGCCGAGCGGAACCTGCTCGAACGCGCATCGGTGATCGGGAAGGAGCTGCCCTACCGCGCCCTGATCGACCTGACAGCCCCGGAGGAACGCGAGGCGGCGGTAGGGCACCTCTTCTCGCTCATCCGCAAGGACCTTCTTCGGCCGATCCGCCCCCAGAGACAGGGTGACATGGTCGCGATCCGCCATGACCTGATTCGCGTCGCCGCCTACGAAGCCGTGCCGAAAGAGATCCGCGCCCGCCTACACGAGCAGTTCGCCGACTGGCTCGAGGACGCCGCGGAAGATCAGATCCGCGAGCTCGAGGCGATCATCGGGTACCACCTCGAGCAAGCCACGCGCTTCCACGTCGAGCTCGGTCGCGCCGACGACGCGACGGCGGCGCTCGCTCTACGGGCCGGAACGCATCTTGCCGCGGCGGGTCGCCGGGCATTCGCGCGCGGAGACACCTCCGCCGCGTCGAACCTCCTGGAGCGCGCCGTGTCGCTGCTCGACGCAGAACCGGGGATCCGGGCCGAGGCGATGCTGGAGCTCGGCGCGGTTGCACGGGAGCAGGGAGATGCGGTCAGGGCCGACGAAGTCTTGGCCGAGGCAGAGGCCGTGGCCTCAGAGGCGGGCGACGAGCGCCTTCGAATGCGAGCGGAGCTCGAGCGCTCGGCGCTCCGCCTCTACCTCGATCCGAGGATCGACTTGCGGCAAGTGCTCGAGGTGGCGGAGCGCGCCACTCCAGTCTTCGAGGCGAGCGGCGACGAGCTCGGGCTCTTGCGCGCCTGGGTCCTGGTCGCGGACGCGCACTGGTTTCGCTGTCAGTACGGGATCATGGAGGATGCTCTCGACCGAGCTCGCGGCTTTGCGACGCGCGTCGGCGATCGGCGGAGCATGTCGTGGATCCTGGGCACGATGTGTCGCGTCGCCCTGTTGGGGCCGCTCCCCGTCGAGGACGCCATCCGCCGCTGCCTCGCGATTCGCGAACAGCATTCAGGCGAGCCCACCCTGAAGCCCGTGATCGACTCGATGCTCGCCGTGCTCGAGGCCATGGTCGGCCGCTTCGCGAGCGCCCGCGAGCACTACCGGCGTAGCGAGTCGGCCTCCACCGAGCTTGGCCTGAACCTCCAGCTCGCATCGTTGCGGATGTACGCCGGCTGGGCGGAGTTGCTCGCAGGCGACGCACCGGCCGCCGAGCGTGAGCTCCGAATCGGATACGAGGCGCTCGAGCGCATGGGCGAGCAGTCGTACCTCTCGACCACCGCCGCCTACCTCGCCCGTGCCGTCTTCGCACAGGCGCGCTACGAGGAGGCGGAGGGGCTGACCGAGGTCAGCGACGAGGCCGCAGCCGAGGACGACCTCAGCTCACATGCGATGTGGCGAGGCACCAGGGCCAGGGTCCTCGCACGGCGGAACGACGGAGACGCAGAACGCCTTGCCCGCGAATCGGTCTACCTCTCGCTCGAGACGGACTCCCTGAACGTACAGGCCGACGCTCTCGTCGACCTCGCGGAGACGCTGCAACTGCTCGATCGACCCGACGAGGCCGCGGGCGTTCTTCAGGAAGCGATCCGTAAATACGAGGCAAAGGGGAACCTGGTCTCCGCGCGGGCGGCCGGCGCGGGCCGGGACCCGAGCCGTGCGGGTTGACTAGCACGCGACGCGGTAGCAGACTAGCTTCGATTCGCCTGGCGTCGAGCGAAAAGGAGCCACCGTGCCGTACGAGGTCAGGATGGACATCACGCGCGAGGCCTGTCTCGGTCTCCTCACGAGTCTTGCCGAAAACGACGATGTCCGAGAGGAGTTCGTATCGAACACACGCGAGATTCTGCTGAGGAACGGGATCGAGGTCGGGGACGAGACACTCCCGGAGACGGTCGTCCTCCCGAATAAGGAACAGATCCGACTTCTCCTCGATCTGCTGGAGGTGGAGGAGTTTGCTCCCCAGCATGCTCCCTTCGGCTACGCGGTCATGATAATCGTGCACGGCGCGATGCCCGTCCTCGCGGAGGACCGGCCGGCGCTCGATGGCACGAGTTAGACGCTCGCGCTACGTCTGTTTCTTCTGCGACGACTTCCCGTTTCTCGACGTCGGCCTGCTGCTTCGGGGCACCGTCGAGCAGACAACCGTTCGACAGGTGTACGCCCTGTCGATCCTCCGTGGGGAGGCCATAGCCCTTTCGGCCGACGAGTTCGAGCTCGCGACCACGACGCCTTCGGACGACTGGGTCGAGGCGTCCGACGACGCGAAGATGCGTCAACTGGCGCGAAAGGGCGTCCTCGTGAGCGACGAGAACGACCCGGAGCTGGAGGCGCTTCGCGCTCGGCACGAGACTCTCGAGAGCCTGGGCTGGAATCTCGAGGCGGCCTTGTATTACTTCCTCTCCAAGTGGCGCGGGATCGACCTGCGGCGGCTCGCCGGTCAGGACGAGTCCTCGGACCTGTTGCCACCGACTTCCGAAGCCGTGCGAGCGTTCGTCGGCCGCTTCGGCCCGCCGCCGGCCGCCTTCGCCTCGATGGATGCCCCACTCGCGATTCACGAGCTTCCTCTCGTCGAGCGGAAAGGCGAGTTGTATGACGTGCTCCTGCGGCGTCGGACGACACGCGGCTTCGATCGACAGGCGTCGCTCCGGCTGTGGGAGCTCGCGGTCGTGCTCCGCTACGTCTTCGGCTATCACGGGTACGTGACCCTGCTCGGACAGGTGAATACCCTCAGACGCACGAGCCCTTCGGCAGGGGGGTTCCATCCGATCGAGGCCTACCCGGTGATCACCGGTGTCGACGAGCTCGACCCGGGGCTCTACCACTACAACGGAGCCGAGCACGCGCTCGAGCTGCTGAAGCCCCTCGCGGCCGAGGAGGCGCGGGCGGCGGCGACCGAGTTCGTCTGCGGCCAGACCTACTTCGGCGACGCCCACGTCGTGATCGTGCTCGTCGCCCGCTTCGATCGGGCGTTCTGGAAGTACCGGAACCACCGCAAAGCGCTCGCCGCGCTCCTGATGGACGCGGCACACCTGAGCCAGACGCTGTACCTCGTCGCGACGGAGCTCGGGCTCGGGGCGTTCGTCACGGCTGCCGTGAACAACGCCGACATCGAGGAGCAGCTCGGCCTCGACGGATACCGCAACGGTGTCCTGGCCGCTTGTGGCTTCGGCAGGGCCGCCGCCGTGCCGTCGCCGTTCGATCCTGAGTTTCGGCCTTTTGTGCTGCGGGAGACGGGCCGGGATTCCTGAATCGAGAAAGAGAAGCTGAAGCGCCGCGACCTGTACGGACGACGTGGCGCCGTCGCGCAGCATCGCCTGTGCACCGCTGACCTCGACCGGGCACGTAAGACGAGCAGCCGAGGGCGAGTTGCCCGATAACGGTCTCGTCAGGGGGTGAAGACAGCGGTCCAGTCGTTTTTGACGCTGACGACCGTCCAGCCCTGCTTCTCTGCCAGCTCGAGCGAGGTCTCCGCCCCGGTTGTGTACGCGAACTCGCGTTCTTCGTCGTCGTGGAGCACGAGTAGCCGGAGCGCGGGGCGGTCCTTCCCGCCCGCATAGCGGAGCATCGGGATGTCCCCGTTCGAGTTTCCGGCGGCGAGGATCGGGCGCTTGCCACGCCGCTCACGACCCGACCGGTGTGCGTCCGATCTCGAGTTCATCGGACAACCCCTTTGCCGAACTGTTCGGCGCGATGGAGCGCCACGACCCGCTGGTACAGAGCGAGGTAGTCGTCCACCATCCGGTCGGAGTCGAAGCGCCCTTCGACAGACGCGCGCACAGCTGATCGGTCGAGCGCGTTCGTCGCCTGGACGGCCGCGACAGCCTCGTCGAGGGTGTCGACGAGGAAGCCGTTCTCCGCCTCGCGCACGATCTCGCTCATCGAACCGCGCCGGCGAGCGATGACCGGCGTCCCACACGCCATCGCCTCGACAACGCTGAACCCGAACGGCTCGTCGAAGTTGACGAGGTGCAGGAGCGCGCTCGCGCCGCCGAGCAGGTGCCCCCGGCGGTCCGGCCCGACGGTGCCGATGTAGGTCACGTGCTCCCCATCGAGCCGCGGTTCGACGAGCCGGTCGAAGTAGCCTCGGTCCTGGATGATCCCGGCGATCACAAGCGGCAGGCCTGCGCGCTCGGCAACGTCGATCGCCTCGACCGTCCCCTTGTCCGGATGGATTCGTCCGAAGAACAGCAGATAGTCGCCCGGCTCCCGCCGGAGGTGGAATTCGTCGAGGTCGATGCCGTGGTGGATCGTGGCGATGTAGTCGAGCTGCTCGTGCCGGTCGGCATCGCTGATCGCGACGTAGTAGCCGCGTCCGTTGTACTTCTCGAAGACGGGAACGATCTGCTCCGACGAGAACCCGTGGATCGTCGTCACGACCGGTGTGTCGACAAGGCCGCTGTACGTCAGCGGCAGGAAGTCGAAACTGTTGTGAATCACGTCGAACTCGCCGGCTCGCTCGAACACCGCCGCGATGTGCAGAGCCTCCCAGGCCTTCGCGTGTAGCGCCGGATCCTCGGAGTAGCCGGTCGGTGCGGTGCCGACCAGGTGAGCGGTCGTGATCGAGTCGGCAGTGGCGAACAGCGTGACGTCGACTCCTCGCTTGACCAGCCCCTCGGTGAGCAGAGAGGCGAACTGCTCCCATGGGCCGTAGTGACGAGGGGGTACCCGCCACGAGATCGGGGCGAGGATCGCGACCCGCAACGTCCTACCGGGAACGAAACGGGACGACCTCACACCCTTCGCCACGCCTGCCTTCCCGGAACGCGCATGGGCGGAATGATGTAGGACACCGGCGGTCCAGCAGCCGAACGAGCCGCGAGGTCACTGGGTCCCCGGATGACATCGGCCCCTCTTGCAGGTGGGCGAAACTGCACGACCATCGTCGTTCGCAGTCCGTCGGGAGGCCCGTGCGCTACGGTGTCCCGAGCGTCCCCGTGTTCTGACTCCCACACGAGCCCGCCGCTTGCCGTTTCGGGGGAGTCACAAAAGGGAGCACATGATGATGAAGAGCCTGAGGCGAGTCCTCGACCGGCTGCGCTCGGCGGCCGGCGGACGCCGGCACAAGGAAACATCGATCCGCGGTGGGCTGCAGCAGCCGCAGCGCTTCGCCGCCCTTCCTGTGTCGGTTCGCGTGCGCTCATAAGCGCCACCCGCATGCGCACCGCAATCGTCTCGACCTACCCGCCGCGGGCTTGCGGGATCGGCACCTTCGCTGCCGACTTGCGCGCGACGCTCGTCGGCGTGCCCGGTGTCAAGGGGGCCGACCTCGTCGCGGTCGTGAACGAGCCGTCACGCCCGCAGCGGCGCGGCCTGCTCGCCACGATCGCGCAGTCCGTCCGCGGCGACTACGTCCGCACCGCCCGGATGCTCGGCCGGCTCGACGTCGACGTCGTGCTCCTTCAGCACGAATACGGCATCTTCGGCGGCCGCGACGGCGAGTACGTGCTGTCGTTCGCGGAGGGTCTGGCACAGCCGCTCGTCGTGACGCTGCACACTGTGCTCTCCGAGCCGACCGCGCACCAAGCGGAGGTGCTCACGGAGCTCTGCGCGCACGCGGAGCTCGTGATCGTGATGACCGACACCGCGCTGCGTCTGCTCGTCGAAAGCGGCGCCTGTCCGGAAGAAAAGATCCGAGTCGTCCCGCACGGCGCGCCGACGCGGCTCACGCGTCGCGCCGCCAGCGATGCCGACCTTCGGACAGCAGCGCCCTATGCTCGCGCGGGCGGCCGCTTCTTGCTCTCGACGTTCGGGCTGATCTCGCCGGGCAAGGGCCTCGAGACGGTGATCGAAGCACTCCCGTCGATGATCGAGCGTCACCCCGAGATCCGCTACGTGATCGCCGGCCGCACGCATCCTGACGTCGCCCACCGCGAGGGCGAGCGGTACCGGCTGATGCTCGAGCGGCGCGTACTCGAGCTCGATCTCGGCGCCCACGTCGAGTTCGACGACCGGTTCCTCGCGATCGATGAGCTCTCCGATCTGCTCGCCGCGACCGACGTCTTCGTGACCCCGTACCGCAACCGCGAGCAGATAGCCTCCGGCGCGCTCACCTTCGCGCTCGCCGCCGGTTGTGGAATCGTCTCGACTCCCTACTGGTACGCGCAGGACATGCTCGCCTCCGGCGCCGGTCGGCTCGTACCGTTCGACGATCCGGCGGCGCTGGCCGACGCGATCTGCGCGTACATCGAGCAGCCAGAGACGCTCGCCTCGGCGCAGGCTCGAGGCGCGGCGTATCGGCTCCTCGCTCGCCTGGCCTGCGGTCGCCGAGGCGACGGCCTCCGTGCTCCAAGAGGCGTATGAGTCTCGCGCCGCGTCGCCGGCCCTCCGGCGTTGCCGACCTGCACCTGACGAGCCTGCGCACCGACCACCTGCTCACGCTGGTCGACGACGTCGGCATCGTGCAGCACGCGCACGGGATCATCCCGAACCGCGACAGCGGCTACTGCGTCGACGACGTCGCCCGGCTCGCCGTCGTCTCGCTCGCCCTCGCTCGCCGCGGCGACGAGCAGGTCTGGACCTCGATCCTCTATCGGTCGCTCGCGTTCCTTCACGCGGCCGCCGACGACGACGGGATGCGCAACTTCATGGGCTACGACCGCCGCTGGCTCGACGAGCCGCACGTCGGCGATCACGTCGGCCGCTCTGTCTGGGCGCTCGGCGACATCCTCGCGACGGCCTGGATCCCAGCCGTCGTCGTGCCCGCACGCGACCTGCTCGAGCGACTCGTCCGCGCGCTTGCGGGAGATGTCCCGCTGCGGACGGCCGCCTACACGGTGCTCGGCCTGTCACGCCTCGACGCCGACCGGCTCGAGCCTCGGGCACGGAGGCTGCTCGAGCGCCTGACGGAGCAGCTCGCCGAGGCGTACGGGAACACCGCGGCGGAAGATTGGCGCTGGTTCGAGGACGAGCTCAGCTACGACAACGCACGGCTCTCGCAGGCGTTGCTCAGCGGCGGCCACTCGCTCGGCCGCGACGATCTGATCGAGCTTGGGCTCGAGTCGCTGCGCTGGCTCGGCGACGAGTGCGGGCTCGACGACGGGGCGCCTGCGATTGCCGGGACACCGCGGCCGACGCCGAGACGAAGTCGCCCCGGGAGCAGGCGACGAGCAGCCGCTCGACGCGGCCGCCCTCGTCGAGGCCGAGTTGGCTGCATTCGCAGTCACGCGAGAAACAGAGCACGGAATCCGTGCGACGCGTGCGTTCGAGTGGTTCCTCGGCCGCAACCGACTCGAGAGACCGCTGTACGACTTCGCAACCGGCGGCTGCAGCGACGGCCTCGGCGACGAGGCGCTCAACCAGAACGAGGGCGCCGAGTCGACACTCGCACTCCACCGCGCCGCGCTCCTGCTCGACGCCGCCGGCGTCCGGGCCCCGATCCGCGAACGCACGCTCGAACGGGCGGCGGCCTGAGCGAGCAGGAACTCTTCCACCGCCACGACGGCAACCCGATCCTGACTGCCGAGCACTGGCCGTATCCGGTCAACGCCGTCTTGAACCCGGCCGCGGCGACGCTCGACGGGGAAACCGTCCTACTCGCTCGGGTCGAGGATCGCCGCGGAATCTCCCACCTGACCGTCGCGCGGTCCGCGAACGGCGCGGACGGCTGGTCAATCGGGACGGAGCCCCTGCTCGCGGCCGACGGCGAAACCGCAAGCGAGCAATGGGGCTTCGAGGATGCACGGGTCGTCTGGGTCGAAGAGCTCGACCGCTGGGTGATCACGTGCACCGCCTACGGCCCGGCCGGCCCGGCGGTCTTCCTCGCAACGACCGAGGACTTCGTCACGGTCGAGCGCCACGGGATCGTGAAGCATCCCGAGGACAAGAACGCCGCGCTCCTGCCGCATCGAATCGACGGGCGCTGGGTGCTCCTCCACCGCCCCAAGACGGAGTACGGGGGCGGCCGCGGCGAGATCGTCCTCTCCCGCTCGGTCGACCTCGTCAGCTGGAGCGCACCGGAACAGGTACTCCAACCCCGCCCGGGCGGATGGTGGGACTCCCTCCGGATCGGCATCGGGCCGCCGCCGCTCCGAACCGAGCACGGCTGGCTGCTCCTCTACCACGGCGTCAAGGAGACCGTCGCCGGGGGCGTCTACCGGGTCGGCCTCGCCCTCCTCGATCTCGACGAACCGACCCGCGTCCTGCGACGGCTCCCGAACTGGGTCCTCGCACCGGTCGCAGGGTACGAGCGGACCGGGGATGTCCCCAACGTCGTCTTTCCCTGTGGCCTGATCCACGACCCGGCAAGCGGGGACGTTCGGCTGTACTACGGCGCAGCGGACAGCTCGATCTGCCTCGCCACCGCGCGGCTCGACGACCTGCTCGACGCGGTGCTTGCAGCTCCTCCCGAGGCCTGAACGGACGCCCGCCGCCGGGCTGAGCTACTGCCGCGGGAGACTCAGGATCAGAAGATCCGGACGCGGTCGCCGCCGGCTTCCTTCGCCGTCTGGAGCGCAGAGTCGGCGTTCTGCAGGAGCGTGTCGATGAGCTCCCGGTCGCGCTCTTCGCGGCTGAGCGTCGATGGTTGAGCCACGCCGGCGCTCAGCGTGAAGCCCCCGACGCGGGCGCCGTTCTCGAGTTCGATCTCCAACTCGTGGAAGCGGACTCGCAGGGCGTCAGCCTGCGCGGCCGTCTCCCTCGCCGTTGCGTGGAGTCCGAGGTTCCCTCGGGGCCGGTGTCGTACCCGAGGAGGAGCCGCGAACTCGGATCGGAGAGCCGGATCCGCATCACAGCTCGGGCGGGCGGCTGACGACATTCTCTCGCAGGAAGTGGCGCATCTTGTCGGCAATGAACTCGACGTCATCCTCCAGCGCGAAGTGTCCGGTCTCGAGGAGGTGGATCTCGGCGTCGGGGAGATCGCGCCTGTACGCCTCGGCTCCTGCGGGCCCGAAAATCTCGTCGCCTTTTCCCCACGTGACGAGCGTCGGCGGCTGATGCGCGCGGAAGTACTGCTGGAACGTCTCGTACTCGGGAATGTTCCGCCGGTAGTCGTAGAAGATGTCCAGTTGAATGTCGCGATTGCCGGGGCGGTCGAGGTTGTAGGCGTCGAGTGTCCAGGCCTCCGGTGGGACGCCCTCCGGCCTCCGCATACCGTGCCGTCCACAGCCACTTGACCGTCTCGTGGGTCAACAGTCCGCGCACCGGAGCCTCCGTCTCGCGGTTCCGGTTGCCGGCGAAGGCGAAGAGCGGCTCCCACATCGGAGTGAAACCTTCCGTGTACGCGTTCCCGTTCTGGACGATCAACCCCTGCACACGCTCCGGGTGGCGCGAGGCGATCCTGAGGCCGATGGGTGCGCCGTAGTCCTGGATGTAGATCGAGAAGGTCGTCGAGCCCGACGGTGTCCACGAACGCGAGAACGATCTCGTAGAAGCGTTCGAAGGTGTAGTCGAACTCGTGCTTGGTCGGGAACGAGCTCTGGCCGTACGCGGGATAGTCGGGCGCGACGAGGTGAAACTCGTCGGCCAGGGCCGGAATGAGGTTGCGAAACATGAACGAGGACGTCGGAAATCCGTGCAGCAGCAGCACGGCAGAGTTGGCCGGGTCGCCACCCTCCCGGTAGAAGATCTCGAGGCCGTCGACCTCGACCGTCTTGTGCCGCGTTCGTGCAGCAGTCGCCGTGACGCTCATCGCTCCTCCTTCGCTCGTCTTGGAAGCGATGATCGCGCCGTCCCGTTTCCCGAACCTTTCGTCGGATCTTGCCTAGGATCCGCTCGTGG
Organism: uncultured Thermoleophilia bacterium; assembly: GCA_963742615.1. Taxonomy (GTDB): domain Bacteria; phylum Actinomycetota; class Thermoleophilia; order Gaiellales; family Gaiellaceae; genus PALSA-600. Next base: position 929,977 of record CAVUMS010000001.1, on the reverse strand, counting down.
AGCGGATGACCACCGTAAAGCGAATCACCTGCGTCTGCGGCAAGGTCCTCGAGGGCGAGGACGACGACCAGCTCTGGGCGCAGGCGCAGGCGCACATCGCCGCGGACCATCCTGAACTCGTGGGGAAGGTTTCGCGCGAGGACATCCTCGCGCGAGCCGAGGAGATCTAAGTCGCCGTCCTTGCCGCGCCGCCGACGAGGCGCCGGTGGACGTCCTGCAGCGCCGGGCTGGGCGCGATCCCGAGCTCTTCTCGGAGCGTGATGCGCAACCGGTCGTAGACACGCAGCGCCTCTGCGACGTTCCCGCTTCGCTCGAGCGCCTCCATCAGGATCCGGTGGCCCGTCTCGCGGAACGGAGCGAGCTCGATCAGCCGACGCGCACAGTTCGCGGCTTGAGGCAGCTCCGGCCCGCCGAGTTCCAAGGCTCGCCGCCGCGAGGCACTCGAGCCCGCTCAGCCGGGCGTCGTCGAGGCGTCGCCTCCAATCGTCCAGCCACGGGCGGTCGTGGCCGCGGAGCAGTGGCCGGCTCGCGATGTCGTAGGCCAGGCCTGACGGACCCCAGGCCTGGGCCCACTCCCCCTTCGCGACGTGCGACTCCGCCCGATGGAGCGCCTCGAGTGCCGCCTCGACGTCCACGAACACGTTCGCCGGCAGCACGAGTTCGATCTGCGCACGCCCGGTCAGCCGCTCGGCACCCACGACGCGGCGCAGCTTCGAGAGCAGCACGCTGAACCGGGCGTGGTGGTCCGCCGGCGCCTCGTCGCCGTATGCGGCCAATAGGAGCTCGTCGCGGTCGATGCGCCGCAGCCGGTTGAGCACGAGGTAGGCGAAGAGCAGCTGGCCCAACGGTCCCGGCAGCGAATCCTCGATCCGCTGCCCCTCCAGCCGCACCACGAATCGGCCGCAGAGCTGGATCCGCGTCTGGGCCGTCGGCACCATCCCACCAGCTTAGAAAGCTCCACGAAAGGTTCGGGAAAGGCCCAGGCGCGAACATCGCCCGGTCCAGTCGACACGCTCGGGCGAAAGGAGCACGAATGCACACGCACCATAAGCCCGCGTCCTTCTACAGCTCTCCGCAGGAGGCGCTGCGGGCGCCCCCGGAGGAGTTCCTCTACCTCGCGTGCCTGCACGGCGGCACGGGGGTCGAGCAGCCGGACTTCATCGCCGTCGTCGACGCCGAGCAGGGTCGGGTCGTGCACGAGACGCCGATGCCGAGCGTCGCTGACGAGCTGCACCACTTCGGCTGGAACCGCTGCTCGTCCGCGTGCCACGGCCCCGACCGCTCGCACCTGATCGTCCCCGGCTTCCGCTCCTCGCGGATCCACGTCCTCAACGTCGCCGACGATCCGCGCGCCCGCGGATCGAGAAGGTGATCGAGCGCGACGAACTGGTCGCGAAAACCGGCTACACGCGACCGCACACGGTCCACTGCATGCCGGGCGACGACGATCGTCATCTCGATGCTCGGCGACGCCGCCGGAAACGGAGCCGGCGGCTTCGCCGTCCTCGACGCGAAGACGTTCGAGGTCAGAGGCCGCTGGGAGAACGGCGGCGAGACTCCTCCGTTGAACTACGACTTCTGGTACCAGCCGCGCAAGAACGCGCTGATCTCGTCCGAGTTCGGCGAGCCGAACGCGTACGAGCCGGGGTTCGACCTCGCACGACGTCGCTGCCGGCCGCTACGGGCAGCCGCTTCCACTTCTGGAACCTGGCCGAGCGCCAGCTCGAGCAGACCGTCGAGCTCGGCGACGACCGGGCTGCTGCCGCTCGAGGTGCGCTGGCTGCACGATCCCGACGCGGACGAGGGCTTCGTCGGCGCTGCGCTCTCGAGCACGATGTGGCGCTTCCGCCGCGACAACGGCGGCTGCGCCGCCGACCAGGTGATCGCCGTCGAGCCGCGTCGAGCTCGACGGCTGGCGCTTCCCGGTGCCCGGCGTGCTACCGACATCATGACTGCGACAGCGATCGCGGGCCGGTCCGCGATCGCCAGGCTCCGAAGATGGGCACGAAGGGAGTCGTGATCGTTCCGACCCTGGCCGACCGTCATTGCTCGGTCGCGATGCTGAAGGCGTAGATCGCCGCGTCGACCCGGACCGTGGCGAAGGCGGACTCGGGCGGCACGAGGTCTGGCACGGTGAGAGCGTGGTCACCGGCGGGGAGCCGGTCACTGAGGAGCGCGAGCGAATCGCTCTCCAGGTCCGGTGCCACGAACGAGGTCTGCCACCAGATGGTCACCTCGACCTCAGCCGGGCCGGGAAGGGTCAGCCCGATCGACCGCTCGTCAGGGGCGAAGGTCGGCGCTGGCGCTCGGACGAGTTCATGGTGGTCGCGTGCGAACGCGCCCTGAACCTGACTGATGATCAGACCCGGGATGCCGGCCAGTCCCTGCACGAAGATGACGCGCGGGTTGATGGCGCTGATCTCTTCACTGAGCTCAGCCTTGAGGTCGGGCGGGAGCTGTCCGCCGAACACGATCAGGTCGATTTCTCTTGTGTCGAACCGTGCCGTGACGTCGGCGAAGTCGTTGGTCGCTTCGGCCTTGTAGCCGAGGTCGCGGAGGCCGGCGAGCGCATCGTCGAGGACGAGTTGGCTCTTGCCGAGCAGCAGTACGCTCCGCCGAGGGCCCTCACGAACCATCGCGCCATCTCCGTGGATCCATCGCGGGCTCGTGCTGTCGCACGCTGCGGTCTTGGACCGCTCCGATGACGCCGACAAGGGCGAGCAGGAACAGCCCGAACAGAGCGAACGCGAAGAAGATGCCGCCGATGATCGGCACGAGGGCAACCGCTCCGAACAGCGAACCGACCGCAACGAGTGCGCTCAGGGTTTTCATCAGGTACCTCCGACGATTCCGTGGTCCAGGGACATGACCCGATGCTGCTCCCCGCAAGCAGCCGACCGCATCGTGGGCGCACCGTGGTCCGAACCGAAGTCTTTCGGCCTCCAGCTGACGGAGGAGCACGCCGCGGCGAGAGAAGCGAGCGCTAGCCCGGAGCCGACCGAGCGAGCGCCGCCGCGAGCTGCGAGCGCGAGTTGATCGCGAGCTTGCGGTAGATGCTCGTGAGGTGCACCTCGACCGTTCGCTGGGTGACGAAGAGCGCCTGCGCGATCTCGCGGTTCGTCGGCCCCGCCGCCGCCATCTCGGCGACGCGCCGCTCGCTCGGCGTCAGAGAGTCGATGCCGCTCACGGCGACTCGCCGCGGCCGGGCGCCGGTCGCGAGAAGCTCGCGCTCAGCGCGGCCGGCGAGCGCCGTCGCGCCGCACACGGTCGCGAGCTCGACCGCGTGCCGGAGGTGCTCACGCGCCTGCACGCGGCGGTTGGCTCTCCGCAGGGCAGCGCCCAGCTCGGCCCGCGCCTTCGCATGTTCGAGCTTCGCCGGCGATCCGTCCAGCACCTGCACCGCTTCGTCGAGCATTGCGAGCCCACGCTTCCCGCCCTCGATCAACCCCGTTGCGCGCAGAGCGGCCCCCAGTGCGCGAGGGGCTCCCCAGATGCGCGCGAGCTCGAGCTCCTCCCCTGCAAGCCGGCGGGCCTCCTCTTCATCGCCGAGCTGGTACATGGCGAGCGCCGCCGGCGACTGCCAGGCAATGAACGCCGGGTTGTGGCTTCCGACGGACTCGAAGCGGCGACCCGCGTCGAGCAGCTCCGCGAGCCCGCCGGCGACGTCCCCCCGAAGGATCCGGAGCCGGGCGCTGCTGTCGGCGAGATAGAGAAGGCGAGCGGTATCCGGCAGCGACTCGCCGAAGCCGGCTCGCGCGAGCGCGGCTGCCGCCTCGTCAAGCTTGCCCTGCTCCATGAGCGAGTCGGCAAGGAAGGCGGTCGCGTGTCCGGCGAAGCGGGCGGATGCTCCCCAGGCCTCGCCCGCGGCCAAGGCGTCGAGGGCGTCGGCCTCCGCCTCGCCAAGGTCGCCCCGCCAGACATACGTCTGCGCACGAAAGACCTTGACCGCGGCGAAGGCGAAGGTCGACCCCCGCCGGTGCGCCTCGGCGAGCGCGTCCTCGTAGATCACGAGGACCTCGTCGAGATCCGCCATCGCGAGCACCGTGCACGCCGGGACGAAGGCCGCGCCGACGTCGGCCTTCGCCAGTGCTCCCTGTGCGAGCGCGCGCCGCGCGAACGGCACGGTCTCACCCGCGGGAACACCGGCGCGCGCGTCGTGGTAGGCGAGCAGCGAGAGCAGGAGCTTCTGGCCCAGCGTTGACTCGTCAGCCTGGTCGCGGACGCGCTCGAGCCGCGTAATCGCCGTGCCGTGGCGCGACGGCGCGAACAAATCATTCATCACCAGGCCCGCCTCGAGCCGGCGAGCCAGCTCGGCGTCTGCGTCGCCGAGCTCTTCCAGCGCCTGCGCGTAGACGGCGTCGGATTCCTCGCCGCCGAGCAGGAACAGCTGACGGCCCAGCAGGAGTGCGGTCTCCGCACGCCGGATCGGGTCGCGCATCGACGCGTGCGCTTCCTGCAGATGGTCGATCGCCGCGTCGCCATCGACGAGCGTTTCCGCCGACCCGAGCTCGAGCAGGAGCTCGCCACGCCCGGGAGCCGAGGGCGATTCGGCGAGTGCGCGGCGGAGGTATGCAACAGCGCTCTCGGCCGCGCCGCGCGAGGCGGCGCGGCCGGCGGCCTCACGCAGCGTGGCGAGGACCCGTGCATCCTCGCGCGGCGGCGTGCGCAGTAGGTGCGCCGCCACGCGTTCGGGGTCCGCTCCGGCGTCACTCAGGAGCCTCGCCGCCTGCGCGTGCCCACGTTCGCGATCCAGCGGTGTGATTGCCTCGTACACCGCCGAGCGGAACAGTGGATGGACGAAGTCGAGCGGCGGCTGCGGGTGCAGCACGTCGACGCGCGCAAGCGCGCGCGCCAGCTCGTACGCATCCGCATCATCCAGGCCGGCGAGCGCCGCCGCCTGCCGCGGGTCCACCTCCTCGCCGAGGATTGCGACGGACTGCGCCAGCCTCGTCGCCTCAGGGGTGAGCCGCGAGAGACGAACCGAGACGGCGCGCGCGCCGGCGCGAGCGGAGAGCCCGCGGAGGCGGGGAACGTTCGCGCTCGTCGGGGCCAGGTCGTCCTCTGCGATCGCACGCGCGAGCTCACGCAAGAGGAGCGGATTGCCGGCTGTCTGGTCCCGACAGGCGGCGCCGAAGGCATCTTCGACAGCGGAAGACAGTGTCGCGCGCAACATCCGAGTTGCTGCGGCGGCGCTCAGCGGGGCCGGCCGAATGACGCCCACAACCGGGTCGGCGAGGATCTGGCCGAGCAGCCGCTCGTCCTCCGCCTGCTCCTCGGGCCGCAGTCCGACCACGAGCGCGAGGTCGATCCCTTCGATCCGCGGCAGCACGTAGGCAAACCAGCGAAGCGAGGGCAGGTCGCACCAGTGGAGGTCATCGATCGCGAGCAGGAGCGGGCGCCGCGCCGAGAGGTTGGCGGTCAGCCAGTAGAGCCCGTGCAACATCGCCAAGGAGGAGTCCGCCCCCGACGGCCCGACCGCTACCTCTTCCGGGTCGAAAAGCGGCGCCGGCGAGCGCAGCTGCACCCGTTAGCGAGTGGGCGCGCTCCTCCGGCGACAGCGAGGCGAGCAAGGGCTCGAAAAGTTGCCGTAGCACCCCGTAGGAGAACGACCGTTCGAGCTCGGAGCCGCGGGCGTTCAGCACCTGCCACCCCGCCTCTCCGCCGCGTCCCTTCGCCTCCGCCATCAGGGCGGTCTTGCCGATGCCGGGTGGGCCCTCGATCGCGAGCAGTCGCGGGCCGCCCGGCGCGGCGGCGATCAGGTCGTCGATCGCCGCCAGTTCCGTTTCGCGCTCGAGCAAGTCGAGTTGCGACATGAAGGCCTGCGCGGCCATGCCCGAAGTATCGGGGTCATAGCTCGCGCTAGGCGACGCGAATCAAAAGACTGTGGTTCAGATCTCGGTGCCTCCACGAGGCGGCGTGCCACTTCGCACGCGCACCCTCGATGCAGTTGATCTCGACATGGAGGCCCGACTCATGAACGCAGAGCGTTCCCCACGTGCCGTTCCGACGGACACGGCGCCGGATGCATCGTCGCTGTCGTCTCGGCGCGGCGTCGCAATCCTGCTCTTGCTCAGCATCGTCCAGTTCATGGACGTGCTCGACGCATCGATCCTGAACATCGCCCTGCCGTCGATCAAGGGGGCTCTCGGCTTCAGCCAGCAGAGTCTGCAATGGGTGATCGACGGCTACATCCTCACCTACGGCGGGTTCCTCCTTCTGGGAGGCCGTGCCGCCGACCTGCTCGGCCGCCGCCGCATGATGGTCACGGGACTGATCGTGTTCGCCGGCTCCTCGCTGGCCGGCGGCCTCGCGCACAGCAGCTCGCTGCTCATCGGCGCCCGCCTCGCGCAGGGAGTCGGCGCCGCCATGCTCTCGCCCGCCGCGCTCTCGACGCTGACCAGCACCTTCCGCTCGACCCGCGACCGCAACACCGCACTCGGCGTCTGGGCGGCCGTGTCCGGCATCGGCGGCGCAGCCGGCGTCCTGTTCGGCGGCCTGCTCACGGAGGGGCCCGGCTGGCGCTGGGTGCTGTTCATCAACGTTCCCTTCAGCGCGATCGCCCTGGTCGGTGCCTTCGCCCTGCTGAAGGGCGAGCAGACGCGCCGGCGGCTCGTGAACTTCGATGCCCTCGGGGCTGCGCTCGCGACCGGCGGGATGCTGCTCCTGGTCTATGCGCTGGTGAAAGCACCGGATGTCGGCTGGGGAACGACGCGCACGATCGCCACGCTCTCCGGCGCCGCGGTGATGCTGGGGGCCTTCGTCGTCAACGAGCTGCGCGTCGCCAACCCGATCGTTCCGCTCGCCATCCTGCGCGTGAAGGGGATCGCCGCCGCCGACGCCACGCAGATGGTGGCCATCGCCGGCTTCCTGCCGATGTTCTTCTTCCTCACGCTCTACATGCAGACCGTGCTCGGCTATTCGCCGATCCAGACCGGCGTCGCCTACCTGCCGCTGACAGGTGGATTCATCATCGCCGCCGGCATCTCGTCCCAGCTCTTCGCGCGCATCGGCACCAAGCCGGTCGTCGTCCTCGGCGCCCTGATCGCGGCCGGCGGCCTCTATTGGCTCTCCCGAATCCCCGTCGACGGCGCCTACGTGACGGACATCCTCCCGGGCCTGCTGGTCGTTTCGCTCGGCATGGGTGGCGTCTTCACCGGCCTGACCACCGCAGCGAACGCCGGCGTCGACGAGGACAAGGCCGGCCTCGCCGCCGGGCTCCTCAACACCGGCCAGCAACTCGGCGCGGCGCTCGGCCTCGCCATCCTCTCCGCGCTGGCGACAGCGGAGACCAAGTCCCTGCTGCACGGCGGCCACGACACCGTCGCGCAGGCAGCGACCCACGGGTATCAGCGCGCCCTTCTGGTCGGGGCGGTCCTCGTGCTCGCGGCGACCGTTGTCGCGTTCCTGACGCCCAACACGCGCCAGGCCCAGCCGATCGTCGAGGAAGAGCCCGCGCTCGAGGTCGCCGCGTAGACCGTCGGGGGAGCCGCACCCCCACGGCTCCCCCGATGCCCCAACCGCAACTCAAGGAGAGAGGAATTCGTGAGCACGACGGCCGTCGTTACGGGAGCAAACCAGGGACTCGGCCTTGCACTCGTGGCCGGGATCGCCGACCGCCTCGGCCGCGACAGCAACGTCTACCTCACCGGCCGGGATCCCGACCGCGTCGCCCTCGCTGTGCACCGGCTCCACGACGCGGGCCTGCATGTACTCGGGGAGCGCGTCGACGTCAGAAGCGCCACCGCCGTCAACAGGTTCGCCGCCCTCGTTGCCGAGCGGCACGGTCGGGTCGACCTCGTCATCTCCAACGCCGCTGCGCGCATCACACCCGAGCAACCGCAAGACGAACAGGTTGCGACGTTCGTCGACACGAACAACCTCGGAACGACCCGGATGATCCACGCGTTCGCGCGGCTGCTCGCGCCCGGCGGCCGCTACCTGATCGTCGCCAGTGCCTTCGGCTCTCTGCGGAATCTCGCGCCGCAGCTGCACGATCGCTTCGACACCGCCGGCATGTCGCTCGACGACCTCGACTGCCAGATGACGCAGTTCAGCGAAGCCGTCCGCGAAGGCCGCGCGGACGCGGAAGGGTGGCCCGAGTGGGTCAACATCCCATCCAAGGTCGGCCAGGTGGCGGCGATGCGCATCCTGGCCCGTCAGCAGCACGCGCTCGCGAAGGAAGACGGCCGCTTCATCGCCGCCGTCTGCCCCGGCCTCGTCGACACCGACGCATCACGACCCTGGTTCACGGACATGTCACAGGCACAGTCGCCCGACGAAGCGGCCGCCGACATCCTCGCTCTCGCCTGCGACCCGGTCGACTGCTCGCTCTACGGCGAGCTCATCCAGCACCGCCGCATCGTCCCATGGAAGTGACGCTCGCTCGTGCGGCTACCGCCTCCGACGCCGCGCTCCAACCCCCGACGTGACTCGAGAGTCGTACGGGGGGCCGCCTGCCCGGCAGCCGGCCCCCCGTACGTCAACGCCGACCCACCTGAAGCTCAGGCTCGTGCGCCCGTCACCGTCTGCGCCGTCGAGACGTCGTACAGCGCGACGTTCGCGATCCGTTGGTCGCTCGACTCGGCGGTCCGCTCACGCAGCTGATCGGCCTCCTGCGCGCTCGCACGCATCGAGTCCCCGCTGTCCCAGAGCGTGATCATCGACACGCGGCCGTTGTCACGGTCCGCGAGCCCGATCGCGCCGACGTTCCCGTCGATCGCACGAACCTTCGGCAGCGTGTCACCCCGCGTCTTCTCCAGACCGGCGTCGATCGCTTCGGACGGCCCTTCGAGCAGGCTGACCCGCGCAGCCTTCGCCGCGTCGATGTCGCCGTCGTAGATCACGACTTCGTAGCGGTGAACGCTCGTGCGTTTGCCGCGGATCTCCTCCGGAATCGAGTCGCCCTGCCGGTCGAAGCCGGCCTCGGCGGCCTCGACTGCCTCGCGGCTGTCGAAGAACGCGAGGAACTTGCGCTTCTTCGCGCCCTCCTCGTCGAGGATGAGAACGCTCGCCATGCCGTCAGGCGGCGCCATTTCGCCCGACGACATCCGCTCACCCATGAGCTTGTCGAGCTTCTCCCTGTCCGTGCCCTCGAACGTCGCGACCCGTACCCACATGGTGAGACCTCCTTGGTCGATGCGTCCCGAGCGGAACCTACTGCGCCGGCGCTCTCAATGCACGCCCTGCGACCCCTTGGTTAGCTGAAAGCCCTGGCAGCAGCCGGAGCCGGCACCCCGCAGCTGCGACCACAACCGGTCCCACCACCCCCGGAGGAGGCGACGTGCCCGAACCAGAAGCGAAAACTCGAGCGCAGCAGATGATCGGCGATTTCGCGCCGAAGCTCGTGTCCCTGACCGACGAGGTGCTGTTCGGCGACATCTGGGCACGCGGTGAACTGTCACCGCGCGACCGGAGCCTGATCACGGTCGCCGCACTTATCACCGGCGGTAACACCGAGCAGTTACCCGGCCATCTCGAGCGAGCTCGACAAAACGGACTGACCGAAACAGAGCTGAAGGAAGTCGTCATCCACATGGCCTTCTACGCGGGCCGGCCGAAAGCGATGTCCGCGATCCAAGTCGCAAAGCGTGAATTCCACGACTGACCCACAGACCGCCTGCCACGCTCTTACGAGCGTGCAAGACAATGGCGGTCCCCCCGGACTGGGCCTACTAGGCGTCAAGCCGCGCCGCGCGCCACCCAGGCCTTCGCCGAGACTACGAACGGTGGCTCCGGCAGCCTCTCCCTGCAGAGCTCGCGCAATGCCGTGCGCCGATCGGGCTCGAGGCCGGCGACGTGCGCACCCGACGGGGCGACGCCGAGCGTGAACGGCTCCCACCAGTCCTCGAACGTGGCGTGCTCGACGTCCACCGCGACGGCGCTGTCGACGATGTCGCCGATTCCAGCCGCGCGAAAGAGGTCGGCCAGGTGGCCGGCCCTGCTGCCGGGGCAGACAGACCCAGTCTCGACCTCAGGATCGAGCGCTTGGGCGGCATCCCAGAACGGACCGATCGGGCCGCCGTCGGTGAAGTCCCACACGCATGCGGCGACGACGCCGCCGTCCCGCGTCACCCTCGCCATCTCGCGGAGGCCTGCGACCGGATCGTCCATGACGTTGACCACGAGCTGGGCGAGCGTCGCATCGAAGCAGCCTCCTTCGAACGGCAGATCCTCAGCCGGCGCGCGGATGACCTGGACTCCGGGATGGCGGCCGCGTAGGGCCGCGACGAATTCCTCGGACGGGTCGACCGCCGTGACCCGTCCCGGCCTGGCCCTCCGGGCGAGCTCCGCGGTCAGCGCACCGGGGCCGCATCCGACGTCGAGGACCCGGCCGTCGAGCGGGAGTCCGGCGAAATCGGCGAAGGGCACCGCCAGCGGCCTCGAGTAGCGGCCCATGAACCGGTCATAGGCATCGGCATCGCTCAAGCTCACTTCTTCTCCTTCGGCGGCAACGCGCGGGCGAAAGCGACGCTCTGCATAGCCCAGGGCTCGAGCGCTCGCTTCGTGGAGACCGACTCGGCATCAACCCGAAGCCAGCCCTTCATCTCGCGTCCGCGCATCTCAAACGGTCGCGCACCGGGCTTGGCGAGGAGAGCCTCGGTCTCCTCCTTGGAGCAGTGGATCATCAGGCCACCCTCGCCGCTGACCCCCACCGCCATGTGGCCGTCGATCATGAAGCCGATGCCGCCGAACATCTTCTGCTCGGTGTAGCCGTCCTCGGAGGCGATCAGCTCGCGGATCCGGTTGGCGAGATCCTCGTCGTAAGCCATCGTGACAATCATGGCGCATGGGGCCTTGACGCCGATAATCGGGCTTCGCCTGCTCGCCCTCGCCGCCGGGCTTCGGCATAACGCCGAGATCGGTCAACCTGGCCTGTGTTTCAGCGCCTACGGCCACAAATTCGGAATCAACCATCTAGCCCCGAGCCGTGTGAGAGGACGCGCCGCGGCGAAACCTCCTCAGAGGCCCGCGCCGCCGCCGCACGGCCTCCTGCGTTGCGAGCCGGATCACGTCGGCGAGCTGCTGCCGCGGTCCGTGCTCGACGCTCAGCTCCCGCCGCTGCTCGTTCGCCCACAGGAAGCGGTCCCAGACGGTCGCGCCGGGACAGAAGAGGTCGAGGTCCTCGCCCGCAAGCACCTCGGCGGTCGGGAGGTAGACGGACGAGTACCAACTGCGCGCGATCTCGTCGTGCCGGAGCGGGCGCTGCGTCTCCAGCATCAGGCTGTAGCCGTGCAATTGGATCGTCTCCAGCAGCTGGCGATAGCCGACCGCGCGTGTGAAGCGGATGTGCGCACCCGGAACGACCTGCGCGAGACCGCTCTCCGTCATGAAGAGGCGCTCTTGCTCAGCGTGCACGAGCTCGACGAGCCCCGCGTCCGCGCTGAGGTGCCAGCGCGCCACGAGCTCCGTCACCTCGGCGTCGATCGTCGCCATGCGACGTGAACGCGCGACCGCGACGCGATGGTGCCCGTCGATGACGAAGTAGGCGTCCCCGAGCTTGTCGACGACGATGGGCGGGAAGTCGCCGTTCGGGAACGCCGCAGCGACCTGCCGCCGGCGCTCGCGCACATCGGGCCGGAGCGCGCGGAAGTCACGGTCGAAGTCGCCGATGCGGCTGTCAGTCCCGACGACTTTCGCAACATCGATCGGGTGGACCCCGACGAAGCGACGCGCGAACGGGCGCAGCCGCTGGGTCGCCTCCTCCAAGACCAGTAGTTCGTTCGCCACAGCATGGTCAACGCTCACCCGTCCGACCGAATTTCGACGCGCGCGACGCCGCGTGGTGCGGCGGACTCGGCAGCAGCGGGGCGCCGGCGATAGACCTGTTGCAAGATGACGCGGGATGAGCACACTCCAGTCCGACCTCGAGCGCGCCCGCGCCGCGTACGCCGAGTCCTCCTGGCTCGATCGCGTACGAGGCGTTCGCGCCAAGCAGACGAGGCCGAGCCGCTCGCGCCCGAAGATCTCGAGCTTCTGACGATGTCGTTGCTGATGCTCGCTCGCGATGACGAGGCGGTCTCGACCCTCGAACGGGCACATCACCTCTACGCGGAGCGCGCCGAGACGTTGCGCGCAGCCCGGTCGGCGACGTGGATCGGGATGAACCTCGCGTACAGAGGGCTCATCGGGCCTGCAACGGGCTGGCTCGGCCGCGCGCAACGCCTCCTCGAGGCGTGGCCCGAGCAGACCGCGGAACACGGCCTTCTGCTGATCCCGCTCGTCTTCCAACACGAGGCGGCTGGAGACTTCGCACAGGCTGCTGCCGTCGCGCGCGAGGCGGCGGCAATCGGGGAACGCTTCGGGGATCGCGACCTCTTCGCGATGGCGCTGCACGCAGAGGGTCACATGCTGGTGAAGGCAGGTCGCGTTCGCGAGGGTCTTGCGCTCCTCGACGAGTCGATGGTCGTCGTGACGACGCAAGAGCTTCGGCCGTTCGTCGTCGGCATCGTCTACTGCGGCGTCATCCTGGCGTGTTCGGACGCCTTCGAGGTCGCTCGCGCGCGCCAGTGGACGCAGGCCCTGACGGACTGGAAGGAGCAGCAACCCGAGCTCGTTGCGTTCACCGGGCGCTGCCTCGTGCACCGCGCCGAGATCCTGCAGCTGGGCGGCTCATGGGCGGATGCGCTCGAGCAGGCGCGTCTCGCGGGGAGGCGGTTCAGGGAGACCAAGAATCCCGCCGTGGGCGTCGCGCACTACCGCCAAGCAGAGCTTCTGCGGCTCCAGGGCGAGTTCGACGCCGCCGCGGAGGCCTACCGCGAGGCGAGTCGCTTCGGCTGGGAACCTCAGCCCGGCCTCGCGCAGCTTCGCCTCGCGCAGGGAAAGACCGAGGCCGCGCTCGCCGCCATCCGCCGCGCGAACGCCGAAGTCACGGAGCCGCTCAAGCGGGCGGCGCTCCTCCCGGCCCAGGCCGAGATCGCCCTCGCCGCAGGCGAGGTCGAGGAAGCGCGCACGGCATGCCTCGAGCTCCGCGAGCTCGCGAAGCGGTACGACAGCGCGATGCTGGACGCGATCGTCGCCCATGCCGAGGGCGCGGTGGCTCTCGCCGAGGGCGACGCGCCGTCGGCGCTTGCGAGATTGCGCCACGCTCAGCGCATCTGGCTCGAGCTCGACGCGCCCTACGAAGTCGCGCGCACGCGCGAGCTGATCGCCAAGGCGTGCGCTGCGCTCGGTGACGACGAGGCAGGCATGCTCGAGCTCGAGGCCGCCAGAGAGCTGTTTGAACGACTCGGAGCCGCACCCGATCTGGCACGCATCTCGTCCCGGTCAGGCGCGAAGTACGGGCTGTCGGAGCGCGAGCTCGAGGTCCTGCGGCTTGTCGCCTCCGGGAAGAGCAACCGCGAGGTCGCGTCGACACTCGTCATCAGCGAGCACACCGTCGCGAGGCACCTGCAGAACATCTACGCGAAACTCCGCGTCTCCTCGCGCGGCGCGGCGGCGGCCTTCGCGTTCGAACACAAGCTCGTCTAGCGCCGTCACGTGGTCAGAAATGACCACGGCCTCGGCCGCGCAAGTTGGTGAATCGCAGCGATGTCGCGCGGGCCGAACCCTCCTACCGTCGTCTGCAGCGATGACAAAAGGAGGCAGCACGATGAAGCAGGTCGAGCGATACGAGACGGTGATCATCGGCGGTGGTCAGGCCGGGCTCTCGGTCGGCTACCACCTCGAGAAGCAGGGACACTCGTTCGTCGTCCTCGATGCGAGCGAGCGGATCGGCGACTCGTGGCGCAACCGCTGGGACTCACTTCGGCTCTACTCGCCGGCGTTTCGCGACGGGTTGCCGGGGATGCCGTTCCCCGCGGAGAGCACCGCGTACCCGACGAAGGACGAGATGGGCGACTACCTCGAGGCGTATGCGACGCACTTCGAGCTCCCGGTCCGCAGCGGCGCGGCCGTCGAGGAGCTGACGAAGGAGGACGGCCGCTACGTCGCGACCGTCGGCGACCGGCGCTTCGAGGCCGACAACGTCGTCGTCGCCACGGGCGTCTTCAAGAGGCCGTACACGCCCGAGTTCGCGGGTGAGCTCGATCCGAGCATCACTCAGCTTCACTCCAACGACTACCGAAACCTGGCGCAGCTGCAGGACGGGCCGGTGCTCGTCGTCGGCGCCAGCCACTCGGGCTCGGACATCGCCTACGAGGCATCCGCGTCACACGAGGTGATCCTCTCGGGCACGGACACGGGGCAGATTCCGGTACCGATCGAGAGTCGACGTGGACGGATCGGCTTCCGGGCACTCGTGTTCGTCGGCACGCACGTCCTCAATGTCGACACACCGATCGGTCGCAAGATGCGAACGCACGTCCGGCACGGCGGCGGTCCGCTTCTCCGCCACCGCAAGAAGGACCTGCTCGCGGCAGGAGTCGAGCGCGTCGTCACGCGGACCGTCGGCGTCGAGCGCGGCCTTCCCGTACTCGACGACGGTCGCGTCCTCGACGTACGCAATGTCGTGTGGTGCACCGGTTTCCGGCCCGACTTCAGCTGGGTTCGGTTCCCGTTCGAGATCGGTGAGGACGGCTATCCGGTCCAGTACCGGGGCGTCGCGGACTCGTCACCGGGGCTCTACTTCGCAGGGCTGCCGTTCCTGCACTCGTTCGCATCGATGCTCATCGCCGGTAGCGGCAGAGACGCCGCACGGGTCGCGCGCCACATCCTGAACGAGCGCCCGCGTGTGGTCGATGCGACGTCGGACGAGCTCGCGCTCGCAACCGCGTCGTGAGGGACGTGGTGCTCGTCTGGAACGGCCGTGTCGCCAACCCCGCGCCTTCGCAGGGAGGAGCCATCACGTCCGACGCCCAGAGCCGTTCACCTCGGCGGGGATGCGAACCCGAGCTGAGCCGATCCGAGCGATCGCCGACGCCGAGCTCACCTCGAGCCGGCAGCGCTGCACCCATCTCCGGGCGCAACGGACGCTGACGCCGGCGGCCTCGGCCGCCGGCGTCATCACTCCTCTACTCGCCGCGCAACGGCTCGGGCGCGTGACTGCGATCACGCTGCCTCCTCGAGCACGACCTCGGCCTCGACCGGCTTCGCCCTCGGAGCTTCCTTCGGCTTGGACTCGACGAAGGCCGCTGCGATCGCCGCTCCCGCGAGCGCCAGGCCGGCCAGCGTGTAGAAGGCGACCTGGAACCCGTGCGTGAGCGCCGGGCCGCTGGAGGCGAGCACCGCGTGGCTGTGCGCGTAGTTGGCCGTCGCGGTGGCGGCGATCGTGGTCACGGCGGCCAGCGCCAACCGAGCCGCCGATCTGCCGGCTGGTGTTGATCAGCCCCGAG
The DNA here is from genome assembly GCA_963742615.1 of uncultured Thermoleophilia bacterium. GTDB lineage: Bacteria > Actinomycetota > Thermoleophilia > Gaiellales > Gaiellaceae > PALSA-600. The sequence goes on along the minus strand of CAVUMS010000001.1, from coordinate 914,708 downwards.
GCGACGCCTGCGTCGGCGGGCTGGACACCGGTGAGGCCGGCGATCGTCACCGGCACGAACGAGAGCGCGAGCCCGATCCCGCTGACGATCAGCCCGGGGAACACGTTCCAGAAGTAGTGCCCGTCGGCGGGCATCTGCGCGTAGAGCACCCCGCCGGCCGCGGTGAGCAGCAGGCCGGCGCTCAGCACCGGTCGTGCGCCCAGCCGGGTGGTCAGCGACTGGCCGAGGTTCGAGACGACGACGATCGTGACGGTGATCGCGATGAAGGCGACACCGGTCTCGAGCGCCGAGTACCGGAGGACCTCCTGCAGGTACAGCGTCAGCAGGAAGAACTGCGCGAACGCGGTCGCTCCGATCGTCAGCATCGTCGCGTTGGCCGCGCGAGAGCGTCCGCAAGCGGAAGATCCGCAGCGGCAGCAGCGGTGCCGGCGAGCGTGCCTCGATCCCGACGAACGCTGCGATCAACGCGGCGGCGGTCGCGAGCAGCCCGACCGTCACGCCGTCGCTCCAGCCATGCTGGCTCGCCCGGGTGATCGCGTAGACCAGCACCATCAGGCCGGCCGTGATCGAGGTGGCGCCGGCCACGTCGAAGTGCCGGTGCGCGAGCGCGGCCCGGCTCTCGCCGACCAGCCACGGCGTGACGGCGAGGACGGCCGCGCCGACCGGCAGGTTGACGAAGAAGATCCACGACCAGCTCAGGTACGAGGTGAGGACGCCGCCGAGCAGCACGCCGACGGCGCCACCACTGCCGGAGGCGGCGCCCCACACGGCGAGCGCGATGTTCCGCTCGCGCCCCTCGCGGAAGGTGGTGACGACGATCGAGAGCGCGGCCGGGGCGAGCAGCGCGCCGCCGAGCCCCTGCAGCGCCCGGGTGACGATCAGCGCCCCTTCCGACCAGGCGAGCCCGGAAAGCAGCGAACCGACCGTGAACACCGCGACGCCTGCCATGAACAGCCGTCTGCGTCCGAGCAGGTCGGCAAGCCGGCCGCCCAGGAGCAGCGTGCCGCCGAACAGGATCGAGTAGGCGGTGATCACCCACTGCAGGCTCTCCTGGGAGAAGTCGAGGTCGTGCTTGATCGCCGGCAGGGCGACGTTCACGACCGCGACGTCGACGATGACCATGAACTGCGCGGCAACGGTCACCGCGAGAACCAGCCAGCGCCTCCGCTCCGAGTTGGTTGCGAGATTTCGCGTTCATCGGTTCCTCCTTGGGCGTTCGTGTTCGTCGAGACGACGAACGACGCCGTGTCCGAGGGGACAGCCAGCTTCAGAGGTCTTCGTCCGCCGTCCGAGGAAGCGCGTCGCGATCGGCGCCGACGCACGAACGGGCAAGAAGGTGAGGAGGGCGCCCGCGCCGGGCGGCACCCCATCACGTTCGATTCGTACGTGCCCTAGCTGGACGAGTGGCTCGTCTGTCGAGCCGGGTGAGGCTTCGGTCGGTCGGCGACGGCGATCGCCGAGTAGACCGCCTTGAATCCCGTGCGCCAGGTCGGGTAGCGCGGCGTCCAGCCGAGCTCGCGCTTGGCCTTCGCGTTCGAGGCACCCCGCGCCTCGGTGGACATCACCGTCACGGCCTCACCTGCGAGAAGCCGCGCGAGCCAGGTGGGGAAGTGCCGCGGCGGCTTGGCGCCGAGGGCCTGGGCGAGCACCGGCAGCCATTCGCGCACCGGCGCGGGATCGTCGTCGACGATGTTGTAGATCGCCGGGCCGTCGTGTTCCAGGGCGAGAACGGTTGCGGCGGCGGCGTCGTCGAGGTGGATCCAGGACCAGATCCCGCCGCCGTCGCCGACGATCGGAAACTGCCGCTTGCGGACCGGCTCGATCGTGCCGTCGTTGGCGGCGCCGTAGAAGGCGCCGTAGCGCAACGCGATCCCGCCGAAGTCGGTGACCGCCTGCTCGAGATAGGCCATCGCGGCGGCGCTCCGCCGGAAGTTCTTCGGCGGCGTGGGGTCGACCGGATCGTCCTCGGTCTTGACGGGTCCGCCCTCGCGGGCGTACCGGGAGAAGGCGGCAACGCTTTGCGCGACGAATCGGCGGACGCCGGCCTCGCGCGCAGCCGCCAGCAGCGCGTCCGTCCCCTTGGTTCGCAGCTCGCTGGTCTTGGCCGTCACCTTGTCCATGTTGCGGCTGAACTTCACGTTCGCCAGCGCGGTCGCCTGGTGGACGATCGCCTCGGGCTCGTTCTCGAGCACGGCCTTGCGCACCGCACGCGCGTCGAGCAAGTCGAGCTTGACCGGCTTCGCGCCCAGCGTCCGCAGCAGCTCCGCGCTCGACGGCGAGTTGTGGGTGCCGATCACCTCGTGCCCGGCATCGATCAGCTGCGGGACGAGACGACGCCCGATTGCACCGCTCGCTCCGGCAACGAACACACGCATGATCCTCTCCTTTCGTCTGGGTTCGCTGTGTCGTCATGGCGACGAACGGGAGAGGCGGGAGGGGACAGCTACGCGCTGACTTCTGCGACGCGTCGCCGCAGGAAGCGGCGCTCGGGCTCGGTGTGCGCGAGCTCGAGGGCGCGTTCGTACTCGCTCCGCGCCTCGTCTGCTCGGCCGAGGCGGCGGAGCAGGTCGGCACGTGTCGAGTGGAAGTACTGGTAGCCGTCGAGGTCGAGCCGGTCGACGAGGGCGAGCCCCGCTTCCGTCCCCTCCGCCTCGGCCACGGCGATCGCGCGGTTCAGCTCCACGATCGGTGAGCCGGTCAGCCGGGCGAGCTCGCCGTAGAGTGCGGCGATCTGCGGCCAGTCGTGCGGCTCGTCCATGTGCAGCGACGCGATCGCCGCCTGGACGACGTACGGCCCGCCACCCTGGAGCGCGACGGCGCGGTCGAGCGCCTCGCGCCCGCGGGCGATCTGTGCCGCGTCCCAGCGCGAGCGGTCCTGGTCTGCGAGCAGCACGAGCTCGCCGCCGTCGAACCGAGCCGCGCGGCGCGCGTCGTTGAGGAGCATCAGCGCCTGCAGCCCGTGCACCTCGGGCTCGTCCGGCATCAGCTCGGCGAGCGCCGCGCCGAGCCGGAGCGCCTCCGCCGCCAGGTCGACGCGGCCGCCGTAGCCCTCGTTGAAGATCAGGTAGACGACCGCGAGCACCGCAGCCAGCCGCTCCGGCAGCAGATGGTCGGCCGGGACGCGGAAAGGGATGCCCGCATCCCTGATCTTCCGCTTCGCCCGCGAGAGCCGCCGCTTCATCGTCTCCTCGGGAACGAGGAACGCGCGGGCGATCTCCTCGGTGCTCAGCCCGCCGAGCGCGCGCAAGGTCAGCGCGACCTGCGCCTCGAGCCCGAGCGCCGGATGGCAGCAGGTGAAGATCAGCTCCAGCCGCTCGTCGGGGAAAGTCGTCTCCTCCATCTCGTCCTCCACGGCCTCGGGCACCTCGAGCAGGCGTGTCTTCTCGGCGAGCGTGCGGTCGCGGCGCAGGCGGTCGATCGCGCGGTTGCGGGCCGTGACCGTCAGCCAGGCGCCCGGATTGGCCGGCGTGCCGTCGCGAGGCCAGCGCTCGGCGGCGACCGCGAACGCCTCCTGAGCGGCCTCCTCGGCGAGGTCGAAGTCGCCGAGGAAGCCGACCAGGTTGGCGAGGACGCGGCCCCACTCGTCGCGGAAGACCTGCTCGAGCAGCGGCCTACCTCTCCACCAACGGCCGCACTTCGACCGCGCCGCCCATCCGCGCGGCCGGGATCCGCGCCGCGATCTCGAGCGCCGCATCGAGATCGTCCACCTCGACCAGGCTGAAGCCGCCCAGGTGCTCCTTCGCGTCGACGAACGGACCGTCCGTGAGCAGCGTCTCTCCGTTCTCGACCCGCACCGTCGTCGCGGTCTCGACCGGCTGCAGCTGCTCGCCGCCGACAACCCCGGGCGACCGCCGGAGCGCGAGGTACTCGTCCACGATCGCCTGCTGCTCGTCCGCAGAGAGCCGCTCGAACGTCTTCCGTCGCGGCGCCCGGATAGATCTGGAGCAAGTACTTCATGTTCGTCCTCCTTCGCAGCATGTTCTCCTCTCTACGACGAACGTAAACGGCCCGAGGGGACAGCCCGTCTCCCCGGCAGCCTGGACTGTCCCTTTCCGGTGCGCCCGTCCGTCGTACAGACGATGAGTTCCACCGCGCTTCCGTTCGAAGGGAGGAGCAGATGACCACGACGATCGCTCGTCGAACCGAGCTGGCGCACCGTGCGAGCAACGGAATCGACGTCTACCTGTTCTGGAACGAGCGAACGAGCCGCGTCACGGTCGGCGTCATCGACGCGCGCACCGACGACAGCTTCGAGCTCGAGGTCGACGGACGCCACGCGCTCGACGCCTTCAACCATCCGTACGCCTACGCCGCCTGAGGGCGGCGTCGTTCACGACCAACCGTCTGGAGGATCAACGATGCACAACAGGATCGACCACCCGGCAATCACCGTTCCCGGCGCCTTGAAGGCGCTGCAGGAGCTGGCCAACGCAGTCAAGCAGGCCGACATCCCCGAGACGACGCTCTATCTCGTCGAGCTCCGCGCGAGCCAGATCAACGGCTGCGGCGTCTGCGTCGATATTCACTCTCGGGAGCTCAAGCACGCCGGAGAGTCGGATCCGCGCATCAGCACGATTGCCGTCTGGCGGGACGTCTCGTACTTCACCGAGGCCGAGCGGGCCGCGCTCGCGCTGACCGAGGCTGCTACTCGCCTTGCCGATCGCCCGGACCCCGTCCCGGACGACGTGTGGGAAAACGCCGCCCGCCACTACAACGAGACGCAGCTCGCGGCACTCGTCCTCGCGATCGCCGGGATCAACACCTGGAACCGCCTCAACGTCGCCACCAGGCAGATCAGCGGGGAGTGGATCGACCAGTGGATCACTTCTAGCCGCACGGCCAGCGAGGCAGCCTGACGCGGTCGCTTAGAGGTCGAACCAGAATGACGCTCGCCGAGCGGGTGTGATGGGCGAGTGCAGCGCAAGGACGCAGGGAGCCTCGATAGCTGAAGCTATCGGGGCGACCGAGGACGCGGCGATGCGCCGCCCAGCGCGGCCGCGCGGCACAGTCGCTCATTCTGGTTCGACCTCTTAGCCTCCGCCGGTGCAGTCGGGGACGTGGAGCTCGAGCTCGAGGCGCCCGGCAGCGAACCGCAATGGTCAGGTGCATGCACGAGCTTCTCGAGGCGTTCAGCAAGAGTGGCCTGCTGTGCCGGGGTGCGAGCGGCGTCGATGGTGTCGTAGATGCGGACCCACGTTGTCGCGCATAGAGCGACGCGAGTCGGCGTTGTGACGAGATCCAACGGCTGCTGATGCGCTGGAGCTCGGGTGGGACGGAAAGGGCGGTGACGCGCGCGAGGCGTCGAGCGGTCGAGGCTCGGATGTCGTCTGCGATCGAGAGCGCGTCGGATCGTGTGCCCATCTGATGTGCACCGTCGAAGAGCAGCGCCCCGGCACAGATCCGCGTGACGGCAGCGGAGTACTCGGCGGCCGGAGACGTCTGCGTCCGGCCTGCCCGCCCCGGTGTTGCGGCGAGCGTCGACGCGACGAGGGCAATGCCGACCGCGATCGGGAAGGTACGCATCGGCCGATGGTGCGCCCGGGCCGCTCCACCGACGCTCCATCGGCGCTCAATTTCAAGCGCTGAGCGCCCTGGACGTGCGATTGTGCCTGTACGCCGACGCAGATCACCTTTCGGGATTCTCGGGCCGCTCGAGGTGCTGGTCGACGATCGGCGCGTGGACTTGTCGAGTCGTCGGGAGCGAGCGCTGCTCGGCGCCTTGCTCCTGCAGGTCGGCGAGGTCGCGTCGGTCGACGCGGCTGATCGACTCGGTCTGGGGCGAGCCGGCCCCCGCGAGTGCGCGGCACATGGTGCACGAGTACGTGTCACGCCTCCGGGGCGCGCTCGGCGACGCGTCGGTCATCGCCACCCGTGCACCGGGGTACACGATCGAGCGCGACGCCTGCGAGCTGGACGCCGCACGCTTCGCCGAGCTGCTTCGCACCGCGCGCTCGGCGGTCGCCGCAGACCAGCTCGACGAGGCGCTGAAGACATTCGACGAGGCGCTCGGCCTGTGGCGTGGCGACGCGCTGTCCGACGTCGCGCTCGAGGCGGACGCCCGCTCGGCGGCGGCGAGGCTCGACGACGAGCGCCGCGCCGCGCGGTCGGAGCGCGTCGACGTGGCGCTCGCGCTCGGCCACCACAACGAGCTCGTCCCCGAGCTCGAGCGCGCCGTCGCGGCCGAGCCGCTCGACGAGCAGGTGCTCGGGCAGCTGATGCTGGCCCTCTACCGCAGCGGTCGACAGGCCGACGCGCTTGCGCGCTATCGCGACGGCCGGCAGCGACTCGTGCACGAGCTCGGAATCGAGCCCGGCGCGGAGTTGCGCGAGCTCGAGCAGGCGATCCTGCGGCACGACCCGGGCCTGGCGCCGCCCGTCCCGCGAGGCCACCGGCCGGGCAGGTCCGTCGCATCGCGTCCGAGGCGGCGGCGGATCGGTCTGGGGAGTGGCGATCGTGGCGATCGCTCGGCGCCGCGATCGCGGTCGCCGCCGTGACCCTTTCGGAAGGCCACATGGCGGGGCGGCCGCGCCGGTCCACGGCAACGCCGTCGCCGTCGTCGACGCGGCGACCGCACATCTCCTCGGGTCGGTGCCCGTCGACTCGCGCCCGGCGGCGATCGCCTACGGCGCCGGATCGATCTGGGTCTCGTATCCCGACGCTCGCTCCGTCGCACGGATCTCGCCGTCGTCCCGGCGGGTCGTGGCCTCGATCCCGCTCGACAGGCCCGCGCAGGGCCTCGCGGCTACCAGTCGGAGCCTCTGGGCCGTCGGCTCGAGCCCTACCGACAGCTCCCTCACGCTCGACCAGATCGACCCGACGTTCGACACCGTCGCGCGGGTCCGGCGGCTGCCGATGGTGGTCGCTGGGCGACAGCGGGTCGATCGCCGCGGAGCGGGACTCGGTCGTCGTCGCGCCTCGCGCCGGGTACCTGACGCGGATCGACGCTCGGAGCGGGCGGACGCTGAGCCGGATCGACCCGAACGTCGCGCCGACCGCGGTGGCGCAGGGCTTCGGCAGCTCGTGGCTCGCCTACCGCGAGGCGAACCTCGTCGTGCGCATCGACGAGACCGGTGCCATCACCACGATCCCGGTCGGACGTGGGCCGACGGCGGTGACGGTCGGCCGGCGCGCGGTCTGGGTCGCCGACGCTCTCGGCGGAACGGTCAAGTCGATCGATCCCGCGACGAGCTCCGTCGAGACGACGGTCGAGGTCGGGAGTGCGCCCTCTGCGATCGCGGAAGGCGACGGGAGCGTCTGGGTGGCGAACGCCGGCGACGGGACGCTGACGCGCATCGACGAGCGCACGAGCCGGCCGACCGCACACGTCGCCGTCGGCGGAAGCCCGCAGGCGCTCGTCGTGGCGGAGGGCAAGGTGTGGGTGAGCGTCCAGCCGCCGCCGGCCGCGGAGCCGACGGGCGGCACGCTCGTGGTGAGCGTGCCGGGGACATCACGTGGTTCGACCCCGCTGTCGCGGACGCGATCGACGACGGGCCGATCGTGTCTGCGATCTGCTCGACGCTGCTGAGCTATCCGGACGAGCCTGGACTGGCCGGCCTGCGGCTCGCGCCGGACGCCGCCCGCGCCGCGCCCACCGTGAGCGACGGCGGCCGCTCGTACACGTTCGTGATCCGCCCGGGCCTGCGCTTCTCGCCGCCGTCGAACGAGCTCGTCACCGCGGAGACCTTCAAGCACACGATCGAGCGCAGTCTCAGCCCGCGCAAGAGCATGGGCCTCGGCGGCTCGGGGCCGGGTCAACAGGAGCTGACCGACGTGGTCGGCGCCGCGGCCTACATGGCCGGCAAGGCGCAGCACATCGCCGGGATCAGCGCGCGCGGCGACCGGCTCACGATCCGGGTGACGCACCCCGCCCCCGACCTACCCAAGCGTCTCGCCACGTCCCCTTTCTGTGCGGTACCGAGCAACATGCCGCTCAGGCCCGTAAGAGGCCGGTTTCCGTCGGCAGGTCCCTACTACATCGCGGCCGCGACCCCGGGCCGCAGCCTCGTCCTCCTGCGCAACCCGAACTACCACGGCGACCGGCCCCGGCGGCCGCAACGCATCGACGTCGTCATCGGCCCGCAGCATCCCATCGAGGCCGTCGAGGCGTCACGTCTCGACTACGCAATCGACGGCGTCCCTGCCGACCGGAGCGCCGGCCTCGAACGTCTCTACGGCGCCGGCAGCCCGGCCGCGCGTCGCGGCGAGCAGCAGTACTTCGTCGTTCGCAACTCCGAGGTCGACATGATCAGGCTGAACACGAGTCGGCCCCTCTTCGCGAACGCGCGCATGCGCCGCGCGGTCAACTACGCCGTCGACCGACGAGCCTTGGCGGCGAACGGCGGCAGCTTCTACGCGCATGCGACGGTCGCGCAGATGTATCTCCCGCCCGGCGTCCCGGGCTTCCGCGACGAGCACATCTATCCGCTCAGACCCGATGTCGCCGCGGCCCGTCGTCTCGCCGGCCCCGGCCGTCACACAGCGTTGCTCTACTGCTATCTGCGGAGGCGGCGGCCCGCGAGCAGCCCGGATCATCGTCAAGAACCTCGCCGCGATCGGCATCGACGTCCAGGTGAAGTGCTTCCCGGGCGACCAGTTCTGGGCCCACATGCTGAAACCCGGCGCACCCTGGGATCTGGTCGTCGACGGGTGGGGAGGCGATCCCGGCGATCCCGGCGACTACCTCGACGGGTACGCGAGCCGCGCCGTGTACAACGCCTCGCACCTCCACGATCCCCGCGTGGACTCGCTCCTCGCGTCGGCCGCGCGCAAGTCCGGTCTCGCGCGCGCCGTCGCCTACGCCCGGGTCGACCATGTCCTCGTTCGCGATGTCGCGCCTGCGATCGCCTTTGCCAACGAGAGCACGCACGAGTTCTTCTCGGCTCGCATCGGCTGCCAGCACTTCTGGCCGGAGGCCGGCATCGATCTCGGCGCGCTCTGCATCCGGGCCGGCCGCGGCGCGGCTGACCCCAAACGCTCCGTCGGATAACGCTCCAGAGCTGCACGATGCGCGGCCGCCGCGAACAAGGCGGCCGAGTCCCGACGTCCGGCGCCACGATGTGAGGCCTACCCAGATCCCCATCGGCGATCAAGTACACCGGCCCACGATTCCTGCAACAGTTCTTCGGACACCTATTCGCACCGGACGATCGAGCATGAGCCTGTTCAGCAGCCTCCGCAGTGCCGGGTCGCTCCCCGTAGAGGGTCAGCTGCCCTCGTTCGACGGAGCGACCGGCTGGCTCAACTCGCCCCCGCTCACTCCGGCAGAACTCGACGGGAAGGTCGTCCTCGCCGACTTCTGGACGTACACCTGCATCAACTGGCTCCGAACTCTCGCCTACGTCCGCGCCTGGGCCGAACGATACGCGGATCGCGGGTTGGTCGTGGTCGGCGTCCACACCCCCGAGTTCCCGTTCGAACGAGACATCGACAACGTCCGCCGCGCGGCGAAGGACATGCGCGTCGGGTACCCGATCGCGCTCGACAGCGACTACGCGGTCTGGCAGGCGTTCGCCAACCACTACTGGCCCGCCGTGTACATCGCCGACGCGCAAGGCCGGATCCGTCATCACCAGTTCGGCGAGGGCGGATACGCCGAATGCGAGATGGTCGTCCAGCGCCTGCTACGCGAGGCCGGGCGCGAGGGCATCGCCGAGGACATCGTCTCTGTCGCCGCCGAGGGGTTCGAGGCCCAGGCGGACTGGGCGAACCTGGAGTCGCCCGAGACTTACCTCGGCTACGAGCAAGGCCGGAGCTTCGCTTCGCCGGGCCGCCCGGCGGTCGACGAGCCTCGCGTCTATGCGGCGCCGGACACGCTCGGGCTCAACCAGTGGGCCCTTGCGGGAGACTGGACGATCGAACGGCGGGCGTGCGTGCTGAACCGAGCCGACGGGCGGATCGCGTTCCGCTTCCACGCCCGCGACGTCCACTTCGTCATGGGCCCGCGTACGCGAGGCACGACGGTGCCGTTCCGGGTGCTCGTCGACGGCGAGCCTCCCGGCGACGCCCATGGGCTCGACCTCGACGAGGCGGGTCACGGCACGGTCGACGAGCAGCGGCTCTATCAGCTGATCCGACAGGCCGGATCGATCGCCGACCGCACGCTCGAGATCTCATTCCTCGCTGCCGGCGTCGAGGGCTACGTGTTCACGTTCGGCTGAAGCCCGCAGGAAGCGCATGAGCGCAGCAACCACCGGCGTGCCTGCGGCGCTCGACCCAGGCGGATCGCGCGATCAGCGCGCGGCCGCATCGCCGGCCGATCAGCCCGGCGTGCCCGGCGCCCCGTCCCCGGTCTTGGATCGAGCCGCCACCGCATAGGCCTCGGCCGGCGAGACCTCGGGATGCGCGACGCCTGCCGCCGCGTACGCGTCGTCCTCGTCGAGCGTCTCGTGCTCGAGCAGTGCCTGGGCCAGACGGTCGAGCCGGTCGCGGTTCTCCTGCAGGAGCTCGACGACCTGCTCGTGCGCGCCTACCACCACCCGCCGCACCTCGTCGTCGATGAGCTTCTGCGTGTCGGGCGACAACTCGGGGCCGCCCCCGAAGGGGCCGCCGGTGCCGTCGCGCGGGAGCAGGGCGAGCGGGCCGACCGCGGAGCTCATGCCCCAGCGGCCGACCATCTGCCTGGCGAGCCCGGTCAGCTGGTCGATGTCCGACTCGGCGCCGGTGCTGATGTCGCCGAAGACGACCTCCTCGGCGCCTCTGCCGCCGAGCGACACCTTGATCTTGGCCTGGAGCTCCTGCTCGAGGTAGTTGAAGCGGTCGCTGTCCGGCGAGGAGAACGTGACTCCGAGCGCGGAGCCGCGCGGGATGATCGAGATCTTGCGCACGGGATCGGCGCCCGGGGTGAGCATCCCGACGATGGCGTGGCCCGCCTCGTGGTAGGCGGTGCGCCGTCGGTCGGCCTCACTCATCACCACCATGCGCTCCGCGCCGAGAACGATCCGCTCGAGCGAGTCGGTGAAATCCGCCTCCTCGACCACGTCGTGGTTCCGACGCGCTGCCGTCAGCGCCGCCTCGTTGACGAGGTTCGCGAGGTCGGCCCCGACCATCCCGGGCGTCGTCGCCGCGATCCGCGCGAGGTCGATGTCGGGCGCGAGCGGCACACCGCGCACGTGGACGCGCAGGATCGCCTCCCGACCCGCGCGGTCGGGCGGCTGCACCGCGACCCGGCGATCGAAGCGGCCCGGCCGGAGCAGAGCCTGGTCGAGCACATCGGGACGGTTCGTCGCTCCGATCACGATCACGCTCGACGACGAATCGAACCCGTCCATCTCGGTGAGGATCTGGTTCAGCGTCTGCTCGCGCTCGTCGTTGCCGCCGCTGAACCCCCCGACCCCGCTCGTCCGCGAGCGGCCGATCGCGTCGAGTTCGTCGATGAACACGATCGCCGGCGCCGCCTCCATCGCCTGTTTGAACAGGTCGCGCACACGCGAGGCGCCGACACCGACGATCGCCTCGACGAACTCGGAGGCGGCCATCGAGAAGAACGGCACCTCCGCCTCACCGGCGACCGCCCGCGCGAGCAGCGTCTTGCCCGTGCCGGGAGACCCGGAGAGCAGCACTCCGTGCGGGATCCTGCCGCCGAGCCGGCTGTACTTCTCGGGGTGCCGCAGGAAGTCGACGACCTCGCTCAGCTCCCCCTTCGCCTCGTCGATGCCGGCCACGTCGGCGAAGGTCACGCGGTCGCCGGCGGGCTGGTAGCGGCGAGCACTCGAGCGTCCGAACGCGCCGAGTGCGTTCTGGAGGTTGCCGGCCCTCCGCATCAGCCAGAACAGCAGCAAGACGAACAGGATCGTCGGGCCGAACGCAACCAGGCCGGTCTGCCACCACGGCAGGCCCTTGTCGAGCGGCTGTGCGTTCACGGTCACGCCGTGCTCCTCGAGCAGGTTCGAGAGTGAGTCCGTGTTCGCGAACGCCGGGATCTCCGTACGGAACTGCTCCGTCGGCTTCGACCCCTGGTAGCTCAGCTTCTTGGCGAACGTCCCCTGGATCGCGGTGCCCTTCGAGCTGATCGACGCGACGTGACCGGCCCGCACCTGATCGAGGAAGAACGGGCTGTAGGGAACACGCACGCGAGATGCAGGCCCGCTCGCGCGCATTCCGAAGAATGCGTTGAGCGCGAGCAGGGCGACGAAGAAGACGATCCACCGGGCACTCGGGCGAAACCACGGCCGCCGGGGGGTCGTCGGCGACGTGCCGCGCGGAGGCGGTGATGCGCCTTCACGCGGCTCGCCGACCGGTGTTGTCGACCTGGGCTGCGTCGTCTGGGTTGGAGTCGTCATCATCGCCCCTTTCGCGCTAGTCGTTGCGGCCAAAGATCGAGAGAAACAGCAGGAACACGTTGAGGACGTCCAGGAAGATCGACGCCGCCGGCTGCGGTGCCGTTCGGATGTCCTCAGTCTGCCGGAGACGCTGAAAGTCGACCAGCGTCATGCTCCCTTCACTCTGCCCGAGGGGGGTCCGAGAGGAATGCGGTTGCGGCGTCGGCGTCCGCTTCCTCGACGAGGAGGCGCACGCCTCCTGAGAGGTCGAAGGGGTACGCGCCGCCTGCGTCGTCGGCGGCGATCACAGACTCGATTCCCGCCGCTGCGAGCGCCGACTGCGCGAGCTCGGCGTCGCCTCGCGTGGGAAATATGCCGACCGTTCTCGACTGGTTGGTCATCGATCCCTCCTGCCGTTTCTGTTTCAAGGAGGGTGACGTACAGGCGGATGCCCTGCACGCCGGTGCGCGATCCTCGCACCCGCCCGACTTCACACGGCCTAGCGGTCGCTCCGGTTCGGCGCCTCGGCCTCGTCTTCCTCGGGCGTCGCGGCCCAGCTGGCGAGGAGGCTCATCGCCTCCTCCGACTTCGAGCCGGGCTCCGCGGTGTAGACGAACAGCAGCAGGCCCTCGTCGGCCGCGAGCTGCATCGTCTCGTAGGTGAGGCTGAGGTCGCCGACGACCGGGTGGTGAAAGCGCTTCGAGCCCGTGTCGTGATACCGGACGTTGTGCGCAGCCCACCGGGTGCGGAACATCTCGCTCCGCGTCGAGAGCTCGCCGACGAGATCGGACAGACCGCGGTCGTACGGGTCGCGGCCGGCCTCGGAGCGCAGCACGGCGACGGCGTCGGTCGCCACCTGTTCCCAGTCGGCGTAGAAGTCACCGGCGCGCGGGTCGAGGAAGATGAAGCGCGCCGAGTTGGGGGGACCGTGAGGGCTGTCGTAGTGCTGCGAGTAGAAGGCGCGGCCGAGACGATTGGCAGCGAGGATGTCCATACGCCCGTTGCGGACGAACGCCGGCGCGGCGTTGATCGCGTCGAGAACCCGCTGCACGCTCGGCCGGAGCCGCCCGGGCGTCGATCGGCGCCGCCGGCGCGGCGCCGCATCCGCGGCGCGTGCGAGGTCGAAGAGATGCGCCCGCTCCGCATCGTCGAGCTGGAGCGCGCGGGTGAGCGCCTCCAGCACGTTCTCCGACACGCCGCGGGCGTTGCCCCGCTCGAGCCGGGTGTAGTAGTCGACGCTGACCCCGGCGAGCATCGCGACCTCCTCGCGGCGCAGGCCGGGCACGCGTCGGTTGTCCCCGTACCACGGCAGGCCGGCCCGCTCCGGAGAGATCCGTGCACGCCTCGAAGTCAGGAACTCGCGGATCTCCTTGCCGGCATCCACAGGCCGAGGGTAACTCCACGCTCCCGACGCTGAGGGGGCCTGCCGGTACCCGGATCGACAGGATCGGTCACGCCACGCCGGTCGCTGCTTGAGTGTCGCGTATGAGAGCGACCGTGATGTACGGCCCGGGCGACGTCCGGATCGAGAACGTCTCCGACCCCCGGATCGTCGAATCGACCGATGCGCTCCTACGCATCACCCGCGCCGCGCATCTGCGGCAGCGATCTCTGGCCCTACAACCAGATGGAGCCGAGCCAGACCGGACGGCGGATGGGCCACGAGTTCATCGGTGTCGTCGAAGCCGTGGGCGCCGACGTCCGCACCGTCAAGGCGGGCGACCTCGTCCTCGCGCCGTTCGCGTGGTCGGACGGCACCTGCGCCCTCTGCCAGGACGGCTTCCAGACCTCATGCCTGCACGGCAGGCTTCTGGGCGAGAGACGGCATCGACGGCGGCCAGGGCGAGGCGGTGCGCGTACCGCTGGCGGACGGGACACTCGTCGTCCTGCCCGTCACCCCGGACGACGCGCTGATGCCGTCGCTGCTGACCCTCTCCGACGTCATGGGGACAGGCCACCATGCCGCGCTGGCCGCAAGGGTCGCGCCGGGCGGGGCGGTCGCGGTCGTCGGCGACGGCGCGGTTGGGTTGTGCGGAGTGATCGCAGCGAAGCGTCTCGGCGCCGAGCAGATCATCCTCCTCGGTCGCCATCCCGACCGGATCGCGCTCGGCAGGGAATTCGGCGCGACCGACATCGTCGACGGACGAGGCGACGACGCGATCGAGCGCGTGCGCGAGCTGACCGACGGGCTCGGCGCCCAGTCGGTGCTCGAGTGCGTCGGGCACGAGCTCTCGACGGTGACCGCGCTCGGCATCGTCCGGCCCGGCGGCGCCGTCGGTCGCGTCGGGCTGCCACAGCACGACCGCATCCCACCACGCTCAAGACCTTCTTCGACAACGTCACGATCTCCGGCGGCCCCGCCCCGGCGCGTGCGTACATCGAGGAGCTCCTGCCGGACGTCCTCGAGGGCCGGATCCAGCCCGGCCGAGTGTTCGACCGCACAGGTGGGCTCGCAGACGTCCCCGACGGGTACCGGGCGATGAACGAGCGCGAGTCGATCAAGTTCCTGATCGAGCTCTAGGAGGAGAATGACCACCTGGACAAGCGACGAGCTCGAACGGATCGACGGCGCCGAAGAGCTCGACCTCGCCCCGGTTCGGACGAGACGGAAGCCTGCGCCGGCCGGTGACGATCTGGGTCGTCCGCGACGGCGACGACCTCTACGTCCGTTCGGTGAACGGACGCGGATCGTCCTGGTTCCGCGCCGCACGGACACGCCACGAGGCCCACGTGCTCGCCGGCGGCGTCGACAGGGACGTCGACCTGGTCGAGACCGACGACGCCAACGACATCGTCGACGCGCCTACCACGCCAAATACGGTCGCCGCTACCCGACGATCATCGCTTCGATCGTCGCACCCGAAGCACGGTCGGCCACGCTCAAGCTCATCCCCCGCTAGGAAGGAGAGGCAGATGGAAAAGCGCACACTCGGAGAGAGCCTGGAGGTCTCGGCGATCGGGCTCGGCTGCATGGGCATGAGCCAGAGCTTCCCGCCGCTCCCCGAGCGGCACGAGTCCATTTCGCTGCTCCGGGCGGCAGTCGAGCGCGGGATCACGTTCTTCGACACCGCGCAGGTGTACGGCCCGTTCGCCAACGAGGAGCTCGTCGGCGAGGGCCTCGAGCCGGTCCGCGACCAGGTCGTGATCGCGACCAAGTTCGGCTTCGAGCTCTCGACCGGCCAGTCGACCGGAGTCGACAGCCGTCCGGACACGATCAAGCGCGAGCGTCGACGAATCGCTGAAGCGGCTTCGCACCGACCGGATCGACCTGCTCTACCAGCACCGCGTCGACCCGAACGTCCCGATCGAAGACGTCGCCGGCACGGTCAAGGAGCTGATCGCAGCAGGGGAAGGTGAAGCACTTCGGCCTCTCCGAAGCCGGCGTGCAGACGATCCAGCGCGCGCACGCCGTCCAGCCGGTGACCGCGCTGCAGAGCGAGTACTCGCTCTGGTGGCGGGAGCCCGAGGAGGCGATCCTGCCGACGCTGGAAGAGCTCGGCATCGGCTTCGTCCCCTTCAGCCCGCTCGGCAAGGGCTTCCTCACCGGCACGATCGACGAGAGCACCGAGTTCGAGAGCGGCGACTTCCGTAACACCGTGCCGCGGTTCGTCGATCTGGAGGCACGGAAGGCGAACAGCGCCTTCGTCGAGCTGCTCGAGCGCGTCGCCGGCGAGAAGGAGCGACGCCCGCCCAGATCGCGCTCGCCTGGCTCCTCGCCCGGAGGCCCTGGATCGTCCCGATCCCCGGCACCACCAAGCTGCACCGGCTCGACGAGAACATCGCCGCAACCGAGGTGGAGCTCACGCCCGGCGACGTCGAGGAGATCGAATCCGCCCGCCTCGAGGCGCAGGGCGATCGGTATTCGGAAGCCAACCAGCGGATGATCGACCGTTAGCCGCCTTTAGCGCGGCCGGACAACGTCGACCGGTCGAGACGCACGAACTCGTCGCCCATCTCCGCCTTGCCGTCTGCGTGTGCCGGCCCCGGCGACAGAGCGCGAAGCTAAGGACTCGGCACGCGTAACGCATCGACCCCCTCCGTGGACTGTTCACTGTGCACGTTCGCACCGCTCTTCTCACGCTCGTCATCCTCGTGCTCGCCGAGGGCCAAGCCGTGGCTGTCGGCGGCACGACGCCGACCGTCGCGGCCGGCCCTTCGTCGTTCGGCGTCGTGCTGTTCGACGGTCACGGCAAGGCCCTCTACGGCTTCACACGGGATCCGCGCGGCCGGACCACGTGCTCGGGCGCTTGCGCCGCCGCGTGGCCACCGTACGTCGTCAGCGGCTCGCTTCGCCCGGGAGCCGGAGCCCGCAGGGAACTGCTCGGGACCACGAGACGCCCGGACGGCAGGCGACAGCTCACCTATGCCGGCAGGCCGCTCTACCACTACGTCGGCGACCGCAAGCCGGGACAGATCCTGTGCCAGAACGTCGTCGAGTTCGGCGGACGCTGGCTCGTGATTCGTCCCTCCGGCGGTCTTGTGCGCTAGCCGTCCCCTCGCCGCGACCCAGACGAGCGTCACGTCGACGCCGTCGCTCGAGCGGTGGTTGAGATCGTCATGCGGGTTGCGCCGTTGGATATGTCTCCTTTCGCGGCGGGATCCTGCGCCGGTGCGCTCCCGTCGGCCTCCCGGACGAGCTCGTAGGTCAGATATGCGAGCCCGTCGCCGACGAGTCCGGGCGTCGAGGAGGCGCATCGGCTTCCTGTCGCTCGTCTCGCCGAACAGGCGGTCGCCGGCGCCGAGCGCGACCGGGAAGACGAAGAGCCGCAGCTCGTCGACGAGGTCGTGCTCGAGCAGTGTGCGCACGAGCTGATAGCTGGCGTAGACGACGACCTCTCCGTCCAACTCCTGCTTGAGCTTCGAGATCTCGCCCAGCACGTCGCCCTTCAGTACCGTCGCGTTGCCCCACCGGGGATGATCGAGACTCGAGGAAACGACGAACTTGGGCATGCTGTTCAACCTGTCCGCCCACTCGCCACTGCGGGCCGACCACCGCGAACCGAACCACTCGTCGCTTCGCCGGCCCAACAGCAGGGCCTCGGCGCCGAGCACCTCCTCGAACTCGACCTTGGCCCACGCTTCGCGGTCCGCGCCCAAGAACTCGTCGAACCAGCCGCCGTGCCTGAAGCCCTCGTCGCCGGTCGGATCCTGGACGACTCCATCGAGCGTGACGTTCGTGCTGACAACGATCTTGCCCATCTCGGTTCTCCTTCCATCGGAGTATTCGTTGCTGCGTTCGTTGAGGCGCCGGCCGTGCCGCAAACTGAGCGGCGAGTTTCGAGTCGCGTCGACGTCGTTACTCGTGATGCAGCCGAAAGGACGAGCCTGTACGAGGATGCGGGCGTGACCGAGCAGACCCTCGCACGAGCGCGCAGCGGGGACGATGACGCGTTCCGCGAGCTGACCGGCCCTTACCAGCGTGAGCTTCAGCTCCACATCTACCGGATCGTCGGGTCCGTGCACGACGCCGAAGATCTGGTCCAGGAGACGCTGCTGGCCGCGTGGCGCGGGCTCGAGCAGTTCGAGGGACGCGCATCGGTCCGTGCCTGGCTGTACCGGATCGCCACCAACCGCTCCCTGGATGCCCTGCGGGCGAGACGGCGCCGCCCGGAAGACCCGCGGATGACCCGGATGCCCGAGCCGACACGCTGGAGCGAGCCGCTCTGGCTCGAGCCCTATTCCGATGCTCTCCTCGAGGGAATCTCGGACGAGGCGCCCGGACCGGAGGCGCGCTACGAGATGAAGGAAGCGATCGCGCTGGCGTTCGTCGTCGGCCTTCAGCACCTTCCGCCGCAGCAGCGTGCCGTGCTCGTGCTGCGAGACGTGCTGGGCTACCGAGCCGGCGAGGTCGCCGTGATGCTGGACACCAGCGAAGCCTCGGTCAACAGCCTGCTGCGCCGTGCGCGTTCGGCGTTCGAATCCCGTCTGCCGGCCGCCGCGCGCGACCGTGCGCCGCTCCCGGATTCAGCGCTGGAGCGCGACATCGTCGGCCGCTTCGCCGTCGCGGTCGAGGACGGCGACGTCGAAGGAATGGTCGCCCTCCTGACCGGGGACGCGTGGCTCACGATGCCGCCTCTTCCGCACGCGTACCAGGGACACGAAGCGATCGGCGCATTCCTGCGCGGGTCGGAGGAACGCCGCGGCGCTCCGCTGCGGATCGTGCCGACGCACGCCAACGGACAGCCTGCATTCGGGTGCTACGCACGGATGCCCGAGACCGATGTCGCGCGTGCGATCTCGCTCCTCGTGCTCACCCTCGAGGGCGACCAGATCTCCGCCATCACGTGGTTCGCCGACAGCGGTCTCTTTCCGCAGTTCGGGCTGCCGCGGACGCTGCGATAGGAACGCCCGGGTGAAGGCGAGTTCGACCGTCGCTCTTCGGAACGGGATCGAGATCGAGGATCCCCTTCAGGTCGTCCTCGGCTTCCTCGAGGCCTGGCGCATCGATGTCGGCGACCATTCGGCGTCGTTCGAGGAGTCCGACCTCAGGCTGGCGAACCGCGGTGGCGCCCGCATCTCGACCGCAGAGATCGCGGTGATACTCGAGCGGCGCCGCACGATCGAGCGAGCGCTACGGGCGATCGCTCCCGGCACTTCGCTGACAGGTGCGGCTAGCTCGGTGCCGTGGTTGCCGCTGAGGCGCCTCTTCGATGCGTTTGCGGAGATCCGCGGGGTCGGCTTCTCGAAGATGACGAAGGCGCTCCACCCAAAGCGCCCGGCGCTGATCCCCATGCTCGACAGCGTCGTCCAGAGGTACCTGGCTGACGACGACCTCGGAGCTGACGCTCGCTTCGGAGAACGCGCGATCGGACTCGTACGCGGCTACAAGCGCGACCTCGACCGCAACCGCGAGGCCGTGAAGACGCTCCGAAGGGAACTCGCGAAGCGCGATTACGGACTCACCGAGGTGCGCATCCTCGACTTGCTGATCTGGTCGGTCGCTGCCGCGCCAAGCTGACCCACGCCTAGTAGGACCTCGGCAGGCCGAGGACATGCTGGCCGAGGTAGGCGAGAACGAGGTTGTTCGAGATCGGCGCAACCGAGTAGAGCCGCGTCTCGCGGAACTTGCGCTCGATGTCGTACTCGGCTGCGAAGCCGTAACCGCCATGGGCGTCGAGGCAGGCGTTAGCCGCCTGCCAGGATGCTTCCGAAGCGAGCAGCTTGGCCATGTTCGCCTCCGCTCCGCACGGCTGACCCTCGTCGTAGAGCCAGGCGGCCTTGTACCGGACGAGGTCGGCGGCCTCGACCGCCGCGTGGGCCCGCGCGATCGGGAACTGAACGCCCTGGTTCGCACCGATCGGCCGCCCGAAGACGACGCGGTCTGTCGCATGGCGTGTTGCCTTGTCGACGAACCAGCGACCGTCACCGATGCATTCGGAGGCGATCAGCACACGCTCGGCGTTCATCCCGTCGAGGATCTGGCGGAACCCCCTCCCCTCTTCGCCGATCAGCGCGTCGGCCGGCAGCTCGACGCCGTCGAAGAAGACCTCGGTGGTCGCGTGGTTCATCATCGTCTTGATCGGCCGGATCGCCAGCCGGTCGCCGGCCGTCCTCATGTCGACGAGGAAGGTCGAGAGGCCGTCGCCGCGCTTCTGGACCTGGTCGAGCGGCGTCGTGCGCGCGAGGAGCAACATCAGATCGGAGTGCTCGGCACGCGAGGTCCAGATCTTCTGGCCGTGGACGACGTAGCCCCCGTCGACGCGCTCGGCCGTCGTGTGAATCATCGACGTGTCGGACCCTGCGGTCGGCTCCGTGACGCCGAATGCCTGTAACCGCAGCTCGCCGCTTGCGAGCTTCGGCAGATAGTGCTCCTTCTGCTCCGCGCTGCCGTGTCGCAGGATCGTGCCCATCGTGTACATCTGCGCGTGGCAGGCGGCCGAGTTGCACCCCGTGGCGTTGATCTCTTCCGTGATCACGCTCGCCGCGGTCAGGTCGAGGCCACCGCCGCCGTAGTCCTCGGGGATCAGCGCCGCCAACCAGCCGCTCTCGGTCAGCGCCGTCACGAACGCGGTCGGATAGCCATCCGGCTCGAGCCCGCGCCAGTACTCGCCGGGGAAGCGTGTGCACAGCTCGCGCACGGCGGCGCGGATCTCGGCCAGCTCGGGTGGAAGGTCGAACCTCAAGGAGGGTTGCCGACAGACTGTCGACAGCGTCCCGGGTCGCAGCGGACGAGGCGAGATGGATCGTCGCGGCCGAGCACGTTCAGGACCTCCGTTCTTCCGTCCGTTTCGAGCGCATGCCGGGTGTGGGATCGACCGCGGGCCGCTGTTCCCGCGACGCGACGGCGAGCGCGACGGGCGGATCGGCGACGAGTAGCTCCGGATCCTCGCCCTCGCGCGGACTCCTCCAGAGCGTCGCAGAAGCCGTGCGACCGTCGAGCACGAGCTCGCCGAGGGCGTTGTCGAAGGTCGCCGCCCGGATCGGCTCCCAGCTCGCCGAGGGCGCCTCGACCCCGGCCAGCTTCGCGAGTCGTTTGAAGAGCTGCTCGCAGACGCGCGAGCCGGTCGCCTGCAGGATGCGGCGCTCCTTCGGCGAGAGCGGGTTGCGGAAGGGAGAGCAGACCAGCTGGTGCACGCGGCACGACGAGTCGCCGCCGAGGTCGACCTCGTGGATCGAGCTGCAATGAACGTCGCCGCCGAGCACCAGAATCGACGCGGGCGGTTCTGCCCCCTCCGTTCCGCGCGTAAGCGTTCTGAGCCAGTCACACAGCTGCTCGAACGAAGGATTGAAGGCCGCCCAGTGCTCGAGATCAACCGCGCGCCGAAGCCGCTCGCTCAGGTTCGCCGCAAGCCGACCCCAGCGCCCGGCGCAGAGCGCCTCGTTCCACGCCTCGAGGTGATGAATGCCGCGAGGCAGGAACACGGGGAGCGTGCTCGCGATCAGGACGTGGTCGAACGCGCCGCTCGAGTGCTCGACGATCCAGTCCCACTCCTCGTCGTCGATCATCTGCCGGCGGCCGTCCGAGAGCACGCGCGCCGCACGCGAGTCGAGGACGAGCAGCCGCGTGTCGCCGAAGTCGCGATAGAACGCCCAGCGGCTGGCGGCGGACTCACGATCCCACGTGTGCGCAAGCCGCCGCAGCAACGACCCCGCGTCCCCGGCCTCTTTCACCCGCGGGAGGGTGGTGTCGTCCTCGAGCTCGGGCGGCGAGAGATTGCCGAGGTGCTGGTAGATCCAGTAGGCCATGAATGCGCCGGTGATGCGCGCCTCCCACCACGGCTTTGCGCGCATCTCCTCGACCCAGAGCCAGGAGATGTTCCAGTCGTCGTGGACGTCGTGGTCGTCGAAGATCATCACCGTCGGCACCGTCGACAGCAGCCAGCGGATGTCGGGCTCCGACCACGACTCGCGGTAGAGCCGCGTGTACTCCTCGAAGTCGGCGATCTGCCCGCCGGGTGGCACGTCCGTTCCGCGCCGCTGCTCGATGAACTCGAGCGTTTCGGGCGAGACCTCGTCGGCGTACGTCTGGTCGCCGAGTAGAAGGACGGCGTCCGGCCACTCCATCTCGCCGCGCTGAAGCTCTTTGGAGTACGTCCAGAGCGCGTCGATCCCGATCGCCTTCACGTCGTCGGGCCACCTCGGTCCGAGCTTCGTCGGCAACGGATCGCCGACGCGGCAGGAGCCGAAGACGAGGCGCGTCCGCGGCTCGTGGTGGCGCGTGTGGACGACCGGTGTCGGTCGTCCGTCGTCGGGCGGCCACACGAGCTCGCCGTCGAGCCGCACGTCGTACGGCGTGACACTCGCGGGCGTCAGATCAGAGACGAGGAGCAGCGCGTAGTGATGACCTTCGACCGCGAACGTCGACTCGCGGTGGCCGAGGATCTCGACCTCACACGCCGCGCTCGTCTCGACCCAGAACGACGCGCTCTCCGTGCCGGCGTAGCGCAGCATGGGGCCGAGAACGAGCCGTGCGGTCGGTGCCCTCCATCGCACACGACGATCTCAGATACGCCGGAAGCGGGCCTCGACGAGCGAGAAGCAGGAGAATGCGAGCAATCCGAGCGCCACTGCGCCGAGGAGCCACGAGCCGTACGCGCCGTTGTAGAGCTTGCCGAGCGCGCCGTCGAGGCCGATCGCCTCGTTCGCCTTGTAGTCGTAGGCCGCCTTGACGAGGAAGACGCCGACCAGCCCGAACACGACCGCCCGCGCCACGTGGCCGATCGTGCCGAGGGCCTTGAACCACGGCATGACCGCACGCGGGATCTGCTCGGTCTTCGAGTCGGCGAGGAACTTCTGCCGCACGCCGCGGATGAACTGGTAGATCGCGACTCCTACCAGCACGACCCCGGCGAGCCCGACCAGCCAGCGCCCCGCGGGCCAGCCGAAGACGTCGCTCGCGGTCTTCTTCGCGCTCCGGGAGGTGCTGGGCCCCATGAGGATCTGGACGGCGAGCGCGCAGAGCAGCGCGTAGACGATCCCGCTCCCGAGCGCGCCGAGCCGTTCGACGCCGCGGTCAGCCCCCTCGGGGCCGTGACCGAGCGCGGCTCGGAAGAGCCGCCACAGCGCGTAGCCGCCAAGGCCGATCGCGAGGAGCGCCAGCAGGAGGTGACCGAACGACCGCTGCTCGACCGTCCGCAGCGCACCCTGCTGGTTCGTGATCTTGCCCCCTTGCCCGATCGCGAGGTCGAAGGCGAGGAGCCCGATGATGCCGTAGACGAGGGCTCGCGCCACGAACCCCGCGCGCGAGAGCGCCGCGAAGGTGCGAGTCCGGACGAACCGTTCGCCCCACGAACGTGCGCTGCGCAGCGGCGCGACGGAATCAGGCTGAAGCGTTGCCATTCTGTCCCGGCTCCTCCTTCGGAAGGCAAATCGTGATTGCGGCGGGCTGCACCTTGACGGTGAAGGACTTGACCTTCTCCCGGCTGCCGCCGTCCACCTCGTACAGGACCTTGCGGTTCAGTTTCACCTTCACCTTCTTCGCCGACGTCGCCTGGACGAGCGGCGAGCGCTCGGGATGACCGGTGGCGGTGCGCGCGATCGCCCGCATCCAGTCGGTGATCCCGTCAGCGTTGACGACTCCGAGCTCGAGCCGGCCGTCGTCCGGGCGGGCGTGCTCGAAGACCTCGATGCCACCGAAGAGGCGTCCGACGTTGCCGAACAGGATGCAGCTCGCCTCTCCGGCGTACCAGGGCACGCCGTCGACCTCGATCTTCGCTTTGAACGGCTTGGCGCGGAGGTTCTGCGACCCGGTCCAGACGTAGGCGACGCGTCCGATTCGATCCTTCAGGGTTCCGTCCGCCTGCTCCATCATCGCCGCGTCGAAGCCCGCGCCGGCCATGACGGCGAAGCGCTCGCCGTTCAACCGCCCCACGTCGAGTGGGCGCCGGTCGCCACGAAGACCGATCGACACCGCCTGCTCGATGTCCTGCGGAATGCCGAGATTCGTCGCGAGCAGGTTGCCGGTGCCTGCGGGCAGAATCGCGAGCGCCGCCTCGGAACCGCCCATCGCGTCGATCGAGCGCTGCACCATGCCGTCGCCGCCCCAGACGAAGAGCAGCTCCGCGCCGTCCGAAAGCGCGCGCTTGACCTGCTTCGGCGCAAACCGGCTCTTCGGCACCTCGATCCACAGCGGGTCGACGACTCCCTGGCGCTCGAGCTCCAGCCGCAGCTCCGGCAGTCCGCCCCCGAAGGTCTTGCCGGCGTGCGCGACCACCGCCACCTTGCTCATCTCGATGCGCTCCCTGCGGCGCGCGTTACGGCGACCAGCGCGCACAGCGCGGCGATCCCGACGATCACGCCTCCCGCAACGTCGATCGGGTGGTGCATGCCGCGGTACATGCGCGAGAACGCGACGTACACGACGATCAACGCGGCGACGAACCAGATCGCAATCCGCGCCGCGCGGCTCTCGATGCGTGATGTCAGGAGCAGCGCCAATCCGCCGTAAACAGCAATCGCCGCCGCGGTGTGGCCCGACGGATAGCTCGCGTCGACCGGCAGCCGCTCGAGGCGGTGCACTTCGGGCCGATGCCGATGGATCACCAGTGTCGTCGTCCGGTACGACGCCGACTCGACGGCCAGCGCAAAGAGCAAGAAGCCGGCGAGCCGCCAGTGCTTGGCGACGCCTGCGACCAGCGCGGCCGCGGCGACGACGATCGGCAGGACGACGCCGCCGGCCATGATCGAGCCGACGAGCGAGGCGTCGGTCAGCCCGCTCGAGCGGTGCCGGGCGAGAAAGCGGACGAGGCTCTCGTCGTCGCCCGCGACCCCGTGGACGCGCAGCAGCACGTGCATGACCGCGAGGCCCGCGACGATCGAGAGCGACGCGATCGCAACGAATGCGATGAGCGATGCCGCAGACGTACGTCCACACCGGATGGCCGTCGCCCGGCAGCGCAGCGAGGCGGCGGCCGAGCGGCCCCGGCTCCTTGTCGAGGACGGGAGCGTCGAGCGCCGATCGACCACGATCTGGATCGACGTGAACAGGTGAGTAGTCGGGAGAAGTGAGTGTTTCAGTAGTCATCTGACGAGATTCCTCTCGAAGACAAATTGCGCGACAGTGGTTTCTTGTTCACCCGAAAGGAAACATCGACGTCGCCGGCGGGACATTGGCCGCCGCAAAATCTCACTCATGCCTCTTGTTGCCGACCTGACCGCTGCGCTCGTCGCCGGGCTCCTCGCCCTCCTCGCCGCGCGCTGGTACGCGCGCTCTGCCGTGACGCCGGAGCGTCCGGCCGAGGAGGTCGCGCGTACGGTGGGCGAGGCCGTGAAGCCGCACCGCGGCCCACGGCGGCTGCTGGCGCGACGGCTCGACCGCGAGGTCGCCAGCGGCCTCCTGCTGACGATCGCGCTCGGCGTGACACTGGTCGGCGGGCTCGTGCTCGGCGTGCTCGCCCTCGTCGTTCGCCGGCTCGCGTTCATTCAGCACGTCGACAACTCCGTGGCGGCGTGGGGGTACGACCACCGGAGCAGCGCGGCGTCGAGCGGCCTCCGCGCAATCACCGATCTCGGCAGCATCCGGATCGTCGTCGTCCTTGCCGTCCTCCTCGCACTCGTCGACGTGTGGCGCAACCGAACCGGACGGGCGGCTCTCTTCCTGCTCGTCGTGCTGGTCGGAATGGAGCTCGCCCAACTCGGTGTCAAGGACCTCGTCGGCCGGGTCCGCCCGACCCTCGATCCCGCGGCGGCTCGGCTTGGGCCGTCGTTCCCGAGCGGGCACTCGGCGACCGCCGCCGCGTTCTACGCCGCGGCCGCGCTGGTCATCGGGCGCAACTTGCCAAGGCCGACGCGACAGATCGTCGTCGCCGCAGCCGTGGCGATCGCGGTTGCAGTCGCGGCGAGTCGTGTGCTCCTCGACCTGCACTGGCTGTCGGACGTCGTGGGCGGCCTCGCGCTCGGTTGGGCCTGGTTCGCACTCAGCGCCGTCGTCTTCGGCGGACTGGCCCTCGTGCCCACCGCGGCGGCCGACGTCGCGGCGGCAGAGGCGGATGCGACTTCGGGGGGTGGCGACCGGAACCGACCGGCGTCACCTTCGTCCTCGCCGAAGACCGGAGCTGCGTCCTAGCAGGCGCTCGCCGACGGACCGCTCAACGGTCGGTGCTCACTGCTCGACGAGCTGCTGACCGCCGTCGATGTCGAAGGTCGCGCCGGTGACGGCGGTGTTCGTCATGAGGTGGACGGCCAGCTCGGCGACGTCGGCCGGGCCGACGACGCGGCCGATCGGCAGCGTCGTGCGGAGCTGCTCGCGGCGCGCGTCCAGCTGGTCGCCGAGGAGCGACGCTGACAGCGCGGTGTCGACGAACCCTGCCGCGAGCAGGTTGACGCGGACGGGTGCGAGCTCCAACGCGAGACTCCTCGTCAGGGCGGGACCTGCGGCCGTGAGCGCCGAGATGAAGGCAAGGCCGACCGCCGTACGTCGGCCGCCCGTGCCGCCCATGAAGAGCAGCGTTCCTCCCGGGCGGACCTTCCCCGCAGCGAATCGAGCGACCTGCACCGGCAGCAAGAGATGAGCCTCGACGTCGCGGCGTGCCGCGTCGACGTCGAACTCCGCGACCGGCGCGTAGTAGGGACCCGGGCCGGTGACCAAGACGTGGTCGATCGAGGTGGGTAGCTCGTCGAAGAACCTCGCGAGCCGGTCGAAGTCGGTGGCGTCGAAGGCGACGGTGCTTGCCCCGAGCTCGTCGCCGACGCGGCGCAGCCGATCCGCGTCGCGAGCCGTGACGATCACATCGGCTCCCTCCTCGCGCGCGCGCCGGGCCGTCTCCAGCCCGATGCCCGAACTGCCGCCGATCACGACCACGGTCTGGCCGGTGAGCCGTGGCCCGCGGCTCACGAGCCCGCCTCCACGGTGGAAGACGCCGCGGCGATCTGCTTCCGGAGCGCGTGCAGCGCCTCGACGAAGATCTCCGAGAACGTCGGGAACGGTTGAATCGTGTCGCGGAGCACGTCCAGCGGCACGCGGGCGCGCACCGCCAGCGTCGCCTGCTGGAGCCACTCCCCCGCTTCCGGGCCGAGCGCGTAGGCCCCGGTCAGGCGCTCGCCGTCGCAGAGCAGCGTCAGGAACCCGATGCTGTCGGCGTACGCGCGCGTGTACGTCTCCGTCTTCGCAATGCCCGAGATCGGCGCCGTTCCGCTGAAGACGCGCCTCGTTCGCCCCGACGCACGCGGCCTGGGGATCGGTGAACACGACGCGCGGCACCGCGTCGTAGTTCGCCTCGCGGGGCTCGCCGAGGATGTTCGAAGCGACGACCTCGCCCTGGTACTTGCCGACGTGGGTCAGCTGCCAGATGCCGGTGATGTCGCCGACCGCCCACAGCCGCTCGGCGGCGCGGAGTCGGGAGTCGACCGGAACTCCGTGGGCGTCGGCTTGCACGCCCACCGACTCGAGCCCGATCCCTTCGACGCGTGGCCGGCGCCCGGTGGCGACGAGGAGCCGGTCGCCGCGCAGCTCACTGCCGTCGTCGAGCTCCAGGACGTAGTCCTCGCCTTCGCGCCGCGCGGCGGTCGCCTGCGTATTGACGACGATCTCGACACCCTCCCTGTGCAGCACCTCGCCGAGCGCATCGCCGAGCGGCGCGGCTTCGCGCGGCAGGACGTGCCTGCCGCCGTCGACCAGCGCGACCTCGCCGCCGAGCCGCCGCACGGCCTGCGCCATCTCGACTCCCACCGGCCCGCCGCCGAGCACGAGCAGGCGGCGCGGAACGGTCTTCATGCCGGTCACCTCGCGGTTCGTCCAGACGCCGTCGAGCCCGCGGAGGCCCGGGACCGGCGGCACGATCGGGTCGGCTCCGTTCGCGAGGACGACGTGCTCGGCCGTGTGGCGAACACCGTCGACCTCGACGACACCGACACCGGCGAGCTTGCCGCTGCCGCGAATGAGGTCGATGCCGTTGTCCGCGAGCCACCGCTCCTGGCCCGAGTCGGAGTAGTCGGAGACCATGAAGTCGCGCCAGGCAAGAGCCGCCTCGACGTCGATCGTCGCCGGCGCGGCAGCGTCGTTCGCGGCGTGCGCCGCCTCGCCCGGCCGCAACAGGGTCTTCGACGGGATGCACGCCCAGTACGAGCACTCGCCGCCGACGAGCTCACGCTCGACGAGCGCCACGCGCAGGCCGCCCTCGGCGAGCGCGCCGGCGCAGTGCTCGCCCGGAGAGCCGCCGCCGATGACGATGACGTCGTAGTCGCTCATGTCGGCAGTTCCTCACCCGCCTGCTCCGCGACCATGTACGCGGCGTACCAGTCCGGCCAGTTCTCGTCGCGCTCGCCGGTGCGCTGCTCGTGCTCGCCGTGGGCGACCGACGCGCGCCGCATCGCGTTCGCGAGGTCCGCGGTCGATGCGTATGACGTCTCGGCGGCGTCGATGCGGCCCGGCAGCCGCGTCGTGACCTCCTGCATCAGCCAGCCGTTGCCGTCCAGGTCGCTGAACGTCGCAAAGGTGCTGTAGCTGCCCTGACCCGGCGCCGGCCCGTCGACGCGACCGGCGCCGTCGGCCTGAAACTGAGCGCCGGGCGTTTCGGCGTGGAACACCTCGCTGACGTCGACGCCGTGGGCGACGAGCCCGCTGCGCGCGGCCTCGATGTCGGAGACGATCAGGTAGAGACCCTGGGCCGAGCCGGGCGCGGCCGACGTCATCTTCGTGCCGAACTGGATCGAGCACCCCGAGCCGGGAGGCGTGAACTGAACAACCCGGAAGCCGTTGTCGAACGGGAAGTCGGCGTCGAGCCGCCATCCGAGCCGCCCGTAGAACTCCTTCGCCCGATCGACATCCGAGACCGGGATGACGACCACCTCGAGCTTCATGTCGGCCTTCGCGACGCCCGCGCCGCCGGTCTCCTCGTCGTGACGCGTCTCGGTGGTGCTCATGGCTCCCTCCTGGTTGTGTCAAGTGCAGAATCACATCTCACCGTCTGCTCTGCGCCCGTGAGGGCTGCTGCCGACACCAACTGAGGAGGCCATCCGATGCGTTCCGACATCGTCCCCGGCGGCGTCTTTCCCGACTACGAGCTGCCCGATCACACGTCCACGCTGCGCAGGCTGAGCGAGCTGCAGGGCGACGACCCGATGATCCTCACGCTCGCCCGCGGCCACTACTGCCCGAAGGAGCACCAGCAGCATCTGCAGCTCGCCGCGTTCTATCCGCAGATCGCGGTCGCGTACACGCAGATCGTCACCATCTCGACCGACGACCACCACACGAACCAGGAGTTCCGTGCGTCAGTCGGCGCCCAGTGGCCCTTCCTCTCCGACCCGGAACGCACGGTTCAGCGCGATCTCGACATCCAGGAGTACACCGACCCGGAGCACGACCCGATGATCCCGCACACCCTCGTGCTCAAGCCGGGGCTCGTCATCCACAGCCTCTACAACGGCTACTGGTTCTGGGGCCGCCCGTCGGTCGAGGATCTCCACCAGGATCTCCGGGCCGCGATGCGCGAGATCCGCCCGGACTGGGATCTCAACGCCCACGGGCTGCGCGAAGCCTGGGACGCCGGCGACCTTTCGGCCTTCCACGGCTGGAACAAGTGGAGCCCCGAGCGGATCGCGGCCGCGCGCGGCTCGCGGTGAGCTTCCGTCCAAGGAAGCACTTCGATGCCGGAACCCATGGGCACATTGCTGTCCGTCAACGTCGGCAAGCCGAAGGAGGTGCCCTGGCAGGGGAAGACGGTCTTCACGGGGGTGTTCAAGGAAGCCGTCGCAGGCCCTCGCAAGGTTCGCAGGCTCAACGTCGACGGCGACGGTCAAGGCGATCTGGCCGGGCACGGCGGCGAGCAACGCGCGGTCTTCGTCTACCAGATCGACTCGTACCGGTACTGGGAACACGAGCTCGGACGAAGCGACTTCGTCTACGGGCAGTTCGGCGAGAACTTCACGGTCGAGGGACTGAGCGACGACGCAGTCTGCATCGGCGATCGCTACCGGATCGGCACCGCGGTCTTCGAAGTCACCCAGCCACGCGTCACCTGCTACCGCGTCGGGCTCCGGATGAACGACCCTCGCATCCCGGCCCTGCTCGTCTCGCATCGCCGGCCCGGCTTCTACTTTCGCGTGCTCGAAGAGGGCGAGGTGAGCGCCGGAGACGAGATCGTCAAGCTCGCCTCGGGTGCGGAGCAGATGACCGTCGCCGAGGTCGACGGGCTCCTCTACCTCCCGGGGCACCCGCGACAACAGTTGCTCCGAGCGCTGCGCATCCCCGCTCTCAGCCCGGGGTGGCAAGCGTCGTTCCGTGCGCTGCTGGAGGGAGGGCCCGGCGGCGGCAACGCGGGGCTCGTGGCAGCCAGCCCTCCGCCGGCGTGGGCCGGGTTCCGCCGGCTGAAGGTCACGGGCATCGAAAGAGAGAGCGACTCCGTGATCTCCGTCCGGCTCGACGACCCCGAGGGCGCGCCGCTCCCACCCGCGCTCCCCGGACAGTTCCTCACGCTGCGCATCCGGCCCGGGGCGGAGCAGAGATCGGTCCTCCGGAACTACTCGCTCTCGGGACCGCCTGGTGCCGGGCACTACCGAGTCGCCGTCAAGCGCGAGCACGAAGGCATCGCCAGCGGCTATCTGCACACCCGGCTCGCCCTCGGCGACCAGCTCGACGTCGCTGCACCTCGCGGCACCTTCATCCTCGACCGAACCGACGCGCCGGTGCTGCTGATCAGTGCCGGCATCGGCGCGACGCCCGTCCTCGCGATGCTCAATGCGCTGGTCGCGGAGCATTCCGAACGCGAGATCTGGTGGCTCCACGGCGCACGCAGCAGCCGCGACAACTGCTTCGCCGCCGAGGCCCGCGCGCTCCTGGCTTCGCTCCCGCACGCACGGTCCCACGTTTGCTTCAGCCGCCCGGGCCCGGACGACCTTGCGGGCCGCGACTTCGACAGCACCGGTCGTCTCACTGCATCGCTGCTCACCGAGCTCGACCCTCCGCGAGACGCAGAGGCATACCTGTGCGGACCGGCGGCGTTCATGGAGGAGATCAGCGCCGGCCTGTCGGCGCTCGGCCTCGGAGCGGCCCACGTCCATACCGAGCCGTTCGGGCCTGCACCCGGCCTGACTCCCGGCATCGCGGCGACGCCCGCGCGACCGCCTCACCCGCCCTCGGGCGCGCCCGGAGACGGCCCGACGATCGAATTCGCGCGCAGCAGCCTCGCGATCCCGTGGAGCGACGACTACTCGAGCCTGCTCGAGCTCGCCGAAGCGTGCGACGTTCCCGTCCGCTGGTCGTGCCGCACCGGTGTCTGCCACAACTGCGAGACGACGCTCGTCGCCGGCGCCGTCGACTATGACCCCGACCCGGTCGAGCGCCCGGCCGACGGCAGCGCACTCATCTGCTGCTCACGACCGCACGACGACGTCGTGCTCGACCTGTGAGCTCGGCCGACCCTCACTCGGTGTCGCGCGACACCACACGGCTGGTCGGGTTCAGCGACGCCGTCTTCGCCATCACGATCACGTTGCTCGTTCTCGAGATCAAGCCACCGACCGACTACACCAATCTGCTTCACGACCTCGCCGCGCTGTGGCCGTCCTATCTCGCCTACGCGGTCACGTTCCTGTTCATCGGACAGGTGTGGGTGAACCACCACGTGATGTTCGACCAGATCCGTGCAGCGGACCGGGTCGTACTGCTGCTCAACACGTTGCTGCTGATGGTCGTGGCATTCCTTCCCTTTGCCACCTCCGTCCTCGCCGGTGCGCTGCGCACCGGAGACGGCCGCCGAACCGCCGTGGTCTTCTACGGCATCGCGTTCGACCTGACGGCGCTGGCGTTCAACGCCGTCTGGCAATACGCGCGCCGTCACCGGCTCCTCAGCGACGCCCTCGATCACCGGAGCGCGACGGCCATCGGGAGGCGCTTTCAGCTTGCCCTGGCGTGGCTCACGACCGGCACCGTGCTGGGCGCCTTGCTGCCTGTGCTCGGCGTCGTCGTGATCGCCGCGTTCAACGTCTACTACTGGCTGCCGATCCGGGGCGAAAGCCCTCGCCGGCGGATCCGAAGCACGCCCGGGTGAGGTCGAGCTCGAACGGCGCCTCACCCGCCAGGCGTCCTCTCGACCAGTTCGAGCGGCGAACCGCCCGCCGAGGTCGCGCGAATACGGCTCGACGCGCCGCTCCGGGCGCGACGAATCTCGACAGAGGGAGGACGAAACGATGAGCGGGACGACTCGGGCCCAGTTCCTCAGCCGCGGCGCCAGGGGCGGAATCGCGCTGGCCGCCGGCGGCTCGGTGCTCGCGCTCGCGCAGGGCACCGCGTTCGGCGCCGCCTCCACCGATGCCGACATCGCCAAGCTCGCGGCCACGGCCGAGCTGCTCGCGATCGACTTCTACACACGGGCGATCGCGTCGAAGAAGCTGAAAGGTGACGAGCTCGGCTACCTCGCCTCCGCGATGGGCAACGAGCGCGCCCACTACGCCGCGCTCAAGGGCGTGCTCAAGTCGGCGACCCCCGCCGGGCTGAAGTTCAAGTACCCGGGCGGAGCGTTCGGCTCGCGGAAGAGCATCGGCCAGCTCGGCCAGGCGCTCGAGACCGCGTTCGTCGGCGCCTACATGGGGGCGGTCACCGCACTGAAGAGCAACGAGCTCAAGGGCGTCGCCGCCGAGATCGGCGCCTGCGAGTCGCGCCACCTCAGCGTCCTCTCCAACATCGCGGCCGACCAGATCGCGCCCGCACCGGACCTGCCCAAGGTTCTGACTGCCAAGCAGGCCACCGCCGCCGTCACGCCGTTCCTCGCCTAGCCGACCGAAGGATCGGGAGCGGATGCGAGGGGCATCCGCTCCCGAGTTGCTTCATGCGCCCGGCGCCTTGTCGAGGAAGCCGAGGACGCTGACGATCCGGCCGTCGTCGTTCGTCACCGCCACGTCGAAGCCCTCGGCGATCGACTCGCCGCCGGCGGCGGGGACCAGCTCCCAGCCGAAGCGTGCGACGTTGTGGTGGGCGTCGACACCGTCGAGAAGCCGGAAGACGTGCGCGGGCGCCTGCTGATGCACCATTCCGATCAGCGCCGAGATCTCGTCGTGGCCGGTGACGGCCGCGAGTGGATCGACGTAGCGCCCGTCGTCCGCCCACACCGTCTCGAGCTCGGCGCGGCGAATGTCGGGATCACTTTCGTTCCAGGCTTCGAGATAACGGCGAACGAGGTCGAGTGCTTCGGGCATGACTGCTCCTTTCCGAATCGTGACGCTTCGAGCGTGCACGTCACTCCGCCGAGCGTCCATGACCTCGGAGGTAATGCCTGCGACGCCGCGCGCGCTCTACGATCGAGTGCATGGCAACCGTCGCGACCAGACCGCCGGTCGGCGACCTGCTGCGTGAATGGCGCCGACGCCGCCGGCTCAGCCAGTTCGAGCTCGCCCTCGAGGCGGGCGTTTCGAGCCGCCACCTGAGCTTCGTCGAGAACGGCCGCTCGCGACCGAGTGCGCGGATGGTGCTCCAGCTCGCCGAGCGCCTCGACGTGCCGCTGCGCGATCGCAACCGGCTGCTGCTCGCCGCCGGCTACGCCCCCGTATTCGCCCAGCACGATCTCGACGCTCCGGAGATGGGGCCGGTGCGCGACGCGCTCGAGCAGCTCCTGCGCGCGCACGAGCCGTACCCGGCGCTCGTGATCGACGCGCACTGGGGCCTCGTCGCCGCGAACCGCGCGGTCGAGCGTTTGATCGAAGGCGCCGCCGCGCATCTGCTCGAGCCACCCGTGAACGTGCTGCGGCTCAGCCTCCACCCGGAGGGTGTCGCACCGCGGATCGTCAACCTCTACGAGTGGCGTGCGCACCTGCTCGAGCGGCTCGCCCGCGACGCCGTCGCAAGCGGCGACGCGGCGCTCGCGGCGTTGCTCGACGAGCTCGAGAGCTATCCGGCGGGCGAGCCCGGGACGTCCGTGGATCCAGCCTTCGCCGACGTCGCCGTTCCGCTGCGCCTGCGACACGGCGACGGCGAGCTCGCGTTCATCAGCACCCGCACCACCTTCGGAACCGCGATCGACGTCACGGTCGCGGAGCTTTCGATCGAGTCGTTCTTCCCCACCGACCGAGCGACGGAGGAGACGATGCGATCGCTCGTCGCTTGTTAACCCAGCGGGAGCAGCGCACCCTCGTGCTCGAGGAGATAGCGCTTCACGTGGAGCCCGCCGCCGAAACCCGTGAGCGAGCCGTCGGCGCCGATCACACGGTGGCAGGGCAGGACGATCGGCAACGGGTTGCGGCCGTTGGCAGCGCCGACGGCACGCGCGGCGTCGCCGGCCAGCCCGAGCCGGCGCGCCTGCTCCCCGTAGCTCACCGTCTGCCCGTATGGAATCGACGCGAGAGCGAGCCAGCAACGACGCTGGAACTCGGTTCCTTGGAGCTCGAACGGCAGGTCGAACGTCACGAGCTCGCCGGTGAAGTAGGCGGCGAGCTGCCGTCCCGCCTCGTCGAGGACGGCCGACCTACCCTCGGCGCGGATCCTGCGTCCGTCGAAAATCAGCGCACGAAGGCCGGTGTCTGACGCGACCAGGCCGAGCGGCCCGATGGGACTGTCGACGACGCTGCATGCCATCTCATGAATCTAGAACCCGGAAGAGGGGCGGCGTGTGAGATGGAAGCTGATCGTTGGCCTAAGAGGTCGATCCAGAATGACGCTCGCCGAGCGGGTGTGATGGGCGAGTGCAGCGCAAGGACGCAGGGAGCCTCGATAGCTGAAGCTATCGGGGCGACCGAGGACGCGGCGATGCGCCGCCCAGCGCGGCCGCGCGGCACAGTCGCTCATTCTGGTTCGGCCTCTAAGCTGCGCCGCCGATGCGAGAAAGGAGCAGGCCGATGGAGATCACGAGAAGCAGCCTCCCCACGACGCCGGGCCCGGCCGACTGGTTCACCGGCTCGGTCTACGTCGACGCGGTCGCGGCGCCGTCCGAGCAATCGCGGATCGGCGCGGCATGCGTCCACTTCACACCCGGTGCACGGACCGCCTGGCACACCCACCCGCACGGTCAGACGATCTGGGTCACCGAGGGCGTCGGCCTCTGCCAGCGGCGCGGCGGCCCGATCGAGGTGATCCGCCCCGGCGACCGTATCTTCTTCGAGCCGGGCGAGCACCACTGGCACGGCGCCGCACGAACGCGCTTCATGGCCCATGTCGCGATGCAGCAGGCAGACGACGACGGGAACGTCGTCAGCTGGGGCGAGCACGTGACGGACGAGGAGTACGCGCAGGCGCCGGACGTCTGATCAGCCCGCGAGCCCCGGGTGCATGTCACGGGCGTGTCTTCGACGGGTTGGGAGCTGAAGGGTCGCGGCCGACCCTGGCGCTAGGTTCCGTCCGTGGTCGTCGCTCGAGCGCATCACCGCCCCGCCCGATAGTGGGAGGAGTCGCCGCAACACTCGCTCTGCTCGCGGCTGTCTGCTTCGCGCTGGCCGCGACGCTCTGGCAGAAAGCGACGGTCAGCCTGACGGGAGTCTCGATTCGGCGCCCGACGTCGATTCTCGTGATCCTGACGCACCGGGTGTGGCTGCTCGGCCTCGTCGCGCAGATCGTCGGCATCGCCCTGCAGGCGGCCGCGCTCGATCGTGGCCGCGTCTCGATCATCCAGCCCCTGCTCGTCACGACCGTTGTCTGGGCGCTCCCGCTCGGCTACTTCCTCACGCAGCAGACCGTCGGCATCCGCGAGATCACAGGCGCGGCGATCGTCGTCGCCGGGCTCGCCCTCTTCGCGTACTTCGGCGATCCGGCGGCCGGGCTGGACAACGCGCCGGGCGCCGACTGGGTCGCCTCGATCCTCGTGATCTGCGCGGCGTGCGTCGCCCTGCTCATGTTCGCGAATCGCGGCAGCCTGTCGACGAGGGCCGCGCTCCTCGGCGCGGTCGCAGGCCTGCTCTACGGGCTCTCCGCGACGCTGATGAAACCGGTCGTCGAGAACCTGCACACACAGGGGGTCGGCGGCGTGATCTCCGGCTGGGAGTTCTGGGTGTGGGCCGCCGCAGGGATCATCGGCTTCGTGTTCCAGCAGCTCTCGCTCTCGACCGGGCGGCTCGTGCCCTCCGTGGCGGCGGTGTCGGTCGCCAACCCGGTGGTGAGCGTTCTGCTGGGAGCGCTCGTCCTGCAGGAACGACTCTCCAAGGAGCCGCCGTGGCACGCCGTGGCTGCCGTCG
This sequence comes from uncultured Thermoleophilia bacterium, assembly GCA_963742615.1. Taxonomy (GTDB): domain Bacteria; phylum Actinomycetota; class Thermoleophilia; order Gaiellales; family Gaiellaceae; genus PALSA-600. The sequence continues at coordinate 878,919 of CAVUMS010000001.1, read as the reverse complement.
GCGCGCTCTGCATCGCGCTCGTCGGGTCGGTCGTGATCTCCTCGGCGAGAGAAGAGGCACAAGGCGGCGGGCAACGGACGCCCGAGGCGCGGCCGGCGGTCGTGGAGCACCTGGCGGGCTGAAGGGGCCCGCTGCGCTCGTCGTCAGCCGGGCAGCGCGATCTCCGCGGGAAGGACCGCCGGAGCGCGGTCGTGCTCGAGCTCCTCCCGGGCGAGCGCGTCGAAGTACACGTAGCTCGTCGCGAGCGAGACGAACGGCATCGCGAGCGCGTAGACGACACCGGCCACCACGTTCAGGAGCGCCAGCGGCGCATCCGTGGCCAGGATCAGCAACGCCCCGAGTAGCGGCCCCGCGGCGAACGCGATCAGGGCGCCGACGCCGACGATCGAGGCGACCCTGAACCAGTGGCCGGCCACGAGCCCTGCGCTGCGGCGAAGCCCGCCGAGCCCGGACTGCCCCTCGAGCTCGACGACCTGCGCGAGCAGCAGCCAGCGAACCGCGAGCCACAGCGCGACGGGGATCAGGACCGCCGTCAGGTTCAGCGCCAGGCAGACGACGACCGCGACGACGATGCCGCGGAACAGCGGTCGTAGCTTCGTGATAGCGGCGCGGTAGGCCTGAATCGGACCGACCGGACGGCCCGCGTCGAGCTCGATCAGCGCACCGGCCGTGGCTGCCTGAACGATCCCGAAGCCAAGCAGCGCGAACGTCGTTCCGATCGCGACGAGGAGGAACAGGACCGCTCCGGCGGACTCGCCGGTGACGTCGATGCCGATCAGGCCGAACCCGCCGAGCGTCAACGCCTGCACGACGGAGATGACCGCACCCAGCGGGATGAAGAGCAGGCCGATCCCGAGGAAGAGCCGCGCGTGCCCGACGTACATCCGTCCGGCGGCCGAGAGGATCTGACCCCACGCGCGTCGGCGGGCGAGGCGGAGCGGCGCGCTTGGGTGCCAGCGCGTCCGGGTCAACGCGAACACGGCGAGCACCGCGAGCACACCGAGAACGAGGATCGTGAGGGACGGGTTTCGAAGAAGGCTGACGAGACCGCGCGAGCCGGTCGCGACGGCCGAGCAGAAGAAGTCCGTTGCGCCGGTGCCGAGAACGCCGGCGGTGGGCACCGCATAGCTTCGATCACGCCAGCTCTTCGACCACTGGATCGGCTCCGTCCACTGCGTCTTCAGGTTCGGGCCGGTCGGGCCGTTGAAGAATGCCTTCTGAAGCTCGCCCCACCGCCCCTGGAAGGCGATCCACGGGAAGCGGCGCTCGGCGGCCGCGGGATCGCTCGGGATCGTCTCGACGATTGGCAGCACTTCCCTGTGCGGTCCGCGCGTGTCGTCGCAGCCGACGCCCGCGTCCGCGGAGCTGCCGACGTAGAGCGCCTCGGTGTACTTGTTCGCATGCGAGCCGGCACCCGGGAAGACGACCGGATGCGTCCCGTCGACGAGCTGGAGCTTCTCGTCGCGCCAGCTCGCACTCTCGGCTCCTTCATGTGAGCTGTATCCGACCTGTACCGGCTTGGACGCGAGCGCCGCGCGGGCATTCGGGGCGTCGAAGTTCAGCTGAATCATCTCCCAGTCGCCCTCGTGCAGGTTGTTGAAGTGGTTGAAGGCGTAGAAGAACCAGTACTGGAGCGCGAGCTTGCCGGGGCTCGTCGGATCGGTGGCGACGTGCGCGTAGACGGTCGGCTTCGTCCCCTCCGAGATCAGGCGCGCCCACCGCTCGTAGCCGCAGCCCGGGTCGAGCGGGTTCCCGGGGAAGTCGAGGTGGTACTCGTACCGGCCGACGAGATCCTTCGCGGTCGGACCGATCTTGACGAGATCGAACCGGTTCCAGGGGCCGCGCAGCGCGACCGTCGGCTGGCCGAACAGCGCGCTTACGTCGATCGGCTCGTACGGTTCGCCGGGGCCGCACTCGTGGTGCTGCGCGACCAGCCGGACGACGGGTGCGTAGCGCTTGGCCAGCGCCTGTTCGTCTCCGAGCGCGGCGGCCGCAGGCGCGGAGCCGACGAGACCGAGCGCAGTCACAGCGAGGAGGACCGAGAGCCAGGTGCGCACGCGACGACGTTCGACGCGTGACGATCCGAACCTCGTCCGGGGCGCCGGCACCTCACCGCACTAACGCCGCGGCAGGAGCGCGCGGAGGTCGTCGATCGTGTCGGCCTCGTCCGCGTCCTTGTCGGGCCGGTACGCTTCACGCGCGCGAAGCGCAGCGCGACGCCGCCGGGGTAGCGCGTCGACGCCTGCACGCCGTCGAGCGCGATCTCGACGACGAGCTCCGGACGGACGAGCACGGCGATGCCCCGCCGCTCCGTCTCGCGCTCGAGCAGCTCCTCCGTCTGCCACGCGAGCAGCTCGTCGGTCAGCCCCTTGAAGCGTCTTGCCGACCATCACGAAGGTCGCCGCTGCGCGGGTCGCGGGCGCCGAGATGCAGGTTCGAGAGCCGCCCGGCCGCCGCCCGTGGCCCCACTCGGCGCCGAGCACGACGAGGTCGTACGTCCGCACCGGCTTCACCTTGCGCCACGCCTTGCCGCGCCGGCCGGCGGCGTACAGCGACGCCGCGTCCTTGACGACGACGCCCTCGTGCCCGGCGCGCGAGCGCCTCGTCGAGCACGCGCTGCGGCCTCGTCGGCGCTCGCGGTGAAGACGCCGGGGATCTTGAGCTGTCGGCGCGATCGCCTCGAGCCGCGCGCTGCGCTCGCGCAGCGGCGTGTCGAGCAGATCGTCGCCGTCGACGTGCAGGACGTCGAAGAGGAACGTCGCGATCCCCTCCGGCGGCGGCCTCGGCGTCGATGCGGCGCGACCGTGTCCTGGAACGCGGCCGGCCCGTCGTCGGCCATCCAGAGCGCCTCGCCGTCGAGCACGGCCTGGCGCACCGGCAGCTCGCGTACCGCCTCGACGATCCCGGGCAGCGCGTGCGGTGATGTCGTTGAGGTTGCGCGTGTAGATGCGCACCTCGTCGCCGCGGCGGTGGATCTGGATGCGGATGCCGTCGAGCTTCCACTCGACCGACGCCAGCTCGAAGCCGGCGACGGCCTCGCGCGACGGTCTCGGCGCGTCGAGGCGAGCATCGGCAGGACCGGCCGGAAGAGCTCGAAGCCGACCGCGCGCAGCCCTGCCTCGCCGTCGGCCAGCGCGATCTCGGCGGTGCGCGTCAGGTCGCCCGAGAGCATCAGCGCCCGGCGCGCGAGCTCGGCCGGTACGCCCGCGGCCTTCGCGACGGCGTCGACCATGATCCCGGCGAGCGCGCCCTGCCGCAGCTCGCCGGTGAACAGCCGCCGGACGAAGTCGGCCTCGTCCTCCGTCGCGCGGGCGAACAGATCGTCGAGCAGCCGGCGCCTTGCCGCCCACGGATCCGCTTCCGGTCGTTTCGCCTGGATCCCGTCGAGAGCGCGGTCGAGGTCGTCGACCGTGAGCGCTTCGCGGTCACCGGCGGCCGGCTCGCGGCGCGTAGATGGTCGCGTAGCCGACCCCGACCCGTCCCTGCCGCGGGACGCCCGAGAGCAGCCCGGCGACGATCGGCACCTCGGTCGGGCTCGAGCCTGCGAAGCAGCTCGGCGAGGATCGCGACCTTCGCCGAGCGCGAGCTTGTCTCGCCGACCGCTCGCGATGCTCGCACCACCTCCGCGAGCAGCGTCACCACGGGAGCATCGCACGTCGGCGGCGGCCCGCCGATCTCGTGCAGTCTTCGAGGAGTGATTTCGAGAGGAGACGAAGATGCCCGATCACGAGGTCGTGAGCCGCGAGGAGTGGGCCGCCGCTCGCGCGGAGCTGCTCGCACGCGAGAAGGAGCACACACGGCAGGCCGACGAGCTGGCGCGGCAGCGGCGGGAGCTTCCGTGGGTTCGGGTCGAGAAGGACTATCGGTTCGAGACCAGCAGCGGCGCCCGCATGCTCGCCGAGCTGTTCGACGGCCGCGGCCAGCTGCTCGTCTACCACTTCATGTTCGGCCCGAGCTATCAGGCGGGTTGTCCGACCTGCTCGTCGATGGCCGACGGCGTCGACGGCGTCCTCCCGCACCTGCATGCCCGCGACGTGACGATGACGTACGTCTCGCAGGCACCGTTCGAGAGGCTGCAGGCATACAAGCGGCGGATGGGCTGGAACATGCCGTGGGCGTCATCGGCCGGTAGTGATTTCAATTTCGACCTCGGCTACTCGCGCACCGAGGAGCAGACGCGCGAGGCGATCGCACCGATGCTCGAGGCCGGGGCGCCGCCGATCCTCGACCACAACGCGAGCGCGAGCGGCACGGACGTCACCGGCTACCTGACCGAAGGCCCGGGCTTCAGCGCCTACGCTCTCGACGATGGGATCGTGTACCAGACCTACGCGACCACCGCCCGCGGGCTCGAGTTCCTGATGGGCTACTACGGCATCCTCGACCGTGCGCCGCTCGGCCGCGACGAGGGCGACGCGTCCCAGCTCTGGATCCGCCGCCACGACGAGTACTAGGGTTCGCCCGGACGGTCGCGGTCCTACGCTCCTGGCAACGGCGCGGATCGCTTCGAGCCGAAGGCGTACTCCCAGAACTCGCGCATGAGCGGCGGTGGGGTCGGACCCGCCATCTGCACCTGCGTGAGCAGTACGCCGGTGGTGCCCGTCGACGGGACGACGTGCGCGGTCGTGCCGGTGCCGCCGACCCAGCCGTAGCGACCGTCGGTCGCGACGGAGCCGCCGAAGCCCCAGCCGTCTCCGTCGAGGAACAGCGTCGACGCGTCGCGCTGCGCCCGTGTCAGGTGGTCGGTCGTCATCTGCCGCACCGACTCCGGCGAGAGGAGCCCGCCGCCCTTCGCGAGCAGCATCCTCCCGAACCGGTGCCAGTCGGCGAGCGTCGAGACCAGCCCACCGCCGCCCGACGGAAAGGTCGGCGGGCTCTTCCAGAGAGCGTCGTCGACCGGCATCTCCGGGGACGCGTGGTAGGGCGGCAGCCGGTCGAGCTTCCCGGCCGGGACGTGAAAGCCCGTGTCGGTCATCCCGAGGGGCTCGAAGATGCGCTCCGCGAGGAACTCCGGCAGGGTCTGCCGGGACACCCGGGCGAGCAGCACGCCCTGCACGTCGGAGCACGTGTTGTAGAGCCACGTCTCCCCCGGCTGGCTGACCATCGGGATGTCGGCGAGCGTCGCGAGCCATTCGTCCGGCGTCTCCTTCGGGCCGAACACCGGCAGCCGCTCGAAGAGCTCCATGACCGCGGGCAGCGAGAAGTCCGTCGGGAAACCCCAGCCCGCGCGGAACGTCAGCAGGTCCTCGACGCGAATCGGCCGTGCTGCAGGAACGACGTCGTCGAGCTGCGCGTCGGGCGTGCGAACGACCTTGGGCGAGGCGAGCTCGGGCAGCCAGCGTTCGATCGGGTCGTCGAGCGTCACGCGGCCGTCGTCGACGAGGAGCATCACGCCCGCGGCGGTGATCGGCTTCGTGATCGACGCGATGCGGACGATCGAATCCGCCTCGAGCTCGCCCGCGCTCGCGATCTCGACCTCGTCGCCGACGGCGACCAGCGCGGCGGCGCCCGGCGTGCCGCCGTCCTCGACAGCGCGTGCGACGAGATCCTGCAGCGACGTCATCGACCAATCAGACCGTGCGACCGACCCGAGCTCATCGGCGCCGGCCTCGAGACGGTCAGTGGATCACGATCGTGACCGTGCGCCGACCCCACGCCTGCGCCATCGCGAGCGTGGGGAACCAGAGATCGACTCGCGCTCCGATGATCGCCGTGCCCACGTCGGCGGCGATCGCCTCGCCGTAACCGGGAATCGTCATCCGGGTGCCGAGCGGGATCAGGTTTGGGTCGACCGCCACCGTGCCCCAGGCAACGTGCAGCCCGCTGGCCGTGTACCCGGGCAGCGAGTACGCAGTGGCGCTGACGGTCACGCTTCGACCGGAGAGGGACGGCAGAGGCGCGGGCGGCACGACCGGGGCCGACATCGCTTGCACGTCGGCCGTCTGCGCGGCCACCGGCTGAGCCTGGGCGGTCAGGTTGCGCTGCGCGGCGAGCTGGGCGAGGTACTCGCGGCGAGCGGCGAGCGCAGCGAGGGCTGCGGCGCGCGCCGCTCTCGCCTCGCGTGCCGCCTCGACGAGGGCCGCCTCACGACGGGCGAGCGCCCCTTCAGCCTTGTTCGCCCGTGCTTCGATGGCGGTCAACTCGACGACGATGCGGTGAGCGTCGTCGCCGAGACGCGAGAGCCCGTCCAGGCTGCTGAGCGCCTCGTCGAGGCTCTTCGCCCCGAGGAAGACCTCGAGCGGCTCGACGTCGCCCTGCTCGTACAGCGTGCGAACCGCGACGCCGAGCTTTGCACGCTCGAGCGACATCCCCCGTCGGGCCACCGTGGCTTGCTGCTTCAGGACGGTCAGCTCAGCACGAAGCGCGGCGATCCGCTGGTCGAGCGTGGCGATTCGGCCCTGCGCTGAGAATACGGTTCGATCGAGCGACGAGACGTCGACGGCCGTCGAACCTGCGTCGGCTCCGAACGTGGGCAGGCGCTCGGGATTCGACCCACCATGCTTGAGCGGATTCGCGACTCCGATAGCGGGAAGCGCCAGGAAGGCGGCCCCGAGAATCGCGAGCGCGACAACGCGACGCCGCGACGTCTGTGCCTGCCCAAGCACCCGCGGACCGTACCACACTCGAAAAAGGAGTGACGCGGTTTGCATAGAAATGTAGGGGTTTCGAGCAACCGCTGCGGATGCGTATCCTTCGCAGCCGAGCTCGCCTCGTTCGAGGGGATCGAAGGCTACTCCAGTGCAGTTCGTCAGGCAACAAGCGATCGCGCTCGCGGCTCTGCCGCTGCTTGCCCTTGCCGCGCCGGCGGCGAACGGCTCTTCGGTCGCACGTGCTGCGGCGAAGCCGCTCGAGCGGCCGCTGCACGTGACCTTCATCGGCGACTCGGTCTCCGCCGCGATCGAATACACGTCCGCCGCGCACGTTCGCCTTTCGCGCGGGCTCGTTCTGCGACTCGACCTGAAGGTCTGCCGGCGTCTCGTTCAGAAGGGCTGCTCCTACCAGGGCACGACTCCGACCACGGCGCTGCAGGCGATCGACTCCTACGGCCGGTCGCTCGGCGACGTCCTGATCGTCGACGTGGGGTACAACGAAGGGTCGCACGGCTACCGCTCCCGCATCGACGAGATCATGGGCGCCGCTCTCCGGCACGGCGTGCGCGGCGTCGTCTGGGTGACGCTGCGAACGTCGAGCTCCAGCAGCTACGGATCGATCTACCGTTGGACGAACACGGAGATCAAGGCCGCCGCACGACGGTGGCCGGAGCTCGTCGTCGCCGACTGGAACGCGTTCGGCTTCGGCAAGTCGTGGTTCGGCTCGGACGGCTTGCACCTCACGTCCACCGGCGCGATCGCACTCGCCGGCTTCCTGCGCCCGTACGTCTTCCAGGCCGCATGAGCGAGAGCACGCCGGGTTGCCCCGGCGACCGCGTCGCGCGCCGCCGCTGAAGCGCCGCACCTCCGAACGATGATCTTCCCGACCGCGACCTTCACGATCTTCTTTCTCGTCGTTATGCCGCTGTCGTGGCTGACGATGCCGTACGTCCGCCTTTGGCGCATCTTCATCGTCGGAGCGAGCCTCGTCTTCTACGGCTGGTGGGACTGGCATTTCGTCTTCCTGCTGATCGGTTGCACGCTCTGGACCCACTTCTGGGCGATCCGGATCTCGCGCGAGAAGCGTGTTACGGCGCGTCGCGTGTTCCTGACCATCGCGCTGACCGGCCTGCTCGGGACGCTCGGCTACTTCAAGTACTTCGACTTCTTCGTCAACTCGTCGCACAACCTCGCGCACGCGCTCGGCGTCGGGATGCCGGACTGGACGAGGACGATCGTGCTGCCGGTCGGCATCTCGTTCTACACCTTCATGGCGATCAGCTACGTCGTCGACGTCTTCCGGCGCGATCTCCGGCCGGTGGGGCTCGATCGCTTCGCCGCGTACCTCACGTTCTTTCCGCACCTGGTTGCGGGGCCGATCGTCCGCGGATCCGAGCTTCTCCCGCAGATGCGGACGCCGCGCGACCCGCGTGCGATCGACTCCGGCCGTGCGTTCTTCCTGATCGGAACCGGGCTCTTCAAGAAGGTCGTGATCGCCAACTACCTCGCGACGCATATCGTCGACCCGGTCTTCGCCGTTCCGGGAGCCCACTCGTCGCCGGAGATCATGATCGCGGTCTACGCGTACGCGGTGCAGATCTACGCCGACTTCTCCGGCTACACCGACATGGCGATCGGGATTGCGCTCCTGCTCGGCTTCGCGTTCCCGCAGAACTTCAACTCGCCGTACGCAGCGGGTTCGGTCCAGGACTTCTGGCGCCGGTGGCACATGACGTTGTCGCGCTGGCTGCGCGACTACCTCTACATCCCGCTCGGCGGCAGCCGCAAGGGAAGGTTCCGCACGACCGTGAACATCATGATCACGATGCTGCTCGGCGGCCTCTGGCACGGCGCCGCCTGGACGTTCGTGATCTGGGGCGGCCTGCAGGGCGTGGCCCTCGCGACCGAGCGTGTCTTCCGCGAGCGCCGCGGGGAACGCCGCGAGCGATCCGCCGATCGCTACATCTGGTTGCGGCGCCTCGCGACGTTCAACTTCGTGTGCTTCGCCTGGATTTTCTTCCGCTCCGACTCGCTCTCGCTCGCGTGGCAAATGATCACGGGCCTCTTCACACGCTGGGGCCAGCCGGCGCCGCTCGTGACGTTCGGCGTCGTCCTCTGGATCGTCGTCGGCATCGGCACGCAGTACCTGCCGGCTCGCATCCCGCAGGGTGTGATGGCGAGGCTGAGCAGGCTGAATCTCGCATGGCAGTCGCTCGCTCTCGGTGCGACACTGATGCTCGCGAACGCGATGGGCCCACAGGGAGTCGCACCCTTCATCTATTTCCGCTTCTAGGACAGTGATCACCAGACGCCCCCAACCCAGTCTCCCGTCGGGGCAAACGGCGGCAGAGCGCAGCGAGCTGCGCCGGGAGGCGCGGCGGCTGCAGGGCGCGGCCGACACAGCCCAGCGGAGACGGCTCACGTCGGCGTGGCGCGCTTTCGCGATCGCCGTCGTCGCCGTCGTGTTCGGTTTGCTGCTCGACGCGCCGGGGCTCCACAAGTCCGCCGTCAACCAGCCCGAGGGCTGGCAGCGCTCCGTGGCGGTCGAGCTGACAGGGAGGCTCGACCGCATCAGCCACGCCATCTATCTGGACCGGCCGAGGTCGGAGCTGAAGTCGGCGCTCGGGCGCGCACAGGACGACCGGATCGACACGAACATCGACATCCCGACCGTCGCCGCATCGACGCCGACGCCGGGTCCCGGTGCCTCGGCAGCCGGCGGCGGCGAGACTGCTGCGCCGGGCGGGAAGCTGTCGTTCTCACCTGCTCACCCGCTCCGGCTGTGGATCGCCGGCGACTCGCTCGTGATCAGCCCGGGTTATGCGCTGCTTCGTGCAGTCGACCACGCTCGCTCGATCAAGGACGTCGGGGGCGTCGACGGTCAGATCGCGACGGGACTCGAGCGCCCCGACGTCTACAACTGGTTCACCGCGATCAGGAGCAAGCTGAAGGAGCTCGAGCCCTCCGTCGTCGTGCTCTCGTTCGGCGCGAACGACGACAAGGGGTACATGACCGGCCTGCCCAAGGGCGTGGCGGTCGCAGACTTCGCCGACCCTGCGTGGGAGCACGAGTACGCGCGGCGCGTCGCCGGCGTGCTCGACCTGATCAGCCGCGCCGGCGCATACACGGTGTGGATCGGGCTTCCGTTCACGCGCGACCCGGGCCAGTCTGCGCGCTTCGAGCGGATCAACGCGATCGTCGGGCGGGAGATCGTGAAGCGGCCGAACACTGCCGCATTCGTCCAGACAGACCTGCTGATGGCCGGGCGCACCGGTGGCTTCGCGCAGTACCTGAGACTGAACAACGGCGAGACCGTCGATGCACGCGCACCCGACGGCGTCCACTTCTCGGACAACGGAGGCGCGATCGTGGCCGAGCAGGTCGTCGCGCAGCTCTACAGGAAGTTCGACCTGACGAGCTGGCGTCGACATCGGGCTACCGGGACGACCGCAACGGCCTCTCGCTGATTCAGGCGATTGCGACGGCACTCCGCTCGTGCGGTAACGCCGCCGTGTGAGCCGCACTATTCTGCGCGTGTGCTGGGGGGCGCGAAGAAGCGCGGGAAGCGGATCTTCGAGCGCATCAGCGAGCACAACCTCACACTGGTCGCGGCGGGCGTCGCCTTCTACGGGTTCCTCGCGCTCGTTCCGGCGTTGATCGCGTTCGTCTCGGTCTATGGGCTCTTCGCGAACGAGAGCGACGTCGTGAGGCAGGTCGAGAATCTTGGCAAGTCGCTCCCGGTGGAAGTGCGCACCTTTCTCGTCTACCAGCTCACGCAGATCGTCAACGCTTCGAGCGCCGGCGTCTCGATCGCGGCGCTCATTGCGATCGTGCTCGCACTGTGGAGCGCGTCGTCCGGGATGGCCGCGCTCGTCACGGGCCTCCACATCGCGCTCGAGCGCGACCAGCCGAAGGGATTCGTCAAGAAGCGCGGGAAGGCACTCGCGCTCACGCTCGGTGCGATCGTCGTGCTCGGGGTCGTGTTGTTCGTGATCGTTGCAGTGCCTCCGCTGATCCGCCACGCAGGCCTCGGCGGTGCCGGCGAGTGGCTCTTCCGGATCCTCCGCTGGCCGTTCCTCGCGGCCGTGATGGTCGTGGGCGTGGGCTTGCTCTACCGGTTCTCGGTGGTAGACGGGCCCGGCGGATGGCTCGGGATGATCAGCGCCGGGGCGATCGTCGCGACGGTGGGCTGGATCGTCGCCTCGGCCCTGTTCGCCGTCTACACCGCCAACTTCGCGAGCTACGGCAAGACGTACGGCGCGCTCGCGTCGATCGTCGTCGTGCTCCTGTGGCTGTGGCTGAGCGCGCTCGTCGTCCTGGTCGGCGCCGAGGTCGACGCCGACCGACACGGCGGCCGATAGAGAGCCCTTCCCTCACGCGTGGCGGCGAGCAGCCGACTCCGGAGACACCGCGGCGATGAGTTCTTCCCTCCTGGGCGGTCGTACCTTCATCCCGTCGTCGATCGAAGGAGCTGCAATGAGCTTGCCCGACGTCGTGTCGCGCGAGGAGTGGCTCGCCGCACGGACTGCACTGCTCGCGCGCGAGAAGGAGCACACGCGCTCGACCGACGCGCTCAACACCGCGCGCCGCAATCTGCCGATGGTGAAGATCGAGAAGGACTACCGCTTCGAAGGCCCGAACGGCCCCGCGTCGCTGCTCGACCTGTTTGCCGGGCGGCACCAGCTGGTCGTGCAGCACTTCATGTTCGACCCGGGTTGGGAGGACGGCTGCCCCGGTTGCACGGCAGGTGTCGACGAGATCGCGAACGGCCTGCTCGAGCACCTCGCGGCGCGCGACACGACGTTCGTGCTCGTGTCACGGGCGCCGATCGCGAAGCTCGAGCGCTACAAGGCGGCGCGCGGCTGGAGCGTCGACTGGTACTCGTCGCACGGCACCGGCTTCAACTTCGACTTCAACGCGACGATCGACTCTGCCGTCACGCCGATCCTCTTCAACTACCGCGATGCTGACGCGCTGGAGGGCGGCCCGCACGAATGGGTGCTCGCGCGCGAGAACCATCCCATCGAGACGTCGGGGTTCAGCTGCTTCCTCCGCGACGGCGACCACATCTTCCACACGTACACGACGTTCGCCAGAGGCACCGAGCAGGTCGGAGGTGCGTACGGGATCCTCGACCTGACGGCGCTCGGGCGGCAGGAGGAATGGGAGGAGCCGAAGGGACGCGCGGGCGAGGCCGGCCCCGCGGACCCGAGCTTCGGCGGATTCGCGGCCTAGAACTTCAGTCGCCGGTCCTCGGGGTCGCTCGGCCGCTGATGTGCAGGAGCCGGGTTCCGTCCGGCAGCGTCACGAAGCGGACCGGGTGCCACAGGCCCGGCGCCGCCGGATGCTGGGTCAGGAACAGGTCGTCGCCCTCGACCGCGAGGAGCAGCGGGAGCTCGATCGGGTCGGGCGCGAGCTCGGAGCCGAGCCCGGTGATCGTCTGCTCCGCGGCGATTCCGCCGTCACGCTCGAACACGCGGATCGACGCCCCCTCGCGCTCGTAGACGCCGACGTACCCGGCAGCATCGACCGGCAGGGGAGGCTCCGGCGGCACGGACTCGGCCGGCAGCTCGACGCCGGTGAGATCGGGGAGCAGCTCGCCGAAGGTGTCGCGGAACAGGGCGATCGGGTTCCCGCCGTTCGTGAGCAGTGCGACCGCGACGCCCGCGTCGGGGACGACGCGCAGGAACGCCGCCTGTCCGATCGTGCCGCCGTCGTGCCCGAGGACGGTGCGGCCGCCCCAGCCGAAGATCGACCAGCCGAGGCCCCAGTGGCGCGACGAAAGCCCGTCGCCCCCGCTCGGAACCTCGATCTGCGGCACCTGCATCGCGCGCACCGACTCGGCCGAGACGACCTGTACATCGTCGACCGTGCCGCCCGTGAGATGAAGCCGCGCGAACTGCACGACCTCCGCGGCCGTCGAGCAGATCCCGCCGGGAGCGCCCGCGGTACGCGGCAGCCCCCACACGGACGCCGTGTGCAGCTCCTGGCCCGGAGGCTCGATGTGCCCCATCGCGGCGCGGTAGCGCAAGACGTCCTCTGGCAAGGTCGCCGTGTGCGTCAGGTTCATCGGCTCGAACAGGCGCATGCGGATCGCCGTGTCCCAGACCTGCCCCGTCGCCACCTCGATCAGTCGGCCGAGCAACGAGAAGCCGGTGTTGCAGTACGACATCGTCGCCCCGAGCGGATGCACCTGACGGAGAGGCGCGCACGTCAGGACGTACTTCTCGAGCGCGTCGTCACCGCGGCCGGTATCGGCGAAGTGGTCGCCGTCGATGCCGCTCGAGTGCGTGAGCAGGTGCCGGATCGTGACAGCCTCGGAGACGCTCTCGTCGGCCACCTTGAACTCGGGCAGGTAACGGCGAAGTGGCGCATCGAGCTCGACGAGCCCCTCGTCGACGAGCTGCATGACGACGGTGGTCGTCCACACCTTCGTGATCGAACCGATCTGGAAGAGCGACTCCGCGGTCGCCTCGACGCCCGTGTCGACGTTGAGCACGCCCGAGGCGACGGTGCTGACCTGGTCGTCGGAGAGCACAGCGAGCGAAGCGCCCGGGACGCCGTGCTTCGCGCGAGCGTCGTCGAGGAGTTGCTGAAGGGACGTGCTAGCGATCGCGAGCGACATGGAACTGCTCCTCTCTGGCGGGAACGGCCGCAGTGCGGCCGGGCGACGTAGATGCGAAGTGGCAGAAGGTTCGATGAGGGCGGCCCGCCGCGCCGTCGCGTGGGTCCTCGTCGATGCAGATGGTTCGCTCGGGAGCGACGGCGGGGCCGACCGGGCAGCGCGGGTGGAAGTGGCAGCCGGGGGGCGGACGATGCGGATCGGGTGGATCGCCGAGCTCGACGTCGGCGGCGGTCTCCACCGCCGCGGCCCCGAGGCGCGGCACGGCACGCAGCAGCGCCTGTGTGTACGGATGCCGTGGATCCGAGACCACGGTCTCGGTCGGCCCGATCTCGACGATGCGCCCCAGGTACATGACGGCGAGGTGGTCGCTGAGGTAACGCACCGTTGCGAGGTTGTGCGACACGAACATCATCGAGATCCCGAGCTCGCCGCGCAGCTCGCGCATCAGGTTGAGCACCGCGCTCTGGACCGACACGTCGAGCGACGAGGTGATCTCGTCGGCGATCAGCACCTCGGGCCGCGCCGCGAGCGAGCGCGCGATCGCGACGCGCTGCCGCTGACCGCCGGAAAGGCGGCTCGGGTACCGGCCCGCGAGCTCGGGGTCGAGGTGGACGAGCTCGAGGTAGTGCCTGACCTGCTCTCGGCGCGCACCGCGCCGCGCTCCACCGCGGCCCGCGCCTGCCGCCTCGCCGATCGCCTCGCCGACCGTCATCCGCGGGTTCAGCGACGCGAACGGGTCCTGGAAGATCATCTGCACCCGCCGGCGCCGGTCGACGGCGCGGCCGCCGTGCCGCTTCGGAACGGGGGCGCCGTCGACGAGGACCTCCCCGCCGGCGATCGGAACGAGCCCCGAGAGCGCCCGCGCAAGCGTCGACTTGCCCGATCCCGACTCGCCGACGAGGCCGACCGTCGCCCCCTCGGGCAGCTCGAGGTCGACACGGTCGACCGCAGTCAGCCCACGCTCGCCCTGCCCGAAGCGCACCGTGAGCGCGCTGGCCGCGAGCGTCGTCACACGGCCACGTCCTCGACTGCGACCCGAGCCGAACCGGCTGCGCCGCGCTGGAGCGGATGCCAGCAGGCGACGCGGTGGGTCGCGGAGCGCTGCTCGAGGGGCGGCATCAAGTCCTGGCAGCGGCTCGACGCGCGCGGGCAGCGTGGAGCGAACGGGCAGCCTGGCGACTCGTCGTACGGGGACGGCGCGCGTCCGGGAATGCTCGCGAGTGGCTGCGTGCGGTCGGACTCCATCGTCGGCACCGAGGCGACGAGCGCCGCGGTGTACGGATGGGCCGGTCCGACGACGAGCGTCGCGACGTCGAGCTCCTCGACGATCCGGCCCGCGTACATCACGAGCACGCGCCTGCACAGCTGCGAAACGACTGCCACATCGTGTGAGATCACGATCGCCGCCGAGCCGCCGGAGGTGCTGACCTCTCGCAGCAGCTGCAGGATCTGCTGCTGCACGGTGACGTCGAGGGCGGTCGTCGGCTCGTCGGCGATGATCAGCTTCGGCTCGCTCATCAGGCCCATCGCGATCACGGCGCGCTGGCGCATCCCGCCCGAGAACTCGTGCGGGTACTGGCGCACGCGCGCAGCGGGATTGGCGATGCGGACGGAGCCCAGGCGGTCGACGGCCCGCTGCGTTGCCGACGACTTCGAGAGCCCGTCGTGCACCTCCGACACCTCGGCGAGCTGCCGGCCGACACGCAAGGCGGGATTGAGGGCTGACATCGGATCCTGGTAGACGACCGCGAGCGAGCGGCCGAGCAGGCGCCGCCGCTGCGAATCGCCGAGCGTCCGCGGATCCTGACCGAAGAGCGTGTAGCGCGCAGTCGTCATCTGGGCCGCGGCCGGGAGCAGGTCGGCGATCGCCATCGCGGTCAGCGTCTTCCCAGAGCCCGACTCTCCGACGATCCCGACGATCTCGCCCGGCGCGACCTCGAGGCTGACCGCGCGCACCGGCACCGAGCCGCCCGGGAACGAGACGGTCAGGTTCTCGACCGCGAGCACGTCGGGGACCGGGATCCCACCGCCGTCGCCCGCGGTCGGCTCCGCCGGCGGAACGGGGACAACGCGAAGCTCGGAGCGCTTCCACCCCACGATTCCACCGCCGGCAGCCGCCTTGGCGAGCACCTCGCCGAAGAGCACGAAGCTGAGCGCGCCGAGCGTGATCGCGATCGCCGGGCCGAGCGCGACAATCGGTGTCACGTAGATCCGGTCGAGACCTTCGCTCAGCATCCGGCCCCAGTCGTACCGAGGCGGCTGCACGCCGAGGCCGAGGAAGCTGAGCCCGGCGAGCGCGAGCAGCGCGTCGCCGGCGGCGATCGTGGTGGTGATCAGGAGCGGCTCGGCGATGTTCGGGAGGATGTGGCGGCGCAGCAAGCGATCGCGCCGCACGCCGAGCATCCGCGCGGCAGCCAGGTAGTCGGAGCCGGCGACCGACGCCGACAGCGTCTGGCTCAGGCGCGCGAAGTACGGCGCCAGCGCGATCCCGATGCCGGCGACGGCGCCGCGTGCTCCGACGCCGACGACGGCCGCGACGAAGATCGCGACGAGCAGCGTCGGGAAGGCCACCGACAGGTTGATGAACCCGCTCACCGATCTCCCGATGCGACCGCCGACGAGCGTGGGCACGGCGCCGAGCGGGATGCCGATGATCGCGCCGAGGCCCGCGGCCAGGAGGGCGAGCGTGACCGACAGGCGCGTCGCGACGAGGACGCGGTAGAGGATGTCGCGCCCGAGCGCATCCGTCCCGAGCGGGTGCGCACGGCTGGCGCCCTGCGAGGCCGCCAGGATGTCGATGCGGGCCGCGTCGTCCGACCACAGCACCGGCGCGACGATCGCGAGCACGACGATCGCCGCGAGGCCGAACGACGCCGCGACCCCGACCGGCGTGCGGAGCGCCTGGCGAAAGCGGCTCGTCGACGGCTCGCTCACGAATCGAGGATCGTCGAACGCGGATCGATCACGCCGAGCGCGATGTCCACCGCGAAGTTGGCGAGCAGGACGACGGTGCCGAACACGACCGCGAGCGCCTGCACCGTTGGGAAGTCCTTCTCCGTGACCGACTGCACGAGCGTGGTGCCGAGACCGGGCCACGCGAAGATGTTCTCGACGAGAACCGTCCCGGCGACGAGGCCGCCGAGGAGTAGGCCGGCGAGGGTCAGGGTCGGCGTGAGCGTGTTGGGCAGCGCATGCCGGACGTAGACGATGCGTGCGGGCAGCCGCTTGCCGCGCGCGGTCCGGATGTAGTCCTGATCGAGGACCCGGAGGCCTTCGACCCGGACGATCCGGGAGAGCGCGGCGATCGGCGCGAGCGCGAGCGCGGCGACCGGCAGCACGTACGAGGACACACCGGCGCGCCCGGCGACGGGGAAGATGTGGAAGGTGACGGCGAAGAGGTAGACGAGCCCGACTGCGAGCAGGAACGACGGGATCGCGGCGAGGCCCCCGGCGGTCGCGGTGAAGCCGAGCTCGAGGCCGCGGCGCCGGCTGTCCCGCGTGAGCGCGGCCATCAGCACGCCGAGCGGGACGGCCACGAAGACCGCCACGAGGAACGCGATGCCGGCGAGCTTGAAGGTCGCCGGGGCGCGCTGCTTGATCACGTCCGTGACGCTCTCGCCGGTCGTCATCGACGTCCCGAAGTCGCCGTGCAGGACGTTGCGGATGTAGTCCACGTACTGCGTGACGAGCGGCTTGTCCAGCCCGAGCGCGGCCTTCCGCGCCGCCACCAGGCTCGCGGGCGCAGTCGGGCCGAGCGCCGCCCGGACGGGATCGCCCGGGACGAGGTGGATCATGAAGAACGTTGCGGTGAGGAGCAGCGCGAGCGAGACGAGGAGCCGCGCGGTACGACGAAACAGGTAGGCCGACCGTGTCCGGCCGGCCCACCAGTTCCGTCGAGCTCCGATCGAGGCGGGAGCCGCCGTCACCTCACTTCGACTTCGTCAGCCGCAGGCTGGTCGGCTGCGGGCCCTGCAAGCCGATCGTGAAGGTCACACCCTTGCCGTAGCTGGCCGAGGTCGTGACGGCCAGCGGCGCGAGGTCTCCGGCCTTGAAGAGCGCTCGCTCGCCGTCGAGCCAGAACTTGCAGCCGGCCGACCCGACACGACGGGTCGCCCGCGCAACCGACTGCTTGTAGCCCGCGTTGGCGATGCCCGGCGAAGTTGATGCCGTGCGGCGGCGTCGGGCCGGCGAGGAGGGACGTGAACTGGGCCGGATTGGCGACGCCGATGGCGATCAGGACGAGGTCCCAGTCGCCGGTGCCGAAGATCTTGCCCTGCAGCGCCGCGGTGCTCTGACCGTCGAGCGTGACCTTGACGCCGGCCGCGGACAGCTGCTGCTGGACGAGCTCAGCCGCGGGAGCGTACCCAGACCCGGCATCGGTCGGGTAGAGCACCTTGATGCTGACGCCGCCGAGCGCGGACTTCGCGGCCGAGGGGTTGTTCGACGGGACGGCGCCGGCGACGGAGTTGCCCGCGCACGGCGTGAAGTTCTGCAGCGAGAGCTGGGTCATCTTCAGGCCGCGGCCGCTCGTCACGACCGTCCCGATCTGGTTGAGGTTGAGCGCCTGCACGAGCGCCTTGCGGACGGCCGGGCTCGCGGCGGGATGGCCTGCGTTCTCGTTGAAGAAGAGCTCGTTCGGTTGCGCAGGCGAGACGATCTTGAAGAGGTCGGTCTTGTCGAGCCGCGCGCGGTCCGGCCCTGCGATCGACACGAGGTTGAGGCCGCCGCTGAGCAGGAGGTTGGCGGCGGTGGTCTCGTTCGTGATGACCTTGACCGTCACCTTCGCGGGCAGCCCGTCGACGGCGGTCGAGGCCCCGTTCGGCCCCCACGTGTAGCCCTTGCGCACCTGGAACGTGTAGTGGTCGCCGGCCACCGCGTCCGTGAGCGAGTACGGGCCGGTCCCGTTCGTTCCGTGCGCGAGCAGGCTGCGGTCGGCGAGGCCCTTCGAGCAGATGAGCTGCACGAGCGCGAGGCCCTGGAGCATGAACGGCTGCGGCGTCGTCGACGTGACCACGACGGTGCGCGCGCTGTTGTTCGCGGTGACCGTCGCGCCGACCGGAACGAACAGCCCGAGCAGCGGCGACTTGTTCGCCGGGTTGCCGACGAACTCGAGGTTCTGCTTGACCACCGACGCCGTCATCTTCGTGCCGTCGGCGCACGTGACGTTCTGCTTCAGCGTGAACTCGACCCGCTTCGGCGACACGACCTTCCACGACTGCGCCACGCCGGAGGCGACCTTGCCCGGGCCGGTGAGGGTGACGAGCGTGTCGTAGGCGAACGAGTCGACGAACCGCGCCGCCGAGAGGAGCGTCAGCTGCGGGTCGAGGCTGCCGGGATCGGTCCCGACCGACAGGTTCACGGCGCCCGACGGGCCCTTGGCGCGGTGCGCCGAGGAGCCGACCGCCGAGGTCGTGACGGACAGAAGGGCGGCTATAGCCGCGATCACCAGAAGCATGTGCTTGCGCATCGCCGACCTCCCTGTCGACTCGGAAACGGTTTCGAAGTTGTGACGTCGTGCAGTGGCGAAAGTTTTCCCGCAGCCCGGACGGGCGACATCGTGGTCGCGGACAAGAAACCGACGGGACCTTCGTGTCCCCCGACGAGACGGCTTCGTCAGCCGACCTTCGGCGTCGCACGGGCGCCGAAGTGCATGTACAGCTCGCCGGTCTCGAGCTCGTAGAACGTGACCGGCGTCCAGGTCTGCGCCTCCGGCTCGCGCACGACGAACAGGCCGTCCGAGACGGCCGTCATCGGGTACTCGTGAACGGTCTCCGGCACGAGCGCGGCCAGCGGGCCGGTCAGCTCCGTCCTCAGGACCGGCTGCCCATCCTGCTCGAGCACGTCCAGGCGCACGCTCGCGCGCTCGTACCTCCCGAGGTACGGGGTGACGTCGACCGACACGGGCTCCGCGGGCGGCCGGAGCGGCCGCGGCATCTCGACCCCGGCGAGCTCGGCGAAGATCTCGCGGTACAGATCCTCGTAGAGGTCGCGGGTGTTGCCCCCGTTCGTGAGCAGCGTGACGGCCAGCCCTTCGTCGGGCAGCACGCGCAGGAAGGCGGCCTGGCCGAGCGTGTTCCCGTCGTGCCCGATCAGGCGCCGGCCGTCCCAGCCGAAGCGGATCCAGCCGAGTCCCCACGAGTCGCCGAGCACGTACTTGTCGGGGAGCTCCGCCTCCTTCGCGGTCATCGCCGCCGTGCTCGCCTCGCTCAGGATGCGCGTGCCGTCGGCGGCAACGCCGCCGTTCAGGTGGGCGCGTGCCCACGTGAGCACGTCGCCGACGGTTGCGCTGATCAGCCCGGCGGGGCCGACCGAGCGCGGCAGCCCCCATGCGGACGGCGCCCGCTTCGGCTCGGCGCCCGGCTCGCCGACGTGACCGACGGCAGCCCGGTGCAGCATGGCCTCCTCCGGCAGCGTGCCGGTGTGCTCCAGTCCGAGCGGGCGAATCAGGCGCTCGCGCGATCGCCGCGTCCCACGTGCCGCCCGTGAGCTTCTCGATCACCCGCCCCATCACGGAGAAGCCTGAGTTGCAGTACGACCACGTCGCGCCGAGCGGATGGTTCTGCGCCGCCTGGTCGAGCTGGGCGACGTACTTTTCGAGGCAATCGTCGCCGCGTCCGGTGTCGGTGAACACGTCGCCGTCGATCCCGCTCGTGTGCGTCAGCAGGTGCCGCATCGTCACCTTCTGCGTCACCTCGGGGTCGGCGAGCCGGAGCTCGGGAAGCACGTCGACGATCGGCGCGTCGAGATCGAGCTTCCCCTCGTCGACGAGCTGCATCACGACCGTCGCAGTCCACACCTTGGTCATCGAGCCGATCTGGAACACGGAGTCCGTCGTCACCTCGACGCCGGTCTCCTTGTTCAGCACACCGGTGGCCGCCTCGACGATGTCGTCCTCACGCCCCGGGCGCACGCGCATGATCCCGAGCGCCGCGCCCGGCACGCGGTGCCGCTCGGCCAACACTTCGAGGCGCTGCTGCCAGTGGGCGGCGTCGAGGGCGACGCGCCCGTCGCCGGCGTACTGCTCGACCCAGTCGACGACGCGGTGGCCCAGATCGACCCGGTGCGACGGACGTCCATCCAGCACGAAGAGATGTGAGGCGTCGGGATAGAGCACGAGCCGGCTCGCGACGCCTTGCTCCCGGAGGGCGGCGTGCCATTGCTGCGCCTGGCCGACGGGGCAGCGGACGTCGGCGGCGCCGTGGTAGATCAGCGTCGGCGTCCGCACCTTCTCGACCTGGTCGAGCGGCGACATCGCGTCGTAGCGGTCGCGCGCGTCCCACCAGAGCGCCCCGAGCTCGAGCTCGGAGAGGTGGTGACCCGAGTCCGACGTGCCGGACATGCTGACGAGATCGCTGACCACCCCGCCGGCGACCGCGGCGGCGAAGCGGTCGTCGCGGCTCGTCAGGTAGCACGTCATGTAACCGCCGTAGCTGTAGCCCGTGACCGCGAGCCGCTTCGGGTCGGCGACGCCCTCGGCGACGAGCTGGTCGAGCGGCTCGAGGAAGTCCTTCGCGTCGGACTCTCCCCAGGCGCCGATCGCGGCGTTGTAGAAGTCCGAGCCGTACCCGTCGCTGCCGCGGGGGTTGAGCAGCAGCACGGTGAAGCCGCGAGCCGCGAGCTCCTGGTGGTAGAGATGCCAGTCCTCGGCGGCGCCGTTCCAGGCGTTGTGCGGCCCGCCGTGGATGTCGAGCAGGAGCGGAGAGGGCGACGGGGCGTCGGGCCTGCGGATCAGCCAGCCCTGCACGACGGTGCCGTCCGAGATCGTGAACTCGCGCTCCTCGCGCTCGTAGAGCTCGAGCTCCTCGTCCGACTTGCCGTGCTCGGTCAGCACGGTCTCGCCGCCCGTCGCAAGGTCGACCGTTACGACCTCGCCGAACGACGTCGCGGTCGCGAGCACGATCGCGGCCAGGCCGCCCGCGACGGAGAGCGACGCAGCGTTACGCGCGGCGCCGCCGACGAGCAGCCTCGGCGCGCCACCTGCCTCCTCGACCGCGTAGACGTGCGTGCAGCCGCGGTCGCGCGTACAGAAGACGATCGTGCCGTCACCGGCGAACTGGGGCGGTCCGCCCGGGTAGCCCGGTCCACCCGGCATCACATTGCGGTCGAGCGGCGCGGCCAGATCCGTGACGGGGCCGCCGTCGAGCGGGACGCGCAACAGGCCGGCATGTCCGGCGGGCGGCCCGTTCCAGCCCACCGCGATCAGTGCCGAGCCGTCGCCGTTCCAGGTGACGGTCCCGCCGACCCCGTCGGCGAGGCCCGCGACCTCGGGCTCGGCGGCGGGCGAGCTCACGTCGAGGGTGTAGAGCGGGGCACGAAAGCGCAGGTCGGCGTCGGGAGCGGTCGCCGCCGCGAACGCGAGCTTCGCGCCGTCGGGCGACCATCCCGGGTCGCCGGCGTGCCAGTCGCCGCGCGTGACCTGCCGGCACTCCTTCGTCGCCGGGTCGAGCACGAAGAGGTGCTTGCGGATCGTCCGCAGGTAGCCCGCACCGTCCGCCTGGTAGTCGAGACGGTCGGTGACGATCGGTCGTACGGCGTCGGGGTCACGGTCGGTGGGAGCCCCGAACGCGATGTGGGAGCCGTCGGGGCTCCAGACCGGCGGGCCCGCGCCGAGGGGGAGCGTGGTGACCTGCTCGGGCTCGCCCCCGGCCGCGGGCAGCAGCCACACCTGGGGCGGGCCGTCGGCCGCGCGCAGGAAGGCGACCTGGGTGCCGTCCGGCGACCAGACGGGCGACGAGTCGGCTGACCCGCGCGTGAGCCGAAGGGGCGGCGGCCCGTTGGCGCCGACGACCCAGATCGAGCGCAGCGTGCGGTCCTCGTCGGCGTCGAGCTCGCGGAGCACGTATGCGCACCGCGTCCCGTCCGGGGAGAGGGCGGCCTGCTCGGGAACGACGAGCGCGGTCAGGTCGTCGATGCGCACGGGACGGCTCACGGCGTCGCAAGCGTCTCGTGAGACGGATGCGCGCGCATCGTCGCGAACGCCAAACCACCCCTGCGCCGATCGGTGCGTGCGACAACAGCGAGCGTCATCGCAGGAGATCCTGCACGAGCGCGGCGACAAGCGCCGTGCGCTCGGCGAGCGCGCCGACCTCGACGTACTCGCCTTCGGCATGCGCGTGGTCGCCGACCGCGCCGAGGCCGTCCAGCACGGCGACGCCGAGCCCGGCGAGCACGCTGCCGTCGGAGCCGCCTCCAACGGACGCCTCCTCGAGCGGCGGCAGCCCGAGCCCGGCGGCGAGCGTCCGTGCGCGGCCGAAGAGCTCGGCCGAGGCGCGGCGCTCGAGAGGCGGGATCTCGACACTCCGCCCGACGGTCAGGGACGTGCCGGGCGTCACGGGCCGCAGCCCGGCGAAGCCGGACGCGACGCGTTTTGCCTCCGCACTCGTGCGCAACCGGACGTCGATGTGCGCCGCCGCCTTCGCAGGCACGGTGTTCGCGGCCGTCCCCGCTGTGACCAGCGTCGGCGTCACCGTCGTTCCGAGCTCGGGCCGCGCGAGCGCGGCGACGGCGAGCAGCTGGTGGGCGAGCTCGACAGCCGCGTTCGCCCCGGCGGCCGGGTCGAGGCCCGCGTGCGCGGCCCGGCCGCTCACCTCGAGCTCGTAGAGCGCGACACCCTTCCGTTCCGTCTTGAGCGCGCCGGCAGCGCTCGGCTCGAGCACGAGCGCCGCCTCGATCCCCGCCGCCACGCTTTCGATCAGGGGACGCGCGGTGGGCGAGCCGAGCTCCTCGTCGGTCGTGAGCAGGACGACCACGCCCTCGAGCGACTCGAGCACCGAGAGGGCGAAGAGGAGTTGCACGACACCCGCCTTCATGTCGAAGACCCCCGGGCCGGTCGCTTTCCCGTCGCGCACCTCGAACGGCCAGCGGGCGAGGGTTCCGAGGGGCCAGACCGTGTCCACGTGACCGATCAGGAGCACGCGGGCCGGAGAGCCGAAACCGAAGCGGAGATGCGCACGCCCGCCGGACTCGAGCCGCTCGACCTTGCACCCGAGCAGCTCGGTCGCGAGGCCCGCTGCGACCTCGGCGCAGGCGCGGCACGCACCCTCGTCGGCCGACGGCGACTCGGCCTCCACGAGCCTGCGCAGCGCGTCGACCATGTCGGGCGTGCGCGCGCTCAGGTCGCGGAGGAGCTGCTGTTGCTCGGCCATCTCGACGACGATTCTGTCGGCTCGCGCCGGACGCGATGTTCGGTGGTGAAGCCAAACTGCCGCCGCGGAGCTTGTGAGCCGTGACCATGCTGCGACGCGCAACGCGTGGAACGATCTTGATCATGGCCCACACGGAGCTCCATCTCGCGCAGACCGCGCAACGAGCCGCGGAGCGCGCGGGCATCGCCGTCCGGCCGCTCGAGACGATCGCCGAGCTCGACGAATGCTCGCAGCTGATCTCGCGCATCTGGGACGACGACGGCGACCCGAAGGCGCCGACGAGCCTCCTGCGGGCGCTCGTCCACGCCGGGAACTTCGTCGCCGGCGCCTTCGACGACGACCGCCTGGTCGGCGTGTCGCTCGGCTTCTTCGGGCTCGACGGTTCGGAGCTCCACCTGCACTCGCACATCACCGGCGTCGACCGCGCGTCGCAGGGCCGGTCGGTCGGCTTCGCGCTCAAGCAGTTCCAGCGCAGCTGGGCGCTCGAGCGAGGCATCCATACGATCGTGTGGACGGCCGACCCGCTCGTACGCGGCAATGCCTTCTTCAACCTCGTGAAGCTCGGCGCCTCGATGGTCGACTACCACGAGAACTTCTATGGCCCGCTCGAGGACGCGTACAACGCCGGCGACAGCGATCGCGTCGTGCTCCGCTGGGAGCTGGGGTCGGAACGCGCCGTGCGCGCCGCCGACGGGCTGATCGAGGACCCGCGCCTGAGCGAGGGCCGGGTCGTGCTGCGCGAGGGGCCGAACGGAGAGCCGACCACGAGCGAGGCAGGCGGCGACGTGCTTCTCGCCTGGGTCCCCGAGAGCATCGTCCGCATCCGCGAGGAGGACCCGCAACGCGCGGGCGCATGGCGCCGGGCGCTGCGCGAGACGGTCGGCCGCGCGCTCTCGAACGAGTTCCGCGCGGAGACGATCACGCGTGACGGCTGGCTGGTGCTCCGGCGATGAGGGTCGAGAGCGTCGAGCTGCGGCGCATCCGCCTGCCGCTCGTGGCGCCGTTCCGCACGTCGCTCGGCACGGAGCGCGAGCGCGACGTGCTCCTCGTGCGCGTGCTCGGCCCGGACGGCGGCGGCTGGGGCGAGTGCGTCGCGTTCGGCGAGCCTTTCTACTCCTCCGAGTACGTCGACGGCGCGCACGACGTGATCCGAAGGCACCTGCTGCCGCGTCTGTTCGCGCGCGCGGACGTCTCGGCGGACGACGTCGCGACAGTCCTCGGCGGCGTCCGCGGCCACCCGATGGCGAAGGGCGCGCTCGAGATGGCGATTCTGGACGCCGAGCTCCGCGCCGCAAGGCGTCTCGTTCGGTGAGTTTCTCGGCGCGACGCGGACGGAGGTCGACTGCGGCGTGTCGGTCGGGATCCACGAGGACACACATGACCTCCTGCACACGGTCGGCGGCTACCTCGCCGAGGGTTATCGCCGTATCAAGCTGAAAATCGAGCCGGGGCACGACGTCGAGCCGGTCCGCGCCGTGCGCGAGCGGTTCGGCGACATCCTGCTCCAGGTCGACGCGAACGCCGCGTACACGCGGTCGGACGGGCCGCATCTGTCGCAGCTCGACGCATTCGACCTGCTCCTGATCGAGCAGCCGCTGCCGGAGGAGGACCTGCGCGGCCACGCCGAGGTCGCCCAGGTCGTTCGGACGCCGATCTGCCTCGACGAGTCGATCACGTCCGCCCGCGCGGCCGAGGACGCGATCGCCATGGGCGCCTGCCGGATCGTCAACGTCAAGGCGGGTCGGGTCGGCGGCTACCTCGAGGCGCGGCGCGTGCACGACGTCTGCGCGGCGAACGACGTGCCCGTGTGGTGCGGCGGAATGCTCGAGACCGGGCTCGGCCGCGCGGCGAACGTCGCGCTCGCGGCGCTTCCGAACTTCACGCTGCCCGGCGACACGTCGGCCTCCGGCCGCTACTACGCGGAGGACATCTGCGAGCCGTTCGTGCTCCACGACGGGCGGCTGTCCGTGCCGTCCGGGCCCGGCCTCGGCGTCTCGCCGATCCCGGAGGTGCTGGAGCGCTTCACGACGTTCGTCGAGACCTGCCGGCCCGCCGCGTAGCCGGAGCGCCCGGTGCGGCGTCGGCGACCAGCCGGAGCTGCAGCTCGAGCACCATCCGCTCGTCCGGGTCGTCGAGATCGAGGTCGAACAGCTCGACGAGCCGACGCATTCGGTAGCGGAACGTGTTGGGATGCACCGAGATTCGCTCGGCCGCGCGGGGCACGTCGCCGAAGCAGTCGAGGTATGCGCGCAGCGTGGGGACATAGGTCGCGTTGTGCTGCGCGTCGTGGGCGAGGACGCGCTCGAGCTTTCCGCGCGTGAGGCCGGGATGGTCGAGGCTCAGCTCCTTCAGCTCGTGGAGGACGATCTCGCTCCGCACCTGCTCGGCCGAGGCGACGTTCCGGCCGCTCGGGTCGCCGCGCAGGACGCCGAGCACCCGCTCGACGTCGCGGCGCGCACGCGACACCTCGCGGAGGCCGTCGATCGCCGGCCCGACCGCGCCCAGCAACTCGAGGCCGAGGCGCGCCTGGGCGTGCTCCTGCACCTGCTGCGCGAGGCGGAGCAGCGTCCGCTGGTCGAGTTGCGTGTCGCCTTGCAACAGCGCGTAGACGATCTGCCCGAGCGCGACGGCCGACGTCTGGCGGCTTGTCGCCTCGCAGTGCACTACGACGAGGTCGACAAGCCGCTCGCGCTGCAGCTCGTCGATCCCGGGATCGCCGTTCGCGGCCTCGAACGCGACGATCGCAAGCGGTGTCGACGAGGCGAAGCCGAGCCGGGCGGCGACTTCGTCGATCGTGCCACGCCCGTCGAGCACCGTCAGCAGCATCTCGGCCCGCAGGCGGCGCTCGACGTCACGTGCGGCCCGCGCCTGGATCACGTGCGGCACCGCGATGCGCGCCGCCTCTGCCAGCGCGTGCTCCGACTCCTCGTCCAGACGCGCGGCATCGTGGATGACCCAGATCGATCCGATCATGTGCGTGCCCGCGCGGATCGCGACCGCGGAGCGCGACTTCACGTCGTCGACCTCCGCCGGCCCGCCTTCGAGCATCCGGCGCAGCGTCGCACCGTCGGCCGTCATCACGCCGGGCGTGGCCAGCACCTGGCGGTACAGCGTGCGCATGCCGGGCGAGTCGGGGACCTGCCGCCCGAGGATCGAGCCGCGGCGCGCCGCGTCGATCGGCTGGTCGCCGAGTGTCGAGTAGGCGAGCACGCGGCGGGCGGGATCCTCGATCGTCACGGCGCCGCCGACCACGCCGGCGATCGCGTTCGCGAGCGCGAAGAGGTCTCCGAGCGGCACGCCTGCGATCCCGGCGTCGCCGGTGGCCGTAGCGAAGCGGCTGAGGTTGAGCAGCGCGTGCAGCTGCGTCCACGTCATCTCCTCGGGGACCGAGAGGACGGCTACGTCGTGAGAGCCCAGTTCGCTGGAGAGCTCCGCCAGCTCCGGCGTCGTCTTGAAGACCACCGCCGCGGCGCCCGACTGGGCTGCCGCCGCAATCAACCGATCGCCCTCGGCGGTCCCTGCGCGCACGCCGACCGCGAGCACGACCGCGTCACGCGAGATCGCGGTTCGTTCGCCCGCGTCGTAGATCATCGGCTCGCCGACGAGCACGTCGATCCCGCCGTCCGCCGCCACCACCTGGACGACGTCTCGGCCGAGGTTGTCGAGCAATCCTCTCAGCGAGGGCGGCTCGTCCGCCGACGGACGGGGCGGGTCCCCGCCGGCGTCCTCCGGCTTGCGCGAGCGGGCCACGCCGAGACGCTAACGGAGCTGGCAGACTCGCCCCGACGTGGCGACGATCGAGACGACGGCCTGGGCGCTCGAGTCGGCGCCGGGCATCGACCTACCGGCCGGGAGCTCGGCGAGCGCGACCTTCGCCGACGGCCGCGTCGCCGGGTCGACCGGCTGCAACCGGTTCACCGCGGAGTACACGCTCGAGGGCGACCGGCTCGAGCTCGGCGCGGTCGCCTCGACGAGGATGGCGTGCGCGCCGCCCCTCCTCGCCCTCGAGCAGGCGTACATCGGCGCGCTCGGCAACGTCGCTCGCTGGCGCATCGAGGGCGACGCCCTCGCGCTCTCCGACGAGCAGGGCACCGAGCTGCTGCGCTTCGCCCCGGGCGAGGCGACGCGTTACGGATAGCCGACCACGGTCACCGGGACGTCCGGGTTGGCGATCGTCGACGAACCGCCGACGCCGTTGACGACGTTGAGGATGCCGCCCTTCCCGTTGGTCGCGTCGAGGAAGATCGTGAGCAGATCGTGGAGGCTCGACGGCGGGAGAGACGCGGGGACCTCGAACGCGTTCGCGGCGAAGATGTCGAGCCCCTGGTTGAAGAAGCTGTAGCTGCCCATGCCGTAGCCGCTGAAGCCGGTCACGCCGTCGGCGACCTTGAACGCGGCGTAGCCGTCCACACCCGGGGCCTCCATCCACGCTGCCTGGCTGGGCGGGTCGTAGGGCATCTCGTTCTGGAAGAAGATCACCCTGCCGTTCTGGCCGTTCCAGATCACCTCGTACTTCTGGTAGTGCTCGACGAACAGGCCGTACGCGGTGACGTCGTCGCCGTTGACGATCACGCCGGTGTCGGCCGTGTTGGCGGTCCACCCGACGCCGTTGCCATGGTCGGCGCGCCACGCCCAGATGTCGTCGAGCAGGACGTTGTCGCTGTTCACGACCAGGCTGGTCGCGGCCTTGCCCGGCGTCGCCCCGCCGATGCGGAAGAACACGTCCTGCAGGGAGGTCGGATCGGCCGCGTCGCTCTTGTGCGCGTGCGGCGTCCCCACCTGCAGCAGCACAGGCGAGCTCTCGGGACCGGCGTCGAAGAGCAAGCCGGCGAGCTTCACGCCCGGGACGTCGGCGACGGTCATCGTCGCCGAGCCGTTCGTGGGCACGAGCGTCGGGAACCCGAGCCCGAGCACCACGGTGTCGGCGCGCTTCACCTTGATCGTCTTGTCGAGGTCGTAGACGCCGGGGGTGAAGATCAGATTCTGGCCGCGGGAGAGCGCGTTGTTGATCGCCTGCGCGTCGTCCGTCGGCTTGGCGATGAAGAAGTCGTCGATCGAGATCGACGAGCCGGCCGTCTGCCCGCCGTCCCACGAGGCCCCGACCGAGTCGCGCTGCGCGGACGGCACGAAGACCCTGTAGTTCCCACTCGCGTCCACGTAGAGGTAGGGCGCATCGCGCGTGACCGGGCTCGACGGGAGCGTGGTGTACGGACCGCACACGTTTGCGATCGCCGGGAAGCACTGGGCCGGCGCGTTGACGACGCCGGAGAACACCTGGTTCCACACGCCGTTGCTCCAGCCGTTCAGGGTGCTGTTCCGGACCAGCCACTGCTGCTGCGAGCCGTTGACGATGCTGCCCTCGAACTTCGAGTCGGCGATGAACCCGCCGCTCGCGAACGACGGGCCCGTGCAGTAGTCCATCAGCGTGGTGGCCCCGTTCACGTGCACCCGGCGCATCGGCGCCGCCTGCGACACGGCCCAGAACTCGCCGGTGTAGCAGCCGAAGTTCGGAGTCGTCACGTTGATGGTCAGGTTCGAGAGCGAGCGCCAGAAGTTGTTCAGTGCCACGCAGCTGCCGTTCGCACATTGGTTGCGCACGTAGATCGAGCCGTTGACGACGACGTCGCCCGGCGACTGGCCGAGGCCCGCGACGCTCGTGTAGTAGCCGACCTGGAAGTTGAGCGGATCGGTGGCAGTGCCGTAGGTGCCGGGCTCGAACAGGAGCGCGTAGCGCTGCGTCCCGAACTGGTTCGGCACCTGCTGGTTGGCGATCGCGTCGACGGTTGTCTGGATCTGACTGGTCGACATGCTGGGGTCGAACACGACGACGTTCGGGCCGAAGTCCGGCTGGGCAGGGGGCTTCGGGTTTGTCGCGGCCGCTGGGCCGACCCCGAGGACGAGCGTCGTCGCAATGACGGAGACGAGAAGAACGAGGCGATGCGCGGCGATCGGTGGCATGAGCAAACCTGCCTTTCGATGAGCTTCTGGGCGCGCAGCGACGATACAAAATCCGCTGCGTCGACGCGCCGGTTCGCGCTCAACGCACGAGACCGACGAGGCGCACACCGATCGCCGAGAGGTCGCCCGCCGCGATCAGTTTCTCCTCGGCGGGCCGCACGGCCTCGCCGAGGCCGAACCGGTACAGGTAGGGGCCGCGCCAGCGCGTTCGCAGCTCGAAGTACGGCTCGAGCGCAGCGCGAAGCCGCTGCAAGGCGTGCACCTCGTTTCGCCGCCTCGCAATCACCTCGGCGGGCGAAGAGGTCTCGTCGAACCCGAGCGCTCGCCGCTGTGCGAGCCACCACTCGGCCGCCCGCGTGTCGAAGTGGTCGATGTCGAGCTCGTCGACGAGAAGCACCGCGCGCGCACCGAGGAGCCGTGCCAGGCGTGCGCACGATTCCTCGAGCGGATCGACGTGATGCAGCGACACCACCGCGACGGCGGCGTCGAACAGCGCGCCCGGCTGGTCGAGCTCGAGGAGCGGAATCGGCAGGACGTCGGGAGTGCTCGCCTGCGGGTCGACCGCCACGACGGAGTAGCCGGCGGCCGACAGGCTGCGGGCCAGGTCTCCGCTCCCCGCGCCCACCTCGAGCACGCGGGCCGGCGCCGCCGGCAGGTTTGCGAGCACGAAGGTCTCGACGTCTTCGGAGAGCATGGGCTGAATCGGATCCAGGATGCGCGACTACATGAACACGCTCTATGAGCGTTACACGTCTTTCGGCGCCTGACCCGCGGCCGCGCCGGTCAGGATCACCGCTACCCGTGCGCCGGGCAGTTCCTCGCCGTGGCGAAGCAGTGCGGCGACTCCCGCCGCGCCGGCCGGCTCGACGAGCAGCCCGAGGCACTCGGCGATCAGCGAGCCGGCGCGGCGCAGGTCGTCGTCGTCGACCAGCACGATCTCGTCCACGAATGCCCTGACGCGGGCGACCGATTCCGGGATCGGCTCGCGAATCGCGATCGCGGTCGCGATCGTGCCGTCGCCGTCGGCCGCGATCGCGCGGCCGGCGGCGAAGCTCCGCGCCATCGACGGCGCCCCGCTCGCGCACACCCCGACGATCCGCGTCTGCGGCGAGACGCTCTTCAGCCAGCAGGCGACGCCGGAGATCAACGCGCCGTCGCCGACCTGGACGACCGCGGTGTCGAACGGGCCCGCAGACGCGAGCTCGACGCCGATCGTCCCGGCGCCCTCTGCCATCGCCGGGTCGCGCCCGTCGACGACGAGGAGACGATCGTCGTCCGACGCCGCGTGCCTTCGCGCGGCCGACTCGGGATGGTCGTCGACCTCGACGTGCGCACCGAGCGTCCGCATCCGGGCGACCTTGCCGGCCGGCACGTCGGGCGAGACGAACACATCGAGCCTCGTCGACCGCGCCCGCGCGTGGAAGGCGAGCGCCTGCCCGAAGTTGCCGGCCGTGGAGCACACCCAGGTGCCGGCGGAATCGAGCCGGTCGACGAGCACCGACGCGCCGCGCGCCTTGAAGCTCCCGATCGGGTTCAGGGTCTCGACCTTGACGACCACCTCGCGTCCGAGCACCTCCGACAGGCGTAGGTCGACGAACTGCGGCGTCGTCCGGAAGACCGGGTCGATCCGCGCGACGGCCGCCTCGATGCGCTCCGGCCGCAGGTCGATCTCGTGCTCGCTCACCGCCGAGATCATGCCTCGGCGAGGCGTGGAAGCTGCGGCGTGCGCCCCAAGGGGGAGGACCCATGGCCGCAAGATGCGGAGCAGGCACACGCCGCAGCTTCCGGGTACATGCCCGAACCTGGCGCAATCAATCCTTCAAGCAACGTCGTTGCCCGCTCCCTAGCCGGTCGCGAACGGGGGCAGCGGGATGCGGCGGGCGCACGAGGCGTCGAGCGCCGCTGCGGTAGCGCGGGCGACGAACCGGGCCACGAGCGCCGGCAGGCAGCCGCGGTCGACCACGCCGTGCCCGCCTCCGGGGACGACGACGAGCCGTCCGTTCGGGAAGACGCGGCGCCATCCGCGAATGTTGGACACCGGGTCGATCGGGTCGGCACCCCCCGCCAGCAGGAGCACGGGCGCGTGGACGACTCCGTCCGCGCGGACGTCCTCCGGAACGCTCCCCCTGGGAACCACACGACACGCCCTCACGAAGAGCCTGGCGCGAGCGAGTGACGCGTCGGCGAGGAAGCTCCCCGTCCCCTCGCGCGCGGTCGGGCCGGGGTCGAACCCGGCCCACGGCTCGGAGCAGAGGATCACCCAGAAGGTCGCGAGCTGCGCGCGTGGGTCGAGGTCGGCCCCGAGGTCGGCGGCGTAGGTCCGGGCAAGCGGGACGTAGTCGCCGCGTGCGGCGGCGTGGATCATGTACGGGATCAACGCGGCGTCCTCCGGCGCTCGCAGCAGAGCCGCCACGGTCGAGGCGACGTCGTCGGCGCGCAGCACGAACGTGCCCAGATCGGTCGTCACGCGCCGCGCCGGGCGCGCGAGCAACTCGGCGAGCTCTTGCCGCTCGTGCGGGAAGGCCCGGCGACAGCTGCGCGTCGCCGAACAGCGGGCGATCTCGTCGTCGAGCGCGCGCTGCGCGTTCGGCGCCGACCGCTCGTAGAGGCTCACGTCCAGCAGCGACGCGCCGTCGAGAACGGCGCTGCGCACCGAATCCGGGTACCGGCGGAGGTAGACCTGCGCGAGCGTCGCGCCGTAAGAGCCGCCGAACAGGTCGATGCGCCGGTAGCCGAGTGCGCGCCGCGCCGCCTCGAGGTCGTCTGCAGCGGCGCTGGTCGTGTACAGCTGCGGATCGCCGCCGAGACGTGCAAAGCAGCGTCGTAGGTAGGCGGTCACGACCGCCGCGTCGTCGGCGGGCACGCGCGCATGTCCGCAGGCGATCCGGTTCGACCCGCCCGTGCCGCGCTCGTCGACCATGACGAGGTCGCGATCGCGCCCGACCTGAGCGAAGACCTCGTTCACCTTCACCGCCGAGTCGGTGCCGGCCCCTCCCGGGCCGCCCTCCAGGTAGAAGAGCGCGCCTGCCGGCGGCTGTCTCGTCGCCGGGATCACGGCGACGCGCAGTGCGATCTTCCGGCCGTTCCGGTCGAGCGGGTCTTCCGGCACCGAGACGGTTCCCGCAGCGCGCCGAGATGTGACCGCCGTAGCTGCACGGGACGAAGTGCACCGCGCTCCGCTCGTCCTGCCAGGGGTGCGTGCCCACGGCGACACCCGCCGCGACGGCCGCTGCCACCAGCACGGCCGCAAGAACGAGCAACCGCTTCGACGAACGCCGACGACGCACGCCGTCCCGCGCGTCCCACAAGCGTAGGAGCGGCGATTCGCTCTCGGGCCGCTTGCTCAAGCGGTCCGACCGCTCACGAGCGGACCGCCGGCACGCCGCCGCCGGACAAGCGGGCCTCCGCGACGTCCTCCCCGGCCGCGTGCGCAACGGGGTGTCCGGTCACGGTGGCGAGGAAGTCCTCTCGCTGCAAGAGCGAAGAGCTGCGACTTCGAGGTCGCGACCACGGTCGCCGTGCGCGGCACGTTGCGAAGAAGCGCGATCTCGCCAAAGTAGTCGCCGCGCCGCGCGGTCGTGTGCACTCCACCGGCGTCGATGTCGAGCTCGCCGTCTCCCACGATGTAGAAGCGGTCGCCCGGTTCACCGGCCCGGATCACCACGTCGCCGGCGTGCACCACGGTCTCGATGAGCTGAGACGCGACGCGCTCCTTCGCTGCCACCGACAGCGGTGCGAACATCGGCACCTCGTCGATCAATGCGAGGTGCGGGTTTGCGACGACCCCACGATCGATCGACGAGAGGCGCCGATATGACGCAAGCGCGAGCAGCGGCAGAACGGCGCCGACGACAGCGAAGGCTGCACTCACGCCCAGCAGGTCGACAACGAGCGGGCCGGCGACCGAGCCGAGCGCAACCGCTCCCATCGCGAGACCCCACAGGACTCCGAGCACGCGCGTCAGCTGCTCGTCGGGGACGATCCGCTGCAGCAACGTGAACACGGCGACATCCTCGACGCTGTTCGCCGCGCCCACGACCGCAAGGAGCGCGACGGCTCCGGCGAGCTGAGGCTTGGAAGCGATCAGGATGATCGGTGCACCCCAGAAGACGAGCGCCAACCCGAAGGCGACCGCCAGCCGCCGTCCCTCGAGGGTCATCGCTCCGAACGCTCCGAGCAGGCCTCCGACGCCGATCGCGGCCGTCATGTAGCCGACCGCGCCCGCGCCTGCGTCGAGCACCTCGAACGCGGCGACGACGATCAGGACGTTGAGGCAGCCGCGGACGAATGTCTGTGCGGCGACCATGCCGACGAGCAGCCGGGCGTCGGCGTCGCGACCGACGAAGCGCAAACCGGTTCGGACCATGCGCCAGGCG
Organism: uncultured Thermoleophilia bacterium; assembly: GCA_963742615.1. Classification (GTDB taxonomy): domain Bacteria; phylum Actinomycetota; class Thermoleophilia; order Gaiellales; family Gaiellaceae; genus PALSA-600. Next base: position 845,225 of record CAVUMS010000001.1, on the reverse strand, counting down.
CCGCCGTCCTCACCGCCGCCGAGTTCGATCCGCCCGTCGACGCGAACGCTCCCGAGCAGGATCGCCGCCGCGACCAGCGCGGCTGCGGCGACCACGAAGACGACGCCCGCGTCCGTCAGCGCGATCAACAGGCCGGCGAGAAGCGGCCCGACCAGCGTGCCGAGGCTCTCGACCGTCGACGTCGGCCCCGTTCGCGGCGATCAGCTCCGCCGGCGTTCGGGCGAGCGACGGCAGAAGCGCCTGCAGTGCCGGCCGATAAAGCGTCGCGACGAGCCCGAGGACTGCGGCGAGCCCGAACACGAGCGCCCGTTCGCCGGCGTAGAAGGCGATCGCCGAGCCGGCGAGCCCGACCGCGCCGAGGAGCGCCAACGCGAGCAGGAACCGCTCGCGCCTGAAGCGATCGCCGAGCGATGCCGCGAACGGCGCGATCAACGCAGCCGGCAACAGCCGGACGAGCCCGGCGACGCCGACCGCACGCGTCCCGCCGTGGTCGTAGGCGAAGACGCCGAGCGCGACGAAGTGCGCCCATTCGGCTGCGATCACAGCACCCCAGGCGAGCTCTACGCGACGCAGGTTCTTGTTGCGAAGGGCGCCCGTGAGCGCCGAGACCATCCGGCCGACCGTCGGCATCGACAGATGTAACCGCCCCGCCCGGCGTGAGACAAGGTCGAGCTGGTAACAGCTTGCTACCTGGATCTAGGTCTGCTGCTCGAAGCGGAGCGTGATCAGCGCGCCTGCGTGACGCACGTGCTTCACCATCAGCTCGCGTGCCCCGGGGGCGTCCCGACGCTCGATCGCCGCCAGGATCTCCTCGTGCTCGTGCACGTTCTCGGCCAGCAGCGTCGTGCTCTCGCCGAGCACGGTTCGCGTCAGGTCACGCGGGAAGTTGCGGTGCAGGTGGGTGAGCGTCGCGACGAGCACGTCATTGGCGGCGGCATCCTGGATCTGTTGGTGAAAGCCGTCGTTGGCGTGACGCCAGTGCTCGATCTCGTCGATCGGGACCGCATCGAGCCCGCCGTCGGACCGCGCCTGCAGAAGGCGCTCGAGCGTCTCCGAGAACTCCCTCTGGACCTCGTGAGAGCGCATCGAGCTGCTCGTGGTGGATTCGCTGGGCCGCGAGGTCCGCAGCGAGCCCTTCGAGCTCGGCGCGAACCTCGTACGCGTCGCGGATCTCACGCGCGGACGGAGCACGGACGAGTGCACCGCGGCGCGGCTGCACCTCGACGAGCCCGCTCGCCTGCAGCTTGCGCAGCGCCTCGCGCACCGGCGTGCGGCTGACACCGAACTCCTCCGCGAGCGCCTCCTGCCGGAGCCGCGTCCCGGAGACGAGCTCGCCGCTGATCACGCGCGCCTGCAGCGTCGCGGCGAGCTTGTCGACGAGCGCCCGCCGCTCATCGGTCGCCTGGCTCATGCGCGCGCCTTCATCCGGAGCCCGTCACGGACCAGCCGCACCCCGACCACGCCGACGAACGCGGCAAAGACGATGCGCAGCGTCGAGGCGGGCAGCGCCAGTGCGACCGTCGCCCCGACCACCGCGCCGACCGAGCCGATTACCCCGAAGCGAATCGCGAGCCCCGGGTTGCCGACGCCGCGGCGGCGCAGCGCGAGCGTGCCCGCGATCGCGGTGGGCAGGATCACCAGCAGCGAGGTCGCCTCCGCCTCGTGCTGCGAGAGGCCGGCCGCGAGCGTCAGGAACGGGACCATCAGCGTCCCGCCGCCGACCCCGAGCAGGCCCGAGGCGACTCCCGTCAGCACCCCGAAGACGATCAGCGCGGCGTAGAGCGTGGGCCCGCTCATGCCCGCTCCCGGCGGCGGCGAAGCCGCCGCCTCCGCTCCTTGATGAGCTCCGTCGAGCCTACGCTCATGCCCGCTCCCGGCGGCGGCGAAGCCGCCGCCTCCGCTCCTTGATGAGCTCCGTCGAGCCTACGCTCATGCCCGCTCCCGGCGGCGGCGAAGCCGCCGCCTCCGCTCCTTGATGAGCTCCGTCGAGCCTACGCTCATGCCCGCTCCCGGCGGCGGCGAAGCCGCCGCCTCCGCTCCTTGATGAGCTCCGTCGAGCCTACGCTCATCCGCGCACGACCATCAGGACGGCGACGCCGACGAGAAACAGCCCGAAGATCACCTTCAAGAGCCGCTCGTCGATCCGCGCGAGCATCCCGGCGCCGACCTGCGCGCCGGCGATCGAGCCGGCGGCGAGTGCGAGCGCGGGCCCGTACCGGACCTCGCCGGCGATCCCGTAGGTCGCGATGCCGGCGATGCTGATCGGGATGATCGCGCCGAGCGAGAGCGCGTGCGCCTGGCGCTGGCCGAAACCGGCCCAGAACACCAGCAGCGGCACCATGACGATCCCGCCGCCGACGCCGAGCAGGCCGGAGAGGAGACCGCCGACGATCCCGATGGCGACCAGCTCACGGTCGACCCGCAGGCGAGGCCCGCGCGCCCCGTCGGTCGAAGCGCTCGCGAGGGTGCGCATGAAGCGCCGACCCTAGCGCATCTGTATCCACTTGACCAGCAAGTGGATCCAACATATGGTTTCGGGTTTCCACACCAGGGATTCCCCAGGCCCCCGAAACGGAAGGACGCAATGCGATGACCCGCATTCGCTTTCGGACTGCCCTCCTCGCCGGTGCGGCGGTCTCCCTCATCGCCGCGGCGGCCGCAACAGCTGCGGTTGGCATCCACCATTCGGCGACCAAGGAAGGGGGCACGCTCGTAGTCGGGCTGACGGCGGGCGAGCCCGACGCGCTCGATCCGACGCTCGCGCGCACCTTCTCGGGTCGCGAGGTCTTCCTCACGTTCTGCGAGAAGCTGTACGACCTGAACCCGAAGGCGCAGATCGTGCCGCAGCTCGCGTCCGCGCTTCCGACCATCTCCACGGACAAGCTCACGGTCACGATCCCGCTGCGGACGGGGATCAAGTTCAACGACGGCACGCCGTTCAACGCCGCTGCGGTCGTGAAGACGCTTCAGCGCGACCAGACGCTGACGGGCTCGGCCCGTGCGAGCGAGATCTCGCCGATCTACGTCGGTGGCGGCATCGGCGGCAACTCGAAGGTGATCATCCATCTGAAGACGCCGTACTCGCCGCTGACAGCGCAGCTCGCCGACCGCGCCGGGATGATCATGTCGCCCGCGCAGCTCGACAAGCTGGGCGACAAGTTCGCGACGAACCCGATCTGCGTCGGTGCGTTCACGTACTCGAACCGCGTCGCCGGCGACAGCATCACCGTCACGAAGTCGCCGTACTACTACGACAAGAAGAACGTCCACCTCGACAAGATCGTCTTCAAGGTCGAGAACGACGCCGCAGCAGCAGCAGCCGCGCTGAAGGCCGGCGACCTGCAGGCCCTCGACGGGACCGACTCGACCCAGCTCGCGGGGATCCGGGCCGACTCGAAGCTCCGGATCATCAAGCAGACCGGGCTCGGCTACCAGGGCCTCACGGTGAACATCGGCAACAAGAACGGCCTGCTGCAAGGGCGTACTCGAACGTCGGCACGCCGATCGCGGCCAACGCCAACCTGCGGAAGGCGTTCGAGGAGGCGATCGACCGCAAGGCGATGAACAAGGTCGTCTTCGGAGGCACGGTGCTGCCCGGCTGCAGGCCGATCTCGCCGTCGAGCGCCTGGTTCGACCCAGCTCGTCAAGTGCACCCCGTACAACCCGACCGACGCGAAGAAGCTCGTGTCGGCCTCGGGCGTCTCGAACCCGACCGTGCACCTGATGGTGCCGACGGGCTCCGTGGCGCTCCGCCAGGCCCAGTTCCTGCAGGCCGAGGAGAAGGCGGTCGGCATCAACGTCGTCATCGACTCGACCGACTTCGTCACGTCGCTCTCGCAAGGCCGACGCGGGAACGTACGACACGTTCCAGATCGGCTGGTCGGGCCGCGTCGACCCGGACGGCAACATCTTCCAGTTCGTCGCGACGAGCGGCTCGCAGAACGACAGCGGCTACTCGAACCCGCGCCTCGACCTGGTGCTGGCGAATGCGCGCAAGGCGGCGACGCTGAAGGCGCGCGTGACGCTCTACCGCGTCGCGCAGCAGATCATCCTCAACGACCGGCCCCTGATCTACCTGTACCACCCGGTCACGCGGGCCGGCGTTCGAGACGCAGCTGACGGGCGTCCACCTGTACCCGGACACCCTGCTCCGCGTCGCGAACGCGTCGTACAAGTAGCGACTACGTGTTGATCGCATGACGATGGGCGGCTTTCTCCTTCGCAAGGTGGGAGCCGCCCTCATCGTGCTCGTGCTCGCGAGCATGCTGGTGTTCCTCGGCGTGCGCGCGATCCCGGGCGATCCCGCGATCGCGCTCGGCGCCGAGAGCCGCGACCCGGCGCGTGCTGGCGGCGATCCGCCACAAGTACCTGCTCGACGAGCCGCTTCCCGTGCAGTACGGGCACTGGATCTGGCTCGCCGTGCACGGCGACCTCGGTGTCGACCAGCGCGCAGCTGCCGGTCGCGCACACGATCGTCGACCGGCTGCCGATCACCCTCGAGCTCGCGTTCCTGAGCGTCGTGGTCGCCGTCGCTGCATCGGGATCCCGGCGGGGGTGATCGCCGCGATCCGGCGCGGCAAGCCGAGCGACTACGCGGTCACGTCGCGGTGCGCTGATCGGCCTCTCGCGTGCCGCATTTCTGGCTCGGGCTGCTGATGATCGTGTGGTTCGCCGTCGACCTGCACTGGCTGCCGGCGAGCGGCTACGTCTCCATGCAGCCATCCGCTCGGCGAACCTCGAGCACATGGTGATGCCGTGCATCGTCCTCGGGCTCGGGTTCGCCGCGATGCTGATGCGCCAGATGCGCTCGTCGATGCTCAGCGCGCTCGGCGCCGACTACGTGCGCACCGCCCGCGCGAAGGGGCTGAGCGAGTCGGCGGTGATCTGGCGGCACGCGCTGCGCAACAGCCTCATCACCGTGACGACGGTGATCGGGCTCCAGCTCGGGGCGCTCATCTCCGGGCGCCGTGATCACCGAGACGATCTTCGGGATCGCCGGCTTCGGCCGGCTCACGATCGACGCGGTCAACCAGCGCGACTACGCGCTGATCCAGGGGGTCGTGCTCGTCGCGGCCGTCGGCTACGTGATCGTGAACCTGCTCGTCGACATCGTCTACTCGCTGCTCAACCCGCGGATCAGGGTCGCCGGAGCGCGCGAATGACCACAGTCGACGCACCGTCGCGCTGCCGAACCCGCGCGCGCAGGCGTCGCCGGCTCCTGCGCAAGCGCTTCCTGCGCCGGCCGATGGCGGTCGGGGGGCTCATCGTCGTGCTCGCCTTCGTCGTGATCGCGATCTTCGCGCCGCTGGCTCGCGCCCGTACGACCCGTCGGCGACCGACTTCAACGCGCTCCTCGCTCATCCGTCGTCGCAGCATCTGCTCGGCACCGACGAGCTCGGCCGCGACGAGCTCTCGCGGCTGATCTGGGGCGCGCGCGCCTCGATCCAGGCCGGCGTCTTCGCGACGATCCTCGCGATGGTGATCGCGGTGCCGATCGGCCTCGTCGCCGGCTACTACCGCGGCTGGGTCGACACGGTGATCGCGCGGCTGACCGACGTGCTGCTCGCGTTCCCGTTCCTGATCCTCGCCGTCGGCCTCGCCGCGATCCTCGGTCCGTCGCTGCTGAACGCGACGATCGCGCTCGGCGTCGCCGCAATGCCGGGGCTCATCCGGATCACGCGCGGCGAGACGCTCGCGCTCCGCGAGGAGGACTTCGTCCCGGCGGCGGTCGCGAACGGCGCGAACGACGCGACGATCATCTTCCGCCACATCCTCCCGAACATGACGAGCACGCTGCTCGTCCAGGCGACGGTGACGATCCCGGCCGCGATCATCGGCGAGGCGGTGCTGTCGTTCCTCGGGCTCGGCGTCCAGCCGCCGACACCCTCGTGGGGAACGATGCTGCAGGACGCGCAGTCGTACCTCGCGCAGGCGCCGCGGCTCGCGGTCTATCCCGGGCCTCGCGATCGTGATCGCCGCGCTCGCCTTCAACGTGCTCGGCGACGGGCTGCGCGACATCTTCGATCCGCGGACGACGCGCTGATGGCCGCGCCACTGCTGGACGTGACGGACCTCTCGGTCCGCTTCGAGACCGACGACGGGCCCGTCCACGCCGTCGACAAGCTCTCGTTCACGCTCGGCCCAGGGCGAGGTGCTCGGCATCGTCGGCGAGTCGGGCTGCGGCAAGAGCGTGACGTGCATGTCGCTCGTGCGGCTCCTGCCCGAGACGGCGGTGATCAGCGGCAGCGTCGCTGTTCGACGGCACCGACCTGCTCGCGCTCTCGCCGCGGCGCCTGCGTCAGGTGCGGGGACGCCAGATCTCGTTCGTCTTCCAGGAGCCGATGACGTCGCTCAACCCGGTGTTCACGGTCGGCCGGCAGATCGGCGAGGTGCTGCAGAAGCACCTCGGCCTGTCGCGGCGCGACGCGCGCGACGCGGACGATCGAGCTGCTGCGAGCTCGTCCGCATCCCGGCGCCGGAGCGGCGGCTCGACGAGTATCCGCATCAGCTCTCCGGCGGGATGCGGCAGCGCGTGATGATCGCGATGGCGCTGGCGTGCGACCCGAAGGTGCTGATCGCCGACGAGCCGACGACCGCGCTCGACGTGACGATCCAGGCGGGCATCCTCGACCTGATGCGCGACATCCGCGAGCGGCTCGGCACCGCGATCGTGCTGATCACCCACAACCTCGGCGTCGTCGCCGACATCGCCGACCGCGTGCTCGTCATGTACGCCGGGCGCAAGGCCGAGGAGGCGCCGGTCGCCGACCTGTTCGCCGCAGCCGCAGCATCCGTACACGATCGGCCTGCTCGGCGCGATCCCGCGGCCGTACGAGAGCGAGGACGCGCGCCGCCGGCTGCGCGAGATCCCCGGCCGCGTGCCGTCGCTGCGCGAGCTGCCGACGATGTGCGCGTTCGCCGACCGCTGCCCGCGCGCGGACGAGCTCGTCGCGCACGAGCGTCCCGGAGCTGCGCGCTGGTCGCGCCCGGACCACCTCGTCGCCTGCTTCCACCCGGGGCCCGAATGAGCAGCCGACAGCTCGAGCGAGCGCGCCGCGCTCGAGGTCCGCGACCTCGTCAAGCACTTCCGCGTCGGCGGGGGGATCACGGGCGGCAGGCTCGCTCGTCCACGCGGTCGACGGCGTCTCGTTCGAGCTCCGGCAGGGCGAGTTCCTCGGTCTCGTCGGCGAGTCGGGCAGCGGCAAGTCGACCGTCGCGAATTGCGTGATGCGGCTGATCGAGCCGACCGTCGGGCGAGATCCGGCTGAACGGCGACCGACATCACCCACCTCTCACGGCGCGGCGATGCGGCCGCTCCGGCGCGAGCTGCACATGGTGTTCCAGGACCCGTACTCGTCGCTCAACCCGCGGATGACGTGCGGCGACATCGTCGGCGAGCCGCTGCGGCTGCACGGCATCGCAAGAGGACGCAACCTCGACGCGCGCGTCAGCACCGACTGTTCGAGACGGTCGGCCTGCGCAGCGAGCTGCGGTACCGCTACCCGCACGAGCTCTCCGGCGGCCAGCGTCAGCGCGTCGGGCTCGCGCGCGCGCTCGTCGTCGGGCCGAGCGTCCTGGTCGCCGACGAGCCGGTCTCGGCGCTCGACGTCTCGGTGCAGGCGTCGATCCTCAACCTCCTGCGCGACCTGCAGCAGCTACGATGGGCTTCTCGTGCCTCTTCATCACGCACGACCTTGCCACCGTCGAGTTCCTCTGCGACCGCGTCGCCGTCATGTACCTCGGGAAGCTCGTCGAGCTGGCGCCGCGCGCGGAGCTGTTCCGCGCCCCGCAGCATCCCTACACGCAGGCCCTGCTCTCGGCCGCCGTCGTCCCCGATCCCGGCGTGCAGCGTGCACGCGACCGCGTGCTGCTCGAGGGAGACGTCCCGAGCCCGCTGGCGCCGCCGTCCGGCTGCCGCTTCCGGACGCGCTGCCCGCTCGAGCCGCGATCCGCGCCGCGCTCGACGGACGAGGAGCCGCCCCTGCAGCGAGTTCGCGCCCGAGCACCTCGTCGCGTGCCACCTGGTCGCCCGGGGCCGGCCCGCTCCACGCCTCGCCGACGACGCGGCGAGTATCGTCGCAGCCGGATGAGCTCTCACGACGCGCCCCGAGCTCCGCGGCACCTTCGGCATGGTCGTCGTCGACGCACTGGCTCGCCTCCGCCGCCGGGATGGCCGTGCTCGAGCAGGGCGGTAACGCATTCGACGCCGCCGTCGCGACCGGCCTGACACTGCAGGTGGTCGAGCCGCACCTGAACGGCCCCGGCGGAGACCTGCCGGCGCTCCTCTGGCCGGCCGGGCGCAACGAGCCGGTCGTGCTGTGCGCGCAGGGCTGCGCCCCGCGCGCGGCCACGATCGCGCACTACCGCGACGAGCTCGGCCTCACGCTCGTCCCCGGCACCGGCCCGCTGGCCGCCGTCGTGCCCGGCTCGTTCGGCGGCTGGATCGCGATGCTGCGCGACTACGGCACGCTGCCGCCTGCGCGACGTGCTGCGCTTCGCGATCGGCTACGCCGAGCAGGGTTACCCGCAGCTCGCGCAGGTCGCCCGGGCGATCCGCGGCGTCGAGCAGCTCTTCCGCGACAACTGGACGACCTCGGCGGAGGTGTACCTGCCTGTTCGGGAGGCGGGCACGCTGCGCACGCAACCCGACGCTCGCGGCGACGTACCGGCGGCTGCTCGACGAGGCGGAGTCGAGGACCACCGACCGCGAGGAGCAGCTCGAGGCAGCGCACGACATCTGGTACCGCGGCTTCGTCGCCGAGGCGTTCGTCCGTTTCTCCGAGCTCGCGTGGCTCGACAGCTCGGGGACGCCTCATGCCGGCCTGCTCGCCGAGGAAGACCTTCGAGACTGGCGGCCGCGCTACGAGCGTCCACTCTCGGTCGACTACCACGGCATCACGGTGCTCAAGGCGGGGCCGTGGAGCCAGGCGCCCGTCTTCCTCCAGCAGCTACGCCTGCTCGAGGGATTCGAGCTCGCGGCGCTCGGGCACGGCACCGCCGACTACGTCCACGTCGTCACCGAGTGCGCGAAGCTCGCCTTCGCCGACCGCGAAGCCTGGTACGGCGATCCCGACTTCGTCGACGTCCCGCTCGACACCCTGCTCTCGCGCGAATACGCGGACGAGCGCCGGGCACTCGTCGGCGACGAGTCGGCGGGGGCGCTCGAGCCGGGATCCCCAGACGGGCTCGCGCCGCGTTTGGCCACGGTCGACGGCGTGCGCGAGCAGCTCGAGGCGGCGGGAGTCGGTGAGCCGACTCGGGGCGGTGCGAAGGGCGACACCGTGCACCTCGACGTCGTCGACGCGGCCGGCAACATCGTCTCGGCCACTCCCAGCGGCGGCTGGCTCTGGGGCGCGCCTGTGGTGCCGGAGCTCGGGTTCTGCCTGGGCACCCGTGCCCAGATGTTCTGGCTCGAGGACGGGCTGCCGAACTCGCTCGCCCCGGGCAAGCGGCCGCGAACGACGCTGTCGCCGACGCTCGTCGCCTCGGACGGCGAGCCGTATCTCGCGCTCGGCACACCGGGCGGCGACCAGCAGGACCAGTGGACGCTGCACGCGCTGCTCGGGCACGTGCACTTCGGGCTCGACCTACAGCAGGCGATCGAGGCGCCGAACCACCACACCGAGGCGTTCCCGAGCTCGTTCTACCCGCGGGAAACGAAGCCACGGCACGTCGCCGTCGAGGACCGGGCGGGCGAGGAGACGCTGGACGGCCTCCGCGCGCGGGGGCACCAGGTCGAGGCATCGCCGTCGTGGTCGCTCGGCCGCGTCGGCGCGGTCGGGCGCGAGCCGGGCGGGATGCTGAAGGCGGGCGCCGACCCGCGCAGCGCGCAGGCGTACGCGGTCGGCCGCTAGAGCAGGAACGCGGCGACCGCACGCCGCCCGACGTCGCTGCCCGCGCGCGACTGCACCGAGTGCCCGGCGCCGGGAACCACGACCAGCTTGCCGTGCGGCGTGAGGGCGAGCTGCTTGCGCGCCCAGGCGAGCGGTGTCGACAGGTCGTGATCGCCGTTCACGAGCAGCGTGGGCACGAGCAGCTTCCCTCGCGGCAGCGGCGTCGGCGGCGCGGGCGCCCAGGGCAGGCACTGGCGGACGAAGCCGTTGCCGGACGCGGTCGCCGCGTCGAACGGGTAGAGCGCCGACGCCGACAGGCGTGAGACGGCGGCGCGCAGCTTCGCCTCGCGCCCGGCGAGCGGCGCCGCTGAGTCCCCCCACGGATAGCGCCAGTCCGCGCAGAGCGCGCTGGCGTGCAGCCCCTGGTCGAGCGCCTGCGCCGGCACACCGGCCTGGTTCACGGCGGCGGCCGCGAGGAAGAAGTCCAGCAGCTTGCGGTCTCCCATGCGCGCCTGGTGCAGCGCCGCGGGCACGTCCCAGTCGATCTTGTAGGTCGGGTCGACGATGCTGTCGAACGTCAGCGCATCGAAGAGCTGTGGCCCGAGGTGGTAGCGCCGCACGTCGGCGGCGAGATCCGAGACGCAGCTCCTGCCGCACACGCCGCCGAGCACGCGCCGGACCGCTGCGAACTCGTCGACGCCGAGATCCGTCTCGCCGACCTGCGGCACGACGGAGTCGAGCACGAGCTTGCGCACACGGCTCGGATGCGCGAGCGCATATCGCTCGCCGACGTAGGTGCCGTACGAGATCCCGTCGAGCGACCAGGAGTCGGCGCCGAGCGCCCGCCGCAGCGCCTCCATGTCCGCAACCACGTCGTCGGTGCCGAAGAACGCGCGACGAGCTCCGAGCTGCCGGGCACAGGCGCGAACGGAACCGGCCGTCGGCGGCGTCAGGTCGGAGCTCCCCATCTCGCCCTGGAGCGCCGAGCAGTCGAGCGCGCCGGCGCCGGTGCCTCGCTGGTCGAAGACGACGATGCGGTACTGGGCTCGCTCGGCGCCGAGCGCGCGGGTCACGAACCGCTGGAGGATCGGCAGCCCCGGCTCACCCGGCCCGCCCGACAGCACGAGGAGGACACCGCGCGGCGCATCGCGGTTGTCGGCCGCGCCGACCTGGAGACGAAGCGTGCCCGGCGTGCGCCCCGTGTGGTCGAGCGGGACCTCGAGCGTCGAGCACGTGAACCCGGCGGCGCCGGGGCACGGCTGCGCGTCCTGGAGCGCCGGACGCGGCGGCGAGGCGAAGCCGCACGCCGCCAGGCCGGCCGCTGCGACCACACCGGCGGCAAGCCGAGCGCGCATCCAATCGCATGGACGTCGCAGCGCGCGGGTTGTTAGCCGTCGTGCCCCGTTCGAGCGATGCGGCCTCCGAGTGCCCTGCCTACGGTGAGAGCGTGATCGTGCCGCCGCGGATCACACGTACGCTGGTGCTCGCCGTCGTCGCGATGGTCCCTGCCGCGGTCGCAAACGGCAGCCCGGTTCCGGGCGCGCCTTCGTGCCCGATGACCCCGGCCAACTCGTTCTGGCACGCCGACGTGTCGAAGCTGTCGGTCGATCCACACTCGGCGGCATGGATATCGAGCATCGGCGCGACGGCGGGGCTGAAGGCGGACTTCGGCTCGGGCACCTGGGACGGCGGCCCGATCGGCATCCCCTTCACGACGGTGCCGGGCACGCAGCCGAAGGTGCCCGTTTCGTTCGGCTACGCGGGCGAGAGCGACGCAGGCCCCTATCCCGTCCCGCCCGACGCGCCGATCGAAGGCGGATCGGGCTCGAGCGGCGACCGGCACGTCCTGGTCGTCGACCGCGACGCGTGCCGGCTCTGGGAGCTCTTCGACGCGCACCCGCAGAACGGCGGAGCATCATGGACAGCCGGCTCGGGCGCGACGTGGGACCTCAACTCGACCGCGATGCGCCCGCTCGGCTGGACGTCGGGCGACGCCGCAGGGTTGCCGATCCTGCCCGGGCTCGTTCGCTACGACGAGGTCGCCGCCGGCGAGATCGACCACGTGATCCGCTTCACGGCGCCTCGCACGCAGAACGCCTACGTCTGGCCGGCGAGCCACCGGGCGGGGAGCGGCACCTCGAGCGACCCGCCGATGGGCGCCTGGTTCCGGCTCGAGGCGAGCTACGACATCAGCCACTTCTCGGTCCAGAACCAGGTGATCCTGCGCGCGCTCAAGAAGCACGGGATGATCCTCGCCGACAACGGGTCGCCGTTCTTCATGAGCGGTGCGCCGGATCCGCGCTGGAACAACTCGGACCTGAACGCGCTCAGGTCGATTCCCGGCTCCGCATTCGAGGCGGTCGACGTCTCGAGCCTGAAGGTCTCGAACAGCTCCTACGCCGTCGCAGGCGGGCCGGCCTCTCCGCCTCCTCCTTCGCCTCCGCCTGCACCGCCGGTCACGACGACCACGCCGGCGCCGGCCCCGCCTCCTCCGGCCGTTCCGGCGCCCGCGCCGTCGAACACACCCGCGTCCTCGCCGCCCGCAGCGACGAAGACGCCTGCGCAGCCCGTCTCGACTACCGGCTTCGAGAAGGATCTCGGCGGGTGGCGGAAAGGGAACGGGCTGACGACGCTCACCCGGTCGTGCGCCACGGCGCACGGCGGCCGCTGCTCGGCGGTGCTGGGCCGCCGCGGAGGGTCGGGGACGGCGTCGCTCGACGCACCGCGCGTCGTCGTGGGCACGACCGCCGGCGCGACATACGTCGCAGCACTGTGGGTGCGCGCGCCGGCCCACCGCCTCGTCACCCTGCGGCTGCGCGAGCAGCGCGGCGGCTCGGTCGTGCGCTCCGAGCTCGTCACGGTGAGCGGAAACGGCCGGTGGGAGCGCCTCGTCGTCCGCTGCTCGGCCGCCGGCGGCGGGTCGCTCCGCCTCGACCTGCTCGCGATGTTGACGAAGCACACGAAGGTCTACGTCGACGACCTGTCGGTCACGTCGGGCTAGGGGCCGCGGTCTCAGAGCAGCGGGGAGAGCCCGGCGAACACCGCGGCCCGCGCGCGCTGCCTGGCGTCCGTAAGCCGTCTCCCCCGTGACGAGCAGGCCACGGCGGGCGCGCTGAAGCGCTGCTCGAACTGCGCGGCGAGCTCCTCCGATCCGAAGCGCGAGGTCGATTTCGAAGAACCGCTTCAGGCTCCACGCCTCGAGGTTGCAGGTGCCGACGAGCAGCTCCTCGCCGTCTCGCACGAACGCCTTCGCGTGCAGCATCGTCGGGTACTCGAGAATGTCGACTCCGGCGTCGAGCAGCGCCGCATGGTGGAACTGCTGCGCGGCCGCGCAGGCCCAGTTGTTCGCGTTCGCCGGAACGAACAGGCGCACGCGGACACCGCGCTCGGCCGCGCGCTCGATGCGCCGGATCATCCCTCGATCCGTCACGTACGGATTGACGACGTCGAGCGTGCTCCTCGCCGTCGCGAGCATGCGGGCGATCGCATCGGTGATCGGCCTGTACCTGCCCGGGGCGTTGTGCAGGACGCGAGCGGGAAGCGCCTGCGGGCCGCCTTCGAGCGGAGGGAAGAGCACCGCGAGATCGGCCGCCGGGATCTCGCCACCGAGCCAGCGGACGCTCGCGACGAACACGAGCTGGAGCTGGGCGACGACCGGCCCGGTGACGCGCACGAAGAGATCGTGGAAGCGGCCGTCCTGGAAGTGGTCCTCGATCCCCGCTCCGCCGACCCACCCGACGCGACCGTCGACGATCGTGACCTTGCGGTGGTCGATGTGCCCGAGCCCCGAAAGGTTCCAGGTCGTCGCGCCGCCGCCGCCGAGCGGCCCAGCGGGCACACGGGATTGCATCGCGCGAACCACGCAGATCTGGATGCCCGCCGCTCCGAGCCGGTCGTAGAGGGCGCGCGAGCCGCGCTCGGGATCCGAGCCCTGCTTGTCGACCACGAGCCTGACCGGGACGCCGTCCCGGGCCTTTGCGATCAGCGCCTCGGCGAAGACATCCCCGATCGCTCCCGGCCGGAACCCGAACTGGTTGATGTGGACCGACGACGAGGCGGACCCGATGTCCTCGAGCATCCGCGGGTAGAAGGAGCTGCCCTCGACGAGCACCTCCGCCGACGAGGCGCTGCTCTCGTCGAACTCGAGCGCGAGGTCGGCGCGCGTCACCGGTCGCGCGAGCAACCGCTCCGCATGCTCCGGGATGCGCTCGTCGGGAACGACGACCGTCGGCCGGCTGGAGCTCACCGCGTGAGCATCGCATCACCCGGACGGCCCCTGCCCGCTCGAGAAGACGTCCCGCGCCCGCTCGATGCCCCAACTTCTGCTGCTTGAGCTTGGCCGGGTGAGTCGAATCACATACCGACGGTAAATCGTCCTGCAGAACGACGCCCAAATCGTCCTCGCTCCCGTTCCGCATGAGGCGGGCCGCACATAGCCTCGATGCATGGCCGCTGAAGACGGGAATCCTGCGCGAGCGCCCGCCCGGCGCGCGCGATCGGCCGCGGTCCTAACCGGATGGGTCGTCGGCGGCAGCACTCCCGCTGATCGGCCTCGTCTCACTGCTGCTCCGGTCACGACTCGACCCCCACTTCGAGAACTACAAGGCGCACTTCGTCGTGTTCGGGACGGTGGGGATCCTGGCGTTCGTGCTCGGCTACGCGGCCGGCGAGGCTGCCAACCGGCGGGGGGACGCGCGGGTGCTCCTTCTCTCGCTGGCGTTCATGGCGACCGGCGGGTTCATGGGCCTGCACGCGATCGGCACGGCCGGCGTCCTCTTCACGACGGAGCACGCCGGGTTCCAGGTGGCGATCCCCGTCGGCCTGCTCGTGAGCGCGGTGTTCGCGTTCGGGTCGGCGTTCGTCGATGTTCGCCCCGGCATCGCCAACTGGCTGATTCGCCGGCGGACGCCGTTGCGGGCCGCGGTGCTGCTCGCGATGGCCGCGTGGCTCGCCTGGACGGTGACCGACCTGCCGCCGCTGCAGGGGCCCGACAGCGAGGCGGCGCGCGGCAGCCTGCTCGCGTCGATGGCGGTCGTCGGGACGATCATCTACTTCGTCAGCGCCGGGCGGTACTGGTTCATCTTCCGCGACAGTCGCAAGCTGCTGCCGGCGGCGGTGATCGCGTGCTTCCTGCTGCTGGCCGAGGCGATGATCGGCGTCGCCCTCACCGGCGAGCGCAAGTGGCACGCGAGCTGGTGGGAGTGGCACGGCCTGATCATCACCGCGTACCTGGTCATCGGTCTGGCCGCGCGCCGCGAATGGCGTGACGAGCGCTTCCGCCACCTCTACCTGTCGTCGACGCGGGAGCGCCGCCAGGAGATCAGCGTGCTCTTCGGCGACCTCGTCGGGTTCACGACGTTCGCCGAGCGGGCAACTCCCGCCCAAGCCGCGGCCGTGCTCAACTCGTACTGGGGCGTGGCCGCACCGCTGATCACCCGCGAGTTCGGCGGCGAGCTGGAGAAGTTCATCGGCGACAGCATCGCGGCGACCTTCAACAGCCGCGGCGACCAGCCCGACCACGCGGTGCGCGCGGCGCGTGCGGCGCTCGCGCTGCAAGAGCGACTCGCGGAGCTCGCGGAGCAGCATCCGGACTGGCCGCAGATGCGCGTCGGCGTCAACAGCGGCGAGGCCGTGCTGCGCGAGATCGGGGGCGACGGCCACGTCGCGTACCCGCTCGTCGGCGACACGATCAACACGGGCTCGCGGCTCGAGAGCCTCGCGCCGGCGGGAGGCGTGCTGATCGGCGCAGAGACGTACGGCCGGCTGCCCGACGGCGCGGTCGTCGAGGCGAAGACCGGCCTGCGGATCAAGGGCAAGGAGGACGTCGTGCACGCCTACGTCCTGCTCGCGCTGCCGTAGCGCCACGACGGCCGATCCGGGGTCTGGCCCGGGTCTGACCCCGAGGGACTCGCTACTCGGGGAAGTTCTCCGGGTGGAAGGCGTACGCCCACATCGAGCTCGGCTCGATGCGCATGAAGACGACGCCCTCTCCCCACTCGAACGGGCTCGAGTCGTAGATGTCGCGCCAGACCGGCTCGATCTCCTCGACGCCGGCGTCGTCGCGGCCGATGATCGTCGCCCTTCCGTGCACGACGATGCCGATCGTGTCGCCGTCGACGTGCGCCGCACTGCACGCGGGGTTCGCGCGCAGGTGACGCAGGCGGGCGGCGTCACCGCCGGTGGAGACGGTGAAGCGCCCGTGGATGAAGACCCCGTCGAGCGGCGCGACGCGCGGCTCCCCTCGTTCGTTCACGGTCGCGAACGCCACGTGCTTCGTTCCCTGCAGGTAGCGCGCGACCTGGCGCGCATTGAGGCGCCGCTTCTCGCTGACGATCGATGCGAGGTGCGGATTGGCACGGCTGAACGTCCGGTCGATGAGCGCCTGCAGCTGCTCGATTTCGTGCTCGGACTCGAACATGCCCCGGAAGTATGGGCCGCGCGCGTCGCGCGCGGCCCATCACATCCGGTGACTCAGGCGACCGCTTCCTCTGGATAGCCCTTCCACCGCGCACAGAGCGCATAGAGCACGATGATGTTGAGCGTGATGATCACGAGCGCCCACAACGGGTATGCGCTCGCGCCCAGCCAGCTCAGCTGGCCGAGGATGTTCAGGCCCACGACGACAATCGTGAACCAGCGCGCCCAACCTGCTCCGGTCCAGAGCCCGAAGCCCGCGATCACCAGGACGATCCCCCAGATCAGGGTGATCCAGCCCCACTTCGTCGTGTCGAAGACGATGAGCTGGTTCCCATGGACCACGTAGTAGTTGTCGCGGATGATCGCGATCAGGCCCTCGAAGAAGTCGAGGACGCCGACGACCAGCATGATCACCGCCGCGAACACGATCCAGCCCGACATCGGTGTTTTCACCGCTACCTCCTCCTGCGATTGACGCCTCCCCGGGAATGCTTAGGGGCGCTTCGACGCCCCGGACCGTACTCCTACGGGCCTACGCGCCCAGGCTAAAGCGTTAGCGCCGGGTCGATCAACTCGCCGAGGTCCGACACGACGCGGTCTGCGCCCTCTCGCACCAGTGCCTGGACGCGCCCCGATCGATCGACGCCGATCACGCGGTGCACGCCCGCCGCACGCGCTGCGTCGATGCCGGCAAGCGTCGTTTCGAAGGCCGCGACGGCAGCCGGCTTCACGCCGAGCAGCCGGCAGGCCGCGAGCAGCGAATCGGGCGAGGGCTTCACCTGCAGCCGCTCCCGCCGAAACACTCCGCCGTCGACAACGGTGTCGACGAGCCCGGCGAGCCCCGCGCGGCGGAGGATCGCGCGTGTGTTCGCACTCGCCGAGACAACCGCGCAACGCAGCCCGGCCTCGTGCGCGACCTCGAGGAAGCGCGTCGAGCCTTCGAAGGCGCTCACGCCGTCGGCTTCGAGCAATCGCTGCAAGGCGTCGTTCTTGCGGTTGGCGAGGCCCTGCGCGGTCTCGACGCCCGGTAGGTCGCTCGCACTGCCTTCCGGCAGCCGAATCCCCCGGCTCGCGAGAAAGGCGTGCACTCCCTCGATCCGAGGCCTGCCGTGGATGTAGCGCTCGTAGTCGTGCCGCGGGTCGAACGGCCTCCATGGGCCGAAGCGCTCGCCGGAGCTCTCGTGATGCCGCGCGAGGAGCGGGTCGAACGTCTCCTGCCACGCGGCGGCGTGCAGCGCCGCGCTCGCAGTGAGGACGCCGTCGAGGTCGAAGACGCACGCACTCACCGCTCCGTCGAGGCCGATCAGGTCGGGCCGCGCCCGAGGCCCGGTCAGATGGCGGTGCACCGTGGTGCGCGTCAGCACCGCGACCTGCTCGAGCAGGTGCTCGGTCTCGCTGCGCTCGCGCATCAGTTCGCGTGCGCGCGCCTGCAGCTCGTCGGGCGGGATCTGGAGCGCGCGCCGGTTGCGGCTGAGGGTGTCGATGGCATCCTCGGCCGCGTCGAACGCGATCCGCCAGTGGCTGCCGAGCGCGTCGAGCGAAGTCGTTGTCACCTCGAGCTCCTTTCGCTGCGAAGCGTCGCGAACGCCAACCCGGGCGGCATCAGGAAATACGCTGAGCCCGCTTCAGGGGCAACTACGATCCCGGCGATGGCGTACGACGAGGCGCTGGCGGGCCGCATCCGCGCGCTCATCGCGGGCGAGCCGGAGCTGAGCGAGAAGAAGATGTTCGGCGGGCTCGCGTTCCTCGTCGGCGGGAACATGGCGGTCGCAGCGAGCGGACAGGGCGGCCTGCTCGTACGCGTCGACCCGGCGGAATCCGACGCGCTGCTTCAGTCGACGCCCGCGGAGATGCTCGAGATGCGCGGGCGGTCGATGCCCGGCTGGCTGCGGATCGGCTCGGACCACGTCGGCGCCGACGACGAGCTCGCGCCGTGGGTCGAGCGCGGCGTCGCCTTCGCCCGCTCGCTGCCGGTGAAGAACTAGACCGCGCCGCTCGCCTGGTAGCGATCGCGCGCGAAGCGTCCCGAGTAGGTCATGACGTCGAGGAGGACTCCGAACCCGACCAGCACCCAGCCGGCGCCCGAGACCCCGTGAATCGGCCCCCATACGAGGACGTACGCCAGGGTCGTCCAGGGAACGAACAGCACGCCGAGCAACGGCCATACCCACGTCGAGAACGCCGCCTCCACGCGGTTTCCGAAGATCCACACGAGCACGAAAGCGAACCGGGGACCGATGAAGGCCATCGAGAGCGCCAGGCAGCACATGGCTGCGGAGTCTTCTCGATCGACGACCCGGTTGTCAATCGCGTGACCGCCGGCGCGCGAGTCGGTAGGCTCGTTCCATCACCGCCCGGATCACCACCAAGCAGCTCGCCTTGCTCCCGCTGCTCGCCGCGCTGACACTGCTCGCCGCCGGGTGCGGAAAGAGCAGCAAGCCGGAGACAGCGACCGAGTGGGCGAACGAGCTTCTGCTCGGACGTCTCGACGTGGAAGGACTCGCTCACGTCGACCGCAACCTCGCTGAAGGGCGGAAGCCTCACGAAGGACACGATCCAGAACGCGTTCGACGACTTCAAGTCGGCGACCAAGACGTTCACCGACGACGTGAAGGATCTGGGCAAGCCGCCGACCGAGGCGGGCGATCAGGCGAAGCAGTCGGTCGACACCCTGACCAGCCAGGTGAACGACGAGGTGCAGAAGGTCCAGGACGCCGTGGACAACACCTCGAGCGTCAGCGGCATCCTCAACGCCGTCACGGTCGCCAGTTCGGCGTTGTCGTCGATGAGCAGCGACGTGCAGTCGACAATCAACGACCTGAAGCAGCTGCAGCCCGGGAGCGAGCTCCAGACCGCGTTTCAGCAGTCCGACAGCTGCAAGGGCCTGACCTCGACCTCGACCGGCTAGACACCGGTCCCACACGCTCGACAACCGACTCGGAAAGGGGAGCCCCGTGGCCGACCAACCCAGCGACACGCCAGTCCTCGACCTGCTGGCCGAGATGACCGCCGCTTCGATCGAGGCGACCGACCTCGACGAGCAGACGCTGATGCTCGTGCGTTTCGCAGCGCTCGTCGCCGTCGACGCGCCGCCGGCGTCCTACTTGCTGAACATGGGCGCCGCGGCCGACGCAGGCCTGACCGTGGACGACGCCCGCGACGTGCTCACCGCGATCGCGCCGATCGTCGGCACGGCGCGAACGGTCGCTGCACTCGGCAAGATCGCGCGGGCTCTCGGCCTGGCGATCGAGCTGGCCGAGCTCGACGACGAGACCGCGGACTAGACCGTCAGCGTTTCGACCGGCGCCAGGGCTGCCGGTGCAGCGTCCGCATCGGCAGGGATGCGGATCCGACGTACTGTCCGAGTCCTGAGTCGTCCGCACTGGCTTGACGAGTCGGACCTGCGCATCGGCCTCGGCTGCATGCGCCTGTCGACCGACGAGGATCGCGACGAGCTGCGCGCGGTCGCGACGATCGCCGCGGCGGCGGAGGTCGGTGTGACGGTCTTCGACACCGCGCGTGCGTACGGACGCGACGAGACGGAGCTGGGCCACAACGAGCGGCTGCTCTCCCGGGCGCTTCGCCGCTGCGGCGCCGGCGAACGCGCCCGGATCGTGACCAAGGGCGGGATGGAGCGCACCGGCGGCGGTTGGATCGCGGACGGCCGCGCGAAGTCGATTCGCCGCGACTGCGAGGCGAGCCTCGAGGCGCTGGACGGGCTCCCGATCGATCTCTACCTGCTTCACGCGCCCGATCCGCGCACGCCCTGGACGACGTCGCTGCGCGCGCTCGGCCGGCTGCTCGACGACGGGCTCGTCCGACACGTCGGCGTCGCGAACGTCAACCGCCCGCAACTGGACGAAGCGTTGGCACTGATCCCGGTCACCGCCGTCCAGGTGGCGCTCAGCCCGTTCGTCGATCGCGCGCTTCGGGGTGGAGTCGTCGAGCGGTGCGAGGCAGCGGGCATCGCCGTGATCGCGCATTCCCCGCTCGGCGGGAGGGAACGCGGCGGACGAATCGCGCGCGATCCGGTGCTCGCGGGCGTTGCCGCGGCGCACGCCGCGACGCCGGCCGAGGTCGCGCTCGCGTGGCTGCTCGGTCTGTCGCCCGCCGTCGTTCCGATCCCCGGCGCGCGTCGCCCCGAGACCGCGCGCTCCGCGGCGCGCGCGGCCGGACTTGCACTGACCGCGGCCGAACGCCGGAGGCTCTCACGCGCCTTCGGGATCAGCCGCTCCGCCCGCCGGAAGGCTCCGGCGGCGGGGGACGACGCGGAGGTTGTGCTCGTGATGGGCATCCCCGGTGCGGGCAAGACGCGCGCCTCCGAGGCTCTGGTCGCCCGCGGATACGTTCGCCTCAACCGGGACGAGCGCGGCGGCTCGCTGCGCGGGCTCGCCGAAGCGCTCGACGACGCGCTGTCGGCCGGCACGCGTCGGGTCGTGCTCGACAACACGTACCTCACGCGCGCCGCGCGGAGCCACGCGATCGAGACAGCGACGCGTCACGCTGTGCCCGCACGGTGCGTGTGGCTGGACACGCCGCTCGCACACGCGCAGGTGAACCTCGTCGAGCGGCTGCTCGACCGGTTCGGCGCCCTCCCGTCGCCCGGGCGAGCTGCGAGTGCTCGCGCGGCGCGAGCCAGGGCTGCTCCTACCGACCTCCCAGATGCGTGCGCTTCGCGAGCTCGAGCCGCCGGCTCTCGACGAGGGCCTGAGCGGCATCGACCGCGTCGCGTTCGTGCGCGAGCCGAACGGCGCGGGGTCCCGGCCGGGCGTCTTCGTCGCTGCCGCCGCGGCGGCCGAGCGCGGCTGGCGGACGCAGCTCGCCGACGACCAACGCAACGCGCCGCATCTCGTGTTCGACTGGAGCCCGGACGGCCGAAGCGACGCGCTCGACTCGGGCGTCGAGCAGCTGACGACAGAGGTCGGCGTGCACGTCACCGGCGCGCTCTGCCCGCATGGAGCCGGGCCGCCGACCTGCTGGTGCCGTCCGCCGCTCCCCGGGCTGCTGCTCGCGTTCGCGCGCACGCACGGCATCGACCCCTCCCGCTCGGTGCTCGTCGGCACCGGCCCGGCGCACCGTACGCTCGCGACGACGCTCGACGCGCGCTATGTCGGGGCGTGTAGTAGGAGGGTCTAGCGGGCAGCTTCTTCGTCGACCGTCCGCTCAGCGGTCGGGACGATCTCGAGCCGCTCGTCGGGGATCGGCTTGCCGCTCTCGACCGACAGGCCGTAGGTCCCCGCCGCGAGCCGCGCCTCCGCGCGCTCGACGGCCGCGAGATCCCCGCGCAGCCGATCGGCCAGGCCCTCGTCGAGCTCGTCCTGGTAGAGGTCCGACGCGAGGTTGGCCGGGTCGTACTCGTCGGCCGGCTCGCCGTCGTCCTCGGGCCGGAGCCGTCGCAGCGCGCGTTCGATGCGCGCCCGCTCGGCACCCAACAGCTCGCGTGCGCGATCGGGATCCACCATCGCACGTTAACCGAGCCGTCAGGCGGCGCGCGCGAGCACCGGCCATCCTTCCCAGGGAAGGGTCACAAGACCGCTACGCCTCGTCCACATGGTCTCGAGGCTCGTTGCGAACGGCGTTTCCAGGCGCGTTTTGGGCCCGTCACACATTCGTCACCCTTCCCAGGGCAAGGGTGACGAAACCGTCACGAACGGTCCATTCCTGCCCGCCGCTCCGGAGTGTCGGCGAAATCCATTCCTTCGCATCGGCCACTTTCATGCCATTGGCACTATGCGTACCGCTGACCGAAGCGTTAGCGTAGGCGACGATGGCTGCGACGAACTCGCCCGTGACGCGGCAGCAGCCGTCGTCCTGGCACCGCTGGGTGCCCTGGGTGCTCGTGGTGCTCGCCGCCGTGATCGCCCTCGTATCCGCATTGAACATCTGGGTCAAGCGGCAGGCGCTCGACACCAACAACTTCACGAACGCGAGCGTGAAGCTGCTCGAGGATCCTCAGGTTCGGTCGGCGGTCTCCGTCTACCTGGTCGACCAGCTCTACCAGAACGTCGACGTGGCGGCCGAGCTCCAGCAGCAGCTGCCCCCGCAGATCAAGGGGCTCGCCGCGCCGCTCGCCGGCGCGCTCCGCCAGCTGCTCGTCCGCGCCGCCGACACAGCACTCGGCAGGCCGCGCGTGCAGGAGCTCTGGAAGCAGGCGGTCATGCGGGCGCACAAGTTATTCATCGCCGTCCTGGACGGGAAGAAGCAGATACTCCAGAACACGAACGGGAACGTGGTCCTGAACTTACGACCGATCATCCAACAGGTCGAGCAACAGGGCGGCCTGGTGGGCAAGGCCGCCGCACAGCTCCCGGCCGACGCCGGTCAGATCACGATCCTGAAGGGCAACCAGCTGCAGACGGCGCGGACCGCGGTCAAGGTGGTTCGCTTCCTCAGCTACTTCCTCTTCTTCCTCGTGCTCGCGATCTACG
Organism: uncultured Thermoleophilia bacterium; assembly: GCA_963742615.1. Lineage (GTDB taxonomy): Bacteria > Actinomycetota > Thermoleophilia > Gaiellales > Gaiellaceae > PALSA-600. The sequence goes on along the minus strand of CAVUMS010000001.1, from coordinate 822,547 downwards.
CGCTGGCCGTTTACCTGGCGACCGGGCCGCCGCCGCCAGGTGCTCATGGGCGTGGGGGTGAGCGCGATCGTCGTCGGACTGATCGTCCTCGTCGTCCGGCGTTTCGCCGGTAACTACCTGATCGACGCGCTGACCAGCAACCCGGTCAACAAGCCGGCGGTTTCGGTCGCGTGGGCGGTCGAGACGCAGTTGCTGCGCAACGTCGGGATCAACGTCCTCATCTACGGGTTCTTCGTGATCCTGGCAGCGTGGATCGCGGGCCCGTCGCGACCGGCACGGTGGGTACAGGCGCGTCGTCGCACCGACGGCGCGCGAGCACCCGTGGGTCATCTACGGCTTCGTGGCACTCGTCCTGCTGCTGGTCCTCATCAGCGGCCCGACGGACGGCCAGCGCGTCTATCCGCTCCTCGTGGTGTTCGTGTTCGCGTTCGTAGGGGTCGAGGTGCTCCGGCGGCAGATGATCGCGGAGTTCCCGGCAACGCAGCCGGCGACCTGATTCCGGATATCGCGCCCGCCGCCGGCCGCGGCACCACAGGTCGCGAACAGGTAGGTCCGCGCCGACCCACCCTGGTCCGCAAGTCTTTGGCCACCGCGCATCGACCGCAAGGAGGGGAACGATGAGCAATGTCGCGGAGCCGCTCTCCGTCTCGGAGCACGAAGAGGCCCAGATCGAACGCGCGAACGCGTCGGACGCGACACCGGTCGTGTTCGTGCACGGGTTGTGGCTGCTCCCGTCGAGCTGGGAGCGCTGGGCGGCGTTCTTCGAGGAGGCCGGCTTCGCCGCACTGACGCCGGGTTGGCCCGACGACCCGGGCAGCGTCTCCGAGGCGAAAGCGGACCCCGACGTCTTCGCGGGCAAGGGGATCGGCGAGATCGCCGACTACGAGGAGACCTTCATCCGCAGGCTCGATCGGAAGCCCGCGATCATCGGCCACTCGTTCGGCGGTCTGCTCACCCAGATCCTCGCCGGGCGCGGGCTCGCACGCGCATCCGTCGCGATCAGCCCGGCGCCGTTCCGCGGCGTGCTGCCGCTGCCGATCTCGGCGCTCCGATCGTCGTCCGTGGTGCTCCGCAACCCCGCCAACTACAACCGCGCCGTCCCGCTCACGTTCGAGCAGTTCCGCTACAGCTTCGCGAACGTCGTCGACGAGGACGAGGCGAAGGAGCTCTACGAGGAGTACTCGGTGCCGGGGCCCGGCGAGCCGATCTTCCAGGCGGCGGCCGCCAACTTCAACCCGTGGACCGAGGCGAAGGTCGACACCAAGAATCCCGAGCGCGGACCGCTACTGATCATCTCCGCCGACCAGGATCACACCGTGCCGTGGGCGATCGCGAACGCGTCGTACAAGCGCCAGCAGCAGAACGACGGCGTCACCGAGATCGTCAAGCTGGATGACCGCGGGCACGCGCTGACGATCGACGCCGGCTGGCGGCAGGTCGCGCAGACCGCTCTCGACTTCGTAAGGAGGTTCGTCTGACATGACCACGACCAGCGACACACATCTCCCGGCGCTCTCGCCCCACGCCCACGAGGAGGTGGGCCGCGAGCTGCAGTCGACGCTTGTCGAGCTCGTTGACCTTTCGCTCGTCGGCAAGCAGCTCCACTGGAGCGTCGTCGGCCCGCAGTTCCGGCCGCTGCACCTCCACCTCGACGAGCTGGTCGATGCGTGGCGCGAGCTCGAGGACACGGTCGCCGAGCGGGCGGCGGCGATCGGGTTCTGGCCCGACGGCCAGGCGGCGACTGTCGCAGCCGCCGCGGAAGGGCCGACGATCGAGCGTGGCTCGATCGAGGACACGGCCGTCCTGCGCGAGCTCGCGACCCGGCTGGCCGACGCCTCCGAACGCATCCGCTCCCGCATGGATCGCCTCGGCGAGCTCGATCTGGCCTCCCAGGACGTGCTGATCGAGGTCGTGCGGGCCCTCGAGCAGCAGCTCTGGATGCTTCGCGTGCAGCTCTCGCCCTGATGCCCATCTCACGCGGGTTCCACGGCAGGCGCCGGAGCGATGCGGAGCCGGAACGCGTGCCTCCCGGGCAGTACGTCACGGACGACTTCCCGGTGCTTTCCGCCGGGCCGACCCCGCATCGCCCTCTGGACGAGTGGAGCTTCACCGTGCAAGGGGCGATCGACGCCCCGGTGACCTGGAGCTGGGACGAGTTCGGCGAGCTGCCGAGCGAGACCATCACCGTCGACATCCATTGCGTGACGAAGTGGTCCAAGCTCGACACCGTCTGGACCGGAATCTCGCTCGACACGTTGCTCGACGGCATCGATACGAGCGCCGAGTACGTGCTCGCATTCAGCGACGGCGGCTACACGACGAACTTGCCGCTCGAGGATCTGCTCGACGGCAAGGCCTGGATCGCCTACCGCTACGACGAAGGGCCGCTCGATCCCGAGCACGGCGGCCCGGCACGATTGCTCGTGCCTCACCTCTATTTCTGGAAGAGCGCGAAATGGGTGCGCGGGCTCGAGCTTCGCGACCACGACGAGCCGGGCTTCTGGGAGGGCTACGGCTACCACAACTACGGCGATCCATGGAAAGAACAGCGCTACGCAGGCGACTGAGCTGGGAGCAGGCGCGCGTCGTCGACCTCCTCGACGAGACCGCGAGCGTGCGAAGCATCGTGGTCGAACCGCCCGAGTGGCCGGGGCACCGAGCAGGCCAGCATGTGGACGTGCGGCTGACCGCGGAGGACGGCTACCAGGCGCAGCGGAGCTATTCGATCGCATCGGCGCCCGAGGACGACCATCTGACGCTGACGGTCGAGCGGCTCGACGACGGGGAGGTGTCGCCGTACCTGGTCGACGAGCTCCGACCGGGCGACGAGCTCGAGCTTCGCGGCCCGATCGGCGGCTACTTCGTCTGGGAGGAGTCCCTGGGCGGTCCGCTGCTCTTGATCGCCGGAGGATCGGGTGTCGTTCCGCTCCGGGCGATGCTTCGCCATCGGTCGGCCGCCGAGAGCGTTGTCCCCGTGCGCCTGCTCTACTCGGCCCGGTCGCTGGGCGAGGTCATCTACCGTGACGAGCTGATGCAAGCCGCGGTGAACGGAGTCGACGTTCGCTTCACGCTGACGCGAACCCGCCCGGAGGGCTGGACCGGCTACGACCGACGCATCGACCGGGAACTGCTCGCCGAGGTTGCATGGCCGCCGGACGAAAGCCCGCTCGTCTACGTCTGCGGGCCGACCGGTTTCGTCGAGACCGCGGCGGGGTCACTCGTCGACCTCGGACACGATCCGCACCGGATCAGGACCGAACGGTTCGGGCCGTCATGAGCCTCGTCGTCGATACGAGAGAGGCGGACGGCTGATCGACGCGCTCGACGGGAACGCGATCGCCGGATCGCTCATTGAGATCTTCGGCGCCGAGATGACGGACGCGGCGTGCGCCTGCGCGCACTGCGGCGCCCAGCGCCGCGTGGCCGAGCTCACCGTCTACATGCGCGGCCCGGGCACCGTCGTCCGCTGTCGCAGCTGTGAGGGCATCGTGATGACGCTCGTCGCGATCCGCGGGATCACTTGCGTCGATCTCCGCGGCCTGGCGATGCTCGAGCAGCCGAGCTGATTCCCGCTAAGCTTCGGTACATGATCTTCAGGTACCGAAGCTCTCCTGAGAGGAGCGCACGCTGAGCGTCGCCCCCTCGGTCGACCGGATCGAGGCGCACGTCTGGCGGATCGCGTTCGTCGTCGTGATCGGATCGATCATGTCGATCCTCGACACGACGATCGTGAACGTGGCGCTCGAAACACTCGGGCGCGATCTCGATAGTTCGCTCTCCCAGATCCAGTGGGTGATCACGGGCTACATGCTGTCGCTGGCCGCCGTGATCCCGATCACCGGGTGGGCGGCGCGGCGCTTCGGGCCGAAGCGCGTCTACCTCCTCTCGCTCGTCCTCTTCACCGTCGGCTCGGCGCTGTGCGGGCTCGCGACCTCGTCGACCGAGTTGATCCTGTTCCGCGTCCTCCAGGGGATCGGCGGGGGGATGATCCTGCCGATCGGCCAGCTGATGATGGCCCAGGCGGCCGGGCCGCGCCGGATGGGCCGTGTGATGAGCGTCGTCGCGATCCCGGCCATGCTTGCGCCGATCTTCGGCCCGACGCTCGGAGGGCTGATTCTCGACAACGCGAGCTGGCGCTGGATCTTCTACGTGAACGTCCCGATCGGCCTGATCGCTTTCATCGCGGCGCTGCGAGGCCTGCCCGCAGGCGAGCGCGCACCGACCAACCGACTCGACGTCCGCGGGCTCGCGCTGATGGCCACCGGCCTGCCGTTGCTCACCTACGGCCTCGCCGAGATCGGCGCAACCGGAAGCTTCACGTCGACGAAGGTCGTGGTACCGCTGTTCGCCGGCCTGGCGCTGATCGCCACCTTCGCCGTCCATGCGCTGCGCACTCCCAATCCGCTGCTCGATCTCCGCCTCTACCGGCGCGCGACGTTCGCGTCCGCGTCGATCGCGATGTTCTGCCTCGGGGCCGCGCTCTTCGGCGGGATGGTCCTGCTGCCGCTCTACTGGCAGCAGATCCGACTCGAGAGCGTCGTCGCGACCGGCCTGCTGACGGCGCCGATGGGCATCGGCATGGCGCTCGTGATGCCGCTCGCCGGGCGCCTCACCGACCGCTTCGGAGGCGGGCCGCTGGCACTCGTGGGCGTAATCGTGACCACGCTCGCGACGATCCCGTTCGGGCTGATCGGCGCCCACACGCCGATCGCATGGCTCGCGGGCGCGATGGTCGTCCGCGGCATGGGCGTGGGTTTCGCCTTCATGCCGGCGATGTCGGCGGCGTTTGCGTCCCTGCGGCCGCAGGAGCTTCCCGACGCGACGCCGCAGCTGAACGTGCTCCAGCGGGTCGGCGGATCGATCGGCACCGCGCTCCTCGCCGTCGTCCTTCAACGGGCGCTCGCAGGGACGCATGGCCTCGACGCCGCCGCCACCGCCTACGGCACGGCGTTCTGGTGGTCGGCCGGGTTGACGGCGCTCGCGATCGTGCCGTGCATCGTGTTGACGCGCGCCGAGCGCGCCGCGAAGGCGAAGCACTCGAGCGCGCAGAGCGGCGCGCTCGCGCCCGTCGCCGCGAGCGAGGCCGCGTGACCAGGAGCGCCGCCGCACCACGGACGAATGCGCGCGACGAGGCGCTCACCCGGCTCGGCGCGGCCTTCAAGGGAGTGACTGCCGCGACGCGTCGCCTTCGCGGGCGCGAGACGCATCGCCCCGGTGAGCTCAGCTTCGCGCAGTACCACCTGCTTTTCCATCTCGCAGAGCAAGGGCGCCTTTCGACCGGTCAGCTCGCGACCGCCGCCGAGCTCGTGCCGGCGACCACGACGCAGATGCTCGACGGCCTCGAGCGGAGCGGGCTCGTCGAGCGCGTGCGCTCCGAGGAGGACCGTCGGATCGTCGTCTGCGCGCTCACGCCGCGCGGCCGCAAGGTGGTCGCCGAGCGGCGCGCGGAGATGGAGCGCCACTGGCACGACACGCTCGCAGCGTTCTCGGCGGCCGAGCTCGAGACCGCGGCGGACGTGCTCGAGCATCTGCGGACGATGCTCGACGACCTCGAGCGGTCCGGAGCTCAGCGGCGCTGAGCGTCGAGCCCTGCGTCGACGACGTCGACGAGTCGTGCGAAGCTCTCGTCGAGGTCGAGCGGGATGGCGAAGCCGCCGCCGGCTTCGAGCGACACGAACCCGTGTAGCGAGGCGCGCAGGATGCGCGCGGCATGGATGGCCGCATCGCCCTGGAGCTCGTACCCGCGAAGGACGGCGACCACGACGCCGACGATCGCCGCCGCCGCCGACTGCCACTCCTCGTCTCCGTGGGTCGGCGCACGCTGTAACGCCGCGTAGTAACCCGGATGCTCGAGCGCGTAGCGGCGATAGACATCGGCCGCTGCACGAAGCGCGTCCCGGCCCGACCGTCCGGCGACGGCGGCCTGCATCGCACCCGCGAGCTCCCTCGACCCGCGGATCGCCAGTCGGCGGCGCAGGTCGCCGAGTCCGCCGATATGGGCGTACAGCGACGGAGGCCGCACGCCGAGCTCGGCTGCAACGCGGGCCAGCGACAACGCGTCGAGCCCGTCGGCGTCCGCGACACGGCCCGCCGCGTCGACGACCGCGTCGGCGTCGAGGCCCGCGCGCGGCATCAGCGCTCTGCCTGCGCGATCGCGCGGTCGATCGCGACGGCCGGGTCGCGCGTCGCCGGCCCGTGCCCGACGAGGAGCAGCGACGGCCTAAGGTCCCGCAACGCGCGGGCCGAGTCGACGTCCTGCGCCCGGTCCCACGTCGCCATGGCCGCGAACGGGAACCTGAGCTTGAAGTGGCTCGTCACCGCGAGGCCTCCGTACGCGGTGAAGACGTCGCCGGCGATCAGCGAGCCCGTGCGCGTGTCGAGGTACGCGACGTGCCCCGGAGAGTGGCCGGGCGCGGCGATCACCTCGAGGCTGCCGACGCGGTCGCCGGCAGAGAGGCGTATGTCGGGCACGGTCGCGACCTCGGGCCAGCTGCCGGGCAGCTTGCCGTCGGGCTTGTCTCCTTCGAGGATGCGCGCGTCGAGCTCGGGCACGAGGACTTCGACACGATCCCCGAGGCGCGCCTTCAACGCGTCCAGCGACCCGACGTGGTCGCCGTGCCCGTGCGTGACGGCGATCCGGCGGATCGGCGCGCCCACCGCCTGGGCCGCGGTGAGCAGCGCCTCGTCGCCCCGTCCCATCGTGGTGTCGACGAGCGTCAGCCCGTCCTCCTCGCGGACGAGGAACGCGTTGACGAAGTGCGCCCTCGTGAGCTGGGTGATATGGCCGCTGACGGTGCTTGCCTTCATGGCTCTCCCTCTCTGCTACTGAACTTAGTTTAATACCTAATGATCGTAGGTTAGCAAGAACAGGGGGAACGACGTCAACCCCAGGGTCGAGGAGCGCCCCGAAAGCCACCGGCTCGCGGAGGAGCCGGAATCAGCCCGGCCGCCGACGACCATCGCGGGCGACCCGGTTACGACTGTCGTATCAACCAAGGGAGGCTCGAAGTGAACGGCAGCAAGCGGTACGACAGACGGCTCGTTTGGGCGGTCGCCGCGCTCGTCGGCGCGATGGCTGCCGACCTCGCGGAGACGCTCGTCGATCCGGCGAACAGCGGGAACGCGACGACGATCTACGACGCCGCGCTCCGGAGCCACGGCGCGATGGTGCTCGCGGCGGGGCTCTTGCTCCTCTCGAGCGTCCTGATCGCGCCCGGCGTGATCGGCGTGGTCGCGGTACCTCGGCGGCCGTGCAGTGTGGCTGGGCCGGGCGTCGCAGACCTTCGCGCTGCTCGGGGCGATCGGCCACGGCGCGCTGGCCGGCGTCTACCTGATGTGGGCGTCGATCCCGGGCGGCGAGGCGAGCCGCGCGCAGCTGATCGACGTGATCGACCGGATGAACAACTCACCGTCCCTCGTGGTGATCTTCCCGCTCTTCATCGCGTTCCCGGTGGCGTTGCTCGCCACGTACGGAGCAGCGGTGCGGGCGCGGAAAGCGCCAAAGTGGGTGCTGGGCGCAGCCGCCGCGGCACTCGGGCTCGCGATCGCGCATCCCGTCTCGGATCGCTTCTCGACCTCGGCCGCGCTCGTCTGCCTGATCGCCGCCGCCGCCGGCCTGCTCGCCGGCCCGTCTGGTTCGAGATCCGCGGCGAGCGGGGACGGACTCCTGACGGCATCGGCCGTGTAGAGCTCCCGGGTCACCGATGAGTTCTCGGCTGTCGGTCCGTCCAACGTGGAGACGACAGAGAGGAGACTCGAGATGTTGACACCGTGCCTGTGGTTCGACACCGAAGGGGAAGAGGCGGCGACCTTCTACACGTCCGTCTTCCCGAACTCGAAGATCACCGAGATCGCGCGCTACGGCTCGGCCGGCCCGCGCCCCGAGGGAACGGTCATGACAGTCGCCTTCGACCTCGACGGTCAGCCCTTCCTCGCGCTGAACGGCGGCCCGCAGTTCTCGTTCAGCGAGGCGATCTCGTTCAGCGTCAGCTGCGAGGACCAGGACGAGGTCGATGCGTACTGGGACGCGCTCGCCGACGGTGGCGAGGAGGGCCCGTGCGGGTGGCTCAAGGACCGTTTCGGCGTGTCGTGGCAGATCGTCCCGGAGGCACTGCCGAAGCTGCTCAGCGATCCGGACAAGGAGCGCGCGCAGCGGGTGATGGCCGCGATGCTGCAGATGAAGAAGATCGAGATCGACGAGCTGGAGCGCGCGGCGGCGCTTGTCTAGTGAGGTTGCAGCCTGCGCTGACCGGAGCCTGATGGTCGTGTCTAGGCTCCAGGGAGACACACGAGAGGAGCGCATGTGACGACGAGCGACCAGCAGCTACCCGCCCCCCAGTCCGTCCTGGCAGAGGAGAAGAGACTTGCCCACTCGGGCTCGCTCGCCCGCGTCGCCGGAGCGTGCGCGCGCCACCCGCGGCGCGTCGTCTTCGGATGGCTCGGGGCGTTCATCGCGCTGATCGCCCTGAACGTCGCGTTCCACGGCCACCTCATCAACGACTTCAAGATCCCCGGATCGGATACCCAGAGGGCCACCGACCTGATCGATGCGAAGTTCGGCGGACAGAAGGGCGCCGCGCTGCGCGTCGTGCTCGCGGCGCCGAGCGGGCAGCGCATCGACTCCGCCGCGCGGACTGCGGCGATCGGGCGGATGCTCGGCGCGAGCAGCGCGTCGCAGAAGGACCTCGCCCAGGACCCGAAGGACGTCTCGGCGATCACGAGCCCGCTGAAAGAGTCGAGCCAGCTCTCCGACAACGGGCAGATCGCGTTCTACGACGTGCAGTTCGATCGCACCGGATTCGAGCTGCCGCGCTCGGGCATCGTCTCGCTCGAGGACCAGCTCCGCTCGATCGGTCAGTCGGCGGGCATGCAGGTCGAGTTCACAGGCGAGGCCGAGAGCGCGCCGCCGACGCAGGGCCTGAGCGACATCATCGGCCTGCTCGCCGCGTTCGTGATCCTGATGGTGCTGTTCCGCGCGCTCGTGCCGACGGTGATCCCGCTGCTGTTCGCGATCGTCGCGGTGATCGGGGCGTTCCTGATCCTGTTCCTCGCCGCACGGCTGACGCACTTCAACACGATCACGGAGATCCTGGTGCCGATGATCGGCCTCGGGGTCGGCATCGACTACACGCTGTTCATCGTCACGCGCTTCCGACAGTTCCTGCACGACGGCCTGACCCCGCAAGATGCGGCGGCCGCCGCCGGTGCAACCGCCGGGCGAGCGGTGATCTTCGCCGGTGTCACGGTCGCGATCTCGATCACCGGCCTCGCGTTGATCGGCCTCGACTTCATCACGAAGCTCGGCATCGGCAGCGCGCTGGGCGTGCTGACCGCCGTGCTGCTCGCGAACTCGCTGCTGCCCGCGGTGCTCTCGATGCTCGGGCACAAGATCGACCGCGGCCGCCTCGGGCTGCCGAGGGTCGACGAGTCGCGCGAGGGCCAGCAACGGACGCCGGTCGCCCGCTGGGGCCGCTTCGTGACACGCAACGCGAAGGTCGTGCTGCCGGTGACGCTGGCGGTGGTGCTCCTGCTCGCCTCGCCGGTGCTCGCGGTGCGACTCGGGCTGGCCGACTCCGGCACCGCCCCGAAGGACCAGACGACGCGGAAGGCCTACGACCTGCTGACCACCGGTTTCGGCCCCGGCTTCACCGAGCCGATTCCCGTCGTCGTCGACATCCAGTCCGACCACGGCGCTCGCCGCCAAGCTCGAGGCGGCGCTCAAGCAGATGCCGGGGCTCGCGCAGCGTCAACAAGCCGATCTACAACAAGAAGAAAGCGGCCCTGGCTTCGGTCGCGATCATCAACACGTACGGCAAGTACAAACCGCAGGACTCGAAGACCGACGACGTCGTCTCGCAGCTCCGGCACACGGTGATCCCGCAGGCGCTCGAGGGATCGAGCGCACACGCGTACGTGTCGGGATCGAACGCCGCGTTCACCGACATCGGCAACCGGATCTTCTCGCACTCGCCGTGGTTCCTGCTGTACATCATCGGGATCACGTTCCTCGTGCTCGCGATGGCCTTCCGCTCAGCGGTGATCGCACTCAAGGCAGCGCTGACGACGCTGCTGTCGGCCCTCGTCGGGTTCGGCGTGCTCACCCTCGTCGTGCAGCTCGGTCACGGCATGGGGCTGATCGGGCTCGACCGGACCGGCCCGATCGAGAGCTTCGTGCCGCCGATCGCGTTCGCGATTCTCTTCGGGCTCTCGATGGACTACGAGGTGTTCCTGATGAGCCGCGTGCGCGAGGAGCACGTCCACGGAGCGAAGACCGTCGACGCGGTCAGAGGCGGCGTCGCCGGCGTCGGCCGCGTGATCATCGCCGCCGCGTTGATCATGTCCTCGGTGTTCTTCTCGTTCCTGCTCGCGCCGGACCGCGTGTCGAAGGAGTTCGGGCTGCTGCTGGGTGTCGCGATCCTCACCGACGCGCTGATCATGCGGCTCACGCTCGTGCCGTCGCTCCTGACCGTGCTCGGCGAGCGCTCCTGGTGGATTCCGGCCTGGCTCGACAAGCTCCTGCCGAACATCACGATCGAGCCGCCGGCCGAGCGGCCCGCGTCTGCCGGACGTGCACCGAAGCCGGCGACGGAGACGGGCGGAGGCTGACCGATCTACCTAGGAGGGCTGCGACTCGACGAGCGCGGCCTCGAGCTCCTGCCGTCCCCGGCGGCGCGCGCCGCTGCCGGGGACGAGCAGCCCCGCGAACGTGCACACGACCAGGAAGCCGGTCGCCATCAGGAACGTCTCCTCGAAGCCGGTGACCGTGGGCACGCCCGCGACCGTGTGACCCTCGATGAACGTCGCGGCGAGCTGGCCGCCGAGCGCGCCGCCGATCGTCCGCATCACCGTGTTCATGCCGCCCGCAGCGCCGGTCTGCTCGGGCGGGACCGCCTGCACGATCAGGTTCCCGAGCGCGGCGAACGCGAGACCGATCCCCACACCGAGGAGCGTCGCGCTCACGAGCATGTCGTACGGATGCTCGTGAGCGGTCGCGATGAACGCGAAGGCCGCTGCAGTGATCGCGGAGCCGACGACGAGCGCGGCCTTCGAGCCGAAGCGCCTCGCGATCGCTCCCGCCCCGAACCCCATCGCGACCATCCCCAGCGTCGAGGGCAGGAGATAGAGACCGGACTGCACGACCGAGGCGCCGTAGCCGAACCCCGTGCTCTTCGGCAGCTGCGCGAACTGCGGGAAGACGACGAACGACGAGTACATCCCGGCGCCGAGCAGGAACGCGGCCAGGTTCGTCGTCCAGACGCCGCGGATGCGCATCATCACCATGTCGATCAGCGGGTTCGAGCTGCGGACCTCGTACGCGATCCACGCGGCACAGAGCAGAAGCCCGAGCGCGAGCAGGCCGAGCGTGCGCGGTGATGCCCAGCCCCAGGTGGTCGTCTGGCTGACCGCGATCAGCACGGTCGAGATGCCGGCGCTCATCAGCACGGCGGCCGTCCAGTTCGGGCGGCCGGGCATCCGCACCGGCGACTCGGGGACGAACCGCCACGTGCAGACGCCCGCGGCGACGATCACGAACAGCGGCAGCCAGAAGAGCCATTGCCACGCGAAGTGCTCGACGATCAGCGCGCCGACGACGATCCCCACGCCCGCGCCGATGCCGAGGATCGCGGAGAGCAGCCCGATCGAGCCCGCCACCTTCTCGGCCGGGAACTCGTCGCGGACGATCCCGAACGAGAGCGGGAAGATGCCGCCGCCGACTCCCTGGATCACGCGCGCGACGATCAGCACGCCGAGCGAATGCGACAAGGCGGCGAGCAGCGTGCCGGCGGCGAGCAGCACGAGCGTCCAGACGAGCACGCGCTCCTTGCCGTAGATGTCGCCGAGCCGTCCGAGGATCGCCGTGCCGACCGACGCGGACAGCAGATAGCCCGTGAGCAGCCAGGTGATGCCGGTCTCGCTCGCCCCGAGGTCGTGCTGGATCGTCGGCAGCGCGGGCACGACGGCCGAGCTCAGGACGGCGTACGCCAGCCCGCCGACCGCCAGCACGGCCAGCGTGAGGCTCGGGTGGAGGCGCTCGGAGTCGGCCGCGCTCACCGTCCGACGGTAGCGGATGGGCTCACGCTGCCTGCCCGCTACCGCCCGGCGGGGGCGCCCTGCGTCGCGAGCTTCATGACGGCGCGGCCGGACAGCCCGATAGCGAACACGACTACGCCGGCAACGACCGCCGAGAGCGGCAGCGAGACGACGAGCGCGACGCAGCCGACGAGCCCTGCGACGTTCAGCCAGCGCGGCCAGCGCCGGTGCTCGCGCGACTGCGTGTACGCCGACGCGTTCGCGACCGCGTAGTAGACGAGCACGCCGAACGACGAGAACCCGATCGCGCCGCGCAGGTCGGTCGTGAGCACGAGCACCGCGACGACGACCGCGACCGCGAGCTCCGCGTGGTCCGGCACGCGATGGCGCGGATGCACCGACGCGAGCCACCGGGGCAGGTCGCCGTTCCGGGCCATCGCCATCCCGGTGCGCCCGACGCCCGCGATCAGCGCGAGCAGCGCGCCGAGGCTGGCGACCGCGGCGCCGACGCGGACGACGGGAACGGCCCACGCGGCGCCGACCGCCCTCGCCGCCGTCGCGAGCGGCGTCGCGCCGGCCGCGAGCGCCGCAGGGCCCGCCGCGGCGAGCGCGGAGATCCCGACGACGAGGTACACGACGACCACGATCCCGAGCGCCAGCGGGATCGCCCGCGGGATCGTGCGCTGCGGCTCGCGGACCTCCTCACCGAGCGTCGCGATCCGTGCGTAGCCGGCGAACGCGAAGAACAGGAGGCCTGCCGACTGCAGCAGCCCGTGCACGCCGCCGTCGTCGAGTGACGACAGGCCGCCGATCCGCCCCGCGCTCGCCTCCCCGCTCGCGAGGATCGCGCCGACGACGATCAGGAGCGCCGCGAGCGACCCGGCGACGAGCACCCGGGCGAGGCCCGCCGTACGCGAGATGCCGTGGTAGTTCGCGGTCGTGAGCGCGACGACCGCGGCCAGCGCTGCCAGCCGCTGCGCCCAGCTCGGGCCGGGGACGGCGTAGGCCGCGAAGGTCAGCGCCATCGCGGCGCACGACGCCGTCTTCCCGACCACGAACCCGAACCCGGCCAGGAAGCCCCACCATTCGCCGAGCCGCTCGCGTCCGTACACGTACGTGCCCCCCGACGTCGGGTACTGCGCCGCGAGCTGCGCCGACGCCGTCGCGTTGCAGTACGCGACCGCGGCGGCGATCAGGAGCCCGACCACGCAGCCCGCTCCCGGCCGCCTTCGCCGCCGGTGCGAACGCCGCGAACACGCCCGCGCCGATCATCGAGCCGAGGCCGATGACGACGGCGTCGAACGTGCCCAGCCGGCGTGCGAGCGGAGTGGACATGCTCACGTCACATCGCGGCGGCGACGCGGCGCGCCGCGTCGGCGAGCTCCTCGTCGGAGACGTTCGGCAGCACGTCCTCCCAGAGCGGCAGCATCATCCCGGCCGCCTCGACCATGCCGAGCGGCCGCGGCAGGAACCAGACGTGGAAGTGCGCCCCGCCGTCGCCCCAGCGGTAGAGGTGCACGCGCCCGACCTCGCCGAGCGACAGGACGGCCCGCTCGACGCGCGCCGCGACTTTCCCGAACTCCGCCTGCAGCTCCTCCGGGAGATCGGCGAACGAGTCGACGTGCACGCGGCTCGCGAGCCACACGGCGCCCGGCAGGCTGCCGCCGACCGGCGGATGAAGGGTCCAGTTCTCGTCCGACCACACCGCCTCGGTCGTCTTGCCGCCGCAGATCGCGCAGGGCGGCCCGCCGGGCTCGCCGCGCCGCGGCGGCTCGGGAATCGTGCGCTCGCCCGGGTCGCGCGGGACGAGCGGCTCCTGGTACGGGAGGGTCATGGTCATCGTCGCTCCTTTCGTCTCTTTGCTCCGGTGCGTTTCGGCGCGATGCCGTTCAGCACGACGCCGACGACCCGCGACTTCGCGACGGCCGCCGGCCAGTCGTGGCGCCCGCGAAGGTGCACGTAGGGCCACGCCACTGCGTTGAACGCGACGTCCGCCGCCGCTGCGACGTCGTCGACCGGGTCGATCGACCCGTCGGCCTCGCCCTCGCGCAGGAAGCGGATGAACGGGTGCAGGTAGTCGGGCGGCTCGCCCGACGCCGTGTACTGGTGGAAGGCCTCGTCGGTCGCCAGCATCAGCGGCAGGTGGCGGTCGAGCAGGTCGCACAGCTCCTCGAGCGAGCGCTGCAGCCGCTCGCGCCCGGTGCCGCCCGCGGTGAGGATCGGGTACATCGTGTCGCGGAAGTCTGCGGCGAGCTCGCCGACCAGCGCGCCGAGCAGGTGTTCCCGGCGGAGGCCCTGGCGCCACAGGGTGGTGCGGGCGCGGCCGGCCACCTCGGCGACGCGCTCGAGCGTGAGCCGTTGCCACCCACGCTCGCGGAGCACCGCGATCGTCGCGTCCCGGAGAACGCCGTCGACGGGCGGTGCGCCTTCGCCGTGCATCACGCGTGACGCGCTCATGCAACACGAGTGTTGCACAGCGTTGCCGACGCCGCAAGTGCCCCCGAGCAAGTAACGGGCTGTTACTTGCGGGTGATCTCCGAGTTGTCGAACGCCCGGGTCCCGCCCGGGCTGGCGATGATCGTGTTGTCGCCGACTTCCGCCTGCGCGTAGTAGTGCGCCTCGATCGCCACGCCCGCCCGCGCCTCGTCCCCGTTCTCATCGACGCTCGTGCCGGCGACGACGTTGTGCTTGATCTCGCACATCGAGTGGTCGAGGCAGAGGATGCCCACGCCCTTGGCGCCCTCGACCTGATTGCCGCTCGCCATGTCCATCGACATCTCGCCAAGCACGATCCCGCGCAGCGACGTGCCGATCACGTGGTTGTCCATCACGTCCACCTCCGCGGAGTGCGTGACGATGCCTTCGCGGACGCCGGCGATCGTGCAGTTCGAGACCATGCTCATCCCGCGGCCGACCGAGTAGGAGATGTCGATTCCCTGCACCCACGCACTCGCCGGGTCGGCGACGGTGCAGTGCTCGATCATCACCGACGAGTTGCGGACGTGGATGCCGTCGGAACCGGACCTGATCACGCGCACGTGGTCGAGCAGCACGTGCTTCGCGTCCTTGATGTCGATGCCGTTCTCGCCGCCGACCACCGTCACGTGGCGCAGCTTGACGTGGCTCGAGCGGATGACGATGCCTCCACGAACGGTCCCTCCGACCAGCGTCTCGGCGTGGTCGATCAGCACCGGGCCGCGAACCGTCCCGTGGAGGTGGACGGTGGGCGCCCTCGTCGCGTACGCCGCACCGAGCGAGAGCACGACGACTACGGGGACGGCGACCGCCGTCAGCGCACCCGGCCGCCGGAGCTCTCCGCCGGCCTCGGCGTAGCTCAACTGCAGGCGCGGCAGCGCCGCGTGAGAACAGAGCTGCGCGCTCGTCCACGCGATCGCGTAAAGCAGCAGCGCCAGATCGAGCGGCGCCGGAATCCTGAGTGCGCGCACGATCAGGAACACGATCCCGAGCTCGAGCACTCCCAGCGGCACCGCCAGCCAGCCGGGCTGGTAAGAGAGCACGCGGTCGTAGAGGGCGGCATCGAGAACGATCCCGACGAGCAGCATCACCGCGACGAGCTCGATCGCCCACCAGCGGTGCAGCGCGATGGCGACGAGCAGCGCCGGCAGCGCGGCGACCAGGCGCGTCTCGATGCGTCCTCTCAGCGTGTACGACACAGGTGCTCCAGGAAACGGCGGGCCGCGTACTTCGCGCCCGCGATCGTGTCGCCGGCGGGGAACGCCCACTGGCCCGCGACGCCCGCGATCGACAGCGTCCGCTCGTCCGTGAGCGCGGGGACCGTCGAGTCGGGCGCGAGCACGATCCAGCGGTCGTGAACCTCGAGCCCGTGCTCGTCGACGAGGCGCGACAGCAGCGGGTCGTTGCGAAAGCCGCGGCGGAACCCGGTGGCTGCGATCACCTCCCCCGCGCCGTTCAGCTCGGCCGCCACCCGGAACCGTCCCTGGGCGGCGGACTGCGCGAGCACGGCGTCGAAGCGGGCGTCCTCCGGATAGGAGGGCGCGCCGAGCTCGCGCAGCAGCGCGGCCCGGCGCTCGGGAGGTGCGCGGTGGAACGACGCGAGGCCCCGCCTCGAGAACAGCGGGCGCGGGACGTTGAGCGGGCGCCGGAGCGGCTCGCGCCGACGCACCGAGACGACCTCCGAGCCGGCCTCGAGCGCGTTCGCCCACTCGGTCGCCGCCGCCATCCCGGCGCCGACGATCGTCACCTTCGCGGCGTAGTCGTGGGGCTCGTACGCGTGGACCACGCGTGGGTCGCCGGCCAGCCCATCCGGAAGCGCGAGGCCGGGGTGCCCGGTCGCAACCAGCACATGTGCGAACGGCCCCTCGCCGTCGATCTCGAAGCCGCCGTCCACCGCGGTCACGCGTTGCACGTCGCGGGGCGCGAAGCTTGTATCCCAGCCGGACCGCGCGCGGACCTCGTCGGCGTGCGCGAGGAAGTCGTCCACTGTCGGGTGGTAGCCGCTCGTGACCGTCTCGAGCAGCGGACGCGGCGAGCGCGACCGCCAGGCGGCACGCAGCGCGAGCCCGGGGAAGGCGGCCGGCGCGAGGTGGCCGTCGGACTCCGAGCGCATTCGCCGCTGGCGAATCGACGCGGCGCGTCGCCGCCATGTTCCCGTCGGGTCGTCGTTCGTGCCGAAGACAGCGATCTCGCCCGTGGCGACGCCGCCGTGGCGCACGGTCGCGAACGCAGCCAGTGCCGCGAGCCCGCTGCCGACGATCGCGCACCGCTCAGCCACGACGAGCGGGGCCGTCCCCCGCCCAGCTCATTTCACCGAGCCGGCGAGCAGGCCCTGGACGAAGTAGCGCTGGAACGCGAAGAACACGGCCAGCGGCACCACCAGCGAGATGAACGACGCCGGCGCGATCAGATCGATGTTGGCGCCGAACTGGCGCAGGTTGCTGAAGATCGCGACCGTGATCGGCTGCACGTTCTGCCCGAACGTGAGCGCGACGATCAGGTCGTTCCACGTCCAGAGGAACTGGAAGATCGCGAGGGACGCGATCGCCGGCAGGCCGAGCGGCAGCACCAGGCGCAGGAAGATCCGGATCTCGGAGGCGCCGTCGATGCGGGCCGACTCGAAGATGTCGCGCGGGATCCCGACGAAGAAGTTTCGCAGGAGGAAGATCGCGAACGGCAGCCCGAACGCGGTGTGGAAGAGGATGATCCCCAGCACCGTGTCGTAGAGGCTCAGGTGGTTGTACAGCGTGAACATCGGGATCAGCGCCATCTGCAGCGGGACGACGAGCAGGGCGATCACGCCGACGAAGAGCCAGTCGCGCCCGGGGAACTCGAGCCACGCGAACGCGTACCCGGCGAGCGAGCCGATCACGACCACGAGCAGGGTGTTGCCGACGGAGATCTCGACCGTCGTCCACAGCGCGTGCGTGATCGCGTGGTTGTGCAGGACCTGGCGGTAGTTCTCCCACGTCGCGAGGCTCGGCTTCGAGAAGATCTGCCACCAACCCTTCACGGTGAACGCCTGGGCGGGGAGGATCGACGTCAGGAAGATGCCGAGCGTCGGGATCAGCCAGAGCAGACCGAGCACGATCAGCAGGAGCTGGACCGGCGCCTTGAGCGTGAAGCGCACCACCTTCGCGCCGACCGTGTCGCGCTCGGAGAGCTTTGCGCGCTGCGGGATCGCGACGTCTGCCATCTCAGTGCCCCTTCCCGGAATACATGTCCACTCCCGGCCCGCGATCACACATCGCGCCGCCGCGTCCTCGGTCGCGTGCTCGCGACCCGGTAGCTGAACGGCATTCCGGGAAGGGGCACTTAGATGTCGCTCCGGAAGCGCTTGATGTTAAGCAACAGCACGGGCACGACGAGGACGAAGAGGACGACCGCGATCGCCGAGCCGGTCCCGAAGTCGTTGATTCCGCCGAACGACGTGCGCCACATCGCGAGCGCGATCACGCTGGCGGCGTTCTGCGACGACCCCGGGGCGAGCGTGATCACGAGATCGAAGATCTTGAGGACGTTGATGATCATCGTGATGAATACGACCGAGAGCACCGGCGCCAGCAGGGGCACCGTGACACGTCGGAAGACCTGCCACTCGGTGGCCCCGTCCGTGCGCGCTGCCTCGAGGACGTCTCGAGGCATCGACGACAACCCTGCCGCGATCACGACCATCGCGAACCCGGCCCAGATCCAGATGTAGGCGATCATCAAGCTCGGGGTGATCAGCTTCGTCCCCAGCCACGCGTAGCCGCCCCAGGGCTTCGCGAACGTCTGCGCCGCGATCCCGGCCTTGTAGGTCCCGGGCGCTACGCCCTTGAAGACGATGCTCCCGTTGTCCGCCGACGGCGCCGTGTCGACCACCTTGCCCTCGCTGTTGACGAGTTGCACGGTCACGCCCGGAATGCCGAGCTCTCCCGGCTCGACCACGCCGGGCTTGCCGCCGCCGGGCTTGAAGTCGCGCCACACGGTGCCGGTGATCTCCCCCGGCCCGGCCTTCGGCGTGACTGCCTGCTTGGCCCCGGCCGGCATGCCGTCGGGAGGGATGCCGGTCAGGCCCAGCAGCGCGACGCCGCCGGGGTGGAGCGGTGTCGCCAGCTTCATCCCGCTCGACGCCGACCCCGTGAGCGCAGGCGTCGACGGCTGGGCGTCGGAGAGCACGCCCGGTGGGTTGACCGCGTCGACGACGACGCGCCCGAGCGCGTTCACGGCGCCGAGGTTCGGGTCCTGGATGTACATGATCCGCCAGGTGACGCCGGTCGCGAAGGCGGAGATCGCCATCGGCAGGAAGACGACCGTCTTGAACGCGACCGACCAGCTGATCCGTTCCGTCAGCACGGCGAAGATCAGCCCGACGGCTGTCACGAACGCGGGCACGACGGCAACCCAGATCAGGTTGTTCTTGATCGAGTTCAGCAGGACGTTGTCGAGGCTGAACGGGACGAACAGCGACTTGTAGTTGTCGATCCCGACGAAGTTGTTGAAGCCCTGGAGGCCGTAGAAGCTGCGGATGATCGTGTAGACGGTCGGGTAGACCATCCACACGCCGAGCAGCAGCAGGGCGGGGAGCAGGAACAGCGTGCCCGTGACGTAACGGCGCGCTCCCGGCCCTCTCGGCTCCGGCGGAGCCGCCTGGACCGGCGGCTCCGCCGTGATGCTGCCCGAGGTCAATGCGGCCCCGCTCCTACTTCCCCTTCTTGTACGCGGCCGTCGCCGCCGACTCGAGCTTGGACGCGATGCCGTTCACGTCCGTGGGTTTGCGGAGGAAGTTCTGGAACAGCCCCCACTCGCCTTGGCCGACGGTCGCGCCGAACGAGGCCGGCTGCTGGTCGGACATGTCGAAGGCGACGTTCTTGGCCTTGGCGATCGCGACGGCGGTCGCCCGCGTGGTCGCGTCCGGATAGACGCTCGCCGGCATCTTGGTGTTGCCGGTCGCGAACCCGCCCTTCTTCGCCCAGGCTGCCGCGGCTCCCGGCGAGGCCAGGAACTGCACGAACGCCTGGATCGCGGGGCTGTTGCGGAACGCGACGATCGTGTCGCCGCCGATCACGACCGACGGGGCCGAGCCGTTGATCGACGGGAACGTGAACTCGCCGTAGTCGGTGCCCGGCTTCGCCTTCACCGTCGCGACGCCCGGGACGAAGTCGCCTTCCATCACGATCGCCGCCTTCGGCGGGTTCTGGAAGACGTTGTTGACCGACGTCGGGAAGTCCGTCTGGACGGCGCCCGACGTGCCTCCGGCCATGTCGGCGGAGGTGCCGACCACCTGGGCCATCGTCTTGAGCGCGCTCTTGACGCTGGCGTCGGTCCACTTGATCTGGTGCGCCGTCAGCTGCGTGTACTTCGCCGGGCCGGCCTGACGGATGTAGATGTTCTCGAACAGGTCGGTGAGCGTCCAACCGTCCGCGCCGCCGATCGAGAAGGGCGGCACGCCCGACGCCTTCAGCGTCGACGCCGCCTTCGTGAACTGCGGCCACGTCGTCGGCGGCTTCACGCCCGCCGTCTTGAACGCGTGGACGTTGTACCAGACCGTCGACTTGTTGCTCGCCTTGAAGACGAGACCGTAGATCTTTCCGCTGAACGTGCCGAGCTTGATCCACGCGGGCGAGAAGTTCGCGTTCAGGGTGTTGCGCGCGAAGCCGATCGGCTTGAGCGCGCCCTTCGCGACGAACTGCTTGACGAGCCCCGGCTGCGCGATGTCTGCCATGTCGGGCGGGTTCCCTCCCGCGACGGCGGTCGAGAGCACCGTCGGCAGGTTGTCACCGACCGGCTTGTAGTTGACCTTCACGTCCGGGTACTTCTTGTTGAACGCCTTGATGACGTCCCCGAAGGCGCTCGCCTCCGCACCCGTCCAGACTCCGTCGAACGTGATGCTTCCGGAGACAGCCGAGGTCTTGCCTGCCTTCGCGTTACTCGCCCTCGACGTGCTTCCGAGCACGGCGGCGAGAGCGACGAGCGACACGATCGCCAGTGCACCCACGAGGCGAATCGAGCGACTGCTCACGATACGGCTCCTTTCTCTGACTGGTCGTAGATCCCGAGACTCGTCTCGGGATCGAAGAAGTGCAGGCTGGTCGTGTCGACGACCGCCTCCACGGGCTGACCCTCGCGCACACGTGCGCGGGGCTCGAAACGCCCGACAAGCAAGGCATGGGGGGTCTGGATGCCACTCTCGGGGCTCTCGCCGACGTCCTGGGCGAGTTCTTTGATGTCGTCCGTGAGCGCCGAACGGGCGCCCTCGATGGTGAAGTGCACCATCAACTCCGAGCCGAGCGCCTCGCGGAGGACGACGGTGCCGCGCAGCCGCCTGTCGGCCGGCGCACTCGGGTCCTCGCGGCGTCCTCGAGGTCCTCGGGGCGGATGCCGAGGATCACCGGACGGCCTTCGTAGCTCCGCAGCGCGGGCCTGCGCTGCAGGATCTCGCCGTCGAGCGCGATCCGCTGGTCGCCGATCGAGACCGCGAGGTCGCCGTTCGACTTCTCGATGCCGCGCCTCGAGCAGGTTCATCGCCGGCGACCCGATGAAGCCGCCGACGAACAGGTTGACGGGATGGTCATAGAGCGTCTGGGGGTCATCGACCTGTTGGATCTCCCCCTTACGCATCACCGAAACGCGGTCGCCCATCGTCATCGCCTCGACCTGGTCGTGGGTCACGTAGATGGTGGTGACGCCCAGGTCGTTCTGGATCTTCGCGATCTCGGCGCGCATCTGCACCCGGAGCTTCGCGTCGAGGTTCGACAGCGGCTCGTCCATCAGGAACGCCTGCGGCTCCCGGACGATCGCCCGGCCCATCGCGACCCGCTGCCGCTGCCCGCCGGACAGCGCCCGCGGCTTGCGCTTCAGGAAGTCCTCGAGGCCGAGCAGATGGGCTGCTTGCTGGACGCGCCGGTCGACCTCGTCCTTCGGGATCTTCTTCAACCGCAGGCCGAAGGCGATGTTCTCGTACACCGAGAGGTGCGGATAGAGCGCGTAGCTCTGGAACACCATTGCGATGTCCCGGTCGCGCGAGGGCACGTAGTTGACGATGCGCTCGCCGATCTTGAGGACGCCTTCGGAGATGTCCTCCAGCCCGGCGACCATCCGGAGCGCAGTCGTCTTCCCGCAGCCCGACGGCCCGACCAGGACCATGAACTCTCGGTCCCGGATATCCAGTGTGATCTGGTTCACGGCACGAGTGCCGTCCGGGTAGATCTTGCTCACACGATCGAACGAAACCTGGGCCAGGGCAACCCCCAGACAGTCGACGATGAAGCGGCGTAGGGCGTGATGATCTTACGCCCGTGGGCCGGGCCGATGCCAGCGGCTAGGACGCGGTTGCGAGAACGAGCCTGTTCCCGGCCGGGTCGGACACGGCCGGAACGCCGTCGAGATCGCGAATCGCCAGCCCGCCGCGCTCGACGCGCGCGACCACGCGCGTCGCGCGCGTCGGCGTCGGGGAGAACGATCGTCGCGTGCCGCAGCGACGCCGTGCCCGCGGGAGCAGGGGGTGCCCCCGCGCTCTCCCACGTGTTCGCGCCCACGTGATGGTGATAGCCGCCCGCGGAGAGGAACGCCGCCTGGTCGCGCAGCTCCGCGATCAGGCCGAAGCCGAGCACGTCGCGGAAGAACGCGACCGTCTCCGGGATCGACGCCACTCTCAGGTGAATGTGGCCCATCACGGTTCCCGAGGGGAGCCCGTCGAACGGCTCCGAAGCCGGATCGTCGAGCTCGCCGAGCAGCGAATCCGTGTCGAGCGGACGCGTGGTGAGCAGCTCGCCCGCTTTCCCCTCCCACTGCGCCCGCGGGCGGTCGGCGTAGATCTCGATCCCGTGGTGATCGGGGTCGCGGAGGTACAGCGCCTCGCTCACTGCGTGGTCGGAGAGGCCGGTCGAGCGCGACGCGGTCGCGGGCGGCGTGGGCCAGCCATCGCGCAAGATCGACGCGCGTAGGGACGAGCAGCGCGAAGTGGAACAGCCCGGTGTAGCCGTCGGCCGGCGCCGCTCCGGGCTCCTCGACCAGCGCGAGCAGCTCACCGTCGCCGGTGCCCAGCGAGGCGCGGCCGTCGGCCCGCCGAAGCACGTCCAGCCCGATGCTCGTCCGGTAGTAGTCCAGTGACCGGTCGAGGTCGGAGACCGTCAGTTCGACCGCCCCCACGGTCGTCGCCGGCGCGATCTCCTCGACGGTCGCCACCTCGAGATCGTCGCACAACCCTGCCGTCGGCCGCCCACGTAACCTGGCTCTCGAGTGGAAGCCGACGTCCAGCACCACCACGACAACCCGGCCGAGTCGCTCAACCGGACCGCTGTCCGGGCGACGCTCCACTGTCTCACCGGCTGCGCGATCGGCGAGATCCTGGGGATGGTGATCGCCACGGCCGTCGGCCTTTCGAATGGCGCCTCGATTGCGCTCTCGATCGTGCTCGCGTTCTTCTTCGGCTACTCGCTGACGATCGGGCCGATCCTGCGCGCAGGCGTGCCGATGCGGCGGGCGACGCGACTCGCGCTCGCGTCGGACACGCTCTCGATCACGACGATGGAGATCGTCGACAACCTCTTCGTCGCGCTCGTGCCGGGTGCGCTCGCGGCCGGGCTGACGGACTCCCTCTTCTGGTGGAGCCTGCTCGTCAGCCTCGTGATCGCGTTCTGCGCCGCGGTGCCGGTCAACCGCTGGCTGATCGCGCGCGGGCGCGGCCACGCGGTCGTCCACGAGTTCCACCACCACTAGCCGGACCGCAATACAGGTGCCTGGCACCACGGTGCGTGGCACCGCTTCACGTGCAACTCAGTCGATGATCGACATGGTGACCTGCGTCACCTTGGCCTTCACACGGGTCATCGAGATCTGGCCACGGGCGTTGAGATAGTCGCCGGTCCCACCCGTGATCGAGGCCACCTGGATGCGCTTCCCGGGGACGATCTCCCCGGCGAACGCGACCTGGCCGGCCGGCAGTTCGTCGTACCCTTCGCACTGCAACGCCGCGGCGCGCCCGACGTCGATCACCGTGCAGGTCGTACCGAAGGTGCCGAGACGCCGACCCCCCTGACCGACGAGCCGGCCGCCCGAGATCCGGAGGTCGCCGACGCTGAGCCCCCGGCGCCCGCGGTCGAGCAGGCGCTCATGGGTCGTGAGCGCGCTGAAGCGCAGCGTGGTCTGCTGGTCGCCGGCAGCGTTCGGCACGGTGATCGCCGCTGTACCGAGCGCCCCGGTGACGACAAGCGTCTTCGCGAGGCCAAGCATGTCCGCCCCGCCATTCTGATCGCACCGACGGGTCGGGTGCAGTTCGATCGTCGAACCGGGCCCGGCCCTTCCCCACGAAGGCCGGGCCCAGGTCGGCAGGTCTTATCCCTAGCCCGCCGTAGCCGTAACCGGTGGTGGTGCCTTCGCCGGTCGTGGTCGGCGTGGTGGTCGTCGTATGCGTCGTCCCGGTCGTGGGCGCCTTGACCAGCTTGCCGGTCGGGCTGACCGCGAACCAGATGTGCTCCTCTCCCTCACCCTTCACGTCTCCACGCTTCGTGTCGTCGGCGTAGCGGTAGAGGGCGTACCCGTTGTACGTCACCTGGATGCTGCCGTCGGGACGCTTGATCGTCCCGAGCTTCGCCTGCTTCACGCCGGTGCCCGCCGTCGGCTTCATGCCTTTCTTGATCACGAGCGGCGGCCAGAATTTGGCGCAGGAACCGGTGCACACGATCCTTCCGTTCTTCTCGGAAGTCATGTGGTACAGCGTGCGCCCACTCGCATTCACGAGCAGCGCGCCGTACTTGGCGTTCGCCGCCGAGCTCACCGTCCCGCTTTGTGCGGTCGTCGCCGCGACCGCGACCCCAGCACCGAGCGCCGCGAGCAGCGCCAACGGCAATACGCGCCGTACAAGTCGAGTGGTCATTCGTCGCTCCTTCGTCTCGTCGGGTTCGTCTGCCTCCAATACGGGGCGCCTACCGCTTCGGTTTCCGCAGCTGCCGCGTGGAACCGTGACCTTTCTCTTCAGCGACATCGAAGGGTCGTCGGATCTGGTAAGGCGCCCCGGGGACGCTCCACGCGCTGGAGTGACCCGCGGCACACGAGAGCGAGGATGACCTGAAGGAGGTCCCATGAGCGGGTACGCGGTTGCGCAGCTCGACGAGATCGACCAGATCACCGATGGTCGTCAGCCCTGGCGGCCGGTTCGGCACCACTTCGGCATCACGGCGTTCGGCATCAACACCTGGACCGCCCCGGACGCGGGCGACCAGATCATCAACGAGCACGACGAGTCGGACCCGGACGCGCAGGAGGAGCTCTACCTCGTGATGCGAGGACGTGCGACGTTCGAGCTCGAGGGCGAGCGAGTGGACGCGCCCGCCGGGACGTTCGTCTTCGTCCAGTCCGGCACCAGGCGAACAGCGTTTGCCGAGGAGCCCGGGACGACGCTCGTCGCGATCGGCGGCTCGCCGGGCACGGCGCACGAGCCGAACGGCTGGGAGAGCTGGGCGCCGTTCCATCCGCTCTACGCCGCGGGCGAGTACGCCGAGGCCGCCGACCGTGCGCGCGAGACCATCGAGTCGCAGCCCTACGCCGACCCGCTGTACAACCTCGCGTGCTGTGAGAGCCTCGCGGGCCACCCGACCGATGCGGTCGAGCACCTCAGGCGCGCGATCGAACGGTCGGGACGGCTTCGCGAGCTCGCAAAGGGCGACTCGGACTTCGACCCGATCCGCGACGAGCCCGCGTTCAAGGAGCTCCGTGGCGAGGCTCAGCCAGCTGCAGCCGCGTCGCCCAATCGCCTCGAGCTTCGCCCGCAGCCGCTCGATCTCCGCGGAGTGCTGCTGGATCTCCGCGGCAGATGCGCCGCGGAGATCCAGGAGTGCACGTACGTGGACGAGACCGGTGAGCTGCAGCGTCAGGTCGTCGCGACGCCGCTGGAGCACCTCCGCCGTCATGCGGCGGCCTCCAGCTCGAGGGCGCCCGGCACGACCTCGGCCTCGGGCGTCGCCGGGCTCGACTCCAGCATGATCGCCGAGAGCACCGCGCCGACCGCGGCAAGCGCAGCGAGCACGTAGAAGGCGATGCTGAAGCCGTGCGTCAGCGCGGAGCCGCTGAACGCGTTCGTTCCGACGTGGCTGCTGACGTAGTGCGAGGTGAACGTCGTCGCGATCGTGGTCGCCAGGGCGACGCCGATCGCTCCGCCGATCTGCTGGTTGGTGTTGATCAGCCCCGACGCGATCCCGGCGTCAGACTGGTCGACACCGGTCAGCGCGCCGATCGACATCGGCACGAACGCCAGCGCAAGCCCGAGACCGCTGATCAGGAAGGCCGGGAACAGGTCGACCCAGTAGTCACCGTGCACCGGTAGCCGCGCGAACAGCACGAGCGCAACGGTCGAGAGCGCGAGCCCCGACGGCAGCACCAGCCGGACGCCGAAACGGGTGACGAGCGCCTGCGCGACCGCGGAGAAGGCGATGATCGTCAGCGTCAGGCCGATGTACGCGACTCCGGTCCTGATCGCCGAGTAGTGCAGCACCTCCTGCATGTAGAGCGTCAGCAGGAAGAACTGCGAGAAGATCGCCCCGCCCATCAGCAGCCCGGCCACGTTCGAGCCCGACAGCGTGCGCAGGCGGAAGATCCGCAGCGGCAGGAGCGGCGCCTTCGAGCGGAGCTCGACGGCGAAGAACCCGGCGATCAGGACGCCTGACGCGGCGAGCAGCCCGATCGTCTCCGGCGTGCCCCAACCGTGCTGCGTGGCACGCGTCATCGCATACACCAGCAGCATCAGCCCGCCTGTGATCGTTGTTGCACCGGCGAAGTCGAAGTGACGGTGCTTCAGATCGGCGCGGCTCTCCGAGACGAGCCACGGTGTGACCGCGATCACCAGGATGCCGACGGGGACGTTGATGAAGAAGATCCACGACCAGCTGAGAGCGCTCGTCAGGGCGCCCCCGAGCAGCACGCCCGCTGCCCCGCCGCTACCGGACGCCGCGCCCCAGATGCCGAGCGCGACGTTGCGCTCCCGGCCCTCGCGGAACGTGGTCGTGAGGATCGACAGGGCGGCCGGCGACAGCAAGGCTGCGCCGAGCCCCTGCAGCGAGCGGAAGACGATCAGCGACCCTTCCGACCAGGCAAGGCCGTCGAGGAGCGAGCTGACCGTGAAGACGACGAGGCCGATGATGAACAGCCTCCGGCGCCCGAGCAGGTCGGCGAGACGGCCGCCGAGCAGCAGCACGCCCCCGAAGAAGATCGAGTACGCCGTGATCACCCACTGCAGGCTCTCCTGCGAGAAGTTGAGGTCGGTCCGGATCGACGGGAGCGCCACGTTGACGATCGCGACGTCGAGGACGACCATGAACTGGGCGGCCACGATGACCGCGAGGACCAGCCACTTCGTGCGCGCGCCATGGTCTTCAGCCGCCCCTTCTGCGAGAATCTGAGAGCTCATTCGTTCTTTCCCCCAATCGTTTGCTGATTCAACGATAGCAACAGCCAACGCTTGGGCGCTACACTTATTCCCGATGTCAACAATTGCCCCTATCACAAAACTCCCGCAGGACCTCCGGGTACCTGGAGAGCTGCTCAAGAGCGACGGTTTCCTGCTGGCACGGCTGGGGTTCGCCATGAAGGCGGAGGCACTCGCCGCCTTCGAGCAGGCGGGCTTCGAGGCCTACCACTACAGCCTGCTCGCCCTGCTCGACGAGGGCGCACGCCAGACACAGGCGACGATCGCGGACGTGCTCGGAGTCGATCGCGGCCAGCTCGTGGGCATTCTCGACGCGCTCGAGAACCGCGGCCTCGTCGAACGGCGCCGCGACCCGCAGGATCGCCGCCGCCACGTCGTCAGCCTCACGCCTGCCGGCCGCCGGCAGCTGGTGAAGCTTCGGGCGATCGTGCGCCGGGTCGAGGAAGAGTTCTTCGCCCCGCTCGACGAGGAGCGCCGGAACGCGCTGCACTCGGCCCTGCTCGGGCTCGCGTGCTATCACGACCCGCGCTGCACGCCGATGCAAGACCTCACCTGACGCTGGTTTGACGCATCTCGGCCGCGTCACGCTGCTCGTCGCGGTGGCGCTCGTCGCGGCCGACTCGGCGATCGTCGTCCTCGCGCTCCCCCAGCTCCTGATCCGCTTCGGACAGACGATTCCGGAGACGGCGTGGGTCGTTACCTCGTACAACCTCGCCGCAGCGATCGCCGGAGCCGTGGTCGTCGTTGCCGCGCGCCGGATCCATACGCGGCCGGTTCTGATCGGAGGGCTCGCGCTGTTCTCGGCGGCGACGATCGGCTGCGCCGCGTCCACGTCGCTCTCGATGCTGGTTGCGCTGCGCGCGGCTCAGGGCGTCGGCGGAGCACTGACGCTCGCCGGAGCGCTCGCCGAGCTCGGCGCGGCCTGGTGGGCCGCTGCGGCGGCGATCGGCGCCGCGGCCGGCCCTGCGCTCGGCGGCGCACTGACCGAGATCTTCGACTGGCGCGCGATCTTCGTCGCGCAGGCGCCGGTCGCACTGGGCGCGCTCGTCGTCGCGTTCAGCGTGGCGAGCATCCCGCTGAGTGCTCGCGGGCTCGGCCGTCCGTCGTCCAACGTTGCGCTGGCGCTGATCTCCGGCGCGCTCGTCGGCGCGCTGTTCCTCGCCGTCGTGCTGCTCGTCGAGGCGCACGGCCTCTCCCCGCTGCGCGCCGCGGCGGTGGTCACGCTGCTGCCCGCGGCAGCACTGCTCGTCCGGAGGATGCTGCCGCAGCTCCCGGTCGAGGCAGGTGTGGTCGTTCTGGCGGGCGGCCTTTGCCTGCTGGCGGTCGCGCCCGGGTCGATCGCGGTCGTGGCGGCCGGCCTCGCAGCCTGCGGCGCGGGGCTCGGCGTCTGCCTGCCTCCGACGACGGAGGAGGCGGGACTGACCGGGGTCGCGTCGCGGCACGGAGGGGTCGTGCTGGGGCTGCTGCTGCTGGCGCCGATCCTCTCGAACGACGTGAATCACAACGCCGACGTCGCGAAGACCGACGGGATCGTGCTCGTCGTGAAAGCGCCGGTCCCCTTCCTCGACAAGATCCCGCTGACGATCGACCTCTACCGGGAGCTGCGGAAGGCCGGGCACGGAAAGTTGCCCGACTTCACCAGTGCCTTCGACACGGCGCGCCGCCGGGATCACGACGCCGCCGCCAAGCTGACGGCGCTCCAACAGGCGCTCGACGACGCCCAGCAGGACGCCATCGCCCGCTCGTTCAAGCGCCCGTTCGCCGTCGCGGCGATTCTGGCGCTCGTCGCTCTCGTCCCGCTCGCGGGCCGCCGACTGGCGAACGGCCTGCGGCAGGCAGTGGCATGATCGGCCGTTAGCGGATGGCGACGGTGCGAGCGGTCGAGCGGCGGATCTTCAAGGTCGAGGGATTTCGGGTGGTCATTCGACACCTGGACGGCCGCGACGTCCGCGGCGACCGCGAGCACCTGCCGGGGTACCCGTTCGGACGTGCGATGAAGAACCGCGGCAACGTGACCGACTGGAAGCGGCGCCGCTTCCAGCCGACGTATCCCGGCTTCGAGGTCGACGTGATCTCGGAGGCAGGCTCTCGCGTGCACGGCGGGACGCTGCTCGGCACCGTACGAGACGGCTACCTTGACGCCTAGATGAGCACGACACGGAACGAGCTGCGCGCGGTACAGGAGCCGCTCAAGCAGCAGTACCGGGAGGACCCGGCGTCGGCCGTGATCACGTTGACGGCGTCGGGAGACCTCGACGAGCGGATCGCCTGCTCGGTCCAGACCGGGCGCGCCCTGGCCGAGGCGGGCCTGCACCCGGCGAGCGGGGGCGACGGCAGCCTCGTCTGCTCGGGCGACATGCTGCTGCAGGCGCTCGTCGCATGTGCGGGCGTGACGTTGCGCGCCGTCGCAACGTCGCTCGAGATCCCGGTCGCAGGGTCGGTTCACGCCGAGGGAGATCTCGACTTCCGCGGGACGCTCGCGGTGGACAAGGAGGCTCCGGTCGGCTTCACCGCGATCCGCCTTCGCTTCGACCTCGAGAGCGACGCGACCCCGGAGCAGCTCGACACGCTGATCCGCCTCACGAAGCGCTATTGCGTCGTCCTGCAGACGCTGACCGACCCTCCTGCGATGACCGTGTCGCCCGGGACAGGTGCGTAGCGCGTCCCCCAAAAGGGGTAACGGCGCAAAGTCGGTCTAAGGGTCTGCGGGATGCGCGCCGATGGAGACACTGTCATGGGGAAGCCGACTGTTCTCGTAGTTGACGACGATCCGCTGCTCTGCGAGCTCCTGCGCGCGACCTTCGAGCTCGAAGGGATCGACATGCGCGAGGCGGGGCACGTGATCGAGGCGGAGAAGACGATCGCTGCGCACCTGCCCGACGCGATCGTCCTCGACGTCGGCCTTCCGGGAGTTGACGGGCTGTTCTACTGCGAGCGCCTGCGCGAGAGCCCGCGCACCCGCAACGTGCCGATCGTCGTGATCAGCGGGTCGCGCGAGGCCGGCGTCTCTGCGCTCACGGTTGGCGCCCAGGCGTTCCTGGCGAAGCCGTTCGATCCCCTGCAGCTGCTCAGCACGCTCGAGCGCCTGCTCGGTATCGATCCGCTGCAGCGGGTCGTGGCGACGAGCACCGACGAGCCTGCGGTGATGAGCGACCTCCGGCGCCTGATCGCAATCGGCCAGCGCCAGCACGAGCTGCTCGAGACGTCGTACCGCCAGACCGTCGAAGCACTTGCCTCGGCCCTCGAATCCAGAGATTTCGGCACGATCGCGCACTCCCAGCGTGTGACCTCGTACGCCACCCGGCTCACGATCGAGCTCGCCCCGGCGCTGATCGACGACACGAGCCTCGAGTGGGGCTTCCTGCTGCACGACGTCGGCAAGATCGGCGTCCCCGACCGCATCCTGCTCAAGCGCGGGCCGCTCGACGAGGAGGAGCGGGCCAGATGGAGCAGCACACGAAGATCGGCGAGTCGCTGCTGGCGCACGTGCCGCTCCTGCACGGCGAGGGCCTCGGCATCGTCCGCTCGCACCACGAGCGCTGGGACGGCACCGGATACCCAGATCACCTGGCCGCGACGGACATTCCGCTCGGTGCGCGGATCTTCGCGGTCGCCGACGCGCTCGACGCGATGACGAACGACCGCGCCTATCGCGACCGCATGTCGTGGGACGAGCGTTCACCGAGCTTCACGCAGGGGGCCGGGACGCATTTCGATCCCTCCGTGATCGACGCGCTCACCGTCTGCGAGCCGGACCTGTTCGCGACGCACGCCTCCGTGCTCGCTGCGGCCGCCACGCTCAGCGGCGTCCGCGCGGCCGCGAACCGAAGCGACGCCCGGTAGAGGGCGGCCGCGGCGAGCCGAACCTGGCGCGAGGCCCGAACAAGGCCCGCGGGTCGCGTCTCCCGCGCTGCACGCGTGAACAGGGCCGGCGGCGTCCAGAAGTGGCTGCAGGCCAACTCGAGCTCCCGACGCGACGCGACCGAACCTCGGCGGCGTCTCGCCGACGGCCGCCGACCATCTTGTTGCAGCCGCCGAAGTCGGTGTAGGCGACGAGCAGTCCGAACAGGTCCGAGAGGTCGCGCAGCGAGCGTCGGGCCGTCGCGAGGTCGGGCCCGCGGGCGCGACGCCGACGACATCGGTCGTTCAGCTGGTCGATCACGCCCGCGGCATTGGCGACCCACTCGCGGTCCGCTGGTCGCCGCCGAGACGTGCGGCCCGGCGCCCCGCAGCCGACGAAACGGCCGCCGCGACGGCGCGCGCCGGTCGCCGTCGCCCGACGGACGAAGCTCCGCACGCACGGATGGTCGCATACGTAGGGTGTCGGGATGACCAACGCAACCATCAGACGAATCACGGCGCGATCGAGATCGAGCTCTACGGCGGCGACGCGCCGAAGACGGTCGAGAACTTCACCAAGCTGTCCCGCGACGGCTTCTACGACGGCGTCGATCTTCCACCGCGTGATCCCGGACTTCATGATCCAGGGCGGCGACCCGACCGGCACCGGCTCCGGCGGCCCCGGATACCAGTTCGAGGACGAGTTCAACGACCACAAGGTCGAACGCGGCGCCCTGGCGATGGCGAACGCCGGCCCGAACACGAACGGATCGCAGTTCTTCATCGTGACCGCCGAAGCGTGCCCCTGGCTCGACGGCAAGCACACGGTCTTCGGCCAGCGTCACCTCCGGCATGGACGTCGTCGACGCGATCTCGCAGCTTCGACACCGACGCGCGCGACCGTCCGCGCGACGACGTTCGCATCGAGTCGGTGGCCATCGAGGAGGAGGGCTGATGGCGCCCCTCGGCGAGGAGTCGCAGGTCGATGGTCGTGTGTCCGCACTGCAAGAAGCCGTTCAGCGCGCGAGCTGATCGAGGGCACGCCGAGCGCTACCGTGGGTTCAAGTGCCCGCACTGCCGGCTGTTCGTGCCGGCAGCGCCAGTACCGACGAGAGCTAGACGCAGTCGCGGAGCGCCTGCGCCTCGGGCAGGCCCTCGAGCTTCTTCAGCGTGTTGTTCTCGATCTGCCGGATCCGCTCGCGCGTCACGCCGAACGCCTTGCCGACCTCCTCGAGCGTGCACGGCTGGCCGCCGGTCAGCCCGAAGCGCAGCTCGATCACCTGCCGCTCGCGCTCGGGGAGCGCGTTCAGCGCGTGCTCGATGTCGGAGCGGCGAAGCGTCAGCGACGCCGCCTCGTCGGGCGTCTCGGTGTTCTCGTCCTCGACGAAGTCGCCCAGCTCCGAGTCCTCCTCCTCGCCGATCGGCTTCTCGAGCGACACCGGGTGCTGCGCCATGCGAAGGATCTCGCGCACCTCGTCGGTCGTGATCTCGAGCTCCTCGGCGATCTCCTCGGGGCGAGGCTCGCGGCCGAGGCGCTGCACGAGCTGGCGCTCGATGTGCACGACCTTGTTCAGCTTCTCGACCATGTGCACGGGGATGCGGATCGTGCGCGCCTTGTCGGCGATCGCCCGCGTCACCGCCTGGCGGATCCACCAGGTCGCGTAGGTCGAGAACTTGTAGCCCTTGCGGTAGTCGAACTTCTCGACGGCCCGGATCAGCCCGAGTGATCCCTCCTGGATCAGGTCGAGGAACGAGAGCCCGCGGCCGAGGTACCCCTTCGCGATCGAGACGACGAGGCGCAGGTTCGCCTCGATCATCTGCGTCTTCGCGATCATGTCGCCGCGCTCGATCCGCTTGGCCAGATAGACCTCCTGGTCGGCGGTCAGCAGCGGCACCTTCCCGATCTCGCGCAGGTAGAGCCGCAGCGAGTCGAGCGACGGCTCGACGGTGAGGTCGAGCTTCGGCGCGTTCTTCGGCTCCTCCTCGACGAGCGGCTGCTCGTGCGGCAGGCGCTTGTGCTCCTCGCCCTCCACGAGCTCGACGCCATGGTCGATCAGGTACGTGGTGAAATCTTCGACCTGTTCCTTCGTGAGCTCGACCTCGTCGAGGCCCTTGACGATCTCGTCATAGGTGAGGAAGCCCTTCTCCTTCCCGGTCTCGACGAGCTTCTGCAGTTCCTCGACGTCGGGGAGAGCAATGTCGACAGTGAGCACCTGAGCACGACCTCCGGCTTGACGCGGTTGACGGGGAACAACCAACGCTGAGCCGGCACGCTTCAACCCTTCCGGCTCACCCTCTGACGCGCGTGACTCTACACAAGGATTCACCGGACCGGGATCGAATTTTCTCAGGTTGGTCACATGTCCCATGACCCGGGGCTAGGCTCGGCTCGATGTCGATCCTGCTCGCCTTGCTGCTCGGCGTCGCCCACCCGCCCTCGGCGTACCTGCAGACGGGCTCCGGCAAGGTGCCGCTGGCAGTCTCGTCCTGGTGCTGGGGACAGCGCTGCGGTGCGCCGATCTCCAAGTCGGCGAAGCAGGCGGTCGTCCGCCGCGGGACGACGATGCGGCTCGAGCTGGGGTTCGTCCCGACGTCCGTGAGCGTGTCCGTGTTCGGCCGCCCGGTGACCGCCACACGAAGCGGCCACGAGATCCGCTGGCGCGCGACGCGCGCCGGGGGGCTCTCGGTGCGGGCGACCGGCGGACGCGGCTGGGTCGTGTACGTCGGCCGGATCGCCCTCCGGTAGCGGGCGGCCTTGACCCCGGCAGCGAAACGGCCGGCTCTGGGCCGGCCGTTCTCGCGTCTCGCCACAGAGGTGATTGCCGTCAGCCCCCGGGGGAGAGATCCTAGTACCCCGTATCGGCAGAAGAGGGGGATGCCTTTAGGGGTTCTTTCGTCTGTATCGCCCGGGGGCCCCGCCGCATCGGGCCCCTCGGATGACGGTCGCACTCTGTTCCGGCGCCCACGTTGATGCATCACCCTTTCGTAGTTGACTGCGTCGCTTGACTACGCTCGGGGGCCGTGACCTCCGGCTTCGTCGAACGACTCCGCGAAGGACCGCCGCTCGTCGGCGACGGCGGCATGGGCGTGCTCGTCTCCGCGGCGGTGTCCGGGCTCCGCTGCCCCGAGGAAGCGAACCTCCGCGCGCCCGAGAGCGTGATCTCGCTGCACCTCGGGTTCATCCGAGCGGGCGCGGACCTGATCGAGACGAACACCTTCGGCGCCAATCGCCGCAAGCTCCGAGGGCACTTCCTCGAGGACGACGTCGCCGCGATCAACCGCGCCGCGGTGAAGCTCGCGCGCGAGGCGCGCGAGATCTCCGGCCGCGACGTCTATATCGGCGGCTCGATCGGCCCCCTCGGCGACCTCGGCGACCACGAAGAGGACCGGGGTGCGCTGTTCGCCGAGCAGGCCGAGCTGCTCGAGGGCCGCGGCGTCGACCTCTTCATGCTCGAGACCTTCTACGACCTCGACGAGCTGCTCACCGCGGTCGACGCGGTTCGCTCGGTCTCGTCCCTGCCGATCGTGGCGCTGCTGACGTTCGACCAGGACGCGGAGACGCTCGGCGGTGTCGGGGCGGCCGATGCCGCGGCGCGGCTGCGGCCCCTCGGCCTCGCGGCGATCGGCGCCAACCACGGGGCGGGGCTCCAGGCCGCGCTGCGCGCCCTGGAGGCGATGGGCGCCGGACGACACCCCGCTCGCCGCGCTCCCGAACGTCGGCCTGGCGTCGATCTCGGCCGGACGCGTCGTCTACCCGCACGCGACGCCGGACTACTTCGCCGACTTCGCCGCCCACGCGGTCCGTCTCGGGGCGCGCCTGATCGGAGGCTGCTGTGGCACGACGCCGACCGAGATCGCCGCGATTCACGCCGCGATCGTCGACCGGCGCCAGCCGACCGCGCCGATCGTCGTCCGGCCCCGCGAGCGCGTGCCGACGCAGGCCGCCGAACCGGGCGAGACGACGCTCCAGCGGATGCTGCGCGAGCAGGAGTTCGTCGTCTCGGTGGAACTCGATCCGCCGCGAGGCGGCAACGCGGAGAGCATGCTCGTCGGTCGCCCGGCAGCTCGCCGAATCGGGCGCCGTCCACGTCGTCGACATCAACGACAACCCGATGGCGCGCGCCCGCATGAACGCGCTCATGGCGGCAGTCGCGATCGAGCGCGAGTGCGGCATCGAGACGATCCCGCACGTCACGCCGCGTGACACGAGCGTGATGGGCCTGCAGTCGGCGCTGCTCGGCGCCCACGCCGAGGGCGTTCGCAACGTGCTCGTCGGTGACCGGAGACCCGCCCGAGGTGGGCGACTACCCGGGCGCGAGCGGTGTGTACGAGGTCGACTCGATCGGCCTCGCCCGCGTGGTCGCGCACCTGAACGAGGGCACCGACGCGAACGGCCGCGAGATCGACTCCCCCACCTCGTTCTTCACCGGCGTGGCGGTGAACCCGGCTGCGGACGACCTCGAGCTCGAGCTCGACCGGTTCGCGCAGAAGATCGAGGCCGGCGCGCAGTTCGCGATGACCCAGGCGCTCTTCGACCTCTCCTACCTCGAGTCGATGCTCGAGCGGCTCGGCGGCACGAGCCCGATCCCGCTGCTCGTCGGCGTCTTCTACGTGCGCAGCCATCAGCTCGCGCTGCGGCTCCACAACGAGGTGCCCGGCATCGTCGTGCCCGAGCCCGTCCAGGAACGGCTTGCGCGTACGCGGGCAAGGAGGCGCCGGCGGTCGGACGGGAGCTCGCGAAGGAGCTGATCGAGGGGTCGCGCTCGCTCGCCGCCGGCGTCTACGTGATCCCGCCGTTTCGCCGACCCGAGGCGGCGCTCGAGCTGTTGTAGGGCTCAGCAGGAGCCGGTCGACACCGGCCCGTGGGCTGCGCGAGCGCATGGCGGATCGGCCGACGCCGGGACGCCGTAGCCCGCGCCGCCGCCGACGCGCGCGGCGAAGATCGTCGCCTCGACGTCGCCGGCCGCGTTCACCGCCGGCCCACCCGAGTTGCCGTGGCGGATCAGGCCGCTGACCGCGGTCACCTCGCGGAGCGAGCCGTTCAGGAGGACGTCGGCCGTGCCGCCGATCCGCCCCGGCGCGCGCGTCGAACGGGCCGTTCTCCGGGATAGCCGAGGATCGCGACGCCGTCCCCGGCATCGGGTCGGCGAGGCCGAGCGGCGCTGCGGCGAGCCCGCGCACCCGGAGCACGGCGACGTCGCGTCGGCGGTCGACGACGAGCGGTTGCGCGACGTGGCGCCGCCGCGAGGATCCCGCCGGCACCCGCGACGACGTGCGCCGCAGTGACGACGAGATGCGGGCGGGCGACCCAGCCCGACCCCTCGACCCCGAGCCCGCACGCCGTTCGCCGTGATGCTGCACGACGCTCGAACGGGCGACGCGCACACCTGCGCGATGCGAGCACGCGCCGATCGGGCGGGATGCTCGGCGGCGCAGGGCCGGCGATCTGCTGGAACGGGTCGAACCGCGCGAACGCGCGCAGCAGCTGCGCGGGCGGCGCGATCTCGTTGACGCGCTTCAGAATCTCCGACTGCTGGACGTCGCGGCGAAGCGTCGTCTGGCCGGGCAGCTGCAGCAGCGCCGCGCCCGCGACCCACGACGGCGGCGAGACCGAGCGCGAGCACCGGCGACCAGCCCCCGATCGAATCGAGCACTCGAGCGGCGGGACGACCGACAGGCTGCCGCGCGCGAACGAGCCGGCGATCGAGGCCGACCGCCCTGGAGGATTAGGGCACCCGCGAGCGCGCCGCCGAGCGCCACCAGCGGCGTGTACGGCGAGTGCGATCCCTGCTCGAACAGGCGCGGCGCGAGCCGCGAGCCGATGACCGCGCCGGCCGCGAGGCCGCCGAGCGAGAGCGCCGTCGCGACCAGCCCGCGCTTGAGCCCCGCGAGTGCCGTGATCGCGATCACGGCGAGGGCGATCCAGTCGACGCGGTTCACCCTTGGAGGTTAGGCGGGTTCCGGTGCTTCCCTGCCCCGGCTACACTCCGCCGCGGAACCGGGGGCGTAGTTCAGTTGGTTAGAACGCCGGCCTGTCACGCCGGAGGTCGCGGGTTCGAGTCCCGTCGCTCCCGCTCTTAAAGCGCCCGCTCTCGGGCGCTTTTCTCGTCTCGGGACCTACTCTTCGCCGTCGGCCGACGCCATCTCAACGCCAGAACGTCCGGCGCGCGACTCTAGGCGGGCGCGGATCGTCTCTTCGGAATCGCGGACGAGGTGGCCGTAAGTGCGGTCGAGCTCGCGGACGGAGGCGCCCATCACGCGCGAGAGCTCGAAGATCGAGATACCGCTAGCGAGGGCTTCGCTCGCGAAGGTATGGCGAAGGTGATACGGGCCGCGCCGTTCGAACCCGGCGGCGTCGAGCGCGTCGTACCAGTCGCGCGCGATGGCGAAGTTCCGCGAGGAACGTCGGGCGAACCTTCGCGAGGAGTGGGCCGGGCTGGCGATCATCACGGCCGCGACCCTCGCAGTCGGGGTCTGGGCGATCATCGGCGGCGGCTGGAGCCAGGTAGTCGCGGCCTTCGCCTTCGGCGTAGGCGCAACCACACTCGCGCTCGGTTGGATGCTCGGCTTCGACGCGCACTCGCTGCGCTGGGCATGGGGCGCGTTTGGCGAGCAGTGGACCGCGGAGGAGCTCGAAAAACTCGGGCCAGGCTGGCACGTCGTCCACGACCTGCCCGACGATCGCGGCAACTGGGACCACCTCGTCGTCGGACCTCCCGGCGTCTTCGTGATCGACTCGAAGTTCCTGACCGAGACTGGCCGTCGTCGATGGCAACGGACTCCGCTCCGGACGCCTCCGGGCAGGAGGAGGTGTGAGCTCGCGCGGATCTGCGGTTCGGATGAAGGAGATCATCGAGCGAGATACCGGTCTCGCGGTCTGGTGCAGAGCGTGGTCGCGGTCTGGGGAACGCTGCCCGAAGGCACCGTCGAACGCGACAAGGTCCTCTACGTGGCCGCGAGTCGGCTCATCGAGACTCTGGAGAACCGGCCGTCGAAGTTGACGGAGGCGCAGTGCTCCAAGGTGCGATCGGCGGTCGCATCACTGGCCGTTGGCGCCTGATCGAGCAAGTCCACCCTTCCTCGACGGCAAGGTCTCGACGCCCGTGGATCCGGCCCGAAGGCCGGATCCACCGTGCGAGACTTTCGGTTGGTTAGCCGGTGCAGCCGGTGATGGTGCCCGGCGGTTCGCAGTTGTCCGGGGTGTTACTCGTGATCGTCGTCCTCGACAGCGTCACTGTGCCGCCGTTGTTGAAGATGCCTCCGCCGTGCGCGGCCCTGTTCCCCGTCACCTCGCTGTGGTTGAGGTTGACGGCTCCGCCCGGAAGCGGCATCGGCCCTGGCAGCGGAATGCCGTTGGCGATGCCACCGCCATCGCCTCCAGCCCTGTTGTTGTTCACGGAGCTGTTGTTGAGGTTGAGCACCGTGCCCGGTGAGCCGGGCGGCCCGTTGGCGCTGACGATCCCGCCGCCTGAAGCGAAGACGCCCGTCCCGGCTGCGACGTTGCCGTTCACCTCGGACTTGTTGAGCGTCATCGTCCCGTGATTCACGATCCCTCCGCCGCTCGTGAACTCGGCGGTGTTGTTGTCGACCTCACTGCTGTTCAGCTCAGCGATGCCGCCGTTCGCGATGCCGCCCGCCGCGATCGGAGGTCCGCCCTGTGATCCTGGTTGAGGCGCGGGGGCCGTCGCCGTGTTGCCGTTTACCTCGCTCTTGTTGAGCGTCAGATGACTGGTGCCCGGTGGGGCGCCGCCGTTGCCGTTTCCGCTTGCGATGCCACCGCCGTTCAGCGAGCTGTTCCCGTCGACCTCGCTGCTGTTCAGCGTCACCGATCCGAGCAGGTTCTGGATGCCGCCGCCGCCCGCGTTCGGAGCGGTGTTGTCATCGACCTGGCTGTTGTTCAGGGTCAGGAGGCTGCTGCTATCCGCGAAGTTCATGTAGTCGCCACTCGCGATCCCTCCCCCGACGAAGCCGTTGGCGAAGTTACCGCTCGCCTGGCTGCCGTTCAGCGTCACGGTGCCGAGGAGGTTCACGATGCCGCCGCCGCCGAGACCGCCGCTGCTCCCATCGAGGAGCTGCTCGTTGCCGTTCACCGAGCTGTTGTTCAACGTCAGCTTCGCCACGCTCGACGGATCGAAGGTGGCGCTTGCGATGCCGCCACCGGCAAGTACGGCGGCGTTGCCGCTGACCTGGCTGTGGTTCAACGTGACCGTGCCACCTTGGTTCGCGATCGCACCGCCGAAGTCGGCGGACCCTCCGGTCAGGATCACGTTCTGTAGCGAGAGGTTCCCCGGTCCGTCGACCTCGAAGATGCGGACCGACCCAGTCCCGTCGATCGTGGCTCCGTTGCCGTTCACAGAGATCCCCGTCGCGACGACCGGCAGCCCGTTCCCACCGTTGTCTGCCGTCGTCAGTGCGTAGTCGCACCCGGCCGTGAGGTTGACGGTGCCACCCCCGGCGGAGTTCGCCGCGTTGATCGCCGCCACCAGCGCGGCCTGACTACATGGAACGGTCGACGAGCCACCCGCCGAAGCGCCCGCCGACAGCGCGGCCACGGCAACCAGCGCCAAGGCTCCGGCCGCCACAGTCCGACTCAACCCTCCGAATCTCATCGAAGGCCCCCGAGCAGTTGAGCAGAGATTCCGGTCATTCTCCCTCCCCTTCCTTTGCTTGTCCCAAGCGCCTGCCCGAGTGGACACTCCCACGGCCTCCGAACGTGGGCAACCGACGTTCGACTAGTCCCGCGGCGAATCGCGCGGAAGCTGAGGCGCTCTCGACCTACGCCTCGATGCTCGGCGACGAGCGTCGCCGGGCTGCGCGGGAGCGGCAGCGCGAGGCCCGTGACCGCGTGAAGGCCTCGCATCGGCTCGGCACGGCGCCCAACCCGGCCGACCTGTTCGCGGCCGGGCTTTCGCTCGGGACGAACTTCCCGCACCACTAGAGCTCGCCGCGTCCACGACTCCGGGCGGGAGCGTCCTCGGCCGCGCCGATCGCCGAGGACGCCGCCTCGACGAGCGCGCCGGAGGCAACCCTTTCGGGGGAGGCGATCCGGGAGCCGGATCTCTACCTTGCATCGGATTCCGGCCTAACCGGCTACGGCAACCCAAAGGAACAGACATCTAATGAAGAGACTCCTGATCGCTGTGATCGCCACGGCCGCGCTCGCGTTCCCGCTCGCGGCCTCGGCGACCGTCAAGCTCGTGCACGTCAACAACTCCTATCCCGGCGGCAAGGCGACGTTAGCCGCCAGCGTGACGCCGAACGCCAACTGCGCGATCACCGTGCTGTACAAGTCAGGCTCGTCGCACGCCTCGGGCCTGTACCCGAAGCACAGCGTCACCCACCGGGTCTCATGGACGTGGAATGTCGGCACGAACACGACCCCCGGCCGCTGGCGGATCTACGTCGACTGCGGCAAGGCTGGATTGTTGAGTACGTCGTTCGTCGTCAGCTAGCGATCGAAGCCGCGGTGGAGGCCCCACAGGGGCCTCCACCGCCCGTGCCCCTGGGCACCAATCCCTCACTGCGAGCGCACCGAGCCGCAAGCGGGTCAGGGGTAGGCCTTGAGGCCGAGGATCGCCGCAGCCGCACGGGCGTGCTTCCGGGCGGTCGCCAGCTGAGACTTCGCGAGCGCGAAGTCGTCGTTCTGGGACTGCGCGTCGACGTCTGTGTACGACGCACTCCAGTCAATCGCAAAAAGTGCGTAGTAACGACAAGCCTCGAAGGCGTTGGTTCTCGCTCGTGCCTACGGCCTCTAGTGGGCGATGGCTCCGCTGAACGTGCCTGAGCTAACACCCGTCACCTGATCCAGGGTGCTGTTCAGTGTGAAGCTGCCGGTTGCGTCGGCGAAGCGTCCCGTTCCGCCGGTGATCGTGTAGACCTCGACAATCGAGAGGGTGGTGGGGCTCGTTCGGGTCGCCTGTCC
Organism: uncultured Thermoleophilia bacterium; assembly: GCA_963742615.1. Taxonomy (GTDB): domain Bacteria; phylum Actinomycetota; class Thermoleophilia; order Gaiellales; family Gaiellaceae; genus PALSA-600. The sequence goes on along the minus strand of CAVUMS010000001.1, from coordinate 781,877 downwards.
GGCGACCGTGGCGAGCAAGTTGTCGCCGTTTGCTGCGGTGAAGGTTGCGGCCCCCATTGAACTCAGGGTCGGAATGTTGATCACCATCGTCACGTGCTCCGTGTACCTGCCGAGATGCGTGGCGGTGCCCGTGCCCTCCCGATCCAAGAAGCGGGTCGGGAAAACGACCGTCCCCGTCTCAACCGCGTTCACGGTTCCCTTGAACGGAGTCTCAGCCGCCGCGGCGCTAACGGCGACGCTCGCGAGCGATACCGCGAAGGCAGCAACCAGTCCGACGAACAGTGGGTGGCGAATCTTCATCCCGTTCTCCCTTGAGAAGCGGTCGGCCGCAGAGCTGACCAACGTCTGCGCTCGACCGTAACCACTTGTGACACGAGAAACAAGAACGCGCGTAACGCATCCGGCTAAGTAGCGCGACAGCCCACAGCGCCGCAGGCTGCGTTCCGTCAGACCCAGGGGAGACGGTCCCAGCACGAGGGCCGCGCCCCATCGTCCAAGCTCGAACTGCGCGTAGGCCTGGTCCGGGTCGGTCGACTCCTCCTCCACGCTGGCCCCGTAGCGAGCCGCGAGCTCCGACACCGGGTACAGCACCTCCATCTCATCCGACCGCGTGCCGGTCATCAAGATCACACAAGGCCCGTCGCCTGCGCCCACGAAGATGTGCTCTGTCCCGGATGGACTGTGGAAGAAGTCCCAGGGCCGAAGTAGCCGTTCCTCACCCTCGACGAGCAGCCTGCACTCACCGCAGAGGACGAGGAACGCCTCCTGCTGCGACTCGGAGTGGTAAAGGCCCGTCGGCTGGCCCGGCTCCAGAACGTGCAGTCCGATGCCGAGTTGCGAGAACGCGAACTGCGGGCTCTCGAAGGAGCACAGTGAGCCGCGCGTGTCCCACGTCAACCACCTCGCGTCCCGCACGTTCACAACGAACCAGCCATCGCCAGCGGGCACAAAGCCCCAACCGGAGTCATCGAGCCGCGCCTCGGGCACACCATCAGCGTAACGGTCTTCGAGCCTGCCGCCTGCGCTGTCGCAGCGTCAGTGAATACTGAACGGGACGCGTGGCACAGACGCGAGATCTAGCGTTTGCCGTGTAGCCAGTTGGAGAGCCGGGTCGAGAGGGGTGCCTTTCCGGGCGTCCACTTGGTCTCCGGCGGAGGGGTCTGGAACGGCTCCAGCGTGTCGAGGTGTCTAGACCCGGTCTTGAGGGTCACGCGCCCGACGAAGATCTGCCCGACCTGTTCGCCGGGGACATAGCGGATCTGTGGTCCCGACTCGACTGCGAGGCCGTCGAAGATGTCGTCGTGCTTGTCGCCTTCGATCTGGGCGACCGTACCAACGTCGACGCCGTCGGAGGTGACGACGTTCCAGCCCTGTTCGATCTGAAGCCACGAGACGGGGTCTCCTGCGCCTCGGTCGTCGCCGGCTCCTGAAGATGAGCCACCGCCCGGCGGAGAAGAGAACCTTCCGTTCACGCCTCACCACCCTACCTACGAGCCGCGGGCGATCCTGTTGCCTGACTTTGGTCGTTGCCTGTGCGAGCGGGTCCCCAATGTCGCCTGCCGATGCGGACTACTCGCGGGAGACGAGGTACGCTGGCCGCGTGATCCCGTGGATCATCTTTGCCGTGATCGCCGTGCCCTTGGTCGTCGTCGGCTTCGTGGTCTCACGCCGCAGAACGATCGCCGGCGAGCATCCCGCGAGCGAAGACGCGCAGGCTAGAGAGCTAACGGAGCACGAGTTCGCCGAGGCGGAGGCCTACGAGGCGAAGTGGCGTGAGGACGACAAGGAGAGGTTCCACCAAGAACGCTTGCCCTAGGCGGGTCGCCCAGCGGCAGCGGTTGCGGCCACAATCGCGACCGAGGAGCCGCCGGTGGAAGACGGGCCCGAGCAGCAGCTCGTGCACCGGCCCACTCAGGCTCTTCGCGCGATTCCCTTCGAGTCGCACGGCATGATGATCCTCTCGCGCAAAGGCCCTCTCCTCCCCTAGCTGCGCGAGTGCGCGCTCCATGGCCACCGGGCGCAGGCTGCCCACTCCCGACCGGTACGGATGGTCGAGGAACACCAACAAGAGCAGCGTGGACGTGATGACGACCGCCACGCCGCCCATCATCGTCGCCTGCACGATCGCCCGTTCGGCGCTGTCGGCGAAGAACAACATGTAGACGAAGATGACGCCGGAGGCGATGAAGAGAACGATCCAGATGGGGAGCGGGATCACCCCCTCAGCGCCGTGGATACGGTCCGCCCGCCCGTCCTCTCGGTCGGATCGCTGATCGAACCATTTCGCGTACGCCGTCTGCTCGGACGCCGACCGTGGCTCCGTCGTCCGCAAGGTACGCAGCATCGCCAGACTCCACGGATTCCTCGAGTCGACGAGAGTGCCGGATTGCATCCGTGGCCACTCCTGGTAGATCACCGTGCGCGCATAGCAGACGAGATCACCCGAGAGCCGCGCTCGCACCGGGACAGGCAGAAACTGCGCAGTCTCGAACTGCTCCACCACGATCCGCGCCTCTGCTTCGGCGCCGGTGCGCGATGTGTCGAAGCTCTCGAACGCGAGGAAGACGACAAACCCGATCAGCACGGCGAAGCCCGTGGCAAGGACCCCGAAGATCCCGGAGGCGCGATCGCCGTCCTCGAAGTAGCTGCCCTCAGGAGCACCCCGCCGGACGAGCAGCATGGCCGCGATCGCCACCGCAGCGACGCCGAGGACGATGAGACCGGCCCACACCAGATCCACCCCGCCATCATCCCTCCCACGCAACCAGGCGAGCGCGGTTCGTCAAGAGTCGTCTGCGCTCCGAGCGGAAGGGAGCGGTGATGCTTCGACGCCTGTTGGCGAGAGTGAGGCGGTCAGTGACGAGCCGGTCGAGGTGACCGGCGCAGGGGTCGACGTCATCCCCGATCACGAGAGCGCGGTTCGCCGGATGGTGGCCGAGGGTCACGGTGGCCGCTACGAGGCGTTCAAGTCGTTGGAGGAGGCGAAGGCCATGCCGGACGCAGCAGTCGTGATGGAGGGCGATTATGGCGGCGCGATCTATCTCACGTGTCCGGCGCGGCTCGTTCATTGCGATGAGCCGACGCTCCGGCAACTCCTCCACGACCTCGACGAGCACGACTGGACGAGCCGGAGGGCGCCGGTCTCTACTTCGAGGTCGCACCCGTCGGCTCGGGAGTCGCCGGGGGCACCGGCGGTGGTGTCGTCACCGACGGCCTCTGGCTCCATCCCGATTTGGAGCAGAAGGGCCTCCGGGAGCGAGTCGAGGCCGTCATGACGGGCGACCGCGTTCGGCTCGACTGACGCCGGCCCTCGCATGCGCGAGCGCGCGGGAATCTCACACGAGCACGGCGGACTGCACCATGCTCGTCACATAGGGTCGCGCTCGTGGAGATCCCGTTCTCGATCAGAGGCGTGGCGGGTCGGGTGGTCGTCTCGTATGAGCGCAACCTGCAGCCGGAGTCGGTCGGCTGCCAGGCAGAGACACGTGGCTTTCCTGTCTGCTCGGCGACGGTCGAGCGTCCGCTGCGCGGCTATGACTCGCTCATGGGATGGGTTCAGCTCGTGCGCTCGGACGACAACCAGAGCCGTGGCGAACTCTTCGAGATGGATCCGCTCGCCTTCCTCGGACCCCTGGCCCATCCCTTTTGCTGGCTCGGCCTCAACCCGATCCTGTTCGATGTGCCATCACGTTCGACTCTTGCCGACCTCGAATGGACTGCGAGGAGCTTCCTCTGCGTTCCGGACGACCTCGGGAACGGGCTCGAGGCTCGCGCGGTGCTGGGGTTCGAGTGGGGCTTCGCGATCGAAAGAGGAGAGATCAACCTCAATTCGCCCCGACAACTCGGCGCATCAGGCTGGGACGAGATCTTGCCCGTCCTGCGCGACGGGCACGAAGGATGGGGCTTCCCGTCAGGCTTCATCGAACTCACCTGAGCTCCCCGCAAGGCAACCGGATGCGCGACTGGCGCTCTCTCGCTGCGGGACTAGCCCGTTCGAGCGGCAACAATGAGGCCGTGCGGCCGAGAGACGGTGCTCGTTACGACGCATTCGCGTCCTGGTACGACGAGTGGGTTGCGGCACCTGAGGACGACATCGTCGCCCGATCGCTGTTCGAGCTGATCGGGTCGGTCGAGGGACAGCGGATCCTCGACCTTGGCTGCGGACAAGGCAGAATCTCTCGCGAGCTCGCCCGGCGCGGAAACGATGTGATCGCAGTCGACCAGTCGGCTGAGCTTCTACGAATCGCCGCTGCTGCTGGGCACGATCGAATCGAGTATCTCTGCGCCGATGCCTGCGCGACAGAGTGGTGGGACGGCATCCCTTTCGACGGTGTCGTGTCGAGCATGGCGCTGATGGACATCGACAACCTTGACGGCGCCGTCTCCGCTACTTCGACAACATCACGATCCGGCAGCTGGTTCGCCTGGTCGATCATCCACCCTGGGTTCCCCGGCATCGGAGAGATCCGAGCGAGTTGGCCGACCGCAGGCAGCTACTTCGATGAGGGCTGGTGGAACACGGGCGGCGACGGCGTGCGCGGCCGCGTTGGCTCGAACCACCGCACCCTTTCCACGTACCTAAACACCATGCTCAAGCACGGCTACACACTCGAAGCAGCAGCTGAGCCGGCATGGCAGCGCAGCGCCACCGATCCACCGATGCCTTTCTTCCTCGTCACGCGTTGGCGTCACGCATGACACCCTGCGCCCTCGCCTCGCGAGGTGCCGCGTTACGCTGCCTACAGGAGAGTCGAGGAGACCCATGACGGACTACGTGGTCAGGCCGCTCGATGCGAATACCTGGGACGCATTCGCGCGCCTCGTCGAGCGGCACAACGGTGTGTTCGGTGGCTGCTGGTGCACCTGGTTCCACACCTTCCATGCCGAGAAGACGTTCACCGCCGAAGGCAACCGCGCCCTCAAGAACCGGTTGGTCGACGAGGGCCGCGCACACGCCGCGCTGGTGTTCGACGGCGATGAGGCGGTGGCGTGGTGCCAGTACGGCACGCCGGAGGAACTGCCGAACATCCACCACCGCAAGGAGTACGAGGCTGCTCTCGACAGGCCGCCCGACTACCGGATCACCTGCATCTTCGTGGACAAGAAGTACCGGCGCGGAGGGATTATGGCGGCCGCTCTTCGCGGTGCCGTGGATCTGATTGCGCAGGCCGGCGGCGGGGTCGTAGAGGGATACCCGCATGACACCGGAGGGAAGAAGGTGTCCGTGCTCTACAACGGCACACGGTCTCTGTACGAGCGGGCCGGCTTCAGCTACCTCCGCCCGAAAGGCAAGAGGAACTGCGTGATGCGCAAAGTTGTGCCTTGAGAGCTCGCGTCACGCCTAGCCGGTACGCGCCGCGACCTCCGACGGCTGGTCCCACTCGGATTTGAGGAGCGCGTATTCGAGGTCGCCCTCCTCCTCGCCTTCGATGAAGTCGGGCCACGACTGGTGGACCTTCCGAACGAACCTCAGTCCTGCCTTCTGCATGACGCGTCGCGACGCCACGTTCACGACCATCGTCGATGCGACCACACGCTGAACTCCGAGCTCGGTGAAGCCCTTGTCGATCAACGCGCGCGAGCCCTCGGTGGCATATCCCTTGCCCCAGGCCGATCTGCACAGCCGGTAGCCGAGCTCGACTTCATGGGGTAGAGCGCCTTGCGCCGGCCCGAGGTCCAGCTGCGCGGGGAAGACCCGGATTGCCTCGCCGGCTGGAAGTTCGCACGCTACTCAGTGGAACGGCCGCTCAGTCCTCTCGGATGCGTTAATTCGATCTATGCCCCAGCAGACCCTGCACACCGCGCGGCTCACGCTGGTGCCCCTCGCCGACGAGCACCTCGAGTGGGAGGTCGAACTCGACTCGGATCCCGAGGTGATGCGCTACCTCAGCGGTCGGGCAAGCTCGCGCGAGGAAGTCGAGGCCAGCCACGCGCGCCGGATGACAGCCGCGCAGAAGGTGGATGGACTCGGTTTCTGGATTGGGCTGGTCGACGACGAGTTCGTCGGCTGGTGGACGCTTCAGCCCGCCCACGGCCCCGACCAGCCCGATGACCCGCGGCGTGGCCGACCTGGGCTACCGACTGCTTCGGCGTCAGTGGCGCAAGGGGCTCGCCTCGACCGGGGCGCGGGAGCTGGTGCGCTACGGCTTCGATGACGTCGGGCTCGACAGGATCATCGCCCAGACCTTCAGCGTCAACGCGGGTTCGCGGGCCGTGATGGAGCGCGCCGGCCTCACCTACGTCCGGACATTCCCCACCTCCGTCACCGTGCCCCTGGAGGGCGTCGAGGAGGGCGAGGTGGAGTACGAGCTGACGCGCGACCAGTGGGAGCGCCGTGCGACGTAGCTCGTGAGCCAGCGTTGCGTTTTGTAGTTCCGAGCAGCCGCGATGAACTTGATGTCGGCGGCCGGGGCTCACGGAGGTCTACGACGTGTGCACGGGATAGCGCAGATGCGTGACACCCACACCGGTGACGACTGTCGGATTCCCGAGGACGACCGGTGTGTTCGCGAGGTGGTCGAACAGCCGCACTCCTGCGCCTAGCAACACGGCAGCCAGATCGATGTGGATCTCGTCGAGCAGCCCGGCGTCCAGGCACTGCTGGATCGTCTGGGCGCCGTGCACTCCCACGGACTTCGGGTCGGCAGCCGATTTCGCTCGAGCAACGGCGCTTTCGATGCCGTCGGTGACGAACTGGACTGTCGAGCCGGGCCGTGGCCAGCCGTCGGGCACGTGGTGGGTGGCGACGAAAGCGGGCACATCCCACGGGTGCTGGCCGCCCCAGCCGTCGGCGACGCTCGAACGTGCGCCGACCGGTGAGCATGGCGCCGACCTCAGCCTGCAAGCCCCTCAGGTGGTCGGCGCTCGGCGCCGAGACGTGGAACGTCATGCCGGATGTCGTGCTCGCCGTGGGGACCTCGACGTCGCCCGAGAAGTACCAGTCGAAAACTTCGGCGACCCCGTCGTTCGCGTCGGCGACGTACCCGTCGAGAGACATCGACATGATTGCGACCACCTTGGTCATGGTGCAGCTCCTTTCGCGACAAGGGCGCGCGGCTGATGCGAGTAGCGGCGGACGCTCGATCTACCGAGCACGAGCTACAGCAGAGCCGCGGGCAACATCCGCAGTGAACACATCGTCGCCGAGAGCGGCGCGGCTCTCCTCAGCATCTCGCGAGCCCAGGTATCGAGGTGGCTCGAGCCTCGACTACCCGGAGTCAGTTGCCTTTTGATCGAGCAGTGACCTCAAGTAGTCCTCCATCTTGTTGAAACTGTCTTCCTGGCCGTCGGACTTGGTCATGTGGTCACGGCCAGCCTTGTCGCGGAAGGCGAGCTTCATCGTCAGCTTCGTCACTCCGTCCGTTTCGTGCAGATCCACGGACTCGACGGCGTCCGCATCTGGCCACCCTTCGAACAGCCACGTCTGGACGGTCCGGGTCGGCGGCTCGACCTCCAAGTAGGTGCCCCGAAACGAGCATTCGGTTCCGTCTTCGGTCACGAAGACCATGTGGTAGTTCCCCCCAACGCGCAGGTCGATCGAGCACTCCGTCACCTCACACGCAAATGGAGCGAACCATTTGCTCACATGCTCTGGCTTCGTCAGTACGTCGAAGACGAGTTCGATCGGAGCGTCGAACTCTCGAGTGGTGAGAATCTCGAGATCACTCGGGAACTCGATGACTGCCGATCCGTGCCGATGTAGGTGTCACTGCGGCTCTCCTTGTTGTTGGAGTTCTTTGAGGTAGTCGTCCATCCGATCCAGTCGGTCGTTCCACGCCTGCTCGTACTTGGCCAACCAGTCGTGCATCGGCCGGAGGCGCGTGGGTTCCAGGCGGTACAGCCGACGACGTCCCTCCGCCCGGCACCTGACGAGTCCGACCTCGCTGAGCACCCGGAGGTGCTTCGAGACCTGGGGCTGGGACATCGAGAGGTCGGTCACGATCGTCCCGACCGCCTTCTCGCCTGCGATCAGCGCGTCGAGGATGTCGCGACGGTGCGCCTCGGCAATCGCGTTGAAGACATCCGACGTCGTGGAAGAGCGGGCCACCGTTCCACATCATATTCCGATATCGGCATGTGTCAAGATCTGCGACAGGAGATGGGAGCCTTTCGGATGGCTCGTCCCTCCGTGGGTCTGCAACGCCGACATGGCTGCGCGCGCGGGGACACCGGCTAGGGTCGGCTTGCTGTCAATCCCGTACGGGGTCGGTGGGATCTGCCGACCCGAGGGCGGGTCAGGAGGGGTCCAGTGAGTTCCGATCAACGGACTGCTCGTGTCGTCGGGTGGCTCTTCATCGGCACGTTCGTGTTCTCGATCCCCGGATATCTCTTGTACGGCCCGGTTCTGAACCATCACGACTACATCCTCGGCGCCGGCTCCGACAAGCAGATCGCCCTCGGGGCGTTCCTCGAAATCCTGACCGCGATCTGCAACATCGGCACCGCGGTGGCGCTGTATCCCGTCGCGAAGCGCCAGAACGAGGGGGTGGCGCTCGGCTACGTCGCATCGCGCGTGCTGGAGTCCACGATCATCGTGGCAGGCATCGTCAGCGTCCTCTCGGTCGTGACGTTGCGCCAGGATCTCGCCGGCACCGGCGCGGACGCCGGGACGCTCACCGTCGCGGGTCGGACGTTGGTCGCGTTCCACGACTGGACCTTCCTCCTTGGCCCGGGCTTCTGCGCGGGCATCGGAAACGGCCTGCTACTGGGCTACCTGATGTACACGTCCGGCCTCATTCCGCGAAGGTTGGCCCTGCTCGGGCTGGTCGGCGGAGCGCTCGCGGTCGTAGCCGCGACGGGCGCCCTCCTCGGCGTCTACGACAAGCAGTCCGCGCCGCAGGGTGTCCTGACGATTCCCGAGATCGTCTGGGAGGCATGGTTCGGCCTCTACCTGGTGATCAAGGGCTTCAAGGCGTCGTCGCCGATCCTTCGCGGGGATCGCCGGGGATCGGTCGGCCCGGCATCTGCTCCGGCGGTCGGCTGAGAAAGGACGCCCGCCGAGTCGGCGCGCTCCTACTTCCCGAGCGCGGCGATGAAGCCCATCGCGGCGAAGCCCGCACCGATCCCGACCAGGAACCAGGCGGCGAAGTCGCCGAGCATGATGCCCAGCCCGATGCCGACGCAGATCCCGCCGACGAACGCCGGGCCGCCGTAGGCATAGCCACGACCTGAGGACGCGTCTTGTCCAGCCGATTCGGCCATCCCTTCCCTCCTTTCTCCCCGCACTGTCGCCCGGCGCCGGGCTCCACGCATCGGCCTGCTCACGGATGCCGGTGCGGCTTTCCCGCACCGCGGGCTGCCTCTCGTGTGGGGCACGCGTCAAGGGCGGTAGACGACTTCGCCGGGATCACAGCAGCTCGGGCCGTAGGCTCCCCCCATGGAGATCCGCGCCGAGCGTGAGAGCGACCGAGATGCGGTTCGTGCCGTACACGTGGCGGCGTTCGGCGATCACGGAGAGGTGGTGGCGAACCTCGTCGACGACCTCCGTCGACTGGTCGCGGGCGGCAACGGGCTCTCGCTCGTCGCCGAAGAAGGAGGCAAGCCCGTCGGCCACGTCATGTTCACGCTGAGCTTGCTCGACGCACCGCAGCGACTCGTCGACGTTCAGGTGCTGAGCCCGGTCGGCGTCATGCCGGAATCCCAGAGGCGCGGCGTGGGCTCTGCGCTGATCCGCCGCGGTCTCGATCTGTCGGAACAGCGCGCCGTGCCCGTCGTGTTCGTCGAAGGATCGCCTGATTACTACGCGCGCTTCGGCTTCGAGCGCGGCGCGGATCAGGGGTTCAGGAAGCCGTCCCTCCGGATCCCAGATGCGGCGTTCATGGCACTCCGCCTCCCCGCCTACGAGTCGTGGATGTCCGGAACGCTGGTCTACGCCGACGCATTTTGGCAGCCACGATGCGGTCGGGCTTCGTGACGCAAGCGCGTGAAGCGGCGGCACGATGTTGGACGCCGTGGCTTCATCGTGCTGAGATGTCGTCCGTGAGATCGGACGACGGGATCACTCGATGAGCATCGACGGTCGGGGGCAGACGCGCCGGCGCATGCTGCGGCGAGCAGGCGTGATCGCCGCCGTGCTCGTGATCCTGGCGCTGTGGCTCCTGAGCAGCAGCCACTGGGTGTTCGGGATCATCTTCGGGGTTGCCGCCATCGCCGCGGTCTGGGTGTTCCTGCAGATGCGAAGCGTTCGTTAGGGGCCTCGGGCGCGTCGTCTCGGCCAAGGCCTGAAACAGCGGGTTCGCGACCTCTGCGAGCGATCGGCCGGGCGACGGCCACCCAAGTGCACGATGTCCGATCGCGTCTTGTCGGTGTCCGCCGCCGCGAGTCGCAGATACATCCACCGTGGGGACCCAGAGGCGCATGTAGCGTCTCCGCCGTGACCCGCTTCGTCGTCGACTGCGAGACGCTGCTTCAGCTTGCGGCCGGCGAGATCGAGGTCGCTCGCGAGCACACGCTCGTCGCACCGACACTCGTCCGCTCGCAGGCGCTGTCGGCGCTCTATGAAGCGGCTCGCCGCGGTGAGATCGCGGCCGCCGAGGGCATCGAGCGGGTGACGCGGATCAACTCCCTGAAGGTTCGGTTCCTCGGCGACAGGGTGCTGCAGCGGAGGGCGTGGAAGGTCGCGGACCAGCTGGGCTGGGAGACGACCTTCGATGCCGAGTTCGTGGCGCTCACGCAGCTTCAGGCAGACGCCTTTGTCACTTCTGACAGCGACCTGGCGGTGGCGATCTCCGGCCTCGTCGAGACGGCGACGATCGACGCGCTTCACGCGAAGTGACCGCCCCGGGTGCGCGAGGGTCGTCCCGTAGACCTGGCGTGCCGCGCGTCGGGTTGCAGCTCTGGACGATCCGTGACGAGTGCGACCGCGACCTCGAGCGCGCACTGCGGACGGTGGGTGCGCAGGGCTACCACGGCGTGGAGCTCTTCCAGCTGCACGGGCACGACGCGGGGCAGGTACGCGCATGGCTCGACTCGGCGAATCTCGTGGCGGCGGGCCGTCACGTTCGCGTCGAGGGTGATCGAGGCCGAGCTGCCGCAACTCGCCGAGGAGCTGCGCGTGCTCGGCACCGACCGTGCGGCGATCGCCTGGATCGATCCCGAAGAGCTCGACCATCCGAGTGAGGTGGTGGAGCGGTTCGCCGACGCCGCACGCGTCGCACGCGATCTCGATGTTCGCCTTCGGGTTCCACAACCACTGGGCGGAGCCGGTGCCGCTCGACGGGGGCCCGTCGTTTCTCGACTTGCTGCGCCGCCTGCCGTCCGACCTGCTCTGGCTCGAGCTCGATCTCGGCTGGGTGTGGCAGTCCGGCGCCGACCCGGTCGCCGAGCTGGAGAAGACAGCCGGGCGCTGTCCGCTCGTGCACGTGAAGGACTACGCGAGCCGCGACGAGTCGAGACGACGTGCCGGTCGGCGAGGGTGTCGTCGGCTACGACCGGGTCCTGCCGGCGGCGCTCGCTGCCGGCGCGGAGTGGCTGATCGTCGAGGAGGACGACGCCGGGGACGATCCGTTCGCTGCCACGCAGCGCTCCGTGGACGCCGTCCGCCGGATCGTGGGGCCCGTGTGAGCGCTGTGCTGCGCGTCGGTGTCATCGGCTGCGGGGTGATCGCTGCGCGCTACGTCGGGGACTCGGGCGCGTTCGAGCACTGGCGGCCGGTCGCATGCGCGGACCTCGATGCGGAGGCGGCCGGCGCTTTCGCGGCCCAGCACGGCCTGCGCGCGCTCGATGTCGCCGAGCTGATCGCCGACGGCGAGGTCGACCTGGTTCTCAACCTGACGCCGCCGACAACGCACGCGGCCGTCGTTGGCGCAGCGCTCGACGCGGGCAAGCACGTCTACACGGAGAAACCGCTCGCGGCCACGGTCGACGAAGCGCGGGAGCTCGTCGCGGAGGCTGGGCGGCGCGGCCTGCGTCTGGCGTGCGCCCCCGACACATTCCTGTCGAGCCCCTACGAGACCGGCCGGCGATTGATCGCGGACGGCGCGATCGGCACGCCCGTCGGCGCGGCCGCGAGGATGCTCGTGGGCGGGCCCGATGGATGGCACCCGAACGCCGAGATGTTCTACCGAGTGGGTGGCGGGCCGCTGCTCGACATCGCGCCGTACTACCTGACGGCGATCGTGTCACTGCTCGGCCCGATCGAGTCGGTCGCGGCGTTCACGGAGACGCCGACCCCGCACCGGACGCTCGGTGCCGGCGCGCGTGCGGGCGACACCATCCGTGTGGAGGTCCCGACCCACGCGGTCGCCGTGCTGCGCATGCAGAACGGGGCGCTGGCGACGCTGACCGTCAGCTTCGAGACGCGTGGACAGTACGTGAGCGGCCTCGCCGTTTACGGAACCGACGGTGTCCTGACGTTGCCCGACGCGAACGCGTTCACCGGCGATGTCGCCCTCACCGACGCTCGTGGCGCGGTCGCGACCGTGCCGTACCAGTCGCGCGGCCGGCAGGAGACGCGCGGGATCGGGATCGAGGAACTCGCGCTCGCCCTCGTCGAAGGGCGGCCGCACCGGGCGAGCGCGGAGCTCGCACTGCACGTGCTCGAGACGGCAGAGGCAGCGATCGAGAGCGCAGAGAATCGGCGGTTCGTCGAGCTGAGGGAGTTGCGGACATGAGCAGCGGCGCCGCTACGCCGGCCCCATGCTGCAAGCAAAGGCTTCTCCGAGCGCGTACCCGATGAGGTGAAGGTCCGGGGTTAGACGGCTTCGTGCTCCGCGGTGTGGTGCCTTTCGGCGATCACCGGTCTCGGCCGGCGCTGCAACAGACGACGGCGATGAGCGACACGCTCGGCAGAAGTCATCGTCGACGAGCCACGGTGGAACCTCGCCGCCACGCGCTTGAGGTGTTCTTGTGTGTTGCCAGCCACGACTCTCCCTTTCGTGGTTGGTGTGGAGCTGCGACTCGCGGACGATCCGGAGAGGGAGGAACCCCCGACGGACGACCAAGCGCCGCAGCAACTTGATGGAGCGCGGCAGTCATAACCGCTCAGTGCTCGATTTGCAACACCCTGGCGCACCGCTGCCCGGCGTCCGTCGACCAGAGTCAACGCACGACGATCACCAGCAGCGGCCCACCGACCAGCAGCGAAGCCGTTTCTGACACGCCTGACGACCAGTAGGCCGTCACCGGACGTGCCCCGGATCGTCACCGCACTGCGACAACTCCGACGTCAGCGCGGTTGGTGCACGAGCCTTTCTCGGACGCCGGACGGCATTGGATCCGCCGACTCCGTGTACCACTCCGGGTGCGACTCCTCCGCCCATGCGTCGAAGATCACTCGCAGCTGGTCTACGCGCTGTTGATCGGCGGCGGCTGCATCTTCCTCGCTGTCGAAGCCGCCGAGCCAGTAGGGAAGGAACGGAGCGAGCGCCGCGTTCATGGCTGCGGTCAAGAGCTCCCGCGCATCGCGCCACGTTCTCAGCTGAGCCGAGAACTCGACCTCGCCGGATCTCGTCCAGCCGGCGTCGGTCATCTGATCCGCGACGGTGCTCCCGTTCGGCATGCTCGCCTCGAACGTCACGTCGCTCGGTTCCGCATGAGCCGGTACGGCTCTGGCGTCTCGGGCGCATCGTTCGGCGAACTCGCGGATTGCCGCTCTACCGTCGTCCGGGTCCTCCCAGACGGGACTCATCGCGCTGCGGCCGAGCGATCTCTGCGTGACGAGGAAGGGCGTCCGGGACAGCGACCCGAGCGTCTGCTCGTGGAGATCGTTGCCGGCGATGCCGAGCAGCGGGACCCCCGATGCCCATGCGCGGCCGTGGCTCTCGGAGATGAGCTCACCGTCGACTCGGAACCTCAACCCCGGCACGTACGTGTGCGAAAGGAATCCTTCGACGCCACCACGCGGGTGGTAGCCGACCTGGAACGTCGCGTCGATCCCGTGCTCTCGGAGATCGAAGTCACGCCAGGTCTCGAGTCGCGCTCGGCCCGGCAAGGTTTCCGCCGAGACGTTCACGGTGTTGCCTCCGTGGTTGTCCAGAACGACGACTTCCGCTGCTCCACCGGCCAGAAGACCCTCGCATGCTGCGGCCACATCGTCCTCGAGCCGCGGCTTCCCCGTCTGCCAATACTCGGGCAGGCAGCCCCATATCTCTCGAACGCTCCGCAGTTGCGAAGCACCCTCCATATCGACGCTGACCGCGATCCTCACGCCGCCACCGTACTAGTCACCGTCAGCCGTCAAACGGCCGCGGCGTGGCTGAACAGTCGCTCTGGCCGCAGCTCGACAAGCGCGGCCGCCCACGTGGGGGGATCGGTGTGCCGGCGAAGCCACTCGGGCTCGAACGAGCGCCAATCGTCGAGCTCGTGGAGCGTGGCTCGCCCCTCGGCGGTCAAGGCGACATGCGGCCGGCCGACCTCGCCGACATCGGCATCCCCTTCCATCACGACCAGGGAAGCCCACAGATGAGCTGCGAGATTCCGAAGCCTGAGACCGTCGACCGTGGCGAACCAGAACGCACCGTCATGGACGACGTACGCGACCGGTGCGGCGTGCGCGCGACCGTCCGCGCGTGAGGTGGCGAGCACGCAATAACGATGCCGTTCGAGCAGCGCTGCAAGCCCGTCGCGGGTAAGCGCGTCGGACTCGGGCCACCCACGCAGGAACGCCGGCGTAGCGCGCTGAAAGCTCGATCGTTGGATCGCAAGCAGCGCATCGACGTCCACCGCAGGAGGATAGGTCGACCGGGGGCTGGCGGCCGCCGCCTGATGAGCTCTGCTTGCGCGAGTGAAGGTCTGGTGCGCGACACGCGATTTGACCCGCCCGATTAGCGAGACGAGCGCCGGAGAGCGGCAACACCAACCAAGCGTTTAACGGAACAGTCGGCGCGGAATGACACTCCGCCACCAACGGGAGGAACAAAATGTCGCTTGCGATTGCAGGAACAGGCTACGGCCTGATCGGAATCCTCGTGATCATCCTGCTCGTCGTCATGATCTTCTATTTCCTGCGCCGAGCCTAGAACGCCGAGCTGGGGTCCTGATGGCTGACGGCTCGAGTACCAACAGGTTGTTCGACCGCTTCGCCGAAGCGGCGTCTGAGTTCGCGAGCCACGCCGCGTTCTTCATCGGCTGCGTCCTCCTCGTCGTCATCTGGGTGCCGAGCTACTTCGTCCTCGGGAATCTGAACACGTGGCAGCTCGTCATCAACACCGCGACCACGATCGTCACCTTTCTACTCGTCGCCTTGCTGCAGAACGCCCAACGGCGAAGCGACGACGCCGTCCATCACAAACTCGACGCGCTGGCCGACGGGCTGGCCGACCTGATGGAGCATGTGTCGAGCGAAGAGGACGCTCTGCGCGGCGACATCGCGGAACTCCGTGACGTCGTAGGAACGGAACGCGCGACCAGCTCCAATGGCTCATGACGTCGCTCAGGGCGCCTTCCGGCCGGCCTTTCTTGTACTAGCGCCGTCGTTCCCCGCCGAATCACACCTCAGGCGAGGAAGGCTCGCGCGGCGCCGGGTTAGATTCGGCGCATGGACCGGCAGCGGCGTCGCCTGCTCGACGAGTCGGGCTACTGCGAGCCCGGTTTCGCCGCGTCCTACGATCGATTCCGTCCGCGACCTCCACAAGCGCTCCTCGCGCTGCTGCCGTCCCTCCTGGAGACGGATCGACTAAGGCTGGTCGTCGATCTCGGGAGCGGGACCGGGTTATCGACTCGCGTCTGGGCGGATTGTGCAGACGAGGTGATAGGGATCGAGCCCAACGACGCGATGCGGGACTTCGCCGAGGCGGCGCCCACGCCTGAAAACGTTCGGTACGAGAACGCGTCGTCGTACGAGACGGGAGTAGCGGACGCGTCGGCCGACCTCGTGACGGCGGCGCAATCGCTGCAGTGGATGGAACCGCGACTCGTGTTTCCGGAGGTCGGGCGGATTCTTCGGCGCGGCGGCGTGTTCTGCGCCTACAACTACGTCGGCTTCCAGACGCCGCTCTGGGAGCCCGAGGTCGCCTTCGAGGCTGCAAGGGAGCGAAAGAGCGAACTACGGCGCGAGCGCGGCCTCGAGCGGGCCATCTCGCGCCCACGGCTGAGTCGTGAGCTGCTCGCTGCGAGCGGCGTCTTTCGCTATACGCGACAGCTCGCGCTCCACAGCAGCGAGCAAGGCGATGGCGAGCGCTTGCTCGGCTTCGCTCTGAGCGAGGGGAGCATGAGGACGCTCCTCGCTGCGGGCACAACAGAAGAGGAGGTCGGCCTCGACCGTCTACGCGCCGTCGCCGCGACGATCACCAGTCCGACTCTGTGGTGGATCGTCTATGAGGTGTGGCTCGGCTTGAAGTAGGAAGTGGACGGTCTCCTGGTCGGCTTCTCAACGTCGCCTGAGACGGAAGACGTCGATTTCGAGGACCACCTGCAGCCCTTCTACCTCGACGCATGCGGCTTCTCCGCGACGAACGCCGGGCTATCGATCTCTGCGCGCTTCGAGCAGCCGCTAGCGCTGGAAGTGCCAGATGATCGACGACGGCTTCTCGCGCCACGCCGCATTCGTCGCGTCGATCGCCTCGGCGTGGAGCGCCCAGATCCACGGCGGATCGTCGGGGTCCTGCGCCGCCTCGCGCTCGCCGTCGTGAACCGTCCGGCCGTCCGCGTCCAGGAGCGGTGAGGGGACACGCGGCTCCACGCACCCGAGCACGCGAAAGCCGAGCGGCAGTGCTGCCGCGAGGTACTCGGTCGCTCGGTGCGGGTAGACGGGGATGTAGCCGAGCTCGTCGTCCGGCCCGACGCGCACGAGCGGAAGCCCGATGTCGCCGATCAGACCGCACTGGTCGGAGACGACGAGATGCCCACCCGGCCGCAGCACTCGCGCGAACTCACGGAACGGCCCGCCGAGATCCGGCAGGTGGACGAGCGCGATCGCGCACACCACGAGGTCGACGGAATCGTCGGCGAGCGGCAACGCGTGTAGGTCGGCCTCGCGAAACTCGCCCTGCGGGATCTTCTCTCGAGCACGCGCGAGCATCCCGGGTGAGGAATCGACGCCGATCACCGCGTGACCGAGCGCTGCGAGATACGCCGCATGCCGACCAGTCCCGCACGCGGCGTCGAGCGCGATACCGATGGGAACGGCGTCCAGAATCTCGCGCACGATCGGTTCCTCGATCTCGAGCAGCTGGTTTCCCGGGTCGTCGTACGACGGCGCCCAGCGGTCATAGCCCTCGCTTGTGGAGATCGGTCGAGCCTCGATACCGACGCCGAACGCGTCGGGCGCCTCGAGCAGCTCGCGCATCTCCCGGAACCGCGCGAGCGTGAACTCGCGGTCGTACTCACCGGAGAAGGCACGCAGCAGCGCGACGCCTTCCAGGCCGAGGAGATATGCCAGCGGATGCTGGTGGATCACAGCTGGTGCAGCAGCCGCGCAAGAACGCGGATGTCGCGGTTCAGGCGTACGTGACCGCCGACCGGGTCTCTCACCCGGCCCGCACGAGACAGCGGAACCCGAGGTGATTCGTCGAGGTGTCGATGGCCTGTGCCATGCGCGCCGCTGGGCGGTAGCGTCGGCAGTAGTTCGGCGCGCAGAGGTGCGACCCGCCCTTCATCACCCTGCGCGGGATCGCCGACGGGTCGCTCGGATCGACGCTCGCGGCGCGCAGCTCGCCACGCGCAGCACGGGGAGGTCGCCTCGTGGCTCGACGTGTACCAGTCCGTCGTCCACTCCCAGACGTTCCCGGCCATGTCGAACAGGCCGTAGCCGTTCGGCGGGAACTTGCCCACCGGAGACGTCCCCTCGTAGCCGTCGTCGAGCGTGTTCTCGTACGGGAACTCGCCCTGCCACGTGTTCGCCATCGGCCTTCCCTTCGGCATGAACTCGTCGCCCCAGACGTACTCGGCTCCGCCGAGCCCCCCGCGCGCCGCGAACTCCCACTCGGCCTCGGTCGGAAGCTCCTTGCCGGCCCACTTCGCATAGGCCTGCGCATCGCTGAACGCGACGTGCACGACGGGATGGCGCTCGCGCCCGTGCAGCGAGCTGTCCGGGCCCTCGGGATGGCGCCAGTCGGCCCCGCGAATCCATACCCACCAGTTGAAGTGGTCGCGCAGGTCGACGGGGCCGGGCGTCTTCCGGAAGACCACGGATCCGGCAAAGAGCATGTCCTCCTGCGCATCCGGGTATTGCTCCGGGTCGGGCTCGTGCTCCGCCCAGGTCACGTGCCCGGTGGCCTTCACGAACCGGGTGAACTCGAGGTTCGTGACCTGATGTTCGTCGATCCAGAACCCGGCGACCGTCACTTCGCGGACGGGTGCCTCCTCGGGGTAATGGCGATCGGAGCCCATCGCGAACGTGCCGCCCGGGACCCACGCCATCCCCTTTTTCTGCGTTCCCGCCTGAACAGGCGTCTGCGTCATGAGCCTCCCCTGGCGTCGGAGGACGTGGTTGACCCTACAGCTCCGGCGACCAGCGCGAGGTCGAGCCATGCGGCGAGGTCGCGGAGCTCGGCCTGCACGGCCTTCGCGATCGCGCGCGTGAACCTGACGTCCTCGTGGATCGCCTGCACGCGCAGCACGGAGGCCTTGCGGTCGGCGACCGCGTCGACCTTCCCCACGAGCCGGTCGCCGTGGAGCACCGGAAGTGCGAAGTAGCCCCAGCGACGCTTGGCGGCCGGTTTGTACATCTCGAGTGTGTACTCGAAGTCGAAGAGCTCCTGCGCGCGCGCCCGGTCGTAGACGAGGCGGTCGAACGGCGAGAGCAGCGCGGTGCGCCCGACGAAATCCACATCGAGCGCGCGAGGGTCGACGCGCCACTCGCCCTTCGTTCCCTCGACGACCGCCGGCTCGCCGGCCTCGCCGACGTCGATCGGCTCGATCGGCATCGCGGTGGTCTTCTGCCGCGCGATCCCGAGCGACGCCAGACGGCGCTCGTTCTTCATCCTCTGCGCCTCGTCGACCGCGGGGACGACCGTGCCGGCGGGGTACACGCGCTCGGCGAGGTCCCACAGCCGCTCGCGTCCGATCCGTCCGCTGATCGCGATCTCGCCGCGCATCATCAGAAACTCGAGCATTTGCGTCACGTTGCGGTTGTTCGTCCACCCGGTCGATGCCCATGGAACGACACAGGTGTCCGGGATGTCGCGCGAGCTGAGCGGCCCCGAGCGCCGGAGGAGCTTCAAGACGTCGCGCCGGAAGCGATCGTTGTCGCGGAGCCAGCCGCGCACGCTTTCATAGCGCGGCCAGTCCGCAGTTTCGGCAAGCACGAGGCCGAGGTCGCTCATCGGCCGGATCAGGGCGTTGTGCTCGAACAGGGTGCGCTCGACCTCGACGGCCTGCTTGAGCTGCTCCGGCCGGTACGACGAGCCGAGACGGCTCCATGCGACCAGGTCGGCGCTCGGAGCGATCGCCGCGGTCGGGTCGATCTGCAGCAGCGTCAACTGACGAACGACGGCGACCAGCTCGGTCGGCTGCGGCGCATCGAGCAGCTGCGCGCGCACCGCGATGCGCCGCGCCTGCGCTTTCGTCAGCCGGTGCACGGGCACGAGCGTACGTGTGCCGCCCGGCAGAGCGCACATCCGATAGGAAGGCGGTGGTGGTGAGCAGACGACTCGAGCTCGCGTGGCAGCGACTGCTCAACCAGCGCCTCGTAGGCACGCTGCCCGGCGGCGCGGCCGCCGTCGTGGGGCACCTCGGCGCGGTGCAGGCGCAGGAGTACCCGGTTGCGAGATGGTCGCTCGGCCAACGTAGCCGCGCGCTGTCCGAGGACGCGGTCGACAACGCTCTCGCGACCGGCCAGATCCTGCGCACGCACGTCTTGCGCGACACGTGGCACCTCGTCGCCGCCGACGACATCCGCTGGCTGGTCGAGCTTACGAGACCGCGCATCCGCAAACGGAACGACGCGATGCACCGGAGGCTCGGCCTGGACGCACGCACGCTCGTGCGGACCGATGCGCTGCTGGCCGAGGCCCTCGCCGGCGGCCGCCGAATGACGCGCGCGCAGATCAGATCGCTGCTCCACGGCCACGGCATCCCCGCCGATGGCCCGTACCTCGCCTACGTGCTCATGCACGCCGAGCTCGAGCTGCTGATCTGCAGCGGCGGGCTGGACGGCAAGCAGCAGACCTACGCGCTCGTCGACGAACGCGTCGGGGCGACACTGCCGCTTCGCGGAGACGCCGCGCTTGCCGAGCTGACGCGAAGGTACTTCGGAAGCCACGGGCCGGCCAGCGTGAAGGACTTCACCTGGTGGGCGAGCCTCACGGTCGGCGAAGCGCGGCGCGGGATCGAGCTTGTCGGGGCCGAGCTCGAACGAACCGAGGTCGAAGGACGGACGTACTGGTCGGCGCCTGCCCGACGCCAGGGGCGGATCGATCGGCCGGTCGCGCACCTCCTCCAGTGCTTCGACGAATACATCGTCGGGTACCCCGAGAGCCGAGACGTGCTCGACGTTCGGTCGCTCGCCGGCTTCCGCGTGGGCGGTCGCCCGAAGGCCAACCACGCCCTCTTCATCGACAGCCAGATCGTGGGCTTCTGGGGGCGCACGCTCACGCGGCGGGCGCTGACAATCGAGCTGCAGCTGGTGCGACAGCTCGACGACGGCGAGCACCGGGCGATCGACGCTGCGGTCGCAGCCTACGGCCGCTTCGCAGGGCTCCCGGCGAGCTGGCACGGTGCGAGTTGAAGAGGACTAGACGAGCGCGGTGGGCAGCCCGTCGCCGACGCCGCCGCGCCGGCTCGCGCCGCGCTGCGGGGCGATCGGCTTCGCCATCCGGACGCCCGCGAGCGTCACGCCGTCGGACAGCTCGAGCTCCACCTCTTCGAGCGGCTCGAAGCCGCAGGCGAGGTAGAGCTCTGCGCCGGGAAGCGAGGCCATGAGTGCGAGCTCCCGATATCCCTCGCGCCGCGCGGCCTGTTCGCACTCCTCGATGATCCGGCGCCCGAGGCCTCGTCGCGTCCAATCGGCGCGCACGAACATCGCACGCACCTTCGCCGGCTCGGTGGCCGGATCGAGAAGGCGGCTGTCGCCCTCGTCGTCGCCGCTCCCCGTGTACAGCCGGTCACGCCTGCTCCAGCCGCCGCAGCCGACGAGCTCGCCGTCGCTCTCGAGCACGAAGTAGGTGCCGTCCTCGATCAGCATGGTGTCGACCCGGGTGACGTGCCGCACGGCACTCGCCGACTGGCGCGCGTCGTAGTAGCGGGGGAAGAGCGCAGCGGTCGACGCCCTCATCAAAGCCTCGATCGCCTCAGTGTCCTCCAGCGTCGCGAGCCTCATGAACGGGTCGGTGCCCATCGCAGCCTCCTCCTATACTCCTGGTAGGAGCAATGAATACTCCTGTCGAGAGCAAAAGTCAAGCGCGCGCGCTGACGGCGACGTCGTACGCGGTCCTCTCGGTGCTCGCGCTGCGCGAGCACTCGACGTACGACCTCACGCGGCAGATGCGCCTCTCGCTCCACTACTTCTGGCCGCGGGCCGAGAGCAACGTCTACGCCGAGCCCAAGCGCCTCGTCGCCGCCGGCCTCGCGGCGGCGCGCGAGGAATGGACGGGAGGGCGCCGGCGGACGATCTACTCGATCACCGACGCGGGACGGACGGCGCTCGCGGAATGGCTCGCCTCGCCGAGCTCGCCGCAGCGGTACGAATCCGAAGCCCTGCTGAAGGTGTTCTTCGCCGAGAACGGGAGCAAGGACGACCTGCTCGCAGCGATCCGTGCGCTCCGCGACGACGCGAGCGCCGCCGTCGAGCACTTCCAGCGCGTCGCCGATCCCTACGAGACGCAGGTGGGCCGCTACCCCGAGCGGTTCGCCCTCAGCGCGCTCGCCGCACGCCTGCTCGCCGAACAGCAGGCGACGACCGCCCGCTGGGCGGCCTGGGCCGAGCAGGTCGTCTCCGAATGGGAGAGCGCAAGCGGCGGGAGCGCCGAGTGGGGCGTCGAGGCGCTGCGCACTGCCGGTCAGCCGTTCCCGCCGTAACGGAGCGAAGGGGGCGTCGCAGCCGCCCCAGAGGAAGCGCACGGTGCGTGCCCCGACCTCGAAGCTCCGCAGGAGGATCAGCCACGTCAAGCCGACCCATGCTTCAACCTGCAGTGATCGCACTGCCCCGGATCGCCGTCGCCGCCCTGCTGTTCGCCCTGTCGCTCGTGCTGACGAGCGCCGCTCCTGCGCGGCAGCGCGCCGTCGCCTGCGCCTCCGCCGGCGGCACGAGCGTGGTCAAGGCGCCGCGCTTCGTTCGCAACATCCCCACCGGCGAGACCGGGTGGTTCGCGTCTCCCGGGCTCGTCGACCTGAACGGCGACGGAAAGCTCGAGATCGTCGCGCCGTTCTATTCGACGTTCGTCTTCGACGGGAAGGGCCGGCTGCTCGGCAAGGGCACCGCGACGAAGGGGCGGGTGTACGCGCCCGGGGTGGTCGCCGACCTGGACGGCGACAAGGTCCCCGAGATCGTGGTAGGCGGCAACGAGGGAACGGTCGCGGCTTACGACTTCACCGGCGGCCAGTTGCGCCTGAAGCCGGGCTGGCCGGCGTCGACGTGCAGCGGCGGCCAGTGCCCGGAGGTGCGCGGCCTCGCCGCGGCCGACCTCGACGGGGACGGCCGGGTCGAGGTGGTCGCCACGACGACGAACACGTCGTCGACCGGGTCGCAGGTGTTCGTGTTCGATGCGGCCGGGCGCACGTATCACCCCAAGGGCGCGCCGACGACATCGTGGCCGCGCTACAACCAGCTGCGAGGCTCGGGAAACGACGCCGACTGGAACGGCGTCGGCAACCACGGCTACGGGGCCTACGGCGAGAACGTGGGGATCGGCAACGTCGACGACGACCCCCAGCTCGAGATCGTCGTCACGTTCGACAACCACCAGATCAACGTCTTCAACGACGACGGGACGTCGGTGCTCGCGTCGCCGTGGTTCACGAACCGTCAGAGCGGCGACGTCGGCCGGCGCATGGGCTGGGGCCAGTTCATCCGCTGGCTGAGCCCGACCGTCGAGGCGAACCACTACCACCGCCACACTGGGCCCTGGCCCGACGTGCGGGTGACACCGTGGCTGCAGTGGACCGCGTCGCCGCCCACCGTCGCCGACCTCGACCGCGACGGACGGAACGAGGTGATCGGGCTGCCGAACATCGAGAAGAAGGAGCCGTACGAAACGCAGGGCTACGCGTTCATGGCGTTCGACGGCGCCCAGCACGGGGGCGCGCGGTCGGCGATGAGGCACAAGGGATTCGTCACGCCTCCGGTCAGCGGAAAGCCCGCCGTCCGCCCCGACGGCGACTGGTACCCGCCGAGCGGGATCCCGGCGCCGACGGTGGTGAACATCTCCGGCGACGCCCGTCCCGAGATCGTCGCCGCCGTTCCCGACGGCTTCGTCTACGCCGTCAGCCCCGATGGCAAGCGCCTGTGGCGCTTCGACTACGCGCACCGCGCGCCGAAGACGTTCGCCTCCGAGGTCGTCGCCGCCGACCTCAACCGCGACGGCAAGCCCGAGCTGATCTTCGGCACGTACGCCTTGACGCCCGGCGCCGGCCACCTGATCGTGCTGTCGAGCACGGGCAAGCTGCTCTACGACGTCAAGCTGCCGCACCAGGGCCGGGACGGCAACGGGATCGGCGTGCCCGCGGCGCCGTCGGTCGGCGACCTCGACGGCGACGGCACGCTGGAGCTCGTCCTGACAACGTTCGACCACGGGATCGACGTGTTCCACGTCCCGGGATCCGGTACGAACTGCCTGCCGTGGCCGACCGGCCGCGCGAACCTGCTGCGGAACGGCATGGGCCCGGCAGCCGCGCCGTAAAGACGCCGGCCTCAGACCGGCGCGGCGGCGCTGCCGATCACGAGCGGCCGTACGAGCGGCGGCGCCTTCTTCAGCTCGGAGCGTTCCAGCTCGCCGAGCGTGAAGCCGGCTGCGCCGATCGCGTCGAGCGTCGTGCGGTTGCAGTTGCAGCCGCGCCCCATCACGCGGTTCACGCCGTTCAGCCGGTCCTGCCAGCCTGCGAGCCTCCGCTCGTCGGCGCGAACATGCTCGATGAAGAGCACGCGTCCGCCCGGCACGAGCACGCGGCGGAGCTCCGCGAGCGCGTCGAGCTGGTCCGGCACGGTGCAGAGCACGAGAGTCGACACGGCCACGTCGAACGAGCCGTCGTCGAACGGCAGCTGCTCGACGGGCGCTCGCACGACGTCGACCTGCCGTCCCAGCTCCTGCGCACGCTGCTCGAGCCGGCGCGCCATCGCCTCGTCCGGCTCGGTGACGGTCAACGTCTCGACCTCGTCCCCGTAGTGGGGCAGGTTCGCCCCGGTCCCCGCGCCGATCTCGAGCACCCGGCCGCGCGCGCCCGCGAGCAGCGCCCGGCGCTGATCGGCCAGGCCGGCCTTCTCGCTGCCGGTGATCATGTGGTCGTAGAACGCGGCGTAGAAGCGCCCGGCGATCGTCACGTCGCCTCCTTCGCTCCGAGCGTGACGAGGTACCCCGCCGGCTCGTTGCGCTCGTAATGCTCCGCGAGCACAGCGCGGAGCTCGTCCCATCGCCCCGACGCCTCGTTCAGCTGCCGCGCCATGATCAGCGGCCCGAACTTCGTGGTCATGAACTCGATCGCTTCGTCGGTCGAGTCGAACGGCACCGGCTCGAGCGCATCGCGCTCGAACTCCAGCTCCACCCCGGACCCGGCGAACAGCTCGCGGACGTACCCCTCGTCGCCCCACAGCGTCGGCGGCTCGGCAACCGGCGGCGGCGGTGGGAGGAAGCCGCCGACCGTGCGGAAGAACTCGCCCATCGCGCCGTCAGGCGTCCACGCGGTCACGGCCAACCTCCCGCCCGGACGAAGCACACGCGCGAGCTCGAGCGCGGTCACGCGATGGCGCGGCGCGAACATGCACCCGAACGTCGAGAGGACGACATCGAAGCTCTCGTCGGGCAGCGGCAGCTCCTCGGCATCGCCCTCGACCCACTCGACCTGCACGCTCCCCGCGTCGGCGAGTCGGCGGCCTTCCTCCAGCAGCGCCGGGGTCAGGTCGACGCCGACGACGCGCCCGCCGGCCTCGGCCGCGCGGATCGCGGCGTTCCCTGTCCCGCAGGCCACGTCGAGCACGTCCTCTCCCGCGGAGACGCCGACCCGGTCGACGACCCGTCGGCCGACCGGCCAGAGCTGCCGCCTCGCGATTTCCGGGTAGTCGCCCGCGCCCCACGCCGCCCGGGCGCCTTGCTTCAGCTTCACGAGCTCTTCGATCGCGACGGTCTCCATCGTGCTCCACCCTCCTCGGTCGAGTCAACCCTTCTCGAGGGTAGGCGCGCCTGCCATGCCGACGCATGGGGCGTTCACCTCATCTTCTCTTCACTCGGGCAGTAGCCCGTGCTGGACCGCGAACAGGCTCGCGGCCGCGCGGTTCGAGGCGTCGATCTTCGTGTAGATGTGCTCGACGTGCTTCCCGGCGGTCTTGGGCGTGATCTGGAGCCGCTGCGCGATTTCCTTGTTCTGAAGCCCGCGGGCGAGCAGCCGCAGCACCTCGACCTCGCGGGCCGTCAGGCCCGCCGGACCTTCGCGGCGCCGGCGCACTCGGTGTCCCGCCGCTTCCAGCACCGCCTGGACCGCCTCGTCGTCGAGCCGGCCGCGGGCCACCTCAGACCGCAGCTCCGCAGCGGCCTCTTCAGGCGCGCGCTCCGGCCGGTACGGGCGCGGCTCGCGCATCGCCTGGTAGGCGTCCGCGGCGCCGAGCAACCGCGCGGCCCGAGAGATCGCGCCGCCGGAGAGCCGGCGCGGATAGCCGGAGCCGTCGAGTCGCTCGCGGTGCTGTACCGCGATCGCGCCGAGCGGCGCGAGCGTCTCCGACCCTTGCAGCATGCGCTCGGTGTAGTACGGGCCGAGCCGAACCCGTTCCCACTCCCCTCCGCCGAGCGGGCCGGGCTTGTCCCAGATCGCGTTCGAGATGCCGAGCCGGCCGAAGTCGTGGACGAGGGCTGCACGGCGTAGCGTCTCGGCGGCATCGTCCCCCATGCCCAGCGACGTCGCAGCAGCGGTGACGAGCTCGGCGACGGCGCCCGAATGTCCGAGCGTGTACGGCGACTTCAGGTCGACGAAGTTGGCGATCGCCAGTAGCGCGCCGTCGATGCGCTCGCCGGTGAGCGACGTAGCGAGGGCAGGCTCGGCCTCGATCACCGCGTCCCACGTTCCGGTCGTCTCGAGGCCGTCGAAGATCTCGGCGTCCGCCGCGACGATCGCGGACAGCTCCGGATCGAACTGCTTGCCGCTGCGCTCGTGCGCGAGCTGCCGGACGGCAGCGACTCCGCCGACACGGTGAGCGACCTCGGCGAACTCCGCGAGCTGGGCGACGCGCGCGGCGACCGGGATCTGGCCGCCGTGCAGGCGGCCGGGCCACCCGCGGCCGTCCCACTGCTCGTACGCACCAGCGAGCGCCTCCGAGACGTCGCGGTTCAGTTCCAGCTGCTCGGCGAGCTGCCGTGCGAGCCGGGCGTGCGACTCGATCATCCCGTCGACCTCCCGGCGCCCGGACAGTGCGAACTCGAGCCCGATCTTGAAACGGTGGAGCGGCGGGTTCCCGGCGCCCAGCAGCCGCAGCATCGATGCGGCGGCGCGGACGCCGCCGAGTGAATGGTCGTACTTGCCGGCCTTGAGCGCGATGTCGTCGCCGAACCACTTCGCCTGCTCATGGGCGTCCGAGTGGCAGCCCACATTCACGAGCAGCGCCGTGTAGTAGACGGTCGCACGCGACTCGTCGTCCAGGCCGACGCGCTCGGCGAGCGCGAGCGCGATCAGGCATTGCCGCAGCACATGCTCCATCGGCTGCCCGAAGCCGAGGTCGATGCCGAGCGAGAGCGCCGCGACGAGCTCGGCCAGGCGAACCGAGTCGCCGTCCACCGCCCGAGCCTACGCGGGGGCGAGCTAGCGTGCAGCGCCGGCGAGCGCGGCGGCGCCTCCACCCGTTCGGGCTCGGCCGAGCGGCCGCGAGGTCACATCCGCCGAAACCCGGCGTGTTCGCGCGAACGACGCAGCCGATCCCGTCGTCCTCCGATGTCTCTTCGCGCCGGCGAGAGGAGGATGGCGTGCGGCTGCTCCGACAGATCCGCTATGCCCTACGGAAGACGAACAGGAGGAATCGCATGACCGACCATCCCGCCTTCGACGTCGACACCTTCCTGGCGGCCACCGACCTGAACAGCGACCACCGGCAAGTCGTGAAGCGGCTCTTCGCCGTTCCACCGAGCGAGAACATCGAGTGGCGTCAGGTGAGGTCGCTGCTCGAGGCGCTTGGAGTGGTGACCGAAGAACGCAAAGGCAAGCTCAAGGTCGAGCTCGGCGGACAGGTCGAGGTGCTCGAACCGCCGCGCAGCAAGGACATCGACCGCCAGATGATCGTCGACCTTCGGCGCATGTTGTCGAACGCGACCGACGTGTTCGTACGGCCTGCCGAGCTCTGAGCCGGAAGCCCGCCGCTCGCGAGTCGCGCGCCGCATCATCGGACAGCCGCGTCAGGATCGGCCAGCCGATAGCCCGCACCCGGCTCGTTCAGGAGGTAGCGCGGGCTGGTCGGGTCGGACTCGATCTTGCGACGCAGCTGTGAGATATGGACGTGCGGGTAGCTCGGCTCCGACTGATATGCGACGGGCAGTCCCGGCTAGACCACGCGGACTCCGTCGGCGAACGCAGCGTGCACCGGAAAGTCGTCGACGCGCTCGGGGTCGGGCAAGCCGTGGCGCGCCCGCAGTTCGGGGAACGGGCCGGCCGCGAATCCTTCGAATGCCTCCCGGCTCGGACAGGTGTCGACCACGACGATCCCGTCCGTCGCGCGCAGGCACAGGTGGACGACGAAGGTCGACGCCGAAATGTCGGCGAACATCGACTCGTAACTACGCAACAGCTCGTCCGGGTCGCCGCGGTAGCGCCAGATCGAGCCGTGCATCAGACCGCCGCCGCCTCGAGCTGCGCCGCCAGCGAGAGCACGAGATCGTCGCGGCCGGGAGCGCCGACGAGCTGGATGCCGACCGGCACGCCCTCGGCCGTCGCATGCAGCGGCAGCGAGATCGCCGGCTGGCCGGTCACGTTCCAGACGCGAAGGAGTGCGCTGAAGCGAACGGCGTCGTCAGTGACCCCCGCCTGTGCGCGGATGCTCCCCACCGGGCTCGGCAGGCGCGTCAGCGTCGGCGTGACGAGCACCAGGTCGGTCGGCCAGTCGCGCAGGATGCGCCGCGAGAATGCCCAGAGCCGTTCGCCCGCCTCCAGGTAATCGAGTAGCGCGATCGGCTCGGCGTCGACGAGCCACGCACGCGTCGCGGGCTCCAGCCGCTCGGTGTCGGCGGGCCGACCGTGAAGACGCTCGACGACGCGTAGGAGATGCTGCGCGGTCCCCGTCAGGAAGGTCGACCAGCTGTCCGGGAAGCTCTCGTCCTCCCAGTCGGGTGCCTGCTCGCGCACGTCGTGGCCAAGCCCGGCGAGGAGGTCTGCGGTCGCCTCGACGGCGTGACGCGGCTCGTCGTCGACCGGCACGCCGAGCGGCGCGCTCGTGGTGACCGCGATCGCCAGCCGCCCCGGATCGATGCTTGCCGCCTCCGCGAACGTGCGCACGGGAGCCGGCGTCGAGTAGCGGTCGCCGGGCTCGTAGCCGGCCATCGCGTCGAGGGCGACGGCCGTGTCGCGGACGTTCCGCGTGAAGACGCCGTCGCAGGGAAGACCGCCGCCGAGGTCGCCGAAGTCCGGTCCGATCGAGATCCGCCCGCGGCTCGGCTTGAGCCCAACGACACCGCAGCACGCGGCCGGGATGCGAATCGACCCGCCCAGGTCGCTGCCGTCGGCAAGCGTCACCATCCCGGCGGCCACCGCCGCCGCCCCGCCGCCCGACGAACCGCCGGCCGAAAGCTCCGGGTGCCGCGGGTTGTGGGTCGCGCCGTAACGCTCGTTCTCGGTGACCGGGCGCAGTCCCAGCTCCGGTGTGTTCGTCTTGCCGATCACGATCGCGCCTGCTTCGCGCAGGCGCCGGACGTGTGCCGTGTCGTGGTCGGCCACCCAGTCGCCGAAGGCACCGCTGCCCTCGGTCGTCGCGCTGCCTTCCGTCGCCGACAGCAGGTCCTTGACGCCGACCGGGACGCCGCAGAGGGGGCGCGGATCGCCCGCGCGCACCCGGTCGGCCTCGGCCAGGGCGCGGTCGGGCGCGACCGAGACGAAGGCGTTGACGGTCGGGTTCGAGCGCTCGATCTCGCGTAGCGAAGTCTCGACCAGCTCACGCGCGGAGAGCTCGCCGGAGCGTACGAGCGCCGCCTGCTCGACGACACCCAGCTCACCGACGACTGCCATGCCTCGAGCTTCGCACGGCCAGATCCGGCGCGCATGCGTGCCGGTACCCAAATGACGGCGATCCGCTACGGATCTCGGTCGTCAGGCGACGCCGTGGCCGATTGCCCACGCCGTCGCGGCCGCGCGGGCGGTGCGGCCCGACACGCCGATCTTGTCGTAGATGTTCTCGACGTGGCGCTCCACGGTCCGCACGCTCACGACCAGCTGCCCGGCAATCGTGTCGTTCGAGAGACCCGCGGCGACGAGTCGCAGCACCTCTCGCTCGCGCACCGTCAGCGGCGATGACTCGGCGGCAGGCGCCGGCGAGCCGAGCGCAGCGAGCGCCGACCGCGCCTCCGCCTCGACACGGCTCGCCTCGGCGCCGCGGCGGAGCTTGCGGAGCACGCCTGCAAGCTCGAGCCGTGCGTGCGCCGCCTCGTACGGCGCTCGATCTGCGTCGAACAGGTCGACGGCGTCCTCGAGCGCCGCCCGCGCTGCGTCCCGATCGGAGCCTGCTGCGACACGGCCACGCGCGAGCAGCGCGGCGGCGCGCAGCGGCGCGGTGCCCACCGAAGCCGCGACCTCGTGGAGCTCGCCTGCGGCCTCGGCCGCGCGGGCCTCGTCGTCGAGCGCGAGCGCTGCGCGGACGGCGAGCTCCAGCGCCGGTACCCGGTCGAAGCGGTCGGTCGGTCCCACGCGACGCAGATAGCGGTCGACCTCATCCTGAGCGCTGCGGGCATCACCTCGGTCGAGCGCCAGCGCCGCGCGGACGAGAAAGACCGCGCGATGGCCCTCGGCCTCGGCGAGCAATGCCTCCGCCTGGTCGGTGCGCCCCTGTCTGCGCCGCAGCTCCGCGAGGCGGACCAGGCCGTCGACCACCTTGCGCGGCACGCCGGCGAGGTCGCGGCAGGCCGATGTCAGCGCGTCTTCGGCTTCCTGCCACTCGCCGCGCCACACGAGCAGGTCGGCGTAGTGGGTCCGGCAGGTCGCGAAGATCTCGGCGTCGCCGTAGCGGTCCGAGATCTCCCGCACACGGTGACACCACTCATCGGCGCGCTCGAGATCGCGCACACGCTGGCAGGCGTCGATCAGGTGGCAGCAGATCACCTCGACGATCCGCACGTTCTGGATCTCCCCCGCCACCGCGGCGGTCGTCGCCGCGTCCAGCTTCCCCATGCCGGCCGCCACATCACCGGCCGCGACCAGCGCGAGGCCCTCGAGCGCGCGACAGGCCTGCTCGTTCTCCGGCGCGCCTGCGTCGCGTGCGGCCTCGACGCCGGCGGCGGCAAGCTCGGCGGCCAGGGCCGGGTCGTGGTCGCCGTTGAGCGCGCGATTGCCGCGCAGGTACGCGAGCAGCGCGTGCTCGGGTTGCGGCGGCAGCCGGTCGAGCAGCTGGGCGGAGCGCTCGAGCCAGCCGTTGGCCTCGGCCGTGCCGCGGAACTGGCCGCAGTCGAAGGCAAGCTCGATCGCGAGCCGGGCGGCGGCCGGGTGGTCGTCCTGCTCCCGCGCGAGACGGTAGGCGCGCTCGTGCGCAGCGAGCGCCGGGCCGCCGTCCATCTGCCACCGCGCGGCGGAGCCGAGCCCCTCGAGTGCCTCGACCGACTCGCCCGCGGCGAGTGCCTGCTCGAACGACGCGCGTGCGTCGACCCAGGCAGCGCGGCGCATCGCCTCCCAGCCGGCGGCGAGCAGGCCGTCGAGAGTCGTCGTCATCAGCGCAAGCGTACGGAGCCGCGGCCGCCGCCGCGGCTCCGCATCGCTGCCCGTTCTCTATGCGGCGAACGCCTCGTTGAAGGCGTCGATGTACGCCTGCACGTTGCCCGACGGCCCCTTGAGGGTCATCTTGATCGGGCGCTCGGGCTGGTTGTAGAAGAACCGGTCGGCGCGATCCTTGTGCCCCTGGTTGACGAGGATCTTGTACGCCTTCTCGTTGAAGAGCGGGCGGCCGTTCGCGATGAAGTTCTTCGCGATCCACGGGGCCTGCTCCATCGTGTTGATGAACTTCTCGAACGAGCTCTGGTTGTGGGACTGCTTCAGCAGCATCTCCGCGTCCATCCAGCCGTACAGACCCTCCTTCGGGTCGGCCGACTTGATCACGGGGCCCTTCGCGTCGATGACGCGCTGGTCGGTGCCGATGTTCTCGATCGTGAGCCACGCGGACTCGATCGGTCAGCGCGCGCACGACCTCGGTGTTCTGCGACACCAGCTTCAGCACGTTCGGCTTGAGCTGCTTCAGGAAGTCCTTCGCGCTTCGAGATCTCGGCCGTCGTCATGTTGTACGGCTGCTTCGCGCCCGTCGCGAGCCCGGCCATCGCCATCAGATCGGTCGGCTGGTTCTCGAGCACGATCCGCTTCTTGTACGCCTTGTTCGAGAAGCGCGTGGTAGCTGTCCGGCTTCGTCTTGACGTACTTCGGGTTGTAGTAGATCTGCAGGCTCGACCAGCCGAACGGATAGCCCATCTGCAGGTTGCCGGTCTTCCAGAACGGCACCTGCGTCGCGATCGGGTACAGCTGCTTCGAGACCGGGAACGTCCTTGATGTCGAAGGGGACGATCAGCCCTTCCTTGTAGAACTTGGGCACCCACAGCGCGTCCTCCGACGAGATGTCCCAGTGCGCCGCCGCCCTGCTTCACCTTGATGTACGCGTCGGAGTCGTCGCTGATCAGCTGCACGCGACCGCCGATGCCGGTCGACTTCTTCACCGCCTGCAGCTGGTTCGTGAAGTAGTGGTCGGACCAGGTCAGCCAGTTCAGCGTCACGCCGCTCGCATCGACCCGGGTCGCGCCGAGGGCGCGTCCCGCCGTTCCCGCCGCAACGAGCCCGGCGGCGCCGACCGCTCCGGCGCGCAGCAGTCCGCCGCGCGTCATCGGCCGTTCGAGGTGCTCCATCGTGCCTTCGCCTCCTCTTCCGTTCACGACCTGCCGGATAGCCGCGCGGATGAGGTTGCGCGGACCGCGGCGAACGTACCATGATGCGGACAACGTGTCCAGCCGACGGAACGAGGCCCTCCGCATCGGCGTGATCGGCGGCGGAATGGTGGCGCAGGCCGAGCATCTGCCGCACCTGAACGAGCTTCAGGATCGCTATCGGATCGCGGCGCTCGCCGAGCCGTCACCGACGGTCCGCGACGCGATGTGCGCACGCTTCGGCATCCCGGCGGCGCACGCCGACTGGCGTTCGCTGATCGAGGGCGGCGGCCTCGACGCCGTGCTGATCGCGTCGCCCGCGGGCACCCACGTCGAGATCGTGCTGGCCGCGCTCGAGGCAGGCCTGCACGTGTTCTGCGAGAAGCCGCTCGCGATCACCGTCGGCGGACGTCGACCGGATCACGAGCGCTCGCGATCGAGCCGGCAAGGTCGTGCAGGTCGGCTACATGAAGCGTCACGACCCGGCCGTCCAGCGCGCGTTCGAGGAAGCTGCCGGCGAGCGCCGAAGAGCTTCGCTACGTGAGCATCGTCGTCAACGACCCGGAGTGGCTGCCGTACTTCCTGCCCGGCGAGATCGTGCGCGGCACCGACGTCCCGCAGGACGTGATCGACGCGGCCCGGCGCGCCGAGAGCGAGCAGGTCGAGGCGGCGGTCGGGCGCGGCGACCCGGAGGCGTGCTTCGCGTTCTCCGACGGCTACCTCGGGTCGCTCGTGCACCACGTCAACATCGTCAACGGGCTGCTGGAGCGGATGGGCGAGCCGCTGCCGGCGCGCGTCGTCGACGGCGCGTGGTGGAACGGCGGCCGGTCCGTGGCCGGCTACTGCGTGCTCGCGAACGGCGCACGGTGGGACAGCGCGTGGATCCAGCTGCTCGACACCCGCGAGTACCGCGAGTCGATCCAGCTCTTCTTCGACACGTCGGTGCGGGCGCTCACCTTCCCCTCGCCCTGGCTGCGGATGAGCCCGACCGTCTACGAGCGGCAGGATCCGGACCACTACGCGAACGCCGTGACCCGCTATCGGTCGTTCGAGGAGTCGTTCCGCCGCGAGCTCGTCCACTTCCACGACTGCTGCGTGAACGGGGTCGCGTGCCTCACCCCGCCCGAGCAGGCGCGCATCGACACCGAGCTCCTGACGGCGATGTTCCTCGCCGCCGGCCGCGGGGCGTGACCCGAGGGTCACGGCAGCCCGAGCGCCTGTTTCGCGCGGATCGCCGCGTCGAGCGCGGCGACCGCGTCGTCGATCGACGTTCCCTCCCCGCCGCCGCGGGCGAAGTCCTCGGCCTGCGCGCGCAGGGCGGCGGCGATCGTCTCCTCGCCCTCGGGCGGCGCGACGAAGTCGAACGCCTCGGCGCCGTCGAGGCCGATCGCCTCGACACGGCAGGTCTCGCCCGGCGCGTAGCGGCGCGCCAGCGTGATCGAGCCGGCGACGCCGCCCTCGAGCTCGACGCTCAGGTGCACGAGCTCGGGATCGCCGTCGACCGGATCGTCGAAGCCGACGGCGCCCGCGACGCCGTGGACGGCGACGATCTCGCGCCCCGTCAGCCAGCGCAGCTGGTCGAGCTCGTGGACGCCCATGTCGACGACGATCCCGCCGCTCGAGGCGGGGTCGCGGAACGCCGCCGGCGGCGGCGTCTCGTCGAGCTGATCGCAGGAGACGAGCACGAGCTCGCCGAGTCGCCCGGCCGCGATGCGCTCGCCGCAGCTCGCGCAGCGCAGGCACGAACCGTCGCCAGTAGGCGACCTGGACGCGCACGCCGAGCGCCGCGATCGCCCGCGTCTCGTCGACCGACAGCCCGCACGGCTTCTCGCAGAGGATCGGCAGGCCGTGCTCCGACAGCGCCGTCGACACCGGGACGTGCAGCCTCGTCGGCACGGCGACGAGGAAGCCGTCGACCGCGGGCAGCGACTCGAGTGTCGCGCGCGGCGCGTCGACCTGCGCGGCGGCCTCGTCGGACGGGTCGACGACGCACGCGATCTCGATCTCACCCGACGACGTGAGCGCGCGGGCGTGGGTCGACCCCATGCGACCCGCACCGATCAGCCCGAGGCGAAAGGCCACGTCAGGCGAGCCACTGCTCGACGAGCGCGCGGTTGCGCTCGTCCGACGCGCGCACCTCCGGCATGTCGTCGACCGTCACCGCGACGCGGTCCTGCTCGATCACCGCCGAAGCCGTCGAGCTGCCGCACCTCCGGCAGCGCCAGGAACTCGCGGATCGGGACGACGCCGGCGCCGAACTCGCAGAAGATCCCGAGCGGCCAGGCCTCGTCCATGTCGACCTCGCCTCGCTCGAGCCGCGCGAGCACCGCGCCGTCGACGTCCTTCAGGTGCACGTGGCGCAGCCGCGACGCGTAGCGCTGCACGAGCGCGACCGGATCGCCGCCGCCGACGACCGTGTGACCGGTGTCGACGCAGAGCCCGATGTCGGTGCGCCCGAGAATCCGATCGACCTCTTCCTCCGACTCGATGTGCGTCGCGGCATGCGGATGGAGCGCCACGTCGAGACCGCGGCCGCGCACGATGTCGGTGGCGCGCTGCAGGCGCCCGGCCGCGCGATCGACCGTGCCGCCGTCCCAAGCGCTCGCGCGGCGGCGCTCCTCGTTCCCGGCGGCCCGGGCGCGGTCCGGCGTCTCCATGTCGGCCAGCAGCACCACCCCGCCGCCGGTCGCCTCCAGCACCTCGACCGTCCGGTCGAGCGCACCGAGGTCCTCGGCGAAGCCGGCCTCGTCGTCGAGTCGCAGCGGCAGGAAGGTGGCGACGAGCTCCACCCCGAACGGCCGGCGCGCTCGGCGGCCTCGGCACCGCTCGGGGCGAAGTAGCCCGGCGGCCCGGTCTCGGTCGCCGTGTAGCCCATGTCGACGATCGTCTCGAGGTACGTCTGCGGCGGGATCAGGTCGGGCCGGTCGATCGTCATCTCCCAGATCCCCCACGACACGGGGGCGGTCGCGACCCTCACGACGTCGGCCTCAGCCGCGCGCGGCGAACGAGCTGCGGCAGCAGGAACGCGAGCGCGAGCAGGAGCAGCGAGCCGGCGAGCAGCAATCGACGCCACGGCGTTCACCTCCGGAGTGATCCCGAACTTGATCTGCGTGTAGATGAAGATCGGCAGCGTGTTGTTCGCGCCGATCAGGAAGTACGTGATGATGAACTCGTCCAGCGAGAGCGTGAAGGCGAAGAGCGCGCCCGCCAGGATCGCGGGGAAGATGAGCGGCAGGATCACGCGTCGCATCCGCTGGTACGCGTTGGCACCGAGATCGGCAGCGGCGCGCTCGAGCGCGCTGTCGAAGCCCTGCAGCCGCGCCGCGACGAGCAGGATCACGAACGGCGTCGTGTAGACCGCCTGCCCGATCACGGCCGTCTCCGGCGACAGCGTCCGGTGGAACGTGCTCGTGAACAGCACGAGCAGCGAGACGCCGATCAGGATGCCCGGGATCATGATCGGCAGGATCAGGACGATGCGGATCCCCTCGCGGAAGGGGAGCCGCGAGCGCACGAGGGGAAATGCCGCTGCGGTCCCGACGACCGCCGAGATGACCGTCACCTGAAGCGCGATCTTCAGTGTCGTCGAGACGGCGTCGTGCACCTGGTAGTCGTTGAACGCCTGCCGATACCAGTCGAGCGTCCAGCCGGTGATCGGGAACGTGCCGTAACGGTTCGCGTTGAAGCTGAAGAGCACGAGCAGCCCGATCGGCGCGAACAGGAAGACGTAGATCGCGAGCGCGTACCAGCCGAGCAGGCCGCGCGCGATGCGCCCCCGACGGGACGCGACCTCGACGTCACGCGCCATAGGCCTCCTTCGTCGAGAGCGACTTCCGGAAGATCACCAGCAAGAGGACGATGAACCCGGCGACGAGCAGCGAGATCGCGGCGCCGCGCGTGTACTCCGCTGCCTGGAAGAAGTTGGCGATGAGGTTGCCGATCATCACGCCACCCGTGCCGCCCACGATCTGCGGCGTCAGGTACTCGCCGAGGATGGGGATGAAGACGAAGATGATCGCCGTGATGATGCCCGGCTTGATCTGCGGGACGAGGATCCGAAAGATCGCCTGCAGCGGCGAGGCGCCGAGGTCCATCGCGGCGCGCAGTTGGTTCCAGTCGAAGTGGTCGATCGACGAGTAGAGCGTCAGCGCACCGAACGGGAAGTAGAGGTAGACGAGGACGAGGACGACGGCCGGCCGGTCGTAGAGGAAGACGCCCAGCGGGTGATTCGTGATCCCGGCCCACTGGAGAAAGCGGTTGATGACACCTTTCTCGCCGAGGATCGTGAGCCACGAGTACACCCGCAGCAGGTAGCTGGACCAGAACGGCACGATCACGAGGACGAGCAGGAACGTCCGCAGGCGCTGCGGGGCGTAGCGCGAGAGCCAGTACGCGAACGGGAACGCGAGCGCGATCGCGATCACCGTCGCGGCGACGGCAACCAGGAGCGTCCACCACATCGTGGACACGTAGCTGCCGACGCTGAAGAAGTAGCGGTAGTTGTCGAGCGTCCAGTGGTGGACGACCGCGTAGTCGATCGTCTCCCAGAACGAGTAACAGACGATGATCCCGAACGGGACGAGAAAGCAGAGCCCGAGGAGGAGGACCGCGGGCACGAAGCCGACGTAAGCGACCAGCCCCGAGCCGAGCCGCGACATGCGGCGGCGCGGCGGCGACGAGGAGACCGCGGTGGCCGAGGTCACCCCGAGGCCTCCAGCACGATCCCGTCCTCGGGGCGCCACGTGAGGGGCACCTCGTCGCCGACCTGCGGCACGGCGGACGTCTCACGCAGCGCGACCACGACCGGCGCCTCGGTCGACGCCGTCTGGACCGCGACGCGGACGAAGCTCCCGAGGAACGACGTCTGCACGACCCGACCGGTGATCGAGCTCTCCTGCGCGCCGAGGATGATCGCCTCAGGGCGGACCATCAACGTCGCGGGCCCGGTCCTCGCGCCGTTGCAGGCGACCGAGCTGCCGTCCGATAGCCGCGCGACGTTGCCGTCCACCGTCACGCTGAAGAAGTTCGAGTCGCCGATGAAGTCGGCGACGAACCGCGAGGTCGGCCGCTGGTAGACCTCCTCCGGCGTGCCGAGCTGCTCGATCCGGCCGTCGTTCATCACCGCGATCCGGTCGGCCATCGACATCGCCTCTTCCTGGTCGTGTGTGACGTACACGAACGTCGTCCCGACGTTGCGGTGGATCTGCGTGAGCTCGATCTGCAGCCGCTGCCGGAGCTTCAGGTCGAGCGCGCCGAGCGGCTCGTCGAGCAGCAGCACGGCCGGGCGCTTCACGAGCGCACGCGCGACCGCGACGCGCTGCTGCTGCCCGCCGGAGAGCTGCGCCGGCATCCTGGCGCCGAAGTCCTCGAGCCCGACGAGCCGGAGCGCCTCCTCGACGCGCTCGGTCGAGGCGTCGCGCGGCACCCGGTCCATCTTCAGCCCGAAGCGGACGTTCTCGCGCACGCTCATGTGCGGGAAGAGCGCGTACGACTGGAAGACCGTGTTGACCGGGCGCTTGTGCGGCGGGAGCTGGTCGATGCGCCTGCCCCTGATCCAGATCTCGCCCTCGGTGGGCGCGACGAACCCGCCGATCAGGTTCAGCGTCGTCGTCTTCCCGCAGCCGGACGGTCCGAGCAGGCAGAAGAACTCGCCGTCGCGGATCTCGAGGTCGAGCCCCCGCAGTGCGGTCGCGGCGCCGTAGCGCTTGACGACGGCGCGCAGGGCGATGCCGGCGGCGGCGTCCTTGACGTCGTGGTCGGCGGGAGTCGGAAGGGTCGTCATCCGCTGCATCGTTGCCCCCACAGCCGCGGCGAACGTACCATCATGCGGACAGCCTGTCTAGGATGCGGAACAGGAGGTCCTCGAGCTGGCACTGACGGAACGCAAGGAGCAGGTCCGGGAAAACCCTATCCGCGCGCTCGCCAAGGCCGTCTTCCTGCTGGAGCAGCTGGCCGAGGAGCGCGAGGCGACGCCGCGCCGGCTCGCAGAGCTGATCGACGAGCCGCGCACGACGACGTATCGGTTGCTGCGCAGCCTCGAGGCGCTCGACCTCGTCGAGCCGGGAGCGCAGCCCGGTTCGTACCGGCTCGGCTGGAAGCTGATGCGGCTCGGCGCGGCGGTCGTCGAGCGCCTGGACGAGCGTCAGGCCGCCCTGCCCGTGATGGAGCGGATCCACGAGCGTGTCGGGGAGACGGTGTTCCTGCTCGTGCGCCGCGAGCGCAGTGCGGTGTGCATCGAGCGGCTGGAGGGCCTGCGGGTGCAGTCGCTCGCGCTGCGGCTCGGCGGCTCGCTGCCGCTGCACGCCGGTGCAGGGCCACGCGTGCTGCTCGCCTGGGAGCCGGTCGACGAGTGGGAGAAGTACGTCGACGACGGCGCTCTCGAGACGCACATCGGTGAGACGCCGACCACGCGGCTCGCGCTGTTCCGCGAGCTGAACGCGACGTTGAAGCGCGGCTACGCCGTGAGCGACGAGGACGTCACGCCGGGGATCGCATCGCTCGGCGCGCCGATCTTCGACTACACCGGAGAGGTGCGGGCCGCACTCTCGATCGGCGGCATGAAGTCGCTCGTGCTCGGCGCCGACCGCGACGAGTTCGTGAGCCTCCTCGTGGACGGTGCGCGCGAGATCTCGCGCGCACTGGGCTACGAGCGCGACGCGTAGGTCTAGAGGCCGAAACCAGAATGAGCGACTGTGCCGCGCTGGGCGGCGCATCACACCCGCTCGGCGAGCGTCATTCTGGTTCGACCTCTAGAGCCGCGGGTCGAGGACGACCTTCATCGCGTCGGCGCCCTGCGAGACGTCGAGCGCCATGCGCGCGGCCTCGAGCGGCAGCCGATGCGTCACGATGCGCGCGATCGGCAGCCGTCCGCGGTTCGCCTCGAGCAGGCGGAGCGACGGAGCGTACGCCGTCGCCCGCTCGCCGCCGATCCCGATCACGGTCACGCTGCGCGTGCAGATGTCGCGGTTCGGGTTGACCTGCACCGGGCCGAGGTCGACGAAGGCGCCGGACTCGACGACCACACCGCCCGGCCGTGCCAGCTGCAGCGCCGTCGGGAACGTCTCCGGGACGCCTGAGCAGTCGTGGACGACGTCGGCGCCGCGCCCCGTGCGCTCGTTCACGCGTTCGACGAGCTCGTCCGGCCCGAGCTCCGACGCGTCGAGCACGAGCGTCGCGCCGAGGTCCGACGCGACGTCGAGGCGCGAGCGGAGCCGGTCGATGGCGATCAGCTCACCGCAGCCGACGAAGCGCGACTTGAGGAGATGGCACAGCCCGAGCGGGCCGACGCCGTAGACGACGACGCTCTCGCCGAACGGAACATCGAGCACGCGCCGGGCAGCCTCCACCCCGTGCGTCACCGCCATCGGCTCGGTCAGAACGGCGAGCTCGTCCTCGAGGGCGGCGGGAACGCGAAAGAGCGGCGTTCCGGGCAACAGGTACATGCAGCTCGGCCCAGCCGCCGAAGAGGGAGGGTGGCCGGGAGACGTTGAGTGAGTTGCCGTAGTCCTCGAGGTGCTCGCAGAGGTAGTACGGCTCGCCGGCGAGGCAGTACCAGCAACGCCCGCACGCCACGTTCGCACCGGGCACGATCCGGTCGCCGACACGGAGCGGCGTGCCGTCGTCGGCACGGACCTCGCCGCCGACCGCCTCGACGACGCCGACGTTCTCGTGCCCGCAGATCAGCGGATACGAGAGGCGCCGCTCGTGGGCGTGCCTGCGTACTGCGTCGTCTCGCCGCGGAACGTGTGCTTGTCGGTCCCGCAGACGCCCGACAGGTTCAGCCGCAGCACGACGGCGCCGCGCTCCGGATCCGGCACGTCGAAGCGCTGCACCTCGATCTCGCCGGGGCCCGTCATGCACTGCCGCCCTCACGCTCTTCTCCGCTCCCGGCGGCGGCGAAGCCGCCGCCTCCGCTCCTTCAGAGCCTCCGTCGAGCCTACGGCTCACCCGTCACCTCGTCGACGCGCACCCAGCGGCGCTCGGCGGCTGCGCGCTCCATCGCCTCACACACGGCCTGCACCCGGGCGCCGTGCGCGAGATCGGGCGTCCCACGGACCGTCCGGCCACCGGTCGAGCAGGTCCGCGGCCTGGTTGACGAAGGTGACGCCGTAGCCGACGCCCTGGCCGATCGGCCACCACTCGGCGGCATACGGATGCGACGGGTGCTCGGCGCGGATCCGGCGCATGCCGTAGAAGGTGCCGTCGTCGGCGACGTCCCCGTGCCACAGCTCGTTGAGGCGCGCGTAGTCGAAGCGGAGCGTGCCGCGGCTGCCGTTGACCTCGACGACGAAGTCGCACGGCCGCCGCGCGCAGACGCGCGCGACCTCGAGCGTGCCGCGGGCGCCGTCCCGGAAGCGCAGCAGGGCAGACGACGCCTCGTCG
The DNA here is from genome assembly GCA_963742615.1 of uncultured Thermoleophilia bacterium. GTDB lineage: Bacteria > Actinomycetota > Thermoleophilia > Gaiellales > Gaiellaceae > PALSA-600. The sequence continues at coordinate 741,393 of CAVUMS010000001.1, read as the reverse complement.
ACGTCGACGGCACGGCCGCTGCGCTCGCGCGTGAACGTCTCGGACTGCGCGGCGACCTCCTCGACCTCGCCGACCGTCCAGAGCGCGAGGTCGACGAGGTGCGTGCCGAGGTCGGCGAACGTCGAGCCACCGAGGCGCCGCTCGAAGCGCCAGTCGAAGGGGATGTCCGGATCGAGGAACTCGTCCGAGAGGAAGGTGCCGCGCCACAGCAGCACCTCGCCGACGGTCCCGTCGTGCACGAGTTGCCGCATCAGCGCGAGCGCGGGCAGCCGCCGGTAGTTGAAGCCGATTGCATTCGGCACTCCCGCGTCGGCGACCGCGCGGGCGGCGCGGTGCGCCGACGCGTAGTCGACGGCGAGTGGCTTCTCGCAGAGGACTGCCTTGCCGGCCGCGGCGGCCGCCTCCACGACCTCGGCGTGCGCGCCCGGCGGCGTGCACACGTCGACGATGTCCACGTCGCTTCGCGTGACGACGTCGCGCCAGTCGCAAGTCCAGTCCGCGACGCCGTAGCGCGCGGCGGCGGCGGCGACGGCAGCCTCGTCGCGACCGCTGATCACGCGCAGACGCGGGGTCACGCCGAGCTCGCGGACGTGGGGCGCGACCGTGTATCCGTGCGCGTGCGCGCGGCCCATCAGCCCGTATCCGACGATCCCGATCCCGACCTCGGTCACCGCGAACGACCTCGCACGCCGGCGACCATGACGGCGGCGAAGGCGAGCAGCGACGCAGCCGCCGGCAACGGGCGCCACCCAGTCGGCCTCCACCGAGGCGGTCGCGGCGAGCAGCGCGCCGACCGCCAGCGCCACCGCCACACCGGCCGCGATCCTCCAGTCGTCACCCACGACGAACTCCCACCAGAAGCGGCCGAAGCCGCGCAGCGCGCCGCCGAGCGTCACGGCGCCGTCACCAGCGGCAGGCGGCGTCCGCCCAGGGCGGGGACGGCACGGACGAGCACCCGGGACAGGGCGAACCACGCGGCGATCAGGACGAGGAGCGACCAGTCGCCGCCCGGCCATTCGAGGCTGGCGCCGCCGGGTTGAACGACGCCGAGCCCCTCGACCGACCAGAACGTCCCGAAGCTCGCGAGCATGATCCCGACGGCGTACTTGAGCGTGTTCTCGGGAACGCGTTCGAGCGGGCGATGCGCGATCAGGCCCGCTGCGACCACGACCGCACCGGCGGCGGCCGCGCCTGCTGCAGCGAGCGGCACGCGGTTCGCGTTCGACCCGAACGTGATCACGATGAACACGACCTCGACCCCCTCGAGGAAGACGCCCTTGAAGGAGACGACGAACGCGAACCAGTCGAGACCGAAGCGCTGTTCGTCGGGCGCGGCCCGCGCGGCCGCGGCCTGCTCTCGGAACTCCTCCTCCTCGTCGTGCAGCGCCTTCAGGCCGGACGCGCGCAGGATCGCCTTGCGCAGCCATTGCAGCCCGAAGATCAGGAGCAGCGCCCCGATGCCGAGCTGGAGCGCGGCGCGCGGCAGGAAGCTCACGAGCGCGTACCCGGCAACCGCCGTGAAGACGACCAGGGCGGCCGCCGCCGCGGCCGCGCCCGCGAGCGTCGAGCGCCAGCCGCGCGTCACGCCGAGCGCGAGCACGATCGTGAGCGCCTCGACGAACTCCACGAATGACGCGGTGAACGTCGCTGCGAGCAGCCCCCACGTCGTGCCCGAGCCCATGTCCTCCCGACGTTACTCGGCCGCCGGGCCGCCGAGGTCTGCTACGGCTGCGGCACGATCCGGATGTACGGCTTCGGCGACTCCCAGTCGCCGAAGATCTCCTTCGCCTCGTCGTCCGAGACCGAGCCCGCGATGATCACGTCCTCGCCCTGCTGCCAGTTGACGGGCGTCGACACCTTGTTCTTCGCGGTCAACTGCAGCGAGTCGATCACCCGCAGCACCTCGTCGAAGTTGCGGCCCGTCGTCATCGGGTACACGAAGATCAGCTTGACCTTCTTGTCCGGGCCGATCACGAAGACGTTGCGCACGGTCTGGTTGTCGGCGGCCGTCCGGTCACCGGGGTCGCCGGAGACGTCGGCGCCGAGCATCCCGTATTCCTTCGACACACTGAAGTCGACGTCGCCGATGATCGGGTAATTGGGGCGCGAGCCCTGCGTCTCCTCGATGTCGTCGGCCCACTTCTCGTGCTTGTCGATCGGGTCGACCGAGAGGCCGATGATCTTGACGTTGCGCCGATCGAACTCCGGCTTGATCTTCGCCATGTAGCCGAGCTCCGTGGTGCAGACGGGCGTGAAGTCCTTCGGATGCGAGAACAGGACTCCCCAGGAGTCGCCGAGCCAGTCGTGGAACCTGATCTGGCCCTCGGTCGTCTCGGCCTGGAAGTCCGGTGCCGTGTCACCAAGCTGTAGTGCCATCCTCTCCTCCTCGTCGAACGCAACGTCCCCTGTTCAACCTACCTGCACGGTGTCGAGTCACGCGTGGGGGCGGTCGATCGCGATCAGCTGCCCGCCGCGCGAATGGTCGACCTGGAGGGTGGTGTGATCGATCCCGAAGCGCTCGTCGAGCATCCGCTCGAGCTCGCGGCGGATGCCGTGACAGTCGTCACCCGGCGGCACGAGCACGTGCGCCGAGAGCGCCGGAAACCCGGACGACACCTCCCACACATGGAGGTCGTGAACGCTCTCGACGCGGGGGTTGGCCGCCAGCGCCGCGCCGATCTCGTCGACGTCGAGCCCCTCGGGCGCGGCCTCGAGCAGGACGCGCCCCGAATCTCGAAGGAGCCCGTACGCCGCGTACAGCATGATCGCGGCCACGAGCAGCGAGGCGATGCCGTCGGCGCGATCGAAGCCCACGGTGATGATGAGCAGCCCGGCGACGGCGGTCGCGATGAACGCGAAGAGGTCGGTGAGCAGATGGAGGTACGAGCCTCGGATGTTCAGCGAGGCCCGGTTCGCATGGGCGAGCTCTCGCGTCGCGAGCAGGTTGACCGCGATCCCGACGAGCGCGACGACGAGCACGACCGTCCCGGCCGGCGCGGGTGGGTCGATCAGACCGTCGGATCCCCTCGTAGACGATCAGCGCACCCAGCACGAGCAGCGTCGCGCCGTTCGCCTGCGCTGACAGCACCTCGGAGCGGCGCAACCCGAACGTCAGGTTCCCGCCCGCCGGCCGGCGCACGAGGCGGATGACGACGAGGGACAGAGCCAGCGCAGCCGCATCCGTGAGCATGTGCGCGGCATCGGAGAGCAGTGCGAGCGAGTCCGCGAGGATCCCGGCGACGACCTCGACGCCGATCAGCCCGACGATCAGCGCCAGCGCGACGGCGAGCCGGCGTGAGTCCGAGTCGGGCTCGACGTGCAGATGCGAGTGGGCGTGATGGGCGTGGCCCTCGGCCGGCACGACAACCGAATCGTAGGCTGCTCAGCGCGCTCCGAGGGCCGTGCTCAGTGGTTGACCGCATGGCGATGCTTGTCGTGGGTTGAACCGAGCCCGCGCGAGGCGTACGGTGGAGCACTTCACGCGGATCCCGGCTCCTGCGGCACCGGAGGAGGGAGAAGAGATCGTGTCCAGGCCCACGATTCCGTACCGCGGTCACGGCTCGCTCCACGGGCGGGGGCCGGACGACCACGTCTCGATCGAGGTGCCGCTCCTCCAACGCGTAAGCGCCTCGCGCATCGCCGAGCTCGCCTCCGAGCTGATGAAGCAGGAGGTCACGCCCAGCGGGCCGGCCTTCCTCGAACTGTCGGCGCGCCGTCCCTACGACGCGTTCGGGAACCTCGACGTCTATATGCCTGGGCGCTGGGACACGACCGCCGACGTGATCTTCATGGACACGATCGTCCGCACCGGCGCGGGCGGCGAGTGGGTCGGCAGCGCCGCGTACATCGAGTTCCGCCCGCCCGCACCGGGCAACTTCCTGATCGTGGGTCACTTCACCGGGTCGGAGATCACGATGCACCTGACCGGGCCGTGGGGCGAGCGCACCGCCTACACGCCGACCGTCTCGGAGCCGGGAGCGGTGCTCGCACCGTGGGTCGGCGGCGCCGCCTCGTTCGGGATGCACTGCACCGACAACAACGACTACTCGCTCGGCTACATCGAGTCGGTCCAGATCTTCGAGCTGTAGCGCCCTTCGAGCCCGGATAACAGTCTGTTACTCGCTGTTTGCCGCCCGGTTTTTCGGCTCCACCCGCCGTTTTACGGACGACTTACAGAGGGGAGACCGCCTGCTGACACGCGGTGAGCACATTCCGACGGCTTCCGTTCGAACCCGTCCCACTCATCCTCAGGAGCGTGACCAGAACCATGCGGAAAATCTTCCTTCTGACGGCACTGGCTCTCACCGTCGCGGCGATCGCGCCGGTCGCCGCCATGGCCGACGACCCGGTCGCCACCGTACAGGCCGACATCGCGAAGCTCCAGTCCGACGTGCAGGCGAAGCACGACACCGTCGTCGCCGACGCAGCCACCCTGCAGGCGGATGCGGAGTCGCTCGTCGGCACCTCCGACAAGAAGGCGGCCCGCCTCAAGATCAAGCTCGACGCGCTCAAGCTGACGGGCGACTGGAAGTCGCTGCTCGCCGTGTGCCTCGGCGACCGCGCCAAGCTCCGCGCCGACGTGAAGGCGGCCCGGCTGCAGGGTGTGCCCCGGCGCCAGCTGCGCCCGCTCATCCGCGAGGCCAACCTCCAGATCCGCGCCACCAACCTCCAGATGCGCGCCGCGGTGCTCCAGGCTCGCGCCGCAGTGGTGAAGCTCCGCGCGAGCTTCCACGCAACCGGCCAGACGGCGCCGGCGGTCCCGACGCCTCCGACGCCGCCTGCGACGACGCCTTCGCTCTAGCTCCGAACGACGAACGCACCGCCCACGTGGGCCCGGTCGTGGAAGGCGACCGGGCCTACGCCCGTTTTGACGAGGGCTGCCGTCAGTTGCCGAGGAACGGCACCCAGGCGGTGAGGTCGACGTCGCCGCTCGCCGGCAGGTCGTCGCGGATGCACACGGCGTTCCCGAGCAGCGCGGTCTCCTGCGCGCGCAGCCACCCGTCGTAGACGGCGTCGCGCGCGAAGTGGTCGAGCACCGTGCGCGCCACGCCCTCCGCCTGCGCACGGGGCAGTGCGAAGAGCGGCAGCGCGGGCCCCATCGGCTGCACCTGGAAGCGCCCGTCGATCGTGTCGATGGTCGCCTTGCGGCCCGAGCGCAGCCGGAACACCTCGGCGGGCGCGAGCGTCGCGACCGCGAGCCCTTCGTCGACGTCGCCGAGCCAGGGGGCGCGCGGGTCGACGGCAACGCGGCGCACTGAGGTCGCGGCATACGTGGTCAGGAACGCCGCGACGTCGGCCGCGGGCGCGGGGCGCGGGCGGAACCGCTGCTCGACCCGCTCGCGCGCAATCCGGTCGGCGATGATCGCCCGTGCGTCGGCGAGCGTCACGTGCGCGGCTTGCAGCGCGCTGCGATACCGCACGACGCTGCCGCCGAAGCGGTCACGCACGATCGCGCGTTCCGCCGCGAGCGTCGTCGCCGGATCGACCGGCGCGGCGGCGCGCAGCACCGCGCGCTCGAGCAGCGCGCTCGCAGCCGAATCGAGATCCCCGGTGAGCTGCGCGGCCCGGCTCACGTCGACCTTCCGAATCGTCTGGCCGCCCAGACGTGCAGCGGACCCCTGCGGGAAGGACGATCTGGCCCTCGGTCAGCGAGGTGTCGAAGTCGGGCCCCGCGAGGGCAGGCCCGTCGCAAAACGAGTGGTCGCGGGTCCACAGGTAGACGCAGGCCGCGGCCGGCTTGTCGGGATCCTGACCGGCGACCGAGAACGACGGCCAGCCCCACGACCAGATCCCCTGGACATGCGTCTCGGCGGCGACCTGCTTCGCCGCCAGCGCCTCGAGCTTGACGATCTCGAGCCACGCTGCCTTCGGCTGCAGCCCGTTGCGCCCGCCCTGGCCGGGCGCGGACTGGAACTGCAGCTCGAGCGCGACGCGCGAGGCCGGGATCCCGATCTGCGCGAAGCGTGAGACGAGCCCGCGCATGCCGCGCCGCATCGAGCGGCTCGCCGCCTCGGGACCCATCGTGTAGAGCGCCTTCGACCCGGGCGACGGTGAAGTAGACCTGTCGAATCAGGATCGCGGCGTCCGCTGCGTCGCGCCACCAGTCGGCAGCGTCACCGCCCGTGTACGGCGGGTTCGCGATCGTGATCGCCGTCGTCGCACCGAGCGCGTCGAGCTCCCGCAGCAGGGCGAGCACGTTCGCGCGGTACTGCGCGTTGGTCGCGCTCCACGGCGTGGGCGTCTGCGCGCCGAACAGCTCGTTCTCGGCGATCAGCGGAGTCGCGCAGCCGGTGACCTCCTGCGCGAAGGCGAACTCCTTCTGCGCCTTCAACGCGATCGTCGACGGATCGGCCGGCGCCGACGGCGTGCCGACGCGATTGTTCAGGTGAAGGTCGAAGAAGATCGTCGCGGCGCCCGCCTGGCGCATCTGCGCCGGCAGCGTCGTACCGGACGAGATGGCGAGGACGAGGCCCGGCTTCGGGACGATCGGGGCGTTGTGCCCCGCGTAGTCGATCCAGAGCGGCGTGGACGGCGGCAGCCCGCACGGGGCAGCGTCGGCATGCACGCGGCCGGGCACGACGGCGAGCGCGGCCAGCGCAGCGACGAGCAGGACGCGGCCTCTCACCCGACGCAGGGTAGACGCCGCGTCTTACGGCTCCGCGAACGGCCGTCGAGCGACGTGCGCTGGTGTGACGTCCTCCGGCGAGCGGCAGCCGAGCAGCTGCAGCGCATTCAGGACCTCGGCCGCGAAGAGCTCGAGCACGGAGCGAACGCCCGCCTCGCCGCCCACGGCGAGGCCCCAGAGCGCCGGGCGGCCCACCAGCACCGCACGCGCGCCCAGTGCGAGCGCCTTCACGACATCGGTGCCGCGCCGAATGCCGCCGTCGTGCAGGAGCTCGAGACGGCCGTCGACGGCCGCGGCGATCTCCGGCAGCAGCTCGATCGTCGCCGACACGCCGTCGAGCTGCCGGCCGCCGTGGTTCGACACGACGATCCCCGCGACGCCGTGCTCGCATGCGAGCCGCGCGTCCTCGGCCGTCTGGATCCCCTTCAGGAGGAGCGGCAGACCCGCCTCGGCGGCGATCCGATCGACGTCGCTCCAGGTGAGCGACGGCGAGACGAGCCGCAGCACGTCGGCGGGCGTGAGGTCGCCGCGGCCGAGCGACGCGACCTTCAGCTCCGGCGGGATCGTCACCGCCGTGCGCTGGTCGCGCTCGCGGCGCCCGGGCACCGGAGCGTCGACCGTGAGCACGAGTGCCGCGTAACCCGATGCGCGCGCCTGCTCGATCAGCTCGGTGGTCAGCGCATGGTCGCGCATCGCGTAGAGCTGGAACCAGCGCGCCGCACCCGTCGCCGCGACCTCCGCCGGCGACGCGGTCGCGATCGTCGAGAGGCACATGATCGTCCCCGCGTCACGCGCGGCGCGCGCCGTCGCGACCTCGCCCTCCGGATCTGCGAGGCGCTGGAAAGCGACCGGCGCCACGAGCACCGGCATCGAGATCTCCCGGCCGAGCACGGTCGTCCGCGTCGTGCAGTCGGCGACGTCTATGAGCACACGCGGCCGGAGCACCCAGCGCCCGTAGGCCGCGACGTTCTCGCGCAGCGTGACCTCGTCGCCCGCGCCGCCCGCGAAGTAGCCCAGCGGGCCTTCGGCGAGCCGGGCCGCGGCAGCCGCCTCGTAGTCGAAGACGTTGACGAGCTGCACCGTTAGATGATTGATCCCCAAGTCGGCGCGGCGCGGATGGGGGCCTGCACACGGCGCATTGCGGCCGCCTCGCCCGGCGTCAAGGCTTCAGCCTTCCCACCGGTCGAGTCGTCCACACTGCTTGGTGCAGTCCCTCCCCGCATCCACGGTACTCAGGAATCAATCATCTAGCGACGGCGGCCGAACCACGACCCACGCTGCTGGGCCGGATCGAGCGGCTCCTCGCCGAGCGCCCTCGCGCCGGCGCGCAGATCGGTCGAGGTCAATCCCATCAGCTCGGATTGCGTCATCAGCTCGACGTCGCCCGCGCCCAGCCGCAGCGCCTGCGCATTGAGGGCCTGCTCGAAGAGCGTCCGCGCGAACCTGGCGTTGCCGAAGCCCTCGTGCCGCTCGGCGCCGTCGAAGATCGTCCGCAGCGTCTCGTGTGCGTCGTCCGCGAGCGTGTACTCGGCCTCGCCCACGAACCGGTCGAAGATCTCGACCAGCTCGCCGGTCGAGTAGTCCGGGAAATCGATCTCGCGGGAGAAGCGCGAGCGCAGCCCCGGATTCGACTCCAGGAAGCGCCGCATCAGGCGCGGGTAGCCGGCGACGATCACGACGAGCCGATGGCGGTTGTCCTCCATCCGCTTCAGCAGCGTCTCGATCGCCTCGTCGCCGAAGTCCAGCCGCTCGTCGCCGCGTGCCAGCGCGTACGCCTCGTCCACGAACAGCACCCCGTCGAGCGCCTTTCGGATCACCCGCTCCGTCTTGATCGCCGTGAGGCCGACGTACTGGCCGACGAGGCCCGCACGGTCGACCTCGACGAGGTGACCCCGCCGCAGCAGGCCCATCGAGCGGTACATCTGAGCCAGCAGCCGCGCGATCGTGGTCTTGCCCGTGCCCGGATTCCCGAGGAACACGAGGTGCTGGGTCGTCGCGACCTCCGAGAGCCCCGAGTCCTTTCTCCGCGCCTGCACGCGCAGAAATGCGACGAGCGCGCGCACCTGCTCCTTCACCGACTCGAGCCCCGGCAGCCCGTCGAGCTCGGCGAGCAGCTCCTCCAGCGGCCGTGCCGGCTCGACCCGCCGGAGCGGCTCGAAGTCCAGCTCCTCGCCGATCTGGGCCCGAATCTGCTCTCCGAGCGCCTTCAAGGAGTCGAGCGGATTCGCCACGATCGCACCGTACCCGTTAGCTTCCCCCGCGATGACGGCGCCGATGGGCGACGCTGAACTCCAGCGCTACGCGGCCATGCTGCTCGACGGGTGCGTGTCGTTCCGCCGCGGGGACACGCTGTTGATCCGGTCCGCCCCGGCCCATCGGGAGCTCGCGGTCGCGCTCGCGGAGAGCGCATACCGGTCGGGAGCCGCAGCCGTCGACACCGAGGTCGACGACAACCGCGTCTACGCGGCGAGGATCACGAGCGCGCGGCGGGAAGCGCTCGGGCGGCGAACGCGCTGGCAGCAGGTGCGCATGCGCGAGCTCGCGAGGGAGGACGTGGCGATGGTGCTGGTCACGGGCGACACCGATGTCGAGGTGCTGGCCGGGCTGCCGCCCGACCGGGTGGCCGAGGACGCCCGCCGTCTCGCCGCGGCGCCGGAGGTGCGGCGCGTCAAGCGCGAGGGCCAGCGACGCACGATCTGCAGCTGGCCGACCGTCGAGTGGGCGACTCGGGTCTTCCCCGGCGTCCAGCCGCAGCGCGCGACGCGGCTCCTGGCGAAGGACTTGCTCTCGTTCTGCCGCATCGGGCCGAACGACCCACCCGGCGGCAAAGGGTGGACGGCGCACCTGGCCACGCTGCGTCGGCGCGCCGCCCGGCTGACGAAGCTCGACCTGGCGGAGGTCGTGCTGCGCGATCGCGGCACCGACCTCCGCGTCAAGATCGCGCCGTTCTCGGTGTGGCGCGGCGGGGGCGAGCGAAACAGCTGGGGCCGCCAGGTCGCCCCGAACACCCCCACCGAGGAGTGCTTCATCTCACCCGATGCGGCCGCCACCGAAGGGACGTTCCGCTGCTCCCGCCCCCGCAGCTTCCGCGGCCGGGTGATCGAGGGGCTCTCGGGCGAGTTCCGCGGCGGCCGCCTCGTCCGTCTCGAGGCGAAGCGGAACGCAGACCGCGACTGGCTCGCCCGCTTCCTCGCGGCGATCCCGAACGCCGACCGTCTGGGCGAGATCGCGCTCGTCGACTCCTCCTCGCGGATCGGCAAGACCGGGAGGATCTACTTCAACACGCTGCTCGACGAGAACGCCGCCGCGCACATGGCGTTCGGCACCGGGTTCGCGAAGACGCGGTCGGTTCCGCTCGGCCGCTCCCGCTACGGGGTCAACCGTTCCGGCACCCATCTGGACGTGATGATCGGGACGGACGACCTCGAGGTCGTCGGCATGAACCACTCCGGCAAGCGCATCCCGCTCATCAACGAGGGGAAATGGCTGCTATAGTTCAGTCAGTTAATGATTCAGGTGGCTAACGATTCCGTAACAATCGCGAATCGGCTGCGGCCGGCGCTGCTGCGGCTCTCGCGGGAGCTTCGTCGCGAGGTGCACTCGCTCGGCGTCACCGGCGGGCAGGTCTCGCTGCTCGCCCAGATCGCGGCGAATCCGCTGATCACCGCGTCCGAGCTGGCCAAGCGCGAGCGAATCTCGGCGCCCGGCATGTCGGGCCACCTGGGACGGCTCGAATCCGCGGGCCTGATCGAGCGGACGAGGGCGAGCGACCGGCGCCAGATCGGGCTGACCGTCACCGCCGAGGGCGAGCGCGTGCTCCGCTCGGTGCGGAAGCGGCGCACCGCCTGGCTCGTCGAGCACCTGAACGGACTGACTGACGAAGAGCGTGATCGGATCGAAGCCGCGATCGAGCCGCTCGAACGGCTGCTCGAATCGCGGAGCCGATGACGGCAGTCACTCTCGCCTCACGCCGGACGTTCGCCAGTCTCCGCCGCCACCGCAACTACAGGCTCTTCTTCGCAGGCCAGCTCGCGTCGGTCAGCGGGACGTGGATGCAGAACGTCGCCATGTACTGGCTCGCCGTTTCAGCTGGCCGGGCCCGGCTCGCGCGGCCTCGCCGTCGGGCTGATCTCGATCTGCCGCTTCGGGCCGTTCACACTGCTCGGCCTGCTCGCCGGCGTCGTCACCGACAGATTCGACAACCGCCGCACCGTTATCGCCACGCAGGCCGTGCAGATGACGCTGTCGGCCGTGCTCGCAGCGGTGACGCTGCTCGGCACGGTCAAGCTGTGGGAGCTCTACGTGATCGCGGCGCTCACGGGCACGGCGCTCGTCTTCGACACGCCGTCTCGTCAGAACCTGACGTTCCGGATGGTCGGCCGCGACGAGCTGCCGAACGCGATCGCGCTGAACTCGAGCCTCGTGAACACGGCACGCATCTTCGGCCCCGCTGTCGCCGGCGTCGTGATCGCATCGTTTGGCGCAGGTTGGGCGTTCTCGATCAACGCGGTCAGCTTCCTGGCCGTGCTCGCGGCGCTGCTCGCGATGCGGACGAGCGAGCTCTATCCGCTGGAGAACCGCGGGCGCCCGACGGTGTGGCGCGGGACACGCGAGGGCTTCGGATTCGTGCGCCGCTCGACCAGCGTGAAGGTCGTGCTCGCGATGATGGTCGTTTTCGCGTCCGTCTGCTTCAACTTCAACATCCTGCTGCCTCTCCTCGCAAAGGACACGCTCGACGCAGGCCCGCGCTCGCTCGGCGTGCTGTCGGCGAGCTTCGGCGTCGGCGCGCTGATCGGCGCACTCGGGAGCGCGGCGATGGCGCGGGCACGATGGCGCGTGCTGCTCGTCGGAGCGGCCGGCTTCGGCGTCTTCGAGCTGCTGATCGCCCCGATCCACAGCGTGCTGCTCGCGTCCGGGATGCTCTTCTTCTGCGGTCTGTTCTTCGCCGCGTACGTGGCCGCCGCGAACTCCAAGGTCCAGCTCGACACGCCGGACCACCTGCGCGGCCGCGTGCTCGGGCTCTACTACTACGCGTGGAACGGCCTGTCGCCCTTCGGGGCGCTGTTCGTCGGCTGGCTGTGCGACCGCGGCGGCACGCAGCTTGCCTTCAGCGTCGCGGGCGTGTCGGCGCTCGCCGCGACCGCCGTCGGCTACGTCGTGCTGCGCCGTCGCGGCATTGCGCCGGTGCATCTGTTCCCTAGACTCGCGGCCTGAGCGCGAGCTTCCAGCTGGTCGCACGCACGGGCCACCCGAGCTTTCTCGACCTGCCCTGGGGCACGCCGCTCGAAGCGTGGGACTCGGACCGGCTCGTGACGGTGATTCGCGGGATCAGCCGGCACGTCGTGCGATTCGTCGAGTACGACGGCGCCCTCTACGCGGTGAAGGAGCTGCCCGAGCGGCCGGCACGGCGAGAGTGGACACTGCTGCGCCGTCTGCAGGGCCAGGGACTGCCCGTCGTCGAGCCGGTCGGGATCGTGACCGCGCGCGGCGGCGACCTCGACGCCGCGCTCATCACCCGTCACCTCGAGTTCTCGCTGCCGTACCGCGTGCTCTTCACCGGAGCCGCGATCCCCGACCTGCGCACGCACCTCCTGAACGCGCTCGTCGAGCTGATCGCGCGGCTGCACGTGCGCGGTTTCTTCTGGGGCGACTGCTCGCTCTCGAATGCGCTCTTCCGGCGCGACGCCGGAGCCCTCTCCGCCTACCTCGTCGACGCCGAGACGGGAGAGCTGCACGGCGCGTTGTCGGACGGTCAGCGCGCCTACGATCTCGACATCGCACAGCAGAACGTGGTCGGGGAGCTGCTCGACGTCGACGCCGAGGTCGGGCTGCCCGACGACCTCGATCCCGACGAGACCGGCTGACGAGATCGTCGCGCGCTACCGCGCCCTGTGGGACGAGCTCACGCACGAGGAGATCTTTCGCCTCGATGAGCGGTACAAGCTCGACGAGCGCCTGCACCGGCTCAACGAGCTCGGGTTCGACGTCGAGGAGATCCACCTCGACGCGACCGACGGCGGCTACCGGCTGCGGCTCGATCCGCACGTGGTCGAGCCGGGCCACCACCGGCACCGCCTTCTGCGCCTGACCGGCCTCGACGCGCAGGAGAACCAGGCCCGCCGCATGTTGAACGACGTCGCCCGCTACCGCGAGGCGCGCGAGCGCGAGGTCGGGCGCCCGCTCGCGGAGTCGGCGGTCGCCTCGGAGTGGCGCGAGCGCGTGTTCGAGCCGACAGTCGCAGCCGTGCCGGAGCGGCTCCAGGGCAGGCTGCCGGCCGCCGAGGTCTTCCACCAGGTGCTCGAGCACCGCTGGTATCTCTCCGAGCGAGTCGAAGCGCGACGTCGGGATCGACGAGGCCGTGAGGTCGTACATCGCCTCCGAGCTGCCGCTGCGGCCCGCCGAGCGCATCGTGCTCGAACCGTCTGGAGGAGGAGCCACCGTGAGCATCGACGCGTACCGCACGCCGGACGAACGGTTCGAGGGCCTTCCGGGCTACGCGTTCGCGCCGCACTACGTCGACCAGGACGGATTGCGCATGCACTACGTCGACGAGGGCAGCGGTGATCCGATCCTGCTCCTGCACGGCGAGCCGACCTGGTCGTTCCTGTATCGAAAGATGATCCCGACGCTCGCACGTGTCGCGCGATGCGTCGCGCCGGACTACTTCGGCTTCGGACGCTCCGACAAGCCGACCGACCGCGACTGGTACTCGTACGACCGGCACTACGAATCGATCGAGCGGCTCGTGCGTGAGCTCGATCTCGAGAACCTGACCGTCGTCGTGCAGGACTGGGGCGGCCCGATCGGTTTCCGTCTGTGCGTCACCGAGCCCGACCGCGTGGCGCGGCTGGTCGTCCTCAACACCGGTATCGGGGCGCGGGCTCCGAACGAGGAATGGCTGCGCTTCCAGGCGTTCATGCGCCGCGTCGGCACGGACATCGTCGCCGGCCAGCTCGTGCGGCTGTCGCTCGTCCAGCCGACATCGGACGACGTGATCGCAGGCTACGACGCCCCGTTCCCCGTCCCGGAGGCCCGGGTCGGGATCGCGATGTTCCCCGAGCTCGTGGCGACGGGCGCGGAGCACCCGTCGGCGGCCGCGATGCTCGACGTGCGCGAGCGGCTGCGCGTCGTTCGACCGCCCCACGCTCGTGCTCTTCTCCGACAGCGACCCGATCTTCGGGCGCCGCGCCGCGGAGGTGATGGCCTCGCAGCTCCCGAACGCAGAGCTCGACCCGCCGCTCGAGGGCGCCGGCCACTTCCTGCAGGAGGACCGCGGCGAGCAGATCGCGGCCCGCATCGCCGCCTGGCTCGGGCGGCTAGATCAGGTCGTGCCGTGCGGCGTGCGCCGCGGCGCCCGCGCGCGTCGACTGCGCCAGCTTGCGGAGGATGTTCGCGACGTGGCGGTGGACGGTGTGCTCCGAGAGGATCAGCGTCCCTGCGATCTCCCGGTTGCTCATGCCCGTCGCGACGAAGCGGAGCACTTCCATCTCGCGTGACGTGAGCGGCGAGTCGGCGTCGGGCTCGGTGGCGTCGCCCGCGTGGAGGAAGCCCGCGAGCGCGCGGTGGAGTTCACGCTGGTCGTCGCGCCACGGCATGTGCGAGTCACCCGTGAGCGGTACGAAGCGCGCGTTGGGGAGCAGCGCCGCCAGCTCGCGACCGCGGCCGATCGGCACCGTGCGATCGCCGCGCCGGTGGAGCACGAGCACGGGCGTCTCGACGCGCGGCAGGAGGGGGCGAACGTCCGCGGCGAGGTCGAGCTCGAGAAAGACGGAGGCGGCCTCGGCCGATGCCGCCTGCCGCTGGACGCGCGTGTAGAACGCGATCTCGTCACCGCTCGCATGCGGATCGAACAGGCCTGCGAGCATCTGCGCGCCGAGCTTCCAGTTCACGCGGACGAATTCGATCAGCGATCGCTTCGTCACCTCGGGAATGTCGTCGCGTGCGGCGTAGCCGCCGAAGTAGACGAGCTTCGAGACCGCCTCCGGGCGGCGGACGGCGAGCACCGAGGTGGACGCGCAGCAGCATGACGACGCGAACACGACGGCCGGCTCGCCGAGCGCCTCGATCACCGCTTTCGAGCTGGCGCGACTCCGACTCGACGGAGGGGCGAGGGTCGAGCTCGCGCGCCGACAGCCCGCAGCCCACGCGGTCGAAGCGCACAACCCGGCGCGTTCTGGCGATCTCGGCGTAGAACGCCTGCTGCCGCGGATCCGCCCACTCCTCCTCGAGATGGCTGACCCAGCGCGGCCCGAACACGATCGGTGGGCCCTCGCCCAGCGACGAATAGGCGAGACGCCGGCCCTCGAAGTCGAGGTAGCGGATCTCCTGGTCCATGTAGGGCAAGCCTAATGGCCCGCTCGGGCCATCTCGCAAAGATGGCCCGTCCCGCCGACGCGCCGGGCCACGGCGGCCCGCAAGATCGTCCTCGTGAACGATTCGAGCGATCAGTACTCCGACCGATGACCCGCCGGGCTCCCGCCTCTAGCCTCGGGAAGATGCACGGAGGCAGTCGGTGCATTCGGAGCTAGTCAAAGGCGTCACGATCCGTCCGCTCCGCAACGGGGAATCCGAGGTGGTCCAGGCCGTGTTCGACCGGCTCGGCCCCGCGTCGCGGGTGCGTCGCTTCGGCGGCGCGAAGAACGTGCTCACCGAGCGTGACCTCGAGCAGCTCGCGCGGGTGGACTCCGACCATCATGTCCTGGTCGCGGTCGTGAAGGGCGAGCCGATCGGGATCGCACGACTGGTGCGCGACGGCGAGTCCGCCGAGGTCGCGATCGAGGTCGCCGACGACTGGCAGGGCCGCCGTGTCGGCACGCTGCTGATGTCGCGCCTCGCCGAGGACGCGCGGGCGGCCGGCATCCAGAAGCTGCACGCGCTCGTCGAGCTGGGGAACACCGCCTCGCGCGCGCTGATGCGCCGCGCGCAGGTGCAGGTCTCCGCGGCCTAGGTAATCAAGGTCTCCCACGGCCCGAGCCGGCGGCCGTCGTGCCGCGCCTCGCGGTCGCTGAGGTTGACGACGCACGTCGCATCGCCGCGCGCGTACGCCCAGACGCCGGGCTCGCTCTCGAGCGTCGCGTAGGGCGCATCACCAACTTCGCGGCGCCACTCGATGAGCGCGCGCACGAAGCCGAGCGTGCTGTCGGGGTCGTCCTTCTGCGTCTCGACGTTCCGCGTCGTGTCGGCGAGCGGCAGCCACGGGTCGCGCCACTCTTCGCCGGTCGGCGTCCACGGCATCGGCGTGCGCTCCGGGTCGCGAGGCGGGTTTGCGAGGTCGGTGATCCGGTCGCGCGGAACGGCGCCGTCGGCCAGCGCGAGCTCGTCCCCCTGGTAGAGCAGCGCCGTCCCGCGCAGCGTGAGCAGCAGGAACAGGGCAGCGCGCGCCTTTCGGTCGTCGCCGCCCGCCCAGCGCGTCGCGAGGCGGGAGTGATCGTGGTTCGAGCCGAACCAGAGCGGCGAGCGGTCCGCCGGCAGCCGGGCCTCGACCTCCTCGACGATCGGGCGCAGGTCCTCGACACGAAGCCGCGAGCGGACGAAGTCGAAGTTCTGGACGAGGTCGAGCTGCGACGCGTAGCGCCACATGCGCTCGAGCGGGACGTACGTCTCGCCCATCAGCGCCGGCTTCGGGTCGTACTCGCGTGCGATCTCCTGCCACCGCGCGAAGATCTCGAGCACCTCCGGACGGTCGCGCATGTGCTCGACGCCGTCCCGGAGCTCGCGGTCCTTGACCAGCGCGTGCGCGACGTCGATGCGCAGACCCGTGACGCCGCGGTCGAACCAGAAGCGGAGGATCCGCTCGAACTCCTCGCGGACGGCCGGGTTCCACCAGTCGAGATCGGGTTGCTCGGGCGCGAACTGATGCAGGTAGTACTTGCGCCGCGTCTCGTCGTACGTCCACGCCGACTTCCCGGTGAAGATCGACGTCCAGTCGTTCGGGACGTCGTCCGACCAGACGTAGTAGTCGGGCCGCTCGGAGAACCAGGGATGGCTCTTCGAGGTGTGGTTCGGGACGAGGTCGAGCCAGAGCTCGAGCCCGCGTGCCCGCGCATCGCCGATCAGGCCGTCGAGTTCCTCGAGCGTCCCGTAGTCCGCGTGCACGGCGACGTAGTCGGCGACGTCGTAGCCCCAGTCGACGTTCGGGCTCGGGAACGTCGGGCTCAGCCAGAGCGCGTCGACGCCGAGCCAGCGCAGGTAGTCGAGCTTCGAGCGAACGCCGGCCAGGTCGCCGCAACCGTCGCGGTCCGCGTCGGCGAACGAACGCACGTAGACCTGGTAGACGACCTTGCCCAACGCGGGTCGAGACGAGCGCGCTGCGGCGCTCTCAGCCGATCGACCAGGTGTCGCCGGAGCCGACGAGCGACTGCAGGTCGCCGTCGCCGCCGGCGGCCGCGAGCTGCCCTGGACGAGCTCGTCGTAGCTCGTCGCGCTGCACGTCGCGGAACACGCCGAGCGGGACGACGCCGTGCGACTCCTAGGTGACCCGCGAGAGCGCGAACGCGGTCGCGAAGTCGCTCTCGTCGTGCGTGATGCCGGTGTCGCCGCGCACGGCTTGCCGTGCTCGAGGTAGAGCCGGTTCTCCTTCTGGTCGCGCACGACGTCGAAGGCGCCGTCGTTGTAGATGTTGCAGTTCTGGAAGATCTCGACGAACGCGGCGCCGCGATGCGTCGCCGCGCGACGGAGGACGTCCGTGAGCCCGGCCTTGTCGGTGTCGATCGCGCGCGCGACGAACGTCGCCTCGGCGCCGAGCGCGAGCGAGAGCGGGTTGAACGGGTAGTCGACCGAGCCGAACGGCGTCGACCCGGTCACCTTGCCCTGCTCGGACGTCGGCGAGTACTGGCCCTTCGTCAGGCCGTAGATCCGGTTGTTGAACATCAGGATCTTGACGTTCACGTTGCGGCGCAGCGCGTGGATCAGGTGGTTGCCGCCGATCGACAGCGCGTCGCCGTCGCCGGTCACGACCCAGACCGAGAGATCGGGCCGCGAGACGGCGAGCCCGGTCGCGATCGCGGGCGCGCGCCCGTGGATCGAGTGCATGCCGTACGTCTGCATGTAGTACGGGAACCGTGCTGCGCAGCCGATGCCGGAGACGAAGACGATCTTCTCGCGCGGGATCCCGAGCTCCGGCATGAAGCTCTGCACGGCGGCGAGGATCGCGTAGTCGCCGCAGCCCGGGCACCAGCGCACCTCCTGGTCGGACTTGAAGTCCTTCGGCCGTCAGCTTCAGCTCGGTGCTCACAGGTGCGCCTCCACCGCGTCCGCGATCTCGCTCGCCCTGAACGGCTTGCCCGTCACGCGGTTGTAGCCGACCGCGTCGACGAGATAGCTCGGCGCGGACGAGCTGCAGCAGCTGGCCGAGGTTCATCTCCGGCACGAGCACGCGGTCGTAGCTGCGCAGCACGTCGCCGAGGTTCGCCGGGAACGGGTTCAGCCAGCGCAGGTGGGCGTGCGCGACCGCGCGCCGCTGCTCGCGCACGCGCCGCACGCCGGCGTGCACCGGTCCGTAGGTCCCGCCCCACGAGAGCACGAGCAGGTCGGCGCCTTCCTGTGGTCGACCTCGAGGTCGGGGACGCGCGATCCCCGCGACCTTCTGCGCGCGGAGCTGCGTCATCAGATCGTGGTTCTCGGGGTCGTACGAGACGTTGCCCGTCTCGTTCGCCTTCTCGAGCCCGCCGATCCGATGCTCGAGCCCCGGCGTGCCGGGAATCGCCCACGGTCGCGCGAGCGTCTCCGGGTCGCGCTTGTACGGCAGGAAGGCTCGCTCGCCGTCGGCCTCGCGAACTCGACGCGAATCGGCTCGAGCGACGAGACATCGGGGATCCGCCACGGCTCGGCCCCGTTCGCGAGGTACGCGTCCGAGAGCAGGTAGACCGGCGTGCGGTACGTGAGCGCGACGCGCGCCGCCTCGATCGCCGCGTAGAAGCAGTCGCCCGGCGTCGCCGCTGCGAGCACCGGCACCGGCGACTCGGAGTTGCGCCCGAACAGCACCATCAGCAGGTCGGCCTGCTCGGGCTTCGTCGGCATGCCGGTCGACGGTCCCGCACGCTGCACGTCGATGATCAGGAGCGGCAGCTCGAGCGCGATCGCGAGCCCGACCGTCTCGGACTTGAGCACGATGCCGGGACCGGCCGACGTCGTCACGCCGAGCGCGCCGCCGAACGCCGCGCCGAGCGCCGCGCCGACGGCGGCGATCTCGTCCTCGGCCTGGAACGTGCGCACGCCGAACGACTTGTGGCGCGCGAGCTCCTCGAGGATCGACGACGCCGGCGTGATCGGGTAGGCGCCGAGGAAGAGATCCAGCCCCGACAGCTTCGACGCAGCGATCAGCCCGTACGAGAGCGCGGTGTTGCCGGTGATCTGCCGGTACAGGCCGGGCGGGAGCTTCGCCGGCTTGACCTCGTACTGCACCGCGAACGACTCCGACGTCTCGCCGAACGCGTAGCCGGTGTTGAACGCCTTCAGGTTCGCCGCGGCGATCTCGGGCCGCTTCGCGAACTTCGTCTCCAGGAACGCGATCGTCGACTCGATCGGGCCGGCCGTAGAGCCAGGACATCAGCCCGAGCGCGAACATGTTCTTCGCGCGCTCCGCCTCGCGCGGCGTCACGCCCTCGATCTCCTTGAGCGCGCCGACCGTCATCGACGTCAGCGGGACGGCGTGCACCTGGTAGTCGTCGAGCGAGCCGTCCTCGAGCGGGTTCGAGAGCGTAGCCGGCCTTCTTCAGGTTGCGATCGGTGAACGCGTCGGTGTCGACGATCAGCGTGCCGCCCTTCGGCAGGTCGAGCAGGTTCGTCTTCAGCGCCGCGGGATTCATCGCCACGAGCACGTCCGGCCGGTCGCCCGGCGTGAGGATGTCGTGGTCGGCGAAATGGAGCTGGAAGCCCGAGACGCCCGGCAGCGAGCCCGCGGGCGCACGGATCTCGGCCGGGAAATCGGGGAACGTCGCGAGGTCGTTGCCCGGTGAGCGCGGTCTCGGAGGTGAAACGCCCGCCGGTGAGCTGCATCCCGTCGCCCGAGTCGCCGGCGAAGCGAATCACGACCGACTCGAGCTGCTCGACCGGCTTGGAGCTCACTGATTCCGACACTAGCAGCGCCTGCCGATCCCGCCGGCCCCGTTAACGGAGCAACCGGGTGCCGGTCAGACGGCGACGAGACCGACCAGCCGGCCGTCTCGCATCGCGATCCGCCGCGGCGTGCGCGCCGCCAGCGTCGCGTCGTGCGTCGCGACGATCACCGTCGATCCGTGCTCGGCCGCCAGACCGGCCAGCAGGTCGATGATCTCGCCGCCCGTCTTGGAGTCGAGGTTGCCGGTCGGCTCGTCGGCGAGCACGACCCTCGGCTCGACCGAGAGCGCCCGGGCGATCGCGACGCGTTGCTGCTCGCCGCCGGAGAGGTGCGGCGGGAGGTGGTCGGCGCGCTCGGCGAGGCCGACCTCCTCGAGCATCCGCTCCGCGCGGCCGCGGAGGTCGTCCACGCCGGTCGGCGCGAGCTTCGCCTCGACGTTCTCGAGCGCGGTGAGCGTCGGGATGAGATTGAACTGCTGAAAGACGAAGCCGAACGACGAGAGGCGCAGCTCGGCCAGCTCGTGGTCGGGCAGCCGTGCGAGGTCGCGGCCCTCGAACAGCACCTCGCCGCCGCTCGGGCGGTCGAGGCCGCCGAGCAGCTGCAGCAGGGTCGTCTTGCCGGAGCCGCTCGGGCCCTCGAGCGCGACGAACTCGCCGGGCGCGATCTCGAGGTCGACCCCGTCGAGCGCCCTCACCGTTGTCGAGCCGCGCTGGAAGAACTTCGCGAGCCCGCGCGCGCTGTACTGCGCGTCCACTACTCGACCTGCCTCAGCGCGTCCGCCGGCCGGAGCCGCGCGGCCCGGAGGGCACCGGCCGTCCCTGCGATCAGCCCGCCGAGGAGAGCGAGAGCGAAGCCGATCGCGAGGACGGTCGCGGCCACCGGGGCGTCGAGTGAAACGGTGCTGGTGGCGGTGCGCTGCGGTCGCCGAGGCGAGATCCCCGAGCAGGGCGCTCGACACACCGGTCGTCGAGCTGCGCCGTGAGGTTCGGCCCGAATGCGTCGATGAGCAGCACGCCGAGGAGCCCGAGCCCGATCCCGAGGAGGCCGCCGAGCACTCCTGTCGCGAGCGACTCGCCGGCGATCTGGCGGACGACCTTCCACTGCGTCCAGCCGAGCGCCTTGAGCGTGCCGAGCTCGCGGACGCGCTTCCCGACCGACGAGAGCGCGAGCAGCGCGGCCAGCAGGAACGCGGCGATCGCGGCCGCGGCGGAGACTGCGAAGCCGAGATCGTGCGAGAGGTTCGAGGCGTCGACGAGCGAGCCGCTGATCGTGTCCGCGACCTGCTTCGAGCTCGCGACCTGCGCGTTCGGCAGCGCGGTCTCGATCGCCTTCTGCACGGCGCCGACCTGCGAGCTCGAGGCGGCGCGAACGAGCACGACGTTGGCGAGATTCTTCTGGTTCGCGAGCGTCTGCAGCTGCTTCAGCGGCAGGTAGACGTCCGCGGTCTGCCCGCCGAGCGGCGGTGAGACGAGCCCGACGACGACGAACGCGTGCCGTTCAGGTCGAGCTTCGAGCCGACCTTCAGCGAGTGCTTGACGGCGTAGCGTGGTCGAGACGAGCGCCTCGCGGCCACCCGTCGGATCGAAGTAGCGGCCCTTCGTGACCTGCGCCGTCGTGACGAGCCCCTGCGTCGGGTGCGTCTGGTCGACGCCGCCGATCGTGTACGCGCTCGTCTTGATGTTCGTCTGCGGCGGATTCAGCACCTGACGGAGCGTCTGCTGCGGCGTCGTGAACTGCGTGCGCAGGCGCCGGAGGCTCGCCGGCAGGCACTTGGCGAACGCGCCGCGGTCGGCGCCGCGGAAGCCGCCGCCACCGCCGCCGCCGCCGCCGCCGAAGCCGCCGCCGCCGTTCCCGCCGCCGTTCGAGCCGCCGTTCTGGCTGCGCGAGCTTGTCGAAGCACGCCTGCATCTGCGGGAACTGAGCGGCCGTCGGCCGCGGGATGTTGCGCTGGATCTGGAAGGTCTGCCGCTGCGTCTTCAGCGTCGCGACGATCTTCGGGACGACCCCTTCCTGATGCTCGGCCAGCAGCGTCAGCCCGGTCGTCACCTGCGCGACGCCGGGGATCGGCGGCGATCTGCGTTCGCCGCGCTCTGCTGGAACGTGAGCTGCGACCCGGGCAGGAAGAAGTCGTGGACGAAGTGCTGCCCCGGCTTGCCGAGCTTCGACAGGTCGGTCAGCACTGACAGGTTCGACTGGATCAGGTCGCGGTTTCGCCGCCGCCGCCGCCGCCCGGGCCGGCGAAGCCGGCCGACTGCTGCTTGCGGCGACAGCGTCACCGTCAGGTCGGTGCCGATGCCGGCGAGCGGATCGAGCGTCTTCTTCTGCGCATGGTCGAGCCCGCGCGACAGGCTCGAGATCACGATCACGAGCCCGACCCCGAGCCCGAGACCGAGCAGCGTGAGGATCGTCCGCGCGCGGCGGCGGACGAGCTCGTTCCGGAGATAGCGGAGGTAGAACAGACTCGGATCGAAACACGCATGCCTCGGAAGCAGCTAAGAGGTGCGACACGTCATCCGTCCCGATGCTTGAGCGCCGACTCCTCGCGTTGCGCCTCGGCCAGCGTCAGCCTCCCCGAGCAGAGCTTCGCATTCAGCTCGTTCTCCATTCGGTCGACCACCGCGGCGCGCGGGTAGGGCTCCGGCCAGAGGTTGCGCGGGTCGGTCGGATGCCCGCCCAGCTCGAGGCTGATCAGATGATCCTCCTGGTAGGCGGACGGCGGCCCGCGGAGCCTGCGTGCGCGCAGCTGCCTGAGCTTCAGGGCGTTCGTGTACGAGGTCGGCGGGCGCACCGTCCTCGTCCACCCGTGCCGGCATACCGTCGCGGAGAGGTTGGCCTGGGTGACGTCCGGGTTCACCACCCCCGGCGTGACCGCCCAGCTCGCGCGCAGCACGGCACGCGCGGGCGCCCGTCCGGGACGATGGAGCGCGGCGGCAACCACGGCGATCGGCCGCAGGCCAGGAGCGCGAGCTCGACGAGTGAGATTCGCATCTCGATCCACGGTACGAATCGCGGCGCCGGCCGCAAGACCACGCGCCTCGAATTGACGAACTTGTTGCAGTTCAGGCCGTCGCGGGCGATCGGCGCAACGGTGTGAGATCGATCACCGCGGCGCCGGCGAACGCCCACACCACCACCGCCATCCACGGGATCCCGATCACGTCCGTCTGCAGCCCGAGGAACAGCACGGCGCTGAACGCGGCCGCCAGCCACGGCGAGCCAGAGCAGCCGCGCGAGCAGCACGAGCGACCAGGCGACGAACAGCAGCGCCGCCGAGGAGGCCGAGATCGACTCCGAGCTCGGTGTACGTCGACTCGCCGGCCTCGATCTTCACGTGCGTCCGCGCCGCGGTGACCCCCGAGTTGCCGAGCCCGAAGCCGTACGGGTGGTGGTAGACCGTGCGCAGACCGTCGCGAAGGCTTCGCAGATGCTCGCGCGACGACGATTCGCCGGCGCTCGTCGCGTCGTTGCTCACGTTGGGATGCGCGGCCGCGTTGCGCTCCTGCTCGCGCTGTTCGGTGGGCGTCAGGTGCGCTCGCGGCGCGAAGTGGGAGTAGCCGTCGACGAACCCGATAGCCGATGACCGCAACCGCAGCGGCAAGCAGCAGCGGCAGCGCCCGGCGCCGGAGCGCGGCCAGGACGAGCGAGCCCGACGACGAGCGCCGCGAGCCCGGCGCGCGTGTGCGTCCAGAGCAGCCCGGCGAACAGCAGCAGCCCGATCGAGACGGCGAACCGCCGGCGCAGCGACAGTGCGAGCAGCGCGACGACGAGCAGATAGCGCGGTAGCGAGCGGCGAGAGGAACGTCGAGGTGAGGCGCCGGAAGACGACGTTGTTGCCCGCGTTGTAGATGAAGTTCTCCGGCAGGTGCGAGAGACCGACGTACGAGAGCCCGAGCTGATGCTGGAACCAACCGGCCGACTCGCGCCAGAACGACAGCGGGACGAGGTACACGTCGAGCAGGCCGTACGCCGCCACGCCCGCCGCGGTCGCGAGCACCGTCGTCACGAGCCGGTCGCGCTCGGACTTGGAGAGCGCGAGCCCGCGACCGAGGAAGTACGCCTCGACCGGCAGGAGATCGTGTCTGGCGCCGTAGAGGATGCCGGTGTGGGTGGCGCCGCCGCCGAGCTTCGACTGGGGGATCACGGCGTACGCGACGACGAAGCCGGCGAACGCCAGCGCGAGCACGTCGGGGGCGATCGGCCGGAACATCTCGGTGCGCCTGTCGACGATCACGGCCAGCAGGGCGCCCGCGAGCAGGACGTCCTTCCAGGACGCGATCACGGTGAGCGCCCCGCCCCGGACGCCGGCGCGCCAGAGCTGCGACATCACCAGGTTGTGCACGGCGAGCCCGACCACGAGCACGTGCAGGGCCCAGACCGGGCGGCGGAGGCTCACTGCGGACCGACCGCGACCAGCGTCATCCCACGGTTGAGTACACGGACGCTGTAAGGGAACAGGGAAGCGAGCTCCCGCGGGCCGAGCAGATCGAGCGTCGCGTCGAAGCCGCGTGCGCGGACCGCCCGGTCGCGCGCGGCGGGCGGGAGCCAGTGCACGAACGGCAGCTGCGTGTGCACCTCGATCGGGAAGAAGCGGTTCGGCGTCGTCACGAAGACCCGGCTCGCCACGCGTGCGAGCTCGTGGACGAACCTCCGCTGCCCCTCCCTCCCCCCGTCGACGTGCTCGACGACCGCATTCGAGAAGCCGAGGTCGAACTCCCCGTCGGCGAACGGCAGCCGGCGCCCGTCCGCCTGCACGGCACGCACCCGTGGGAACGCCTCCCGAAATCGATCGAGCTCGGTGTTGCCGACGGCGGTGACCTGCTCCGGCCACGGGTAGCGGGCCTCGAAGAAGTTGTCGGTCGAGCCGTCGCCGAACGGCGCGTTCGTGACGCCGACGTCGACCACGGTCGTCGTGGGGCCCGGGGCGAACACGTCAAGGAACAGGCGCAGCTTCTGCTCGCGGCTCCGCAGCGAGATCCGCGAGGCGAGACGCTGCATCATCGGCGCGAGGGTACTGCCCTTCTAACATCGCCGCATGGACGTGACGGCGGAACTCCGAGCCCGCGGCCCGTACTCGCTTCGTCTCTCGGGCCGGTTCGGGAGCGACCCGACGCGCATCGTTCGACAGGGAAGCTACGACGCGACCGTCGTGCTCGACGGGAGACTCGAGCGCGTCATCGGCGGTCCAGGCACAGGACGGCCGGATTCTCGTCCGGGCAGAGAGCGACGCAGGGGTCGAGCACGTGCGCTTCGTGCTGGGGATCGACGACGACCACTCGGAGCTCCTGCGCCGCTTCGCCGACGATCCACTGATCGGCGAGGCGACGCGCCGCCTGCGCGGCCTCCGGCCGCTGCGCACGCCGACGGTTGCGCACGCGCTGCTGCGCGCGGTCGAGTGGCCAGCTGATCCAGGCGCGGCGGGCACGCCAGATCGAGGCGAACGTGATCCGGCGGACGACCTCCACCGCGCACGGGCTCCACGCACCGCCGACGGCAGCCGAGCCTGGGACGCCTGTCGCCGGCCGCGCTGTCCGGCCTCGGGCTCGGCGCCCGGCGGGCGACCACGCTGGTGCGCCTGTGCCGCACGCTCGACCTCGAGTCGCTCCGGCGCCATCCGACCGACGCGGTCGCCCGGCGGCTCGCGCGGGAGCCCGGCCTCGGGCCGTGGTCGATCGGCGTGGTCTGCCTGCAGGGCCTCGGCCGCTACGAGCGCGGGCTCGCACGCGACCTCGGCCTGGTGAAGCTCGTCTCCATGCTGCGCGGCAGGCCCGCCGAGCCGGAGGAGACGGACGAGCTGCTCGCGCCGTACGGCGAGTGGGCCGGCCTCGCGAGCGTCTACCTGCTCGCGTCCTTTCACGCGGGTTACATACGCTCTCCGGATGCCGGAGTCGCCGCCTGAGATCCACGTCAGCGACGATCCGGCTGCAGTCGTCGGCGAGCTGCTTGCGGCCCAGGCGACGAAGGGCGGCTCGATCGTCCTGACGGGAGGCACGACGCCGGCGCAGGCGTACCGTGTCGCCGCGGAGCTGGCCCCGGACTGGAGCGCGTCGACCGTGTGGTGGAGCGACGAGCGATGCGTGCCGCCCGAGGACGAGCGCTCGAACTACCGCCTCGTCAAGGATCAGCTGCTCGACCGACTCGAGAAGCCGCCGCACGCGGTCCATCGCATTCGCGGCGAGCTGCAGCCGGCCGACGCGGCGGGTGAGCTCGACCACGCGCTCCACGGCGTCGAGCTCGACCTCGCGCTGCTCGGGGTCGGCCCCGACGGTCACACGGCGTCGCTGTTTCCCGACTCGCCCCAGCTCGACATCGAGAACCGCCGCGCGACGAGCGGGCCCGCGGGCCTCGAGCCGTGGGTCGACCGGGTCACGTTGACGTGGCCGACGCTCATCGGCGCGGGCCGGATCGTCGTGCTCGTGACCGGCTCGGCGAAGGCCGACGCGGTTGCCCGGGCGTTTCGCGGCGAGATCTCGCGGGACGGTGCCGGCGAGCCTGCTGCGGCTGCGCCGCGCTGCCGGTCGAGGTCTATGCAGACGAGGCCGCCGCGGCGAGGATAGAGCGGTGAAGTCGACCGCCGACCCGAGCCCGGCCCTGAAGGACGTTCTCGACATCGAGCGCCCGGAGCAGCTCAAGGCGCTCGGGCATCCCCTGCGACTGAAGGTGCTGCAGGCGCTCGGCGAGGCCGACCGGCCGCTCACGAACCGCGAGCTCGCGGAACGACTGTCGGTCGATCCGGGTCACCTTCACTTCCACGTCCGAATGCTCCACCGGGCGGGCCTGATCGAGCGGGCGCCCGCCGGCGGCCGCGAGAAGCCCTACGTGCCGGTCGCGAAGCACCTCAAGGTCGGGCCGGAGATCAGAGCCGCCGGGCTCGCCAGCGAGCTGCAGTCGGCGCAGCTGCACGACGTGCAGCGGGGCTTCGACCTCTACGCGGCGAAGGGCGAGTTCCGCAGCGCGCAGGTGCACTCCAAGCTCGACCCCGAGACGGTGCGCAAGCTGCTCAACGAGCTGATCGAGAAGCTCACCGCATCTGGAGGACGAAACACAGCCGCTGCTCTCGATCACGGTCGCGTTCCATCCGGCGATCGAGCAGGGCGAGGACTAGAAGGAAGCACGGGCGACGGCGGCAGCTCGGCCGCAAGCCTGCGCCGAGTCGCGAGCCGCGCAAGGACGAGCGCCGTGTCCGCCACGGCGACGTTCTCGAGGTAGTCGTCGCGGGACTCGAACGATCCGACGATCGACGCGAGCGCCGGATGCAGGCGCAGCTCGTCGTCCGCGGCGATCGCGGCGAGCGCCTCCGCAACGTACCCCGGAAAGTCGTCGCGCTCCGCGAGCCACGCGGCGTGCGCCTGCGCCGCACCCGCGTCGCCCGCCGCGAGCAGCGCCAGGGCTGCGGCGTAGCGGCCGATCGGTGACGACGCGTCCTCCGCCCCGAGCGTGAGCGTCCAGTCTGCGAGCCCGGACACCGCGACCTCGTCGCCGGCGAGCAGCGCCGCCTTCAGCGCACCGACGGGACGACCCCAGGCATCGTCGGAGCCGCCGAGATCCCAGCTCTCGCGCCAGCGATCGGCGGCGCGGCGCAGCCAGCGAGCCGCGTCGGGCGAGCCCGCCATCAGCAGTGCGAGGCCCGCCGCATACGCGACGTTGCCGAGCCGCACGACCGCGCGCTCGTCGAGCTCGCCGTGGGGTGCGTCGTACCGCGCGCGCTTCTCCGCGGCCAGCTCTTCCCAGTCGACGGTCACGCCGGGCGGCGGCCGAGAACCGCCGAGACCGGCAGGTGCTCGCGGTACTCCGGACGCAGGCGAGACCGCAGCGCCGCCTCGAACTCGGCTCTCCGCTCGCCGACGCGTTCGAGCGAGGCGAACGACGTCGAGTACGCGAACCCGATCAGCTCGTCGATCGTCCACGTGCGCTCGGCGACGACGCAAAGCTCGTGAACATCCGAGAAGGGCGACATCGCGAGCGCCTGCTCGTACCGGATCCCCGGCGCGCGCATCGGCGGGCGCTCGCCCAGAAGCTCGCGCGCGATCCCGAGCACGGCCGACATCGCCTCGCTGTCGTCGAGCGAGTCGCCGAGCAGCGCGACTGCGGGCGTCATCAACCGCAGCTGCTCGAGCACACGGCCGCCGTCGAACCAGTGGATCGCACGGCCGATCGTGACGAGTCGGAACGTGCCGAGCCGGGAGTCGACCTCCTCCGCCGTCGCCTCGACGGCGACGACGTTCGCGGGCGCTGAGCGCGAGAGCTCCTCGAGCATCTCGGGCTCGTTGTCGACGGCGATCACCTCCGCGACTCGCGAGGCGAGCGGGATCGCGATCGTCCCCGGGCCGCATCCCGAGGTCGAGGAGCCGGCCGGTGCCGTCGAGCCCGGTCGCGGCGGCGAGCTCTGCGAGCAGCTCGGGCGGGTAGCCCGGCCGGTACCTCGCGTAGTAGGACGCAGTGCTCCGGAACATGGACGAGCCATGATCTCGCGCCGGAACCGAGATTGCCGCCGAAGCCGCAACCCCGGCTCTCGCCACCATTCCGCCGATGGATCGGCTATTGTGAGCTCTGCGCAACGCGGGAAGGCTGGCGAACGCGGGCGCAACCCTTTGAGGAGGCGGCACGGCAGGCGTGCCGCAGGCTTTGCAAGAGATCATCACGCATTCTCCGACAGAGTCGGATGGAGCGGCGGCCATGCGGGCCGAAGCCCTCCGCGCAGAGGCCTGGGCCGGCGAGCCGTTCGTCCGTCCCGACGAGGACCCCGAGGTCGTGCTCGCACCGGGCACGGCACGCCGGCGCGCGCTCGACGACGCGCTCGCGGAGATGCTCACGCGGCGCGACCGCGCCGTCGTCCGAGTGGAAGGTCAGGTACGCGCTCCTGCTCGGTCTCGAGCGGGTGCTGTCGGAACGGCCCCCGCATCTCAGCTCCGGGACCGAGCTCCGCCGCCACCAGGTCGACGCGCTCGCCGGGATGCTGACCGAGCTGATCGCGGCGACCCAGAAGGCAGAGCCGAACGGCAACGGAAACGGCAACGGCGCTGTCGGCGAGGAACAGACCGACGAGGACGACGAGCTCGAGGACGAGCTCGAGCTCGCGAACGGGGAGCTCGACGACGAGCTGGAGGCCGTTCCGGTCGCCGACGACCCCGGTTCGATCCGCCGCTACCGGTTCCGTCACCCGACCGCGTCGGGCAAGACGATCGCCGCAGCCGGCTTCGTCGAGGCCGCCCGCACCGAGGGCGTCCTGATCCTCACGCACCGCCGCCTGCTCGTCGACCAGTTCAGGCGCGAGCTGCGCGAACACGGCTACGGCGACCGCCTCACCGAGGCCGTGCTCGAGGGCCACACGGCCGCGCGGGTCGACAACCCGATCACGATCCAGACGTACGCGTGGTTCGCGCGCCACGTCGACGAGATCGACCGCAGCGCGTACCAGCTCGTGATCTGCGACGAGGCGCACACGGCCCTCGGAGAGAAGACGTCGGCGGCGATCCGCCGACTCGACGGGCCGATCTACGTCGGCATGACGGCGACCGAGGAGCTGATCGCCAAGCAGGTGTCCGACGTCTTCCCCGCTTCGGTGGACGACCTGCCTCTCGCCGACGCGGCGCGCCGCGGGCTGATCGCTCCGCTGCGCTGCCTGCGCGTGCCGCCCGTCGCCGCGATCAATCAGGTCCCGATCGTCGGCGGCGACTTCGAAGAGCGGGCGCTCGCCCAGGCCCTCGACCACGAGGCGCTCAACATGGCCGCCGCGACGCTGTACCGCGAGCGCTTCGACGACACGCCCGGGATCGTCTACGCGGCCGGAGTCGAGCACGCGTACAACCTCGCGACCGCATTCCGCGCAGCGGGTATCAAGGCCGAGGCGGTGTCGGGTCGCACGCCGCCGGTCAAGCTCGCCGAGATCCTGGCGGCCTACGAGCGCGCGGAGATCGACGTCCTGATCAACGCGATGCTGCTCGCCGAGGGTTGGAACTCGCCGCGCGCGACGGTGGTCATGCACCTCGCGCCGACCGCGTCGAAGCGCGTCTACCAGCAGCGCATCGGCCGGATCATGCGGATGCACCCGCGCAAGGAGGCCGGCATCGTCGTCGACTTCACGCCGAAGGCCGCGACCCACAACGACCGCGTCGTGTCGCTCCACTCGCTGCTCGGCGCCGACTTCTACCGTGAAGGTGCCCGTGTCACGCCGGCGCCACGCCGTCGCGTCCAGCGCCGCGCGCGCCGCAAGCTGACGCCGGCGTCCTGGCTCGTGCCGGTGACGCCCGACGTACTCCGCCGCCGCGTCGTGATCGCGCGCGAATGGCAGCGCGTCGATCCGAAGTTCCTCGACGAGGACGAGCAGGAGTTCTGGGGCGAGATCGCCGGGCGCCAGCTGCGGTTCGACGAGCGCGCAGCGTTCGTCGAGAAGCTGACGCAGCGCGGCGCCTCGAAGCGCGCGATGGAGACCTTCCTCGCAACGGCGGCGGCGCAGAACCCGAACCGCCGCCTGCGCCTGATCGCCCTCGCCGACCGCGTCTCGATGCGCGTCGAGCGCGCCGACTTCGACGACCTCGTCACCCTCGTCACGCTCGCCCCGCCGTGGGAGAAGGATCGCGCGGCAGGCGTCCGCACGCTGCTGCGCGCAATCGCCGACGGCAAGCCCGATGCGCCGGACCAGATCCTCGCGCGCTGGACGTGGCGCCTGTCGAAGGCGGTGCGCAAGCAGCTCGACCGCAAGGCGTCGCAGGAGTACCCGGACGCGAAGCGGCTGCTCGGCGCGCTTGCCAACTCACGGGGCCACCGCCACGAGGAGAACGCGGCCAAGCTCGTCAACGCAGCCCTCGAGATGCCGAAAGACGTTGCCGCGGCGCTGCTCGCTTCGGCGGAGGGGTACACCCCGCGCGCGACACAGCTGCTCGAGGCGGCGCGCGAGCGGCTCGGCACGATCAACGAGGTGGCGGGGTGGATCGCCGAGAGCCTGCCGCAGCCGAAGACCGGCCCCACGCGCGCGCGCCGCCGGCGCCGCCGCAAGAAGAAGCCGATCGAGGCCGTGCCGCAGTCGCAGGGGCAGGAGACCGAGCCCGGCGAGCAGCCGGCCGCCGCGCCGACAGAAGAGCAGCCGGCCCGGAAGCGTCGGCGTCGGCGGCGGCGGCCCGCCGACGGCCCGCAGCCCGAGGGGGTCGCCGAGGTCGAGACGCCGGTGAGCGACGGCGCCGAGGACCCGACACCGGAGCAGGACGCGGCGTAACGCCGGACGGGCACACTGGTCGTAAGCACCAGTGCTCGTCCTGATCGCACTCGGGTTCCTCGCAGGCGTCGCAACGGCACTGTCGCCGTGTGTGCTCCCCGTGCTGCCGATCCTGCTGGCCGGGGGCGCTTCGGGCCGGAAGCCGCTGCGCATCGTCGCCGGCCTGATCCTCAGCTTCAGCTTCTTCACGCTCTTCGCGACGTGGATCCTCGAAAAGCTCGGGTTGCCCGACGATCTGCTTCGCAATCTCGCGATCACTGCGCTTTTCGTGATGGCCGCCGTGCTGCTCGTCCCGCGCTTCGCGCTGTTCCTCGAGCGCGCGCTCGCGGGATTCTCGCGCCTTCGTCCTGCCAACGCGGGCGGCGGTGTCTTCCTCGGCATCACGCTCGGGCTGGTCTTCGTTCCGTGCGCCGGCCCGTTCCTCGCGGCGATCACCGCCGCCGCGGCGAGCGAGAACTTCGGCAGCTCGACCATCGTGGCGACGATCGCCTACGCCGTAGGGGCCGGCGTTCCGATGCTGGCGATCGCCTACGGAGGCCGCGAGGCGGCGGGGCGGATCCGGGCGAGGGCGGGGCAGGTACGCGTCGTATCAGGCGTTCTCGTGGCGGCCGTCGCGGTCGCCCTCGTCCTCCATCTGGACGACCACCTGACGAGCCTGCACGTGCCGGGGCTCACGGGCCTCGAGAACCGAGTCGCGAGCTCGTCGGCCGGCGAGAAGCAGCTCGCGAAGGTGCGCGGAGGGCGCGCCGCGCTCGCCGCCGTGCAGACGTCGGAGCCGGGCCTGCCCGACTTCGGAGCCGCGCCGCCGCTACATCCGGACGGCGCCTGGATCAACAGCAAGCCGCTGACGATCGCGGGGCTGCGCGGCAAAGTGGTGCTCGTCGACTTCTGGACGTACTCGTGCATCAATTGCCTCCGCACACTGCCGCACCTGAAGACGTGGTACGCGACCTACCACTCGAAGGGGCTCGTGATCATCGGCGTGCACACGCCAGAGTTCGCATTCGAGCACGTCACGTCGAATGTCCGCGCCGCGGTGAAGCGACTCGGGATCAGGTACCCGGTGGTGCAGGACAACCGCTTCAAGACCTGGGACCTCTACGCCAACCAGTACTGGCCGGCGGAGTACCTGATCGACCGCGCCGGCCGGATTCGGCACACGCATTTCGGCGAGGGCGAGTACGGGCAGACCGAGCAGCTGATCCGCCGCCTGCTGAACGACAAGGGGCCGAAGGCGCGCGCGGTCGCCGACACGACACCGAACGAGCTGCTCACGCCCGAGACGTACCTCGGGTCGGCGCGCATTTCCAACTACATCGGCTCGCAGATCGTTCCCGGACGGCTCGTGACGTACCTGCCCGCTGTCTCGCTACAGCAGGACGCGCTCACCTACGGGGGCGCCTGGCGCGTCGAGCCGGAGCAGATCGTCGCGGGACGCGGCGCGTTCCTCCGCCTGCACTTCCACGCGAGGGACGTCTACGTCGTGCTGGGCGGCCGGGGCACGGTGCACGCGCTGGTCGACGGTCGCCCGGCGAAGACGATCCGCGTGAACGCCTACCGGCTGTACACGGTGCGGTCGTCGCGCAAGGTCGCCGACACGACGCTCGAGCTCCGGTTCTCGCCCGGCGTCGAGGGCTATTCGTTCACCTTCGGGTGACGTCGTCGTCGTCGTTGCCGCCGATGCCGTTCTCGCGCTCGCGCAGGAAGCGGGTGAGCTCGGCGGCGAGCGCATCGCCCGAGGGCAGGTCGGCCTGCGCGGCGAGCTCGTCGACGCGCTGCTCGAGCTCGGCGACGTAGCTCGCGGTGTCGGCGTCGGAGGCGACGGCCTCGCTCACCTGATTGCTGTACGCGTCGGCCGCCTCGTCCAGCTCGTGGGTGTCGACGTCGGCGTGCGAGCAGCCCTGCTAGACGCTCGACCAGCGCCTTCGCAGCGCGCGGCGACGGCGTGAGCGAGACGTAGTGCGGCACCGCCACCCAGAGGCTCGCCGACGGCAGACCGGCCGACGCGCACGCATCGTGCAACACGCCGACGATCCCGGTCGGCCCCTCGTACCGTGAGGGCTGCAGGCCCAGCTGCTCGATCAGGTCGGGGTCGGTCGCACTGCCGGTGACCGGCGCGGGCCGCGTGTGCGGCACGTCGGCCAGCAGCGAGCCGAGCGTGATCATGAGCTCGACCTTGAACTCACGGGCGACCTGCGCCACGAGCGACGAGAACGCCCGCCAGCGCACGTTCGGCTCGACGCCGAGCAGGATGATCGCGTCGCGCCCGGCGCCCGGCAGCGGCGCGAACAGGAAGTGGTTCTCCGGCCAGTCGATGCGACGCGTCTCGCCGTCGACGAGCGACACGGTCGGCCGGGTGGCCTGGAAGTCGTAGAAGCCCTCGGGGTCGATCTCCGCGAATCGGCGAGCCGCCCAGGCGCGCGCGAGGAAGGCGCCGGCGAGCGATGCGCCCTGCCCGCCGTCGTTCCAGCCGCGAAACGCCGCGACCATCACCGGATGCTCGAGCGCAGGCCGCTCGTCGATGCGAAGCTCGTCGGTCACCGAACCATCCTATGCGGGCCGCTGTGGGCGCCACAGCGTGTAGACGAACGCGGTGGCGACCGCCCAGACCGTCGCCGCAACGGTGACGTGCACGAGCACGAGCCACCAGGGCAGATGCGTCCGGTACTGAACCTCGCCGATCGTCATCTGCAGGGCGAGCAGCCCGAGCAAGACGAGCGCTCCGCGGACATGCCGGCTCCGGTGTCGGGCGAGCCAGAACAACAGCAGGGCGAACGAGACGCCGAACACCGCCGTTGCGCGCACGTGCCAGTACACGGCCGGCTGGAACGACCAGAGCCGCCGGACGACGGTGCTGCCCGGATGCGGGCCCGACGCGGTCGCAAGCGTGCCGCTGACGATCAGGACGCAGAGCGAGACCCAGACGCCGACCGACCAGACGCGCACCCACGCCGGGAACGAGGTCGAGCATCCGCGGACGTACCTCGACCGCGAGCGCGACGGCCAACGTCAACACGACGACCGACAGAAGGAAGTGCGAGAGGACGAGCCACGGGTTGAGGTGGTAGTGGATCGTGATCGCGCCGAGCGGCGCCTGCGCGGTCGTGCCGAGGAAGACGACGAACGCCGTCACACGGACGGCGGTCGAGGTCTTCGCTGCGAGCGAGCCGAGCCACGTCGCGAGCGTGGCGAGAATGGTGAAGAACGCGACGACCCGGTTTCCGAACTCGATGTAGCTGTGGAAGCTCCTCGGTTCGAAGTGGTGCTGCTGACAGCCGGGCCAGTGCTCGCAACCGAGACCGGACCCCGTCAGCCGCACCGTTGCCCCGGTCGCAACGATCAAGACGAGCATCACGGCGCTGGTGAGCGTCAGCCGACGAAACGCGGGCGCCGAGAGCGCAAGGCCGCGCGCACGGCGAAGCGACTGCGCGCCGACGCTCATGCTCCCACGAACTGTATCGGGGTCAGACGAGCACCACGCCCGCGCCGGCCTCGACCGAGCCGACGCGTGCGAGGAACAGCTCCGCGCGCGCAAACTCCGCCTCGAGCGACGGCCCCTTTTCGCGCGGAAGCGAGACGAGCAGGCCGCCCGCCGTCTGCGGGTCGTAGACGAGCTCGACCAGCTCCTCGGCCACCGCGTCGGTCTCGACCGGTGCGAACTCGCGGTTCGCACGCGTCCCCGCGGTCGACACACCGGCACGCGCAGCGTCGAGCGCGCCGTCGAGCGCCGGGAGCCGGGACGACTCGAGCACGACCCGGACGCCGCTTCTCGTCGCGAGCTCGTGTGCATGCCCGGCGAGGCCGAAGCCGGTGACGTCGGTGACGGCGCTCGGTCCCACGAGCCGGACGACGTCGGCCGCATCACGGTTGAGGGTGCGCATCCAGGCAATCGTCGAGTCCGCCGAGGCGATGCCGCGCTTCGCCCCGCCGAGCACCAGCGCGGTCCCGAGCGGCTTCGTCAGGTAGAGCGCGTCTCCCGCACGAGCGCTCGACTTCGTCCACACGCCGTCGGGTCGCACGGTCCCGACGACGGCCAGCCCGTACTTCGGCTCGGCGTCGCGGATCGTGTGGCCTCCCGCGAGCAGCGCACCGGCGGCGCGCACCTGCCGGTCGGCACCGTCGAAGATCGCGCGCACGGTGTCCGTCGGCAGCTCCTCCGGGAGCGCCGCAACCGACAGCGCGAGCAGCGGCGCGCCTCCCATCGCGAACACGTCGTTGAGCGCGTTCGTCGCCGCGATCGCGCCGAAATCCTCCGGGTCGTCGACGATCGGCGGGAAGAAGTCGATCGTGAAGACGAGCGCGCGATCGTCGTCGAGCCGGTAGACGGCTGCATCGTCCGCCGGGTCGAGCCCGACGAGCAGGTCCTCGGCCTCGGCCGGGACGAAGCCGCGCAGCAGCTCCTCGAGCCGCGAGGCCGAGTACTTCGCCGCGCACCCGCCCGCGGTCGCGAGGTCGGTGAGCTTCGTCGCGTTCATCCCGCGGCCAGCTTAGAGGCGGGCAAACGAGCGGCGGCGGCCGGAGGGGGCCGCCGCCGCGAGGGGGAGAGGAACGACGTACGCCGACTAATTCGCAGCGCGTGCGCGAACTCCTTTAGGGTCGCTCGCGATGCGCAGCGCGCTCGTCACCGGAGGATCGTCGGGGATCGGCCTCGCGATCGCGCGGATGCTGCGCGAGGAGGGCTTCGAGCTCACCCTCGCCTCGCGCACTCCCGAGAAGGTGCAGGCCGCCGCCGCCGAGCTCGACGCGCTCGGTCGTGGCCGCCGACCTCTCCAGCGAGGACGACTGCGTCCGCATCGTGGCCGAGCACCGCGAGCGACTACGGCGGGCTGGACGTGCTCGTCAACTCGGGCGGGCTCGGGATCGCGGGCACGGTCGAGTCGCTCGTCACGAAGCACGTCGACCTGCAACTCGGGGTGAACCTGCGCGGACTGCTGCTCGTGACGCGCGAGGCGATCCCGCTCCTGAAGGCAGTCACGCGGCTGGATCGTCAACCTCGCCTCGATCGCCGGCACGACCGCCACTCCCGGGCTGACCGTCTACGGCGCGACGAAGGCGGCGGTGATCGCGCTGACGCGATCGCTGAACGCCGAGCTCGACGGCGACGGCGTTCGCGCGATCGCGCTCTGCCCCGGGTTCGTCGACACACCGATGGCGGCCTGGTCGGGGCTCGAGGCCGACGAGATGATCCAGCCCGAGGACTGCGCCGAGATCGTCCGCGCCTGCCTGCGGCTGTCGCCGCGCGCACGCATCCCGCAGGTCGTGGTCGAGCGCGTCGGCTCATCCGCCGGCGCCCGGGTTGATTTGCGGTCTCGAACGGTAATGCTGTAGGCCTCTCGCCCGGCAACGCCGTTGATGCGGCGGGGGCGGTGGCCCAGAGAATCGGGGTCGGTGCCGGCTCCCCGCTGGCACCAACGAAACATTGCCCGGTGGCCTAGAGCGGCCCGTCCCAGAAACCACCGCCGTGGACGGTCCCGGCCACGCTCGCGACGACCGACAACACGAGCACGATCGCGTTGCGGCGGCGGAGCAGCAGGGCCAGCTTGGTTGCCACAGAAAACACCTCCTTCCCCTAGAACCGGAAGTCCTGGAGCGTCTCGGCGGCGCGGCGGTACAGGCCCGCAGCGCGGCGCTCGTCGCCCCTCTTCGTCGCCAGGTCGCCCTGGGCGATCCAGGCCGCGGCCCGATGGGACGCGGACGAAAGCTGCGAAAGGAGATCCTCGGCGTCGGCCAGCGCCGCGTCGGCCTCGTCGAGGCGGCCCTGGTCGAGCAGCGAGCGGCCGAGCACGAGCTGCGCGTTGCCGATCTCGTCGAGCATGTCCTCGCGGTCGCCGATGATCTGCAGCGCGTGGCGGGCCTGCTCCTCGGCCCGCACCGCGTCGCCCGTGCGCAGGTGGATCTGCGCGAGCGAGGAGACCGCCTTGGCCGCGTCGTCGTCGCGGCCGATCTCGAGCGCGACCGCGAACGAATGCTTCAGGTGCTCGACGGCCCGCTCGGGCTTGCCGAGCAGGAAGTCGAGCCCGCCGAGGTTGTTCAGCAGCCGGCCGACGTTCGCGCGGTCGGCGAGCTCCTCGTACTGCGCCTTCGCCCGCTCGGCGTACGTGCGCGCGAGCACCCAGTGGCCGTCGCGCTCGGCGAGCACCGAGGCCTGGAAGTACGCCTGCCCGAGCGCCCTGCCGTCCTGCATCGCGTCGGCGAGCTCGAGCGCGCGCTCGACGTCCTCGCGAGCTGCCTCGAAGTCGCGCTGCCGGCGGTAGCAGCGCGAGCGCCACGCGAAGATCGCGAGCCGGAGCTGGTCGCACGGCAGGCCGAGCGCTCGGCGAGCGCGAGCGCCTCGTCGAAGAGCGCGACCGCCGTGGCGATGCTCGACAGCAGGTAGCGGCAGACACCGACCCGGTAGAGCACCTCGGCGCGGTCGACGTCGGTGAACTCGGAGCGCTCGACGAGCGCGCGCGCCTCGGCGAGCAGCGCGAGGCCGGTCCTTGACGTCGCCGCGTCTGGGCGAGCGCGATGCCCTCGCCGTTCAGCACGCGCACCTGGAGCTCGACCGCGCCCGTGCCGAGCACGGCCGGGAGCGCCCTCGCGTACTCGGCGACCGCCTCGTCGAAGCGGTGCTCGTCGAGCAGCGCCTCGGCGCGCGCGAGGATCGCCTCGGCCCGTGCCCGCTCGTCGGCGGAGACGCCGCTCTGCGAGGAACGAGCGCGTCGACGCCGAGCCGGAGCGCGAGCCACTCGACCGTCTCGGCGGTCGGGCTGCGTCTTGCCGCGCTCGATCTGCGAGATGTACTCCTTCGAGAAGCGGTCGCCGGCGAGCTGGCTCTGGGTCAGGCCGGCCGCCGACGCGCAGCTGGCGCAGGCGCTCGCCGAGCCGCGGGGTGCGCGGGCGCGCCGGAGGTGCAGTCAGCGGTCGTCTTGGCAGTCATGACCGGGCGGCGAGCCATGCGGACGCATAGTTTCGCCGATACTTCACTCGGTTGCAATGCCCACTTTCGGACATCCCCCAAAAGGGGCATTGATAGGGCGATCTTTGGTCAAGTACCTCACGTCATAATCACTTGACCGAGGTACTTGACAGACAGGCCCGAGCCTCGTACAGTGAGGCCACCTTGCACCGAAGCCGACGCCAGGTCGACGTGCAGGGGGAGCGCCGAGGACGCAAGCGCCGGGAGCGACGTCTGGGCCGCAGAGCCGTCTTTCTCCCGGAGTGCCGCCCGAAGG
Organism: uncultured Thermoleophilia bacterium; assembly: GCA_963742615.1. Taxonomy (GTDB): domain Bacteria; phylum Actinomycetota; class Thermoleophilia; order Gaiellales; family Gaiellaceae; genus PALSA-600. Next base: position 703,288 of record CAVUMS010000001.1, on the reverse strand, counting down.
GCGCACCGCCTGACCAGGGAGGGCCCCGGGTGCCGCAGCCGGGGCTCTCTCTCTTTTGCGTGCCGGCCTTCGGTGCCAGGCACCGGCGTTCGGCGGTCCTAGGCGTGCATCCAGCGGCGGCGCTCGTGCCGGACGCGCTCGAGATCGCCGCCGAGGAGGCCGCCGAGCCGCTGGTCGATCGTCGCGAGCAGGCCGCCGGCGACGAAGATCCACGCCTCGGCACGGGGATCGCGGTCGGCGGCGACGACGCCTCGCGCCTGGCCGTCCGCGATCAGCTCGGCGAAGAAGGCGTGCACCTCGCGGATCTGCTCGCGCAGGGCCTTCGCGATCACGGGGTCGCCGCGCCGCCTCGTTCAGCGCCTGGATCCACAGGTCGACGAGCCGGATCTTCTGCCGCTTCGCCATGAAGGCGTCGGCGACCGCCCCGAGGCAGGTCTCCGGGCTCTCTGCGATCGCCGCCTCCGCGAGCTCGCGGAGCGACGCGCCACGCCTCCTCGAGGCACGCGAGATAGAGATCGCGCTTCGAGCCGAAGTGCCGGTACAGGATCGGCTCGGTGATGCCCGCCTCGCGCGCGATCTCCGCCGTCGTCGCGCCGCGGTAGCTCGACACGGCGAACACACGGCAGGCGGTGTCGAGCACCGCCTGCCGCCGTTCGTCGGCGGTGAGCCTGACGCGGCTCTGCGTCATGCAGACTCGATCGCCGCCGCGGGCTCGGCGACCGGATGCTGCGCGTGGACGGTCTTGCGGATCGTGGCCACGGCGACGATCGCGCCGACGAACGCGAGCAGCGCCGCCGACGCGCAGCGCGTCGTGGAAGCCGTGGAGGAAGGCGAGCTGCGGACTGAGCGCCGGACTGGAGCGCCGTCGTCGACCCCGGCCGCGACGATCGCGCCCATCACCGCGATCCCGAGCGACCCACCGACCTGGCGCATCGAGTTCAGCACGGCCGAGCCGACGCCCGCCTTGTCGACGGGCACCGAGCCCATCGCGGCGGCGGTCGACGGGCGTCATCGTCGAGCCCATGCCGACGCCGCCGAGGAGCAGCCCGGGCAGGATCGCCCAGAAGCTCGCCTCCGCTCCGAGCCGCGAGTAGTAGAGCAGCATGATCGCGAGCAGCGTCATGCCGCCGCCGACGAGCCAGCGGGAGCCGATGCGGTCGGACAGCTTCCCGGCGCTGCGGCGCGATCAGGATGATCAGCATCGTCATCGGCAGGAACGACGCGCCCGCCTGCACCGGCGAGTAGCCGAGGACGTTCTGCATGTAGAGCGAGACGTAGAAGAACGTCCCGAACATGGCGAGCCCGACGAACAGCATCGCGACGTGTTCGCGCCGCTGAACGTCCGGTTGCGGAACAGCGAGAGGTCGAGCATCGGCAGCGCGCTGGCGCAGCTCGAGCAGCGACGAACGAGCGAGGAGCGACACCGCGGCGATCGCGAACGCACCGAGGATCGACGGGCGACGTCCAGCCGTAGCGGTTCGCCTCGATGAAGGCGAACGTCAGCGCGAACAGGCCGACCGCCGAGGTGACGAGCCCGGGCACGTCGGGCCGCTGCTCGGCGCGACGTGTCGCGCGACTCGTCGATCAGGAGCGGCGCCGCGATCAGGCCGGCGATCCCGATCGGCACGTTGATGAAGAAGATCCAGTTCCAGTTGACGTGCTCGGTCAGGAGGCCGCCGACGAGCGGCCCGATCGCGAGCGCCATCGCGGACACGCCGGCCCAGATGCCGATCGCCGTCCCGCGCTGACGCGCCGGGAAGGTCGCGGTGATGATCGAGAGCGTCGCCGGGTTCATCAGCGCGCCACCGAGGCCCTGGACGACTCGCGCCGAGTTCAGCACAGTCGCCGTTCGAGGCGAGCCCGCAGGCGAGCGACGCGCCCGTGAAGATCGACGAGGCCCGTCATGAAGATGAGCCGCCGCCCGATCAGGTCGGCGAGCTTGCCGCCGATCAGCATGAACGCGGCGAACGTCAGTGCGTAGCCGGCGACCACCCACTCCAGCTCGGAGAACGACAGGCCGAGCGAGCTGCGGATCGACGGCAGCGCGACGTTCACGACCGTGTTGTCGAGCATGATCATGAACAGGCCCACCGACACGGCACCGAGCGTCCACCACTGCTTGTTCTCGGGCGTCACCAGACGCTCCCTCATCCTGTACTCCTCCCTCGCTCCAAGTTAGCGCGCGCTAACTTAGCAGACGCTAACCAGGCTGCGCGGCGCGTACGCTTCGCGTCCGTGACCGCCGCCGAGATCGTCTGGCGGCCACCCGCCGAAACCGTCGAGCACGCCAACGTGACCCGCCTCCAGCGGCGCGCCGGTGCGGGCAGCTACGCGGAGCTCGTGCGCCGCTCGTGCGACGAGCCCGAGTGGTTCTGGCCGCTCGTCGTCGACGATCTCGGCCTCGACTTCTCGCGCCGCTGGGACGCAGGTCGTCGACCTGTCGCGCGGGCCCGAATGGGCGACGTGGTTCGTCGGCGGCCGCCTCTCGATCGCCGAGAACTGCGTGCACCGCTGGGCCGGCGCACGCCCGACGCCGTCGCGGCGGTCGGGCTCGGCGAGGACGGCGGTCGCACCACGCTCACCTTCGCGGAGCTCTCGCGCGACGTCACGCGGCTCGCCGAGGAGCTCGCGGCGCTCGGCGTCGGAGCCCGGCGACCGCGTCGCGATCTTCCTGCCGATGTCGCCCGAGGTCGCCGTCGCCTCGCACGCGGTCGCCCACCTGGGCGCGATCCAGGTGCCCGTCTTCTCCGGCTTCGCGGCGCCGGCCGTCGCGCAGCGCCTGCGCGCGAGCGAGGCGAAGGTGGTGATCACGCGGCGCGAGTCGTCGCGCCGCGGGCGCGAGGTGCCGATGCTCGAGATCCTCGAGCAGGCGCTCGAGCAGGCGCCGGCCGTCGAGCACGTCGTCCTCGCGCCGTTCGCAGCTCGACGAGCGGCCGGGCGAGCTGCCGCCGCTCGAGGTCGACTCGGAGACGCCGTACCTGCTCACCTACACGTCCGGCACGACCGGCGCGCCCGAAGGGCGTCGTGCACGTGCAGGGCGGCTTCCTCGTCTCGATCGCGCGCGAGGCCGCATACCAGGCGGACGTGCACGTGGGCGACGTCGTCCACTTCGCGACCGACATCGGCTGGATCATGGGCCCGTGGACGCTGGTCGGCGCGGGCGCGCTCGGCGCGACGATCGTGTTCGCCGAGGGCGCTCCCGACTGGCCGACTCCCGACCGGCTGTGGCGGACGGTCGAGAGCGAGCGGGTGACGTCGCTCGGCCTCTCGCCGACGCTCGTGCGGGCGCTCGCTGCCGCACGGCGCGCCGACGCACCGACCTGTCGAGCCTGCGCACCTTCGTGACCACCGGCGAGCCGTGGAATCCGGAGCCGTACCGCTGGCTCTTCGAGAAGGTCGGCGGCGTCGCGCGTGCCGGTGATCAACTGCTCGGGCGGCACCGAGGTCGGCGCGTGCTTCCTCTCGCCCACCGTCGACCGCGCCGATCAAGGCGTGCTCCGTCGGCGGGCCGGCGCTCGGGATGGCGATGGACATCGTCGACGAGCGACGGCGCGCTCGCTCGTCGGCACCGGCGAGGTCGGCGAGCTCGTCTGCCGGCAGGCCGTTCCCGGGGATGACGCGCGGCTTCTGGCGCGACCCGCAGAAGTACCTCGACACCTACTGGTCGCGGTTCCCGGGCGTCTGGGTGCACGGCGACTGGGCGTCGGCCGACGAGGACGGCTTCTGGTTCCTGCACGGCCGCTCCGACGACACGCTCAACATCGCCGGCAAGCGGATCGGCCCGGCCGAGCTCGAGTCCGCGGCCGTCGCGCACCCCGCCGTCCGCGAGGCGGCCGCGTCGGCGTGCCGCACGACGTGAAGGGCGAGACCTCGTGGATCTTCTGCTGCCTGCTGCCCGGCGTCGAGCCGAGCGCGGAGCTCGAGCGCGAGGTCGCCGAGACGGTTGCCGACCGGCTCGGCAAGGCGTTCGCGCCGGGGCGCGTCCTCTTCGTCGACGCGCTGCCGAAGACGCGCTCGGCGAAGATCGTGCGACGCGCCGTGCGCGCGACGGCGCTCGGCGCCGATCCCGGCGATCTCTCGTCGCTCGAGAACCCCGAGTCGCTCGATGCGATCGCGGCGGCCGTCGCATGACGAGCGGCCGAACCGCGTCCGCGCGGTGCTGATCGGCACGCTGGTGGTGGCGCTGCGTGGTCAGCATCGCCGGCAAGGAGGCGTCGTCTGCGTTCCTCGGCTGGCTCTCGTTCGCAGCTCTTCCTCGTCGCGGTCTTCCTCTACTTCCAGTGGCGGCGCGCCCTGCACAATGTGCGTAAGGCCGATGAGACTCGCACTCGCACAGATCAATAGCGTCGTCGGCGACGTCGACGGCAACGCGGCGCGGATCGCCGACTGGCTCGACGAGGCGCGCGCGGAGCAGGCCGACCTCGTCCTCTTCCCGGAGCTCGTCGTCACCGGCTACCCGGCCGAGGACCTGCTGCTCCGCCCCGCCTTCGTGCGCGCCGCGCGCAGCGCGGTCGACGAGATCGCCCGGAAGACCCGTGGGATCACCGCACTCGTCGGCGCCCCGCACCTCGACGCGGACCTCTACAACGCGTGCTTCGTCCTCGCCGCACGGCGAGGTGCGCGGCGTCTACCGCAAGCGCTACCTGCCGAACTACGGCGTCTTCGACGAGGACCGGTACTTCGCGCCGGCGAACGACCTGATGATGCTCCGCGTTCGGCGACGTCGCTCGTCGGGCCGACGATCTGCGAGGACCTCTGGCAGCCGGGACCGCCCGCGACCGACCTCGCGCTCGCCGGCGCGCAGCTGATCGCGAACATCTCGGCCTCGCCGTTCCACGTCGGCAAGGACCGCGAGCGCGAGGAGATGCTGCAGGTGCGCGCGCGCGACAACACCTGCTTCGTCGCGCTCTGCAACGCGGTCGGCGGGCAGGACGAGCTGATCTTCGACGGCCACTCGGTGGTGATCGACGACGACGGCGAGGTCGTCGCGCGGGCGGCCGGCTTCGAGGAGGAGCTGCTCGTCGTCGACGTCGATCCGGAGTCGGCGATCGGCAGGCGGCTGCGCGACGTGCGCCGCCGCGCGCTCGCGCGCGGGCGGCGCCACGCCCGGCCGAGCGCATCGAGCTCGCGCCGCCGCGCGCGCAGCGCCGACGTCGCGGCACCCGGAGCCGAAGCCGCAGCTCGACGACCTCGAGCAGATGCGGCTGCGCGCTCGAGCTCGGCCTGCACGACTACGTCACGAAGAACGGCTTCGGCGACGTCGTGGTCGGGCTCTCGGGCGGTATCGACTCGGCGCTCACCGCGGCGCTCTGCGTCGAGGCGCTCGGCGCCGAGCGCGTGCACTGCGTCTCGATGCCGTCGCGCTACTCGTCGGAGGCGACGCGCGCCGACGCGAAGCAGCCTCGCCGACTCGCTCGGCATCGACTTCCGCGAGATCGCGATCGAGCCGATCGTCGACGCGTTCACCGCGCGCGCTCGCACCGTCGTTCGCGGGCCGCGAGCCCGACCTGACCGAGGAGAACCTGCAGGCGCGGATCCGCGGCACGCTGCTGATGGCGCTCTCGAACAAGTTCGGCTGGCTCGTGATCGCGACCGGAAACAAGTCGGAGCTGTCGGTCGGCTACTCGACGCTGTACGGCGACCTCGCCGGCGGCTTCGCGCTGATCAAGGACGTCTACAAGACGGACGTCTTCCGGCTCTCGCGCCACTTGAACGAGCGCGCCGGGCGCGAGCTGATCCCGCAGTCGATCATCGACCGCGCACCGAGCGCCGAGCTACGCGCCGACCAGCTCGACGAGGACTCGCTGCCGCCCTATCCCGAAGCTCGACCGGGTGCTCGAGGCCTACGTCGAGCTCGACCGCTCACGCGAGGAGCTCTCCCAGGACGGCTTCGACCGCGACGTCGTCGAGCGCGCGCTCGCGCTGATCGACCGCGCCGAGTACAAGCGCCGCCAGGCTCCACCCGGGGTGAAGCTGCGGCCGAAGGCGTTCGGGCGCGACCGGCGCACGCCGATCACGAACCGCTGGCGGAACTGACCTTCACGGGGGCGCGCGCTCACCCGTGAAGAGCGTGCGCGCATCGACGAAGCAGATCGGGTTCGAGAACGGATCGAGCGCGTAGAAGCTGCGTTCGCCCCACGGCTGCAACTCGATGTCGGTCAGCTCACGGCAACCGGCCTCGACCGCACGGTCGTGCACGGCCTCCAGGTCGTCGACGCTGAAGTACACGTGCTGGGGATTCGGGCCGACCGGCGCAGGATCGCCGTCCGCGAGCGCGTCGTAGCAGGCGAGGATCGTGCCGCCGCAGTCGAAGTAATGGCGACCGCCGGTGACGCGGGTACCGGGCATCCCGAGGACGCTGCCGTAGAAGGCCGCCGCGGCCTCGATGTCCGAGACCGGCAGGATGACCCGGAAGAGGCTCGGCAGCGCCATGACGGTAGTCTGCTCGGCCGCCCCGGGCGACTCAAGCGGCGACGAGCTGCTGGAGCGCCACGCCGAGGACCGGCACCGCCAGCGTCAGGGCGTAGCTCGTCCAGCCGACCACGACCAGCACGGGCCGGGTCCGCGGGGGCCGTCCCTCACGGATCTCCGCCTGCAGGCGCGGGCCGAGCACGAAGTTGTGGAGATAGGAGACGACGACGAGGCACGCCGCCAGGAAGACCTTGACCCAGAACACGACCTGGAACGCGGGCCGGTGCTCCCAGTCGCGCGCAGCGAGCGCGATCCCGGTCAGGGCGGCGACGAGCAGCGCCCCGTAGCCGAGCGGGCGCCAGCGCAGGCCGAGCTCGCGCATCGCACGGCCGCGTGCCGGGTCGTCGAGGGTCCGCAGAACCGGCACGCCCACGAAGATCAACGCCGTCGAGCCGCCGACCCAGACGGCAGCGGCCAGCAGGTGCACGGCGACGAGGACGCCTTCCACGCGGCGCCAATCTAGACGCCGGGCGGAAGGCGCGGTCTTCTAGCCGGTCGGCAGGGGGCCCGCGGGCGACCCGGCCCGTGCACCGCGCGACCGCCAGCAGGCAATCGCGCACCACACGGCGAGTCCGCCCACGCCCCAGCCGATCAGGCCGCGGTCGCCGAGACTGAGCCCGAGCAGCAAGTTGAGCACGATCAGCGAGAGGAGCCCGAGCTCCGTCCGCGGGATCAATGTCAACCGCCCCATGGCTGTCCGGGCTTGCTCGAGGCGACCGGCGGCCGAGGCAGCTCCGTCCCTCGCCCCTTCGAGGTCGGAGGTGCCGACGCGCAACCCGTCCCCGCCGAATCCTTCTCCGCGCGCGGCCGGCCCCTCCGGTCCGCGGCGGCTTGAGCGGGGTTGCAGGTCGAACGTCACGGTTTCGATCCTGCGTGTCGGCCACGTGCCGGCGCATCGGCCGGACGAGCGATTCCGCGTCGTTCTCAGGGACGACTTGGCCGAAGCGACGCCCGCACGAGCGCGGGCAGCTCTCGGGGGACGATCACCTCCGTGGTCGCGTCGAGCTCGGCGAGCGACCACCAGCGGACGTCGGTCACGCCCTCCGGACGCAGGTCGATCGTCGGCCTCGGCTCGTGGCCGGGCACGTGCACGACGTGGAAGCGCTCGTGCTGGCGGATGATGCGCCGCTCCCAGGGGAACGTGTGCTCGCGCTCGTGGACGACGGGCCCGGGCTCGGCCCCCTCGATCCCCGCCTCTTCCCGGAGCTCGCGCAGGAGGGCCTCGCCGGCCGACTCGCCCTCGTCGATGCCCCCGCCGACGGTCACCCACCAGCTGCTGCCCGTCACCGGGTGCTCGAAGCGCACCAGCAGCACCCGCCCGTCGGGGTCGACGACCAGCGCTCGCACGGCCTCGCGCTCGACCGGTACGAGCCACTCGGCGAGCCCCCTGAACCACCGCAGCCGCTCGGCGTACGGCACGGCGGCGTTCGCCGGCGACGTCGAGGGAAGCACGAAGAGCGCGGTCGAGCCGATCGACCGCCGCTGCGGCCCGAGGTCGGCCCGCTCGGCGAAGAGGCCACGGTATGCCTCCTTGCCGACGAAGGCGATCGCGCCCGGTTCGAGCTCGTGGACGATCCGCTCGAGCCGCCCGGGGTCGAAGTCCGCGCCGCCGGAGGTCGCCCGACCCGGGCGTCGTGCGGTACGCCGCATTGGTCACGCCGAGACCGAGCGCGAGCAGGTCGAACTGCTCGGTCGGTTCGAGCAGCCGCGGCGTCAGCCCGGCGTCGTGCAGCAGTCGCCAGAAGTCGTTGCGCGGGTTCGCGAAGTGGGCCGCGGCAGCCGCCGACACTCGCCCGGGGTTGATCCCACAGAAGACGCAGCGAAGCCCCGGCGCGAGCACGTCCGGGACGGCGCTCCGCGCGGTGTCGTCAGGAACTGTGCCGGCCACGCGGCCGACAGCGTGGCATGCGCTGCGTCCACGTTGCCGTGCAGACCCACGCGCTCGGAAGCGGAGGAGCGGGGCGGCGGCCGGTCACGGCGGCGTGCCGCCGCCGCGTCCACGTCCGGCAGACACGCGTCACGCCGCCTCCTGCTCCGGGCCGCGCGCGTCGAGGCGCCGTTCGAAGAGACGGCGCAACTCCTCGCCGCTCTCCGGCGGCCTGCGCCGGACCGGCCGGAGCACGCTCACCTGGTCGCTCCGATGAGCGCCGTAGCACCGGGCGTAACACTCAGCCTCGCTGAGCACCCTGAGCCTCATCGCCGACAATCTAGGTCCGCGGTCGGACGGACCCGCGGGAGCAGCTAGGAGGTAGCGTTCGGCGCCGTGGTGGTCGCCGGGCCGAAGGTGTTCGACTACGCGGTCGAGGTCGACCGCGGTGGGCGGATGACCGTTCCCGGGGGCGCGCAGCTCGAGCCCGGCGAAGGATGGTCGCCCGACCACCTGCTGCTCGCGGCTCTGGTGCGCTGCTCGATCGACAGCCTGACGTACCACGCGCGGCGCGCCGGTCACGACGTCTCCGCCTCGGGCTCGGCGCACGCCACCGTCACCCGCCGCGACACCGACGGCCGGTACGCGCTCGCCGAGGCCGACGTGCGCATCGACGCTCAGCTCCGGCCGCGCGCGGCGGAGTCCGCGGAGCTCGCGGCGAAGGCCGAACGCGACTGCTTCGTCGGCGCGTCGCTTACGATCGCACCGAGGTACGAGTGGCACGTGTCCTGACGACAGTCGAAGCGGTGCGCGCGCGGTTCTCCGCGCTCGACCAGCCGCTCGCGTTCTTCGACGGCCCGGGGGGTACCCAGGTGCCGGACTCGGTGATCGAGTCGATCGCCGACTACCTCCGCGAGTCGAACGCGAACATCGGCGCCCCGTACGGGACGTCGCGTCGCACCGACGCGCTCGTCGAACGGTCGCACGAGGCTGCCGCCGAGTTCCTGAACGCCACGCCCGACGAGGTGGCGTTCGGCCCGAACATGTCGACGCTGAACTTCGCGCTCACCCGCACGGCCGCACGCGGCTGGAAGGCAGGCGACGAGATCGTCTGCACGATGCTCGACCACGACGCCAACGTCTCGCCGTGGCTCGAGGTCGCGCACGACCTCGGTCTGGTCGTGAACTTCGTGGAGATCGACCGGGAGTGCCGGCTCGACCTCGACCACCTGCGCAGCCTGCTCAACGACCGCACGCGCGTGGTCGCGTTCCCGTACGCGTCGAACGCGGTCGGGACGATCACGCCCGTCGCCGAGATCGTCGCGCTGGCGCACGAGGCCGGTGCGCTCGCCTGGGTCGACGCCGTGCACTACGGCCCGCACGGGCCGATCGACGTGCAGGCGATCGACGTGGACGTGCTCGTCTGCTCGCCGTACAAGTACTACGGGCCGCACATGGGACTCGCCTTCGGAAAGCGCGAGCTGCTCGAGTCGTGGCGGCCGTACAAGGTGCGCCCCGCCTCGAACGACCCGGTCGGCCGGCGCTTCGAGACCGGGACGAGCCAGCACGAGCTGCTCGCCGGCTTCGTTGCCTGCGTCGAGCACATGCAGTGGGCCGGGTGGGACTTCATCCTCGAGCACGAGAACACGCTCGGGCAGCGGTTCCTCGACGGGCTCCCGGACACGTGCGAGCTGTACGGCGTGCCCACGATGGACAGGCGGGTCTCGACGTTCGCCTTCACCGTCACGGGGCGCGCGCCGCAGGACGTCGCGGAGCGCCTCGGCGATGCCGGCTACGCGGTCTGGGCGGGCGACTACTACGCGGTCGAAGTGATGAGGCGCCTCGGCCTGACGGAAGGCGCCGTCCGCGTCGGCATCGTCCACTACAACACGGCCGAAGAGGTCGACGGCCTCCTCACCGAGCTGCGCGACCTGTAACCCGTCAGCCGGGGTAGGCCGAACCGGCCGCGGCCGCCCACGGCGAGCCGGGCGTGCGGCGGATCGGATCGGGGTCGATGCCACGCGCCTCGGCGATCGCGAGCGTCAGCAGGTGGAAGCGGACGATGTCGACCGCCGGGTGGCGCGTCGGGACGAGCGTCGTCTCGCAGCCGAGCGCCTCGAGCGCACGAACGGCATCGTGCGCGCGCTCGGCGGCGCGCCCTTCGCCCTCCAGCACGAACGCCCTCACCGAGTCGTCGACGGCCGCGAGGTGCCCGTGCAGCAGCTGCTCCGTCTGATGCGCGCCGGCGGAGACCCACGCGCCTTCGCGCAGCTTCAGCACCGCCTCCTGGGCCGTCGGCCAGTCGCGCCCGGCGCCGGCGACCAGGATCTTGTCCTGAGCCGGCGCCGCGACCTCGAGCGTCAGCGCCTCGCCGACCGCGGGCCCGAGCCACGACGGGTCGCCGCCGTGGATCGCGTCGAGCGCCGCGACGGCACAGGTGTAGCTCGCCGTGTGGCACCACGAGCGCTCGAGCTCCGGCGTGCAGACGACCACCTGGTCGGCAACGTCCGCCAGCGGTGACGACGCCTTGCCGGTGACGAGCCAGACATCGCCGCCGAACGCGCGCGCCGCCTCCAGCGTGAGCTCGGTCCCGCCCTCGTGCGAGATGCAGACGAGGACGTCGGCCTCCGGCGGGGAGAGCACGGCCTCGAGCGCCTGCACGGCGGCGCCGCCCGTCTGAGCGGCGTGGAACGACGTCCCGCAGCCGGTGTGCACGACGCGCGCGCCGAGCGGGAGCAGCGGACCGGCCGGGACCTGCCGCAGCCACTCGGGTTGCGCGAAGACGGCGCGGCGCATCTCGCTCACTTCGCACCTCCCAGCGGCTTTTGCATGTAGACGCCTACCTCCGCGTACCCGAGCGACCGGTAGAGGCCGCGCGCCACCTCGTTCCCACCGAAGACGTTCAGCGCGATGCCGGCGAGCCCGCGCCGCTCCGCCTCCTCCTCGGCGAACACCATCGCCGCCCTGCCGTAGCCGCGACCACGGTGCCGATCGTCGATCTCGACCGCGTAGACCCAGAGGAGGCGACCCTCGTGGGGGCCGTCGCGCTCGGCGACCCACAGCTCGCCGACGCGCTCGCCGTCCGCCTCGATCACGAACACGTGCTGCTCGTCCGAGGGCTCGCCGTCGGGGAAGAGCGCCGCGACGTCGGCGGCGGCCTTCCGGCGCGCGGTCTCCGCGCTGATCCCACCGTGCACGCGCATGCTCTTCTCGTAACCGGCCTGCGCGGCGTGCAGCCACGGCACGAACTCGTCCGCCCGGATCGGCCGGACGCTGACGGTCGCCTCGCGTCGGGTCTCGCTCATACGTGCGTCTATAGCATCGCCGCGTGGCCGAGTTCCCGTGGACGCACCTCGAGCGCGTCCGTTTCAACGACTGCGATCCGATGGGCCACGTGAACAACGCCGCCTACTCGACCTACCTCGAGCAGGCGCGGATCGCGGTTCTCGGCGGGCTCGAGCCGTTCATCCTCGCGCGCGTCGAGATCGACTTCCGGGCGGAGCTGCGAGCGGGAGAGGAGATCGAGATCCGCTCCCGGTGCCCGCGCATCGGCACCAAGAGCTTCGACCTCGAGCACGAGCTCTGGGCCGGCGGCCGGCTCGTTGCCGAGGCGAAGAGCGTCCTCGTCGGCTACGACTACGGTACGAGCGGATCCGTCCCGCTCTCCGCCGACCTGAGGAGGAAGCTCGCCGCATGAGCGTCTACCAGCGCAACGTCCTTTCGAACGGCCTGCGCGTGCTGACCGCGCCGATCGACAGCGCGCAGTCGGTCACCTGCTACGTGATGCTCGCCGCCGGCTCGCGCTACGAGCACGCCGGGAACCGCGGGATCGCGCACTTCGCCGAGCACATGTTCTTCAAGGGCACGGAGCGGCGGCCGACCGCGAAGGACATCGCGCTCGAGGTCGACGGCTTGGGCGGCGAGTTCAACGCCTTCACCTCGAAGGAGTACACGGGCTACTACATCCGCTGTGCCGGCGAACAGCGCGACCAGGCGCTCGACGTGCTCGTCGACATGATCCGCAACTCGAAGTTCGACGCCGAGGAGATCGAGCGCGAGAAGGGCGTCATCGTCGAGGAGATGAACATGTACTTCGACACGCCCCGCGACTACGTCGGCTCCGTCTACGACGAGCTCCTGTTCGGCGACAACCCGCTCGGCTGGGAGACGCTCGGCACGAAGGAGACGGTGACCGCAGCGACGCGCGACACGTTCACCGACTACCTCTCGAGCTGGTACACGCCCGCGCGCATGGTCGTCGGCGTCGCGGGCATGATCGGCGACGACCTGATGCCGCGCCTCGAGGAGCTGCTCGGCGACATCGAGCGGGCGACACGGGCAAGCCCGCGCCGAGCGCGGTCGAGCGCTCGCGCCGAGCCGCGCGTCCGCATCCACCCCAAGGACTCCGACCAGGCGCACATCTGCCTCGGCGTCCCGAGCTACCCGCTCGACCATCCCGACCGCTACGCGCTGCAGCTGCTCGGCGACGGTGCTGGGCAGCGGGATGTCGTCGCGGCTCTTCCTCGAGGTGCGCGAGCGTCGCGGGCTCGCCTACTACGTCTACGGCGTCAACAACTCGTTCACCGACGCGGGGACGCTCGTCTCGCAGGCGGGCGTCGACCTGAAGCGGGTCGACGAGGCGGTCAGGGTGATCGCCGAGCGAGTTCAAGCGGCTCGCGGAGGAGCGGGTGCCGGACGACGAGCTCGAGAAGGCGCGCGCGCTCGCCAAGGGCCGGTTCGTGCTGCAGACCGAGAGCCCGAACGGGCTGCTGCTGTTCGGGCTGCGCCGCGAGGTGCTCGAGGGAGACGCCGTCGAGCCGGACGAGCTGCTGGCCGGGCTCGACGCGGTGACCGTCGACGACGTCCAGCGCGTCGCGCAGGACGTGATCGGCACGCAGGGGCTGCGCCTCGCCGTGATCGGGCCGTTCGACGACCCGGCGGTCTTCGCGGAACGCCTGTAGGAGGCCTAGAAGAAGCGGCGCACGCCGCGGAAGTCGCTCGTCCGCACCGGGACGATCCGCACCTCGCTCGCCGAGTTCGGCGACTCGATCATCGGCCCCTGCCGATGTACATCGTGACGTGGCCGACGACAGGGTGCTCGTAGAAGAGCAGGTCGCCGGGCTGCGCCTGCGCGAGCGAGACCGGACGGCCGGCCGCGAACTGCGCGTCGGCGTCGCGCGGGATCGTGATCCCGTGCGCGCGGTAGACGGCCCACGTCAGGCCCGAGCAGTCGTAGCCCCACGGCGACAGACCGCCCCACAGGTAGTGCAGGCCGAGGAACTGCTTGGCGGTCCGGACGAGATCGGCGCGCGTGCGCGGGAGCGGCCGCGTGGCGGCGGCCGGGACGGCGCCCGGCCGGGAGCCTGCGAGCCGAGGCCGAGCTGCGTGCCGCCGTGGAGCCGCGCACTGCGAACGGTGACGACGAGCCGCGCGGGGGCCGGCGGCCCGAGCTGCCAGGAGAGGACCCAGCCCGGATAGCCACGCGCGTCGAGCGGCGACGGCTGGTCGGGGACGGCGACCTGCGTCCACGCCCGCTGCCGGCCGAGCACGAGCACGCGCTCGCCGTAGAGCACCTGCGTCGGCATGTGCCCGACGAGCGATGCCGCTGGCCGTAGCTGACGGCGGCGGTCGGCCAGACGTGCGGGTCGAGCGGCAGATGCCCCGCGCCCGGCGCCTCCCAGACGTTCGCGACGGGACCGGACGGTCGCCGCCGGGACGGGCGCCGCGGCGAGGACGGCCGCTGCGGCGAGCGCGGGAGCACTCGCCGCAGCGTACAGCCGGTCAGCTCTCCTGGCCCTGCTCGCGCTGGCCGCGCTCGCGGAGCTCGTCGACGACCGTCGGGTCGGCGAGCGTCGTCGTGTCGCCGAGCGGGCGGTTCTCGGCCACGTCGCGGAGCAGCCGGCGCATGATCTTGCCCGTGCGCGTCTTCGGCAGCTCGGGCGTGAAGACGATGTTCGCCGGCTTCGCGATCGGGCCGATCTTCTGCGCGACGTGGTTGCGCAGCTCCTCGAGCTTCTCGACCGAGCCCTCGACGCCGCCCTTCAGCGTCACGAACGCGACGATCGCCTGGCCGGTCATCGCGTCGTTGCGCGCAGCGACCGCGGCCTCGGCGACGTCGTGTGGTCGACGAGCGCCGACTCGACCTCGATCGTCGAGATGCGGTGGCCCGAGACGTTCATCACGTCGTCGACGCGTCCGAGCAGCCAGAAGTCGCCGTCCGCGTCGATCCGCGCGCCGTCGCCGGCGAAGTAGACGTCTCCGGTACTTCGACCAGTACGTCTCGCGGTAGCGCGCGTCGTCGCCGTAGATGCCGCGCAGCATCGCCGGCCACGGGCGCTTGCAGCACGAGGTAGCCGCCGCCGCCCGGCCCGACCTCCTCGCCCGCCTCGTTGTAGATCGCCGCCTCGACGCCCGGGAACGGCCGCGTCGCCGAGCCCGGCTTCGTCGTCGTGACGCCCGGCAGCGGCGTGATCAGGATCATGCCCGTCTCGGTCTGCCACCACGTGTCGACGATCGGGCAGCGGCCGCCGCCGATGTGCTCGTGGTACCAGATCCACGCCTCGGGGTTGATCGGCTCGCCGACCGACCCGAGCAGCCGCAGCGTCGAGAGGTCGTGCGTCTGCGCGTGCTCCGGCCCCCACTTCATGTGCGTGCGGATCGCGGTCGGCGCCGTGTAGAGGATCGTCACGCCGTAGCGCTCGACGATCTCCCACCAGCGGTCCTTGTCGGGGAAGTCGGGCGTGCCCTCGTACATCACGCGACGTCGCGCCGTTGCAGAGCGGCCCGTAGACGATGTAGCTGTGGCCGGTGATCCAGCCGACGTCGGCGGCGCACCAGTAGACGTCGGTGCTCGGGCTTCAGGTCGAAGACGTAGTGGTGCGTCGTCGCGACGCCGACGAGGTAGCCGGCGGTCGTGTGCGCGATCCCCTTCGGCTTCGCGGTCGTGCCCGACGTGTACAGCAGGAAGAGCAGGTCCTCGGCGTCCATCGGCTCGGGCGGGCACGAGGCCGGGTCGTCGGGCCGCGGACGCTCGTGCCACCAGTGGTCGCGGCCCTCGGTCATCGGCACCTCGT
The DNA here is from genome assembly GCA_963742615.1 of uncultured Thermoleophilia bacterium. Classification (GTDB taxonomy): domain Bacteria; phylum Actinomycetota; class Thermoleophilia; order Gaiellales; family Gaiellaceae; genus PALSA-600. Next base: position 687,877 of record CAVUMS010000001.1, on the reverse strand, counting down.
TGCCGGTGCGGCGCACGACGAGGCACCGCCGGACGCGCGGCGCGTCGGCCATCGCCTCGTCGGCGATCCGCTTCAGCGGCACGGTCGAGCCGCGCCGCCACGCCTCGTCCTGCGTGATCAGCACCTCGCAGCCCATGTCGTTCATCCGGTCGGAGAGCGAGTCGGCGGAGAAGCCGCCGAAGACGACCGTGTGCGGCGCGCCGAGCCGCGTGCACGCGAGCATCGCGATCGGCAGCTCGGGGACCATGCCCATGTAGATCGCGACGGCCGTGCCCTTCCTGACGCCGAGCTCCTTCAGCGCGTTCGCGAACGCGACCGACCTCGCGCTGCAGGTCGGCGTAGGTGATCGTCACGCCGGTCGCCGTCCGGCTCGCCCTCCCAGTGGAACGCGACCTTGTCGCCGCGCCCGGCCTCGACGTGCCGGTCGACGCAGTTGTACGAGACGTTGAGCTTGCCGCCGAGGAACCACTTCGCGTACGGCAGCTCCCACTCGTAGAGCGACGTGAACGGCTCGAACCAGGTCGACGCGCTCGCGCCCCTCGCGCTCCCAGAACGCCTCGAAGTCCTCGTCGTAGATCGCCGGCTGCGCATTCGCCTGCGCCGCGAACTCCGGCGGCGGCGGGTAGCGCCGCTCCTCGAGGAAGAGGTTGTCGATCGCCTGATCTGCCGTCTTCATGGCGGAGCCTATGCGTGTCGCATCCGCGGCATCGGCGACCTTCTCACCGGCGCCGGGTCGACGGCGGACCGCCTCCACGAGGTCGGGGCAGGGCGCGTGGCTCGGAGCCGGAAACTGTTACGGCTCAGGTCGTACGGGAACTGCGTCAGGTTCTCGGCGCCGTTCTCGGTCACGAGCACGAGATCCTCGAGCCGGACACCGCCGTAGCCCTGCGCGGTAGAGGCCCGGCTCGATCGCGAGCACGTCGCCGGCGAGAGCGCGCTCCTTCGACGCGAGCCCGATCCCGGGCTGCTCGTGCACCTCGAGCCCGACGCCGTGGCCGAGACCGTGGAAGAAGCCGTCCGCGAGCGGCTCGCCCGGGCTCCTTCGTGCGCTGGGTCGGCTCGCCGGCCGCCTCGAAGATGTCGCACGTCCCGTCGAAGATCGCTTCGGCCGCGTGACGCCCGGCGCGGATCGCCGCAGACGCGCGGTCGAGCGCCTCCTTGCAGAGGCGTGCCACTCGGCCACCTCCGTCGGGCGATCTCGCCGACGACGAACGTGCGGGTCATGTCGGCGAAGCAGGCGCGTCTCGTCGTCGCGCGGCCAGAGGTCGATCACGATCGGCTCGCCGGCCTGGATCGGGCCGCTGCCCATGTCGTGGCCGACCGCCGCCTGCGGCGCCCGGCGAGACGATGAAGTCGTCCGGCTCGAGCCCGTGCGCGACGAACGCCTGCGGATCGCGGCCTTGACCCGCTCGCTCGGTGAGCGGCTCGCCGTCGACGACCAGGCGCGTCGCCGTTCGGCTCGGCCCGGCGCAGCAGGTCGCGCGCCGCGGCCATCCCGGCCTCGGCCGCGCGCTGGGCGCGCCGGATCCCGGCGAGCTCGGCCGCCGTCTTCGACGCGGCGGCGCCCGTCGAAGAGCTCGCGGTCCGGCGTCAGCTCGACGCCCGCCGCGCGCAGCACGGTCGGCGAGCCGCACCGGGAAGCCGTCGGGCACGACCGCCCGCGTGACGCCGAGCGCCTGCACGGCGCGCACGGCGATCTCGTCGCGGATCTCCGCGTACGAGATGCCCGGCCGCGACAGCTCGTCGACCCGAACTCCTCGCACGGGTGGAGCTCGAAGCCGCCGAGCTCCGGCAGCCGCGGGATCTCCATCGAGCTGATGACGATGTGCCGGTCGCCGTCGCGCTCGACGTAGAGGAACGGGTCGGGCACGCCGAGCGGCACCTCGTGGCGCAGCTCGGCGAACGGAACGTGTCGCGCGTAGATCAGGACGTCGGTCACGGCGCGCGACTCTAACTAGCGCATCAGCGTGCAATGGATCCGTACGGATCGCGCGCTCGAGCTCGTCGACGTCTACGACGAGGAGCTCCGCGCGCTTGCTGCCGGACGGCGCGGAGATCTTCGACGCGCACCTCCACCTCGGCCACGACATCGACGGCATGGTCGGCGACTACGACCAGCTCGAGCAGCTGATGGCGCGCTACGGGGTCTCGCGCGCCTTCATGTTCTGCCTCGACGAGCCCGACCGGCACCCGGGCTTTCGCGCCGCGAACGACCGCACGCTCGCGTTCGCCGAGCGGTCGGAGGGTCGGCTGGTCCCGTTCGTCCGGCTCGACCTGAACGAGACGCCGATCGAGGAGGCGACGCGCTGCCTCGACCTCGGCGCCCGCGGCATCAAGCTGCACCCGCGCGCGCAGAACTTCACGGCCAGCGACGAGCGGCTCGGGCCGGTCTTCGCGCTCGCGGCCGAGCGGCGCGTCCCGATCCTGATCCACGGCGGGCGCGGGCTGCCGCCGATCGCCGACGGGCTGCGCGCGCTCGTCGAGCGCTAATCCCGGCGCGACGCTGATCATCGCGCACGGCGGCATCGCCGACATGGCCAGCCTCGCCGGCGATCGCCGGGCCCGCGGGCGTCTCTTCGACACGTCGGTCTGGAGCCCGATCGACCTGCTCGACTTCTACCGGCAGGTCCCGCCCGAGCAGGTGGTCTACGCGTCCGACTACCCGTACGGCCAGCAGCCGGCGTCGCTCCTGATCGCGCTGAGGACGGCGCGGCTCGCCGGCTACGACGATCGCGAGCTGCGGGCGATGCTCGGCGGGACGGCAGCCGCGCTCGCCGACGGCGCCGAGCTGCCGGCCCCGACCGAGCCGGTCGGGAGCGCGACGCTCGACGCAGCCGATGCAGCTCGCGCGCATCCACCAGTACCTCTCGATGGCGACGCCGCTCCTCTGGTCGCGCCAGCCCGACACGGTCGGCGTGCTCGGCCTCGCGATCAACGCCTGCGCCGAGCGCAACGGCTACCCGGCAACGGTCGACCGCATCCGCGAGCTGCTCGAGGCTGCGCGCGACCTCTGGGCTGCCGTCCCGGCGTTCGAGGACGAGGAGGCGCGCCGCGACGCGACCCGGCTCACCTTCCGGCTCATCCACCTCGCCGACATCGAGGCGGTGACGGCAGCTGCCTGAGCTCGCGGTCAACGGCGACGCGTACGACGCTCGACGCGCCGGTCGGGCACGTCGCTCGCCGAGGCGCTGCGCGACCGGCTCGGCGCTGACCGGGACGAAGATCGCCTGCGACGAGGGCCACTGCGGCGCGTGCACCGTGCTCGTCGACGGCGCGCCGACGCTCTCGTGCATCACGCTCGTGCACTCGGTCGTCGGCGCGCGAGGTGACGACGATCGAGGGCCTGCGCGACCACGCGATGGTCGAGTCGTTCGTCCGCGCCGACGCGGTGCAGTGCGGCTTCTGCACGCCCGGCCAGATCGTGAGCGCCGTCGCGCTCGTCGAGGCGAACCCGAGCCCGACGAGCGACGAGATCCGGCACCGCATGGCCGGGAACCTCTGCCGCTGCGGCACGTACCCGAAGATCGAGGAGGCGATCCGCACGTGGCGAGACTGATCCGCACCGAGAAAGAGGTCGAGGGCCGCTACGAGGAGGTCTGGCTCGTCGTCGAGGAGGACGCGCTCGAGCAGTGGCCGGCCGGGCCGCTCGAGGTCGTCGGGCGGCCGGCGACGCGCGGCGACGGGCTCGCCCGCGCCCGCGGCGAGGCCGTCTACACGGCCGACCTCCAGCTGCACGGGATGCTGCACGCGGCCGTCCTGCGCTCGCCGCACGCCCGTGCGCGCGTCACCCGGATCGACCTCGCGCCCGCGCTCGGGCGCCGGGCGTGCACGCGGCGATCGGCCCGGGCGACTGCGACGCGCTGGCCGACGAGTGCGGCTACGAGGGCGCGCCGTCGCCGCCGTCTGCGCCGACACCCTCGAGCAGGCGCAGCGCGGCCGTCGGCGCGATCGAGATCGAGTGGGAGGTGCTCGAGCCGCTGCTCGACGCCGACGAGGCGGTCGCGCGCGGCGAGCTCATCGGCGAGCCGCGGGCACGCAGACCGCGGCGACGTCGAGCGCGGCCTCGCCGAGGCGGACGTCGTCGTCGAGGCGAGTTCCGCACGCAGATCGTGCTCCACAACTCGCTCGAGACGCACCAGTCGGTCGTGCAGTGGGTCGGCGACACGCTCGAGGTCTACACCTCGACGCAGTACATCTGGGGCGTGCGCGACGAGGTCGCGGACGGCTCGGGCTGCCGCCCGACAAGGTCCGCGTCGTCTGCGACTTCATGGGCGGCGGCTTCGGCTCGAAGAACGACGCCGGCGACTACACGTTCATCGCGGCCGAGCTCGCGAGGCGCACCGGCCGGCCCGTGCGCTGCGCGCTGACGCGGCGCGAGGAGAACGTCGCCGCCGGCAACCGCAACGCGACGATCCAGCGGCTGACGATCGGGCGCGCAGTCGGACGGGACGCTCACCGCGCTCAGCGGCGAGTACGTCAACGCCGTCGGCTGGTGCGGCTGGACGTCGCCGGTCGAGGGGCCGATGCAGATGCTCTACGCGTGCCCGAACGTGCGGACGACGACGCACGGCGGCGAAGCTCAACCTGCCGCCGATGAAGGCGTTCCGCGCGCCCGGGCTTCGTCGAGGGCACGTTCGGGCTCGAGTGCCTGCTCGACGAGCTCGCGGCGAAGCTCGACCTCGACCCGCTCGAGCTGCGGCGGCGCAACCACGCCGAGCACGACCCGCAGCGACGAGCGCCCGTTCAGCGGCAAGAACCTGCTCGAGTGCTACCGGCGCGCCGAGCCGCACTGGGAGCGCCGGCACGAGGTGCGCGCCCGCTCGACCGACACCGTCAAGCGCGGCGTCGGCATGGCGTCGCAGATCTGGTACGGCGGCGGCGGCCCGCCGAGCTACGCGTGGGTGCGCGTCGGCTCCGACGGCCGCGCGACCGTCGTCACCGCGATGCAGGACGTCGGCACCGGCACGAAGACGGCGATGGCGCAGATCGCCGCCGAGGAGCTCGGCCTCCCGCTCGAGCACGTGACGGTGTCGCGCGGCGACTCGGCCCGCGGGCCGTACGCGACGATCTCGGCCGGCTCGTCGACGATCCCGTCGATGGGCCCCGCCGTGCGCGCCGCCGCCGCCGACGCGAAGCGGCAGATCCTCGAGCTCGCCGCGCAGCGCGGCGACGCCGAGACGCCGCTCGAGGAGGTGGTCGGGCTGCTCGAGAACGGGCAGATCCTCGGCACGGGCGCGCGCGGGCCGAACCCGACCGGCATGCAGGTGCTCACCTTCGGCGTCCAGGTCGCCGAGGTCGCGGTCGACGTCGAGACCGGCGAGGTCACGGTCGACCGGATCGCCGCGATCCACGACGTCGGCCGCGTGATCAACCCGCTCGGCGCGTCGAGCCAGATCGAGGGCGGGATCATCCAGGGCATCGGCCACACGCTGTCCGAGGAGCGGCTGCACGACCCGCGCACGGGCGCGATCCTGACCACCAGCTTCGACGCCTACCGGCTGCCGACGATCGCCGACGTGCCGGAGATCGTGAGCGAGCTCGTCGACGTCCCCGACGCGCAGCTGACGAACCTCGGCTCGAAGGGCCTCGGCGAGCCGCCGATCGTCCCGGTCGCGGCCGCGATCGCGAACGCGATCCGCGACGCGACCGGCGCCGACGTCCGCTCGCTGCCGATCACGCGCGAGGAGATGCTGCGCGCGCTCCGCGAGGCGAGGACCGGCAGCAGGAGAGCGGGCGGCGTGGAGCTCCGGCGCCCGTCTAGCCTCGACGAGCTCGAACCGGCGAGCAACAGTCTGTTCCTCGCCGGCGGCACCGAGGTCGTGCCGCTGCTGCGCGACGGCCTGCTCGCGGCCGACGAGCTCGTCGACGTGCGCGGCGTCGTGCCGCGCGGCATCGACGGACGCGCGATCGGCGCCGGGACGACGCTCGCCGAGCTCGAGGCGTCCACGACGGTCCCGGACGCGCTGCGCGAGGCGTGCCGGCTCGCCGCGTCCCCGCAGCTCCGGAACGTGGGCACGCTCGCCGGCAACCTGCTGCAGTCGACGCGCTGCTGGTACTGGCGGCTCAAGTGGCCGTGCCGCCTGCACGGCGGCGACACGTGCCTCGCGCGCGACGGGCGAGCACCGCGAGCACGCGATCTTCGCCAACGACTTCTGCGCCTCGGCGCACCCGTCCGACGTCGCCGCGGCGCTGCTCGCGCTCGACGCGACGCTCCGCACCGACCGGCGCGAGCTGCCGCTCGGCGAGCTCTACCGGCTGCCGACCGAGGACGACCGGCGCACGACGACGCTCGAGCCGGGCGAGCTGATCCTCGCGCTCGACGTGCCGCCGCTGCGACCGGTCGGTCTACCTGAAGGCGATGGAGCGCAAGCGGTGGGCGTTCCCGCTCGTCGGCGTCGCCGCGGTGCGGCGCGGCGCGACGACGCGGTCGCGCTCGCCGGCGTCGCGCCGATCCCGTGGCTGCTCGACGAGCACGCTCGACGGAGCGACGCCGCTGCCGGGCAACGCGTACAAGGTCGAGATCGCCGCCGCGCTCGTCGAGCGGGCGCTGCGCAGGTCGGTGCCTGAAGCACGCGCGTGCGCGTCGCTGGTCGCGGTCGGACTGGCGGTGCTCGCGGCTCGCCGGCTGCGGCGGCGTCGAAGCAGTCCGCGACGACGACGCTCGACGCGCACGGCTGCACTGCCGGTCGACGCGCCGTCACCGACCGAGCGGAGCGAGTCGAAGCCGACCGTCGAAGCTCGACCCGTCGAAGCGCTACGACGTCACCTTCGACACGAACTGCGGCTCCTTCACCGTCCGGCTCGCGGTGCGCACTCGCCGAACACCACCGCCTCGTTCGCGCCTCGTGCGCAAGCAGCTTCTTCGACGACACGATCTTCCACCGGATCGTCCCGGGCTTCGTGATCCAGGGCGGCGACCCGACGCGCAGCGGCAACGGCGGCCCGGGCTACACGACGGTCGACAAGCCGCCGGCCGGAACGCACCGTACCCGCACGGCGTCGTCGCGATGGCGAAGACGCAGCTCGAGCCGCCCGGCACCGCGGGCAGCCAGTTCTTCGTCGTCACGGCGCCGGACGCCGGCCTGCCGCCCGACTACGCCGTGGTCGGACAGCGTCGTCAAGGGGCTCGCCGTCGTCGACCGGATCGGCACGCTCGGCGACGCCAACGAGCAGCCGACCGAGACGGTCGAGATCAGCAACGCGACGCGTCCAGACCTCGTGACGCCGTGATCGTCGCGGCGGTCGTGCTCGCGGCGGGCGCGGCGACGCGCTACGGCGCGCCGAAGCAGCGAGTGCTGCTCCCGGCGCGTGCTCGAGCGCGCTCGCGCCGCGTCGCCGGTCGACGAGGTCGTCGTCGTCGCGGCGCGCACCGAGCTCGAGCCGGACCGAGCGCGCCGCGGCTCGTGCCGTCGCCGCCCGACTGGGAGCGCGGGCCGGGCGCGTCGCTGCGCTGCGGCCTCGCGGCGCTCGGCGCCGACGTCGACGCACGCGCTCGTCGTGCTCGCCGACGGCCCGGACCTCGATCCGCGGGCGGTCGAGCGCGTGCGTCGAGCACCGGGGCGACGCCGCGGTCGTCGCCGCGAGCTACGACGGCGACGCGCAGCCACCCGGTCGTGCTCGCGCGCGCGCTCTGGGCGAGCGTCCCCGACGACGGCGGCGCGCGCGCTCGACGCCGCTGCTCGTCGACTGCGCCGACCTGCGCCCGCCGGGCGACGTCGACTACCCGGGCGACCGAGCTATGTAAGCGGCGTGCGGAGCGCCGCGAGCTTCGCCTTCAGCTCGGGCGACATCGGCTCGGGACGGCGACGCGGACGTAGTGGCGGAGGCGCTCCTCGAAGCGGTAGCGCTTCGCGCACCAGCTGCAGCCGTCGAGATGCTTCTCGGCCTCGCGCGACCTCGTCCGAGGAGAGCGTGCCGTCGAGGTACGGCTGCATCATCTCCTCGCACTTCTCGCACCAATCGATCACGCTGCAACCGCCTTGTCAGCGAGGTTCTTCTTCAGAATACGCCTTCCGCGGTGCAAGCGTGACATGACGGTGCCGATCGGGATGTCGAGGATCTGCGCGGCGTCCGCGTAGGAGAACTCGCCGATGTCGACGAGCACGATCACGTCGCGGAAGTCGTGCGGCACGTCGGCGAGCGCGTCGACGATCGAGTCCTGCGAGAGCCGCTCGAGCACGCGCTCCTCGTCGGCGTTGTCGTCGGGCGCCGACTCCTCGAGCTTGTTGTAGAGGAAGTAGTCGCCGGCCTCGTCGATCGATGTCGTCTGCGGCGTGCGCTGCATGCGGCGGCCGCGGTCGATGTTCAGGTTCGTGAGGATGCGCAGCAGCCACGCGCGCAGGTTCGTGCCCGGTGTGTACTGCCGCCACGACCGGAACGCGCGCTCGTACGTCTGCTGGACGAGATCCTCCGCCTCCTCGCGCGAGCCGACGAGCCGGCGGGCGACGCGGTAGACCTGGTCGCTCAACTCGAGCGCCTCCTCCTCGAAGCGCACACGGTCGCGCGCCTCTTCCGCGATCCTGCGAGTTTCGGCGGCTGTCGGTGCGCTGTCGCTCATCCGGCGGCCACCCTAGCAAGGTGTTCAACGACGGCCGGGCCTCCGTGATTCCCGTCACACGCAGGCTGCTGCTCGCGGAACCCGCCGCGCGCCATCGCGGCGAGCAGGTCGGCCCGCGTCGTGCGCTCGTCGTCGTACGACAGCGTCACCTCGCCCATCAGCGTCGCGTTCGCCGACTCGAGGCCGTCGTGACCCTCGAGCACGCCCGCGAGCCGCATCACGCAGCGCTCGCAGCGGATGCCCGACACCTGCATCGTCTCGGTGACGAGCGCCATCGCGAATCAGGCTACCGACCGGGCGACGAGATCCGCCGCCGCCTCGAGCGCCGTCCCGGCCGCGAGCTGACGATCGGCCTCGCACGCGTCCGGGTCGATCCGGTCGAGGTGTGCGGCCGAACCGAGGCGCGCGCGCCGCCGGGCGCACGAGCTCGAGCAGCTCCGCGCCGAGCTCGGCGCCCGAGGCGACCGACGTCACCGTCCGGATGGAGCAGCTCCGCCCGTGGCCCGAAGCGCGCGGCCGCCCAGCGGTTCTGCGCGTAGTCGCCTCGCCCGCGGTCGCCGAGCAGCAGTCCGTTGGCTGGCAGGCCGCCGTCGAGCGCGGTCGCGCAGAGCGCCTGCAGGAGGGCGGCGAACGCGACCGCGAGCACGACGTCGGTGGGCTGGTCGGGCACGCGCACCTCGAGCGTGCCGAACCGGGGATGCGGCCGCACGTCCCACCAGATCCGCGTGTAGTCCTGCGTCACGCCGAGCCGCACGAGCCGCTCGACCCACTGCTCCCACTCCGCGTACGACGCGAACGGCGGCGGAGCCGACGCGCGCGGGAGCTCGCGCCAGCACGAGCGCGCGGTTCGACGCCATCCCGGTGCGCTCGCCGGCGAGCCACGGCGAGTTCGCGGACAGCGCCAGCACGACCGGCAGCCACGGCAGGATCGCTTCGAGGCAGCGCCAGCAGTCGTCCGCGGTCGCCACCCCGACGTGCACGTGCAGGCCCTGGACGCCCTGGCGCCGCACGCTGATCCCGCCGTAGCGCTCGAACGACGTGTACCGCTCCTCCTGGACGACCGGCTGCGACTCGGGACGCGCGAACGGGTGGGTGCCGGCCGCCGCGATCGCAAGGCCGCGTCGCGGCCGCGACCTCCGCTGCGGCGCGCCGCAGCCCGACGAGCGCTCCCTCGACCTCCGCGACGTCGGCGCAGACCCCCGTCGTCGTCTCGAAGACCGAGGCGAACAGCTCGGTCTTGATCGCACCCGGGAAGGTCGCGGCCGGCCGACCCCGGCCAGGATGTCGTCGACGGCGCCGACCTGGTCGAGCGTGACCGCGTCGAGGATCATCAGCTCCTCCTCGACGCCGAGCGAGAACGATGTGCTCTCGCCGAACGTGTGTGGGATCACGTGGCGGCTTTGACGCCGTGCACCGGCCGGCCGGCCGCGACCCACGCGTAGTACGACGCGCTCGGCCCGTAGTCCGCGAGGTAGCCGATGATCCGCGGATTCCGGCCAACATCACGCGCCCGCGCCGCGTGGCGAAGCAGATTCGGGTCGTCGAAGGCCTCCCAGACGAGCACGAGATGCGCCGCCGTCATGAACTCCGCGACGAACGTGCACCCGGACGCCGGGCACGGGAACGGGTCGGTGCGGACGCAGAACCACCCGTCGTGGTCGCCGGTCTCGTCCTGCCACAGCTCCTCCTCGACGACCGAGACATCGCCGAGAATCGCCTGCCCGCGCTCCATCGCGGAACAGGGTAGACGCTGGAGCTGATTAGACCGGCCGCGGCCCGGGCAGGCGGGCGGGCCGCGACCGGCCTACGTTCGGGTCGCCTGAGCGACCCGTGAACGGCCTGTCCGGGGGAGCAGATCCGGCCGTTCACGCTGTGCGTCACTTCGCCGCCTCCGGGCGCGTTGCCGAGCTTGACGGTGACGGTCTTCTTCTGTCCGTGTCGGTAGATCTCGAGGCCGACCTTGTCGCCGGGCTTGTGCCGGGCGATCGCCTCGCGCAGCTGCTCGGGCGTGGTCACCGCCTGGTGGTCGACGCTGACGATGATGTCGCCTCCGAGCGGGTAGGTCTCGCCCTGGACGACCACGTCGGTCGAGCGTCCCTTGATGCCGGCCTTGTCGGCGCCGCCGCCCTTGTCGACGCTGTCGACGATCACGCCGCTCTTCGTGGGCAGGTTGAAGAGCTTCGCGATCTGCGGAGTGATCGCGACCACCCTGATCGCCGAGGACCGCGTGCTCGACCTTGCCGCTCTTGATGATCTGCGCGGCGACGTTGCGCACGGTGTTGATCGGGATCGCGAAGCCGATGCCGATGTTCCCCTGCTCGCCGGTCGTGCCGGTCGAGATCTGCGAGGTGACGCCGATCACGCGGCCGGCGGCGTCGATCAGGGGGCCGCCGGAGTTGCCGTGGTTGATCGACGCGTCGGTCTGGATGACGCCGTCGATCTGCAGGCTGTTCGGCGCGACGATCTGGCGCTGGAGCGCCGAGACGACCCCGGAGGTGAGCGTCCGCGTGTAGCCGAACGGATTGCCGATCGCGTACACCTGGTCGCCGACGCGGACCGAGTCGGAGTCTCCGAGCGGCAGCGGCGTCAGCGCGCGCGAGTGCGTGTCGATCTTGAGGACGGCGATGTCGGTGGACGGGTCGGAGCCGACCACCTTGGCGTCGAGCTCGTCCTGGCTGGAGAACGAGACCTGGACGCGCGTCGCGCCGGAGATCACGTGGTAGTTGGTGACGATGTGACCGGCCTTGTCGATCACGAAGCCGGAGCCGAGCGACTGCTGCGTCTGCGGCGTCGCCGGAAAGCCGAACGGGTCGGTGGTCTGCGTCGAGGTGCTCGTCGAGGTGATCTGGACGACGCCCGGCGCATCGCGGTGGTAGATCGTCTCGGGCGTCACGGCCTTCGCCGGAGCCTGGAGCGAGGCGTTGGCGACGCCGGCGGAGCCGCCGACGGGCGCGACCTGCTGAATCGTCGTGTGGCTCCCCAGCTTGCCGAGGAGCGCCGCGCCGCCGAGCGCGACGGCGCCACCCACGAGAGCGACCGCAGCCAGTTCGGCGGCGCGGAGAGAGAGGATGCGACTGCGCGCCACGTCCCCGTTATAACGGCACCATGTTGGTCAGGCGTGAGCGCCGATTAACCCGGGATTAAGCCCTGTAAGGCTTAAACAAAGACTTCACGGGCCGCCACGGGCTTCGGCGTCATCACCGTGTCATCACCGCCACGGCACAACTCGAGCAGCTGCGCGGCAGTGATTTCGCCGCCGATGAGCACATGCCCGTAGGTGTCGAGCGACAGCGACGAAATGTGGCCGGCCCATGCCGCGATCTGGACCGCCGACACACCCTGAGCGAACCACAGCGACACCCTGCGGTGCCGCAGGTCGTGGGGGTGGTGGTGCGGCAGCCCGGCCAGCTTGCACGCCGACGCCATCGCCTGCCTGCATGTTGATGCCGAGAACCCGGCGAACACCCGCCGGTCAGGGGTGCGGTCCTCCCGCGGAACCAGGGCCGCCACGGCGTCCCCAGGCCTCAGCTTGTTGACGCGAGTCCCATACCTCAAAGGTTCGAATCGGGCTTATGTCGAGAGCCTTCAGTCGGTGCTGTTCGGCCGTGAGACCGGGCCGCGATTCTGGCATCGGTTCGACGCGAACCTGGCGGCACTCGAGCGCGTAGTTGAGCGCGACGTCGAGTACGTCGCTGTGCTTGAGCAGTTCGCCGAGAGGGAGCGCGGAGAAGCGTGGCCCATGGGGGCGGCCGGGCGGGACCACCTTCCACTTCGTCAACGACGGCATCCAGCCCGCGCGCGACCAGGCCCGCGACGCAGCCGGCGACCGGGACGTCCGCATCGCGGGCGGCGGCGGAACGATCCTGGAGCACGTGAACGCCAGCCTGATCGACGAGTTCACGATCGCGCGCTCACCCGTGCTGTTCGGCTCCGGAATCCGCCTGTTCGAGGGCGTGGACGCGGGCCGCGTGGTCCTGGAGCCGGTCCGCGCGGAGCCGAGCAGCGGGTGACCCACCTGACCTACGCCGTGCGGGAGCGGCCCGTTCGCGCGTTCTGAGGTGGGCTACCTCAGACTGATCGGTGCGCAGCGGGGCTCACTCGCTTCGCCGGACAGGCGGGTCAGTGTGACGCAGAACCTGTACGCAGCTTTCGTGCGCACAATCAGGGGATACCCTTGATCGATCGCCCTTGAGCCCTCGGCGCGGCTGCTCGCGATCCCGGCGTCGCATCCCTGTGCGGCGGTCGCCGCGATGCTGGACGCAAAGGGCGTGGTCTACGAGCGCATCGACCTGATTCCAGCCTGGTCCAGGGTCTGGCTGCGACTCTCCGGCTTCCGCTCCGGCAGGGTGCCGGCGCTTCGACTCGACGGCGTCCGGACCGACGGCTCGCGCGCGATTGCGAGAGCGCTCGATGCCCTTCGTCCCGAGCCGCCCTTCTTTCCATCGGAGCCGCACGCGCGGGCACGCGTCGAGGCCATCGAGGCGTGGGGGGACGGGCCTCTCCAGGATGTCGCACGGAGAATCGTTCTCTGGGCGCTGACGCGCGACCGCGCCGCCCTACGCGCGGCGCTCGAGGGAGCGCGGCTGCAGTTCCCTTTGCCGCTTGGGCTCGCCGCGTCGCTCGCGCGTCCGGTCGTTCGACTCGACGCGGCCCTCAACGGTGCGCACGCTGACGCGGTGCGATCCGATCTCGCCTCGCTGCCAGCGATGCTCGACCGCATCGACGCGTGGATCGAGCGCGGCGACCTCGGCGGCTCGCCGGCGACGGCGGCGGACTACCAAGTCGCGGGCAGCGTGCGCATGCTGCTCACGCTCGAGGATCTGACCGCGGTCACTGACGATCGTCCGGCCGCGTTCCTCGCCCGCCGCCTGATACCAGCGTACCCGGGCCGCGTGCGGGCCGGCACCCTACCGCGCTCATGGCTCGGTCGATGACGCTTCAGCATGCAGCGTTGCGAGCCTGACTCCGAGCTCCGCGCGCGAGCGAATGTCCAGCTTGCGATAGACCCGTGAGAGGTTGGCCTCGACAGTCTTCTGGCTCATGAACGCGGTGGCGGCGATCTCGCGGTTCGTGAGACCCGACGCGGCGAGAACCGCGACGCGCATCTCGGTCGGCGACGGCCCGCTCTCGTCGCGGCCTGACCCGACGCGTGCGAGCTCCGAGCGTGCGCGCTCGGCCCAGAGCGCGGCGCCTATCTCCTCGCACAGGGTCAGCGCGCACTGAAGCGTGCGAGCGGCCGCGGCCCTCTTCTTCGCGCGGCGCTCGAGCTGGCCTTTGACGATCAGCGTGCGCGCGAGCTCGAGCGGGTACGTCGGTTCGGGCTCGGCGCCGAGCGCGTGCGAGAGCTCGCTGAGTGCGAAGCCCGCGTCGCCGCGAACGCCGCGCACGATCGCCTGACAGCGAGCGCCGGTAAGGGTGGCCCAGGGCCGGCCGAGGTCGCGTCCGAGTTGCGCGAGCTCCTGCGCCAGCCGGTCGGCCCTGTCGGTCTCGCCGAGGTAGGCGAGTGCCTCGATCGCGTCGGGAAGAAACGGACGACGGAACGGCTCGACAACCCCGTCCCGCTCGACAAGCGCGATCGAGCCGCCCAGTACGGCCGCAACCGCGGCGTGGTTGCCGAGCGCAAGCTCGAGATGCCCCAGCGCGGTCGACGCCAGGAAGGCTGCGACTCCCCAGTCGCTGCGGTCAGCCAACTGGGTCGCCTCGGCGGCAGCCGCTCGAGCCTCCCCGATGCGGCCCGCCCGCGCATCGACGAGCGCACGTACTGCCCGCGCCATCGCGGCGAGGCTGTCGCTTCCTTCCTGCCGGGCGGCGTCGTAGCTCTGGTCGCTCAGCTCCCTCGCCATGGACAGGTTGCCGGCGGCGCATTCCACCTGCGCGAGGAGCGCCAGCACGTAAGGGAGAGCGCTCTCCTCACCGCGGTCGGTCAAGCGCCTCCAACAAGACATCAGCAGGTCGCGCGGCTGGTCTACCTCGCCCACGTAGAACAGGGCTTCCGCCGCGAGCATGCTCGGCCGGTGCTGGATTGGGCCGGGCTCTTCAGGATCCTCGAGGCGGAGAGCGCGTGCGAGCCGCTCCCCGTCCAGTCCTCGGCCGAGGATGAGACCCGTAAGCGCGGACTCCGCGAGCGCACCGGCAAGCAGCGTCCGGTCACCGGTCTGCTCGGCTGCAGCGACTGCTCGCTGAGCAGCAGCGTCCGCCTCCTGGAAGCTCCTGAACGAGTAGGCCAGCGTGTATGCGAGGTCCAGCTCTGCACGTGCCGTCGCCGCGGGCTCGCCGCCTGCCGCCGCGATCGCCTCGTGGAGGTGCTGGATCGCCTCGTCGAGGTGGTGCAGGCGATAGCAGACCTCGGCGAGGAGTCGAAGCGTGTGCGAGTCGGGCGGCGCCTCGGTGCGCCTGACCAGTTCGGCCAGCTGCGTCCGCGCACGCTCGAGGTCGCCGGCACGGAAGTTGTACTCCGCGGCTGCCACCCGCCGCCGCCGGTCGTTGTCGAGCATGTCGGAGGGCGTGAGGAGGACGGCGCGCTCACCGAGCTCTGCAGCGACGTCGGTCGCGCCTCGAGCCTGCGCCCGCGAGGCCGCCCGCTCGAGCAGCGCGGCCACCTGCTCGTCCGCCCCGCTTGTCGCCAAGGCACGATGTCGCGCCTGCTCCTCGAGGTCATTGTCCGCGTCGGCCAGCAACGCATGGGCGCGGCGACGCTCCTCCTCGGTCGCGCCGTCGTAGATCGCAGCGGAGTAGAGGGGGTGCGCGAAGCGCACCGATCCCTCTGCGTCGATCCTGACGATGCCCGCGCGCTCGGCCGGGCGCAGGCTCGGCGCGCGGGCATCGAGGCGCGCTCGCGAGCTCGCGGCGGCCACGAGCAGGGCCGCGCGAGATGACTTCGGCAGTTTTCGGACCCGTATCGCGACGATGTCGCGGAGGTCGTCCGGGATCGGCCAGGGGTCGGAGGCCCCAGGCAGCTCGGCGGCGATCAGGGCGCTCGCGATCTCGAGGGCGTAGAACGGGTTGCCGTCCGTCGTCCGGTGGAGGCGCATGACCGTCGAGCGGGGAAGGCTCACACCGAGCCGGCCCTCCACTAGCCGGTACAGCGCAGCCGGGCTCAGGCCCCGAAGTCGAATTGTCTCGACCGCTGCCGAATCGGAGACGCCTGGCCTCCGGGTTGCCAGGACACCGACCGGCGCCCCGTCGAGGCGACGTGCCGCATAGTCGAGCGCATGTCGCGAGCTCGCGTCCAACCACTGCCAGTCGTCGACGGCGACGAGCACCGGGGAATCGCCTACGAGCGATCGCAGGATTCCCCCGAGGGCGGCGAAGATCGCACGGGGCTGCGGCGGCCGCCCGGCCGGCTCGGAGACGAGGAGCGCGACCTCGAGAGCGTGGCGCAGCGGCCCCGGAAGCGCCTCTGTGTGCGAGCTGTCCACTGGTGTGAGCAGGTCGGCGAGACCCGAATAACCAAGCCGCGACTCCGCCTCCGAGGGTCGGCTCGTTAATACGCGGTAGCCGCGCGTCGCAGCCGCCTCGACCGCCCAACGCCAGACCGTCGTCTTCCCGATACCCGGCTCGCCCTCGACCACAAGGGCCGCCGGTCCGGCGGCGACGTCTTCGACGAATCGGTCGAGCCGCGCGAGCGGCTCGACCCGACCGAGTACGAGTGGATCCATCGCGGAACTGAGTCTCCGGCGAACCATCCCGCGGCGTCAAGGTTGGTGAGACACAGACGGCTACGCGGCGGCATCGCACCCGCGCGAGCCTGGAGCAAAGTCATGCCCCTTGCTGGTGCCGAACATGGCCCTCGCGCGCACACGCGCGCTCGTTACTGAAGGAGCGATGACGGTTTACCGTTGTCCGGCTCCGCATGGCGACGGTCGAGCCTACGGCACGCTCGCCGCGTCGCCCTCGTCCGACGGCACCCCGCCCCCTACCCCGACGTAGCGGTCATCGCTTGGCGCAGCGGCGCCCCAGTCTTCGGCCAGGTCCCGAAGCGTCGAATAGGCACGCGCGTGGTGCCGGTCGCCGAGCGCCTGAAGCGCCGCCACGGCCAGGTTGACGTCGTGAATCGCTGCGTCGTCGAACCCGTCGAGCCACCTGCGCAACCAACGGGCCGCAACCCGGTGTGTTAGGAGCGCGTTCCGAGTTGTGCGGCTGGGTCAGGCGGCGTTCGAGTACTTACGGCCGACCCGAACGAGCTGTGAAGGATCTCTTCCTGCTCGATCCCGCGATCGTCTTCCTGAACCATGGCTCGTTCGGCGCATGCCCGCGGCCGGTGTTCGAGCGCTACCAGGCATGGCAGCTCGAGTTGGAGCGCGAGCCGGTCGAGTTCCTGACCCGCGAGCGCCGCTTCGGCGCCCTCTTCGACCAGGCCCGCCTCGCGCTCGCCGGGTACCTGGGAGCCGATCCGCAGAACGTCGTCTTCATGCCGAACGCGACCACCGGCCTGAACGCCGCCGTGCGCTCGCTCGAGCTGCGACCCGGGGACGTCGTGCTGATGGGCGATCGCGAGTACGGCGGCCTCCTCCGGCTCTGGGAGTTCGTGGCCCGCCGCACCGGCGCGCGGATCGAGCGCGTCCCGTTCGAGGAGCTCGACCCTGGCCCGGGCACGCGGGTCGTCTTCTGCTCACACGTCGAATGGACGAGCGGCCGCGTGAACGACGTTGCCGAGCTCTGCCGCCGCGCGCGCGACGCCGGCGTCGTCTCGATCGTCGACGGTGCCCATGCGCCGGGGCAGATCGACCTCGACCTCGAGGCGATCGGCGCCGACATCTACTCCGGCAACTGCCACAAATGGATGTGCGGACCGAAGGGCTCCGGCTTCCTCTACGCCCGCTCCGCGCTGCACAGCTCGATCGACCCCGGGGTCGTGTCGTGGGACTGGCAGGACGGAGCGACGTTCCCCGACGTCCATCGCTGGCAAGGGACGAGGGACCCGAGCGCCTACCTGGCGGTGCCCGACGCGATCGGGTTCCAGGAGGCCCACGACTGGCCCCGCGTGCGCGAACGCTGCCACCGCCTGCTCGAGCGCGCGCGCGAGCGGCTGCCGCTCGAGCCGCTCACCGACCGTTTCGTGCAGATGCTCGGCTTTCGCATCGACCATCCGGAGGCGGAGAGGCTGACCCGCCGGCTCTACGAGGAGCACCGGGTCGAGGTCCCCGTGTTCGAGTCGGCGGGCGGCTGGGTCCTGCGGGTCTCGGCCCAGGCCTACAACGGCGAGGAAGACATCGATGTCTTGGCGGAGGCGCTTGCATCCGTCGGGCTCCGATGAGTAAAAGCCCTACCGTGACGATCTCCTACCGCGACGCAGCCGCCTTCCGTACCGAGCTCCGGCGCTTCCTCCGCCGCTCCGAGGAGGCCGCGCGCCACGTCGGCATCACGCCGGGGCAGCACGTGCTCCTCCTTCAGATCGCAGGCGCGGACGGAGAGCAGACCACGGTCTCCGAGCTCGTCGAGAAGCTGAGCCTCACACAGAGCGCGGTGACCGAGCTCGTCCAGCGCGCCGAGCTCGCCGGGCTTGTCGCCCGGCAGACGTCGGCGTCGGACGGACGGGTCGCCCATCTGCGGCTGACCGACCTGGGCGCGGAGTCGCTCGAGCGCGTGCATTCGGCGCTCGGGCCGGAGCGCGCCCAGCTGCGGCGGATGATCGACCGCCTCGAGAAGAGCTAGTCAGACGTCGCGGGCGGGCAGGCGCTCCTCGCCGTTCCCGTCGACGCGGTAGGCGGCCGCGCCGGGCCGGCAGGTGACGATCTCCGTGAGCTCCGTTCCCTCGAAGTGGAGGCCGACGCCGTCGTCGGCGGCGAGGCCCGGCGGGAACCCCTCGTCGACCAGCTCGCGGTAGCGCGGGCGCCGGCGCTCCTCCCCGTCGTAGTGAGGGCACGCACTGCCGGCGAGGAAGCCGAGACCGTCGCGCAGCCCCTCGAGCTGCGGGCCGAACGAGTCGGTGACCCCGGCCTCGAACCAGCAGATCATCCCGGCGCTCGCTCCGAACAGGAGGACGCCGGCCTCCCACGCCTCCCGCAGGAGCGCGTCGATGCCGTGCACGCGCCAGATCGCGAGCATGTTCGCGGTGTTCCCGCCGCCGATGCAGATCGCATCCTGGTCGAGCACGCGCGAGCGCAGGTCGGCCGGCGGCCACGGGAACGTCCGCAGCACGGCCACGTCCGCTTCGAGCGCGAAGAGCTCGAAGTACATCGCGATCGTCGCGTCCGACTCGGCCGTCGCGGTCGGAACGAGGAGCAGCCGGGGACGGTCCTTGCCCGTGAGCCCGAGCACGTAGCGATGCAGGCGCAACGTCTGCTCGGGTGTGTCCCCCGCGCCGCCGAGGCCGACGATGTGCCTCCCGGCCGCCACGTCGCGAGTCTACGTTCTGGTTGAATCGACGACATGGCCTTACCGTCCAAGCTCGCCGTCGGAGACACGTCCTACGACATCTTCCGGATCGGCGAGCTGCAGGCGTCGTACGACGTCGCGCGCCTGCCGTACACGCTCCGCGTCCTGCTCGAGAACGTGATGCGGAACGGCAGCGACGCCGACGTCGACGCCGTCGCGCAGTGGGACGCGAATGCGGAGCCGTCGCGCGAGATCTCCTTCTCGCCGTCGCGCGTGCTGCTGCAGGACCTGACGGGCGTGCCCGCCGTGGTCGACCTCGCCGCGATGCGCAACGCGATGGCCGACCTCGGCGGCGATCCGAAGCGAATCAACCCGCTGATCCCCGCGGAGCTCGTGATCGACCATTCGGTGCAGGTAGACCTGTTCGCATCGAGCCGCGCGTTCGCGCGCAACGTCGAGCTCGAGTTCACGCGCAACCGCGAGCGCTATGCGTTCCTGCGGTGGGGCCAGCAGTCGTTCGACAACTTCTCGGTGGTGCCGCCGGGCACCGGCATCTGCCACCAGGTGAACCTCGAGTACCTTGCGCGCGTCGTCGACGATCGCGACGGAGTCGCGTTCCCGGACACGCTCGTCGGCACCGACTCGCACACGACGATGGTCAACGGCCTCGGCGTGCTGGGCTGGGGCGTCGGCGGCATCGAGGCCGAGGCCGCGATGCTCGGCCAGCCGCTGTCGATGCTCGTGCCGCAGGTGGTCGGCTTCAGGCTCTCGGGCGCGCTGCGCGAAGGGTCGACCGCGACCGACCTCGTGCTCACCGTCACCGAGCGGCTGCGCCAGGTCGGAGTGGTCGGCAAGTTCGTCGAGTACTTCGGCGACGGCGTCGCCTCGCTGTCGCTCGCCGACCGCGCGACGCTCGGGAACATGTCGCCGGAGTACGGCGCCACGTGCGGCTTCTTCCCGGTCGACGAAGTGACGCTGGAGTACCTACGGCTGACCGGACGCAGCAGCGAACGGACCGCCCTCGTCGAGGCGTACTGCAAGGAGAACCTCCTGTGGCACGACCCGGGCGAGCACGCGACCTACTCGGAGATCGTGTCGCTCGACCTCGCCGACGTCGAGCCGTCGATCGCCGGCCCGCGCCGCCCGCAGGACCGCGTGCCGCTGCACGACGCGAAGCGCTCGTTCCTCGAGCAGCTCGGCTCGTTCGGCGTCGACTACAGGAACGGCTCGCACGACCGGGCCGTCGCGGACACCTTCCCGGCGTCCGACCCGACCACCGAGCAGCAGCCCGGCGGGCAGCCCGAGCCCGTGGCCGACGCCGGTCGCGTCGCGGTGGCCGATCCGCCGACGCCGGACCCCGTCCACGTCGACCTGGAGGGCGAGGAGTTCGAGCTCGACCACGGCTCCGTCGTGATCGCCGCGATCACCTCGTGCACGAACACCTCGAACCCCGCGGTGATGGTCGCCGCCGGGCTGGTCGCGAAGAAGGCCGTGGAACGTGGGCTCACCCGCCGCCCGTGGGTGAAGTCGTCGCTCGCGCCGGGTTCCAAGGTCGTGACGGAGTACTACGAGCGCTCGGGGCTCGACCGCTATCTCGACGAGCTCGGCTTCCAGACCGTCGGCTACGGCTGCACGACGTGCATCGGCAATTCCGGGCCGCTGCCCGACGAGATCTCGGACGCTGTCGTGAGCCACGACCTGGTCGCGTGCTCGGTGCTCTCCGGGAACCGCAACTTCGAGGCGCGCATCCATCCCGAGGTGAAGGCGAACTACCTCGCCTCGCCGCCGCTCGTCGTCGTCTACGCGCTCGCGGGCCGCATGGACATCGACCTCGACTCGGAGCCCGTGGGCCAGGGATCCGGCGGCGAGGACGTCTACCTCCGCGACCTCTGGCCGAGCGCCGCCGAGGTGCAGGAGACGATCGCCGCGTCGATCGAGGGCGACATGTTCCGCCGCACGTATGCCGACGTCTTCACCGGCGACGAGACGTGGCGCGGGATGCCGTCGTCCGAGAGCGAGCTCTACGCCTGGGAGCCCGACTCGACCTATGTGCGTCTGCCGCCCTATTTCGACGGCATGACGCGCGAGCCGGGCACGGTCCCCGACGTGATCGGCGCGCGCTGCCTCGTGTGGCTCGGCGACTCGGTCACGACCGACCACATCTCGCCCGCGGGCTCGATCAAGCCCGACTCTCCCGCCGGCCGCTACCTCGTCGAGCACGGCGTCGAGCGGAAGGACTTCAACTCGTACGGCGCGCGGCGCGGCAATCACGAGGTGCTCGTGCGCGGGACGTTCGCGAACGTCCGGCTGCGCAATCTGCTCGTCCCGGGGTCGGAGGGCACCTGGACGGTGCACGTCCCGTCGGGCGACGAGATGTCGATCTACGACGCGTCGCAGCGCTACCTCGCCGAGGGCACGCCGCTCGTCGTGCTCGCCGGCAAGGAGTACGGGTCGGGGTCGTCACGCGACTGGGCCGCGAAGGGCCCGAACCTGCTCGGCGTCAAGGCGGTGATCGCAGAGTCGTACGAGCGGATCCACCGTTCGAACCTGCTGATGATGGGGATCCTCCCGCTCCAGTTCCCGGCCGGCGAGAGCGCCGAGTCGCTCGGGTTGACGGGGCGCGAGGCGTTCTCGATCACGGGTGTGCGGAACGGCGAGGCCGACGAGGTGGACGTCCGCGCGGGCGACGTCGCGTTCAGGGCGCGCGTGCGGCTCGACACGCCGCGGGAGCGCGAGTACCTGCAGCACGGGGGCATCCTCCCGTACGTGATCAGGCGCCTCCTCTCCTCGTAGTCGTCACCGGGCCGCCGGCCGCCGGCAAGACCACCGTCGCGGAGGCGCTGCGCACAGAGCTCGGGTTGCCCCTGCTCGCGAAGGACGCGCTCAAGGAAGCGCTCGGAGACGCGCTCGGGATTCGCGGCAGCACCGACTCCAGGCGGCTCGGCTCCGCGGTCTTCGAGCTGCTCGGCGCACTCGTGCGCGAGCTGCTCTCGGCGGGCGTCTCGCTCGTCCTGGAAGGGAACTTCGCCGCCGGCTCCCCGGCGCTCGCCGCGCTTCCGCCCGCACGGATCGTGCAGGTCCACCTCTCGGCCCCGCCGGACACGCTGCGACGGCGTCTGCTCGACCGGGACCCGCACCGTCACCCGGTGCACTACGACCGCGAGGCGGCCGACGAGATCGCGGAGCGCGCCGCGCGCGGCGACTGGCAGCCGCTCGACCTGGGCGGGACGCTCATCGAGCTCGACACGACGGCCACGGTCGATGTCCCGGCGCTCGCGGCGGAGATACGCTTGTCCGACCGGGGTGCCCCTCGGGGCTGAGATCACACCCGTCGAACCTGATCCGGTTCGCACCGGCGAAGGGAGAAGCGTGAGCGACACCGACACACCGAACTGGGGCATCGAGCCGGTCCCGGAACGGCTACGCCTCCTCGGCACGTTCGACGGCTTCCTGCTGTGGGCGAACCTGTCGGTGTCGCTGCTGGTGATCGTCGCAGGCGCGTTCCTCGTCCTCCCCGCCTCCGAGTTCGGGCTCGGGCTCTCGCTCCCGATCGCGCTCGCGGCGATCGTCGCCGCCGCGGTCGTCGGCAACCTATTGCTCGGGCTCGCCGGCGGAATCGGCGCCGATGCGCGCGTCCCGGCGATGGTGCTGCTGCGCGCGCCGCTCGGCCGACGCGGCTCCTACCTGCCCACGGGCCTCAACATCCTGCAGTGCCTCGGGTGGTCGGTGTTCGAGCTGATCGTGATCGCCACCGGCGCGAGCGCGCTCTCACGCGAGATCTTCGGCGTCGGCGGCGTCGCGTTCTGGAAGCTCCTGTTCGGCGTCATCGCGACGTTGCTCGCGTTTCTCGGTCCCGTGGGCTTCGTACGCCGGTACGTCCGCAAGTTCGCCGTATGGATCGTGATCGCGTCGCTGCTCTATCTCTCCTGGTGGTCGCTGCACGGGCAGCAACCCGTCGCGCTCTGGCATCGCAGCGGCTCGCACGCGTTCTGGCCGGGCTTCGATCTCGTGCTCGCGTCGATCGTCAGCTGGACGCCGCTCGCGGCCGACTACACGCGCTTCTCCCGTTCGCGCCGTGCGGGGTTCTGGGGTGCCGGTCTCGGCTACTTCGCGCCGACGATACCGCTGTTCGCGCTCGGCGCCGTGATCGCGATGTCGCGGCACATCTCCGACGCGCCGGGGCTGCTGACGGCGATCGCCGCCGGCGGGGCTGCGAGCCTCCTTGCGCTGCTCGCGCTGACGGTGGACGAGAGCGACGAGGCGTTCGCGAACGTCTACTCGGGTGCCGTCAGCCTGCAGAACCTGGTGCCCCGGGTGCCGCAGCGCCTCCTCGTCGCGGCTACCGCCGCGCTCGCGACGGTGGGCGCGCTTCTGATCGATCTCCGGAACTACCAGCCGTTCCTGTATCTGCTCGGCTCGTTCTTCGTGCCGCTGTTCGCGGTCCTGCTCGCCGACTGGGTGCTTCGGGGCTGCCATTACACCCGCGCCGAGGTGTTCGAGGGACCGGCCGTGCGCGTCGAGATGATCGTCGCCTGGCTGGCCGGCTTCTGCGTGTACCAGTGGCTCTACCCGCAGGGGCCCGGCTGGTGGACCGACGTCGTCGCGCGCACCCACCCACACGCGCTGCCGTGGGGTGGTGCGTCGCTTCCGAGCTTCGCGGTCGCCTTCGGGCTCGCCGTGCTCGCACGCCTGGTCTCCCGCAGGGGGCCGGAGCTCGTACGCGCGTGATCGTGCTGGTCGGAAACCTCTCGCGCGACCTGTTCCCCGACGGCGTTCCGCGTGCCGGCGGCGGCGCGTATCACGGCGCACGCGCCCTGCGCCGGCTGCGAACGCCGGCGCGCGTCGTCACGCGCTGCTCTCCCGACGACCGCGACGCGCTCCTGCCGCCGCTCGTCCAGCTCGGCACGCCCGTGACGTGCCTGCAGGGCACGTCGACGGCGACCTTCTCGTTCACCTTCCACGGTCAGCTCCGGGAGATGCAGGTGGCGGAGGTCGGCGACACCTGGACGCCCGCCGACGTGGCCGCGCTGCCGGCCGGACGCTGGGTGCACGTCGCGCCGCTCTTTCGCGGCGAGTTTCCCGCCGAGACACTGGCCGCGCTCGCGAGGCGGTTCCGCGTGTCGTTCGACGCACAGGGCCTCGTGCGCGCCCCCGAGCTCGGCCCTCTGCGCCTGGACGCCGACTACGACCCTGCGTTGCTCGCAGCATCTCTGGGTGCTGAAACTCGCGGACGAGGAGGCCGAGATCGTCGGCGACGTGACGGCACTCGGGGTGAGGGAGGTTCTCGTCACGCACGGCGCGCGAGGCTCGACCGTCTACTACCACGGCGCGAAGGAGTTCGTGCCCGCGCGCCCGCTCGACGTCAACGCCACCGGCGCCGGCGACGCCTTCGCCACGTCGTACATCGCCGGGCGGCAGGCCGGGCTCGGCCCGGTCGGCGCGGCACGGCGCGCCACTGCCATCGTCGCCGCGGTCCTGGCGGGATGATCGCTCTCGTCGCGACGGCCGGCGGCACCTTCACGGTGGACGTCGAGAGCGAGACGGTCGAGCCGTCGGACGACGAGCCGACGCCTCTCCCCGAGCTCGTGCTCAGCCTGCCGCGGGTGATCGCAGCGGCGGCCGCAGGCGCGACGGTCTTCGCGGTCGTCGACACGAAGCCGCCGATCCTCGTCTCCCACGACGCGGGGTCGACGTGGCGCGCGTCGGGGCACGGCCTCCCTCCGGGGCGGGCGCTCGCACTCTCGCCGGAGACGCCGGACGTGGCCGTGTTCGCCGGCCGAAACCGGCTCTACGTGACGCGCGACGGCGGCCGCTTCTGGACAGCGCTCGCGGTCGAGCTGCCGGAAATCGTGGCGATCGAGCTCAGGGAAGCGTGAACTCGCCGCGCGCGACCGTCACCGCCGACCCGCCGACGAGCACACGCTCGATCCGGCCCGCGTCGCCTTCGACACGCGCGTAGAGCGTCGACGGACGACCGATCTCCGCGCCCTGCGAGATCTCGATCTGCTCGCCGAACGCGATGCGGCCGTGGCGGGCGAGGAACGCGGCCAGCGGCCCCGCCGCGGACCCGGTGGCGGCATCCTCGACCACGCCGTGCTCCGGTGCGAACATGCGCGTCTTCCAGCGCGCGCCGTCGCGCGCGAAGCAGTTCACGCCGTCTTGCGTCGCCGACGCGAGCGCCTGGACGTCCGGGCGCAGGGCCGCCACCGCCTCGGGCGACTCGAGCTCGAAGTAGACGTGGCCCGGCCCGATGTCGCAGCGCTCGACCGGCAGCCCGGAGCGCTCGATGCCGACGGCAGCGAGGATCGCCGACGGATCGTCGACCGGCGCGAGCTCCGGGATCGGCTGCTCCATCCAGCCGAACACGATCCGCGGCCCCTCGCGCTCGAGCTCCACCGGAACGACGCCGGCCCCCGTCTCGAGCCGGATCACGACCTTCTGGAGCGGCCCGCCGAGCACGAAGGCCGCACCGAGCGTCGGATGCCCGGCGAACGGCAGCTCGCGTGACGGGGTGAAGATCCGGATCCGGACGTCGGCGTCGGGCGCGTCGGCCGGAAGCGTGAACACCGTCTCGCTGAAGCCGATCTCGAGCGCGAGCGCCTGCATCGTCTCGTCCGTGAGCCCGCGCCCGTCCGTGAACACGGCCAGCTGGTTGCCGGCCAGCGGCACGTCGGTGAACACATCGACGAAAACGAAGCGAAGACCCGCCACGGCTCGAGTCTAGAAGTCCGCGCGAGGGTGACCGCGGTTCCTAGACTTCGATCGTGGAGCGGAAGCTCGCCACCGTCCTGTTCGTCGACCTGGTCGACTCGACCGCGCTCGTCACTGCAAGCGACCCGGAGGTCGTCCGCCGACGCGTGACGCGGTACTTCGAGCGCGCCTCGGCCTCGATCGAACGGCACGGCGGCACCGTCGAGAAGTTCGCGGGCGACGCGGTGATGGCCGCCTTCGGCGTGCCTCAGGCGCACGAGGACGACGCCGAGCGGGCCGTCCGAGCGGCCTTCGACGTCCTGGCGGAGGTCGATGACCTCGGTCTTCAGGCCCGTGCCGGCGTCGAGTCCGGCGAGGTCGTCGTCGACGACGGCGACTCGACGTTCGCGACGGGCGAGGCCGTCGTCGTCGCGGCGCGGCTCCAGCAGTCGGCGCCCGCAGGGACGATCACGCTCGGGCCCGGGGCGCGCCGGTTGACGGTCGGTGCGGTCGACGTCGAGGACGCCGGGGCGGTCGAGATCAGGCCGCGGCGAGACGGTCTGGTCGTGGCACGCGACGCGCGTCCTCCAGGCGCGCCAGCGCCGTCCGCAGGCGCAATTCGTGGGCCGCGAGCCCGAGCTCGAGCTGCTCCGCAACGCGTACGAGCGCACGCTTCGCGACCGGCGCGCCCCACCTGACGACGGTCTTCGGCGACCCCGGCGTCGGCAAGTCGCGGCTCATCTCCGAGTTCGCCGAGGACATCGAGCGTGCAACCGTCCTGACCGGGCGGGCGCTCCCATACGGCGAGGGAATCACCTACTGGCCGATCGCGTCGATGGTGAAGGCGTCGGCCGGGATCACGGACGACGATCCCGCCGCCGAGGCGTTCGAGAAGCTCCGCCTGTCGTGCGAGAGTGACGCCGTCGCCGAGCTGCTCGGCGTCGCGCTCGGGCTGCTCGGCGCGACCGAGGGCCTCGGCGAGGACGCCGAGATCGCCTGGGCGACGCTGCGCTGGGCCGAGGAGCTCGCCGACGCGCAGCCCCTCGTGCTCGTGTTCGAGGACATCCAGTGGGCGGACGAGCGCCTGCTCGAGGTGGTCGAGAACCTCGCGCGCGCCCGCCGGGAGATCCCGCTCCTGATCGTGTGCGTGGCGCGCTTCGAGCTGCTCGACTCCCGTCCGGCCTGGGGCGGCGGCAACCCGCGCGCCGTGTCGATCGAGCTCGTCCCGCTCGACGCCGAGGAGAGCGACCTGCTCGCCGCCGAGCTGCTGCCGGCCGGCGGCCGGCACGGAGGAGCTGGAGCTGCTGCTCGAGAAGGCGGAGGGCAACCCGCTCTTTCTCGAGGAGACCGCGCGCATGCTGGTCGAGGCCGACCTCGACTGCTCCGCCTTCGACCGCATCCCCGACAGCATCCAGGCGCTGATCGCGGCGCGCATCGACCTGCTCGAAGCCGCGCAGAAGCGGCTCCTGCAGCGCGCGGCCGTCATCGGCCGCGTCTTCTGGCGCGGCGCGCTCGAGCACCTCGTTCCCGGCGTCGACGTCGCCGAAGGGCTCGAGTCGCTGATCCAGCGCGACCTGATCGCCGCGGTCGACCGCTCGACGATCTCCGGCGACCGCGCGTTCCAGTTCACGCACGTGCTCATCCGAGACGTCGCCTACGGGGCGCTCACCAAGGCCGAGCGCGCCGAGACGCACCGCCGTTTCGCCGGCTGGGTGCCCACCGAGCTCGTGGAGGTCAGTGCGTTCCACCTCGACCGCGCCTGCGCGCTGCTCGCCGAGCTCGACGGGAGCCCACCGCGCGAGCTCGCCACCGAGGCGGCGGCGGCGCTCGAGGAGGCGGGGCGCCGCGCCTACGGGTCGGATGCCTTCGCGAAAGCCCGGCGACTGCTGCGGCGTGCGCTCGAGCTGGAGCCGACGCCGTGGCGCTTGTACCTCGCTGCTGACGCCGCGTGCCAGCTCGGCGACCTCGGCACGGTGGCAGCCGAGATGGAGCAGGCGCGCGAGCAGGCGGCGCGCACGGGCGACGCGCGCCTCGAAGGCCGTGCGCTGACGGGGCTCGCAAGCGCGGTGCTCGCCCGCGACGGCGACCCGCTCGAGTCGGTCTCACTCGCACGGGCCGCGCTCGCCACGCTTCCGGAGGACGACTTCGAGGCGCGGGCGAACGCCCTGCGCGGGCTTGCGTCGGCGGCGTGGTGGACGAACGACCTGCGCAGCGCCGAGGCCTACACGCGGGAGGCGCTCGAGCTCGCCGACCGCGCGGAGCGGCCGGACCTCCGCATCGACGCCCTCGGGACGCTGCAGTGGCTGCTCGAGCTGCGGCTGGAGCTCGACGCCGCGGAAGACGTGCTGCAACAGCGCCCGGCCGCCGACGGCGTGCTGGCGCGCGCCCGCGAGGCGAACGCGGTGGGCGCCCTGCGTCGTATCCAGGGGCGCCTCCCCGCCGCCGCCGCCGCGCTCGTCGAGGCACGGTCGCTGTACCTCGATGTCGGCGCCTCGGGCGACGCGGCGTGGTGCGGGTTGATGCTCGGGTGGATCGGGCTCGTGGACGGGCTCGCCGAGCAGGCCGAGAAGGAGTTCCGCGAGGCCGCGCGCGTGTTCCAGGGCAACGAGGAGCTCAGCCGGCTCAGCGAGGCGCACCGCGCGCTCGCCGAGGCCCTGCTCGTCACCGGGAGGATCGAGGAAGCCGACCGCTTCGCGACGCTCGCCCGTTCCGAGGTGAGTCGCCACGACCTCGACGTCGCAGAGCTCGACGATGACGACGCTCGGCCTCGTCCGAGCCGCGCAGGGCAGCGACGACGAGGCCGAGGCGCTCCTGCGGGACGCGCTCGGGCTGCTCGACGGCAGCGACTACCGGTTGCTCGAGGCCGAGGCGCGGGTCGGTCTCGCGCGCTTCCTCCGTGCCCGCGGCCGCGTCGAGGAGGCGGCGGAGATCGAGCTGGCGCTCCCGGAGCCCGTTCCCGGCTGGCTCGGGACGGCCGATGCGCACGTCACCGCGGCCGTCTGGTCCGGCGCCTTGTAATCCGACCGCCTGATCCCTGAGAATCCGGGGTTCGTTTCAGGCGACACGAACCCCCCAAGGAGGTCAGGTGGAACCGCAGGCGCACGACAAGGACCGGCGGATGTTGCACGGCCTGGGCTACGCCCAGGAGCTCTCGCGCAGGATGAGCGGCTTCTCGAACTTCGCGATCTCGTTCACGATCATCTCGATCCTCTCCGGCACGTTGACCCTCTACTACCAGGGGCTCAACTACGGAGGGTTCGTCGAGGAGGCCTACGGCTGGCCGATCGTCTCGTTCTTCGTGATCATCGTCGGGCTCGGCATGGCCGAGATCGCGTCCAAGTACCCGACCGCAGGCGGCCTCTACTACTGGTCGTCGAAGATGGGCGGTCCCGGCTGGGGATGGTTCACCGGCTGGTTCAACCTGATCGGGCAGATCGCGATCACCGCGGGCATCATCTACGGCTCGGCGCTCTTCGCCGATTCGCTGCTGCAGCTGCTCTGGCCGGGCACCTTCACAGGCACCTCGCACGAGGTGATCTACGTCTACGCCGTGATCCTCGTCGTGCTCCTGCTCGTGAACGTCTTCAGCGTCCGCCTGGTGGCGTTCCTCAACGACGTCTCCGTCTGGTGGCACGTCGCTCGGCGTGGTGATCATCGTCGGGTTCCTGATCTTCAAGCCCGACCACCACCAGTCGTTCGGGACGGTCTTCACGAAGACGATCAACAACAGCGGCTTCTCGCACGCGTGGCTCTGGTACGTGCTGCTGCTCGGGTTACTGCAGGCGCAGTACACGTACACGGGCTACGACGCGTCTGCGCACATGAGCGAGGAGACGGTCAACGCCTCCCGTTCGGCGGCGCGAGGCGTGATCATGTCGATCGTCGTCTCGGCGATCTTCGGGTACATCCTCGCGCTCGGCGTGACGTTCGCGATCCAGAACATCGCCGACACCACCGGAGCGGGGACGTTCGCCGTGAAGGAGATCTTCCTGCAATCGCTCGGAGACACGACGGCGAAGGTGATGCTCTTCATCATCGTCGCCGCACAGCTCTTCTGCGGGATGTCGTCGATCACGTCGGCGTCGCGGATGAGTACGCGTTCTCCCGCGACCGGGCGACGTCCCGGGTCACCAGCTCTGGCGCAAGCTCAACGGCGAGCGCGTGCCGTACCTCGCCGCCGCGGCGATCGTGGTGCTTGCCTTCCTCTGCGCCTTCCCGGCGTACTTCGGCACCAACGGCGCCGTCGCGTATGCGGCGGTGACGTCGATCGCGACGATCGGCCTCTACATCGCCTACGCGATGCCGATCTTCCTGCGGCTGCGCCTCGGCGACAGCTGGGAGCCGGGTGAGTGGAACCTCGGCAAGCACTACAAGTGGATCGGCATCGTCGCCTGCCTCTGGGTCGTGTTCATCTCGATCCTCTTCATGGCGCCGCTCAGCCCGGCCGGGATCCCGTGGAACAGCGAGTTCACCTGGCTCTCGGTCAACTACGCGCCGATCGCCGTGCTCGGCACGTTCCTGCTGGTCGGCGTCTGGTGGCTGGTCTCGGCCAGGAAGTGGTTCAAGGGCCCGATCGTCGCAGGGGTCGCCCGAGGAGCTCGCGCGCATCGAGGCGAAGTACGAAGGCGCGCCGGGCCCGGCGACGTCCTCCGCGTAGGATCGGTCTCGATACCGGATCGGAGGGAGCCGGCGCGCGCCGGCTCCCTCCACGAAGGAGGCCCTCGTGCTGACGCTCGAAGAGCTGCGCGGCGACACGTCGATCGACACCGTGATCATGGCGTTCACCGACATGCAGGGCCGCCTGCTCGGCAAGCGCCTGCACCGCGACTTCTTCTTCGAGCAGGTCGAGCACGGGCACGGCACGGAGGGCTGCAACTACCTGCTCGCGCTCGAGATGGAGATGGACCCGGTGGCGGGCTACGAGATCGCCTCCTGGGAGCGCGGGTACGGCGACTTCGTGCTCACCCCCGACCTGTCGACGCTGCGCCGCATCCCGTGGCTCGAGGCGACGGCGCTCGTGCTCTGCGACGTCGGCTGGGAGGACGGCTCGCCGGTCCGGCCCTCGCCGCGCCAGGTGCTGCGCGCGCAGCTCGAGCGGGCGTCGTCGCTCGGCTTCGAGGTGATGGTCGGCTCCGAGCTCGAGTTCTATCTCCTCAAGGAGACCTACGAGGAGGCGCACGCGAAGCACTACCGGGGGCTCACCCCGTCGGTGCCGTACATCCTCGACTACCACATCCTCGCGGCGACGTACTCGGAGCCGCTGCTCCGCCAGATTCGCAACGGGATGGTCGGCGCCGGGATGCGGGTCGAGACGTCGAAGGGCGAGGCCTGGCCCGGCCAGCACGAGGTGAACTTCCGCTACGCGGATGCGCTGCGGATGGCGGACGATCACGCGATCTACAAGAACGGCGCGAAGGAGATCGCCTTCCTGAACGGCTGCTCGATCACCTTCATGGCGAAGCCCGACCACGACTGGATCGGCTCGTCGTGCCACATCCACTCGTCGCTCTGGCGCGACGGTGAGAGCGCCTTCGCCGGCGAGTCGGAGGTCTTCCGTCAGTACCTCGCCGGTCAGATCGCGTGCGCGCGCGAGCTCGCGCTGTTCTTCGCGCCGAACGTGAACTCGTACAAGCGGTTCGCGGTCGGCTCGTGGGCGCCGACGACCCTCGCGTGGGGCCGCGACAACCGGACGTGCGCATTCCGTGTCGTCGGCCACGGCGGTGGAATGCGTGTCGAGACGCGCATTCCCGGCGGCGACGTCAACCCGTACCTCGCGTTCGCGGCACTGATCGCGTCCGGGCTGCACGGCATCGAGCACGGGCTCGAGCTCGGCCCTGCACTCGAGGGCAACGCGTACGTCGCCGACGAGGAGCGGTTCCCCTCGACGCTGCGCGAGGCACTCGCCGCGCTCGAACGCGGCACGGTCGCGCGGGCCGCGTTCGGCGACGACGTCGTCGACCACTACCTCAACTACGGCCGCACCGAGCAGCAGCTCTTCGACCGCGTCGTCACGTGCTACGAACGGGAGCGGTTCTTCGAGCGTGGCTGATCCGGGGCGCAAGCCGGTCGTCGGCATCACGACGTACCTCACGCAGGCCGCCTGGTCGTACTGGAACCTGCCGGCGGCGCTGATCCCGGCGTCCTACGTGCGCGCGGTGGAGGAGGCCGGCGGCTCGCCGATGCTCGTGCCCCCGGGCGCCGGGGTCGACGAGACGCTGGACGCGGTGGACGGGCTCGTCTTCTCGGGGGGGTCGGACCTCGATCCGGAGCTCTACGGGGCTGCCGCACACGACGAGACCTCCGGCACGGTGCGCGAGCGCGACGAGTTCGAGCTCGAGCTGATGCGGGCTGCGCTCGAGCGCGACATGCCCGTGCTCGCGATCTGCCGCGGCTCGCAGGTGCTGAACGTCGCGCGCGGCGGGGACATCGAGCAGCACCTCCCGGACCGCCTCGGCGACGAGGTGCATCGTGCCGAGCCGGGCGCCTTCGGCGAGCACGGGGTCGAGGTGGTCGAGGGCACGCGGCTCGCCGGCATCCTCGGCACGCAGGCGGCGGTCAAGTCGCACCACCACCAGGGGTTCAGCCGGCTCGGCGACGGGCTCGAGGAGTCGGCGCGCGCCGAGGACGGCACGCTCGAAGGTCTCGAGGATCCGAGCCTGAGCTTCGCGGTCGGCGTGCTCTGGCACCCGGAGGAGGACGAGGACCGAGCCCTCTTCGCGGCACTCGTCGAGGCGGCCGCAGCGCGGCGCGCCTCGCGCTGATCGCTACTGGGGCGGGCCGGAGCCGAGCGTCACGGTCGCGGTCGCGCCGTAGCCCGTCTGGTCGAGGTAGGCGACCGAGACCTTCGCGCCCGGCTTCTTCGTCTGGATGTAGCGCCGGAGCGCGGTCGACGTCGAGACCGAGCGGCCGCCGATCGCGGTGATGAGGTCGCCGCTCTCGATCCCGGCGTTCGCCGCGGGGCCGTTCGAGACGACGCCGGCGACGAGCACGCCGCCGTCGCTATTCGGCTGGACCTGGATCCCGAGGAACGCGGTCGGGCCGACGTGGATCGCGACCGAAGACTTGCCGGCGGCGATCGCCTTCGCGATCGTCAGTGCCTTGCCGATCGGGATCGCGTAGGCGTCGGTCGCCGCAACGTCGCGGAAACCGAAGCCGTTCGCCGACGCAGCGGTGGTCATCCCCACGACGCGTCCAGCCGAGTTGAACAGCGGCCCGCCGGAGTCGCCCGGCTGGACGGCGGCGTTCGTCTCGATCAGGCCGGTGAGCTGCTCGGAGCCACCCTGGTCGTCGCCCGCGGTGATCGTCTTGCCGAGGCCGGTGACGCGCCCGCTCACAGCGGTAAGAGAGCCGGTGCCGCCCGCGTTGCCGAGCGCGCGCACGGCCGACCCGAGCGTGGGCTTCGAGCTCGTCGTCGAGACGGTCTTCAGGTTCGAGGCGTTCTGCAGCCGGAGCAGCGCGACGTCGTCCTGGACGTCGTAGCCCGCGACGCGCGCGGTGTAGCTGCGACCGGTGCCCGGGACGACGACCTTGACCGTCGTCGCGCCCGCGATCACGTGGTTGTTCGTGAGCACGGTGCCGGAGGACGTGAGCACCATGCCCGTCCCCGCGGCCGCACCGTTCTGGTACGCGAGATTCGTCTCGATCACGACGACGCCGCTTCCGATCGCCGGCGCAGACATGCGCGCGAAGGCAAGCTTGGCGCCGATCGCGGCGGCAACGAGGCCGACGGCGGCGAGAACGAGAATCCTCATACGGACGGGCGCGGCGTTCTGCATGCCTGGATTGGTACCGGTCCCGGCTAAGCAGGACATAAGCATCGGGTGGCGAGGGTCGGGTTGGCGCCTCGGGCCGTGTCCTGTCGCCAGGGAAGGGTGACAAGAGTGTGCCGGGTTGACTCGCGTGCACTTTCGGCACGTTCTCAGGGCTACGTTCGGCGCGATGCCACGTCGCCCGCCGATCGATCCCGAGGGCTACTACCACGTCTCCAGCCGGGGCAACTTCGGAGAGGCGCTCTTCGAGACGCCGGAACAACACGAGCTCTACCTCACGCTCTACGGCCGAACAGCGGCCAAGCTCGGCTGGATCACACTCGCCTGGACGCTCCTCTGGAACCACCATCACTTCCTGATCAAGCTGACGAACGGTGGCCTGAGCGAGGGCATGCGCGTGATCAACCACGGTTTCGCGCGCCGACTGAACGCTGCTACGGGACGCACCGGCGCCGGCCATCTCGTCAGGCACGGCTTCCATGCCGGACTGCTCGAGACCGAGTCGCACCTGCTCTCGACGTGTCGCTACATCGACCTGAACGCTGTGCGGGCGCTCGGTGTGCAGCTCGAGGACTGGCCCTGGTCGGGCTATCGCGCCGCGGTCGGCCTCGAGCATCCGCGACCGTTCCATCAGGTCCCGAAGCTGCTCGAGCTCTTCGGCCCGTCACCGAACGTCGCGCGGTCGGACCTATCGCCGCTTCGTCGAAGACGGGCTCGACTCGGCACGACTCGCCTCCTAGGGGCGCGTCCAGTCGCCAGGGAAGGGTCACGAACCAGCCACGAACCGCGCGCATGATTCAATCGCGCGATGGCGGTAACCGTCATCAACCCGGCAACGGAGGAGCCGATCGTGAGGCTCGACGTCGGCCGGGGTCGAGGAGACGGACGCGGCGGTCGCCCGCGCGCGTGCGGCGTTTCCGGCATGGCGGGCGGTGGCTCCGTCCGATCGCGCCCGGCTGCTGCGGCGACTCGCCACGCTCGTCGAGGAGCACCGCGACGAACTGGCGCGGATCGAGTCCGCGAACACCGGGAAGCCGATCTCGGGCGCGCGCGGCGAGATCGGGATGGTTGCCGACGTCTTCCACTTCTACGCCGGCGCGGTCGACAAGCACCACGGCGAGACGATTCCCGTCGCCGGCGGCGTCGACCTGACGTTCCGCGAGCCGCTCGGCGTCGTCGGGCTGATCGTTCCCTGGAACTTCCCGCTCAACATCGCGTCGTGGAAGCTCGGGCCGGCGCTCGCGTGCGGCAACACAGTCGTGCTGAAGCCGGCCGAGCTGACGCCGCTTTCCGCCCTCCGCCTCGCGGAGCTCGCGCTCGAGGCAGGCATCCCGGAGGGCGTGATCAACGTGCTCGTCGGCAAGGGCTCGGTGGTCGGACACCGCCTCGTCGAGCACCCCGACGTCGCGAAGATCGGGTTCACCGGCTCGACAGAGGTCGGGCGCGAGATCATGCGCGGCGCCGCCGGCACGATCAAGCGCGTCACGCTCGAGCTCGGCGGCAAGTCGGCGAACGTCGTGTTCGCCGACGCCGATCTGGAGCGCGCGGCCGCCGCCGCGCCGTACGCCGTCTTCGACAACGCCGGCCAGGACTGCTGCGCCCGCTCGCGCATCCTCGTCGAGCGCTCGGCCTACGACGAGTTCAGGGAACTGTTCGTGGCCGCGACCGACGCCGTGAAGGTCGGCGACCCCGCCGACGAGGCGACGGAGATGGGCCCGCTGATCTCGGCGGCGCACCGCGAGACCGTGGCCGGCTTCGTCGACGGTGCACCGCTCTTCCAGGGCAGCCACCCGGACGGCAGGGGCTACTGGTTCCCGTGCACGGTCGTCGAGGCGACGAACGACGACCGCGTCGCACGCGAGGAGGTGTTCGGCCCGGTCGCCGCGTTGATCCCCTTCGACGACGAGGCCGACGCGATCCGGATCGCGAACGCCTCCGACTACGGGCTGTCCGGCTCGATCTGGACGCGCGACGGCGCGCGGGCGCTGCGCGTCGCACGTGCGCTCGAGACCGGCGTGCTCAGCGTCAACTCGAACAGCTCCGTTCGCGTGCAGACGCCGTTCGGCGGCTTCAAGCAGTCGGGCTTCGGGCGCGAGCTCGGCCTGCACGCGCTCGCCGGCTACTCGGAAGTGAAGAACGTCT
The DNA here is from genome assembly GCA_963742615.1 of uncultured Thermoleophilia bacterium. Taxonomy (GTDB): domain Bacteria; phylum Actinomycetota; class Thermoleophilia; order Gaiellales; family Gaiellaceae; genus PALSA-600. Next base: position 652,402 of record CAVUMS010000001.1, on the reverse strand, counting down.
TCTACTCGACGGAGGACTGATGCCGAACCGCCTGCAGGGCAAGGTCTGCGTGATCACCGGCGCCGGGAGCGGGATGGGACGCGACGCTGCGGTCCTCTTCACCGAGGAGGGAGCGTCGGTCTGCGTCGCCGACGTCGATCTCGCCGCGGCAAAGGAAACTGCCGCGGGCTGCCGGAGCTCATTCGCCCAGCAGGTCGACGTCGCCGACGAGGCGAGCGTCGAGGCGATGATGGCGGCGACCGCAGAGCGCTTCGGCGGAATCGACGTCCTCTACAACAACGCAGGGATCTCGCCCGGCGACGACGCGTCCGTGCTCGAGACCGGCGTGGAGGCGTGGGACCGCGTGCAGGCGGTGAACACCAAGGGTGTGTTCCTCTGCTGCAAGCACGGCATACCCCACCTCCTCGAGCGCGGCGGGGGGTCGGTGATCAACGTCGCGAGCTTCGTCGCGATCGTCGGCGCAGCGACTTCCCAGATCTCGTACACCGCATCGAAGGGTGCCGTGCTCTCGATGACGCGCGAGCTCGCAGTCCAGTTCGCGCGCGAGCATGTGCGCGTCAACGCGCTCTGCCCGGGCCCGGTCGAGACGCCGTTGCTGCTCTCGATCTTCGGCGATGATCCGGCCGCTCTCGAGCGGCGGCGCGCCCACTGGCCGACCGGGCGCCTCGCGAGGCCGCGCGAGATCGTCAACGGCGCCCTGTTCCTGGCGAGCGACGAGTCCTCGTACGTGACCGGCACGACCTTCCTCGTCGACGGCGGCCTGACGGCCGCGTACGTGACCCCGGAGTAGCAATGCGGATCTGCCTGATGATCGAGGGGCAGGAGGGCGTCGACCTGGGAGCAGTGGCTCGCGCTCGCGCGCGGGGCCGAGGCGGCCGGGCTCGAAGGGCTCTTCCGCTCCGACCACTACCGCTCGATCGTCCGCGGCGAACCGGCCGGCTCGCTCGACGCCTGGGCGACCCTCGCCGCGCTCGCCGCGCGCACCGAGCGGCTCCGGCTCGGGACGATGGTCTCACCCGTCACGTTCAGGCCCGCCGGGGTGCTGGCCAAGAACGTCGTGACCGTCGACCATGTCTCGAACGGCCGGGTCGAGCTGGGCATCGGCGGCGGCTGGTACGAGGCGGAGCACGTGAGCTACGGCTTCCCGTTCCTGACGACGCGCGAGCGGCTCGACGAGCTCGACCGTCAGCTCGCCGAGGTGACCCGCCAGCTCACCGAGGCCGGCGACATCCGACCGCAGCCGGTCCAGCAGCCGCGACCGCCGATCATCGTCGGCGGAAGCGCGAAGCCGCGCACGGTGCGGGCGGCGGTCGCGTTCGCCGACGAGTACAACACCGTCTTCCCGAGCGTCGACGAGGCGCGCGAACGTCGCCGCATCCTCGACGACGCCGCCCGCGCGGCCGGGCGGGAGCCGCTCCGCTTCTCGATGATGATCGGTTGCGTGACTGGTCGCGATCGCGCCGATGCGGACGAGCGCCTGGCGGCGTGGCGCGCTCTCACCGGGCGGGACGCAGCGCCCGGGATCCACGGCACCGTCGACGAGGTCGTCGAGCGCCTCCGGGAATACGAAGCCGCCGGCGTCGAGCGGGCGATGCTCCAGCATCTCGTCCACGAGGACGTCGAGATGGTCGCGGTCCTGGGCGAGATCGCAGCCGCATTAGGCTAGATGCAGTGCGCGTCTTCCTGGTTCGGCACGCCGAGGCGGCGCCCGGCGAGCCCGACGCCCTGCGGCCGCTGACGCCAGCGGGTCAGGCTGCCGCACGCGCGCTCGGCGAGCTACTCGCACCGGAGCGACTCGACGCCGTCGTCTCGAGCCCGCTCCGCCGCGCTCGCGAGACCGCGTCGGCGATCGCCGACGCGGCAGGTCTCGACGCCGAGCCCCACGAGGGACTCGCCCCGGGCGCGACCGCGGCGACGCTGCGCGACGCAGTCGCCGGGCGAGGACAGACGGTCGTCGCCGTGGGCCACCAGCCCGACTGCGGCAACATCGTCGAGGAGCTCACCGGGCAGAGGAGACCGTTCGCGCCCGGTGCGCACGCGGAGCTCGACCTGTGAGCGCGGTCGCCGTTCGCGACCTGCGCAAGTCGTACGGCGACCACGAGGCGCTCCGCGGGATCGAGTTCACGATCGAGGCCGGCGAGGTCTTCGGGCTGCTCGGGCCGAACGGCGCAGGCAAGACCACGACCGTCGAGATCCTCGAGGGCTACCGCAAGCGGGATGCGGGCAGCGTCGAGGTGCTGGGTGTCGACCCGCAGAGCGCGGGCCCGGCGTGGCGCGAGCGCGTCGGCGTGGTGCTGCAGTCCTCGTCGCTCTACCCGAACCTCACCGTCGTCGAGAGCCTGCGCGCCTTCGCCGGCTACTACACGATGCCGCGCGACCCCGAGGAGGTCCTGGCCCTCGTCGGTCTCGCGGAGCAGCGCGACGCTCGCGTGCGCACGCTCTCGGGCGGGCAGCAGCGGCGGCTCGACCTCGGACTGGCGTTGGTCGGCGACCCAGAGGTGCTCTTCCTCGACGAGCCGACGACCGGCTTCGATCCCGGTGCCAGACGGGCCGCGTGGGAAACCGTCCGCGGCCTGCGCGCGCTCGGCAAGACGATCCTGCTGACGACGCACTACCTGGACGAGGCCGAGCAGCTCGCCGACCGCGTGGCCGTGCTGAACGGCGGCGTGATCGTGCGTGAAGGCGCGCCGTCCGAGCTGACGGGCGGCGCGCCGGAAACCGAGATCCGGTATCGCCGGGACGGCCACGAGATCGTGGAGCGAACCGCCGAGCCGACGCGGAGGCTGAACGAGCTGACGGCTGAGGCGCTCGAAGCCGGCCGGGAGCTCGACGGCCTCGAGGTGCGGCGACCGACGCTCGAGGAGGTCTACCTGGAACTCACCGCCGAATGAGCCTGCGGCTCTTCGTCCACGAGCTCAGGGTCGAGCAGACGCTCTTCTGGCGGAACCGGGAAGCAGCGTTCTTCACCTTCCTGCTCCCGATCTTCTTCTTCCTGATCTTCGGCTCGATCTACGGCGACTCGACGATCACGAAGGAGCACCTGCGCGCGGCGCCGTTCCTCGAGGCCGGGATGATCGGCTACGGCGTCGCGTCGACGGCGTTCGCTGGGCTCGCGATCTCGACGGTCGTGCGGCGCGAGAGCGGCGTGCTGAAGCGCGTGCGCGGCACTCCGCTGCCTCCCGCCGTCTACCTGTCCGCGGTCCTGCTATCGACGTTCGTCGTCTTCGTGATCGAGGCCACCGCGATCATCGTGATCGGCCGGCTTGCGTTCTCGGTCGCGCTGCCCGACCGACCGCTCTCGCTCCTCGCTGCCCTCGTGATCGGCACCCTCGCGTTTGCCGCGCTCGGGCTGGGGCTCACGACCGTGATCCGCTCCGCGGAGGGATCGTCGGCGGTCGTCAACTTCGTCTACCTGCCGATGGTCCTGATCTCGGGAACGTTCTTCACCCCGAGGGAGTACCCCACGTTCCTCCGCGCGATCGCCGACGTGCTGCCTCTGACGTACTTCACGAAGCTGGTGCGCGACGTGATGATCCGCGACCATCACCTCTGGTCGGAGCTCGGATCGATCGCGGTCGTGCTCGCCTGGGGCGCCGCCGGGCTCGCCGTCGCGCTCCGCCGGTTTCGCTGGCAGCCGCGGAGCGGCTGAGAGCGCTAGTCGACGCCCGCCGCGAGCTCCTTCGAGCGCTCCATCGCGGCGTTGATCGCGTTCAGGAAAGCGGCGCGCACTCCGGCCTGCTCGAGCTCGCGAATCGCGCGGGTCGTCGTCCCGCCCGGCGAGGTGACCGCCTCGCGCAGCTCGACCGGGTGCATCTGCTCGTCGCGGAGCAGCTTGGCCGTGCCGAACATCGTCTGGACGACGAGCTTCGTCGAGACCTCGCGCGAGAGCCCGAGCAGGATCCCCGCCTCGATCATCGCCTCGGCAAGCAGCGCGTAGTACGCCGGCCCGGATCCGGACACGGCGGTGACCGCATCCATGGCCGACTCCGGGAGCACGACCACGTCGCCGACCGCCCGCAGCACCTGTGACGCCTGCTCGAGGTGTTCCGGGCCGGCCGAGCGACCGCCGCAGATGCCGGCGATCCCCTCGTGGACGGTCGCAGGCGCGTTCGGCATCGCACGCACGACAGGGATGCCCTCGCGCAGCCGCGACTCGATCGCCGCCGTCGGGATCGCAGCTGCGAGCGACAGCACCGTCTGCGACCCGTCGAGCGCCGGTGCGATCTCGTCGAGCAGCGCGTCGAGGTCCTGGGGCTTCACGGCCACGACGGCGACCGCCGCGCCCCGCACGGCGTCGGCATTCGAAGTACCCACCTCCACGCCGTACCGATCGCCGAGCTCGGTCACCCGCTCGGGCCGCCGCACGGTTGCGGCGATGTCGGTCCAGTCCGAGGAGCGCAACCCGGCGAGCAACGCCTCGCCGATCTTCCCGACGCCGAGGATCGCAATCCGCATGCGGGTGAGCCTATGCGAGCGCGCGTTCGACCGCGTCGAGCGTACGCTCGGCCTGCCGTCGCGCGACCGGGTCGAGGCCGCCGCCGACCAGCCTGTCGACGGCGCCCGACAGATGGATCTCCGCCTGCCAGCGGAGTGCCGTCCCGTCACCGTCTGCGACGAGATCGAAGGACGATGCGACATCGGTGCCTGCGCCGTGGGCGCGGAGCGATGCGTGCTCCGGCGGGCGCCGGTCGACGAGCTCGAAGCGAACGGTCAGCTTCGGCGCCAGCGGGACCGGCAGCTTGACGCGCGCCTCCCAGTGGCTGTCGTCGACGACGCGGTGCCCCTTCACGGCCGGGATCGCAGACGCGACGACGTCGGGGTCCGTGAGCACGGCGAACACCCGCTCGGGCGGGGCGTCGAAGCGCCGTTCTCCTTTGACGAGGGCCATCGCGGCCGGGAAGAGTAGCGACCTAGGGAAAGGTGAGCGGCTGGTTCACGCCCGTCACGGCGTAGGACATGCTCATGTGCATGGTCTGCTTCGCAACGTGCATCGTCATGTCGAGCAGCGCCGTCTCGACCAGGTGAGAGTCACGCGGGATGAACAGCGAGACCTTGATGTCGCCCAGCGAGGCGCCGAAGGCCGAGAGCATCCCCTTGCCGACGCCCGGCATGTTCGAGAGCAGCGCGTCGCCGTCGATCGTCCCGACCACCTCGTCCTCGGTGCGGCCGTTGACGTCGACCTTCGAGACCGTGACGTCCTTGACGTACGGCGTGATCGCATTGAGGTCGAAGCCGGCGGCCGCGGAGGCCTTCATCCCCGTGGGCATCGGAACCGTGCGCGCTGACGCCGTTGGTCTGCATCGTCACCGAGCGGCCCTTCTTCACCATCACGACGTTCATCGGCGACCCCGTCCCCGGGGCGTTCGTGGCCATCGTGACGAAAAAGTTGCCGGCGCCGTCGCCCTTCAGGATCATGCCGCCCTGGGCGTCGACGTCTGCGCTCTGACCGGCCGCATCCATGTGCACCTTCATCGTGAACGCCTCCGAGCGCACCGACTGGGCTGCAACGCGCGACTGGGCGAGCAGGTCCTGCGCCTGCTTCGCGTCGGCGCCGGTGCAGGCGGCGAGCGCAAGCGGCGCGACCGCGAGGGCGAGCAGGACAAGGAAGCGCCGCACGGACGGATGATCGGCCGCCGACGCGGTCGCGTGCGTCCCGCGTTCGGGGGATTGCTACCTCGTCAGCGTGACCTTGGAGAGCCCGAGCGGCTTGTCGATGTCGACTCCGCGGAGCTGCGCGAGGCGAAAGGCCGCCAGCTGCCCAGGCACGACCGCGGTCAGTGGGCTGAGCCACTCGGGGACGCCGGGTGCGAGCGGCAACGCGACCTCACCCCTGGCGAGCACGCGCTCGTCGTCCGCGATCACGACGAGGCGCGCGCCGCGCGCCCCGACGTCCCGCAGCGCGTCCTCCATGCTCGCCCGCGCCGGCCCGGACGGCGCGAGCGCGATCACCGGCCAGCCGCCCGCGATCGCCGCGACCGGCCCGTGCATCAGGTCGGCCGCTGAGTACGACTCGAACAAGAGGCCCGACAGCTCCCTGATCTTCAGCGCGATCTCGAACGACGTGCCGTAGTTCACACCGCGCGCGATCACCGTCCCGCCCTCGACCGGGCCGAGCTTGTCGATCTGCGCTGCGGACTCGGCCGACACCTCGAGCTGCCGCTCGAGCTGCGCCGGAAGACGCTCGAGCTCGCCGAGCGCCTGCGGATCGTCGGTCGCGGTCGCGAACAGCAGCGCGATCGCGCCGAGCGAGTTCATGTAGGTCTTCGTCGCCGCAACCGACTCCTCCAGGCCCGCCTCGAGCGGGAGCACGGCGTCGACGGCCGCGCCGAGCGGCGACCCCGGCACGTTCGTCAGCGCAACCGTGGGCCGTCCCTGAGCCCGGGCCTCGTCGATCACCGCCTTCACGTCGGGCGACTCTCCTGACTGCGAGATGCCGACGACGAGCGCCCCTTCCAGGCGCGGCGGCTGCTCGTAGAGCGTGTACAGCGACGGCGTGGCGAACGCGACGGGCACGCGATGCGCGCGGCCCAGGAGGTACTGGGCGTACCGCGCCGCGTTCGAAGAGCTCCCGCGCGAGGCGATCAGGATGTACTGCACGTCGCTCCGCCGCAGGAGCATCGAGATCTCGCCGGCGCGTCCTCGCTGGCGCTCGATCAGCCGCGCGAGCGCTGCCGGCTGCTCGGCCAGCTCACGCTCGAGATGGGAGCTCATGCGACCCCGCTCTGCAGCACCGCGGCAGCGGCGGCGAGCGACGCCCGGCCCGCGCCGTACGTGGCGACGTACCCGCGCACCCGCTCGGGGCGCCAGACCGGCAGGCCGACCTCGACGACGACCACGCCCTCGCGATCGACGGCCTCGCGCATCCATGCGTGCCGGTGGGCGTCCCGCACGATGTAGACGTCCGCGTCGGGCACCGGCTCACCCTCGCGCACGATCTGCGCCGTCGGGTACCCCGTGCTCGTGCTCGCCGGCCGCGATGTTGGCGCGCGGGCGAAGCTCGACGATAGGAGCGCCCGGCCGCAGTGCGACGTCGCCGGCGACCTCGAGCGCCCGACGCGCAGCACCGGCGCCGTCGGGATCGGACCCGGCGGCGGCGGCGGCGTGCGCCCACCCGGCGAGCGCCTCGACACGCGACGCCGCCTCGGCGAGCCGGTCCTCCGTCAGCCGGCCGTCCGCAACGGCCGCGACCACTGCCTGCTCGATGCGCAGGACGTCGTCCTCGCCGAGATCGTGCCCCACACAGAGCAGGTCGACGCCCGCGTCGAGCGCAGCCACCGCGGCCGCCTCGACGCCGACGGTCGCGCTGAGCGCCTTCATCTCGAGTGCGTCGGCGAGCACGACCCCGCCGAACCCGAGCTCCTCCCGCAGAAGGCCGCGGATCACGCGGCCGTTGAGCGTCGCCGGCGCCGGGCCGAGCTGCGTGATGCGCACGTGCGCGGTCATGATCGACTGGACGCCGGCGGCGACAGCCGCCCGAAACGGCTCGAGCGCTGCGTCGAGATCGCCGGTCACCACAGGGAGCTCGAGATGCGAGTCCTGTTCGGTCGCGCCGTGCCCCGGGAAGTGCTTCGCGCACGCAGCGACGTGAAGCCGCTGCAGGCCGCGAACGAAGGCGGCGACGTGCTCCGCCACGACGCCGGCACTGTCGCCGAACGCGCGCACGCCGATCACCGGGTTCTCGGGAACGTTGACGTCCGCGACCGGCGCCAGGTCCCAGTTGACGCCGACCGCGGCCAGATCGGCCGCGATCGCCGCGCCGACCTGCTCGGTCAGTGCGATGTCGCCGACCGCACCGAGGCCGGCCGCCGAGGGGTACGAGCTGCCCTCGCGCCACTCGAGGCGCGTGACGTCGCCCCCCTCCTCGTCGATCGCGAGCAGCAGGTCGCCCCGCACTGCGCGGAGCCGCTCGGTGAGCGCCTGCAGCCCGTCCCGCGACGGCGCGTTGTAGGCGAAGAACAGGATGCCCGCACCGCCACGCTCGACGAAGCGCCGGATCCAGTCGGGGACGTCGGTGCCCGGGAAGCTCGGCAGCAGACAGGCCGCCGCGAGCCGCTCGATCCGCTCGCTCACCCGCGCACGGCTCCGGCCGTCAGCCCGAAGGCGATCCGGCGCTGCACGAGCAGGAAGAAGATCACGACCGGGATCGCGGTGAGCGTCGATGCCGCCATCAGCGCGCCCCAGTCGGTCTGGCGGCTCGTGCCGAGGAAGTAGGAGAGCCAGACGGTTACCGTCTGCTTCGACTGGTCGTTCAGGAGCACGCGGGCGAAGATGTACTCGTTCCAGGTCGTGATGAACGCGAACACGGACGTCGCGACGAGCCCGGGAGCCATCAGCGGCAGCAGGATCTTCATGAACACGGCGGGACGCGTGAGCCCGTCGACCAGTGCCGCCTCCTCGAGATCCTTCGGGATCCCGATCAGGAAGCCGCGCAGCGTCCAGACGCAGAACGGCAACACGAACGTCATGTAGGTGATCACCAGGCCGGAGAGCGCGTTCACCTGGTGGTAGCGGGCGAGCACGACGTAGAGCGGGATGATCAGCCCGACCTGCGGCACCATGATGATGCCGATCACGAGCACGATGAAGAGCCACCGCCCGCTGAACCCGTAGCGAGCGAGCGCGATCGCGGCGAGGAACGCGAGCACGATCGCGATCGTGACCGTAGCCACCACCACGATGAGGCTGTTCTTCACGTCGGCCCAGAAGTACGGACGGTTGATCGCGTCGGTGAAGTGGCTGAGGGTCGGGTGGAGCGGGAACCAGGTCGGTTTCAGCGAGTTGATCTGATCGTCCGGCTTGAACGCGGTCGAGATCATCCAGAACACCGGGAAGACGAGCACGACGAAGGCGGCGATGCCGACCGCGTTCCACGCGGTCTGCCGGGCGCGGCGCCCGCGACGGCGCCCGCTCATTGCGCCGTTCCGATCCGGACCATCTTGCGAACGTAGAAGACGCTCAGCACGGCCACGATCAGGAGCATCAGGATCGAGATCGCCGCCCCTCGGCCGAAGTCGCTCTTGAAGTAGCCCTCCTCGAAGAGGTAGATGCTCATCAGGTAGTTGCCGGGCGTGATCTTCGACTGGCCGATCAGCAGGTACGGCTGCGTGAAGACCCCGAAGTCCCAGATGATCGAGAGGCTCGTGAGGATGAGCAGGATCGGGCGCAGGATCGGCACCGTGATGTCGCGGAAGACACGCCACGGCCGTGCGCCGTCGACCTCGGCCGCCTCCAGGAGGTCTCGCGGGACCTGTGCGAGCCCGGCGTAGAGCGTGACCACCACGAACGGCAGAGCGCCCCAGACGATCAGCACGGTGACCAGGCCGAGCTGCGAGAACGTCGTCGCGTACCAGTCGTGCTGGTTGAAGTCGCCGAGGCGAAGCTGGGTCAGCACGTAGTTGACGACGCCGTTCTGGAAGTTCGTCATCCAGTAGAAGATCTGCACCGCGACGACGACCGGCATCGACCAGACGAGGACGAGACCCGACGTCAGGAGGATGCGCACGGCCGCGCTCAGGCGGACGAGCAGGAGCGCGATCAGCATCCCGAGCACCATCGTCACCGTCACGTTGGCGGCGGTGAAGACGACCGTCCGGAGGAGTGTGCGCCAGAAGATCGGGTCGTGGAGGACCGAGCGGTAGTTCGCGAGGCCGACCGACGTCCCGTGATGTTGGATCAGCTGAAAGAGGCCGTACTGCTCCGTCGACAGCTTGACGAGCCAGTAGATCGGATACGCGACGACGAGCCCGACGACGACGACCACCGGCGCGATGAGGGCGTACGGGACCGCCCCCCGCGCCGTGCGCTCCCAGAAACGGCGTCGCCGCCGAGACCGATGGAGCGTGGTCTCGGCGGCGGCGGCCGTAGGGCTCGTCGAATGCACCGTTACGGCTGGTTCAGCACCGTGACGATGTTGTCGCTGGCCGACTGCGCTGCCTGCTTCACGGACAGCTTGCCGGTGAGGATCTGCGCCAGCATGTTGCGCAGGATGTTGCCGTTCTCGACGTCGACCCAGTGCTTCGCCGTCGGAACGAACCAGCTCCGCTGCGCCGCCCGCTCGTTGACGCTGTTGCCGAGCAGGTTGGTGGCGTTCGGGATGTTGCCCTTCGCCTGCAGAGCCTTCTCGGAGCTCGTCGAGGTGAAGTCCTTGATCCAGTCGGCCGCGAGCGCCTTGTTCGAGCTCGTGACCGGCACGGCGAGGTCGGAACCGCCCAGGAAGCCCGGCATCGCCTGGCCCTTGACGTGGCCCGGCATGACGAACTGAGCCGTGGAAGCGGTGTACTTCTTCCCGACGCAGCAGCTGAACCAGCTCGGGCCGACCATCGACCCGACCAACCCCTGCGCGTACACGGTGTAGGGGTTCGGATGCGTCTCGTCGTTCGTCTTCGACGCGCGCGAGGTGGCGAGCGAAGAAGTTCTTGAACGCGGTCAGACCCGCGATCGACCTCGGTGACGCGAGGAGGCCCTTCCACTGGCCACTGACCTGCGTGGCGATCGCGCCGCCGTAGTCGAACACGAAGCCCATCGCGACGTACCAGTCCATGCCGGCGATGTAGACGGGCGAGAAGCCCTTCTGCGAGTTCTTCGCGAGCAGCTTCTTCGCGTCGACGAGGTACTCGGCCGTCGAGGCAGGGAGCTTCGAGATCCCGGCCGACTTGAACAGGTCCTTCCGGTAGGTGACGACGCGCGAGCCCGCGTAGTAGGGCACGCCGTACGTCTTCCCGCCGTACCTGCCGGAGGCGGCGAGACCGCTGAGCCACGACGACGAGTTGTCGAACGTCGACTTGTCGAGGGACGCGAACGCGCCGGCGGCCATGTACTTCGTCATCTCGGTGTTGCCCATCTCGATCACGTCGGGGCCGCCGCCGCCGGCGAGGGTGGCGTCGAACTTCTGGAGGTGATCGGTCCAGTTCTGGTACTGGACGTTCACCGACGTCCCGGGGTGATCGGCCTGGAACTTCTGGTTCACGGCAGCGACGAGATCCGGCCAACCGGACTGAGCGTCGACCTGCAGCCAGACGGTGATGCTGTTCGCCGTCGCCTTCTTCGTGGCGCCGGACGTCGCGGCGGCCAGCGCCGCGGCGAGAACCACGGTCAGACCGAGAGCGACGATGCTGCGTCTCTTCATCTGGATCCCTCCAGAGTCAGGCGGGCCTGTCGCTCTCCTCGCACCGTGCGTGGCCAGGTGCGAGGGATCTCGGCGCCGCGGGGTTGGTATAGACCACTTGCCACTGCAGGGGATCGTCTCACACGCATGACGAAGATGTCAATACCAGTTTCGGAAACTGGTCAAGACCGAAATTCGGCTACGGAAGCGTGACCTGCGCGAGCCCCACGGGCTGCGCCGGCTGGCCGCCGACCCCGAGCTCGGTGACGAGCCGGTAGCGATCCCCCCGGTAGGTCGAGCTCGTGTACTCGACGACATCGCCCCCGGAGGAGCGGGTGACACGCTCGAAGAGCAGCGCCGGCGAGTGCAGCGGGACGCCGAGCGCGGCCGACTCCTCGTCGTTCGTGACCGTCGGCTCGACGGTCTGCGTGCCGCCGATGATCTCGACCTCGTAGCGCGAACCGAGGAGGTCGTAGAAGGAGCTCTGCTCGAGATCCTCGGCCGACAGGCCGGGGACGAGCGACGCGCGGACGTGCAGGAGCTCGATCGCCATCGGCTCGCCGTCCGCAAGACGGAGGCGCTTCACCGAGAGCACCGGCTCCGACGGCGAGACGTGCAGGATCCGGCCGAGCCTCGCGCCGGCCGGGACCGCGCGCAGCTCGAGCGTGCGGCTTCCCGGGACGAGCCCGCGTGTGCGCATGTCCTCGCTGAAGGACGTGACGTCGGTGCCCTTCTGAACCTTGGGCTCCGCGACGAAGGTGCCTGCGCCGCGCCGGCGCACGAGATAGCCCTCGCGGACGAGCTCGTCGAGCGCCGCGCGCACCGTCAGCCGCGAGACGCCGAGATCGGTGCCCAGCTGGCGCTCGGAGGGGATCGACTCGCCGACGGCGAGCGGCTCGATCAGCTCGAGGACGCGCTCACGCGTCTCGCGCTGCTTGGTCACGTGGCGGCCTGCAGCTCGGCCGCGGCTGTCAGGGTCTCGAGGCGCGCGCCGGTCGCAGGGTCGAAGAAATGGAAGCGGGCCGGGTCGACCGCGAGCTCGAGGCGGCGGCCGGGACGCGCCGCAGAACGCGGGTCGACGCGCGCGGCGAAGAGCGCCTGGTCGGTCGAAAGGAGGCTGCTGTCGGCCGCTGCCTCCAGGATTTCTGCGGTGATCGGGGGCGCATCGACGTGGAAGAAGACGTGGGCGTCGGACCCAGGTCCTCCACCACCTCGACGCCCACCTCGATCGTTGCGCGCCCTTGTGCGAAGGCGGCGTCCTCGAAGCTCTCGGGCCGGACACCGAGCACGACGCGGTCGCCGGAGACCGCCGGACGGTGGCCGGGCGGCATCGTGACGCGGAACTGCCCGAAGGTGACGTCGTCGCCGTCGACCGTCGCGTCGACAAGATTCATCGCCGGCGACCCGATGAACGCCGCGACGAACAGGCTGCGCGGCCGGCCGTAGAGCTCCTGCGGCGTGTCGATCTGGAGGATGTGCCCGTCGCGCATCACCGCCACGCGGTGGCCGAGCGTCATCGCCTCCGTCTGGTCGTGGGTGACGTAGACCGTGGTGACGTTCAGGCGCTGGTGGAGCTGCGCCAGCGACGCGCGCATCCCGACCCGAAGCTTCGCGTCCAGGTTGGAGAGCGGCTCGTCGAGCAGGAAGGCCTGCGGCTCGCGCGCGATCGCGCGTCCCATCGCGACGCGCTGACGCTGCCCGCCGGAGAGCTGAGCGGGGCGCCGCTCGAGCAGGTCGTTCAGGCCCAGGAGCTCGGCGACGTCGGCGACCCGGCGCGCGATCTCCGCCTTCGGCGTGCGCCGCGCCTTCAGCCCGTAGCCGAGGTTCTGGCGGACCGACATGTGCGGGTAGAGCGCGTAGGTCTGGAAGACCATCGCGATGTCGCGGCTGCGCGGCGCCAGATCGGTGACGTCGCGGTCGCCGATCCAGATCTCGCCGTCGGTGACCTCCTCGAGCCCCGCGATCATGCGCAGCAGGGTCGATTTGCCGCAGCCGGACGGGCCGACGAGGACGAGGAACTCGCCGTCGTCGATCTCGAGCGTCACGTCGTCGACCGCCTTCACGCTGCCGAACGACTTGGTCACGTGCTCGAGCCTGATCCCCGCCATCCGGCTCGATGGTATAGACCAGCGTGGCGATCGACAAGCCTGGATAGGGCCAAATGTCGAAACTGGTATTGACCACAGCACCGGACCACTCGTACACTGCGCCGATGACCGGCGGGAGGAACCGATGAGGCTCGGCGTCGAAGCGGCGGTGATCGACGGCGTGCTCGTCGTCGGAGACGTCGAGGTCGTCGACGGGCGTGTGGCCGGAGCCGGCCTTCCCTCGCCGAACGGCCGCGGGACGGCGGTGGCCGGATTCGTCGACCTGCAGGTGAACGGCTTCGGCGGAGTCGACTTCCTCGACGCCGACTCCGAGGGCTACCGCCGGGCGGGCGCGGCACTGCTCGAGACGGGCGTCACCGCCTACCTGCCGACGTTCATCACGAGCCCCGAGGAGCAGCTGCTCGCGGCGATGCACGAGGTTCCGCGCGAGCGCGATCGGCCGCGCATCCTGGGCATGCACCTCGAGGGCCCCTTCCTGTCGCCGAGCAGGCTCGGCACGCACGGGGCCGAGGCCCGGCTCGACCCGGACGTCGCGCTGCTCGACCGGCTGCTCGATGCGGGCCCCGTCCGCCTGATGACGCTCGCCCCCGAGCTCCCCGACGCGGACGCGGTGATCGACCGGCTGATCGCGCGCGGGGTCGCCGTCTCGCTGGGGCACAGCGACGCGACCGCCGAGCAGGCGAATGCCGCGTTCGATCGCGGCGTGCACAGCGTCACCCATCTCTTCAACGCGATGCGGCCGTTCCGGCACCGCGACCCGGGCATCGTGGGCGCCGCGCTCGCGCGCGACGACGTGATCGTCTCGGTGATCCTCGACGGGATCCACCTCGCCCCCGAGACGGCGGCGGTCGTCTGGCGCGCCGCTCGCGACCGCGTCGCGCTCGTCACCGATGCGATCACGGCAGCCGGGCGGGCCGATGGTTCCTACAGCTTCGGCACGCTCGACATCGAGGTCTCGGACGGCGCCGTCCGCGGCCCGGAGGGCGTGCTCGCGGGCAGCGTGCTGACGATGATCGAAGCCGTGCGCGCGCTGCACGCACTGGGCGCGTCGCTCGAGGAGGCGGTGCGCGCCGCGACGACCGTCCCCGCCGCGGTGATCGGCACGTCGGCCGTCGGCCGGCTCGGGATCGGAACGCCGGCCGACCTCGTCGTCCTCGACGACCGGCTCGACATCGCCCGCGTGCTCGTCGCGGGCGAAGTCCGCGTCGCCGCCTGATCAGCCGACCCGGACGCCGGTCGCCGGATCGAACAGGTGCGCCTCGCCGGCCACCGGCCGCAGCGAGATCGCGGTGCCGCGCTCGGGCGCGCGGCGGGCCTCGGTGCGCGCCACAAGCTGCGCGTCCTCCCCGCCGACTCGAGCAGCCGCGAAGACGTACGCATCGGCGCCGAGCTCCTCGACGACCTCGACACTCGCGGGGATCCCCTCCGATGCGACCTCGAGCGACTCCGGCCGCAGGCCGACCACCACCTCGTCGGCGAGTCGCGCGCGCACGTCACGCGGCACGTGCACGTCGACCCCGCCCAGCTCCACCGACCCGTTCTGGCCGAAACGGCAGCGGCAGAGATTCATCGACGGCGAGCCGATGAAACCGGCGACGAACATGTTCGCCGGCTGCTCGTAGAGCGTCCGCGGCGCATCGCACTGCTGCAGGCGACCGCCGGCGAGGACGGCAACCCGATCCCCGAGCGTCATCGCCTCAGCCTGGTCGTGCGTCACGTACACCGTCGTGACGCCGAGCCGCGCCTGCAGCGACGCGATCTCGGTCGCGCATCTGCACGCGCAGCTTCGCATCGAGGTTCGACAGTGGCTCGTCCATCAGGAAGACGCTCGGTTGCCGGACGATCGCCCGGCCCATCGCGACGCGTTGGCGCTGACCGCCCGACAGCTGACCCGGCTTGCGCTCGAGGTACTGCGGTCAGGTCGAGCAGCTTCGCGACCTCGCGCACACGGGCCGTCCGCTCGCGCTTCGGCATCCGTGCGATCCGCAGCGGGAAGCCGATGTTCGCCTCGACCGTGAGGTACGGATACAGCGCGTAATTCTGGAACACCATCGCGACGTCGCGGTCCTTGGGCAGCGACGTCGGTGACGTCACGGTCGCCGATCGAGATCGCTGCCCGCATCGACCTCCTCGAGCCCCGCGAGCATCCGGAGCGCGGTCGTCTTGCCGGAGCCCGACGGGCCGACGAGCACCAGGAACTCGCCGTCCGCGATCTCGAGGTCGAGCGCGTCGACCGCCGGCACGTCGGTCCCCGGGTAGATGCGGGTCGCGCCGCGATAGGTGACGCCCGCCATCAGCGGGACGCCGCCGCGTGCTCGCGGCTCGCAACCGCTGTGATCAGCTCGACCCGTGCACGCGAATGCGCCGCCGGCCCCGCGCCGAGCTCGTCGAGCGCCAGCAGCGCCGCCCCGACGATCGGCGGGAGCTCGGTGCGCCGCAGCGTCGCGGCGGGACTGAGCTCGGCGAGGCCGTCTTCGATCCGCGCGAGCAGACGCGGATCGGCCGACCGCATCAACCCACCGCCGAGCACGACGTCGGCCGGCTCCGACGAGGGCCAGCCGTGCAAGTGCCGCTCGCGCGAGCGCGACGATCTCGTCGGCGAGCCGTTGCTCGATCGAGGCCGCGACCGGGTCGTGAGCGGCCGCGGCGAGGACGATCGGCGCGAGCTCGAGTGTCCGTCGCTCGGCCAGCTCTCGCCGATGAACGGCGCGCGCGACGTCGATCGGGGAGTCGTAGCCGAAGTGCGCGGGGACGAGTCGCTCCAGCACCGTCTTCGGGCCGCGCCCGTCCTCGCTCCGCGCGGCGGCCTCGAGCCCGGCGATGCCGACGTCGTGTCCGCCGCCCCAGTCGCCCGTGATCACACCGAGCGCCGGGAAGCGCACGCTCGCGCCCGTCCGGGCCGATGCCGAGGCAGTTGATGCCTGCGCCGCACGTGACCGCGACGCCCCAGCGCGCGATCGGTGCCGGCGCGGAGCACGGCGAACGTGTCGTTGCCGACGCGCGATCCGCTCGGCCCAGCCTCGCGCCGCGCACGGGCTGCGAGCGCCTTGCTCCTCTTCGTCCGGGAAGTCGACGCCGGCGAGCAGGATCTGAGCGAGTCGGCCCGCCGGCCGTCCGCGCCGACCTCGATCACGAGGCCCTGCGAGCACGTCGAGCGCGCCGTTCGACGCCGATGTGGTGGGGCGAGCTGCCCGGCCCGCGCGCGAGCCGAGCAAGGAGCCCTCGCCGTCGAGCGAGCGCGAGGTCGGTCTTCGAGTTGCCGCCGTCGACGGCGAGCAGCAGCGCTCACGCGACCACCTCGGCCTCGAGCGCGTCGAGCAGCGCGTCCGACGTGCTCGACCTGGCCGATCAGCGGATGCGCGAGCAGTGCCTTCCGCGAATGTCGATCGCGATCGCGGGTCATCGCTGCGGCTGCGGCGAGCCGCTCGTACGCGGCCGACGTGCTGGGTGAGGCCGAGCAGCTCGGGCGCGAGCGGCGCCTGCGGCAGCGGCTCGGCCCGGCGGCGATCGACGCGCGCCGGCACCTCGACGACGTCGTCGGCGGCGAGCCCGGCGAGCGTGCCGTCGTTTCGAATGTCGACCTCGTGCACGGCGCCGTCGTCGCCCGACAGCGACGCGACGAGCCCGACCGCAGCCTCGCTGTAGAACGCGCCGCCGCGCTGCTCGAGCAGCGCCGGCTTCTGCGTCGAGCGCCGGATCGCGGTACAGCGCGAGCAGCTCGCGCTCGATCTCGGCGACGCCTGGCCGCGCGCGGGGTGCCGATCGGCTGCTCCGCGAGCACGCGGTCGTGCGCGTAGAAGTAGTGCAGGTAGTAGGACGGGAGCGACGCCGAGGTCGTCGAGCAGCCGCCGCGGAAGCTCGAGCTCGTCGGCGAGCTCGTCGCCGTGGGCGGCGAGCAGCTCGGGCAGGACGTCGTCGCCGTCGAGCAGGACGCGCCGCACCCACGTGAGGTGGTTCAGGCCGACCTGGTCGACGAGCACGCGGGCGGGCTCGACGCCCGAGCAGCCGCGCGAACCGGCGCTGGAACGTCGATCGCGACGTTGCAGAGCCCGATCGCGCGATGGCCCGCGTCGAGCAGCGCGCGCGTGACGATCCCGACCGGGTTCGTGAAGTCGACGATCCACGCACCGTCCGCGGCACGGTCGCGCGACCCGCTCGGCGATCTCGAGCACCACCGGCACGGTCCGCATCGCCTTCGCGAAGCCGCCGGCGCCGGTCGTCTCCTGGCCGATGCAGCCGCAGCGCGAGCGGGACCGTCTCGTCTCGCAGCCGCGCCGCCTGGCCGCCGACGCGGATCTGGACGAGCACGAAGTACGCGCCGTCGAGCGCGCGGTCGAGGTCGCCCGTCTGGACGCGAGCGCGCCGCGTAGCCCGCGCGATCGAGCATGCGGCGCGGCGAGCCCGCCGACGACCTCGAGCCGCTCCGCGTCGATGTCGTGCAGCGCGAGCTCGTCGACGTCGAGCCGCGAGAGGCCGCGACACGAGCTCCGGCGTGTACGTCGAGCCGGCTCCGATGACGGCGATCGCTTCATCCCTTCACTCCCGTCAGCGTCACGCCCTCGACGAACGCCCTCTGCGCGAGGAAGAAGAGGACGATCACCGGCGCCATCACGAGCAGCGTCGCGGCCATCGTCAGGTTCCACTGCACCTGGTGCAGCGAGCGGAACTGCGGAGAGCCCGATCGACAGCACCCAGTGGTGCGGGTTCTCGCCCGTGTAGAGAAGCGGCAGGAAGAAGTCGTTGAACGTGTAGAGGAACGAGAAGAGCGCGACCGCGGCGATCGCCGGCTTCGCGAGCCGGATGACGACGGTGCGAGGATGCGCAGCTCGCCGCAGCCGTCGACGCGCGCCGCGTCGAGGTACTCCTCGGGGATCGTCAGGAAGAACTGCCGCAGCAGGAAGATCGAGAACGCGTCGCCGAACCAGTTCGGGATGATCACCGGCCAGAGCGTGCCGACGAGGTGGAGCTTCGCCCACATCACGTAGAGCGGCACGACCGACACCTGCGGCGGCAGCATCAGCGCGACCAGCACGACCATGAACATCGACTCCGGCCGCGCCAGCGCAGGCGCGCGAGCGCGTACGCGACCGGGATCGCTCGAGACGACGCACGCCGAGCGTCGCGAGCACCGAGTACTGGAGCGTGTTCAGCGTCCAGCGCCAGAGCGGCGCCTTCGTGAAGACGTCGACGAAGTTGTGCCAGCGAACGGATGCGGCCAGAGTCGGGACGAGAGCGCCTGGTCGTTCGTCATCAGCGCCGTCAGCGCGATGAAGACGAACGGCGCGAGGAACGCGATCGCGCCGCGATCAGCAGGCTGTGGTTCGCGACGGCGATCAGGAAGCGCCGGCGGCGGACGCTCGCCGGCAGGCGGCGGCGGGCGAACGGCGCGCTGACAGCCGCGGCCGCGTCACTTCAGCGCGCCCCCGCGGCTGATGCACCCACCTGCGCGAGTTGAGGACGATGACGAGCGTCACCGCGAACGAGACGACGAGCAGCAGCATCGCCATCGCCGACGCGTAGCCCATCTGGAAGTCCGTGAAGCCGTGCTGGTAGAGCAGCACGGGATAGAAGAGCGTCGAGTCGAGCGGGTAGCCGAGGCTCGACCGCCGTGACGTCGGCGGCCTGCGAGGCCTGACCCGAGGCGACGTCTCGCGGCGACGTACGCCTGCGTGAAGTACTGCAGGCCCTGGATCACGCCGAGGATCGACGGCGAACAGGATCACCGGGCTGATCGTCGGCAGCGTCACCCAGCGCAGCCGCTGCAACGGCCCGGCGCCGTCGAGCTCGGCCGACTCGTAGAGATGCGCGGGCACGTCGAGCACGGCCGCGAGGAAGATCACCATCGTGTTGCCGACGCCCCAGAGGCCGAGCAGCACGAGTGACGGCTTCGACCACGCGGGATCCTGGAACCAGAGCGGGCCGCTGGATGCCGAGGTGCGCCGAGGATCGTGTTCACCGGGCCGGTCGCCGGGTTGAGGATGTAGACGAAGCCGAGCGTCGCGGCGACGGGCGGCGCGAGCGCGGGCAGGTAGAAGATCGTCCGGAAGATGCCGACGCCGCGTCTTGCGCGCGCGAGCATCAGCGCGATCCCGAAGCGCGAACACGACCTGCAGCGGCACGAGCACCGCGATCATCCAGAGCGTGTTCTCGACCGCCGTCCAGACCTGCGGGTCGATCGTGAACAGGTAGCGGTAGTTCGCGAGCCCGACCCAGCGCGGCGGCGACAGCAGGTCGTAGTGGTTGAACGACAGGTACGCGCTCATCACGAGCGGGTAGCCGAAGAACACGGAGAAGCCGACGAGCCAGGGGCTCATGAGCAGGAGCACGAGGCGCGCGCCGCCTCCACTCTCGCCCGCGTCCTGGCCCGCCGGCGCTCCGGCCGGCCGAGGACGGCCAGCCGGCGCGTTGCGGCTACGGGACTCACGGCACTCCGCCGCCCTTGGCCTGCTTCACCTGCGCGTCGAGCTGCTTGTCGAGGTTCTGTCAGGCCGCCGGGCAGGTCTTCCGCTCACCTTGCCGGCCTGCCACTTCGTCACGAAGTTCTGCACGAGGTTCGTGTACGAGACGCCCGACGCCATGATCGGCGACGTGCTCGACTTCGGGTTCGCGAAGATCTTCAGGAACGTCGCGAAGTGCGCGTCGGGGATCAGCTCCTTCGACGTGCAGTCGACGCGGTCGTCGACGGCACGTTGCGCAGCCCGTTCGACGAGCTCGGCGAGCGCGTGGGTGTTCGTCGTCAGGTACTTGACGAGATCCCACGCCTGAGCGGCGTGCTTGCCCGTTCTTCGGGATGCCGATGATCGTGCCGTTGATGTAGCCGGAGCCGTACAGCCTCGGCTTGGCATCGTCGACCGGCATCGGCGCCGTGCCGTACTTCAGGTTGGGATGCTCGGCCGCGATGAACGCGACGCGCCATTCGCCGTCGAGGTTCATCGCGAGCTTGCCGACCTCGAACGCATTCGACGTCGAGAACTCGTCGCCGAGCCCCGCCTGGAACTTGCACGAGATTGTTGTAGCCGTACCAGTCGACGAGGCTCTTCTGCCACTTCAGCCACTTCGGCCAGGCCGCCTGCTCCGCGAGGATCGCGTGTGCCCTTGGCATCGATGTCCACTTGCCGCCGAACGCCGTGACCCAGCGCTCGGGGACGTTCTCGTAGAAGCCGATGAACGGATCGAGCCCGACGACCTTGATCGAGCCGTCCGGGTTGCGCTTCGTCAGCTTCTTCGCGTCCGCGGTCAGCTCGGAGATCGTCTTCGGCGGCGCCGTGATCCCCGCCTTCTTGAAGAGCGCCTTGTTGTAGTAGAGCCCGTACGTGTCGGCGAGCAGCGGCAGCGCGCACCGCTTGCCGCCGTACTGCGTGTAGTACATGCGTCGCCGCCGGGAAGATCGACGTGCTGATGTGCGACTTGCTTCAGGTAGCGGCGCCAGGTCGATCCACGCCTCCGGTGCCGCAGTAGATGCCGACGTCGTACGAGTTGAACGAGCTGACGACGTCCGGGCGCGTTGCCGGCGCGGATCGCTGCGACGATCTTGTGGTCGTCGATCCCGCCGACGACGTCGAGCGTCACGTCGGGGTGCGCCTTGTCGTACTCGGCCGCCACCTTCTTGAAGACGACCGAGCTCCGCGGGCGCTCCAGCCGACCCAGACCGTGAGCTTCGTCGGCGAGCGCCTGTGCGCGCTCCCGCCGTGCGCCGCCGACGGCGGCCGCCAGGCCCGCGAGCAGTAAGGAGTGCGGCTGCGCTGGCCACGCGTTTCATCCCAGCCTCCTCCCGTCTTCGGCGTTCGTTAGAACCTTTCAACGAGGCGACCCTACGCCTGCCTCGGGCGCCCGCTGTCAAACGGCGCGATTCCGCCTTGCATTTACGGTAAGCGTTCTTGACTCAGAATGGACACGGCACGGGCGACGCCGCCGCTCCTGAAGCGATCTGAACGAGCGAGACCGTGCTCGACGCGATCCGCAGCGGCGGCGCCGATCTCGCGGGCCGAGATCGCGCGGCGGGTCGGGATCTCGAAGCCGACCGTCTCGCTCGCGCTCCGGGCCGCTGCTCGCGCCGGGCTCGTCCGCGAGGCCGAGCGGTCGCGCCGGCGGGCCGACGCTACGGTGCGCGTTCTTCGAGCCGGTGCCCGAGGCGGCGCTCGTGCTCGGGATCGACCTCGGCACGCGCTTCCTGCGCGGGGCGCTCTGCGACCTCCGCGGCACGATCCGCGCACGTCACGACGTCGAGCTCGGCCGGCATCGACGCCGAGCGCGCCTCGAGGCGATCGTCGAGCTGCGCGACGCGCTCGTGACGCTCGGCGCGGTCTCTCGCGCGCAGCTGATCGACGGCGCCGTCGTCGGCGTGCCGGGCGTCGTCGACGCTGGCGACGGGCGCCGATCTCGGCTCGCGACGAACGTCCCGGGTCTCGAGGCGGGCGCTACGCAACGCGATCTCGACGAGCGGCTCGGGCGCGCCCGTCGACGCTCGAGAACGACATCAACCTCGCCGCGCTCGGCGAGCAGCTGGCGCGGCGTCGCGCGCGGCGTCGACGACTTCGTGTTCCTCTCGATCGGCACCGGGCTCGGCGCCGGCCTCGTGCTGCGCGGCGAGCTGCACCGCGGGCATCACGGCGCCGCCGGCGAGCTCGACTACGTCGCCGTCGGGCCTGAGCGAGGAGATCGATCCCTGCGCCGGCGCCGCTGTCGGCGCTCGCGCAGCGAGCTCGCCGACGGCAAGCGGCCGACACCGCTCTCGAGCCGCCCTACGACGCGCGCTCGATCTTCGCCGCCGCGCGCGCGGGCGACGCCTCGCCCGCGAGGTCGTCGCCGAGGAGGCGCGGCGGATCGCGCTGCACATCGCACCGTCGCCGCGGTCACGGACGTCGAGCTCGTCGTGCTCGGCGGCGGCATCGGCGCGAACGGCGACCTGCTGCTCGACGACGTCCGGCCGCTCCTCGCCGAGTGGCTGCCGTATCCGCCGCGCGTCGAGATCTCGAGCCTCGGCGAGGCGGCGGTCCTGACCGGCGCGCTCGCGGTCGGCCTCCGCGCCGCGCGCGAGAACGTGTTCGTGAACCGCGCCCGCCCGCGCCGCGCGGGCTAGGCGCTCCGCAGCCTGTTCGCGTCCTCGGCCGCGAGCTCCCGTGGCGACCTGGCGTCCTCGTCCCACGCCACGACTACCGAGCGCGCGTCGACCGCCTGTTCCCCGACCGGCCCGAGGATCTGCTGCTCGAAGGTGACGCTCGTCCGGCCGATCTCACTGACGGCCGTCCGCACGATCACCTCGCGCGTCGGGTGGCGCAGCTCCTGCTTGTAGTCGATCGAGACGTGCGCGACCACCCACGGCCACTCGGCAAACGGGCCGATCGCCGCCGTCAGGAACGCGTCGCGCGCCTCGTCCAGGAAGACGGGGTACGCCGCGTGCGTGACGTGCCCGAGCGCGTCGAAGTCGGTCCAGCGTGTCGGGATCCGCAGTTCGTGCAACAGAACTCGACGATACCCCGAGGCCGTCGGAGGACGGCCTACACTCGGCTCGGGCCCCCGTAGCTCAGTGGATAGAGCAGCGGTTTCCTAAACCGCGTGCGCAAGTTCGATTCTTGCCGGGGGCATCCGTCTGTTCAAAGCGGAAAACAGCAAGGCGCAGGTCTTTTGATTTGTAACTCGTCAAGTGGCTTGGCTGTCGTCGGGACGGCCGAGGCACCGATCACGCCGGAAGATCTCGCTGTCGGTCCTTAACACTGGCACACACAACCGCACCTTTTACCGCCAAGGTCTCTCAGTACGCTCGATTGATCCGACGGGTCGTTCTGACACTGATCGTCTGCGCGATCGTCTTCGCGGGGATCGTCAGCCTGCGAGGGCTCAAGGACAACGTCTGGCCGACGATGCAACCGCCGAGCACCCGGTACTTCGCGGGACCGATGCGCCTCGCGCCGGTGTCTGCCTGCGCCTGCCTGTCCGCAGGCGTTGCCGGCGCCGACGGGCTCGAGGCCGGGGTAAGGGTGCCCGCGGCCCCGGGCCGCCGGACGCCGATCCGCCTCGACGCGAACGGCGGCTTCGTCGTCGGGGGGCTGCCGACGTTTCTGATCGCGCTCTCCAACCCGCCGCCGCTCTCGGGAAGATCCCCGGCGGGTCTGCCTGCGCCGGTCGAGGTCGTCCGCACGGGCGTGAACTTGGTGAGGGTTGGCCCGGCGTGGACGGGGTGGACGCGCCGGGAGCTCGAGCACGTGCTCGCGTGGGATCGCATCGCGGTCGCTCCTCGGGGTGCACACGTGGGTGAGGCTGAACGCGTTCGCCGCCACGCAGCCGCGCTGGCGCGGCGATGCACGCCTTAGCGCGATCGTCCATATGTTGACGAGGAGCCGTTTCGGAGCGGGGATCGGGCTCTGGCAGGGCGCGGACGAGCCCCGGTCGCGAGGCATCGCCGCCCGCTCGCTCGCCTTCGTCTACTGCCGGGTCACGTCGCGCGGCGACCGGAGCGCCTGCGCCGGCGAGCCGCCGCTCGACCGCCACCATCCTTTCGTGACCATCCTGGCGCCGAGTGGAACCCCAGCCGACCTTGCGCCCTACAGCGACGTGACCGACAGCCTCGGCGTCGACGTCTACCCAGTCACCCTCGACAACCTCGAGTCCCCGGACCTGCACGAGGTCGGGGTCTGGACACGGACGATCACCAGCATCACGCGAGATCACTCCGTCTGGACGACGCTACAGATCTGCTCGAGGCACGCGTACAACAAGCGCACCGGGGCGTACGTCCTTCCCAGCGCGTACCAGGAGCGCTACATGCTCTACGACGCGATCATCAACGGCGCGCGCGGCGTCTCGTTCTTCGGGGGCAGCAACACCCACTGCTGGAGCCGGATCGACCGCCTCTACGGGTGGAACTGGACATTCTGGAACAGCGCGCTCGACCCGTTGATCGAACAGATCGACTCACACTCGGCGCTCGGGCCAGCCCTCGGCAACGCTGCCTCGAACGACGTCCTCCAGACGAATGATCACGGCACGGAGGCGATCAGCCGGGTCGCCGTCACGCCGACCGGGAGGCAGCTCTTCGTGATCGCCGCCCACAGCGATGCCGGCGTGGGGCGTGTCACCATCTCGGGGCTGCCGATTTCGGCCGAGTCGGCCGCCGTCTACGGCGAGCGCCGCACGGTGCAGGTTTCCGACGGAACCCTCAGCGACACCTTCCGGCAGTGGCAGGTGCACATCTATCGCATCCCGCTCAGCGCGTCGCAACGACGCTAGGACACGGCGCTCGTGTGACGCGGTCACCGAGTGGAACGCTGTCCTTTCCCTTTGGTTAAGCATCCGGATCGGATGTTGATCAGGGGTCTGCGAACGCTGAAGATTCCTGTACGTGACCGCCAGGCTCCGACGTCGTCGACTGGCGTGGATCGTCGTGATCGCGCTTGTCGGGCTGACGACCGGCTGTGGGGGATCGTCGTCCGACTCGACGTCGCCGGCCTCGACATCGTCCTCCTCAAATGCCACATCAACGACGTCGCGGACACGGTCGATTGTCGCGCTAGGCGACTCGGTCCCAAGCGGCTACAAGTGCAAGTGCACGCCGTACCCGCAGCTTTCCGCGACCGGGCTTACCACCACAACCGGCGAGACGGTGATGGCAGCGAACAACGCGGTCGCTGGTTACACCACGACGAACGTACTCAAGCAGCTGAACTCCGACGGCACGGTGATCGACCAGGTGCGCAACGCCGACGCGGTCGAGATCAACGTCGGGGCGAACGATATTCCCTACAACGCGAAGACGTGCGGCACGTCGGTTGCCTGCTATGCGCCACTCGTCGCTCCGATGCAGAAGAACCTCGCCGCAATCGTCAGCCGCGTACGCGATCTGACCTCCGGGCACAAGGTCCTCGTCGTGCTCCTCGACTACTGGAGCATCTGGCTCGGCGGGACGTATGCGCGCAACAAGGGCCATGCGTATGTCAGCGCCGCAAGGCACATGACCGCCCAGGTGGATGCCGCGATCAAGACGACCGCGGAGCAGAACGGCTCGAGCTATGTCAGCGAGCGACGCGCGTTCAAGGGGCCGAGCTTCGGCTACATCGAGTCGCACTACCTCGCCTCTGACGGTGAGCACCCCAACGCCACCGGCCACCAGGCAATCGCCACGGCCACCGAGGACGTGATCAAGAACACGCTGCACCTCTAGTCCGACCCGCAGAACCGAGCGACTTGGTCGGGGAGAGACGGCCGTCAGGCCACGGAGCCTTGGCTGTTCCGAGAACACGCCACATCCGTCATTCGACGCTCGAGCGATTGTTCGTTGACGCAAAGGCGGTGGCGAGTGCGAGTAGCGCTGCGGTGCCGACGAGGAGCGCTGATTGGGCGCGGTTGACGCCGATCCAGGTCAGGATGTTGCTCGCGAGGTCGTGGTGTAACCGTCGGTTGGGTCCGACGATTGCTCTCGCAATTTCTCCCCAGATCGTCTGGCGGTAGCCGAGCGTACTGCCCCATGACCAGGTGAGCGCAACCGCCGTCGAGGCAATGACCGACGCGAGCGCGAGGGCCGTGGTTGGAACCCTCGAGCGCTCGAACATCGGCGCGAGCCCAAGCGCGAGGAAAGGAAGGGCGGGAACGAAGAAGCGTGGCCCAGGCGAGACGCCGCCGTAGGGAAGGAAGTACCCGAACTCGAGTACGAGGAAGCCGCTTGCGACCGCTGCGCAAACGAGCGCTTCACGGCGGTATGTGCGAGAGAGCAAGGCGAGGCCGGCCGCGGCGACGACAAGCACCGGACTTGCGACAAGGAGTCCGCGGTCGCCGATTAGCACCTGCGCGACGGAGTGCCACCGCGGCAGTGAGATTCCGAAGAACCCGTTGGCCTGTCTGTGCGCGAACGCGTTCGCGACGTAGCGGTAGGAGACGTGGATGGGCGAGCCAAACGCGGACCAGTCATAGCCGGCGAGGATCACAACGCCGGGTACACAACCTGCACCGAAACGAAGAAGCGGGCGAACACCGGTGGCGCCGAAATAGCCGGCGATGACCAGGAGCGCGATGGCTGTCTGATATTCGACGGTCAACGCAAGGCCGGCGATTAGACCCGCCGTTGCCGGCCGGCGCGCCCAGGCGAGCAAAAAGGCTGCGAAGCTGAGTCCGGCCGCGGTTACCTCGTCGAACGTCGTCACCGCTAGGCCGCCGGCGAGTGTCCCGAGCGCGAAGGTCACTGCGGTGAGGCCGCCTGCTCCAGGTGCGAGACCCTCGGCCGTCCGACCGAGGACAAGGACGAGCGCGAGGAATGCGGCACCGCCCGTTAACAGCCGGACCGACCAGACAGCAGCGTCACGGCCGAAGTTCCAGTGACTCGGCGCAGGAAGCTGCACAAGCTCGACGGCGGGCAGCGCAAGCAGCGACATTCCGGGTGGCTTGTCGGAATACACGTGGTCGCGGTAACGCGCCCGGTCGACCGCACGCCCGACACAGGGCGAGATCGTCAGCCGGCCGGCAACGATTGCGCGTGACAGGCAAAGCCGCGAAACGTCCTGGCTCGAGACCACGTAGACCGGTGTCAGTGTCGCAACCGCCACTAGTAGAAGCAGCAATCGCTCGCGGCGCGGACGTTGCCAAGGAACCGAGCGGCGATCGCCTCCAACCGCCACGCCGACGGACGGCGGACAGGTCAAGGTGTGCGACGTCGGGTCGATGGGGCGGGAAGCCGGAGCTGCTTGACCATCTGCGAGGTCGGTCAAGCGCTGCTCGTCCGCACGACAAGCCTCCGCATTGCAGCGGTCGCTGCCGCGAGCGCAGCATCCGAGTCTGGGCCTGTCGCGACGACATATCCGCGCCGGTCGGCGTCGACCTGGACCGGTCTGATCGACTCGCCAATCCGCAGGTATAGATCGGCGTCGAGCACCCCGGGCGTCTCACGAACGTCCTCCAAGCCGTCGATTCCGACGACTCGTCCAGTGGGGAGGATCCCAGGCTCTGCGGTGAAGAACCGGATTACGATCGGACGAGTTTCGCGCGTCTCTATGAGTTCATCGCCGACCGGTAGACCGAGCGCCTGCCGAAGCGCGATCTCGATCAAGTCGACACCAACGGCGTGGTAGACGAGGTCGGCCATCTGACCTGCAGGAACGCGTGCCGCGACTTCGACGACGTAGGGGTGACCGTCGTTGACCAGCAACTGAGGGAATGCGATTCCCTCTCGGAGGCCGAGGGCCCGTACAGCCTGCACCGCGACCGACGCGGCCTCGGCCAGATCCGAAGTCGGCAGACTCGAAGGGAACCGGTGAATCCAGCCGACACCAAAGCCGGCTCCGGGCGGACGCAGTCGGTCTGAGAGCGTCAGGAGGCGGACCTCGCCTCCTCGCGCGACCGCGATCGCGTTCAGTTCCCCGCCCTCGATGAAACGCTCAACGATGGCGGTCCCGCTCCGTGAGAACGCCAGCGTGCGCGGAACGAGCTCGTCGAGGTCCCTGCGCCGCTCGACGCGGAAGACGCCGCGCTGCCCGCCTGAATCGACCGGCTTGAGAACGATGGGTCGTCCGATTTCGGCTAGCGCCCGCGCCGACTCCTCGACCGTCCGAACGACGACGAACGGTGGCTGCGGTACTCCTTGCTCGGCGAGACGCCGGCGCATCGCCTCCTTATTGGTCATCCTGCGGGCGACGTCTGTACCGATACCCGGCAGGCCGAGCTGCTCGGCCGCCGCCGCCGCCGCCGGGACGGCGCGATCGCTGCAGATGGCAGCGAAGCCATCCACCCGGGAGCGGCGGGCGAACTCGACGAGCGCATCGACGTCGCTGAAATCAACGACGTCGGCAACATCCGCCTCCGCGAAGCCGACGGCGCTCGCGTCGCCGTCGGCCACGACAACGCGAAGCCCGGCGGCCCGAGCGTGTCGAATCGCGGGAAGTTGAGAGACGCTCCCTCCGAGAATCAGCACCGTCTCCACGGCGGCGATCGTAGGAGTGGTCTTGAACCAACCGGCCCCGATCGCTGGCGCTTAACCAGACGGCTATCGGATCCTTAACGATCGAGACGCACGGTCAACGAAACGCGGCCAACCGCGGCGCCATTCTCGCCGACGCCGACCACCTACCCAGCCAGGAGGGCACGGTCGAAAAACGCGATCACCCGCTGCTCGTACTGAGCGGGGCGGGCATCGATGCCGCCGGTATGTCCAGCACCGGCGACCTCCCAGATGGCCTTGGGAGCTGCCGCGGCAGCGTAGTAGGCGGGGGTGAGCTCCTTGACGTTGGGTTGGTCGTGCTCCCCGTAGATGAACAACACCGGCCTGGGCGCGATGCGCCCGACGAGGCTCTTCAGATTCGGTGGGACGGAATGGTTCGAGAAGAGCATCGTTCCGGCGGTGACGACGAGTGAGGTCGGGATCTCCGCCCACTTGGCGGCGCCTGTTCGGGCGAGATCCTCGCGGATCGAGCGGGCGCCGGCGCCGTCTGCGACAACCGCTTTGAACCCGTCTGACTCCGCGGCGGTCTGGAGGAGCGTTTCGCCCCCGACGGAAAGGCCGATGCCGCCGATCCGGTTTCGGTCGACGTCTGCGCGGTGCTGGAGGAACGCGACGGCTGCGTTGAGGTCCGTGTCGGCGGCCCAGCCGAAGGCGTTCGGGTCGCCGTCGCTTTCGCCCTCGCCGCGGCGATCGAAGAGGAGCACGCCGTAGCCGTGACGGATGAGCACCCGCGCCGGTTTCTGTGAGCCTGCTCGACCGGGCGCAGCCACCACGGCGGCACCGTTCTTCGAGGGCACATACCAGCCTTTCAGCTTCAGGCCGTCCTTGGTCGTAAAGGTCACATTCTCGTGGGCCGCTCCGAGCTTGGGGGCCGGCACCACTGCGCGCGCCGAATGCGTGAAGACATACGAGAGCGCGAACGGGAAGAGAACGATGTAGCCGCCGACAACCGCGCCGACTGCCAGCAGGCTTCGTCGCACGTAACGACGGCGAAGGCTGTCGTCAGTTCGCCTCGTCCTCCAGAGCGTCGCGGCGCCGAGGCCGACGAGGACGAGGCCGGCGCCAAGTGCGAGCAGGCCCGTGTAGTCGTCGCCGGAGGTGCCGACTGTGAGGCTGTAGTAGCCCGCCTCACCGAGACCCGCGACGATGGCGAGCAGTCCGAGTGGGATTGCGATTGCAGCCCGTAGGCCCGCGCGAAGTCTCGGGTACGCGATCGCGCAGAAGAGGAGCGTGATGACGGGCACGAGACCGCTCGCCAGATGGTCAGCCCCGTGCGTGCCGGGCTGGGGCTGGATGAAGTTGTCGTCGAGCACGTGCAAGACGATGACAACGATCGCTGTCACGGCGATCGTCGCATCGCGATCTGTTCCCCGGATCCGGGTGGAAATCGCTCGGAGCCCCGGTTCCTCGCTGCGCCACATCTCTGCTCAGCCGGCCTCGACGTTGCGACGAAGGTTCGCGTGATAGCCGGCCATCTGGCGGGCGATTGCGAGCTTTGCGACTGGTTGCAGCATGCGCATCGCACCGCGCAGCTCACCTTCGGCCACGAAGTGAACCCGCGTTCCGTCACCGTCGGGCTCGAACGACCACGTTCCGTCGATTGGCTGTGGCCCCTCGACGATGTGCGTCCGGACACGGACACCGCGGTCGAACTCGGTGAACTCGACGATTTGCTCGAACTCCTTGCCGCCCGGGGGCTTCGTGCGTTCCCGGACTCGCGTTCCTAGTTGCGGAGCTCCTTCGGTGAGTTGTTCCACCGATGTCTTGGAGGTCTGCCAATCCGCGAGGTTCGACGGGTTCGTCAGGTAATCGAAGACGACCTCCGGCGGCTTGCTGACGAAGAATGTCTGTTCGATGCGCATGCTGCTCCTCGTTCGTTGTTGAAGGCCTAGGCGGCGGGCTCGAAGGTCGGTGGTGCCGTTGGGGGCTTCGGCTTCTCGACTGCGTCATCGTGGTCGAGGCGAGGCAGCCACTCGAGCCACTTCGGCAGGTACCAGTTGCGGTCGCCGAGCAGCATCATCGAGGCCGGCAGCAGCACCGCCCTGACGATCGTCGCGTCGATCAGCACGGCCACGGCGAGCCCGACGCCGAGCTGCTTCAGCAGGATGATCGAACCGGTTGCGAAGACGGCGAACACGCAGACCATCACCAGCGCGGCGCTCGTGACGACGCCGGCGGTCGTCTTGATGCCGTGCGCGACCGCTTCCTCGGTCGACAACCCGCGATCTCGAGCTTCGCGGATCCGGCTGATGATGAACACGTGGTAGTCCATCGAGAGACCGAAGAGGATCACGAACAGGAAGATCGGGCAAGAACGAGATGATCCCGCCGGTGTAGTCGAAGCCGATCAGGCTCTTGCCCCAGCCATGCTGGAAGACGAGAACGAGCACGCCGTAGGCAGCGGCGACCGAGAGCAGATTGAGGATGACCGCCTTCGCCGCGATGACGAGCGAGCGGAACGAGACGAGCAACAACAGGAAGGCGAAGGTCAGCACGAAAGCGAAGACCAGGGGCGCCGACCCCTTGATCGCCGACCGCGAGTCCAGGTCGATCGCGGTGCCGCCGGTGACGCCGTACTCGACGTCCTCGAGGGTGCCGAGCGTCGCGGGGATGATCTCCTCGCGGAGTCTCGTCACACCCGACTCGGAGAGCGCATCGCTACCGTTGCCCGCGAGCGGGACGGTGATCTGTTCCGCGGTACCGCGAGCGTTGATCGTCGTGTCTCGATCGCTCCCGCGGGGACGACTGACGCCGCAGCGCGGTTCCGCAGATCGGCAACCGCCGCCTGGATCCTCGGTGCGTTCACGTTCCCCGTCTTCAGCACGACGGTCGCGGTATGCAGCTCGCTCGGGAAGGCCTTGCCGATCCGGTTGTAGGTCTGGACCGCCTTCAGGTTCTGCGGCAGCGCCTCGGGCGTGATCTGAACCGTCTTCATCCCGAGCGCCGGAATAGCGAGCGCGACGAGCACTCCGCCGGCGAGCAGCGCGGAGAGACCCGGGCGTGCGAGCACGCGGTCGAGGATCCAGCCCCAGACGCGGCTGTCGTCGTCTTGCCTGAGGCGGTGGAGAAACGGGACCCGCCCCTTGTCGATGCGGTCGCCGAGCTTCGACAGCAGCGCGGGGAGCACGGTGAGCGATCCCAGCATCGCGATCGCGACGACCATGATCGTCCCGAGCGCGAACGACGAGAACGACGGGATCGCCGGCGAAGAACATGCCCGCCATCGCGATCATCACGGTGAAGCCGGAGATGAGAACCGAGCGTCCTGACGTCGCGGCCGCGGCCTCGAGTGCGGCCGATTCGCTGCGACCCGCGGTGCGCTCCTCGCGTTCGCGCTTGAGATAGAAGAGCGAATAGTCGACGCCGACCGCAAGCCCGATCAGCAGGATCACCTCTTTGACCTGGGCGTCGACCGGCATCAGATGGCTCGGTAGGGCAATCAGGAACATCGTCGCCACCACCGACGTGAGAGCCAGCAGGAGCGGGATGCCTGCGGCGACCAGCGCGCCGAAGGTGACGAGCAGGATGATCAGTGTGACCGGCAGCGACAGAAGACCCGCCTTGCCGAGATCCTTCGTGAACTGACCCTCGACCTCGCGTGACGAGCTGCCGTCGCCGAACTCGGAGATCGTCAGCTCGGGATGTGCCTTCTGCACGTTGGCGACCGCGTCCTCGACCGGCTTCGAGATCTTCAGCGCATCCTGTTGCGAGCTCTTGAACTCGAAGTTCACGAGCGCGGAACGGCCGTCAGCTGAGATCTGGCTGCGGTTGCCCTGCGCGTAGGGCGAATCGATGACGCCGACGATCGCAAACGGCCTGAGCGTGTTGACGACGTCGCCGACGGCTGCACGGAACGCGGGATCGGCGGCAGTCAACGTCTTGCTCTGGACGAGCACCGTTTCGCTCGCCTTCGGCCCGAACTCCTTGTCGATGAGCCGGGTCGCCCGCCCTGACTCGCCGGGGATCGCGTCGTGTTGCTTCAGCTCGATCGTGCCGGCGGCGATCCCGACGACAACGGACAGCACGACGAAGCCGAGCCAACCGAAGATCGCGATCTTCCGATGGCGAGCGCTCCACCGCCCCATACGTGCCGCAAGATTGTTCGAGTGTCTCGTGGATGACATCTGCTGCTCCCTTCAGTTCTGCGGTTGCGGATCGAGGGACTCGCGGTCCGCGTCGGTGAACGAACGCAGGCCGAGCTCGGCGCCTTCGGTTGGTGCGGCCGCGGCTTCGCGAGGCGGCAGGTACCGGAGCACGACGACGGAAGTGACTGCGGCGAGCGCGGCGCCGATCAGCAGGCCGGTTCCCATCGCCTGGGTGAAGGCGTCGCCGGTCGTTGCAAGCAGGTCGGAGGCCGCGTGCGGTGGAAGTTGGGTCGCGATCGCGCTGGCGGCGCCGATCGAGTTCTCGGCGTGCGCCTGCGCTTCGTGGGGCAGGCGTGTCAGTGAGCCTTCGAGGTCGCTCGCGTAGAGCGAACTGATGAGCGAGCCGATGACGGCCACGCCGAGCGCTCCGGAGACCATGCGAGCGACGGTGTTGGTCGCCGAGGCGACGCCTGACTTGGCCGCCGGGACAGCGCCGACGACCGCGGTCAGTAGCGGGTGCCATGACCCAGCCCATCGCGAGCGCAAGGGCGAAGAACCATCCGACGAGCACCACTGCGGTCGTGTCCGGCTCGAAGAGCGCGGTCAGCGCGAACAGGATCGCGAGCCCGCCCAGGCCCGCAGCGACGACGCGGGAGGTGCCGAGCCGCCCGACTGCCTTGCTCGACGATCCCGCGCCCATCATCAATCCGAGCGCCATCGGGCTCATGACCGCGCCCGCCTCGATCGCGCTGAAGCCGTGCGCGAACTGCAGGTACTGGGTCAGGGCGAAGATTCCGCCGAGCAGGACGAAGAACGCGACGCTGACTGCCGCGGTGCCGACGCTGAAGCTGGCGCTGCGGAAGAAGCCGAGGTCGAGCATCGGCTCCTCGATCCGGCGCTCCCAGGACAGGAAGGCGCCGAGCAACACGACGGACGCTGCAAGCAAGCCGACGATCAGCCCGGATGACCAACCGTGCGAGGGAGCCTCGATGATCGCGTACACGAGCAAGCTGAAGCCGGCGGTCGAGAGCGCCGCTCCGAGCAGATCGAACTTCCCAGGATGAGGATCACGGCTCTCCGGGACGTAACGGATGCCGAGCAGCAGCGCAGCGGCCGCGAACGGCACGTTGACCATGAAGATCGAAGGCCAGTCGAACCACTCGAGCAGCAGGCCGCCGGTCAGCGGGCCGAGCCCGATGCCCACCGCTGCCAACGCCGCCCAGACGGCGATCGCCTTGCCGCGCTCCTTGCCCGAAAACAGGTTGGCGATGATCGAGAGAGTGGCCGGCATGATCAGCGCCGCACCCACCCCCATCGCTGCGCGCACGGCGATCACCTGGTCGGCCGAATTGGCGACGAGCGCGCCGAGACTCGCGAGTCCGAAGATAGACACGCCCGCCTGAAGCGCGCGCTTGCGACCGAAGCGATCGCCGAGCACGCCGAATACGAGCAGCAGTCCTGCGAAGACGAGCAGATAGGAGTCGACCATCCATTGCAGTTCCGAGGCGGAGGCGTCGAACTCGTGCTGCAGCGTCGGCAGCGCCACGTTGAGGATCGTGTTGTCGAGCCCGATGATCACCAGGCTCAGCGACAGCACGCCGAGCGTCTTCCAACGGTGCGCGTAGTGCACGGGATCGATCGTCATCACGCCGCACTCCCTTCGAGAGCGAGGGGCTCGCGCACCGCATTGCCGAGGCGGAGGTCTCGGCCGGCCGCGTACGCAAACGGGTGGTAGAAGGCCGCGAGCGCGTCGGCGCCCGCGACATCGAACTCGAACTGCTCGTCGAGCCGTGCGTCGGCGATTGCGACCTTCACACGGCCCTCGACGCTGTTCCAGAGCAGGGAGACCTCGAGGCCTTCGTTCGCGCGGCTCGCGAGCTCTATCCAGGTGGCGTGCGACTGCGTGGGGCTCATGACTCCTCCCTCTTGTTGGCGACGGGCCGGATCGATCACGGGATCTCGACCTCGCTGACGGCACTCGTCGTCGTGCGCCGTGCGACGTAGGGCGGCAGCAGCTGAACTGCGCTCCCCTCGTCGGGCGCGTCGACCTCCCACCAGATCTCGTGTCCGCCCTGGAGGCAGGAAGCGAACGTGACCCCACGGCGCAGCGGGCTGTCGAACCCCTTCCAGGCGGCGTACGAGGCGCCGCATTCGGACGACTCGTGACGATGGTGGAGCAGGTAACGAGGCATGCAGCGAGGATGGCCTGCGCCAGCTCCCGGCGAATCGGGTGGACCCCCTGATCCGCTCCCTGATCTTTTCGCTCGCCCGACCCCGGTGTACGGTGTGCGGTGGCCGGCGACGAGAGGAGCGCGTGGCGCAGGCAGCCGAGCTGCTCGTGGGGCGGGCTGACGAGTTGGCGGTGCTCGAGCAAGCACTCGTCGCGACCGACAGCGGCGGCCCGATCGTCATCGAGCTCTTCGGCGAGCCGGGTATCGGCAAGACCCGGTTGCTCACCGAGCTCGGGCGGCTAGGCGAGGAGCAGAAGCGGCTCGTGCTCTCCGGTCGCGCCTCCGAGCTCGAGAACGACCTCCCCTACTGGATCTTCGTGGACGCGCTCGACGAGTACGTGCGCACGCTCGACTCCGAGTGGGTCGGGGAGATCGACCGACGGTCGGGAGGAGAGCTCGCCCGGATCTTTCCTTCGGTTGCCGAGAACTCCGTCGCCCCCGCAACTGTCCTGGACGAGCGCTATCGGGTGCATCGCGCCGTGCGCGAGTTGCTCGAGCAGCTCGCCGAGCAAACGCCACTCGTTCTCCTCCTCGACGATCTGCACTGGGCCGATCCGGCGTCTGCCGACCTGGTGGGAGCGCTCCTCCGGCGCCCACCGCAGGCGAGCGTCCTCGTCGCACTCGCCTTCCGCCGGGCGCAGATCTCGCCACGGCTCGATACAGCGCTCGAGGGATGCCACCGTGCCCGGGAACTCGTACGGATCGAGCTCAGCCGATTGGACGAGGCCGAGGTCGAGCAGCTGCTCGGGCCCGATTTCCCACCATCTCTCGGCAAGCGACTCTTCGAGGAGAGCGGAGGCAACCCCTTCTATCTCGAGCAGCTCGCTCGTGCGACCGGCGCGGAACCACAGATCGCTCGCCCCCAGTCTGAGGATGCCATCGACGGCGAAGGATCGGGCGTACCGCGCGCCGTCGCGCTCGCCCTCACCGACGAGCTCGCGACCCTCTCGACGCGAGCGCGTTCGCTGCTGGAAGCGGGCGCTGTCGTCGGAGACCCGTTCGAGCTCGAGTTCGCCGCTGCAGCAGAGGCCGTCTCCGAGAGCGAGGCACTCTTCGGCCTCGACGAGCTCCTGATGTTCGGGCTCGTACGACGAACGGACGCACCGCGGCGGTTTCGCTTTCGCCATCCGCTCCTGCGCCGAGCTGTCTATGACGCAACGAGCGCCGAGTGGAAGAGCACGGCTCACGAGCGCGTGGCACGGGCACTCGCGGCGAACAGCCGGCCCGCGATCGTGCGTGCACGGCATGTCGAACAGTTCGCACTGCTCGGCGATCGCGAGGCGATAGCCGTCCTCCGCGAAGCTGCCGACGCTTCGGCGGTGCGCGCGCCCGCGAGTGCCGCACGTTGGTACCGAGCCGCACTGCGACTCCTCCCCGCCGACCCCACCGACGAGCGGGCCAAGGTCCTCGTCCGGCTCGCCGACGTGCTCGCCGGAACCGGGGAATTCGCCGAGAGCCGCGACACACTCGTCGAACTCCTCGACCGCATACCGGCCGAGGATCGGACGATGCGGATCAAGCTCGTCGGCGACTGTGCCCGAGTCGAGCACCTTCTCGGCAGCCACGACGACGCCCACCGACGGTTACTCGATGCGCTTGAAGAACTCCCGGACCACGCGACGGAAGAAGAAACCACGCTCTTGCTCGGACTTGCGATGGACGCCTACTACCGCCGGGACTACCAAGGCATGCGCGACTGGAGCGCGCGGGCGCTGGGCTCGGCCGAGCAGTTGAGCAACCGGCTGCTGGAGGCGTCCGCGCGCGGGCTCAGCTGTCTCGCGTACGCGTATGGCGGCCAGACTGCCGATGCCGACCGAGAACGGATCGAGGCGGCGGCCATCGTCGACGCCCTCGGCGACGCCGAGCTCGCGCGTCGACTCGATGCGGCCGCGACACTCGGCGCCGCAGAGCTCTACCTGGATCGCTACCCAGATGCGGTCGAGCACCTAAGACGTGGCCTCGCGATCGGCCGTTCCACGGGCCAGGGGCAGCTCTTCCCACTCCTCACGCAAGAGCTGGGCGTGACGCTCGGGCTGCTCGGACGTCTGGCCGAGGCACGGGACCACCTCGACGGAAGCATCGAGGCGGCCCGGATG
This sequence comes from uncultured Thermoleophilia bacterium, assembly GCA_963742615.1. Lineage (GTDB taxonomy): Bacteria > Actinomycetota > Thermoleophilia > Gaiellales > Gaiellaceae > PALSA-600. The sequence goes on along the minus strand of CAVUMS010000001.1, from coordinate 615,858 downwards.
ATCGGCGACAAGCAGTCCCTCGCCTGGACGCTGATGAACCGCGCCTGGATCGCGCTGCTCTCCGGCGACCTCGAAACAGCTCTGCAGACGGCTGAGGAGAGCGCCGAGCTCGTCGGCGGCTTCGAAGACAGTCCCGTGTCGACGTGGTCGGCGAGCATACTCGGGTCGGTCCTCGCCGAAGCCGGCGAGACTGTTCGCGGCCTCGGGATCATCCTCGACGGTGCCGGCGGCGCTGAGCTGCCACTGCTCGCCGGCAACTTCCGGCTCATCGTCCAGGAACGGGTCGTCCAGGCCTGGCTTGTGGCAGGCAACGCTGCTGAGGCTCGAGCCGCGGCCATGCGCGCCGAGCGCGCTGCCGCCGCAAGCCGGCTCAATCTCGCCGTCGCGATGGCCCGCCGCGCCCGCGCCGCTGTCGAGCTCGCCGACGGCAACACCGCCGCGGCGGTGGCAGCGGCGCTCGACGCGGCAGCCCTGAGCGAAGCGATAGAGGCGCGCGTCGAAGCCGCTCGCTCGCGAACACTCGCCGGACGAGCGCTGATCGCAACGGGAAAGCGCGACGAGGCCGCCGACCAGCTGGAGGCTGCTGCAGCCGAGCTCGACGCCTGTGGCGCGACCCGCTATCGAGACGAAGCCGAACGCGAACTGCGCCGTCTCGGCCGTCGACACCACCGGCGCCGCGGAGCAGGGCGCACCGATGGTCAGGATGTCGGCACGCTGACACCACGCGAGCTCGAGGTCGCACGACTCGTGCGGGAGAGGAAAACGAACCGCGAGATCGCCGCCTCCCTCTTCCTCAGCGAGAAGACTGTCGAGACGCACCTCAGACATATCTTCGGCAAGCTCGGAGTGTCGTCGAGAGCTTCTGTCGCACGCGCGATCGAGAGCGAGAGTTCGTAGGAAGGGAAGGCTCGCCCGAGATCAGGAAAGGGCGTCAGCGCCGAGAAGGCTGCCTCGATCGTTGGTCTCCGGAACGGTCAATGGCCGTTGATCGAGAAGTGCATGTAGTCCTTGGTCGAGCCTGACCACGAGCCGCCCCAGCCCCAGCCGATCGACGCGAAGGCACGGACCACCCCGGCGTCGACCATGCCGCGGCGGTCGCGCGAACGGTTCACATAGGAGAGCGCTGTCGCGTCGCGCGTCATCCCGCAGCCGACATAGGGATTCTCGACTGGATTGAGGTCAATCGCCTCGCCGAAGGCATGCTCCGACCAGCTGCCGGTGGTGCCGTTCGCCGTTTTCGTGCACGGAGACGACGACGCCTGGCGACACTCGAAGGAGGCGGTGAAGTCGCCGTCCCGCGGGACGTTCTTCAATGTGCCGTAGGTGTCGCCGAACTGCATGTGGTGGATCGGGAACCGCATCGTGTAGAGCTGTTCAAACACACGGGCGAGATCAGACGCAACGCGCGCGTTGACGACCAACTCCCCCCAGTGCGAGCGACCGTCGAAGCCCAGGTAGCGAACCTCGAGTAGGCGCAGTTGCGAGAGTGCGACCGGGCACCCAGCGTGGTACTCGTGCGCCTCGCGAACGGCTACACGGTCCTCGTTCGTCAGCGGCCGGATGGAGCTCGCCGACGCTGCGAGAGCAGCTCCGACCAGCACGAGCGTCCCAAAGAGGACGGCGGCAACACGCACAATCCCGGCATTGTGCCGCGTCGGGTCCAGCTCCTCGGCTGGGCGCACATCAACGGCGAGATCCCAGGGCGCTCATGCCAGACGCCGACGAAGTCGCCGTCGTCGACACCGTGGCTTTGCACGGCTCCGCGTGTGCGCGGGAGGACCTGGGGGATGCTCGTCAGCATCCGTGCCGCGGCGGAACAGGTGCCTGGCACCGTGGCACCAGGCACCTTTCTACGACGTTCAGCGCCGGTGATCTTCGTATTCGTCGTGCCGGCGGATCCAGAGCTGCCACTCTTCGCCCTCGTCGCGGCCGTTGGGTGCGTGGTCGAGGATCGGGTAGTAGCTCATGAGGAACTCCAATCCACGCCACGTCGTCGAGTACGCGTGGTAGACGATGTCGTCTTCGAGTACGAACGTGCTGAACCCGGGGCTCTCGGTGAGATATCCGGCAACGTCGGTGCCCGTCGAGCGTGCGTTGTGCTCGACGATCGACGGTAGCCCGGCCCCAGTCATCTCCGCGACAGCCTCGCGGCCTTGTTCCTCGGTGTGTGAGAACCCGAGGTCGAAGTTGAAGTCGCTGCGCGCGGACGAGACCCAAGGAAAGCTCCAACCCATCCGATGTTTGTAGGCCTGCAGCTTCTCCAGCGGCGCCTGTGAGACGAACACGAACGAGACGTCGCGAGCGTGCAGGTGCGGGAGCACGCCGTCAACGGCGTCGGCGATCGACGAGTTGACCGGGCAGCCGACCTTGTAGCTGGGGCCGAACATGAAGTGGTAGACGAGCAGCTGCGAGCGCCCGTTGAAGAGCTCGCCAAGCGACTTCTCGCCGTCGTCTGTGTCGAAGCGGTACTCCTTCTCCAGCCGCACCCGGGGCAGCTCGCGTCGATGTTGGGCGAGCTCGTCGCCGAGCCTCGTGTGTTCCTTTTCCCGGAGGAGCAGCCGCTCACGTGCGGTGAGCCACTCGTCACGCGTTCCGATTCTGCGATCACTCAGTTGCTGAGCCATTTCCTTCTCTCCTCATGGTCGTGAAAGCGCTTGGGCTGGGCGGCGGCGACGGCCTCGGGCCGCGCCAAGAATGCGGAGGTCGATTGGTCATGCGGCGACTGCTGTGACGAGCGCCGCGTTCTGGCGTTCGAGCGCCTTGGCAGCACCCGTTCGCCAGCTCTCCGCCATCCTCTCGGACATCGGGTCGGGGAAGATCTCCTCGTCCCCTCGCTCGACCCCGTCGAAGATGCCCCGGGCGACCGACTCCGGAGAGGTCTTCGGGATGTCGAGATCTCGGACCATGTCGGTGTCGATCGGGCCGGCCATGACTGCATGCACGTTCACACCACGGACCGCGAAGAGGGCACGCAGCGACTGTGAGAGCGAGAACGCGGCCGCCTTCGAGATCGAGTAGGCCGGGAGGACCGGCACGGCGGCGATCGCGGCGACGGAGACGACGTTGACGACTGCCCCGCCCGTCCGCGTGAGCAGCGGTAGGAAGGCCTCGGTCACGCCCCACGTGCCGAAGAGGTTGACCGCGAGGTGCTGTTCGAGCGCGGCGCGGTCGCTCAACTCATCGGGCAGCGCCACACCGGCGTTGTTGAAGAGGACGTCGAGTGATCCGACCTGCTCCGCAGCCCGTTGTACCTGCGCCGGATCTGTGACGTCCAGGGTCAGCGCCGTGACCCGCTTGTCCGGATGAACCAACGGCTGGCGCGTACCGGCATACACCCGCGTCGCGCCTCTCCTCAAGGCTTCCTCCACCAGCGCCCGGCCGAGACCGCGGTTGGCCCCGGTCACCAGAACTGCCTTGCCTTCGATTGCCATCGCGTCTGCGGTCATGACAGCCTCCTGTCCTACGAGTCGTTGTTGTCGATTGAGGGACTGGCCTCGACAAGACGTCGCAGCAGGGAGGGCGATTTGGACACCCTCACTACAAGGCCGCGGATCCACGGGGCACCGCTCGGCCAAGCTGTCCAAATGGCGCGGCGTGCTTCGACGTAATGATGGGGCCGTGTACGTGCGGCGAAGACGACGAACGCTGGAGGCGCGATGGCTCAGTACATGCTGCTGGTGTACCAACCGGAGGTCGACCCGGCCGAGCAGGCCGAGCGCGAGCGGGACATGCCGATGTTCGTGGAGTTGCACCGCAGCCTGCGCGAGGCGGGGCTGCTGGTTGGCGTCCAGCGCCTGCAGTCCACGGAGAGCGCGACGTCGGTGCGCGTGCGCGGTGGAGAGACGGAGATCACCGACGGCCCGTTCGCGATTACCAAGGAGGTCCTCGCCGGCTACTACATCCTCGACTGCACCGACCTCGACGAGGCACTCAGGCAGGCTGCGCGGGTGCCGGCCGCACGCTACGGGACGGTTGAGGTGCGCCCGGTCATGTCGGCCGAGGAGTGGTTGAAGGTGTCACGCGAGGCCGGCGCCGACCTGCCCGACGAGGCGGTCAAAGACATGGCATGAGCGGCGTCGTGCACCCCGGGCGACCCGGTCTCGGCCGCGGTCGGGCGCGTGTTTCGAGACGAGCGTGCGATCGTGCTGGCCACCCTGATCCGGCAAGCCGGCGACTTCCAACTGGCCGAGGACGCGGTGCAGGACGCGTTCGAGGCGGCAGTGACGGCGTGGCGGCGTGACGGTGTTCCGGCCAATCCGGGTGCGTGGATCACGACCGCGGCGCGGCGCCGGGCAATCGACCGCCTCCGTCGCGACCGGTCGGTGGCGAATCGTGCCGAGCGGCTGGCCGAGCTGACCCGCCTGGAGGCTCAGGACGAGGAGGAGCTACCCATGGACGACGAAACCTCGGTCGTCGACGACCGGCTGCGGCTGATCTTCACCTGCTGTCATCCGGCGCTCGACATGTCAGCGCGCGTGGCGCTCACGCTACGGACGCTGGGCGGGATGACGACCGGTGAGATCGCCCGCGCATTCCTGGTCGCCGAGCCGACCATGGGCAAGCGGATCGTGCGCGCAAAGCGCAAGATCGCCGAAGCGCGCATCCCCTACCGGGTGCCGGCCGACGACGAGCTGCCCGCTCGCCTACGCGGCGTGCTGCGGGTCGTGTACTTGGTCTTCAACGAGGGCTATGCCGCTACCGAGGGCGATCAGCTGGTACGCGGGGAGCTGTGCGAGGAGGCGATCCGCCTCGGCGAGCTGCTGTGCCGGCTGATGCCTGACGACGCCGAGGTCTGGGGACTGTCGGCCCTGATGCTGCTGCACGACGCGCGCCGCGCGGCCCGCGTGGATACGAGCGGCCGCTACGTCGCGCTCGACGAGCAGGACCGGTCGCTCTGGGATCGGAGCCGGATCGTAGAGGGCCTCGCGAGATTGCAGCAAGCCGTGCGCCTGCGGCGTCCGGGCGAGTACCAGCTGCAGGCCGCCATCACGGCCCTGCAGATCCAGGCCCCGGACGCGGACGCCACCGACTGGGCGCAGATCGCGCAGCTGTTCGGCGCGCTGATCCGACTCAACCCGTCGCCGGTGATAGAGCTCAACCGCGCGGTTGCCGTCGGCCTCGCCGACGGGCCCGACGCCGGCTTGGCGCTGCTCGAGCCACTGCTCGGCGATTCGACGCTCGAGCACTACCAGCCGCTGCACGCCGCCCACGCCGAGCTGCTCAGCCGCGCGGCCGACAACGCCCGAGCGGCGCGCGCGTACGAGCGGGCGATCGCACTCAGCAGCAACACCGTCGAGCGGACGGAGCTCGAAAGGCGTCTGAGCGCGCTCCGCCGTCGGGAATAACAACGGGGAGCCAAACTGTGATGAATGGCCGGCGTGGCGCCGACAGCATGGGGACGGACGGCGGTGCGGCTCACCGCTATACCTGCTTCGTCAGGATCGCGTGGATCTGCCGTGTCAGATCGGCGACCTGTTCGGTCAGCTCCTTGTCTTGCGCTGTGAGGTCGGTGTTCGACTGAAGCAGTTCGAGGAGCTTGTCGGTCTCGGTTTTCGTCGCGTGTTCGAGCCGGGCGTGGGTCTTCTCCATCCGCTCGGATTGCACCTTGTCCCGATCCGCCTGACGCGTCTGGGCGAGCAGGATGAGCGGGGCTGCGTAGGCGGCTTGGAGTGAGAAGAGCAGGTTGAGGGCGATGAACGGGTAAACGTCCCAGGCGAAACCGAGGTGGACCTGGGTCGAGTTCAGCACCACCCACAGGAGGACGGCGACGGTCTGCCCGACGATGTACTGCGGCGTGCCGAAGAACCTTGCGGCCTTCTCGGCCAGCCGCCCGAACGCGTCATTGCCAAAGGCCCCGTGCAGCTGCGCCCGGCGGTGCTCGAGGTCGGCGGTTCCAGCTGGATGCGCGGTCGACACCCTGGGCCTCGTTGTTCTCGACCTTCCGGCGGGCTCCTCCGACGCTCGCGTCACGTTGTCCGGTCGATGCGTCCAGGGCCGCGTGTGCGTCTCCGGCGAAGCCGGGGTGACTCCGGCTACCCTCGTACCAGATCCCTCTGGCGGCCGTCCCAACTCACCACACAGCTGAACACTCGACTGCGGCTCCGGCGCCGCCCGACGAGAGATCGTTGCTGGCGGCCCTGGCGCCCTACGCGGAGTCGCGGGTCGGCCACGGAATCGCGAACGTCCTCACGTCCGTCGTGCCGTACCTCTTGCTCATGGCGGCGGCATGTCTCGCGCTCCGGATCTCCGTCGCGCTTGCGTTCGCGCTGTCGCTGCTCGCATCCGGCTTCGTGATCCGCACCTTCATCGTCTTCCACGACTGCGCACACGGTTCGTTCCTCCCGTCGAAGCGCACGAACGCCATGCTCGGCGCGGCGTTGGGCGTGCTCGTCTACACCCCGTTCGCGGTGTGGCGACGCGAGCACGCGGTTCATCACGCGACTGCCGGCGACCTCGACCGTCGGGGCGTCGGTGACGTCCAGACCCTGACGGTCGACGAGTATCTGGGCCGCCCGTGGTGGAGCCGGGCCGGCTACCGGCTGTTTCGCAACCCGCTCGTGATGTTCGGGCTCGGGCCGCTGTGGGTCGTCGTGCTCGAGCCGAGGATCGTCTCCTGGTCGGCGCCGCGACGCCTTCGGAGAAGCACACTCGGGACCGACCTCGCCCTGGCACTCGTCATCGCCGGAATGTGCTGGCTGCTCGGCTGGGAGGGATTCCTGATCGTCCAACTGCCCGCGCTCATGGTCACGGGGAGCGTCGGCATCTGGCTCTTCTACGTCCAGCATCAGTTCGAGGACACGTACTGGCAATCGAGCGAGTCGTGGCGCTACGAGGACGCAGCGCTGAAGGGAAGCTCGTACTTGAAGTTGCCGAGGATCCTGCAGTTCCTGACCGGCAACATCGGCTTCCACCACGTCCACCACCTGAGTGCGCGGATCCCGAACTACAACCTGCAGGCAGCGCACGACGAGAACCCGGCTCTCCACGCCGTCCCGACGATCTCGCTACGCGACGGCCTCCGTGCGACTCGCTTGAAACTGTGGGACGAGCAGCAAGGCAAGCTCGTCGGCTTCGCGGCGGCACGCTCAGCTCGCAGAGGCGCCGCCACCGCCGCCCCGCTCCGTTCGACGGCACGTTGATGTATCCGTTCGATCAACGTGCTGATGACTCCGGCCACGCCTGACAGCCTGTAGGGAAACGCGCCGGCGGCCACCTCGAGGCGACCGCCGGCGCTCACTCGCCCAGCGCTAGCTCGGGATCGGAACGGTCGCGGCAGCCTTCTCGATGAGACCGACGACCTCTTCGGGATGCGACACCATCGCGACGTGGTTCGACGCGGTCTCGATCGTCTCGGCACCCATGCGGCTCGCGAACAGGCGCTCGGCATCGGGTGGGATCGCCTGGTCGCCGTCGGCCACCATGTACCAGGTCGGCTGCGACTTCCACGCAGGCGTCTCCATCACCTCGCCGAGCGCGGATGCGGCAAGCGGCTGCTGCACCGCGTACATCACTCGTGCCTTGGTCGGCTCGACGTCGGCTGCGAAGTGGTTGACGAAGTCGTCCTCCGGAATCCACGCAAACCCCTGCTCGTCGATGACGAGGTGCGCGAGCGCCGGCGTAGGCGGCCCCTGTTCGAGCAGCGCACCGATCGACTCGCCCTCGTCGAGCCCGAAGGCGGCGATGTAGACGAGCCCGATCACGTTCGGTGCGTCTTCACCCAGGGCGGTCATGATCTGGCCGCCGAACGAATGACCGGCGACGATCGTCGGCCCCTCTTGCCGCGACAGCACCTGTCGCAGCCGCGCGACGTCGTCGGCCAGCGACGTCAGCGGAAATTGCGGCGCCTTGACGTCGAAGCCGTCGGCCTGCAAGCGCTCGATCACCGCGCTCCAACTCGAACCGTCGGCCCAGGCGCCGTGAACACAGACAATGCTCGGTTGAGCATCCACAGCGGCTCCTTCCTACCGGGGACGCAACGACTGCGCCCGCCGCGAGACTACTGAAGCGTCGCGCTCTGCCGAGTGAACGATTCGTGACAGCTCCGTCGTCTCGAGTGGACCGAGACCCCTGAGCGGTTCGGTTAGGGTCGCGAACGTGACGCGGGCCTTCTACGCAGTCGGGCGGTTCTGCGTGCGGTTCCGCTGGTTTGTGATCGCCGCCTGGTTCGTCGTCCTCGCGACGTTGGTCACGCTCTCCCACCTGGCGGGCGAGAGCACCAACGACAACTTGAGGCTCCCCGGCACGAATAGCGACAAGGCCTCCGAGACGCTGGCCGACCACTTCCCGAGCAACGCGAACGGATCGGTGCCGCTCGTACTGCACGCGGAATCCGGCAGGCTGACCGATGCGAGGTACGCGGATGCGATCGCCCGCACGACCGAGGCATATCAGGCCGATCCCGATGTCGTCACCGCGGTCAGCCCGCTCACACCGCAGGGAAAGCCGTTCCTCAGCCAGAACGCGACCACGGGATACATCTCGCTCGCGCTACGCCTCTCACCGAGCAACCTCTCGATCGGACGGGCGGAAAAGCTGTTCGCGCTCGCCGACCCGGCGCGTCAAGCGGGGTTGCAGGTCGAGGCGGGCGGCTATCTCGGCCTGAAGCTGTCGAGGCCGAGCACCGAGTCGAGCGAGGCGGTCGGCCTGACGATCGCCCTCATCGTCCTGCTCCTGACGTTCGGCACCGTCGTCGCGATGGGGTTGCCGATCGTCACGGCGATCGTCGGGCTGGCATCGTCACTGAGCGTCATCACGCTGCTCGAGCACGTTGCGGAGATCCCACGTACCGCGCCCACGCTCGCGACGATGCTCGGGCTCGGAGTCGGCATCGACTACTCGCTCTTCCTGGTGTCACGACACAGGAGCCAGATCCGGACAGGGATGCCGTACCCGGAATCGGTCGCACGTGCCGTCGCGACGGACGGCGCGGCCATCGTCTTCGCGGGCACCACGGTCGTGATCGCGGTCTGCTCGCTCGCGATCGCCGGCATCCCGATCGTGAGCTGGCTCGGCTTCACCTCGGCGATCGCCGTGGTCACGGCGGTGCTCGCAGCGGTGACCCTGCTGCCGGCCCTGCTCGCCGTGCTCGGGCCACGCCTCGAAGCCCTGCGGGTGCGGGGCCGAAACCGAGCGCCGCGACCGCCCGAGCAGACGACCTGGTACCGGATCGGGCAGCAGGTGACGCGCCGGCCTGTGGCTGCGGTGGTCCTCGCGCTGGCGATTCTGGTTCCGCTTGCCCTCCCGGCGATCTCGCTGACGCTCGGCCAGCAGGACGTCGGCTCGCTCTCGACGTCGACGACGGCGCGGCGCGCGTACGACCTGATGCAAAGCTCGTTCGGTGACGGCAGCAACGGGCCGCTGCTGATCGCCGTTCAACTGTCGAGCCCGGCGACGAGCGCGGACGATCCCCGAATCGCGAAGCTCCAGCAAGCCGTGTCGCAACAGCCGGACGTCGCGTCGGTCACGCCCGCGAGCCTGAACGACGACGGTACCGTCGCCGTCTTCACGGTCGTCGCCGACGGCGCACCGTCCGACAGCTCGACCGCCGACCTCGTGAAGCAGCTCAGGTCGGAGACGATCCCCGGCGCGCTGCCGGTGACGGCGGGCAGCGCCGCCGTCGGCGGGACGACTGCGAGCTACGTCGACCTCGCCGACGAGATCGCGAAGAAGCTGCCGCTGCTGATCGCCATCGTCATCCTCTTGAGCTTCGTCGTCCTCATGATCGCGTTCCGGTCACTGCTGATCCCGGTCAAGGCAGCGGCGATGAACCTGATCTCCGTCGCCGCCGCCTACGGCGTCCTCACCGCGATCTTCGAGAAGGGATGGGGCATCAGCTTCGTCGGTCTCACGCATGCCGTGCCGGTCGTCAGCTTCGTACCGCTGATGATGTTCGCCGTCCTCTTCGGACTGTCGATGGATTACGAGGTCTTCCTGATGAACCACGTGCAGGAGGCCTACAAGGCCACCCACGACAACACGGAGGCCGTCCTCCGCGGTCTTGCGACCAGCGGTGGGGTGATCACCTCGGCGGCCCTGATCATGGTCAGTGTGTTTCTCAGCTTCGTCCTCAACGGTGATCCGACGATCAAGCAGTTCGGCGTCGGACTCGCCGTCGCGGTCGCGCTCGACGCCACGATCGTCCGCTGCCTGCTCGTCCCCGGGTTGATGGTGTTGGCGCACGGCGCGAACTGGTGGTTCCCTCGCCGACTCGAGCGAATCACCCCGCAGTTGAATCTCGAGGGCGCAGAGTTCTTCGCTGCGCGAGACCGGGCTCAGGTCGAAGGCAGCGCGTCCCCGGTCGTCGGCTCCTGAGAATTCGGGCGTGATCTTCGAGCCGGAGCTGGAGACGCTGCCCCGCGAGCAGTTGCGCGCGCTGCAGCTGGAGCGGCTGCGTTCGCTGGTCGCCTACGTCAAAGAGCGCGTGCCGCTCTACCGGGAGCGCCTGGCCGACGTCGAGCCGAACGACATCGCCTCGGTCGCCGACCTGCGACGTCTGCCGTTCACACGCAAGGATGATCTTCGCGACACGTACCCGTTCGGCATGTTCGCCGTTCCGCGCGAGCAACTGAGCCGCATCCACGCCTCCTCGGGGACCACGGGAAAGCTCACGGTTGTCGGCTATACGGCCGCCGACCTCGACCTCTTCGCACGCGTCAACGCGCGCTCGCTGGCGATGGCCGGCGCGCAGCCGGGGATGCTGCTGCACAACGCCTACGGCTACGGCCTCTTCACCGGCGGCTTGGGGCTCCATGACGGCGCAACGCGGCTCGCGATGGCGGTCGTCCCGGTGTCCGGCGGGATGACCGAGCGCCAGCTGATGCTGATCGAAGACTTCAGGCCGGACGTCATCGCCTGCACGCCGAGCTACGCGCTCACGCTCGCCCAGTCCCTCCGCGAGCGCGGCGTCGCGCCCACGGAGGTCAGCCTGCGCTACGCGCTGCTCGGTGCGGAGCCCTGGACCGAGGCGATGCGCACCGAGATCGACGCCGGCCTGGGTGTGCGGAGCACGAACATCTTCGGGCTCTCCGAGGTGATCGGCCCCGGCGTCTCCTGCGAGTGCATCGAGGAGCGCCACGGCGCGCATGTCAACGAGGACCACTTCCTGCCCGAGGTCGTCGACAGGGCGACCGGCGAGCCGCTCCCCGACGGCGAGGAGGGCGTCCTCGTCTTCACGACCCTGACCAAGCAGGCGCTCCCGCTCGTCCGCTACTGGACGGGAGACATCGCCCGCCTCGACACGGCGCCCTGCAGTTGCGGACGCACGTTGGTGCGGATGAGCCGGATCGCCGGCCGCGCCGACGACATGCTGATCATCCGCGGCGTGAACGTCTTCCCGACCCAGGTCGAGGCCGCATTGCTGCAGCTACCCGAGCTGACGCCGAACTACCGCATCGTCGTGACGCGCAGCGGCACCCTGGACGAGGCGGAAGTCGAGATCGAGGTGCGCGAGGCCTTCCTGCGCGACGCGGGCACGGACAGCCTCGCCGGCGAACTCGAGCACGTTCGCGAGCTCCGCGCCCGGGCGGAGCGCCGGCTCCAGGAGGTCATCGGCTGCACCCTCCGGGTGAGCCTCAAGGGGCCAGGGGCCGTCCCGCGCTCCGAGGGCGGCAAGCTCCAACGAGTGCTCGACCGGCGCACCCTCGTCTGAACAGGCCGACGCTCGACTTTCAGCGGCGAACGGCGGCGGTCGCCGTGTATCGCCCCGGCTTGAGCACCCGCGGGCTCCGCCAGGTGGCAAGGCCGTGCGCATCCGTGGTGCGGGTCGCAAGCGCAATCGTGGTCGACCCTCGGCGGACCCGTATGAGCACACGAGCGTGCGCCGTCGCGCGTGCGCCCGCTCGGACGCGCACCGATACGACGAGGTGCCCGTGCAGCCGTCGAGTCGTGACGGAAGCGACGTGAGCGACCACGGGGGCGGCCGGTTCGCGCGGTGCCGGGGGCGAGGCGGCCGGTGTCGTGGTCGTGGTGACGGGGGATGGTGTCACCGCCGGCTGGGTGGTCGTCGGCGGTGGCGGGCTCGGCGGCGGAGGCGGTGCTGCCGGCACGCCGATGTTCTCCTGCTGGGAGGTCGTCGATCCGTCGTCGAGCGCGGCGACGATCGTCGGTGTCCCGGCCTGGGTGTCGAGGTAGTAGAAGCCGGCCGTTGATGCCCCGACGCCGATCGAGAGCGTGAGCGACGGAGACCAGGGGCCGGTTGGATCGGTGGCGAACTCGCCCGCCGCCGAGCTCGAGGTCAGCGTGACCGTGCGGGCCCAGGCCGCATCGTCGGTCAGGCCGAGTGTCTCGAGCTGCACGACAGCCGGGCCGACCGGCGTTCCCGTCGTGGTCGACAGCGGAGCAGACGTGATGACGGGCAGCTGTGGCGACCACGTCGAGAACGACTGCCACGCGCCGCTGAAGGATGCGCCGGCGAGTGCTGTCGTGCACCAACTCGGTAGGCATGCGGCAGCCCCGGCCGGTGGATCTCCCGTGTCCGTGTCATGGACGGCGGCCGCGAGCCGGTCGAGGACCGCCTTCGTCTCGTTGTTGAAGTCGGTCGAGCTGAGCCCGAGGGTGTTGCTCGGCGCCCAGGCGAACCCGATCCGATCGGCCGCCGCTCCCGTCGACGCGCCGAGCGATCGATCTGCGTAGACCTGCCCGGAGACGAAATCCTCCATCGTCTCGAACGGCACCGCCGTCCAGCCGTAAGCGTTGCTCCACGCCCAGGCCGCGTTGCCGAACGGGACGTAGGTGGCCGACAGCAGCGCGCGTGCCGGTGCCCCGATGACGGACGGCGCGGCGGTCGCCAGCGCCGATTCGTGGCCGAGGTACTGCGCCATCGCTGCAGCCCGGGTGGCCGGCGTCGAGCCGTCGACCGCGTAGTCGCGAACGTCACCGTAGTTCTCCTGCGCCCAGTCGCTGGCGTAGCCGGCGGCCTCCGTCCAGAACGCGCCGTCCCCGAGCCAGTCCTGGAGGTTGACCTTGTACTGGGTGAGATCCGCCGTCGACTGGGAGATACCCGCCGTCGCGACGACCCCCTTCACACCGTCGCCTGCGAGCCCGTGCATGAATGCGAGAGCGTCTGCCCGTGCCGTGCCGGTGCCCTTGCGCACCGCCGAGCTCAACTCGTTGAGCATCCAACCGTCGCCGGCGGTGACGTCGAACCCGGCGGCAGACATCCGCTGACGGGCCGTCATGCCCGCGGCAAACCAGCTCCCGGAGCCTGCAGAGACCCACGCCGACCAGCCTGCGTAGCTGATCTCGTCGAGCACATGGAAGTTCGTTCCAAGAGCGCGGATCTGCGCAGCCTGCCCGCTCCGCGGCTGGCTCTTGTCAGCCGCCAGAGGCGGAACCGAGATGTAGTACTGCGCACACGGCGAGCTGTTCGCAGCAAACTCGGTGGCCACGCGCAACCAATCCGTCTGCGCGTAGACGATCACGCGCGACGGGCGACACGAACCGGCAAGCGGTGCGTGGACCGCGATACGTCCCCGCGCGACCTCGGTACGCCACAAGACGAAGCGTCGCAGCAGGCGTCAGCGACGGAACCGGGCGCGCGGCCCGCGCAATGGCGGGAGCGCAGACCGACAGCAACACCCCCATCGTCATGACGACGCCACCGAGACGCCTGGACACGAGAACCCCGATTCCTCGCCGACCTCCAAACCGCACAGACGGCCTCCGACAATCCTAGAAGAGAAGCCGGCTCGGTCCGCTAACCAGTCCTGGCCTGCCGCTCGCGCTTGGCGCGCGAGGCGAGCGTCTCCCGTCTCGACGCCGACAGCTCGACCTTCCTGAGCCGGATCGAACGGGGCGTCACCTCGACCGCCTCGTCGTCGCGGATGAACTCGAGCGCCTGTTCGAGCGAGAGCGGCCGCGGCGGAATCAGACGGACGAGCTCGTCGGCGGACGAGGCCCGGACGTTCGTCAGCTTCTTCGGCTTCGAGGCGTTCACGTCGAGGTCGTTGTCGCGAGCGTTCTCGCCGACGACCATCCCTTCGTAGAGCTCGTCGCCGGGCGAGATGAACAGTGATCCGCGTTCCTGCAGGTTGAGGATCGCGTACGAGGTCGCCCGCCCGCGCCGATCGGCCACGAGGCTGCCGGTCGGCCGCGTGCGCAGCTCGCCGTGCCACGGCTCCCATCCTTCGAAGACGTGGTGGAGGATGCCGGTGCCGCGCGACTCGGTGAGGAACTCCGTTCGAAACCCGATCAGCCCGCGGGCCGGCACCAGATATTCCATGCGGGCCCACCCGGTGCCGTGGTTCACCATTTGCTGAAGCCGCCCCTTTCGGAGCGCGAGCAGCTGCGTGACGACACCGACGAACTCCTCCGGAATATCGATCGCGACACGCTCGACGGGCTCGAGGCGCTTCCCGTCGACTTCCTTCGTCAGCACATCCGGTTTGCCGGCGGTCAGCTCGAAGCCCTCGCGGCGCATCAACTCGATCAGGATCGCGAGCTGCAGCTCACCCCGGCCCTGCACTTCCCACGCATCGGGCCGCGCGGTCTCCAACACACGAAGCGAGACGTTGCCGACGAGCTCCGCGTCGAGGCGCTCCTTCACCTGGCTTGCGGTCAGTCGAGTGCCCTCCGTGCCGGCGAGCGGGCTCGTGTTGATGCCAATCGTCACCGACAGGCTCGGCTCGTCGACGGTCGTGATCGGCAGCGGCTGCGGGTCCTCGGGATCGGCGATCGTCTCGCCGATCGTCACTTCGGGGAGCCCGGCAAGCGCCACGATCTCGCCCGGACCGGCCTGCTGGACCGCGACGCGGTCGAGCGCCTCCGTGATGTACAGCTCGCTCACCCGGGCGGGCTCGATCGTGCCGTCGGCGCGGCACCACGCAACCGTCGCGCCCTTGCGCAGCGTTCCGTGGTGGACGCGCAGCAGCGCGAGCCGGCCGAGATAGGGGCTCGCGTCGAGATTCGTGACGAGCGCCTGCAGGGGGTGCTCCGGGTCGTAGCCGGGCGCCGGAACGGCGTCGAGCAGCGTCGAGAACAGCGGGCCGAGGTCGGGTGCGAGCTCGTCGGGGGTCAGTCCGGCGCGTCCCGCGCGGGCGTTCGCGTACACGATCGGAAACTCGATCTGCGAAGCGTCTGCGTCGAGGTCGAGGAAGAGCTCGTACACCTCGTTCACGACCTCGGCAGGCCGTGCGTCGTTGCGGTCGACCTTGTTGATCACGAGGACGACGGGCAGCCTCCGTTCGAGAGCCTTGCGCAGGACGAACCTCGTCTGCGGCAACGGGCCCTCGGAGGCATCGACGAGGAGAAGCACGCCGTCCACCATGGTCAGCGCGCGCTCCACCTCTCCACCGAAGTCGGCGTGACCGGGTGTGTCGACGATGTTGATCTTCGTGTCGCCGAGCGAAACCGCGGTGTTCTTGGCGAGGATCGTGATCCCCTTCTCGCGCTCGAGGTCGAGCGAGTCCATCACGCGCTCTGCGACGTCCTGGTTCTCCCGGAACGATCCCGACTGCCAGAGCATGGCATCGACCAGCGTCGTCTTGCCGTGATCGACGTGGGCGATGATCGCGACGTTCCGCAGCTCGTTCCGACGAACGAGCACCGTTACCGCCTGCGGCGCCTGGGCGCTCCCGCGGGCGCGCGCTGCACCCCGGGGCCGGACGCCTGAAACGCCTCCGCATGCCCGAGCGTGGCTGCCAGCTTGCTCACGTCGCGACGCTGGTCGGGAAGCACCAGTGTCACCCCGGTGCCGCTGCGGCCGGCGCGACCCGTTCTGCCGACGCGATGAACGTAGTCGTCGGGCGTGCGCGGCGGATCGAAGTTGATGACGTGCGTGATGTCGTCGACGTCGAGGCCGCGTGCGGCGACATCGGTGGCGATCAACGTGGAGACGCGGCCCGACCCGAACTGCGAGAGCGACCGCTCGCGCGCGTTCTGGGACATGTTCCCGTGAAGCACCGCGGCGCGCATGTCATGCGTGCGCACGAGCTTGCGTGCGAGCTTGTCCGCGCCGTGC
The DNA here is from genome assembly GCA_963742615.1 of uncultured Thermoleophilia bacterium. Lineage (GTDB taxonomy): Bacteria > Actinomycetota > Thermoleophilia > Gaiellales > Gaiellaceae > PALSA-600. The sequence continues at coordinate 599,903 of CAVUMS010000001.1, read as the reverse complement.
TTGGTGCGCACGAATACGACCGCCAGCCCGCGCTCGCGCCGGAGCTGCTCGGCGAGCCGGTCGAGCTTGTCGTCGGCGGTCACGTGAACGAACTCGTGACCGACGTCACCGGGCGCACTCTCGATCTGAGCGGCGGTGGTGAACCGCGACGCGTTGACCGTATAAGAGCGCGCAAGGTCGGCGACCTGCCCCTCGAGCGTGGCGGAGAACAGCATGGTCTGCCGGTTCTCCGGCATCTGCGCGACGATGCGGTCGACCTGCGGGCGGAACCCCATGTCGAGCATGCGATCCGCTTCGTCGAGGACGAGCATGCGCACGGCGCCGAGCGAGACGAGCTTCCGCTCGAGCAGGTCCTGGAGGCGGCCAGGTGTCGCGACGAGCACCTGAGCGCGCTGCGCCCGCTTCGCTTGACCGGTGACCGACGTGCCCCCGTACACGGCCGCGATCCGCAGGTTGCGGGCCGCAGCGAGCGGCTGGAGCTCGTCGACGATCTGCGAGGCCAGTTCGCGGGTGGGAACGAGCACCACCGCTGCGGGGCGCCCGGGGGCGCCGGCGGTGCGCTCGACCAGCGGGATTCCGAATGCGAGTGTCTTGCCCGAGCCCGTCGGCGACGCCGCGAGGACATCGACGCCCGCGAGCGCGTCGGGCAAGACGAGCGCCTGGATGGCGAACGGCGACTGGATGCCGAGACGCGTGAGCGCCTCGACGACAGCCGAGCTCACACCGAGCGCGGTGAACGACTTGATCATGTGATGGTTCCTTCCTTGCCGTGCGGGTTCGAGATGCGAGAGACTCGAATCGCCTGCAGACAGGAGGAACGAGAAGCTGAATCTCCGGGCGCCGAAATGGCGACCCACGCCGGCACGGTAGCACGGGCGGCGTAGCCACTTCGGCCGAAGGGGATCGACGTCTCAGGTCTGTGGCATCACCGCGAAACGGCCTAATCCGCGGCGCGCGGATCATCTCGGTTCCGGGTCGCGGGTTCCGGTCTCACTCGGGGAGCGGATGCCCGCGGCTCCGCTCCCCTTGACCGCGTTCGTCGGCCGACCCTCAGCTCGCCATTGCGGCCATTGCCTCTTTCGCGCGCTGCGCGATCTCCTCCGGCGGGACGTCCTCGACGTGTGTCGCGATCGACCAGATGTGACCGAACGGATCCTTGATCGAGCCGAAACGATCGCCCCAGAACTGGTCTGCGACCTCCATCGTGACCGTCGCCCCCCCGTCGACGGCCTTCTTCACGACCGCGTCGACGTCTGGCACGTAGAGAAAGACGCCCGCGGTCGTGCCGCCGACCTCGCTCGGCGGGCGGGTGGTCGCCTCCGGCGTCGGGTCGGAGAGCATCACGAGCGAGTCTCCGATCTCGAGCTCGGCGTGGCCGACCGAGCCGTCCGGTGCATCCATGCGTAGGCGTTCCTTGGCACCGAACGCCTTCTTGTAGTACTCGATCGCCGCATTCGCGTCGTCGACGGCCAGGTACGGAGTGACGCTGTGGTACCCCTCGGGAATCGGCATGACAGCCATTGGCGCTCCCTCCTTGCTGCGTTGACGGGACGACCCTAGCGCTCATTCCCGTCATCCTGTGTCGCCTTTGTGAAATACGCTCCAACCGTGCGCGCGACGCGTCTCGTGTCGTTCCTCCTCGTCTTGCAGACGCGAGGACAGATGACGGCGGCGGAGCTCGCGGAGCGCCTCGACGTATCCGAGCGGACGGTGCAGCGAGACGCGCTTGCGCTCGCCGACGCGGGTGTGCCCATCGTGTCCGTGCGGGGGCCTGCGGGCGGCTATCGGCTCGAGCACGGCTATCGCACGAAGCTGACGGGGCTCGACGCCTCCGAAGCAGAGGCGCTCTTCGTCGGGCCTGCCGCGGAACTGGGCCTCGGCCGTGAGCTCGCCGCAGCGCGGCTCAAGCTGCTCGCCTCGCTCCCTGCCGAGCTTCAGGAGCGCGCCGATCGCGCCTCCGGGCTCTTCCACGTCGACACGCGCGGCTGGTTCCGCGAGGAGGACCGCGTCCCGCATCTGCCGCTCATCGCGAGCGCGCTCTGGCGCGGCGGCCGCCTCGACATCCGCTACCGCGAGGGAACGGCGGTGGTCTCACGCCGCCTCGATCCGCTCGGTCTCGTGCTCAAGGCGGGCGTGTGGTACCTGCTGGCGCTACGCCGTGGAGAGGAGCGTGTCTACCGGGTCTCGCGCATCGCCTCCGTCAGGGAGCGTGCAGAGACGTCCGCTCGTCCGGAGGGATTCGACCTGGGGGCCGCCTGGGCGCGTCGCTCCGCCGCGTTCGAGCGCGGTCGTGTCCCGATCGACGTGACGGTGCGCGTTCCGCGAAGCCAGGTCCGGTACCTGCGCGCAGCCCGTGTCGTCGAGGAGGGAGAGCGACCGACGGTCGTCGCCCGGTTCGAGGGGCTCGACCACGCCTATCGCAGCCTTGCCGCGTACGGCGCGCTCGCAGAGGTGCTCGCTCCGGCCGAGCTGCGCGAGCGAATGGCCGTCGCGGCCGCCGCGACGCTGGCGCTGTACGCGGACCGGTCGGGATCGTGAGAAAGCTCGTCCGGGTCTTCCCGGACGCCGTCCAGCGATTCTTCGCTGATCAGTGCACCCAGCAGGCGGCCGCGATCGCCTATCGCGTCCTGTTCTCGATCGCGCCGCTGGCGATCGTGCTCGTCTCGATCTTCGGGCTCGTGCTTCAGGACGACAGCGTTCGCAACGACGTGGTGGACACGATCGTCGACGCGCTGCCGGTCTCCGTCGCAGGACGCAAGGACGTGGAGGACGCGATCGTCGCCATCTCCACGCCGGCGAGCGCGGCCGGCCTCGTCAGCCTGATCGTCTTCGCCTGGGCCGCGACCGGGATGATGACAGCGTTTCGGCGAGGGCTCCAAACCGCGATGGGCGTGACCGAGTCCCGGCCGTTGGCGCGTGGCAAGCTCGTCGACCTCGTGCTGATCGTGGGCGCGGGTGCGCTCGTGCTGATCAGCGTCGGAATCACCCTGGCCGGCTCGTTCCTGCAACGGGCATCCGGCAGCCTCGGCGACGCAGTCGGTATCGGCGGCGGCAATCTGCTCTCCAGCGCCCTCCTGCACCTGGCCACGTTCGCGCTCTCGATTCTGGTCGTGCTCCTGCTCTACCGGTTCGTTCCTGCACGTGGTCTGCGCATCCGCGACGGAATCGCGGGTGCAGTGATCACCGCGCTCCTCTTCGAGCTGATCGCGTTGGCCTCGGGCTGGATCGTCGGCAAGACCACCGCGCTCAGCGTGATCTACGGCTCGCTCACATCGGCCCTCGTGTTCCTCTACTCGATCTATCTCTACGCCGCGGCGCTGCTGCTGGGCGCCGAGGTGGCCGCCGCCTGGGCGCGACCGCCCGGCCCGAGCGGAGAGCCGATCCTCACGCAGGTGCGGCGAGGCGTACTGGGGCTCTTCGTCACCCAGAAGCCGACGCCGGTGGAGGAACCACCGGGAAGAACCGATGACGACCGACCGCGATCGGCGCCGCCGACCGGCTGACCGCTGCCGTGGCCGTTCTTCGCTCCTTACGCACCGTCTTGCTCGCGCTTGCGTGCCTGCCGGCCCTCGCGGCATGCGGTGGGCACAAGCCGACGATCACGGTGGGCGCAGTCGAGGACGCGGCCCAGTTCGGGAACGCCCGGGACGAGATGCAGCTGGCCGCGGGCTCCGGGATGCGCGCGATCGACCTCAGCGCACGCTGGCACCGCGGGGAGCGTGTGATCGGCGATGCACAGCTCGCCGGGCTCCGGCGAGCGGTCGCGGCCGCCGCGGCGAACGACATCCGTCCGATCATCAGCGTCTACCAACTCAGCGGCGACACGCCGCTGACGGCTGTCGACCGTGCCGACTTCGCGAGCTTCGCAGCGTCGCTCGCCCGCGCATTGCCCCAGGCCCACGAGTTCGTCGTCGGCAACGAGCCGAACATCGATCTGTTCTGGCGACCTCAGTTCGGCCCGGCTGGCGACGACGCAGCGGCACCGGCGTTCGAGGCGCTGCTGGCCCAGACCTACGACGCATTGAAGGCGGTCGACTCGCACATCGACGTGATCGGCGTCGGGCTCGCCCCGCGTGGCTCGGACGTGCCGTCGGCAACGCGGGAGACACACTCCCCGACCGCCTTCCTGGCCGACCTCGCCCGGGCCTACCGCTCGTCAGGACGCACGAAGCCGATCATGGACGCGCTCTCCCTGCATCCGTACGGCGAGTCGTCGCGGATCCCGCCGACGCTAGCGCACCCTCGCGTGACCTCGATCGGGATCGCCGACTACGGCAAGCTCGTGAAGCTTCTCGGCCAGGCGTTCGGCGGCACCGCCCAACCGGGCCGAGACCTGCCGATCGTCTACGGCGAGTACGGCGTCGAGACGACGATCCCGGCCGGGAAGGCCGCGCTCTACAGCGGGCGCGAGGTCGTCGCGACGGTCGATGAGGCCACACAGGCCGACTACTACGTCGAAGCGATCCGGCTCGCGGCGTGTCAGCCGACGGTGCGGATGCTGCTCTTCTTCCACGTCGTCGACGAGTCTCGGCTCGAAGGGCTCCAGAGCGGCCTGCGCTACGCGGACGGCTCCCCGAAGTCGAGTCTCGACACCGTCCGGACGGCGGCGCTCGATGCAGAGGACGCGACTGCCGCCGCTGAGCGACTACTCCACGCGCGACTTCGTGAACTCGTGCACCGCCTTCGTAAGCGTAAGGATCTCGCGTGAGAGCTTCAGGAGCTCCTGGTTCTCCTGGTCCTCGTCCTGCACGGTCGCCCACTGCTGGTTCGCCAGTACCTCGCGCTTCTCGTCGGCGCGGTTCTGGCTGATCATCACGAACGTCGACAGGAAGATCGCCTCCAGCGAGACGATCATCGTCAACAGCCCGTAGGGATACGCCTCGACCCCCAGGACGATCCACAACGTGAACCACACGACGTGGATGTAGACGAACCGCATCGAGCCGCTGAACGCGGTGATCCGGTCGGCCACACGGTTCTCGACGCTTTTCCGTCGCTCGCGCGCGTGCTCGAGAAGAGCGGGATTGACGCCCAGCTTCGCGTTCGCGACCGCCAGCCGGTGCTGAAGGTCGTTGCCGATTTCGGCAGATGTCTCCATGTGCTTCATCCTTCCCGGGGCGCGGGCGACGCCGCATCGGCGCGGTCACGGAGCTGTTGCGGGGAACTGCGCGGCGACGCCGGGGAGGGGGCGCCGCCGCTCAGTGGTTTCGAGCGCTACTACGCGACGAGCAGGTGGTCGTCGACGCCGAGGACACCAGGCGCCGCCCACGCGGCGGCGACGGCGGCGTCGTGCTCGGCCCACGAGGCGACTGTGCCCCTGAGCGTGACCGTGTGATTCTTCGTCTCGACCTTCACGCCCTTCGCGTCTTGCTTGGCGTTCCGTTTGATCGCGTGTTCGACGGCGTGCTTGACGTCGCCGGCATCGGGTTTCTCACCGGCGACACGCTCATGGTTGCCCACGTTCAGTCCTTTCGTCATTTCGGTCATCATCGGAGCCCGGACGAGATGCGCGCATCAGCGCGCACCCGGAGTCGCTGCGGAAAGACGCGGCGAGTCGCGCGAGGCGTGCGCTCCGCGACGGCGAGTTGCTTACCGTCGCACCGTCGTCGAGGTCGGTCGTGGCTACATCGCTCGCGCCGCCGGCTTCGGGGCGCCGTAGAGCTGGCCCCCGGGGCACTCCGACGCGTCGACTCGACGCGGTGGGTCGACGATTCCGAGTGCGCCGACCACGCCACCGGCGGCGACGAGCAACCCGCACACGACGATCGCCATGTGGAATGCGTGCACGGACGCCGCGTTCGGCGCGAACGTGCCGCCGACGAGCGTCCCTGCGACGACGACCCCCATCACCGAGACGCCGAGCAGGCCCGCGATGCGCGCGACGGCGTTGTTGATCGCCGACGCGATGCCCGCGTCCTTCTCGTCGGCGTCCGCCAAGACGGTCGCGGTCAGCGGCGAGACGGTCATGGTGAGCCCGACCGAGAACACGAGCAGTGCCGGCAGGAGGTCGGTGAGGTAGGAGACGTGCATGCCGACCCGCACCAGCAGCAGTATTCCGGCGGCGGCGACGAGCGGGCCGGCACCCATGAACAGGCGCGGGCCGAGGCGGTCGGCGAGCGCGCCGAATCGTCGTGAGAGGGCGAACATCACGATCGTCACGGGCAAGGTCGTGAGACCGGCCTGCAGCGCGGTGTAGCCGGCGACCTGCTGCACGTAGATCGTGAGGAAGAAGAACAGGATCGCCAGCCCCGCGTACATGCTGAGCGTCTCGACGTTGCCGACGGCGAAGTTGCGATGCGTGAAGAGCTCGAGGTCGAGCATCGGTTGCGACGTGCGGCGCTCCCAGACGATGAAGGAGACGAACGAGACCACACCGCCGACGAGCGTGACGACGATCAACGGGCTCCCCCAGCCGTAGTGCGGCTCTTCGATCAGCGCGAAGACCACTCCGCCGAGCCCGAGTGCACAGAGCGCGGCACCGACGAAGTCGACGCGACGGCCCTCCGCGCGCGTGCCGGCCGGCACCGAGGCGACGACGAGCAGAAGCGTTATCGCGACGAGAGGTACGTCGAGGCCGAAGATCCACCGCCACGAGAGCGCGTCGACGATGGCGCCGCCGGCGAGCGGCCCGATCACCGACGCGATCGACCCCCAGGCGGTCCAGGCGCCGATCGCGCCGCCGCGCTCGTCGGGTGCGAACGCGGCGACGATGATCGCGAGCGAGGACGGGGTGACGAGCGCACCGGCGGCACCTTGTAACGCGCGTGCGGCGATCAGCACGCCGATCGTCGGGGCGAGCGCGCAGACCAGCGAGACGACGCCGAACGCACCGATCCCGATCGCGAACACGCGACGTTCGCCGTAGATGTCTCCGAGCGAACCGCCGACCAGGATCAGCGACGCGAGCGTGAGCAGGTAGGCGTTCGAGACCCACTGCTGGGCGGAGAGGCCGCCGCCCAGGTCACGACTGATCGCGGGCAGCGCGACGGTGACGACCGAGCTGTCGATCGTCACCACCGCCGTTCCGAGAATGGCCGTCAACAGGGTCAGCCGCTGACGGCCGGTCACTCCGCTACCGGACCTGGAACCGAACCGGGTGCACCATTGGATAAGGCGTGGCCATCGCTCCCCCTCGGGGTCGACTGCGTGTCGAGAGGCTGGCCGTTCGCTGCCGGGCGCACATCCGTGAAGGCGACCGGTTCGCTGCGCGGATCTACCGAACCGGCGACCGGGCGCACGGTCGGAAGATCGTACCGAGGGCTCTGCCGGGTTGCGGACTACTCCCGCAACGGCGCCGCGAGATCCCGCAATCGGTCAGTGCAGCCTCGGATGGCGGCGCTCGCTCTAAACGCGAGCATGCAGCCATGAGCCGCATCTTCATCCTCGTCTCCGCGGACGACCCGGTCGCCGCAGCGGAAGCCGTGTCCAGCGCGAGCGCGCCGCCCGATGTCTGCCTTGTCAGCCCGACGCGGAAGGCGCGCGCCGCGGCGACCACCGCCGTTCGTGGCCGCTGGATCTCCATGGTCGACGAGCCGCTGCTCGCCGGCCGTGCCGAGGCCGAGAGCGGCGAGGACGTCCTGGCGCGCCTCGCGCAGGGTCTGCGCGGGGCGCTCGCGTTGGACGCCGCCCTCCCCCTGATCGTCTGCGACCGGATCGACATCCTCGGCGCGACGGCCTTCCTGCTCGACGAGGAGGGCGTGGAACGTCTCGCCGACGACCTCGACCGGGCACTGTCGGTTCCGTAACGTCGGTCTTGCGCAACCGCCGCAAGCGCTCCGACGTTTTCGCGATGCGGCGGCAGCGTTCCTGGGGCACGATCTCGGCGAAACCGACGAGGAGGATTCCGATGGAGGCTGCCCCGATTCTGCTCTGCTACGACGGCTCCGAGGAGTCGGGTCGCGCTATCGCGACAGCCGCCGGCCTGTTGGGGCTCCGGCGCGCGGTCGTGCTCGACATCGGGCCGGTGATCACCGCCGCAGAGAGCCTTGCGACGCTTTCGCCCGTTGCTCCGGCCGCGGCATTCGAGGAGCTGAACACCACGGATGCGTTGGAGCGCGCGCGCCAGGGCGCCGAGCGCGCACGCCGCGCCGGGTTCGAGGCCGAGGCGCGTGCAGAGCTCGCGTCGCCGACCTACGAGGGCATCGTCGACGTTGCGGACGAGATCGACGCCGCTGTGATCGTCATCGGCTCACGCGGCCTGTCCGGTGCCCGCGAGGCGTTCGAGGGAAGCATCTCGCACGCCGTGGCCGAGCACGCGGGCCGGCCGGTCCTGATCGTGCCGCCCCCCAAAGACCGTCGCTAGTGGCGGCGGGCGGCTACGCGGCGAGCCGCTCGTCCTCGTAGTGCACCTTGCTCTCGGAGACATATGAGTACGGGTGGTAGAAGACATCGAGCGCGAGATGGGGCTCGGGCTGCACGACGAAGTACGCGCCTCGCCGTTGGTCGCACACGCAGACCATCAGCTCGTCGTCGGCCGGCCGCCAGAAGAGCGTCACCTCCAGTCCGTCGCTCACCCGGTAGGCCAGCTCTTGCAGCGGCTTGGTGAATGTGGTGACCGTCATGTCACTACTCCTCGCTGATCGCTCTCTTCGCCCAAGAGTGACATCGGAGCACTCCCGTGTCGCTGCGGCCAGCGCCCGTTTGCCGCCCCCGCTAGCGGGCTGATCTGCGGCCCCTGCTAGCTGGAATGCAAGCCATGGACGAAGTGTCCGGCTCGGTGCTACCGTTCGAACCGGAGCGGCTCAACCACCGGCGCTTGCACGTTCCCCGCGCGAGGCACAACCACAGCGCCTCGCGAATCATCCGCCCTCAGCAAAACGCGGGTCGGAGCATTTCTTGTCCGACCGCAACCCTCGGTCGGCGACGAGAGCTTTGACCGCAGGAGGCGGCCCTGGACATGGAAGAGTTGCGCTCCGTCGCGACCGTCGACTACGACGACGGCGCGGCCGCGGCAACCGACACCCCACGCTTGCGCGGCTTGTCGCACAGTCTCGCGCTCTACGCGGCGATTCCGCTCGGCTTCGTGCTCGTGCTGGACGCTTCGACCCCGATCGGACGCGTGGCCGCCGTGTTGTTCGCGCTGAGCGTCGTGGTGATGTTCGGCGCAAGCAGCCTGTTCCACCGGGTTTCGTGGGGTCCCATCGCGAAGGGGCGAGTGGCTGTGCTCGACCATGCGGCGATCTACGGGCTGATCGCCGGGACGTACACGCCGTTCGCGTTGCTCGTCCTCGGTGTCGGGTGGGGAATCCCGGTCCTCGCGGTCGTCGGTGCAGGCTGCGCCGCTGCCACTGCGGCGAAGGTCGTCTGGCGCAATCCGCCGAGATGGGTCGCGGCGGCGACCTGCCTCGGGCTTGGCTGGATCGCGTTACTGGTGTTTCCCCAGATTGCGGCCCAGATCGGCGCGGGCGGCACCTCACTGCTCGCTGTCGGTGGTCTTGCCTACAGCGCCGGAGCAGTCGTGTACGCGCTGAGGCGCCCCGACCCGTTCCCGCGAACCTTCGGCTACCACGAAGTTTTTCACGCACTCGTCGTCGTCGCGGTCGCGTGCCAGTACGCAGCGGTGGCCTTCTACGTCCTACCGCGCGGATGAACGCAGCGTTGGACGTTCCGCTGACAAGCCGTCGACTGGTTCGCGTCGGCGGGGCGTGTTTCAGCGCAGTCGCCGTCGTGGCGTGCGTGCTCGTGGCGCGGCGGTTGTCGACGTCGAGCTGGCCGCTCGACGGGGCTCGCCCCGAGATCGTCCTCGCCGCTGCCGGCGCGTACCTGGCGAGCTTCGTGCTGCGGGCGCTCGGGTGGCAGCGCCTGTTCCCGGTAGCCGAGCGGCCCGACCGTAGCCGGTGCCTGGCCGCCTGCGGCGCCGCGGCCGCGAGCGGCGTGATCCTCCCCTTCAGACTCGACTACGTCGTCAAGGTCTCGACGCTCCGATACCTGGGCGGTGTCCGCGTCGGGCTCGAGGCGATCGGGCTCTCGATCGTCGCGCTCGGCCTGGTCGACGCGGTCGCGATGTTGCCTCTCGCCACAGCGGCGCTCGTCACGTCTGGGGCCGTCTTTCGTGCACCACTGATCGTCGTCCTGCTGTTTTGCGTCGGATGCATCGGCGTGCTCGTCGCCGGACGGCACCTGGTCCGCATACCGCTGATCTCGCGGTCCAAACGGCTGGAATCGATCTGCAGACAGGTCGGAGAACGCACCGCCTGGCGCTCGACCTTCAGCGCGGGCGGGTTCCTGCTCGGCTGCTGGCTGATGCGCGGAACGGGCAACACCCTGCTGCTCGTCGCGTTCGGGGTCGGCTTCTCACCGACACTCGCTCTCGTCGTGCTGTGCATGTCCGCCGCGGCGTCGATCCTGCCGATCACCGCCGGCGGCGCACTCGTCAGCATCGGCGCAACCTCGGGCGTGCTCATCGGCCTCGGCGTGTCGGGGGCGCACGCGGTCAACTTCTCGCTCGCCGCCGGTTTGCTGCTCACCAGCTGTGCCCTCATCGCCGCGTTCATCGGTGTCGCGGGCTCGCTCTTCCTCACGCTGCTCGGGAGGCACGAAAGTGTCCCGGTGGCCTGAGCTCCGCCGCCTCGCCCGCGCACAGCGACAGGCTGCGCACGTCCTTGCCGCGACCCTCAGGATTCCTGGCGCCGACATTCTCGGCGGCACGGGCGGCACGCCCCGGGCCGTCGACGAACCACTCGCAGGCGTCCCGGCGACGATCGTCCGCCCCAGCACGCCGCCGCCGTGGCCTGCCTTGCTGTTCGCCAACGGCGCGACGCCGGACGGGCGAACGCACCCGGTCGTCCGGCGAGTGGCTCTTGCACTCGCCCGTTCCGGCTACGCGACGTTCGTGCCCGACCTCCCCGGCATCTCCGTCGGCGAGCTCACACCCGCGACTGTTGCTGCAGCCGTCGAGTGCACTCAGCACGTCGCCGGCGCGCGCGAGACGAGATACGGCCGAGTGGGTCTGATCGGTGTCTCCGTCGGTGGGACGCTCGCGCTGCTTGCAGCCGCCGACGAACGCCTCGCTGCGCGAATCTCGCTCGTCGCGTGCATCGCTCCGTTCACCGATCTGCGCAAGGTGATGATGCTCGCGACGACCGGCGTGTACCGAGACGGCGCGGGCGTCATGAGCGCGTACCCGACGCCACCCTTGCTCCCCGTCGGGCTCGCAAGATCGCTCGCGGCGATGCTGCCGGCGACCCCTGCAGCCACGGGGCTCGCCGACACGCTACGCACGCTCGATCCGACCTCTGACGACCCTCTGGCGCCGCTGCGGACAGGGCCCTCCGATCCGCTCGACCGCGCTGCGAGCTCGGTACGCCGGCTGCTCGCGAATCAGGATCCGTCCCGCTTCGACGACCTGCACGATGCGCTGCCCGACGAGATTCAAGACACGATCGAGGCGCTTTCTCCGGTCTGCGTCGCGACACGCATACGCGCACCGATCGAGATCGCGACCGCGCCGCGTGACAAGTACTTCCCGGTCGCCGAGTCATTTGCACTCGCGAGCACACGACGAGCGCACGTCACGATCACCCCGGCACTCGCTCACGCGAAGCCGCGGCTCGCCCTGGAGAGCGTCAACGGGTTCGCGCGGCTCGATGGATTCTTCGTTCGATCCCTTGCCGCTGCGGAGGCCGTCCCACCCCACGTACATGCAACCTCGAGAGAGACCGCTACGGCTGCGAGGGCTTGACCGGCGGAGGTGCCGGGACGAGAAGGAGATGGCTTTCGACCACAGCGGCGGCGATGTCGCTCAGCTTGCGGCCGGTTCGTTGTGAGTGATCGCGAAGTCGCTCGAAGGCGGCATCCGCGCTGATCGAGTGCCGCTCCATCAGGATTCCCTTCGCCTGCTCGATCACTGCCCGACGCCCGAACGCTCCTTGCAGGCTCTGATACTCGGCGAACCGCTGAAGGGTGATGTCGATCGCACCCTGCAGCTCATCAGGGGTCCCGTCGATGATGTAGGCGAAGACTCCGCGTTTGGCCGCCTCGCGCACGTAGGCGGGATCGTCGGCGTGGAGGATCGCGATGACCGGGCAGGACGCTTCGCGGACGATTTCGGAGATCAGCTCGAGCGCATGCACCGAGCTCGAGCCCAGCCCGACCAGAGCGACGTCGGGGCGCTCCCTGGCGGTGACGGTGCCCACTTCTTTCACGTAGATCTCGCGTGCGATCACGTCGTGTCCGAGCCCGATCACGACCTGGGCGAGCAACTCCAGCCGGTCGCGCTTCTCGTTCGCGATCAGGACACGTAGCTGATGAGGCTCGCCTTGAAAATTGGCCGTCAGCGTCAACGCGTCACGAATTGTACGTCCATGTGTAAGCCGGTGAGCCCAGTGGGGCGGGCGGCCTCGCGACCGCCCGCCCGATCGGACGCCGGCTCCGGCCGGCGTGCCGACATCGCCTCAGGACCGGCTACTGGATGAGGATGTTGTTTCCGGCTCCCCCGTCGAGTACGTCCTGTCCGGGGCCGCCGATCAGCAGGTCGTTGCCCGCCGATCCGCTGAGGCGGTCGTCGCCCCTGCCGCCGATCAGGAGATCGTTGCCGTTCCCGCCGTCGACCGCCAACTGCACGGCGCTCGCGGCCAGCCCGACCGCGACGACTCCGTCGTTGCCGTCGAGTGCGTCGATCGTCAGGCTGTCCTGCGCCGGCTCGGCTCCCGACACGCTGACCGTCTCGGGAAGACCGGTCACCCGTGCGGCGCCGTTGCTGCCGGCGACCGCGATCCGGTCGTTGCCCGCGGTCCCCTCGACGATGACCTGGTCGGCCGCATTGTCTCCGATCCCGCTCCCGGCCGGGCTGCTCTCGTCGACCTTGACGCTCTTGACGTCGGTGCCGCTCAGATCGTGGACGGTGACGACATCCGCCCCACCGAGGGCGTTGAAGTCGACCTCCTCGACCCCGGCCGTGTCCATCGTGATGTTCGCGACGTCGCGGAAGAACCGAAGCCGGTTACCGTTCGCCGACAGGTCGACGTGCTCGGCGGCGGCGGCACCGTTGAAGAGCATGGTGTCGTAGCCGTCTTCACCTTCGATCGAGTCGCTGCCGTCGCCGGGATCCCAGACGAACGTGTCGTCGCCTGAACCCATGGCCGCCCGGTCGTTGCCCTTGTTGCCGTCGATCCGATCGTCGCCGCTACCGCCGAGCAGCGTCTCTGCTCCGGACCCTCCTGCGAGGCTGTCGTTGCCCGGGCCGCCGTCGAGCGTCGTCGGGATCGTGTCGGTGAAGATCCCGTTGACCTCGTCGATGCGGACGGAGTCGTCGCCACGTCCGGCGTCGACCGCGATCCGCGTCACGTTCGCACGCGGGAACTCGAACTCGGCCGACCCGTCGTCACCGGCGTCGACCTGAAGCGTGCCCGGATCGCCCGCCTTGAGGCGGAGCGCGAGCCTGTCGTTTCGCCCGGTTCCCTGAACCGAGAGCAAGCCGTTCTCGAGCTTCGAACTGACGACGGCCGGATCGTTGGCACGATGCGAGCTCCTGTACGCGTGAGCGTGCGACGACGCGGTCGCCTGCGCGGTGACGATGCCGGCCACGCCGGCGGCTGCCGCGGCAGCCGCCAGCCGCATCGGCCAAACGGCCCGCCGCGCGATTCCGATGTGATCTTCGATTCCGATGTGATCTCTCATTGCGTGTCCTTTCGGGTTTGTCATTGCTGGTCGTCAGCTAGAGACACCGGCGGCGCGGCCGCTATTCCGCGCATCGCTCATGCGGCCCGCGGAAGGGATTCCGCAACGCGGATCGGGAGCGCGAAGCGACGGCGCGCGCGCGCGACGATCTCGGCCGAATCCTCCGGGCGACCTGCGATCACGATCTCCTCGGCCGCAAACGTCGGCAGGGCATCCGCGATCGCGAGCACCGGATCCGGGTCGCCAACCCGGCTCTCGGCATGGATCCCGTCTCGCCCGAGCAGGTGGATGAATGCTTCCGCGATCTCTTCCGCCCGGCGGCGAGCGGCATCTTCGTCCGACACCCAATGCCGGACTCGGGAGTTCAGCGCCGGTGCGACGACGAGGACCTCGGCCCCCGACATGCCCTCCGGCGCGACGGCGTCGAGAGCGACGATGAGCACGTTCATGTGATGCTCCTTCCTGAAGTCGGATTCGATCTCGTGCCCTGAAGACACCACCGACCGAGATCCATTCCGATGACTCGCGAAAATCGGCCCGGCCGGCGGGAATGGCGCGGGCGGAGCGGTGTCTTAGGAGGCGTGAGGTCTTCTGCCGTCAACCACGTCCGCACCCGGCGATGAGCGAGCGCTCCGGGTTACGCTTCAGGCCGCCGTGTCACTGAGACATCGTCGAGAAGCAGATGACGGCGGTCGTGAGATCGCAGAGCTCGCGGCGCTCGCGGACGGGTCGCTCGCGCCCGAACGCCGCGCGGCGGCCGAGGCGCGCGTCGCGGGATCCGCAGAGCTCGCCGACCGTCTCGCCGAGCAGCAGCGGGCTGTCACGTTCACGCGGTCGGCCGCCGCGGAGGTCGAAGCACCGGCCTCCCTCCGGGCCCGGATCGAGGCGCAGCGGAGCGCGCGCCGCAGTCCACGGGCCGGTCGCCTCGTCGTCGTCGTCGGCGCCGTCGCGACGGCCGCAGTCGTCGCGGCGATCGCGCTGAGCGTGCTCGGGTCGAGCACAGTCGGGCGAGCGCTTCAAAGCCGCGCTCGGTCCCACCTCCCTCGAGCCGGGCGCCCGCGGCGACGCGACCCTGACGAAGACGTCCTCGGGTTGGCGGATCACGCTCGACGCGACGGGCCTTCCGCGCCGCGACGGCGGCCGATTCTACGAGGCGTGGCTCCGCAACCGGGCGGGCGTGCTCGTCCCGATCGGGACGTTCAACCAGGGTCGGAAGGTCACGCTCTGGGCAGGTGTCTCGCCCGAAGGACTTCCCCACGCTGTCCGTCACGCGCGAACGCGCGGACGGAGACCAGGGCTCCTCGGGCGACAAGGTGCTCGTCGGCACGGTCGACACCACCGGCTCAGGCTAGAGGCTTACCCGTCGATCAGCCGCACGACCTGCTGGCGCGCGCGGTAGAGGCGGCTCATGACCGTCCCCTCGCGAATCCGGAGAGCACCTGCCGCCTCCTTGTACGACAGCCCCGCGACGTCGACCGCGACCAGGACGTCACGGAAGTCGTCCGGGAGCGCCGCGATCGCTGCGTAGAGCTCGGCCGCCTCGAGCGCCTCCTCGGGCCGGCGCGCGCGGGGATCTTCGACGAGGTCGGCTTGCTCGGGAAGCGGGCCGGGACGCAGCCGGCGGCTTTCCGTGCGCTTCCGATTCAGGAAGGTGTTGCGCAACGTCCGCAGCAGGTAGCCGAGATCGTCCTCGTTGCGAAGCAGACGCGGGCGCGCGAGCACACGCGCGTAGGTCTCCTGGACCAGATCCTCGGCATCCTCACGCGAGCCGCAGAGTGCCCACGCGGCGCGATAGAGCCGATCGAGGTGGTCTCCGAGCCGAGCGGGATCGAGCGGGCGCTGCATCGAGAGTGGCGTACGTCTGACGGCCAGTGCGTCCGCGCGAGCATGACAGAACGCCTCCGGTCAGCCATTCTGGCCCTGTCCGCCGGAACGCGACGGCGCGGGCCCCGTGACGGGCTCGTGGCCGGCGTACCGGGTGTCGAGCACTCCTTCTCCGGCGGTGAGCCCCGGCAGCTGTCGCCGGAGGGTCGAGAGCTCGGCGACCGGGAGCGTGGACGTCACCGTGCTGAGATCTCCCTGCTGCGCCAACGTCGCGGTCGTCGCTCGAAGCCGGGACAGCGCCGACAGAACACGTGAGGCCGAGCGGGACGGGGCTTCGACCGTTGCCTCGACGAACGGCTCGCACACGACCGTCCCTGCGTCCTCGAGCGCCTGAGCGAGGACGAGTGGTGCGAGCTTGCGGAAGTCGGCAGCGGTGCTGAGCGGGCCGCGCCGCGACGGTGGGCCGTCGGGGACGCTGTAGACGCACTGGGTGAGTGCGACGACGCAGTCGGTGACGCGCCAGCCGAACCGACCGACGTCGAGGGCGTCGCGGACGTATCGCGCCATCGCTTCGGCGAAGTGCTCGTGGCGCTTGTACAGGTACAGCGGAACGCCGGTGTGGTCGATCTCCATCCGGAACGCGAATCCGGAGCCGGCGGTCGCGGGGTCGACGCGGAGGCCGATCGTCGCGAGGTACGGATTCGTCTCGGCGTGAAGGACCTCGACGGCCTCCCCGGTCGAGAGCGGCCGCTCGATGTAGAGCGGCGTCGTCTCGTGGAAAGTGACGTCGATCCCGTAGTCGGCTGCGAGCGTGGCCTGGATCACCTCCTTCTGCACCTCGCCGTAGAGGGAGACGGAAAGGCGGTTTTCCTCGTCCTGGCGAACATCGATCAGCGGGTCCTGCTCGGCGAGCTCGGCGAGCGCGGCGCGGAGCCGTGCGCCAACGCCGGCGTCGTTCGCGACGACGTTCGACTCCAGTGTCGGAGGCGCGAAGTGACGGATCGGTGCGTCGATCTCGGTCGCCCCGATCCGGTCGCCGATCTGGATCTCCGCGAGCCCCCGCAGCTTGCCCACGGCGCCCGCGGAGATCGAGGGTCGCTGCGTCGCCCCTCCGCGCTCGAAGACGGATATCGATGTCACCTTGTTCTCGCGGTCGCGCCCGAAGGACAGTCGTTCCCGCGTTCGAATCGTCCCCGAGAACATTCGGACGTACGCCACCTTCTCGCCGCCCGGATTCCGCTCGATCTTGAAGACCGTGGCGACGACCGGCCTGCCTGGGTCGCCGTCCGAGGACGGAAGCAGCTCGACTACGCCCGCGAGCAGCTCCGACATCCCCGCCCCGGTGATGGCCGAACCGAAGAACACGGGGTGCACGAGCCCCTGACGTGTCTGCGTCGCCAACGCCCGGCGGAGCCGTTCGGGCGAGTTCCCCTCGTCCTCGAGGTAAGCGGTGAGCAGCTCGTCGTCCCGCTCGGCCAGGACCTCGGCCAAGCGGGCACGGAAAGCGTCGTCATCGATCCTCATGGGAGTCGACGAGGCGACGCGTGAGCCGACCGCATCGACGGTTCCCATCGCGACCACGGACGGCGTCAGCCGGTCGGCGACGGCTCGCAGGGTGCGCTCGCCGTCGGCTCCGCCACGATCGATCTTGTTCACGAAGATCAGGGTGGGGACGTCCCAGCCGCTTCAGCGCTCTCATCAGGATCCGCGTCTGCGGCTGAACGCCTTCGACCGCCGAAACGACGAGCACGGCGCCATCCAGCACCCCGAGAACACGCTCGACCTCGGCGATGAAGTCCGGGTGACCCGGTGTATCGATCAGGTTGACGTGAACGTCGCCGAGCGTGAACGACGTAACGGCAGACCGAATCGTGATCCCGCGCTCGCGCTCGAGCGACAACGAGTCCGTCTGCGTCGTCCCTGCATCGACGCTACCAAGTTCCTCGATCACGCCTACTTCGTAGAGCAGGCGCTCGGTGAGAGTCGTCTTACCGGCGTCTACATGCGCCAAGATTCCAAGGTTCAGCTGATTCTGCGACACGCGTCATACCCTCCAAAGAGATCCCAACGGACATCTGGATGGACATGAACGCCTGGCGCATCGCTCCTCCTTGGTCGTCTGGCGCCGAGCTAATCGGCCCCGATCATACTCCGCGGACCGAGCCTCGAGCGCCTGGTCTTCTCGACCAGGCGCTCGGGGTACGCTCGGCGCCTACGACGTCGGCTCGACCACGATCAGCGAGTTGCCGTCGGGATCGCGTAGCCAGAACATCGGCGGCACCGGACCGCCGAAGCGGGTGACCTCGTCGTCGACGTCCACGCCGGCGGCCTTCAGTGCAGCGTGGTCTGCGTCCACGTCCGTCGTGTCGAGGCAGATCCCGGTCTGCTTGCCACCGGCCTCCTGGTCCTCGGGCGGCGGTGCGAGAGCGATCGTCGTCTTCGAGCCCGCGACCGCGACCTCGACCCAGCGCATGTCCGGGCCCATCGGAACGTCGACGACCTTCTCGAAGCCGAGCGTGTCGACGTAGAAGTCGATCGCGCGGTCGGTGTCCGAGATCGTCACGACCACGCGGCCGACTGCACTGACGTTGAGCTTTGCCTTCACCTTCGACATCGGTGCCCCCTCCTGTCCGTTGATCTCTTCAGTTGTGACCGTGGAGGCGATGGCGAATCATCGGTCGCCGGCCGTCAGACGTCGAAGAGACGTCCGAACCGCCCCCGGCGCCTCGACCCACACGAAGTGACCCGCGCCGTCGACGACGTCGACCCACGCGCCCGGGATCCGGTCCGCCGCGTCCGTCGAGGCCCCGATCGGCATCGGGCTCCGCGCCCCGTGCACGAACCCCACGGGCACCCGGATCCGCGGCAGCCCCGCCTCGAGCGCAGGCAGCTCCGCGATGATCGACTCCCCCATCACGGCGGAGCGCCGGCTCGCCATCCGCAGCGTCGGCATGGGCGGTGCGGACGGCGGGTCTGCGAAGTACGCGGGCCAGACCAGGCCCATCTGCTCGAGCGCCAGCTCGTCGCTCGCCTCCCCTTTCGTCGTCAGCTCGTCGAGCTCGCGAGCCCGTGCGCGCAGCTCCTCGGGCGTGCGACGAAACATTTCCTCGTCGAACTCCGGCCAGCGCCCGTCACCGACCGACCCGAGCGGATCGACCGAGAGCACGCCGAGCAGGCGCTCCGGCAGCGCCTCGGCGACGTGCAACGCGAGATGCCCACCCCACGAGTGCCCGACCACGTACGTCTTGTCCCATCCGAGGGCGTCGAGCACGCGGCGGGCGTCGTCCACGTCAGCGGCCACGCTCCACGGCCCCTCTGTCGTCGACGGCTCGAGCCCTCGCTGCTGGTACCACGCGACGTCGTTCTCCTCGGCGAGCTCGTCGGCGAGCTCCGCGAGATACTCGAAACCGAGCCCCGGCCCGCCGTGGAGCAAGAGCACCGGAGGGCCGCTGCCGCCGCGACGACCGGCGATGAGCGGTCCGTCGTCATCCGTCCGGAACGGCCGCCACGTCACGCGCAGCATCGTCTCACCGACCGCCGCTAGCGTGGCCGCGTGCGGAGGATTCTGCTGACGGGGATGTCCGGCACGGGCAAGTCCAGCGCCCTGACGGAGCTCGAGAAACGAGGCTTCCAGGTCGTCGACACGGACGAGGGCGGCTGGAGCGAGTGGTCGGGCACCGACGGCGGCTACGTCTGGCGTGAGGATCGCATCGAAGCGCTCCTGGCGCGCGAAGGCGGATCGACGCTCTACGTCTCGGGCACCGTCTCGAATCAGGGCCGGTTCTACCCGCTGTTCGACGCGATCGTCCTTCTCAGCGCCCCGGCCGACACGCTTCTACGCCGGATCGCAACGAGAACGACGAACGACTACGGGAAACGCAGCGAGGATCGCGAGCTCATCCTGAGCCACGTGGCCGACGTCGAGCCGCTCCTCCGCGCAACGTGCACGCACGAGCTCGACGCGACGCAGCCGCTCGACACCGTCGTCGAGCAGCTGGTCGCAATCGGGCAGGGGCTCGAGCCGTAGCGCTCGAATCGCGAGACCCGTCACCTCTACCGCTTGTCGTCCTTGAGGCCGTACCTCGCGACCGCGCCGCTTCCCAGGAACGCGAAGAACGCGACAAAGACCGCGGACGGGATCGTGGTCGACGTGCCGCCGGGGGTCGTGCTCACGAAGTTCGGGCCGAACAGCGCGCCGAAGAGCACCGCGAGCCACATCGTCGAGATCGCCAGAGAGACCCACATCTCACGGATCCTGAGGAACTCGGCCCACTGCGGCCGCTCGGGCGCACGAATCGCCGGGCCGTGTGAAGCGCTTGCCATCTCGATACCTCCTTTCCGGCGGAGCCTCGCGCTCGAGCGGGCGGGCCCGCATCCGCGCCGACCCGTATCGCGGGTGCCACGAGCTACGGAGCCGGAGGTAGATTCGCGGCAGTGCCATGAGCATGCGACGCACCGATGCACGCCGACGCCGAGCGACGATCGCGCTCGTGGCTGTGCTCGGCGCGGCGGTCGTCGCACGCGTCGCCTCCGCGACCGGCATGGCCGACGCTCCGGTCCCGAAGGGCGTGCAGAGGCAGCTCCATCAGTCGGCCGCAGGCTTCTTCGGGTCGAATCGCCCGCTCATCGCGCAGCGAGCCCGGGTCCTTGCACGCTCGCGCGACGCGACGCTGTACGGCATCCACGACCACCTGGGCAACTACTGCATCGAGCTGCTCGGGGCGAGGAAGGGCCTCAGCTACGGCTCGAGTTGCCGGCCGGGGATCAGGATCGGCACGCGCGCCGTCACGGGCGGCGAGGTCGACAGTCCCGTCACGTCGATCGTCGTGGACGGCATCGAGCCGCCTGTCATCCACTTCGGCCGGCTCGCGACCGGAACGGTCGCCGCGCGGGCGCTCTTCGCCGACGGATCGCGCCAGAAGATCCCGATCGGGACCGACGGCTTCTTCGTCTACGAACCGAACCCGGGTCACATGGACGTGTCGCGCCGGGGTGTGACCGTGATCCAGCTGCTCGAACGCGACGGCACCCCGCTCACGTACCAGCTCCTGCCGGAGCAGCCGGTCACCAGCATCGGGAAGCACTACGAGCGGATCAGCGGACGGGTCGTGATCGACGGCGCCGCCGCCGTCCAGGTCACGGTCGGCATCAACCGCGGCCGGGGCCGCACCGTCAACGTGCCGCTCTCCGGCGGGCGCTTCACCTGGAGCGGACGCTCGCTGGAGCAATCGCAGGTTCCGGCGCTCGTCGTCCTCGACGATCGCAAGCGACCGCTGACCAACATCGTGTCGCCGCTGCCCGAGCCCACCTGGCGCCAGTACGTCGCCGACGCCAGGCGAGCCCGCTGACAGTCGTCAGTCGACGCCCACGTGGACCGCGACCCAGCTCGTTCCGGGCCGGGTCTCGACGACCGTGTGCGGGCACCCAGCCGGAAGCAGCAGCCAGTCCCCGGGGCCGAGTACAAGCTCGGCGCCGTCGACGATCATCGTCGCGCCGCCCTCGACAACGACCACCCACTCGTCGTGAGCCTGCTCGAACGAGACGGGCTCCGCGAGCTCGCCGCTCAGGATCTGCTCGATCCGCACTCCTCGTAGCGCAGCGAGGGTCGCGAACCGCTCGCCGCCACCGGGAGCGGCCGATCCGTCCTCGAGCCGGCCCCGTCGAAAGCCGATCTCCATCCCCGGGACGGTAACCGCACGCGAATACGAGCTCGGTCACGAATACGAGCCCGGTCAGGCGGTCCGGCTCGAGGGTTCTCCGCCCGCCGCACGTTAGGGTCGCGTCGTGAGACGCGCGCTCCTCACACCACTCATCGCCTTCCTGCTGCTGCTCGCGGGCGGCGGCGCCGCCGCGCACGGGGACTCGCCGCCCCTCCGGGTGCTCTTCGTCGGCAACAGCCTGACCTCCGCGAACGACCTTCCGGCGGTCGTCGCGTCGCTCGGGCACGGGACGATCGCGTACCGGACCGTGGCGCCCGGCGGCGTGAGCCTGGAGGACCACTGGACGCTCACCGGCGCTCGCGACGCGCTCGACGACGGGCAGTGGGACGTCGTCGTCCTGCAGCAAGGGCCCTCGACGCTTCCCGAGAGCGCTGACAACCTGAAGGAATGGGCGGTGCGCTGGGCCGACGCGATCAGAAACCGTGGCAGGGACACCGGCGCTGTACGAGGTGTGGCCCGATTCGGCCGTCGGCGTCCGCTGGTCGTTCCCGAGGATCGTCTACAGCTACCGCCAGGCTGCGCAGGCCGCGCACGCGACCTTCCTGCCGGCCGGCGAGGCGTGGCAGGCCGCGTGGCGCCGCAACCCCCGGCTCGGCCTCTACGGGCCCGACGGGTTCCACCCTTCCCGTCTCGGCACGACGCTGGCCGCGCTCGTGATCTACTCGCGCCTGACTCACACGCCGCCGGCGCGCGTCGCTCTCCCCTATCCCGCCAAGACGGCGAAGCTGCTGCGGGCGGCCGCCGGAGAAGCGCTCGCCCGCAGGTGACATGGCGCTAGCGCGCAGGCTCGCGGTCGCCGCAGCGGTCGTCGCATCCCTGGTCGTGGTCGGCTTCCTCGCACGCGCATGGTGGGACAGCAGGCTGCCCGGAACCTACAACGCGATGCAGTTCGGCAAGGTCGACAACGGCGGCGCTGCGTCTTCGCAGCGGACGCGTGGTCAGCGTCGCCTCCCTCACGGGGCCGGCGTCCGGCGTCCCGGACGAGCGCTTCACGCTGACCGCCGAGCATGCTCGCGTGCGACTCGCCTCCGGCAAGACCGTCGACGCGCTCACGTTCAACGGCCGAGTTCCCGGGCCGGAGCTGCGCGTTCACACGGGCGACCTCGTCGAGGTCGTCCTGCGGAACAAGGACGTCAAGGAAGGAGTCACGATCCACTGGCACGGCGTCGACGTGCCCGACGCCGACGACGGCGTCGCGGGCGTCACGCAGAACGCGGTGCCGATCGGTGGCCGCTACGTCTACCGCTTCAGGGTCGAGCAGACCGGGACGTTCTGGTACCACACCCACCAGGACTCGGAATCCGACGTGCGTCGCGGCCTCTACGGCGCGTTCGTGATCGAACCGCGTCAGAGGCCTCGGCGTCGCTCGCTCGACCTGGCGCTGATCGCGCACACACTCGGCGGAGCCCGCGTGCTGAACACGATCGACGAGACCGGCCAGCGAACGGTGCAGCCCGGAACACGCGTGCGGCTGCGGCTCGTCAACTCGAACGACACGACCGAGAGCTTCGCGGTGAGCGGCACGCCGTTCGACGTGCTCGCGATCGACGGGACCGACCTGAACCGCCCGACGCCGATGGAGCGCAAGCTGGTCGGCGTGCCGGCCGGCGGCCGCTCCGACGTCGGGTTCACGATGCCGAGCCACGCGGTGCGGCTCGACCTGTTCGCATCCGACGCCGCGCTCGTCCTCAGCCCCGACGGCCGCACGGCGCCGGCCCCGACCGACGACGACTGGCCCCACTTCGACCCGCTCGACTACGGATCGCCTGCTCCGACGCCGTTCGGTGCCGAGTCGCACTTCGACCGCACCTTCGTGCTGAAGATCCAGAAGAAGCTCGGCTTCCAGGACGGCCGGCCGGGCTTCCACTGGGCGATCAACGGCGGCCTCTACCCGCACGTCCCGATGTTCGTGGTCTCGCGCGGCGACCTCGTGAAGATGACGATCGTCAACGACTCGAACGCGGTCCACCCGATGCACCTGCATGGCCACCACATGCTCGTGCTGAGCCGCAACGGCGTCGCCGATCACGGGAGCCCGTGGTGGAGCGACACGCTCCAGGTCGATCCCGGCGACCGCTACGAGGTCGCGTTCCGCGCGGACAACCCGGGGCTGTGGATGGACCACTGCCACAACCTCCGGCACGCGACGGCGGGACTGACGATGCACATCATGTACGCCGGGGTCTGGACGCCGTTCCAGATCGGCGGGAAGGCGCACAACACCCCGGAATGAACGACCGCTTGTAACGGAGGGAGATCGCGATGCCTGAGATTCTCTGCGCGTTCGGAGTGCACTGCGACGCGGTCGCCGGTTGGCTCGGGTCCTACGGCGGCGAGGATTCGCCGTGCGACATCTCTCGCGGCGTCTTTGCCGCGGAGGTCGGAATGCCACGGCTCCTCAAGCTGTTCGACCGCGCGGGGCTCAGGACGACGTGGTTCATCCCGGGCCACACGGCCGAGAGCTTCCCGGAGCAGACGCAACAGGTCGCCGAGGCGGGGCACGAGATCGGCCTGCACGGGTACTCGCACGAGAACCCGCTCTCGATGTCGCCGGAGCAGGAGCGCGCCGTGCTCGAGCGCAGCATCGAGGTGCTCGAGCGGTTCTCCGGCCGCCGCCCCGTCGGCTACGTCGCACCGTGGTGGGAGTTCTCGCGCATCACGAACGAGCTCCTCCTCGAGTACGGGATCAAGTACGACAACAGTCTGATGCACACGGATCACCTGCCGTACTACGTGCGGGTCGGTGACAGCTGGACGCCGATCGACTACTCGCAGCCGGCCGACACCTGGATGAAGCCGTTCACCCGCGGGCACGAGACGGCGCTGATCGAGATCCCCGGGAGCTGGTACCTCGACGACCTCCCGCCGATGATGTTCGTCAAGAAGTCGCCCAACAGCCACGGGTTCGTCAACCCGCGCGATCTCGAGGAGCTCTGGCGCGACCAGTTCGACTACCTCCATCGCGAGGAGGAGTACGCGGTCTTCCCGATCACGATCCACCCCGACGTGAGCGGCCGCCCACAGGTGCTGCTGATGCTCGAGCGGTTGATCGAGCACCTGAACGCGCACGAAGGCGTCCGCTGGGTGACGTTCGAGGAGATGGCGGACGACTTCGCGAAGCGCTAGAGCCTCGTTCTCGGGGAGGGCGGCGTGCTCCGCCCTCCCCGAGCCCCCGGGACGATCTCAGCCGACCGTGATCGACCCGAGGAGGCCGTGCTTCTCCTGCGTGGGCCCCGACAGGAAGTAGAGGGTGTCGGTGGGCCCCGCGGCGCTGCCGTTCCCGAAGGCGATCGCCCACAGGCCGTCGAGCGCGATCGGCGTGCCGTCTGCCAGCCGTAGCTGGCCCTTGTAGACCCAGGTGTTCCCTTTCTGGGTGTACGCGCTGATCCGGCCGTCGCCGAAGTTGCCGACGAGCAGGAAGTTGGAGAACACGCCGAAGTTCGCAGGCGCGAGCGCAAGGCCCCACGGTGCGTTCAGCGGCGCGTTCTTCTTGCCACTGTTGACGACCCGCGCGACGAGCTGGCCGTCCGGCGTGAACTCGTCGACGTAGGCCTGGCCCGGAACGGCCACATCGTCCTTGGCCGCGGCGTCCTGCTTGGCGTACGTCACGAAGATGTTCCCGCTGAGCGCCTGGATGCCGAACGGCGCGAATCCCTTGGGCACCTTCGCGTCCCTGAAGCCGAGCGGCTTGGGGACAAGCGTGAACGACGAGTCGTACACGTCCACGCGACCGTTGTGGAAGTCGGTCGCGAACAGCTGGTCGTTCGCGATCGCGAGCCCCTTGTAGACGGCGCCGACGCTCGAACGGTCGGCGCCGACCAGCGCGACGGTGCCGTTCACGGCCGGGTTCCAGCCGAGGATCGTGCCCGCCTCCGTCGAGAACAGGAACCGCGCCCCTCCGCTCTTGCCGGACTGACTGACCGGAAAGGCGTTCGCGTTCGCGTTGAAGACGGTGCCGGTCGGCCCGCCTGCGACGGCGACCGTCAGCGCCGCCTTCGCACCGACGCCGCTGTACAGCGTCGACGTGTTGGTTCCGTTGTTCGACGTCCACCACGGCGTCGTCGGCCCGGCCGACAGGCCCCAGCCGTTGACGAGCGACGAGTCGGTCGCGGGCGCCGTCGTGGCGCTCGAGTCCGAGACCAACGGGTGGACATTGAAGATGCCTGCCGTAGTGCGCCCGTTCGCAGCGCCTGCAACACCTGCCGCGGCGACTCCGAGCACAAGCAGCGCGAACATCGCCGATCTGAACGATCTGTTGGACATTCCCTCTCTCCCTCTGCGAAAGACTCCCCGGACACCGAGAGATACGCGCGAAATCGACTGCTCGGTTTGCCCGATTGACCCAAGTGCGTCATAGGGCGGCGACGCTCGCCGGGCTAGAAAGGTGCGTCGGCAGTCCGTGCCGGCCGGCGGCCTGTGCCGCCGACGTCGATCGGCCGAGGAGCGAGATGAGCAGCATGAGCAGGGCGAGCAACAACAGGCGCAGGCTCGGCTGGGCGTCGTGGTTCGCGGGCTCGGACTCGCGGGTCCTCGGGCTCGTCCCGAGCGAGCAGAGCTTCTTCGAGTCGCAGGGCCTCGTGATCCTCGCGATGGCGTGCGTCACCGGCTTCGCGGTCGCCGTCGCCGGCAGCGGTTGGTGGAACATCCCGATCACCCACATCCTCTGGCTCGGTGCCGTGTGGGCCGCGGTCATCTGCATCGTCGACCGGCTGATCTACAAGAGCTTCGGCACGAACCGGCGCACGAACCTGCTGCTCGCCGTTCCACGCGCGGCGCTCTCGGTAATGCTCGCGCTCGTGCTCGGACTGCCGATGGTGCAGTTCATCTTCAAGCCGTCGATTCAGAACCAGCTCGCCCAGACGACCGCCGTCGAGCAGAAAGACGCGCAGGCCTCCGCAATCGCGTTCTACGAGCCGAAGATCCGGCAGGCAACCTCGCAGATCGCCGCGATCCAGGCGCGCGAGACCACGCTCCAGACCCGGATCGCGAAGTTCACCCGGCTCTCGGGCTGCGAGAACAATGAGGCGTCCTGCTCGCACACCCACAAGACGGGGTGCGGGCACTGGTGCCGCTACTACGCGCAGCAGGCGTCGAATGCCAGAGCGCTGCTGAACCGCAACCGGCCCGCCGACCGGCAGAAGATCGCGGCGCTCACGGCGAACATCAAGGATTGGCAGAGCCGCGAGGCGACCGAGAGCAAGACGCGGGTCGATTCGATCGCGCGCGACCGAGACCTGCTCGCCCGCGCCGAGGCGCTGTCGGCGATCGAGAAGCAGCATCCGGAGGTATCGCGGTACGTGCTGTTCGTGCTCGCACTGTTCGTCTGCCTCGACCTCGTCGCGCTCGTGATGAAGCTGTCCCACCTGCTCGTCGGCGGGGCGGTGTACGAAGAGGTCGCGGCGGAGCTTCGCGAGCGGGACCGCCTCGAGGCGCACCGCCTGCGCGAGGAGACGGCGGTGCTGCGCAAGCGGATCACCGAGGAGACGAGCGCGGACATTCACGTCGACGAGGTGCGGATCGACGCGGACCGGGCCCGCCGCATCGCGGACGAGCAGGCGAAGTTCCCCGGGCAGCCGCACAGCGGCCTGGCCGGCGCCTGAGCCCTGTCACCTTGGCGAGGGTGAGCTCGCCGGGCTCAAGCCGGGAGCGCCGAGCCTCGTCTCGCACCCGGCGAACTGGGCTCGGGACTGCCCCTCGGGCGAAGTACCTCGTCCTCGATCGGCCGGCGGGTGGGCCGCCGGCCGATCGCGTCGGACGATCCCTTCGCTTGCCGCGCTAGGCGAGCGCCTTCGCCTTGATCTGGTCGAACTCTTCCTGCGTGATCGCACCCTGGCTGAGCAGCTGCTGCGCCTTCGAGATCTGCTCGGTCGGATCGGTCTGAGCGACCGACCTAACGTACGTGTCGAATTGCTGCTGCTGCGCCTGGGCCTGCTTGACGTTCCGGTCGGCCATCCCCTGGTGCTCGACGAGTAGGTAGATCAGCACGCCGACGTACGGGAGGATGATCACGAATATCACCCAGAGCACCTTCGAGAAGCCCGAGGTGTCGTGGCGGCGGAAGATGTCGATGAACACGGTGATCAGCAGCCAGAACCAGATGATCCAAGCGAAGAGGAGGAGCACATCCCAGAAGAAGCTCCAGAAGTTGTAGTTCGCGAGCACGGCGGTCACCCTTCGATCGGTTGCGGAGGAGTGATCCTACGCGGCTCGCTGCGAGCCATGCGCCAGGAATCCGAGCATGGTCACGCCGGTTCGCCGGCCGACTCCTTCTCGCGGATGAAGAGCACGGTTCGCGTCCAGCTCGGCATCCACCAGTTCGCGTCGCCGAGCAGCGCCATCAGCGACGGGACGAGGAGCGCGCGGATGACGGTCGCGTCGAAGATGACCCCGGCCGCCAGCCCGATCGCGAACTCCTTCACCTCGAAGCCCGGGCTCGACGACAGGACGAGGAACGCGAACATGAGGATGAGGGCCGCACTCGTGACGAGCTTGCCGGTGCGCGCCAGTCCGAGCTCGATCGCCCTCGGCGTCGAGCCGGTCTCGTCGTACGCCTCGCGCATGCGCGAGAGCATGAACACCTCGTAGTCCATCGAGAGGCCGTAGAGGAAGGCGAAGATCATCAGCGGGATCCACGCCGTGATCGCGCCGGTGGCCGGGATGTTCCACAGCGACGAGCCGTGGCCCATCTGGAAGATGAAGACGACGATCCCGTACGCCGCCGCGAGTGAGAGCAGGTTCAGGACGACCGCCTTGATCGGCAGCACGATCGAGCGGAACGCGCGCGCGAGCAGCACGAGAGTCAGCACGAGCACGAACGCGAGCACGTACGGGAAGTTCCCGTAGATCGCGTGGACGAAGTCGCGATCGACGGCCGCCGGCCCACCGAGCGTTCCGTCGGTACCGGCCAGCCGGCCGTTGACGTCGTCGATGATCCCCTGGATGCCAGGAGCGGCGCCGTCGACGGCCGGGAACGCCTCGACGAGCGAGTCCGCGCCGCGACGCCAGTCGCCCGGCGCGACGGCACCGGCGACGTCCGGGACCGACCGCAGCTTGTTCGCGATCGCGCCGGCGTCGCCGCCGTTCTCGACGAGCACGACGAACGGCTTCATCACGCCGGCGCTGATGCCGGCATCGGCGAGCATCTGCCTCCCGGCGATCGCATCGCCCGATCCGGGGAAGTTCTTGAGCTGCGCCTCGTTCGGGTTGAGCTGCAACCCGTAGAAGACGAGGACGCCGACGATCGCCAGCCCCGCGAGCGCGATCGGCAGTGGGCGTCGGAGCACGAAACGGGCCCAGCGCCCCCAGGCGCCGTCCTCCGGATGACCGGTGTCGACGAAGCGCTTCGGCATCACACGCAGGCTGTTGATCCGCTCGCCGAGCACCGCGAGCAAGGCCGGAAGCAACGTGATCGCAGTGACCACCGATACCGCCGGGATGAGCATTCCCCCGATGCCTATCGACCGGATGAACGGCAACGGCAGCACGATCATCGAGAGCAGGCCGATCGCCACCGTCGATCCGGAGACGATCACGGACCGTCCGGCGTGCGTCATCGTCTCGACGAGCGCACCCTCGACGTCGTTCCCTTCCCGGAGCTCGTCGCGGAAACGGAAGATCATCAGCAACGCGTAGTCGATCGCGACGCCGAGCCCGACGAGCGCGATCAGGAACTGCACGATGATCGAAACGTTCGTGATGTAGGTGAGCCCCCACACGAGAGTGAACGTGTTGAGGATCGACGCGACCGCGACCGCGATCGGCATGAGGACCGCGGGCAGCGTGCCGAAGACGAACAGCAGGATGACGAGCGCGCCGAGCCCGCCGATGATCGCCTCGAACAGGACGCTGGGGCCGCCCGAGCTTCCCTGGGAGCTCGCCTCCTCGAGCGGGTCATGGCCGGTGACGTGGAACGCGACGCTCGACGGCAGCCCTCTGGCGACCGCGGCGCGCGTCGGCACGGCGCCGCTCTTGGTGTCGAACGTCGCCGCGCCGGGCGGGTAGATCATCATGAACGTCGTGTGCCGGTCCTTCGAGACGTACGACGAGCTGCCGGTCGAGAAGAACGAGCTCGTCAGCGCACCGGGATTGGCCGCCGCCGCCCGGTTCATCGCAGCTTTCACGGCGTCGTTCCTGGTCGCATCGCCGCCGGTGTGGAAGACGACGACGTTCGGCGGTCTCACGCCGACGCCGAACGCCTCCATGGCCCTCTGATTCGCCTCGTAGGCCGACTTGCCCGGAATCGAGAAGCTCTGGTACCACCGCTTCGAGACCTGCCCGGCGGCGTAGCCCCCGAAGAGCGTCAGGACGACCCACACCGCGATCACGACGTAGCGGTGCCGGGAGACGAAATGAGCGAGGCGGGCTAGCACGTGGCGGCTCTCCTTTCCGGCCGGGCTGGAACGTCCAGAAACGTACAGGCACAGTAATGTTTCCGCAACTGTAGAAAGCTACAATGCGGTGAATGGGCCTGCGCGAGGTCAAGAAGCAGCACACCCGGCGGAACATCGCCGAAGCGGCGATGCGGCTCTTCGTTCAGCGCGGCTTCGACGAGGTCACCGTCGCCGAGGTCGCCGAAGCGGCGCAGGTCTCCGAGAAAACCGTCTTCAACTACTTTCCGACCAAGGAAGACCTCTTCTACGACGAGGTGCCGGCCCGCGAGGCGGCGCTCGTCGCCGCGATTCAGGATCGCGTGCCGGGCGAGTCGGTCCTGAGCGCGCTGCGCCGGCTTCAGGTCGCCGAATGCCCGCGGCTCTGCAGCCCTTCGTTCGCGACGTTCGCCCGCATCATCGAGGAGTCACCGGCGCTGCAGGCGAAGGAGCTCGAGGTGATGGCGCACTTCGCCCAGGTTCTGTCCGGGGCGATCCGACAGCAGCTTCGAATCGACGAACGCGATGCACGGATCGCCGCGGGCCTCCTGGTCAGCATCCACCGGCAGGTGTTCAGGGCGGCGCGGCAGCAGGCGCTCGAGGGCAAGCACGGTCCGGCGGCGGTCAGGCGCCTCCGGGCCGACCTGAACCGCGCCTACGAGCTTCTCGAGCACGGCCTCTCGCAGCTCGACGAGCCTGCCCGGTCGATCGCGACCGCGAGCTGACGCGCGGCGACGGCGACTGTGCGGGCGAGCCCTTCGGCCCGCCCGCTGGATGACCTACCTAGAGCCCTTCGGGCTCTTGGTCGTGGTTGCCGTGCGATCGGTCGTCGTCGTGCCGGTCGTGCTGGTGGTGCCGCCGCTACCGCCGCCAACCTGCTGCGTCACCTGGAGCACCGCGCCCTTGACCGTGAGGGTCCCGTCGCTTCCGAGACAGCCCGGGCCGCTGAAGCGAATCGTCTGCCCCGCCGAGCCGACCACGACCTTGAGCTGCTGGCCCGCGAGCTTGGGACGGAACCACGCTCTCGAGACGGTGACGGTGAGCGACTGCGGCGCGGACGCCGTGCCGAACACGACCGCCCGCCGGCACGGCGCATCCTGATGCGACTTGACGCCGGCCGCGAACGCGAAGGATGCCCCGACTCCGCCGACGCCGCAGAGCAGCAGCACGATGATCCTGAGCTTCACTCGAACTCCTTTGGAAAAGTGCGCAAACGTACGGGTTTCCGCAGGTATCGGCTCCGAGCGGGCTCCGGCTGGACACCCGCGCGAGGGAAGCGTCAGCTCAGCCTGCGACCGCTCTTGCGCAGCCGCTTCCAGGCGGCCGGAAGCCGCTCGGCGACGACGCGGCGGCGGTCGGCCTGCCGCTCGGCGATCCGGCCGGCGACGTACGCGGCGGCCGTCTGCGGATCGACGACACGTCGCCGTACGGAGGCGTTCCTCCGCGACGACAGCGTCCTGGTACTCCCCGAGCAGATCCTGCAGCGCACCGGCGTGCCCGAGGAACCGCTTGCGCCGTCCACCGCGCGACGGCGACAGCTCGGCCGCGTAGCGCGTCCGCTTCAGTTGGATGCGAAGCCCGTGCAGATCGCCGTCCTCGGGTTGCTTGCCCAGACGGTCGACGGCCTTCGTGAGGCGGCGAAACTCCTTGTGCGCCACGCGCTCGAGCCGCACCCGCTCGACCCCTGGAGCGAGTCTCGGCGGGAGGCGAAGCCGCGCGAGCAGGAGCCTGTAGCCGTCGCCTTCGAGCGCCGCGAGCAGCTCACGGCGAGCAACCGCGCGTTGCTGCTCGAGCGCGGCCACGAGCCACGCCGCTCCCGTGCGGTCGGACTCGTCGAGGCCGTCTGCCTGCTCGCGCACGTGCTCGAGCAGAACGTCGAGATCCCGGACGGGACCGGTGACCGAGGCGAGCTCCCGTAGGGGCCCGGCCAGCGAACGGCGCCACTCCGGATCGACGAACGCCTTGGTCGCCCGTAGGAACGCGCGGGCCCGACGACCGGCGACGCGGTGCTGGTGCAGGTTCTCCGGATCGTCGCCGAGCCGCGATCCCGGATCGTGGCCGACCAGCGCAACCCGCTGCGCCTCGATTCGCTCACGCAGACGCAGCGCTCCCGCCTCGCGGGAGAGCGGTGGCCCGGGAACCAGCGGCTTGCCGTCGACGACGCCTTCGATCAGGCGCGCGATCTCGGCCGGCGGTGCGAGCCCGTCGTTGCCCGGCTCCCATTCCTCGACGCGCTCGCCGCGCGGCAGGCAAAGCCGCCAGACCACCCC
Organism: uncultured Thermoleophilia bacterium; assembly: GCA_963742615.1. Lineage (GTDB taxonomy): Bacteria > Actinomycetota > Thermoleophilia > Gaiellales > Gaiellaceae > PALSA-600. The sequence continues at coordinate 568,106 of CAVUMS010000001.1, read as the reverse complement.
CGCCTCGACCGGGAGCCGCGAGACCGACATCCCGAGCCGCTCGAGGTCACGGTCGACCGTGTCGTACCCGTGCTCGACCGAGAGCTCGCGCTCGGCGCGAAGCCAGTTGTCGACGTCGTTCCCGCGTTCCAGGCCCTGTGAGAGCGCGAAGGCGCGAAGGCGGATCGCCTCCCGGTCCGGACGGCCCGCGCCGAATGCGTGCACCAGTCGGTTTCCGCCGCGCGGGGGCGTCTTCCTGCCTGGACGGCCCTAGCGGTGGACCGAGACCCAGGGCATCCACGCGGTCGGCGGCGGGACCATGAACCCGGCGTGCGTCCCGTTCGGGACGACCAGCCGCCACCGGCCGGGCCGCGGCAGCCGGACGACGGCGCGCCAATTCCTCGGGCCCGTGCGGACGAGCTTCAGCTCGAAGCCGTCATGGGGCACGCTGGCGTGGGCGAGCACCGAGTCGCCGGTGACCGTGCCCACGACGTCGTACCAGTCCTTCCCCGGCGCGACCGCGATCAGCCGGAGCCAGTCGTTCACGGGAACGACGTAGTCGGTGCGGACGTAGACCGTGAACGACTGCGCGACGCGAGGCGTCGAGTCGCCGAGGGCGACGGAGATCCGCCCTTTGGCGGATGCCGCAGGAGCTGCGATCGCAGCGAAGCACAGCACGAGCCCGAACAGCCTCACGACCGGCGTACGTCCGGAACGGCGGGAGTGGTCCGAGTAGGCTCGCACTTCGTCGACCGTGTGGACGCTACTCCTCGCCGACGCGTCACAGGTCGAGCTCCGCTCGATCGTGCTCGTGCTGGCGGCGTCCAGCACCGCCGCGATCGTTTCGAGGCTGCACGCACGTCTCGTCGTGCCGGCGGTGGTCGTCGAGGTGCTGCTCGGGATCCTCATCGGCCCCGAGGTGCTCGACATCGCGCCGCTGAACCAGTACCTCGTGTTCCTCTCGGACGTCGGGCTGGCGTTCCTCTTCTTCTTCGCCGGCCTCGAGGTCGTCGAGCAGCACGTTCCCCGCAGCTCGCTGCAGCGCGGGACAGGGGGCTGGGTGATCTCGGTGGTCATCGGGCTCGCCGCCGGATACGCGCTCCACGCAGCGGGAGTCGACGGCGAGGGCTGGCTGCTCGGGATCGCAGTCGCGACGACGGCGCTCGGGACGCTCGTGCCGATCCTGTCCGACGCCCGCCTGCTGCCGACCGACCTGGGGGCGGCGGTCCTCGGAACCGGGGTGGCCGGCGAGTTCTGGCCGATCGTCGTGATCTCGATCTTCCTGACCGGCGTCTACGGCGCAGCGACCGAGGTGATCCTGCTCATCGCCTTCGGCGGCGTCGTCGCGCTCGCAGCGGGCATCACGCTGCGCACACGACCGCCCAGGCTGCTGCGCGTGCTCCAGGAGACGGTGCACACGACCGGCCAGGCGGCCGTGCGCCTCTCGGTGCTGCTGCTCGCGTCGCTCATCCTGCTCACACGAGCCGTCGGCTTCGACTACGTGCTCGGCGCGTTCGCCGCCGGCCTCGTCACCGGTCTGGCGCTCGACTCGCCCGAAGGCAAGGAAGTGCAGATCAGGCTGGAGGGGATCGGGTTCGGCTTCGTGATCCCGATCTACTTCGTCGTCACGGGCATGATGTTCGACGTCGACGGTCTGCTGACGCCGAGCGGGCTCGGACTCAGTCTGCTCTTTCTGGCGCTGATGTTCGTCGTTCGGGGCGCTTCTGCGGTGCTGTGGTTGCGAGAGCTGGGCGCGCGCGAGACGGCGAGCCTCGCCTTCTTCGGAGCCACGCAGCTGGCGCTCGTCGTCGCGGTGGTCACCATCGGCACCGGCCGCCACGCGATCTCGAGCACCGTCGGCGCTGCGCTGATCGGCGCCGGGATGATCACGGTCCTCCTGTTCCCGATCGTCGGAACGCGCATCACCGCATCGCAGGAAGCGGTGGAAGCCGAGCACCTCAGCCCGGCGCGTGAGTTCTGAGCCCCGGGTTGCGCGAGCTGCGTACGCGTACGGGTGGTAGAAGACATCGAGCGCCCGCTCACGTGTCGCCGCCAGTGAAGCGGTCGCCGGTGCGGCTGTCTGCGACGAGAACGAGCGCCGCTTCGGCCACCGCGTGACCGACGCGACTGCCAGTCCGCTGCTGGTCGGGAATGCGACCGGGACCAACGTCGACGATGGAACGTCGCTCGTGGTGCAGGTGACCCGACGACGGCGTAGGCGGCGCGGTCGCGTCGGCCGGGTCGGGCCTGGCCGGGCTCGCCGACCGCCTCGAGGCGCTCTGCGGCACGATCGAGGTGGCGAGCCCGCCGGCAGGCGGCACCCGGATCGCCGCGCGGATCCCGCTCTAACCGCGGAGGAACGCAAGCACCGCGAGCACGCGGCGGTGTGCATCGGAGTCCGAGGCGAGCCTCAGCTTTCCGAAGATGCTCGTCACGTGCTTCTCGACCGCACGCTCGGTGACGACGAGCCGCGCCGCGATCGCGCTGTTCGACATTCCCTCGGCCATCAGCGAGAGCACCTCGCGCTCGCGGGCGGTGAGGGTGTCGATCGGGTTGTCCCGGCGGCTCCTGCCGACCAGGCGCGACACGATCGTCGGGTCGAGCGCCGAGCCGCCGTCGGCGACGCGGCGGACCGCCGCGGTGAACTCGTCGACGTCGGCGACACGATCCTTGAGCAGGTACCCAACGCCTTCCGCATTGTCAGCGATCAGCTCCATGGCGTACTCGGCCTCGACGTATTGCGAGAGCACGAGCACACCGACTTCCGGATATCGCTCGCGGATCTCCTTGGCGGCACGCAACCCCTCGTCGGTGTGCGTCGGCGGCATGCGGATGTCGACGATCGCAACGTCGGGCGAGTAGCTCCGCACCTTGAGCAGCAGGTCCTCGGCATCGCCCGACTGGCCGACGACCTCGAAGCCGACCTCCTCGAGCAGGCGCGCCGTCCCCTCGCGCAGCAGCAGCGAGTCGTCGGCGAGGACGACCCGCGGCCCGCTCGGCTCGGCGCCGGCCCGCGTCACCGAACCATCCTCACAGACATGGAAACTCGGCCCAAACGCGGGTTCCCCGGCCGTCCTCGCTCTCGACCCCGAGCCGTCCGTCGAGCGCCTCGACCCGGTCAGAGAGGCCCCGCAGGCCTGGGCCTGCCGATGGGCGGCGCCGCCGACACCGTCGTCGACGACCTCGACGAGCGCCACGGCGCCTGCTGCCTCAGCCGCACCTCCGCCGTCGAGGCGCGATCCCGACGAGGTAGAGCAGCGAGCCGGTCGCGTTGTCCGGCCTGCGGAGCGACGCGACGACGCCGACCGCGCAGAAAGAGGCGCCGAGGTACACGATGCAACCACGGGAGTGGGATCAGCGACTGGTGGTCGTTGGCAAGGACCAGGGCAGACGCCCCGGCGACGCCGAACAGGGCACCCGCGGTCCGGTACAGCGTCACACGTCGAGAAGCGCCGCGATCGCGGCGCCGCTGAGCTCGTCCTTGGGCACGAACCCACGTGCGGGCGAACGGGTGACGAGATCGCCGTAGTCGCCGGCGTCGCGGCTCGACGTCAGGATGATCTCCGGCCGGTCGCCGTTGGCGGCGACGCGGTTCGCCACCTCGAACCCGTCGATACCGGGAAGCTGGACGTCGAGGAGAACGACGTCGGGACGCAGTCGCTCGATCTCGTCGACCGCGAGCTCGCCGTCCTCGGCCTCGCCGACGACCTCGAAGCCCTCGGCCGAGAGCAGCGCCCTCGCCGACGCGCGGAACGACGCGTGGTCGTCGACGATGAGCACCGTGGTCATGACCACATCGTCACACGCCGCCTCCCGCTGCGGAGTACGGCTATCCACACTCTTCGACTAGTAGACGGAAGCCTCGACCTCGTCGAGGAACCGCCGAATCGCCCCCAGCGTCTCCTCGGGCTGCTCGGCCTGCGCCATGTGCGAGCTCTCCTCGAGCACCAGCCACTCCGCCCGCGGCAGCCGCGCGTGCACGCGCTCGACCGTGGCGGGCGTGACCTCGTCGTGGCGGCCCGAGACGAGCAGCGTCGGGACGTCGATCTCGCCCAGGCGCGGCTCGACGTCGAAGTCCCTGATCGTCCCGATCACGTGGAACTCGTTCGGGCCGTTCATCGTCTCGTAGACCTCGGGGTTCGCGGCAAGCGCTGCGAAGCAGCGCTCGAGCGAGTCGGGCCACGGATCGGTCCGGCACACGTGCCGGCGGTAGAAGACCATCGCGGCAGCCTCGTACTCGGGGTCGTGGGTCGTACCCGCGGCCTCGTGCTCCTCCAGCACCGCCTGCACGTCTTCCGGCAGCTCCGAGCGAAGCCGGGCCACCTCCGTCATCCAGAACGGGACGCTTCCCGGCGAGCTCTGCACGACGAGGCCGGCGAGCCCGGCCGGCTGCGTGATCGCCCATGCGAGCGCGAGCATGCCGCCCCAGGACTGGCCGAGCACGATCACGCGGTCGAGGCCGAGCGCCTCCCGAACCGCCTCGACTTCCTCGACGTACAGCTCGGTCGTCCACATCGCGGGGTCGTGCGGCGCGTCCACTGCCGAGTTGCCGCAGCCGAGCTGGTCGTAGAAGACCACGCGCCGCCCGTCGGCGAGCGCCTCGTAGCTCTCGAGGTGGTGCCAGCCCGCGCCCGGCCCGCCGTGCAGGCAGAGGAGCGGCAGCCTCCCCGGCGACTCGGCGTCACCGACGACGCGATACCACGTGGAGTGCCCGTGGAACGGGAGACGGCCTTCGGCGGCCTCGACGGTGGTCAGAGCGCGCCGCCTGCGGCGGGCGGTGCAGGAGCCGACGGCTCCGCGGCGCTCACACCGCCGACGCGGGCGAGGTAGTCCTCGACGAGCAGCATGTTGTCCTTGCCGGCGCGGTCGACGACGGCGAGCAGGCCGTTCATGCTGGCGACCTCCTCGCGCTGCTCGTCGAGGAACCAGCCCAGGAAGTGCTCGCCCACCGCATCGCCGTCCTCGCGCGCGATGCGCACGAGCGTGGCGATCTGCTCCGTCACCTTCTTCTCCTGGGCGAGCGCGAGCGCGACCGGCTCGCGGTCGTCTGCGAACTCGACCTTCGGAGCCTCGACCGCCGGGATGATCACGTCGGCGTCGGCATCGAGGAGGTACTGCACGATCATCATCGCGTGGTTCCGCTCCTCGAGCGCTTGTCGGTAGAAGTGCGCGGCGAGCGCTGGCAGCGTCTGGGCGTCGTAATGGACGGCGACCGCGACGTACTGCTGCGAGGCGCCGAACTCGCTCGCGATCTGCGCGTTCAGGCTGTCGGTGAAGCGGCTCATCGGGCGCGCCGACCATACAACGAGCGGATCCGCCCGTGTCGCAGGGGGAGGACCGACGATGCTAGGCCCTCGCCCTCCTAGGCGCCGAAGTCGATCACGCTGCGGATGCCGTCCTGGCGCTCCATCAACTCAAAGCCTCGGTTCACGTCCTCGAGCGTCAGGCGATGCGAGATGAACGACTCGACGTCGATGTCGCCCGCAAGCCAACGCTCGACGAGACGTGGGACGCCGTCGCGGCCCTTCACGCCGCCGAACGACGAGCCGGCGATGCGACGGCCGGTGATCAGGTAGCGCGGGACGACGTCGAGCGTCTCGCCCTTGGCGGCGACGCCGGCGACCGTGCAGAGCCCCCAGCCCATGCGTGCCGCCTCGACCGCCTGCCGCATCACGGCGACGTTCCCGGTCGCCTCGAACGTGTAGTCGGCGCCGAACCCGCCGGTCTCCTCGACGATCCGCTCGACGGCGTCGGGCCCCCCGACCATCGTCTCGGTCGCACCGTGGCTCCGCGCGAGCGCGAGCCGGTCCTCGGACAGATCGACGCAGACGATCCGCTCCGCGCCCTGAAGGCGGCAGCCGATGACCGCGCCGAGCCCGACCATGCCGGCGCCGAAGACGACGCAGGTCGTGCCGGCCTCGACCCTCGCGGTGTTCATGGCGGCGCCGATGCCGGTCGACAGCCCGCATGCGAACAGGCATGCGCCCTCGAACGGCGCCTCCGGCGAGACCTTCGCCAGCGCGATCTCCGGCATCACCGTGTACTCGGCAAACGTCGAGGTGCCCATGAAGTGACGCAGGGGGTCGCCGTCGCGAGAGAGGCGGGTCGTGCCGTCCGGCAGATACCCCTTGTTCTGCTGGTCACGTATCGCGAGGCACAGGTTCGTGCGCTCGCTGAGACAGTGGACGCACTCGCGGCACTGCGGGGAGAAGAGCGTGACGACATGGTCCCCCGGCGCGAGCGACGTGACGCCGGCCCCCACGCGCTCGACGACGCCTGCGCCCTCGTGGCCGAGTACCGTCGGCGCGTAGCCTGACGGATCCGCTCCGGAGGCCGTATAGAGATCGGTGTGGCACACCCCGCACGCGGCGACGCGCACGAGCACCTCCCCGTCGCGCGGCTCTTCGAGATCGAGCTCGTGCACCTCGAGCGGCGCGCCGAACTGCTCGAGCACGGCTGCCTTGATCTTCACGCGGCCGATCCTAGAGGGTTGCCGCGGGAGCGAGGTGACCACTGAAGCGGCAGCGGTTCGGGAGAAATGGGCCGGCACCGTGCCTGGCGCCGAAGACTACGCCTCGCTGAGCAACTGCAGCACCGCGCGCTCGCGGCGCGCACGGCGTTGCGGACTCTCCGGCGTTGCGGGGGACGGGAGGCGCGCCGCGGCAGCGGGGATCGTGCTGCCGGCGCGAAAGCGGTCGAACACGCGCGGATCGATATAGGACGACTTGCTGACGGCCGGTGTGTTGCCGAGTGCCTCGGCCACTTCCGCAGTCGCGGCGTTGATCGCGCGCTTGCGCCCCACCGCGCTCGCCGATTCCGCCGAGCTCGCGAGCGACGTCGCCGCGAGCACGGTCGCATGCCACGTCCGGAAGTCCTTCGCGGAGAAGTCGCCACCGGTGAGCTCCTTGATCAGCGTGTTGACGTCCCCCGCGCGCACGTCGACGCAACGCGTGCCGTTCTCGAACACGAGGAACGACTTCAGGCGACCACGCCGCTGCTTCAGCTCGGCGCCAACTGCATAGACGTCCTCGCCGGTCACGTTCTGAACCAGGTGCTGCCCCGTCTTGCCGACGTAGTCGAAGACGAGCGTACGACCTCCTTCGAGGCGTACATGCCGCCGCTCGAGCGTCGCGAGACCGTATCCGCCGTTCTCGTCCGCGTACTCGTCGCTGCCGATCCGGAAGAGGCCGCGGTCGAGCAGGATGACCGCGAATCCGAGCACACGATCCTTCGAGAGCCCCGCGCCGTCGAGCAGCTTCGCCGAGCGCCTGCGGAGCTTCGGCAGTGCGCGGGCGAACCCCAGCATCTCGTCGAACTTCTGCCGGTCGCGCTGCTCACGCCAGACCGGGTGATAGAGGTATTGCCGCCGTCCGGCGGCGTCGGTGCCGACGGCCTGGAGGTGACCGTTCGCGAGGCGGCAGATCCAGACGTCGGTCCATGCCGGAGGGATCACGAGCGACCGGATCCGCTCGAGCTCGACGGGATCCGCGAGCCGGTCGCCGCGCTCGTCGACGTAGACGAACCCGCGTCCGTGGCGGCGCCTCCCGAACCCGGGCTCGCTGCAGTCGACGTGACGGAGCCGTGGCATGCCGGTTGCTCTTCCCGGCCCTCGTGTGCGTCAATCGACGAGGCATCGAGTCATCAAGCGAAGGAGGCACGCAAATGGCACTCGCACGCGTTGTCACGTTCGACGGGGTCACGAAGGAGCGGATGGCCGAGCTCGAGCGCGAGATGAGCACCGAGCCGCCTCCCGAAGGAGTGCCGGTGACCGAGATGATCGTGCTCCACGACGCCGGAGCAGAGAAATCGGTCGTCGTCGTCTTCTTCGACAACGAGGCCGACTACGAGAAGGGCGATGCGGCGCTGAGCGCGATGCCGGCGGGCGACACGCCGGGCAGCCGCACGTCGGTCGAGAAGTACGACGTCGCCTTCCGGATGAAGGCGTAGCCCTGCACTTGCGCGCTCGACTCCACGGCGCCGCGCTCGCGGCGGTGACAGCGTGCTGCGTCGCCGCCGCGGGCGAGGCGGGAGGCGCGGCGCCGGTGACCACGCGGGCGCTGCACACCCTGCCCGGTGTGGACGTCCCCGTGCCGGTCGTGACGCACGCGGCGTCGGGAACGGCGCCTGGTTACATCTTCGTCGCCGAGAAAGGACCCGGGCAGACCGGCGGGCCGATGATCGTCGACAACCGCGGGCGCGTGATCTGGTACCACCAGCTCGCACCGCCGGTGCAGGCAACGGACTTCCGCGTGCAGCGCTACCGCGGCCAGCCGGTGCTGACCTTCTGGGAGGGGAAGTCGAGCAACGTCGGCGTCGGCCGCGGCTCGTATCTCGTCTACGACACCTCCTACCGGAAGATCGCGCGCGTGCGCGCGGCCCACGGGCTGCAGGGTGACCTGCACGAGTTCCAGCTCACGTCGCGGGGGACCGCGTATGTCACCGTCTACCACGAGGTGCCCGCCGACCTGTCGACGATCGGCGGGCCGACGAACGGCTACGCGTACGACAGCATCGTCCAGGAGATCGACATCGCGACCGGCCGCGTCGTGTTCGAGTGGCACTCGATCGGCCACGTCCCGTTCTCGGAGTCGACCCAGGCGAACCGGCCGCCCGCGCGGAACGCGTCGAAGAAGCAGCCGCTCGACTACTTCCACGTCAACTCGATCGCCGACGGGCCCGGCGGCACGATCCTCATCTCGGCGCGCAACACGAGCACGATCTACCTGCTCGCGCGGGACGGTCACATCGTGTGGCGCCTCGGCGGTCAGCACAGCGACTTCGGGCCGCCGGCGGCGGTGAAGTTCGCGTTCCAACACAACGCGAGGCTCCACCCGGGCAACCTGCTGACGCTGTTCGACAACGGCGGCATCCCGCGCGTCGAGCCGTACTCGCGGCCGCTCGTGCTGCGGCTCGACCGGGCGAAGAAGCGCGCGACGATCGTGAGGACGTTCGTGCCGCCGAAGCGGATCGCCTCGCCGTTCGAGGGCAACCTGCAGCTGCTGCCGGACGGCGGTGCGCTGGTGGGCTGGGGCGGCGTTCGGATCGTGAGCGAGTTCGCGCCCGACGGCCGGCTGCGCTTCCAGCTGAAGCTGCCCTACGGCGACACCTATCGCGCGTACCGCAGCGTCTGGGCCGGGCGGCCCGCGACGAAGCCGGTCGCGGCGGTCGACCCCGGGACCGTCTACGCGAGCTGGAACGGGGCGACCGGGATCGCCCGCTGGGAGGTGCTCGCAGGGCCCGACGCGGTGCACCTGCAGGTGGTCGGCACCGCGCCGTGGAGCGATCTCGAGACGGCGCTCCCGACGGACACGTCCGCGGCGGTCGTGGCCGTGCGCGCGCTCGACGCGAGCGGCCGCTGTGCTCGGGACGTCGGAGCCGGTCCGGAGCAGGTAACCGTCTGTTACTGCTCTCGGCCGCCTTCGGGCGGCGACGGAGCTCAGACCTCCTTGCCGCGACCTCCGTAAACGATCAGCGCGTAGATGACGAGCACGTCGACCACCATCGCTGAGACCGCCCACACCGGGTAGACCCGCGCCCACGACAGCTGCGCGATCACGTTGAAGAATGCGGCGATCACTCCAACCGTCGCGGCCCACGTCGCGCCTCCGAAGATCGCGATGCCGGCGCAGATCTGGACGATCCCCCAGATCAGCATGAACCAGCCCCACGCGTGGAGGTTCGAGAACAGCACCTGGTTCACCAGGTACTTCGAGTCTCCGATCGCCGCGATGCCGTTGATGACGTTGAAGAAGCCCACCATCGTCAACATGACGCCGGCGAAGGTCAGCCAGCCCGCTCCCGCGACGTCGTAGTCGCCGCCCCGATCAGCCCTGGATGCCACCCTGCCTCCTTTTCTCGTCGACCCGAATCACGGTCGCGCCGGGCCGGGTGAGACGTTATCTCCCGCTGCGGATGCGCTCTATCAGCGAGAGCGCTCGGGGCGCTCATCCTTATCGCGCCGACGCTCGACGAGGCCGCGCGTCGGTGATCAGCGCTCCGATCGCTTGATCGCAGCGCGGGCGCGCGCGACCTTCACCGCCTGCGTGAGCGTGTCGATGTCGTAGGCCCCGTAGTGGCGACGCCCGTTGACGAAGAAGGTCGGCGTGCCCGGAAACGTTGCTCAGGTCCGCTCCGTCGACGTCCTCCGAGACTCTCGCGGCCCCGATACGCCGTTCGAGGTCGTCGGTGAATCGGTCGATGTCGAGCCCCAGGTTGCGTGCGTAGCCGATCAGATCCTCGACGGCAAGCGCGTCCTGATGATCGAGCAGAAGGTCGTGGAGCTCCCAGAACGCACCTTGCTCGGCGGCGGCCTCCGCCGCGTCGGCCGCGAGCTCGGCGTGCGGATGGACGTCGTTGAGCGGGAGATGGCGCCACACGTAGCGGATGTCGCCGTGTCCGCGCAGCAGCTCCCGGACGGCCGGCTCCGCCTGCCCGCAGAACGGGCACTCGAAGTCGCCGTACTCGACCAGCGTGACCGGCGCCTCCGCGGGCCCGCGAATGTGGTCGCGCTCGGGATCGACCGGCACGGCGAGGTCGACGATTCCCTCCGCGGTCCCGAGCAGCGCGCGGATCCGCAGGCGCCGCGGCAGGAAGGCGGTCGCCCGGAACAACAGCCAGGTCAGCGGCAGAGGAGCAGAGCGCGGCGGTCAGCACCCCGAGCTTGGCCTCCGACAGCTGCTGCCCGTGGAACGCGAGGCCCGCGATCAGCAGCGAGACCGTGAAGCCGACGCCCGCGATCGTGCCGCCGCCGGTGAGCGCCACCCAGCCCACCGGCGGTCTCAGGCGCCCACGACTCGACTTCGTGGCGACCAGCGAGCCGACGACCACACCGACCGGCTTGCCGACGACGTAGCCGATCAGCACGCCGAGCGCGATCGGCGCGGTGAACGCGTCGGAGATTAGGTTCCGGTCGATTGCGATTCCCGCATTCGCGAGCGCGAAGAGCGGCACGATCACGTAGCTCGTCCAGGGATGGAAGAGCTGCTGCAGCCGCTCGTTCGGGGAGATCGCCGAGCTGACCCCGATTCGCGCCGAGCGGGCGAGCTCCGGCGTCGGTTGCTCGCGGAACAGGCGGAACAGGTCGGACGCGCGCTCGAGGTCGGGGCGGGACGCAGGCGCCGCGAACGTGAGGAGGCCCATCACGAGGCCGATCACGATCGGGTCGACACCGGACTTCGAGAGCGCGATCCAGGCGGCCACGCCGAGCGCCGCGTAGACGATGCCGCGCCGCACGCCGAGCCGAACGGCGAGCCCGATCACGAAGACGATGCCCGCCGCGACCAGCAGCGCGGGCACGTGCACGCCGCTCGCGTACGCGGTCGCGATCACGATCAGCGCGACGACGTCGTCGACGACCGAGAAGGTCAACATGAACGCCCGCAGCCGCACCGGGAAGCGAGGGCCGACGAGCGCCAGCAGGCCGAGCGCGAACGCCGTGTCGGTCGACATCGCGACCCCCCAGCCGTGAGCCGACGGCCGCCCGGCGTTCAGGGCGAGGTAGATCAGCGACCGGGACGACAATCCCGGCGAGCCCGGCCAGCGAGCGGAAGCGCGAACCTCCGCCGCTCGCGCAGCTCGCCCAGGTCGAACTCCCGGCGAGCCTCGAGCCCGACCACGAAGAAGAAGAAGGTCATCAGCCCGCTGTTCACCCAGTAGCGAAGATCGTGCGAAAGCGCGTGGGCGCCGATCCGGATCGAGAGCGTCGTCTGCCAGACGCGCTCGTACGACGCAGCGTCGACGTTCACCCAGACGAGCGCCGCGACCGCGGCGGCAAGCAGGACCGCCGCACCGCCGGTCTCGGTGCGGAGGAAGTTCCGCAGCGGGGTCTCGAGGCTGCGCGCCCAGGCCGTGCGGCCCGAGAACGGGGACTCGCGCGCGATCGTGCCGGTCTCGCTCAGACCGCGAGTGTATGCAGCGCTCGTCGGGGTCCCGACGAGGGCGATCGCCTCGTCGAGACGAGCGGCGAGATCAGCGTCGGCGAGAAGACGAGCTGAGCTTCAGTCCTCGTCGCCGTCCTGGTCGGGCGCCGGGTCGGGCTCGGGGAGGTCGAGCTCGTCCGGCGGCGGGTAGGGCTCGGGGATCTCCGCCGGCGCTGGCGGCGTCGCCTCGTCGGGCAGCTGCTGCTCCACACTTGCTCCTCTCTGCTCCCTTGCACTTCTCCGCGCCCCGTGCTGTCAAACGCGATCGCCGGCTTGACGCCGTAGCGAGTCGGGTAGGCCATGCACAGACATGCCTACAGGAGGTGACGAATGCCCGGCAAGAAATCACACGTGAAGAACGAGAAACAGTACGAGGCGCTCAAGGACAAGGGAATGTCCAAGGAACGCGCCGCGAAGATCGCGAACTCGCCTGGTTCGTCGAGCCGCGGCGGCAAGGCGTCGCACAGCTCCTCGAGCCGGTCATCGTCCTCGCAGGGTGGGACGACGGCCCAGAAGAAAGCCGCCGGCCGCAAGGGTGGCAAGGCGACAGCCCGCAAGCGAAGCTAGTTGTCGCGAGCCGGCGCCGCTCGACCGAGGCGGAGGCGGCTGCGCCGCCTCGGTCGACGATTTGCCGATCAGGCGCTCGCGGCCAGCTCGGCCACGCCGATCAGCCACTCGGAGAGGTCGAGCCCGTCGGAGTCGGCGGCGCTCCGCCAGCGCTCCGCCTGGTCGGAGGGGATGTCGAGCCGCAGGCGCTCGACGACGCCGTGTGCGTCGCTGTCGCGCTCCGTGCGCAGCCGGTCGCGAACCTCGTTCCGAGACCAACCCTCCACCTCCGCGCGATCGAGCCACGCGTCCTGCTCTGCGGCGGAGAGCGCCGCGACTTCGGCGTGGTGCGCGAAGCTGAGAGTGTCCCGCCGGCGAGACACGTCGAAGCGGCCGGCCACCCACGCGTAGTTGCGCAGCGTCTGGTACCCGAGACCGGTTGCCTCGATGGCGCGCCGGTACTTCTCGCCGTACGCGGCCTCGCCGAACGACGCCCAGTCGGCAAGCCACCAGGTCGATGCCTCGGCGATGCCGGCGATCCGCCGTCCGATCGCCTGCCACCGTTCGAGAGTGAGATCCGACGACAGGTCGAGCGAGACGCGCGAATAGGACGCGTCGGGGTCGGCCTCGGCCCGAAGCTCCTCGAGCGGCAGCGTCTCGGCCTCCTGCGGTCGCCTGAGCCACGGCTCGAGGGCGCGCTCGATCTCGGCGCAGCCGGCGAGCCCTTCGAGACGGCCTCGGACCTTCCGTGCCTCGATCACGAGCAGGGTGGGGAGCGTCGTGACCCGGAGTCGCTCGACGAGGTCGGGGCGCTCGGCTGCGTTCACCTGCTGGATCGCGAAGGTGCCGTGGTTGTGCCGCCGCTGGAGCACCTGCGCGAGGAAGCCCTCCATCCGGCGACACGGCCCGGAGGTCGGCGAATAGACGAAGCACAGGGTCGGCTTCGCCGGGCGCGACGAGGTCGTCGACCCGGTACGTCGACTCTGTCCGGTTCGAGCCTTCTGGGACGGCTGGGACGGCTTTGTGGCCGTAGGCATCTGGACCTCCTGATGGTGGTCGTTCGGGACACATCCGAACCACGATTCCTCGCGGGCGGAGGTGGGAAGAGGTGTAAGCACGAACAGGTCTGGAATCACGAGACAGACCGTTCTGCTCATTAAGTATCTCCTGGATGGACGCGGGTCAAACATCCGTGCAACGAACCGATCCCGCCCGTGAACGAATCCTGACGACTGCGTACGAGCTCTTCTCACGCAGAGGTATTCGCGACGTCGGGATCGGTGAGGTGATCGAGCGGGCCTCGATCGCCAAGGCGACGCTCTACCGGCACTTTCCGTCGAAGAACGATCTCGTGCTGGCTTTCCTCGACCGACGTGGGCACGTGTGGACGGAGCAGACGCTGGAGGCCGAGGCGAGGCGCCGTGGAGCGACCGCCGAGCGGCAGCTGCTCGCCTTGTTCGACGTGCTCGACGACTGGTTCCATCGGCCGGACTACGAAGCATGCTCGTTCATCAACGTCCTGCTCGAGATGCGCCCGGCGCATCCCGCGGGGCAGGCGGCGATCGACCAGCTCAACAATGTCCGCGGCGTCGTGAAGGAGCTGGCGGACGAAGCGGGTCTCGATGACGTCGACTCCTTCGCACGAACGTGGCATCTGCTGATGAACGGCTCGATCGTGTCGGCCGCGGCCGGAGACGCGAACGCCGCCCGGCCGGCCAAGGAGCTTGCTCGTGTGCTGATCGCGCAGCATCGCGCGCCCCACTCCTAATGGGTTTGGCGGCTTCGCCGAACGAGCACTGGGTCTGCGCGTAGCCCCGGGCTCACGCGCAACGAAAGGAGACCGACATGCTGTGGCTCGTCCTCTTGGCACTACTCGTCCTCATCGCCTTCGGCGTGGGCTTCGTCGTGCACTGGCTCTTCGTCCTCGCCGTCATCCTCGCCCTCATCTGGGTGATCGCGTTCTTCGCCGGCGGGCTCAGAGGGGCGCGCTGATCGGGCGTTTAGTGCTCGCGCAGGCGGAGACAGCCAGAGGCGCAAATGCGAAATCGACCGAGGAGTTGATGATGGGTATCGGAGTCAGTCTCATCCTGATCGCGATCGGTGCGATCCTGACCTGGGCCGTCCAAACGACCGTCTCGGGCGTCGATATCAACACCGTCGGCGTCATCCTGATGGTGGTCGGTGGCGTCGGCCTTCTGATCTCGCTCGTGTTCTGGTCGAGCTGGGGGTTCGGAGCGCCGAGCGGCCGCCGGCGGACGACCACGACGGTCGACGACGCTCCTCCCGGGTATTGACCCGGGAGTGAAATGCACCGGCAGGCGGAGGCAGTTGCGGCACTGACGAGCGGGCCGGGGTAGCTGATGGTCGCGTGCGGGCTCCACGAAGGGACAGCTCCGGACCTCCGGGGCCGGGCGGATCTGCCCGTCACGCGGCCGTCAGCTCGATGCGCGCGTGTGCCGCTTCTGCACCGCCCTGCACGGAGATAGCCTCAAGGGCCGAGTCGAACGCCGGCGGCGAGTGGATCGACCGGCGACGTGGCCGTCGACTCGGGCGAGGGCCGCTCCGCCGCGCCGCTCTCCGATCAGTCGTTGCCGGCGACCAGCGAACTGTAGAGCACGCGCTGGAGCGGCTTCGGATTGCCGTGCGCGAAGTACGCGTCCTGCCAGGCAGGTGTTTCTTCGAGGTAGCTGTGCGTCTGCGGGTCGTGATCGTGCTTACCGAGCTCCGACGCCCAGAAGCGCGCGTAGAAGTGGTTGAAGATGCGCGCGTACTCGGTGAGGTAGACGTCCGCGACCTCGAGATCCGCAGAGATCACGAGCATGTTCTCGTCGTTCGAGCTCGTCGAGTCGGGCGAGAAGTTCGCCGAACCGGTGATCACCGTGGGGTCGGCGGTCGTGGGGTCGAGCAGCAGGATCTTCGTGTGCAGGTACGGGACGTGCGCGTTGAAGCCGGTGAGGTGCTCCTGCGCCCACCGGCTGAGCTCGTCCGGGCCGCCTTCACTGCCGACCGAGACGAACACGCGATGGCTCGCCGACCACGCCGCCTGGTTGTTGTCGGCCCGGTCGAGAAGCACGTAGTGCAGCGCGTCGCCGTGGTAGCTCGTGAGCTGCTGCTCGAAGAGCGTGTTGAGGCCGAACGGGCCAGTGATGTGCCCCGAGACGCCCGCGGCGCCGAAGCGGCCGGCGTAGCTCCTGAGCGGCGCGAGCCCGTGGCGTGGGCTGAAGATCGTCTGGATGCCCGGTGCGGGCGGCGCGTCGGGGTCGAAGGGGCTCTTGTCGGAGACCCAGTCGCGGAGCGCCTCCGGCTGGGGATCGTCGAGGAGCTCGCTCCAGAACTCGAGGTAGCGCCCGGCGACGACCGGGTCGCGAACCTCGTGCCCGACGTTGGAGTGCCCGAAGATGCCGCCTTGCGAAAGGTTCGTCGAGCCCGTCCAGACCGACACCGGTATCAGGTCGGGGCCCTGCTTGCGGCACAGGACGATGAACTTGTCGTGCGCGATCGAGGCATGTGTGCGCTCCTTCAGGATCGCGTCCGGCAACCCGGCGGTCGCGAGCGCGTCGCGATTCGCGTTCCCGGTCTCGTCGACGAGCGCGTGGTAGACGATCCGGACATCGGCGCCGTCCTCGTGCGCCTTCCGGAACGCGGCGAGGACGTCGGGCTGCGTGAACTCGTAGACCGCCGCCCGCAGCGCGAAGTCGCCGTTCTTCGCCTGCCGGATGTAGGCGAGGATTGCCTCGAACAACCCCCGCGACAGCCACTCGAGCGCAGCCTTCCGCTTGGCCGCCGACAGCTTGTCCGGCGACTTCTCGAACTGGAGCGCGTACGCCTGGCTCGCGGCGACGCCGCGGTTGAAGTAGATCCCGTGCACGCCCTTGCTCGGGTCGCTGGTCGAGATGTCGACCGTCGCCTCGACGCCCGGGCGGTCCGCGAGCGCCGCCGGCGCTCCGTAACGCGGGACCACCCGGTAGCTGTAGTCATGCGCGGGCTTCGCCGAGTAGTCGCCCCAGTAGAACGTCTGCAGCGGGTGCCGGAGCGTGCGGTAGACGACGTGCGGATCCGGTTCCGGCACGACCGACTTGAACGTCTTGAACCCGGCCAGCCAGTGGCCTTCGTGCTCCGTGTGGTCGGTGCGGTGGACGGCGAATCCGAGGCAGCCATCGCGCGCCGCGTCGTTGAGATCGAGCCCGAGGAAGACGGCGTGGTTGCCGGCGATCGCCTGCACCGTCACCCCGCCGCTCGTTGCGCGCCTGCGCACGCCATCCATCGTGCTCCTGCCACCGCGCGAGTTCAAGGCACCCGCCCAGCGCTTGACGGACGGCGGCAGGACGGCTATCTTGGATCCCAGATTAGGGACGTTGCACAGGTTTCACCGATCGCGGGTGAAGAGAGGATGTTCTCGGGATCCAATATGAGCCAGCTCTTCTACATCGACACGGAGCCTGCCCTCACCTCGGGCGACGTCCTGCGGGCGCTCGACCGCCAGGGGATCGTCGGCACGCTCACGGCGACACCCCGGGTCGCGAGCGACGAGGCAGCGCGGCTGACCCTCCGCGTGGAGCGCGCGATCGCGGACCTCGGCGCCCGCATCCGGCGCGCACTCGAGGATGCGATCGACAGACGCGAGCTGCCGCTGCTCACAGAGCAGGTCGGGAACGATCGCTTCGTCGTCAGGCCGCCGGCCGGCTAGCCCACACACCGCTTGAGAGAATCGGCCGGTGGTGTTGCCGCCGGGCGAGCAGGTCGAGCACCTCGGGCGCACGTGCGTGCGGTACGACAGCCGCGCGGGCGCGCGCCTCGTTGTCGCCGACACCTCTCCACTCGCGGACGGGTGGGTCGAGGCCGAGCTCGCCGTCGGTCCCGAGCGCTCGTTTCACGGCGTCGTCTGGCGCGTTCTCGACGACGAGAACTACGAGTCGTTCTTCGTTCGCCCGCACCAGGTGGGAAACCCCGATGCGATCCAGTACACGCCGGTCTTCAACGGCGTCTCGTCCTGGCAGCTCTACCACGGCCCCGGTTACTGGGCGCCGACGACGTTCCCGATCGACGCGTGGTTCCGGATCCGCGTCTCTTTCGCAGGATCACGGGCCGAGGTCGAGCTCGCCGACTCGGACGACCCGGTACTCGTGATCGGCAACCTGCGGCTGCCGGCGCAGCCCGGTGGCGTCGGCGTGCTTGTCGGGGGCGAGAACCTGCACGTCGCGTCGCTTCGATGGGGCGGTGACACCGAGCTTCGTGCCGACGCGCGGACGGCGGCAGCGCGCGCTCCCGGAACGGTCCCGGCCTGGTGGATCTCGGACGCGTTCGGAGAAGGCGCCGATCCGCCGCTCGAAGGCCGGCGCTGGACGCACCTCGAGAGCGACCCGTCGGGCCTCGTCGACCTCGCACGGGTGAACCGCCTGTCGGAGGACGCGAACACCGTCTATGCGCGGACGGTGATCCGGTCCTCCCGCGCCGGACCCGTCCTGCTCGAGCTCGGCTTCTCGGACCGCCTGGTGCTGTCGCTGAACGGCCGCAGGATCTTTCGCGGCGACGACGCGTACCGGTCGCGGGACTACCGGTTCCTCGGCAGCATCGGCTACTACGACGGCCTGTACCTCGACCTGGCCACGGGCGACAACGAGCTCGTGGCCGCCGTGTCCGAGGACTTCGGCGGCTGGGGGATCCAGGCCCGCGTGGTCGATGCGGAGGGCATCTCGTTCCCGCCTCCGACGGACCACGCCTGCGGCGGCCATTGAGCCGCAGGCGCTCCCCTCTGGAGCATGTTCAGGTGAGTCGGATGCGCGGGTCGACCCACGCGTAGATGACGTCGACCGCGAGCGTGAAGACGATGATCGAGAACGTCGCGAACACGATCACGCCCTGCGTCGTCGGCAGATCGAAGTTGTTGATCGCCGTGATCGAGAGCTTGCCGAGCCCCGGCAAGCCGTACACCGTCTCGATGAAGATCGCCCCGCCGAGCGCCAGGCCGACGTCCATCCCGAGCATCGTGACGATCGGCAGCAACGCGTTGCGCAGGACGTGGGAGCGCATGACGACCCACTCGGGCGCGCCCTTCGCGCGCGCGGTGCGCACGAAGTCGTCGTTGAGCGTCTCCATCACGCTCGCCCTGATCATCCGCACGTAGAGCGCCGCGTACAGGACCGCGAGCGTCGCCCACGGGAGCACGAGGTGGTAGGCCCAGGAGACCGGCCCGCCGCAGCCGCCCGACGAGTTGAAGAAGTTGCAGTACCCGGTGATCGGGAAGAGGCCCGCCTTGAACCCGAGGAAGTACGACGCGAGCAGCCCGATCCAGACCGGGTGCGCGGAGATCCCGATCAGCACCCCCACCATTGCCACGCGGTCGAGCAGCGACCGCGGCCGGAGCGCCGACGCGATGCCTACCGGGATCGCGACCATCAGCCAGACGAGCATGCCGCCGAAGACCAGCGACGCGGTCACGGGCGCCGCGCTCGTCACCATCGCGTTGACCGACTGCCGGTTCGTGAACGACCGGCCGAGCGAGTGATGGACGACCAGGCGGTCGAGGAACATCGCGTACTGGACGTACACCGGGCGATCCGTTCCGAGGAAGTGAGCGGCGCGCTGCACACATTGCGGCGTCGCGCGCTGTCCGCAGGCGAGCCGCGCCGGATCCGCCGGGATCGCGTAGAAGATGACGTACGTGACGACCGTCACGGCGAGCATCAGCACGAGCGCCCAGAGGATCCGCCTCACGAGGTACACGAGCATCGCGATCGACGGTAGACGCGGCGCGGCCGGAGGCCTGCGCAGGCGCGTGATCATCCAGTTCGCAATCCTTGCTCATATGATGTGGCCGATGCACGCAGCTCGGCCACCCAGCTGATCCGATGCCGTACCGGGTCGCCGCGCGCCGGTCCGCGTGGTTGCCCTGCTGCTCGTCATCGAGCTGCTGGACGAGCTCGTCTGGGGCGCGCTCACGGCGGCGTGGCCGCTGCTTCGCCGCGACCTCGATCTCACCTACATGCAGGTCGGCGTCGCGCTCGGTCTTCCCGCACTGGTCGGCTGCGCGCTCGACCCGCTGATCGGAGCGCTCGGCGACACGCGCTGGCGCCATCGGGTGCTGCTCGCGGGTGGGGCCGGCGTCGCGGTCTCCTTCGCGCTGGTCGCGGTCGCGCCGGGCTTCGTGGTGCTGCTCGCGGCGTTGCTGCTGGGCTACACGGCCGCCGGCGCCTTCGTCAGCCTCGCGCAGGCGTCGCTCGTCGACCTGTTCCCGGCCGCGCGCGAGCGCGCGATGGCGCGGTGGACACTCGCCGGCTCCATCGGTTACGTCGCCGGACCGCTGCTCCTCGTGACGGCCGGTATCACCGGTGCGGGCTGGCGCGGCGCCCTCGGAGCGCTCGCGGCGACCTCGCTGGTGGTCGCCCTCTCGGCACGATCCGCGCCCCTCGCACCGGCCGAGACCCGGCCGCTCCGGACCGCGCTCGGAGACGTCGTGCGCGTCGTCCGCCGCAAGGAGGTCGCGCGCTGGCTCGCAACGCTCGAGGCGGCGGACCTGCTGCTCGACGTCTTCTACGGCTTCCTCGCGCTGTACTTCGTCGACGTCGCCCGGACGTCCCCGGAGCTGGCGGCCGGCGCCGTCGCCGTGTGGACCGGTGCCGGCCTCGTCGGAGACGCGGCTCTGCTCGCGCTCCTCCGCCGCGTCGACGGGCTCACCTATCTCCGCGTCAGCGCGGCGGCGGCCCTCGTCGTCTACCCCGCGTTCCTCCTGTGCGACGCGACGGCCCTGAAGCTCGGGCTCGTCGCGGTGCTGGGCCTGCTCAACTCGGGGTGGTACGCGATCCCGCAGGCGCGGCTCTACGGGGCGCTGCCGGGGCGCAGCGGCACCGCGGTCGCGGTCGGCGGCCTCGGCGGCCTCGTCGGCTCGGGGATCCCGATCGCGCTCGGCGCACTGGCCGCGGCGGTGGGCCTCGACGCGACGATGTGGGCGCTGCTTGCGGCGCCTATCGCGCTGCTCGCGCTGGTGCCGCGGCGGAACATCCGTGGCTGAAGCAGCGCGTTTTGCCCGGCGGCGGCGTGGGTATCGAATCGGCGTGGGACGGCTCCTCAGCACCTGCTCCGAGCGTGGTTGCTCGACGCTGACGATGGGCCCGCGCTGCGCCGCCCACGAGAGCCCGGTCACGAAGGTGTTCGCGCGGGGACGGCCGTTCGTTCCGCGGACCGACCCTGTGCGAAAACCGGTTGGCGCCATGAGCGCGTAGGCAGGGGATCCAGAGAAAAGGGGACTCTGCCCATGAACCGCTCGATTCTGCTCGTGTTCGTCGCCGCTGCGGTAGCCGCCGTGGCCGTCGGCTCGGCGCTCGGCAATCCCGCCGCCACCTCGACACTCGTCGGCACCGTCGGCCCGGGCTACACGATCACGCTGAAGCAGAACAACAAGGCCGTGAAGACACTGAAGGCCGGGAAGTACAAGCTCGTGATCCACGACAAGGCGTCGATTCACGCCTTCTCGCTGGACGGGCCGAACGGCTACGCGAAAGACTTCACGGGCGTGTCATTCGTCGGCACGAAGACATTCAACGTGAACGTCAAGGCAGGGGCCTACAAGTTCTACTGCCCGCAGCACGAGTCGATCATGTTCGGCCACTTCACGGCCAAGTAGCAGCCGGCCACCGATCCTGGAGCTCGGGGGCGTCACTGCCTCCGGGCTTCCTTGGCCCGCTTCTCGGTGCGCTTCTCCTTGAGCGTCTTCTGCGCCACCTTCTTCTGGCCCTTCCGGGGCTTGTCCGCACCTTTCATGCCAACCCTCCTCCCGTCGGCTTCAGTCGCGACCCATCATCGCATGGCAGGCTTGCCTCCCCGTTCGAGCCTAGAGTCCTAGACGGTCGGACGAGCAGGGCCGCCGAAAGAGCCAGTAGCCGAGCGGCCGGATCGGTGCCATCCTCATCAGGTGGGGACGGGGGAGAGCCGGGAGCGCACGGATAGCCGCGACGGGAAGCCGTCGAACCTGATCGCGTGCCACGAGTGCGGCCGCTCGAGCGGCGACACGTGGCGCGGCTGGCGGGCCTACCGGACAGACGATCCGGAGACGAACGATCCGCCCGCGCTCACGTTCTACTGCCGGGCCTGCGCCGAGCGCGAGTTCGGCACCCGCTAGCCCTCTTAGGACACCGCTCCCACTCGCGCCTCGAGCAGCCGCTCGACGCCGTCGAGGAGCTCCCAGTTCGCGACGACTGCTGCTTCCGCACGCGCAAGCGCAGCGTCCGCGTCGCCGTCCCCTCGGCGAATCCGGCCCGCCGCCTGCGCCGCATGCTCGTCGTCCAGGAGGGCATGCACGCGGAAGTACTCCGTGCCCGGCCCGTCGGCATCGAAACCGTAGTGCCCAACGAGGCCCTCGAGCTTCGTCCGGGCGACGGGCGGCTGCGACGCCTCGATGCTGTAGAGCACCGCGTCCGCCTCGGCGCCCGGCTCGGCCGCGGTGAGCACGTCGACGAGTGACTGCGTCTCGGGCGTCGGCTCGGCGGGGCCGCCGCCGCAGGCGCGGGAGAACTCGTCCCAGAGCGCCACGTGCGCCCGCTCCTCCCGGGCGTGCTCGGTTTCGCCCGCCGTCGCGGCGAGGTCGGCGAGCGCGATCACCGCGTGCCGGTACTGGCCGGCGTACACCGCGAGGTCCTCGCGGCTGAGCTCGCCGCGCTCCCAGCGCACATAGAAGGGGTGGCGCAGCGTGTGCCAGCGCCCGCGCACTTTGTCCAGCTCTGCAATCAGGTCGGGTGTCATCTCGGCTCCTCCCGTCGCGGCCAACGCCTTCGGGCAAGACGTTAACGAAAGCCGCGGCCGCGCAAACCGGCCGGTGCCTCTTTGCGAACAATTTCCATAGCGATCCACATCAAGAGGGAGGAAGACACGAGATGAAGAGGGTTTGCCTGCTCGTCGCCGCGCTGGCGGTGCTGCTCACCGTCGCGGGCTTCGCAGCCGCGAGCGTGCTCGACACCTACAAGGTGAGCGCGTCACTCAAGGCCGGCAACGAGCATCCCAAGCCGACCGGCGTGAAGGCGGGCGCCACCGGCGCGTTCAGCGGCAGCTACAAGGAGAACGCCTCCGGCGGCGTCCTCACCTGGAAGCTGACGTTCTCCGATCTGACCGGACCGGCGACCGCCGCGCACATCCACAAGGGCAAGCCGGGCGTCGCCGGACCGGTGATCGTGCCGCTCTGCGGGCCCTGCAACAGCGGTCAGAGCGGGACGGTGAAGATCAGCAAGGCCGTGATCGCGGCGCTCGAGGGCCACAACACCTACGTGAACGTGCACACGAAGAAGAACCAGGGCGGCGAGATCCGCGGCACCGTGAAGGTGAGGGGATAGCCGACGGCTTCGAGGCGGCGGCCGGCACACGCGGGTCGCCGCTTCGCGCCTCCTCGGGCGGCCGCCTACTCGCGTTCGTCGCCGGGCCGGAGCCGGTAGACGATCCGGCCGCGGTCGAGGTCGTACGCGGACAGCTCGACACGAACCCGGTCGCCGGGATTCATCCGGATGCGGAACCGGCGCATCTTGCCCGCCGTGTACCCGAGCGTCTCGTGGCCGTTGTCGAGGGCGATCCTGAACATGCCGTTTCGGAGAGCCTCGACGATCTCTCCGGTCATCTCGACCTTCTCTTCCTTTTGCGGAATGGTGAACCTCCTCTCTCGTCTCCACAAGCGTGAGACGGACGGAAGCGGCGGGCTCTAGGCCCGCCGCGACCGGTCCGGATGCGTTACGCGACGAGGCTGACGTTCGCCGCCTGCGGGCCCTTGTCGCCCTGCTGCGCCTCGTACTCGACCTTCGCGCCCTCGGCGAGCGACCTGTAGCCGCTGCCCTGGATCGCGCTGAAGTGCACGAACAGGTCCTTGCCGCCCTCGTCAGGCGTGATGAACCCGTAGCCCTTGTCCGCGTTGAACCACTTCACGGTTCCGGTTGCCATATCTCTTCCACCTCCTCGCCATACTCATGAACGGCAAGAAGGCGCAAACCGGCACCATCCAGACTCGCTCAATTCGCGGGAAAGTGTAGATGATCTGCGGGCCTGTCAACCGCGGGGGAGCACGTAGAACGCGATCGCCGCGTACTGGCAGCCGACGGCCACCAGCGTGAGAACGTGGAAGAGCTCGTGGTAGCCGAGCACGCGCGGCAGCGGGTCGGGACGGCGTAGCGCGTACATCACCCCACCGACGGTGTAGGCGACGCCTCCGGCGACGACGAGCAGCAGGCCCGTCACCGGAAGCTTGAGGAGCTGCGAGAACGAGACGGCGCCGACCCACCCCAGCCCGATCCCGATCGCCGCCGCGACGGCCTTCGGCTGCGTCGACCAGCAGACCTTGAGCACGATCGCGGTGACCACACCCGACCAGACGACTGCCAGCACCGGCACGGCCCAGCCCGTGGAGAGGACGAGCAGCCCGAACGGGTGTGTACGTGCCGGCGATCAGCAGGTAGACACCTGCATGGTCGAGTCGTGCAAGCCACGATCGCACGCGCGGCGTCCAGAGCGGACGGTGATAGAGCGCGCTCGCGCCGAAACACGCCGCGACACACGAAGCGAACACGATCGCTGCGAGCCGCGCCCGACCCGGCTCGGCCGTGAGCGTGAGCGGGATCGCAAGGCCGATCGCCGCGTAGAAGCCGAACTCGTGGAACACCCCCCGCAGACGCGGCTTGAACGTGATCGGCGCGATCGCCATCGAAAAAAGGCTACTTGCTCCACGTCGATTTTCAGAGCCGGATCCTGAAGCTTCTCCGAACGACAGCGACCCTCGGACGCGGCCGGCGCAGCTCGACGACCGCGGTCAGCGCGCCGCGGGCGCCTCCGGCGTACCGCATCGAGATCACTCCGACGCTGTGCGGGAGCAGCTCGCGCCGCGGCGGCAGAAGCGTCGCGAGCAGCCGTCGCCCGCGACGAAGCACCACGCGCACCCTGCGAACGGGAAGCACCTCCGAGACGTTGCCGCGATTGCGCAGCGTCAGGAGCAGCATCCGCCGTCTCGCGACGCGGCGGGCCCGGAGCGCTCTGATCTCGAGGCGGCGGATCGTCGGGCCGTGAACGCGAACGACGATCACGACGCCGACCTGCATCACGATCGGCACGGAGCTCCGGGCCTGTGCACGCGTGCGCAGGAGCAGGAGCGCATCGTGCTCGCCCGGCGACGCACCGTGCGGGATGCGCGCCGACACGGTGACGAGAGCTGCGCCGCCGGCCCGCAGGCGGAACCGCCGCGGCGCGACGCTGAGCCAGGCGGGCGCGGCACCGGCGGTGGCCGCGGCGACGCGCGGCCGTCCGCCGAGGTCGAGCGCGAAGCCGCTCGTCGCCGTGTCGACGGTGACGGCGGCGCGACTCGGGTTCGTCACGCGAACGGTCGACCACCCCGCGCCGGTGAGCACGACGCGCACCGGCGAGGCGGCGAGCGCAAGCGGCGGGGAGAGTGCTCTCGTGCCCGCCTGCGCGGGCACGAGAGCGAGGACGGCGAGGGGTGCGGCGAGGGCGGCGCCGGTCATCGACCGATCGCGGTGAAGGTGAGCGTCGCCGAGTAGCGTCCGGATGCGACCGCCGGCAGCGGCGCGGCGAAACCGACCGACGTGGCCCACTGCGCACCGCTCGGCGCCCGTCGCGGCGGCTGCCGTGCCGATCAGCAGGTCGGCGGCCGGAGCGATCGGGATCGGCACCAGCCCGCCGCCGAGCGAACCGCCGAGCTGCGCGCCGACGGGCGCCGACGCGGAGAGCCCGAGTGGCAGGTCGCCGGGCGTGAACGCGGTGCGGTGGACGGTGAGCGCGTAGCCGGCGGCGTCGTTCGAGGTGACCGTGACGCGTTCGGACACCGGGGCCGGCGTGGCACCCGCGACCGCCTGGCCGAAGCTGACGGCGGCCCGTTCGAGCGAGAGCGTGAGCACCGGCTGGACGTCGAGGTCGACCGCCGCGCTCTGCGACACGCCCGACGCGGGCGGCGGCGCGGTGCCCGAGCAGGAGACGACGGCGGACTGCGTGTTACGCGGGAGCGGCGTGCCGGCGGCGAAGTCGGCGGTGCTCGAGTCGGTGTCGGTGCAGCCCGCGCCCGCACGAAGCGCCGCGGTCGTGGAGTCGAGTGCCGGTGCGGCCGCAGCGCCTTCGTAGTCGGACGCGGACCCGTAGCCCACGAGGTCGACCGCCGCGCCGGCGCAACTTCCCGCGGACGTGCCGCACGCGAGCGCAGTCGTGCCGTGGACGAGCGCGACCTTGCCGCCCGACGCGGCGAGGTTGGTCGTGCCGGTCGCGTCCGGCGCCGGCAGCGCCGCGCCGACGGCGGCGGTCGAGCCGAGCTGGACGAGGTAGTGCCGGCCGGGCGCGAGCGACCCGGCCAGCGGCGTCGCCTGCCACGACGTCGCGGTCGCGGAGGCGTACTGGACGGTCCAGCCGCTCAGGTCGACCGCAGACGACCCGCGGTTGAACAGCTCGACGAAGTCGTTCGTGTACGTGGCGCCGGCGTTGCCGCCGCCGGCGTAGACCTGGCTGACGACCGCGTCCGAGGACGCGGCGTGGGCGAGAGGGACGACGGCGAAGGCCGCGGCGGCGGCGATCGCTGCGAGCAGCGCGGCTCGGTGCATGGGCGACTCCGATCTCTGGAAGGGAACGAGGACGTCCAGGAGTACCGGGAGCGCGATCGCGCCGAAAGTGTCCCGCGCACAACCGGCACCGAATCGTCACGGTCCCGGCGCGAACGCCGGACGCCCTTCAGCCGAAATGGGCGAGCGTCGCGCCGTCGTTCGAGTCGGGCTCGACCCGGTCGACCAGCGGGTGCCGGGCGAGCTCCTCCCGGACTGCGCCGCGCAGCGCGCCGGTGCCGCGTCCGTGCACGACACGCACCGTCGCGATGCCGGCCAGCGCGGCCTCGTCGGCGAACCGTCGCACGCGCTCGCGGGCCTCGGCCGCGGACAGCCCGCGGACGTCGAGCTCGTCGGAGGTGTCCCGGCCCGCCGACGCGGCGCGAACCTGGACGGACGCGGCGGCGGGAGCCGGCAGCGGGTCGGCGGTCGGCCGGAGCCGCGCGAGCGAAATGCGCAGGCGCTGCCCGGCGGCGCCGACCACCTCCGCCTCGTCGCCGCGGATCGTCGCGATCGTGCCGCGCACCCCGAGCTCCGGGGCCTCGACAGGATCGCCCACGGCGAGCGGCGCGACCTGCGCGGGCGGCGGCGAGACACGCCGAACCGCGCGGTCGGCCTGCGTCGCCCGCTCCGCGGCGCGCCCGAGTGCGCGGTCACGCTCGCGCTCCGCTTTCGAGGCCTCGCGCTGGCGCTCCCGCTCGTGCCGCCGGGCAACGCGGAGGTCCTCGCGGAGCCGGGAAAGCTCGGCCCGGGCGTCCGCCAGCTCGCTCTCGGCCTCGGCGATCGCGGCGGCCCGGGCCCGCTCGCGCGAGTCGCCGGACGGCGGCGACCTCGCGCTCGAGCTCGGCCTCCCGCGCCGTGCGCCGCGCCCAGCGAGCGCTCGAGCTCGCCGAGGCGCGCCGTCGCCTCGCGCTCGGCCGCCTCGGCCTCGGCCAGCAGCTCCGAGGTGCGCAGACGCTCGGGCCCGGCGACGCTGCGCGCGTCGGCCACGACGGAGGGGTCGAGCCCGAGACGTTCCGCGATCCGCAGCGCGTGCGAAGTCCCCGCGCGTCCGAGCGCCAGCGAATACAGGGGCGCGTCGTTCTCGACGTCGAAGCCGGTCGCCGCGTTCACCGCCTCGGGTCGCGAGCTCGCCCACTCCTTGAGCGCGGCGTAGTGGGTCGTGACGACGGTCAACCGCGCCTGGCCGGCAAAGCGGCCGACGAGCGCTCGAGCCAGCGCCGAGCCTTCGTCGGGATCGGTCCCGCCGGCGACCTCGTCGAGCAGCACGAGCGAGTCGGGCCCCGCGGCGCCGAGGATCACGACGATGCGCCCGATGTGCCCCGAGAACGTCGAGAGGCTCATCTCGATCGACTGGCTGTCGCCGATGTCGGCGAGCACGCGGTCGAAGATCGGGAGCGTCGCCTCGCCGGCGGGCGGGCGCAGCCCGCACTGGTGCAGCAGCGCCGCGAGCCCGAGTGTCTTCAATGCCACGGTCTTCCCGCCGGTGTTCGGCCCGCTGATCACGAGTGCCCGCACGGAGCCGAGGTCGAGGTCGATCGGGACCGCCTGCGCGGGGTCGAGCAGCGGATGGCGGGCGCCGAGCAGCCGGACCTCGTCGGCGACCTCGACGCGTGCGCCGCGCCAGCCTCGCGAGAGCGTCCCGGCGGCGAGGGCGAGATCGACGGCCTCCGTCTGCTCGGCGAGGGCGCGCAGGCCGTCGGCGTGGACGACCACCGCGGCCGAGAGCTCGGCGAGGATCCGCTCCGCCTCGTCGCGCGCCGCGGCGGCCACCTCCGACAGGTGATTCGAGAGCTCGACGATCGCGAACGGCTCGACGAACAGCGTCTGCCCGGTGCTCGACGCGTCGTGGACGATGCCCGGCACGCGCGCGCGCTCGGCGGCGCGAACCGCGAGCACCGGTCGACCACCGCGCTCGACGAGGAACGTCTCCTGCAGCGCGTCGCGGACGTCCGAGGAGCGGGCGACGCGTGCCAGCTCCTCGCGCACGCGCGCGCCGCCCGATCGCAACTCGGAGCGGAGCCGCCGCAGCAGCGGCGACGCGGAGTCGCGCAGGTCCGAGCCGTCGTCCTCGATTGCACGGTCGACCGGGCCGGCGAGACTGCCGAGCGACGGCGGGACGAGGTCGAGCAGCTCGAGCAGGGACGGCGCGAGGTCGGCGCGCTCGTCGACCACCCGCCTGGCCTCGAGCGCGACGTGGATCGAGCGCGAGATCGCCCGAAGCTCGTGCGGCTGCAGCGTGCCGCCGCGCTCCGCCCGCAGGACGGCGCCACGTGGGTCGGAGGCGCCGGCGAGCGTGGGTGAGGCGGCCTCGTCGAGCAGGGCGATCGCCTCGGACGTCAGCGTCTGCCGGTCGGCGACCTCGGCAGGATCGCTCGACGGCACGAGCGCGCGCGCCGCCGCCGCTCCGTGATCCGTCTCGGCGCTCGTTGCAAGGCGCTCGAGAATCGCCGGCAGCTCGAGCGCGGACAGCGCCTGCGCGTCCACGCGGCCAGTGTAGATCCGCGGCGGCGCCGGTCGACCGCCGCTATAGGCTTGCCCGCATGCTCGGTTCGGACGTCACGACCGACCTCGCCCGCTTCGCGATCGGCTTCGACCATCGCGACCGGCAGCGGCTGCACGAGCTGTGGGATCGGATCTTCGACGCCGACCGGTGGAGCGAGGGCACCCTGACCGTCGAGTTCGAAGAGGCCTGGGGACGCTGGAACGGCCTCGAGGCGGTGGCGTTCAACGGCTGGACCGGCGCCGCCCTCGCAGCGCTCGAGTGGGCCGGCGTGCGCGGCGAGACCGTGCTCTGCCCGTCGAACACCTTCATGGCGACGCCGCTCGCCGCCGTGCAGGCCGGGCGCGCACGTCGAGTTCGTCGACTGCAACCGCGACGACCTGTGCATGTCGTTCGGCGACCTCGAGCGGAAGGTGCAGAGGCACCGGCCGCGGGCGGTCTTCCTCGTGCACATCGGCGGGCACCTGGCGTTCGAGGTCGAGCGGATCGCCGAGCTCTGCCGCAACGAGGGCATCGTCCTGATCGAGGACTGCGCTCACGCCCACGGCGCCGAGTGGAACGGCCGTCGCGCCGGCACCTTCGGCGATGCCGGCGTCTGGTCGTTCGCGGCCACCAAGACGATCTCGACCGGCGAGGGCGGCATGCTCGTCTCGCCGCACGCCGAGGCGATCGAGCTCGCGCGCGCCTTCCGCAACTACGGCAAGCCCGGCTACGACTCGCCCGGCCTCAACTTCCGGATGAACGAGTTCACGGCCGCGCTCGGCATCGTGCAGACCGGGCGGCTCGACGAGATCGTGCGCTGGAAGAACGAGGCGGCGCGCGACGCACCTCGACCCGGTCTACCCGTCGCGTGTGCAGCTGCCCGACGGGATGACCTCCGGGCTCTACAAGTACATCGTCTTCGAGCCGATCGAGCGCTCGACCGGCAAGGTGTACGACGAGCCCTGCCATCGCCTCCTCGGGCGCCCGGACACGCTGCCGGCGAGCGACTGGGTGGCGCAGAATCACTGGTGCGTGCCGCTGTACTACCGGCCGGGAGAGGCCGGGTGAAGGTCCTCGTCACCGGCGGCTCCGGCTTCATCGGCTCCCACGTCGTCGACCGGCTCGAGGCCCACGGGCACGAGCCCCGCATCTTCGACCTGGTGCCGTCGCCCTACCGACCGCCGGGCGACGTCGACCTCGTGCTGGGCGACCTCTGCGTCTACGAGGACGTGCGCGCCGCGGTCGAGGGCTGCGACGCCTTCCTGCATCTCGCCGCGGTCGCCGACGTCGACCTCGTCGCCCGCGAGCCGGCCCGCACCGACCTCGTGAACGTCCGCGGCACGCAGACGCTGCTCGAGGCCGTGCGCGACCACGGCCGCGGCCGCTTCGTCTTCGCGAGCACGGTCTGGGTGTACGGCGACGCGTCCAGCCCGGCCATCGTCGACGAGGACACGCCGCTCGGCCTGCCGAAGCACTTCTACACGGCGACGAAGATCGCCGGCGAGATGTACACGGCGAGCTACGGCGAGCTGTACGACGTCGAGCACACGATCCTCCGCTTCGGCATCCCCTACGGCCCGCGCTCGCGGCCGACGGCGGTCGTGGCGGCCTTCACGGACAAAGCCCTTCGCGGCCAGCCGCTGACGATCGCCGGCGACGGGACGCAGTCGCGCCGCTTCGTCTACGTCGAGGACCTGGCCGAGGGCGTCGTCGCCTCGCTCGCGCCGGCCGGCGCGAACCGGGTCTTCAACCTCGTTCGCGACGAGGACGTGAGCGTGCGCGCGATCGCCCGGACCGTGCGCGAGGTCGTGGGCGACGTCCCGATCGTCCACGTCGACGGCCGCGTCGGCGACCTACGCGCTGCGAAAGTCTCGGGCGAGCGCGCTCGGCGCGAGCTCGGATGGCGGCCGAGACGACCTTCGCCGAGGGCGTCAGGCGCTACGTCGACTGGGTCACCGACTCGACGGAGACGCCGAGAGCAGCGGCCGCGTCGAGGATCGACGGCACCGCGGCGGCCGTTCGGCGCCAGGAGCCTGCCGAGCTGTAGGCATCCGAGTCGTGCAGCAGCACGACGGCGCCCGGCTCGAGGCGCACGGCGACCCGGCGCGCGATCGATGCCGGCGTCGCACGGCGCTCCCAGTCGCGCCCCCAGGTCGACCACAGCCACGGCTCGAGTCCACGTGTGCGCACGTGTCGGAGCGCGCCGGAGCTGAAGACGCCGTACGGCGGCCGGTAGAGCGTCGGCGCCCGTCCGGTCGCCTCCGCGATCGACTCTGCCGCGCGGTCGAGGTCGGCGGCGAACGACGCGACCCGGCGGCGCAGCAACAGTGTGTGCCGGTCGCCGTGCAGCGCGATCTCGTGGCCCGCATCCGCCGCGGCGCGCGCAATCTCCGGTGCCCGGCGAACCTGCTCTCCGACGAAGAAGAACGTCGCGCGCGCGCCGCGCCGCTCCAGCTCGGCGAGCACGGCCGGCGTTCCCTCGGGGTGGGGCCCGTCGTCGAAGGTCAGCGCGACCGCGCCTGGGCGCGCGAGCCGGCGCGGGATCCCATAGGCTCCGGCGAGACGGCCGGAGTGGGCGGCGAGCGCCGGGACGAGCCAGTCGGCATCTCTCACGCGAGGAGCGCAAGCACCGTCGACGCCGCGGACGGAAGCGCAGCGAGCGTCATCGCCGGCGCCGGCCGGGACTGCAGCGCCCGACCGAGCGCCTCCTGGAGCTCTCGGTCCGACTCCGCGACCTCGGCGATCCCGAAGCGCCGGAACGCCTCGTTGTTCGACGCGGATGTGCCCGCGACCCCAGCCGTAGGAGATCGTGGGGCAGCCGCGCACGTGCGCCTCGAGCACGGTCAGCCCGCCGGTCGAGTGCACGAGGGCGTCGCCGGCGGCGAGCCACTCGCTCATCTGGTCGGTGAACCCGACCACCCGGCAGCGCGGCTCCTCGGCGTACTTCCGCTGCAGGCGTGACCGCAGCTCCTCGTTCCGCCCAGCGAGCACCGCGACGACCGCGACGTTCTCGAACGCGAGCGCCGCGTCGACCGCCTTGCCGAGGTCGCCGACGCCCCAACCGCCGCCGGAGACGACCACGATCTTCCCGCGGCGCGGAAGCCCGAGCGCGCGCCTCGCCTCGACCGGGTCGCACGGCTCGCCGAACTCCGGCCGCGTCAGGCCGTGCACCGCGCGCACGTCCGCGTCGCGTCCCGCGACCTCGAGCACCTCTGCCGCAGACTCCGGATGCGTGATCAGATGGAGGTCGATTCCGGGTGCGGCCCAGTAGTGCATCATCGCGAGGTCGGTGATCGCGGCGACCACGGGCACTCGCAGCCGTCCCTGTCGCCGCAGCCCTCCGAGCACCTCGGTCGTCATCGGGTAGACCGAGACGACGACGTCCGGGTCGACCTCCTCGACGAGCTTGAGCACGCCGCGCGAGCCGAGCCGACGCACGAACGCCTGGGTCGCCCGGCGCGTCGGTGCGAGGCCGACGAACAGCCAGAACGCGGCGTCCCAGAGCCAGCGGAACCGGAAGAAGACGACTCCCGGCGCGCGCTCGTTCACGAGCACGAACCCGCGGCCCATCGCCCGCAGGCCGTCCTCGACGACGACCTCGCAGGCGGCGTCCTCGGCGCGCAGCTGCTCGGCGAGCACCCGGGCCGGGAGATCGTGCCCTTCACCGACGCTGGCGGTGAGGATCAGCACCCGGGTCATTGCCCGACAATATCGCTACTGGTGGCGGGTCTTGACGGGCGGCCAGTGCGGCGAGATGTCGGGATCGCCGAGCTCGCCGTACGGTTGGCAGTGCACGGGTGATGCGAGCAGCTCCGCGTCCGCCTGAAGGAGCTCGTCCACACGCGGGTTCGTCGGGACGGCGTGCTTCCAGCGCAGACGCAGAGAACGGCCGAGCTCGATCAGCGCGCGTGGCGCGAGCGCCGCGCGCGACCGCACCACGAAGTAGTGCCCCGCCACGTTCCGGACGTCGACGTCCGGAACGCCGTCGAACGCGCGCGTCGCAGCGGCGATCTCCTGCCGGCTCGCCGCGTAGAAGAGCCAGATCCCGTTCCGTCGCGCACCCGTGACGAGGAACGGGAGCACGCGCGTGCAAGAGTCGTCGTCGACGTACTCGAGCCGCCGGTCGCGCAGGGCAACGAGGTGGTCGAGGATGTTCGCCGGGTGGCCGTAGTCGAACGACGAGAACAGCTGGCCGCTCGTCCCCGTCGAACCGAACAGCACCGTGCCGGGCGGAGCATCGGCGAGCGCGTCGACCACCTTGTCGACGCCGATCCGGTGGACGACGTCCCGGTGGTGCACGTCGTAGCGGATCTCGATCGCCACCAGGCCGGCGACGAGGAGCACGAGCACGGGGACGCGCAAGCGACCCGCGCGGGCGGCGACCGCGAGGCAGCCCGACATCACGACGGCGAAGAACGCCGGCGTCACCGGGATCATGTAGCGATCGAAGAAGATCGCCGAGTCGCCGCTCGCGGGGACGATCGAGAAGAAGACGACCGGCGCGGCGACCGTCAGTGCGCAGAACGCGAGCACGCGGTAGCGGCGCGCGACGAGCAAGGCGACGATGCCGACCGCCGCGAGCACGGTGAAATAGTTGACGTCGTGCCGTCCGGGCGCGACGAAGTGCAATGCGTCCTCCCAGACCGGCCGCCCGCTGAACGTCCGCCCGGTGCTCCCGCTGCCGAGGCCGTAGCGGTCGCTCAGCACGTGCAGCGTCTTCACGTAGTACGGCACGAACGCGACGAGCAGGGCGACCGCTCCCGGCCAGGCCTCCCGCACCACCGCGCGAGGCGGCCGCGGGCAGTAGACGAGCGCAGCGGCGAACGCGGTGAGCGCGTACAGCGGCGCGGTCGGATGGACGAAGACCGACGCGCCGAGGAGGAACCCGCCCGCGATCCACCACCTGCGGCCCCCGTCGTCGGCGGCCCGGAGGATCACGACCGTGCTCCACATCAGCCAGGCGAAGAGCAGCGTGTGCGGGCGGCCGAATGTCGCGTAGAGGACCGGGATCGGCGCGACCGCGGTGAGCAGCACCGCCCCCGCCGCCGCCTCGACGCCGGCGAGCCTGCGAACGACGAGGCCGGCTCCCGGCAGCGCGAGGCAGATGAAGACGAGCGACGGGATGCGCAGCGCCGGCAGGCCGGGCCACCAGTCGAGCAGGAAGTGCTCGAGCCAGAAGTGCAGCGGGCCGCCGCCGCGCTGCGTCGAGACGATGTGGAAGATGTGGCCGAACGAGAACTGCGCCAGGCGCAGCGTCAGCTCCTCGTCCACGTTGAGCGGCCCCTCCCAGACGGTCGGCAGGGTCAGCCAGACGAGCAGCCCCGCGCCGGCGAGCGACCGACGCCGGCAGGAGCAGCCTGTGCGCTGCCTTCGTCAGGGCGCGGCTTGGCCGGTCTCCGCGAGCGCCTGCATCTCGGGCGTCTCGGGGGCGGCGCGGTACGGATGCTCGTCCGCCACGTCGGTCTCGTGGTAGACGCTCTCCGCGTTGACCTCCCAGATGTCGTGGTGCGCGCCTGCGAGCAGGTTGTCGACCGCGCGCATCGCGGTGAGCATCGAGTGGTCGGAGTTGTTGTAGCGATGCAGGCCGTTCCGTCCGACCTGCTGCAGGTTCTCGATCCCGTTCGAGCCAGCCGCGGATCGTCGCGACGCGCTCGGCGTAGTCGGTGTCGTAGATCGGGTACGCCTTCGGCACGCGCGTCACGAAGCCGCGCTCGACCTTCGACCGCACGGCCAGACCGAGCTGCTCGAGCTCGGCCGCCGCGAGCTCGACGAGATCGTCGTCGCTCATCGTCCAGAGGTCGTCGCCCGCGAAGCAGAAGTACTCGAGCCCGACGCATGCCTTGTCGGGATCGGGGACCATCCACGGCGACCACGACCGGTAGTTCTGGATGCGGCCGACCCGGACCCCCGGCTCGTGGATGTAGATCCAGTTGTCGGGGAAGAGGTCCTCGCCGTCGACGACGAGCGCGACCGTCAGGAAGTCGCGGTAGCGAAGCCCGCGCGCGGCCTCGCGCACCTCAGGTCGGGGCGCGGCGGCGTCGCGAGCTCGACCACGGTCGCGCAGCGGCAGGGAGGAGATGACTGCGTCGGGGAACGTGTACGACACGCCGCCGGCCTCGACCTCGACGACCCGGTCGCCCGCGAGCTCGAGCCGCTCGACCGGCGCGCCGGTGCGCACCTCGCCGCCGTCCTCCTCGATCGCCGTCGCTCATCGCCTCCCACATCTGCCCGGGCCCGAAGCGCGGGTAGTGGAACTCCGAGATCAGGCTCTTCACCTTGTTGCCCTTGTTGCCGAAGAACGCCGCCCTCGCGGCGGAGAAGAACGAGAGGCCCTTGATCCGCTGCGCCGCCCATTCGGCGCGGATCTCGGTGGTCGGCACGCCCCAGAGCTTCTCGGTGTACGACTTGAAGAAGAGCTCGAACAGCCGCCTGCCGAAGCGATTCGACACCCAGTCCTCGAACGACTCGTCGACCTTGTTGCGGCGCGCCGCCGCGCGGATGTACGAGGCCATGCAGCGGGTCAGCTCGACCGGCGCCGAGCTTCCTGATCACGTCGGGGCCGCGCAGCGGGTAGTCGAGATAGCGCTGGTTCCAGTAGATGCGCGACATGCGCGGGCGCAGCAGGAACTCGTCGCCGAGCACCTCGTGCCACAGCGCGTCGACCTCGACCGACTTGGTGAAGAAGCGGTGGCCGCCGAGATCGAAGCGGTAGCCGTCGACCTCGACCGTCTTCGCGAGCCCCCCGACCTGATCCTCGGCCTCGACGCACGATCGCGTCGGCCGCCGGCCTTGCCGAGCACGTAGCCGGCCGTGAGGCCGGCGGGCCCGCCGCCAAGGACGAGCGTCGTCTGCGAAGTGTCTCGTCGTCATGCAGTCAAAAGCGCAGGCCGCCGAGGACGTTATCCGACGCGCCGATAGACGAACGCCTGCAACGGCTTGAAGTAGTTGCGCTTGCAGCGCGATCTCGTCGGTCGCGACGTGGCGCTCGAGCCTGATGCGCGGGTCGCGCTGCGAGGAGTCGCGTCCACGCCTGCGACTTCTGCCACACGAGCTTCGTCCACTTCGCCCGCCAGGCGCGGTAGTCGCGGAACACCGGCGTGACGACGACGAACTCCTGCCCCTTCGGCACCGAGGCGATCAGGCGGTCGAGCGTCGGGCGCGGCGTCGTCGTCGCGAAGCCGGTCGACGGCGTCGACCCAGTCGAACGCCTGCGGTCGTCGGCCACCGGCCCGAGCGTGGTCGCGAACCGCGGATCCGGGCCCCAGGTAGTAGCGGAGCACCGGCACCTGCTCCGGATGCGTCGAGATGACGAGCTCACCCGGGTGGAGCGCTGCCGATGCCCGCGGCGATCGCGCGCGCGTTCTCCTTGTCGTCCTTGACCGTGAAGCCGGCCCAGAAGAAGACGACGATCACGAGCGCCGCGACGCCGAAGCGCCCAGCGCGAACGACGCCGCGCGCCGCGAGCACGAGCAACGGCCCGACCACGACCGCGAAGTACCGCGTCGTCCACGACGGCGAGAACTGCGACGACGAGCCACGCGGCTGAGGATGGTGACGCCCGATCGACCGCAGGTGAGCGCAACGATCACGGTCCGCTCCGGGCTCTGCGCGTCCGCGGACGAGGGCACGCCAAGCCCGACGCCGGCCGCGAGCACGAACGCGACGAATGGCCCGTCGCCCGTCAGCACGGCCGCAGGGCGCGACGATCAGGTCGCGCCAGCTCGGCACCGTCGCCCACGGGGCCCCGGTGTGGCGCACCTGGAAGAGCAGCGACGGCAGCCACGGCAGATAGAGGACGACGACGGCCGCTGCGACGATCGCGAAAAGCCCGAGCCGCTCACGCACGACGACGGCGGTCGCGACCGCCAGCCCGACGCAGAGGAAGAGCGCCCAGTTGTGCGTGTACACCATCAGCAGCGAGCCCGACGACGAGCAGCGGCGCCCACCTCCGCCGGCCGCGCACGATCGCCTGCACGTACGCGAGGCAGACGACGAGCGAGAGGAACGCCTCGAGCTCGTACATGCGCGTCTCCTGCGCGTAGTAGGTGAGGTACGGGTTCAGCGCGGCGAGGAGGGCGCAGCACGAGCCCGGTGAGGCGGTCGAAAACGAGACGGCCGACCGCGTACGCGAGCGGGACGCAAGCGACGCCGAACACGAGCGACAGCGCGTGCGTCGCCCG
Source organism: uncultured Thermoleophilia bacterium (assembly GCA_963742615.1). Taxonomy (GTDB): domain Bacteria; phylum Actinomycetota; class Thermoleophilia; order Gaiellales; family Gaiellaceae; genus PALSA-600. The sequence continues at coordinate 531,436 of CAVUMS010000001.1, read as the reverse complement.
CTCGCCGTCGCCGAACCACGCGATCCACCCGCGTAGGAGCAGGTAGTAGCGCCGGCGGCGAGCCGTCGTGTCGCAGCACGTGGACGAGCGACGACCACGAGTGGTGCGCGATCCCGACCGAGAGCCCCTCGTCGATCCAGAATCCCGCGTGCAGCTGGCGCGACCGCAGGTAGAGCGTCAGCGCGCAGAGCGCCGTCAGCGCGACCGGCACGGCCCAGGGCTTCGCGAGGGTGTCGTCGAGCCGAAGGGCGTGCCTGCGCAGGGCCTCGACGCTCGCCACGGCCGCGAACCTACCGAATCGTCGGCTGCAGGCTCGCGACCGACCGCCGCCCGCCGCTCGAGTAGACGACGTCGACGGTGTCGTGGCGACGGTACGTCCCTGCGACGCCGAGGAACAGCGACAGCCACCGCCAGAACCCGAGCCGGCCCTCCTGGGCGAGAGCGTTTCGGAACACGAGCGTCCGCCCGACGACGTCGAAGTCGACGCCGCGGTGCTTCGGAACGCCGTTCACGAAGACCTCGAACGTGGGACCGACGTCGTCCGGCAGGTCAACCTGACTGTGCGGTTCCACCTCTATACGATGCCACTCGGCGTGCGCCGGACCGCCCTTGCCACACTCGCCACGATGATCGTGACGCTGTCGAGCAGCGCCCGTCGCTCTGGCAGGCAACGGCGGGTTCCTGCCGGGTGAGGCGCACTCACCGAACGCCCACCACGTCCAGCAGGCGTTCATCTTCGTCTCGATCTTCACCGGGATCATCTTCGTGCTCGTCGAGGGCACGCTCGTCCTCTTCATCGTCAAGTACCGCCGCGGCAAGCGCCCACGCGACGCCGAAGGCCCGCAGGTGCACGGCGCCACACGGCTCGAAGTGATCTGGACCGTGATCCCGGTCGTGATCCTCGCCGCGATCTCGGGTTACATCTTCTACCTGCTCCCCGGGATCGTGAACGCGCCGGCGGCGTCCGCCGCCGACTCGACGACGATCACGGTCGAGGGCCATCAGTTCTACTGGCTCTTCCGCTACCCGAACAACGCGATCTCGATCAACACGATGGTCGCCCCGGCCGACGAGGTCGTCCACGAGCGCGTCGTCGGCCTCGACTGGGACGTCAACCACTCGTGGTGGGTGCCCGACTTCGGGCCGAAGTACGACGCGATCCCCGGGAAGGTGAACACGACCTGGTTCAAGGCGCCGGAGGGCGACTACGTCGCGCGCTGCGCTGAGCTCTGCGGGCTCCAGCACGCCCGCATGGACGGCCTCGTTCATGTCGTGCCCGCGCGCCGAGTACGACGCGTTCATCCGCACATCGGCGGGCGCACCAGAGCGGGCCACGGGTCGGTCAGGAAGAGTGGCAGGGCGTCTGCCTGAAGTGCCACCGGCTCGACAAGCCGTTCATCGGGCCGGCGCTCGGCGGCAATCCGCTGCTCGCCGACCCGGCGCGGATCACCCCGCTCCTGCGGCAGGGCCAGGGGCAGATGCCGGCGGTCGGCCACAACTGGACGCGGGCGCAGATCGACGCGCTGACCTCGTACACGAAGCAGTTCGCCAAGACGGGAGGCTGAGCCGGTGGCTGTGAACGTCGAAGAGGTCCAGCCCTACCGCGCCGACTGGCGCCGCGGACGGTTCGCGTCGTGGGTGACCACGGTCGACCACAAGCGCATCGGGATCCTCTACCTCTGGACGACGCTGATCTTCTTCGCGGTCGGCGGCGTGCTGGCGCTGCTCATGCGCACCCAGTTGACGACGCCCAACGAGGGCTTCCTCACTCGCGACTCCTACAACGAGGTCGTCACGATCCACGGGACGACGATGATCTTCCTCGTCCTCGTGCCGATCGCGGCCGGGTTCGGGAACTTCCTGGTGCCGCTGATGATCGGCGCGCGGGATATGGCGTTCCCGCGGCTGAACGCGCTGTCCTACTGGCTGTTCCTCCTCGGCGGCATCGTCCTCCTGCTCAGCTTCTTCGCGCAGGGCGGCGCCGCGAACACCGGATGGACGGCATACGTGCCGCTCTCGACGCTGCACGAGCCCGGGCACGGCCAGGACCTCTGGATCCTGAGCCTCCACATCCTCGCGATCTCGTCGGCGGTCGGCGCGATCAACTTCATCGTGACGATCCACAACATGCGCGCGCCCGGCATGACCTGGACGAGGATCCCGCTGTTCTGCTGGAGCATCCTCACCTACGCGTGGATGCTGATCATCGTGCTGCCGACGATCTCGGCGGGGCTGACGATGATGCTGCTCGACCGGAAGGCGGGGACGAACTTCTTCAACCCCGCCGAGGGAGGAAGCCCGATCCTGTACCAGCACGTCTTCTGGTTCTTCGGGCACCCCGAGGTCTACATCATCATCCTGCCGGCGATGGGGATGATCTCGGAGATCATCCCGGTCTTCGCCCGCAAGCCGATCTTCGGCTACAAGGCGGTCGCCTACTCCACCGTCGGGATCGCGTTCTTCTCGCTGCTCGTCTGGGCGCACCACATGTTCGCCGTCGGGCTCCCGGTCGGGCTCAACATCTTCTTCATGCTCAGCTCGATGGTGATCGCGGTGCCGACCGGCGTGAAGATCCTCAACTGGCTGGCGACGCTCTGGCGCGGCAACATCTCGTTCGAGACGCCGATGTTGTGGGCGCTCGGCTTCATCGCGATCTTCACGATCGGCGGGCTCTCCGGCATCTTCCTCGCCGCGTTCCCCATCGACCAGGCGGTGACCGACTCGTACTTCGTCGTAGCTCACATGCACTACGTGCTCTTCGGCGGCGCCGTGTTCGGCATGTTCGGCGGCCTCTACTACTGGTGGCCGAAGATCTTCGGCCGCCGCCTCGACGAGGGCCTCGGGCGCAGCGCACTTCTGGCTCGTTTTCATCGGCTTCAACCTGGCGTTCTTCCCGCAGCACATGCTCGGGCTGCTCGGGATGCCGCGGCGCGTGTACACATACAACCAGCACGGTCTCTGGGAGGCTTACAACATGCTCTCCACGATCGGCTCGTACGTGATGGCGCTCGGCATGCTCGTGTTCGTCTGGAACGTGATCAAGACACAGCGCAGCGGCCAGCGCGCGGGGAACGACCCGTGGCTCGCCAACACGCTCGAGTGGTACACGACCTCGCCGCCGCCGCCGTGGAACTTCGACAGGCTCCCGTACGTCACGAGCGCGCGACCGCTGCGCGACCTCCGCCGCCGGCTGCAGGAGACGCGCGGGTTCTGATGGGCACCTGGGCTCGCATCACCGCGCTCGCCGCCGTCGCCGGGACGGGGCTCGCGGTCGTGTCCGGCGCCGCCGGCTGGGGGACCGCGCATCGCGTCCTCGCCGCCGTCGCGTTGCCGCCGCTCGCCGCGCTCGCGGCGACGGCCTGGGTATCGTCGCGGCGACTGCTCGTCCCGGCGCTGCTCGCGCTCTTTCTGTTCGGGCTCGCAGCGCTCCTCACCGGGCCTACCGTGCACCTCACGTTCGCGGCGCTCGCACTCGGTGCGACGGTGCTCGTGGCGGCGATCGTCTGGCGGGGCGAGGTGGTGCAGGGGCCTGCGCGGGACTACCTCGCGCTGACGAAGCCGCGGATCATGTCCCTGCTGCTGCTGACCGGCGCAGCAGGCTTTGTCGTCGGCGCAGCAAGCGTTCCGGCGGCGGGGACGTTCGCGGCGACGATGCTCGGCCTGGCGCTCGCGTGCGGCGGCGCATCGGCGCTCAACCACTACCTCGATCGCGACATCGACCGCCTGATGGGCTCGCGCACCGAAAGCCGCCCGGTCGCATCAGGACGCGTGCCGGCAGAGCGCGCGCTCGAGTTCGGCCTGGCGCTCAGCGCGTTCTCGTTCGTGCTCCTCGATTCGCTCGTGAACCTCCCAACCGCGCTGCTCGCGCTCGCGGGGAACCTCTTCTACGTGCTCGTCTACACGCGCTGGCTCAAGCGCTCGACCGTCCAGAACATCGTGATCGGCGGCGCCGCCGGCGCCGTGCCACCGCTCGTCGGCTACGCGGGCGCGACCGGCCATCTGTCGTGGGCCGCGCTCGTGATGTTCGCGATCGTGTTCGTCTGGACACCGCCCCACTTCTGGGCGCTCGCGCTGATGCTGCGGGAGCAGTACGCCCGGGCCGGGGTGCCGATGCTCCCCGTCGCTCGCGGCGAACGGGAGACGGCGAAGCAGATCGTGCGCTACACGGTCCTGCTGATCGTGGTCACGCTCGTTCCGGTCGCGCTCGGCAGCTTCGGCGTCGTGTACGCCGTGGCAGCCGTGGTGCTCGGCGCGGTCTTCGTCTGGCTCGCGCTGGAGCTGCGGCGAACGCTCGCGCGGCGCTCGGCAATCCGGCTCTTCCACTACTCGCTCCTCTACCTTGCACTGCTGTTCGTCGCGATGGCAGTCGGGTCGGTGATCGCATGAGCGAGCCGGAGCCCGAAGTGGCCGAGGAGGAGGCAGGCGAGGGCACGCACCCCGTCTCGGATCCGGACGCCGAGCTCGAGCACCGGAACCTGCAATTCGGGTGGGCGCTCGCCGCGCTCTTCGTCGTCCTGTTCGCGGGAACCTTCGGCATCGCGTTCGCATACAACTGGCTGAGCTAGACGCGATCTGGATCACGGAGCTCGGTCGTCCCGCGCCGGCCGGACGGCGGCTCGCCGTCAAGGACCTCTTCGACACGGCCGGAGTACGGACGACGTACGGCTCGGCGATCTTCGACGCGCACGTCCCTGCGACGACCGCGGAGGCCGTGGAGCGGCTCGAGGCAGCCGGCTGGGTGAACGTCGGCAAGGCGAACCTGCACGAGTTCGCGTACGGCGTCACGTCGCAGAACCTCCACTACGGGGTCGTGCCGAACCCGCGCGCCCCCGGTCGCACGTCGGGCGGGTCGAGCGGCGGGTCGGCGGCGGCGCTGGCGGCCGGGCTCGCCGACGGCGCGCTCGGGACGGACACGGGCGGTTCGATCCGGATCCCCGCGGCGTTTTGCGGAATCGCCGGGTTCAAGCCGACGTACGGGCTCGTTCCGGCCGGCGGCGTCTTCCCGCTCGCACCGAGCTTCGACCACGCCGGCCCGATGGCGCGCGACGTCGGCGGTTGCGTCGCGCTGATGCGCGACCTCGTACCGGGGTTCGACGCGGCGCCGCTCGAAACGTTCGAGGAGATCGCGGTCGGGGTCGCGTGGCTCGAGGCCTGCGACCCGCTCGTGCGCGAGCGGGTATCGGCTGCCGCCGCACTGTTCCCGCGGCGTGCGCCCGTCGAGTTCCCCGACGGCGACGGCACGCAGGCGGTCTTCATGCGCGAGATCGCCGACGTGCACCGTGAGCTGTACGACGAGTCCGCGGAGCTGTACGGCGACAACATCCAACCCGAAGATCGAGCGCTGCCTTGCCGTGCTGGACGGCGAGGTCGCCGCCGCCGCGCTGGCGCGCGAGCTCTATCGGGAGCAGGCCGAGGAGGCGCTCGGGCCGAATCGCCTGCTCTTCGCGCCGACGATGGCGTTCGTGGCGCCGGCGGCCGACGTCGACGAGGTCGCGCGGCGCGGCTCGTTCGTGCAGTTCACCTACCCGTTCAACGTGCTCGGCTGGCCGGCGCTCGCGCTCCCCGTCGGCGACGCGGAGGACGGCCTCCCTGCCTCGGCGCAGATCGTCGGACGGCCGGGGGACGATGCGCTCGTGCTGGCGGCCGGGCTCGCGCTGGAGCAGGCGCTTGCAGGCTGACCTCCGCTTCGCGCAGGAGCTCGCTGACGTCGCGGACGCGATCACGCTGGGTCGGTTTCGCGCGCTCGACCTGCGCGTCGACAGCAAGGCCGACCTCTCGCCGGTCTCCGACGCCGACCGCGACGCCGAGCAGGCGATCCGAGAGCGCGTCGCGTCGTCCGGGCGCGGCGAGGGCGTCCTCGGCGAGGAGTTCGGCGACGACGGCGGCGATTCGAAGTGGATCGTCGACCCGATCGACGGGACGGTCTCGTACGTGCGCGGGATCCCCGTCTGGGGAACGCTGCTCGCGCTCGAACGCGAGGGCGAGGTCGTGCTCGGGCTCGTATCGGCGCCTGCACTCGGGCGGCGCTGGTGGGCGACGCGCGGGGACGGCGCGTTCGCCGACGGACGCCGCTGCCGTGTGTCGGAGATCGCGCGGGTCGAGGACGCGGTCGTCTCGACGACGACGCAGCGCGGCATGCCGACCGGTTGGGCGGAGATCGTCGACCGCAGCTGGTCGAATCGTGGCTACGGCGACTTCTGGCAGTACTGCCTCGTCGCCGACGGCGTCGTCGACCTGGCGTGCGACCCCGTCGTCCGCCTCTGGGACTACGCCGGCGTGCAGTTGATCGTGGCGGAAGCCGGCGGCGCGTGCTCGACGTTCACCGGCAACCCCCCGGCGGACGGCGACACCTTCGTCGCGACGAACGGCGCGCTGCACGCGGAGGTGCTGCGCTTGCTCGCGGTTTCCTAGGCGGCGGTTCGCATTCGGGGTCTGGCCCGGGTCTGACCCCGCCGCACCCGGGGATCGGCCTCGGCGACGAACGCCACGTAGCGCCGGCGAGCGACGTCAAGCCGGTCGCCGAAAAGCTCGAGTGCCAGGTGCGGGTCGACGAGAGGATCGCGGGCGACGAGACCGACGGTGCTCGCGTAGTCACACCACACGTGGGCTTCCGGCGACTCGCACATGTTCGCCCGCGTGGCGTTGAGGTGGATGTACCGCATCACCTCGTAGCGGTGCGCATCGCTCTCGACGATCACGTCCCGAAAGCGACGTTCGAAGAGATGACCGCGTCGAGCGTGACGCAGGTTGTACATCTGCGCATAGCGCCCGTTGAGCCGCTGAAATCCGCTGCTCAGCGAGAGCTCGTCGATCCGGATCAGCAGGTGGTAGTGCGTCGACATCAAGGCGTACCCGAGACACGTCCACTTGCTGCGGACGAGCTCGTCGCGGAGGAAGCGCAGGAACGTCTCCCGATCAGCGTCGTCGCGAAAGAGGCGGCGATCGTCCACGCCATGCTGCGTGACGTGATAGGTCGCGCCGACGATCTCGATCCGCGGCGTTCTGGGCACGCAACGAGGGTGCCGACACATTTTCCGGCGCGCAACGAACAGACACGAGAATTCGCACACTCGTGACACCTCGGGGGTCAGAACCCGGGCCAGACCCCGAGGGGTGCCGCTCGCCGCCGCGCCGAACCCACCACGAAGCGGAGTCACGCGCCGGCTGCCGCGCGGACCGCTTGCTCGTAGACGTGGTTGCGGGTGAAGTTGTCCAGCTCGGCGCTCAGGAGGTCGCTCGGGGTGGCGGCTTCGTCTCTCGGATGCGGGAGCTCCTCGCCGCCGAGACGAACGGCGAGGGTTGACGCGGGCTCGACTGCGCGCACTGCGCGATCGAGCCTCGCGTTCAGCCAGCCTCGGATGAGCTCCGCTTCGGCACGCGGGCCGCGGATCCAGATCTCCCGCTCGCGGATCTCGGGCCAGTAGCCGGCGAGCTCGCGGCGCCAGTCGTCGGTCCGCGCCCACGCGATGTCCGAGACCGCGGTGCGGCCGAAGACGGCTGAGAGCTCCTCGTATCCCAGTTCGTCCCACTCGCTCGAGTCGACGATCAGCCGGTCGACGATGTCGACGAGCTGCTCGAACGGCCCGGCGCCGAACGGCGGCTGCCCGCGCCAGCGGCAGAACACCGGCAGATCCGAGATGAGCAGCGGTTGCACGATCGACGCCGGCGCGGCGGTGCGGTTGCCGCGCAGCGTCAGCTCGATCACCTCGCCGCAGACCGCGCGATCCGAGATCGGGAAGCACCGGATGGCGAGATTCGCATCGAGGCCGTCCTCCTCGTCGGGCGCCGGGAACAGGAGCAGCGTGCGGGACGGGTGCCGCTCGGCCATGCCGGCGAGCGTGACCTCGGCCTGCCCTTTCCACGCGGGCGGCACCCACGCGATGTGCGTCATCACCGACGTCCGCAGGTTCTGCTGGGTCGAGCCCGCGGACGCGGCCTCACGGAGCAGCGCGAGCTGCTTCTCGATCTCGCCGATCGTCGTGTCCAGGCCGTCCCAGTCGACCTCGGCGATCGGGCTCGGGGCCCCCGCGGTCAATGCCGCCGCCACGAGCGGCCGTCGCGGTGCAGCAGCTCGTCGGATGCCGCCGGCCCCCAGTCGCCTGCCGCGTAGTTCGGGAACGACGGGCGGTCGCGCTGCCAGAACGCAAAAATCGCGTCGACCAGCGACCACTGCTCCTCGATCTCGTCCGACCGGGTGAACAGCGTCGCGTCTCCGAGCATCGCGTCGAGAATCAGCCGCTCGTATGCGTCGGGGAGGCCCTCGCGGAACGTCCCGCCGTACAGGAAGTCCATGTGCACCGTGCGGATCATCATTCCCTTGCCCCGGCACCTTCGCACCGATCGCGAGCGAGACGCCCTCGTTCGGCTGCACGTGGATGAGCAGCACGTTCGGGCGCAGCGTCTGCGCGGTGCCGTCCTCGAACGGCGGATGCGGGGCGCGCTTGAACTGAATCGCGATCGTCGTCTCACGTCGCGCGAGCCGCTTGCCCATGCGCACGTAGAACGGTGTGTCCGCCCAGCGCCAGTTGTCGACGTACAGCTTCGCGGCGACGAACGTGTCGGTCATCGAGTTCGGCGCGACGCCGTCCTCCTCGCGGTAGCCGGGAACCGCGACGCCCTCGACGAACCCGGGCCCGTACTGGCCGCGCACCACGATGCTTCGGCCCGGGCGTGTGGATCGCCTTCAGGACCTTGACCTTCTCGTTGCGCACCGAGTCGGCGGTGAAGTCGATCGGCGGCTCCATCGCGGTGATCGCGACGAGTTGCAGCAGGTGGTTCTGGAAGATGTCGCGGATCGCACCCGCGCGCTCGTAATAGCCGGCGCGCCCTTCGATCCCGATCGACTCGGCGACGGTGATCTGGACGTGGTCGATGAACTGGCGGTTCCAGATCGGCTCGAAGATACCGTTGGCGAAACGCAGCGCCAGCATGTTCTGCACGGTCTCCTTGCCGAGGTAGTGGTCGATGCGAAAGACCTCGCCCTCGGTGAAGTGCTGCTGGATCTCGGCGGTCAGCTCCTTCGCCGACGCGAGGTCGTGCCCGAACGGCTTCTCGATGATCAGGCGCAGCCAGCCCTCGGCGCCGCGTCGCTGTGCGATCTCCTCGACGAGCGTGCCGATCGCGCTCGGGGGCACCGCGAAGTAATAGACACGGTTCCCGAGCGTCCCGAGGCGCGAGTCGAGCTCGGTGAGCGTGTCACGCAACGAGTCCTCGCCGTGCTCGTCGGCGAAGTCGAGCGTGACGTAGCGCATCCCGGCGGCGAGGCCGTTCCACACGTCCTCCTTGAACGGATCGCGCGCGTGCTGCTTCACCGCCTCGCACATCCGCTCGCGAAACGCGTCGTCGGTCTCGTCCGATCGCGCGGCGCCGACGATCCCGAACTTCTCGGGGAGGAGTCCGCGGTACGCGAGCGAGTAGAGCGCGGGCATCAGCTTCTTCGACGTCAGGTCGCCCGACGCCCCGAAGATGACGAGGATGCACGGGTCCGGCCTGCGCCTGATGCGCAAGCCCTCGAGTAGCGGGTTGACCGCCGTGTCCTCGTCGACGAGCGTCAAGCCCGCTTCTCCGGGAAGACGGCGTGGCCGCCGAACTGGTTGCGCAGCGCGGCCTCGACCTTCGCCGCGTACGACTCGTCCTGCCGCGAGTAGAAGCGCGCGTAGAGCGCTGCGCTGATCGCCGGCACGGCCACGTTCTCGGCAATCGCCTCGTGGATCGTCCAGCGGCCCTCGCCGGAGTCCTCGACGTACCCGCGAATCGACGCCAGGTCGTTGCCATCCTGCTCGTAGGCCGCATGGAGCAGGTCGAGCAGCCACGAACGAACGACCGATCCGTAGCGCCAGATCCCGGCGATCTCGCGCAGGTCGAGGTCGAACTCCGAGCCCTTCATCACCTCGAAGCCCTCGGCGTACGCCTGCATCAGGCCGTACTCGATCCCGTTGTGCACCATCTTCACGAAGTGCCCCGCACCGGACGGCCCGACGTGCGCGCACCCGTCGGTCGGCGCGAGGGACTCGAGGATCGGGTCGAGCCGTTTCACCGTCGACTTGTCGCCTCCGGCCATCAGGCAAAAACCGACCTGGAGACCCCAGATGCCGCCCGACACGCCCACGTCGACGAACGAGATCTTGTGCTTGCGCGCCTCCTTGTACCTGCGCTGCGAGTCGCGGAAGTTCGAGTTGCCGCCGTCGACGATCGTGTCCCCGGGCTCGAGCAGGCGCAGCAGCTGTTGGAACGCCTTCTCGGTGATCTCTCCGGCAGGGATCATCAGCCACACGTGACGCGGCGCGGCTGAGCTGCTTGCAGAGCGCGCCGAGGGTCTTCGCGGTGGACGGGACCTTCGGGTCGTACGTCTTGACCTCGTGCCCGTGCTCCTCGAGACGCCTCGTCATCCCGTTGCCCATACGACCGAGCCCGACCATTCCGAGTTGCACTAGATGTCCTCCAATCGGATGCGCGCGACGCGCCGGCCGCGCTCGGAGAGCGATTCGAAGTCCCCCATCGCCTGGGCGCGGATGAGCTTGCCGAACCCGAACGGCTGATTCGGGATCGGTAGCTCGTCGCCCGTGTCGTCGACGACCTGCAGGTAGTTGCCCGAGCTCGGCCCGCCCTTGTGCAGCTGCCCGGTCGAATGCAGGTAGCGCGGACCGAAGCCGTGGGTCACGACGCAGCCCGTGGCCTCGCGCGCGCGGCCGGCGAGCTCGAGGAGCTTCTGCTCGTTCTCGTCGGTCGGATTGACGAAGGCGAGGATCGCGACGTAGTCGCCGACGTTCGCGCCGGCGAAGAGCTCCTCCGCCGAGCCGACCGGGCCGACCGTCGGCTCGTCGCCGGAGGCGAGGATCTCGTTCGTCTTGTCCTTCGCGGCCTGGACGTCGGGCTGGTCGAAGGGGTTGATGCGGAGGATCGAGCCGGCGACGGCGGTCGCGAACTCCCAGCGGAAGAACTCCTGGCCGAGCTCGTACGGGTCGGAGACCCGCACCTCCTGCGACTGGCGGTCGGGGCCCTCGGCCGTCTCGCCCGGGCACGGCACGAGCCCCGTGTGCTGCTTGCCGGTCGACTCGGCGAGCAGCTGCTCCGCCCAGAGGCCGAACCCACCCGGCGTGGGGTTGATCAGCACCTTGTCCCGGCCCTCGCGCCAGCCCTCCCCGAGCGAGAGGCCGAGGTCGAGCCCCGGGTTGCCCTCGGCCCCGCGGCATGCCTCCGCCATCTCGCGTGCACGCAACAGGAGCCGCGCCACGTCGACGTCCATCAGCGCCGCGGGCACCATCCCGAACGGCGAGAGCGCCGAGTAGCGCCCACCGATCGAGGGCCTACCGGGAAAGGTCGCGCCGAACCCGCGCTCGCGCGCGAGCTGCTCGAGCGACGAGCCGGGATCGGTGACCGCGGCGAAATACGCACCGTCCGGGTGCTGCGCCCAGAAGTAGTCGGTTTGCGAGCGCGTCTCGAGCGTCGAGCCGGACTTCGAAGACGAGAGGAAGAGCGTGCGCTCGGACGTCGATCCTGGCCTCGAGGTCGCGGATCGCCTGCGGGTGCGTCGAGTCGAGCACGTGGAACGTCTCGACGCCGAACGAGCGGCGCAGCACCTCGGGCGCGAGCGACGAGCCGCCCATTCCGAGCAGCACGACCGCGTCGATCGTGCCGCGCAGCCCGTCGACGAACTGCTCGAGCAACTCGACGTCCTCGGCCATGCGCGAGGGCTCGTCGAGCCAGCCGAGCCAGTTGCTCTCCCCGGAGTCGGTCCACAGCGACGCGTCGCGTCGCCCAGATCCGCTCGACGATCTCGTTGTCGGTCATGCAGCCTGGAGCGCGCCGCGCTTGGTGCGAATGCTCGTGAGGATCTCGCCGAAGGAGTCGCTGAACTTCTGCACGCCCTCGGCCTCGAGCGTCGCGGTGACGTCGTCGTAGTCGACCCCTGCGGCGGCGAGGTCGTCGAACAGCTGCCGCGCCTCGTCGACGCCTTCGAGGACGGTGTCGCCGGGGACCTTGCCGTGGTCCTGGAACGCCTCGATCGTCTCGAGCGGCATCGTGTTCACCGTGTCGGGGCCGATCAGATCCTCGACGTACATCACGTCGTTGTACGCCGGGTTCTTCGTCGACGTCGACGCCCAGAGGCACCGCTGCGGCCGCGCGCCCTTCGACGCGAGGAAGTCCCAGCGCGGGCCTCTGAACGTCTCGAGGTAGTGCTGGTAGGCGAGCTTCGCGTTGGCGACGGCGAGCTTGCCCTCGAGGCCCTTGTGCCCGAGCGCCTCGAGCCGCTTGTCCGTCTCGGTGTCGACGCGCGAGACGAAGAACGACGCCACCGACACGACCGGCGACGGGTCGCCGCCGCCCGCGACGAGCCGCTCGAGCCCGCGCAGGTACGCCTCGACCACCGCCTCGTAGCGCTGCAGCGAGAAGATCAGCGTGATGTTGATCGGCGTGCCGTGGGCGATGCAGTCCTCGATCGCCGGCAGGCCCGGCGCCGTCGCCGGGATCTTCACGTACAGGTTCGCGCGATCGACCTCCTTCGCGATCCAGCGCGCCTGGTCGAACGAAGCCTTCGTGTCGTAGGCGATCCCCGGCTCGACCTCCATCGAGACGAAGCCGTCCTTGCCGCCGCTCGCATCGAACGCCGGCCGCAGCACGTCGCATGCGTCACGGATGTCCTCGAGCGCGAGCGCGAAGAAGATGCGGCTCGGGTCGTCCTCGGTCTCGAGCAGCTCCTTCAGCTGCTCGTCGTAGGCGTCGCCCTCGGAGAGCGCCTTCTGGAAGATCGTCGGATTCGACGTGACGCCGGTGACGGCGTCCTCCTCCATCATGCGTGCGAGGCCGCCGGACTGGACGAGCTCGCGCGAGAGCGTGTCGAACCAGACCGACTGACCGCGCTCGGTCAGCTCATGCAGACGTGACTTGCCCACTTTTCATCTCCTTCTCCATGGCGGCGACCTTCGCGAGTCGCTCGACGTAACGGTCACCGCCGTTGAACCGCGCACCGACGAAGAGCGTCACGAGCTCGGACGCGAGTGACGGGCCCGACCACCTCGGAGCCGAGACAGAGCACGTTCATGTCGTCGTGCTCCACTCCCTGGTGCGCGCTGTACGAGTCGTGGCAGATCGCGGCGCGAATCCCGGTGAGCTTGCAGGCCGCGACCGCGGCGCCGACGCCGGAGCCGCACACGAGGACACCGCGCTCGGCGTCGCCTTGCTGGATCGCCTCCCCGACCTCGCGCGCCTTGTCGGGGTAGTCGATGCGCACAGCGTCGGTATCGGTGCCGAGGTCGATCACGTCGTGGTCGGCAAGGGCACTGGAGGACGGCCTCGCGCAGGTGGACGCCGCGGTGATCGAACGCGACGGCGACACGCATGGCTACACGACCTGCTGGAGGAGCGCCGACGCGCGCGCGACGACGTTGTCGACGTTGAACCCGAACTCGGAGAGCACGGTCGCTCCGGGCGCCGACGCGCCGAAGTGCTCGATCGAGATCGAGTCGCCCTCGTCGCCGACCCACTCGCTCCAGCCGAGCGCCACGCCCGCTTCGATCGAGAGCCGCGCCTTGACATCGGGCGGCAGCACCTCGTCGCGGTACTCCGCCGGCTGCTCCGCGAAGAGCTCCCAGCACGGCATCGAGACGACGCGCACGGCCGTGCCGTCGCCCGCGAGGCGGCGCGCGGCGTCGAGCGCAAGCGCGACCTCGCTGCCGGTCGCGATCAGGAGCAGGTCGGGCATGTCGTTGGAGTCCCACAGGACGTAGGCGCCGCGCGCGAGCCCGGATGCAGGGCCCAGGTCGCTACGGTCGAGCGTCGGCACCTTCTGCCGGGTGAGCGAGAAGCCGACCGGACCGTCGGTCGCGCTCGAGCGCGACCTTCCACGCGTACGCGGTCTCGTTTGCGTCGGCGGGGCGGATGAACCAGAGGTTCGGGATCGCACGCAGCGCCGCGTACGTCTCGACGGGCTGGTGGGTCGGCCCGTCCTCGCCGAGGCCGACCGAGTCGTGCGTCCACGCCCAGACGACCGGCAGGCCCATCAGCGCGGAGAGCCTGACCGACGGGCGCATGTAGTCGCTGAACATGAGAAAGGTCGAGCCGTACGGCTTCACGCAGCCGCCATGCGCTGCAATGCCGTTCACGATCGCGCCCATCGCATGCTCGCGGATGCCGAACGCGATGTTGCGACCGGCCCACCGCGGCGAGAACAGCCCGCCGCCTTCGAAGTCCGTGTACGTCGACTCGACGAGGTCGCCGGCGCCGCCGATCATCGTGGGAACCGCCGACGCGAACGCCTGCATCACCTGCCTGCTGGCGGCACGCGTCGCGAGCTCCTCGCCGGGCTCGAACTGCGGCAACTGCCACTCGCCGATGCGGCCCGCCCAGGCGGCGTCCCACCGCTCGCGGTCGGCCGGGAACGCGGCCGACCAGTCGGCAAAGACGGCGTCCCATTCGGCCTCGAGCTGCGCGCCGCGCTCGGCGCCGTTCATGTGCGCGTAGACCTCGTCCGGCACGTAGAAGTACCTGTCGGGGTCCCAGCCGAGCGCCTGCTTCGTCGCCGCGACCTCCTCGGCGCCGAGCGGGCTGCCGTGCGCCTTCGCGGTGTCGACCGCGTGCGGCGCGCCGAACGCGATGTGGCTGCGCACGACGATCATCGACGGACGCGCGGTCTCCGCCTCCGCCGCGGCGATCGCCGCGCGCAGGGCGTCGAGGTCGTTGACGTCCGGAACGTGCTGCACGTGCCAGCCGAGCGCCTCGAAGCGCGCGCCCCGGTCCTCGGTGAACGAGATCGACGTCGTGCCGTCGATCGTGATGTGGTTGTCGTCGTAGAAGTAGACGAGCTTGCCGAGCGCGTTCGCGCCGGCGAGCGACGCCGCTTCGTACGACACACCCTCCATCAGGTCGCCGTCCGAGCAGATGACGTAGACGCGATGGTCGACCGGCTCGTGGTGAGGGCGGTTGAACACCTGCGCGAGGAACCGCTCGGCGAAGCCCAATCCGACGCCGTTGCCGAAGCCCTGCCCGAGCGGCCCGGTCGTCGTCTCGACGCCCGGCGTGTGCCCGCGCTCGGGATGGCCCGGCGTCATCGAGCCCCACTGCCGGAAGCGCTGCAGCTGCTCCATCGGCAGGTCGTAGCCCGTCGAGGTGGAGCGCGGTGTACTGGAGGACGCAGGCGTGCCCGGCGCTCAGCACGAAGCGGTCGCGGTTCGGCCAGGCCGGGTCGGCCGGGTTGTGCCGCATCACCTCGTGGTAGAGCAGGTAGGCGAGCGGAGCGAGCGCCATCGCCGTGCCGGGATGCCCGGCGTTCGCCTGCTGCACGGCGTCCATCGACAGCGTCCGGATGGTGTCGATCGAAAGCCGCTCGATGTCCGACTGAGCCACCGCCCCTCCTCGGGTCGTCGTCTCGAACGACCTTAGCGCCTAGGACAGAGCGGCCGCGCCGGCTCGGATCTCCTCCTTCAGAGCGTTCTCGGTATCTTCGTCCTGGCCCATCACGACCGCGCCGATCGTCTTCCCGCCCTGGATGAAGCGGTAGACCGCGTCCTCCTCCGCGAAGTCCCCGTCGAGGCGCGAGTCGTCGTGGCCGGCCGGGTCGCCGAAGAGCTTGAACGAGCGGCCGAACTCCTCCGAGAAGAACGCCGAGACGATGTCGTAGCGCGCATCCTCGTCGCCCGCGAGGATCTTGCCGAGCGTCGTGCCGTGGTAGGAGGCGTTCGACCAGTGCTCGATGCGGCGGTGGCGCCGAAACACGGGGTCGTAGAACTCGGCGACGTCGCCGATCGCGAAGACGCCGGGCCGGCTCGTCGTGAAGCGATCGTCGACGACGACCCCGCTCCGCACCTCGAGACCGGCCTCCTGCGCCAGCTCGACGTTCGGCTGCACGCCGATGCCGGCGACGACGAGCTCGGCGGTGGGGATCTCGGTCGCGTCGAGGCGCAGGTCGACGCCGTGCGCACGATAGGTGTCGTGGAGCGCCTGCGACAGCGGCGGCGCCTCGAGCGTCGCGAACACCATCGGCTCGCGCACCACCTGGACGACGTCGAGCCCGAGCTGCGTGAGGGAAGCGGTGACCTCGCAGCCGATGAAGCCTCCGCCGATGACGACCGCGCTCGTTCGCGCTCTCGGCGCGCCGGCGAAGCTCGAGCGAGTCGTCGATCGTGCGCAGCGGGAGCGCGCCGTCGAGCTGACGCGGCCGGGCGCCGGTGGCGACCACGATCGTGTCCGCTTCCACGTCGTCGAGCGACAGATCCGCTCTCCCAGCTTCAGCTCGACGTCCTGCTCGGCGTACCAGCGAAACCGGGTGGACGAGTGCGTCCTCCGCGGCGGACTCGCCGCGGAGCAGCCGCTTCGAGAGCGGTGGGCGGTGATAGGGGCCGTGCGGATCCTGCGACCAGACGACGATCTCGTCGCCGCCTCCGGCCTCGCGGTAGCTCTCCACCAGCTTCGCGGCTGCGAGGCCACCTCCGACGATCGCGATCATCCTGCCCCTTTCTTCGTCGTTTCCCTCTCGTCGGATCTCTCGAGCAGCTCGTCGACGAGTCGCGTGCAGCCGGCCGGTGGCCCGCTGGACGATCTCGACGTAGCGCATCTGCTCGGCGGTGAGCGGGCCGGCGTCCCCGTCGGAGAGCAGCTCGAGGAACCCCGACATCGAGGTGAGCGGCGTTCGCAGCTCGTGGCCGACCATGGCGACGAACTCGTCCCGGGCCCGCTGTCGCTCGTGCTCCTCGGTGATCTCCCGCAGCGTCCAGACGCGCCCGAGCTCGTGATCGAGCGCCGACACGTGCAGGGCGAACGCCCGGCCTGCCGACGCATCCTCGAACTCGAGCCGCTCGGCCGCCTCACCCAGACGCTCGACGGCTGCGGTGAAGGCATACGGCTCCGCCGTTCGGTCGGCGAGCTCGAGCAGGCGGTCCGACGAACACCCCGTACGAGGCCGAGGCCGATCGCATCCGCGAGCAACGCGAACGGCCGGTTCGCGAGGAACGGCTCGCCGTCGGCGCCCGTCACGAGGATCCCGTCGACGGTCGCGTCGAGCACCTTCTGGAGGCGGTCGTCGGGAGTGGCGGAACGCACGCTCTCGATACTTTCACTCTCGTGGCCGTTCTGATCGCTTCAACCTTGCGCAAGGAGTTCTCCGGCGAGCCGCTCTTCGACGGCGTCTCGTTCAAGCTCGAGCGCCGCGACCGCCTCGCGCTCGCCGGCCCCAACGGTGCCGGCAAGACAACCCTGCTCCGTGCGATCGCAGGCGAAACATCGCTCCAGGGCGGCGAGCTCGCGTTCGAGAAGGGCACGCGCATCGCACTTCACGACCAGCGGTCGCCTGCGCTCAGCCGGGTGCCGCTGCGCGACTACGCGCTCGCCGGCACCGCCGACCTCGCCGCCGTCGAGGGGGAGCTGCGGGAGCTCGAGCGAGCGATGGCCGCGGGCACGCACGACGCGGCGACCCTGCGGCGCTACGCGGAGGCGCAGGCGAGGCTCGAGCATGCGGGCGGGTACGACTGGCGCGACCGGGCAGCCGCGATCGTGCGCGGCCTCGGCTTCGACGAGCACGATCTCGACCGGCCGCTTCACACCTTCTCGGGTGGCGAGCTCACGCGCGCGTCGCTCGCGCGCGCACTGGCGGCGCAGCCCGACCTGCTCCTGCTCGACGAGCCGACCAACCACCTCGACATCGAGTCGCTCGAGTGGCTCGAGCAGACGCTGCGCACGATCGACGCCGCCGTGATCCTCGTCGCCCACGACCGCTGGTTCCTCGAGGCCGTGACGACGGCGGTGCTCGAGCTCGACCGAGGGCGGTCGACGTACTTCCCGGGCTCCTGGCACGTCTGGCGGCGCGAGCAGGCTGCGCGCGCGGTTCACCAGCAGCGACAGGCCACTCGCCAGAGCGAGCAGATCGCGCAGGCTCGAGCGCTTCGTCGAGCGCTTTCGCTACAAGGCGTCCAAGGCCCGCCAGGCGCAGTCGAAGCTCAAGCAGATCGAGCGGATCAAGGCCGACCGTGTGGAGGCGCCCGACGGGCGGCGGCGCACGCTCGGCTTCGAGTTCCTGAAGCCGCCGCGCTCGGGCCGCGACGTCGTGGTGGCCGAGGGGCTCGTGATCGAGGCCGGCGACAAGCGGCTACTCGACGACGGCACGTTCGCGCTCGAGCGCGGGGAGCACGTGGCGCTGATCGGCCCGAACGGCTCGGGCAAGACGACCCTGCTCGAGACGATCCTCGGCCGCCGCGAGCCGGTTTCCGGCCGCGTGCGGCTCGGTCACGGCGTGGTGCCGGCCTACTTCTCGCAGCACGAGACGGAGCTCGACGAGCGGGGCTCGGTGCTCGAGGCGGCGATCGCCGGCACCGGCCTGCGGCGGCCGGAGGCGCAGACGCTGCTCGGGCGGTTCCTCTTCTCCGGCTGGGACGAGCACGAGAAGCCGGTCGCCGCCCTGTCGGGCGGTGAGCGGCGCCGGCTCGCGCTCGCGATCGTGGTCGCGTCGGGAGCGAATTTCCTCGTGCTCGACGAGCCCACGAACCACCTCGATCTCGAGTCGCGCGAATCGCTCGAGGCAGCGCTCGAGGCGTTCCCCGGCACGGTGCTGCTCGTGTCGCACGACCGCGCGGTGCTCGACGCCGTCGCGGGACGCCTGCTCGCGGTCGAGGACCGGCACATCGCGTCGTACGCGGGCGGGTGGGCCGACTACGCACGGCGCAGGAGCCCGAGCCGGCGCACTCGCCTCAGCCGGCCGCGAAGCCGAAGCGCGAGCGTCCGCCGCGGCCGGCGAAGGCGAAGCCCTCGCCGCTCGAGCTGGTCGAGGCGGAGGTCGCGCGTGCCGAAGAGCGGGTCGCCGAGCTCGAGCGCAAGCTGTCGGTCGACTGGTCCGACCTCGCGCTGCTGACGGCCCACCGGGAGGCGCGGGCCGACCTCGAGGCGCTGCTCAAGCGCTGGGAAGCACTGTTCGAAGAGAGCGGATCGAACGCTCGTTGATCGGGTCGAGCACGAGGATCGACCTCGTCGACCCCCGCCTCCGTCAGCGCGCGAAGCTCCGACTGAAGCTCGTCCGGACGAAGCGGCGGCACCCCGGGCTTGGCCGTCCGCTCGCCGCCGCCGCCGTCGACCTCGACGAGCACGCACACGCTGCGCACGAGGGTCGAGGGATCGCGGCCGACGCGCTCGCACACCTCGTCGACTCGCTGGAGCCGCGGTGCGAGACCGTCGGCCCGATTGCCGAAACGCTCGAACCACGTGTTCCACGCGTCCACGTAGGGCAGCGTCGCGGTGAGCAGGCGCTCGCCGTCGCCGCCGACCATCAGCGGCGGACGTCGCGCAGGCGGCGGGAGGAGGACGGCGTCCTCCAGCTCGTGGTAGCGCCCGCGAACGGTGACGCGCTCTCCCGCAAGCAGCCGGCGGACGATCTCGAACGCCTCCTCGAACCGCGCGATCCGGTGATCGAACGGAACTCCGTACGCGCGGAACTCCTCCCGGTTCCAGCCGGCGCCGACCGCGACGCGCAACCGGCCGCCGCTCAGCTCGTCCACCGCAGCAGCGGCCCGCGCGAAGAGGCCCGGCGGGCGGAACGCGGTGCACGCGACGAGGGGGCCGAGCTCGACCCGGTCGGTCACGGCGGCGAGCCCAGCGAGCACCGTCCAGCAGTCCCAGGGCCCTCGCTCGGGGCGGCCGTCGCCGCGATAGAGAAGATGGTCGCCGACCCAGATCGAGTCGAAGCCGACCTCCTCGGCCGCGCGCGCCATCTCGACGTACTCGGGCCACCGCACGACGCGCTCGACCTCGGGCAGCTGGACTCCCGTCCTCATGCCCAGAACGACGCGAAGGCGGCGGGGTCGGTGGGGAGCGCGATGACGTCGGTCCACACGCCGTCCGCGTGCGCGATCAGCAGGACCTGGTCGATGTCGAGCTCGCGTCCGAGCCGTGCGCCGCTGGCGCGATAGACGGCGACCGCGTTGGCGTCGTCCGCGAGCGCCCACCTGAGCTCGCTTCGATAGGTCCCGTCGGTCAGGCGACGCGTGTCGCGGAACAGCTCGAAGATCCGGTCGCGGCCGCGGTATTCCTGCGCCACGGGCACCGTCCCCGGGACACGCCACACGGCGTCAGCGTCGATCACCTCGAAGAGCGCACGCGGGTCTCCGCCGGCGAACGCGGCGAAGACGCGGTGGATCCCCACGAGCGCGTCTATTGCTCGAGCGGCGCGAGCGTCAGGCCGTAGCCCTCGAGCTGCGTGTGGTACAGCTCCGCGAGCTCTCGATGCCCCGACCAGACGATCGCCTGCCCCGTCGTGTGGATGCGGTTCGCCAGCGCCATCCCGCTGTCGTAGTCGACGCCCGGGATGGTCTGCGCGAGCGCGAAGGCGACGCCCTCGAAGGTGTTGTGGTTGTCGTTCAGGACGATCACGCGCCACGCTGCGCCGACACCCGGGCCGCTGCCGCGCGACGTTCTCTCCCTCGGCGGGGTCAGCGTCTCGGTCATCGTGACTCGAATGTAGCGATCACGGCCTCGGCGATCACCCGCAGCGGGCGACCGGTCGCCTGACTTGCCTTGCGCAGGCGCGCGAACGCGACCGACTCGGTGACGCCCTCCGACTCCATCAGGATCCCCTTCGCGCGCTCGATCACCTTCCGCGCGGCGAGGGCATCGGCCAGCGAGTCGGCCTGGTCGCGGAGCTCCTGCAGCTCGTCGTGGCGCGCACGTGCGGCCGCGATCGCCGGGACGAGGTCCTGCTCGCGGAACGGCTTCACGAGATAGCCGAACACCCCCGCCTCGACTGCCCGGCCGACGAGCTCGTCCTGGCCGTACGCGGTGAGCATCACGATCGGGATCGGCCGCTCGGCGATGATGCGCTTCGCGGCCTCGATTCCGTCGAGTCGCGGCATCTTCACGTCCATCACGGCGAGCTCGGGCTCGTGCTCGCGTGCGAGCGCGACCGCCTCGACGCCGTCGCGGGCCTCGGCGACGACGTCGTGCCCGGCGCGCTCGAGCAGGTCCCGCAGGTCGAGCCGGATGATCGTCTCGTCTTCCGCGATCAGGATCCGCATGTGCCTAGTCTGCCCGGCTCACGGAGCGAGGTTGCGCAGCCGGATCCCGCTGAACTCGAGCGACGAGGCGATCACGCGGTCCCAGAGCGGCCGCAGCCTCGGCACGAAGCGGAGCTCGATCCCGGCCTCGGCATGGCGCGCCGCGAGATCGCCGACGGCAACGAGCTCCAGCGGCTCGACCGGCTCGCGAGCGATCCAGTACCCGCCGGCCGGCGGGTACGGCTCGAAGGGCTCGGGCGGGAGCCGGTAGGCGTGCACCCGTGCGCCGCGGAACGCGTCGAGCCACGACGCCTCGATCGCGTGCACCCGCCGCGACCGGTCGCCGTCGAGGAACTGGGCGACGTCGTCGTCCGTCGTCCCCGAGTGCGCCCAGAACGTGCCGCGTGGGCACTCCCGCGGGAACCAGTAGAGCGGGAGGTGGCGGGTGTCGACCGCCCAGACGAGGAGCTCGTCCTCGGCGTGCGCCTCGCGGTGGTGCGGCTCGAAGCGCGAGATGCCCGGATCCTCGCTGACGTGCCAGAGCGCGTGCGGCCCCTCACCCGCATACGGAGGTGCGGGCTCGCGGGTCTCGACCACCCCGCCAACGCTAACGGAGCCCGGCGACCGCCCACCGTCACGATCACGTCACAGTTCGGCGCCGCGCTGGACAGGGCTGGCGCGGGCTTGTCTGGCGGCAGCCACCCAGGCAAGACGGTCACGCAAGAGCGCCGAGAGTGGAACGATCGCGGCGGGTGAGGCCGGTGAGGCGTACGCTCGGGACGGGTCGCCGCACTGGCGCCGCGGGGCCGCGGCGGCGATTCGTGGTCGACACTGCGGAGGGGCGATTCATTCGCCGCTGGTCCGCGAGCCGGTCAGGGGGCGCCGGCGCGGTGGAAGCGGACCGTGTCCTTCTGCGTCCACCACGTCATCGCCTCGACCGACAGCCGCCCCGCGCGCACCGCCGGATCCTGCTCCATGAGCTCCCGCGCCTCTTCGAGGGTCGTGGCCATGACGCAGAGGCCGCGGAGCGACTCGTCCGGCTGGTCGGAGAACGGCCTCGCGCCGACCAGCTTTCCCGCCGCCGCCAGCTCCTCGAGGTACGCGAGATGCCGCGCCTGCAGCGCCTCGGCCTCGTCCTCCACGAGCGGCGGTGCGCCCTGCGCCCGACGGAGGAGGACGAAGGCTCGCGACTCGAGCTCCCTCACGCGCGCGCGGCCTTCACGTCGAGCGTTTGCGCGAGCATCCACGGCGTCCCGTCGGGGTCGTAGAAGGTCGAGAGCCGGACCATGCCCGGGATCTCGTGCCAGTCCTCGACGTTGACCTCGTGCTCGCGCAGATAGGCGATCGCGTCGTCGATGTCGCGGACGCCGAACGTCGGCGTGATGTTGCCCTGCTGGACGGTCTCGGTCTGGCCGAGGCCGACGTTGAACGAGAACGGCGTCTTGAGCTCGCACCAGCCGTAGTCGGCGAGCTCGTACACGAGCTCGAAGCCGAGCACGTCCCGATACCACGCGAGCGAGCGGTCGTAGTCGCTGACTCCAACGGAGATGACGCAGTTCGACGGGTTGTAGTCGATCCCCATTCACGGCCTCCTCACGGTTGTTGGCTGACTCACGGTCGCCATCCGAGACTGTTTTTATACTTACTAGCATTCCATGTCAACCGACGAGCTCGTCGATCTCTTCCACCACCGCTGGGCCCCACCCGCCCTCGCGCTGCTCGGCGAACGGGGCGGGGCGCGCTTCGTGGAGCTCCAGCGCCGGCTCGGCGTCGGCCGCGAATCGCTGCGGCGGGCCCTCGACCGGTTGATCGAGCTGGGGTACGTCCGCCGTCACAGCGGCTACGGGCACCCGCTCCGGCCCGAGTACGTGCCCACGCCGCCCGGCCGGGCGGCCGCCGAGCTCTCGGCGCGCGTCCTCAGGGCCGGCGACGCGGAGACGCTGCTGCACAAGTGGTCGATCCCGGTGCTCGCCGAGCTCGGAGGCGAACGACGGTTCTCCGAGCTCCGCGCGGCGCTGCCCGGCGTCACGCCGCGCGCGCTCGCGCTCGCCTTGCAGGAGCTCGAGGCGGCCGGCCTGATCGCGCGCGAGATCCGCGCGACGCGGCCCCCGTCGACCGCCTACCGCCCGACCGCCCGCGGGCGCCGGGTTCAGCGCGCGCTCGGCTGAGGAGACGCTAGGCCGGGAAGACGACCGACGCGCGCGTCCCACCCTCCGACCGGAGCTCCAGCGAGCCGCGAAGCTCGTCGCGGACGAGCGCGGTGACGATCGACAGCCCGGTGCCGGCGACGCCGCCGTTCGCGATCCCCTCGCCGTCGTCGTCGATCGCGAGCTCGACGTCGCCGCCGCGCCGTGACCAGCTCCACGTTCACCCGCATCCCGCCGTGCTCGAGCGCGTTCTGGAGCAGCTCGGCGAACACGAGCGCAAGTGCCGTCGCCCGCGCGCCGGGAAGCTCGATCGGCTCGAGCCTGGCCGTGACCGCCTTGCCGCCGCCGACGCCCTGCACGAGCATCGCGCGCAGCCGGTCGATCAGGTCGGCGAGGTCGACCTCCTCGTCGCGCCGCTCGGTCAGGAGCTCGTGCACCGCAGCGATCGCGAGGATCCTGTTCACCGAGTGCTCGAGCGCCTCCCGGGGATCCGTCTCGGCCGCCCGCGCCTGCAGGCGGAGCAGCGACGCCACCGTCTGCAGGTTGTTCTTCACGCGGTGGTGGATCTCCTGGGCGAGCACCCCGCGCAGCACGGCCCGCCCGTGCTCGAGCGCGACCGCAGCGTGCGTCGCGATCGAGGCGAGCAGCTCGCGGTCGGCGTCGGAGAACGGCGACTCGCGGTCGGCGACGAGCTCGCCGATCTGGCGGCCGCGCCAGCGGAGCTGCTGGCGGATCGCATGCGAGCCCGCGACGCCCTCGGGCCACGCGATCCGGCCGTCGTCGAGCACGAGCGCGGCGCCGGTCGCGTGCAGCGCGTCCATCGTCGTCTTGACGATCGCCTCGAGCGACTCCTCGAGGTAGAGCGAGTTCGAGACCGCTTCGGAGATGCGCGCCAGCGCCTCCAGCTCGTGCACCCGGCGCTGCGCCTCCGCGTACAGCTTCGCGTGCTCGATCGACTGGGCGACCTGCGCAGCGATCGCCAGCAGCAGGTCGACCTCGTCGTCGACGAACGCACGCGGCTCGCGCGTGCGGACGTTGAGGGCGCCCTCGAGCGTCCCGTCGCGGATGAGGATCGGGACGGCGAGGATCGACTCGTACTCGTCCTCCGGCAGGTTCGGGAAGTGCTTGAAACGCGGATCGAGGTGCGCCTGCGACTCAACCATCACCGGCGCGCGGGCGGCGGCCGCCGAGCCGGTGATCCCCTCGCCCGGCCGCATGCGCGGCCGGCGCGTGAGCTCGTCGACGCGCGTGCCGTGGGTCGCGCGAAGCACGAGCTCGTCGGCGCGTTCGTCGTAGAGATAGACGAAGCAGGCGTCGGCCTCGAGCGCCGCAGCGACGTTGGTCGCCACCTGCGAGAGCACCTCCTGCAGGTCGAGCGTCGAGTTGACCGCCTCGATCGTCTGCGTGAGCAGCTTCAGGTGCCGGTCGCGCGTCTCCATCGGCGCAGAGTAGGCTCCCGCGGTGAGCACCGCCCAGTGGCTGCTGATGTTCCACATCACGGGCGCGTTCTTCCTCGTCGGCGGCTCCGTCGCCGCGGGCGTGCTCAATGTGCTCTCGGTGCGCGCCCCGCGGCCGAGCGAGACCGCGCTCTACCTGCGCCTGATCCGCACGGTCTTGCCGGTGATCGGCATCGGATCGATCGCGACGCTCGTGTTCGGGCTCTGGCTCGTGCACGAGCTCGATTTCGCCTTCTGGAGCTTCTGGATCATCGCCGCGCTCGTGCTCTGGGCCGTCTCGGGCGCGCTCGGCGGCGCCGGCGGCAAGCACCAGGAGCGCGCCCGCGTGAAGGCGGAGCAGCTCGCGGCCGCGGGCGACACGTCCGACGACGAACTGCGCGCGATCCTCCGCGACCCGCCGCGGGCAGGCGATGTCGTGGCTCGCCGGGCTCGCCACGCTGCTGCTGCTCGTCGACATGATCTGGAAGCCGGGCGCGTGATCGCCTTCAGCCGCCCCTTCTGGCCGCTCTTCCTGCACGTGCTCGGGGCGATGGTGCTCGTCGGAGCGATCCTGGCGGTGCTCGTCGCTGACGATCGCCGCGTGGCGCCGGCCCGAGGTGGCCGCGCCTGCGGCGAGGGCGCTTCAGGACGCTCCTCTTCGTCGCGATCCCGGCCTGGGTGGTGATGCGGATCGGCGCCGCAGTGGATCTACTCGAAGGAGAACGACGTCTACCCGAGCGACCCGACCTGGGTCGGCATCGGCTTCGTGGTCGCCGACGCGCGGGCTGCTGGTCCTGCTGATCACGACCGGGGTCGCCTTCTGGTGGAACCGGGGCGGGAAGCCGCTCGCCGGTCGGATCGTCGACCGGGCTCGCGGGCCTCTACCTGCGTGATGCTCGCCGTCGCCTGGCTGGCGATGTCCGGCAAGTGGTCGTAGGCCCCGCTTACAGAACCTTTACCGCGGGGGAGGGAGTTTCCTCGAAAACGGGGAATAGGTTCTCGAACCGTGAGTGCGCTCGCCGTCGATCTCCGCCGCACCGCAGGATTCCTCGTGGCGGACGCACGGGGACGGATCGTCGGCCGGGTCGAGTGCCCGATGTACGGCACCTCGCCCGAGGAGCCCGATGCCCTGGCGGTGCGCTCCGGCTGGCTCGCACGCCGGCGGAGGCTTGTCCCGGCCGAGTCGATCGAGCAGATCGACGGCAGCTCGCGGGTGATCGGCCTGCGCGTCGAGCGCGAGTCGATTCGCACCTTCCTCTAGGCCCCGTTCCGGGCACCCGCCCGGCTGTGGAAAGACCACAGGGCGCCGAATGTCGACGCCCCGCGATCTGCCGCCAGCAGCGCGGCGGGTCAAACCGCGCTGGGTCCATCGAGCCTAGCGCTTGCCCCCTCCCCCGCCAAGGCGGTTTCAGGGCTAGTTTTTCGCCCTTCTCGAGCTAGAGAACGCCGAGATAGCGGTCGAGCTCCCACTGGGTGAGCTGGACCCGGTACTCGTCCCACTCCTTGCGCTTGAGCGTCACATAGTTGTCGAAGATGTGGGCCCCGAAGGCCCGCCGCATCAGCTCGGACGCCGCGAACTCGTCGATCGCCTCCCCGAGCGTCTCGGGCAGCGAGACGATTCCCCGCTCCTTCCGCTGCTCGGCGGTCAGGTGGTAGAGGTTGGTCTCCATCGGGTCCTCGAGCTCGTACCCCTTCTCGATCCCCTCGAGCCCCGCATGCAGCAGCGCCGCGAAGGTCAGGTACGGGTTGCAGGCCGGGTCGGGGCAGCGGATCTCGGCCCGCGTCGCCTGCTCGGAGCCGGGCTTGTAGAGCGGGATCCGGATCAGGGCCGAGCGGTTGCGCTGCGACCACGCCACGTAGACCGGCGCCTCGTACCCGGGACCAGGCGCTTGTAGGAGTTGACCCACTGCGCGAACACCGCCGACAGCTCGCGCGCATGCCGCAGCAGGCCGGCGATGAACTGCTTCCCGGTCTCGGACAGGTGGTAATCGTCGTCTCCCGAGAAGAACTGGTTTCGGCCGTCGGTGAAGAGCGACATGTGCGTGTGCATGCCCGATCCGTTCTCGCCGTAGAGCGGCTTCGGCATGAACGTCGCGTAGACGCCGTTCTTCGCCGCGACCTCCTTCACGATCAGCCGGTAGGTGAGGGTCTGGTCGGCCATGTCGAGCGCACCCGCGTAGCGCATGTCGATCTCGTGCTGCGAGGGCGCGACCTCGTGATGGTGATACTCGATCCCGATCCCCATTTCCTCGAGCGCCCGGATCGTCTCGTTGCGAAGCTCCGTCGCGGCGTCGAGCGCCGTCATCGCGAAGTAGCCGCCCTCGTCGAGTGTCTCGGTGCCGAGCTTGTCGCGGAAGAGGAAGTACTCGAGCTCGGGACCGACGTTGAACGTGTCGAAGCCGAGCGACTGCATGCGCTCGAGCGCGCGCCGGAGAACGTGCCGCGGATCGCCCTCGTACGGCTCGCCGTCGGGCGTGACGACGTCGCAGATCATGCGCGCCACCCGCGACTCGCCCGGCCGCGCCGGCAGCAGCCGGAACGTCGCCGGATCCGGGATCGCGACCATGTCCGACTCCTCGATCGCGTTGAACCCCGTGATCGACGAGCCGTCGAACCCCATCCCGTCGTTCAGCGCGTCCTCGATCTCGGCGGGCGTGATCGCAAAGCTCTTCAGGTGACCCTCGATGTCGGAGAACCAGAAGAGGACGTTCTCGACCTCCTGTTTCTTGACCTGGTCGAGGACGTTCTTCCGGGCCGCCGGGTCGGACGTCGCCCGGAACTTGCTCTCGATCATCGCCACGTCTCGTCACTCCTCTCTCGAACGGCTAGGCCGCAACGGCCTCGGCCAGAGGCTCGGAGGCCTCGTCGATGGTCGCGACCTTCTGAATCGTCTGCACGATACGCCCTGTGATCCGGTAGGGATCGCCGAGCGAGTTGGGGCGCCGATCCTCGAGATACCCGCGGTAGCCGTTCCCGACGAAGCTGTGCGGCACCCGGATCGACGCGCCGCGGTCGGCGACGCCGTAGTTGAACTTGTCGATCGCCTGCGTCTCGTGCAGCCCGGTGAGACGCAGGTGGTTGTCGGGCCCGTAGACCTCGATGTGCTCGTCCTTGTGGTCGTCGAACGCCGCCATCAGCGCCGTGAAGAACGACTCGCCGCCGACCTCGCGCATGTGCCTCGACGAGAAGTTCGTATGCAAGCCGGAGCCGTTCCAGTCGAGGTCGGCGCCGAGCGGCTTCGGATGGAAGTTGACGTCGACGCCGTAGCGCTCGCAGAGCCGTAGCAGCAGGTACCGCGCGATCCAGAGCTCGTCGGCTGCGCGCTTCGAGCCCTTGCCGAAGATCTGGAACTCCCACTGGCCCTTCGCCACCTCGGCGTTGACGCCCTCGTGGCTGAGGCCGGCGTCGATGCAGAGGTCGATGTGCGCATCGACGATCTCCCGTGCAACGTCGCCGACGTTCCTGAAGCCGACACCCGTGTAGTACTCGCCCTGCGGCTGCGGGAACCCGCTGGCCGGGAACCCGAGAGGGCGGCCGTCGCGGTAGAGGAAGTACTCCTGCTCGAAGCCGAACCACGTGTCCGGGTCGTCGACGACCCGCGCCCGGGTGTTGCTCGGATGCGGCGTCCCGTCGGGGAGCATGACCTCGCACATCACGAGCGCTGCATCACGACGCGCGGGATCCGGGAAGATCGCGGCGGGCTGCAGCAGGCAGTCGGAGTCGCTGCCGTCGGCCTGGCGGGTCGAGCTGCCGTCGAAGCCCCACACGGGGATCCCCGTCGAGGCTCGGGAAGGCGTCGAACGCCTTCACCTTCGTCTTGCTGCGCAGGTTCGGGGTCGGCTCGTAGCCGTCCAGCCAGATGTACTCGAGCTTGTACTTGGTCATCGCGTCTCCCGGTTCCGGTCGTTTTTCGCCCAACAACGACAAAAGGCCCAAGGACTCCGCGAGTCCTCAGGCCTCATCGCCCAGCGCCGCCCATCGGGGCGACGCACCCTCACGCTAGCTGGGGCGGCGGCCGGACGTCAAGAGGCGCCGGCGCTCACGGCAGCGGGCCCTGCATGGTGAGCACCTTCGACGCGTCCCGGTAGCCGAGGCTGCGGTTGAGCGCCTGCATGCCCTCGTTCCCCTGCTGCGTCCAGGTGACGAGCTCGACCACGCCGTTTCGCGCTGCCCAATGGAGCTGAGCGAGCTTCAGCGCGCGGGCGATCCCGCGCCGGCGGCGGTCGCGCCGCACGGTGGTGAGGCCGTGCTCCGCCGTGGCATCTCCGTTCGCACGCTCCATCAGACCGGCGTAGCCGACGATCTCGCCGTCCTCGAGAGCGACGAACGAGCCCTCGGGGCGTGTCGCCTCCTCGCGCAGCCAGGTGTCGAGCCGGTACGTCACCGGGCCGGGAAGCGGCATGTCCTCGTAGCCCGCGAGCGCGACCGCCTCCCAGGCGTCGCGCAGCCGCTCCTCGCGCCGGTCGCCGAGCGAGACGAGCTCGACCCCCGGAGGCGGGACGGCAGCAGGCTCACCGGGCTCGACCGTCCGAAGCTGCTCGAGCTGGTAGTCGACCTCCGTGAGGCCGAAGCCCCGCGCGAACGCGATCGCGTCGTCGTCTGCCGCGTCGACGAATGCATTCACCCCGTT
Source organism: uncultured Thermoleophilia bacterium (assembly GCA_963742615.1). Taxonomy (GTDB): domain Bacteria; phylum Actinomycetota; class Thermoleophilia; order Gaiellales; family Gaiellaceae; genus PALSA-600. The sequence goes on along the minus strand of CAVUMS010000001.1, from coordinate 502,257 downwards.
ACGGCCGAGCGACCGCCCGTGCGCGGCGAGCGAGCGCGTGAGCGCCGTGCCCACTCCGCGCCGTCGGTACTGCTCGAGCACGCGCGCCGCAGCGAACGCCCTCCCTCCGAAGTTGGAGAGGTCGGCGATCCCGCAGCCTGCGTCGACCCCGTCGAGCGACGCGAGGAGGAGGAGTCGCTCCGGCTCGGCGTTCGCCGTCAACTGCGCGGTCGTCACCGGCTCGTTCGGGACGACGGAGTTCTTGATCCGCGCCCAGGTCTCGAGATCGGCGGCGGACTCGACGACTCGCAGCTCGATCATGCGGCTCTCCCGCTGACGACGATCGACGGCGGCAGCGGGCGGTACCCGAGCCGCTCGTTGACCGCGCGCATTCCCGTGTTCGCCTCGACCATCTCGGTGACGAGCTCGCGGTAACCGTGCTCGGCGGCCCACGCGATCTGCGCGCGCTTGAGCGCGGTCGCGATGCCGCGCCGACGGTGCGAGCGGCGAACGGCTGTCAGCCCGTGCTCGAGCCGTTCCGGAAGGCCGGTCTCGTGCAGCGACGCGAAGCCGACGACCTCGCCGTCGTCGAGCGGCGACGAGCGCGACCGTGGTCCGGCGTGCGACGCGCTCGGCCCACTCGCCGAACGGCTCTGCCTCCGCCTGCTGCGCCCCCGCCGATTCGGGCATGCACTCGACGACCACGCGGTACGCGCCCTCGAGGTGCCGCTCCTCGAGCTCCCTGATCCCCGGCGCAAGCTCACCGTCGCCCGGGGCGACTTCGAGCAGCACGTTGACCTCGCGCATGACCTCTTCGAAGCCCCGCCGCGTGACGAAGCCGAGCGACTCGTCGTCGCGGACGCGGCCCCACAGCTCCGCGCAGCCCGACTCGGCGGCGCGCTCGCGCGCGGCGACGAGGAGCGCGGAGCCGACGCCGCGGCGCCGCACGCCGGGCCGCACGCGCACCATCGCGTACGCACTGCCCGGCACCGACGACCGGTCGACGAACGCGTAGCCGTGGTCCCCGTGCAGGAGGAACGTCCCGCTCGAGCGCTCGAGCTGTCCGATCGCCACCGGCTCGTCGGGCTGCACCTCGTTGCAGACGCTCACGCACACCTGCAGGTCGGCCTCGTTCTCCGCGAGCCGGATCATCCCGACCGCTTCAGCTTCCCGTTCTTCTTCGCGTATCGCTCGCCCGCGCGGAAGACCAACAACCCGATCGGGATCGAGAACACGCCGATCACGAGCAGCGGCCAGACATCCGCCCAGGCGAGACCGGCACCCTTCATGATCGACGCGCGACAGCCGCGCAGCGCGTACGTCGCCGGCGAGATCTTCGAGATCCACTGCATCCACTCGGGCAGGACGCTCACCGGGTAGTAGACGCCCGACACGACCAGCATGAGGCCCTGGGCGACGAAGCCGAGCTGCGTCCCTTTCTCGGGCGAGATGAGCGGGAGGACGGCGGTCATCATCCCGACGCCGATGAACGACACCGAGGCGATCGCGAGCAGGCTGATCGCCGCCGCGTAGTTGGCGTTCGAGACGTGCAGTCCGATGAACGCGACGACGGCGACGAAGACCGCGGCCGCGCGCACCATCCCGTACAGGACCGCGTACACGCCCATGCCGATCAGGTGGACCGGGCGGGAGACCGGCGCCATGAACGTGTACTCGATAGTGCCCTCCCAGCGCTCCCACGCGACCGTCTCGGTGACGATCTCGAAGATGATCCCGAGGTACGCCCAGATCACGCCGCCGACGAGCAGCGACGTCGCGAGCTCGTTCTGCTCCGCGGGCGAGAGGCCGACGCCGCGCGAGATGAAGACGATCGTGAGCGTGTTCGCGATCGTCCAGACCAGGAACGCGAGATCCCAGAGCAGATACCGCTTGGTCAGGTACAGGTTGCGCTCGACGACGCCGTAGAGCCCGACGAGCTCGTCTCGGACGACGCGCCTGCGGCTGAACGTCAGATCTGCACTGGACATCTACGCGAACACCTCCCTCTCCTCGTCCTCTTCCGTCTTCTCGTCCTCGAACGTCCGGCCGGTCGCCGCGAAGAACGCCTCCTCGATCGTGTCGACGCCGAACCGCTCCTTCACCTCGTCCGCCGGCTCGAGGAAGAGCAGCTCGCCGCGATCGAGCAGGCCGATGCGGTCGGCGAGCTCCTCTGCCTCTCTCATGTCGTGCGTGCACAGCAAGATGGTGGAGTCGTGTCGCTGCCTGATCTCGCGGATGAACCCCTGCACCTCCACCTTCGAGCGCGGATCGAGCCCGGTCGTCGGCTCGTCGAGCAGCAGGAGCACGGGCGAGGTGAGCAGCGCACGCGCGAGCGCCACCTTCTGCTGCATGCCTCGCGACAGGTGCTCCATCGCCTCGCCGCGCCGGTCGGGCGGGAAGCCGACGCGCTCGAGGATCGCCGGGATGCGGTCCCGCGTCTGCCGGGGCGTCATCCCGTAGAACCGCGCGGCGTAGGAGAGGTTCTCGGCGGCGCTCATCTTCTTGAAGAAGCTCGCTTCGACCGAGACGCGGTTGACCAGCCGGCGCACGGCGCGGGAGTCGGAGAAGACGTCGTGGCCGAAGACCCGCGCCTCCCCGCCGTCCGGAAGCAGCAAGGTCGAGAGCAGGCGAACGAGGGTCGACTTGCCCGACCCGTTCTGCCCCAGGATCGCGACGCACTCGCCGCGCTCCATCGAGAACGTGACGCCCGCGAGGGCGGCCCGCTTGCGCCGGCCGAGGCCCTTCCTACGGTTGAAGACCTTGCGAAGGTCCGAGACGACTACTGCCTGCTCTTGCACTCATGCTCCTTGGATCGCGTGGAAAGAGAACCGAATGAAGACGCACCTCGACCGCTGTCAGCGGCGAGGCGTCACGTCTGCGTTCGCGATCCCGAACATGGCGCCGTTCACGATAGGCGAGACAGCGGCGACCCGCAAGCGAAATTCACACAACCATCTCGGGCCGGCGGCGTCGTAACCCACATGGGCCGGGTCTGCGCCGTGCTCCTGCTCGTCGTCCTCGTCCTGCCCGTGGCGGCGAACGCGGGCAACCAGCGCCAGGTGGCGCCCGATCGCCCCGCGATCAACGCGCTGCTCGACAGGTTCGTCCCGGACGTCGTGGTCGGCAAGAACCTGAAGGCGGGATGGCCGCTAGCGGCCGGCTACGCCCGAGCCGTGTCCTACCGCGACTGGCTGCGCGGCGACACGCCGATCCAGCGCTACCCGGCGAAGGGCACGAGCTTCCACGGGTGGAGGGCCAACTACTCCTATCCGACCGAGGTCGGCTTCGACATCCTGCTCCAGCCGAGCTCCACGACGGTCGGCCCGTGGTCGATCCGCGCCGAGGCGCAGAAGCTCGGCGGGAAGTGGAGAATCACCACCTGGTACGTCGTCGCGCAGTTCGCGCCGCGCGGGAAGAAGGCCGCCGTGATCGGCCCGAACGACTTCGGTCCGGCCGGCGCCCCGGGGCTGAGCGCGGTCAAGGGCCGCGTGCCGGGATGGGTGCTGATCCTGCCGCTGGTCGCGCTGGGCATCCTCGCGCTGCTCGGCGGCGCCTACGCCGGCGTCCGCTGGCTGCGCCGCCGATCGCGCATCCGCGCGATCGAGCGCGACCTCTCCGCGTCCTAACCGCCCCCGCGGTCGTCGCGGCGGCGGCGGGCTGCCTCGATCACGGCCCTCGCGTCGTCGCGGTTCCCGTAGCCCCACGTCTCGGTCCACTTGTCCTCCAGGTCCTTGTAGACCTGGAAGAAGTGCTCGATCTCGTTCCGAAGCTGCTTCGAGACGTCGTCGATATCCGAGATCTCGCTCCACTGCGGGTCGCTCAGCGGAACGCAGATCACCTTCTCGTCCTCGCCCTTCTCGTCGGCCATGTGGAAGACGCCGACCGGGCGCACGCGGATCCGGCAACCCGGAAACGTGGGCTCGCCGACGAGCACCATCGCGTCGAGCGGGTCGCCGTCCGAGGCGAGGGTGCCCTCGATGAAGCCGTAGTCGGCGGGATAGCTCATCGACGTGAAGAGGCGCCGGTCGAGCGTGACCCCGCCGAGCTCGTCGTCCCACTCGTACTTGTTGCGCGATCCCGAGGGGATCTCGACGAAGACGACATCGGGCACGTCACGAGTCTAGGAAAAAGTCACTTGATCTCGAACGACACGGTCACGTCGGCGGTGATGTCCTGCGTGCCCGGCTCGACGGGAGTGGAGTCGGCCTTCGCCGCGACCGGCGTCGCCGCCGCCCACATCGGCTGTGGCGTCGGCGCCGTTCTCGGCGACCGTGAAGACCGGGCCCACGGCGAAGCCGCCGGCGTGCGCGAGGGCCTCTGCCTTCGCCCGCGCGTCGGCGACCGCCTGCTCGAGCGCCTTGCGGTAGAGCGCGTCGCGATCGGAGGCCGACGAGGGTCGGTCCGTCGACCGTGTTCGCGCCGGCCGCCGACGGCGGCGTCGATGAGCGCACCTGCCTTCGCGACGGCCGTCTTGGCGCTGACCGAGTTCTGGGCCGTGTAGCCGGTGACGTTGCCCTGGTCGTCCGTCTGGGGATAGAGCGAGACCTGCTCGGTCTGGACGCTCGAGCCGCCGGCTCCCTTCGAGCGCGGCGATCACCTGCTGCATCTCGCGGGCGTTCTGGGCGAGCGCAGCCGCCGCGGTGGCAGCACGCGTGACGACGCCGGCCGAGACCAGCGCCTGGTCGGGGACGACCGTGACGGTGCCGTGCCCCGAGGCCGTGACGAGACGCGAGGACGTGGACGTTCCGGGGGCGCCGCTCGCCGCTCCAGGGCGGCCGACGCCGGCGACCGCCGCAGCCGCGAAGAGCACCGCGGCGGCGGCAGAGCAGATGAGGAGTTTGCGTGTCATGCCCCGCATACGCCGCCGCGTGCTCAGATGTCACAGATGGAGTACCGCTTCGTCGACTGCCGCTGGTCGCTGGACGACCCCGACTTCGGCCGCCACGCCTACCTCGCAGCGCGCACATCCCGGGCGCCGCGTTCCTCGACGTCGAGCGCGACCTCTCGGCGCCCCCGGGGCCGCAGGGACGCCACCCGCTCCCCGACGCCGCACGGTTCGCGGCGGCCGCGAGCCGCGCGGGCATCGGCGCCGCCGCGTTGGTGGTCGCCTACGGATCACTCGGCGGAGCCGAGCGGCTGTGGTGGCTGCTCCGGCACTTCGGCCACGACGCGTGCGCCGTGATCGACCTGGAGGCGTGGCGGGGGCCGCTTCGCGGCGGCGACGAGCAGATCGCCCCGGCGAGGTTCGAGGCCGCACGAGCGCGACGACGACACGATCGAGGCCGACGAGCTCGCCTCACGCCGCGAGCAGCTCGTCGTGGTGGACGCGCGGGTGGCGGCGCGGTGGCGCGGCGAGCCGAACGAGGTCGACCGCGTGCCGGGCCGGGTGCCCGGGCGCCCTCAACGCGCCGTGGAACACGCCGCTGCCGCCGCTGCCCGACGGCCGGGTGGTCGCGTACTGCGGCTCGGGCGTGACAGCGTGCGTGGTGCTGCACCGGCTGCACCTCGCGGGGCGCGACGGGCGCCTCTACCCGGGCGGCTGGTCGGAGTGGGAGCAGCGCCCGGAGCTGCCCCGCGAGCGCGGCTAGCGGGAGGGTCGGCCGGACCTCGGCCTACGCGGCGGCGCCGATCGTCGAGGTCGCGTAGGGCGCGAGGTAGCGCTCCCAGCGATCCGGGATCTTCGGCGTCGCGAGGCGGATGAACAGCACGGGCGCGGGCTGGCGCGGGCTCTTCGACGGCACCATCTCACCTCGTGCGGCAGACGGTCGCCCTTGCGGAGGTTGCAGGGCGAGCACGAGGTGACGACGTTCTCCCACGTCGAGTCGCCGCCGCGCGAGCGTGGGATCACGTGGTCGAGCGTCAGCCGGCCGCCGCTCGAGCCGCAGTAGACGCAGCGCCAGCCGTCACGCGCGAACAGGGCACGGCGAGAGATCTTGCGCTGGACGAGCCGCGGGACGCGGACGTAGTGCACGAGGCGGATGACGTGTGGCCAGCGGTAGGTGTCGCTGGCCGAGCGAAGTGGTCGGTCGAGCTGCTCGACGACCTCTGCCTTTCCCTTGAACACGAGCACATGAGCGCGACGCACCGTGCACACGTTGAGTGGCTCGTAACTGGCGTTCAGGACCAGCACCTGTTGCACAGTGGCCGCAATGTACCGGACGAAGCGGTCGCGAAGCCTGTTTGCAAGCCGGGTTGAGCGACACGACTCGTTCGGTCTGCGCCCGGCGCGCGCGTCGACCGGCCGAGCGCGTCAGCGCGCCATCGCGCGTTCGACTGCTTCCTGTTCCTCCGGCGAGAGGTCGACGGAGGCGCGGCCGCGCTCGAGCTCCTTCATGTAGATGCGGGCGTAGTCGCGGCCCTGAATTGCCGTGACGACGACGCCGCTCCGCGCCGAGTCGAGCAGCGCGAGCGACGCCGACTGGTGACCGCCCGTGTCCTCGTAGGCGTCGTAGCGGACGATCGAGCTGTTTGCGACCACCCCGTCGACGCGGCGGTCGACGCGCTGCAGCCCTGCGGCGACCTCGTCCACGGCCCGGTGCAGGTCGTCGACGCGCGCCTGCAGCGAAACGGCGAACTCGACGAGGTCGCGGCGACCGCCGCCGAGCATCAGGCGCTGGGCGTCGCGCACCCGCCGCACCTTGACGAATCCCCACCACGCGAGCCCGAGCGAGACCACGCCGACAGCCACACCGGCAAGCGCCACGATCAGCGCCGTTACAGCAGAGACATGCACTCAGCGACCCCTAGCCGAGCGAGAACAGGACCGGATAGCTCGCCTTGTTGTTGTCGGTCCTCGTCTCGCCGGGCACCGGCTTCACATCGACGTTGACGTGCGCCGGGATCGCGAAGGTCACCTCGCCGAGATTCGAGAAGGTGAGCGTCTTCGTCTGGCCCGGGTTGATCAGGTCGATCGTCTGCGTCTTCACGATCGGGCTCTTCTGCTGGACCGTGAGCGTCACCTTGATGCCGGCCTCCTGGAAGTTCCCGGAGTTCTGGACGGTGACGGCGAACGCGAGGTTCGTGCTCACGCCGTTGACCGTGTTGAGCGCCGTCTGCGAGAGCGTCTTGCCGGACGGCAGCGCCTTCGTCTCGACGATGTTCGTGCCGTGCAGGCCGCTCGGCGTCGTGCCCGAGCCGGCGTTGGAGATGCGAGCGAGCAGGGCGGCCATCGACTGCTCGCTGTAGAGGTCGCGGTTCGCGACGTAGTGCGACTCCGGAACGGCGACGCCGGTGACGCTCTCGTCCTTCAGCACGCCCATCGACGGCGCGAGGAACAGGTCGTCCCAGACGACGTCGCTGGCGAGCAGGCGGTCGCCCTGGTCGGCGAGCGTCGCCGCGTCGCTCGTCTTCGTCGACCCCGCCGTCGCCTTGAAGGCGTTCGCGAGGCCCTGCGTCCCGCTCACCCGGAGCTGCAGCGACTGGATCAGGTTCAGGTTCTCCTCGCGGAGCTGGCCCGGCGGGTCGAGCTTCTGCGCCGCCGCCACGTTCTGGCGCTCCTGCTCGGCGATGCCGAGCAGCTTGCTGTTCAGGTCGTCGGCCTTGGCGCCGGGTGTGATCAAGGCATTCGCGACCGCGGTGCCGTTGTCGGCGGAGCTCTTCGCGATCGTCGACACCTTGTCCATGAAGTTCGAGTAGGTGTCGTGCTTCGAGGTGCCCGCGCACGACTGCAGCAGCAGCCCGAAGACGACGAGCAGGACGACGAGCCCGAGGACGAGCGCGCCGAGCCGCAGGAGCGGGGTGAGATTGCGGGGCGGGCCGGTCGGCCGCCGCAGCCTGCCGCCGGTGCCGCCGCGGCGCGGAAGCCTGCGCTGCGTCGTCTGCTGAACCTCTGTGGTGGCCTGCTCGTCCTCGAAGAAGTCGAAGTGGATGTCGTCGTCCGTGGGGGCCATGGACCACCCGAGGGTACAGGGCTGCGCGGTCGGAACCGCGCCGGTGGAGGAGTCGCTTCGCGCGTGGTGTAACCAGCGCTTGGTGTCCTCGCACGCCCTCGCGCACGACCTCGTTCTCGGCTGCTACCGACCGGTCCGACCGCTCGGCTCCGGCGGGATGGGGCACGTCTGGCTGGCCCGCGACGAGCGCACCGGGCTGGACGTCGCGCTCAAGATCGTGGCTCGTGACGGCAAGGCCGGACAGCGCGCCGAGCGCGAGGCACGTGCGGCCGCCGCCCTCCGCCATCCGCGCTGCCAGCGGATCCTCTCGCTCGCCCGCGACGCGTCGCACGTCTACATCGCCTACGAGTACGTGCCGGGTCGCACGATGCGGGAGGCGATGCGCTCGGGCGAGCTCGACGACCGCGCCACGATCGAGGTCGCCGCCCAGATCTGCGACGCGCTCGCCCATGCGCACGGGCGCGGGATCGTGCACCGCGACGTGAAGCCGTCGAACGTGCTGCTCGCCGAATCCGGGCGCATCGACGTCCGTCTGCTCGACTTCGGCCTGGCCCAGATGGCCGAGTTCGACACGCTGACGGCGCTCGGCGACGTTCCCGGGACGCTCGCATACATCTCGCCCGAGCGGCTGCACGGCGAGACGGCGACCCCGGCCGCAGACGTCTGGGCCGTCGGCGTGCTGGTGTGGGAGGCGCTCGCCGGAGAGCATCCGTTCTGGGAGAGGCGACCTGGCGACCACGTCGCAGCGGATCGCGCCGCGGGGCGCCGCCACTCGAGACCCGCCGCCCGGACCTTCCGCGCCACGTGCTCGACACGGTCGCCGGCGCGCTCGTCGCGAGCCCGGCGCGCCGGCCGTCGGCCGGCCGCCTCGCAGCGGAGCTGCGGTCGCTCGGCACCAGACGGCGGCCCCGGTCGAAGGGCTCTCGCCCGGCCCGCCCGGCGATCGACCGGAAGGCCCTGGTACTGGACCGCGTGCTGCCGGCGGCCGCCGCCGGCGCGACGACCGCCTGGATCGCCTCGGCGCTGCCGTTCTATCCACCGGGCTCGCCGCTCGCGCTGGGCGGGCTCGCTGCCGCCGCCGGCATGGTCGGGCCCCGGCTCGGCCTGGCCGCGACGCTCGCCGCCGGCTGGTTCCCGCTCGCGAACATCTCGATCGGCCTCGCCGCCGTCTACGGCGTGCTGGCCCTCTGCTGGCTCGCGCTCTCCTGGCGCGACGCCCGCGCCGGCCTCCTGCTCGTCGCCGGACCCCTGCTTGCGCCCCTCGCGGCGCTCGGCCTGATCCCGCTGGCCGCGCAACTCGCGCGCGGCAGGGTCCGGCGCGGGGTGCAGGCGGGTGCAGCGGTACTGCTGGCAGCCGTGGTGGCGGGGTTCCGGCATGCACACCTTCCTTTCGAGGCGTCGCTGCCGCCGCTCGGGCTCGGGATCGCCGGCTCGCAACAGCCGGCTGCCGTCACATCGGCGCTCCTCGACCAGCTCGCCGCGCACCCCGTGCTCCTGCTCGAGGCGGTGATTCTCGGAGCAGCCGCGGCGGCGATCCCGCTCGCGCGCAGACGCGGGCCCTGGGCGGCCGCGGGTTTCGGCGCGGCGCTTCTCGCGACGTCCGCGCTGGCGGCGCCGGCCGCTGCTGTGCTTCCCTTGATCGGCGCCGCCTGGCTCACCGCGGCGGCTCTGACGCTCGAAACGAAGCCGTAGACTGACCGCCGGGAAATCCGCCCGAAGGCCCGCCCATGCCCGTGCTCCGCAGTATCGAATCGAAGCTCGAATCGCTCTTCGAGGGCGTCTTTGGGCGTGCCTTCCGGACGAACGTCCAGCCGGTCGAGCTCGCGCGGAAGCTGGTCAAGGAGATGGACGACCACCGCAACGTCTCGGTCTCCCGCGTCTACGTCCCGAACGAGTACACGATCTACCTCGCGCCCGCCGACCGCGCGCAGTTCGCGAGCTACGAGACGCAGCTCACCGACGAGCTCGGCGAGTACCTTGCGGAGCATGCGCGGCGCGAGAACTACGCACTGATCACGCCGCCGCAGGTCCTGCTCGAGACCGACGCCGACCTCGCCGTCGGCATGTTCGGGATCGCGACGCGGCTCGCTCAGGTGCCGCCCGAGGCGGCACCGGTGCTGAACGATCTGCCCGAGCGGGGCGCCACGATGGTCTACAAGGCCCCGCCGGTGCCCCAGCCGACGGAGGCCGCGGCTCCCGTCGACCTCGGCATCGAGGAGGAGATCGCCGTCCTCACCTGGGACGGCGGCCGGCGCGAGGTGACCAGGGAACGCGCAGTGCTCGGGCGCTCGAAGGATGCCGACATCCAGGTCGCCGACCCGAACGTCTCGCGGCGGCACGCGGAGCTCCGGCGCGAAGGATCGGCGTACTGGCTGGTCGACCTGGACTCGACCAACGGCATCGAGGTACGCGGCAAGCGGGTGAAGCGGCTCAAGCTCGAGGACGGCAGCCGCTTCACGATCGGTTCGACGGAGGTCACGTTCGCGCGGGAGACCCGGTGAGCGGGCGTCGTCGGATCCGCACAGGTCGAGACCACGCTGCTGGCCCTCAAGATCGCGTTCCTCGTCCTGCTCTACCTCTTCATCTGGCGGATCGTCCGCTCCGCCGCACGCGACGTACGCGCGCCCCAGGAGTCGATGATCCTGTCGCCGCAGCAGTCCTCGGGCCTGCTGCCCCAGCCCGCGCCGCGCGAGCTCGGCCGCCTGGTCGTGCTGGAGAGCCCGGCGCTGACGGACGGCGAGGTGTACGCGCTCGACTCGCGCCAGCTGACCGTCGGCCGCGGCACGAACAACGACCTCCCGCTCGCCGGCGACGAGTTCGCATCCGGCAGGCATGCGCGGTTCGAGAGTCGCCGCGACGGGATCTGGCTCGAGGACATCGGCTCGACGAATGGGACCTTCGTGAACGGCATCCGCGTGACGCGCGAGCGCCGGCTCGCGCCGGGCGACGTCGTGCGCATCGGCGAGACCGATCTGAGGTACGAGTCGTGATCACGATCACCCAGTCGTTCGGGAGCACCGACACCGGGCGCAAGCGCCGGCGGAACGAGGACGCGTTCGTGTGCGAGCCGCCGCTGTTCGCGGTCGCCGACGGGATGGGCGGCGCGCAGGCGGGAGAGGTCGCATCGGGGCTCGCCGCGTCCGCATTGCGCGAGAGCGGGGCGAACGGCGGCGGAGAGCGTCGGGTCGCGCAGCTGATCCAGGAGGCGAACCGGCGGGTGCACGACCGCGCGACCTCGGACGCAACCGCATCCGGCATGGGCACCACCATCACCGCCGCGCTCTTCGAGCCGGACGGGCGGGTGTCGTTCGGCCACGTGGGCGACTCGCGCGCGTACCTGTTGCGCGACGGGCGCCTCGACCAGCTGACCGACGACCATTCGCTCGTCGCGGAGCTCGTGCGGCGAGGCGAGCTTTCCCCGCAGGAGGCGGAGGTGCACCCGCAGCGTTCGGTGATCACGCGCGCGCTCGGCACCGATCCGGACGTCGACGTCGACACGTTCTCGATCGAGGCGCGCTCGGGCGACGTCTTCCTGATCTGCAGCGACGGCCTCTCCTCCTACGTCGACGGCGGCGAGATCGAGCAGCTCGTGTCGCAGAACCGCCGCGACCTCGAGGCCGCCGCGAAGACGCTGATCCAGGCGGCCAACCGCGGCGGCGGCGACGACAACATCACCGCCGTCCTGTTCGCGGTCGGTGGCGCCGAGCCGGAGGAGCGCACCCGCGAGTACGCCGTCGTCCCGGACCGCCGCGAGCCCGAGCTCGAGGACACACTGCACCCCGAGGACGGCATACCGGTGGTCTCCGTGCCCGAGGAGCCGGTGCTCGACGCGGAGCCGGTCGACAACACCGTCGTGATCCCGGCGGCCACGATCGTCGGGAGGCTGCCGCTCGCCGCCGCCTGTGCCGGAGCCCACCGGCCGCCCGAGGCGGGACTCGGCCGCGCGACTGCTCGCCTCGCTCGTGATCGTCGTGCTGGTGGCGCTGATCGTGTTCCTCGCCTGGTGGGGGCTCGCACGCTGACCGCGATGCGGAACCGCGAGCTCCTCTACCTCGCGGTCGTCGGGGTGCTGACCGGCCTCGGCTTCGCGTCGGTCTACATCGCCCGCCAGTCGGTCGTCAGCTGGGGGTCGCTCGACGTATGCCCTGTTCTTCTTCGGCCTCTATCTGGCGGCGCATCTCGTCGCACGCTTCGCCGTCCCGAACGCCGACCCCTACCTGCTGCCGATCGCCGCCCTCCTGGCTGCGGTCGGCGTCACCGAGATCTACCGGCTCGGCCCCGACGACGCGTTCAAACAGGGGCTCTGGATCGTGATCGGCGTCGCCTTCTTCGCGTTCGCGCTCGCTCTTGCTCCGCCGCGACTACCGCGTGCTCGAGAACTACAAATACCTGTTCGGGATCGGGGCGATCGTGCTGCTCTACCTGCCGCGTGTGCCCGGGCTCGGCTCGACCGTGAACGGCGCGCGGCTCTGGGTGCACGTCGGCCCGCTTCGCTTCCAGCCGGGGGAGCTCGCCAAGATCTTCCTGATCGTCTTCCTCGCGGGCTACCTGCGCGAAAAGCGCGAGGTGCTCGCCCAGGGCCGCCTGAAGGACCTCGGCCCCCTGCTCGTGATCTGGGGCGGCTGCATGCTCGTGCTCGTCGCGACCAACGACCTGGGCTCGGGGCTTCTCTACTTCGGGATCTTCCTCGCGATGCTGTACATCGCGACCGGACGCCTCTCGTTCGTGCTCGGCGGCATCGCGCTCTTCGCGGTCGGCGGCTTCCTCGCGTACAAGCAGATCCCGCACGTCCACGAGCGCGTGACGATCTGGCTGCAGCCGTGGACCGACGCACCGCGTGTACTGCCCGCAGACCGGCGGCCTCGCGCTGCGACAGGACTGCGAGAGCTACCAGCTCGTCAAGTCGCTGTACTCGATCGGCAACGGCGGCTTCGGCGGCGCCGGGCTCGGCAAGGGAACGTTCACGTCGGCTGACGGCCACGCCCTGATCCCGTACCTCAACACCGACTTCATCTACTCGGCGCTCGCGCAGGAGCTCGGCCTGATCGGCGCCGCCGCGTTGCTGCTCGTCTTCATGCTCTTCGTCGCGCGCGGCATGAAGATCGCCCTGCGCGCCGACGACGGCTTCTCGAAGCTGCTCGCCGCCGGCCTCGCGTTCGGCTTCGCACTGCAGACGTTCATCATCGTCGGCGGCGTCCTGCGGATCATCCCGCTCACCGGAATCACGCTGCCGTTCGTCTCATACGGTGGATCCTCGGTGGTGGCGAACTTCCTGCTGCTCGCCGGGCTCCTGCTGGTCTCGAACCGCGCCAACGCCCCGACATGAACAAGCAGATCTCCCGCATCTCCGTGGTCGCGCTCCTCCTGATGGCGGCGCTGATCGTCGCGACGACGTACTGGCAGAGCTGGGCGACGGGCGGCCTGGCGGCCCGGCAGGACAACGCGATCCAGCGCGTCGCGCAGTTCAAGATCAAGCGCGGCCTGATCTATACCGCCGACCACCACACCGTCCTCGCGGCGAACGTGAAGAAGACGCGCGACGGCCAGACCTTCTACTTCCGGCGCTACCCGGCCCACGGGCTCGCGTCCCAGGTCGTCGGATACTCGACGCAGGGCCGGTCGCGCGCCGGCATCGAGCGCCAGGAAAACGGCTACCTGACGGCGTCCAACGCCAACCTCGGCACGATCATGGACAAGCTCTCGGAAAAGCTGCGCGGCGCGACGGTCACCGGCAACGACCTCGTGCTCAACATCAAGGCGAACCCGCAGAAGCTGGCCGAGTCGGCTCTCGCCGGGACCTGCGGAGCGGCCGTCGTCCTCAACCCGAAGACGGGGGCGGTGTACGTGATGGCGTCGTCGCCCGGCTACGACCCGAACAAGATCGAGTCGCCGAACGGCTTCGCGTCGATCATCCACTCGCCGTCGGCCTGCCCCGGGTCGTCGTCGGCGCTGCTCAACCGCGCGACCCAGGGCCTCTACGCGCCCGGGTCGACGTTCAAGACGGTGACGGCCTCGGCCGCGCTCGACGCCGGGATCTACACCCCCGAATCGCGTTTCTACGACCCCGGCTATTGCACCGAGTACGGCAAGCCGGTCTACAACTCGGGCAACCCGGATCAGAACGGGCCGGAGCAGTACGGGAACGTCAACCTCGTCCAGGCGTACCAGCACTCGATCAACGCCGTCTTCTGCAACATCGGCAAGCGGCTCGGCGCCCGGCGCGTGCTCGACAAGGCGAAGGACTTCGGCTTCTACTCCACGCCGCCGCTCGAGCTGCCCGCCAACGAGCGCGCACCGAGCGGCCTCTACGACTTCAAGGCCCACAAGCTGATCGACGACGCGTCGCAGGTCGATCCCGGCCGACTGGCCTTCGGCCAGGAGCGCATGCTCGTCACCCCGCTGCAGATGGCGCTCGTCGCCGGCGGCATCGCGAACGGCGGCAAGGTGATGACGCCCCACCTCGTCAAGGAGGTGCGGAGCCCGAGCGGCAGCCTCGTCATGCGCACGCACCCGTCGGTCTGGCGGCGGGCGGTCAAGCCGAGCACCGCCGCGACGATGAACACCGTTGATGCAGGCGGTCGTCTCCGGGGGCACCGGCACCGCGGCCCAGATCCCCGGGGTCAAGGTCGCCGGCAAGACCGGTACCGCCGAGACCGGCATCCCGCACGTCTACACCGCGTGGTTCATCTTCTTCGCGCCCGGCCGACGACCCTCAGATCGCGGGCGCCGTCGTCGTCGAGCACCAGTTGAACGGCTTCGGCGGCTCGGTCGCGGCGCCGATCGCCAAGGAGCTCATGCAGGCGATTCTCCCGCAAGCGTCGAAGCAGTAGCGCGCTGACCATGGCCTCGACCGACACCCGTCTCAACCGCGTCTTCGACACCCGCTACGTGATCAAGCGGAAGCTCGGCTCGGGCGGGATGGCCGACGTCTACCTCGCCGAGGACCAGGAGCTCGGCCGTCGCGTCGCGCTCAAGCTGCTCGACGACCGGCACGCATCGGACGAGCAGTTCGTCGAGCGGTTCCGCCGCGAGGCGCAGAGCGCCGCCGGGCTGAACCACCCGAGCATCGTCTCGATCTTCGACCGCGGCCAGGCCGAGGGCACCTACTACATCGCGATGGAGTTCCTCGACGGCCGGACGCTCAAGGAGCTCCTGATCCGCAACGGACCGACGCCGATCCCGATCGCCATCGACTACGCGCGGCAGATCCTGGGCGCGCTGTCGTTCGCGCACCGCAACGGGATCGTCCACCGCGACATCAAGCCGCACAACATCATCGTCCGCCCCGACGGCCGCCTGAAGGTGACCGACTTCGGGATCGCCCGGTCGGGCGCGTCGCAGATGACGGAGGCCGGCTCGATCGTCGGCACGGCGCAGTACCTGTCGCCGGAGCAGGCGCGCGGCGCGCCGGTCGACCCGCGCTCCGACCTCTACTCGCTCGGGATCGTGCTGTACGAGATGCTCACCGGGAAGGTGCCGTTCACCGGCGACACGCCGGTCGAGATCGCGATGAAGCACCTCTCGCAGGTGCCCGAGCCGCCTTCCAAGCTGCGCTCCGACGTCCCGCACGACCTCGATGCCGTCGTGATGCGCGCGCTCGCCAAGGACCCCGACCAGCGTTACGGCTCGGCCGAGGAGATGGACGCCGACCTCGCGCGCGTCGCGCGCGGCGTCGCCGTCTCGCGGGAGACCGAGGACGCGATGACGCAGGTGCTCTCGGGCGCCGGCGAGACGGCGTCGCAGACGCTCGTCACGCGGCCGCGGACGCTCGCAACGCCGCCGATCCCGCCCGCCTACCGGACGCCCGGGCCGTACTACGACTACGAGGACGCGCCGGCGCGCCGGTCGTTCCTGCCGTGGCTGCTCGCCGCCCTCCTCGTCGTCGCAGCCGCCGCCGGCGGCTGGTTCCTCTACACGAAGATCCAGGACCAGCTCAACGACTCGAAGCCGGTGGCGGTCCCGGACGTGACGCGGCTGCAGAAGGATCTCGCACGCACGAAGATCGAGGAGGTCGGGCTCACGGCCCGCTTCCAGTACCTCCCCGACGAGACGGTGCCGGTGGGGCAGGTGTCGAGCCAGAATCCCGGCCCCGGGACGAAGATCAGCAAGACGTCGACCGTCACCCTGGTCGTCTCGACCGGGATACCCAACGTGACCGTCCCGGGCGTGGTCGGGCAGGACGTGACGAGCGCGGTTGCGGCGCTGGCGCAGGCAGGCCTGGAACAGAAGATCAAACGCATCTACTCCGGGCAGCAGCAGGACACCGTCACGGGGCAGAATCCGGCGGCCGGCGACCACGTCAAGAAGGGGAGCACCGTGACGATCAACGTGTCGCGCGGGCCCAAGCCGGTCACGCTGCCCGATGTCACCGGCGTGCCGTACCTGCAGGCCGAGTCCGTGCTGCGCGGGCAGGGCTTTACCGTCGCACGGGTCGATGTCCAGTCCGACCAGCAGCCGCAGGGCGTGGTCGTCTCGATGGACCCGCCTCAGGGGACGGCGGTCGCCAACGGCTCGAAGATCACACTCTCCGTCTCGAGCGGGCCTGCGACCTCGCAGATGCCCGACGTGACGAACCAGACGCAGGCCGACGCCTCGCGGATCCTCAAGGCCGCGGGGTTCACGGTCGGCCTGGTCATGGAGCCGGTCACCGACCCGAGCCAGGACGGGATCGTCGTGAGCCAGGACCCGGTCGGAGGCTCGACCGGGCAGCAGGGCGAGGTCGTCGTGGTCACCGTCGGCCAGCTGCAGGCCGGCGGCGCGGGCGGAGACGGGAACCAGAACGGCAACCAGACCACCGCGCCGCCAACCACGCCGACGACGACGACCGGCGTGACGACGACCCAGACGACGACCACGGTCCCGTGAGCCGCCGCGTCGCCGTCATCCTCGGCGGCCGCTCGAGCGAGAACCCGATCTCGGTCGCCTCCGCGACGAGCGTCGCCGCCGCGCTCGGTGCGAACGGCAACGCCGTCGTGGCGGTCGAGATCGACCGTGGCGGCCGTTGGGCGATCGGCGTCGGCGCGCCGAGGGGGCTCGAGGCGGGCAGGTCGACGACGCTCGAGCGCCTGCCGCCGCGCGACGTGGCGGCGACGCTCGCCGACGTAGACGTCGTCTTCCCGGTGCTGCACGGCCCGTTCGGCGAGGACGGGACCGTCCAGGGGCTGCTCGAGCTCGCAGGTGTGCCCTACGTCGGCGCGGGCGTGCTCGCTTCGGCGCTGTGCATGGACAAGGACGTCTTCAAGTCGGTGATGCGAGACCACGACATCCCGGTGACGCGCAACATCACGCTCCGCCTCGGAGACGAGGCCCGGAACCCGTTCGGCTACCCGTGCTTCGTGAAGCCGGCCCGGCTCGGCTCGTCGATCGGGATCACGAAGGCGCACGACGAGGAGGAGCTCCGGCGCGGGGTGACGCTCGCATTCGAGCACGACGAGAAGGTGCTCGTCGAGGAGCTCGTGCAAGGCATCGAGGTCGAGGTCGGCGTGCTCGGCAACCTCGAGCCGATCGCCTCGCTCCCCGGCGAGATCGTCGTCACGCACAACGAGTGGTACGACTACGAGGCGAAGTACGACGAGGGAGAGATGGACCTGCGCGTCCCCGCCGGGATCACCGAGGCGCAGACCGAGCGCGTGCAGGAGCTGGCGGTGCGCGCGTTCGTCGCAACCGACTGCGAGGGCATGGCGCGCGCCGACTGCTTCGTCGCCGCCGACGGCGAGGTGCTCGTGAACGAGCTGAACACGATTCCCGGCTTCACGCCGACGAGCGTGTACGCCCAGCTGTTCGAGGCGTCCGGGGTCCCGTACGGCGAGCTGCTCGAGCGCCTCGCCGACCTCGCCGTCGAGCGCTTCGAGCGCCGCGCGCAGCTGCGTTTCTAGAGTTCGGGCCATGCGCCTGAACCTCTGGCGGCTGCTCGTGCTCCGGAACCCGGAGCTCTCGGCCGGCGTCCGCACGGCCTTCGACGACCTGCTCAGCGCGACCGAAGAGAGCGAGGTCGTGGACTACCGGCTCGACCAGCCGCGGTGGTGGTTCCTGCACCATCTGGTCCGGTCCGGCTACCTCCTGCACGGCAGCAACGAGCCCGAGATCGCCGAGTTCCGGACGCGGGCGAACGATGACGCGCACGGCAACCCCGTCGATGCGGTGTTCGCGTCAGACGACGCGGTGTGGCCGATCTACTTCGCAGTGGTCAACCGGCCGGTCGCCCGCAGCTACATCAACTGGTGCGAGCACGTCCCGGGCGCATCGCGGTACCTGTTCTCGATCGGATCGGATCCGCGCGACCCCCGCTCGTGGTGCGACGGGACGATCTACGTGCTGCCCGCCGCCACATTCTCGCCGACGCCTGCGAGCCGCGAGCTCGTCAGCCCGGTCCCGGTGCGCGCCCGCGCCCGCCTGCGGGTCACTCCCGACGACTTTCCGTTCCGCCGCCAGACGCGCGGGCACCGGCGCGGCGACACTCCGCGTTCGGTCAGCATCCGCAACCTCATGAGGCTGCCTTCACCTCGGTGATCCGCACCTGGTGGTTGACGCCGAGGTCGGTGATCCAGAGCAGGTAGTAGCGATGGGCCCCGCCGCTGACCGCGAAGCTGGCGTGCGTCGACGAGACGACCTGCGAGCCCGACACGGTGGCGGGGAAGTCCTGCTCGGAGTCGCCGGCCCTGATCACGGCGGTGAAGCCGGGCGTGATCGTGTCGACGTCGATCTGGCGGACCGACCGAGACGAGCCCGCGTCGAGCACGAGCCCGACGCCGGGCTTGTTCAGCTGCCCGTCGTGGTAGTTCTCGGTCGACCAGGCGGTGGCGAGACTGCCGTCGGTGGCGATCCGGTGCCTCGGCGTCGTTCTCGCCGGGCGTCCCGGTCCCGAACGGGTCGTAGGCGGTGATCGCGGAGAGCCTCGGCGGAGGCCCGGCCGAGCCGCCGCCGCCGCCCGGCAGCGAGCCCGTGCCGCGGAGCAGGAGGTAGGCAAGCGCCCCGCCCACGGCGAGCACGCCGACGAGCACCAGCACGAGCGGCCACGGCGAGACGCGCCGGTGCTTCCGGACCGGCGACGGCGGGGCGATCACCTGCGTTCCCTCCTCCGTGCCCCCCGACGCGCACGCCTCGAGCTCGCGACCGAAGTCGGCCATCGTCGCGAATCGGCCGGCCGGATCCTTCGCCATCGCTCGCTGCACCGCCGCGTCGACGCGCGGGGGAACGTCGGGCCGCTTCGCGCGCACCGACGGCGGCGGCTCGTTGATGTGCTGCATCGCGATTGCAACGAAGTTCTCGCCCGGGAACGGCACGTCGCCGGTGAGCAGCTCGTAGAGGACGACGCCGAGCGAGTAGACGTCGGACTGCTCGTCGACGCGCTGGCCCTGCGCCTGCTCGGGCGCGATGTAGTCCGACGTGCCGAGAACCGTCCCGGTCTCGGTCAGCCCGCGCTGCACCTCGAGCGAGCGGGCGATGCCGAAGTCGGTCATCTTCGCCTGGCCGTCGCCGTTCAGAAGCACGTTCTGCGGCTTCACGTCGCGGTGCACGAGGCCGTTCTTGTGCGCGAACGACAGGCCCCGCGCGACCTGGATCGTGAGCGCGAGCGCCCGATCGACCGGCAGCGGCCCGTCGGTCGCGATCAGACCCTTGAGGGTCTGGCCGCCGACGTACTCGAAGACGATGAACTGGCGCTGATCGTGCTCGCCGCGGTCGATCACCGTCACGACGTTGGGGTGCGAGAGCACCGCCGCCGAGCGCGCTTCGCGGCGGAAGCGCTCGACGTACTCCGGGTCCTGCTGGTGGTGGTCGTGCAGCACCTTCAACGCGACCGTGCGGTCGAGAAGCCGGTCGTGCGCCCGGTAGACGCTCGACATCGCGCCGGAGCCGACGAGCTCTTCGAGCTCGTAGCGGTCCGAGAACACCTCCCCGACCATCCTCAGAGGCTTGATGCGTATTGGGGTGCGTGCGGGGATGCGTCTGGCCAAGCAGATTGGACACGGCGGGCGCAGCCCGTAGCCGCTGCTACGGGCAAGCCCGACGGGGCCGAGCCGCGCCGCGCCAGGCGCACCATCCGCATGTGCCCGTAAATGCGCATCGAGCCTCTCAGGTGAGGGTAGCCCCTCCGCCCGGCCGTCAAGCGGCTAGGAAAGTGTGGCCGACAGGGCGTCTTCCCAGGCGTCGAGCGCCTCGGCGAGCTCACCGTCGGTGATCACGAGCGGGACGAGCACCCTGATGCAGTTGCCGTGGACCCCCGCCTTCAGCAGCAGGAGGCCGCGGCGGAGCGCCTCCTCCTGCACCCGCGTGGCCGCCTCGGTGGCCGGAGCCTTCGTCCCCGGATCCTCGACGAGCTCGAGCGCGAGCATCGCGCCGATCCCGCGGACGTCGCCGACCTGGGGCCAGCGACTCTGCCAGCGCTCCATCCGGGCCCGCATCGTCTCGCCGATCGCACTCGCACGGTCGTTGAGCCCCTCGTCCTCGATCACGTCGAGCACCGCGAGCGCCGCCGCCTGCGCGACGGGATTGCCGACGTACGTCCCGCCGACGCCGCCGTCGACGGGCGCGTCCATGATCTCGGCCTTGCCGAGCACGCCGGACAGCGGCAGCCCGGCCGCGATCGACTTCGCGACGGTGATCAGGTCCGGCTCGACGTCGTAGTGCTCGATCGCGAAGAACCGGCCGGTGCGCGCGAACCCCGTCTGCACCTCGTCGCAGACGAGCACGATCCCGTGCAGGTCGCAGATCTCCCGCAGGCCCGCCAGGAACTCGGCGGGCGCGGCGATGAACCCGGCCTCGCCCTGGACCGGCTCGACGACGATCGCGGCGACGTTCTCGGGCGCGATGAGCGTCGCGAACGCGCGGTCGATCGCCGCGAGCGCCTCGCCGGCCGACGGCCCTCGATAGGCGTTCGGGAACGGAACGCGGTAGATCTCGGGCGCGAACGGCCCCAGCCCCGCCTTGTAGGGATGCGTCTTCGAGGTGAGCGAAAGCGAGAGCAGTGTGCGCCCGTGGAACGCACCCTCGAACGCGATCACCGCCGGCCGGCCGGTGAACGCGCGGGCGAACTTGACCGCGTTCTCGACGGCCTCGGTGCCGGCGTTGAAGAACGCCGCCTTGGCCGGGCCGGTGAACGGCGCGAGCGCGAGCAGTCGCTCCGACAGCTCTGCGTAGACCTCGTACGGGACGACCGTGTAGTCGGTGTGTGCGAACCGCTCGAGCTGCTCCTGCGCCGCGGCGACCACGCGCGGGTGCGAATGCCCGACGTTGAGGCAGCCGACGCCGCCGGCGAAGTCGATGAAGACGTTGCCGTCGAGGTCGGTGAGCGTCGCGCCGCGCGCCTCGGCGGCGACGACGGGGAACGTGAGCGCGAGCGGCGAGGCCACGCTCGTCTGCAGGCGGTCGAGCACCGCCTGCGAGCGGGGCCCCGGAAGTGGCGTCTGCACTGCGATCGTCCTGGTCGCCGCCATTCCACCGAGCGTAGCCGACGCAGCCGACACGTCAGCCGGGCCGAATCTCGCCCGAGCCCCGTTCGACGAGCCTGGTCGGAACGACCACGTGGCGCGGCGCGTCGACCTCGCCCTCGAGGCGGGCGAAGAGCAGCTCGGCGGCGACCCGGCCGAGCTCGCCTGGGTCCTGCGCGACCACGGTGACGGGCGGGTCGAGGAGATCGGCGAGCGTGAAGTCGTCGAACCCGATCAGGGCCACCTCCCGCTGACGGCCGAGCACCTGGAGGGCGCGAATCGCGCCGATCGTGATCAGGTTCTGCCCGGCGAGGATCGCCGTCGGCGGCCCGGGGCCGCGGAGGAGCTCGAGGATCGCGTGCTGGGCGGGCTCGATGCCGTGCACGTCGCGGCGCACCAGCTCGGGCACGAGCGGGATCTGTGCCTCGAGCAGCCCGTCGACAAAGCCCTGGTAGCGCTCGGTCGCGGTCCAGATCGAGTCCAGGTCTGCGAGGAACGCGATGCGCCGGTGGCCGAAGCCCGCCAGGTGGCGCACCGCCCGCGCAACGCCCACACGATTGTCGACCGTCACGCTGTCGGCGTCGTGCAGCGGCGCGCGTCGGTCGACGAACACGATCGGGCGACCCTGCCGGCGCTCGTCGGCGAGCCCGGACACATTGCCTCCCGCCGGGATCACGATCAGTCCGTCGACCCGCCGGTGCGCGAACGCGCGCAAGAGCTCGCCTTCCTTCACGGCGTCCTCGTCACTCGACCCGGCGAAGACGAGACAGGAGCGGGCGGCGGCGACGTCCTCAACCGCTCGGTGGAGCGCCGACGAGAACGGGTTCGCGACGTCCTCGAGCAGGAGGCCGATCGCCTGCGTCTTGCGATCGGAGCGGCGCAGGCTCGAAGCGGTCAGGTTCGGCCGGTAGCCGATCAGCCGGACCGCCTCCTCGACCCGCGCGCGGAGCTCGGGCGAGACGCCGTCCTCACGGTTCACCACACGCGAGACCGTCTTCAGACTGACTGCGGCGAGCGCCGCGACGTCGCGCATCGTCGGTTCCCGGCGACCGCCCTCGCCAACGTTGTCAGAGAGTCCGAACCGGGTGCCGGCACACAGACGATCATGCCATAGCGCTCTGATGCTTGACAATGGGGCGGAGACCCACTACCGTCACTCGATCTTCTGGACAACGTTGTCAACAGCAAGGCGATGCCCGAGCATGCGGACGCCTGCCGGTCAGCTCCCACGCGCTCGACAGGCACGTTTGCGTCATTTCGGGTTTTCCGATTGCGACTTCTGTCACTGCCGCTCTACACTGCCGCCCAAGAGGCCTGTCCCCAGCTGGCTCTCTTTACGTCCCCCTAGCGAAGGAAGGGCTCTGAATGCATCACTCGCTCAAGCGCATGTGGGCGCTGCTCGGCGTGGTCGCCGTGATCTCCGCGACCGTCGCTGCAAGCGCAACTGCCGCACACAAGGCTGGTCCGAACATCGTGATCTGGACCGATCAGGATCGCGCGGCGGCCGTCACCAAGGTCGCCAATGCCTGGGCGGCCACGAACGGTGCGACGATCCAGGTCGTCACCAAGAACTTCGGCGACATCCGGGACAACCTCGGCACCGTCGCCGCCGCCGACGCTCCCGACGTGATCACGGCGGCACACGACTGGACGGGTCAGCTGGCCGCAAACGGCCTCGTCCAGCCGCTGTACCCGAGCAAGGCGGTCCGCGCCCAGTTCCCGTCGTACACCCTCAACGCGTTCTCGTACGGGACGGCCGTGAAGAAGCTGTACGGCATTCCGGTCGCCGTCGAGAACATCGGCCTCGTCGTCAACACGGCGCTCGCCAAGGTGCCGACGTCGTTCTCGCAGCTCGAGAGCGAGGCGCTCAAGGTCAAGAAGCAGAAGCACCAGACGTTCGGCATCGCCGTTCAGCAGGGCTCCGGCGGCGACGCGTACCACATGTACCCGTTCTTCTCGGGTCTCGGTGGCTACGTCTTCGGCACGAACAAGGCGGGGAACCTCGACCCGTCGGACATCGGCGTCGCCAACCCGACGTTCCTGAAGAACGCCAGCCTGATCAACAAGTGGAACAAGGAAGGGCTGATCAACTCCAAGGTCGACAGCGCGACCGCACAGGACGCCTTCCTGAAGAAGCGGGCGGCCTTCTGGGTCACCGGCCCGTGGAACGCTGACACGCTCAAGAAGAGCGGCCTCAAGTTCAAGGTCGTGCAGGTTCCCGCCATCGTGAGGCCGTCCGTGCCGTTCCTCGGCGTGCAGGGCTTCATGGTCACGAAATACGCAGCCGTCCACGGCGTCGGCAGTGCGGCAACCGATCTCGTGACGAACTACCTGGCCAACGCCTCGTCCCAGACGCAGCTCGCAGCTGCGAACGGTCGGCCGCCCGCAAACATCTCGGCGCACTCGAGCGACCCCGTGCTCGGCCAGTTCCTGGCCGCGAGCAAGGGCGGCGTTCCGATGCCGAACATCCCGCAGATGTCTTCGGTGTGGAGCGACCTCGGACAGGCGTGGGTGAAGTCGACGAAGGGCTCGGGCGCAACACCTGCCGCGTCCGCCTTCAAGTCTGCGGCCCGTTCGATCGCCGACAAGATCGGCTAGCACCGCGCACATCCAGGTGGGCGCCCTCCGGGGCGCCCACCCTTAGGTTCTCCACAAGCCGTTGAGCACCGCCACAGCCCCGACTCCCGCCGCGAGCCCCGGACAGGCCTTTCGCCCCGGAGTGATCGCGCGGGCGATCGCCGCGTTCTCGGGCTACCCGGGCTACGTGATCAAGCTCGTGCTGCTGTCGCTCGTGAACGCGCTCGCCGTCTGGGCGGCGGTCGTCCTGATCAGCCATTCGAAGTGGATCTCGCTCGTGATCCTCGTTGCTGCGACACTCGTCATCGACTTCGTCTACCTCGTGCCGCGCAGGTGGACGGTGCCGGCGAAGTTCCTGATTCCCGGAACGGTCTTCCTGATCGCGTTCCAGATCGTTCCGATCGTCTACACGATCCAGATCGCGCTGTCGAACTACTCGACCGGGCACGTGATCAGCCGGTCGGCCGCGATCACGCAGATCAAGCTCAACTCGCTGGAGCCGCCGCCAAACGGGCAGCAGTACGAGATGGCCCCCGCGCGTGACGCGTCCGGGAAGCTCGTGCTGATCCTGCACGACGACACGAGTGGCAAGGCCTACGTCGGCACCAACAAGGGCTTGACCGTTCTGCCTCCGACCGACGTGAAGCTCGACTCCTCCGGGATCCCGATCTCCGCCAAGGGCTACGAGCTGATCAAGGGCGCCGAGCTGTTCACGCTCGACAAGCAGCTCGCCGCGCTCAACATCCCGACGAAGAACGACGCCTCGATCCAGCCGCAGGGCACGACGCAGGCGATCGAGCTCCGTCCGACGCTCCGCTTCGACGCGCAGAAGAACGCATTCGTGCGTATCTCCGACGGCACGGTCTTCAAGGACAACGGCCGCGGCGCCTTCGCCGCCGTCAGCAACCCTGCGAACGAACTGGAGCCGGGCTGGAAGGCCTACATCGGCTTCCACAACTTCGGGAAGCTCGCCACGAACCCGCTCTACCGCGATCCATTCCTGCGGGTGTTCGTCTGGACGTTCTTCTACGCGGCGTGCACCGTCCTGCTGTCGTTCGCACTGGGCCTGTTCGTTGCAATCGCGCTCGACAAGCCCGGCCTGCGCTTCCAGCGGGGCTACAGGACACTTCTGATCGTTCCGTACGCGATGCCGGGCTTCCTGTCGCTCCTCGTCTGGGCGGGTCTGCTGAACGACGACTTCGGCGTCGTGAACCGGTTGTTTCACATCCACGTGCCGTGGCTCTTCGACCCCAACTGGGCCCGCGTCTCGGTGATCCTGGTCAGCGTGTGGCTGACGACGCCCTACTTCTTCCTCGTCTCGCTCGGCGCCCTGCAATCGATCCCCGGCGAGCTGACCGAGGCGGCGAAGGTGGACGGCGGCGGCGGCTGGCAGATCTTCCGGCGCGTCACGCTGCCCCTGCTGCTCGTCGCGGTCGCGCCGCTCCTGATCGCGTCATTCGCCTTCAACTTCAACAACTTCGGCGCCGTCTACTTCCTCACCGGCGGCGGCCCGTACACCGGCTCGTCCTCGATCGCGGGCTCGACGGACATCCTGATCAGCTACACGTACAAGCTGGCGATCGCGAGCGGAAAGGGTCAGGACCTCGCCCTGGCGAGCACTGTTGGGATCATCATCTTCTTCATAGTCGCTTCCATCTCCGGCCTACTGTTCTGGCGCACCAAATCCCTCGAGAACGTGCGATGACAGCAGGCGAATCCGAGCTCACACCGCCGGTCGCGGTTCCTCGCGGCGAGACGAAGGCGCGTACACGTCGGCCGGGGTCCCGCTCGAAGCTGAAGGACGTCTGGTGGCGCCACGCGGTCGGGATCATCGGCATCGTGGTCTCCCTCTTCCCGGTCGTGTACGTCGTGTCGTCGGCGTTCAACCGCGACAACACGCTCTCGGGCGCGCAGCTGATCCCGACACATGTGACGCTGCACAACTTCGGCAACCTGCTGCACAACAACGTTCAGACGTCGGGCGCCGGAAAGGCCGACGCGCCCTACCTTCATTGGATCCTCAACACGATGGTCGTCGCCGGCGGTACAGCGCTCCTCGCGACGATGCTCGGCGCGCTCGCCGCGTACGCCTTCAGCCGCTTCAGGTTCAAGGGCCGGCGATTCGGGATGCTCGCGCTACTGCTGATCCAGATGTTCCCGCAGTTCGTCGCCGTCGCGGCGATCTACTTGCTCGTCTACAACCTCGGCGGCATCTTCCCCGCGCTCGGACTCAACTCGGTTCTCGCGTTGATTGTCGTCTACCTCGGCGGCGCGATGGGCGTGCAGACCTGGCTGATGAAGGGCTTCTTCGACACGATCCCGACCGAGCTCGACGAGTCGGCGCGCGTCGACGGCGCGACGCCGTCGCAGATCTTCTGGGGCGTCGTGCTGCCGCTCGCGACGCCCGTCCTGGTCGTGGTGGCGCTGATCTCGTTCATCACGACGCTGAACGAGTTCGTGCTCGCCTCGGCGCTGCTGCAGACGAACGGGCACTACACCCTGTCGGTCGGCCTCTACGGCTTCATCAACATGCAGTACGGCCAGCGGTGGGGCCCGTTCGCGGCCGGCGCACTCATGGCGGCGATCCCGGTCACGCTCCTGTTCCTCTTCCTGCAGAAGTGGATCGTCAGCGGGCTCACGGCCGGTTCGGTCAAGGGATGAGTCTCGCCGAGAAACGCGAGGCCGTCGGCACCCTGCTCGACGAGCCGCATCACGACGGCTCCGAGCTGTACACGCCGGAGCCAATCGGAGCGGTCGGCGACAAGACGACCGTGCTGCTGAGGACGCGGCGCGGCGACGCCGAGCGCGTCCACCTGCGCCACCTGCGCGACGGCGAGCCGACGGTCGTCGAGGCGACGATCGACTCGGAGACCGGCGAGGAGACCTGGTGGCGTGCCAGCTTTCGCACCACCAACCCGGTGACCCGCTACCGCTGGCTCTTGTCCGGCGGCGACCGCGGCTACGCGTGGCTGAACGGCAACGGCCTGCACGCGACCGAGGTGGCGGGCTCGGACGACTTCGTGGCCACGCCCGGCGCGGGCGGCCCCGACTGGCACCTCTCGTCCGTGGTCTACGAGATCTTCCCGGACCGCTTCGCGACCACCGGAGCCGCGCGCAGCGCCCCGTCGTGGGCGATCGCACGTGAGTGGCCGACACTCCCCGACGGTCGCTCGCGGGCGACGCCGCACGAGTGGTTCGGCGGCGACTTGCCCGGCATCACGGCGCACCTCGACCATGTCGCGTCTCTGGGCGCGAACGCGATCTACCTGACGCCGATCTTCCCGGCCACCTCGACGCACCGCTACGACGCGACGACGTTCGACGGGTCGATCCGCTGCTCGGGGGCGACGAGGCGTTCGCCGCGCTCGCGGCGGCCGCCCACGAGCGCGGAATCCGGCTGATCGGCGATCTCACGCTGAACCACACCGGCTTGCAGGCACGAGTGGTTCGAGACGGCGTCCGAGCACCCACACTCGCCCGAGCGCGGCTTCTACCTCTTCGACGACGCGCTGCCGAGCGGCTACGCGGCGTGGCTCGGCGTCCCATCGCTGCCCAAGCTCGATTGGCGGGACAGCGAGCTGCACGCGCGCATGCGGGCGATCCTCCGCCATTGGCTCGCCGCCGGCCTCGACGGCTGGCGCATCGACGTGGCGAACATGGCTGGGCGGTTCCGGTCGGTCGACCTGAACCACGACGTCGCGCGGTGGGCGCGCGCCGCGTCGGACGGCGCGCTGCTCGTGGCCGAGCACGGCCACGACTTTCGCCCCGACCTCGACGGCACCGGCTGGGACGGCGCGATGAACTACGCGGGCTTCCTGCGTCCGGTGACCTGGTGGCTGCACGGCGGAACACTTCGGAACGATCCCTTCTCGCCCGCGCCGGCGCCTGAGTACACCGGATCGCAGATGGTCGACGTGATGCGGCGGTTCCGCGCGGGCGTGCCGTGGCCGGTGACCCTGCACTCGTGGACGCTCCTCGACTCCCACGACACGCCGCGGTTCCGGACCGCCGTCCGCACCCGTGAGCGCCAGCTCGTGGGCGTCGGCCTGCAGATGACCACGCCGGGCGTGCCGATGGTATTCGCGGGCGACGAGCTCGGCCTCGAGGGCGAGTGGGGAGAGGACGGCCGCCGGACAATGCCGTGGGGCGAGCAGGAGTCGTGGGACGAGGCCCTCCTCGACGGGTACCGCCGCCTGTCGGCGCTGCGGCGTACGAGCGCCGCGCTGCAGCGCGGCGCCATCCGCTACGTGCACGTCTCCCCGGACTCGGTCTGCTACCTGCGCGAGACACGAGAGGAGCGAGTGCTCTGTCTCGCCGCGCGAGCGCCGCACCACCCGTTCCTCGTTCCGTTCAACTCGCTCGAGACGCTCTACGGCGGCGATGCACGTGAGGGCGTGCTCCCCGGCGACGGACCTGCGTTCCACATCTGGAGGATCCTGAAATGGCTGACGTGGCTTTCAACGAGGTCGACAAGATCTACGACAACGGCGTGCAGGCGGTCTTCGACCTCACGCTCGAGGCGCACGACGGCGAGTTCCTCGTGCTCGTCGGCCCGTCCGGCTGCGGCAAGACGACGGCGCTGCGGATGGTGGCCGGCCTCGAGGACATCTCGGCCGGCACGCTGTCGATCGGCGGGCGCGTCGTCAACGACCTCACGCCGAAGGAGCGGGACATCGCGATGGTCTTCCAGAACTACGCGCTGTACCCGCACCTGACCGTGGGCGAGAACATCGCCTTCGGGCTGCGTCTGCGCAAGCGTCCGAAGGCCGAGATCAACGAGCGTGTCGCCTGGGCGGCGAAGCTGCTCGACCTGACGCCCTACCTCGACCGCAAGCCGAAAGAGCTCTCCGGCGGCCAGCGCCAACGGGTCGCCATGGGTCGCGCGATCGTGCGCCATCCGCAGGTCTTCCTGATGGACGAGCCGCTCTCGAACCTCGACGCCAAGCTGCGCGTGCAGATGCGCGGCGACATCGCGAAGCTGCAGCAGGAGCTCGCCACGACCACCTTGTACGTCACGCACGACCAGGTCGAGGCGATGACGATGGGCGCCCGCGTGGCCGTGATGAACAAGGGGATCCTGCAGCAGGTGGACGCGCCGCAGCGACTCTACGACCGGCCGGAGAACCTGTTCGTCGCGGGCTTCATCGGCACGCCGCCGATGAACCTGCTCGAGGCGACAACCTCCGTCAACGGGGGCGTCGCGATCGACCTCGGCGGCAACCGCGCTGCCGATCGCCGACGAGGCTCTGCAGCAACTATCCGCGGCTGCGCGACTACGACGGCCGCAGTGTGATCGTCGGCCTGCGGGCCGGTGACCTGCATCCGGCGCAGGGATTCGACGCGATGCCGCAGATCCACGCGCGGGTCGAGCTGGTCGAGGCGCTCGGCGGCGAGTCGATGGCGTACTTCAAGAGTGGCCGCCCGGCAGATCGTCACCGAGACCGCTGCCGTCGACGAGTCGCTGCAGAGCGAGGACGAGTCGAGCGTCGTCGGCACGCGCCCGAACCTGGTCGCGTCGTTCCCGCCGCACGTCCACCTGAAGATCGGAGACGAGGTACCGGTCGCCGTCGACACGAAGAACCTGCACTTCTTCGACGAGGCGAGTGGCGCGCCGCTTCGCTAGCGGCGTGATCGCGGCCGCGGCCGCGGTCGCGCTCGTCGTCGGCAGCGCACTGGCCGGCTCGACCCAGAAGCCCCCGACCGGGGCGGCGTTGGCGGCACTCTCGGTCCTACCCGCGCAGAGCTCGCTCGCGTCGCAGCGCATCTACTTCGTGATGCCGGACCGCTACTCGAACGGCGAGCCGGACAACGACACCGGCGGCCTGAGCGGCCCGCGCACGCGTACCGGCTTCGACCCGACCGACCCCGCGTTCTACCACGGCGGCGACCTGACCGGCCTGACGCAGCACCTGCAGCGGATCAAGGACCTCGGCTTCACGGCCCTCTGGCTGACACCGGTCGTGAAGCAGGACCCGTTCGAGAACGGGAGCGCCGCGTACCACGGCTACTGGGGCCTCGACTTCACGACCGTCGACCCGCACCTGGGCAGCGACGCGGACTTCGCCGCGCTCGCCGGCGCCGCGCATGGGCTCGGACTGAAGATCTACCTCGACGTCGTCGTGAACCACACGGCGGACATCGTCCAGCTGACCGGTACCTCGTACTCCGACGCTCCCTACCGGGACTGCCACGGAAAGCGGTTCAACCCTGCCCGCTACGTGACCGGCCGCTTCCCGTGCCTGAAGGCCGCGAACATGCCCCGCGTCCCGTTCGTCGTCCCGGGGGACCGGAACCTCAAGAAGCCCGCCTGGCTGAACGACCCGCTCAACTATCACGACCGCGGCAACATCGACTTCGGCTCGTGCAGCGACATGTGCTTCGAACAGGGTGACTTCTTCGGGCTCGACGATCTGTTCACCGAGAAGCCGAACGTTCAGAACGGGCTGGCTCAGATCTACGCCGAGTGGATCACGCGCTTCCACGTCGACGGCTTCCGGGTCGACACGGCGAAGCACGTCAACGCGGCGTTCTTCCGGCTGTGGGTGCCGAAGATCCGCGCCGCCGCGAGAGCTGCGGGTATCTCGGACTTCCCGGTCTTCGGCGAGGTCACGATCAACGACGCCGCGGATCTCTCGTACTACGTGCGCGACCGCGGCGTGCCGCAGGTGCTCGACTTCCCGTTCCAGGAGGTTGCGTCGGGCTACGCCTCCGGCGCCTCCGGGGCACGCGGGATCGCCGACCGGCTCGACGCCGACGACTACTTCCGTACCGCCAACGGCGTCGACCCCGCCTTCACCACGTTCCTCGGCAACCACGACATGGGGCGGGCGGCGCAGCAGATCCTGGGCGACGCGCCGGGGCTCTCCCCGAGCCAGCTGCTCCAGCACGTGCTTGCTCGGCTACGACCTCCTGTACCTGCTCCGTGGGGCACCGGCGGTGCTGTACGGCGACGAGGTCGGGATGATCGGCTCGGGCGGCGACCAGCAGGCGCGGCAGGACATGTTCCCGACGCAGGTCACGGACTGGCAGACGCAGGCGCGGGTCGGCGGGCCGCCGATCGGAAAGGGCACCTCGTTCGACGTGACGCAGAACCCGATCGAGGCGCACCTCAAGACGCTGTCGGCGCTTCGCGACGCCCATCCCGAGCTGGCCACCGGCGCGTCGGTGGTGCGATACGCAAAGGGCGCCGTGCTCGTCGTCTCCCGGATCGACCTGTCGACGAGACGCGAGACGATCGTCGGCTTCAACAACGGCGACGCCGCGGCGACGGTCACGGTCACGACCGCGGCCGGCACGCCCCTCAAGCTGACGATCCAGCCCGTGTCGAGCCAGGTCGTGACACCGGCACAGCCGTTCCCGGCGAAGGCGCCGGGAACACCGACGCTCAGCGCCGGCGGCGACGCCCTCACCTCTTTCTACCGCCTCGGCGCGGGCGTCCCCGGGGGCCCGGTCAGCGTCGCGTTCGCGATCCGCCGGCACCGCGGCGCCTGGCAGCGAGTGGCGATCGACGACTCCGCGCCGTACCACGGGTTCCTCGAGCCGGCGAAGTTCAGGAAGCGCGAGCGCGTCGAGGGCATCGCGGTCGCGAGGGGCACGGACGGGAGCGTCCGCAGCTCCAGGATCGTGACGTTCGTGCCGAACCCCTAGAGGCTTGATGCGTAATGCCCGTAAATGCGCATCAAGCCTCTAGACCGGCGGCGATCGCCGCTGCTCCGCTAGCCTCCCGCAGTCCCAGTCGGAGCCCCGCGCGGGCTCGAAGAACGATGCTCACCTCCGAGACCGACATGCGCCCCTCGACCTGGTGGTCGGACACGCACGGCGCCGACAGTGACGTGCTCGTCGCGTACTTCAGCATGGAGTTCGGGCTCGAGGCCCGGCTGCCGATCTACTCCGGCGGGCTGGGCGTCCTCGCGGGCGACCACCTGAAGGCCGCGGCCGAGCTCGGGTTGCCGCTCGTCGCCGTCGGACTGCTCTACCGGCGCGGGTACTTCCGGCAGTCGGTCGGCCAAGACGCCCGGCAGGCCGAGAGCGACGAGACGGTCGATCCCGAGGCACTCGGGCTGATCCGCGAACCGGTCACCGTCCAGGTCGAGCTCGGCGACGAGACCGTCGAAGCCGCTGTCTGGCGGTACGACGTCGGGTCGGTGCCGCTCTACCTCCTCGACGTCGAGGGCGTCACGGACGTGCTCTATGGGGGAGACCGCGAGCACCGGATCCGCCAGGAGGTCGTGCTCGGCGTCGGGGGCGTCCGCGTGCTGCAGGCACTCGGGCTCGAGCCGAGCGTCTTCCACGTGAACGAGGGTCACGCCGCCTTCCTCACGATCGAGCGGACGCGGCGAATGGTCGAGCGTGGGGTCGAACCGGCTGAGGCGCTCGAGGAGGTACGTGCGAGCACCGTGTTCACGACCCACACGCCCGTCCCGGCGGGCAACGAGATCTTCGCCGGCGAGCTGGTGCTCCGCTACGTGGGCGCGCTCGCCGAGGAGGCGGGCATCTCGCGTGAAGAGCTGCTCGCGCTCGGCCGTGCCGACGGCGGCGACGGCTTCGGCCTGACACCGCTCGCGCTTCGACTCTCGTCGCACGCGAACGCCGTCTCCGAGCTGCACGGCGAGGTCGCGCGCACGATGTGGAAGGGGCTCTGGCCCGGCCGCGCCGCACCGATCACGCACGTCACGAACGGCGTCCACCTCGGCACGTGGCTCGCTCCGGAGCTCGCCCGCGTCCTTCGCCGGGCCGGCGTCCGCCCGGAGGCACCGCCGTCGAGCGGCGGCTGGCAGGCCGCCCGGGAGCTCGACCTCGAGGTGCTGCTCGAGGTCCGGGCGGGCCTACGCGAGCGCCTCCACGGGCTGACCGGCCTCGATTCGTCGCTGCTGACGATCGGCTTCGCGCGTCGCTTCGCCACGTACAAACGCGCCGGCCTCGTGTTCAGCGACCTCGAGCGGCTGCTCGGGCTGCCGGTGCAGCTCGTCGTCGCGGGCAAGGCGCATCCGCAGGACGCGGCAGGCAAGGAGCTGCTGCAGGAGATCGTCGCGCTGTCTCGCGGTCGGGCCGCGGGCCGCGTCGTGTTCCTCGAGGGCTACGACATCGACCTGGCGCGGGCGATCATCCCCGGCTGCGACGTGTGGCTGAACACGCCGCTCCGGCCGCACGAGGCCTCCGGGACGAGCGGGATGAAGGCGGCGGTCAACGGGGTCCTCAACCTCTCGGTACTGGATGGATGGTGGGCGGAGGCCTACGACCCGTCGTACGGCTGGGCGATCGCGGGGAGCTCCGACGAGGAGGACGCCGACGAGCTGTACCGGCTGCTCTCCGAGCACGTCGTTCCGCGCTTCGAAGCGCGGAACGACTGGGCTCGAATGATGCGAAGCTCGATCGCGGAGCTCGCGCCGCGGTTCTCGATGCAGCGAACCGTGATCGAGTACGTGGACTCGTACTACGTCCCCGCCTCGTCGCGGCGCCGCACCGGTTAGTCACACCGTCCCGGTCGCCGGCGGCGGCGCCTGGTCCGGCGTGTCGCCGAGGCGATCGAGGAGGTCCTGCACGTTCTCGAGCTCGCGCTCGAGATGGGCGCGGTACGACGTCAGGCGCTCGACCAGCTGCTCCCGGTTGGGGAAGCCAGGCCCGCGGCGCCCGAAGCGGTGGCGCCGGTGGTCATGGTGGCGATGATGGTGCTCTTCCTCGCACATGGCTACGCTCACCTCCTTCCGTATCTCTCGATAATAGTTACTCGATGATAACTAATGCGCAATGGTAAGCGACGGCGGCCAGCTCGACGAGCTCCGCCGGGTGCTGCGCCGGGTCGTGCGCGGCCTCTGGCAGCGCCGGCGCCCGAGCGACGACCTGCTCGCGCTGGTCGGCTCAGGCCCGCGGCTCACCCGCAGGCACGTCGCCGTGCTCGCGCACATCGGAACCGAAGGTGAGCGGACGGTCGGGGAGCTTGCGCGCGAGCTCGGGCTCTCGCTCCCGGCCGCGAGCAAGCTCACCCGCGACCTCGAGGACCGCTCGCTCGTGCACCGGCGCGAGCACGCGGACGACCGGCGCCGCACGGTCGTCGACCTGAACGCGCTCACGTCCGAGCGCGTGCGTGCATGGCTCGAGCGCCGCAACCGCCCGCTCGAGCGCACGCTCGCCTCACTCACGCCGGCCGAGCG
Source organism: uncultured Thermoleophilia bacterium (assembly GCA_963742615.1). Classification (GTDB taxonomy): domain Bacteria; phylum Actinomycetota; class Thermoleophilia; order Gaiellales; family Gaiellaceae; genus PALSA-600. The sequence goes on along the minus strand of CAVUMS010000001.1, from coordinate 468,234 downwards.
GGACGCCTTCCTCAAGGGCCTCCGCACGCTTGCGGACGCGCTGATGGAAGAATCCGCCGATGGTTCTCTCCGACCGCACCATCGAGCGCCTCATCGGAGAAGGCCGCATCGCGATCGACCCGTATGACGCGTCGCTGTTGCAGCCGTCCAGCGTCGACGTCCGCGTCGACCGGTACTTCCGCGTCTTCCACAACGCGCGCTATCCGTTCATCGACGTCAAGAAGCCGCAGGAGGAGCTGACCGAGGAAGTCGAGATCGCCGACGACCAGCCGTTCATCCTCCACCCGGGCGAGTTCGTGCTCGGGTCGACGCTCGAGCGTGTGACGCTTCCCGACGACCTCGTCGCCCGACTCGAAGGCAAGAGCTCACTCGGCCGCCTCGGCCTGCTCATCCACTCGACCGCCGGGTTCATCGACCCGGGCTGGGACGGCCACGTGACGCTCGAGCTCTCGAACGTCGCGAACCTTCCGATCACGATCTACCACGGGATGAAGATCGGGCAGGTCTCGTTCATGCAGCTCACGGAGCCCGCCGCGGCGCCGTACGGCTCCACCGCGCTCGGATCGAAGTACCAGGGCCAGCGCGGCCCCACGCCGAGTCGCTACTGGCAGAACTTCGAATGAAGATCCTCGTCACAGGCGGCACCGGGTTCGTCGGGCACGCGATCGTGCACGCCTTCCGCGCACGCGACCTCGACGTGCGCGTGCTCGCGCGGCGGCCCGACGACGGATCGCACCTCACGGCGATCGGCGCGGAGGTCGTGGCCGGCGATCTCACCCGGCCGGAGACGCTCGCGCCGGCGGTCGAAGGCTGCACGCACGTCGTGAACCTCGTGGCGATCCTCAAGGGGAAGCCGGCCGACTTCCAGCAGGTGATGACCGACGGCACCGCCTCCTTGCTGGCGGCGGCGAAGGCGGCCGGCGTGGAGCGTTTCGTGCAGATGAGCGCGCTCGGGACGACCGAGCAGACGAAGGAGCTCGTCCCGTACTACGCCGCCAAGTGGGCGATGGAGCGCGCGGTCGAGGCGTCCGGGCTCGAGTACGTGATCGTCCGCCCGAGCTTCGTGTTCGGCCGCGGCGGCGCCCTGCCGACGTTCGTGCGGCAGGTGAAGGTCGCCCCGGTCGTGACCGTGATCGGCCCGGGCACGCAGCGCATCCAGCCGATCTGGCTCGACGACGTCGCGCAGTTCTTCGCCACCGTCGCTCGACGACCCGCGCGCGACCGGCCGGATCTGGGAGATCGGAGGTCCCGACGTCGTCACGTGGAACGAGCTCTACCTCACCATCGCGCGCGTGCTCGGAAAGGAGCGCCGCCTCGTCCACGTCCCGATCGGAGTGGCCCGCACGGGCGCGCGCCTTACACAGTGGGCGCCGGGCGCGCCCCTGACCGTCGATCAGGTCGCGATGATCGACGCCGGCGACAACGTCTGCTCGAACACCGATGCCCAAGACACCTTCTCGCTCCGGCTCGTCACGCTCGAAGACCAGCTCCGCCGCGCAACGGCCTGAGCGGCGCCTGTCCCTGCTGCTGCGGCTCGTCGCCGCGCACCAGCGGATGGCGCAGCTGGTCGAGCGCGAGCTGGCGGCGGACGGGGTCGACCCCGACGGCTACGGGATCCTGAGCCTGATCGGCGTCCGCGGCCCCGTGCGGCTCACCGAAGTCGCGGCCGAGCTCGGGATGCCGCTGACGACAGCGTCCGACGTCGTGCGGCGGCTCGAGTCGCGTGACCGCGTCCGACGCCACCCGAACCCCGAGGACGGCCGCTCGTCGCTGTTCGAGCTCAGCGCCGTCCGGCGACCGCGAGTGGCGGCAGGGGTTCGGAGCGTTGACGCGCATCAACCAGGCACTCGACAGCGAGCTCGAGGATGCGGGGAAGGTCGTGGCCGCGCTCGAGGAGCTGGACGCTGCCTTCGCGCGGTCGTTAACCGAAGATTAATCCGGATCCGGAGCACATTGTCCGGATCCGGAGTATCGTCGGCCGATCCGCATCCTCACCTTCAGCCTGCTCGCGGCGGCCGCTACGGCAGTCGCCGCAAGCGCGGGGGCCGGTCCGACCGTGGTCGCGAAGATCAAGGTGTCGCCAGGCGTCGCCCCCTGCGCCGCCGCGGGAGCAGGCGGATCGGTGTGGGTGAGCGAGTACGGCGCGCCGTACCTCCTGCGGATCGATCCGAAGACGAACAGGGTCGCTCTCGAAGACCCAGATCGGCTTCGGCTCGTGCGGGCTGGGGGCGGGGGCGGGATCGTTGTGGATCGAGGACACGAGCTCGAACACGGTCAGCCGCGTGTCGTTGCGGACGAGCAAGCGCATCGCCGTCAAGGTGGACGCACAGCCGTACGACGCGACGTTCGCCTACGGCGCCGCCTGGGCGACTGCCTACACCGGCGGGCAGCTCGACCGCATCGACCCCGCACGGAACCGGGTCGTCAAGCGCTTCCCGCTACCGACGGCGACCGGCGTGGTCGGCGCGTTCGGCTCGATCTGGGCGACCGGCAGCGACGGCGTGATCCGCGTCGACCCGGCGTCGAACACCGTCGTCGCGACGATCCCGGTCGCGGGCGCCGGCTGGACGGCCGCGTCCGACGACGCCGTCTGGGTGACCTCCCCGAGCGGCCTGGTGCGCCTCGACCCGGGCTCGAACCAGGTGGTCGCGACGATCAAGCTCACGGCACCGCTCGGCGATCCGGCCGTCGTCGGCGGCCAGGTGTGGGTGCCCGAGATCCGCCAGAACACGGTCGCGATCGTCGACCCGGCGACCAACCAGGTCAGCCGCACCGTCAAGGTCGGCATCGGCCCGTTCGTCGTCACGGAGATCGCGGGCGACGCCTGGGTGCCGAGCTGGAAGGGCGCCGACATCTGGCGCCTCAGGCCGTAGACAGCGCGGCGAGCATCCCGCGGGCGACGGCGTCGTCGATCTCGGCCGGCACCGGCTGCGGGCCGGCGGCAAAGCCCGACGGGTCGGCGGCGAGCGCCCGCAGCGAGCGTGCCTGGAGCGCGAACCCGAGGTCCATCACCTGGATCTGATTCCCGGTCGCGGCGGTGAGGTTCAGCATCTCGCCGCGGCCGAGCAGCCTGACGCGGCGACCTTCCAGGACGTGCTCGGTGACGGCGTCGGCCACGCGCACGCCGGCGCCCAGCTCGTCGAGCTCGATCTCCGAGAAGTGGCCGGCGTTCGCGAGCAGCACGCCGTCGCGCACGAGCCCGAGCTCATGGCGCCCGATCACGCCGGTCGTGCCGGTCACCGTGATCACCGCGTCGGCCTGCGCGAGCGCAGCGTCGAGCCCGCGCACGCTCATCCCGTCGAACGCAGCCTCGAGCGCACGCACGGGATCGCGCTCGACGACGAGGACGGTGGCCCCGTCCGCCCGCAGCGCCCGTGCGACGCCGCGGCCGCACGCGCCGTAGCCCACCACGCAGAACACGGTCGCGGCGACGAGCAGGTTCGTCGCCCGCATGAACCCCTCGACGACCGTCGGCCCGACCCCGTACGTGTTCTCGATGAGGCGCTTCAGCGGCGAGTCGTCGATCACGACGACCGGGAACGGCACCCGCCCGTGAAGCTCCGCCTTGAGCCGGTTCGCGCCGGAGGTGGTCTCCTCGGTCGCGGCGGTGACGCCGAGCCCGCGCTCGGCCGCAGCGGCGATCAGCTCGGCGCCGTTGTCCAGCAGCAGGTCGGGCCCGAACGCGAGCACGCGCTCGAGGTGCGCCGCGTGAGCCGCCGCGTCGTCGGCGTTGGCGGCGAAAACGGTGACGCCGTCGAGCGTCGCGAGCAGCGCCGCGGTGGCGTCGTCGGTGGTCGCCGGGCTACCGGTGAGAGCGATCTCGCACCCACCCGCGACGAGCACCTCGAGCAGCACCGCCGTCTTCGGCTCGACGTGCAAGCACATCCCGAGCCGGCGCCCGGCCAGCGGCCGCTCCCGGGCAAACGCGTCCCTGAGCGCCGCGAGCAAAGGCATGTTCGAACGAGTCCACCCGGCGCGCTCGGCGCCGACGTGGCGAGCGACGGATCCGCGATCAGGCTCTCGCCGGGCACGAGAATGTTTCTACCTCCTCAAAGCGCAAACGGCCGCCGCCGAAGGCCGGCTTCGCCGGCCGGGAGGCGCAGCACGAAGCCGAGACACCACGCGAAGAGGGAGGGATGGGCCTTGGGAAGGGAACCGCAGGTTCTCTTCCCACAAGGTTCTCTCCCAAAAAGATGAGGGCCGCCAAAGGCGGCCCTCGATCCGGTGACCAGCTGGTATTCGTAGAGGCGCTTCCGGCCGTTTCAGGCGGCGCGTAACGCGAGTCCCCCACGCTGGCTAGACGATTCCCCTCTCAGGTTCCGGGGACACGCCTCTACGAGCCGGTACCTCCACTGCCCGTACTCGAAGTCTCCAACGCCGGACCACCTCCTTTCCGCGGTTACCACTCACCATAGCGGATCGCTCAGGACGGAGGACCGCTCGGACTCGACGGCGGCGCGCACGAAGCAGGTCGCGAGGTGGTCGTTGACGATCCCGCACGCCTGCAGCGCCGCATGAACGGTGGTCGGGCCGACGAAGCGAAAGCCGGCACCGCGCAGGCGCTTCGAGAGCGCGGCCGACTCGGGCGTCGAAGCGGCCCAGTCGGCGTGCGAGCGCGGCGCCTTCCGGCGGCGCGGCGCGGCGGCCCAGAGCAGCTCGGGGAGCGGCGTGCCCTGGTCGCGAAGCGCGAGCGTCGCCTGTGCGTTCGCGATCGCCGCCTCGATCTTGCCGCGGTGGCGCACGATCGACGCGTCTCCGAGCAGCCGCTCCACGTCGCGCGCGCCGAACCGCGCCACACGCTCGGGATCGAACCCGCGGAACGCCGAACGGAACGCCTCGCGCTTGCGCAGGATCGTCAGCCACGAGAGGCCCGACTGGAATCCCTCCAGCGTCAGGCGCTCGTAGAGACCGCGCTCGTCGAGCACCGGCCGCCCCCACTCCTCGTCGTGGTAGGCGAGGTAGAGCGGATCGCTCGATTCCCAGCAGCGGATCAGGGCCGCACGTCCGCGACGACGACCTTCACGACGCCGTCCTCGACCAGGACCGGATACGTCTCGACGGGCTCGAAGGCCGGTAGGGAGAGCGGCCGCCCGGTGCGGAGGTCGAAGGCCGAGCCGTGGCGCGGGCAGATCACGCGGCAGGTGTCCTCCTCCCAGTCGCCCTCGCAGAGCGGGCCGTCGTCGTGCGAACAGCGGTCCTCGAGCGCGTACAGCTCGCCGCCGCAGTTGTAGACCCCGATCGAGGTCCAGCCGACGGTGACGATCTTCACCGAGCCCGGGCCGAACTCGTCGAGCGGGGCGACGTGGACCTCGGGCACCGTCGCGCCTAGTCGAACTGCAGGCCCTCGGAGAGCCCACGCCATTCCTCGGGGAGCGGCGTGCCCTTCGAGCGGTTGAGCGCCACCTTCAGGACGCCGAGACCGAGGATCGCGCACTTGAGGCGGATCGGCGTGAGCGGGATCCCGATCTCGTCCAGCAGCTCCTCCTTCGGCAGCTGGGCCACCTCCGACGCCTTCCGGCCCTTCACCAGCTCGGTCAGCATCGACGTGGCGGCCTGCGAGATCGCACACCCGCGTCCCTCGAAGCCGACGTCCTCGATCGTCTCGCCGTCCGCGGCGAAGCGCACCGAGATCGCGACCTCGTCGCCGCACAGCGGGTTCTGACCCTCCGCGTGCGCGTCGGCATGCTCGATCATCCCGTGCCCGCGCGGGTTCTTGTAGTGGTCGAGGATCACCTCTCTGTAGAGCTGATCGAACTCGGACATCACACTCCGAAGGTCTCCTTGACCTTCACGAGGCCGTCGGCGAGGCGGTCGACCTCCTCGGGCAGCGAGTACAGGTAGAAGCTCGCGCGCGTGGTCGCGGCGACCCCGAGCCGCGTCATCAGCGGCTGCGTGCAGTGGTGGCCCGCGCGGACTGCCACGCCCTCCCAGTTGAGGATCTGCGCGACGTCGTGCGGGTGCACGCCCTCGAGCTCGAAGCTGACGATGCCGGTGCGCCGGTCGGCGGGCGGCCCGAAGATGCGGATGCCGGGGATCTCCGAGAGCCGGTCCATCGCCTGAACGACCAGCTCGTGCTCGTGCCGCTCGATCGCCTCGAGCCCGACCGACGACACGTAGTCGACCGCGACCCCGAAGCCGTATGCCTCGGCGATCGCGGGGGTGCCCGCCTCGAACTTGTAGGGCAACTCGTTCCAGCTCGTCCGGTCGAGGGCGACCGAGCGGATCATCTCGCCGCCGAGGTTGAAGGGCGGCATCGCCTCGAGCAACTCGCGCCGGCCCCACAGCGCGCCCACGCCGCTCGGCCCGCAGAGCTTGTGCGACGAGAAGGCGAGGAAGTCGCAGCCGAGCGCCTGCACGTCGATCGGCCGGTGCGGGGCGGCCTGCGCCGCGTCGACGACCATGATCGCGCCCTGGGCGTGCGCCCAGTCGGCGAGCTTCTCGACCGGGTTGATCGTCCCGAGCGTGTTCGAGACGAGGTTGTTCGCGACCACCTTGATGTTGCCGCGCGCGGCGAGCTCGTCGAGCGTGTCGAGCTGCAGCTCGCCGAGGTCGTCGATCGGGATGTGCGCGAACTCGGCGCCCGTCCGCTTGGCGATGAACTGCCACGGCACGAAGTTGGCGTGGTGCTCGAGCTCCGTGATCACGACGACGTCTCCCGGGCCGAGGTTTTCGAGTCCCCAGGCGTAGGCGACGAGGTTCAGCGCCTCGGTCGCGCTGCGCGTGAAGATCACCTCGCGATTCGACGGTGCGTTGATGAGCGCGCGCACCTTCTCCCGCGCGCCTTCGAAGCCCGCGGTCGCGCGCTCCGAGAGCGTGTAGACGCCGCGATGCACGTTCGCGTAGGAGTGCTCGTAGAACTCGCGCATCGCGTCGAGCACCTGTCGCGGCTTCTGCGTCGAGGACGCCGAGTCCAGGTACGCGACGGGAAGGCCGTTCGTGAGCTCGTCGAAGACGGCGAAGTCAGCGCGCAGGCGCTGCACGTCGAGCGTTTGAGATGCCTCTACGGCCACGGACCTACTGTACCCAGCGCCTCGCGCCAGCCACGGTGCCCGTACCTGGCAGCGATTCGCGCCCGCTCAGCGCTTGCGGAACGACGCCGGTGCATACCCGGCTGCGGTCACCGTCACGAGCGTCCCCTTGCGGAACGGGGCGAGGCTCGCCTTGCCCGCGACGCTCGTCGAGACCGTGTGGCCGCCGCCCTTGAGCGTCGCCTTCACGCCGACGCCGTCGTCCGTGACGGCAACCGCCTTCGGGGTCGCACCGACCGTGAGGCTCGGGAGCAGCGTCGACCGGACGATCGCGCTGCCGGTGTCGACGTAGACGGCCACGCGGCCGTCAGGGAGGGCTACGGCGGCGAGTTGATAGGCGGTGACCCCTCCGAGACCGCCGATCGAGGCCGCTCCGAAGTGTTTGCCGGCGCTTCGCGACCGCCGCGCGTGGACTGCGCCGTTCTGCGTCCACACAGCCCACAGGCGATTCGCCGGATCGACGGCGAGCGCCATGTGCGGGTCGCCGCCCGCGAACGTCCCGCCTCCGACCACGGTCGAGTAGACGAGGTTGCCGCCGCGGAAGGTGTTGAGGGCGAAGCTCGTCGCCGTCGGGTAGCCCCCCGCCCAGCCCATGAAGGTGTCGCCGAGACCGTCGGCGACGAGCGGCACGCCGTCGTCGTGGGGCGCCGTCTGCGGCAGGCCGAAGGCGCGCCCGGGGCCGGCCTGGCCGCCCGTCGCGTCGAGCCCCTCGTAGACGAACTGGCTCGGGAACGCGTTGGCGTTCGACCAGAACGCGACCTGCGCGTAGTTCGCCGTGTCGACCGCGAGCGACTCCGCATAGCCGCAGCACGCGCCGAAGACGGTGTGCGAGAGCTCGCCGTTCAGGCCCTGCGAGACGACGACGCCGAAGGTCCCGTCCTGGCTGAACATGGGCGTGCCGTCGGGGCGGACGGCGGCCGATTCGACGTCGGCGAGGCTCGTCGAGTGCGTCGCGACGGGTGCCGACCAGCTCGCGCCGTCCGACGTCGATTCGAAGCGAAGCACCCCCTGCAGCGCGAACCCTGCCGTCGTCGCGGGCGCGTACAGCTCGACCGCACCTGTCGGCAGCTGCACGAGTGCGGGCTTGCCCACGGAGAGCAGCCCGGACGCGACCGTGTGATCGCCGGTCGCGCTCGACCAGACCTTCAGCGTGCCCTTGCCGTCGCTGTACGCGGCGAGCTCGACGCCGGAGGCCGTGCGGAGGACGCCGGGCCGCATCGTGTTCGAGACGGGAACGGTCGAGACGGTGGTCCAGGCAGCGCCCGCCGAGGGGACGGCGACCAGGCCGAGCAGCAGGGAGACGAGCAGGCGCATGCGGCGGGACGCACCATGCCGGATGCCTCGGCTGATGTCGTCCCCCGAACAGGGGCCGGCACCTCTTTCAGCGGTGCACGACCTCGCAGCCGCGGAGCCGGTCGGTGCGGTCGGCCCAGACGACGTCGCGGCCGGGGCCGCAGTCGACACGGTCGGTGTGCCCGTCGTTGGCGTGGATCTGGTCGCTGCCGGCGCCGGCGAGGATCACGTCGCCCCAGAGCGGCGTCCCCTCGATCACGTCGGCCCGAGGCGTCCCACGCACGACGCACGAGCCCGTGACCGGCCCGTTGCTCGCATTGTCGAGCCACAGCCTGATCGCCGTGTGGCCCGGACAGCCGGGCCGTGGCCCTGCGAACGCGATCGCGTCGCCGGTCGGCGAGAACGCGGCGCCGAGCCCGGACGTGGAGGTCAGTGCCGACGACGCGCCGGAGAGATCGGTCACCTCGACGGCGGCCCGGTGTGTGTACGCCAGTGCGTCGCCTCCCGAAGACCAGCTCGGGGTACCGATGTCGGCAAAGACCGGGGAGACGGCTGCCGGCGGCGCGCTTCCGTGCGTGGAGACGACGAACACGCGCCCGCCCGCGGTGTAGGCGAGGTCGCTGCCGTCGGGCGACCACACGGGCCGCCCCGGATTTGCGGCCACGGCGAGCCGCCGCGGCGCCCCCGGGATCCCGTTCTGGCCGCTGATCACGTAGACCCCGTCGTCGCGCTGGAACGCGAGCCGCTCGCCACCCGGCTCCCACGCCGCCTGGCCGATCACTCCGGTCGCCCAGCGGGTGCCGCCGACGTAGAGATCCGTGCCACGGACGTAGGCGAGCTCGGCGCCGAGCGCGGGTGCCCCGCACCCGCACACCGCGCCCTCCACCGTGCCGCCGGCCTGTCGCCAGACGTAGATCCCACCTTGAGCCTGGAACGCGAGCGCGCGCCCGTCGGGGGACCAGCTCGGCTCGAGCTGGAACGCGTTGTGCCCGATCGCGACCGGCCGTCCTCCGAGCCGGAGCACCTCGAGCGTCATCCCGGTCGCGTCGATGCGCGTGAAGGCGATGCTTCGTCCGTCCGGCGACCAGACGGGCCAGGCGTCCTGCGGCGCGAGGATGCGCGGCCGTGCCGCGGTCGCCGGCAGTGCGAGCACCAGAACTGCGACCAGGACGCCGAGGGCCTTCACGGGCTCACGCTATGCCGCCGGAGTCAGAGAATCGTGAAGGTATCGTGGCCCCGGTGTGAGCAGCGAATACGTCTTCACGATGTACCGGGCCGACAAGTTCTACGGACCCGACCGCCAGGTTCTCCAGTCGATCTCGCTCTCGTTCCTGCCAGGGGCGAAGATCGGCGTGCTCGGCCCGAACGGCGCCGGCAAGTCGACGGTGCTGCGGATCATGGCCGGCAAGGAGGAGACGTCGTCCGGCGTCGCCGAGCTCGCACCCGGCGCGACCGTGGGGCTGCTCGAACAGGAGCCGGAGCTCGACGATGCGAAGAATGTGCGCGAGAACGTCGAGGACGGGGTGCGGGAGATCCGCGACCTGCTCGACCGCTTCAATGCGGTCTCGGCGCGCTTCGCCGAGCCGGACGCCGACTTCGACGCGCTGCTCGCCGAGCAGGCGACCGTGCAGGACCAGATCGACCGTCGTGACGCGTGGCAGCTCGACGACCAGCTCGACCACGCAATGGATGCGCTGCGGCTGCCGGAGGGCGACCGCGACGTGAACACGCTGTCGGGCGGCGAGCGCCGGCGCGTCGCGCTCTGCCGCCTGCTCCTGCAGGCGCCCGACCTGCTCTTGCTCGACGAGCCGACGAACCATCTCGACGCCGAGTCGGTGTTGTGGCTCGAGCGCTTCCTCGCCGACTACAAGGGCACCGTCGTCGCAGTCACGCACGACCGCTACTTCCTCGACAACGTCGCCGGGTGGATCCTCGAGCTCGACCGTGGCCGCGGGATCCCGTACCAGGGCAACTACTCGGGCTGGCTCGAGCAGAAGCAGGAGCGGCTCGCGCACGAGGAGAAGACCGAGTCCGCCCGCCGCCGCACGCTGCAGCGCGAGCTCGAGTGGGTCCGGCTCGCCCCTCGTGCGCGGCACGCCAAGTCGAAGGCGCGCCTCGGCGCCTACGAGAAGCTGCTCGCCGAGGAGCAGAGCGTCAAGCTCGACCGGGTCGAGATCCACATCCCGCCCGGTCCGCGCCTGGGCGACGTCGTGATCGAGGCCGACGCCGTGACCAAGGGCTACGGCGACCACCTGCTGGTCGAGGGCCTGACATTCTCGCTGCCGCCCGCGGGCATCGTCGGTGTGATCGGCCCGAACGGCGCGGGCAAGACGACGCTCTTCCGGATGATCGCCGGCGAGGAGACGCCCGACGCGGGGACGCTCCGGGTCGGCGACACCGTGCAGCTCGCGTATGTCGACCAGTCGCGTGCCGACCTCGATCCCGCAAACACGGTGTGGAAGGAGATCTCGGGCGGCCAGGACGTCGTGTTGCTCGGCAAGCGCGAGGTGAACTCGCGCCAGTACACCTCGTGGTTCAACTTCAGGGGCGGCGACCAGCAGAAGCCGGTGGGGATGCTGTCGGGCGGCGAGCGGAACCGCGTGCACCTGGCGAAGCTGCTCAAGAGCGGCGGCAACGTGCTCCTGCTCGACGAGCCGACGAACGACCTCGACGTCGACACGCTCCGCGCCCTCGAGGACGCACTGCTCGAGTTCGCAGGCTGCGCCGTCGTGATCACGCACGACCGCTGGTTCCTCGATCGCGTCGCCACCCACATCCTGGCCTTCGAGGGCGACTCGCAGGTCACCTGGTTCGAGGGCGACTGGGCCGAGTACGCCGACTGGGTGCGCGAGACGCGCGGCCCGGACGCGCTCGAGCCGCACCGCATCAAGTACAAGCCGCTCGTCCGCGCGTAGCGCTCCCCGACGTCGTCCTCGCGGACGACGGCTACCGCCCGGCCTCACTCGCGCGGGTGACCGAAAGATCAGCAGGGCGGCCGACGCGCAACAGGCAAGCGTCGAGCAGCATCGGTCGAGACACTGACCCGTGCAGGAGGCCGATCGAGATGACGCAGGAACCGAGAACCATCGAGCTCACACAGACGGACATCCGCGAGCTCGCGGAGCGGATCGACGGCGCCGTCGTCGTCCCGAGCGACGAGGCCTGGGACGAGTCACGCCGGGCCTGGAACCTCGCCGCCGACCAGCGGCCGGCTGCCGTCGTCGTGCCCGAGAACGTGGGCGACGTCATCGAGATCGTCGAGTTCGCGCGGGAAGCCGGTCTGCGCGTCGCGCCGCAGGGCACGGGCCACGGCGCGATGGCGATGGGCGACCTCGCCGACACCATGCTCGTGAAACTGCACAAGCTGCGCAGCGTCACTGTCGACCCCGAGACGCAGACCGCCCGGGTCGGCGCCGGCACGATCTGGATCGAGGTCGTCGAGGCCGCGGCGGAGCACGGGCTCGCCGCACTTGCCGGCTCGTCGCCCGACGTCGGCGTCGTCGGGTACACGCTCGGCGGCGGCCTCTCGTGGCTCGGCCGCAAGTACGGCATCGGCGCGAACCAGGTCACCGCGATCGAGGTCGTGACCGCCGACGGGCGCCTGCACCGGGTCGATCGCGACTCCGAGCCCGACCTCTTCTGGGCGCTCCGCGGCGGCGGCGGCAACTTCGGGATCGTGACCGCGATCGAGTTCCGGCTGTTCCCGGTCAGTCAGGTGTACGCCGGCATCCTCTGGTTCCCGGTCGACCGCGCGGGCGAGGTCCTCGCCGAGTGGCGGGCGTGGACCGACGGGCTGCCGGACGAGACCAGCTCGGTCGGCCGCATCCTGCAGCTGCCGCCGCTCGAGGAGATCCCCGAGCCGGTGCGCGGGAAGTCGTTCGTCGTCGTCGAGGTGATCCACTGCGGCGACGAGAACGAGGGCCGCAACCTGGTGGCGCCGCTGCGCGCGCTCGGCCCGGTGATGGACACGATCGACCGGATCCCGATCCAGGCGCTCTCGCACCTGCACATGGACCCCGAGCACCCGGTGCCGGGAAGCGGCGACGGCATGACGCTCGACGACGTCGACGCCGAGACGATCGACGCCGTCGTCTCGAACAGCGTCGGCTCGCCCCTGCTCTCGGTCGAGATCCGCCAGCTCGGCGGCGAGATCAGCCGAAGCCTGCCCGAGCACGGCGCGCTCGCCTCGTTCGGGGCGCCGTTCATCATGTACGCGGTCGGGATCGCGCCGACCGCGGAGGCGCTCGCGGCGGTCCAACGTTCGGTCGCGACGCTCCGGACGGCGCTCGCTCCGTGGGAGTCCGAGCACACGTACCTGAACTTCACAGAGACGAAGCGGAAGGCGAGCACGCTCTGGAGCGAGACGAGCTACCACCGGCTGCGCCGCATCAAGGCGACCGTCGACCCGCTCAACCTGATCCGCTCGAACCACGAGCTCGGCTGATCAGAGAATGGGCGCCCGGCGCACGCGCCGGGCGCCCTCCCGGCTCGGGCCGTGCCTAGAGCGCCGCCGAGGTGCCGGAGGACGATCCACCACCGCCCATGTTCGGGCAGTCACCGCCCTGGTGCCCCTGCGTGCTCCGCATCATCGAATAGTTCTTCGACGAATGCGTGGCCGGCTTCGAGCCGTGTGAGCTGCCGTGGTTCGCAGCCAGCGCGACGCCCCCGCCAGTGACGGCGAGGACGACGGTGCCGGCGGCGACTGCAGCCCTGCGACCGAGCATCTGGAGTCTCCTTTCGCTCGGGTCGCGCTGAATCGTCGCACCCGAACCTAAGAACGCGCTGAGTTGGCCGTTACTGCGGGATCCGCGCCTCGAGCGCGGCACCGAGCGCCTCGCGCACCGGCTCGAGCGCGATCCGGTCGAGCACATCCTGGAAGAAGCCGCGGACGATCAGGCGCTCGGCCTCCGCGCGGGAGAGCCCGCGCGCCATCAGGTAGAAGAGCTCCTCGCGGTTGACGCGACCGAGGGTCGCGCCGTGCGTGCAGCGCACGTCGTTCGCCATGATCTCGAGCCCCGGGATCGAGTCGGCATGTGCTTCGTCGGAGAGCAAGAGGTTGCGGTTCTCCTGATACGCGTTGGTCTTCTGGGCGTCCTCCTCGACGCGGATCATCCCGCGCCAGACGGCGCTGGCCCGCTCTCGAAGCGCGCCCTTGAACGCGAAGTCGCTCTCGGTGTTCGGCGCGATGTGCTCCTGGAAGGTGTCGTAGTCGAGGTGCTGGTCGCCGTCGGCGAAGTACGCGCCGGTCACGCGCGAGGTCGCGCCCGGGCCGGCCAGGTCGTTCTCGATCCAGACCTTCCCGCGCTTCGAGCCGAAGCCGCCGATCACCCAGTCGAGCTCGGCGTCCCGCTCCAACCACGCACGGTGACGGCCGAAGTGCCATGTCTCTTGCGAGAGGTTCTGGAGCGAGACGTACTCGACCTTTGCGTTCTCGCCGACGAAGAGCTCGACGACCGCGTTCGTGTATGCCAGCGTGTCCGGACCGACGGAGGACAGGTCCTCGACGAGCGTGAAGCGCGCGCCCTCCTCGGCCTCGACGACCATGCGCCAGTAGAGCGAGCCGCCGTTCGACGTCACCTTGACGTAGAGCGGCCGGTCGAGCTCGACCCCTTTCGGGACGCGCACGAGCAGGCCGTGACGCCACCGGGCGAGGTTCTCGAGCGCGAATCTGTCGTCGTCCGGGATCAACCGCGCCTCGTAGTCGATCGGCAGCGGCTCGAACGTGACGCCGTCGGGCGCCGAGACGATTTCGAGCCCGGCCTCGCTCATCACCGCGCGTCCGTCGACCTCGAGGTCGAGCATCGGCGCACCCCCGGTGCCTGGCAGCACGGTGCCTGGTGCCGGGTCGGGATCGAAGCCGCGCAGGTCCGTGAAGCGCCAGTGCTCGTCGGAGGTCGACGGCAGCGGCAGCTCCGCGAAGAGCTTCGCGGCCTCGTCGCGCGTGAGTGTCGTCATGCCGGGGTCGCGTCGTGACGGCGGTGCAGCATCAGCACGTTGCCGTCGGGATCGTGGAAGAACGCCATCCGGCACACCGGCGTCAGGCGCGTGTCGCCAGCGAAGCGGATGCCCTTGGCCTCGAGCTCGGCGCGCGCGCCCTCGACATCGGGTACGCGCAGCGCGATCGACGCGCTGTGCGGGCCGGTGAACTCGCCGCCGACGCTCGTCATGTCGATCAGGTACAGGCTGACGTTCGAACCGAGCTGGAACTCGGGAAACCCGTCGTCACCGACCTGCTCGAGACCCAGTGTGTCGCGGTAGAACGCCGTCGAACGTTCCATATCCGTGACCGGCACGGACACGAAGTCCGTCCGCTCGACGATCAACCGACCGACCCCTCCATCTGGAGCTGGATCAGCCTGTTCATCTCGACGGCGTACTCGAGCGGGAGCTCCTTGGTGATCGGCTCGACGAAGCCGCTCACCACCATGGCGCTCGCCTCGGCCTCGGAGAGCCCGCGGGACATCAGGTAGAAGAGCTGCTCCTCGCCGATCTTCGAGACGGTCGCCTCGTGCCCGATGTCGACGTCGTTCTCGTCGATGCGGATGTACGGGTACGTGTCGGAGCGCGACTCGTCGTCGAGGATCAGCGCGTCGCAGACGACCTTCGACTTCGACCCGTGAGCGCCCTTCGCAACCTCGAGCAGGCCACGGTAGCCCGCGCGACCGCCGTTCTTCGAGATCGACTTCGACGTGATCACGCTCGTCGTGTTCGGGGCGGCGTGGATGCACTTCCCGCCGGCGTCCTGATGCTGGTGCTTGCCGGCGAACGCGATCGAGAGCACCTCACCGTGCGCACGCTCACCGAGCAACCAGATCGCGGGGTACTTCATCGTCAGCTTCGACCCGAGGTTGCCGTCGACCCACTCCATCGTCGCGTCCTGGTAGGCGACAGCGCGCTTCGTGACGAGGTTGTAGACATTGGTCGACCAGTTCTGGATCGTCGTGTACCGGCAGCGGCCGCCCTTCTTGACCACGATCTCGACCACCGCGGAGTGCAGCGAGTCGGTCGAGTAGATCGGTGCAGTGCAGCCCTCGACGTAGTGCACGTACGCGTCCTCGTCGACGATGATCAGCGTCCGCTCGAACTGGCCCATGTTCTCCGCGTTGATGCGGAAATAGGCCTGGAGCGGCAGCTCGATCCGAACCCCCGGCGGCACGTAGATGAAGGAGCCGCCCGACCAGACGGCGCTGTTCAGCGCAGCGAACTTGTTGTCGTTCTGCGGGATGATCGTCCCGAAGTACTGCTTGAAGACGTCCTCGTGCTCGCGGAGCGCCGTATCGGTGTCGAGGAAGATCACACCCTGGGCGGTGAGGCTTTCCTGAAGCTTGTGGTAGACGACCTCGCTCTCGTACTGAGCGCCGACACCGGCGAGGTACTTCTTCTCCGCCTCGGGGATCCCCAGCTTGTCCCAGGTGTCCTTGATGTCGGCAGGAAGGTCCTCCCACGACTCGGCCTGGTTCTCGGTGGGCTTGATGTAGTAGTAGATGTTGTCGAAGTCGATCTCCTGCAGCGTCTCGCCGCCTCCCCACGTGGGTACCGGGCGCGCGAGGAAGTAGTCGAGCGACTTGTGGCGGAACTTCCGCATCCAGTCGGGCTCGTTCTTGTGCGACGAGATTGCGTCGACCAGCTCGTGCGACAGGCCGCGGCCGGACTTGAAGAAGTAGTCCTCGGGGACGTTGAAGCCGTACTTGACCTCGTAGTCCGAGCCGATCCCCTGGACGATCTCGCTCTCGGTCTGTGCCATCAGGCGCTCACCTTGTCAGATTCCCACTCCTCGTAGCCCGAATCCTCGAGCTTCTCGGCGAGCTCCGGCCCGCCTTCCTCGACGATCTTGCCTTCGACGAACACGTGCACGAAGTCGGGCTTGATGTAGTTGAGGATCCGCTGGTAGTGGGTGATCACGAGCGCTCCCATCTCCGGGCCGACGAGATCGGAGACGCCACGCGCGACGATCTTCAGGGCGTCGATGTCGAGGCCCGAGTCGGTTTCGTCGAGCACCGCGATCTTCGGCTTCAGCATCGCCATCTGCAGGATCTCGACGCGCTTCTTCTCGCCGCCCGAGAAGCCGTCGTTCAGATACCGCGACGCGAGCTCGCGGCTCACCTTCAACCGGTCCATCTGGGCGAGCAACTCCTTGCGGAACTCCGGCACTGGAATGGGATCCTCGACGCCGGCCCGTGCCTTGCGCGTCGCGTTCAGCGCCTGGCGCAGAAAGTTCGTGACCGTCACGCCGGGGATGGCGTGCGGGTACTGAAACGCGAGGAACAGCCCGGCCTGGGCGCGCTCGTCCGCTCCGGCCTCGGTGATGTCCACGCCGTCGAGAAGGATCCGACCCTCCGTGACCTCGTAGGCCGGGTGGCCGGCGATCGCATAGGCGAGCGTCGACTTCCCTGACCCGTTCGGGCCCATCACGGCGTGTACTTCGCCCGAGGACACGGTGAGATCGACGCCCTTCACGATCTCTGTGCCGTCCTCGAGCGCGACATGCAGGTCTTGAAGCTCAAGCGTCGCCATCTCGACTGAGGCTCATGGTACCGGGACAGCGGTGGTACGCTGCTCGCATGCCGAACATCGGTACTGGTGAGATCGTTCTCCTGCTGCTCGTGGCACTGCTTCTGTTCGGAGCCAAGCGACTGCCGGAGATCGGCCGCTCGCTTGGCAGCGGAATGCGCGAATTCAAGGATTCCGTGACCGGCTCGAGCAAGCCCGAGGCGACCCAGGCCTCGGAGCTTCCGCCGGCCGCTCAGGATCTGAGCGCCACCTCCGCCCGCGAGAACGAGACCGTCCACTAGCAGGCAATGACCCGCCTCCCGCGTCGCCTGGAACACGGCGAGGAGGCGACGCTCGTCGAGCACCTCGAGGAGCTGCGCCAGCGCATCTTTGTCTGCCTCGGCGCACTGCTTCTCGGGTTCGTCGTCGCGTACATCTTCCATACGCACCTGATCAATCTGCTTGCGCACGCGCTGCCGCCCGATCGCCGGCAGCTGTCCACGTTCACCCTCGGCGAGCCGTTCATGACCTCGATGTGGATCAGCCTCTACGCGGGCTTCGTCGTCGCGATCCCGGTGATCCTCTGGCAGGGGTGGGCGTTCTTCAGCCCGGCCCTCGACCCGGGGCACGCGAAGATGGTGCGGCTGTTCACCCTGCTCTCGGCGCTTCTGCTCGCCGCCGGCCTCGCGTTCGGCTATTACCTCGCGCTTCCCGCGGCCGCGCACTTCCTCGCGAACTACGACAGCGCGGAGTACACGCAGTTCATCCGAGCGCGCGACTACATCACATTCGCCGCGAAGGTGATGATCGCGATGGCGATCGTCTTCGAGTTGCCGATCTTCGTGATCGGCCTCACCCGCACCGGCATCCTGACGACGACCCGGCTGCGCAGGAACCGCCGGATCGGCTACTTCGTCGTCGCCTGCATCGCCGTGGCTCTGCCGGGCGTGGACCCGGTGACGACGATCATGGAAGGTGTCCCGCTCGTGATCCTCTACGAGCTCTCGATCTGGATGTCGGTGCTGCTCGACCGCCGGGCGGCGCGCGCGGAGGCCGCTGCCGCCGGCACGTGACCACACAGGCGCTCTCGGCCGACTGGGTGCTGCCGGTCGACGGGCCGCCGATCCGGGACGGTCTCGTGCGCTACGAGGACGGCGTCATCGTCGAGGTCGGCCCCGGCCGCGCCCAGGAGCACCACGACGACGCGGTGATCGTGCCCGGGTTCGTGAACGCGCACTCGCATCTCGAGTACGCGGTCTACGCCGGGTTCGGCGACGGCGAACCGTTCGCGTCCTGGCTCAAGACCCACGTCGATCGCAAGCGCGTGCTCGATCGTGACGAGATGCTCGCGATCGCCCGCCGGGGCGCGGCGGACTCGCTCGCGAGCGGCATCACGACGACCGCGGACTACAGCTTCTCGGGCGCAGCCGCTACCGCCGCGGCGGAGCTCGGCCTCCGCGCGATCGTCTACCTCGAGGTGTTCGCAACCGACCCGGCCGACGCCGAGCGCCAGTACGCCGAGACGCGGTCGCGCGTCGAGGAGAGCGGGCTCGTCCAGATCGGCGTGTCGCCCCATGCGCCGTACACCTGCTCGGTCGACGTCTACCGCTGGTGCCTCTCGCTCGGCATCCCCGTCGGCACCCATCTGGCCGAGAGCTCGAACGAGCACGACTGGCTCCAGCACGGCGCCGGGCCACTCGAGCAGATCGGGCCGATGCTGGTGCCGCCCACCGGCCGGCGCAGCGTGGCGACGCTCGAGCCGGTGCTCGGGCCGGACCTCCTGTGCGCGCACTGCGTCGAGCTCGAGCCGGCCGAGATCGCCCTGCTCGCCGAGCGGGACGTCCCCGTCGCCCACTGCCCCCGCTCGAATGCGCTGCTCGGGTGCGGGATCGCCCCCCTGACGAGGCTCGCCGGCGCCGGGGTGCGCGTCGGGCTCGGAACGGACTCTCCGGCGTCGACCCCCTCGTTCGACGTGTTCGAGGAGATGCGGACGGCGATCGTGCTCGCCCGGGCCTCGTCCCGGCGGCCCGACGCCCTGGACGCGGGCTCGGCGCTCCGGCTGGCGACCGTCGAGGCCGCAAGAGCCCTGCGACTCGACGATCGTGTCGGTACCCTGGCGGCCGGTAAGCAAGCCGATCTGGCGGTGGTGTCGTTGACCGGGAGCCCCTACCATCCGGTGGAGGATCCGGCGGCGGCCGTCGTCTTCGGCGGCTCCCCGGAACGTGTGCTGAAGACCGTGGTCGACGGCGAAACCCGATACACCAGCGAGAACGAGGAGAGTTGGCGAAAGGTACGCAGCACCGCAAGCGCCGCCCGAGGGCAGATGCTGTCGCAGCAGCCCAGGTAGCGCGCCCGCGCAAGCAGAAGCCGCCGCAGTGGCAGGAAGAGCTCTTCTTCCAGCGGCTTCGCGTTCACGCGAAGGGCATCTACATCGCGCTGGCGATCACGTTCGTCCTCGGCTTCGTGCTGCTCGGCGTGGGCTCCGGCTCGACCGGGATCGGCGATGCGCTGCAGAACGCCTTCAACTTCGGCTCGAGTGGCGGCGCGTCGATCTCGGGCCTCCAGGGGAAGGTCGCCAAGAACCCGAGCAACGCCGTGGCGTGGCGCAACCTCGCGACCGCCTACGAGCAGAAGCAGCGGACGTCCGACGCCGTCGACGCGCTCGAGCACCTGAGCGCGCTGCAGCCGAAGAACCGGAACGTGCTCGAAGAGCTCGCGTCCCAGTACACGTCGCTCGCGACCACCTACGGAAACGACTATGCGGCGGCCCAGCAGGCGGCCCAGCAGGCAGCCCCCGCGACGGGATTCACGCCGCCGGCGTCGACACCGCTCGGCCGCGCCTACAGCGATCCGAGGGCCCTGCAGGACCCGATCTCGGCAGCGGTCGCGTCGATCGCGAACGGCAAGGCATCTGACGCGTACACGAAGCTGCAGAGCACCGCGACGAAGGCCGAGGACGCGTACAAGAAGCTCGCCGTGCTCTCACCGACCGACGCGACGCTGCAGATCCAGCTCGGCCAGGCGTCGCAGACCGCCGGCGACACTGCGACTGCCATCGCGGCCTACCGGAAGTTCCTGAAGCTCGCCCCGAGCGATCCGCTCGCACCCCAGGTCAAGCGCGTGGTCAAGAGCCTCGCGCAGTCGGCCGCCGCGACGCAGTCGTCCGGTTAGACTCTCGGCGGCGCGGCGCCCCTTCGCGCCCGCGCGAGAGACGAGGGGTTTGGGCTGATGAACTTCGACATCAAGACCGAGCAGCTTGCCGAGAACGTGTACGCCATCTCGCTGACCGGCGAGATCGACCTCTACACGGCTCCCGAGTTCAAGCAGCAGCTGCTCGAGGTGATCGGCGAGGGCGCCCGCTTCGTCGTCGTCGACCTCACGCAGACGACGTTCATCGACTCGACCACGCTCGGCGTGCTCGTCGGCGGCCTGCGCCGGCTGCGCACGAACGACGGGCGGCTCGCGATCGTCTGCAGCGACCCGAACATCACCAAGATCTTCGAGATCACGGGCCTCGATCGGGTGTTCGCGCTCTCCGAGACCCGCGCCGCCGCGCTCTCCGAGCTCCAGCTCCCCGACACTTCCCGACAGTCCTGAACCTCCAGCGAGCACTTCTCGTCGCCGCCCTGGCGCTCACCGCGCTCGCCTCGACCGGGTGCGGCTCTGTCGGGCGCGTGACCGAGGGCGACCCCGGCCGCGGCAAGCACCTCTTCGTGACGTCGAAGGCGGGCAACCCGTCGTGCGGCTCCTGCCACACGCTCGCGGACGCCAAGACCACCGGCACGGTCGGCCCCAACCTCGACGACGCGTTCGCGAGCGACAAGGAGCAGGGCTTCTCGGTGCAGACGATGAAGGACGTCGTCCGCGGGCAGATCGCGTACCCCGAGGAGCCGATGCCCGCGAACCTGTACGAGGGCCAGGACGCGAACGACGTCGCGACCTACGTCGCGCAGTGCTCCGGCAACCCGACCTGCGGTGTCACCGCGACGGGCGGGCCGGCGCCGTCTCCGCACAAGGCGAGCGGCGGGCCGGCGGTCAACGGCAAGCAGGTGTTCACCTCCGCCGGCTGCAGCGGCTGTCACACCTTGAAGGACGCCGGGGCAACCGGCAACGTCGGGCCGAACCTCGACCAGCTGAAGCCGTCCAAGGCGACGGTCGCGCACCAGGTGGAGGTCGGCGGCGGCGCGATGCCCGCGTTCAAGGGACAGCTGAGCGAGGCGCAGATCCAGGCAGTCGCCGGCTACGTCAGCTCGGTCGCGGGCAAGTAGCGAACCCGCTTTGCCAGCGCGACGTAGGGCGGATAGCCACGGCCGAAGTCGACGTCGGCCAGCTCGGTCCAGCCGTTCTTCGCGTAGAAGCGGCGCGCCGAGCGGGCGGCCGACTGGGTCGTCAGCACGGCGCGTCGGTTCGGCTGCCGCGAGAGCAGCTGGGCGAGCAGCGTGCTCCCGATGCCCCGCCGCTGGGCCGACGGGCGGACGTGGAGCTCGACGACCTCGAAGTGCGGGCTGTCGAGCCACTCCTCGCGCTGGGCGGGCGTGAGTGCGAGCGCCACGCGATCGGTCCACCACTGGCCGTACGCCCCGGTGTAGCCGTAGCCGAAGCCCACGATCGCCGGCCCGTCCCGCGCGACGAGGAAGACGAAGCCGTCCCGCTCGACGTGGCGAGGCAGGCGCTTCATCGCCCACTCCTCGGACAGCGCCCCGGCGCCGAGCGCGGCGCGGTGGACGTCGCGGAGCTCGTCCTGGAACGGGAGGGGGTCGATCTGCTCGACCCGGTGTGCAGTCGCGGTCACTCCGCCTGAGACTCGAGGTCGACGACGACGTGCGTGAGCGGAAGCGCGAAGCGCTCCTCGGCGCGTTCGACGACGCCGCGCTCGAGCCAGTGCGACCGCCCGGGCGGGTGCGTCGACACGACGAGCTCGTCGGGGCGGAACGTGCGCATCGCGTCCTCGACCGCCTGCAGGGGATCGCCGTCGCCGATCTCCCCGGTCGCGTCGAGGCCGGCCGCGCGCATCGCGACGAGGCTCGCCGCCAGGCGGTCGCCGGCGGCCGCGCGCGCGCCGTCCTCGTCGGAGGTCCAGTGGCGGACCGGGGAGTTGAGCGCAGGGCAGACGACGAGCACGACGGTGCGCTTGCCCGCCGCCCGCGCGCGCAGCACGTCGAGCAGCTCGGAGCCGCCGACGGTCTCGTTCGCAACCACGAGAATGCGGTGCTCGTCGGGCGGGCTCGCAGCGGGCGCCTCGCGAACGGGCGCCTCCCGGCGGCCGCGGTGCAGGACCCACGCGATCGCGGCTGCGCTGAGCACGACGAAGACGACGAGCCCGAGCCACCTGTCGATCCTCCATCCGATTGCGATCAGCCCGAGATAGCCGACCGTCAGCAAGACCAGCCGGAACGCGTCTTGCTCGCTCCGGACGGGGTTCTGCATCGCTCGCTAGAAGATGTACACCGTGAAGTAGACCACGATCCACATTACGTCCACGAAGTGCCAGTAGATGCCGCCGAGCTCGACACCGTGATGGTGCTCCACGGAGAAGTGCCCGCGGAACGCCCGCACGACCAGGATCATCAGGATCGTCAGGCCGATGAAGACATGCGCCCCGTGCAGGCCGGTCAGCCCGTAGAAGGTCGCTGCGAACGCGGTGTCGCTGGTGTTGAACCCGATCCGGCTGTACTCGATCAGCTGGATGCACAGGAACGTGAGCCCGAGCGCGAAGGTGAGCACAAGGCCTGCCTGCAATCCTCGCCGGTTGCCCTTCTTGATCGAGCTGTCGGCCCAGTGCATCGAGAAGCTCGAGGTGACGAGCAGCGCGGTGTTGATGCCCGCGACGAATGCCGGCAGCTGGTACGGCGACGGGGGCCATTGCCCGTTCCAAAACGAGCTGTTGACGACGCGGTCGAAGAAGTAGACCGTGAAGAACGAGCCGAAGAGCATGATCTCCGACGCGATGAAGAGCAGGATCCCGAGCGTCGCCGGGGCCACGCGCGAGCTGTAGTGCGGCGGGGGCGGGCCGTGATGCCCGTGCGCGTGCGCTTCGGCCGCCGCGCTCATTCCCGCTCCGGCACCGGCAAAGCCGGCACCTCCGCTCCCTGTGAGCCTCCGTCCAGCCTACGGCTCATATCCCGCTCCGGCACCGGCAAAGCCGGCACCTCCGCTCCCCTGTGAGCCTCCGTCCAGCCTACGGCTCATATCCCCGCCCCCACTGCGACGACGTGCTCGACGGGAAGCCCGGTGTCCTTACGGAGCCGCTGCACGAGGTCGCGGCGCAGCCAACCGCTCTTCTCGCCGGGGAAGGTCGAGACGATGATCTCGTCGACCCGCTCGTCGTTGACCGCGTGCATCGCGGCGGTGTACGGGTCCGGGTGCACGACCTGGCCGTGCGCCTCGATGCCCTCGCCGCGGAGCTCGCCGAGCGCGAGCTTCAGGCGCCGGTCGGCGTCTGCGCTCGGCGCGTCGTCGCCCTGCGGCGACACGATCAGGAAGCTCGCGGGGCTCTCCGCTGCGCGCAGGCGGATCTTCGCGAGCAGCTCGTCCGAGACGACCGTCTGGTTCGCGATCACGAGCACGTTCGCATCCCCGCTCGCGCCTTCCGCACCGGCGACCACGTGCTTGACCGGCACTCCTGCCGCACGCCGCTCGATGTCCCCGACCACGTCGCGCCGCAGCCATCCGGAACGCTGGGGCTCGTGCGTCGAAACGACGATCTCGTCCACCTTCGGCTCGAGCTGCGCGAGCGCGTCCGCTGCCGCCTGCACGGGCCCGGTCTCGACCACGAAGCCCTGCGCCGAGAGCCCCGCCGCGCGCAGCGCCTGGAGCGTCCGGTCGAGGCGCCTCCCCGCCGACGCCCGGCGCGTGTCCTCGTACACGACGTAACCCTGGTTCGGCTCGTTGACCGGCGCGACGACGGTGACCCGCGCCTCACCGGCCGCCTCGGCACGGATCGCATCCAGCAGTGAGTCGGACGCTGCCGTCTCGTTCGCGATCACGAGGATGTGGTGCGGCACTGGCGGCACGCTCTAATCGGCCCCGACCGGCTCCGGCTTCGGCGCACCGAAGATGGCGTGCCGGGCGCCGGGCACCCCGTACTCGTACGGATTGCCGACGACCTGCGGGATCTCGTCGAAGTTGAACACCGGCGGCGGCGAGGAGACCTGCCACTCGAGCGTCAGCGAACGCCACGGGTTCGCCTCGGCGACCGGGCCCCACCTCCACGAGCGCGCCATGTTGTAGAGGAAGACGATTGTCGACGCGCCCAGGCCGAACGACGCGATCGAGATGAAGAGGTTGATGTCGGCGAACCGGCTCGCGTAGTCGGCGACGCGGCGCGGCATCCCCTGCAGCCCGATGTAGTGCATCGGGAAGAACGTGAGGTTGAAGCCGACGAAGGTCAGCCAGAAGTGCAGCTTGCCGAGCCGCTCCGAGTACATGCGACCGGTCATCTTCGGGAACCAGTAGTAGATGCCCGCGAAGATGGTGAAGACGGAGCCGCCAAAGAGGACGTAGTGGATGTGGGCGACGATGAAGTACGTGTCGCTCGCGTGGATGTCGATCGGCACCGAGGCGAGGTAGATGCCCGAGAGCCCACCGATCACGAACATGCTGAGGAAGCCGAGCGCGAACAGCATCGGCGTTGTGAAGTGGAGTCGCCCTTCCCACATCGTGGCGAGCCAGGAGAAGATCTTGATGCCGGTGGGCACCGCGATCACCATCGACGTGACCATCATCGGCACGCGCAGCCAGCTCGCCATGCCGGCGACGAACATGTGGTGCGCCCACACCGAGAAGCCGAGCACGAGGATCGCCATGAGCGACAGCGCCATCAGCCGGTAGCCGAAGATCGGCTTCCTGCTCATGACCGAGATCACCTCGCTGATGATCCCGAAGCCGGGCAGCATCATGATGTAGACCGCCGGGTGCGAGTAGAACCAGAAGATGTGCTGGTACCCGAGCACGTAGCCGCCCTGCTGGTACTCGAAGAAGTTCATGTGCAGGACACGGTCGAACAGCACGAAGAACTGCGAGCCCGCGATGAACGGCGTGGCGAGCACGACGAGCAGGCTCGTCGTGAAGTTCGCCCAGACGAGCAGCGGCATGCGCCAGAACGTCATGCCCGGGGCACGCATCGTGATGATCGTGACCAGGAAGTTGAGGGCGGTCATGATCGAGCTCGCTCCCGCCCACTGCACCGCCATGTTGAAGAACACTTGCCCGACCGGCTGGTGTGAGCAGAGCGGCGCGTAGCACGTCCAGCCGGCGGAAGGCCCGCCGCCGGGCGCCGCCATGCCGACGATCAGCATGAAGCCGGCGATCGGCAGCAGCCAGAACGACAGGGCGTTCAGACGCGGGAACGCCATGTCGGCCGCGCCGATCATCAGCGGAATCACGTAGTTCCCGAGCCCTGCGAACGCCGGGATGATGAACAGGAAGATCATCAGCGCCGCGTGGTTCGAGATCAGCACGTTGAACGTCTGCGGGCTGAAGTACTGGTCGCCCGGGTGCGCGAGCTCGGCGCGGAACAACATCGCGAACAGCCCACCGACGCAGAAGAAGAAGATGGTCGTGACGAGGTACTGGACGCCGATCACCTTGTGGTCGGTGTTGACGCGGAAGTAGTCGCGCCAGCTCTTGGCTCCGTGGCCGGAGTGGTCGTCGGGGATCGTGCGCCGGCCGCTCGCGTAGTAGGCCCAGTAGTCGAAGCCGCCGAGCCCGACGAGGAAGCCGACCGGCACGGCGACGAGCTCGACCGTGAGGATCGGCACGCCGTCCCAGACCGGATCCCAGCCGGCGAGCCAGCGGATCCCGCAGACGATCGCGAGCCCGATGCCGAAGAAGAGCGGCGTCGTCCAGAGCACGCGCAGCCAGCCGGCCCGCGTGAACCGGTGGATGCCCGTGTCGGGCGGGGGCGGTGCGTGGGCCTCGGTGGAGTGAGTGACCGCGGTCGTCATTTCTTCGCGTTCGCGTTCTCGACCAGATACTGCACGAGCTGGTCGAGCTCGGCCGGTGGGATCTGCGACTTGAACGTGTGCGGCATCAGGTCGGAGTAGCCGCGCTCGATGTACGCGCTCGGGTTGACGATCGACTCTCTCGTGAACTCCTCGAGCGACCCGTGATTCGCCTTCGCGGCGAGACTGGCGAGCTGGTCGAGGTCGGGGCCGATCTTGCCCGTCGCCCCGGCCGCCTGGAGCGTGTGACAGCTGCCGCAACCGTTCTTCTGGAAGACCGCGAGCCCGGGCGGCCCGCTCGTCGACGACCCGCCGCCCTTGATGAACTTCGTGAACTGGTTGGACGAGACGATCGTCACGTGGCTGCGCATGACCGAATGCCCGAGGCCGCAGAGCTCGGTGCAGATCACCGGGTACGTCCCGGTGCGCGTCGGCGTCACCACGAGCGTGTTGTGCTCGCCCGGGACCGCGTCCTGCTTCTGCGACAACTCGGGCACCCAGAACGAGTGAATGACGTCCTTCGAAGTGATGTCGAGCTTCGTGTGCCGGCCCTCGGGCAGCGTGAGGAACCCGTAGGTCTTTCCGTTCGAATACGTGAACTGCCAGGCGAACTGCTGTGCGACGACCTTGACGACCACGGGGTTCTGCCCGGCCTCCCCGTTCTTCGCGAGGACGATCGCGCTGACGATCGAGATCGAAGTGACGAGGACCGCCGGGATCGCCGTCCACACGATCTCGAGCGCGGTGTGTCCATGCGTCGGCGGGCCGTCGGACATGTCGTCCGGCGGCGCGCGGAACTTCCAGACCTCGTAGATCATGACTGCGGCGACGACGGAGAACACGACGATCGAGATGACGGTCGCGAACCAGTAGACGAAGTGGATGCGGTCGGCCTCCTCGCCGGCCGCGACCGGAAGCCACGGAATCAGCAGGGCGACGGCACTGCAGATCGCGCCGGCGATCAGTCCGATCACGACCAGCTGGATGACGGAACCCCTGCGCACCCCGGAGGCAAGCCTAATCGACGCGCCGGAGCGGTGAACCCCGACGCGCTACGGGCTCGTGCTTCGCTGTTCTCTAACCGTTGCTCGAGATATCCAGCACGAGGATCGCGTCCCCGTCGGGCAGCGGCTCGAAGTGCGCCGGGAAGGTGTTCTGCAGCGTCAGCTCGTCGATCACCGCCGACTCCCGCCCGTCGACCGCGCCCTCCCGCGGCGGCGTCGAGAGGGGCAACGTGTCACGCAGCGGATTCGCCAGCTCCGAGGAGAGCTGTTTGCGGCGCAGGAACACCGCCGTCGGCCCGCCGGTGCTCGTGCCCTGCACGAGCGAGACGACCTGGTCGACTCCCTTCAGGTACTTGAACGCGTAGAGCGAGAGCTCGAGCGCCTCCCGCCTGAGCAGCTGGGAGGGCGACGAGGTGCCGCCGACGGCGCAGTTCGCCCGGAGGCCGCAGAACGCGTAGATGAGCGTGCGGTCCGTGCCGAACAGGCCGATGTACGGGTCGATCTGCCCCGTGTCGAGTAGCCGGCGCACGCCGATCGTCTCGAGGTGGAGGCCCTGAACCTCGGGCAGGTGCTCCTGGACGGCGGCGAGCTGCTGGCCGTCCGCGGTCTTGTACTGGGCCGCGACGGTGTGACCGATCTCGCGCGCTCCCAGCAGGCCCGAGTCGTCCGGCTTCCACGACGACCATGACGCGGTCACTTCGGAGCGGGAGTGGCCGCGTGCGAGCAGGACCACGAACGCGGCGACGGCGGCGCAGAAGGCAATCGCGAGGCCGGCGTAGGCGAGCTTGAAGACACGGCGACCGCCCTCCTCTACAGCCTCGGCCATGTGCTCTCCTCGAGCAGGTCGATCTCGGGGATGCGCAGCGCCTGAGCATCGAGCAGGCGGACGACCTCGTCGCCGTACAGCTCCCGCCGGTCGACGAGCACGTCAGCGACACGGCCGACGGCATCGCGGTTCGCGAGCACCAGCTGGTGCGCGGCCATGTAGGCCTGGCCGAGCAGCTGCTCGACCATCGCCCGCTTGGCCGGATCGCCCAGCGTGGAGGCGATCGGGTCGCCGGACATGCCGCCGGAGCGCTGGCGGTTGACGATCTGCGTGCCGATCCGCTGGAAGCGCTTCATGATCCGCTCGCGCGCCTCCTCCTCGGACTCGTCGTCGCAGCGAAGCTCGACGTACTCCGGCGCCATGCCGCAGGCGCCGACCATCCACGCCGCGCGGTCGGTCGCCGCCTGGACGTCACCGCCGACACCGGTCGAGTTCTCGCCGTAGAACACACGCTCCGCCGCCATGGCGCCAAGTGTCCAGATCAGCCGCGCGAGCTCCTCGCTGCGCCACGACGAGAAGCGCTCCTCCTTCTGCAGCGCCATGTGGTGGCCGAGCGAACCGCCGCGCCTGCGGATCGAGAGCCGCGTCGACTCGGCGCCCTTCAGGTACGCGTGCGCGGCGACCGCGTGCCCCGCCTCGTGCACCGCGACGGCGCGCGTCTCGGCGGGCACGTACTCGATGTTGATCGCGGTGCCCGACTCGACGGTCGTCATCGCCTCGACGAGGTCGGTCCAGCTGAAGACCTCCCGCCCGGAGTGGTGCGCGACGGTGAGGGCCATCGAGCAGACCTGGTCGATCATCGCCGGGCTGTAGCCCATCGTCATACGAGCGAGCTCGTCGCGCTTGTGCGGCGGATCGAGCTCGGGCTCGTGCGCGACCTTGCCCAGGTACAGGTCGAAGATGTCGACGCGGTCGGCCCTGGTCGGCGTACGGAACCAGACGTGACGGCCCATGCGGCCCGGGCGCGTGAGCGCGGGGTCGAGCTGCTCGATCGGGACGTTCGTCGCGCCGATGAAGTAGATCTGCTCGTTGCGCGGCCGCGGCGGCGGCAGGCGCAGGCTGTGGCCGTGGATCTTCGCCGGCACGAAGTAGAGCGCGTCGAGCGTCGTGTTGACCATGTTCGTCATCACGCGCTTGCCGAGCGGCGGGCTGTCGAGCCCATCCATCACCACGAGCAGCTGGTTGAGCGCCATCTGACCCTGTCCGCCGAACATCCCGCCCGGGAATGCCTGCTCGACGATCCGGTTCACGCGCGACGGCGGACGCCGCTCCGGCGCGCGGGACTCGAACTGCTGGTCGCGCCAGATCCGGTTCTCGAGCACGAGGTCGCCGGTCAGCTCGAACGTCGGCTCGACGAAGCCGTGCGACCCGTCCCCGAGCGCGCTCCGGCGCATCCCGACGGCGTCGATCTCGTCGATGAACACGATGCACTGCCCGCCCCATTTGCGCGCGAGCCGCTTCGCCTTGCGCGCGAGGTAGCGCACGAGAATCGAGTCGAGCCCGATGAACGTCTGCGCGAACCCCGAGCCCGGGATCGTGACGAAGGGGCAGTTGAAGCCGGTGGCGATCGCCTTCGCGAGCATCGTCTTCCCGGTGCCGGGCGCGCCGAGGAAGAGCAGCCCCCGTTCGCGCTTGCCGCCGGCGCGCTCGAAGCGCTCGCCCGACTGCCAGAGCGCGACGATGCGGCGGATCTCCTCCTTCGCCTCGGCCTGGCCGCGGACGTCGTCGAGCTTGACGCCCCATTCCGCGTCGCCGGGCTGATAGCCGCGCACCTGCGAGATGCCCATCGCCATCATCGGCCCGAAGAAGATGAGGAAGTTGAAGAGGAAGAACAGCGGCAGGACGATGAACTGCCCGAGGAACGCCGTGTTGCCGATGGCGGAGAAGATGTGCGTGAACTTGTGGAGGACGTCGCCCCAGCTGAGGGCGTGCCCGAAGAACACGAGCACGAACCAGACCACCGTGACCAGCACGAAGAAGCGCCATGTCCACTTCCAGACGGTGCGCCAGAACGACAGGCGGCGGCGGTTGATGACGTCCTCCGCGCGGAGCTCGGGGCTGTCGGCGCCGAAGAGGCTCGGCGTCCGAATGAAGCGCCTGAAGACGACGTCGACGAGGCCGCGGAACGCCGCGACCTCGATCACCGTGAGCAGGATCGCGTAGCGGAAGTCGAGCCCCTGATGGACGTAGAACCACGAAAAGGCAACCGGCGACGTGAGGACGGCGACGATCGTGGCGGCGCGGCCGAGTGAGCGCCACTGCCGCCCCAGCTCGAGCGCCTCATTCCGGGCAGACGAAACCGTGCTGACCTCCGTCGCCATCTGCTGAGGTTAGACCGTCGTGCGTTCTGACAGTTCTTATCTTCATGTTAAGGGCCATGCCGGTTTCTCCGACGTCGAGCTCGACCGCTCACGGCGCTTCAACCGGCCCCTACACGCGGCGCTCCTGGTCGACCTGGCGCTCTCGCTGGCAACGCTGGCAGCGCTGACGCAGCTGCACGTCGGCCTGCCGTGGTACCTCGCCGCTCTCGTCCTGCCGGTGCTGGTCGAGCTCGTCCCGGGCATCGTCCGGCTCCCCGTCGGAGCGTGGCGTCACCGCCACGCGGTCGCCTGGGAGCTCTCGACACAGTCGTGGCGCGGGTGGGGGGCCGACCGCGCGAAGGCACTCGGGATCGGCGCCGTCCTGACGACGCTCGCGCTCGCGCCGCTCTTCTTCGCCGCACACTGGCTACCGGACGCGTGGCCGTGGCTGCTCGCACCCGCGGCGGCCGTGCTCGTCCTCGTCCTCGGGGCCCTCGCACCCGTGGTGCTCGAGCCGGTCTTCAACCGGTTCGAGCCGCTCGCCGACGGGCCGCTCTCCGAGCGTCTGCACGGGGTTGCAGCGCGTGCCGGAGCGCCGCTCGCCGAGATCCTCGTCGCCGACGCCAGCAGGCGCACGCGGGGCCAGAACGCGTACGTCTCCGGTCTCGGCCGCACGCGTCGGCTGGTGCTCTGGGACACGCTGCTCGCCTCGCCGCAGGACGAGATCGCAGTCGTGCTGGCCCACGAGCTCGGCCACCGGGCCCGCCGGCACGTGGCCTTCCTGACCGCCGCCGGGATGGCCGGCGGAGCGGCCTTCGTGATCGGGCTGTGGCTCGTCCTGCCACACCCGGTGCCGCACGACGCGGCGGCGATCGCCCTCGCCGCGACACTCGCGGAGCTTGCCGCGCTGCCCGCGCTCTCGGCGCTCTCGCGCCGGTTCGAGCGCAGCGCCGACCGTTTCTCGCTCGACCTGACCCGCGATCCGGGAGCGTTCACGCGCCTCCACCGGCGGCTCGCCCTGGTCAACCTGGCGGAGCTCGAGCCGCCCTCCTGGCTCTACTACTGGGTGATGACACATCCGACAGCACCAGAACGCATCGATAGCGTTTGACAGGCGTCGATTGTGATGTCATAGTGATGTCACCGTGAATCTGACAATCGTGCTCGAGGGCGTGCAGGAAGATCTCCAGGGGCTCGCAGAGCTCGGTGACGAGCGGTCGGCGCAGATCGCGCGCCGCCTGTCCGAGTCGGTGGGCTCGAGCCTGCGGCTCAAGCTGTTCGACCTCCTGTCGCAGGTCGCCGTCGAGCTGTCGTCGAAGCTGCCCTCCGGCCACGTCGAGGTCCGCCTCGCGGGGCAGGAGCCCGAGTTCGTCTACGTGGACACGGCCGGCGACGGCGCCAGCGCCGTGGGCGAGGAGCTCTCGGCGCGGATCAGCCTGCGCCTGTCAGACAGCCTGAAGGCGGCGGTCGAGAAGGCCGCCGATCGCGAGGGCGTGTCGACGAACACGTGGATCGTGCGCGCGATCGCGCGCGCGGCCGAGGCGCGGCCTGCAGCACCCACGGGGAAGCGCCTGTCCGGATACGCCCAGAGCTAGTAGGAGGAAGAGACGCGATGCAAAGACAGTTCGAAGTGAGCGCGCCGGTCGAGCTCGACCTCCGGCTGGCGTCGGGTGAGATCGAGGTGGAGGCGACCACCCCCGGGCGGGTCGAGGTCGAGCTGATCGGCCACGACGACGAGTCGCGGGCGATGATCGAGAACGCCCGGATCGAGCTACAGGACGGCATCAGCCCCAAGGTCCTCGTCGACGTTCCGCAGAAGCGCGGCGGGTTCTCGTTCGGGCTGATCTTCGGCCGGCAGGGCATCACGTGCCGGGTGCGGTGCCCGGAGCGATCGGGGCTGACCGTGCGCTCGAAGTCGGCGTCGGTCGCCGCGCGCGGCACGCTCGGCGGCGCCAACGTCGCGACTGCGTCGGGTGACGTGGATCTCGACCAGGTCGAGGGCGGCATCAAGGTCAAGAGCGCGAGCGGCGACGTGTCGGCCCGCGCCGTGACCGGCGGTGCCAACGTCCAGACCGCGTCGGGCGACGTCGAGATCGAGGTCGCCCACGGGCCGGCCAACGTCGCGACCGCCTCGGGCGACGTGACGATCGGTGAAGCCTTCGACTCGCTCAACATCAACACGGTCAGCGGCGACCAGCACCACGGTGCAGTCGTGCAGGGCCAGATCGGAGCGCACTCGGTCTCGGGTGACATCGAGATCGGCGTGCGGCGCGGATCGAAGGCGTGGCTCGACTGCAACACGGTGAGCGGCGACACGAGCTCGGAGCTCGACGTCAGCCAGGACATCCCGGAGGGCGAGGGACCGCTCGTCGAGATCCGGGCCAAGACCGTCAGCGGCGACATCAGGATCATGCGGGCGCCCGCGCCCGCCGGGACGACGGAGGTGCACGCATGAAACGTCTGAGTTGGGATTCGACGGCACCGCGCAGGCTGACCGGTCAGCGCCGGTCCCCGCAACCCCGGCCCGAGGATGCGCTCCTCGAAGAGGCCGAGCTGGTGCGGGTCGCGTGGGACGAGCTGCGGCGAGGCGCACGCACGCAGTGAGCACGACCGAGGTTGTCGGCGCGGCGATCGTCGACGGATTCGAGATCGTCTCCGAGCCTGGAACCGACATGCTCCTCCAGGCCGGTTCGATCTCCAAGGCGATCGCCGCGCTGACGGCGCTCACGCTCGCCGAGTCTTAGATCCGGCGGGCGCCGACGTAGCCGCCGCCGTACGCGGCGAGCGAGGTGATCTTCACGACGTCACCCGTGTGCGGCGCGTGGACGAACTGCCCACCGCCGATGTAGATCCCGACGTGGTCGAGCGCGTCGAAGAAGACGAGGTCCCCGGGCTGCAACTGGTCGCGCGGGACGGCGGCGCCCATCCCGTACTGGGCGGCCGCGTAGTGCGGCAGCGTAATGCCGAGCTGGGCGAAAACGTAGGCGACGAGCCCCGAGCAGTCGAAGCCCTTCGGGCTCTCGCCGCCCCACAGGTACGGGGTGCCGAGGTAGTGGAGCGCGATCGTCGCGGCCGCCGGGTGCCCCGCCGGGAGCGGAGCGGCAGGCACGTCGGTGGTCGTCGTCGCTGCCGGGTCGGTGATCGTCAGAGGATCGGTGGTCGTGGCAGGGTCGGTGACAGTCGTCACCGGGGCGGTCGTCGAGACCGGCACCGTCGTCGTCGGAGCGGCGGCCGTGGTCGTGGTCTTCGCCGTCGTCGTCGCGGGCACAGGCTTCGTCTTCGCCGCGTGCGCCGCCTCCTCTGCGGCTCGCTGGCGTGCGGCGGCCTGCCGCCGGAACTCCGCCTGCTCGGCCGCGAGTCGGCGGCGCGCCTCGGCGGCGAGCGCCGCCTGACGCCGGGCCTCGGCGGCGCGCAGCGAGGCCAGCTCGGACTTGACCGAGGAGAGCAGGCGGCGGCGCTGTGACAGCATGGCCCCGATCTGCAGGCGCTGCTGCGTCAGCTGCTGAACGGATGCGGTGCGGCGCGACTCCGTCTTGCGCAGGCGCGCCTGCGCGCCGGCGAGCTGGTCGCGGACGGCCTTTGCGTGATGTGCGAGATCGCGATCGGAAGAGGCGACCGACTGCTCGGCCTGCAGCCGGTCGATCAGGTCTCCCAGGCTCGAGCTTCCGAGCACGACGTCGATGGTCGTCGGCTCGTCGCTCTCGTAGATCGTCACGAGCCGCGCCTGCACGAGCTGCTCGGCGCGACGGCGTGCGCGCTCCGCGATCCGAAGCGCCTTCCGGTTCGCTGCAAGCTTCACCCGCACCTTGCCCAGGTCGAAGTTGGCGCCGTTCCAGGCCTCGACGGTCGTGCCGAGCTGCCGGTCGAGCGTATCCACCTGCGCGAGCACGACCTGCGCCTCCTGCTGCTTGGCCTTGATCGCGGCAGGAGGCGACGCTCCGAGCGGCGAGGCGGCAAGGGCCGCGGCGAGGCCGCAGGCAAAGGCGACGGAGAGGAGGCGGGCGAGTTTCATCGGCATGGACGCGATGGTCAGACCATCGACACTGACGGGTGGAGCCGTGAACGGCCGCCTTCGCAATCTCCCCCGGGATTCCTTCTCAAACGTCAGCGTCTACCTTGGGGGGATGCCGCGCACCGCGATCGTCGTGCCGGGGCACGGAACCTACGAGCCCGTCGGATACCGGATCAGCTCCCGGTGCCGCCGTCTCGTGGCGACGGCGGAGAGCCTCGCGCTCCGGCTCGACCCGACCGCGGTGGTGTTCACCGGGTGGTCGCCGCTCGGCGGGCCGTCGGAGGCAGAGCAGATGCGCGACGCCTGGCGCGGGCCCGACGTCGAGCTCGTCGTCGAGCCGACGGCGACCGTGACCGCCGAAAACGCCGCGCGCACGCTGCCGCTCCTGCTCGACCGGGGCATCGAGCGCGCGATCGTGCTCTGCGCGCCGTTCCACTACCCGCGGACGCGGTACTTCTTTCGGCGGCTCTACGCCGCCCGCGGGATCGAGGCGCGTATTCGCACCGTGCCGGTCGCGCGATCACCGCGGGCGCTCGCCTGGGAGCTCGCCGCCTTGCCCTTGGCGCGCAGGCAGCTGCGCCGTGCGCTGGCCGAGCTCGAGCGGGCGCCGCGATGAGCGACACGCTCGTCTTCATCCCCGCCTGGAACGAGGAGCAGAACCTCCCGGCCGTCCTCGAGAACCTGCGCAGCGAGATCCCCGGTGCCGACGTGCTTGTCGTCGACGACGGCTCGACCGACGCGACCGTGGAGGTCGCGCGGGCAGGCGGCGCCGAGGTGCTCTCACTTGGCGCGAACCGCGGGCTGCGCGTCGGGGTGGCCGTCGGCTACCGCTACGCGCACGAACACGACTACGCGTTCTGCGGGAGGGTCGACGCCGACGGCCAGCACCCGGGCCACGAGCTCGCCCGCCTGCTGCAACTCGTCCGCGACGACATCTGCGACGTCGCCGTCGGCTCGCGCTTCGTCTCGGGCGAGGGCTACGAGCCGTACCGCTACCTGCCCAGCCGGTCGCGCCGCTTCGGCACGGCCGTGCTGCGACGCGCGCTGGGGCCCGTGCTCGGACGGCCGTTCGGCGACGCGACCAGCGGGCTCTACGCGGTCAACGCAAAGGCGCTGCCACTGCTCGCGCAAGAGTTCACGACCGGCGCGCCCGAGGTGGAGGCGCTGATCCGCATCTCCAACGCCGGGCTGCGCCTGGAGGAGGTTCCGGTCGACATGGCCGAGCGTGCCGGCGGCGTCTCGAAGCTGCGTGGCAGCAAGGCCTTGAAGCTCGTGCTGACGGTGGCGGCAGTGCTCGTCACGGCCCAGCTCGCGCGCCGCCGGCTCCGCTGAGCGCGCGGGCTCGAGTTCGCGATCTCTGTCGACGGCACGGGTGTTTGGGTCGGGACCGGCAGGTCGACAAGTTCGCGCAACAACACACTCTGCCCGTGAGTGTGGCCCACCCTCTTGGCAGGTATGGTCCGTCCTGCATCCGCTCCCAGGGGGGACTCGATGACGAGGCAGACGCCGCTGCGGCCCAGTGGCAGCCGGCGAGGGCCTGCAGCGTCTGCGTGGCGTCGGCGGGGGTGGATGGGCGGCGCCGTCCTCGCGGGGCTGCTCGCCATGCTGGTGGTGTTCCTGCAGCCCGCCTTGTCTCAGTCGAACGAGAAGAAGGTGCCGGATCTGCCACGCGACGAGCTCGCGAGACGAATCCGTACGTGTCGAACGAGCCTGCGATCGCGAACAACGGCGACCTCCAGGGCGGTCACCTGAACCACACCGGGCCGGTGTTCCCGGCGGCCGACTGGGGCGACATCATCCCGCCGTACAACTACGTGGACGACGAGCGACGAGGTAGCAGGTCTTTCCCGGCTACAACTGGTCGCCGGAAGGGCAGGCGATCTGGCAGAACGACTGCGAGCCTGGGCCGCAGCCCGCTGACGCCGATCGTCGAGTGCGTCGAGCTCGCGTCCCGGTGGCGGTTTCCTGGCCCATTTCGGCTACGACAACCCGAACGCCGACGACGATCCTTGAACCCGCCCGAGAACGTGTTCGATCCGCTGTCGGCGAACGGTCAGCAGCCGACGCGTCTTTCAGCCGGGTCGTATGCAGCGACGCCTTCCAGGTCCAGTCGGGACGGCGCGGCGGCGCTGACCTGGCACCTGACCGGCAACCAGGTGACGGCGACGGCAGACTCGACGCGCTGTGCCGGGTCGATCACGATCGTCAAGATCGCTCAATCCGAGGACCGACGCGGCCGCTTCAACCTCGAGATCGACGGCAAGACCGCAGGCGGTGCGGCGCGCGGTCGGTGACGGCGGCACGACCGGCACGATCGCCGTCGACATCGGGGCCGCACGGTGTGGTGAGTCGGCCGCGCAGGGCACCGATCTCTCGCGGACTACGACACGCAGATCACCTGTCGCAGCGGCACGAACGATCGTCGCCGAGGCGCGAGCCGACGGTCGATCGGTGTCACCGTCTCCAGCGGGCAGGCGATCCTGTGCACGATCACGAACACGCGCAAGGCGTCGCGCGCGCGGTCGAACCGATCCTCGAATGCGTCGTCTTCCGCGGTGGCGCCCCGATCAGGCGGTCTGGGGCTACTCGAACCCGAACGCCTTCCCGGTCACGATCCCGGTCGGCGCGACGAACGGGTTCGCGCCCGCCCCGGTGAACCGCGGCCAGCCGACACGTCTTCGAGCCGGGACGGCTCGTCGGTGCCTTCCAGACCCCGTTCTGGCGGCGCCGACGACGCTGACCTGGACGCTCGGACGGAAGACGGTCACGCGCCGAGCGGCAGCTCGACCCGCTGCACTGCGACGCTCGAGCTGCGGAAGGTGACGGTCCCGGCCAACGATCCGGGGCTCTTCAACCTGCAGGTCAACGGGCAGCTGCTGGGCGATCGGCGGCAACGGAACGACGACTGGGCCGATCACGGTCGGCGTCGGCGAGGGGACGGTCAGCGAGACAGCCGGCCCGGGAACCGACCTCGCCAACTACGACTCGACGGTCGCGTGCACGCCGCAACGGCACCGCCGGAGGTGTCCGTCCCCGGGACGAAGGTCGACGGCGCGGTCGCGAACGGCGACGTCGTCGTCTGCACCTTCACGAACACGCGCAAGTCCACCGCGCCGCCGATCCCTGGCCCCGAGCCGCAGCCACCCCGCCACCGCCCCCACCGTCGCCGCCGCCACCGGCACCCGCCGCCGCCGCTCGGCGACCTCAGCGTCGCAGAAGACCGCGACGCCGACGACCGCGGTGCTCGGGCACGACGATCACGTGGACGGTCACCGTCACGAACAACTCGACGGTCGCGGCAGCCGACGTGAACGTCGTCAGGGTCTCCGAGCGGGCCTATCGGCTCAAGCGTGATCTCGCTGACACGCCGTCGCAGGGCACCTGCACGTCGAGACGCGCTGCGATCTCGGCCGCCTCGCCCCGGGGCGTCAGGCGACGATCACGGTCGTCACGACGCGCGACCGAGGTCGGACGGGTGCTGAACGTCGTCCGCGTCAGCTCCGAGGAGCAGGAGTCGAACTACCTCAACAACACCGCCGCGGCGCTCGTTCGCATCACCGCGCCGCTCCGAGGGAGCCGCGTCGAAGGCCGCCAAAGCCGCCGGCCGCTCGATCGCGTGCAACACGCTCGACGTGCCGCGCCGCGGTCGCTCGCGGGCAGGCAGTACCTCGATCGTGCTGGCGACCGCCCGCAACCGCTTCGGGAAGCCGCTCAGGGGTCTGACGGTGCGCGCGGTCGGATGTCGGGGTGAGCCAGCGGCGCGCGAACGGACAGCCGCGGCGATCGCCCGCTTCGCGCTCACGCCCGCGCGCCTCGGCATCGTCCGCTTCCGCACGCGCATCCGGCGCTCGCCGCAGTCGCGGTCACGGCTGTCGGACCTTCCTCGCCGTCCTCGGCGCGACGATCCAGGACGTCCGTCACCGGGCTGAGCCGCTACGGCAGGAGATCGACCGGCGTGCCGAGCGGGGCGAGTCGCTCGCAGAGTCCGACGGCGACCGCATTCGAGACCCGCACGCAGCCGTGCGAGACCGCCTGGCCGAGCAGCCTCGGGCTGGTTCGTTCCGTGGATGCCCGCCAGCCCGCCGCCGGGCCAGTCGCTCAGCCTCGAGTAGGCGCTCGTCACCAGCACGAACGGCCCGAAGAACGGATCGTCGGACACGTAACGCCCCTGCACGTAGAAGTCACGGCCGAGCGGCGTCTCGGCGCCCGGCTTGCCGACCGCGACAACGGCACGGTCAGGAGCAGCCTGTCGTCGCGCGATCCGGCGCACCTCGATCCGGCGAGCCGCCGACGTGGACGACGATCCGGTTCGCGACCGGGCGAAGATCGACCAGATCGCCGCGCACCCAGCCCCGCTGCCCGTTCGGGCGGCCCGGCAGGCTCAGCTCGTACCACCAGTGCCCGTCGCGCGCCACGCCGCGCACGCGACGGCGAGCACGACCTGGAACTGCCCGTCGGACCGAAACTGATGCAGCATGCGGACGAGCGCGCGCATGCGAGTCCGGCGCAGCCCGCACCGCGCCCGCGAGCTGACCAGCTCGCCCGCCGCGGGCATCTGCACCGAAGTCTCCGGCCCAGCGGCGCCGGCGACCGGGGCGAGCACGAGAGCCACCATCAGGCAAAGCCCGCAACCAGACGTGCGCCGGCGAAGGGACCTCGATGCCATCCTCGTTCCGTGAGGGGCTACGTCGCTCGGGCGACCGGCCACCCGACCGACTCTACCCGCCTGGAGTTCGGGAGCTGGGAAACGCCCCTCGACAGCGACCGATTCACACCGACATTGGCCCCTCGCGTCTCGTTGATGTCGGTGGGTCTCTGGTTGCCCCGGTGTTGCCCGCCGCGGGGGGCTCGGTCAGACTCGCGATGTGGCCGTGGATCGAGCTTCGACGGCGCAGGAGACCGTGCCCGAGGAACTCGGCGCACACGTACGCCGCGTCCACGGCGGCGTCGTCGATCTCCATTTCGATCTGCTGCTCGACCTCTACGAGAAGCGTGCCAACAAACGCGAGCCGATCGGCGTCCTCGGGCGCGACTTCTGGCAGCGATTTCACGACGGCGGAATCGGGGTCGTCGGCGCCGCGATCTTCCTCGATGACCGCTACCTGCCGGAGCTCGCGCTACGCGTCGCGATCGACCAGCTCGCGCTTCTCCACGAGGAGGTCGCGCACGATCGCCGCTTCGCCGTCTGCCGCGACAGCGCTGAGATCGAGGCTGCCCGAGCCGACGGCCGCATCGGCTTCCTCCTCACCATGGAGGGCGTCGAGCCGCTCGGCTCCGACATCCACCTGCTTCGTGCCTTCCACGAGCTGGGCGTGCGCTGCATCGGCCTCACCCACGTCCGCCGCAACCTGGCCGGCGACGGCGGGCTGATCGCGCCAACGGGGTCGTCGCCGCAGGGACTCTCTCCATTCGGGCGCGCTGTCGTCGATGCTTGCGAGGAGCTGGGGATCTTGATCGACCTCGCGCACCTGAATCCCGCCGGCGTCGAAGACGTGCTCGACCGCACGCATGGGCCGCTAGTGATCAGCCACACGAACCCGCGTCGCTTCTACGACGCCGAGCGGAACAGCAGCGACGCGCAGATGCAAGCTGTGGCCGAGCGGGGTGGCGTCGTCGGCATCAGCTCGGTGCTGCTCAGCCCGTCCAAGGACGGCGCGACCGCCGCGGCATTTGCGGATCAGGTCGCCTACGTCGCCGAGCTGATCGGCATCGACCACGTCGGGCTCGGATTCGACTTCTTCGACTTCATCTATCGCGCGATGCCGCCGGAGCAGAAGGCGGCATTCGAGCAGGACCTTGCGACCGTCCATCTTCCCCCCGACCTGCTCCATCACGGGGACGCTCCGACGGTCACGCGACTGCTGGTCGAGCGCGGCTTCGGCGATGCCGACATCGCGAAGGTCCTGCGCGAGAACTGGCTGCGCGTGTTGCGCAGCGTCGAGCTTCCGTAGCGGCTAACGCCGAGCCGCTTGTCGACCCGCGTAGCCAAGCCGAATCGGCTCGTCCGCAGGCCGGTAAGTGGGCCGTGAAGGATTCGAACCTTCGACCTTGGGATTAAGAGTCCCCTGCTCTACCAACTGAGCTAACGGCCCTGGTAGCGCCCCGAAGGCGCGCGTATCGTAGCGCCGTCGGATGCGCGTCCTCTCCGTGGTCGGGAACCGGCCGCAGTTCATCAAGTCGGCGCCGCTCTCGCTGGCGCTCCGGGAGGCGGGGATCGACGAGGTCGTGGTCCACACCGGGCAGCACTGGGACGCGGAGCTGTCGCAGGTCTTCTTCGACGAGCTCGGCCTGATCGAGCCGCCGCGCTACCGCCTCGACCTGCGCACCGCCGACGCCGCGGCGATGGAGCAGCCGCTCCGCGACGACGGTCGACCGCGAGCAGCCGGACTGGGTGCTCGTCTACGGCGACACGAACTCGACGGCGGCCGGCGCGCGCGCCGCCGGCGACGGTCCCGGTGGCGCACGTCGAGGCCGGGCTCCGGAGCTTCGACCTCGAGATGCCCGAGGAGCGAAACCGGATCGAGGTCGACCGCTGTCGCGGCGCTGCTGCTCTGCCCCGACGAGCGCTCGGCGGCGCAGCTCGAGCGGCGAGGGCGTGGCGGCCGGCGCGTCGTGGTCGGCGACGTGATGGCCGACGCCACGCGGCTGTTCGCGCCGCTCGCACGCGAGCGCTCGACGGCGCTCGGGCGCTTCGGCGTCGAGCCGGGCGCCTACGCGCGTCGCGACGGTCCACCGCGAGGCGAACGTGACGCGGCCGGAGCGGCTCGGGCGCATCGTCGACGGCCTGCAGCGCGTCGACGGGCCGCTCGTCTTCCCGGCGCACCCGCGCACGCGGGCCGCGCTCGAGGCGCTGTCGAGTCGAGCTGCCGACTGGTCCCGCCGCTCGGCTATCTCGACTTCGCGGCGCTCGTCGTCGCAGGCGCGTGTCGTCGTCACCGACTCCGGGCGGCCTGCAGAAGGAGGCCTACTGGTACGGGGTGCCGTGCGTGACGCTGCGGCCGAGCACCGAGTGGGTCGACACCGTCGAGGTCGGCGCGAACGTGCTCGTCGACGACGACCCCGACGCGATCGCGGCAGGCCGCCGCGAGCGCCGCGTTTCCCGCCGTCGCACCGGACGCTCTACGGCGACGGCCACGCCGCCGAACGCGTTGCGGCCGCCCTGTACGCTTGACCGCCGTGGCGGAGGCAGGCGGCTCGCAATCTACGACGTCGCGGTGATCGGCGCCGGCTACGTCGGCGTTCCGCTCGCCGCCACCTTCGCGGAAGCGGGCGGCCGCGTGCTGCTCGTCGACATCCAGACCGAGGTGGTCGACGCGCTCAACGAGCGGGCGAAGCCACATCGAGGACGTCTCCTCCGAGCGGCTCGCGCCGCTGACCGCGACGGGCAAGATCGTCGCCACGACCGACTACGAGCAGCGTCAAGCACGCGGACGCCGTGCTGATCGCGCTGCCGACGCCGCTGTCGCGCCAGCGCGAGCCCGACCTCGAGCGCGATCGAGGGCGCCGCGCGTAGCCTCGCGCCGGTCCTGCAGCGGGGGCAGGTCGTCGTGCTCGAGTCGACGACGTGGCCCGGCACG
This sequence comes from uncultured Thermoleophilia bacterium, assembly GCA_963742615.1. Lineage (GTDB taxonomy): Bacteria > Actinomycetota > Thermoleophilia > Gaiellales > Gaiellaceae > PALSA-600. Next base: position 426,762 of record CAVUMS010000001.1, on the reverse strand, counting down.
ACGCGCGAGGTGCTGCAGCCGATCCTCGAGGAGGGCTCCGGCCTCGATGGCCGGCGAGGACTTCCACCTCGCGATGTCGCCCGAGCGCGTCGACCCGGGCCGCGAGGACTGGACGACGAAGACGACGCCGAAGGTCGTCGGCGGGCTCACCGCCGCGTGCACCAAGGCGGCTGCCGACGTGTACCGCGCGCGCGATCGACACGGTCCACGAGGTCTCGACGCCGGACGCGGCCGAGCTGACGAAGCTGCTCGAGAACATCTACCGGGCGGTCAACATCGCGCTCGTGAACGAGCTCGCGCAGCTCTGCGAGCGCATGGACATCGACGTCTGGGAGGTGATCGACGCGGCCGCGACCAAGCCGTTCGGCTTCGCGTCGTTCAAGCCCGGGCCCGGCCTCGGCGGCCACTGCATCCCGATCGATCCCTTCTACCTCACCTGGAAGGCGCGCGAGTTCGACTTCTCGACGCGGTTCATCGAGCTGGCGGGCGAGGTCAACAACAACATGCCGTACTTCTGCCGGTCGCTGATCTCGCAGGCGCTGAACCACGGCGCCCAGAAGTCGCTGAGCGGCTCGAAGGTCCTGATCCTCGGCGTCGCGTACAAGCCGGACATCGGCGACTCGCGCGAGTCGCCCGCCGAGAAGCTGATCCACCTGCTCGAAGGCGCGGGCGCCGACGTCGCCTACCACGACCCGTTCGTGCCGGAGTTCGACGGGCGTGCGCTCGGTCCCGCTCGAGCCCGAGGCGTACGACTGCGTCGCGATCGTGACCAACCACTCGGCGATCGACTACGCCGACCTCGTGCGGCGCAGCAGCGTGATCGTCGACTTCCGCAACGCGACCAAGGGCCTCGAGGTCGACGGCAAGGTCTGGAAGCTGTAGATGGCGCCGCGTCGGGCTCGCCGGGCTCGGGTACTGGGGCCCGAACCTCGCGCGGAACTTCGACGAGCTCGCCGAGCTGACCTGGCTCTGCGACCTCGACGCCGAGCTCCGCGACCGCTTCGCCGCGCGCTACCCCGGTGCGCGCGCTGACGGCGAGCTTCGACGAGATGCTCGGCGGACGAGTCGCTCGACGCCGTGGTCGTCGCGACACCGGTGCCGACGCACTACGCGCTCGCGAAGCAGGCGCTCGAGGCCGGCAAGCACGTCCTCGTCGAGAAGCCGCCGGCGATGCGCGCCGCCGAGATGGACGAGCTCGTCGCGCTCGCCGCAGACGCGGACCTCGTGCTGATGCCCGGCCACCTGCTCCTCTACCACCCCGGCGTCGTGAAGCTGAAGGAGCTGATCGAGGCACGGCGAGCTCGGCGAGGTGCTGTGCGTGTACGGCAACCGCCAGAACCTCGGGATCGTGCGCACGAACGAGAACGCGCTCTGGTCGCTCGGCGTGCACGACCTCTCGGTGATCCTCTACCTGCTCGACGAGGACCCCGACGTCGCGACGGCGCAGCGGCACGCGACTTCCTGACGCCCGGCGTCGAGGACGTCGTCTTCTGCTTCCTGCGCTTCCCGAGCGGCAAGATCGCCCACATGCACCTGTCGTGGCTCGACCCGCACAAGATGCGGAAGATGACCGTCGTCGGACGCGAGAAGATGGTCGTGTTCGACGACATGGAGCTCGAGCGGAAGGTGACCGTGTACGAGAAGTCGCCGTGGAAGCGCGCGGAGACCTACGGCGAGTGGCAGACGCGCTCCGGCGACATCTTCATCCCGAAGATCTCGACCGACGAGCCGCTCCGGCTCGAGTGCGCGCACTTCCTCGAGCTCGTCGAGGGGCGCGGGAGACCGTGCGAAGGTCGCGCGCGACGGCGCGCGTGTCGTGCGCGCGCTCGAGATGCTGACGAACGTCCCTTGGCGGCTGAGATCCACCCGACCGCGACCGTCTATCCCGGCACCGTGCTCGGCGACGGCGTGCGCGTGCTCGAGTACGCGGTCGTCGGCAAGCAGCCCACGCTCGCGCGCGTCGTCGACCGCGAAGCGCGAGCCGCTGCCGCCGGCGCAGATCGGCGACGGCACGGTCGTCTCGACCGGCGCGATCGTCTTCGCCGGGTCGACGGTCGGCGCGCGAGTCGATCGTCGGCGACCAGTCGTGCATCCGCGAGCGCGTGACGCTCGGCGACGACTGCGTCCTCGGTCGCGGCTCGCTGATCGAGAACGACACGACGGTCGGCGCGCGGCACGCGCATCCAGGCCGGCGCGTACATCACCGCCTACTCGACGCTCGAGGAGGACGTGTTCATCGCGCCGTGCGTCGTCACGACGAACGACAACTACATGGGCCGCACCGAGCGGCGCCGCGCGGAGATGCGCGGCCCGACGATCCGCCGCGGCGCGCGCGTCGGCGGCGGGGCGATCCTCTGCCCCGGGAGTCGAGATCGGCGAGGAGGCGTTCGTCGGTGCCGGCGCGGTCGTGACGAAGGACGTGCCGCCGCGCATCGCTCGTCGTCGGCTCGCCGGCGCGCGTGCTGCGCGACGTGACCGCGGACGAGCTCCGCGCGAACGGCGGCTTAGGCTCGCGGACGAGCGAGAGCCGGTACTGCACCGGGTTCTGCGACTGCGGCTGACGAGCTTCGCCTGCGAGGTAGTAGGTCCCGCTCACCGGCGCCCGGTACGCGAGGCGCGCCTGCGCCCCGACGCTGCGGCGACTGGGCGACGCGGCGCGACACGTCGACCTGGAGGCCCTCGACCCGCTTCGTGCCCGGGCTCCAGACGGCGAGCCGGATCCCCGCCCGTCGCCGCGGCGTGAGGCGCGCGTAGAGGCGCTGGCCGCGGCGCAGGTACACGTGGTAGACGTCGACGTTGTCGTCCCAGTAGTCGAGCGACGCATCGATCGTGCGCGGCAGCGGCGGCAGCGCGTGCGCCCACGTCCCGGCCTCGTCGTTCGGCTCGTAGCGGTCGGGCGGCGGCAGCGGCGTGCCGTTCGTGAGCATCGTGAGCGCGGACAGGACGTCGAGGCTGCCCCAGCCGGAGTACATGTCGCGGCCGACCGGGCACTCCGCGCAGCCGGTCGCGGCGAGACGTCGGCGGCGCTCCGCTCGAGCAGCCACGACACCTGGTCGGGAGTGAGCCTCGGGTCCTGCGCCGAGGAGCAGCGCCGCGGCGGCCGAGACCTGCGGCGCCGCGAACGACGTGCCGATCGCGTCGCGGAACTCGTCGGGCCGCAGATCGAGTACGGCCCGTCGGGGCATGCCGGCGGTCGAGTCGGCGAGGCTCGCGCGGGATCGTCGAGAAGATCCCGTCGCCCGGCGCGGCGATGTCGTTGAAGACCGCGTCGCGATTCGAGTAGTCGGGGACCGAGCCGTCCCGCCGCAGCGCGCTGACGCCGATCACGTGCGGCAGCGCAGACGGGTAGTGGGCGAAGTTCCACGGCGTCGCCGGCGACTGCGGGCCGTTCCCGACCGCCGCGACCACCACGCACGCCCTTCGAGTACGCGTACTCGACCGCCGCCTGCTCGAGCGGCGAGTACGTGTCGAGCTCGGGTCGAGCGGGTCGCGCACGCCGCCGAGGCTGAGGTTGATCACGCGCGCGCCCTGTGTCGACCGCCCAGCGGATCGCAGCGACCTCGGCCGGGAGCGAGACCGTGCCGTCGGGCTCGACGACCTTCGCGACGATCAGCCGCGCGTTGAAGGCGAGCCCGGCGATCCCGACGCCGTTGAACGGGTTCGCGGCGATCTCGCCGGCGACGAACGTCCCGTGCCCCTGCTCGTCGTGGTACGGCGAGCCGCCGACGAACGAGCGCGCTGCGACGACGCGGCCGACGAGGTCGGGATGCTCGCCGTCGATCCCCGAGTCGATCACCGCGACCTTGACGGGCGCGAGCGTCGGCGGCGTCGGCCAGAAGTCCCACGCGTGGTCGCGGGTCGAGGTACCACTGCTGCGCGGCGAACGGCTCGGTGTTGTCGAACGCGGCGGCGGCCGACGCCGCGACGAGCGCGAGCGGCGCAGCGAGCGCGAGCGCGACGCAGACGTCTCACGGCACGCATCGACCGCGATCGAGAGCCCCGGCTGCGAGCCCGGCGCCCGGTGCGCAACGCACGCGGTAGTCGCCAGGCGCCAGCGGACCACCGAACGAGAAGGCGCCGGCGGCGTCGGTCGACCGTCGACGAGACGGTCGTCCACGTGCCGGTGCCGCCGGCGCTGCAGCTGCGACCGCGCCGGCGGCGGCCGGGCGCATCGTCCCGGTCGCGCCCGACGAGGTGATCGGTCGCGTCACAGCGGGCCGAGACGGCGACCGTCGACGAGCCCGGCGCGCACCGGCCCCGCGGCGACCCGGTACGGACGTGCGGAGCTGCGGCGTCACGATCGTGGAGAAGCTCCCGTCCGCGCCGGGCTGGAGCGGGCCGGCGGACTGCCAGTCCTGCCCGAAGGGCTTGCGCCTCGAGCGAGACCGAGCCCGCGTCGCGCGCGATGCCGGAGCGACGTCGCGCCGCCGTAGGTGATCGTCGCGGCTCGCGAGGCAGAGCGCCGAGCAGCGAGGGCGTGAACCACGTCGAGCGGAGATCGAGCGCCGTTCGCACCTCCGGCGCCGGTGAACCTCGACTGCGAGCCCGTCGCCGCCGATCGACGCTGACCGTCTGCACCCGGCCGGACGGCGCTCGCCGAGATCTCGACGTCGGACAGCGGCAGCGCGACCTTCAGCTTCCTGGCCACCGACGCGGCCGGGAACAGGACAGGCCCCCAGTCGTGGTAGGGCGAAGTGGTGTCGTACGGATCGGCGACCGAGACGAGATACGGGATCGACATGCCGAGCACTCGCTCGCCGAGGCGGTGCGACCGCCCGAGGTCGAGAAGTAGAGCGTGTCGGCGACCTTCCCGGCGAAGAGCACGACCTGCCCCTTCGTCGCCTCGACGGCGGCGTCGTGGCCGGCGACTCGGCGTCGACGCCGCCGTAGACCTGGCTCGCGCACGTCGGCGTAGAGATCGAACGGCCGGCCCTTCACGAGATTCGCGAGCGCGTAGGAGCGCGCCGCGACCGCCTGTGCCTGCAGTGCCGCCGCCGGCCACGCCGACGGCATCTCGGCGGCACGACGCCCTTCAGGTAGGCCTCGAGCCCGACGACGTCGATCGCCTGCAGCGCCTTGCCGTCGACCGAGACGGACGATCCGGCCGCGATAGACGGCTTGCCGTTCACCGGAGCGGCGCGGCCGCCGTGAAGGTCACGCGGCATCGTCACCGTGCGGCCGCCGAGCTTCGCGGCCGCGTGTCAGCGCGAGCGTCCCGGCGTCGAGCGCGACCTTCGCGCCCGTCGCGTCGACGGCCGTCCACGGCGGAGGTCGGACGTCGAGCGTGAGCCGCTTGCCCGACGCGACGAGCACGCGCACCGTCGCGCCCCGGAGCAGGCCCGAGCGTCGTGCCGGGGTAGTAGTGCGCGAGGATCCGCTCGAAGCCGAGCCCGTGCAGCGCGTAGCCGTAAGCACCCCACTGGCTCAGCCCGAGCCCGTGCCCCCAGCCGTGGCCGGAAACCGCGAGCGACGGTCGCCGCAGGCGTCGTCGTCACGAGGGTGGTCGGTCGCGGCCGCGGTCGGCACGGTCGCCGTCGGGGAACGTCGGCCGCGCACTGCGCGAGCGCGACGCCACCGCCGAGCAGCAGCAAGGACACGGCGAGCCGCGCCGCGTAACGACTCATCGCCGGGCACCGTAGCCGAGCCCGCCGCCGGAACAGGCGGCTGCGCTCGATCTCCTTACATCTGTCGGGCGCCGCCGCCGCTAGGAGCCGAGCCGCGCCGCGTACTGCTGCGCGTAGTACGCGCGGTAGTCGCCCGACTTGATCGGCTCCCACCAGTCGCGGTTGTCGCGATACCACGCGACCGTCTCCTCGAGGCCGCCGGCGTCGAACGAGTGCCGCGGCGACCAGCCGAGCCCGCGGAGCTTCGACGAGTCGACGGAGTAGCGGCGGTCGTGACCCGGGCCGGTCGTCCACGTGGCGGACGAGGTCGGGCGAGGCCCCGGTCAGGTCGAGGATCCGGCGCACGACCTCCAGGTTCTCGCGCTCCTGGCCGCCGACGTTGTAGACCTCGCCGCCGGCGCCGCTCCGCAGCACGAGCTCGATCGCCGCGCAGTGATCCTCGACGTGCAGCCACTCGCGGCGCTGGCGGCCGTCGCCGTACACGGGCAGCGGCTGGCGGTCGAACGCGTTCGTGATGAAGAGGGGCAGGAACTTCTCCGGGTACTGGCGCGGGCCGTACGTGTTCGCGCCGCGCGTGACGAGCGCGTCGACGCCGTAGGTGCGGACGTAGGCGAGCACCTGCAGATCGCCACCCGCCTTCGACGCGCTGTACGGGCTCGACGGCCGAACCGGCGCGTCCTCGGTGCACGCCGGCGCGTCCGAGCGCGATGTCGCCGTAGACCTCGTCGGTCGAGACGTGCAGCAGGCGAATGCCTCGCTGCCGGCAGTGGTCGAGCAGCACCTGCGTCCCGAGCACGTCGGTGAGGATGAACTCGGCCGGGCCGAGGATCGACCGGTCGACGTGCGTCTCGGCCGCGAAGTTGACGATCGCGTCGCAGCCGTCCGCGGCACGCGCGACCGCGTCGGCGTCGGCGATGTCGCCCTCGTGGAACTCGTGCTCGACGCCGTCGAGATTCGCGCGGTTGCCCGGCGTAGGTCAGCTTGTCGAGCACGACGACGGCGTCGCCGCCGGCAGCCAGACGGCGGGCGAACTGCGAGCCGATGAAGCCGGCGCCGCCGGTGACGAGAATCCGCATCGCGCGCAAGCTAGACGACGGCCAGGCGTGCCAGGCACGCGCGCAGGCCCTCCCGCCAGTGCGGCAGCTCCGGCGCCCCCGCCTCGCTGCGCAGCACCGAGTACGCGGGGCCGCGGCGCGCGAGCGCCGAACTCCGCGGTCGTGATCCTCGCGCACGCGCGTGTCGAGACCCGCCTCCTCGAAGATCGCCTCCGCGAACTCGGCCCAGGTGCAGTCGCCCGCCGCCGCGACGTGGTACGTGCCGTACGGCAGCTCGAGCACCTCCCGCGTCGCCTGGGCGAGGTGTCCCGTGTAGGTCGGGCAGCCGACGCTGGTCGGCGACGACCGACACCTCGTCGCGCTCCGCGCCGAGACGCAGCATCGTGCGGACGAAGTTCCTCGACGTCCAGCCGAACAGCCACGACGTCCGGATGACCCACGCCTGCGCCCCCGCCGCCGCCTCGCCGAGCAGCTTCGTCCGGCCGTAGACGCCGAGCGGCGCCGGCGCGTCCGACTCGAGGTACGGGCGTCGTCTTCGTCCCGTCGAAGACGTAGTCGGTCGACCACGTCGACGAGCGGCGCACCGAGCGACGCGGCGTTCTGCGACGCCGCCGACGTTGACCGCGGCGGCGCCCTGGGGATCGTCTCTCGGCGCCGTCGACGTCCGTCCACGCGGCGGCGTGCAGGACGAGCCCTGCCGCCGTCGAGACCGCCGGCGGCGGATGGGTCACGTCCCAGTCGGCGCGCGTCAGCGCACGCGCCTCCGGAGAACTCCTCGCGCGAGCGCGCAGCCGAGCTGGCCGCCGGCGCCCGTGATCAGGACGCGGCCGCGCGGTCCCGGTCCGACAGGATCGGCGATCGTGTGCTCCAGAGGTCGACGACGCGGGGATCGTCCCACGGGCACGCCGTGCTCGTCCGGATCGCCGGCGTCGTACTCCTCGGTGACGAAGTAACAGAAGAGACAGTCGGTGAGCGCCTCGTAGCCGTGCGCGTTCAGCGCCCGGGACGTAGATCGCGACCGGGTTCTCGTCGCCGATGTCCTCGGTGAAGGTCTCGCCGGACTCGCGGTCGAGCACGACCACCCGCGCCATCCCCTGCAGGCAGAGGAAGAGGTCGTCCTGGCCGCGCTCGTGGTAGTGGAGCGCGCGGATCACGCCGCGGCGCGAGCGGGCGAGATTCGCCTGGCGCACGGGCTTCGGCAGCGTGCTCGCGCGCATCAGCTCGATGAACCACCCACGCTCGTCGTCGAAGCGGCGCAGCTCGATCCGGCGCAAGCCGTCGATCACTTGTTGGCGCCGGTCTCCTCGATCAGCCGGCCGACCTCGGCGAGGTCGGCCCAGTGCTTGCCGCCGTCGTGCCACCAGCCGTCGACGCGCTCGCACGGACAGCCGGCCCTGCTCGGCGTAGACGCGGTTGACGTCGGTGATCTCGAGCTCGCCGCGGCTCGACGGCTCGAGCCGTTCGATCATCTCGAAGACGTCCGGCGGGTAGCAGTACAGCCCGACGACCGCGTCGCTCGACGGCGGCGACGTCGTAGCGCGGTGTCGACGCGCCCGGCCTTCTCGACGATGTCCGTCGACCGCTCCGTCGTCGCCGTAGGCGACCACGCCGAAGTTCTCCGGGATCGGGGACCTCCTTCACGAAGACGAGCGCACCGTCGTCCCAGCCCGCGATCGCATCGGCCTGCGCGTGCTCGAAGATGTTGTCGCCGAGGCAGACGACGAGCTGCTCGCCGCCCGCGAAGTCCCGGGCCATGCCGACGACCTGCGCGATCCCGCCCGGCTCGACCTGCACCTTGTAGGTGAGGTCGAGGTCGAACAGCACGCTCGTCCGCCGCCGCGCGCCTGCACGCGGCCGTCGCCGAGCAGGTCGATGAACTGCCCCGCATGCTGCTGGCCGGTCACGAGCAGGACCTCCGCGCACGCCGATCCGCTGCAGCAGCTGCAGCGGGTAGTAGACCATCGGCCAGCGGCCGACCGGCAGCAGGTGCTTGTTCGCGACGCGCGTCAGCTCCTCGAGCCGCGTCGCGGTGCCGCCGGCGCAGATCAGCCCTTTCACGCGGGCGATGCTACAGCGGCGTCAGCCGCGTGTCCGCGCGCGGCGACTTCACGAGGCCGAGGCCTGACCGCTCGTTGAAAGCGGCGAGGGTCGGACGCGCAGGAGGCGCGCCACGCCACTCGGCAGCCACCAGTTCCAGCGCCCGAACAGCGCCATCAGGCTCGGCACGAGCACGCATCTGACGATCGTCGCGTCGATCAGGATCGCGACGGCAAGTCCCAGGCCGAACTCCTGCAGGCCCACGATCCTGCCGGCGAGGAAGCCGGAGAACGCCGCCACCATGATGATCGCGGCCGCACTCACGATCCGCCCCGTGCGCTCGAGCCCCTGCGCCACGGCCGTCGCGTTGTCGGCGCCGTCGTCCCACGCCTCGCGCATGCGCGTGACGAGGAACACCTCGTAGTCCATCGAGAGGCCGAAGAGCATCGCGAACAGGAAGATCGGGATCCAGCCCTCCACCTGCTCGAACCGGTAGAGACCGAGCACGTCGTGGCCGAAGCCCCAGCGGAACGACGATCACGAGCATGCCGTATGCAGCCGCGACCGACAGCAGATTCAGAAGCACGGCCTTCAGCGGCAGGATCAACGAACGGAACGCGCGCAGCGAGCAGCACGTAGGTGAGCACCAGCACCGCCTGCGATCAGCCACGGGAAGACGGCGTAAGCCCGATGCAGGAAGTCGACGCCCTGAGGCGCCGCGCCGCCCGCGAGCACCGTCGACGACGCCGGGAACCGCGCCGCCGGGATCACCCGCGAGCGCAGGCGCCGCGCGAAGCTCTGTGCCTGCGGCTCGCCGTAGTCGTGGCGGCCGAGCGCGACCACGACCGCGTAGCGGCCGGTCCGATCGATGCGGCCCCGGAACGCCCGCGCCACCTCGCGGTCGGCGGAGAGCCCGTTGACGAGCCGGCCGATCGCCTGCTGCACGGCCGGCCGACGCACGGCGCCCGCCGCACCTGCGTCGACGACGATCTGCGCGGGCGCGACCGCCCCCGGCCCGACGGCCTCCCTGAGCACGTCGAAGCCGCGAATCGCGGGCGGGTGGCGCGGCACGCCGAACGTCGAACCGGGGGTGAGCGCGAGCCAGATCGCCGGGGTCGCGAGCAGCAGCAGGCACGCGGAGCCGAGCGGCCAGGTACGTGACCGGCCGGCGCATGATCGAGCGCGCCAGCCGCGCCCAGAAGCCGCGCTCCGGATCGACCGGCTCCCGGGGCAGGATGCGCCTGCGCGCCGTTCCGCGCCGGCCGTAGTACCAGAGCAGCGTCGGCTGTAGCGTCGCGGCGGCGGCGATCGAGACGACCGGGATCAGAAACCCGGCGATCCCCATCATCCGCATGAACGGCAGCGGCATCGCGACCAGGAGCAGCAGTCCGATCGCCACCGTCGCGCCGGAGAAGATCACCGCGCGACCCGCGGTCGCCATCGTGCGGAGGATCGCGTCCTCCTTCTCGCGGCCGGCGCGCGAGCTCCTCACGGAAGCGGTAGACGACGAGCAGCGAGTAGTCGATCGCGATCCCGAGGCCGATCAGCTCGATCAGGTTCGTGACGTACGTCGGCGTGCTCGCGAGATGGGCGACGCCGTACATCAGGCCGAGCGCGGCGGTGATCGTGCACGCCGCGAAGATGAACGGCATCGTCACCGCGACCGACAGCCCGAACACCGCGAGGAGCACGAGCAGGGCGATCGGGAGGGCGATGCTCTCGCCGCGCTTCAGATCCTCGGAGAAGATCGGGTCGAGGTCGTGCTGAATCGGTCCGGCACCGGTGACGTACGCGCGCACGACACCGGCCGGAAGCCCGATCGCACGGACGACCGCGGGAGTGGCGTTCTTCGCCTGAGCGAGATCGAGCCCGCTGTCGAGGTAGCCGTAGACGACCTTGGTGCCGGCGGTCGAGAGCGGCGTCGAGCGTCCGCCGCCCGGAACAACCGCGGCGGCGCGGTCGACGACGCCCTGAAGCCGTCGCACGACACGCGGGTCGTTCGCGTCCGGGACCTGGAAGACGATCGTGAACGCGCCCTCGGGCACCTCTCCGAACTGCTGCGCGAGGAGCGTCCGCGCGCGCTCCGAGTCGGTGCCCGGCACGCTGAACTGGTTCGAGAGCAGCGGTGACAGCCTCGTCGCGAGTAGCCCCCCGACGACGAAGACGACGGCCCACGCACCGAAGACGATGCGCCGGTGCCGGAGCACGAATCTCGTCCAGCGCTCGATCCCCGAAGGCTAGACGGTGCGTGGGGGTACGCTCACGGCCATGAGCCGCCGCGACGACGACAAGCTGCAGGCGGAGATCGAGCAGCTGTTCGCCGACCTCTGGCACGTGCCGCGCTTCGCGGGGCCGCGGCACGGCTTCCGCCCCGAACGTCGACTGCTTCCACACCGACGAACCGCACGCGCTGACGGTCGTCGATCGAGCTACCGGGCGTCGAGCCCGAGAGCGTGCGCGTCGTCGCCGGCGAGCGTCTGCTCGTCGTCGCCGGCGAACGCCGGCGACCCCGGCACCGGGCCGCGTGTACCAGCAGATGGAGATCGAGTACGGCACCTTCCAGCGTCAGGTGCAGCTCGCCGAGGACGTCGAGCCGGAGAGCGCGACGGCGCGCTTCGAGCACGGTGTGCTGACCGTGTACCTGCCGGTCGCCGAGCGCGCCTCGCTCGGGCACGTGACGATCGAGGTGCACCACTATGACGCCGGGACTCGCATGAGCGAGCTGTTCGACGTGCGGAGGACAGACGGCGATCAGGTGACGCTGCCGGCGGTGCTGCCGATCCTGCCGCTCAAGGACACGGTGGTCTTCCCGCAGTCGATGTCGCCGCTCGCGATCGGCCAGGAGCGGTCGATTCGCGTGATCGACGACGTGGTCGCCGGCGACCGGCTCGTCGCGCTGATCGCGGCGCGGACGCTCGATCGAGGCCCGGGCTTCGACGACGTCTACCGCGTCGGAACGGTCGCCGTCGTCCACAAGCTGATCAAGGTCCCCGACGGCACCCTGCGCATCCTCGTGCAGGGCCTCGAGCGCGTGCACCTCGACCACGAGGTCGACGTCGAGCCCGTACCTGCTCGGCGAGTTCTCCGCGCTGCGAGACGTCCTGGTCGAGTCGCCGGAGGTCGAGGCGCTCACGCGGAACGTGCAGGGCCTGTTCGCGCGCATCATCGGTCTCGCGGCCGTACCTGCCGGAAGAGCTGCAGCTCGCCGCCGCCAACGTCGACGACCCGAGCGCACTCTGCCATCTGGTGGCATCGACGCTACGCACGATCCCGACCGCGGAGCGACAGCAGATCCTCGAGGAGGTCGACGTCGAAGCGCGACTGCGCATGGTGTCGGCGATCCTCAACCGCGAGCTCGAGGTGTTCGAGCTCGGCTCGCGGATCCAGTCGCAGGTGCAGTCCGAGATGGAGAAGGGTCAGCGCGAGTACTTCCTTCGTCAGCAGCTCAAGGCGATCCAGGCCGAGCTCGGCGAGGCCGACCCCGAGCAGGCGGAGCTCGCCGAGCTCAGGGAGCGGCTCGCGGCGCTCGGCGAGCTGCCCGACGAGGTCGCGCAAGGCTGCCGACCGCGAGCTGCAACGACTCGAGCGGCTGCCGCAGGCTGCCGCCGAGTACGGGGTGATCCGCACGTACCTCGAGTGGATCCTGACGCTGCCCTGGGACGACGCTTCACCGAAGACAACCTCGATCTCGAGCATGCACGTGAGGTGCTCGACGCCGACCATTTCGACCTCGACAAGGTCAAGAAACGGATCATCGAGTACCTCGCTGTCGCGAAGCTTCGCAATCAGATCTCGGGACAGATCCTGTGCTTCGTCGGGCCGCCGGGCGTCGGCAAGACGTCGCTCGGCCAGTCGATCGCCCGCGCGCTCGGACGCCGGTTCGTACGGCTGTCGGTCGGCGGCGTACGCGACGAATCGGAGATCCGCGGTCACCGGCGCACCTACATCGGCGCGATGCCCGGCTCGATCATCCGCTCGATCCGCGACGCCGAGTCGCGCAACCCGCTGCTGCTGATCGACGAGATCGACAAGATGGGACTCGGACTGGCGCGGCGACCCGGCGAGCGCGATGCTCGAGGTGCTCGACCCGGAGCAGAACAGCACCTTCCGCGACCACTATCTCGACCTGCCGTTCGACCTGTCGAAGGTGCTGTTCATCTGCACCGCGAACACGCTCGACACGATCCCCGGGCCGCTGCTCGACCGCGATGGACGTGATCCAGCTCGCCGGCTACACCGAGGACGAGAAGCTCGGGATCGCGAAGCGCTACCTCGTGCCGAAGCAGATCGTCCGCGCACGGCCTCAAGCGTGGCCAGCTGCGCCTCTCCGACCGGATCCTGCGCACGATCGTTCGCGAGTACACGCGCGAGGCCGGCGTGCGCAACCTCGAACGGCGGCTCGCGGACGTCTGCCGCAAGGCCGCCTCGCGACGTCGCACAGGGCGAGGAGTCGAAGATCACCGTCGACGACGCCAGGCTGCGCGACTGGCTCGGCCCGCGCCGCTTCTCGGGCGAGGTCGTGAAGCGCGTCGCCCATCCCGGCGTCGCGACCGGGCTCGCCTACACGACCACCGGTGGCGACGTGCTGTTCGTCGAGGCGACCGCCTATCCGGGCCGCGGCCGCCTGACGATCACCGGCCAGCTGGGCGAGGTGATGCAGGAGTCCGCGCAGGCGGCGCTCTCCTGGGTGCGTTCGAACGCGGCGCTTGCTCGGTGTGCCGGACGACTGGTTCGCCGACGCACGACGTCCACGTGCACGTGCCGGCCGGCGCGGTGCCGAAGGACGGCCCGTCGGCGGGCGTCACGATGGCGACCGCGATCGTGTCGCTCATCCGCGGCGAGGCGGTCGCAGCCGACGTCGGCATGACCGGCGAGATCACGCTCACCGGAGCGGTCCTGCCGATCGGCGGCCTGCGGGAGAAGTCGCTCGCCGCCCAGCGGGCAGGGCTGAAGCGCGATCATCTTCCCGCGCGAGAACGAGCCCGATCTCATCGATCTGCCGCCCGAGACGCGCCGACGCGCTCGAGTTCGTCCCGGTCGACACGATCGAGCAGGTGTTCGACGCGGCGTTCTCGAACGACGGGCGTGCCCGGGCGCGGAACGTGACGCCGCTCGAGCGCCAGGCCGCCAAGCCGGCGCGGTATCGGCTACGCGAATCCGGAAGCTCGTCGACCAGCAGCCGGCAGTTCTTGTCGTCCTTCGAGGCAGCCCTGCGGCAGAGCAGCTGGTACTCCCGCCGCCCGCGCAGCACGAACGTGTACTGGTCGACACGATCCTTGCCTCTCGACCCGGTAGCTGTGAGAGCGAACCCCGCCCGCCATGACCGTCTGCGGACCCGGCCAGCCGCCCGCCCGTCTGGCCGGCCACGGTTGTCATCCGCTGCTCCAGTTCCTTCTCGCACCTTCCCGAAAAGCGCCGCTGGAATACGGCTTGAGCAGATCGAACGTTGCGACCTGCACGAGCTCGTCGCGCGTGCCCGCGGCCACGCGGCCGGCGTGCGGGCGACGGGCCAGTCGGCGGGAGCCTTGAACTGGAAGCCCGGCCCGGTCACGATCTGGTCGACCTTGCCGCCGCTCGACCCCCCGCAGCCTGCAAGGATGGTGAGGCCAGCAGAAGCGAAGTGACGAAGCGCAAAGGACGTGAAGGCACGCCGAAAGACGCCAGACGAGCACGAAAGCCAAGGTTTACGACGCGGCCGGCAACGTCAAGCCCTATGTCGACCGTGCGCTGTCGGACGCCAAGCTCCGCGAAGACGTGATCAGCGCGGTCGCGACGGCGCGCGAGGTGTACAACGACCTGCTCGGCGGCCGCAACAAGGACGCCGTGACGCTGGCGACGAAGGTCGCGACGGACGAAGAGCTCCGCGAGAAGCTCAGGGGCGCGATCGACGACCTGCGCAGCGCGGCGGACCGCCTCCAGGGCAAGAAGAAGGAGGAGAAGAAGAGCCACCGGGGACGATCCTGCTCCTCGGCATCGTGATCGGCATCCTCTTCAACCCGGTCACCGGGCCCGACACGCGGAAGTGGCTGAAGGACGCGATCACGGGCGGCGAGGACGAGTTCGGCGACGACTACTCGAGCACGAACGGCGGGGTCTAGCGAGGGCGGCTAGCCGCGTCCGAGGTCGTGGGTCGGAGCGACCACGATCGGGAGCGAACGGAGCAGCTCCGACGCCTTGGGGGCGACGAGCGCCCGGTCGAGTGACGACGGGTCGAGCCCGTCCGCCGAGTCGAGTGTCGGAGACGTGCAGCAGGATCGCGCCGGGCTCGGGCGCCGAGCCGCCCGGAACGGCCGGCGTCCAGCCGCCCGCGATCGGGAACGGCAGATCCTGCTGGTGGCGCCACGCGTCGAGGTATGGCGTCGGGTCGACCGCACCGTCGTAGCCGAGGTAGAGCATCGCCACCGGGTGCACCTCGAAGTGGAGATGCACCGGCGTTCCCTCCGCGTCGCCGGTGTGGCCCATGAAGCCGACTACCTGCCCGGCCTTCACGTGAGCGCCGTTCACGGCAGTCGTCGCGAACGCGGAGAGGTGCGCGTAGTAGAACTGGTTGCCCTGGGCGTCGACGATCCAGAGCCGGTTGCCACCGATCTTGTTCCAGCCGACCGAGAAGACCGTCCCGTCGGCGCACGCGACGAGCGGCTGGCCGAGCTGGCCGAAGATGTCGTCGCCGTGGTGGTAGGTGACGTCGCTGCGGGCGGCGCCGAAGGTGTCGATGTACGACGTCGCGCCGTATACCGGGAACACGTAGTGGCCGGCGGTCAGGCGCGGATGGATGTCGAAGAGTGGCCCGGACCCGGTCTGCCGCCGACTGCTTGTTCTTCGGCCGCTCGCTCGGCAGGTCACCCGCCGGCGCGACGTCGACGCCCGTGGGCGGCACGGCCTCGCCCGGTTGGGGAGCCGCGGCCGGTGTCGTCGACGACGGCGTCGTCGCGGTCGTGCTGGTGCCCGCGGCTGCGGGCGGCGCTGTCTGCACGGCCACCTCGGCGTGGCCGATCCGAATCACCGCCCCGGCCGGGAGCCCGCCGTGGTCGGCGGTGAGCCTGAGTTCGACCTCGGAGACGATGCCGTGGTAGCCGCGGACGCCGTTCCCGGCCGCGCGGTCGATCGTCTCGGTGCCGATCGAGACGACGCCCCAATCGGCGACCGCCACCTTGCCCGCCGACGGGGCCGGCTGGCCGCCGACGACCAGGTTCGTGACGACGCTCCCGTTGGCGTTGCCGCCGGCTCCGGACGGGCCCGTGCCCGCCGAGGCGCGCGCCGTTACGGCGTCGGCGGTGACCGCGCCCGCGAACAGGGAGATGCCCGTGACGACGGACTCGGCGCCGGCCGCGGCGTTCCGTGCGATCGTCGTGGTCGCGCTCGCCGTCGTCGACTGCGCCGAGACGACCGACCCGTCCTGCGGGTAGACGTAGGCGCCGCCGACGGCGGGCTGCGACGCGGGCGGCGCGGTCGCGGACGGGGTGGTGACGGGCGCGGCGTTCGGGAGCGCGATCTGGATGGCCCACGCCGTCGCCGATGCGGTCGGCTGCGTCGCCGGGGCCTGCGCACCGGCGGAGCCGAACGCGACCAGCACGGCGAGTGGGCTCACGAGGGCGAGGCGAAGGCGCACTGCAGGCAGGATTTTGCCACGCCTCGCCCCCGTCCTCCCCGCAGAAGGGCGGATCGGAGGGCAACTGTAGGTTGGGCGGATGGGCACGTATTGGGCGATTCCGCTCGCTGCACTGACGACCTGCTCCACGCTGGCGGGCGGGTACGTGGCGCTCCGCGTCCGCAGGGAGCTGACCACGCTGATCGCGCTCACCGGCGGCATCGTCGTCGCGGTCGCGCTGTTCGACGTCCTGCCGGAGGCCATCGAGGCGGTCGGCAACGGGCGCCGCGTGATGTGGTTCGTCGGCGCCGGATTCCTCGCGTTCTTCCTCGCCGAGCGCGCGATCGTGTTGCACCACCGCGACGACGAGGAGCACGCGCGCGCGCACCACCACGTCGGGGCACTCGGCGCCGCCGGGCTGTGCGTCGCACAGCTTCATCGACGGCCTCGGCATCGGGCTCGCCTTTCATCTCTCGACCTCGACCGGGCTGCTCGTCTTCGTCGCCGTCGTGTCGCACGACTTCGCGGACGGGATGAACACGGTCTCGTTCATCCTGCGCCAGAGCGGCGAGCAGCGCACTGCTGTTCGCTGGCTCGTGCTCGACGCGATCGCACCGCTGGCGGGCGCGATCGTCGGCACCACCGTCTCGATCAGCGAGACGGGCCTCGGCTACCTGCTCGCCGTCTACGCCGGCTTCTTCCTGTACATGGGGGCCACCGACCTGCTGCCGGAGGCGCACCAGCACGCATCGGGCCGCCGCGTGGCGCTGACGGTCGTCGGCTTCGTCGCGACGGCGGGGATCGCCTACGCGGCGTCGCGCTGAGCGACGATCACCGCACGCGAGGTATCGAGCGTCACCTCGGAGCCGTCGAACGCCCCGTAGACCTCGGTCGTACGTAGGCCGCCCCGCTCGAGCATGGCGTGATATTCGGCGAGCGTGTAGAGCCGATGCTCGAAGGCGTGCTCGCGACGACCCGACTCGTCGACGAACGTCCAGTACGCCCGCACGCGGCCGGACGGCAGATCGATGACGCGACGCTCGAGAAAGAGCGTCCCGCCGTCGAGCTCGCTCCAGGACTCTGGGCGGAAGTTGCGCAGGAGCGCTGCCTGGTTGATCGAGTCGAGGACGAATACGCCGCCCGGCCGCAGTACGCGCGCGACCTCGGCCACGACACGCTCGTCCTCCTCCTGCGTCTCGAAGTAGCCGAACGCGGTCCAGACGTTCACGACGCCGTCGAACGAGGCGTCGTCCCACGGCAGCTCGCGCATGTCACCGTGCCGGAAATCGAGTGTTGGAGCCGCCGATCGCGCGATCTCGAGCGCCCCCCTCGAGATGTCGATGCCGGCGACCTCGAAGCCCCGACGGGCGAGCGGGATCGCGATCCGGCCGGTGCCGCATGCGAGGTCGAGGATTCGCCCGCGCGGCGGCAGCCGCTCGGCGAGGAAGCCCGCCTCGAGCTCGGTGCGCTCCGGGTCCCGCGACGTCGCGAGCGACAGCCAGTCGTCCGAGTCGAAGAACGTCTCGAACCAGCGCGGGTCGACGATGCTCACGACCGCCCTAATCTACGCCGGTGGACGCCCTGTCACGCCTCGCCGCGGATCCCCACGCGGCGGCGCTGTTCCTCGACGTCGACGGCGTGCTGGCGCCGATCGTCGACGATCCCAGCCGGGCGCGCGTGCCCGACGCCGTCCGCGGGGAGCTGCGGCGACTCGCGGGCCGCTACCGCCTCGTCGCGTGCGTCACGGGGCGGCCGAGCGCCGATGCGGAGCGAATCGTCGGCGTGCCCGAGCTCCGGTACGTCGGCGAGCATGGCCTCGAGCTCGATCCCGAGGCAGCGCGCTTCGCGGACGAGATCCACCGCGTCGCCGACGAATCGGGCTGGCCGGACCTCGAGCGGAAACCGCACTCCGTCGTTCTGCACTACCGGACAGCCTCCGACCCGGAGGACGCCCGACGGCAGCTCCAAACCGTCGCAGCGGCAGCACGCGAGCGCGGCCTCGAGGCGCGCTTCGGCCGCCGGGTGCTCGAGCTGCTCCCGCCGGTCGCCGCGACCAAGGGCACCGCGGTACGCCATCTGCTCGCCGAGTCGGGCCTCGTTCGCGCGCTCTACGCGGGCGACGACACCACGGACCTCGACGGGTTCGCCGCGCTCGACGGGCTCGAGCTCGCGGTCCGGGTCGCGGTGGCCTCGCCGGAGTCCCCGCAGGAGCTGCGGGCGCGCGCGGACGTCGTCGTCGAGTCCCCGGCCGAGCTCGCGCAGCTGCTGCGGTCGCTCTAGAGACTAGATTCGAATCGTGTGCGAGCGGCCGAGCTCGTGGCCGTGCCGGTCGAGCGCCACGGCGGCGGCGAAGCGCACCTTCGGCGGCACCTCGAGCGGCGTCTCGAAGCCGCCCTTCCTCTTCGTGAGCACCGGTTGCAGGGTGCCGCGGGCAGCGCCCGCAAGCAGTCGCCACGCCACGGTCTCGGTCGCCCCGTTCCAGCTCGCGAACGCCTTCCTTCCCTGACGGCCGCCGGGAGCGACGAGCGCCGGAGAGGTCGACGGCTTCCCCGCCCAGTCGAACCGGAACGCCCGGTAGTTCTGACCGCCGCGCGGCAGCTTCGCGTCGAACAGGATCGCGCCGTCGGGGCCGAACTCGGTCACGTACGGCTCGTTGCCCCAGCCCACGACGAGGTGCCCATTCGGCAGCATCTGGGCGTTGCCCATGAACTGCGAGACGAGCCGGTTCGGCTCGTGCGTGTACTTGCGGACGAGCGTCGCGCGGTGGTTCTCTGCGTCGAGCCGGACGACGAGCACCCGCGACTGCGGCTCCACCTGCGGCGCGGCACCGTCGTCGAAGATGCTCACGAGGTTCTTCCCGTGATGGCGTGCGTCGTGCTGCCACGCGAACACCGTCCCGCGGCCCATCTCGAAGTCGCTGCGCTTGCCGCCGAGCCGCCAGATCACGTTCCCGCTGCCACGACTGATCTTGTAGACGGCCCAAGTGTTGCGCGCGGAGACGATGAGGTTGCCGTCGGCGGCGAGATCGATCGAGTTGACGTGGAAGTAGTCGAGCGGATGCCCCCGGTACGCTGCGTGCGTCTCCTCGACCTGGACGTGGTCGAGGCTCCGCCATTCGAACAACACCCGACCGCTCGGCAGCGCGAGCTCCTGCACGACCCCGCCGATCACCTTGCCGTCGACCGGCCCGCCGACCGCAGAGAGGTTCGCCTGGCGCACCTCGTAGCTCGTCACGAGCGCCGTCGAGCGCGGCGTGATCACGAACTCGTGGAGGTCCGACTGGCGACCGCCGCCGGCCGGGACGCGGGCGACTTCCCGATACGACTGATCCATGATCACGTGCGTGCCGCGCCCCAGGCCGCTCTCGGCCTTCCCCTCCCACCACGTCAGCACCGGCTTGCCGCGGTAGCGCGCGGTGCGGAAGTTCATCGCGGTCCTCGGCGTCGTCGGGTGGAAGAACACGACGTCGCCGTTCCGGTCGAGGATCAGGATCCCGCGCTGTCCGGGGCCTGACGACGGGGAGAGAAACAGAAAGCCGTCAGAGGTGCGGTCGGCGCGGAGGACGGTCAGCGCAGGCGGGCGTAGGTCGGGGCGGGAGTGAAAGTGCCGGACGGCGCCCTTCGGGACGGGGGTGCCGAGCGCCAGGGCCGGATCGCCTGTCAGGAGGCTCCGGGCGCCGCCTGCGAGGAGCAGGCCGGCACCGAGCCGGGCGGAGTGCCGGACGATCTCACCGCGGGTCCACTGATCTTCCTGCCGCATCTCAAGACACCTCGCTCGTTCGCCTGATCAACCGATCGCCGCCCTTGCCGCCCTCGGAGGCGATCGCGGGCCGGCTCGTAGGTCGTCCGGTCCACGTGAGGCGGTACGCGCGGCAGCTGTAGTCGTCCGGCGGCGGGGTCGCGGCGAAGACCACGCGGCCATCATCTCCGAACTCGGTCACGCGCGGCGAGCGCTTCTCGAGCACTGTGCGGCGCCGGCGACCGCCCCGAGCCGCAGCGCGGCTCTCACAGGCCCAACCGTCCCCGGAGCTCGCGGGCCTGCCTCCGCGCGACGTCGAGCTCGGTCCGCGCCGCATCGTCCAGCTGGAGCCGAAGGCGATCCGGCGCGACGCGGCGGATGCCGGAGACTTTCGCGAGGTTCACCAGATACGAACGGTGCACGCGTGCGAAGCCGGGCCCGAGCTTCCTGGAGAGATCACCGAGCGAGGAAGTGGAGAGGTAGGAGCGGTCGTACGTGTGGATGCGGCTGTAGTCGCCCTCGGCGTGCACGAATTGGATTTGGTCGAAATCGACAAGCTCCGTCCCTCCCGCCGCGACGACCGCGACCTTCGCGACCGCGGTCGTCACAGCCCCGGCCGCCTGTTCGCGAAGCCGCTCGAGCACGCGCGAGAGCCGCTCGGGGCCGACCGGCTTGAGCAGATAGTCGAATGCCTCGACCGAGAATGCGTCGACGGCATAGCGCTCGTGCGCGGTCACGAAGACCACGGCCGCACGCGCGAGCGGAGCCAGCTCGATCCCGGTGAGACCGGGCAGTTCGACGTCGAGGAAGACGACGTCGTACCCGCCGGCGCGGAGCAGCGCGTCGGCGTCGTCCGCCGAAGCGGCCTCGCCGACGACCTCGACGTCGGCGTGCTCGGATAGCAGGTAACGGAGCTCGGACCGCGCGGGTGCCTCGTCGTCGACGATCGCCGCCGCGATCACGCGACCGGCACCTCGAGCCTGACGACGGTCCCGAACGGGAACGAGCGCAGGCGCACACCAGAGCCGTAGTGCGCCTCGAGCCGGCGATGCACGTTGGCGAGCCCGACGCCGGTACCCTCGCCGAACCCCGGCTCGAGCACCCGGTCGAGCGCCTCCCGGGCGATCCCGCGGCCGTCGTCGCGCACGGTGACGCGCAGGCGACCCCGGCGCACGCGGGCACGAACGACCAGGTGCAGCGGCCGGGCGGTCTTCCCGTGCTTCACGGCGTTCTCGACGAGCGGCTGGACGACGAGGGGCGGGATGCGGACGCGCAGGGCGTCCGGCGCCGCGTCGACCGTCACCTCGAGGTCGCTCCCGAATCTGGCCTGTTCGAGGTCGAGGTAGCTCGCGACGTGGCCGAGCTCCTCCTCCAGCGTGACGAGCGCGCCGGTGCGCCCGAGCCGGGCACGCAGCGTGTCGGCAAACGCAAGGACGAGCTGGCGCGCACGCTCGGGATCGGTGCGGATGAACGACGCGATCGTGTTCAGCGCGTTGAAGACGAAGTGCGGCTCGATCTGCGCCTGCAAGGCGGTCGCGGTCGCGCTCTCCAGCAACGAGAGCTGGAGCTGCGCGGACAGCTGCGCGGCGACCAGCTCGAGGTTCTGGACGGCCGGCTCGTCGAGCGGCGAGCCCGCTGTCGCGTATGCGACCACCGCTCCGGCCGGGCCGTCGTCGAGCAGGAGCGGCGCGACCGCCGCTGCGCCGAGGGGGCACGCTGCGTGCGCGCACTCCGTCCGGAGGCCGAGCGGGGCGAGCAGCGGGCGCGACGAGGCCAGCGCCTCGTAGACGGGCCTGATCGGACGATCGCCGGCGGCGTGGTGGTCGGCGCCTGCCCCGACGAACGCCAGCACGCGCTGCGTGTCGGTCACGGCGACCGCGCCGTAGCCGAGCTTCTCGAACAGCTCGTAGGCCACCAACCGAGCCGCACGCTCGGTCAGGCCACGCCTGAGCTCGGGGAGCGTCGCGGCGAGGAGCTGGAGCACGGGCGCACGGCGCCTCGCCCTGCGAACGCGCGGCATGATCGGGATTGTGCACATCACCGACGCCGTCCTCGCACCGCTCCGCGAGCGCTTCGGCGAGCCTGCCCAGCTTCGATGGAGCGGCGAGGTCACCGAGCCCGAGTACGACCTCGCCACGTACAACCCCGTGCGAACGCACGATGTGACCCTGTTCATCCTCGACGGGCGCGAACGGATCGCACTGATCCGCAAGCCGCACTTCGCCGAGGGGATCTGGAGGCCGCCAGGAGGTGGGATCAAGCCGGGCGAGGACTTCGCGGAGGGCGCCGTCCGCGAGGCGCTCGAAGAGACCGGGCTCCGCGTGACCCTCGACCGCTACCTCGTCGCCGCGAGCGCGACCTTCCGGCACGACGGGAACGAGCTCGACTGGCGCACTCACGTCTTTCTCGCGCGGACCACGGACGATGTGCTCGCGCCGCTCGACGATGCGGAGATCGCGGGAGCCCGCTGGGGCACGACGACGGAGCTCGCCGGCCCGTTGCGCGCGCGGCTGCTCGAGACGGGCCACGCGCTCTGGCGGTACCGCGTCGCGCTGCACGACGCGGCGCTCAACGCGCTCGCCGGATGAGCTCCTCCTCGATCGCCTCGCGCACGATCGTCGGGAAGTCGAAGCGGACCTCCAGGCCCCACTCGGCGACCACGTAGCCCCCGTACGGCGCCAGCTCCCAGTCGGTGCCTGCGACGGAATACGAGCGATCGCGTACGAGCTCCTCGGGCATCACGCCCCGCACGTGGAGGCGCCCGCGCTCGCGTCCCCGGTGGGACCGGGGAGTCTCCTCCATGAAGGCCCGATCGTTGCCGCGCTCGATCACCTCCGCGAGCTGTGCGCCCGTCATCGTCGTGGCAGCGGGATTCGCACCCGTCTCCGACACCGCGAACAGCGCGCCCCGCGTGACGGGGCCGGGCGGAAGCACGCCGAGCGTCAGGCCTTCGCTGAAGAGCCCGACTTCGGTGTCCATCCGGCGGCGCAGCAGGTCGGCGATCCAGCCGGCGTCGAGCTCGGTCTCGACCGACCCGAGCTCGTCGGCGAGCAGCTCCTCGACCTCCGCCTCGATGCGCGATGCCTCCTCCTCGACGAGCGCCGAGGGCTCGACGTCGCCGCCGACCGGCGAGACCGAGGCCGAGATCGACCCGTGGGCGATCTCGATCCGTCCGAGGTGCTCGCCGAAGGCGCCCGCCTGCGTGATCAGCACGCGTCCCACCCATTCCCCGTCAGGGAGCAGATCGTGGGAGTGCGCGCCGACGATCAGATCGACGTCTTCCTGCAGCTGTTCCGCGATTCGGCGGTCGTCCCACCGCCCCTCCGGCTTCTCGAGGCCGAGGTGCGAGAGGAGCACCACGAGCCGGGCGCCGCGGCGGCGCAGATCGGCGGCCGCCGCTCGCGCCACCTCCAGCTCGTCGAGCGGCTCGAACCCCCAGTCGACGTCCTCGAAGATCTCGCGGAACGGATCGGTGAGGCCGAAGACGCCCACGTCGCCGAGCATCGCCGACGGGACGGGGCCGGCGACCGGTTCGAAGTTCGCGAGCAGCAACGGATACGAGGCCACGCGCGCATGCTCCGCAAGGACACCGGCGCCGTAGCGGAGCCAGCAGGCGTTGCCGACGGTCGCGGCGTCGCACCCAGCGCGGCCGAGCAGCCGGTGCATCGCCGCGCCCTTCGTCACGTTGGAGAGCGGGTTCGTCGTCTCCTCGACGTCGCCCCCGTCGAGGTAGAGCACGCGGTGCGGCGAGGACGCCTTCTCGCGGTGGACGAGGGTCGCGATCCGGGCGATCCGTTCCTGGTGCCCGTGGATGTCGTTCGTGTGGAGGATCGTGAGGCGCATCGACCCGAGCGTCAGAGCCTGGCGATCCGCACCGCCGTGCCGTACGCGCAGATCTCCGTCCACGTGCCGCCCATCTCGGACGTGTCGAAGCGCATCGCGAGCACCGCGTTCGCCCCCTTCGCCTCGGCCTCCTCGACCATCCGATCGATCACCTCGGAACGGCTGTCGGACAGCGCCTTCGTCATGCCCCGGAGCTCGCCGCCGAACATCGACTTCAACCCGGCCCCCATCTGCGAGCCGATGTTCCGCGAGCGCACGGTCAGCCCGAACACCTCGCCGAACACCTCTTCGACCGAATAGCCGGGCACGTCGTTCATCGTCGTGATCAGCACAGCTCGAGCACCTCCAGCACCTCGGGAATCGACGTCACGCGCGGTCCCGTGAACTCGGCCAGCTCGGGCCAGAAAGGGTCCTCGCCCGGACGGTGGATCAGGATCGCCCGCATGCCGACGCGCTCGGCGCCGGCGAGCTCGTCGTTCGCGCCGTCCCCGACGAAGACGGCCTCGGACGGCTGCACACCGAGCAACTCGCAGCAGTGCAGGTAGATCCGCGGGTCCGGCTTCGACATCCCCACCGCCGACGAGAAGACTTCGGCGTCGAAGAGCCCGGCGAACGGCGTGGCCGGCCAGAGCACCTCGACGTCCTCGCTGCACACCGTGATCAGGCCGACGAGGATGCGGAGCTCGTGCAACCGCTGCAGTGTCTCGACCGCACCGGTCCGGGGCTCGAGCGCGACGCGCACGTAGTCGAGCCTGAGCGAGCACACCTCTTCCATCGCGCTCGCCGGCACGCCGGCGTCCGCGAGCGCGACGCGGATCGGCGCCGTGTAGCGGTTCTGCGAGCGCGGCCAGCGCTCCGCGAACTCGGGCGCGTGCTCCGAGACCGCGGCGACCATCGCCGCGGCCGCCTCCCGGTCCCAGTCGATCAGCGTCTCCCAGAGGTCGAAGATCACTGCGCGTGGGCGCACTCGCGCAACACCTCCCAGGCGAGCACGATGTCGGCCTCGCTCGTGCGCGCATTCCCGATCGCGAGCCTGATCACCGACTCGTCACGGAGCCGCGTCGGCGCGACGAAGAGTTTCCCGGTGGCCGTCGCGGCGCGGGCGAGCTCGTCGTTGTCCGCCGTCCGGTGCCGAAAGCAGACCGTCGAGAACTGGTGCGGGGCGCACACCTCCCACTCGTCGTCGGCGTCGACCCACGACGCGAACAGCTGCGCGAGCCGAACGTGCTCGCGGATCAGCGAGCGCAGCCCCTCGGCCCCGTACCAGCGCAGCACGAACCAGAGCTTGAGGGCGCGGAAGCGGCGGCCGAGCGCGACCCCGTAGTTCTTGAGATCGAGGGCGTCCTCCGTGTCGGCGAGATAGTCGCGCTCGGCGCCGAACGTCGCACGGAGCACCTCGGGGCGCCGCGTCCAGAGGACCGAGCAGTCCATCGGCGTGAACAGCCACTTGTGAGGGTTGACGACGACCGAGTCGGCGCCTTCGCACCCCTCGAGGCACCAGCGCAGCTCGGGGCAGACGGCGGCCGAGCCGGCGTAGGCGGCGTCGACGTGCAGCCAGACGCCGGCGTCTGCGCAGCGCCGCTGCAGCTCGAGCACCGGGTCGACGGATGTCGTCCCGGTCGTGCCCACGGTCGCGACCACGGCCGCCGCGCCGTCGAGCGAAAAGTCGGCCCGCATCCGGAAGGCGTCGTCGACCGGGACGGAGCGGTACTCGAGGCCAACCAGGCGGGCCGCCTTCTCGACGCTGAAGTTCGCCTCCTCGGAGGCGTAGACGGCGCCGTCAGGGCGCAGCGTGCGGGCGGAGGCAAGGGCGGCGACGGTCGCCGTCGAGGCGGTGTCCTCGATGTGCCCGTGCCAGCCGGGCGGCAGGCCGAGCAGCTCGGCGAGCCACGCGACCACGACCTCCTCCAGCTCCGTCGCCGCCGGTGAAGACTCCCAGGTCATCGCGTTCACGTTCAGTGCTGCGATGAGAAGCTCGGCGAGGACGCCGGGCTCGGAGCCGGTGTTCGCGAACCAGGCGAAGAAGCGCGGATGATTCCATTGCGAGAGCGCCGGGAGGATCAGCTCGTCGAGGTCGTGCAGCATCGCCTCGAACGGCTCTCCGTGTTCGGGCGGCGACGTGGGCAGCTGCGCCCGGACGCCGCCGGGAGACGCGGCAGCCGTCACCGGACGGTCCGCCACGCCGTCGAGGTACGCGGCGACCCAGTCGGACGCAAGCTCGAGATCCTCGCGGAACGAGGTCACGGACGCTTCTTGCGCAACCGCTCGATTTGCTTCCACGTCCGCGTGTTCAGCACGTCGTCCTTGCGCAGCCACGCTCGCCGGGCCTGGCCGACGCCGAGCACGACATAGTCGAGGGCGGCGAGCTGGTGCGCGTCCGAGTCGATCACCAGTTTCAACCCGTCCTCCCGGGCCGCGCGTGCGTGCACGTCGGTGAGATCGAGGCGGTCGGGCTGGGAGTTGATCTCGAGGAACGTGCCGGTTTCGAGAGCCTTCTCGATCACGCGCTCGACGTCGACCTGCGCGGGCGCCCGCTTGCCGATCTTCCGGTTCGTCGGATGCCCGATGCAGTCCACATAGGGGCTCTCCATCGCCGCAAGCACGCGACCGGTGGGATCGTGGTCGAAGCGCGAGTGCACCGACGCGACCACCCAGTCCCGCGTCGCGAGCTGCTCGTCGTCCACGTCGAGCGAGCCGTCCGGCCGGATGTTGACCTCGATGCCCTTGAGGATGCGGAACGGGGCGAGCTGCTCGTTCAGCGAGTCGATCTGGACCGACTGCAGGTGGAGCAGGTCGCCGCGGAGTCGCTGGGAGTGGTCGCAGATCGCGTAGTAGGCGTAGCCGCGCGCGCGTGCTGCGGCGACCATTGCCTCCAGCGTGTCTTTGCCGTCGGACCAGGTCGTGTGCGTGTGCAGGTCGCCGCGGACGTCTTCGAGCGAGACGAGCTCGGGCAGCTCCCCGGCGCGCGCGGCTCTCAGCTCACCGCCGTCCTCGCGGAGCTCGGGCG
Source organism: uncultured Thermoleophilia bacterium (assembly GCA_963742615.1). Lineage (GTDB taxonomy): Bacteria > Actinomycetota > Thermoleophilia > Gaiellales > Gaiellaceae > PALSA-600. The sequence continues at coordinate 399,870 of CAVUMS010000001.1, read as the reverse complement.
GGATCCACTCGTAGCCGAGGAAGCCGTACACCTCCTCCTCGGTCGCGAAGTGGTGCTCCGCGCCGCCTTCGACCTCCGTCACCGAGTACTCGGAGATCGAGAGCCCCCGCCGCACCGCGTCCTCGCGCAGCGCGACGTTGTGGTCCTTGGAGCCGGTGAAGTGCTGCAGCAGATTCCCGTAGCTCTCGGGCGGGACGACGCGCAAATCGAAGCGGAGCCCATCGTGCGAGACGACCGTCGCCTTCGTCGTCCCCTTTGCGGCGACCTCGACCACCCACGGGAGCGAGCAGAAGTGCTCCACCAGCGCCGGCGGATCGGACGCCGTCGCGATGATGTCGAGATCGCGGACGGTCTCGCGCATGCGGCGCGCGGAGCCCGCGGCGCTCACCTCCACCGACGCGGGATGCGCGCGTAGCTCCTCGACCGCCTCCGTCAGTCTCGGCAGAGCGGTGCCGAGCAGGCCCCGGCCACGGGCCGGCGCCTCGTTGCTGACCCCGGCGGCGAGTGCGGCGGCGATCTTGGCCTCGGTGCCCGGCCCGACACCGGCGTGCCCCTTCAGCTCCCCCGAGTCGACCGCCGCCCTGAGCGCGTCGACGGTCGTGATCCCGAGCTCCTGCCAGATACGTCGTGCGGTCTTCGGGCCGAGGCCGGGCAGCCGCATGAACACGGCGACCTCGGTGGGCACCTCCGCCTTCTTCTTCGTGAGGGCGTGCACCTCACCGTCGTTGACCGCCTCGACGATCTTGCCCTCGATCGTCTTCCCGATCCCCTGCAGCTTCGTGGCCTTGCCTTCGAGTGCGAGCTGCGCGACCGACGTCGACGTCTCGCGGATCCTGGCCGCGGCCTTGCGATAGGCGCCGATGCGGAACGAGTCGGCGTTCGCGAGCTCCATCAGGTCGGCGAGCAGCTCGAACTGCTCCGCGAGCTGGTCGTTTCGCGGAAGGGTCGGCACTCCGGCGATCATAGGCAGAGCGATGCGCGCGACCGTCTGCCTCCCGACGTACAACGAGCGCTCGAATCTCGAGCCGATGGTGAGGGCGCTCGCCGGCGTTCTCCGCGACGGCGACCGCGTGCTCGTGATCGACGACAGCTCGCCCGACGGGACCGGCGTCGAGGCCGACCGCCTCGCCCGCGAGCTCTCGTACTTGGACGTGCTGCACCGCGAGCGCAAGGAGGGGCTCGGGCCGGCGTATCTCGCCGGCTTTCGACGCGCGCTCGCGGACGGTGCGGAGCTGGTGCTCGAGATCGACTGCGACTTCTCGCACGATCCGGGCGACGTCCCCAGGCTGATCGACGCGGCGGAGCGCGGCGCCGACGTGGCGCTGGGCTCGCGTTACGTCGAGGGTGGCGGAGTCGAGAACTGGGGGCTCATCCGCCGGTTGGTCTCCCGCGGCGCTTCCGTCTATACGGCGCTGTTCCTGCACATGGGGGTCCACGACCCGACAGGCGGCTTCAAGTGCTTCCGGCGCATCGTGCTCGAGACGATCGACCTCGACTCGATCACCGCGCGCGGGTACGCCTTCCAGATCGAGACGACGTATCGCGCGAAGCGTGCGGGCTTTCGCGTCGTCGAGGTGCCGATCACGTTCGCCGACCGCGAGGTCGGCCAGTCGAAGATGAGCCGCGCGATCGTGCTCGAGGCGTTGTGGCGCGTCCCGCTCCTCCGGATGCGTCTACGGTGACGACTGCGATGCGGGCGGTCGACGACGCGAGCTTCGAACAGGAGGTGATCCGCGCCGTCGGGCCGGTGATCGTCGACTTCACGGCGCCGTGGTGCGGCCCGTGCGCGGCGATCGCGCCGGCGCTCGAGGAGCTCGCGCGGGAGTCGGGGGTCGCGCTCGTGTCCCTCGACGTCGACGAGAGCCCCGAGACGGCGGCCCGCTACGGCGTGCTCTCCCTCCCGACCGTGATGCTGTTCGCCGGCGGGGAGCCGCGCGAGACTGTGTACGGAGCGCGCCCGAAGAAGCACTTCGCAAGCGCGTTCGCGGGTTACCTGTCCACGTAGTGCTCGTACCCGTGCAGCTCGACCCGTTCCCCGTTCAGGAGCAGCTCCACCCCGTCGCCGGGCTCGACGTACCCGATGACCGGAAAGTCGAATGCGGCCGCGTCGGGGACCGCAGCGAGTAGCTCGAAGTCCTCGCCGAAGCCGAGGTCCTCGACCGTCGCGCCCGGCGCCAGCGGGACGCGCTCAAGCTCGACGACGCACCGCGCTCCCGACCGTCGCGCGAGGTGGGCGACGTCGACCGCGAGGCCGTCGGAGAGATCGAGCATCGCGTGGGCGGCACCTGCAAGCTGCCGCCCCTCCACGAGTCGGAGCGGCGGCCGGACGTACGAGTGGTCGCGGAAGGCAGCGCCTGCGGCCCCGAGCGGGCCGGTGACGACGAGCGCATCCCCGGGGCGCGCCCCCGACCGGCCGGGGACCCGCTCGCTGCGCCCGGCCGCGGTCACGGACAGCACCACCGACGCCGCGGCTGTGGTGTCGCCGCCGACGACGGGCACGCCGGTCTCGGCGACGCCCTCGTACAGCGCGAGCACGTCGGCCACATCGGTCTCGCCCGGAGCCGCGAACGCGACGAGCAGCGCGAGCGGGGTCGCTCCGGACGCCGCGAGGTCGCTCAGGTTCACTGCGGCGGCGCGGAAGCCGAGCTCACGCCAGCCGATCAGGTCGAGCCGGAAGTGCACTCCCTCGACGAGCGCGTCCTGTGTCAGCACGAGCCCGCCGACGACGGCCGCGTCGTGCTCGACGCCGACGATCAGCCCGCGCTGCTCGAGCTCGGCCAGCAGGCCGAGCTCACCGACCTCGCAGAGCCTCGTCAACCGCTCGCCTGACGCCCGGATCGTCTGCACTCCTGATCACGGCCACACCGGCCGCTCCGGCCCTGATGCAGTCGGCGGCATTGCCGGCGTCGACGCCGCCGATCGCGACGACCGGCACCGACGCGACCGCGCAGACCGCCCGCAGGCCGTCGAGGCCGATCGCCGGGTCGGCGTCGCGCTTCGAGGGCGTGTCCCAGACTGGGCCGGCGCCGAGGTAGTCGGCATCGGCGGCCCTCGCCTGCTCGGGCGTGGCGACCGAGCGGCCGAGCAGGAGGCCCGCGGCACGCGCCCGCCACGCGCCCGCATCGCCCTGGCCGAGGTGGACGCCGTCCGCGCCCAGGGCGATCGCAGCCTCGACGTCGTCGTTGACGACGAGCGTCACGCCGAGGGCGCGTAGTCCGTCACCGCGCTCGACCAGCTCGTCCGTCGATGCTCCCTTGCACCGCAGCTGTACGACCGTCGCACCTGCACGGACGGCGCGCTCGGCCTGGCTCGCGTCCTCGACGAGCGCGTGCACCCTCACGCGAACCGGGCCCGTTCGTCGAGCGTCGCCGGGTCGAGCGCGGCGAGCGCGTCGTAGAGGTTGACGTGGAACGACCCGGGCCCCTTCGCGCCGGGCGCGGCGTTTTCGCCTGCCACCCCGAAGGCGGCCAGCGCCTCGGCGGCCGATTCGAGCGCGGAGCCGCTGCCCGCGGCGAGGAATGCACCGGTGATCGCACTCGACATGCAGCCGGTCCCGGTGATCGAGGCAAGCAGCGGATGCCCGTTCTCGACGGCGACGACACGCGAGCCGTCGGAGACGTGGTCGACCGGGCCGGTCACGGACGCCACCACCCGGAGCGTGTCAGCCGCCCTACGGGCGACGTCGCCCGCAGGCCGACCGGCGCCGATCGACTCGACGCCGCGAACCTCCGCCTCCAGGCCGGCGAGCGTCGCCACCTCGCCGGCGTTCCCCCGTAGGACGGCGACGTCGACCTGCTCGAGGAGCCGCAGCGCCGTCTCGGTCCGGTAGCGCGTCGCGCCGGCACCAACGGGGTCGAGGACAACCGGTATCCCGCGCGCGTTGGCGGCGCGTCCGGCCGCCAGCATCGCCTCGACCCAGTGCGACGAGAGCGTCCCGATGTTGAGCACGAGCGCGCCGGCGAGGCCGACCATCTCCTCGACCTCCTCCGGCGCGTGGGCCATCACCGGCAATGCGCCGAGTGCCAGCGTCACATTCGCCGTCTCGTTCATCACGACGTAGTTGGTGATCTGGTGGACGAGCGGCCGCTGCTCGCGCAGGCGCCGCAGGGTCTCGCCCGGGCTCATCGTGCTCCTTTCAGGTCGAGGACGTCGACCGGGCCGTCACCGCGCGCCGAGTGAGACGAGCCCGTGCCGGACCGCTTCGGTCGCGGCGGCCGCAGCGCCGCGCGCGGCCGCCTCGAGTGCGTTCGCCGCGCGCGAGCAGCGCCGCGAGCGTCGCCGAGTGCGTGCAGCCCGCGCCGTGCGTCGCGGCGATCTCGAGCCGCTCGACGGCGATCTCCACGTGCGTCTGCCCGTCGTAGAGGTGATCGACGGGATCGCCGTGCCCGCCCGTGACGAGCGCGGCCGGCGCGCCGAGGGCGACGAGCCGCTCCGCGAGCCGCGCCTTGTCGCTCTCGCGGTGCTCCGCGGTCAGCAGACGCGCCTCGGGGAGGTTCGGGGTCACGACGGTGGCGAGCGGGAACAGACGCGATACGAGCGTCTCGATCGCGTCGTCCTCGAGCAGCTTCGCCCCGGACGAGGCGACCAGCACCGGATCGACGACGAGCGGCACGCGATGCCCGGCCAGGAAGCCGGTGACGGCGTCGATCACCTGCCGCGAGAAGAGCATCCCCGTCTTCGCGGCGTCGACCCCGATGTCGGCGAACACCGCCTCGAGCTGCGCGACCACGAAGGCCGGCGGCACAGGGTGGACGGCCTCGACGCCGAGCGTGTTCTGCGCCGTCAGCGCGACGATCGCCGACATCCCGAAGGCACCCGCTGCGGCGAAGGCCTTCAGGTCGGCCTGGATTCCCGCACCGCCGCCACTGTCGGAGCCCGCGATCGTCAATGCCCGTCGGAATCAACCAACGCTCCCTTCGCCGGACAACGTGGGGGAACCCATGGTTCCCCCACGAGCCCCCTCCTTCGCGCACCGGCGCCATCGTTGCGAGGCTCCCGCCGGGCAAAGCCCGGCTCCGCCGTCGCCGCCCGGTTGCCTTGCAAGTGATTGCACCACCACTCCCTTCGCCGGTCCTAACCGGATCAGGTTCGACGGGTGTGATCTCAGCCCCATGTGGGGCACCCCGGTAGGGCGAGGCTAGCATCGACCGCATGAGCGGTTCCCGGTACGACGACGTCGCCGACTGGTACGACACGACGCTCGCGGGAGACTCACCGTTCGCGACGATGCCGCGGGAGACGGCCCTGCGCCTGCTCGGCGAGCCCTGCGGGCGGCTGTTGGACGTGGGTTGCGGCGGCGGCTCGCACACGGCCGCGTTCGCATCCGCCGGCTGGTCGGCAACGGGGATCGATCCGTCGGGCGCGCAACTCGAGCTCGCGCGGACGCGCGGCTGCGACGTCGTTCAGGGCTACGGCGAGGCTCTGCCGTTCGCGGATGGGAGCTTCGACGCGGTCGTCTCGCTCTGGACGCACACCGACGTCGACGACTGGCCGCAGGTGCTGCGCGAGATCGCGCGGGTGCTCCGAGCAGGTGGGCGCTTCGCCTACGTCGGCGTGCACCCGTGCTTCGTCGGGCCGCACTCGCTGTTCGTGGAGGGGAAGGGCGTTCCGCAGCTGCACGCCGGCCACTACCGCGTTCCCGGCCGGTACGAGGAGGCACCCGGGATCTCGCCATCGGGGTTGCGGGCGCGGGTAGGCGCCACGCACCTGCCGCTCGCGCAGTTCCTGCAGGCCTTCGTCGACGCCGGGCTCGTGCCGGACGAGTTCGAGGAGCCGGGCAGCCGCGACTACCCGGTCGCGGTCGCCCTGCGGGCGCACCGATGAGCGTCGACGTCCTGCGCTTCGAGTCGATCCTCCAGGGCGAGGAGGTCGCTTACGCCGGCACGGAGTCGGAACGGCCCGCGGCATTCGCCCGGTTGCCGGAGGAACTCGCGCCGTCCGTGCAGGAGGCGATCGGCGTTCCTGCGCTCTACACGCACCAGCGCGCGTTCTGGGAGGCAGCGGCACGGGGCGAGCACGTCTGTGTCACGACGGGCACGGCATCGGGAAAGTCGCTCGCGTTCAACCTGCCGGTGCTGGACGCGGTCGCCCGGGACCCGAAGCTCCGCGCTCTCTTCCTCTACCCGACGAAAGCGCTCGCGCAGGACCAGTTCCGCGCCCTCGACGCGCTCGCCCTGCCCGGCGTCCGGGCTGCGATCTACGACGGAGACACTCCATCCGAGCACCGCCGCGAGATCCGCCGTCGCTCCAACGTGATCCTCACGAACCCGGACATGCTGCACATCGGCGTGCTCCCGAACCACGATCGCTGGGGAGACGTCCTCGCGAATCTGCGCTACGTCGTGCTCGACGAGGCGCACGTGTATCGCGGTGTGTTCGGTTCGCACGTCGCGAACGTCGTCCGGCGACTCCGCCGGCTCGCGCGCATCTACGGCGCCGATCCGCAGCTGCTGCTCGCCTCGGCGACGATCTCGAACCCGGGCGAGCTCGGTGCCGGGCTGCTCGGCGACCGCGTGACGGTCGTCGGCGACGACGGAGCGCCGCGTGCCGAGCGCACCGTCGTCCTCTGGAACCCGCCACTGCTCGACGCCGAGCTCGGTCTGCGCGGCTCTGCGCTCGCCGAGGCCGCCAAGCTCCAGGCGCTGCTCGTCGAGCGCGGACTACGCACGCTCACCTTCGCCAAGAGCCGGAAGGCAGCCGAGCTGATCCACCGGTTCACCGCCGAGCGCCTCGGCGACGACGCGCACCTCTCTCCGTACCGGGCCGGGTACACGGCAGCGCAGCGACGCGAGATCGAGCGGCGGCTGTTCGACGGCGACCTGCTCGGCGTCAGTGCCACCAACGCGCTCGAGCTGGGCATCGACGTGGGCTTGCTCGACTGCGTGATCACGGTCGGCTTCCCGGGCACCGTTGCGTCGCTCCGACAGCAATGGGGGCGGGCCGGCAGGCGCGGCCAGCGGCCTGGCGGTGCTCGTGGCATCCGAGGACGCGCTCGACCAGTTCTTCATGCGCGAGCCCGACAAGCTGCTCGGGCGCCGCGTCGAGGCGGCGATCCTCGACCACGCGAACCCGCGGGTGCTCGCCGCACACGTGCGCGCGGCCGCCTACGAGGCGCCGCTGACCGAGGCGACGCAGACGTGCTCGGCCCCGAGGCGCTCGAGCTCGCCACGCGGACCCGGAGCTGCGGCGAACGACGCGCGGGATCGTGTGGGGCGGCCGCGACCACCCCGCCGCGCGCGTGTCGCTCCGGTCCGCCGATGCCGACGTGATCACGATCGTCGACGCGAGCGCCGGGACCGTGCTCGGCCAGGTCGAGCGTGCGCGCGCGTACTCGACGGTGCACGACGGCGCCGTCTACCTCCACCTCGGCGAGTCGTACCTCGTGAGCGAGCTCGACCTCACGACTCGCTGCACGCGCTCGTCGAGCCGTTCTCGGGCAACTGGTACACGCAGGCGAAGAAGGAGACGATGACCGCGATCGTCGGAGCGCAGCGGAGCGAGGAGCGACTCGGACTGACCCTGCACTTCGGCGAGCTCGAGGTCACCGAGCAGGTGGTCGGCTACGAGCGGCGCACCGTGTCGTCACAGGAGCGAATCGAGCTCGTTCAGCTGGTGCTGCCGCCGACGAGCTTCGCGACCGAGGCGATGTGGTTCTGCCCGGAGCCGGACCAGCTCGAGGGGCTGCGACCAGATGCCGACAGCTGCTCGGCACGCTCCATGCGGCGGAGCACGCGCTGATCGCGCTGCTCCCGCTCTGGGCGATGTGCGACCGCTGGGACATCGGCGGACTCTCGACGAACGTGCACCCGCAGACGGGTCGGCCGACCGTGTTCGTCTACGACGGCCACCCTGGCGGCGTCGGGATCACCGAGCGCGGGATTCGCGAGTTCGAGGGCTGGGTGGCCGACACCGCCGAGCTCGTTCGCGGCTGCCCCTGCCCGAGCGGCTGCCCGTCGTGCGTCCAGAGCCCGAAGTGCGGGAATCTGAACGAGCTGCTCGACAAGGCGGGGCCGCCTCTTCCTCTCGCGCGCCGGGGCATTGTCGATTCTCGGGATCGCGCCGTTCGTCGTAGAAACGACACCGCCAACGAAGGAGGCACACGATGAAGTACGCGCTCTTGATCCACTCGAACGACGACCAGTGGGAGCGAGCGCTCCGAGGAGGAGCAGCAGGCGATCTACGGGCGAGTACTTCGCGATCTCGGAGCTGCCGGGCATCTTCGGCGGCGCCGAGCTCGAGCCCGTGACGCCGCGACGACAGTCCGCGTCGCCGACGGCCGGACGCTCACCACCGACGGTCCGTTCGCAGAGACGAAGGAGGCGCTCGGCGGCTTCTTCCTGCTTCGAGGCGGACAACCTCGACGACGCGATCGACGTCGCCGCGCGCATCCCGGCCGCACGGTTCGGCGGTGCCGTCGAGGTGCGCCCGATCGTGGAGCGCTGATCATCCTCGAGCAGGTCTTTCCGCGACGAGTGGGGGCGCGTCGTCGCCTCGCTGATCGGCTTCCTCGGCGACTTCGACCTCGCCGAGGAAGCCGCGCAGGAGGCGTTCGCGACCGCCGCCGAGCGGTGGCCACGAACAGGTGCGCCCGAGAACCCCGGCGCGTGGCTTCTGACGACCGCCCGGAACCGGGCGATCGACCGGATCCGCCGCGACCGCACGCTCGCCGCCAAGACCAGGCTGCTGGACGTACCCGAAGCCGTGGAGGACTCCGTGGACAACACACCCATCCCCGACGAGCGGCTCGAGCTCATCTTCACCTGCTGCCATCCCGCACTGGCGCTCGACGCGCAAGTCGCGCTGACGCTGCGGACGCTCGGAGGTCTCACGACCGACCGGATCGCGCGTGCGTTCCTCGTCCCGGAGCCGACGATGGCGCAGCGGCTCGTGCGCGCCAAGCGGAAGATCAAGACGGCCGGCGTGCCGTTCCGGGTTCCACCCGCGCACCTCCTGCCCGACCGCCTGGCCGCAGTGCTGGCGGTCGTGTATCTGATCTTCAACGAGGGCTACGGCGGCGACCGTGAGCTGACCGACGAGGCGATCCACCTGGGCGGGGCGCTGGCCGAGCTGATGCCCGACGAACCGGAGGTACAGGGGCTCCTCGCGCTGATGCTCCTGCACGACTCACGCAGCGCCGCCCGCTTCCGGAACGGCGAGCTCGTCCTGCTCGACGACCAGGACCGGACGCTCTGGGACGGCGAGCGAGCTCGCCGCCGGCCGCGCTGCGTTGCGACAGGCGACGGCACTCGGCGGCCGGGGCCCCTACACGCTGCAGGCGGCGATCGCGTCGCTCCATGCCGACGACCCGCGCGACTGGCACGCGATCGCGGAGCTGTACGGCGAGCTCTCGTCGGTGACGGGCTCTCCGGTGGTCGAGCTCAACCGCGCCGTGGCGGTCGCCGAGGTGGCCGGGCCGGAGACGGCGCTCGAGCTGGTCGACCGCCTCGACCTCGACTCCTACCGCTACCTGCACTCGACACGCGCCGACTTCCTGCGCCGGCTCGGGCGCGCCGAGGAGGCGGAAGCGGCCTACCTGGCGAGCGCTCGCACTCACGACCGGCGACGCCGAGCGGCGCTTTCTGGAGCGGCGGGCCAGCGAGTGCTCGGCGATGGGCGGCGAACACGTCGTCGCTGAGCACGAGTAGCCGGCTCACCCACCTGAGCCCCCGCGCGCCGGGCGGCGGCGCCGTATGATCGCCCGGTAGTCGAGGAAGGAGGGCATGCCATGACCATGCGGCTGCCCCGCCCGCGGCACGGGGATCCTCTACGCACCACGCAGGAGCTGCGGCGAGCTCGCGGCGGCGATCCTGGAAGACGACGTCCAGACGCTCGCACGCACAACCGCCTACCTCAGGCGCTCGTACCGCATCGTCTTCGTCGGGTACGTGGCGATGATGCTGTTCGGCGTGCTGGCGGTGGTCGCCGCCTTCGTGAAGGGCCTGACCGCATCGAGCCTCGGCGAGGCCGCCGCGGCGGTGGGGCTCGCCGGCCTGACGGTCGGTGTGTTCGTGGCGTTCTTCGTCCAGCGACCGTCGGCGGCACTCGAGCGAAACGCGATCTTCATGCCGTGGGTCTCGATCGTGCTGACGACGTTCTGGACGAGAATGCTCTACCTCGACGACCCGGCGACGCTCGACGCGAAGCTCGGGCACGCGGCCCGCGAGGCGTCCGACGAGCTGAGCGCGATCGCGCTGCGCTATGCCGCGATCGACGGGAAGGAGCTCACCGTCGCGAAGGAGGCCGCCCGGACGCATCCGGTGAAACCTTCTTGAGGGCCTTCGAGAGCGACTGACGCGTCGACAGGAGGCCCGCGTGGAGATCGCCGTGCGCCCGCGTGCGCTCGAGCATCACGCCCATCGTGAAGACCGACGGATCGAGCGCGTCGTCGACCTCGTCCCAGCGAAGCGGGGCCGACACCGGCGCGCCGGGGTGCGGGCGCACCGAGTAGCCGGAGGCGATGGTCTTGCCCTCGCCGTTCTGGTTCGCGTCGATGAGGACGCCGCGTCGCCGGGACTTCGACCACTCGGTCGTCGCGAGCTTCGGATGGGCGCGCACGATCGCGCCGGCGACGACCTCCGCGAACCGACGCGAGTCCGCATACGTCGAGCGCCGATCGAGCGGCACGAGCACGTGGAAGCCCTTGCCACCCGACGTCTTCGGGAACGATTCGAGCTTGAGCGCCTCGAGTAGCTCGCGCAGCACGAGTGCGACCTCGATCGTCTGCGCCCACGGCACCTCGGGCGTCGGGTCGAGGTCGAACAGGACGAAATCCGGACGGTCGGGACGATCGACGCGCGAGTACCACGCGTTCATGTCGATGCAGCCCATGTTCACCATCCAGAGCAGCCCGAGCTCGTCGTCGACGACCGGGAAGCGCACCTCGCGGCTCTCGGAGACCTTGGCCGCGAAGGTCCGGATCCAGGGCGGCATGTGCTTCGGCGCGTCCTTCTGGAAGAACGCCTTGCCGTAGGCGCCGTCGGGGTAGCGGCGCATCGTGAACGGCCGCCCGCGAAGGTGCGGGAGCAGGAACGGCGCGATCTGCTCGTAGTAGGCGAGCAGGTCACCCTTCGTGATCCCCTCGTCGGGCCAGAACGGCTTGTCGAGATTCGACAGACGTCAGCTCGTGCCGGCCGCGCCGCACCACGCCGCCTTCCAACAGACTGTTGCTCGAACTGGGCTCGGGTGTCGCGGGAAGCTCGGCGACCACGTCGGCGGCAGGCTTGTCGTCGCGCAGCCCGAGGTACGCGGGATGGCGTAGATGGCCGTCGTGCGTCCACTCGCCGAAGCGCACCTGCGCGACGAGGCGCGGCTCGACCCACTGCACATCCGACTGACGGACGCGCGGAAGCTTCGGCGTCACGACGGAACGGCGACGTCGAACGATGCAGCGGCTCGAGCAGGGCGAGCAGCTTGCGAATCTCGGCCGTCGTCGAACCCGGTGCCGACGTTGCCGACGTAGCGGAGCTCGCCGTCGTCGTACACGGCGAGCGCCAGCGAGCCGAACGTCCCGGCACGACGTCCCGTGCCGCGTGTGTAGCCGGCGATCACGAACTCCTGCGCACGGTGGACCTTCACCTTCAGCCACTCGCGTGTCCGCCGACCCTCGAGGTACCTGGACTCCGGCGCGCTTCGCGATCACGCCTTCGAGCCCCTGCTCGTCGGCGGCGCGCAAGCAGCGCGGCACCGTCGGTGAAGTCCTCCGAGCAGCGCACGATCGGGTTGTCGGCAGTCGATCAGCCGGCGCAGTCTCGCCCGCCGCTCGCGCAGAGGAAGATCGACGAGCGCGACCCCGTCGGCCTCGAGCAGGTCGAAGACGTAGTAGACGAGCTGCCCTGCGCCGCGCTGCAGCTCCGAGAAGCTCGAGCGGCCGCCCGGGTCGAGGCGGCACACCTCGCCGTCGAGGACCGCGTCGGGAGTCTTGACCGCTCGCGCCACCTCTTTCGCCACGTCCGCGAAGCGCTGCGTCAGATCCTTGCCGTTGCGAGAGACGAGCCGTGCCTCGCTCCCCTCGACGTACGCGACAGCGCGGTAGCCGTCGAACTTCACCTCGAACGACCACCCGGGCCCCGAGGGCACGCGATCGGCCTGGGTGGCGAGCATCGGTGTGTACACGTGACGCTCGCCGGGCTCCGACGCCGCGGCGTCGTGCCGCTTGATCAGGAGCCAGTTCTCCTCCTTGCCGTCGAGCCGCGCCGGGACGAGCGTCCACTCACCCCTCAGGCGACTGCCGTGGAGCCGGACGGTGAGTCGCCCGTCCCGCTTCTCGTCGATCAGCTCGTACGTGCCGTGATCGAAGACCTCCACCGAACCGGCGCCGTACTGCCCCTTGGGAATCTCGCCCTCGAAGGCCGCGTACTCGAGCGGATGGTCCTCGACGTGGACCGCGAGCGACCGGGCACCGGGCTCGAGCGGCACGCCTTTCGGCACCGCCCATGAAGCGAGCGCCCCGTTCCGCTCGAGTCGGAAGTCGTAGTGCAGCCGCCGGGCGTCGTGGCGCTGGACGACGAAGATCGGCGCCTCCGACGGTGCACCTCCCGCCGCGAAAGGCTCGGGCGTGCGCGCCGGGTCGCGCTTGCGCCGATACTCACCAAGGCTCACGCGCACCACTTTCCCACAGGCTGTTCGCGGCTTGATACGGGCTTCCACCCCCAGTTGTTTCCCCGGTTGAAAACCCTGTGGACGCTGTGGAAAGCCTGAAGTCAGGCAAAGACGCCCATGCCGCGGAACTTCGCCCGCCGGCGACGGCGCAGCTCGTCGCCCGGGACGTCCTCCAGCTCGGCCAGAGCCTCGGTGAGCGCCGCCTCGAGGAGGGCCGCGGCGCCGTCGTGGTCGACCTGAGCCCCGCCTTCCGGCTCCGGCACGACACCGTCGACGACGCCGAGGTCGAGGCAGTGGATCGCATCCGGCTTGAACGCCGCAGCGGCCTTCTTCGCCTCGCCTGCATCGCGCCACAGGATCGCAGCGCACCCCTCGGGCGTGATCACGGAATAGATCGCGTTCTCCTGCATCAATACGCGGTCGGCGACGGCGATCGCGACCGCCCCGCCCGAGCCGCCCTCGCCGATGATGCACGCGACGGTCGGCACGGTCAGCCGCGACATCACCGCCTGCGATCGGGCGATCGCGCCTCCCTGACCGTGCTGCTCGGCGGCGACCCCCGGATAGGCGCCGGGCGTGTCGACGAGCGACACGAACGGAAAGCCGAAGCGCTCGGCCAGCTCCATCGCACGCATCGCCTTCACGTACCCCTCGGGATAGGCCATTCCGAACTGGCGGTCGAGGCGCTCCTTGACGTCACGCCCCTTCTGGTGACCCGCGAGCACGATCGTCCGTCCGTCGAGCCTCCCGATGCCCGTGACGAGCGCCCCGTCGTCGGCGCGGCCGCGATCGCCGTGCAGCTCAACCCAGTCGTCCACGAAACGCGAGACGTAGTCGAGTGTGTACGGCCGCTCCGGGTGGCGCGCGAGCTCGACCGACCGCCAGATCGCCTCGTCGGTCGTCCCGTCCTGCAGACGGTCGAGCTGGCGCTGGAGGCGATCCGCCTCGCCGGACACGCGCGCGCCGCGGAGGAGCGGCAGCCGGGAGAGCCCCGACAGCCGCCGCCGGAGATTGAGCTCCTGGTCCTCGGTGCTCATACCCGCTCCGGCGCCGGCGGAGCCGGCGCCTTCGCTCCTTGTGAGCCTCCGTCGAGCCTACGGCTCATACCCGCTCCGGCGTTCCCGCGAACAGGCGCAGCAGCCGGACCAGGTACTCGCGCTGCTCGCCGCGCGGGACGATCGCGTCGAGATGACCGAACCGGAGGTTCTGCTCGGCGAGCCCGAAGTCCTCGGGCAGCTTCTCGCGCGTCGTCTGCTGGACGACCCGCGGGCCCGTGAACGCGATCAACGCACCCGGCTCGGCGATCGTCACGTCGCCGAGCGAGGCGAACGAGGCGAGCACGCCTGCGGTCGTCGGATGCGCCATCACGGTGAGCATCGGCAACCGGGCATCGTGGAGGTCCTCGACCGCGCACACGGTCTTCGGCAGCTGCATCAGCGAGAGGATCCCCTCCTGCATGCGCGCGCCTCCCGATGCCGTCACGGCGATCAGCGGGATCGCGCGCTCGACGGCCGAGTCGCACGCGCGCGAGAACTTCTCGCCGACCGCGCTGCCCATCGAGCCGCCCATGAATGCGAAATCCATCACGGCGAGCTCGACCGGCAAGCCGTCGATCGTGGCCTGACCGACGACGATCGCCTCGCCGAGCCCGGTGTTGAGCTCCGCCTCGACGAGACGCTCCGCATACGGGCGCAGGTCGAAGAACGACAACGGATCATCGGAGCGGACGGCAGCCGACTCCTCGTAGAACGACCCCGCGTCCGCATACCAGTCGATCCGAGCCCGAGCCCGCATCGGGAAGTGATGCCCGCACTGCGGGCACACCTGGAGGGTCGCGGCAAGCTCGTCGTCGCGATAGTGCGAGCCGCATTTCGGGCACGTGTTGGGATGCTGCTGGTCGGCTCCGGCCGGAGCATCCCTGTGCTCGACCTGGACGTCGATCCGCGCCTCGGACATCACCAGATGTTAGACGGCTCCCAAAACCGGACCGGTTACAGGCCGAGCGCGTGCCCCAGCCGCGCGAGCGACGCCTCGTTCCGCTCCGAGCGGAGGAAGCCCGTGAACCCGGCGCCGATCACTCCGGGCAGCTCGGACAGCAGGGATTCCAGCTCGGGAAGCAGAATCCCGTCGGGCTCGGGCATGAAGATGTCCGCCTCGGGTGGGTCGAGCACGTCACCGTCGACCGCGACGTAGACGCGCTCCGGCAGCTCGCCCAGCTCGGTACCGACGCCGGCCGCGGCGATGAACTCGACCTCGGGCGGGTCGAGGTTGCGGGCCCCGAGCAGCGTCACATCGGCCGCCGCAACATCGCCGGCGTCGATCAACATCCGGAGCGGCATTCCCCACGCGTTGCCCGACGGCGACGACGCAGGCGTGTTCAGGTCGCCGTGCGCGTCGAGCCACACGACGCCGATGCGGCCGTGACGGCGGGCGAGCTCACGGACTGCGCCGACGTGCGAGCAGCAGCACCCGCCGAGCACCAGCGGACGCACCGGCAGGACCTCTGCCGTTGCATCGATCTGCTGCTCGAGCGACTGCTCCTCTAGCGACCCTGCCTCCGGCCATGGAACCGCCATGCGTGCCGCGGCGGCCATCCCTTCGCCACCGTCTCCCCACGCGCGCGGGACACGCACGAGGCCGGCGGCGAACTCGCGCCCGCACGCGTGACACTGGTAGTCGGCATCGATCGCGACCGCGGTGAGCGTGCGGCAGTCGGGGCAGCGGGCGCGGAGCGTGCTCACGGGGTACGCGTCCAGTTGTCGAACCGCCGCACGACACGCATGCCCGCGCGCTCGTAGAGCCCGACCGCTCCCGTCTCGTTGTCCACGTCGACTCCGAGACCGACTCGGTGGAGGCCTCGTGCATGGAGCTGTGCAAACGCGAAACGAAGCAACGCGCCGCCGAGACCGCGCCGGCGCCACGGCGCTCGCACGCCCAGCGTCCCGACCCAGCCGAGCCCGGGCTCGCCGACGTGCTCGGGATACGCAAGGACGAAGCCCGCAGGCTCGTGGCCCGCCCAGGCGATCGTCCACAGCGACGGGTCGGCGCCGCGCGACCGGAGATAGAACTCGCGGAACTTCTCGTCCGTCAGATCGTGGTGGCCCGGGCTGTCGCCGAAGGTCTCGTTGACGAGCGACCGCACGACCTCGTGGTCGTCGTCGCCGTACGGACGCAGGTCGATCCCCTCCGGAAGCGCGGGCACCAGGCGCGGCTCGTCGAGCGCGGCCTCCATCGTGAACGAGGAGCGTCCCGGCTCGTAGCCGCGGGCGGCGACGATCCGCTCGAGGTCGTGCCCGGCCGGGAAGTACGTCCGCACGAGGTCCGCCGAGGCTGACCGCGCCTCCTCCTCGGCCCAGTCGTAGAACGTGTTCCAGCAGCCCGGCGCAGCAACGTCGAGCGCGACCTCCCCGTCCTGGATCCAGATGTCGCCGTAGCCGACGACCCGACCGCCGCGCTCGAGCACGCGCATCCAATCGGCTCGTAACACCTCGTTCCGGAACCAGGTGCGAATCTCCTCGGCGTCCAGCGGTCTCGCATCGCCGAACGTCTCGACGAACAGCGCCGCGACCGCGCCGGCATCGGAGTCGCGAAGCTCTCTAAGCAGCGACGAGCTCCTCGAGCGTCTCGGGCAGCGCGAACAGGTCGGCGAGCTCGCGCGTGGGCTCGACGCCGTCGGCGTTCGCGGCGTTCCGGTTGATCCAGACGCTCCGCAGGCCGAGCTCGCTGCACGGTGCGATGTCGTGGAACAGCGAAGCCGCCACGTGCACGTGCCCTTCCCTCGGAGCGCGCGTCCGCGCGAAGAACTCCTCCCAGTGACGGTGAGCCGGCTTGTAGGAGCCGAGCTCCTGTGCGACGACGACCTCGTCGAACGACACGCCAAGCTGCACCTGCGACGCGGCGATGAAGTCGTCGTCGGTGTTCGAGAGGACGCCGAGCCGCCAGCCGCGGCTGCGCAGCTCCTCGAGCGAGCCGCGCACCTCGGAGAAGGGTCGCCACGAAGGGAGCGACTCGGCGAGACCGTGCTCCTGACCGGCCGGCGCACCGAGCTCGCGCATCGCGTCGGTCAACACCTCGCGGTAGCTGCGCGCACCGTCTCGTTCGAGCACCGATTCGACCTCGTGATACCGCTCGAGCTGCGCCGCCGCCTGCTCCTCGCCGAACACGCGGGCGAGCTCGCGCCGGATCCCGCCGTCCCAGTCGATCAGCGTGCCGTAGCAGTCGAACGTCGCCCACCTGACCACAGCGAGAGCTTAGAAGCTCTCACAGAGCGGGGTTCGTTGATCCGGGTTGGATCGGCGAGCCAGCCGCTCGTTCTGTGAGGGCTTCTCAAAGCTTGGCCGATCGGTCAGGCCGCGAGCCGAGGACGGTATGCGAGCAGCTCCCAGCCGTGCGCGTCGAGCCACTTCTTCGGCTCCCGATACGCACGGCGGCGTCGCCCGAGCAGCTTCCAGAACGCGGGCCCGTGGTGGTGCTCGACGAGGTGGCAGACCTCGTGGACGACGACGTAGTCGAGCACGTCGTGTGGGGCGAGCACCAGCCGCCAGTTGAAGCTCAGCTCGCCCTTGGCCGAGCACGACCCCCAGCGACTGCGCTGGTCGCGCAGCGTGATGCGGCTGTAGCGAACGCCGAGCGCCATCGCTTCCGACTGGGCGATCAGCTCGACGCGCGGCCGCGCCTCGCGGCGGCCCTGCTCCTCGGTCAGCGTCAGCCGGTCGAGCGCGAGCACCGGCGGCGCCGCCCGTGCAAGCTGTCGCGCGAGCCAGGGGAGGTAACTCGCGATTGCCTGGTCGATCTCTGCCTCGGTGGCCCGTGGGCGGACGACCAGCTCGGGCGGGAGTCCCTGGTGCACCACCATGCGGTGGCCGTTCACCCGCTTCGACCGTCGTACGTGCAGCTCGACCGGGCGGCCGTCGACCTCCACGAGGCGCATGGCCGGAAAGTAGGTGTCGCCCCGGACGACAACGTTCGGCACCTGAGACTGGCGCCGGGCACCGCGGCGCCTGGCATCGAATTGCGAGGCTAGTCCTCGAAGCGGCGGACGACGATCGAGGCGTTGTGGCCGCCGAAGCCGAACGAGTTCGACATCGCGACGCGCAGATCCGGAAGCTCCCGCGGCTCGTTCGGGACGTAGTCGAGATCGCAATCGGGATCGGCGGCGTCGTAGTTGATCGTCGGCGGCGCGACGCCGTCGGCGACGGCGCGCACGCTGAACACCGCCTCCACCGCACCGGCCGCGCCGAAGCAGTGGCCGGTGGCGCCCTTCGTCGACGACACCGCGAGCCGCCGCGCATGCTCCTCGCCGAACGCGCGCTTGATCGCCCGCGTCTCCGCGGAGTCGCCGAGCGGCGTGGACGTCGCGTGCGCATTCAGGTACCCGACGTCGGTCGGGGCGACGCCGCCGTCCTCGAGCGCCATCGTCATCGCGCGGGCGGGGCTCGAGCCGGTCGGATCGGGCTCGGTCATGTGCAGCGCGTCCGCGGAGACGCCGTAGCCGACCAGCTCCGCGTGGATCCGCGCACCGCGCGCGCGGGCGTGCTCGAGCTCCTCGAGGACGAGCACCGCGCCTGCTTCGCCCATCACGAGGCCGTCACGGTCCCGGTCGAACGGGCGCGACGCACGTATCGGGTCGTCGTTGCGCCGCGACAGCGCGCGCATCGCGTCGAAGCCCGCAACTCCCACCTGGGTGATCGATGCCTCAGTGCCGCCGGCGAACATCACGTCGGCGCGGCCGATCCGGATCTCGTCCATCGCGTCGCCGATCGCCATGTTCGACGCGGCGCACGCCGTGCACTCGCTCATCAACGGACCGCGGGTTCCGAGCTCGATCGACACCCAGGCGGCGCCCATGTTCGGGATGATCGACGGGATCGAGAACGGGCTCACCCGGTCCGGCCCTCGAGCGAGCAGGACGTCGTAGCACTCCTGGTAGGAATGCAGCCCCCCGATGCCGGTCGCGATCGACGCGCCCATCCGCTCGGGCGACTTCGCGACGTCGATCGCCGCATCCGACTCCGCCTGGCGCGCCGCCGCGAGAATCACCTGCGCGAAGCGGTCCATCCGGCGCGCGGCCTTGCGATCGACCCAGACAGTCGGGTCGAAGTCCTTCAACTCGCAGGCGAAATGGACGTTGTAGTTCGTGTGGTCGAACGACGTGATCTCTGCCGCGCCCGAGCTGCCCGCGAGCAGCGACGACCACGACGTCTCCACGTCGTTGCCGAGCGGGCACACCAATGCCCAGCCCGGTGATCACCACCCGTCTGCGGCCGTTGCCGTTCGTCTGCTCCATCACATTCCCAGCCCACCATCGACGAGAAGCACATCGCCCGTGATGAACGATGCGTCGTCCGAGGCGAGGAAGCGTACCGCGCCCGCGATCTCGTTCGGTTCCGCGATCCTCCCGAGCGGAGTCTGCTCGACCATCACCCTGGTCGCTTCCTCGGGCAGGACCTCCGTGAGCTGCGTCTGGACGTAGCCCGGCGCGACGACGTTCGCACGCACGCCACGCGAGCCGAGCTCGCGGGCGAGTGACTTCGTGAAGCCGATGATCCCCGCCTTCGAAGCCGCGTAGTTCGTCTGGCCCGAAGTTGCCGTGGACGCCGACGATCGAGCTGACGTTCACGATCGCGCCGCGGCGCTTCCGCATCATCGGACGCGTGACGGCGCGACAGGTGTAGAAGACCGAGCTCAGATTCGTCTCGATCACCTCGCGCCAGTCGTCGTCCGACATGCGCGCGAGCAGCCCGTCGCGCGTCAACCCGGCGTTGTTGACGAGCACGTCGACGTCGCCCGCCTCGTCGACCAGGCGCTTCGCGTCGTCCGGTGACGAGACGTCTGCCTGCACCGCTCGACCGCCGATCTCGTCGGCGAGCGACTCGGCCTCCTCCCGCCCCGACCGATAGCCGACAACGACCGACGCGCCGGCGCGTGCGAGCTCGCCGGCGATCGCACGGCCGATGCCGCGCGACGCCCCGGTGACGAGGGCAAGTCGACCCGACAGCGACGCGAACGCCGGCGCGTCAGGCAAGCGACTCGGCGACACGGTCGAGCGACGCGAGGTCCTTGACCGAGTAGCGTGCGGGCGGAGCTATCGATCCTCTTCAGTAAACCCGACAGGACGTTGCCCGGCCCGACCTCGACGAACGTCGTCACGCCCTGCTCGACGAGAGCGCGCGCGGCCTGCGTGAACCGCACGGGCGCAGTCAGCTGCTCGACGAGCAGCTCGCCGTAGCGCTGGACGTCCTCGATCTTCGCGGTGACCGTCGACATGAACGCCGCACCGCCCTCGCGCAGATGCACCTTCTCGATCGCAGGGCGGAGCCGCTCGGCCGCACGGCCGACCAGCGGCGAATGGAAGGCGCCGGAGACGCGAAGCTTGACCGCGCGGCGCGCTCCTTCCCGCTCGGCCTCGACGCAGGCCTCGTCGACCGACGTCCGTCTCGCCGGAGATGACGAGCTGGCCCGGGCAGTTGTAGTTGGCGGGCCACACTCCCGCGATCTTCTTGCACAGCGCCTCGACCGCCTCGTCGGCGAGCCCGAGGATCGCCGCCATCGAGCCGGGATGCTGGCGCGCCGCGTCGGCCATCGCCTGACCGCGCTCGCGCACGAGCGCCAGCGCCTCGCTGGCGTCGAAAGCGCGTTCGCGGACCCGAGCGCCGCGAACTCACCGACCGAATGGCCGACGACGAAGTGCGGGGCGATCCCACGCGACCGCAGCGCCGCGTCGAGCGCCAGCGACGTCGCAACGAGCGCAGGCTGCTGCACCTCGGTGTCGACGAGCTGTTCGGCGGGTGTGTCGAAACACAGCTTCTTCAGATCGAGGCCGCAGGCGACCGATCCCTCGTCGTAGACGGCCATCGCCGCGGGAACGGCCTCCGCGACGTCCTTGCCCATGCCGGCCTCGAACGAGCCCTGCCCGGGGAACATGAATGCGATCTTGGTCATGCGGTTGCTCCAGTGGTCGGATGTGTCCAGTCGATCAGGGCGGATCCCCAGGTGAGGCCGGCGCCCATGCCGGTGAGGAGCACCAGTTTGCCCGGTTCGATCCGTCCATCGTCGGCCGCCTCGGCCAGCGCGAGCGGAATCGAGCCCGAGGAGGTGTTCCCGTAGCGATCGACGTTCACGACGATCTTCTCCTCGGGAATCTCGAGCTTCCTGGCGGCGTGGTCGATGATGCGGACGTTCGCCTGGTGCGGGACGTACACGTCGACATCGTCAACTGTCTTTCCGCACTCGTTGCAGAATCGCCTCTGCCGACGACACCAGAACCCTTGTTGCGAACCTGAAGACCTCACGCCCGTTCATCTTGACGTAGCGGTCGGGATTGTCGAAGTGCCGCGTGCCGCTGCCGGGCAGCCACAGGTGGCGGCCGCCGGCCGCCGTCAGCGCCGAGCTCGAAGCCCAGGAACCCGCCGTGGTCGACCGGCTCGAGGACGACGGCGCCGGCGCCGTCCCCGAAGAGGACGAGCGTCGAGCGGTCGTCCAGTCGAGGATCGACGACAGCACGTCTCCGCCTACGACGAGCGCGCGCCGGGCCAGACCCGCGGCGATCATCCCGTGCGCCTGGGCGATCGCGTAGACGAAGCCGGTGCATCCGGCCGCGAGGTCGTACGCCGCCGCGTCCGGCATGCCGAGGCGGTCGGCCAGGAGTGCCGCCGTCGACGGGAACGCCATGTCGGGCGTCACCGTCGCGACGATCAGCAGGTCGATCGATGACGGGTCGACGCCGGCCATCTCGAGCGCTCGGCTCGCACGCCGGCGCTGCGAGATCGGACATCGCGAGCGGCCCGTCAGCCAGCCTGCGCTCGCGGATCCCGGTACGAGCTGACGATCCACTCGTCGGAGGTGTCGACGAGCTCTGCGAGAGATCGCGTTCGTCACGACGCGGTCGGGGACGCTGCACCCGAGCCCCGTGATCGAGATCGGCCGCCCGTTCGCGCGACCGATCACTCCGCCGTCTCCGACGGCGAAGGTGAGCGGTCCCGCGTACCGCAAGCTGGCCGTCGACCGTCGCCTTCGCACGGCCGCGGCCGATGGGCCCTCGCACGGTCTCGATCTCGCATTCCAGGGTGAGCGTCTCGCCGGGTCGCACGACGCGCTTGAAGCGCACGTCGTCGATGCCCGCGAACAGTGCGAGCTTGCCGCGGTTCTCCGGCTGCGACAGCACAGCGACCGCGCCGCACTGCGCGAGCGCCTCGACCATCTTCACGCCGGGCATGATCGGATTGCCCGGGAAGTGGCCCGCGCAATCGTCCGCTGTCACGGTCTTCCGGGCGACGACGCGTTCGCCGGGAACGAGCTCGAGCACCTCGTCGACGAGCAGCATCGGATCGCGATGAGGCAGTACCGCCTCGATCGCCGCCTTGTCCATGAGCGTCATGCTGCGCCGCTCAGTCTCTCGCGCAAGCCGTTGCGGCCGCGGTGCGCGTAGCACTTGGCGGTGCCGACGGGGAGCCCCGTGACGGACGCGATCTCGTCGAAGCCGAGATCGAGAGCGTCCTTCAGCGCGACGACGCGTCGCCTGCGCCGGCGGCAGCTCGGCGAGGCAGCGGCCGAGCTCGCGGCGCGTCTCGCCCGGCCACGAGCGACAGCACCGGATCACCGTCGTCTGCGAGACCGCGAGTCGTCGACGAGCGGCTCGGTTCGCCGCTCCGACAGCCAGCGAGCCTGGGCGACGTCCTTGCACGTGTTCACGACGAGCCGGTGGAACCACGTCGTGAACTGCGACTGCCCGCGATACGAGCCGATGCGACGAACGAGCTTGACGAGCGCGTCCTGCGCCGCGTCCCGCGGCATCCTCGGGATTGCGCAAGCATGTGCAGCGCGATGCGCTCGGCCCGCGCTGCATGGCGCGCACAGAGTGCAGTCGAGTGCACGTGTGTCTCCGTCTCTGGCGCGGCGCACGAGGATCGGGTCGGAAAGCTTCTCGTAGACGAGCGGCGTGTCAGGCCGAAGGTCTCGGGTCGTTGGACGCTTCGGACGGCTCGGCGGTTGCACGCGCCTACTCTAGTTGGCGTGAACGGGCCACCGCGCCCTCACCCCCGAGCTGGTCGTGCCCGCGCTTCGCGGCTCGTTCGGACGCGAGTACTACTACGCACGCGGTCTCGTCGACGACCCAGCGCATGCTCCCGCCGGGCGCCCGACACGGCGCCGTCGCGCTCGTCGAGCACCAGACGGAGGGGCGAGGACGGCTCGGGCCGGACGTGGGTGGACGAGCCGGGCTCCGGCCTCACGTTCTCCGTGCTCCTCCTGCCGCCGCCGCCCGTCGCGCGGTGGCCGGAGCTGACGCTCCTCGCAGCGCACGCCGTCGCCGAGGAGATCGGCCCCGAGGCCGCAATCAAGGATCCGAACGACGTGCTCGTCGAGCGGGAAGAAGGTGGCGGGAATACTGGCCGAGGCCGGTGAGCGCGTGATCCTGGGTGTCGGCGTGAACATCGGCGCAGCGCCGTGGCCCGGAGCCGGCTTCGTCGACCGCGACCGTCTCGGGCTGTTCACGGGCGTCCTCGACCGGCTCGAGCGACGGTACGAATCCTGGGCTACCCGCTGACGGGAGCGCTCGAGTTCCCCGCGAAGTCCTGCGCGCGTGCGACGACGCTCGTCACCGGCGCCGCGAACGGCACGGTGAAGCGCCCGGCCGGCTCGCCGATCACGATCGACGACTGGCCGTTCACGAGCAGCGTGACGATCGCCGGCTCGCTGAGAGTGAACGCGAGCTTCGACAGGTCGACGAGCAAGAGTGCCGGCGGGGTGTTGTCGATCGTGATCGGGACGCGTCTGGCGGACGTCGCCGAGCGCGTCGGTCACGGTGAATGAGAGCTGGTACCTCCCGTCGGCGAGCGCCGTCCCGGCGGCCGTACCGTCCCAACCGATCGGTCTGCGGGCCGGCGCCGAGTGTGCCCTGGTAGATCGTCGCGCGGACGACACCGGCCTGCAGGACGTCGACGCGCAGCGGAACGGCTTGCGTCGAGCGCGAACGTCATGCTCGTTGCGTCGTTGCTCCCGTCGCCGTTGGGGGAGATCGCGAGCGAGGAGGCCGAGAGCGACGAGAGCGTCCGGTCGATGACCACTGCTGCCGGCCTTCGAGACCGACCGCCCGACCGCGGTGGCGGTGAGCACGAGCCGGTAGCGGCCGTCGGCGAGCGTCGCCGCGCTCCACGAGAGCGAGTTCGGTCCGGCGTTCCGCTGCTCGGCCAGCACCGTCGCCACGGTCTGTCCCCTCGAGTCGAGGATCTGGCCGCGCACGTCCGCCGTCGAGCCGAGCGTGAAGGTCGCCGTCGCGGTCGCGCCGGTGCCGTCCGCGGCGGGCGCGAGCACCGACGGCACGCTCGCCAGGCCGGTGAGGCTGAGCGACGGCACCGGCTGAGGCGCGACGGGGACACCGGAGCCAAGCGTTCCGGTGGCCGGACGGACGCCCTCGGCGGCGATCACCCAGGCCAGCGGCCCGGGTCGGCGCAGAGCCCGAGCGCCAGCTCCAGTCGACGATCGTCCCCCGGCCTGCCCCCGACGCGACGGTCGCGCCGGCCCGGTTGGTGACGGTCACCGTCCACTGCAGCGGCGAGGAGAGCCGTGCGCGAAAGCGGAGCGTCCCGCCGAGCACACCGACGACCTCGGGTGAGTAGAGCTTCGGCAGCCCTGTGATCGCGACCCGGTGGATGAGCGACGGCAGCAGCGCATAGGCCCGTGCGCCCGGGCACTCGGTCGGGCCTGTGTCGCGGTGGCCCGAGATCGCGCGCAGCGTGCGACCACGCGCCCGGCGCGAAACTTGTAGTTGCCGCTCGACGTGTACCCGACCGTGGACGACGGATCGAGATGCGCGACGTCGAGACGCCAGGCGAGCAGGTCGACGAGCGCCTTCTGCTGGGCCGCCGTCGGCGTCGTCGAGTTGAAGTTCCCGATCAGCGCGACACCAACCGTGCCGACGTTGAACCCCTGGGCATGCGCGCCGACGACGTTGCGCTCGACACCCCCGCCGCGACCCTCGTACACGGTGCCGAACCGGTCGACGAGGAAGTTGTAACCGATGTCGTTCCACCCGTTCCCGAGCACGTGGTACACCTCGATGCCTCGCACGATCGCCGCAGACTGTGCGCGGGTGTAGTCGTTGGTCCCCGCCGTGTGGTGGACGATCGCGAGCCGAATGCGCGAGGCGATCACCGGCCGCGCGCGAACGATCTCCTCGTTCGCGTGCCAGCCCTGCACGCGTGACGATCGCAGGCGTGCCGGCCGCCGCGGTCGTCCGCACCGGCTTTGCGAGCACTCGCGAGTCGAGCTCGTAGCTCCGCAACCTCCGCACGTCGCCGCGAACGCGGAAGCGCACCGCGCGCGAGCGGCCCGTCCAGTCGAGGTCGCCGTCGTGCCACTCGCCCGAGCGGCTCCCGTCGTCCGCCGTGCGCCACGGCCGCCAGCGGCCCGAGGCCGACTGCGTCCGGTACTCGACCGAGCCCGCGCCGACCCAATGGACGGCGAGCATGTCGAACGGCGCGCTGCCCGGCGACGAGGAGAGCGAGCGGCTCGAACCGAGCGGCACGTCGCGCACATGCAGCGAGACCAGGCCGGCCGACGCGGCGGCCGGCGCGACCAGCGCGACCACGAAGGCGGCGAGAAGTATGCGCAGCGACAAGAGAGCCTCGGCAGACCGTGCACCACACCCGGGCTCGACTCAACCCCGCGGCGGGTCACGCGAATAGAATCCTTACACGCGTGAAAGCCCTGCTCGTGCTCGCATTCCTGGCCGCGCTTGCGTTTCCGACGCAAGCGGCGGCGAAGCAGCCGCGCGTTCTCGCGATCCACTTCACGACCGACGTCAACCCGGTCACCCAGGACTGGGTCAACTCGCAACTGGACCACGCGCAGAACAACGGCTACGACGCCGCGGTGATCGTGCTCGACACGCCCGGCGGGCTCGAGGAGTCGATGCGCAAGATCGTCCAGAAGGAGCTGTCGCTGAAGATCCCGGTGCTCGTCTACGTCGCCCCCGAAGGAGCGCGCGCCGCGTCGGCAGGTGTGTGGATCGCGCAGGCCGCCGACGTGCTCGCGATGGCGCCGCAGACGAACATCGGATCGTCGACGCCGATCCAGGGCAACGGCGCCAACATCGGCACCGACCTCCGTCGCAAGGTCGTCAACGACGCCGCCGCATCGCTCCGCGGCCTGGCAAAGTCGCACGGTCGCAACGCCGCGTGGGCCGATGCCGCCGTGCGCAAGGCCTCGAACCTGACGGCGCGGGAGGCCCTCGTCGATGAACGTGATCGATCTGATCGCGCCGACACTGCCGTCCCTGCTGCGCAAGGTCGACGGAACGGTCACTGTGCCACGCGGCTTCACGCTCGACACCGCGGGAGCGACCATCGACGACGTCCACCCGGGGTTCTTCACACGCTTCCTGTCGACGCTCATCGACCCCAACATCGTGTCGCTGCTCTTCCTCGCGGGCCTCGCGGGACTCGGCTTCGAGTTGTTCCACCCGGGAGTCGTGATCCCCGGGGCGTTCGGCGCGATCTGCATGGTCTGCGCGCTCTTCGGGCTTTCGATCCTGCCGCTTTCGTGGGGCGGGCTGATCCTCGTCCTGCTCGGAGCCGCGCTGCTCGTCGCCGACCTGCACGTCGCGAGTCACGGAGCGCTGACGTTATCGGGGCTCGTTGCGATGTCGATCGGGTTCGTCGTGCTGTTCCACAAGGCGCCGGCCCCGTACACGCTCTCGGTCCCGCTCGTCGTCGCGGTCACGATCCTCATCGGCGGGTTCTGGGCGATCGCGATCTCGAAGGCGGTCGCGGTGCGCCGCCAGCCGGTCTCGGTCGGGCCGCAGCGGCTCGGCGGGCTCGAGGGCGTGGTGCGCGACCAGCGCCACGTGTTCGTCCACGGCGAGCTCTGGCGCGCGAACTCCGACGACCGCCTCGTGCCGGGCGACCGCGTCAAGGTCGATCGCGTCAACGGCCTCACGCTCGACGTGCATAGGATCGAGGCATGACCACCGCCCTGATCGTCTTCGTCGTCGTGCTCTTCTTCGTGCTGCTGTACACGATCGCCGCGGTCAAGGTCCTCCGCGAGTACGAGCGCGGGATCGTGTTCCGGCTCGGGCGGCTTCTGCCGGAGCCGAAGGGGCCCGGCCTGTTCTTCCTGATCCCGATCGTCGACCGGATGGTGCGCGTCGACCTACGCACGATCACGCTCAACATCCCGCCGCAGGAGGTCATCACCAAGGACAACGTCCCGGTACGGGTGAACGCCGTCGCCTACTTCCGGATCGTTTCTCCCAAGGACGCGATCGTCCAGATCGAGAACTTCATGGTCGCGACGTCGCAGATCGCGCAGACCACGCTCCGGTCGGTGCTGGGCCAGCACCAGCTCGACGAGCTCCTCTCCGAGCGGGAGAAGATCAACGCGATCCTGCAGGAGATCATCGACGAACAGACTGCTCCGTGGGGCGTGAAGGTGTCGGTCGTCGAGGTGAAGGACGTGGAGATCCCGCAGGGCATGCAGCGCGCGATGGCACGGCAGGCCGAGGCCGAGCGCGAGCGCCGCGCGAAGGTGATCGCCGCGGAAGGAGAGTTCCAGGCATCCGAGCGCCTCAAGGACGCGGCGCTGGTGATCGAGACGCATCCGGTCGCGCTGCAGCTCCGCTATCTGCAGACGCTGATCGAGGTCGCATCGTCGCCGGCGATGACGATCGTCTTCCCGGCGCCGCTCGAGCTGCTGAAGCCGTTCATGGGCACGCCCGGCTCGAGCTGAGCCACACGTGACAGACGTGCGTCACGACCCCGCGACGGGTCGCTGGGCCGCGATCGCCCCGGGGCGCGTCCGGCGCCCGGGCGGTGGCGACGCGCCCGCCGCCGACCGGGAGGACACGTGCCCCTTCTGCGCCGGCCACGAGGACCAGACGCCACCCGAGACGCTTCGGCTCGGCGACGGCCCGACCGGCTGGGACGTCCGCGTGGTGCCGAACCTGTATCCGGCGCTCGAACGCCAGGAAGTCGTGATTCACGGCCCCGCCCACCTGCACTCGATCGCCGAGCTCCCCGACGAGACGCTCGACCTCGTCGCAGCCGCCTGGCAGCAGCGCGCGAACACGGCAGGCGGCATCTGCTTCCCGATCCTCAACGAGGGGCGCGAAGCGGGCGCCTCGCTGCCGCACTCCCACTCGCAGCTCGCGTGGCTGCCCGTCCAGGCCCCCGAGACCGCTCGCGAACGAGGGCTGCCGAAGACGCTCGACGTCGCTTGCCTCGACGGTGTTGCCGCCGGCTGCCCCGTGGTGAGCCGCGTGCCGTACGAGCTGCTGATCGCGCCCGCCGCCGCGGACGGCGACTGGCGGTCGAGCCCCCTGCTCGCGCCCGCGCTTCGGCTGTTCGCCGAGCTCACGCGCCGCCTGCACCGCGTTCACGGCGGACGGCCGGTTCCGCTGAACGCGTGGCTGCACGACAACCCTCGCTGGCACCTCGAGGTGCTGCCGCGCGAGACACGGCTCGCGGGGCTCGAGCTCGGCGCGGGTGTCTACATCAACCCGCTCGCGCCCGAAGACGCGGCGCTCCAACTCGCGAATGCGTGACGATCAGACGCCGGCGCGGTCGGCGACCGGGTGCTCCCGGAAGCGGCGGGCTGCATCGATCGCCGCACCCAGGTTGAGCCCCTTGTCCTTCGCCTGCTTGATCAGCATCACCGTTTCGACAGCCTGCATGTCGTAGATCCGCTGCTTCTTCCCCTTCGTGGGGATCTGCGCCTTGTTCGTCCAGTAGTCGAGCTGCATCTTCGAGATGCCTGCGACCGCGCAGACCTGCCCGAGGTAGAGCTCGATCTTGTCGAGATGCTCCGCCATGTCGATCGGCTCGAGCAGCTCGACGTGCTTGCTGTACGCCATCCCGAGCGTCCTTTCCGCCGCCGCCTGCGACCCCGTTTGTCTCTTATACCGCGGTCGGTTGTAAAACGGAAGCGGTAGTCGTCCGCTCTCGATCAGGCGGTCTCGGGCTCCTCGCCGTTCGCAGCGTCCTCGCCGGAATCGACCACCGGTGCAAGCGACGAAACCTGCTCGCCTTCGCGAAGGCGCATCACGATCACGCCCTGCGTCGAGCGCCCCATCCTGCGAATGTCGTCGACGGACATGCGGATCACCGTGCCGCCGGTCGAGATCAGCATCACCTGGTAGCCGTCACGGACGACCCGCGCGCCGCCTAGGTGGCCACGCGCCTCGGTCAGCTGCACCGTCTTTACGCCGAGCCCGCCACGACCCTTCCGCGGGTACTCGGAGACACGGGTGCGCTTCCCATAGCCGTTCTCCGTCACGACGAGGAGGTCTGCGTCGTCGTGTGCGATCGTCACCGAGATGACCTCGTCGTCGGCGCGCAGCCGCATGCCCTGCACGCCCGACGCGTCACGGCCCATCGGCCTGACGTCGCGCTCCGAGAAGCGGATCGCCTGCCCGCCACGCGACACGAGCAGGACGTCGTCGTCACCGGAGCTATGTCTGACGCCGACGAGCTCATCTCCGTCGCGCATCTTGATCGCGATGATCCCGTCCGCGCGAAGCGGCGTGTTGTAGGCCTCGAGCTCGGTCTTCTTCACGACACCCTTCTTCGTGGCGAACAGCAGGTACCTGGCCTCCTCGAACGCCCGCGTCTGGATGACCGCGCGGACGGCCTCGTCCTGCCGGAACGGCAGGAGGTTCACGATTGCCCGGCCCTTCGACTGGCGCGAGCCGAGCGGAAGCTCGTGCACCTTCAGGCGGTACACCTTTCCGACGCTCGTGAAGAAGAGGATGTAGTCGTGCGTCGAGGCCACGAAGAGGTGCTCGATGTAGTCCTCGTCCTTCAGGTCCATCCCCATCACGCCGATGCCGCCGCGGCGCTGCTCGCGGTACGAGGTCACGGGTAGCCGCTTGATGTAGCCGGAACGCGTGATCGCGATCACCATGTCCTCTTCCGCGATCAGATCCTCGAGCTCGAGCTCCTCCTCGGCTGCGACGATCTCGGTGCGCCGGTCGTCGCCACGGCCGATGGTCTCGCGCAGCTCGGCGAGCTCCTCCTTGATCAAGGCGTCGATCTTGGCCTCGTCCCCGAGGAGAGTGCGCAGCTCGGCGATGCGCTCCTGAAGGTCGCGGTACTCGTCCTCGACGTGCTTGCGCTCGAGCGCCGTCAGTGCACGCAGACGCAGCTCGAGGATCGCCGCCGCCTGACGCTCGGTCAGCTCGAACTGCTCCTGAAGGCCGACGCGCGCGGACTCGGTATCGGCCGCCGAGCGGATCAGCCGGATGACCGCGTCGAGATTGTCGAGCGCGATCAAGAGTCCTTGCAGGATGTGCGCGCGCTTCTCGGCCTGCCGCAGCTCGTACTTCGCCCTGCGCGTGACGATCTCGCGCTGGAAGTCGACGTAGTGCCTGATCAGCTCGAGCAGCGAGAGTGTCCGCGGCACTCCGTTGACGAGCGCGACGGCGTTGTAGCCGAACGTCGTCTGCAGGGACGTGTGCTTGAACAGCTTGTTGAGCGCGACCTGCGGGACCGCATCGCGCTTGAGCTCGATCTGGATGCGCATCCCGGTGCGGTCCGAGTGGTCGGCCAGGTCGGAGATCTCGGTCAGCACCTTGTCGTTGACGAGGTCGGCGATCTTCGCGATCACGCCCGCGTCCCCGCCCTTCTTCACCCCGAACGGAAGCTCGGTGACGATGATCGCGCTCTTGCCGCCGCGGAGCTCCTCGATGTGGGCTCGCGCGCGCATCACGACGCGGCCGCGGCCACTGCGATACGCATCGCGAATGCCGGAGCGACCGACGACGATCGCGCCGGTCGGGAAGTCGGGCCCCTTCACGTGCTTCATCAGCTCTTCGACGCTGACGTCCGAGTTGTCGATGTACGTCTCGATCGCGGCGGCAACCTCGGCGAGGTTGTGCGGCGGGATGTTCGTGGCCATGCCGACGGCGATGCCGGAGCTGCCGTTGACGAGCAGGTTCGGGAAGCGGGCGGGCAACACCAGCGGCTCGCGCTTCGACTCGTCGTAGTTGGGCCCGAAGTCGACGGTGTCGCTGCCGAGCTCCTCGAGCATCGACTCTGCGAGACGCGCGAGACGCGCTTCGGTGTAGCGCATGGCGGCCGGCGGATCGTCGTCGATCGAGCCGAAGTTTCCCTGTCCGTCGACGAGCGGGTAACGCAGCGAGAATGGCTGCGCGAGCCGCACGAGCGTGTCGTAGATCGCGCTGTCGCCGTGCGGGTGATGGTTGCCCATCACGTAGCCGACGATGTTCGCCGACTTCACGTACGGCCGGCCCGGGCGGTTCCCGTTCGTCCACATCGAGTAGAGCACCCGCCGATGCACCGGCTTGAGCCCGTCGCGCACGTCCGGCAGGGCGCGCGACACGATCACGCTCATCGCGTAGTCGAGGAAGCTCGAGCGCATCTCCTGCTCGAGCTCGCGCGGCTCGATGCGACCCGGGCCTAGTGCGCCTGTCTCGAGCTCGGACACGGCGCGCCTAGACGTCCAGGAACTTCACGTCTTTGGCGTTCTGCTCGATGAACTCGCGGCGGGGCTCGACCGCGTCGCCCATCAACTTCGAGAAGAGCGTGTCGGCGGCGGTACCGTCCTCCACGTCGACCCGAATCAAGAGCCGCTTGGACGGGTCCATCGTCGTCTCCCACAGCTGCTCGGCGTTCATCTCGCCGAGGCCCTTGAACCGCGAGATCTGAATGCCCTGCTTCGCCGCGTCGAGCACGCGGGCGCGCAGCAGGTCGAACGACTCCGCCAGTTCGGTCTCCTTGCCGACCTTCACCGTGAACGGCGGGGCCCCGATCGAGTCGACGAGCTTCGAGTACGCATCGCGCAGACGCGCGTAGATCGGCGACGCCAGCAGCTCGACCGGGACGCTGATGTTCCGGGCGGCCGACGTCTCGTTCTCGACAACCCTCACGCGGAAGTTCTCGTCGTCGCCCTCGAGCAGCGAGAGCGCGTAGCCGTTCTCGCCGATCGCGGCGAGCGCGGCCGGGATGTCGTCGCGGCCCTCGATCGGATGCTCCACCAAACGGTGCTGGATCATCAGCTCGGTCGCCGTCGCGCCGAAGTCCGACCGGAGTCGCGCGTAGTAGCCCTCGTACTGCGCGAGATCCTTCGCGAAGCGGTGCCACTTGGCATCGGTGAGCTTCACAGCGCCGCCGTCGCGTGACGTCGCCTCGACGGCCGGGATGCGCTCGCGCGCGAGCAGGTCCTCGAGCTGTGCGTCCTTCTCGAAGTAGAACTCCTGGCTGCCGAGCTTCACCCGGTAGAGCGGCGGCACGGCGATGTACACGTGGCCGTTCTCGATCAGGTCGGGCATCTGGCGATAGAGGAAGGTCAGGATGAGCGTGCGGATGTGCGAGCCGTCGACGTCGGCGTCCGTCATCACGATCACGCGGTGGTAGCGGAGCTTCTCGAGGTCGAACTCGTCGCCGAGGCCCGTGCCGATCGCGGTGATCATCGCCTGGATCTCGTTGTTCGAGAGGACCTTGTTGATGCGGTTCTTCTCGGTGTTGATGATCTTCCCGCGCAGCGGCAGAATCGCCTGGTAGGTCCGGTCGCGCCCCATCTTGGCGGAGCCGCCGGCGCTGTCTCCCTCGACGATGAACAGCTCCGCCGACTCGGGATCCTTGATCGAGCAGTCGGCGAGCTTGCCGGGCAGCGACATGCTCTCGAGCGCCGACTTGCGGCGCGTCAGCTCGCGCGCCTTGCGGGCAGCCTGCCGCGCGCGCGATGCGGCGATCGCCTTGTTGATGATCTGGCGGGCGTCGGTCGGGTTCTCCTCGAGAAACTCGGCGAGCTTCTGGTTGACCGCTGTCGAGACGACCCCGCTGACCCACGGGTTGCCGAGCTTCGTCTTCGTCTGACCCTCGAACTGCGGGTCGGAGAGCTTCAGCGAGATCACTGCCGCGAGCCCCTCGCGCACGTCCTCGCCCTCCAGGTTGTCGTCCTTCTCCTTCAGCAGTCCCTTGTCGCGCGCGTACTTGTTGAGCGTCGAGGTGAGCGCCGAGCGAAAGCCGGAGAGGTGCGACCCGCCCTCGTGGGTGTTGATGTTGTTGGCGAACGAATACACCGACTCCTGGTAGGAGGCATTCCACTGCATCGCGACCTCCACCTCGCCCTGATCCGTACCGCTCGTGAAGTAGATCGCGTGGCGGTGCACCACGTCCTTCGACTCGTTGATGTACGCGACGAAGTCCTTGATACCGCCCTCGTAGTGGAACTCCACCGGCGGTCCCGCATCGGCGCGCTCGTCGGTCAACGAGATGCGCAGGCCGCGCGTGAGGAAGGCGACCTCGCGGAACCGCGACAAGAGCGTCGTCGCGTCGAACACCGTCTCGTCGAAGATCTCCGCGTCCGGCAGGAACGAGATCGTCGTGCCTGTCTCCGTGGACGTCCCGACCTCATGCATGTCTCCCTGCGGATCCCCGCGGGTGAACTCCTGCCGGTAGATCTTCCCGTCGCGGGCGACCTCGGCGATCAGCCACTCGGACAGCGCGTTGACGACCGAGACGCCGACGCCGTGAAGGCCGCCGGAGACCTTGTAGCCGTCGCCCCCGAACTTGCCGCCGGCGTGCAGCTTCGTCAGCACGACCGTGAGCGCGGGCAGCCCCTGCTCGGGGATGACGTCGACCGGGATGCCGGCCCCGCCGTCCCGGACCGTGACCGAGTTGTCCGGGTGAATCGTGACCTCGATCGAGTCGTTGCGGCCCGCGAGCGCCTCGTCGACAGCGTTCGCGACCACCTCCTCGACGAGGTGATGGAGCCCCCTGGAGCCGGTCGAGCCGATGTACATCCCCGGCCGGAGCCGGACCGGCTCGAGACCCTCGAGCACGGTGATGTCCTTGGCCGAGTACTCGGCCGTCGTCTTTGTCTTCGCCATATAGAAGAAAATCCCTGCAAAACTCCCGTTTTGCTGGGTGCGAACAGTGTATCAGAACGGGGTGTCGGAACGCCCGCGAGCGAGCGCAAAACTGAGCGCTTCTTGCACAGTTTCGCGCAGTTCTTCGTCGCGCACGCCGGCGGCGAGTTCCGAGGCGAGCCGACGGTCGTCCGGTGTGGGCGAAACCGTGGTTCGTGCCGGCTCCGGATCGGGCTCCGGGAGCGGTCCCGGGGCGAAGCGGAGCCGCACGCCGCCAAGGCGCGCGCCGATCTCCGCGGCGCGGTGGCCGAGCTCGAACGCCCACACCGAGTCGGCGGTCGCGACGTGGACCGTCCCGTCCCGGGCGATCCGCGAGCGGCCAGGCGAACCGCGAGATGTGCGGGCCGACTGCAGCGGGCCAGCGCTCGATGAGCTCGACCATTCCGGCCTGGGGGCCGAAGCGGCCGAGCTCGGCGCGCACCCCGTCAGCGAGCCGTTCCAGGCTCCACCTCCACGAGCTGAGCCGGCTCGACCGGCAGGGCCGACGCATGCGTTGCGGTGATCACTGCCTGCCCTCTTCCGGACAGCAGCCCCGCAAGGACGCGTCGTCGGCCCGGGTCGAGCTCGGAGAGCACGTCGTCGAGAAGCAGCAGCGGCCGCGACGGCAGGAGCTCGGCTTCCGCAAGCAGCAGCGAGAGCACCGCCAGGCGTTGCTCGCCCTGCGAGCCGTACTGCCGCAAGTCGCGCGTGCCGCTCGACACCTTGACGTCGTCGAGGTGCGGGCCGGCGCCGGTCGCTCCTCGTTCGACGTCACGGTCGATCCGCGACTCGAGCTCCGCGCGCGTCGGGGGCTCGCCCTCGTATCCGAGCGTCGCATCCGGCAAGCCAAGCTCGCCTGCCTGCTGCGCGAACCCCGGCTCGAGCACTCCGAGAGTCTCGCGCCGGCGCTCGACCAGCGACGCACCGAGCGACGCCACCTGCTCGGTCCACGGCTCGAGCGCCTCCCGTCCGGACAATCCGAGCTGCACCCGCCGGAGCGCCGCGTTCCGCTGCGTGACCGCAGCGAGGTACGCCTGGGGCAGACCTGCGCGGGCGGGATGCAGCCGTGCGAGGACGCGGTCGAAGTAAGCGCGCCTGGCCGCGGGCCCACCCTTGACGACCGTAAGACGATCCGGGGTGAACACGAGCGTGGCGAGCTCGCGTCGAAGCGACTCGGGGGAGGGGAGCCGGGCGCCGTTCAGCCTGGCCTCCTTGGGCCGGCCGGTGCGGAGCGTGACGCTCGTCGACACCGGCCGCGCGCCCTCCGCTCCCTCTACCGACACGCGGCCGGCCGATTCGCCGAAACGGATCAGCTGCGCGTCGGTTCGGGTGCGCGGCGAGAACCCCTGCGTGGCGACGTGCAGCGCCTCGAGCAGGTTCGTCTTGCCCACACCGTTGCGTCCGGTCACGAGCACGAGGCCCTCGTCGAGCGCGAGGTCGAGCGACGCGTAGGAGCGGTAATGGCGGAGGGAGACCTGCGTGACGACCAGGCGCGCTAGCCGGCGAGGCGGATCGGCATGATCAGGTACACGTAGTCGTCGTCCTCGCCTTCGAGCACTGCGGGGCGGAGCGGGCTGATCAGCTTGAAACGCAGCGTGCCGGACTCGACCGATTCGAGCCCGTCCCGGAGGAACTCCGCGTTGAAGCCGATCTCGAGCGGATCGGCCGCGTACTGGACCGGCAGCGACTCGCGAGCCTCGCCCACGTCCTGCGTGACCGCCGAGACGGCGAGCTCTCCGTCGCCGAAGCGGAGCCGCAGCGGCGCGTTCCGCTGCGCCATCAGCGACACCCGGCGGACGACGTCCAGGAGTTCCTCGCGCGGCAGCTGCAGCTCGTGCTCGAACTGCTCCGGCAGCAACTGCCGGTAGTTCGGGAACTGGCCGTCGATCCGGCGCGTGGTCAGCCACACACCGTCCGCGCCGAACACGACGTGGTTCTCGTGCAGGCCGAGGCGGACGTCGTTCGCGCCGGCCGCGATCCGCGACAGCTCCTGTAGGGCGCGGGCGGGGATGATCGCCTCGAGCTCGGGCAGTGGGCCGGTCACCGCGGTCTCCTTGACCGCGAGCCGGTACGAGTCCGTCGCCGCCATCACGATCTTGCCCGGCTCGAACCGCACGAGGATGCCCGTCAGCACCGGCCGGCTCTCGTCACGCGACGCGCTTCGGCCGACCCGGTTGACGGTCTCGACGAGCGCGTCGCCTTCGACCGCGTGCAGCGCCAGCGACTCCACGTCGGGCAGACGCGGAAAGTCCTCCGCCGAGTACGTGTGCAGCCGGTACGTCGCCGCGCCCGCCGACACGACGACCACGGCCTCCTCGGGGCGATGCTCGATGGAGACCTCGCTGTCCGGCAGCGAGCGGGCGATGTCGAGCAGCAGGCGGCCGGGAACGACGACGGTGCCCTCGCCCTCGACACCTGCATCGAGCGACGCGCGCAGCGACAGCTCCATGTCGGTCGCGGCCAGCAGGAGCTGGCCGTCTGCCGCCTGCAGCTGGATCCCGCCGAGCACGAGCACGGTCGCGCGTGTCGACACACCACGTGCGACGACGCTCAGCTTGGCCGCGAGCACGTCGCGCGAGACGGTTATCCGGAGTCCTGTGCCCACCACTGTTTCTGAGTCAATCATCTAGAAAGAACCTCGTTGTAGTCATAGGCCCTGTGAGCGCTG
Source organism: uncultured Thermoleophilia bacterium (assembly GCA_963742615.1). Lineage (GTDB taxonomy): Bacteria > Actinomycetota > Thermoleophilia > Gaiellales > Gaiellaceae > PALSA-600. The sequence continues at coordinate 363,742 of CAVUMS010000001.1, read as the reverse complement.
GGGAAAGCCCCGCGAACGGTTCGCGTGAAGCCATTCTCCCTGTGGGAGCGGACGGGGGAGAAAGGACCGGTCACCAACAGGCCGCCGCGTTACCGGGCCTGGCGGACCCGGGCTGTGAGTTCCTGGACGAGGTTGTAGACACCTCTGTCCTCACGGATGAGCCGGGCGATCTTGGAGGTGGCATGGATCACCGTCGTGTGGTCGCGGCCCCCGAATTCCCGGCCGATCTTCGGAAGCGACGAGTCGGTGAGCTCGCGCGAGAGGTACATCGCCACCTGGCGTGGGTAGACGATGTTCTGGGAGCGGCGGTCGCCCGTGAGCTCGGACATCGTCACGCCGAATCGCTCACAGACGAGCTCCTGGATCAGGCCGATCGAGATCTGGGCGGCCTCGCCCTGGGGGAAGACGTCCTTCAGCACGTCCTGAGCGAGGTCGACCGACAGCGGCCGTCCGGTGAGGGACGAGAACGCGACGACGCGGGTGAGCGCGCCCTCGAGCTCGCGGATGTTCGTCGAGACACGCGAGGCGATGAACGTCAGGAGCTCGGGATCGCCGACCTCGATCTGGTCGCTCTTCACCTTCTTGCGGAGGATCGCGATCCGCGTCTCGAGGTCGGGCGGCTGGATGTCGGTGATCAGCCCCCACTCGAACCTCGAGCGCAGCCGGTCCTCGAGCGTCGCGATGTCGCGGGGCGGCCGGTCGCTCGACATGATGATCTGCCGCCCGGCCTCGTAGAGCGAGTTGAAGGTGTGGAAGAACTCCTCCTGGATCCGCTCCTTGTGCTCGAAGAACTGCACGTCGTCGATCAACAGCACGTCGTAGGTGCGGTAGCGGTGCTTGAAGCCCTCGATCCGCTTGTCGCGGAGGCTGTTGATGAAGTCGTTCATGAAGGTCTCGGACGTCACGTAACGGCAGGTCAGCCCGCCGCCATGCTCCGTCACGAAGTTCGAGACCGCGTGTAGAAGGTGGGTCTTGCCGAGGCCGGTATGGCCGTAGATGAAGAGCGGGTTGTACGCCTTCGCGGGCGACTCGGCCACGGCGAGGGCTGCGGCGTGCGCGAAGCGGTTCGACGAGCCGATCACGAACGAGTCGAACGTGTACTTGGGGTTGATCCCCGGCGAATCGGGTCGCGGCAGCGGCTCGACCGGAAGCGGCCGCACCGCCGCGGGCACCGCCTGGACGACGGGCGCCGGGGGCGCCTCGACCACGCGCAACGAGATCCGCACGTCCTCTCCGGCAACGTCGCGGACGCCTGCCCGGATCAGGTCGAGGAAGTGGCCCTCGATCCAGTCGCGGACGAACTCGTTCGGAACTGCCAATTCGAACGAGTCTCCCTCGAGCCCGACGTCGGCGATCCCGCCGAACCACGTCTGGTACGTCGTCTGGTTCAGGGCCTCACGCAGTCGAGCCGAGACGTCGCTCCAGAGGCTCTCCGCCGTCAGCTCGATTTGACCTTCCACCTGCCTTCAAGGCTCCTTCGTGGGGGACTCGGGGGCGCGAGCATAGCAGCGTCCTTCGCGACCCTCAATGAGGATTTCTCGCCCTGTCCACGCCGGCCAATTCGGGCGTTTTGCAGGGGTTTCTGCGACCTCCACACCGATCTCCACAGCTGTGGACAGCGGTTCACAAGACCGCCACACGCCCGCGCTTTCCTCGACTTTTCGCAGCGCCGGAGCCTGTGGATAACCGGGTGTCGGCACGCACCCTGGTAGACTGCCGCCCGACTCGACGGCCCCGCGGTTTCACCGCGTTTCAGGCCACTCTTCTCTTCCGAGAGCTTCGAGATGAAACGCACCTACCAGCCGAACGTGCGCAAGCGGAAGCGGAAGCACGGCTTCCGCGCCCGGATGTCGACGCGTGCGGGCCGCCAGATCCTCAAGCGCCGCCGGTCGAAGGGTCGCGCGCGCCTGTCGGCCTAGAGCGCGGTGCAGCGGCGGAACCGCCTCTCTCGCTCGCGTGACTTCGACGCCGTCTACCGTCACGGCCGCTCCGTCTCGACGAGGTTCCTGACGCTCTACTGGTTCCAGCGCGCCGAAGAGCCCGGTGATCCCCGGCTCGGCTTCGCGGTGCCGAAGGCCGTCGGCAACGCGGTCGTCCGCAACCGGATCAAGCGGCAGCTGCGGGAGATCGTCCGCGACCGCCTCGACCGGGTTCCGAGCACGAACGACTACGTGCTGGTCGTTCGCCGGGGGCTGCCCGAGGCCGCCGAGACGAACGGGCACGAGTGGCTCGAGGCGCGGGTCGACGAGGTGCTCGGGAAGGCGGCGGCATGAGCGTAGGCTCGACGGAGCTCGGCAAAGGAGCGGAGGCACCGCGCCGGCGCCGGAAGCGGGCATGAGCGTAGGCTCGACGGAGCTCGGCAACGGGCGCAGGCTCTGAGGCAGGTCGCGATCCTGCCGATCAGGCTGTACCAGATCCTGATCTCACCGCTCGTCCCGACCAACACCTGCAAGTTCCATCCGAGCTGCTCGGAGTACGCGATCCTCGCGATTCGTAAGCACGGGGTGATTCGCGGCGTCGGCCTCGCGGCCTGGCGGCTGCTCCGCTGCAACCCGTGGTCGCACGGAGGAGTCGACTACCCGTGATCCTGATCGTTGCCGGCATCCTGACGCCGCTCGAGAACGTGATGAAGTCGATCCTCGACTTCTTTCACGGCAGCGTCGGCCTCTCGTGGGCGTGGTCGATCGTCGCGCTGACCGTGCTCGTGCGGATCATGCTCGTCCCGCTCGCGGTGCGGCAGATCCACTCGATGCAGTCCATGCAGCGGCACGCGCCCGAGATGAAGGCGATCCAGCAGAAGTACAAGGGCGACCGGCAGAAGCTGAACGAAGAGCTGATGAAGTTCTACAAGGAGAACCACATCAATCCGGCAGCGTCCTGCCTCCCGCTGGTCCTTCAGTTCCCGATCTTCATCGCCCTCTACTTCACGCTGCGACACGAGTCGCACAACATCACCGGCGCATGGCTGCACGTCGTCCCGAACATCTCGGACAAGACGACGGCCCACTGGTCCGGCTACATCCTGCTGGCTATCTACGCGGGCTCGCAGGTCGCGTCGACGTACTTCATGGGCGCGACCATGGACAAGACACAGCGGACGATCATGATGGTCCTCCCGCTCGTGTTCCTGACCGTCGTCGCCCGGTTCCCGACGGGCCTCGTCCTGTACTGGATGACCACGAACCTATGGACGGTCGGGCAGGGCCTGATCACGCGGCGGCTGGTCCCACGTACCCCGCCGCCGCCCGCGGCCCGCGCGAGCACATCACCGCGCCGAAGCTCGCGAACGCCTCCGAAACCCGAACCCGAGCCCGAACCCGAGCCTGAGCCTGTCACCCCGGCGCCTGCGCCGACGACGCCGCGCCGCGTCCGGCGGAAGAAGAGGGGCGGCGCACGTCGGTGAGCGAGGAGCTCTCGGTCGAGGCGTCCGGCGAGACGGTCGGAGAGGCGAAGTGGAAGGCGCTTCGCGACCTCGAGCGGCTCGCGCCCGGCCTCGACCGCGGGAGCGTTCGCTTCCAGGTGGTCTCGGAGGGCGAGCGCGGGCTGCTCGGCGTCGGGTTCACGCCCGCGCTGGTCGTCGCCTCGACCGACGGGGCCGGCGAGTCGCCGAGTACTGGGCCGCGGCCCGGCGAGTCGGACGCCGCGGCGCACATCCGCGGGCTGGTCGAGCGCGTGGTCGCCGCCCTGGGGGTCAGGGCCCGCGTCGAGGTGGACGAGTCGAACGACGAGCTGCTCGTGACCTGCACCGGCGGCGAGCTCGGACTGCTGATCGGGAAACACGGGCACACGATCGACTCGCTGCAGTACCTCGCGAACGTGATCACGCATCGCGCCGGCGGCGAGAAGCGGGTGACGGTCGACGCGGCCGGGTACCGCGACCGGCGCCGCTCGACCCTCGAGGCGATCGCGGTCAGGAGCGCCGAGCGCGCCGCGCTCGGCGAGCGAGTCGCTCTCGATCCGATGTCGGCAGTCGAGCGGAAGATCGTGCACGAACGGCTGGCCGAGTATCCGGGGGTGCGCACCTCGAGTGACGGAGTCGAGCCGAATCGCTGCGTCATCGTCGAGCCCGACGCTTGACGCCTGGCTTGCCGCTCTCCTCGCCGCGCCGGGCCTGACCGCCCTCCGCGATCCGGCCGAGGCGCGCCGCGTGCTCCTGGACGATTCGCTTCGCGCCCGCGAGCTCGTTGCGCGGTTCTCGGGGGCTCTGGTGGACGTCGGTTCCGGCGGTGGTGCGCCCGGGATCCCGCTCGCCCACGCATTCCCGGATCGCGAGGTCGTGCTCCTCGACGCCGAGCGGAGGAAGTGCGCGTTTCTCGAGCAGTGGTCCCCGCCGAACGCGCGCGTCGTCTGGGGCCGCGCCGAGGAGCAACCGACGGACTGGGCCGGTGTCGCCGTGGCGAAGGCGCTCGCGCATCCACCGACCGCGGCCGAATGGTGCCTGCCGCTCGTCCGCGAGGGCGGCGGGGTGGTGCTCTGGGTCGGGCGAGAGCGTCGATCGCGCTCACGTCGCCAGGGTGGCGAGCAGGTTGGCAGGCGAATCGGAGGAGAGCCCTGACGGCTTCGTCGTCCTGCGCAAGACGGGCGCCGACGCCTGCAGGTTTTCCGCGCCGGGTCGGCGTCGCGCGCAAGCGGCCGCTGCCCTGACGTGCGGCCCGGCTGCGTCCGGGCACGCGGGCTAGATTGGCGAGGTGCGCGGCAAGGTCTATGCGTTCGCGAATCAGAAAGGCGGCGTCGGAAAGACGACGAGTGCGGTCAATCTCGCGGCGTGCCTGGCCGAGGCCGGCGAGCGCGCGGTCGTCGTCGATCTCGACCCGCAGGCGAACGCCACGTCCGGGCTCGGGCTACGCGCCAACGGGACGTCCACGTACGACCTGCTCGACGGCGCGACGCTGTCAGAGCTCGTCAAACCCACGCGGTTCGAGAACCTCTTCGTCGTGCCGTCGCGACCCGAGCTCGCCGGCGCCGCGGTCGAGCTCTCGCAGCGCGAGGACGGCGACCGTTTCCTCGCGGACGCGCTCGCGGACGCCGACGGGTTCGACTTCGTGCTGCTCGACTGCCCGCCCTCGCTCGGTCCGCTCACCGTGAACGCCCTGGCTGCGGCGCAGCGTGTGGTCGTCCCGGTCCAGACCGAGTACTACGCACTCGAGGGCCTGGCGCAGCTCGTGCAGTCGATCGAGCTGGTCAAGCGCCGGCTCAACCCGCCGCTGGCGATCGCGGGCGTGCTCCTGACGATGGCCGATACGCGTACGCGGCTCTCCGCTGCGGTCGAGGCGGAGGTGCGGCAGCACTTCGGGACGCTCGTTTTCGACGCGGTCGTGCCGCGATCCGTGCGTGTTGCCGAGGCGCCGAGTCACGGCCTGCCGGTGACCCACTACGACCGGCGCTCTCCCGGCGCCGAGGCTTACTGGAAGGTGGCGATGGAGCTTGTCGAGCGGAGCTAGCCTGGGCGGCCGTGCCGCCCGCCGGGGCCTGGGCCGCGGCTTCGAGGTCCTGGTCGGCGGCGGGCCGGAGCTCGCGAACGTGCCCGTCGACCAGATCCACCCGAATCCGCGACAGCCGCGTCGCCGCTTCGACGGGCGAGAGCGTCGGCGGGCTGGCCGAATCGATCCGCCGGCAAGGGTTGATCCAGCCGGTCGTTTTGCGGCCGCGCCTCGAAGGCGGTTACGAGCTGATCGCCGGGGAGCGCCGCTGGCGCGCTGCCCGCGAAGCGGGAGTCGACGTGCTGCCTGCGGTCGTGCGCGACGCCGACGACCGCGAGACGCTCCTGCTCGGTCTCGTCGAGAACGTCGCGCGCGAGGACCTCGCGCCGGTCGAGGAGGCGCGGGCCTACGCGTTGCTGATCGACGAGTTCGGTCTCTCGCTCGGCGAGGTCGCGGAACGGGTCGGCAAGTCGAAACCGACTGTCTCGAACCGGATCCGGCTGCTCGAGCTGCCGGACGACGTGCTCGCGATGGTCAACCGGCACGAGTTGACGGAGGGGCATGCACGCGCCGTGCTCTCCGTTCCCGACCACGACGGCCGCCGCCGGCTCGCCCGGCGGATCGTGCGAGAGGGGTTGTCGGTGCGCGCGGCGGAGCGGGCCGCGCGCTGGTCGGGTGCGCGCACGAAGGAACGCCGCGTCGCGACCGTCGACCCGGTGCTCGCCGAGCGAGTCAAGGACGCCGTCAAGCGTCTGACGGGGTTCGAGGCAAAGGTCGGGTCGGCGGGAGTGCACATTCCGCTCGACGGCGAGGTGCAGCTCGCCGAGCTCGCCGAGGCGCTCGAGCGTCTGGGTTGACTCCGCCTACCGTCGCCAGCTGAGCCCGTCGAGGTGCTGGACGAACACTCGCCCGACGACCTTCCGGGCGCCGTCGGCGACCCGGACCGCGTGGATCTGCACGAACGCCCCGCCGGCGTCTACGCGTGCCGTCGTGTAGGCAAGCCAGCGCCCGTCCGGTGACCAGGCGAGCGGGCCGGGCGATCCGCGGTGGTGCTCGACGACGCGGAGCGAGCCCGTGCGGACGTCGAGCAGCGACGTCGAGACGGTACCCGCGTGTTGTTGGGCGAAGGCGATCCGCGACCCGTCGGGCGACCATGCCGGAGACGAGACGTCCCGCCTCAGGAGGAGGCGTTTGCCGGAGCCGTCGGCGAGGACCTCGCTCAGCCCCCCGTCCCCGACGTAGGCGATCCACCTGCCGTCCGGCGACCAGGACGGCGTCTCCGCCGCGTGCACGATCGAGAGGCCGTGAAGCGCACTCCCGTCGGAGCGGACGATCCAGAGCTCGGACGTCTCATGGCCGTTGTCGACGCGGATGTATGCCAGCCGGCGTCCGTCCGGCGACCAGGTCGGAGTCGCATAGGTGATGTACTCGGCGAAGCGAGGCACGATGTGGCGGCGGTGCTCGCCGTGCGAGTTGGCGACCCAGACGCCGTCGAGCGTGAACGCGAGCCGGCCCGAGCGCGAGAACGCGGGGTAGTCGCCGGTGCCGAGCGCGTGGCCGCTCGTACCGTCCGCGCCGACGGCGAAGACGTACTGGCCGGTGCCCACCGCGATCGTCCCCGTCGGCCCGCCCGGTGCCGGCGCCGCCCGCCCAGCCGCTGCCGCACTCGGAACGGTGATCAGCGCGAGTGCGAGCGAGCGGGTCACGAGCCGGCGAGACCGCGACGTGGTCGCGCGCGGGTTCGGCTCTTCGTGCACACCTGGACGCTAGTTCGAGCCGCGGACGCGCGAAGCGTTGACACCGGCAGCGTGTCGGCGTAACGTCGCGCGCGTTCTGTGGCGCTGGTGTCGATTCGACCCGGAGGCCGTTGATGGCGCAGTTTCAGCTCGGAGGACATGACGTTCGGGTCGAGCCGTGGACCACCTGGTGGCCTGCGTCGATCTTCAACAAGCAGCAAGGCGTGGAGGTGAAGGTGGATCCGCAGCGGCACTGGTGGTGCCTGTGGATCTGCCAGTCGACGACCGACGTCGACAAGATCGAGTGCACCGCCGAGCTCAGCTCGGCGATCGCCCCGCCCGCGCAGATCTCGGGCAGCTGCACGTCGTGCGGAGACCTGGTGATTCGCTCAGCGAGCTCGTGGGGATACTCCGCGCCCTGGCTCTACCAGCGCGCGGACTTCAGCGTCTCGGTGACGATCGGCGGCCAGGGCTACTCCGTCAAAGGAGAGCTGCTGTACTCCTAGCTCGCGCCGAAATCGATGGGCGATCCTGGATTCGAACCAGGGACCTCCGCCTTATCAGAGCGGCGCTCTAACCAACTGAGCTAATCGCCCGCGCGGGGCCAAGTGTAGCCCCGGCCTGCGCTGCGTTGTCCGGGAGGTGCAGGGGTACTCTTTACGGCCAGATGGTCGAGATGACGATCTACGGAGTCTCGTTCGACATCGTCGGCAAGCAGCCAATCGTCCTGCTCAAGACGGCCGACGGCAACCGCTACCTCCCGATCTGGATCGGGCAGTCGGAAGCGGCTGCGATCCTCATGAAGCTGCAGGGCGCCTCGACTCCGCGTCCGCTTACGCACGATCTGCTCGTGAACATCCTCTCGGAGCTCGACGTCGCGGTCGTTCGCGTGACCGTCACCGAGCTCCGCGAGAGCACCTTCCACGCGTCGATCACCGTCGCCCAGAACGGCACCGAGCTCGAGATCGACTCCCGCTCCTCCGACGCCATCGCCGTCGCCGTCCGCACCGGCGCGCCGATCTTCGCCGACGACGAGGTGATCGAGGAGTCCGCGATCGAGATGGAAGGGGACGAGGTGAACGAAGAGGAGATCGTCGACGAGTTCAAGCGCTTTCTCGACCGCGTGTCCGCGGAGGACTTCGCGGGCGCCGAGGTCGAGGCCGAGCCGCCGGAACCCGACGACGAGGCCGAAGCCGGCGACGAGGACGAGACCGCCTAGAGGTAGACGTAGACGGCGGTGCCGACGGCGATGTCGCCGTAGACCCGCGTCGCGACCCACATCGGGATGCGCACGCAACCGTGCGAGGCCGGATATGGCGGCACGTCCGGGTAGCCGTGGACGGCGAACCCGCGGAGGAAGTAGTTCGGGTAGTAGAGGACCCAGTCGAAGCCGGTCACCTTGCGGTACACGCGCCAGAGGCCGAGCGGCGTGTTCCCGGTCGCGCCGGTCGAGGCGGCTACGACCAGGGCGACCTTTCCGCCGCGCACGACGAACAGCACCTGTCGCGCCTTGTCGACCTCGATGTGATCGCCGGCATAACGCGCACGCGGGACCTGCGCGCGCAGGAGCCGTGTCCAGAGCCCACGCGTCACCGTGCCGGTGCGTGGCAGTCCTTCGATCTTCTGGAACGCGTAGATCGCCTCGACGTCGTCGTCTCCGTAGACGCCGTCGACCTGCACGGCGTAGTGGAGGTCGTGCAGCACGCGTTCGAGCTGGAGCACGCCGGGCCCGTGTGCGCCTGCCGACAGGCTCGGCCTCGCGATCGCCCGAGTCACGGTTGTGCGCACCGCCGCCCAGCCCTTTGCCGGACGCGTCCTGACCGTGACCCGCGCTGACCGTACCGTGCGCGTGTCGACGACCCGCGGTGCGACGACGGTGCCGGCGCTCGCGGGGTGGAGCGTCGCCTGCACGCGCATCGGCGATCCGACGATCGGCGCCCCGACGAGCCGCACGACCAGCTTCGGCACGACGACGATGTGCACCGGCTTCGACTTGATCCCGACGGCATCCGCGACCCACGGCGACGTGCCCAGCACGCGTACACGGAGCTTGCCGTGCACGAACCTGCGGCCGTGCACCACAACCGGCAGGCGCGGAACTACCGACGCGCGGAGCGTCACCCACTGCGCATAGCGTGCGCGGGCGGGGCCGTGCAGCGCGAGGACGACGGAAAGCACGGTGGCGGCCGGCTCCACGCCGGTGTCGCTCGTCAGCGTCGGCCGGTAGACGCCGGCCCTGTAGACGTGCTGCACCGTCTGGCCGTCCGCCTCCCGCCCGTCGCCGAAGCTCCAGTGGTAGTCCGTCGAGGCGCACGCCGCACTGAGCGTGACCGTCAACGGCGCCGCTCCGGTCACCCGCTGCGCGGTGACGCCGCATGCGGCATGCGCGGCCGACGGCGCCGCCAGGGCGGCGAACGCAACGAGGGCGGCGCGGCGCATCCGCCGCTGAGACTAGACGTTGACCGCGACGGCAACCGCCGTCACTTCGCCGTCACGGTCACCGCGACGACGAGCGCGATCAGGTTGAAGGTGCCGTGCAGGAACATCCCCGGAACGACGCTGTCGGTGCGATCGCGGATCCACGCGAGCGCGCAGCCGAAGGCGACGATGATCGGCAACGACACGAGCAGGCCGTGTGCGAGCCCGAACAGCAGTCCGACGAGGAAGATCGTCGGCCACCGGCCGAATGGGATGAGGAGCGAATAGCCGAGCCCGCGGTAGGTGAGCTCCTCTGCGAACGGCACGAGCGTGCAGATCACGACGGCGTTCGCGACGTACGCAGCGGCGTGATTCGGCTCCCAGTGCGACGGCGTGAGGCCTTGCTCGTTGCCGGGATGCGTCACCGCGCCGTAGATCCCTTCGAAGACGTAGATCGCGACCAGCGCGATGGCGACGTAGACGAGCGTGCGCCCGAACGCGTTCGGGCGCCGGAGCGCGAGCAGGTCGCGCCGGCCGTGTGCGATCGCGAGCACGATCGCCAGGATGAAGCCTTCCTGGACGACGGTGAAGATCGCGGTCGACCACTGGTAGAGGATGTTCGGGTCCGGCTTGCCCTCCGACGCGCGCCCCGCGTAGGCGATCAGCGCGAGTGCTCCGACGAGGGCGAGCCAGAACACGAGACGCCGCGTCTCGCTCGTACGATACGGCGGCGCCGTGCTCGATCGCACGTTCACTCCGGCCGAGGCTAACAGCGCCCTCGGCGAGGTGCGCCCCGCCGCAGAGCGGCTGGTGCGACTGCGTGAGCGAATGCGCGAGCTCGAGTCGGCGCAGGGAAGGCTCGTCACGGCGATCGGCGGGAACGGCGAAGGCCATGCTGCCGGCGATCTCGGCGCGGCGCAATCCGAGCTCGTCGAGCTCGCGGCGGCGTCGGCCGCCTGCATCGAACGGCTGGCGGAGCTCGGGACGCTCGTGAAGGACCCCGACCTCGGGCTGGTCGACTTCCCGGCTGTCCGCGACGGGGCCTCGGTGCTCCTGTGCTGGCACGTCGGCGAAGACCGCGTCGAGCACTGGCACGGCTACGAGGAGGGTTTCGCGGGGCGGAAACCGATCGACTGGGGCGAAAAGGGGTAGATGCCCGAGTTCTGGCAGCACGCGCTGATCGCCGCGGCGGTGATCGTCGGCGCGTGGCTGCTCGCGAAGTTCGTCGACCGGCGAATCTCCAAGCGCGAGCTGCCGCCGGAGGTGATGACCCGTTACCGGGTGATCCGGCGCACCCTGTTCGCGACGATCGTCTTCGTCGGAGTCGTCTCGGCACTGCTCGTGATCCCCCAGGTGCGCGCGGTTGCCGGGGGCGTGCTCGCCTCGTCGGCGGTGATCGGCCTGATCATCGGCTTCGCCAGCCAGCGCACGATCGGCAACGCGGTCGCAGGGATCATGATCGCGTTCACGCAGCCGCTGAGGCTGGGCGACGAGGTTGAGATCGACGGGTCGCGCGGGGTGGTCGAGGAGATCGGCCTGACCTACACGTGGCTGCGCACCGACGACGACGACCGGGTCGTCGTGCCGAACGAGAAGCTCGCCTCCGGGACGATTCGCAATGCCACGATCAGGAGCGGAGGGGCGTTCGCCGAGGCGAGCGTTCGGGTGCCGCTCACCGCCGACCTCCGCCGCGTGCTCCAATCCCTGGCGATGGACGAGACCGACGCCCACGTGGCCGCGCTCGGCTCGGCCGACGCCACGATCGCCGTGCGTCGCTGGGTGCCGCGGGGGCGCTCTGTCGAGGACGCCGAGTCCGACCTTCGCGTCGAGATCGCCGAGCGCCTGCGCGAGACCGGGGTGTTTGCATGAGCCGTAGGCACGTGAGCCGTAGAGCACGACGATCTCGACTTCGTGCTGGCCCAGCGCGACCGCCGGCGGCGGCGGTCGGCCCGCGTCCGGCGCCGCCGGCGCACGGCGGTACTCGCGGTCACCGTCCTCGGCGTGCTTGCCGTGGCGATTGCGACCATCTCGATCGGCGCGGGCGCTGCGCTCTCCGCGAGCTGCGACCTCAACTCGCTCCGTCCGGTGGAGATCGGCCAGAACTCCTTCGTCTATGCGAGCGACGGCTCCCTGCTCGGCTCGATCCCGGCCGAGCGCAACCGCGAGCCCGTTTCGCTCGCGAAGATGGCGGTCTGGCTGCCGCGCGCGACGGTCGCGATCGAGGACCGCCGCTTCTACGAGCACGGCGGCGTCGACTACCTCGGGATCGCGCGTGCCGCGTGGAAGGACATCAGCACCGGCAAGACGGTCGAGGGCGGCTCGACGATCACCCAGCAGCTCGTGCGCGGTCTCTACACGGGCCGTCAGAAGACGTTCAGCCGGAAGATCAAGGAGGCGTGCCTCGCGAACAAGCTCGCTCAGAAGTGGCCGAAGTCGAAGATCCTCGACGAGTACCTGAACACGACGTACTACGGCAATCACGCGTACGGCGTCGAGGCGGCGTCGCAGACGTACTTCTCGAGGCCGGCGAGCGAGCTCACTCTCCTGCAGTCCGCTCTGCTCGCGGGACTGCCGCAGGCGCCGTCGGTATACGACCCGCTGAACAATCCCTCGGCGGCGCGCCAGCGGCGCAACGAGGTGCTGCGCGCGATGCTGACGAACGGAGCGATCACGCCGCGGCAGTACCGACAGGGCTCGCGCGCGAAGTCGCTCGGGCTGCGGCCGGGGAACATCTACAGCCGGATCAAGCAGCCGTACTTCTTCTCCTACGTGACCGACCAGCTCGTGGACGCGTACGGAGCCGAGACGGTGCGCGAGGGCGGGCTCAAGGTCTACACGACGATCGACCCGCGGCTGCAGCGGCTCGCGATCAAGTCGATCCGCGACGTCCTCCCGTATCGGACGGACCCTGCCGCGGCGATCGTCTCGGTCGAGCCCGGGACCGGCGCGATTCGGGCGATGACGACGGTCGTGCGCAAAGCCAAGAACCAGTTCAACCTCGCCGCCCAGTCGGCGCGCCAGCCGGGCTCGACCTTCAAGACGTTCGTGCTCGCCTCGGCGATCGAGCAGGGAATCGACCCTGACTCGACCTACTACACCTCCGCGCCCTTCACGTGCGATGTCGGGCCCTGGTGCGATCCGAAGAAGCCGTGGGACGTGCACACCTACGACGACACCTATCGTGGAAGCGAGTCGGTCACGCGGGCGACGCTCCAGTCGGACAACACGATCTACGCGCAGCTGACTCTCGATGTCGGCCCGCGGTACGTGTGGAACATGGCGCATCGCCTCGGCGTGCACCTGACACCGGACAAGCCGGTCGCCTCGATCGGCCTCGGCACCCTCGCGGTCTCGCCGCTCGACATGGCCGCGGCCTATGCGACGTTCCCGGCGCTCGGTATCTATGCGAAGCCGATGGCGATCACCAAGGTCGTGCTGCCCGGCGGGAAGGTCGACACGGCGAGCGGCTGGGGGAAGCCGCAGACGAAGCGGGCTCTCTCCGAGGCGGTGGCGTGGAAGGTGACAGACGTCCTCCGCCAGAACGCGGAGTTCGGCACGGGGGCCGGGTCGGGTGACGGCGAGCACGCGAACGCGGGAAAGACGGGCACGACCGAGAATCACGCCGACGCCTGGTTCGACGGGTACACGCGCCAGCTCTCGACCGTGGTCTGGATGGGGTACCAGCAGGGCGAGATCCCGATGCTCGACGTCCACGGCGAGGCGGTCGCCGGCGCGACGTTCCCGGTCCCGATCTGGCACGAGTACATGACCGCCGCGCTCTGGAAGCGGCCGGCGCTCCCGTTCCTGCTGCCCGACAGGTACCCGAGCTGGCATCCGATCAAGCACGGCGACTACGGCTCGCTGGGCTACGTCTATACGGCGCCGACATACACGACGCCCGGCACGACCACGACGAGCACGAACGGCGGGACGACGGCTCCCGCGGCGACGACGCAGGCGCCCGTGACGCCGGCCCCGCCGCCCACCACCCCGGCCACTCCACCGGCGAGGACGATCCCGATTCCGCCGGCGCCGCCGGCAAACACGACTCCACCGCCTGCCCCGCCTGCGGTACCGCCTCCCAATCAGTAGAGGCCTCACCGCCGGGGCGCTCACGCTGGCGCTCGTGGCGGCGTGTGTCGCCGTCGCGCGGATGTCCCACGTCGGCACGGCGTTCCTCGTGTTGCTCGCCTGCGCCTTCGCCGCGTACCTGGTCGGGCTCGCGTTCCTGCGGAAGGGCGGCCGCTTCGCGCCCGTGTTCGCGCTCGCGTGCGCGATCCAACTCACTCCGCTCGCGGCGCCGGTGTTGCTGTCGACCGACGTCTACACGTACTGGAGCTACGCGCGCCTGCACGATCCCTACCGCGACACGCCGTCCGAGGACGCGGTCTCGGCGCCGCACGCCGGTGCGGCGTACCTGCACACGACGTCGGTCTACGGCCCGGCCTTCTCGCTGCTCACCCGCCCGCTCGGCCTCACGTCGTCTGCGACGGTCGCGTCGTGGACGTTGCGGCTCGTCGCCGCGATCGCCGTGCTCACCGCGGCATGGTTCGCGTCGCGGCGACGTGCGTTCTCCGCGGCTCTCGTCGGCTGGAATCCCGGTCGTGGCCGTCCATTTCGCCGGGGGCGGGCACAACGACGCCCTCATGCTCGCGCTCGTCTCGGTGGCGCTCGCGCTGGGCGATCGCGGGAAGCCCCGGGCCGCAGGCGCCGCCTGGGCGCTGGCCGTGCTCATCAAGTGGGTCCCGGTGCTGCTGCTCCCGCTGCGCGCGCTCGAGGCGCGTTCGACTCGGCGGCGGATCGATCACCTCGCGTTCGCGGTGACCGCGCTGGTCGCGCTGGGGGTGGCGACGGCGCTGTGGCGCCTGCACTGGCTGCACGCGTTCGCGCCGCTCGTGCACGACGCGACCCGTCGGACGTCGTACGCGCTGCCGTCCCGCCTCCATCTGCCGACGTGGGTTTTCGTCGTCGCGTACGCAATCGCATACGCGTGGCTGCTCGTCCTGGCGGCCCGCGGTCGCGCCAGGCTCGGGCTCGCGCTCGCCCTGCTTCTGCTCTGCCTCCCGTATCTGATCGTGTGGTACGTCCTGTGGCCGCTCGTGGCGTCCGCCTACGACGACGACCGGGTCGCGATCGTCCTCTCGCTCGCGCTTTGCGTCTATCTGCTGCCGCAGACGATCACGTGAGGAGATCCTCGAGCAGTGCACGCCACTTGCGGCCGCGAACGGCTCGAGTCGCGTGCAGCTCGAACGCCTGCCGGCCTCTCGCCGCTACGACGTCCGCAGCGTCTCGTCGGCGGCGATCCGGTCGAGTGCCGTGGCCAGCGCGTCCGGGATCCTCGGGCGGGACGAGAAGCGCGGACTCGCCGTCGCGAAGGAGCTCGCGAGCGCCCTCGGTGTCTCCGGTGATGACCGGCGCGCCGGTCGCGAGCGCGGCGAACACCGAGGGGGCGATCCCGCGCGACTCGTGGAACGATCCGAGCACGACACCCGCGTGCGCGAACATGATCCCGGCCGAGTCGGAGGCGGCCTCGGCGGGCTCGACGACGCGGACCGGAACGGACGTCAGCGCTGCGGCCGCTGCGACCGTCTCGGTCGACGCGTCCTCCTGGTGGAGGGCCGAGAACGGATAGGCCGGCGCCCACGTCTCGCAGAAGAGGTCCTCGTCGGCACCCTGCAGGACGACTGCGGTGCGGTTCGGCCCCGAGCTCGCGTAGGTGTCGTGCCTCGGACTCCGTGCCGCAGACGACGAGGTCCGGCAGCCGAAACGCGCGGGCGTCTGCGACGCGAAGCACGTTCGCCGCGACCGATCGTGGGCGGAAGTGGCGGCGCACGGAGACGAGCTCGTGCTCGAGCGAGAGGACCGCGTCGAAGACGAGCGGGCGTTTGCGGGCGATGCGCCGCGCCTGCGGCACGTCGAAATGCCCGGGATAGCCGACGACCACCGCGTCGGCAGGGACTTGCCGCGTCGTGAGGAGGCGGAGCTCGGCATCGAGAACGTCCATGAGCCCGCGCACGCCGCCACGTTCGAGTTGTCGTTGGCGCTCGAGCACCTCGATGCCGGCGTCGCGTAGGGCTGCGATCGCGTTGGTGTTCCGCGGATGCCGGCGGTCGTAGGTTCCGAAGTAGAGGATCCTCACGATGCTCTCCGCACGCGCGGATTATCGTGATCGGCCGTGGACACGCCTGTTCGTCTCGACGAAGCGCTGCAGGCTCGTGCTTGCCGAGATCAACCCGCTCCCGGCCGAGACGGTGACGCTCGCGGATGCCCGCGGACGCGTCCTGTGCGAGGCGGTGCGGGCCGCCGTCGATCTTCCGCCGTTCGACAGCTCGGCGATGGACGGGTTCGCCGTGCGGGCGTCCGACACGCCGGGTCGCCTGCCGTCGCCGGCGCATCTGCCGCGGGGAGCCCTTTCGCCGGGGTCGTCGCGGCCGGGCAGGCCGTCGCGATCTCGACCGGCGCGGTGGTGCCGGACGGGGCCGACGCGATCGTCCCGATCGAGCGCACGAGGGTCGCGGGAGAGGCGGTCGACGTCGAGGCGGTCTCGCGAGGGCGAGCACGTCCGGCTCCGTGGCGGCGACGTTCGCCGCACCGAGGTCGTCGCCCCCGCCGGTGCGCGTCTCGGCTCGTGGATGGTCGGCGCTGCGGCCGCGGTCGGCGCTGCCACGCGTTCGTGTCGCGCGGCGACCGCGCGTCCGATCCTTGCGACCGGCAGCGAGCTGCGGCTGCCCGGTGAAACGCTGCGCGCCGGTGAGATCTACGAGGCGAACACGGAGCTGCTCGCGGCGCTGCTCGAGCCAGACGGGTGCGGAGACCGAGGTGCTCGACTCGGTCGCAGACGACGAGCAATCGACTCGCGAGCGCGCTCGAGCGCGGGCTTCGGGCCGACGTGCTCGTGACCTCCGGCGGCGTCTCGGTCGGCCGGCACGATCTCGTGCGCGCCGCGCTCGCCTCGCTGGGCGGCGACGAGGTCTTCTGGCGCGTCGCCGTGAAGCCCGGGAAGCCGATCTCGTTCGGCGTGCGCGGATCGACGCTCGTGTTCGGGCTGCCCGGCAACCCCGTGTCGGCGCTCGTCGGTTTCGAGCTCTTCGTGCGGCCGGCCGCTGCTCGCGCTGCAGGGCTCGTCGCAGCCGGGGCCGCACTGGCAGCCCGGGTCGCCTGGGGAGCCGCGTCCGGCGCGATCGGGAACGCGACCAGCTGGTCCGCGCGAGCCGTCGCGACGGCGAGGACTGCCCTCGTCCTGGACCCCGTCTCCGGGCAGGACTCCCACATGATCGTTCGCGCCGCCGGCGCCGACGCGCTGGTGCTCGTCGAGCGCGGCGACGGCGAGCAGCGCGGCTGGATCGGCGGTCCGCTACCTGGCGCCGACGTAGTCGTCGGCGGCGCGCCTTCTCTTCCGGTCTCGCCGCCGTCGCGCGACGCGAGGACCGATGCGCGAACGAGCCCGCGTACCGGCCCGCGCTCCGGGGGGCCGGGCACGCGCGACGGCGCCGCGTAGCGGCCGGCGGCGACCACGGCGAGCTGTGCCGCGCAAGCCGCTCCCGCGAGGAAGATCGCGAAGCTCGTCGCCTTGACGTAGCCGAGGGAGAGCAGTGTCAGCAGGTACCAGGGCGCGTCGAAGCCGAGCCCGAACCGGATCCCGAGCGACAGGAGGATCAGCAACGGCCCGCAGAGCCCGACCGCGAAGACGAGCCAGCGGACGACGGCGCGCTCGCGACGGACCTGCGGAAGCCACAGCCACGCGTGCACCGCCGGCAGGCAGAACAGCAACGCGAACGGGTTCGTTGCCAGAACGAGCAACGTGACGACGCCGAGCCCGAGCAGCGCGACGATGTCGCCGGCGAGCTGTTCCTCGAGTCCGGCCGGGCGGCGCGGCACGAGGCGTCTTCGCCCGGCCAGCCAGGCGACCGCGATCAGCGCGCCGGCGGCCAGCAGCGGGAGCACGGCCCAGTCGTCCGTCGACGTCGAGGCAGGGTTCGGAGGCCGCGCCGCTCCGCTGGGCCACGCTCCGAGCAGCTTGAAGACGTAGAAGACGACGCCGACGAAGAGCCAGAACGCGAGTCGGCTGCGCAGGCCGCGGCCCGCCGGGCCGAGCGGGATGCCGCGGCGGCGGCAGTGCGCGAACAGGTCGACGACCCCGACCAGCAACGGCACGAGCAGGGCGAACAGCAGCACCTCGACCGCCCAGCCACGCACGGCGCGGTCGCCGATCCAGACGAAGCTCGGCGTGCCGCGCGTCAGGTCGAGGCCCTGGTCGAGCGAGCCGACGAGCGCCTCCGCGCCGCGGCCGAGCTGCGTCATGCGTGCGGTGTCGAGACCTGCCGGGCGGTCGGTGAAGGCATCAGGCGGCCGCTCACCTCCCGTCGTCATCGTGACCGCGGGTATCCCGCGTGCCACGAACGGCCCCTGCTCGTGCAGCGTGAACGGGAAGCCGAGGTCGATCAGCTGGCCCAGCACGCTCGGTCCGGCTGGCCGCCGGCCTCCCCTGCTCGGCGATGCGCCGGGCGGTCGTCGAGGCGAGCACGGCGGCGGTCGTGCGCGGCGCGTCGCCGGAGATGACGACGCGCGGTGCGCTCCTTCCCACCGATCGCGGTCAGGTTCACGACGGCCGCGACGGGAACGGCAGGTGCTGACGCGAACCGCTCGGCGCCGAGCCCGCCGAACGAGCCGGCGTCCGTCGAGAGGAAGACGAGCGTGTGCGCCGGCCGGACGCGCTCGGCCTCCGGCGTGTCGTCCGCCGTGTAGTTGCGCGCCAGCTCGATCAGGGCCGCCGTGCCGCTGGCGTTGTCGTTCGCGCCTGGTCCGATGCCCGAGTTGTCGCGGTGCGCGACGATCACGATCGCATTCCGCGATTGCCCCTGCGCGACCGCCCAGACGTTGTCGAGATGGGCAACGGCCCGCTGGGAAGCCTTTCGCTCCAGGTGTCGGTCGTCACGCGGAAGGCCGAACGCCCGGAAGTGGTCTCGAAGCCAGTCCGCCGCCCCGAGCGCGCCGGCGCCGCCGGGCGCGCGGTCCGGATAACGGTTCGCCAGCTCGTCGGCGAGCGCTCTCGCCCCGGCGCCGTCGAAGCTCGGCGGCAGTGCCGGCGCACCGAGCACCCCCGGCCGTGTCGTCGTGAACGCGAGCAGCAACAGCGGGAGGATGGTGACGACGAACGACGCTCGATAGAGGCGTCCGTTGACCGGCCGCTCGACGGAGCCACGACGGGGCCGCCGGCGACCCGCCTGAGTGCGGGTCAAGCGTCATATGCAGGGCTATAGTAGGAAGGCAAGCCCTTGCACGGGGTTCCTCGCGCGCCTGGCAGGCGCCCCAGCCGATGCCCGATTCCTCACCCACGATCCTGCTCGTCGACGACGAGGACTCGGTGCGCAAGGTCCTCGCCTTTCCCCTCGAGCGCGACGGCTACGACGTCGTCCAGGCGGCGGACGGCGAGGAGGCGCTGGAGAAGTTCGACGCCCATCCGGTCGACCTGGTCGTGCTGGACATCATGCTGCCCCGCCTCGACGGCCTGGAGGTGTGCAAGCGCCTGCGGGCGAAGAGCGCCGTCCCCATCATCATGCTCACCGCCCGGGACGACGAGCTCGACAAGGTGATCGGCCTCGAGCTCGGCGCGGACGACTACATCACCAAGCCGTTCTCGATCCGCGAGTTCCGCTCCCGCGTCCGTGCCCTGCTCCGGCGCGCGCGGGCCCCACGCGCCGGTGAAGGCGTCGCCGAGGAGCGGATCGAGCACGACGGTCTCGTGATCGACGTCCCGCGCCGTGTCGTCGAGGTTCGGGGCGACCCCGTGCAGCTGACCTACGTCGAGTTCGAGCTGCTGCGCGCGCTCGCCGCACAGCCGGGCCGCGTCTTCAGCCGCCGCATGCTGCTCGAGGCGCTCTGGAAGAGCGCCGACTACCGCGACCCGCGCACGATCGACGTGCACGTCCGCCACCTCCGCGAGAAGCTCGAGGCGGAGCCGCGCGCGCCCGAGTTCATCCTCACCGTGCGAGGCGTCGGCTACCGCTTCCGCGACCGGTGAGGCCGGCGCTGCAATGAGCCCGTTGCGTGGCGTCGGCGGGAGGCTCGCGCTCGGGCTGCTCGTCGTCGTGGCCGGCGTGCTGGCGATCGTCTACCTGATCGTCGTGCCCTCGTACGAGCGCTCGCTCGAGAACAGCGAGCTGAAAGGCCTCGAGTCCGGGCTCCGCAAGGTCGCGATCCCGAACTACCCGGCGAGTCAGGTCGAGTACGCGAAGCAGGCCTTCGCCGACGAGTGGGCGCCCGCGGTGAACGCCCGGATCATCGTCTACGACCTCCAGAACGCCGTCCCGGCGCTGTTGCAGCCGGTCGCCGACTCGGCGGACGAGCTGAACTCGAGCGCGGTCGAGAACGACCCCGTCGCGTTCCAGGCGATCGAGCGTCAGACGCTCGCCCGCGGCACGGTCCGGCGGAACGGTCAGCGCTACGCCGAGGTTGCGTACCCGATCGGGCACTCGGTCGTGCTCCTCTCGGCGTCGCTGCACGACCAGCTCCGGACGGTGTCGGTGGTGCAGCGCAGGGTGTTCATCGCCGGCGGCGTGGCGTTCGGGTTCGCGCTCCTCTTCGGGTACGCCGGCGCCGTCCGGCTCGCCCAGCGCATCCGCCGGCTCGAGACGGCGGCGGAGCGCATCGCCGCAGGGAACTTCACGGAGCCGGTCGTCGATGCCGGCTCCGACGAGATCGGCCAGCTGGCGCGGGCGTTCGAGCGCATGCGGCTACGGCTCGCGCGGCTCGACCGGGCGCGGGGAGAGTTCATCGCCAACGCCTCGCACGAGCTGCGAACGCCGCTCTTCTCGCTGAGCGGGTCGCTGGAGCTGCTCGACGATCCCGATCTGGACGACGCCACCCGGGACGAGTTCCTCGCGGAGATGCGCCTGCAGGTCGACCGGCTCGGGAAGCTCGCGACCGACCTGCTCGACCTCTCGCGGCTCGACGCCGGGCGGCTGGCGGTCGAGCACGAGCCGGTCGACCTGTCCGAGCTCGCGGGCGACGTGTCACGCGAGCTTGCCCCCCGGGCCGCCGTGCTCGACCACGTGCTCGAGACCGTCGCCGACGAGTCGGTGATCGCGACGTGGGGACTCGGCCCGGGTGCTGCAGGTCGGCCGGATCCTCGTCGAGAACGCGCTCCTGCACACGCCCGCCGGCTCGACCGTGCGCGTCTCGACCGCCCGCGACGGCGGCCGGGCGACGCTGACGGTCGCCGACGACGGACCGGGGATTCCGAAGGACGCGCGGGAGCAGGTGTTCGAGCGCTTCCACCGACTCGACGGCACGCGCGCCTCCGGCAGCGGCCTCGGCCTCGCGATCGCCCGGGAGCTCGCGGAGCTGATGGGCGGCCGCCTCGAGCTCGATTCGCAGAACGGCTGGACGCTGTTCACGCTCGCGCTGAGCGCCGAGGCCGCCGACCGCGAGCTCGAGCCCGTCTGAGCCCCTCGCTTTCACGTGAAAACGGCCAGCTACAGTGGCCGCGGGTGCGCCCGGGCCACGTTGCCGCCGTCTCGGTCGTCGCCGCCGTCCTCGGCGGTGTGCTCGTGCTCGCGGTTGCAAAGACCACGGGGCTCTTCGATCGCACCAGCTCGACGACGGTGGTCCGCGAGCAGTTCTCCGCCGGCCTCGCCTCGCCGGTGGTGGTCGCGAAGCCGCTCGCCGGCAACGGTTTCTCGCCCGCCCAGGTCTACCGGGAGCGCTCGGCCGGCGTCGTCACGATCTTCAGCCTGTTCAGCGCGAACGGGCTCCCCCGACGCGAATGCCGGCCAGGGCTCGGGATTCGTGGTCGGCCCCGACGGCACCGTCCTGACGAGCGCCCACGTGATCACCACCGCCGGGCAGGGCGGCTCGACCGCCCCCGCCCACGCCGTCTACGTCGAGTTCCCGGACGGGGACCGCGTCCAGGCGCGGATCGTCGGCTACGACCTCTTCGACGACGTCGGCGTCCTCCGGATCGATCCTCGCGCCCACGCCCTCCAGCCGGTGCCGCTCGGCGATTCGTCGCGCGTCGTGGTCGGCCAGCCCGTCGCGGCGATCGGCAGCCCGTTCGGCAACGCCGACTCCCTCTCGGTCGGTGTGGTCTCCGCGGTGCACCGGTCGATCCCGTCGTTGACGACGAACTACGACCTCGTCGACGCGATCCAGACCGATGCCCCGATCAACCACGGCAACTCGGGTGGGCCTCTCTTCGACGCGAGAGGGCGCGTGATCGGCATCAACGCGCAGATCCGCTCGAACGGCGACACCTCGGGGTTCGAGGGCGTCGGCTTCGCCGTGCCGATCGACTCGGCGAAGCGGTCGCTGGAGCAGCTCGATGCGTCCGGGAAGGTGCCGGTACGCCTACGTCGGGATCACGACGGAGGACTTGACCCCCTCGATCGCGAAGAAGTTCGGGTACGCCGCGGCCCGCGGGGCGCTGATCGACGGGTTCGCCGACGGCGACACGCGCGGGCAAGCGCGCGGGCCTCAAGGCATCGACCCGGCTCGAGGTCTTCCGAGGCGAGAGCGTGCACGTTGGCGGCGACGCGATCGTCGCGATCGACGGCGTACCTGTCCGCAGCGCCGAGGACCTCGTCCGCGTGGTCGCGGAGCGCCTCGTCCCGGGTGAGACGGCGACGTTCACGGTCGTCCGCGGCAGCCGCCGGGTGCGTGTCCCGGTGAAACTCGACGAGCGTCCCCAGTAGCCGGCAGGATCACGCTTCGTCGGTGTCGAACGACGCCCGGAGAAGAATCCGGCAGAATCTCCGAGGTTTGTCACGACCCGGTAACAGGGAAGAGGCCGGTTGAATGAGCGCGCTCGACGACGACGGCGAGGTACGGACGGTTCGTCTCACGATCCCGGCGAAGGCCGAGTACATCGGCCTCGGCCGGCTCGCGCTCAGCGGGCTGGCCCGGGGCCACGAGACGCCGCTTCAGGGCGAGGCGCTCGCCGACCTCAAGCTCGCGCTCACCGAGGCGTGCACCAACGCCGTCCGGCATGCGTACGAGGGCGGCGACGGGTCGGTCGAGCTGCTCTACGAGCTGCATCCCGACAGGGTTGTCGTCGAGGTGGCCGACGACGGCGACGGGTTCGACACGGAGCCGACCGTCCCCGACCTCGATGACGACGAGCTCGTCGAGGGCGGCCTCGGCATCGCGATCATCCGCGCCGTCGCCGACGAGTTCCAGGTCTCGGGCCGCGAGCGGGGCGGCTCGACGCTTCGCTTCGTCAAGCGCCTGGCGACGCAGTAGGACCACCGAGGCTTGCTCCACCTCGTCAACGCCGGGCGGAAGTCGCTCGCCGACTACGCGTCGCTACTCTCCCGGGGGCTCATGGACGAGGTGCGGCGGCTCGCCGAGCCGCTCGAGGGCAAGCGTGTCCTGCACTTGTCCGCCACCGCCTTCGGTGGCGGCGTGGCCGAGATCCTCTACACCCTCGTTCCGTTGATGGCGGACGCGGGTCTCGAGGTCGAGTGGCGGGTGATGCGAGGCGCCGACGAGTTCTTCCGCGTGACGAAGACGATCCACAACGCGCTCCAGGGCGACCCCACGGGGCTGACCGAGGAGGACGTCGCCGTCTTCCACCGGTACAACCGCGAGACCGCGTCCGAGCTCGACGCGGACGCCTACGACTTCGTGATCGTCCACGATCCGCAGCCCGCGGCCACGATCGACTCCTACCCGAACCGGAGCGCCCACTGGATCTGGCGGGGCCACATCGACTTCTCGACGCCGAACCGTCAGGTGCTGGAAGCGCTCCTGCCCTCCCTGCGCGCCTACGACGCGTCGATCTTCCATCTGCGCGAGTACGTGCCGCACGCGGACGGGCTCCGTCGGGTGGCGATCTGGCCGCCGGCGATCGACCCGCTGCAGCCGAAGAACATGGCACTCTCGTCCGAGGACGCTGCGTACATCGTCGACCAGTTCGGCATCGACGTCGACCGCCCGCTGCTCACCCAGGTGTCGCGCTTCGACCCGTGGAAGGACCCGCTCGGAGTGATCGACGCGTACCGGATCGTGAAGCGGAAGGTGCCGGGCGTGCAGCTCGCGCTCGTCGGCTCGATGGCGCACGACGATCCCGAAGGCTGGGAGTACTACCAGCGCACCGTCGCCCACGCGGACGGCGATCCCGACATCCACATCCTGAGCAACATGAACAACGTCGGCGCCGTCGAGATCAACGCGTTCCAGGTCTACTCGCACGCGCTCATCCAGAAGTCGACGCGTGAAGGGTTCGGCCTCACGGTCACCGAGGCCCTCTGGAAGGGGCGCCCGATCGTCGCGGGACGGGTCGGCGGGATCGTCGCCCAGATCGAGGACGGCGTCACCGGCTGGCTCGTCGACTCGGTCGAGGAGTGCGCCGAGGCGTGCCTCGCCGTCCTCGCCGATCCCGCCGCGGCGCGTGCCCGCGCTCTGCGCGGCAAGGAGAACGTCCGCAGGCACTTCCTGACGCCCCGGCTCCTCCGCGACTGGCTCGTCCTGTTCAACCTGCTCGAGGGGAACGACACCGAGGGCAGCGAGATCACGCTCGTGTGAGCGGTCGCCGGCTGATCGTCGTCTCGAATCGCGGCCCGGTCGCCTATAGGCGTGACGAATCCGGCGAGCGAGTCGCCGGCCGCGGCGGCGGCGGGCTCGCGACCGCACTGCGCGGACTGATCGCCCGGCACGAGGTCACCTGGATCGCGAGCGCCCTCTCCGATGAGGACCGGGCAGTCGCAGCCGAGTCGGGCGGCACGCTCGAGGAGGTAGGGAGCGACGGCTCGTCGTACCGGCTGACGCTGCTGGCGCACGACGCGGACGCCTACGACGGCTACTACAACGTCGTCGCGAACCCGCTCCTCTGGTTCACCCAGCACTACCTCTTCGGGCTCGGCGAGTCGCCCGTGCTCGGTGAGCAGTTCGCCGCCGCGTGGAGGGACGGCTACGTGCACGTGAACCGGTCCTTTTCGAGCGCAGTTGTTGCCGAGTTGGACAACGGAGAAGCGACCGTCTTCTTCCACGACTACCACCTCTACCTCGCACCGCGCTTCGTCCGCGATCGATGCCCCGACGCGATGCTCGCGCAGTTCGTGCACATCCCGTGGCCGCAGTCGGACGCCTGGACGGTGCTGCCTTCGGAGGTGCGCGAGGCGATCCACGACGGCCTGCTCGCGAACGACGTCGTCGGCGTGCACACCGAGCGCTGGCGGAGGAACCTGTGCGCGAGCGCCGCCGACGTGGTCGGGGCGGAGCGGGATTCGAGCGGCCGCCTCCACCATCGGGGACACACGACGACCGTGACGAGCCGTCCGATCTCCATCGACTGCGCCGAGTTCGATGCGCTCGCGGTGAGCGACCCCGTGGTCGCGGCCGAACGGCGGATCGAGGCGACGCGTCCCGAGCGCCTCGTGCTCAGAGTCGACCGCGTCGATCCGTCGAAGAACATCGTCCGCGGGTTCACCGCCTTCGGGCTGCTGCTCGAGCTGCACCCCGAGTGGCGCGGCCGCGTGTCGATGCTGGCGGTGCTGAACCCTTCGCGCGAGGACGTCCTGGAGTACGCCGCCTATCGCGAGTCGATCGAGCAGGAGGTCGAGGCCGTCAACAGCCGCCACGGCGACGTCGGCTACCGGCCGATCGAGGTGCGGATCGCCGACGACTTCCCGTTCTCGGTCGCCGCGTACAAACAGTACGACGTGCTGCTCGTGAACGCCGTTTTCGACGGCCTCAATCTCGTCGCCAAGGAAGGGCCGCTCGTGAACCAGCGCGACGGAGTCCTCGTGCTCTCGGAGAACGCGGGCGCCCAGGACGAGCTCGGTGAATGGTCGCTCGGCGTGAACCCGTTCGACGTGCTCGACCAGGCCGAGGCGCTGCACACGGCCCTGACGATGGAGCAGCCGGAGCGCGCACGGCGCGCGCGGGCGTTGGCCGACCACGTCCGGGCGCACGACCTCGAATGGTGGATCGGCGGGCTCGAGCACCTCCTCGAGCCGCCGTCGGCGTAACCTGTCGCGCATGCCTGCCGTTGCCGCGCGCGAGCTGCGCGTCGTCAATCCCGCGACGCTGGACGTGGTCGGCGGCGTTCCGGTGACGGAGCCCGCCGGGGTGCAGGCGCTCGTCGCCGAGGCGTCCCTCGTACAGGAAGGCTGGGGCGCGACGCGGCCGGCGGACCGCGCCCGCGTGCTCGGTCGCTTACGCCGCGCCGTGCTGGGCCGCGCCGCCGAGATCGCCGAGACGGTGCGCGCAGAGACCGGCAAGCCGTTGCTCGAGGCGTACTCGAGCGAGCTCTACCCGGCGCTCGACGCCGCTGCAGTGGCTCGAGCGGCGGTCCGCACGTGTGCTCGCCCGCGAGCGCGTCCGGCTGTGGCAGCCGCACCTCTTGCACAAGCGCGGCTGGTTGCGCTACGAGCCCGTCGGCGTCGTCGGCGCGATCACGCCCTGGAACTTCCCGTTCGCGATCCCGCTGAGCCAGGTCGCCTACGCGCTGGCGGCGGGCAACGCGGTGGTGCTCAAGCCGTCCGAGCTCACGCCGTTCTCCGCTTCGCTGATCGTCGACCTGCTCGACGAGGCCGGAGCACCGAGCGGCGTGCTGCGGGTCGCGCAGGGCGGCCCCGAGGTGGGCGCCGCGCTCGTGGGCGCGAACGGCGTCGGAAAGGTCGTCTTCACCGGCTCGCCGGAAGTCGGTCGGGAGGTCGCGGCGCACGCGGGCGATCGCCTGGTTCCCGTGACGCTCGAGCTCGGGGGCAAGGACCCGATGCTCGTGCTCGACGACGCCGATCTCGAGCGAGCCGTGTCGGGCGCGCTCTGGGCGTCGTTCCTGAACTGCGGCCAGGTCTGCTCCGGCGTCGAGCGCATCTACGTCGAGGGCGGGCTGTACGAGCCGTTCGTCGAGGAGCTCGCCCGCCGGACGCGCGGGCTTCGCTTCGAGGCGGATCTCGGGCCGCTGATTTCCGAGCGGCAGCGCGACCGGGTGCAGGAGCTCGTCGAGGACGCGGTCGAGCACGGCGCGTCGGTGCTCGCCGGAGGCGCGGTGCCGGACCGCACGGGCTGGTTCCACGAGCCGACGGTGCTCGCGGACGTCCCCGAGTCCGCACGTGTCGCGCGCGAGGAGATCTTCGGGCCGGTCGTGACGGTCGCGCGCGTGACGGACGAGCGCTCTGCCGTCGCGGCAGCGAACGCCGGCGCCTTCGGTCTCGGAGCGTCGGTATGGACACGTGACCCTGCGCGCGCGGCGCGGGTGGCCGCTCGCGTCCGCGCCGGCTCGGTCTGGCACAACGACCACGCCTACTCGTACGGTGCCGCGCAGGTCGCCTGGGGCGGCCGCGGCCGCTCGGGGTACGGGCGCACGCACTCGAGGCACGGGCTGTACGACCTCTCGAATGTGAAGTTCGTCGACCGCGACTCGGGGCGGGTGCCGGTGCCGTGGTGGTTCCCCTACGACGAGCGGACGACCGACGCGATGCGCGCCGCGCTCTCGGTGCTGTACGGCGACCGGGGACCGGGACGCGCCAAGGCCGCCTGGGCGGAGCGGCGGTCGCTCGCGCTGCTCGCGCGCAGGTATCGAGGATGAGCGAGCTCTCACACGTCGACGACGCCGGGTCTGTGCGGATGGTCGACGTCGGCGCCAAGCCCGAGGTCGCCCGGCGCGCGGTGGCGCGGGCGTTCGTCTCGACCGCCGCGGCCGACCGCCTTCGCGCGCTCCCGAAGGGTGACGCGCTCGTCACCGCGCAGCTCGCCGGGATCATGGCGGCGAAGCGGACGGCTGACCTGATACCGCTGTGCCATCCGCTCCCGCTCTCGCACGTCGACGTGTCGACCGAGCTCGTCGACGGCGGCGTCGAGATTCGCGCCGAGGTGGCGACGACAGCGCGCACCGGCGTCGAGATGGAAGCCCTGACAGCCGCGTCGGTCGCCGCTTTCACGGTCTACGACATGGCGAAGGCGGTCGACCGTTCGATCACGTTCACGGTCGAGCTGGTCGAGAAGGTGAAGGGTTGAACGCAGCGGTGCTCACCGTCTCGGACCGCGTGTCGCGCGGCGCGGCGCCCGACACGAGCGGTGATGAGCTCGAGCGCGGTCTCCGCGAGGACGGCTACGAGGTCGACCGGCGCGTCGTGCCGGACGAAGCCGCCGCGATCGCCGAGGCGATCGTCGAGCTCGCCGCACGGGCGCGTGTCGTGCTGACCACCGGGGGCACCGGCGTCGCGCCGCGCGACGTCACGCCGGAGGCGACGCGCACGGTGCTCGAGCGCGAGGTGCCCGGAATTCCCGAAGCGCTCCGGGCCGACGCCGCGGGCAAGACCCCGCACGGCCTGCTCTCGCGCGGCACCGCCGGCCTGCTCGGGAGCACGCTGGTCGTCAATCTCCCCGGCTCGCCGGGCGGCGCCCGCGACGGCTATGCGCTGCTTCGGCCGGCGCTGCCGCACGCCCTCGCGCTGCTCGGCGACGAACCCACCTCGCACCGCCAGACCTGAGGGCCATGTCACTCGCGCGCCGCTACTACCGCCTGGTCAAGTTCGAGCACACGATCTTCGCGCTGCCGTTCGCCTATGTCGGCGCGTTCCTCGCAGTCCAGGGCGTGCCGCCCGGCCACGATCTCCTCTGGATCACCGTCGCGATGGTCGGCGCTCGCTCGCTTGCGATGGCGCTCAACCGGCTGATCGACGCGCGCATCGATGCCGCCAACCCGCGCACCGCGGGCCGCGAGCTGCCGAGCGGCCTGCTCAGCGTGCCGGCGGTCGTCGCGTTCTGCGTCGCGTCGCTCGTCGTCTATCTCGTCGCGGTCTGGCAGCTCGACCCGTTCGTGCGCCCGCTCGCGCCGATTCCCGTGATCGCGTTCGTCGTCTACCCCTACCTGAAGCGCTTCACCTGGCTCTGCCATCTGTGGCTCGGAGCCGTCGACGGTCTCGCTCCCGTGGGGGCGTGGGCCGCCGTGCGCGGCGACCTCACGTGGGAGGCGTGGGCGCTGGGCGGCGCGGTAGCGACGTGGGTTGCGGGATTCGACCTCTTCTATGCGCTGTTCGACGTCGACGTCGACCAGGAGCAGGGCCTGCACAGCTGGGCGACTCGCTTCGGCGAGAACGGCGCGTTTCTCGGCGCGCGACTGTTGCATCTGACAACGGTGCTGTTGCTGGTGGCGGTCGGCGCCGGCCTCCAGCTCGGCTTCCTCTACTGGGTCGGGGTCGCGCTCGTCGGCGCGCTGCTCGCGTACGAGCACTCGCTTGTTCGACCCGGGCGACCTGCGGCGGCTCGACACGGCCTTCTTCACGATGAACGGGGTGATCTCGTTGGCGTTCCTCGCCTTCGTCGTCGCCGACGTCGTGTGATCGTCGGGCTGCTGCACCCGGGCGACATGGGCGCGGCGCTCGGCGACGCGCTGGTCGAGCGAGGGCACGAGGTGCTGTGGGCCTCGGAGGGCCGTAGTGACGCGACGCGCACGCGGGCGGCCGCGTTCCGTGACGCGGGCACGCCGGCCGGCGTTGCCTCCGCGAGCGACGTGCTCCTCTCGGTCTGTCCGCCGCACGCGGCCGTCGAGGTCGCGGCCGCGGTCTCCGGCTTCCCGGGTCTCTACGTCGATGCGAACGCGATCTCCCCGACGACCTCACGGGAGGTGGCGGCGCTGCACGACCGGTTCGTCGACGGCGGCATCATCGGCTCTCCTCCGAGGACGGCCGGCACGACGAGGCTGTACCTCGCGGGCGACGAGGCGCCGGCGGTCGCAGGGCTGTTCGCCGGCTCGGTCGTCGACGCGCGTGTCGTCTCCGACGCCTCCGCGCTCAAGATGGTGTACGCGGCATGGTCGAAGGGCACCGCCGCCTTGCTGCTCGCGATCCGCGACGTCGCACGCGCGAACGGCGTGTGGGACGATCTTCAGGCCGAGTGGCGCGAGTCGGCGCCGGAGCTCTTCGACCGACTCGCAGCCGCCGAGCGGTCGGCGGCCGCGAAGGGCTGGCGCTGGATCGGCGAGATGGAGGAGATCGCCGACACGTTCGCTGCCGCCGGCGCTCCCGCCGGGTTCCATCGCGCAGCAGCCGAGGTCTACCGCGGGTGATCCGCGGCCGGAGTCTCGCCAAGCGCTACGGCGACCGCCGGGTGTTCTCCGGCGTCGACGTGGAGCTCGACGACGACGGCTTCCTGCTCGTGACCGGCCGCAACGGGTCGGGCAAGACCACGCTGCTGCGTGTGCTTGCCGGTCTCGCGGCGCCGTCGGCCGGCGAGCTCGAGCTGCCCGAACGGCACGAGATCGGCTTCCTGCCGCACGAGCCGCTCGTGTACCGGGAGCTGACGCCGCTCGAGAACCTCACGCTCTTCGGCCGCCTCTACCGCGTGGCCGAGCGAGGCGAACGCGTCGGGATGTTGCTGGAGCGCTTCGGGCTCTGGGACGTGCGTCACGAACGCGTGTCGACGTTCTCCCGCGGCATGCAGCAGCGGCTCGGGCTCGCTCGCGTGCTCCTCCACGAGCCGAGACTGCTACTCCTCGACGAGCCGTTCAACGCGCTCGACGCCGACGGCGCGGAACTCGCTCGATGCGCTGCTCGGCGAGAGCGGGCGCGCGATCGTCGTCGCGACGCACGAGCCCGAGCGCGTCGAGCGTCTCGCCACGGCGCGACTGGCGCTGGCATGAGCCGTAGGCTCGACGGAGGCTCACAGGGAGCGGAGGTGCCGGCTTGGCCGGCGCCGGAGCGGGAACTGAGCCGTAGGCTCGACGGAGGCTCACAGGGAGCGGAGGTGCCGCTTGGCCGGCGCCGGAGCGGGACATGAGCCGTAGGCTCGACGGAGGCTCGGAATGAGGTACGCCCGCGACGTCGGTGCGCTCGCACGCAAAGACCTGCTGCTCGAGCTGCGGGCGAAGGAGACGCTTCCCGCGATGCTGCTCTTCGTCGTCGCGACGCTGACGATCTTTCACTTCGCATTGCCGACGGGCACCGGCGACGATGCCTCGCTCGGCCTGCTCTGGTCGGCGCTCGTCCTGACCGCGCTGCTCGGTCTGACGCGTGCGTTCGTCGCGGAGCGCGAGCAGTCGATGTTCGACGCGCTCGTGCTGGCGCCCTGCGACCGGAGCGCGATCTGGCTCGCGAAGTCGCTCTCCGTGCTCGTGTTCCTCGTCTGCGCCGAGCTCGTCGCGCTTCCCGCCTTTGCCGCGTTCTTCTCGGGTGTCGACGGCCGGACGATCGCCGCGATCGCGCTGGCCGATCTCGGGATCTGCACCGTCGGCACGCTCTTCGGCGCGATGGCGGTCGCCGGGCGTGCACGGGAGCTGCTGCTGCCGCTGCTCTTCCTGCCGGCAGCGGTGCCGATCGTGATCGGCGGGGTCGGCGGCTATCTCTGGTTCCTGGCGCTCTACGACGTGCTGTTCGCGGTGCTGGCCTGGGCGACCTTCGAGTACGTCGTCGTCGAGACGTGACGCGTCACGGGCCGTCCGGTGTGGCGGCGGAGACTACGATTCCGGCCGTGAGAGCACGCGGCCCGAGCCTGCCCGCGCTGGCGGGAGCCTGCACGCTCCTGTTCGCGGTCGCGATCTCGCTGGTGTTCTACTACGCCCCGACCGACGCCGACCAGGGACTCTCGCAGCGCATCTTCTACTTCCACGTTCCGCTCGCGCTGACCGCCTACGCCTGCTTCGGCTGGGGCGCGTGGAAGGCGCTCCTCCACCTCTGGAAGCGTGCGCCGCAGGCCGACCTCGAGAGTTACGTGGCGATCCATCAGGGCGTGATCTTCGGCGCGCTGACGCTCGCGACCGGTTCGCTCTGGGCGAAGATCTCGTGGGGTGTCTGGTGGTCGTGGAGCTCCGACCAGCTCGTGCTCTTCCTCGTCCTCTTCCTCTTCTATTGCGCGTATTTCATGCTCCGCTACTCCGTCGACGCCGGCCCCGGCCGCGCAAATATCTGCGCGGTCTACGCGCTCTTCGGCATCGTGCTCGTTCCGGTCTCGTTCTTCGCGATCCGGCTGTCGCACGACTTCATCCACCCGGTCGTGTTCTCGTCGCACGGCCCGCAGATGACGGGCGCCCAGTTCCTGACGTTCTGCGTCTGCCTCGCCGCGATGCTCCTCCTGTTCGCGACGCTGTACTCGATCGAGCTCGCCGGGAAGCGTCTCGACGCGTCGCTCCGCGAGCTGCGGGAACTACTCGCATGAGCCGTAGACTCGACGGAGGCTCACAGGGAGCTCAGATGCCGGCTTTGCCGGCGCCGGAGCGGGGATCATGACGCCGTCCGAGAAGTACACCGCCGCCGCGTACCTGGTCGTCTTCGTCGCGGTGCTCGCCTACGTGGTGATCATCGCCTCGAAGCTGCAGCGGCTCGAGCGCGAGGTGTCCCGGCTCGTCGAGCTCGCGCGGGAGAAGCACGGTGGTTGAGGCGCTCTTCTGGCCCGCGTTGATCGGCTACGGAGAGGCCGCGTTCGCGTACGCGTCTCCGCGGACCTCGCGCCTCGCCACGTGGGGCGTAAGGCTCGGCTGGCTCGCGCAGACGGCGCTGCTCGCCGTGCAGGCGAGCCGCTCGAGCGGGTTCCCGTGGTCGAGCTTCGCAGGCTCGCTCAACCTCTTCGTCTGGCTGGTCGTCGGCGCCTATCTCGTGTGGGGCTGCCGGCCGCGTTTCCGGCTGCTCGGGCTGGCCGTGATGCCGCTCGCCGCGTTGCTGTTCGCGGTCGCTCACATCGGCGGCGGCACCGCGATCGGCGCCAACCCGCGCTACTCGAGCGTGTTCCTCGTCCTCCATGTCGGCTTCGTGCTCGCCGCGTTCGCGGGCTTCACGCTCGCGGCAGCGCTGGCCGCGCTCTACCTGTGGGAGGAGCACCGGCTGAAGCGCCGCGCGGCGGACATCCTGCGCCTCCGTCTGCCGCCCCTCCAGACGCTCGAGACGTTGACCCGCCGGACGATCGCGGTCGCCCTGCCGCTGCTCACGCTCGGGCTCGCCGCGGGCATCGTCCGGCTGCACGAGGAGCACGGCTCGACCGACGCGCTCGAGTGGCTGACGCTGGTGACCTGGCTGCTGTACGGGGGCTTCGTGGTCGCGCGACCGTCCGGGCGCCGCGGCGCGTACGTCGCGCTCGGCGGCTTCGGGCTGGTGGTGGTCGCCAGGCTGGCGCTCGCAGGGAGCCACTTCGCATGAGCCAGCTGATCCTCGTCGGCCTGTCGCACCACGTCGCCCCCGTGGAGCTGCGCGAACGGGCTGCGCTCGAGCCGGCGGCAGCGGCCTCGCTCGCGCGGTCGCTCGGCGACGTTGTGTGCCTCTCGACCTGCAACCGCACGGAGCTCTACCTGGCGGGCGGCGACGAGGACGCTGCCGCCGCGGCGCTCTCCGGGCTCGCCGGTGAGCCGCTCGAGGGCGTGCTGTACCGGCTCCACGACGACGCCGCCGCACTCCACCTGTTCCGGGTCGCGGCCGGCCTCGACTCGCTCGTGCCGGGCGAGGGAGAGATCCTCGGCCAGGTGCGCGCCGCCTTCGAGGCGGTCGAGCCCGGCCCGCTTCTCGACCGCGTCTTCCGGCAGGCGCTCGCGCTCGGCAAGCGGGTCCGCACCGAGACGGCGATCGGCGAGAGCCCCGCCAGCGTCTCGTCGGCGGCGGCGGCTCTCGCCGCCCAGGTGTTCGGTGAGCTCGGCGGCCGGCGTGTGCTGCTGGTGGGCGCCGGCAGGATCGGAGAGCTCGCCGCGTCGAACCTCGCGTCGCGCGGAGCGACCATCGCCTACGTCGCGAACCGCTCCACCGACGCCGCGCGCGATCTCGCCGGGAGATTCGGCGGCCGCACGGTGACGCTGGACGAGCTCGCGGACGTGCTCGGCGACGTCGACGTCGTCGTTTCGTCGACGAGCTCGCCGGAGCTGGTGGTGCACGCCGCCGACGTGCCCGAGCGGCGCCGGCACCCGCTGTTCTTCATCGACATCGCGGTGCCGCGGGACCTCGACCCGGCGCTCGCACGGCTCGACGGCTGCTTCCTGTACGACATCGACGACCTCGAGGCCGTGGTCGCCGAGACGCTCGACGGCCGGCGCGCCGAGGCCGAGCGGGCCGAGCAGCTCGCCGCCGAGGAGGTCGAGCGGTTCCGCGCCTGGCGCGCTTCGCTCGACGTCGTTCCGGCGATCGCGTCGCTGCGCGCACGGGCCGAGGAGATTCGCACTGCCGAGCTCGCGAAGGTCGCGGGACGCGTCACCGACGCCGAGCGCGCGAAGCTCGAGTCGGTGACCTCGCAGATCCTGAACAAGCTCCTCCATCTGCCCACGATCCGCATGAAGGAGGCGGCGGTCAGCGCCGACGGCGCGGCGTATGCCGACGCGGTCAGGCATCTGTTCGGCCTCGAGGACGAGCAGCGATGACGGACGACGACCGTCGCCGCATCGAGCGGCCGCTGCCCGTCGTCGCGCCGTCGGCCTTCCTGCGCGTGCGCCGCGGCCCGCTCGTCTGCGGTCGGAGCACGCGGGCCGCGAAGGCGATCTGTGCTCGTCCGCATCGGGTCTCGCGGCTCTAGGCTCGCGCTCACGCAGGCCGAGCAGGCGGCGAGCCGTCTGCGCGGGCCCGGCGTCGAGATCGCGTTCGTCCCGATCACCACGGCCGGCGACCGCGACCGCAAGCGGCCGTTCGGTGAGATCGGCGAGCGGGGCGTCTTCGTCAAGGAGCTCGAGGAGGCGCTGCTCGCAGGGCGCGTCGATGTCGCCGTGCACTCGGCGAAGGACATGACCTCGACCGACACTGCAGGGTTGAGCGTGGGCGCGTACCTCGAGCGGGACGACCCGCGCGACGCGCTGGTCGGCGCCGACGAGCTGCGCCCGGGGATGCGCATCGGCACGGCGTCGGTGCGCCGCCGGGCGCTGCTGCTCGCCGCCGAGCCGTCGCTTCGGGTCGAGTCGCTCCGCGGGAACGTCGACACCCGCCTGCGCAAGCAGCGCGAGCGCGGGCTCGACGCGATCGTGCTGGCCGCCTGCGGCCTCGACCGGCTGGGCCTCTCGGCGGAGATCGGCGCCAGGCTCGAGCCTGAGCGAATGCTGCCCGAGGCGGCGCAGGGTGCGCTCGCGCTGCAGGTCCGCGCAGGGGAGGAGGCGCTGGTCGCGGCCGTCGACCACATCGGGACCCGCCGGCGGGTCGAGGCGGAGCGGGCGTGCGTGGCCGCGCTCGGCGCCGGCTGCCTCGCGCCCGTCGCAGCCCACCACGACGGAGTGACGCTGACCGCGCTGATCGCCGCCGAGAACGGCGAGTGGGTCGAGCGGCGCTCGGGTGCCGACCCGCTCGCGCTGGCGGACGAGCTGGCCGCCGCGGCCGCGGCGAGATGAGGCTGCTCGTCACCCGCCCGCGCGCGCAGGCCGGCGAGCTCGTAGAGCGGTTGCGTGAGCTCGGCGTCGAGGTCGTCGAGTGCCCGCTGATCGAGATCGAGCGGATCTCCGATGACCCGATCGACGGAGCCGGCTACGACTGGGTGATCGTGACCAGCCCGAACGGCGCCGCCGAGCTGGCGCGGCGCGGTCGCAATCTCGGCAGGCTCGCCGCCGTCGGCCCGGCGACCGCCGCGGCGCTGCGGGCGCACGGGCTCGAGCCCGCGTTCGTGCCGCGCACGTCGTCGCAGGACGGCCTGCTGCGCGATCTTCCCCGGCCGGCCGGCCGCGTCCTCTTCGCCGCTGCCGAGGAGGCCCGCCGCGGTCCCGTCGACGAGCTCGGCGCCGACTTCGTGCCGCTGTACCGAACGCGCCGCCTCCACCCGCAGCTTCCGGACGCCGACGCCGTCGTGCTCGCCTCGGCGTCGGCTGCGGTCGCATACGCGGAAGCGGGCGGCTCGGCGGCCGCTGTCGCCATCGGTCCCGAGACGGCTCACGCCGCTCGTGCCGCCGGCCTCGTCGTCGCCCGCGAAGCGGCGACGCAGGACGTCGAAGGCCTCGTCGCGGCGGTGCGCGATCTGATGGAGTCCATCTGAGCGGCCCATGCTCACGATCACGTTCCTCAGCGACTTCGGCCTTCAGGACGACTTCGTCGGCACCTGCCACGGCGTGATCGCGACGATTGCCCCCGAGGCGCGCGTGCTCGACATCACGCACGGCATCGACCCACAGGCCGTGCTGCAGGGGGCGCTCGTCCTGCGGAAGGCCATCCCGTACACGCCGGTCGGCGTACACCTCGCCGTGGTCGATCCCGACGTCGGCGGCAGTCGCCGCGCGATCGCGCTCCGGGCGGCCGGAGGGCGGCTCTTCGTCGGGCCCGACAACGGGCTGCTCATGCTCGCCGCCGACGAGCTCGGCCTCGACGCAGCGCACGAACTGACCGACCGGCGCTATCGCCTGGGGGACGTCTCGCGCACCTTCCACGCGCGCGACATCTTCGCACCGGCCGCCGCGCATCTCGCGGCCGGTGTGCCGCTCGAGGAGCTCGGGCCGGCAGTCGATCCGTCCACGGTCGTGCGCGTCTCGGTGCCCGAGCCGGAGATCGGGCGGAGGCAGGTGCACGCAACGGCGATGATCGTCGACCGGTTCGGGAACATCGCCACCAACGTGCGCCGCGACGCGGTCGACGCGCTTGGCCTCGAGGACGGTGAACGCGTCGAGGTGCGCCTCCAGCTCGACCGCTACTTCGCGCTGCTCACCGGCACGTTCGCCGATGCGCCACCCGGCGAGCTCATCCTCTACGAGGACGCCTACGGGCTGATGTCGCTCGCGATCAGCCATGGCGACGCAGCACGACTGACGGGCGTTGTCCCCGGCGACGAGCTGAGGCTCGCGCGCACATGACACTCGGGCAGCGGTTCGCACGGTTCGTGACGCGCGTGGTGGTCGCGCGGCCCCGGCTCTGGAGCGTCATGCGCCGGCCGATGGTGCGCATGTTCGACTCGATGGCGCCGACGCTGGGAGGAGACGCGCGTGTCGCCTCAGCACCGGCTGCCGCTCGAGGCGGCGCTCGAAGCCGTTCCGGAGCCCCCGGCGCGCGCGCTCGACGTCGGCACGGGAACGGGCGTCGGGGCGCGGGTGATCGCGGCGCGTTATCCGGCGGCGTCGGTGGTCGGCGTCGACGCGTCGGAGCCGATGATCCTCGAGGCGCGAGCCCGTGCGGGGAGCGATCGCGAGCGCTACGACGTCGGCGATGCGACGGCGCTGCCGTACGACGATGCGGCCTTCGACCTCGTGACGCAGCTGAACATGATCCCGTTCTTCGACGAACTGGCGCGGGTGACGGCGCCGGGCGGCCACCTCGCGGTGGCGTTCTCGCGCGGTGCCGGCACGCCGATCTGGGTGCCCCTCGACCGTGTGCAGTCGGAGCTCGAGCAGCGAGGCTTCACGCACGTAGCGAACTTCTCGGCCGGCGTCGGATCGGCGCTCCTTGCCCGGCGTGACGGGACTGCCTAAGGTTCGGGCACAGGGACGTTCGCGACGCGGTAGCACCGGTCCGGACGTCTCTTTTTTGCTCGTCGGAGCGGTCGTGCTCGCATTCGTCGTCGGCGGGGGCGGCGCCGCGACGAGCGCCGCCGGGACGGGCGCCTGTGCGGCCCCGGCGCGTGAGCTCGGCGTACGCCCACTCGGTGCGCGCGG
The DNA here is from genome assembly GCA_963742615.1 of uncultured Thermoleophilia bacterium. Taxonomy (GTDB): domain Bacteria; phylum Actinomycetota; class Thermoleophilia; order Gaiellales; family Gaiellaceae; genus PALSA-600. Next base: position 326,708 of record CAVUMS010000001.1, on the reverse strand, counting down.
CGCTCTTCGCGAATCGCGACGTGTGGGGAAGGCGGCTGCTCGCCGCACCCGGAGGCCCGAGCTACGAGCGCGCGCGCGCCGTTCTCGCGCCGCTGCTCTACGCCGCGGGCCGCGGCGGGAAGAACCTGACCGACTCGGGCGTCTACTACCTCCCGTTCGCGTTCCCGTTCAACGTCAACGGCGGGCGGTTGTTCGCGCTGCACGTGGCCGACGGGAGCCAGATCGTGATTCGCCGCGCGGGTGGCCCGAGCGTGACGGTCGACGTCGGTCCCGATGGGGACGAGCGCTACGGGTCGTGTCTCGCCCGTCTCGGCTCCTCGACGCTCGCGGACGGCTACCTCCCCATTCTCGACACGTCGTACACCGACGCGGCGGGCGTGCGCTACCAGCAGGAGTCATTCGTCGGCCGCGTCTACGGGACGATCTCGCTGAGCTTCATCCACCTCCACGTCGACGCGACCGACGCCGCGGGCGACACGACCGTCCGTCTCGTCCCGTCCCCGGCCGGGCTGCTGCACGACGGCAACCAGCTGCTCTCGCACGGCTCGACGCGGCTCGTGTGGGCCGGCAACGGGAGCGTCGCCGGCTCCGCCGTCTCGCTTCGACGTGCCCGCCGGCACGGAAGGGGACGTGTACGCCGCCGTGCCGAGCGGCCCCAACGACGGGCGGCCGCTCCAGCTCGGGCAGCGCACGTACGAGACCGCCCGGGCAGTCGTCTCGAGCTTCTGGCAGGCGCGGGTCGACGAGGGAACCGTGTTCGACGTGCCCGACGAGCAGGTCGGCAACGCCGAGCGCGCGCTGCTCGTCCAGGAGCTGCTGCTCGCGTGGCGGTACAGCGCCGGCAACCCGTACGAAGAGCTGTCGTTCGCCGAGGCTGCCGACGTCGCGCGCGTGATGGCCGCATTCGGCCACGCGGACGTCGCGCAGACGATCCTGCGCTTCGCCATGCGCCGGCTGCCGGAACGGTTCACGAACTGGCGCGCCGGTGCACTGCTCGTCGCCCACGCCGACCTCTACCGGCTCGCCCGGGACCGGGCGTTCCTGAACGACGAGACGCCGAAGCTCGCCCAGCTCGTGCGCGCCGTCGGGCGCCAGATCGACGAGAGCAGCACCGGGCTGCTCGCCCGTGAGCCGTACTCGTCGGACATCGCCCGGGAGGTGTACGCGCTGCACGGTCAGGCGGTGGTCTGGCAGGGTCTCTCGTCGCTCGGCCGAGTCTGGTCGCTGACCGGCCATCAGCAGCTCGCCGCACGCAGCCGCGTGCTCGCCGCGCGTCTGCACGCGGGCCTCGTGCGCGCGATCGAGCAGTCCGAGCGGCGGGCCGCCGACGGCTCGATCTTCGTCCCGGCCGCGCTGCTCGCGGGCGAGCGGCCGTACCCGAGCCTCGCCCTCTCCCGCAAGGGCACCTACTGGAACCTCGTGATGCCGTACGCGCTGGCCTCGGGCCTGCTGCCGCCGCACGGCCGCGTCGCGCACGGCGTCCTCCGCTATCTGCTCGGCCACGGAGGGCGTATGGTGGGGCTCGTGCGCGCGGGGGCGACGCGCCTCTACGGGCAGTATCCGCCGGCGCCGACGTCGGGCATCGACCAGGTCTACGGGGTCAACGTCGCCCGCTTCCTCGCGGACGCCGACCAGCCCGACCAGCTCGTCCTCTCCCTCTACGGCATGCTCGGGGTGGCGATGACGCCGGACACGTTCGTGGCCGGAGAGAGCGAGAGCGTGACCCCGCTGCACGGACGCCTCTACCGCACGATGTTCCAGCCGCCGAACGGCGGAGCGAACGCCGCGTTCCTCGAGAACCTGCGTTTGCTGCTCGTGCACGAGACGCGCGGGCCTGAGGACGCCCCGCGCGGGCTCGAGTTGGCGTTCGCGACGCCGAGGCCGTGGCTCGCGGACGGGCAGTCGATCGACGTCGAGGGCGCGCCGACGAGTTTTGGTCGCGTCTCGTTCTCGCTTTCCCGCCAGGGAGACGCGGTGGTCGGCACGGTCGACCCGCCGGCCAAGCCGCCGCCGGCGTCGCTGCGGCTGCGGCTGCGGCTGCCTGCGGGTGACCACATCGGCGCCGTGCGCGTGAACGGCACGCAGGTCGCCGATCGACCGCCGCACCGACACGATCGACCTGACCGGGCTCGAGGGGCACCTTCAGCTGGAGGCCGTCGTCAAGTGAGCTACGCTGCAGTCCCTCCGGGCGAGGTAGCTCAGTTGGTAGAGCACACGGCTGAAAACCGTGGTGTCGCCGGTTCAAGTCCGGCCCTCGCCACTCGATGAGGACCGGTGTCGCCGGGCGGTCGCGTATCGCCGACGTCGGTCTCGCGTCGGAAGGCGAACGGCGGATCGCGTGGGCCCGCGAGCACATGCCGGTGCTCGGCCGGCTCGCGCGCGGGCCGCTCGCGGACGGGTCGCTGGGAGGGCGACGCGTGGCCGTGGTCGTGCATCTCGAGGCGAAGACGGCCTGCCTCGTGCTCGCGCTCGTCGAGGCCGGCGCGCAGGTCGTCGCTGCCGGCTCGAACCCTCTCTCGACGCAGGACGCGGTGTGCGCCGCGCTCGTCGAGCGCGGCGTCGAGGTGCACGCGCGCCACGGCGTCGCGGCGACGGAGTTCACGGAGGACCTGCTCGCCGTGGCGGCCACGCAGCCAGAGCTGGTGATCGACGACGGGCTCGAGCTGACACGCCGGATGGCCGAGCACCGGCCCGAGGTGTACGAGCGGCTCGCGGGGGTGAGCGAGGAGACGACGACGGGGGTCGCCAGGCTTCGCGCGCTCGAGGCGGCCGGGCCGGCTGCCGTTCCCTGCCGTGGCCGCCAACGACGCGCGGTGCAAGCACCTGTTCGACAATCCCTACGGGACCGGGCAGACGACGCTCACCGCGCTGCTCGCGCTCACGAATGTGCTCGCTGCCGGGCGCGAGTTCTGCATCGTCGGCTACGGCTACGTCGGCCGTGGCGTCGCCCGCGCCGCCGACGGGCTGGGCGGCCGCGTCACCGTCGTCGAGGTCGATCCCGTCAAGGCGCTCGAGGCGCACATGGACGGGCACCGCGTCGCGCCTCTCCGGCTCGCGCTTCCCGACGCGGACGTCGTGATCACGGCGACGGGGCTCGTCGACGCGGTCCCGGGCGAGGCGCTCTCGCTGCTGAAGGACGGAGTGCTGCTCGCGAACGCGGGCCACTCGGACCGAGAGCTCGACGTCGCCGCGATCGCGGCTGCCGCGGACGCGGTGGTCGACGCACGCGAGAACGTGAAGACGTATCTGCTCGGCGGCCGTAAGGTGCACGTGCTCGTGGACGGTGCGCTCGTGAACATCGCGGGTCTCGACGGCAACCCGATCGAGATCATGGACCTCTCGTTCTCCGTGCAGGCGCTGTCGCTGCACGGCCTCGCAGCGGGGGAGTTCCCGGTGGGCCTCAATCGCTTCCCCGACGCGCTCGACGAGCTGATCGCGCGCACGAAGCTCGAGACGCTCGGGATCGAGCTCGACGCGCTCACCGAGTCCCAGCGGCGCGCGCTCGAGGAATGGCGGGTATGAGACGTAGGCTCGACGGAGTCTCACCGGGAGCGGAGGTGCCGGCTCGGCCGGCGCCTGAGCGGGAACTGAGACGTAGGCTCGACGGAGTCTCACCGGGAGCGGAGGTGCCGGCTCGGCCGGCGCCGGAGCGGGAATGAGCGAGAAGCCGGTAGCGGTGATCGGCGCGGGGCTCGACCTCGGCGCCGGCCGGCGAGGCGTCGACATGGGCCCGTCTGCGATCCGCTATGCGGGGCTCGAGGCGCGCCTCGCCGCGATCGGCCGCGACGTCGCGGACTCCGGGGACATCCATGCACCCGTGGCCGAGGCGACCGAGGTCGGCGAGGGGAACGCGCACTACCTCGGTGCGATCCTGGCCGCGTGTGGGCTCGTCGCGGCGCTCGTCTCCGATGCGACCTCGCGCGGCCAGCTGCCGGTCGCGCTCGGCGGCGACCACTCGATCGCGATGGGCACGCTCGGGGGCATGGCCGACGCACACGGCCCGGGCAGCGTCCTGTGGATCGATGCGCACGGCGATCTCAACCGTCCGCATACGTCTCCGACCGGCAACGTGCACGGCATGCCGCTCGCGGCGGCGCTCGGCGCAGGTGGCGAGGCGTTTGCCGCCGCGCCGTACCCCACACCGTCCGTGACGAAGGCCGCGCTTCTCGGTATCCGCTCGCTCGACCCGGGCGAGCGCGAGCTCATCCGGGAGCTCGGTCTGCGCGTCTACACGATGAAGGAGCTCGACGAGCGCGGTGTGCAGGTGTGCACGCGCGAGGCGCTCGACTACCTGCGCGGGTCGGCCTTCGTGCACGTCAGCCTCGATCTGGATGCGGTCGACCCGATGTTCGCCCCCGGGGTCGGAACGCCGGTGCGCGGCGGGCTGTCCTACCGCGAGGCGCACCTCGCGCTCGAGCTGGTCGCCGAGTCTGGTCTCGCGGACTCGCTCGACGTCGTCGAGGTGAACCCGATCCTCGACCGCGAGAACCAGACGGGCGAGCTGGCGGTCGAGCTGGTCGCGAGCGCGCTCGGGGCGCGCATTCTCTAGCCGGCGTCGGGCGGTTCCGCGTCGGCCGAGCGCTCGACCGGCTGCTCGTCGCCGTGCCCCGACGGCTCGTAGTAGACGCGGCCGCGGAGCCGCTCCGGCAGGCAGTCGAAGGCGAACCCCTCGCGGGTCCTCGTGCGGGTAGCGGTAGCCCTGCCCGCGCCCGAGCTTCTTCGCCCCGGAGAAGCCGGCCGAGCGCAGCTCGCCCGGGGGCGTCAGGGCTCCGTGCTCGCGGACGTCGAGGACCGCGCGCCCGAGCGCGGCGGTCGAGGCGTTCGACTTCGGCGCGCGCGCGAGGTACACCGCGGCCTGGGCGAGCGAGTGGCGCGCCTCGGGCAGCCCGACGTGCTCGACCGCCTGGGCGGCCGCGACCGCGACGACCAGTGCCTGCGGGTCTGCGTTTCCGATGTCCTCGGACGCGAGCACGATCATGCGGCGCGCGAGGAACCGCGCATCCTCGCCGCCCTCGAGCATCGCCGCCAGGTAGTAGACCGATGCCTGAACGTCCCCGGCGCGCGTCGACTTGATCCAGGCGGAGATCAGGTCGTAATGCGCATCGCCCTGCTTGTCGTACAGCAGCGGCCGCTTGCGGGCCGCGTCCTCGACGTGGCGCTCGGCGAGCGTCGCGTCCTCCGACCGCGCGGTCTCGGCCGCCAGCTCGAGGATCGAGAGCGCCGAGCGCCCGTCGCCGCCCGCGCGCCTGACAACAGTGCACGCACGTCGTCGGCGACGTCGACCCCGAGCTCGCCCGCGCCGCGCTCGACGATCCGCGCCGAGGTCGTCATCCGAGAGCGGCTCGAGCTCGTACAGCTGCATGCGCGACAGCAGGGCGGAGTTGACCTCGAAGTACGGGTTCTCGGTCGTCGCGCCGATCAGCGTGACGAGACCATCCTCGACGGCCGGCAGCAATGCGTCCTGCTGCGCCTTGTTGAACCGGTGGATCTCGTCGAGGAAGAGGATGGTCCGCGTCCCGCGCGCGCCGAGGCGCTCGCGCGCTCGAGCGAGCACGTCGCGCACCTGTGAAACCGTCGCAGAGACCGCCGACAGCTCCTCGAAGTCAGCACCCGTCGTGGCGGCCACGATGCGCGCGAGCGTCGTCTTCCCGGAGCCGGGCGGGCCGTAGAAGATCACCGACGGCACGCGGTCGGCTGCGATCGCGAGCCGCAGCGCCCGCCCCTCGCCGATCACGTGCGCCTGGCCGACGAAGTCGTCGAGCGAAGTGGGGCGCAGTCGCTGGGCGAGCGGCGCAGACGCGCCGAGCCGGCGCTCCGCCGCCTCGGAGAAGAGGTCGGCCACGCCAAAAGTATGCTCTGGACGCGCCGGTGACCGAGATCTGGAGCAACACTGCGAGATACGAGCGGCTGGCTGCCCGGTTCACGCCGGTGCACGAGCGCCTCGTCGAGCGCCTCGACGTGCGCGCCGGTGAGCGGCTGCTCGACCTCGCCACCGGGACAGGCGCCGTCGCGCTCCTCGCCGCGCGCCTCGGCGCCGACGTCACAGGTCTCGACCTGGCGGAGCCGATGATCGTGAAGGCGCGTTCGGCTGCGGAGGCGGCGGGTCTCGACGTGCACTTCGATCTCGGGAACGTCGAGCACCTGCCCTACGACAACGCGTCGTTCGACGTCGTCTCGTCGGCCTTCGGGCTCGTCTTCGCTCCGGATCACGCGAACGTCGCCGAGGAGCTGCGGCGGGTGACGCGCGTCGGCGGGCGGGTGGGATTCACGGCGTGGAAGCCGAACCCACGCCTGGGCGAGCTCTACCGGCGCTTCACGCACGAGCCGCTCGAGGGCCGCGAGGCCTACGAGTGGGGCCGCGAGGACCACGTCGAGGACATGCTCGGCGTGGATTTCGAGCTCGAGTTCGAGGACGGCACGCTGTGGCTCGAGGCCGAGAGCGGCGAGGAGATCTGGGAGCTCTTCTCGACCTCGGCGCCCCCGGTCGTCGCGCTGCTGCGCCAGCTCGACGACACGAAGGCCGAGGAGTTCCACCAGGCGTTCGTGGAGCTGTACGAGGGCTACCGCACGCCGAAGGACGGCGTTCGCGCCCCGCGCCGCTACCTTCTCGTGCTCGGCGCGCGCAGGTAGCGCGAAGTTCGCTTCAATTCCCCGAGATGGAGGAGAAGGTGCGGCTCGGCGGGATGGCGCTCCAGAACGGGGTGCTCGTGCACGGCCCGACCGCGTGGGCCTGCGCCGTGCGCACGACCGACGGTGACCTGAAGGTCGTGGCGCGGCACAAGCGCTTCACCGCGTCGAGCGTGCGGTCGCCGCTGTTCCGTGGGCCGGCGCGCATCGCCGAGGTGTTCGCGCTGCTGCCGACGGTCAAGCGCGCGCTGCCGGAGGCGACGCTCCCGATGGAGCGCTCGCGCGCGCTCGTGTCGATGGTCGCGACCGTCGTCGCAGTCCAGGCGCTGAAGCGCGCGCGTCTCGCGCCCGCCGTACGCGAGCTCGCGGCGGCGCTGCTGTCGCTCGCGCCGGCCGCGCTCGTCCTGCGCGAGGGCGAGATCGCCGCGTACCACGGGGCCGAGCACATGACGATCGGCGCGTACGAGCACGGAGCCGACCGCCCGAAGGAGCACGAGCGCTGCGGCTCGCACCTGATCGGCCCGTTGCTGCTCACCACCGCCGTCGGCAACATCGCCGCCGAGCGTGCTCCCGCCTCGGTGCGGCCCGTCGCGCGAGCGGCCGCCGCCGTCGGGGCGCTCGCGGCGTCTGTCGAGACGTTCGGCTGGATGACCCGGAACCCCGAGCCATCCGGCGGCGCGCGCGCTGGCCTGGCCCGGCCACGAGCTGCAGCATCGCTTCGCGACGCGCGAGCCGACGCAGGAACAGCTCGAGGTCGCGAAGGCCGCCCTGGACGCGTGCCTCGAGCTGGAGCGCGCGTGATCGCGACTCGCACGCGGCTCGACCCGAGCGTCTTCGACCTCCCGGTCGAGAAGATGCGCGCGGGCTGGTACACCGACGCCTACTTCAACCACACGCGTGCGGCGCTGCTGCGAGACGGCCGCCACCCGCAGGTGCTGATGCAGGTCTTCCAGAAGCGCGACGCGTATCTGGGCGGCATGGACGAGGCGATCGCCATCCTCAAGCTCTGCGCCGACGGGTTCGACTCGCTCGAGGTCCACGCGCTCTACGACGGCGAGCGCCTCGAGCCGTACGAGACCGTGCTGACGATCGACGGCGACTACACCGCGTTCGCCCATCTCGAGACCGTCTACCTCGGCACGCTCGCGAGGCGCACGCTGATCACGACGAACGTCGTGCACGTGCTCGAGGCGGCGAACGGCAAGCCGCTGATCTTCATGCCTGCGCGGCACGACCACCATCGCGTCCAGACGGGCGACGGCTACGCCGCGTACGTCGCAGGGCAGGTGGCCGGCGCGCCGATCGGCGTCACCACCGACGAGCAGGCGTCATGGTGGGGCGGACGCGGGCTCGGCACGGTGCCGCACGCCCTGATCGCGGCCTACGGCGGCGACACCGTTCTCGCCGCGCGGCACTTCGCCGACTGGGCGCCCGACGACATGAACGTGACGGTGCTCGTCGACTTCGAGAACGACTCGATGCGAACGGCGCTCGAAGTCGCCCGCGCGCTCGGCCCGCGCCTCTGGGGCGTGCGGCTCGACACGGCCGAGTCGCTCGTCGACCGGTCGCTGTGGGAGGAGCTCGGCGACTTCCGGCCGACGGGCGTCAATCCGAGGCTCGTCTGGAAGGTGCGAGAGGCGCTCGACGACGGCCGGGTTCGACGAGGTCAAGATCGTCGTCTCGGGCGGTTTCACGCTCGAGAAGATCCGCGAGTTCGAGGGCGCGGGTGTCCCGGTCGACGCGTACGGCGTCGGCTCGTCGCTGATCCGGGGCTCGAACGACTTCACAGCCGACATCGTCCGGGTGGACGGAAGAGCCGGTCGCGAAGGTCGGCCGCCGGATCCGCCCGAACCCGCGGCTGGAGCGAGTCGAGTGAGGCGAATCCTCTGGGACGTCGACACCCAGGTCGATTTCGTGAGCGCGCGTGGCAAGCTGGCCGTCCCCGGGGCAGAGGAGGCCGTGCCCGCGATGGCCAAGCTCGTTCGAGCCGCCCGGGCGGCCGGGATCCCGCACGTCGCGTCCGCGGACGACCACGAGCTGACCGACGACGAGATCTCGGAGCAGCCCGACTACCGCGAGACGTATCCGCCGCACTGCCTGCGCGGCACCCGCGGCGCCGAGCGGATCGACGAGACACGCCAGGAGGAGCCGGTGCCGCTCGCCCTCACCGCCGTGCCGGGGCGCTGGCTCCAGGGACGCGAGTTCCTGCTGCTGAAGAAGCACTTCGACGTGTTCACCAACCCGAACGCCGACCCGCTGCTCGACCGGCTCGACCCGGAGGAGGTCGTGCTCTTCGGGGTCGCGACCGACGTCTGCGACGACGCGGCGATCCGGGGCCTCCTCGCCCGCGGTCGCACGGTCACGTTCGTCGAGGAGGCCTCACGCGGCCTCGACGCCGAGCGGACTGCCGCCTGCCTCGACGCCTGGCGGGGCCAGGGCGTCCGCTTCGCCTCGGTCGACCAGGTACTCGCCGACCTTTAGGTCGCGACTGCCGCTGCCGATGAGTCCCGGGATGGCGTTGGCGTTCAACTTCGGGTCCTACGCCCGGGACTTCGCTCTCACCTGGCTGCCCGTCCTCTTCTTCGGCCTGATGTGCGTGGTCGTCTACCTGCTGTGGAAGACCGTCCGCCTGATGCCGCGTGTCAAGCCGCACGAGATCACGCCCGGCTCCGACTCGTCGGTCACCTGGTCCGACGTCGCCGGCCTCGACGAGGCCAAGGAGGAGCTGCAGGAGATCGTCGATTTCCTCCGCGACCCGAAGCGCTTCGAGCGCCTCGGGGCCCGCGTGCCGAAGGGAATCCTCTTCCACGGCCCGCCGGGAACCGGCAAGACGCTGGCCGCGAAGGCGGTCGCCAACGAATCAGGTGCCCGGTTCTACGCACAGAGCGCGTCGGCGTTCGTCGAGATGTTCGCGGGGCTCGGCGCGGCCCGCATCCGCAAGCTCTTCGACGACGCGCGCAAGAACGCGCCGTCGATCGTCTTCATCGACGAGCTCGACGCGGTCGGGCAGGCGCGCAGCGGCCACTCGTTCAACCGCGAGCAGGATCAGACGCTCAACCAGCTGCTCGTCGAGCTCGACGGCTTCGGCCTTCGCGACCAGGTCGTCGTGATGGCCGCGTCGAACAGGCTCCAGGACCTCGACCCGGCGCTGCTCCGCCCGGGTCGCTTCGACCGCCAGATCCTGATCCAGCCGCCCGACCTCCGGGGCCGCATCGAGATCCTCGGCGTCCACACGCGTGGGAAGCCGCTCGCGCAGGATGTCGAGCTCGAGAGCATCGCGCGCCAGACCTCGGGGCTCACGGGCGCCGACCTCGCGAACATCTGCAACGAGGCGGCGATCGGCGCGGGACGGAAGGACTCGTCGACGATCGCGGCCGCCGATTTCGAGTACGCGCTCGAGCGCGTCGTCGCCGGACTGCAGCAGCGGCGCGTCGTCACCGACAAGGAGAAGCGCATCCTCGCCTACCACGAGGGCGGCCACGCGCTGATGTCGCACCTCGTCGGCAAGGAGCCGCAGAAGGCCTCGATCATCGCGCGCGGCACCGCGCTCGGCTACGTCCTCCACCTGCCGGAGGAGGAGCGTTACCTCGAGACCAAGGAGGAGCTGCTCGACTGGATGGTCGTCGGGCTGGCGGGCCGTGGCGCGGAGGAGCTCGTCTTCGGCCGGGTCACGAACGGCGCGGCCAACGACCTCGAGAAGGTGACGCAGATCGCGCGAGCGATGGTCTTCGAGTGGGGCATGGGCGACAACGTGACGTCGCGCACGCTTCGCGCCGACAACTACGCGCTGTCGGAAGAGACGAAGCGGCTGCGCGACTCGGAGCAGGCGCACCTCACCGACGGTGCCTACGCGGAGGCCCTGCGCATGCTCGGCAAGCACCGGGTCGCGCTCGACCGGATCGCCGGCGCGCTGCTCGAGCACGAGACGCTGTCGCGGGACGAGCTCGTGAAGATCTTCGCGGACGTCCAACCGGAGTCGTTCTCGTCCGACGCAGTCGGCGTCGTCCGCGCGCTCGGCGCCGATCCCACAAGTTAGATGATTGATTCCCAAGTCGGCGCGGCGCGGATGGGGGCCTGCACGCGGCGCATTGCGGCCGCCTCGCCCGGCATCAAGGCCTCGGCCTTGCCACCGGTCGAGTCGTCCACACTGCTTGGTGCAGTCCCTCCCCGCATCCACGGCACTCAGGAATCAATCATCTAGCCTCTGGCGCATGTCCCCCGATTGGCCGCTCGAGACCGAGCGCCTCGTCCTGCGTCCGTACGAAGAGCGCGACTTCGACCTGCTCCACCGGCTCCAGTCCGATCCCGAGGTCGTCAAGTGGCTCTACAACGACACGCGCGACGAGTCGCAGACGCGCACGCTCCTCGCGCGGAAGCTCGCGGGCACCGAGCTTCGGGAGGAAGGCGAATGGATGGCCTGCGTCGTCGACGCCGACGGTGAGCCCGTCGGTGACGTCAGCTTCAACTGGGTCAGCAAGGAGTACCGGACCGGCGAGATCGGGTTCATGTTCGATCCGCGCTGCCAGGGACGGGGGTACGCGACCGAAGCGGCGCGCGCGCTCGTCGGCTGGGCGTTCGCCGCCGGCTTCCACCGGGTGGTCGGCCGGACGGAGGTGCGGAACGTCCCGTCGGCGCGCGTGCTCGAGAAGCTCGGGATGCGGCTCGAGGCGCACCTCGTCGAGAACGAATGGGTGAAGGACGAATGGCAGAGCGAGCTCCAGTACGCGATCCTGGAGCGCGAGTGGGCGGGGCTAGCGATCCATCACCTCGGCGTCGCGGTCGAGGATCTCGAAGCGTCGATCGGCACCTACGGGGAGCTCTTCGGGGCGGTGGTCGAGCACCGCGCGGTCGTTCCCGAGCAGGGCGTCGAGGCCGCCTCGCTGCGTGTCGGCCCGTCGCGGGTCGAGCTGCTCCGGCCGCTCGAGGCCGATACGCCGGTCGGCCGCTTCCTGGCCGGCCGCGGCCCGGGGATGCACCACGTCGCGTTCGCGGTCGCGGACCTTCCGTCCGAGCTCGACCGGCTCCGCCGGGACGGCGTCCGGCTGATCGACGAGGAGCCCCGCGTCGGGCTCTTCGGGCTCCAGGTCGCGTTCGTTCATCCGGAGGCGACCGGCGGGGTCCTGGCAGAGTTGGTGGTCGATGGCAGACATTGAACGCCTCCGCGTCGAGATCGCGTTCGTGGGACCGCAGGTGCTGTCGGTGCTCGTGGGCGCCGAGACGGCCGAGGAGCTCGACCGCGTCCTCGCGAACGGGAGCGACGGCGCCGTTCACCTTCGAAGCCGAGGACGGCCGGTACACGGTCCTCCTCCGGCGCGTGATTTACGTGAAGCGGTTCGCTCGCGAGAGTCGCGTCGGCTTCGGCGTGAACGGCTGACCGCTCACGCTCCGTGGCGCTCGAGGTCGGCATCGTCGGTCCGTCCGGCAGCGGCAAGACGTCGCTCTTCACAGCGCTGACAAAGGCCGGCGGCGGCGACTACGGGAAGACGAACGTCGGCATCGCGCCCATCTCCGACGACCGGCTCGGCGCGCTGGCGGAGGTCGTCCACGCGCGCAAGGTGACACCGGCGGCGATTCGCGTGCAGGACGTCCCCGGCGGCGCCGCGTCGCAGCTCGGCAGTCTCCGGCAGGTCGACGCGCTGCTCGTCGTCCTCCGTGGCTTCGGCCCCGATCCCGATCCGGAGGCCGATCTCGAGACCTTCTCGCTCGAATTGCTCGTCGACGACCGCGACCACGTCGAGCGGCGCCTCGATCGCGTGTCGAAGCAGGCGAAGTCCGGCGACCCGAAGCTGCGCACCGAGGTCGAGGAGCTCGAGCGCGTTCTCGCCCACGTCGATGCGGGCGGCTCGCTTGCGGACTACGCCGGACAGCTGCCCGCCGAGCTCGAGCCGCTGACGACGAAGCCTCTGCTCTCGGTGGTGAACGGGCCGGGAGGGATCGACCTGAAGCTCGAGTCGGAGCTCGCCGAGCTCCCCGACGAGGAGGCGGCCGCCTTTCGCGACGGAGGCGACTCCGCGCTCGACGAGGTCGTGCGCCGGCTGCGCGACGCGCTCGACCTGATCACGTTCTTCACGGCGGGCGAGAAGGAAACGAGAGCGTGGACGCTCCGCTCCGGGCAGACCGCGCTCGACGCAGCCGGGTCGATCCACTCCGACATCGCGCGCGGCTTCATCCGCTGCGAGGTGGTCGACTGGCGCGAGCTCGTCGACGCCGGGTCGCATGCCGAGGTCGCGAAGCGGGGTCAGCAGCGGCTCGAGGGGAAGACCTACGTCGTCCGCGACGGCGACGTGCTGAACATCCGCTTCAACGTCTGAGCGCTTCAGACGGAGATCAGGACGACGCCGGCCAGCGTGAGCACGATCCCGAGGCGCTGCGGGGACGAGACGTGCTCGTGCAGGACGGCGGCGGCGAGCAGCACGGTGACGATCGGATAGAGCGAGGCGAGCACCGACGTGAGACTGATCAGCCCGTGCGCCGACGAGGCGGCAAAGAGCACGTTGCCGACCGTGTCGCCGATGCCGACGGCGAGCACCACCGCGAGGTCTCGCGCCCGCAGGCGAAGCGGGGGGCGATTCACCGCGACCGCCGCCAGGACGATCACGAACGCGGTCGAGCGGAACAGCATCGAGGCCCACCAGAAGTCGGCGCTGCCTGCGGCGTGCATCGGCGGAAAGTAGAAGCCGAAGCCGACCGCGGCGAGCGCCGCCAGGCCGACGCCGGCGGCCAGATGTCGCGTGCCGCCCTGCTGCTCGAGCGACGCGAGGCCGACCCCGACGATCGCGCATGCGACCCCGGCGTACTGCGCCGGCCGGGGATGGTCGCCGGCCGCGATCCCGAAAGCGACGGGGACGATCGCCGAGACGCCGGCGATCGGCGCGACAACCGTCATCGCACCGATCGCCATCCCGCGGTAGTACGCGTAGAGGCCGAGGGTGCCGGAAACGGCCGCCGGGATGGCGAGCAGGATCGCCGCTCCGTGAGGCCCCTCCCCGTGGATCGCAACGGCGATCGCGATCGCGACGACCCCGCCGACCTGCGCCCACAGGAGGACGCGCAGCGCTCCCCACGTGCGGCCCCAGAGCGGCCCCACGAAGTCCGCGACTCCCCACGCCAGGCTCGCGCCGAGCGCGAGCGTGAAGGCGCTCAATCGGTCGGTCGGGTTGCGGCGACCGCGTCGAGTGCGTTCGCGTGATGCAGGACGGAAGCTTCGGCGATTCGTGCGGCGCGCGGGTCGTGATGCGCGGCGACACAGTGCATCAGTTCGGCCTTCTGGACCGCGGTCAGCCCTGTCGCCTGCGTGTCGATCAGCCGGACGCCGAGCGCCACGTGGCCGAGCAGCCTTCCTTCCTCGGTGACCGTAAACGCCGGGCCGGGCCCGAGCTCGAGCGTACGGCCGACGTCGTGCACGAGCGCTGCGGCGAGTAGCAGGTCGCCGCGGAGCCGCGGGTGGAGCTGCGCGGTCTCCCGGCAGATCGTCGCGACGGCGACCGTGTGCTCGAGCAGGCCCCCCGCATACGAGTGATGGCCGTCGGAGGTCGCCGGCCGTTCGGCGAGCGGCGCGTCGGCGAGCACCGCCGCGACCGTCGCCGAGAGGCCCGGATGCGCGAGCTCGCCCGCGAGGAACTCGAGGAAGCCGTGGAGCTCGTCCGCGTCGCGACGGGTCGACGGCGTCAGCGAGCCGGGATCGACGTCGGCCGCCTCGAGCGAGCGCACGTCGAGCTGCAGGCGGTCGCGAAACAGCTCGACTCTGCCGAGCACGCGCACGGCGTCGCCCTCGGCGAAGCGCCCGTCGAGCAGCTCGACGTCGCTCCATACGCGCGCGTCGATCCGCCCCGTCCGGTCGACGAGCTCGAGCGCAAGATACGGGGCCCCGCCGCGCGTGCGCAGCTTGCGCTTCGCCTTCACCGCGTAGATCGCCTCGACGACCCGGTCGGCCTGGAGCTCCGAGATCGTCACGACCGCCAGTCTACGGAGCGGTCCAGATGCGGAAGTCCGCCTCCTCCCGGCTCGGCGCGAGCTCGTCGAGCACCGCGGCGCAGAGCGTTCGCTTCCACCCGAGGGCACCGCTCAGGTCGGCGGCCGTCAGCTCGCCGGTGCGGGAAAGCAGCAAGCCGGCGAGCTTGCGGCGCGCCTCCTCGACCGAGGGCAGCCGACCGGGCAGGCGCCACTTGCGATCGACGAGGTCGTGGGCGAGCGCGCTCCAGCCGACTTCCTGGGCGACCAGGTGCGAGCTCGTCAGCAACAGGCGGCGGTGGAGCAGCGTGACCGCGCGGTCGACATCTTTCTTCGGCTCCCCGACCAGCTCGCGAAGTTGGGGCCCGGTGAGAGGGCCATCCTCGCGCACAGCGTCGAGCACGTCGGCCGCGAGGCCGTCCGGCACGGTCCGGTCGGCCTGGGCGCAGACGCTCGGCAACAGCGACGGTGCGATCAGCGCCGTGACACGGGCGAGGTGCTTGCCGACGCAGACGAGGTTTCGCGACGGGAGCTCGTCCTTCGCGTTCCAGAGGAAGCCCATCTCCTCGGTCCAGCGCACGAAGGTGCCGTCCGCCTCGCGGACGGCCCAGTTCTCGTCGGTCGATCCGTTCACCTGCTCCCAGAGCGACGGCAGGACGACGTCGGCCTTCGGGAAGAGCAGCGCGAGGCCGACCCGGTCGACCCAGGCGGCCGCGGCCTCGATCGTGCGCTTCATTAGGCTCCAAGCATGCCCACGGTACGGCCGTTCCGTTCGCTTCGTTACGACCCGGACGTCGCGGGCCCCCTCGATCGGCTCGTCGCACCCCCCTACGACGTCATCTCCGACGACGCGCGCTCCGAGTACCTCGCGCGCAGCCCGTTCAACATCGTCCACCTCACGCTCCCGGACTCGCCCGAGCAGGCGGGCCGTGACCTCGCCGACTGGCGCGACCGCGGCGTGCTCGTCCGCGACGACGAGCGGTACTGGCGGCTCGTTCAGGATTACGTCGGACCGGACGGCCTCGCCAGGTCGCGCGAAGGCGTCGTCGCTGCGATTCCGGTCACGCCCTACGCCGAGGGCGACGTGCTGCCGCACGAGCGCACGCACGCCGGCCCGAAGGAGGGCCGGCTCCGGCTTCTGCGGGCGACCCATTCAGAGCTCGAGCCGATCTTCGTGCTCTACGACGGCGAACCGCTGCTCGGCGCCGATCCGCCCGAGGGTGTCCCGAGCCTGGACGTCGAGGAGGGCGGCGTCCGCACACGGCTCTGGCCCGTCGCGGCGCACGACGAGCTGCGCATCGACACACCGCTCTTGATCGCGGACGGCCACCACCGCTACGAGACCGCGGTGGCGTACCGCGAGGAGAACCCGGACGCCACGCACATGTTCGCGGTCCTCGTCTCGACGAGGGCGCAGGGCCTCGAGATCTTCCCGACCCACCGCATCGTCCAGCGCGTCGGCGACGTGCCGGGCGTCGAGGTCGATGCGCCGAACGGCGGCGTCACGCTCTATCGCGGCGGCCGCTACGTGCGCGTGCGCAGCGACGACGACTTCGGGCCACGGGTCGTCGACTCGTTCGCGCCGGAGGGCGTCAGCTACACCGCGGACGCCGCTGCCGCAGTGGCGGCCGTCGACGGCGGCGCGGCGGAGGCGGCATTCCTGCTCGAGCCGGTGACGGTCGAGCAGGTGGCGCGATTCGCGCAGGCCGGCGAGACGATGCCCCAGAAGTCGACCTTCTTCTACCCGAAGCTGACCTCGGGCCTGCTCGTCTACCCGCTTGACTGACTGGCTCGCGCTCTGCCGGTCGGCGCGCGACGACGTCCAGGCCGTGCTCGAGGCGCTCCCGACGCGGACCGAGCGCGAGCCGATCGTCGGTCAGCGGCGAGGGCGGCGACGACACGACCGCGATCGACGCCGCTGCCGAGCGCGTGATCCTCGATCGCTTCCGCTTACCCGACGTGCGCCTCGTGAGCGAGGAGGTCGGCATCGCGGGCGACGGGGCCACGACCGTGGTCGTCGATCCGATCGACGGCTCTCTCAACGCGAAACGCGGGATCCCGTTCTTCGCGATCTCGATCGCAGTCGCGGACGGCGGAACGATGGCCGACGTCCACACCGCGTACGTCTACGACTTCGGCACGGGAGAGGAGTGGACGGCCGTCGCCGGCGACGGGGCCCGGCTCGACGGCAGGCTGCTCGTGGAGCTGCCCAAGGACGAGCTCGAGATCCTCTCGTTCGAGGCGACGACCACCGCGTTCGTCGCCGACAATGCGGCCCGCTTCGTCGGCGTCGCGCACCGGCTGCGAGTGATGGGATCGCTCGCGGTGACGTTGTGCCACCTTGCCGCGGGGCGGCTCGACGGCGTCGTCTCGCTGAAGGCGGCGCGGTCGGTCGACATCGCCGCCGCGCAGCTGTTGGTCCGCGAGCGCGGGCTCGCGATCGAGCTCCCGGAGGCGCCGCCCTTCGGCGCCGCGCCGCTCGACCTCGAGGCTCGATCGCGCGTCGTCGCGGCGGGCAACGACGGGCTGTGCAGGCAACTGGCGGCAGCGCTCGGCCGGCTGACGCCTCGGCCTACTTAACCCATCCGGGCGTCAAGCGACCGCGCCCGGCTGCCGATGGCCGCCCCATGGGAGCAGAGCCCTCGTTCGACTACACGCACCACGGCGCGCCCGTGAGCGCGGCGGGCGTGGACGTGCCGCTCGAGCCGGGCGAAGAGGTGATCGTTCGGGCACAGGTGCAGGCCGGATGGGGCCGGCGCACCCCGTTCGGGCAGCTCGTGGTCACCGATCGGCGCCTGCTCGTCCTCACGCAGCGCCCGTTCGGCCGCAACCGGACGATCGAGATCGGCCGCGAGCGGGTGCTCGCGGTCTCGCCGCCCGATGCCGACGGGTTCGTCGACGTCCGCTACCTCACCCCGGACGACCGGCAGGCGGTCGTCCGCCTGGCGTCGTTGCGCTTCGCGGCGGCCGACCTCCACCGCGCACTCGCCGACGCGGCGCCGTGAGCCTCTAAGCTCACGGCATGTCCCTGCGCGACGACGTCCTGCGCGCGCTCGAGCGGGTAATCGACCCCGAGCTGCGCCGCCCCGTGACAGAGCTCGACATGGTTCGCGCCGTCGAGGTGGAGGACGGGGTCGTGGCGGTGACCATCGCCCTGACGGTCGTCGGGTGCCCGCTCCGCTCGAGCTTCGAGGACCAGGTGGCCGAGCACGTCGGGACGCTGCCCGGGGTGAGCGCCGTCTCGGTTCGCTTCGATGTGATGACGCCGGACGAGCGCGCAGCCCTGACGACGAAGCTTCGCGGCGGCGCCGAGCAGCGCGGCATTCAGCTCCCGGCGACGACCCGCGTGATCGCGGTCGCGTCCGGGAAGGGCGGCGTCGGCAAGTCGTCGCTGACCGTGAACATCGCCGCGGCCCTCGCCGCCGCCGGCAACGAGGTGGGCGTCCTCGACGCGGACATCTACGGGCACTCGATCCCGTACATGCTGGGGATCGACCAGCGCCCGGTCGCCGTCGATCGCATGATCGTCCCGCCGGTCGGCCACGGCATGAAGCTGATGTCGATCGGCTTCTTCCTCGACGACAACCAACCCGTGATGTGGCGCGGCCCGATGCTGCACCGCGCGCTCGAGCAGTTCCTGCAGGACGTGCACTGGGGCGAGCTCGACGCTCTCGTCGTCGACATGCCGCCCGGCACCGGCGACGTCTCGATCTCGCTCGGCCAGCTGCTGCCGCGTGCGGAGGCGGTCGTCGTGACCACACCGCAGCCGCTCGCCCAGGAGGTGGCCGCCCGCGCGGCCGCAATGGCGCAGAAGACGGGGATGCGCGTCCTGGGCGTCGTCGAGAACATGACCTCGGAGGTGTTCGGCTCGGGTGGCGGCGAGCGGCTCGCGACGGAGCTCGGCGTGCCGTTGCTCGGGTGCGTGCCGCTCGACGCGCGGGTCCGCGCGTCGGCGGACGACGGGCGTGCCGCTCGTGTTGAGTGATCCCGACAGCGCGCCGGCCGCCGCGATCGCGCGATCGCGGAGACGATCGACGCGAATCGCACCGGCGGCTTCACGCGCACGCTCCCGCTGGTCTCCTAGCTCCGTGGGCGATGCCGAGGTGCTCCTGCGGCTGCGCGCGCTCGGCTTCGCCGACGCCGACGCCGAGACGCTGGCCGCCCACTTCCTCTGGTCGGAGCGGCACGGGCTCGCGGGCCACGGCCTCACGCGCGTCGACTGGCTCGAGACGCTCGACGACCTTCCCGTGGGTGGGAGCCCGCGCCGTGTCGAACGAACGGATGGGTACGAGCGCTGGGACGGAGACGGCGCGCTCGGCTACCTGACCCTCGCCGCGGTGGTCGAGGCGCAGCTCGAGCGGCCGCCGGAGCGCGCGCGGGTGATCGTTTGCTCGAGGACGTTCCCGACCGGCGCGCTCGGCTACTGGGCGCGGCTGCTCGCGCGCGGCGGGCTCGTCGCGGCGCTGACGGCGACGTCGCCGCGACGGCTGCCCTCGCCGGCCGGAGGGCCTGCGCTCACCGGCACGAACCCGCTTGCGATCGCCGTGCCCTCGTCGGACGGCAGCCCGCTTGCCGCGGACGTCTCGATGGGCGCCGTCACCTACGGGGACGTGCTCGCCGGGAATGCCCGGCCGGACGAGCTCGTGCCGTTCGGCGGCGAGCAGGCGCACAAGGCGTTCGCGCTCGCCGTCGGCCTGCAGCTGCTCGTCGACGCCCTGAGCCCTGAGGACGGGTTCGGGGCCGTGCTGGTCGTCGCCCTGCCGCGGGCCGACCCGGTCCCCGCTCTACGCGCGCTGGCGGGCGGCGTCCGCCTTCCCGGCGATCGCGACCAGCTCTGAGTCCTCGCGCAGCGAGGCGAGATCGTCGTCGGTCAACGGGTCGGCGTCTGCGCCGAGCGCGTACGCCGCGCGGAGATGCTCGATCGCCTCGTCCCGGCGGCCCAGCAGCGCGGCCATGCAGCCCATGTTGTAGAGCAGCGTCCAGTTGGACGGGAAGCGCTCGTGGCCCTCGCGGAAGCCGGCGAGCGCCCGCTCGTAGTCGCCCTCGTGGTACGGCTGGAACGCGCGCGCGTTCCACTCCCAGGCGGACGGTGAGTACGCGGAGCCGGGTTTCGCGCCGGCCGACAGCACCACCGTGTCGGCCTCGACGGCAACGGCCCCGCGGCGGGCAGCGGGATCGCGGACGAAGACGATCGTGCCCTGGGGCGCGTCGAGCTCGTCGCCGGAGACCGTGAAGCGCGCATGGCCGCGGACGACCACGTACAGCTCCTCGTGCTGCACCTCTCGCTCGTCGTGCTCGGGGATCACGGGGTCGCCCGCGTTCTCGACCGACCACGCGTTGACGCCGTAGGCGTGGACGTCGAGCAGCTCGCGCAGCGGGATCCAGCCGCGACGGTGCTCGGCCTCGTCGAGGGCGACGACCCGCCATCCGGTCAACTTGGAAAGCCCTGCTCCTTGCGGATCGAGGCGAAGTCGGTGTCGCTGCGGGCGTAGCCCGCGTACTTCGGGTCGAGCTCCACCGACCTGCCGCAGGTGGACGAGCGCGTCGACGTGACGGCCCGCGCGCGCCTCCATGCACGCGAGGTTGTAGAGCAGCGCCGGGTGCTCCGGGCGCTCCTCGAGCGCGGCCTCGTGCAGGCGGATCGCCTCGTCCCAGTCGCCGCGCCGGGACGCCGGCAGCGCGGCGAACATCGCCTCCCAGGCCGACACCTCGTATGGCTCACCCGGCTTGCCGCCGAGCGCCAGCACTGTCGTGTCGGGCTCACGGCTGATCGCGACGCGACGTACCTCCGGGTCGGAGATGTGGATGAGCGAGCCGGCCGGAACCTCCACTTCCTCTCCGTCGAGCGTGAACGTCGCGCTTCCTCGCAGCACGACATACATCTCCTCGTGGCCCAGCTGTGACTCGGTGTGCTCCTCGACGACCTGGCTCCCGACGTCCTCGCTCGTGTACGCGTTCACGCCGAAGGCGCGGACGTCGAACCGGCGCCGGATCGGCCGCCATTGCAGGCCGTGCGACACGAGGATCGAGTCGAGCTCGTCGACGTGCGCGACCTCGTAGGCGCTCGGGCGCACGCTCATCGGCGGCGAAGCTCCTCGAGCACGACCGGGTCGATGCGCTCGACGCCGTCGATGCGTTCCTCGAGGTTCTCCGTGCCGGCCCAGGCGGGCAGCGCGTCGTCGAGCGTGCCGTCGTAGCCGAGCCGCGCGAGGCGCTCGGTCAGCTCGCTGCGCAGGCTGTCGTCGACGACGATCCAGCTGCTCGCGGCGCTCTTGCCGAAGAGCAGTTGGTGCATCTCGTAGAGGCGGGCCAGCTCGGCGATCGGGTCCGCGTGGTCGTCGACCCGCAAGTCGACCAGGAGGTCGCTGAGCCCGGCGTAACCCGCCGTCTCGTTCGACGACGAGCAGCGCCGCCGACTGCTGCCCGCGCCTGTCGCCGCCCGCGGCCTGCGCGGCGGCGAGGCAGTCGATCAGGCGCTCCGCGAGCGGACGCCCTTCCGTCGCTGCGAACGTGGCCTCGAGCGCGTCGACCGTCTCCCGTCCGACGAGGATGTTCCCCTGCGCGGCGAAGCACGCGCCGGCGACACCGCCCGCCCAGTCCATGCACGCCGGTCCCGTGAACGTCGCCCCGCGCCCCGCGCCGTCGACGACGCCGAGCTGCCGCTGATCGCGACCGTCGTCGGCGTCGGTCAGCCGTCGAACGACCTCGTCGGCGGGCAGCCCGTCCCGCAGCAGCGCGAGCCCTTCGGGGCCGTACCGCGGATTGGCGTACGCCTGTGTGGCGATTGCCCCGACGCCCGGCTCGGCCCAGGGGACGACCGAGCCGACCGCGAGGAACTTCGACTGCGTCGCGACGCCCCACTGGCCGGCCTCGAGGTCGCAGGCCGCGATCGAGAAGGTGGCGACGGTCGGGTCAGCCATACGTGAGCTCGGTCAGGTCGAGGTCGCGCAGCGCCGGGTCCGACCACGAGCGCGCACGCCACCTCGGGTCGTGCGAGCGCCGCCTTGACCTCGGCGGGCGTGTGAGCTCGCACCACGACCGGCCGGCCCTCGGCGTGGGCGGCGCGCAGCATCGTGTCGTCCTCCGGCGAGTCGAGCACGAGTGCGCCCTCGAGGTCCAGCTCGCCGTCGAGCGCGATCTCCGGCACCCGGCGCCCGGTCGCCCCGAACCAGCGCTCCCTCACAGCGTGATCGTGTCTCCCGGCGCGATGCGCTCGACGGTGGCCGGCGTCAGCGACGCGAGCTCGTCGGGCGTCCCGGTGAAGATCGGGAACGTTCCCCAGTGGCACGGGACGCAGCGCGGGTTCCCGAGCAGCTCGAGCGCCTTTGCCGCCTCGCGCGTGCCCATCGTGAAGTAGTCGCCGATCGGGAGCACGGCCACGTCCGGCGAGTACAACTCCGCGATCAGAGCCATGTCCCCGAAGACGGCGGTGTCGCCCGCGAAGTAGACGGTCGAGCTGCCGAGGTGGAAGATGAAGCCGGCGGGCTCGCCGGTGTAGGTGAGGTCGGGCGCCGAGCTCGAGTGGAACGCGTGCGTCATCGTGATCCGGACACCGGCGACCTCGATCGTGCCGCCCTTGTTGAAGCCGATCAGCTTGTCGTCGGGCACGCCCTGGCCGTTGAACCAGGCGACCAGCTCGATCATGCCGACCACTGTGCTTCCGAGCCGCTGCTGCAGGCCGACGACGTCGGCGCTGTGATCGCCGTGGCCGTGCGTGACCGCGATCGCGTCGGCGCGATCCGGCTCCCGCTCGCTGTCCGGGCACGTCGGTCCGGAGAGGAACGGGTCGACGTAGATCCGGCTGCCTGCGTCGGTGTCGACGCGAAACGAGGCATGGCCGAGCCAGGTGAGCGTTGCCAATGGCGGTCCTTTCGTCGCGAACGGGATGAGCATAGAAGGACCGTCCGACCAGGGGGCGAAGCTTGAAGACGCGTGGGACGCCGAGTCCTCCCGGCCCTGCTCGCCGCCGCCGCCTGGTGGGCGGACGGGCACGGCTCCCCCGGCATCGCACTCGACGCCCTGCTCCTCGCGATCCCGTTCGCCTCCGCCGCGGGCCTGGCCGCGTTCGGCGACGCCGTCGAGGGACGACGGGAGCTCGCGCGCCTGCAGGCCGCGCTCTGGGCGCTTGCCGTCGGGCTGCTGGCGCTCTCCTGCGCGGCGAGGAGCGCGCACGACGCGACCGGGTCGCTTCCGCCGCTCGGCTCCTCGGCGCTCGCGGCGTGCCTCGGCGTCCTGACGCTGAAGCTCCTGGTCAGCGCGGCCGTGTTCGTGCGCGGTGGCGCCCCGCGGCCCGCGAAGCCTTAGAAGCTCTCAGGCAAGCATCAGATCGGCAGCGAGCTCGCCGCCGCGCGGCACACGTCGATCAGCGGCTGCACCGCGAAGAACGATCCGACCGTCACGACCACGCAGATCACGACGCCCGTCTGCAGCACCACCTCGCGCGGCGGCGAGCCGCCCGCCGGCGCGAGCTGCAGCTCGGTCGCGTCGCGGAGGTACATCGAGCGCACGACGCCGAGGTAGAAGTAGGCCGAGATCATCGTCGCGACGACGCCGGCGACGATCAGCCACCACCAGCCGGACTCGTACGCGGCGGAGAAGACGTAGAACTTGGCGATGAACCCTCCCGTCAACGGGAAGCCGAGCATCCCGAGCATGAACACCCACATCGAGATGCCGAGGAACGGCCGCTCCCAGCCGAAGCCGGAGAGGTTGTCGAGCGTCACCGGCGCCCCGAGCTCGCGCTCGCGTGCCGCGACCACGGCGAACGCGCCCAGCGACATCGCCGAGTACGGGATCAGGTAGAAGAGCATCGCCCGCACCCCGAGCGGGTTCGCGGCCGCGATCGCGATCAGCATGAATCCCGCCTGCGACACCGACGAGTACGCGAGGATCCGCTTGACGTTCTTCTGGACGAGCGCGGCGATGTTCCCCCACGCCAGCGACGTAATGGCGATCGCCGCGATCGCCCAGCGCCAGAGGCGCTCGTCGGCCGGGAATGCGGTCACGAGCAGGCGGTAGGTGACGGCGAGCGCGGCGATCTTGGTCGCAGAGGACATGAACGACGTCACCGGCGTGGGTGCGCCCTGGTACACGTCCGGCGTCCACATGTGGAAGGGCGCCGCAGACGCCTTGAACGCGAGCCCGACGATGATCATCGCCAACCCGACGACGAGCATCGCGTCGTGCGCGTGGCCGGCGGCTGCGATCTGGTCGAACGAGAGCTCGCCGGTGATCCCGTACACAAGCGCCGAGCCGAAGAGCAGCGTTGCCGACCCGACCGCGCCGACGATCAGGTATTTGAGCCCGGCCTCGAGCGATCCGATCAGATCGATGTCGATCGCGGTGAGCACGTAGAGAGCGATCGAGAACCACTCGAGCCCGAGGAACAGCGTCATCAGGTTCGCCGTCTGGACGAAGAACATCATTCCGGCGCCTGCTGCGGCGAGCAGCGCGTAGTACTCGGCAACGTGCTCGTCGCGCCACTGCTCCCCGTAGCTGATCAGCACGGCGACCGCGCCGGAGGCCGCGATCAGAACCTGTGCGAGCGCGGCATACCGGTCGCGGTAGATCGAGTCGCTCATGATCGCGGCACCGTGCGGCGAGCGCGCGCCGACGACGACGGCGAGGGCGAATGCGCCGGCGAAGCCGCTGAAGCCGACGACTGCCGAGGAGAGCTTGCGCGCCCGGCCCGAGGTGAAGACGGCGACCATGAGCAGGAGCCCGGTTGCTCCCAGCAGCTCGAGCGACGGCGAGATCGCGAGCCAGTCGACGTGTGGCTTGACGATCACGGCAGCCCCTTCGCGATCACGCTCTGCGCCTGGTTCCCGCCGAAGGCGTGCCCGGAGATGAGGTTCGGCCAGACCGAGAGGCCGAGCAGGCAGACGAGGAGCGGTACGACGACGGCGAGCTCGCCGGGCCGGAGGTCGAGCGCGGAGGCCGGCACCGCGGGGCCGACGTCCTGGTGCAGCACGCCCGAGATCGCCCGCAGCATGTACATGGCGGCGAGCACCATCGCGCTCGCGCCGATGACGCCCCAGTACCAGCCCTGCTGGAAGACTCCGGCGAGGATCAAGAACTCGCCGGCGAACGCCGTCGACAGCGGCACCGCGAGCGCGATCACCCCGACGGCCATCACGACGGTGGCGAGTGCAGGCCGCCCGCGCGCCATCCCGCCGAGCAGCCGGAACTCATCGGTCGAGCAGCGTCGCTCGACCATCCCGGCGAGCAGGAAGAGCGACGCCGAGACGAGCCCGTGGTTGACGATCTGCAGCACGGCGCCGTCGTATCCGAGCTCGTTGCCGGCGAACAGGCCGAGCACGATCAGGCCCGCCTGCGAGAGCGACGAGTACAGGATCACGCCGCGAAAGTCGGGCGCCCGGAAGGCGAGCAGCGCGCCGTAGACGAGCGAGATCGAGGCGAGCACGAGCAGGACGATCCGCCAGTCGTGCACCGGCCCCGGGAACTTCGGGATCACGATCCGCAACAGGCCGTAGAGGCCCGCCTTCGAGACGACGCCCGACAGCACCGCCGACACCTCGGGCGGCGACTCGCGGTACGTCCCCGGGAGCCATCCGTGCAGCGGGAACAGCGGCGACTTGATCGCGAACGCGACGACGAAGCCCAGGAAGAGCCATGTCGAGTTGCTCGGCCCCATCTCCGTCAGGTTGAACGTCCCCTGCTGGAGGCCGTAGACGATGATCGCCGCCAGCATCAGCAGCGAGCCGACGACCGTGTAGATGACGAACACCTGCGTCGCGCGCAGCCGGCCGGGACCGCCCCAGACGCCGATCAGGACGTAAAGCGGGATCAGCATCGCCTCGAAGAACGCGTAGAAGAGAATCAGGTCCTGCGCGGTGAAGACGCCGACGATCGCTCCGGTGAGCATGAGCATCAGCGCGAAGTAGGCGCGCGCCCGTTCGCGCCCGACCCACCAGCCGTAGATCACGCAGGCGGCCATCACGACGACGGCCATCCCGACGATCCACAGCGAGAACGCGTACATGCCGACGTAGTAGGAGACGTGCAGGTCGGCAAACCACGAGACCTGCTGGGAGAACTGGAGCGAGGGGTTCCCGAAGTCGAACTTGCCGGCGGCGGTGATCCAGACGCCGACCTCGATCAGCGAGACGAGCGCCGCGAGCGATCCCAGCCAGTAGTTGGTGAGCGGCGCGATCGCCACGACCAGCCCTCCACCGATGGGCAGGAGGATGAGGATCGTCGAGAGCCAGCTCATCTGACCGCCAGGAAGATGACGATGAGGACGGCCAGTCCACCTGCGAGTGCGAGCGCATACGCGCGCACGAGCCCCGACTGCACGCGACCGAGGTCACGCCCGGCGAGCGAGAACCCCCGACCGACGGCGGTCAGCGAGCCTGCGATCAGCGGACGTTCGACGAACGCGTAGAGGCCGCGGGCGGCCAGGACGGAGCCCCGGTACCAGAGCACGTTGTACGCCTCGTCCCAGTAGAACTTGTGCTCGAGCACGGGCAGCGCACGTGGCACGCGGACGCGCTTCGCCGAGTAGAGCAGCCAGGCCAGCGTGATCCCGAGCAGTCCGATCGTGATCCCGACGCCCGAGGTGGCCCACTCCTGCGCGGCCGAGGCCTCGACGAGCGGCGGAGCGACGGGGTCGAGCCACTTCGTGAGGGGTGTCCAGAGCGGGGCCCACTGCAGGAACCCGCCGATCGTCGCGAGCACTGCGAGCACGCCGACCGTCGACATCATCGAGAGCGGCCCCTCATGTCCGTCGTGCGCGTGGTGGTGCTCGCGCACGAAGGACGAAGGCTCACCGGTGAAGACGATGAAGAACAGTCGGAACGCGTACACACCGGTCAGGAACGCGCCGATCATCCCGATCACGTACAGCGTGATTCCGAACCACCCGCGCTGAAGGGCGGCCGCGAGGATCGGGTCCTTCGAGAAGAAGCCGGCGAACGGGAAGATGGCGACGAGCGCGAGCGAGCCGACGACGAAGAACGCTTTCGTGCGGGGCATCAGCTTCCCGACTCCCGCGAGCTTCCGGATGTCCTGCTCGCCCGCGACGGCGTGGATCACGAGGCCCGCAGAGAGGAAGAGCACTGCCTTGAAGAACGCGTGCGTCATCAGGTGGAACATCGCGTTCGCGTACGTCCCGATCCCGGCCGCGACGAACATGTACCCGATCTGCGACATCGTCGAGTAGGCGATCACGCGCTTGATGTCGACCTGGACGAGTGCGATCAAGCCGGCCATCAGGAGCGTCAGCGCGCCGAGCGCCGCGGCGGTGTCCTGGATGAAGTACGCGTTCTCGA
Organism: uncultured Thermoleophilia bacterium; assembly: GCA_963742615.1. Taxonomy (GTDB): domain Bacteria; phylum Actinomycetota; class Thermoleophilia; order Gaiellales; family Gaiellaceae; genus PALSA-600. Next base: position 299,841 of record CAVUMS010000001.1, on the reverse strand, counting down.
ACAGCGGATGGCAGCGGACGATCAGGTACACGCCCGCCGTCACCATCGTCGCCGCGTGGATCAACGCGCTGACCGGCGTCGGGCCCTCCATCGCATCGGGGAGCCACGTGTGCAACGGGATCTGGGCGCTCTTCGCGACCGCTCCGCCGAGCAGTCCGAGCGCGATGAGGTTCGCGACGGTGCCGCCGTGCGGCGCGGCAGCGAACACGCCCGAGTAGTCGAGCGTCCCCGTGTGCTCGACGAGCAGGAACAGCGCGACCGCGAAGGTGGCGTCGCCGATCGCGTTCATGATGAACGCCTTCTTGGCGGCCGCGATCGCCGAGCGCCGCTCCTGGTAGAAGCCGATCAGCAGGTAGCTCGAGAGGCCGACCATGCCCCAGCCCGCGAGCAGCAGCAGCAGGTTGGCCCCCTCGACGAGCAGCAGCATCGAAAAGACGAACAGCGACATGTAGGCGAAGTAGCGACGCTCCTCGTCCTCGCCGTGCATGTAGCCGAGCGAGTAGGCGACGATCAGCCCGCCGACGCCGGCGACGATCAGCATCATCATCACGCTCAGCTGGTCGACGAGCAGCGAGAAGCCGAAGTGGTACTGCCCGGCGGAGAGCCAGGTCCACGAGGTCGTGACGTGTGTGCGGTCGCCGGCGCTTTCGTCCGAGCATCTGGAGGAACGCGACGACCGCGGCGACGAACGCGCCGAACGTGGTCAGCGTCGAGATCCAGCCGGCCGCACGCCTCGAGAGCGCCGTTCCGCCCAGCGTGATCGCGAGTGTGGAGGCGAGGGGAAGCAGCAGGCAGATCCACGCGGCGGCTTTCACCGCTTACCCCCTGAGCGTCCGGAGCTTGTCGACGTCGAGCTCGATGTTGCGGCGCCCCATCGCGACGATGAGGCCGAGCCCGACGACTACCTCGGACGCCGCGACCGCCATCACCGACATCGCGAAGACCTGGCCGTCCTCACGCCCGTGCAGGCGCGAGAACGCGATCAGAAGCAGGTTGGCCGCGTTCAGCATGATCTCGACCGACAGCAGGATGATCAGCGGGCTCCGGCGCAGCAGCACGCCCATCGCGCCGGTCGTGAAGAGGAGCGCGCTCAGGATCACGTACCACTGGATGTCAGGTCCGAGCATCGGCTCCGTCCTGGCGCGCGAGCGGATCGACGCGGCGCGCGTGCGCGCCGAGCACGACGCCGCCGACCGCGGCGACGAGCAGAACGATCGAGGTCACCTCGAACGCGAGCAGGTGATCGGTGAGGAACAGTCGCCCGATCGATGCCGGCGAGCCGAAGTCGCGGCCGACGTGCGGCGGCTCCGAGAGGAGGTTGCCGGCCGTCAGCCCGACGACGACCACGACCTCGGCGAGGATCGCGCCGCCCGCTGCGACCGCGCCGACGACCTGCCACGACGGCCCGCCGGACCACGGCGACTCCTCGGTGCGGTCGCCCAGGTAGGCGATCACGAAGAGGAACATCACCATCACCGCGCCGCCGTACACGAGCACCTGCCCGGCCGCAACGAATTCGCCCGCGAGCAGCAGGAAGAGCACTGCGAGCGACCCGAGGTTCCCGATCAGGGACAGCGCCGAGTAGAACGGATTGCGGAAGGTGACCACCGCGAGCGCGCTCGCCAGGCAGGCGAACGCGGCCAAGCCCCACACGGCCCACACGAGGACGTTGGCCACTACGAATGGTCCTTGTAGAACGGGATCGGAGTGTCGTAGAGATCGGCGTCGGCGACCGGCACGCGCTTCACCGGCGGCGCGAGCAGCATGTCTTTCGTGTAGATGAGGTCGTCGCGGTTGTACTCCGAGATCTCGAAGTCGTTGCCGAGGGTGATCGCGTCGAACGGGCACGCGAGCTCGCAGTACCCGCAGAAGATGCAGCGCGACATGTTGATCTCGTAGATGCGCGCGTAGCGCTCGCCGGCCGAGACTCGGTGGTCGGGGGTGTTCTCGGCGGCGACGACGCGGATGCAGTCAGCCGGGCAGGCGGCTGCGCACAGCGAGCAGCCGACGCATTTCTCGAGACCGTTCTCGTAACGGTGCAGGCGGTGGCGCCCGCGGAAGCGCGGGTAGATCGGACGCTTGTACTCCGGGTACTGCTGCGTGATCGGCTTCTTGAAGATCTGCTTCAGCGTCACGCCGAAGCCCTTGAGCGTGTTCGGGACGACGCTCACGAGATCGCCACCACCAGCGCAGCCGTTATCACGGCGTTCACGGTCGCGATCGGCAGCAGCACCTTCCAGCCGAACCGCATCAGCTGGTCGTATCGGAGGCGCGGCTGCGTCGCACGAAGCCAGATGAAGATCATCACGAGGGTGAACAGCTTCAGCACGAACCAGATCGGCCCGAGGATGTCGAGTTCGTGCACCCACGGGAAGTGGTAGCCGCCGAAGAAGAGGGTCACGCAGAGCCCCGAGAGCACGAGCAGGTTGATGTACTCGGCGGCCTGGAAGATGCCCCACCGCATCCCGGAGTACTCGGTGTGGTAGCCCGCGACGATCTCGGTGTCGGCCTCGGGAAGGTCGAACGGCGCACGTGAGGTCTCGGCGGTCCCGCCGACGAGGAAGACGGCGAGGCCGACGAACTGCGGGATGAAGAACCAGAGCGTCGCCTGCTGCTTGTTCACGATGTCGACCAGGCTCAGCGACTGCCCCATCATCACGACGCCGATCACGGACAGCGCGAGGGATACCTCGTACGACACCAGCTGGGCGCAGGTGCGCATCGCGCCGAGGGTCGAGTACTTGGACTCGGAGGCCCAGCCGCCGACGATGAAGCCGTAGATGCCGAGCGACCCCAGCGCGAAGATCAGGATCAGCGAAATCGGCACGTTCACGACCTGGCCGCTGATGTAGTAGCCGTCGACCGTCCAGCCGGCGCCGAACGGCAGCACGCTGAACGCCGCAAGCGCCGTGGACATCGCGACGATCGGCGCCAGGATGTAGAGCGGCTCCTTGGCGGCACTCGGTGAGAACGCCTCCTTGCGGATCAGCTTGAGCAGGTCGGCGATCGGCACGAGCAGACCTTTCGGGCCGGCACGATTCGGCCCGTAGCGGAGCTGCATGCGGCCGAGCACCTTGCGCTCGAGCCACGTCGTGAAGGCGAAGAAGACCATCACGACGTTGATCACGATGAAAGCCTCCACGACCGTGATCCACCACTCCTCGTGCACCGCTACGCCTTGACCTCGACCGTCTCGTGCAGTCCGGCGGCGTGCTCGTCGGGGATCCGCACGACTCCGACGACGAGATCGCGCGCGATTCGCGCCCGCAGCTCGACCGACGTCCCGTTCGAGCTCACCGCGACCATTGCGCCGTTGCGGATGCCGCGCTTCCGTGCGTCCTCCGGTGCCAGCCAGACCTCCGGCTCGGGGCGCTGGAACGCGAGCTCGGGGGTTCGCTCGACGGCGGCGCCCGAGAAGAGGGGCCGGTATGCGACGAGGCGAAGGTCCTTGGCGCCCCGCCGCGGGCGTGCGGGTTTGCGTGCGGGAGGAGGGGCTTCCTCGGGTGCGCGGGGCGGCAGCGACGCGCGCTCGTCGACGTCGGCGAGGGAGATTCCTCCGAAGCACTTCGCAGAGATCTCCTCGAACACGACCGGAACGTGCGGCGAGAGCTCGACGCCGAACCGCTCGGCGAGCTTCGAGAGCCAGGCGAGGGTGTCCGGGACGGGTGCGAACACGGCGCGGCGCTGGCGTTGGAGGCGCCCCTCGAGGTTCACCGTCGTACCGTCGCGCTCGAGATAGCTCGTGCCCGGAATGACGAGGTCCGCGAGCTCGCGGAAGCTCTCCTCGAAGAGGCCGATGCCGATCACCGCAGTCGCATGCTCGGCGAGCACGCGTACGCTCGGGTAGCGCGCCGCCTCGTCGCCCGAGATGACGAGCAGCTGCGGCTCGGCGTCGTCGGGCTCGCCGTCGCCGGCGCTGCTCCACGCATCGGTGACGCCGCGCCCGTTCGGCGTCAACGGCAGGTAGTAGACGTTTGGTGCCCCGCCGACGGTCGGGTCGTCGGTGACGACGGCGTCGACCGGCTCGTCGGGAGCGCCGTAGGTGATCGTCGCGCCCGCTCGCCTGGCAGCCTTCAGCCACAGGTCGACAATGGGCGCTCGCTCGACGACGGGGTCGTCGGAAATCACCGCAATGCGCTTTGCGTCGCGCAGCGCGGACAGCGGTGCGCGGTGCGCGTCGAGCGCGTCCGGGACGCTCTCCGGGAGGACCGCGTTGTCGGCGCCGAGGCCGAGGCGCAACAGCTTGCCGAGCCCGTAGGCCTCCTCCACCGATTCGCTGCCGGAGAGCGCGGTGAGCGTCGTCGTGCCGCTCGCGCGGAGGAGCCGCTCCGCCTCGTCGAGCGCGTCGTCCCAGCTCACGGCGTCGAATCGCCGCCCGTTCTTCTTGAGCGGCGTCGTGATCCGGTCGTCGGCCCGGAGGTGGCTGAACGCGAAGCGGCCCTTGTCGCACAGCCACCCTTCGTCGATCTCGGGGTGGATCCGTGACTGGATGCGCTTGACCTTGTCTTCGCGTGTCGTCGCGCTGATGTTGCAGCCGACGGGGCAGAGCCCGCACACGGTGGGCACGTCCTGGATCTCCCAGGGACGGGCCTCGAAGCGGTACTGGGTCGACGTGAGCGCACCGACCGGGCAGATCTCGGTGATGTTGCCCGAGAACGGCGCGCGGTACGGCTCGTCCTCGAATGTCGCGATCAGCGAGTGCGACCCGCGGTTGAGGGCGACGAGCTGGCCGTCCTCCGCGACCTGCTCGCTGAAGCGCGTGCAGCGGTAGCAGAGGATGCAGCGTTCGCGGTCGAGCGCGATCAGCGGAGAGATCGGGATCGGCTTCTCGAAGGTGCGCTTGGGGAAGCCCATGCGCGTCGATCCGAGCCCGTAGCGGAACGCCAGGTCCTGGAGCGGGCACTCCCCGCCCTTGTCGCACACGGGGCAGTCGAGCGGGTGGTTGACGAGGATGAACTCGATCGTGGAGTTCTGGCCCTCGGCGGCGAGCTTCGACGTGAGCGCGGTGCGAACGGTCATGCCGTCCTGCGCCGTCAGCGTGCAGCCGGCCTGCAGCTTCGGCATGCCCTCGACCTCGACGAGGCACATGCGGCACGCACCGATCGGCGCTCCGAGCCTCGGCTCATAGCAGAACACCGGGATCTCGATCCCCGCCGCCTCCGCCGTCTCGACCAGCCCGGTCCCCTTCGCCACCTGGACCGCCCGCTCGTCGATCGTCAGCGAGACGAGCTCTGGCGCCGGCTGCGTCACGCGTGCCTCCGTTGCACTTCCGTCACCCTTCCCTGGGGACCCGGAGGCATTGCCGGCGACGGCGAAAAGGCGGGCGACTCCACGAGTCTCGTCGGCCTGGGGAATGTTTGCCGCGGAGCCGTCACCCTTCCCTGGGAAGAGGACCTGTCACTTCCCGTCATGCCGGAACCTCCACCGCGTCGTGGGTGTGCATGGCGACGGGCGCGAGCACGTGGTCGAGCGGGGACGTGTCGCCGAAGGGGCAGCCGCCTCCGTCGATGTGCGCGACGAACTCGTCGCGGAACTTCGCCACGTAGCTCGCGACGGCCATCGCCGCCGTCTCGCCGAGCGGGCACAGGCACTTGCCGTTGATGCGGTCGCAGACGTCGAGCAGCAGGTCGAGCTCCCGTCTGGTCGCGTCGCCGGCCTCGAGCTTCCTGAGGATCGCCGTCATCCAGCGCGTCCCTTCGCGGCAGGGCGTGCACTTGCCGCACGACTCGTGCTCGTAGAACTCGCTGACGCGAACGCCGAGCTGCACCATGCAGACGCGCTCGTCGAGGCAGATCACCCCGGCCGACCCCATCGCGGTGTGCAGCTTGGCGAGCGAGTCGAAGTCGTAGCTGACGTCGATCTCTTCTGCGGTGAGCACGACCGTTGACGACCCACCCGGGATGACCGCCTTCAGCCGGCGGCCGCCGGGGACCCCTCCGCCCAGGTGCTCGGCGTAGATCAGGTCGCGCAGCGAGATGCCGAGCTCGACCTCGTAGTTGCCTCCGTTCTGCACGTGCCCGGAGATCGAGACGACGCGCGTGCCGCGCGAGTCCTCGACCCCGAGCTTCGCGTAGGCGGTGGCGCCGAGCTCGAGGATCGGCGGCACCGTCGCCAGCGTCTCGACGTTGTTGACGACGGTCGGCGAGGCGTAGACACCGGAGATCGCCGGGAACGGCGGCTTCGATCGCGGTTGGCCGCGCTTCCCTTCCAGCGACTCGATCAGCGCCGTCTCCTCGCCGCAGATGTATGCGCCGGCACCGCGGTGGAGGACGATCGTCACGTCGCCGCGGATGTCCGGCCGCCCCTCGACCTCCTGGAGCGCGGCCGCGACCACCTCGTACGGCCTGCTGTACTCGCCGCGGATGTAGACGAACACGTTCGTCGAGTCGACGGCATGCGCCGTGATCAGGCAGCCCTCGATGAACCGATGCGGGACGCGCGTCAGGATCTCGTTGTCCTTGAAGCTCCCGGGCTCGGACTCGTCGGCGTTGACGACGAGATAGTGCGGCTTCGGGATCTGCTCCTTCGACGGCACGAACGACCATTTGCGCCCGGTGGCGAAGAAGGCGCCGCCGCGGCCGCGAAGCTCCGAGCGGAGCACCTCGTCGGTGACCTCCGCCGGCGTCATTTTCCGTGCGCGCGCGAGCTGCTCGTAGCCGCCGGACGCCTCGTACTCGGTGAGGCTCGTGGTCGCGTTCGCGAGGACGAGCTCCATGACCTCAGCCGGCACGGAGCTCCTCGACGATCGCGGGTGCATCCTCCGGGGAGACGTGCAAGCGGTAGTGACGGTCGACGGCGACGATCGTGCCCCAGCCGCAGCCGCCGAGGCACTCGATCGCCGTGAGCGTCACGGCGCCGTCGGCACTCGTCTCGCCGGCGCGGCAGCCGAGCTCCTGCTCGAACGCCTCGAGTACCTGCTGCGCGCCGTAAAGCGCGCACGAGACGTTCGTGCACACCTCGACCATGTGCTCGCCCACCGGCTCCGTGTTGAACTGGTCGTAGAACGTCGCGATCGAGGCGACGAACGCCGGCGTCAGCTCGAGCGCGTCCGCGACCTCGCGGATCACGTCGGTCGAGAGCCAGCCGTGCTCGTCCTGCGCGAGCCGCAGCGCCGGCAAGACGGCGCTGCGCGAGCCCTCCGGGTACTTGGCGCGCTCGACCTGGATCGCCTCGTACAGCGCGCTCATCTACCGGTCGACCTCTCCCATCACCGTGTCGAGCGAGCCGACGATCGCGATCATGTCCGCGATCAGGGCGTCGGTCATGCACGTCGCCGTCGCCTCCAGCGCGACGAACGACGGGGCGCGGAACTTCACGCGCCACGGCTTCGGGCCGCCGTCCGAGCAGACGTAGCAGGCGAGCTCGCCACGAGGCGACTCGATCGCCACGTATACCTCGCCCTCGGGAACGCGGAATCCCTCGGTGACGATCTTGAAGTGGTGAATCAGTGACTCCATCGAGGTGTGCAGCTCGTGTCGCGGCGGCAGGACGACCTTGCGGTCGTCGGCGATCCACGGCTCGCCCTCCATCCGCTCGAGCCGGTCGAGGCACTGCTCGACGATCCGGACCGACTGCCGCATCTCCTCAATGTGGACGCGGTAGCGCGCGTACACGTCGCCGGTCGGGAAGACCGGCACGCGGAAGTCGACCTGGTGGTAGGCGAGGTACGGCTCGTCGCGGCGGATGTCCCAGTCGACCCCCGACGCGCGCAGCACGGGCCCGGACTGGCCGAGCGCGATCGCGTCGTCGGCCGAGAGGAGCCCGATCCCCTCCGTGCGCTCGAGCCAGATCTTGTTCCGCGTGAGCAGCGTCTCGTAGTCGTCGATCGCCTTCGGCATCCAGTCGCAGAAGGAGCGCGCCTGCGGGTAGAAGCCGCGCGGAATGTCCTCCGCGAGCCCGCCGACCTGGAAGTAGCGCGTGTGCATCCGGTACCCGGTGACGAGCTCCGACAGGTCGAGGATGAGCTCGCGCTCGCGGAACGCGTACCAGAACATCGAGATCGCCCCGAGCTCGAGCGCCGACGTCCCGAGCCAGACGAGGTGCGAGTGGATGCGGTTGAGCTCGCACAGCAGCGTGCGCATCCACGTCGCCTTCGCCGGGACATCGAGGTCGAGGAGCTTCTCGACGGCGGCGACGAACACGTACTCGTTGTTCTGGAACGAGACGTAGTCGATGCGCTCGGGGTACGTGATGCACTTCCACCACGTCTTGTACTCCATGTTCTTCTCGAAGCCGGTGTGCAGGTAGCCGACGACTGCCTCGAGGCCGGTGACATCCTCGCCGTAGAGGTCGACGATCAGGCGAAGCACGCCGTGCGTCGACGGATGGTTCGGCCCGAAGTTGACGGTCATGATGTCGCCCGTCGCGCGCTGCTCGGGCGTCGTGCGCAGCACCGTGGGGATCGGGTGTGGGATCCGCGAGCCGCTGTAGATGGGAGCCCCGACGCGGCGCGGGGCGGCGACCGCCATCACTCCTCCCCCGAGAAGCGGACGGGCTCGCCGCCGAGCGGGTAGTCCTTGCGCAGGGGGTGGCCTTCCCAGTCGTCGTCGAGCAGGATGCGAACGAGGTTGGGGTGACCGTCGATCGTCATGCCCATCAGGTCGTAGGCCTCGCGCTCGTGCCAGTCGGCGGTCGGCCAGACGGAGACCACCGACGGCACCGGCTCGCCCTCGTCGGCCCAGGTCTGCAGCCGGACGCGCTGCGGCCGCTCGGCGATCGCGAGCAGGTGGTAGTTCATCGCGAAGCGCTTCGGCTTGGTCTCCGCCAGCACCTGCAGGCCCTGCGTCATCGGGCGGTTCAGGTTCCGCCCGCCGGGCGTGCCGTAGAAGCCCGAGACCCCCTTTTCTTCCCAGCCGAGATAGTCGACCGCCGTGACGTCCGAGAGGAAGCCGAAGCCGAGCTCGTCGCGCAGATGCAGGGCGGCGTCGATCAGCGCTTCCGGCGGGACGACGAGCGTGGTCTCGCCGTGCAGCTCTCTCACGTCGGCGAGCCCGGGGATCGTCGTCCCAGCCGCCGGCGGGTGTCGTCACGAGGCGACGCTCCGCAGCTCGTAGGCAGGCGGCACGCCGGCACGCACCGCCTCGTGCAGGCGCACGATCCCCTCGATCGAGCTGCTCGGGCCGCGGCGGGCAGCCGGGCACGTACATGTCGACTGCGACGATCTTGTCGACCGACTGCACGATCGCGTAGTTGTTGAACATCCCACCCGAGCTCGCGCACGCGCCCATCGCGATCACCCACTTCGGCTCGAGCATCTGGTCGTAGATCTGCCGCAGCGGCGCCGCCATCTTGTGAGACACGCGGCCGGAGACGATCAGGAGGTCGGCCTGGCGCGGAGAACCGCGGAACGCCTCCATGCCGAAGCGCGCGATGTCGTACCGCGCGGTGACGATCGACATCATCTCGATCGCGCAGCACGCGAGCCCGAACGTGTCGGGCCACATCGAGTTCGTCTGGGCCCAGGCGACAGCCTTCTCGAGCGTCGTCAGCCCGAGGCGCTGCTCGAGGTCGTCGACCTCCTCCTCGAAGCGGCTCGGCCCCTTCGTGGGCCAGAGCAGCCGCTCCGACTTCAACCCCTCGTCGCGCAGGCGCTTGTTCAGTGCCACTCGAGCGCGCCTTTCCGCCAGATGTAGACGTACGCGACGAGCAGGACGATCAGGAACGTGAGCAGCTCGAAGAACCCGAACCACGCGAGCGAATGGAGGATCACGGCGAGCGGGTAGAGGAAGACGATCTCGATGTCGAAGAGGATGAAGAGCATCGCCGTGAGGTAGAAGCTGACGGTGAAGCGCTGGCGCTGAGGCGGCCCTTTCGAGACACCGGATTCGAACGGCACCGTGCGCGCCTTGAGCCGCTTGTGGGGCCGCTGGGCGAACACGAAGCTGGCGACGATCATCGTCGTGGGAATCATCAGGGCGAAGAACCCATAGATCGCGAACGGCAACCAGCTGTCGAACAAAAAGCCCGCCTCCTCGCGTACCGGCGGCCCGACGCTACCACGGTTCGGACCCGTCGCACGAACCGAACCGGAAACCGTGAAGCTACCGGCGTTGCAGGTGTCACGAACTGGCTTCCGCGACCCCTCCGGCTACACTGAGTTCACATGGCGACGACCGAGGTCAGAAGCGACTCCGTCCTCACGCTCACCGCGCGTGCGGCGGAGAAGATCCGCGGCCTGATGGCGGAGGAGCCCGTCGGCGACGCCGCAGTGCTCCGCGTTGCGATCCAGGGCGGAGGCTGCAGCGGCTTCGAGTACGCGCTCGGTTTCGACCGCGGCGCGCAGGAGGGCGACCACGAGCTCGAGTTCCACGGCGTGAAGGTGGTCGTCGACCCGTTCAGCGCTCCGTACCTCCAAGGCGCGACCGTCGACTTCCTCGAGACGCTGCAGGAGTCGGGTTTCAAGATCGACAACCCGAACGCCACCACGTCGTGCGGCTGCGGCTCGAGCTTCCAGGTCGCCGAGGGCGAAGTGCCCGAGGACGCGGCCGGCTGCGCCGGCTGTCACTGACCTCGCGCGCGTGAGCGTGGCCTCTCCGCGTCGCCGTCGTCGGCTCGGGCCCGGCCGGCTTCTACGCGGCTGACGCGCTGCTGAAGAGCGAGGATCCGCCCGTCGCCGTCGACCTGCTCGACCGGTTGCCGACCCCGTGGGGCCTGGTCCGGCTGGGAGTGGCTCCCGACCACGAGAACATCAAGGCGGTGTCCCGGGCGTTCGAGAAGACGGCTGCGCGCCCCGGCTTCCGCTTCTTCGGCAACGTCGACGTCGGCGTCGCCGTCACGCACGCGGACCTGCTCGAGCGCTACGACGCGGTGATCTACACCGTCGGCGCCCAGACCGACCGGCGGCTCGGGATCCCCGGGGAGGATCTCCCGGGCTCGTGGCCGGCCACCGCGTTCGTTGCCTGGTACAACGGCCACCCCGACTTCCAGGACCTCGACTTCGACCTCTCGCATGAGCGCGCAGTCGTCGTCGGCAACGGGAACGTCGCGATCGACTGCGCGCGCATGCTCGCGCTCACGGCACAGGAGCTCGCGTCGACCGACACGGTCGACGGCCGCCGAGCAGGCGATCATCCACTCCGGGATCCGGGAGATCGTGATGCTCGGCCGCCGCGGGCCCGTGCAGGCGGCTTTCACGCCGCCCGAGCTGCAGGAGCTCGGCGAGCTGGCCGGTGCGGACGTGATCGTCGACCCTCGCGATCTCGAGCTCGACGCCGCGAGCGCCGAGGCGCTCGAGGCGGACCGCGAGCGCGCGCGCCGGAACGTCGACCTGCTGCGCGAGTTCGCCGCGCAGCGAGCCGAAGGGCCTCCCGCGCCGGATCGTGCTCCGCTTCGTCGTCTCACCTGTCGCGATTCTCGGCGACGAGCGCGTCGAGGCGGTCGAGCTCGTGCGCAACGAGCTCGTCTCCGAACACGGGCGACTCGTCGCGCGGCCGACCGGGGAGCGCGAGACCCTGTCCTCCGGGCTCGTCCTCCGCAGCGTCGGCTACCAGGGAGTCGAGCTCCCCGGAGTACCGTTCGACGGCGCCGGCGCGGTCTTCCCGAACGAGGACGGCCGCGTGGTCGGCGCCGAGCGGACGTACGTCGCGGGCTGGATCAAGCGAGGGCCGAGCGGCGTGATCGGAACGAACAAGAAGGACGCGGTCGAGACCGTCATGGCCCTGCTCTCCGACGCGCGCGCCGGCCGGCTCGCGGCGAGTGGCGGCGGCGACCTCGCCGACCTGCTTCGCGAGCGCGACGTGCCGTTCGTCGAGTACGACGGCTGGCGCGCGATCGACGCCGCCGAGCGGACCGCGGGCGAGCCGCTCGGCCGGCCGCGTGTCAAACTGACCGGCTGGAGCGATCTGCTGGACACCGGTCGGCGGATACAGTCTCCATCGTGAGCGAGCGAGTGACCGAGCGCGAGCTCTGGGGCGCCGAGACGCAGAAGGCGATCGCCAACTTCCCTGTCTCCGGCGAGCCGATTCCCGTTCCGGTCGCGCGCTGGCTCGGCCGCGTCAAGGGCGCCGCTGCGCGCGTGAACGCAGAGCTCGGCCTGCTCGATCCCGACAAGGCGAGCCGGATCGCCGACGCCGCGGACCGCGTCGCGGCCGGCGAGCTCGACGACCAGTTCCCGATCGACGTGTTCCAGACGGGCTCCGGCACCTCGTCGAACATGAACGCGAACGAGGTGATCGCAACCCTCGCCGGCGAGGACGTCCACGCGAACGACGACGTCAACCTCGGCCAGAGCTCGAACGACGTGTTCCCGACCGCCGTCCATCTCGCCGCGCTCGACGAGGTAGTGCACGACCTGCTCCCGGCGCTCGAGGGCCTCGCTGCCGCGCTCGATGCGAAGGCGCGCGAGTTCGACGACGTGGTCAAGTCCGGTCGGACGCACTGGATGGATGCCGTCCCGGTCACGCTCGGCCAGGAGTTCGGCGGCTACGCGGCGCAGGTCCGCGAGGGGCACGCGCGCGTGTCGGCGACACTGGGCCGGCTCGGCCAGGTCCCGCTCGGCGGTACCGCGGTGGGCACCGGCCTCAACACGCATCCGGAGTTCGCCGCGCGGGTGCGGGCCGAGCTCGAGCGGTCGTCGGGGCTCACGATCTCGCCCCCGGCCGATCCCTTCGAGTCGCAGGCCGCGCGCGACGGCCTCGTCGAGACGTCGGGCGCGCTCAAGACGCTCGCGGTCAGCCTCACGAAGATCGCGAACGACTTGCGCTTCCTCGGCTCGGGCCCGCGCGCCGGGCTCGCCGAGATCTTCCTGCCTGAGCTGCAGAAGGGCTCGTCGATCATGCCGGGCAAGGTCAACCCGGTCATCCCCGAGGTCGTCACGCAGGTCGCCGCACAGGTGATCGGGAACGACCAGGCGATCGCGGTCGGGGGCATGCAGGGCCACTTCGAGCTGAACGTCTTCGTCCCGCTGCTTGCGCGGAACCTCCTGCAGTCGGTCAAGCTGCTGGCCGCTGCGTGCCGGCTGCTCGACGAGAAGTGCGTGGCCGGCATCGAGGCGAACCGCGAGCAGTGCGAGCGTTACGCCGAGCTGACGCTCGCCGCCGCGACCGGGCTCAACCCGCACATCGGATACGACCGCGCGACCGAGATCGTCAATGAGGCGGCCGCGTCCGGCCGTCCGCTGCGGGAGGTCGCCCGTGCGGCCGGCGTCTCAGAGGAGATCCTCGACCAGGCGCTCGACTATCGCGGCCTCGCGAAGCCGCACGGCTAGCTTCCAAGCCCCGAAACGACGGGGGGCCGCCTTGCGGCGGCCCCCGTTCTGCCTTCTCTGGTCCGCCCTGGCTCAGCTCGGGTTGGTGTGCGCCGGGAGCTTCGCGAGGAGCGGTGCGAGCACCGAGGCGATCGGCGAGCCGATCCCGGTCGCCATGTCGTAGCCCGGCACGGCCGTGAAGCCGGTGATCGTGCCGCCGAGTCCGTCGGGCACGGAGTTGTTGCTCCCGTCCGCGATGTCGTGGAAGGCACCCGCCGAGAGCTTCGGGATCGTGTACAGCGACTGGTTGATGTTGCCGAGGCGATGGCCACCGAGCTGGTCGGTGATCGCCGCGATCCCGGCCCACTGCGGCGAGCCGGCGCTCGTGCCGCCGAAGCGGAAGACGGACCTCGGGAACCCGGGTCGCGTCCAGACGACAATCACGCCGTTGAAGATGGCGGCGTTGTAGGAGACGTCCGGTACCTGGCGCATGAATGTGCTGGTGCGCCAGGACGTGCCGACGAGCTGGTAGAGCGGACGTCCGTAGAGGACGCTCAGGCCGCCGCCGCCGGCGGTCGCGTCGCCGACCAGCGCGGACTCGTTCCACGTCGACTCCGACTGGTACGCGCCCGACCGTCCGTCCGCGTGCAGGGTCGTTCCGCCGACGCCCGTCACGTTCGGGTCGCTCGCCGGGGTGCTGGCGGCCTTGAACAGGTGGTCGCCGTCACAGGTCGGCAAAGCTGCTCCCTCGTCGCCGGACGACGCGAAGAGCGTGATGCCCTTCGCCACGGCGGCCTTGAAGATCAGCTCCTGCCGCTTCAGCTGCGCAGGATCCATGCACCGCTCGGCCTCCCCGAAGCTCTGCGAGATCGTGTCCCCGAGGTTGTTGTCGACCGCGTACTGGGTTGCGTCGAGGATGTCTGCGTCGTCGTTCGACTTCGCGATCACGAGCGCGATCTTCGCGCCGGGGGCGATTGCGTGCGCCCATGTCACGTCGAGAGTCGTCTCGGCCGACCAGCCTTCGGCGTTCGTGGGATCGGTGGGGTCGACACCGAACGGCTTGGAGATCGTCAGGTCTGTGGCGGGAAGTCCCCACAGCGTGTTGAAGACGGCCGTATCGCTCACGAGCGTCGAGCTCCCGTAGGCGTCGACGATCACGATCGTCCGGCCGTTACCCGTGTAGCCGGCGTCGAGCAGCGGCTGGACCTGGTACGCGGCGCGCATCTGGTCAGGCCCGTAGCAGCCGGCCGGGACCGTCACCTGGCACGTGAACAGCACGGTGCCGGTGGGATTCGCCGCAGGCGTCGCCTCCTGTGCGAGGAACGGCGAACGCATCGTGTCGGGCGTCATCACCCCGCGGTGGACGGCGACGCGGTGGGCACTGCCCGAAACGGATGCAACCGCCGCCGCGGCGATCGCCAGAGCGGCCAGGACCGCCACACGGCGGCCCACCTTCGAGCGAAGGATTCTCAAGTTCTCTCCCCTTTCGTGGGCGTGAACTCCGGGAAAGCTGAGGCTGGGCTCCCCCCTGCCGCGCCGATTCTGATCGAAAATTCGTGACCGGCGCAAGCGGGAGGAGAAACCTACCCATGCGCGAGGGTGTCTAGACTTCGCGCGATGGGACGCCTGGCTTGGTCCGGGTTGACCGGGGTCGCCGCACTCGTCGCCGTGCAGGCCGCCGCTGCGGTGTCGCCGCCGATCATCGTCGCGCCGCTCTCCGGAGGGCCCGGCGACGCGGTCAATTTCCAGTCACCCGATCACGCCGCGAGCGTGCAGCTTTCGTCGGTCAAGGCCGGCGCCGACGACGTCGCGCTGACCGTCCGCCTGCAGGCCGTGCTTCGGTGCGGACGCCCGACCGGCGGTGCGGTCGTCGTGTCGCTGCCGCGGGCCGCGCACGTTCCCGGCTCGATCGCGGGCAAGGCCGTTCGCATCAACGGCAATGCGGCGTCGAAGGTCACCGTCTCCGGTACGACCGTCACCGTCGGGCTGCCCGTCGCCCAGGGCATCACGTGCGACTCGATGACCGACGGCGTCGTGCAGGTCGTGTTCTCGCGGAGCGCCGCGATCGGAAACCCGGCGCACGCTGGTACGTACGCGGTCGGAATCCGCCAGGCGCGCACCGCGCACTCCGTGGCGATCGCGATCAAGCAGTAGTCCGTGAAACATCCAGTCGTCAATCGGTAACGACGGTGCTCGCGCTCGTCGCACTCGTGCTCGTTCATGGTCTGGTTCGCATCGGGCCGGTCACGCCCGTCTGCCGCGTCGGCGTGCCGTGTGACAAGCCGGCGTCGCATGTCGTGCTCCGCTTCACGAGCGGCGCGCGGTCGGTGACGACGCGAACGGACGCCGTGGGCCGCTACCACGTCTCTCTCGGGCCGGGGAGCTGGACGGTCCATGCGAGCATCGGCAGGACGATCCGGCCTCAACGCTTCGTGGTCGCGAACGTGCGGAGCGAGGTCCGCGACATCCTGATCGACAGCGGGATCCGCTAGCGGTCAGTACGCGACGGCGCCGCGGCCGGTCGCGGCCGCGTGACGTTGCTCGTCGGCGCGGTAGCTCGAGCGGACGAGCGGCCCCGAGAAGACCGACCCGAACCCGAGCGCCTCACCCTGCTCGCGGAACCAGCGGAACTCGTCGGGGTGCACCCAGCGGTCGATCGTCGTGTGCCTCGCGCTCGGCTGCAGGTACTGCCCGATCGTCACGACGTCCACGCCGTTCGCACGCAGATCGCGCATCGTGTCCACGACCTCGTCGTTGGTCTCGCCGAGACCGACGATGATCCCGCTCTTCGTGAGCACGGGGTAGTCGGCGATCTCCTTCGCCCGCCGCAGCAGCTCGAGCGCGCCGTCGTAGCTCGCGCGCGCGCCGCGCATGCGGCGGTGCAGGCGCCGCACGGTCTCGATGTTGTGGTTGAAGACGTCGGGGCGCGCCCCGATCACCGTCGCGAGCGCCGCCTCCTCGACGCCGGCGAAGTCGGGCGTCAGCACCTCGACGGTGGCGGCGGGAAGCTTCGACTTGAGTGCGCGGATCGTCGCTGCGTAGTGGCCGGCGCCCTTGTCGGGCACGTCGTCGCGGTCGACCGAGGTGACGACCACGTGCTTCAGCCCCATCTGCTTCGCGGTCTGCGCGAGGCGGAGCGGCTCGAGCGGGTCGACCGGCTCCGAGGGGCGGCCCGAGTGGACGTAGCAGTAGCGGCACGCGCGGGTGCATGTCTCGCCGAGGATCTGGAACGTCGCGGTTCCGCGGCCCCAGCACTCGGCGATGTTCGGGCAGCGGGCCTCCTCGCAGATCGTGTGCAGCTGCGCGCCGTGAATCAGCTTCTTGACGTCGTAGTAGCGGCCGTTCCGCGACGGCGCGCGGACCTTCATCCACTCGGGGCGGCGGGGGCGCTCGGCGACGGGCAACGAGGTCTCCATTGCGCCTCAGTCTAGAGCCGGCTCGCGGCCGAGCGGCGTGCGGTCGACGAGCTCTGCGTAGCGCCCGCCCTGGGCGACGAGGTCGTGATGCTGCCCGCGCTCCACGATGCGCCCGCGGTCGAGGACGACGATCTGGTCGGCGTCGAAGACCGTCGAAAGGCGGTGGGCGATCGCGATCGTCGTGCGTCCGGCGGCCAGCCGGTCGAGCGCGTCCTGCACCTGGCGCTCGGTCTCCGTGTCGAGCGAGCTCGTCGCCTCGTCGAGCAGGAGGATCGGCGGGTTGCGGAGAATCGTGCGCGCGATCGCGATCCGCTGCTTCTCGCCGCCCGAGAACCGGTAGCCGCGCTCGCCGACCACCGTCTCGTAGCCGTTCGGGAGCGACGCGATCAGGTCGTGGATCTGCGCCGCCTCTGCGGCGCGCTCGATCTCATCGTCCGTCGCGTCCGGCCTCGCGAAGCGCAGGTTCTCGCGCACCGTGGCATGGAAGAGATAGGTCTCCTGCGAAACGACGCCGACGAGGCTCGTGAGCGTGTCGAACGACAAGTCGCGCACGTCGATGCCGTCGATCGAGACGCTCCCGCGGTCGACGTCGTAGAGCCGCGCGACGAGGTACCCGAGCGTGGTCTTGCCGGAGCCCGTCTCCCCGACGAGCGCCGTCTTCGTTCCGGCCGGCACCGTGAACGTGACGTCCTCGAGCGTCCACGGGCCGTCGGGGTCGTAGCGGAACCACACCTTGTCGAACGCGACGTCGCCGGCCGAGGTGAGCGCGCGCGGCGTTTCCGCCTCGACGATGTCGACGGGGTGGTCGAGGTACTCGAAGATCCGGTCGAACAGCGCGAGCGACGTCTGGACGTCGAGCCCCACGCCCAGCAGCGACCCGACCGGGAAGAACAACCGGGTCTGCAGCGTGGTGAACGAGACGAGCGTCGGCACGGTGAGCGAGGTCGACCAGCCGTGTGCGATCGCGAGCCCGCCGAACCAGTACGCGGCCGCCGGCATCACGGCGAAGCTCGTCTGGATCGTCGCCATCATCCAGCGGCCGGCCATCCGCTGCCTGACCTCGAGCTCTGCGAGGCGGCGGGACTCGCCGTCGAACCGGTCGGCAAGCTCCTCCGTGCGCCCCATCGTCTTGCCGAGCAGGACCCCGCTGACCGACAGCGATTCCTGCACGAGGCTCGAGATGTCGGCCAGCGTCTCCTGCGTGGTCTTCGCGATCCGGCGCCGCTCGTTCCCGACCCGGCGCGTCAGCAGCACGAAGATCGGGATCAGCGCGAATGCGAAGAGCGCCAGCTGCCAGCTGAGCAGCAGCATGCCGACCATCGTGGCGAGCACCGTGGTCACGTTCGAGACGATCGACGTCGCGGTCGACGTGACCACGCCCTGCACGCCGCCGATGTCGTTCGAGATGCGCGACTGCACCTCGCCGGTTCGCGTGCGTGTGAAGAACGCGAGCGAGAGCCGCTGCAGGTGCCGGAACACGGCGGTGCGGAGGTCGTGCATGACGCTCTGGCCGACCTGGTTCGAGAGCAGCGTCTGCCAGACGCCGAGCGCCCCGGTGACGACGGCGATCACGATCATCCCGCCGGCGTAGATCGAGAGCAGTCTCGTGTCCTGGCTCTGGATCGACTCGAGCGCGCCCCTGAGCAGGAACGCGGGCAGGACGCCGAGCGCCGCCGACAGGAGGATCAGCGCGAGCACCGCCGAGAGCCGGAGCCGGTACGGCTGGAACAGTCTCGCGATGCGCTTCAGGTTCGCCCGGCGCACGGCCGGGTCGGCGGGCCGCTCGGGGCGTTCCTCGCGGCGCCCGTATCCTCGAACTTCGAACATTGCGCCAAAGTAGACGACGCGCTTCTGCCCGCGCCGCCCGCGGCTAGGCTCGAACGGTGGAGCGGGTCTGTGTCTTCTGCGGCGCCTCGAGCGGCCGCGTCCCGGCGTATGCAGCCGCTGCTCGCAGCTTCGGTGAGGCGGCCGCCCTGCGAGGGGTCGGGGTCGTATTCGGCGGCGGGCGCGTCGGGCTGATGGGCGCCGTCGCCGACGCCGCGCTGGCCGCCGGCGGCGAGGTGATCGGCGTGATCCCGCAGAGTCTCGTCGACCGGGAGCTCGCCCACGAGGGAGTGACCCGGCTCGAGGTCGTCGACTCGCTCCACGAGCGCAAGGCCCGCATGGCCGAGCTCGCGGATGCCTTCGTCGCGCTTCCCGGCGGCTTCGGCACGCTCGACGAGCTGCTCGAGCAGCTGACCTGGTCACAGCTCGGCCTGCACGCGAGCCCGATCGGACTGCTCGACGTCGAGGGCTACTGGCGCCCGCTGATCGCGCTCGCCCGGCACGCGACGGAGGAGGGCTTCGTCCGGGAGTCGGACCTCGCGGCGATCGCGGTCGCCGACGACGCGACGGCGCTGCTCGACCGTCTCGAGGGCATGCGCGGCGCGCCGCGGCCGCGCGCCAAGTGGACCGAACTGTCCTAGCCGGGAAGAACGACGTGCTCGAACATCAGCGTCGTCATCGTCGACCCCTCGGTCCAGAGGCGGTGCGGCACGCCGCGCGGCCAGCGCACCTGCTGGCCCGCGCGCAGTTCGGTGGTCTCCGCGCCGACCGACGTCATCCCCTCGCCCTCGAGACAGACGACGATCGTGTCGTTCGGGCCCGGGTGCTCGTGGATCGTCGCGTGCTCGGCGAAGCGGAGCTGCGCGAGGAAGAAGTCGTTCTCGCGGATCAGGACGCGCCCCTCCACGCCGACGACACCTTCGTAGGGCACCGGCTCCCAGTCCGGCCGTGGCCACGCGCGGATGTCGACGGTCAACGGCTCGCGACCGTGAGGGGGGCCGGCTCGAGGGCGACGCCGAACACGTCGGCGAACGCCTCGGCGGCCACCGGCCGGACGTCGTCGACCGCGACCGGCCGGCCGAGCTCGCGGGCCATCGACGTGAAGGCGTAGCCGTCGAGCCCGCAGGCGGTGATCCACTCCGTGAACGGAGCGGGGTCGAGATCGACGTTCAGTGCGTAACCGTGCGTCGAGATCCACCTCGAGAGGTGGATGCCGATCGACGCGATCTTGCGCGGCGGCCGCTCGAGCCAGATGCCGGTGAGCCCCTCGATCCGCGTCGCCTCGATCCCGAAGGCGGCGGTCGTGCGAATGAGGGCATCCTCCAGGTCGCGGCAGTAGCGCTTCACGTCCTGGCCGTGGCGGGTCAGGTCGAGGATCGGGTAGCAGACGAGCTGGCCGGGCGCGTGGTAGGTCGACTTGCCGCCCCGGTCGGTCTCGACGATCTCGACGTCCGCCCCGGGCGGGACGTGCAGCTCGCCGGGGTCGGCGCGGCGGCCGAGTGTGATCGTCGGCGGGTGCTCGAGCAGGAGCACCGTGTCAGGCGATTCGCCGCTCGCCACCGCGGCCGCGGTCGACCGCTGCAGCTCGAGTGCCTCGCGGTAGTCGACGATGCCGAGGTTGAGCAGCCGGGCCACCGTGCTCAGCCTAGCCGTCGCTCTAGGCCGAGTAGTCGCTCTCGCCCCAGGTCTGAAGCCGCTCGCGGAGGTCGCGGAGGAACCTGCCGGCAAGCGCGCCGTCGATCAGGCGGTGGTCGTAGGTCAGGGTCAGGTTCATCATCGACCGGATCGCGATCGCGTCGGTGCCGTTCTCGTCGGTGATCACCCACGGCCGCTTCACGATCGCGTAGGTGCCGAGGATCGCGGCCTGGGGCTGGCTGATCACCGGCGTGCCGTGGAACGTCCCGTAGCCGCCCGGGTTGGTGATCGTGAACGTGCCGCCGACGACGTCGTCCGGAAGCAGCTGCTTGTTGCGTGCACGCGACGCGATGTCGGCGATGCTCTTCGCCATGCCGAGCAGGTTCAGCATCTCGGCGTTCTTGACCACCGGAACGATGAGGCCCTTGCCCTCCGCCAGCTCGACGGCGAAGCCGAGGTTCACGAAGTTGCGGGTGACGATCTGCCCGTCGCGCAGCTCGCCGTTCACGTACGGGTAGTCGCGCAGCGTGTCGACGGTCGCGCGCGCGACGAAGGCGAGGTAGGTCGGGTTCACTCCGTAAGCCTGTTCGAACTCCTTCTTCAACTTCGCGCGAACGGCGACGACGTTCGTCATGTCGACTTCGATCGCGCTCGTCACATGCGCCGACGTGTCGAGCGAGCGGCGCATGTGCTCGGCGATACCGCGGCGCATCGCCGAAATCGGCTCGAAGGTCTCGCCCGGCGCCTCGGCTGCCGGCGCTGCACTCGCGGCGACCGCCGGCTCGGGGGCGGGCGCTGCGGGAGGCGGCATCGGCGGTGCCGCCGGTGCTGCAGGCGCAACCGGGGCGGCCGGCGGTGGGGCAGCAGCTTCGGCGGGGGCCGGGGCGGGCTCGGGCTCCGGTGCTGCGGCGCCGCCTGCCTCGATGAACGCGAGGATGTCCTTTTTCGTCACACGTCCACCGGTGCCGGTGCCCGGCACCTGCGCTGGGTCGACCCCGTGCTCGCCGGCGATTCGCGCGACGACCGGCGAGATGAAGGCCTTGCCGTTCGACGGCTCGGCTGCTTCGGTTGACGCGGCGGCGGGCGGCGCGGGCGGTGGTGACGCGGCGACGGGCTCCGGCGTCGGCGCTTGGGGCGCCGGCGCGGCAGCGGGTGCCGCGGCCTCGGGTGTCGCCGGTTGCGTGGGCTCGGTCGGCGCCGGCGGTGCGGCTGCCTGCTCCGCAGGCGCTTCGCCTCCGATCCGTGCGAGCACCGTCCCGACCTCGACCGTCTCGCCTTCCGGCACCAGGATCTCGCTCACCACGCCGGACGCGGGCGACGGCACCTCGGTGTCGACCTTGTCGGTCGAGATCTCGAGCAGCGTCTCGTCCGACTCGACGTGGTCGCCGACCTGCTTCAGCCAGCGGGTGACCGTGCCCTCCGAAACCGACACGCCCATCTGGGGCATCACGACGTCGACAGCGGTACCGGTGGCCATCCTCGCTCCTAGTACTCCACGAGTTCCTTGAGCCCCCGCGCGACGTCGGCGACCTGTGGGATGAAGGACTTCTCGAGCACCGGCGAGAAGGGCACGGGACGAGTCCGGCGCCGCGATGCGGCGAACCGGTGCGTCGAGATCCTCGAAGGCCTCCTCCCCGATCGTCGCGGCGATCTCGCCGCCGAAGCCGCCCGAGCGGGTGTCTTCGTGGAGCACGAGCACCTTCGACGTCTTGCGGACCGAGTCGAGCACCGCCTGCTTGTCCCACGGCATCACGCTCCGGAGGTCGACGATCTCGACGGACGCGTCGACCTGCGCCGCGGCCTCCTCGGCGGTGTAGACCATCGCGCCCCACGTGATCACCGACACGTCGGTGCCCTCGGAGTGGATGCGCGCCTTCCCGATCGGCACCGTGTAGCGCTCCTCGGGCACCTCGCCCTTGATGCGCCGGTAGAGGTGCTTGTGCTCGAAGTAGAGCACCGGGTTCGGGTCCTCGATCGCGGCGATGATCAGTCCCTTCGCGTCCTCCGGCGTCGCCGGGCACACGCACTTGAGGCCGGGGATGTGCGCGAATGACGACTCGGGGTTCTGCGAGTGGAACGGCCCGCCGGAGAAGCCGCCGCCCGACGGGAGCCGGAGCACGAACGGGACGGGCGTGCCCGCGCGCCAGCGCTGCTTCGCGGCCACGGTCACGAGGTGATCCCATGCGCACGAGACGAAGTCGGCGAACTGCATCTCGGCGACCGGACGCAGGCCCATCAGCGCGGCGCCGGTCGCGCCGGCGACGATCGCCGTCTCGGAAAGCGGCGTGTCGATCACCCGCCAGCTGCCGAACTCCTCCTGGAAGCCGAGTGTCACCTTGAACGCGCCTCCGTAGACGCCGACGTCCTCACCGAGCACGAACACGCGGCGGTCGCGCCGCATCTCCTGCCGGAGGCCGTCGGAGATCGCCTGCAGGTAGGTCATCTCTGCCATCGTGATCGCCTCTACTTGTGGTGGGGCGTGTCGAGGTCCTCGGGCGCCGCGTAGACGCCCTCCAGCAGGTCGGCCGGGTCAGGTTGCGGCGACTCCTCGGCGCGCTGCAGCGCGTCGTTCAGCAGGCGCTTCACCTGGCCCGTCATCTCCTCCTCCTCGGCGTCGCTCATGTCGGCGTTCGAGCGAAGCCAGGTGCGGTAGCGCTCGAGCGGGTCCCGTGCGGCCCACTGTTCGAACAGTTCCTTCGGTACGTAGAACGCGTCGTCGTGGACCGCGTGGCCCTCCATGCGCAGGGTCTGGCACTCGATCAACGTCGGGCCCCCGCCGTCGCGTGCCTTCTCGATCGCGCGCTTCGCCTCGCGGTACACGGCGAGCACGTCGGTGCCGTCCACCACGACGCCGTCGAACCCGTATGCGGCTGCGCGGTCGGCGAGGTGCTCGACGGCGTACTCAAGGTGCGTCGGCGTCGAGTACGCCCACTGGTTGTTGTCGCAGATGAAGACGACGGGCAGCCGCCGCACGCCGGCGAAATTCATGCCCTCGTGCGCGTCGCCACGGGCCATCGCCCCCTCGCCGGTCCACCCGATCGCGACCCG
This sequence comes from uncultured Thermoleophilia bacterium, assembly GCA_963742615.1. GTDB lineage: Bacteria > Actinomycetota > Thermoleophilia > Gaiellales > Gaiellaceae > PALSA-600. The sequence goes on along the minus strand of CAVUMS010000001.1, from coordinate 276,735 downwards.
CCGTTCCTCGCGAATGCGGAACGCGAGCGCGCACCCGACCGCGACGGGGAGCATCGCCGGCAGGTGGCTGACCATGGCGATCAGGCCCAGCCGCGAGTCGGCCATGTGCACGTTGCCGTCCTTGCCTCGCGCCGGGCCGTCGTCCCGGCCCATGTACTGGGCAAAGATGCGCCAGGGCTCGACGCCGCGCGTGATGTGCACGCCCATGTCGCGATGCAGCGGCGTGCCGACGTCGTCCGGCGCCATCGCCATCGCGATCGCGACGGAGGCCGCCTCGTTGCCGCGTCCCGTGTAGAAGGAGCCCGGGATCTTGCCCTGGCGGTAGAGGATGTGGCCGCGCTCCTCGACGCCCCGCGTGATCAGCATGTTGCGGTAGATCTGCAGGAGGTCCTCGCGGTCGAGGCCCCACTCCCGGACCTCCTGGAGCGAGCCCGAGGGCTCGGCTACGCGGGCGATCGCCACGGGCGCATGCTAACGGCCGCGTGGGGTTACAGTCGTGGCGTGGGGAAGGCCGCCGACTGGCTGCGCGAGGAGCGCCGAGGAGTGCTCGGGCACTGGAGCGCGTTCTGCATCGACTGCGGCGCGGCGCGGCGCTGGTTCGAGGAGTTCGAGAGCGAGCTTCCCGAACGCTGCCCCGGGTGCGGCGGCGAGCTCCTGCACCGTTGCCCCGCGTGCTCGGCGCCGTTCTCCTCGACGTTCGCCGTCGACTGCGAGGCGTGCGGCGGGCCGCTCCGCGCGCCCGAGCTGAACGGGATCCGGATCCGGCGCTGACCGGACTACAGGCCGAGGCTCGGCTTGATCGCCGAGAAGCGGATCACCGTCACCGTGTCCTCGCCGGTCACGTCGCGGTTGTAGAGCTGGCCGAGGAAGCGGCAGAGCTCGTCACGGTGCCGGATCTCCGGGTTGTCGTGCTCGATCTCGTTGGGCGACAGCTCGTCGATCGTCTTCACCTCGACCTTGTCGACGACCGCGTCGAAGACGTGCTGGCGCGGCCCGAACCGTGCGCCGACGAGGACGGAGACGAGCATGCCCTTCTGGTACTTCCGCGACTTGTCGCCGAGGCGGATCGTCGCCGTCTTGCGGTGGGAGCGAAGCTGCGCCTCCACGATCGGCGAGTAGAAGTTCAGCGCGAAGGCGGGCACGGCGCGCGCCGATCATACGTCCTCGTTCGCGAGGACGGACAGGGCCTTCTCGGCCATCTGCCGCTCGCCCCGGTAGGCGAGCAGCCGTGGGGCCTCGGCGAGCGGGAGCCACCTCACCTCCGCCACCTCGTGCCGGTGGGGCTCCGGGACGTCGCCGAGGCGGCCGCCGGTGTAGCGGAGGAGGAAGAACGAGACGACCTTGAAGACGCGCTCGCCCTCCCAGACGAACCAGTAGCGCACGTCACCCAGCTTCCCGAGCGACCGGCCACGGGCCCCGGTCTCCTCGGCCGCCTCCCGCAGGGCCGTCTGCTCGCCCGTCTCGCCGGCGTCGATCTGTCCTTTCGGCAGCGCCCACACGCCCGCGGGCTTGCCGCCCGGGCGGATCGCGGCGACCACGGTCTCGCCGCGGAGCTGCCGGACGAGCACGGCGCCGGCCGAGAATTCACGCCGCATGGCGCCTGGATCTTAGCGTCGGCGACTGAGATCTCTCAGATAGTCTTGCGCCGTTGGCACTCCCATCGGTAGAGTGCCAGCCGCAAGCACAAGCGTGTTACAAGCTTGTGAGTACAAGATGGAGGTCCTTATCTATGAACCTTAAGCCGCTCGGCGATCGCCTGATCGTCACGGTCCTCGAGGAAGAGGAGACGACGGTCAGCGGCATCGTCCTGCCGGACACGGCGAAGGAGAAGCCGCAGCGCGGCCGCGTCCTCGCCGTCGGTCCGGGCGCCCGCGACGAGGACGGCGACTACATCGCCATGGACCTCGAAGAGGGCGACGAGATCATCTTCAGCAAATACGGCGGGACCGAGATCAAGCTCGGTGTCGACGAAGTCCTGATCCTGCGCGAGTCCGACGTGCTCGCAAAGGTCGTCGGCGACCGCGCAGCGGTCGCGTAGGAAGGGGAAGAGAAACCACATGGCTCACAAGGAGCTGAAGTTCAGCGAGGATGCCCGCCGCTCGCTCCAGCGCGGCGTCGACATCCTGGCCGACGCGGTCAAGGTGACGCTCGGCCCGAAGGGTCGCTACGTCGTCCTGGACAAGAAGTTCGGGGCGCCGACGATCACGAACGACGGCGTCACGATCGCGCGCGAGATCGAGGTCGAGGACGTCTTCGAGAACCAGGGCGCGCAGCTCGTCCGCGAGGTCGCGACCGCCACCAACGACGTGGCCGGCGACGGCACGACGACGGCCACGGTGCTCGCGCAGGCCGTCGTCCGCGAGGGGCTCAAGAACGTCTCGGCCGGCGCGAACCCGATGGCGCTCAAGCGCGGCATCGAGACCGCCGTCGACCAGATCGTCGAGAACCTCAAGTCGCAGTCCACCGAGATCTCCGGCAAGGAGGACATCGCGCGCGTCGCGACCGTCTCCTCCCGCTCGGCCGAGATCGGCGACGTCCTCTCCGAGGCGATCGAGAAGGTCGGCAAGGACGGCGTCGTGAACGTCGAGGAGGGTCAGACCTTCGGCCTCGAGCTCGAGTTCACCGAGGGCATGCAGTTCGACAAGGGCTACCTGTCGCCCTACATGATCACCGACGCCGAGCGCATGGAGGCCGTGCTCGACGACCCGTACATCCTGGTCGCGAACCAGAAGATCGGGGCCGTCAAGGACCTGCTGCCGGTGCTCGAGCAGGTGATCCAGGCCGGCCGCCCGCTGCTGATCGTGGCCGAGGACGTCGAGGGCGAGTCGCTCGCGACGATCGTGGTCAACAAGCTGCGCGGCACCTTCCAGGCCGTCGCCGTCAAGGCGCCGGGCTTCGGCGATCGCCGCAAGCGCATGCTCGAGGACATCGCGATCCTCTCGGGCGGCGAGGTGATCACCGAGGAGATGGGCCTCAAGCTCGAGAACACGAAGCTCTCGCAGCTCGGGCACGCACGCAAGGTGGTCGTCGACAAGGACTCGACGACGATCATCGACGGTGCCGGTGAGGGGGACGCGATCAAGGGCCGGATCAAGCAGCTGAAGTCGGAGATCGAGAACACCGATTCGGACTTCGACCGCGAGAAGCTCCAGGAGCGCCTCGCGAAGCTGTCCGGCGGCGTCGCGGTCGTCAAGGTCGGCGCTGCCACCGAGACGGAGATGAAGGAGACCAAGCACCGCGTCGAGGACGCGCTGCAGGCTGCCCGCGCCGCCCTCGAGGAGGGCGTCGTGCCGGGCGGTGGCGTCGCGCTGCTGAACGCGGCCGACACGGTCTCGCCGAAGCTGCTCAAGTCGCTCGACGGCGACGAGCGGACCGGCGCCCAGATCATCATCAAGTCGCTCGAGGAGCCGCTTCGCCAGCTCGCGACGAACGCCGGCCTCGAGGGCTCGGTCGTCGTCCAGCAGGTGCGCACGGCGGAGCCGGGCGAGGGCCTGAACGTCGACACCGGCGAGGTCACCGACCTCGTCAAGGCCGGCATCACGGACCCGACGATGGTCACGCGCTCGGCGCTGCAGAACGCGGCGTCGATCGCGAAGAACATCCTCACCACGGAGGCGATCGTCGCCGAGGCCCCGGAGAAGAATCCGGTGGGCGCCGGCGCCGGCATGCCCGACATGGGCGGGATGATGTAGATCGAAGGTGAGAACCTCTTTCTGGTTCTCTCTTGCGAGCCCGGGTGAAAGCCCGGGCTCGCGTCGTTTTGCGACCCGGAAACGAGAAGAGGCGCCGGGGGAGGCGCCTCTTCAAGGGGATTGGGAGGGTGTTGACGAGGTGATCGGTGGCAGCCGGGTGGAGACCGATCCCTCGCGCGAGTGATCCGTCAGAAGCCGTACCGCTCTTCGTTCCAGGGGTCGGCGTTGTTGTTGTAGCCGTAGCGCTCCCAGAAGCCGGGCTTGTCGACCGACGACAGCTCGATGCCGCGCAGCCACTTGGCGCTCTTCCAGAAGTACTTGCCGGGGATCACCAGCCGGAGCGGGTACCCGTGGTCGGGGGTGAGCGGCTCGCCGTCGGCGTGGGTCGCGAACAGGGCGTCGTCGTCCTCGAGGAACCGGAGCGGCACGTTCGAGGTGAAGCCGTGCTCGGCATGGGCGATCACGAACGCCGCCGTCGGCTTCGGCTTCGCGAGGGCGGCGAGCTCGCGCCAGTGGACGCCCTCGAAGTTGGCGTCGAAGCGCGACCAGCGGGTGACGCAGTGGATGTCCTGGGTGTTCCCCGAGCGCGGCAGCTCGATCAGCTGCTCCCAGGAGAGCTCGACCTCGTTCTCGCACCTCGCCGAAGACGCGGAAGGTCCACGTCGCGAGGTCGGGGTAGCGCGGGACCGACCCCGCGTGGAGCACGGGCCACTTCTCGGTCAGGTACTGGCCGGGCGGGAGACGCGCGGGGTCGTAGCCCGCGTCGACCACCTTCCGTTCCGCCCGCGACCTGAACATGCGCTCTAGTCTAGGTAGCAGTGGAGTTCGTTACGCCCGCTGCGCGCCGTGCGCGCTCGTACGTCGCAGTACGCGGCCCCGACGCGGTCGTATATCTCGACCGGCTGCTCACGAACGACGTGCCGGAAACGGGGTCGCTCGACGCGCTGCTGCTCACCCCCAAGGCGCGCGTGATCGCGCCGGTGCTCGTGTGGCGGCGAGGCGCCGACGACGTGCTCCTGCTCACCGAGCCCGAGCTCGGCGAGGTCGTGCGCGACCACCTGGTTCGGAACCGGTTCGCCGCGAAGTGCGAGATCGAGCTCGAGCAGCACACCTCGACACTCGTCTTCGCGACGGTCGCCGACGGAATCGAGAACCGGGACTACGGGGAGCCGGCGTTCGAGGTGCTGGACGCCGCCGTCGAGACGACGCTCGGCGACGACGAGCTGGAGCGGCGCCGGATCGCGGCCGGGACCCCGCGCTTCGGCAGCGAGCTCGACGACCGGGTGCTCCCGGCCGAGGCCGGTCTCGACGAGCGGGCGATCTCGTTCAGCAAGGGCTGCTTCCCGGGACAGGAGCCGGTCGCCCGGCAGCGCCACCGCGGCAAGGTCAACCGCCGCCTGCGGGTGCTCGACGTCGACGGCGCCGTGCCGGCTGCCGAGACGCCGGTCGCCTACGAGGGGAAAGACGTCGGCAGGGTGACGAGCGCCGTGCCCGGCCTGGCGCTCGCCTACGTGCGCGTCGAGGTGCCCGACGACGCCGAGCTGCGCATCGGCTCCGCAACCGCACGGCTACACTGACCGCTCCCTCGCGCCCGTAGCTCAGGGGATAGAGCGCTGCCCTGCGGAGGCAGAGGTCGCATGTTCGAATCATGCCGGGCGCATCACGGGAAAGCCCCGCAAACGCGAGGCTTTCGTCGGCTCACGGATGACGGTTCGCTGCTCGGTTCGTGGCCTCCTCTTGGCCCAAACGCTCCCCGAACGCGCCCAGCCGTTCCCGCGCCGCGTCGACGCTCGACGAGAGCAGATGGTGGTAGCGAGTTTCCAGCATCGTCACGCTCGAGCCCGCGAACCGGGCGACGTCGCTCGCCGGGACGCGTGTCCGCGGCCGGGAACAGGAGGAGAAACGCCTCCGCGCTAGAGCACTTGACTCGCGCGGATCGGGAGCCGATTCGCCGGTGTGACACCAGTCACGCAACCACGAACCCGGGTGCCACATGGATACTCGATGGGGATGACCTCGCCCAGCCCAGGCAACTGTTCGCCCCGATACGTGTAAGCGCCGTCGGACCAGTGTTCGTCACTGACGAGATACATCACACCGAACACCGTCACCTCCCCCATAACCCCACACTACAGGCGTATCGAAGACCCACAGGCAGACCTTGCCTGACGTGAACTCCGGGTCCGGCGTCTTCCCCAGTCACCTACCGACGACCGGCTAGGACGCGCGTGTAACGGTCGTCGGCGGGGGCCAGTTGCCGCCCGGGCGGGAGGGATCACCGGGCGTCTCCACCGCCCCTCCTGTAGGCCCTGCACCCGGGGGCAGTCGCCTGAGTCAACCGACGTCGTGTGTCATTTGGTCGATGCAGACCGTGATCGCCAGGATCAGCGCGTCGTCTTGCTCAGGTTCGATCTCGATCCCGTACGTGTCCCGCACTCTGAACCAGCGCTTCGACACCTCGGCGACGTCGTCACCGCCCCGTTCGATCTTGTACTCGTGGTCGACGATGTTGCCTTTCGCCTCCATGTCCTCGCCGCCCTCGACGTCGATCGAGAAGCGTTCTCGTAGGGGAGTAATGAGCGCCTTCTTCACAGTCGCCACGGTCTTGCCGTCGCGCTCGATCTCCATCTTGTCGCGGACGCTCAGCTTCTTCTCCTGGATCGTGAACATCTCGTCGCCGCCGGGCGTCTCGAGGACGAGCGTGTCGCGGACCCGCAGCGCCTTGCCGTTCACCTTGAAGGCGCGCTCGCCGCCGTCGGTCTCGATCCAGTAGTCGTCGCCGATCGCGAACATCTTCTCGCGCATCTGGTACTTCGTCCCCCCGTCATCGTCGCGGCGGCCTCTCAACAGCGGCATCTCAAGTCTCCTTCCCAGCGGGAATGTCCCCGCGACTCTATGCCTGCGGCAGCCCCTCGGTCCTCACCAGCCACCCGATGTGCTCAGTCGCGCGGAGGGTGACGCGTCGCATGCATCGCCTTCTCCTCGCGACCGTCCTGAATCGCGCCCCAGACGTGCATGCCGATCACGACGATCACGACGAACGCGGTCATCACGACCACGATCACGATCGCCGGGAGATCGGAAGCGAGCAGCGTCACACATGGAGTGTGCCCGCTGTGGGCGCTCTAGCATCCGGGCGATGCCGCTCTACCTGACGGAGGCCGAGGTCGAGGGGCTGCTGACGCCCGCCGACGCATTCGTTGCCGTCGAGGGCTCGCTCGTGCGCCTTGCGGGAGGCGAGGTCGACAACCGTACGCGCGATCAGCCTCGACCTCCCAGACGGCAAGTTCGCCGCGATGCCGTGCGTCGATCGCGGCCTCGGCTACGCGGGCCTGAAGACCTACGCGTGGGCTCCCGCCGGGACGCCGTTCCTCGTCGTGCTGTTCGCCCTCGACGGCACGCTCGAGGCGATCGTCGAGGCGGAGCGGCTGAGCCGGCTGCGCACGGCGGCGGCGTCGGCCGTCGCTGCGCTCACGCCTCGTGCGCGAGGGCGCGCGCTCGCTCGGCGTGTTCGGGAACGGCCGCCAGGCTGCTGCCCATGTCACGGCGCTCCGCGACGCGCTGCCGCAGCTCGAGCGGGTCGTCGTGCAGGGGCGCAACGCGGCGCGAGTCGCCGCCTTCTGCGCCGAGCATGGCTGTGACGCCGCCGAGGAGCCGCGCGAAGCCGCCGCGTGCGACGTCGTCGTGACCGCGACGACCTCGACCGATCCGGTGCTCCGCGGCGAGTGGCTCGAGCCCGGCGCAACGGTCTGCGCGATAGGCGCGAACGACCTCTCCTATCGTGAGCTCGACAACGTCGTGCTCGAACGGGCCGCGTTCGTCTGCTGCGACTCGCGCGAGCAGTCCCGCCAGGAGGCGGGCGACCTTGCCGAACCGGTCGAGCGCGGCGTGCTCGACTGGCTCGAGGTGCACGAGCTCGGCGAGGTGGTCAGCGGCGAGCTCTCGGGCCGCGCCCAGGACGACGACATCGTCGTCTTCAAGTCGAACGGCCTCGCGGCGTGGGACCTCGCGGCCGCGGCGCGCGTCGTCGAGCTCGCCCGCGAGCGCGGCGCCGGACGCGAGCTCTAGGTGCTGGACGACGGTCCCCTTGGCCGACGACGCCACGTCGTCGCCGACGGCGCGCACGACTTCGGGACGATCGAGCACACGCTTGATCTGCTCGGGCGTGCAGCGGTTCGTCACGTAGTTGTCCTGCAGGATCTCGTCGAGCGGCCGGCCGCGATGATGTTCGCGGATCACGTACTGGCGCGATCTGGTCTTCGGCCTGGGATTTGGACGAGAGGAACGAGAACGCGCCCCGGATCTGATCCGCGAGACCCACGGAGCGATTGTATAGTCGCCGCCGTGAAGGCCCCATTGCAGGCCGGGCGCTTCGCCGAGCGGGTGGTCGACGGTCGCGATGACGCCGGTCGCGACGAGCGGGTCGTGATCTGGATCGAGCGCCGCCCCGGCGCGATCTGGGCCGTCGGTCGCATCGTCAACCCGCAGCACCGGGAGACCGGGGAGGCGCGCGCCGACGACTACGTGTGGGAGGGCCACGAGCTCGAGGACTGCCTCCAGTTCGCGAACGCGACGCTCGAGGACGACGTCGTCGTCTCCGAGGAGGACGGCGGCGGTGGGCGCGTGCGCGCCTTCCGGCGCGAGGAGCTGCTCGAGCCGCTGGAGCGCTACTTCTTCGGACGCTGAGGGTGGCTCGGCCACTCGAGGTTCGCGTCCGGGATCGGATCGCCGTGCGGGTCGTGCGTCGGGAACCCGAGCGCGCGATCGATCCGCGCCTCGAGCTCCTCCGAGATGACGTGCTCGAGGCGGTCGGCCTCGTCGTGCACGTCGTCCACGTCGCAGGCCGAGCGTCTCGGCGAGGTAGAGCTCGATCAGGCGGTGATGGCGGATCACCTCGAGCGCCACGCGCTCGCCGGCCGGGGTCAGGCGTGCGCCGCGGTACGGCTCGTGCTCGAGCAGTTCGAGCGCGGCGAGCTTCTTCACCATCGCCGACGCCGAAGCCGGCGAGACGCCCTGATCCTTCGCGACCGCGCCGATCGTCACGTGGCCGTCGGCGGCCTGGAGCTTGTAGACGGTCTTCAGGTAATCCTGGATCGACTCCGAGAGCGGCACGTTCGCCATTTGCGAGGAGGGTAACGTGGCCGCGTGCGGATCCACGTCGGACACAGCGCCGATCCCGACGACGCGTTCATGATCTGGGCCGTCGGGGCGGGCAAGGTCGACACGCGCGGGCTCGAGCTCGAGCCGGTCGCGTCCGACATCCAGACGCTCAACGAGTGGGCGCTCGACGGACGGCTGGAGGTCACCGCGCTCTCCGCCGGGGCGTATCCGGCCGTCGCGACCGCTACCTCCTGCTCCCGCACGGCGCGTCGTTCGGCGACGGCTACGGGCCGATCGTCGTCGCGCGCGAGGAGCTCACCCTCGACGAGCTGCGGGAGATCGAGATCGTGACGCCCGGGCCGCTGACCACCGCGACCAGGGTGCTGCGGCTCGCGCTCGGCGACGGCATCGCGACACGTGACGTCCCGTTCGACAGCGTGCTCGACGAGGTCGTCTCCGGCCGAGCGCGCGCGGGCCTCGCTGATCCACGAAGGGCAGTTGACGTATGCCGACGCGGGTCTCCGGAAGCTGCTCGACCTCGGTGTCTGGTGGCGCGACGACACCGGGCTGCCGCTCCCGCTCGGGCTCGTGGCCGTGCGGCGCGACGTCGAGCGCCGCCAAGACGTCTCCGCGGTGCTGCGCGAAGCGATAGACGTCGGGCTCGCGAATCGCGAGGAGGCGCTCGCGTACGCCCGCGAGTTCGGTCGCGGCATCGATGCGGAGACCGCCGACGAGTTCGTCGCGATGTACGTGAACGATCTGACGCTGGATATGGGGGAGCGTGGTCGCGCGGCCGTCACCCGGCTGCTCGGCCGCGAGCCGGAGCTCGTGAGCGCATGAGGGCGGTCGTGCTCTCCGCGGTGCGGACTCCGGTCGGGCGCCACGGCGGCGGTCTTGCGGGCGTGCGCCCCGACGACCTCGCCGCGACCGCGGTCCGCGCCGCCGTCGAGCGCGCCGGCGTCCCGCCCGAGGAGATCGAGGACGTCTGGCTCGGCTGCGCGAACCAGGCGGGAGAGGACAACCGCAACGTCGCCCGCATGGCCGTGCTGCTCGCCGGCCTGCCCGAGTCCGTCGCGGGAGTGACGGTGAACCGCCTCTGCGCCTCGGGGCTCGCTGCGATCGTCGGCGCGTGCCACGCGGTGCTCGCGGGCGACGGGGACCTCTTCGTCGCCGGCGGCGTCGAGTCGATGTCCCGTGCTCCACTCGTGACCGCGAAGCCCGACCGTGCCTTCCCGCGAGGCGACCGGACGCTCTACGACTCGACGCTCGGCTGGCGCTTCCCCAATCCCCGGCTCGCGGAGCGCTTCCCGCTCGAGTCGATGGGCGAGACCGGCGAGAACGTCGCCGAACGCTGGCACGTGACCCGCGAGGAGCAGGACGCCTTCGCGCTCGCTTCGCAGCAGCGCTACGCGGCCGCCGCGGCGGCCGGCCGTTTCGACGACGAGCTCGTCCCGGCCGGCGAGCTCGAGCGCGACGAGCATCCGCGCGCCGACACGACACGCAGAAGCTGGCGGCGCTCCGGCCCGCGTTCCGGCCGGACGGCACCGTGACCGCCGGCAACTCGTCGGGGATCAACGACGGCGCCGCCGCGGTCGTGATCGCCTCCGAGGAGCGGGCGGCGGAGCTCGGGATCGCGCCGATGGGCGCGTTCGGCGGCTCGGCGGTCGCCGGCGTCGACCCGCGCGTGATGGGCATCGGCCCGGTGCCGGCCGTGCGGCGCCTGCTCGCGCGTACCGGGCTCACGGCCGACGACCTCGACCTCGTCGAGCTCAACGAGGCCTTCGCGTCGCAGTCGCTCGCGGTCGTTCGCGAGCTCGGGCTCGACGAGGCGAAGGTGAACGTGAACGGCGGGGCGATCGCGATCGGCCACCCGCTCGGGATGAGCGGCGCGCGTCTCGTGGTCAGCCTGCTGCACGAGCTCCGGCGCCGCGGCGGCGGGCGTGGCATCGCGACGATGTGCGTGGGCGTGGGGCAGGGACAGGCCGCGCTCTTCGAGGTCGCGGTCGTGACGCACGCCGAGCGGTACCTCGAGCTCGGCCTTCGCCTCGGCCGCCACGTCGACGGGCTCGTCGACTCCTACTACGGCCCGCCCGAGCTGAAGGAGCAGACCGACAGCGAGCCGGTCGTCGCCGCGTCGCAGCTGGCGGCCGACGCGGAGACCCTGCTCGGCGAGCTCCCCGACGGGTGGCTGCGGGATCAGGTACGAGGCTGCGCCACGTACGCGCGCGTGCTCGCGGGCGATGACATCTCCTACAGCGACGAGGTCGAGCAGTGCTACGGCGTTCGCCCGGTCATGACCGACGCCGGCGTGTACGAGGCCGCACACGCCGAGCTCGACGACCTGCTCCCCGGCGACGGGTCGCTGTTCGAGCGGCGGCAGGCGTGGCGGACGGGCCAGCTCGTGGACGGAGCGCTCGCCCTCGCGGTGCTCGACGACCTGCTGCCTCTGCTCCGCGAACGGACCGAGGCGATCGTGCCGCTGCCCGTGGGCGAGCAGCTGACGCTCGAGCCGGTGCAGGACGAGCCGTGGTGGGCGTTCAACTACTACCTCGGCGACCTTCGCGAGCCGGGTCGTCCTGAACCTCGACGTGCCGACGACCGGCTACGACCTGGTCCGCCTGGCGACCCACGAGGTGTATCCGGGGCACCACACGGAGCATGCGCTCAAGGAGCAGCTGCTGCTCCGCGACCGCGGCGCGATCGAGGAGGGACTGCAGCTCGTGCCGACGCCCCAGGCGCTCCTCAGTGAGGGGATCGCCGAGGCGGGCGCGGACGTCGTGCTCGACGACGAGTCGCGCGGACGCGCCGCCGACGTCCTCGGGCGGCACGGGATCGAGATCGACGTCGAGCTCACCGAGCGGATCTCGAAGGCGCTCGACCCGCTCGGGACGACGAGCGTCGACGCGGCGCTCCTGATCCACGAGGACGGAGCCTCGGCCGAGGCGGCGCAGGCCTACATCGAGCGCTGGCGGCTCGCCACGCCGGAGCAGGCCGCGCACAGCGTCCGCTTCGTGACCGACCCGACGTGGCGCGCGTACACGATCACGTACACGGCCGGCGAGGCGCTCTGCCGCGCGTACGTGAACGGCGATCCGGCGCGGTTCCGGCGCCTGCTGACCGAGCACGTGCGCGTCGGCGACCTGCGTGCCGCGACGGGATAGGCTCCGAGCGTGGCGGTTGCGACCGAGTACGGCCTCTACATCGACGGAACGTCGGTCGAGGCTGCCTCCGGCGAGCTGCGCGAGCTGCGCGAGCCGGCGACGGGCGAGCCGCTCGCGCACGCCGCGATCGGCGGCGAGGCGGACGTCGACCGCGCCGTCGCTGCAGCGCGCGCCGCGCTCGACGGAGCGTGGGGGAAGACGCCGGGGACCGAGCGCTCGCGGCTGCTGCACGCGCTGGCGGACGCGATCGTCGCGAACCGCGAAGAGCTCGCGGAGCTGGAGAGCCGAAACGTCGGCAAGGCGATCTCGTCGGTCAAGGCCGAGCTCGCGGGCGCGTCCGAGCAGTTCCGGTTCTTCGCGAGCGCGATCGCCTCGATCGGAGGCCGCTCGGCCCCGATCGGCGGGTCGCTGCTCTTCTACTCGCTCAAGGAGCCCGTCGGCGTCTGCGCCCAGATCGTCCCGTGGAACTACCCGCTCCTGATGACCACCTGGAAGCTCGCGCCGGCGCTGGCCGCCGGGTGCACGGTCGTGCTGAAGCCCGATCCGCAGACGCCGCTCACCGCGCTCCGTCTGGCCGAGCTCGCGACCGAGGTCGGGATCCCGCCCGGCGTCGTCAACATCGTCACCGGTGACGGACCGACGACGGGCGCGTACCTCGTGCGGCATCCGGATGTCGACAAGGTCGCGTTCACCGGCTCCACGCGCACCGGCGGCGAGATCATGCGGCTTGCGTCCGACCCGATCAAGCGCGTCACCCTGGAGCTCGGTGGCAAGAGCCCGAACATCGTGTTCGCGGATGCCGACCTCGGCAACGCGATCCCGTCCAGCGTCTGGGCGATCTTCTACTCCGCCGGCCAGTCGTGCGAGGCCCGGTCGCGCCTGCTCGTCGAGAGCGCGATCTACGACGAGGTCGTCGACCAGGTGACGCAGCTCGCGGACAAGGTTCGCGTCGGCGATCCGCTCGACGGCGAGACGCAGATGGGCTCCCTGATCTCGACCGCGCACCGCGAGAAGGTGCACGGATTCGTCGAGGAGCGCGCGCGGCGACGGCGTCGAGGTGACGACGGGCGGTGCGATCGGCGACGGCCCGGGTGCGTTCTACCCGCCCACCGTGATCGCCCCGGCGACGAACGACCTGCGCGCGGCCCAGGAGGAGATCTTCGGGCCCGTCGTGACCGTGATCCCGTTCGAGGACGAGGCGGACGCGGTCCGGCTCGCGAACGACGTCAAGTACGGGCTGATGGCCACGGTCTGGACCGGCGATCCCGCTCGCGGGCACCGTCTGGCGGGGCGGATCAGGTCGGGCACGGTCGGGATCAACATGCCGTACACGACGTTCCCGGGCATTCCGTTCGGCGGCTACAAGCAGTCGGGCTTCGGTCGCGAGCTCGCCGTCGAGACCCTCGATCTCTATCTCGAGACGAAATCGGTGGTCACGTACACCGGCTCGCGGCCGATCAACCCGTTCCAGCTGTAACCACCGCCGACTCGCGGTCGCGCTACCGCTTCGCCGTCCTCGGCGCGGGCACGTTCGCCCAGACCACCTACTCGGCGATCTGGTTCGGGGTGGCGGTGATGGCGCCGGCGCTGCGCAGCACGCTACCACCTGTCGCTCGCGCAGACCGGCCTGCTGATCTCGGGGTCGCTCGTCGGCTCGGTCGTGAGCTTGATCCCGTGGGGCCTCGCCACCGACCGGGTCGGCGAGCGGGTCGTGCTCGTGATCGGCCTCGTCGGCTGTGGCGCGTTCCTGCTCGGCGCCTCTTCGGCGCACGGCTTCTGGGCGCTCCTGCTCCTGCTCGCGGCCGCCGGCGCCTCGGGTGCGAGCGTTCAATCCGCCAGCGGCCGAGCGGTGACGCACTGGTTCGCGCCGTCCGAACGCGGGCTCGCGCTCGGTATCCGGCAGACGGCGATCCCGATCAGCGGCTTCCTGGTCGCGATCGCGCTGCCGCCGGTCGTCCGCGCGGGCGGCGTGGCCTGGGGCTTCGCCACCCTTGGGCTCGCGTGCCTGGTGGGTGCGCTCGTCGGAGGGCTCGTGCTGCGCGAAGGCAGGAGGACGGACGCGGCGGCGGTCGTCGTCACGCCCGGCCCGCTTCGCGACCGGCGCATCTGGACGCTCTCGATCGGTAGCTCGCTCGTGCTCGCGCCCCAGCTCTGCGTGGCCGGGTTCGCCGTGCTTTTCCTCCACGAGAGCCGGGGTGTCTCGGCGAGCGCCGCCGCAGCGGTGCTGGCGGTGATGCAGCTGCTCGCGATCGGCGGGCGCATCGGCGCAGGGCGCTGGTCCGACATCCGCGCATCGCGCATCGGCCCGCTGCGCACGATCGCGCTCACGGCGGCCGTCCTCGTCGGTCTCACCGCGCTCCTCGTGGAGGCGCCGTTGGGCCTCCTCGTGCCCGTGCTCGTCGCGGCGGGCGTCGTCTCCATGAGCTGGAACAGCCTCTCCTTCGCGGCGGCGGTCGAGCTGGCGGGCACCGGGCGCAGCGGCTCGGCGATCGGTCTGCAGCAGACGCTGCTGAACATCCCCGGCGCCGCGTATCCGGGGCTCTTCGGCGCGCTCGTCGCGGCGACGTCGTGGCGGATGGGTTACGCGGTCGTCGCGCTCTTCCCGCTCGCAGGCTGGCGCGTGCTGCGAGCATTGACGCGCTGATGCGCGTCATGGACCGGTTGGGCGAGATCGCGGCGATCGCGCAGCATCGCGCCGGCTACTCGCCGGAAGAGGACGCCGCGCACGAGCTGGCCGCCGGTTGGATGCGCGCCGCCGGGCTCGAGACGCACGTCGACGGCGTCGGGCAATCTCCACGGCCGACGCGGCGCACGCTCGGGTCTGGGCGGGCTCGCACCTCGACTCGGTGCCGACCGCGGGGCGCTTCGACGGGACGCTCGGCGTGGTCGCGGCGATCGAGGCGGCGGAGCGGCTGCCCGACACGCCGCTCGCGGTCGTCGCCTTCCGCGCCGAGGAGACGGGGCCGATGGGCAGCCGGCGGCTCGACGAGCTGCCGGAGGCGTTCGTCGAGCTCCACATCGAGCAGGGCCCCGTGCTCGAGCGGCTCGGTGCGCCCGCTCGGGATCGTCACCGGCGTCGCCGGCCAGGCACGTGGCGCGGTCGTCGTTCGCGGGCAAGGCCGATCACGCCGGCACGACGCCGATGGACTCGCGCGACGACGCGCTCGTCGCGGCCGCGCGCTTCGTCCTGCACGTGCGCGACGTCGCGCGCGACGGTGCCGTCGCGACCGTCGGGGCGGTCGAGGTCGAGCCGAACGCGGTCAACGTCGTCCCGGCGCGCGTGACGGTGAGCGTCGACGCACGGGCCCCGGCGCTCGCGCAGCTCGACGCGCTGATCGCGGCGATCGGCTTCGAGCCCTCGTGGCGGCTCGAGCCGGTGGAGTTCTCCGGGCCGCCGCTCGACGCGCTGCGGCAGGCGGCGCCCGGTGCGCCCGAGCTCGATCTCGGGCGCCGGCCACGACGCGATGGTGCTCGCGGCTGCCGGCGTCCCCGACCGCGATGCTGTTCGTGCGCAGCCTGAACGGCGGCGTCAGCCATCATCCGGACGAGCTGTCGAGCGACGAGGACATCGCCGTGGCGGTCGACGTGCTCACCGCCGCACTCGATAGGCTCGCGCTCCGTTGAGCGAGCGCGAGGTCATGGAGTGGGTCGAGCTCGGCGACGGCGCGCGCGCGCTTGCCGAGGCGGTGGTCGCGGACGGCTACCGGCCCGACCTGATCCTCGGGATCGCCCGCGGCGGCCTGCTCGTCGCGGGCGCACTCGGCTACGCCCTCGGCGTGAAGAACACCTTCACGATGAACGTCGAGTTCTACACCGGCGTCGACGAGCGGCTCGACATGCCGATGATCCTGCCGCCGGTGCCCGAGCTCGTCGACTTCGAGACCACCCGTGTGCTCGTGGCAGACGACGTCGCCGACACCGGCGAGACGCTCAAGCTCGTCAAGCAGTTCTGCGCGGACAAGGTGGCCGAGGTGCGGTGCGCCGTGCTGTACGAGAAGCCCCGGTCGGCCGTCCGGTGCGAGTACGTCTGGCGCCGGACCGACCAGTGGATCACCTTCCCGTGGAGCGCGGACGAGCCCGTGCCCGCGCCACTGCAGTCCAGCCACGCCGTCGGCTAGATTCGTCCCTCCCCCAGGACCCCCAAGCTTCGAGGAGAGGAGCAAGGCTTGACCAAGACGAAGCTCGCGCTCGCCGCGGCTGTGCTCGTGCTCGCAGCCGTCGCGGCCGTTCTCGCCTTCGGGACGGCGCCCGGATCGGCGAAGTCGAGCGATACCTTCAAGGCCGCATGGATCTACGTCGGCCCGCACAACGACGGCGGCTGGTCGCAGGCCCACGACCAGGGGCGCCTCTACGTCCAGAACGCGCTCGGCTCGAACGTCGAGACGACGTACAAGGAGAGCATCCCCGAAGGACCGCAGGTGTCGACCGTCATCGACCAGCTCGTCGCCGACGGGAACAAGGTCATCTTCGCGACGTCGTTCGGCTATCAGCCGGCGGTCCAGGCTGCCGCCGCGAAGTACCCCGACGTGAAGTTCGAGATGGCCACCGGCACCGTGATCACGAAGAACATGACGGAGTACTACGGCGCCGGTGAGGACGCGATCTATCTGTCGGGCATCGCAGCGGGCGCCGCGACCAAGTCGGGCACCGTCGGCTACGTCGTGCCGTTCGCGATTCCCGAGGTGATCCGCCACACGAACGCGTTCACGCTCGGCGTGCAGAAGTCACATCCCGGAGCGAAGGTGAAGATCATCTGGACGAACGCGTGGTTCGCTCCCGACAAGGAGAAGAAGGCGGCCGAGAACCTCAAGGCGGCCGGCGCCGACGTGATCGGCCAGAACGTCGACAGCCCTGCCGCCGGCGCGTACGCCGAGTCGGTGGGCGTGCCGTGGGTCGGCTACGACTCGAACGCCCGGAAGTTCGCGCCCAAGTCGTGGCTCACGGCCGCGATCTACAACTGGGGGCCCTACTACCTGTCGCGGGTCAAGGCGGCAATGGACGGCACGTGGAAGTCAGGCTTCTACTACGGGAGCTTGAAGGACGGCTTCACCCTGCTCGCCCCGTACGGGAAGAACGTCTCCGCGAAGACGAGGAAGCTGATCGCGCAGCAGAAGGCGCTGATCGAGAGCGGCAAGTGGAACGAGTTCACTGGCCCGCTCTACGACCAGAGCGGCAAGCTGCGCGTGAAGAAGGGCCAGCGGCTGACCGTGAAGCAGCTCTACGCGATCGACTGGCTGGTCAAGGGCGTCATCGGGAGCCCGAAGGGATAGATCGGCCCGAATGCCGGGCGAGGCCGTGAGGCCTCGCCCGGCGGGCTTTCATGCCGGCCGCCGTCACCCTCCGCGGGATCACCAAGCGGTTCCCCGGCGTCGTCGCGAACGACGGCGTCGACTTCGAGGCGGCGGAGGGGGAGGTGCACGCGCTCCTCGGCGAGAACGGCGCCGGCAAGTCGACGCTGTCGAACATCCTCACCGGGCTCTACCACCCGGACGAAGGCGAGATCCTGCTCGGCGGCGCGGCGGTCGCGTTCAACTCGCCGCGCGAGGCGCTCGACGCGGGCATCTGCATGGTGCATCAGCACTTCCGCCTGGTCGCGCCGTTCACCGTCGCCGAGAACGTCATTCTCGGCGACCATCGCGGTGAGGGCAAGAAGTTCATGGTGTACCCGCGGCACATCGAGCGGCGCGTCGCCGAGCTCGGCGAGCGCTACCGCATCGCCGTCGATCCGCGTGCGCGGATCTGGCAACTCTCGCTCGGAGAGCAGCAGCGCGTCGAGATCCTGAAGGCGCTCTACCGCGAGGCGCGGATCCTGATCCTCGACGAGCCGACCGCGGTGCTCACGCCGCAGGAGGCGGAGTCGCTCTTCGAGACGCTGCGCGTGATGGCGTCGGAGGGACGGACGATCGTCTTCATCTCCCACAAGCTCCACGAGGTCGCCGCCGTCTCGGACCGCGTCACCGTCCTGCGCGCCGGCAAGAACGTCGCCACCGTCGAGACGAAGGGGTCGACGTCTCGCTCGCTCGCGTCGCTGATGGTCGGCCGCGACGTCGCCGACGTCGAACGGGTCCCGAGGGAGCGTTGGGACGGCGGCGCCGTCCTCGAGCTCGCAAACCTGTCCGCCCTCGGCGACCGCGGCAGCCCGGCGCTGCGCAACGTCTCGCTCACGCTACGCGAGGGCGAGATCCTCGGCGTCGCCGGCGTGGCCGGCAACGGCCAGCGCGAGCTGGCCGAGGTGGTGACCGGCATGCGCATGCCGCTCCAGGGGAGCGTGACGGTCGACGGCAAGCGGCTCCGCCCCGGCGACGCGCGCGCCGCGATCAGCGCCCACGTCTCGCACGTGCCGGAGGACCGTCTGCACACCGGCGTGGCCCCGTCGCTGTCGATCGCGTCGAACTCGGTGCTCAAGTCGTATCGCGGCTCGAGGTTCACCTGGGGCCCGCTGCTTCGGCTCGGCACGATCCGCGAGCACGCTGCCCGCCTGATGCGCCTCTACGACGTTCGCGGCGGCGGTCCAGAGCTGCCGGCACGGCAGCTCTCCGGCGGCAACCTGCAGAAGGTCGTGCTCGCCCGGGAGTTCGACGGGCAGCCCAGGGTGCTCGTCGTCGCCTCGCCGACGAGAGGGCTCGACGTCGCGGCGATCGAGACGGTGCACACGCACCTGCGCACCGCGGCGTCGGGCGGAGTCGGCGTGTTGCTGATCTCGGAGGACCTCGACGAGATCCTCGCACTCTCCGACCGGATCGCCGTGCTGTACGAGGGCGCGATCGTCGGGGAGCTCCCGGCCGAGGGGGCGAGCGTCGACGAGATCGGCCTGCTGATGGCCGGAGGCTCGCGCGAGTGATCCGCATCGAGCGCCGGTTGACCCAGCCGCGGTGGCTGACACTCGCCGTGCCGATCGCGTCGGTCGCGTTCGCGTTTCTCGTGATGACCGTCGTCCTCCTCCTGACGCACCACTCGCCGGGGCACACGTTCCGCTTGCTCTTCGACAACGCCTTCGGCTCGAGCACGGCGCTCAATGCGTCCTTCGTCGCCGCGACGCCGCTCATCTTCACCGGCCTCTGCGTCGCAGTCGCGTTCCGGATGCAGTTGTTCAACATCGGCGGCGAGGGCCAGCTGTACATGGGCGCCGTCACCGGTGCGGCCGCAGGCATCGCGCTCGGCAACCATTCCGGCTGGCTCTCCATCCCAGCGATGATCCTGGCCGGCGCGGCCGGCGGCGCCGCGCTCGCCCTCGTGCCCGGCGTGCTGCGGGCGTACCTGCACACCAACGAGATCATCACGTCGTTGATGCTCAACTACGTCGCTGCGCTCGTCCTCACCTATCTGATCTTCGACTCAGAGTCGTACTGGCGCGACACGTCGAGCGCGACCGCCAAGGTGTTCCCGCAGGGGAAGAACCTGCCTGCGGCTGCGCAGTGGCCGACAACGAGCATCGGCTCGCTGGTGCTGCCGCTCGGGCTGCTCGTCGGCATTGCGCTTGCGGTGCTCGTGTGGCTGCTCTACTCGCGCACACGCTTCGGCTTCGAGGTGCACGTGATCGGGGACTCGCCGCGCGCCGCCGGCTACGCCGGCATGCGCACGCGGCGCATGATCCTCGCGGTGATGGCCCTGTCCGGCGCGCTCGCCGGGATCGGCGGCGCCAGCCAGGACGGCGACTTCCGCCACGCGCTCGATCCGCGTGGGCTCACGGTGGCCGGCTACGGGTACGCCGGCATCGTCGTCGCGGCGCTCGGGCGCTACAACCCGTTCGCCGTCTGCGTGATCGCGTTCCTGCTCGGCGGGCTCCAGAACGCGGGGTATGCGCTGCAGGGCGCCGACTTCCCGTCGGGTCTCGTCGGCGTGCTGCAGGGGCTGATCCTCTTCTGCGCGCTCGGCGGCGAGGTGCTCATCCGCCATCGCATCCGCTTCCAGCCGAGGCGCCCCGTCGTGGAGGCGGCGGCCTGATGCTCGCGGCCGGCATCAACGACTCGATCCTCGTGGTCGTGCTCGCGTCGGCGATCGTCTACGGCACGCCGCTTCTCTACGCCGCCCTCGGCGAGCTGCTCGCCGAGCGATCGGGCGTCCTGAACCTCGGCGTCGAAGGGATGATGCTCGTGGGCGCGGTGATGGGGTTCTGGGGCGTCCAGCGCACCGGGTCGCTCCTAGTCGCCGTGGTGGTCGCCGCGATCGCGGGTGCGTCGATGGCGCTCATCCTGCGTTCCTCGTCGTCACGTTACGCGCGAACCAGATCGTCTCCGGCCTCGCGCTGACGATCTTCGCGGGCGCGATCGGCCTTTCGTCCTACCTCGGCAACGATCTCAAGCTCGCCGACCAGCCGGCGCGCCACTCGTTCACGTCCCCGCTCCCTCACTCCTGGCAGACGGCCGGCGTCGCCGGCCCGATCCTTTTCAACCAGACGTGGCTCGTCTACGCATCATGGGTGTGCGTCGTGGTCGTCGCCCTGTACCTCAACCGCACACGTCCGGGACTGAACGTCCGCGCGGTCGGCGAGTCGCCGGCAGCGGCCGATGCCATGGGGATCGACGTGACGCTCTACCGCTACCTGCACACGCTGGCCGGCGGCGCGTTCGCGGGGGTCGGCGGCGCGTGCTTCTCGCTCGCGATCACGCCGCAGTGGGTCGACGGGCTGACCGCCGGCGCCGGCTGGATCGCGATCGCGCTCGTGATCTTCGCCTTCTGGCGGCCCGCCCTCTGCCTCGTCGGCGCCTACCTGTTCGGCGCCTTTTCCGGGATCCCGTTCACGTTCCAGGCGCGCGGCATCCTGACGGGCATCCCGCCCGAGCTCTTCCAGGCGCTGCCCTACGTGATGACCGTCGTCGTGCTCGTGCTCGTGTCGAGCGCGGGGGCGCGGCGGCGGCTCGGGGCTCCGGGTGCGCTCGGCGTGCCGTACGCGCGCGAAGAACGATGATGCTCCACTCGCCGGAGGCGCACGAACAGCTCGTCGACACACCGTGGGATCCCACAGCGGTACGGTCGGCGATTCGCGAGATCGCGGCGGACTGCCAGGCGGCGTTCGGTTCCGGGCCGACCTGGCGTGTTCACGAGCGCGACGGAGAGCCCGGCGACGACGGTCCGTGGGCGACGATGTACCTGGGCGCGTGCGGCGTCGTCTACGCGCTCGATCTGTTGCGGGAGCGCGGGCTGATCGACCAGGCCCGCGACTACGTCCCGGTGCTCGACCGCCTGCTCGTCGGCTACCGAGCCGAGCCCGAGTTCGGTGAGTGGGCGCACCCGCCGAGCTTCTGGATGGGCGAGACCGGCATCCTGCTCGTTCGCGAGCGTCTCTCTCCGTCGCCCGACGTCGCACGCCGGGTTGCGGAGCTGATCGCGGCGAACACCCGCGATGCCCACCGCGAGTTCATGTGGGGCAACCCCGGCACCCTGCTCGCCGCGCGGTGGATCGAGCGGCCCGACCTCTGGCGCCTCGGCGCGGACTGGCTGCGTGACGAGTGGGATCTCGAGAGCGGGCTCTGGACGCAGGACCTGTATGGCCGGCGTGGTAGCTACCTCGGGCCGGCGCACGGGTTCGCGGGCTGCGTCGCGGCTCTCGCCGTGGAGCCAGACGACGAGCTGCACCGACGGGCGAGCGAGGTGTTCAAGCGCTTCGCGATCGTGGAGGACGGCCTCGCGAACTGGCCGCCCGGCGCAGACGAGGAGTTGACGCATCCGACCAGGGGCGGGATCCGGCTGCAGTGGTGCCACGGGGCTCCCGGAATGGTCGCGTGCCTCGGCGCGATTGCACCGGGCGACGACGAGCACGAGCGGCTGCTGCTCGCGGGCGGCGAGCTCACCTGGCTCGCCGGCCCGCTCGCGAAGGGTGCGAACCTCTGCCACGGGACGGCGGGCAACGGTCTCGCGTTCCTGGCGTTGTTTCGCCGCACCGGGGACGAGATGTGGCTCGCCCGGGCACGGGCCTTCGCGATGCACGCGGCCGCACAGGTCGCACGCGACCGCAGCGAGTTCGGCCATGGGCGCTACTCGCTGTGGACAGGTGATCCGGGAACGGCGCTCTACCTGGCGCTCTGTCTCGAGGGCGGCGCCTCGCTCCCGGGATTCGACACGCCCGGCTGGTAGAGCGGCTTCTCCCAGGTGAGCAGCGTGTCGTCCACCTCCAGCGGGCCCGTTCGGATCATCACCGTTCCCTGCACGCGCCTGGGCGCGACGTCGCAGTCGGCGTAGCCCGCCTTCCGGTACAGCGCCCGGGCGGCGTCGGAGCCTGCGCTGACCTCGAGTCTCATGCGGTCGAAGCCCCTCGCCGCCGCCTCGCGCTCGGCGGCCTCGGTGAGCGCCGATGCGATCCCACGCCGGCGGTGCTCGGGCCGCACCGAGACGTCCTGGAGCTCCGGCGGGTCGGTCAGCGCCAGGTGCGCGTGCCCGACCGGCTCGTCGCCGTCCCAGGCGACCAGGTAGAAGCCGTCGCCCTGTCCGAGCCGCGCGAGGCCGAGCACGGAGGCGACGCGCTCCGTCTCGACAGGCTGGAGCGGCGCGATTCGGATGGGAGGGTCGACGGTGCCGACCGGCGTAGTCTCCCCGAACGATGCCGCCGGACTGGACGGAGGACGCCCGCTCACTGCTCGAGGCGCCGTCTCCCGCCGTGCTCGCGACGTACCGCAAGGACGGGAGCGCACTCGTGACGCCTGTCTGGTTCCGCTTCCACGACGGTGCGTTCGAGGTCGTGATCGCGAAGGGCGACGTAAAGCTCGGCCATCTCGCGCGAGACCCGAGGTGCGTCCTCGTCGTGTTCGAAGCCGTGCCGCCGTTCCGCGGACTCGAGGTGCGCGCCGACGCGGAGCTCGCCGAGGTCGACGTCACGCCGGTGCGCGCGGCGATCGCGGGTCGCTATCTCGGGAGCGCCGGAGGCGAGGCGTTCGCGGCCGAGCGCACGGCGAAGCCCGGCGTCCTGTTGCGGCTGCACGGCGAGCCCCGAACCTGGAGCCTCGCCGCGATGCTGCCACCACGTTTCGAGGACGACCGCGGTGGTAGGACCGGAGCATGAACGGATACACGAAGGCCAATCTGAAGGAGATCGAGAACCAGGCTCCGAACTTCGGGATGTCGAGCGATCTCGAGGCGCGTTTCGCGCGCTCGGTGATCGGCGGCGAGACGCTCGGGCTGAGCGTGATGAAGCTCGCTCCGGGTTTCCGCGTCCCGTTCGGCCACAAGCACGGAGACCAGGAGGAGGTCTACGTCGTCGTTCGCGGGTCGGCGCGCGTCAAGGTCGACGACGAGATCGTCGAGCTCGGCGAGTGGGACGCGATCCGCTTCGACTCCGACACGATGCGCGACGTCGAGGCGGGCCCTGACGGCGTCGAATACCTCGCCTTCGGCGCCGGGAGCGATCCGCGCGACGCCGAGACGGTCCAGGGGTGGTGGACAGACTGAGGTCTTAGCCGGCGCCGCCGGTCCAGGCTTTCGCCTGCTCGAGTTCGTCGGGGTCGAAGACGCGGATCTCCCCGGGAATCAGCCAGCCGAAGGCCGCGATCCCATGCCGCATCCAGTCCTTGTCCGTCACGACGGCGAGCCGCTCCCACGACGAGCGGTACCGCAGTCCGACGGTCCCGGCGACCTTCACGTCCTCCCAGAGCGCTCCGAGATCGAGACCCTGGAAGTCGGGTGCCGTCGCGACGAGGAAGCTCACGCGCTCGCCGCGCTCGAGCTGCTCGCGGATCGGATCGAGGAGCTGGAAGTACTCCTCTCGCGTCAGCTTCCCGGAGATGCGGAAGCCGAGCGTCCCGGCCGGCATCTCGAGCTGCTCGACCATGTCGCGAAGATATCGGCTCGATGGCCGGGAGGAGCATCAAGAAGGTCGTCTTCGTCGAGGGCGTGAGCGATCAGGCTGCGCTCGAGGCGCTGGCCGGGCGCCACGGGCGAGTTCTCGCGTCGGAGGGTGTTTCGGTGGTCCGTATCGGGGGTGCGCACGCGATCGGTCGCTTCCTGGCCGAGCTCGAGCCGGAGCGGCGCGGAGGGCTCGGGCTGGCCGGGTTGTGCGACGCCGGTGAGGAGGGCGTCTTCCGGCGCGCGCTCGAGCGGGCAGGGCTCGGGTCCGGTCTGACGCGCGCCGGAATGGAACGGCTGGGCTTCTACACCTGCGTCGACGATCTCGAGGACGAGTTGATTCGCAGTCTCGGCCCCCGCGGCGTCGAAGCGGTCCTCGAAGCCGAATCCGACCTTGCGTCGTTCCGGATGTTCCAGCAGCAACCTGCCCAGCGCGGGCGCGATCCGCGCGCGCAACTCCGACGGTTTCTCGGCACCCGGTCCGGCCGCAAGGCGCACTACGCGCGTGTGCTCGTCGAGGCCCTCGACCTCGATCGTGCGCCGCGCCCGCTCGCCGGCCTGCTCGCCCACGCGCTCGCGGCGTAGAGTCGGTCGATGAGCGAGACATACACGAGCGGTTCCTGGACGGTGAGGCCCGGCGAAGAGGACGCGTTCGTCCGTGAATGGACGGAGTTCGTCACCTGGGCGAGCACCATGCCAGGGTCGGGCACGTTCCGACTGGTCCGCGATCTCGATCGCCCGGGTAGCTACACGAGCTTCGCGCCGTGGGAGACCTTCGAGGCCCAGCGCGCCTGGAAGGCGCTGCCCGAGTTCCCCGAGCGCATCGGGCAGGTCCGGCGACACTGCACCGACTTTCAGCCCACCACGCACGAGCTCGTCACGGAGGTGACGTAGTCAGCGGCGCGCGATCGCGAGCATGTGCGCGCTCAGCGATGGGGCGTCCTCGGCGAGCCGCGCCGCCCGCAGGACGAGCTCGGCCTGCTCGGGCCAGCGGCCGATCCATCCTCCCGGCCCTTCGACTCCGGCCAGGCGTTCGAGGCGAAGCCCCGCCGCGTCGACCTCCGCGACGAGGTCTTCCGGCCGGTGAAAGAACGCGGTCGTGAACCACTCGGGGACGTTCTCGGGATTGCGGTGCTGACCTTCCCGGAGGTCGCGCGCGACGATCTCGACGAAGCGAGGGTCGTCGAGATAGCCGCGCACGGTCCCGTCGAGCAGCGAGGCGAACCGGGAGATCGCCGCCGCCGCGACCAGGCCGCCGGGCCGTAGCACCCGCCTTGCCTCGGTGAGCGCGCGCACTCGCTCGCTCTGCTCCGTTAGGTGGTAGAGCGGACCGAGCAGCAGGACGACGTCGACGGCGCCGTCGGCGAACGCGCTCAGATCGCGCGCGTCGCCGAGTCTCGCGGTCAAGTGCGCCTCGGGCAGCTCGGCGGCGACGGCGCGCGCCTGCTCGACGTGCAGCGGGACGACGTCGACGAGCTGCACGCGATAACCCCTGCGCGCGAGGTGCGCAGCGTAGACGCCGGCGCCGCCGCCGACGTCCAGCACGTCCGCGGGCGCCGCCGGCAGGACGGTCTGGAGCAGCTCGAGTGTGCGGACGAGCTCGAGCGATTCGCCGCCCGCTGTCAGGCGCCCCTCCTCGAACCCGAGCGCGTAGTGGGCCGCGAACGCCTCGGCATCGTCCATGGCGCCAGGCCGCTCCGTCGCGCGTCAGAGCGCGCGGAACGAGATCGGCTGCGCGCCCTCCCAGAGCGTGCGGCGGCCGAGCTCCTTCAGCTGCTCTTCGCCCTCGACGAGCGTCGCAAAGTGATTCGCCCAGAGCTGGCCTGCCTTCGAGGCGAAGTTGCAATAGCCGTAGGGGAAGAGCAGCTCCGTCTCGCTCTGCCCGCCTGGGTAGAGCGCGAGCTCGCCCGGATGCGGGTACGAGGTCGCGTTCTCGGGGCCGATGCCGAGGTCGCGGTCGCCCCACGGGATCCAGTTCGACTCGCCGCTCCAGCGGCAGTGGATGATCCGGTCGTCGAGAGGCAGGATCGACCTGAACGCCGCGACGGTCTGCGGCGCGCGCTCTTCCTCGAAGCGCGCGACGAAGCGCAGTTCCGACGCGACGATCTCGAGCACGCCGGGGAACCTACCTGCGGCCCGCCGCGAGCCGGGCGCCGAACGCGACGAGGACGATTCCGGTGACCGCGTCGATGAGCCGTCGCACGGTCGGGACGCGCAATGCCGCCCCGGCGCACGCGACGACGCAGAGCCACCAGAGCGTCAGGGTGGAGAAGACGAGCGCGTGCGCCGCGAGCTCGACGGGAGACGTGCCGAACTGCGGCAGCAGGCTCGTGAAGAAGACCGCCATCTTCGGGTTGCCGAGATTGCTCAGCAGCCCCTGCCGGTACGCCGATCTACCGCGCCTGCTCCGTGCGTCAGGTGCGCGGTCTCGCCAGGCGGCATGGAGCGCCGCGAGCCCGAGCCAGACGAGATACGCCGCGCCTGTGAGCCGCAGCGCGACGAACGCCGGCCGGGAGGCGACGAGCAAGGCCGCGATCCCGGCGACGGTCGCGACCTCCCAGGCCAGCTGCCCGCTGACCACGCCCGCGGCGGTACGGACACCGGCACGACGGCCGCGAGCGACCGTGTTCCGCAACGTCAGCGCGAAGTCCGGGCCCGGCGCGACGACCACGACGATCGCGACGATCAAGAACCCGGTCACGGCCTGATCAGGAGCGCGATTGCGACGACGCCCGCGGCCGCGACGCCGAGGATCGGCCAGACGTTGAGGCCGTGCTGGCGCAGGTTGAAGTAGTGCCGCGTGAGCGCGCCGAGCGCCATCAGCGCCACGAGGATCAACCAGCCGTTCGCATGCCCGTAGGTGATCGGGAAGTGGTTCGAGAGCATCGCGAACACGACCGGGAGCGTCAGGTAGTTGTTGTGCACGGAGCGCTGCTTGCCGCGCACGCGCCCAGCGCGGATCCGGCTGCGCGTCCCGCCTCCTTCGCGCGAACGAGCTCCCAGTGGGCGGGGATGATCACGAAGAAGACGTTGCCCACCATCATCGTCCCGATCATCGCCCCGACCTGGATGTAGGCGGCGCGGGCGCGAACAGGTTCCATGCGGCCCACGACGAGAGGCAGATGAAGCCGAACACGAGGATCGCGAGCACGAGCTCGTCGTTCTCGAACGCGCGGCACAGCCCGTCGTAAGCCGAGCCACGCGATCGCGAGCCCTGCCGACCGAGATCGCGATCGCCTGCCACGGAGTGAGGTCGGCGACCGAGGGATCGATCAGGAACGCGACGCGTGCGCGTAGTAGACGACGATGAAGAGGGCGAAGCCGGACAGCCAGGTCGTGTACGCCTCCCACTTGAACCAGTAGAGCGGCTCGGGCAGGCGCCTGGGCGCGAGCACGAACTTCTCCACCCGGTAGAAGCCGCCGCCGTGGATCTCCCACGCCTCGCCGCCCACGCCGCGCTTCCGGTCCTCGGGATCCCGCAGGTGCGTTCCAGGTGGTTGTCGAGCGCGATGAAGTAGAACGACGCGCCGACCCATGCGATCGCGGCGATCACGTGCAGCCACCGGAACAGCAGGTTGCCCCACTGCCACCAGTACTCGGAGAGCGCTACGACGTGTGCTGCCATCGATCGATCGCGATCTGCACCAGCTCGTCGACGCCGGTCGCGAGCTCCTCCTCGCGGGTCCGTGTCGAGTCGTTCGCGCAGGATCGGGAGGATCTCACGTCGCGGCCGCCGGTTCACGAAGACCACGAAGCGGAATCCGAACCGCTGCTCGTAGGCAGCGTTGAGGGCGGCGAGCTCGCCGAGCACGGCTCGGGTCGTCGTCGGTTCCCTGCTCGGCGGCCGAGCGCTTCGAGAGCTCGGTCTGCGCACCGATCTGCGGATGAGCGGCGAGCACCTCGACCTGCTCGTCAGGCGTCAGCGCGCGTGCGATCTCGCGGGCGCGCGCGAGAGGGTCCTCGACCGTCGCGAGCCGCTCGGTCAGCGTCGTCCGCCCTTCGAACAGGTCGGACAGCTCGTCGACGCTCAGCTGCCGCGGTAGCTCGCGCACGCGTACGACGAGATCAGCAGAGGGACGTGGTGGTGGCCGTCGGCGAGCTCGAGCTCGAGCTCGACGCGCTTGAAGAACGGCGACGGCGGATGGAACACCAGGCGGTACGTCCCCGCGGCCGCGTCGGCGAGCTCCCGGATCCGCCCGTCCTCGTCGGTGACACCCTGCACCGGCGAGCGAGCCGTCGGCGGCGAAGAGCTCCACCTTGACGCCCGCGGCGGGGCGCCCTTGCTCCGTGTCGAGCACGTGCGTCGAGATCGTCAATCGGCCCACATCCTCCGCGCCTGTTTCCGGTGCTCGCGCCGCGATCTCCTGCTCGTCGGCGTTCACGAGCGCGCCGCCGCGGACGACATCGCGACCGCCGACGAGCAGCCGGTCGACCCGGTGGGGCCCGGAGAGGACGAGGTTGGCGACGAGGTCCTCGGCGCCGCCGAACTCGAGCCCGTCGGTGCGCCAGATCGCGAGGTCGGCGCGCTTCCCGGGCTCGAGCGAGCCGATGTCGGGCCTTCGCAGCACCTCGGCGCCGCCGCGCGTGCCGAGCCGCAACGCGTCGCGGGCCGTCAGCGCGGCGCCGCCGTCCCGGCCGCGCGCGACGAGCAGTGCCTGCTTCACCTCGCCGAACAGATCGCCGCGCTCGTTCGACGCCGTGCCGTCGACCCCGAGCCCGACGCGCACGCCCGCATCGAGCAGCGAGCGCACCGGCGCGACGCCGGCGCCGAGTCGCAGGTTCGACGTCGGGCAGTGCGCGACGCCGACGCCGGCGGACGCGAACGCGGCCACGTCGTCGCCGGACAGATGCACGCAGTGCGCACACCACACGTCGCCGTCGATCCAGCCGACGCGCTCGAGGTACTCGACCGGGCTGCAGCCGTAGAGCTCGCGGCAGTAGGCGTCCTCCTCGACCGTCTCCGCGAGGTGGGTGTGCAGCTGGAGGCCGATTCGCCGGGCGAGCGCGGCCGACTCCTCCATCAGGCGGCGTCGTGACGCTGAACGGTGAGCACGGAGCGACGGCGACGCCGACGAGATCGCCGTCCGTCAGCCGCGGCGAGCCGCTCGGTGTCGGAGAGGATGTCGTCCAGCTCCTCGACGAGCGAGTCGGGCGGCAGCCCGCCCTGCGACTCCCCGAGGTCCATCGACCCGCGCGCGGCCACGAAGCGGATGCCGAGCGACCGTGCGGCGTCGAGCTCCGCCTCGATCAGGCCGGAGACGCCTCGCGGGAAGACGTAGTGGTGGTCGAACACGGTCGAGCAACCGGAGAGCGCGAGCTCGGCGAGCCCGGCGCGCGCCGCTGCGTGCTCCATCTCGGCGTCGAGGCGCGCCCACACCGGATAGAGCTCGCGCAGCCACGTGAACAGGTCGGCCTGTTGCGCGCGCGCGCGCGTCAGCGTCTGGTACAGGTGGTGGTGCGTGTTGACGAGGCCGGGCGTGACGACTGCTCCGCCCAGATCCTCGGCGTCCCCCGGCGACTCTCCGGCGCCGAGACCCGTCACGAGCCCGTCGTCGACCTGGATCCACCCGCGGTCGTGCTCGGTGCCGGCGTCGTCCATCGTGACGACGCGGCAGTTGCCGAGGATCACCCCGCCTCCAGCGGTACGAGCTCGAAGCGGTCGACGTCCACGAGGCCGCGGTCCGTGAGCTTGAGGCTCGGGATCACGCTGAGTGCGAGGAACGCAAGATGCTGGAACGGCGACTCGAGCGTGCATCCGAGCTCCTTCGCGGCGTCGATCAGGGCGTACGAGGCGTCGACCACCTCCTGGAGCGGCGCGTCGGAGAGGAGGCCGGCAATCGGCAGCGGCAGCTCGGCCAGCACCTCGGCGCCGTCGACGACGACGATGCCGCCGCCGCGGTTCGCGAGCCGCCGCACCGCGGCCGCCATCGAGGCGTCGTTCATGCCGACGACCACCACGTTGTGCGCGTCGTGGGCGACGCTCGACGCGAGCGCTCCTCGCTTCAGACCGAAGCCCCGCACGAAGCCGAGCCCCGCCCGGCCGGTTCCGAGGTGGCGCTCCACGACCGCGATCTTCGCCAGATCGCGGCCGGGGTCGGCGGCAGCCTCGCCCGCTCGCGCCGGCAGCTCCTCGACGAGCCCGTCGGTGACGATCTGCCCGGGAATGATCCCGATCACCCGCGCCCGTCCGCCGTGCCACGGCACGCGGAACATCTCCGGGCCGAACGCCCCGATGCGCACGGTGTGCCGCACCCAGTCGGGCACGACGGCCGGTGGGATCTCGGCGACCGGCCGTCCGCCTTTCAACACGGTCTCGGGCACGAACCGGTCGAGGTCGGGTAGCAGCAAGATGTCGGCGGCGCGTCCGGGAGCGACCGCTCCGAGATGGGTGAGGCCGTGCCAGAGCGCCGGGTTGAGCGTCGCGCAGACGAGCGCGTCCTCCGGCGGGATCCCGGACGCAACCGCGTCTCGCACCATCGAGTTGATGTGGCCGTCGCCGGCGATGTGCTCCGGCTCGCGGTCGTCCGTACAGAACGCGATCCGCTCCGGGCCGTACTCGGCGAGCAGCGGCAGGAGCGCCGCAAGGTTGCGGGCGGCCGAGCCCTCCCGAATGAGCAGCCACATTCCGGCGCGCAGGCGCTCTCGTCCCTCCTCGGCCGTGTACGCCTCGTGGTCGGAGCCGATGCCGGCGGCCGCGTACGCCTGCAGCGCGGCGCCTCGCACGCCCGGCGCGTGCCCGTCCACGTGCGTGGCGAGCGCGAGCTTCTCGAGCTCGCTCTCGGCCCCGCCGATCACTCCCGGGAAGTTCATCATCTCGGCGAGGCCGATCACACGCCGGCGCCGGAGCAGCGCGTCGAGGTCGCCGGTCGTCAGCGCGCGGCGCGGCGACTCGAAGTGCGAAGCAGGCACGCACGACGACGCCATGAAGTAGACATCGAGCGGCAGGCCTGCGGAGGCGTCGAGCAGCCAATGCACGCCGTCGGTGCCGAGCACGTTGGCGACCTCGTGGGGATCTGCGACCACGGCGGTCGTGCCGAACGGCAGCACGAGGCGCGCGAACTCGTCGACGAGGAGCTTCGACGACTCGAGGTGCATGTGCGCGTCGACGAATCCCGGCACGACGAAGCGACCGTCCGCGTCGATCACGTCTTGCCCGTCGTAGCTTCCGAGCCCGGCGATCACGCCGTCGACGACCGCGACGTCGAAGTCGAGCCACTCCCGTGTGTGCACAGAGAGCACGCGGCCGCCGCGGATCACGAGGTCGGCCGGCTCGTCCCCCCGGGCGACCGCCAGGCGTTTCGAGAGGGAAGCGGCCACGGCGGGTGAAACCGTACAGTCACGGCCGATGGAGATCCTCACTCCGAACTCGCTCGACGAGGCTCTCCGCCTCAAGTCGGAGCGCCCGGGCGCACTGCCGATCCAGGGTGGAACAGACGTGATGGTGGCGCTCAACTTCGACCGCGGACGGCCCGAGGCGATCCTCAACCTGAACGACGTGCGCGAGCTTCGCGGGTGGTCGCGTTCGAACGGCGAGGTGCGGCTCGGCGCCGGCCTCACCTACGCCGAGGCGATGGGCGGCGAGCTGGCCGAACTGCTGCCGGCGCTCGCGGAGGCCTCCCGAACCGTCGGGTCGCCGCAGATCCGCAACCGCGGCACGATCGGCGGGAACCTCGGCACGGCGTCGCCCGCGGGAGATGCGTTGCCGCCGCTCGTCGTCGAGGAAGCGGACGTCGAATGTGTGTCGACGCGTGGCTCGCGCCGCGTCCCGCTCACCGAGTTCGTGACGGGGGTGAAGCGGACCGTGCTCGAGCCGGACGAGCTGATCGCCGCCGTCTGGCTGCAGCCGTCGGCGGCGCCGCAGACCTTCATGAAGATCGGGCCGCGGAACGCGATGGTGATCGCGGTCGTCTCGCTTGCCGTCTCGGCCGGCGACGAGCTGCGCGCCTCGTTCGGCTCGGCGTCGCCGCGGCCGGCGCTCGTCACCGCGCCTCGCGCGGACGCGGCGACGTTCGCAGAGCAGGTCGCGAGCGCCGCCTCGCCGATCGACGACGTGCGCGGAACGGGCCGCTACCGTGCACACGCGCTGCGCGTGCTCACCGACCGCGCGCTGAAGCGGGTGCTGATTTGAGGATCACTGTCCGCGTCAACGGCGAGGAGCGGCATGCGGACTGCTGGGAGGGCGAGTCGCTGCTCTACGCCCTGCGCGAGCAGCTCGGCTTCCCGGGCTCCAAGAACGCGTGCGAGCAGGGCGAGTGCGGCTCGTGCTCGGTGCTGCTCGACGGGACGCTCGTGTGCGCGTGCCTCGTGCTCGCGGCACAGGCCGACGGTCACGACGTCACCACGGTCGAGGGCCTCACGGCGGGCGAAGAGCTGCACCCGGTACAGCAGGCGTTCGTCGACGCCGGCGCCGTGCAATGCGGCTTCTGCACACCGGGGCTGGTCGTCGCGACCGCCGACCTGCTTCGCCAGAATCCGTCGCCCACCGACGACGAGATCCGCGAGGCGCTCTCGGGGAACCTGTGCCGCTGCACGGGCTACGCCAAGATCTTCGACGCCGTGCGGGCGGCGGCGCTGTGACGCAGACCGCACCGCGCCGCCTGCAGGTCGGGAAGATCGGCGAGCTCGTCCCCCGGCTCGACGCGCCGCCGAAGGTGAAGGGCGAGTTCGCGTACGCGAGCGACCTGTCCGCCCCGGGGATGTTGTGGGGCCATACGCTGCGCAGCCCGCACGCCCACGCGCGCATCGTCTCGATCGACACTTCGGACGCGGTGGCGATGCCGGGCGTGCACGCGGTGCTGACGCACGACGACGTTCCGGGAGAGAAGCGCTACGGCCTCGAGTTTGCCGACCAGCCCGTGCTCGCAATCGATCGCGTCCTCTACTACGGCGAGCCCGTCGCGGTCGTCGCGGCCGAGCACCCCGAGCAGGCGCGGCGCGCCGCCGAGCGGATCCGCGTCGAGTACGAGCCGCTCGAGCCGGTCGCCGACATGGAGCGGGCGACCGAGCAGGCGGACCTGCATCCCGAGCGGCCGACGCAGGGGCACGGCTACCGCGAGGATGACCGCCCGAACGTCGTGCGCACGCTCGTGATCCGCCACGGCGATCCGGACGCGGCGGGCGACGTCTCCGTCAGCGGCGTCTACGAGCTCGGCATCCAGGACCAGGCGTTCCTCGGGCCCGAATCGGGACTCGCGGTGCCGGACGGCGAAGGCGGCGTCGACATCTACGTCGCCACGCAGTGGCTGCACGTCGACCGCGCCCAGATCGCGCCGTGCCTGGACCTTCCGCCCGAGCAGGTGCGGGTTCACCTGGGCGGCGTCGGCGGGGCGTTCGGCGGCCGTGAGGACTTGTCGATGCAGATCCACGGCGCGATGCTCGCGCTGCACACGAACCGGCCGGTGAAGATCGTCTACAACCGCGAGGAGTCGTTCACCGGTCACGTGCACCGGCACCCGGCGCGCATCTGGGCGGAGCATCGCGCGACGAAGACAGGCCGGCTCGTGTCGGTGCGCATGCGGATCCTGCTCGACGGTGGGGCGTATGCCTCGAGCTCGACCGCGGTGTGCTCGAACGCCGCGTCGTTCGCGCTCGGTCCGTACGACGTCCCCAATGCGTTGATCCAGTCGACGGTCGTCTACACCAACAACCCGCCGTGTGGCGCGATGCGCGGGTTCGGCGCGGTTCAGACCTGCTTCGCGGGCGAGGCGCAGATGGACAAGCTCGCCGCCGCGCTCGCGATCGATCCGGTCGAGCTGCGGCTGCTGAACGCGCTCGCGCCCGGCGACTCGCTGCCGACGGGGCAGGTGATCACGGGCTCGCTGCCGATCGTGGAGCTGATTCGCGCTGCCGCCGCGCTCGAGCCGCCGCAGGCCGAGGAGCTGCCGCGCGACCCGCTGCGCCTTCCAGGCGGCGCGGGCAACACGACGCGCGGCGAAGGGGTCCGGCGCGGCGTCGGCTTCGCCGTCGGGTTCAAGAACATCGCCTACTCCGAGGGCTTCGACGACTACTGCGCCGCGCGTGTGCGGTTGCTCGAGGACGGGTCGGCCGAGGTGCATTGCGCGGCCGCCGAGGTCGGGCAGGGAGTGAGCGGTGTGATCCTGCAGGTCGCCCGCACGGAGCTCGGCCTCGATGACGTCCGGCTCGCACCGCCGGGCACCGCCGGCGTCGGCTCGTCCGGCTCTGCGTCCGCGTCGCGGATGACGTGGATGGCCGCCGGCGCCGTTCGCGACGCATGCCGTGCCGCGCTCGAGGAGCGCGAGCTGCGCGGCGATGCCTCCGAGGTCGACGTCGAGCGGATCTATCGCCACCCGCCGACGACGCCGCTCGACCCGGAGACCGGCCAGATCACCGGCGAGCGCGCCCACGTTGCGCTCGCCGCGTGCGCGATGAAGGTCGTCGCCGAGGTCGACGTGGAGCTGGGGCTGACACGCGTCGTGTGGATCGGCGCGGCGCAGGACATCGGCAAGGCGATCAACCCGCAGCAGGTCGAGGGCCAGATCGAGGGCGGCACGGCGCAGGGGCTCGGCCTGGCGCTGATGGAGGAGATTCAGACGCGCGACGGCCTGATCACGAACGCGAGCTTCACCGACTACCTGATCCCGACGGCGCTCGACATGCCGCCGGTCGAGTCGATTCTGATCGAGGATCCCGAGCCCGACGCCCCGTACGGCCTCAAGGGTGTCGGCGAGCCGCCCACCGTCGTCTCGACGGCCGCGATCGTCTCGGCGCTCCGCGCCGCGACCGGGCGCGAGCTCACCCGCGTGCCGGTCCGTCCCGACGACATCTGCCTCGACGGCGGCTAGCGGACTCCCTCTTCGAGCGCCGTGGCGGACGGCGGCTCCTGGCGCACGACGGC
This sequence comes from uncultured Thermoleophilia bacterium, assembly GCA_963742615.1. Taxonomy (GTDB): domain Bacteria; phylum Actinomycetota; class Thermoleophilia; order Gaiellales; family Gaiellaceae; genus PALSA-600. Next base: position 242,152 of record CAVUMS010000001.1, on the reverse strand, counting down.
CGCCACCGAGACGACCACGATCACGGCTCCGAGCAGCAGGCTCCACGTCAGCTGCTCGCCGCGGAACAGCACGCCGAGCGCGATCGCCACGACCGGGTTCACGTACGCGTACGTCGACACCGTCCCGAGCGGCGCGTTCGCGAGCAGCCACACGTACGCGCTGTACCCGACGATCGACCCGAAGATGACGAGGTAGACCCAGGCGGCGACCGACTCGGTGGAGGGGGAGAAGCCGTGCACGGTGAAGAGCGCCGGGACGAGCATGATCAGCCCGCCCGCGAGCATCTCGTACGCCGTCGCCGTGAACGGGTCGCTCGGCATCTCGATTCGCCCGGACAGCACCGACCCACCGGCCCACATCAGCGACGAGGCGACGCAGAGGACGATCCCGAGCGTCGTCGCACCGCCGGAGGGCCGCGCGATGATCGCGACGCCGACGAACCCGATCCCGACGCCGGCGAGCGCCTGCCACGGAAGTCGGTCGCCGCCGAGCAGCCGCATCAGGACGATCCAGAGCGGTACGGAGGCGATGATCAGCGACGCGAGGCCGGTCGGTACGTCGCGCTCCGCGAAGAAGAGCACGGCGTTCGCTCCCGGCAGCAGCAGGCCGATCAGGACGCACGAGACCAGGGCGCGCCGTGAGATGCGCAGCGACCCGCCGCGGAGCGTGACGAGCGCCGCCATCAAGGCGCCTGCGGTCACGAAGCGGGTCGACACGGCGAACAGCGGGGCGATCGTCTTGCCGGCGAGCGCGATCCCCAGGTAGGTGGAGCCCCAGATCACGTAGACCGTGACCAGCGCGGTCCACGTCTTTGCCCTGAGGCTCACGTTTAGGGGCGCGGCCGGGGAGTGGGGCAGGGCGACTGACGGGCGTCCCGCACCGCGTTGCTGCGTCCTCGGTCGCGTCGATATGCCCGTATATCGACGCTCCCTGCGTCCTTGCCTCGCGGCACGGGCCGCGCGTCATTCACCGTGCCAACCCCTCGGCCACACCCCTTATCGAACGAGCGAGAGCGCCGCGCCGATTCCGAGCAGGGCGATGCCGGCGGCGCGCGCGGGAGAGATCGCGATCTGCGTGACGCCGAAGAGACCGAAGCGGTCGATCAAGGCACCCATCACGAGCTGGCCGGCGATCAGGATCCCGATCGTCGCGGTCGCGCCGATGCGCGGCTGGGCGAACGTGATGGCGAAGACGACCGTCAACCCCATCACTCCGCCCAGCCACATCCAGACCGGCGCACGGAACGCGTCCCCGAGGCCGCCGATGCCCGTGCGCGCGACGAGCAGGATCCCGAGCGAGAGGACGAGCTGAACGGCGGTCGCGAATGTCAACGCCTCGACGACGCCGGCGCGCTCTCCGAAGCGGCCCATCACCGCGACCTGCACCGAGCCCGCGAGCCCGGCGAGCACGGTCAAGGCGACGGCCGCCGAGGTCAAGCGGCGCTGGGGTCGCTCTGCCAGAGGCTGAACTTGTTCCCCGCCGTGTCGGTGCACGCCGCGAACCAGCCGTGGGTCGGCACCGGCTGCTTGTCCTCGGCCGTCCCGCCCAGCTCGCGCACCTTCGCCACCGATGCATCGATGTCGTCGGTGTCGAAGTAGACGATCAGGCCCGAGCCCGCGGTGTCGGACGGCATGATCGCTCCGCCCTGGTCGTCGCCGGCCTGGAACATCCGGTAGTCGAAGCCTTCCATCGTGCTGGCGCCGATGTCCCAGCCGAACAGCCCGTTCCAGAAGCCGCTCTCCCGGTCGGCGTCGCCCGCGGGAAGCTCGAAGTGCACGATCTTGCCCGGCATCAGTACGCTCCCTTGTTCGTTTGACGAAGGTCTCTTCGACCGAAGGGGGACGATGTGGTCAAAGTGCTCGTACTCTACGACGAGGAGCCGGACCCGCAGCAGTACGAGGCGCACGCCGAGGTCTGCAGGTGCGTGCCGGGGGGCACGTTCCGCCACGGCAAGGTGTTCGGCTCGCCGTTCGGCGATCCGACCCATCGCTATCTCGCCGAGTGGGAATTTCCCGACCAGGACGCATTCAAGGCGGCGACGCGCAGCGAGGAGTTCGCGGCGACCGGAACCGACGCGCGCGAGCGCGGGTTGCCGCGCCCGAACGTTCAGTTCGTGGCGCTCGACTAGCCGCGCCTGAAGTCGGGCGGTCGCTTCTCACGAAGCGCGGCCACGCCCTCACGCACGTCGGGCCCGGCGAAGTCGAGGAACTCGAGGGCCAGCGACGCGTCGAACGACGGACCGGCGAGACGCAGCCAGTTGTTGAGCGCGAGCTTCGTATGGCGAATCGCGGGCTGCGCGCCGTCGGCGAGCCGGGAGGCGATCGCGAGTGCGCGGTCGTCGAGCTCAGCCTCGGGGACGCACAGCGACACGAGCCCGATTCGCTCCGCCTCGATGCCGTCGAGCGGCTCGCACAGGAGCAGGTGGTACTTCGCCTTCGCGAGCCCACAGAGGAGCGGCCACACCAGCACCGCGTGGTCGCCGGCCGTCACACCGAGCTTCGTGTGCCCGTCGACGATCCTCGTGGCGGGCGTCGCGATCGAGACGTCCGCGAGCAGTCCCACCGCCAGGCCGGCGCCGACGGCGGGACCGGTCATCGCCGAGACGATCGGTGTCGGGCAGGCGACGATGTTGTAAACGAGATCGCGCGCCTCGTGAAAGACGCGCCGCCGGGCTTCCGGGTCGGCCGCTATCTCGGCGACGAGGTCGAGGTCGCCGCCGGCGCTGAACGCCCCGTCGGCGCCGCGCACCAGCACGGCGCGCGTCTCGTCGTCGCCGCCGATCGTGCGCCACACCGCCGCGAGCTCGGCGTGCATCGCTCCGCTGACCGCGTTGAGGCGGCCGGGCGCACGAAGCGTGAGCCGAAGCACTCCGGCCGCGGGGCGGTCGAGCTCGAGATTCGGGAACGCCGAGTAGGCGTCGGTCATGGTGCGGGACTGTACGCCAGAGCCTGCGCCCGACCGGCGCGAGCGCCTCCCGACGCCCTCGTTATGGTTGCCGCAGTGGCCGAGGTCGAGCTCCAGCAGGACGGCGGCGTCCTCACGATCACTCTGAATCGCCCGGACGTGCTCAACGCGCTGAACGCCTCGGTGCACGCGGCCCTTCGCGACGCGCTCGGCCAGGCGGCTGTCGATCCGTCGATCCGCGCCGTCGTGATCACGGGGGCGGGCCGCGGCTTCTGCGTCGGCCAGGACCTCCAGGAGTTCTCGGCGGGCGCCGGCGACGTCGCCGAGAACCTGCGCAGGAACTACCACCACAACGTGCTCGCGATCCGGGCGCTCGAGAAGCCCGTCATCGCCGCGGTCAACGGGCCGGCGGCAGGCGCCGGGCTGTCGCTCGCTCTCGCCTGCGACATCCGGATCGCGTCCGACGCGGCGAGCTTCGTGCCGGCGTTCATCACGATCGGGCTCGTCCCGGACTCGGGAGGCACATGGCTGGCGCGACGGCTGCTCGGCGCTGCGCGCGCGTTCGAATGGTTCACGACGGGTCGGCGTCTCGGCGCCGAGGAGGCCCGGTCGTGGGGTCTCGTATCCGAGGTCGTCGCTGCAGACGAGCTTCCGGAGCGCGCTCGTGAAGTCGCAGGGCTCTTCGCAGCGATGCCGACCCGCGCGGTCTGGGAGACGAAGCGGCTGCTCGACGCCGCCGAGACGACGACGTTCGCCGAGCAGCTCGAGCTCGAGGCTCAGGCACAGGCGGAGCTGACGTCGACGAGCGATTTCCGCGAGGGCGTGACCGCCTTCCTCGAGAAGCGCGAGCCGCAGTTCAGCGGCGCGGAGGCCGCGTACACGCATCCGGTCCGACTGCTCGTCAACGACGACCTGCGGCGGTGGCGGCTCACCGTCGGGCTCCGCTGGCTGCTCGCTCTCCCGCACTTCCTCGTGCTCGCCCTCTGGACGTACGTTGCGTTCGCCGTCGCGATCGTCGACTGGTTCATCACGCTGGTGCGCGGCAGCTCGCCGCCGCGCGTGCACGGATGGCTGGCGAGCTTCGTCCGCTACCAGACGCAGGTGTACGCGTACGCGTATCTGGTTGCCGACCCGTTTCCGGGCTTTCGCGGATGGTTCGGCACCTATCCGGTCGACCTCGAGATCGCACCGCCACGGCCGCAGGTCCGCTGGAAGACCGCCCTGCGGATCGTCCTGATCATCCCGGCGTACGTGTTCGCGACGGCTCTCGGTTACGTGCTCGCGATCGTCGCCTTCCTGGGGTACTTCGTCGCGCTCGCGCTCGGCCGTTACCCAAGGGGGTTCCGCGACCTCGGCGCCTACGCGCTGCGCTTCCAGGCGCAGACCTTCGCCTACCTGTTGCTGCTCACCGACCGGTATCCGGAGCTCGCTGCGACGACACCGGTACCGGCGGCTACGCCGGCCAGTTCGTCAGCAGCTGCTGACAGAACGTGAGCCCGATCCGTCTCGCCTGTTTGTGGATCGCGGTGTCTGCGGCCGTCGCACGGAACTGTGCCTTCTTGGCCGCGTTGTAGTTCTTCTTCACGAGCGCGTCGTGGACCTGCTGGATGCCGGTGGCGAGCCGGTCTGCCAGCACGAGCATGTGGTCGAAGCCGACCTGGTCGGCGAGCGGCGGGTGGAGCTTCTTCATCTCGGCGATCCCCACGCGTGCCTCCTTGGCCGTCTTCGCCCACCCGGCGGGATCGCGCGAGAGGGCGCCCAGGCGGTAGACGCGGCGGTCGGACTGCAGACAGACGAGGTTCCCGGCGCTCGTGAACTGCTCCTGCGACAGGCGCCTTTCATCGGCGACCGTCGTCGTTGCCGCGGTGGTCGGCGGGCTCGTCTTCGCGTCGGACGAGCTGCCGCACGCCGCGAGTGCGGGCAGCGCGAGGAGGAGCCAGGCGAGGCGCATCGGCGACGAGGGTAGCGAGGGCCAGATTGAGGTGAGGTTAGAAGCTGGTTCGGAAGAGCGTCAGTCGGCCGGAAGGAGAGCGAGCACTTCCGCGAGCTCGGGAAACCGTCCCGCGCGTTGTTTCGAGAACCCGAGCTCGCCGTCGACGAACACGTCGAACTGGCTCTTCGCTCCCTCGGCCATCTCGGCGGTGTGCGCCGTTCCGTTGATCTCGGCCACGAGACTCGCGGCCCGCTCGTCGTAGCCCGCTCAGACGGGGCAGTACAGGATCCGTACCTGTGCCATGACGCGAGCCTAACGTTCGCCGTCGCCCTCGCGCGCTCGGGTTGAAAGCGGTATGGGCGCGGACCGCGCCTTTAGCTCGCGACGGTCGCATCCGATAACGCGGAGGCGCACCAACTGCGGCCCTGGACGTCGGCTGAGCGCCAGCGGGGTGTTTCCGGTGCGGAACCCGACCAGAAAAGGAGCAGTCGACCGATGCAGGACGCAGCTTCGATCATCTTCGCCAGCAGGGCCCGCCTCGCGATCGCGCTCGCGCTCGTCGCGGTGATCATCGCCGGCGGCGTGACGTTCGGGAGCTGGGCGGTCAGCTCGAGCCCCGGCAACGGCTACGCGAAGGCTCAAACGGCCGTGAACCTCACCTTCAACGACGTCTCCGCGTCGACCACCGCGACGCTCTATCCGGGCGGCAACGGCGACGTGAAGGTGTCGGTGAACAACCCGAACCCGTTCGCCGTGACGATCACGGCCGTGAACGGCACCGCAGGCGCGATCACGTCCGACAAGGGCGCGGCGTGTGACAGCTCGACCGGCGTCACCTACACGAACCAGACCGGCCTCAACCAGGCGGTCGGTGCGAACTCGTCGGCCACCTTCACGCTCGCCGGCGCGGCGCACATGAGCAACGCGTCCGACACGAGCTGCCAGGGCGCCGTCTTCTCGATCCCCGTCAGCCTGACGGCGACGAGCTAAGAGCCGTCCGATGACGCTCCGTGCAGCACTGAGGATCGTCGTCGCGGACAAGGCCAGGGTTGCCCTGGCCCTGTCCGCGCTGGCCCTGCTTGCCACCGCGGCCGTCACCCTCGGCTCCTGGGCCGTCGGCTCGTCGGCCGGGAACGGCTATGCGAAGGCCGTCACGGCTCAGAACCTGACGCTCGGCGACGCCACCGCCTCGACGACGGCGCAGCTCTATCCGGGCGGCACCGGCGACCTGTGGGTCAAGGTGACGAACCCGAACTCGTTCCCCGTCACCGTCACGGCCGTCAGCGGCGCCGGGGCGATCACGTCCGACAAGGGCGCGGCGTGCAATGCCTCGACCGGGGTGACCTTCACCAACACGAGCGGGCTCTCGCAGTCCGTTGGCGCAGGCGCGACCGTGACCTTCTCCCTCGCGGGCAAGGTCGCGATGTCGAACGCGTCCGACAACAGCTGCCAGGGCGCGGTCTTCACGGTTCCGGTCACGCTCACGGCCACAAGCTAGGACGCCTTGCAGGTGCGGCGTCACCTTCTCGTCCTGGGAGGCTTCGTCGCGGCGCTCGCCATTGCGGGCGTCGCCGAAGCCTCCTGGGCGACGAGCGGCAGCGGCGCCGGCTACTCGAAGGCCACCTCGCTTCCGGCGGGCTCGGTCCCGCTCGCACACGATCTCGCCGTACCCGAACGTCGCCCTCAGCTGGACTGCGCTCACCGTCGGAGGCGCCGCGGTGTCGTACACCGTCCGCCGCTACTCGGAGGCAGGGGCGCCCCAGTCGATCGGCGCGAGCTGCAGCGGCTCGGTCGCGACGAACTCCTGCACCGAGAGCGCGGTGCCGGTCGGGCGCTGGCAGTACACGACGCAGGCGACGAAGGGCGGCTGGCTCGGCGCCGAGAGTGCGAAGTCGACGACGGTCGAGATCGCCGCGCCGCCGACGAGCCTGACGTGCACCAACTGCCACACCTACTCCGGGACGGGAACGGTCTACGTCAACTCGGCGAACCGGACGGCGGTGCAGCTGCAGGCGACGCTGCCCGCGACCTCGCTCGCCACCGACACGGCGAACCTCTCGCTGACGGACAGTGCGAGCCACGCGGTGTCGACCAGCAAGCCGGCGACCGTGGGGGCCGGGGCGGTCGTCTTCTCGACCCTCAGCACGGCGACGTTCGTCGACGGCGCCGTCACCGCAGGCTCGTACGTCACCGCCAACACCGGCGATGTCTCTTCCACGAAGTCGCTCGCGCTCGTCCGCGACACGGTCGCCCCGAGCGGCAGCGACATCGTCGCGGCGAACGGCGGGACGAGGCGCGTGGTCGACAACGGCGACACGATCACCTACACGTTCTCGGAGCCGTTCGACCCCGGCACGGTGATGTCGGGGTGGACGGGAGCCTCGACGACGGTCAGCGTCACGTTCACGAACTCGGGCGGGAACGACACGTTCACCGTCGGCGGAACGAATCTCGGCACAGTCAACACGGGCGCCAACTACGTCACCGGCACCGTGACGTGCTCGGGATCGACGATGGGCGCGAGCGGCGCGACCGTCACCGTCACGCTCGGCACCTGCCTCGGGTCGACGCGCAACGGGCCCAACAACGGGGCGAGCTTCCAGTGGGCGCCGAGCGCCTCCGTCACCGATCTCGCGGGCAACCCGCTCTCCACGGCCACCGTCACCGGAAGCACCGGGACCTTCTGATGACGCGCCTCGCGAGAAGCCTCGGCCGCTTCGTGATCCGCGTCGGCGCGACCGTGGTCGTCGTGCTCGTCGCCGCCTACGTGCTCGTGCTCGCGCTGGGGCTCCAGCCGATGGTGATGGTCACCGGCTCGATGACGAAGACGATCCCGGTCGGCTCCCTCGTCGTCGACCAGACCGTCTCGCCGTCGTCGTTGCGCGTCGGCGACGCGATCTCGTTCCGCAAGCCGCTCGGGTCGCCCGGGATCGCGACGCACCGCATCATCGAGATCCAGCGGTCGAACGGGCACGTCGTCTACCGGACGAAGGGCGACTCGAACCCGATCGCCGATCCGTGGGCGATCACCTTCGAGCGGAACATGCAGGCACACAGGGTCGTGTTCCACGCGCCGTACATCGGCTACGCGCTCCTGTTCGCGCACTCGCGGCTCGGGATCGTCGTGCTGATCGCATACGTGTGCTTCTCGCTGCTCGTGACCACGCTCAAGGTGATCGCCCAGTCGGCGCTCGAGCCGCGGGCCCGCGACGAGCACGCCGACGGCCTCGAGCCCTCCGGCAGCGCCCTCTAAATCGCGGGCCATTTTGTAACATCGCGCGCGTGATCCGCTGGTTCCTCGTCTCGTGGGCGATCAACGCCGTCGTGCTCGGGGTCGTCGGCTGGCTCCTCGGCGGGGTCAGCTTCGGCGGATCGAACTGGACCGTGATCTGGGCCGCGCTCGTCTTCGGGCTCCTGAACACGTTCCTCAAGCCGATCCTGAAGCTGCTCTCGTTCCCCCTCGCGATCGTGACGTTCGGGATCGCCTGGTTCTTCGTGTCGATGCTCATGCTGTGGCTCACCACGCTGATCATCAGCGGATTCCACATCGACGGCTTCTGGAACTACGTCTGGGCGACGATCCTCGTCTGGGTCGTCAACACGATCATCGACGCGCTCCTCGTCCGCACCGTGGGCGGCGGCGGATCGCGTGCGTCGGTCACACCCGGCGCGGCGTACTAGCGGCTCGCGGAATTTTCACCTTGCGCACGGAACCGCATCCGCGACGTCGGATCAGCGTGAGGGCTGCGGCAACCAACGTCGAAAGGGAGCATTGGATGTGCAGGGCGCTGCGTCGAACCTCTTTCGCGTTCGCGGCCCTATGCGTCGCCGCATGTGTGTTCTCGGGAAGCGCGTCGCCGAACCCAATGTCTGTTCGCGGGAAGCTCGTGCTCGTCGGCGTCAGCCTGAATCTCGAGGATGTCCGGGAGGACGGCCTGTACGTGATGAACGCGGATGGCAGCGGCCTGCGCCAGATCACCCATTCCGGATCCGACCGCCAGCCGCACTGGTCGCCCGACGGGCGTTCGGTTGCGTTCATCGAAGAAGATGCTGACTTCGTCGAGCAGGTGGTGGTCGTGCACGCCGACGGTTCAGGACGCCGCATGCTCGGGATCTCCTCGAGTCTGGCTGCCCCCGATCCGTGGTCGCCGGACGGGAAACGGATCGCGTCGGGTGGCTGCGGCGGGCTGTGCGTGTTCGACCTGGCGTCGCACCGTCGGACGCGCATCGCCCTCGGCAGCGACGACGTACGCGGCTTCTCCTGGTCGCCGGACGGACGCAAGCTCGCCGCTGTCGACCGGCTCTACCGTCTCGTCGCCGCAGATGCGACAGGCGGCCCCCTCAGGATCCTCGCCCCGGCGGGGCAGTACCCGGCGTGGTCGCCGGACGGCAAACAGCTCGCGTTCCTCGCCGACCACAAACTCGAGCTTGTGCGGGCGACCGGAGGCGCAGCGCGCGTGGTCGCCAGGAACGCCACCGGCGCACCGACCTGGTCGCGCGACGGGCACCGTTTGCTCTACGACGACTTCGTCCACCAGTCGGTTCGGGTGCTGAACGTGGTGACGCACGCGAACACGCGGGTCGGCAACGGCGGCGAGACCGCGCACTGGTCGCCGAACGGCTCGCTGATCGCCTACGGCCGCTACCCCTCCCCGTACGAGAGCGGCCAGGACGTCTGGCTCGCCCAGCCGAACGGCGGCAGCGTCCGCCAGCTGACCGGTGAGTTCCCCAGCGGCCTCGGGTACACCGATCTCGACTGGGCGTCCGGGTCTGTTCCCTCCGGCCCGCCGGCGCCCGCGCCAGACCTGCTTCAGCTCACCGCGACGAGCGAGCTGGAGCTCGCCGACATGGACGGCCAGCTCTCGCGCGCCGGAACCCCCGACAGCGTCACCTACCGCGCGGACGTGCTTTGCAACGCAGACGCGGAGACCGAGTCGGCGGCGCTCAACGTCTGGACGCCTTCGACCGGAGGCACGGTCACGACCACCACCCCCTGCCAGGACTGGCCACCGGGCGCGTACGCGGTCACGCCGAGCCTCGACGCGTGGGTCTCACAGTCCGACCTCGACGGGAACGACACAGTGGCGGCCGTGCGGCCCGGCACGACGGAAGCGCCGCCGGCGGCCCGCTGGACGTCAGGACAGGAGACCCCGGACATCGGTTGGCGAATCGGCATCGACAGGCTCGTCGGCGACGGCTCGATGATCGTGTTCGAGAGCCGGAACAACGACGGCAGCCCGCAGCTGTGGCGGATCGCCGACGGCACCGTCCCGCACGCCGCACCGATCCCGCTTCCGGCCGGCGCAAGCGACCTGGTCGATGCCGATGCCGGCCGGATCGTCGTCAGCGCCGGCGATTCCGGCCTCGCCGTGCTGGACGCCGGCGGAGCGGTGCTGTCGCGCATCCCCGCGCTCGGGACGGTGCGGATCGGCGGCGACCTGCTCGGCGTCGCGGCCAAGACAACGCTGCGTGTCTACGACGCGGACAGCGGCACCCTCCGTTACCAGCTTCCGCTCGCCAGCCGCTCCGGCGTCCCGAGGCTGCTCACAGTCGGGGCCGGCTACGCCGTCTACGCGAGCGGGATCGAGCTGCACCTGGTACGGCTGGACAGCGGGAACGACCGGATCGTCGACCTCCCAGGACAGGACGGCCCGCTCGGCGCGCTCCTGACGACAGACGGGCTGTTCCTCGCCTACTTCCGAGGCTACGACGCGCAGCCGGCACGGATCCTGTTCGTGCCCGCAGCGAACCTGCCCTGATCTCTGCCGTTCCGATGACGCTGCGGCGGTCATTCGCCCGCCGGCGAGAAGGCGCATCGTCGAGCCGAATCAGGTGACATTGGCCGCTAGATCGTCTTGAACTGCTCGAACGGCTGGCGACAGCTCGCGCACCAGCGGATCGAGCGGCACGGCGTCGGCCCGAAGATGTTCTCGAGCCGGGTGTCGGTCGAGCCGCAGTAGGGACAGCGGAACGCTCGGGACTGCAGCTGTACCAGCGTCGTTGCGCCGGCGGCGCGCGGGGCGGGCGGCGCGAAGCCCGCGGCCCGAAGCTTCTCGCGGCCGGCGGGCGTGATCCGGTCGGTCGACCACGAGTCGTCGGCGATCACGGCGACGTCGGGCTCGCCGCCGAGCGCGGTCACCGTCTCGGCGAGGGCGCGCTTCATGGCTTCGAGCGCCGGGCAGCCGAGGAACGTCGGCGTCAGCTCGACGCGCACACGCTCCCCGTCGACCGAGACGTCGCGGATCACGCCGAGATCGACGAGCGAGATCACGGGGATCTCCGGGTCGGGGATCTCCTCGAGCGCCGCCCAGACCTGCTCGGCGGTCACCATTGCGCCCCCGGCACGCTCCGCCGAACCTCGGTCATCTCCTCCCACAGCTCCGCGAGCTCGGGCGTGTGGGAGCCGCGCTCCCGGCCTTGCAACAGACTGTTGCTTCCGTTGCCGTCGCGCCCGACCCGGCGCGCGAGCTCGGGGCGCTGCTCGACCGGGAGCATCCCGAGCGCGTACGGCCACAGCTCGTCGACGGCCGCCGCGAAGCGCGGCTCGTCCCGTAGGCGGGCTGCCCAGAGCTCGGCGTGCAGGCGGTGGTAGACCTCCTCGCGGTCGATCTTCCCGGCGAGGCCCGCGAGCTCGCGGTCCTCGGAGCGCATCAGGGCGCCGATGCGCAGCCGGTCGGCCTCCTCGTAGAGGTAACGGCGCGCGATCGTCAGCGCCCAGTCGTCGAGCAGCCGGAGCTCGACCAGCGGCGCGCAGAGGTATTCGCCGGGCTCGCGATCGAAGGCGAGCGTGTCGGCGTCGGTCCCGAGCTCGGCCGCGGCGAGCTCGTAGAGCGCGCGGGCGTGGCCGATCTCGTTCTGCGCGATCGACGAGAACGCCACGTCCTCCTCCAGCGTCGGCGCGACGCCGGTCCACTCCGAGTCGCGCCAGCCGACGATCAACTCGTCGTCAGCGAGCGTCAGCAGCAGGTCCGAGCGCTCGCTCACGGGCTTCCTTCAGCCGCGCCTTGATCGAGTAGCCGTCGACGCGGCGGTACTTGAGGTCGAACTCGTCGGCCCACTCGGTGATCTCGTGGATCGAGCTGCGCGGGACGAGCCAGAGCGCGTCGGACTCGCCGCGCCGGCCGTACTGCTCGCGCGCCCACGCGTCGGCGAACGCAGCATCCGGCGCCACGATCGATCCGGCATGCGCGAACGGCTGCCCCTTGCGCTCGCGCCGAAAGACCTCGTAGATCACGCTGCGATCACGGCGTCGCGGACCCACTGCCCCTGCTCGAGCAGCCGGCGGCGGAACGCAAGGCGATCCTGCGAGCGCGGACCGTGACCGGTGACGACCGAGCGCAGCTCGTCCCAGTCGGGCTCGCCGTACTCCCAGACGCCGTCGTCACGGCGTCGCAGTTCCGGGTCGGGCACGGTGAGGCCGAGCTCCCAGATCTGCGGGACGTACCCTTCGAGGAACTGCTGCCGCGCCTCTTCGTTGCCCTGGGACTTGATGCGCCAGATCCACATCGGATCCTCGTCGCGAGGGATCGGGTTGCCGTGGAACTGCATCAGCGGCGGCCACCAGCGCGTCAGCGCCTCCTGCACGAGCTCGCGCTGCGCGTCCGTCCCGGTCATCATCGTCAGGATCACGTCGCGGCCGTGGAGGATGTGGAACGACTCCTCCCAGCAGATCTTCCGCATGATCCGCGCGTACGGCGCATACGAGCACTTGAGGAGCGCCTTCTGGCTGATGATCGCCGCGGCGTCGACGAGCCAGGCGATCACGCCGACGTCGCCCCACGAGTACGTCGGGTAATGGAAGACGTTGTGGAACTTCGCCTGGCCGGACAGCAGGTCGGCGAACATCTCGGCGCGCGGCTTGCCCAGGTCCTCGGCGATACGGTAGATCAGCTGTGCGTGCCCGACCTCGTCCTGCACCTTCGCGGTCAGCGCGAGCTTGCGCTGCAGCGTCGGGGCCTTGAGGATCCACTCGCGCTCGGGGAGCACGCCCATCAGCTCGCTGTTCGCGTGCATCTCGACGAACTTGACGAGCCGCTGCCGGTACTCGTCCGGCAGCCAGTCCGTCGCCTCGACCTGCCCGCCGTCCTGGACGTACGCAAGGAAGTCCTGCGTCCGCTGATCCATCCGAGCCTCCCTACCGACCGTTCGTTAGTCTCAGTTTAGAAGATGTCGCAGCGCCGCGAGGAGCTGACCCGGATTGCCGCCCGCCTCTTCGCGGAGCGCGGCTACCAGGGCACGTCGCTCGCCGATCTGGCCGACGAGCTCGGTGTCCAGAAGCCCTCGCTCTACCACCACATCGACTCGAAGGAGGACCTCCTCTGGGCGGTCGCCACAGAGGGGGCCGAGGCGTTCCACGCCGCTCTCGACGGCGTCCCGCCGGACGAGCCGGCGACGGAGCGGATCCGTCTTGCGCTACGTGCGCACCTCGCCGTCGTCGCAAGCCAGCTCGACGTCGCCACCGTGTTCGTGCGCGAGTGGCGCTACCTGGGCGGCGAGCGGCGCATCGCGTTCGTCGCCGAGCGCCGCCGCTACGAGCAGCGTGTCCGCGACCTCTTTCGCGACGGGGTCGAGGGCAGCGAGCTCCGCACCGACCTCGATGTGGCGACCGCTGCGCTCCTCTTCCTTTCGGCGGCGAATTGGGCCTACGCCTGGCTGCAGCCGGGCGCCGATGTCGACGCGCTCGCCGACCGCCTCTACGCGGTGCTGCTGGACGGCATGCGCGGCTACGCGACTCCCTGAAGCGGGAACCGGCGGCGCGGCCGCCAGCGGTCGTCTTCCGTTTGCTCCAGCAGCGTCACCTCTCGGGCGACGCACGCGATCGGGAGGGCGATCGAGGGCTCGAGGCGCGACATGCCGATCGTCAGGTGCGGGACCACCGAGTCGATCGTGCCGCCGTACGGCGGGTACTCGGGCCAGCGCGCGATCGCGCCGGCGATCAGGTCGGCGAACGGCTGAGCCGGCCGCGGCGCGAGGAACGTGACGTCGTCGCCGAAGTGCTCGACGCTCGCGAGCTCGAAGGCGAACGCAGCGTGACGCTCCAGCAGGGACGCAATCGACTGCTCGTCGACAGCTTCCGGCGGCGCGAAGGGATAGAGGATCGTGATGTGCGCCGGAACTCCGAGACGTGCCGCCGGATCGTGCTCGAGCCGCAGCTCGGCCACCGCCTCTTCGGCCTCTGGTACGGCGACGATCAGCGCAGTCTCGCGTGGCATGCTCGCGAGCGTGAAGCGCGCGACGCTGATCGTCAATCCCTACTCGACGCACGTGACCGGAAAGCTGATCACGGATGTCGAGCGCGTGCTGCGCGAGCGGCTCGACGTCCAGACCGAGTTCACGCGGCATCCGGGCCACGCCACCGAGCTCGCGGCTCAGGCGGCGGGGTCGAGCGACGCCATCCTCGTGCTCTCCGGCGACGGGACCTACAACGAAGCGCTGAACGGCGCGGACGGCACGGTTCCGTTCGGCTTCGTCCCGGGCGGAGGAACGAACGTGCTGCCGCGTGCCCTCGGGCTTCCGCGCAGCGCGGTCGCCGCGGCGCGCGAGGTCCGTGATGCCGTCGCGGAGGGCCGCACCCGCCGGATCTCGCTCGGCGCGGTGAACGGGCGCCGCTTCTGCTTCTCGGCGGGCATCGGCTTCGACGCCGAGGCCGTACGGCGGCTCGACGAGCTCGGCCGGCGGCCCGGTGGCGCAAGGCCGGGAGACCTCGCGTTCGGCTGGATGGTGATGCGGATGCTGCGCGAGCGCCGCGGACGGTGGCAGCCGGAGCTCGAGGTCGACGGCGGCTCCCGCGCCGCGTTCATCCTCGTCGCCAACTGCGACCCCTACTCGTACGCCGGCTCGATCCCACTGCACGTCGCCCCGGACGCCCGTTTCGAGGGCGGCCTCGACTTCGTCGCGCCGACCCGCGTGCGCGCACGCGACGTGCCGCGGCTCGTGACCTACCTGGTTCGCGGCCGCGGCCAGCTCGAGGCAGACGACGTGCTGAACGGGCACGACCTCGACCGGATCGTCGTGCGCTGCGACGTCCCGCTGCCGCTGCAGGCCGACGGCGAGGATCTCGGCGACGTGAGCGAGGCCACGTTCGAGGCGGTGCGTGATGCGGTCTCGGTGCTGGTGTAGCGCACTCCTTCTGCTCGTGCTCGCCGGGTGCGGGCACACGTCGAGGCGCCCGGGAGCCGATCCGTTCGCATACGACGCCGCGCGGCCGCTGTCCGTGCAGCAGTCGGGGGTAGCGCATCCGAACAAGCTGATGTCGGTGCACGTGCTGTCGTTCGCGGGGGCGAGCGGACGCGTCGATGCCTTCGTGCTCGTCCCGGACGGGAAGCACGGCCGCCTGCCGGCGGTGCTCTTCCTCCACGGCGCCGGCGGCAACCGGGAGGACTTCCTGGTCCCGGCGGCGATCCTCGCCCAGCGCGGCGTCGTCACGATGACGATCTCGCAGCCGAACGACGCCTTCGACTTCGAGCCGCTCGTCGTGAACGCGCGGCGTGCGCTCGACCTGCTCGCCGCGCGCCCCGACGTCGACCCCGAGCGGCTCGGTCTCGTCGGCTACTCGCTGGGCGCGCAGACGGCCGCCATCCTCGCCGGCGACGAGCCGCGTCTGAAGACGGTCGGCATCGTCGCGGGCCGCGGCACCGAGGTCACGACCTACTGGATCCGCCGCGCCCACGCCCGCCTGTTCTTCCAGGCGGGGACGCTCGACGAGGTGGTGCCGCACCGGCAGCTCGCCGCCCTGATCGCCGCGGCGCCGGGGCACCCCAAGGTGAGCTGGTACCGCCTCGGCCACAGCATGAACCTGGGCTCGATGCGCGACCAGGACGCCTGGCAGGCCGAGCAGCTCGACGCGGCGAAGCGGTAGCTTGAGCAGGCGATGGCCGTGAACGAGCTGCGCCGGGTCCTCGACGGCAGCGGGCCTCCACCCGGTCTCGCGGAGGCAGACCTGCTCGAGCTTTACCGGCGCATGGTGCTGCTTCGCACCTACGACGAGCGCTCCGTGGTCTTCCACCGTCAAGGGCGGATCGGGACGTACGCGATCTTCTGGAACCACGAGGCCATCCAGGCGGGCGCGACCTTCGCGCTCGAGGATCGCGACTGGATCTTCCCGTCGTATCGCGAGAGCGCGATCGGGCTCGTGCGCGGCATGCCGGTCGAGACGATCCTGCAGTGGTGGCGCGGGCATCCGTCGGGGTGGTGGTCGCCGGCCGACTGGAACGTCGCCTCCATCTGCGTGCCGATCGCGACGCACGTTCCGCATGCGGCCGGCCTCGCGTGGGGGAAGAAGCTGCGCGGCGAGGACACGGTCGCGATGGCGTTCTTCGGCGACGGCGCGACGAGCGAGGGCGCCTTCCACGAAGGCATCAACCTCGCGGCGGTGATGGGAGCGCCGGCGGTGTTCGTCTGCAACAACAACCAGTGGGCGATCTCCACGCCGATCGAGGCGCAGACCCGGGCCGAGTCGCTCGCCGACAAGGCGGTCGGCTACGGGATCCCGGGCGTGCGCGTCGACGGCCTCGACGTGCTTGCCGTGTACGACGCGGCGCGCGAGGCGGTCGCCCGCGCGCGCGCAGGCGGCGGGCCGACGCTGATCGAGGCCGTGCACTATCGGGCGGCTCCGCACGCGACCGCCGACGACCCGAGCGCGTACATCGACCAGGCGCGCGTCGAGCAGGAGCGTGCGCGTGAGTGCGTCGGCGGCTACGAGGAGTTCCTCAAGCGCGCGGGGATCCTCACCGACGAGCACGCCGCCGCGGTTCGAGCCGAGGCCGAGCAGGCGCTACGTGCCGGCATCGCTGCCGCCGAGGCGGAGCCGCCGCCCGGCGAGCACCTGCTCTTCGACAACGCCTACGTCGACCCGCCGTCGTCGCTGCGGAATGGCTGAGCTCACTCTCGTCGAGGCGGTGAACGACGCGCTCCACACGGAGCTCGCGCGCGACGACGACGTGCTCGTGCTCGGCGAGGACGTCGGACGCGCCGGCGGCGTGTTCCGCGCGACCGCGGGCCTCCGCGACCGATTCGGGCCCGAGCGCTGCGTCGACACGCCGCTCGCCGAGGCCGGGCATCCTGGGCGCGGCCGTCGGGCTGTGCATGGCGGGCTTCCGGCCGGTGTGCGAGATGCAGTACGACGCGTTCTCGTACCCGTGCCTCGACCAGCTGATCACGCACGTCGGCCGCTACCGGTGGCGCAGCGGCGGCCGGATGACGTTCCCGATCACGATTCGCATGCCGTACGGCGGCGGCGTGCGCGCGCCGGAGCTGCACGACGACTCACCCGAGGCGTACTACGTGCACACGCCGGGGATCAAGGTCGCGATCCCGTCGACGCCGGCCGACGCGAAGGGCATCCTCGCGGCGGCGATTCGCGATCCCGACCCCGTCGTCGTCTTCGAGCCGAAGCTCGTCTACCGGACGGCGCGCGGTGAGGTGCCGGGGGGCGAGCACGTCGTGCCGCTCGGACGCGCGCGCATCGCCCGAGCCGGCACCGACGTCACGCTGATCGCCTACGGGGCGATGGTCGCCGTCTGCGAGCGTGCGGCCGACGCCCTCGCGGGCGAGGCGTCCTGCGAGATCGTCGACATCCGGTCGCTGCGACCCCTCGACGAGGAGACGATCCTCGCGTCGGTCGCGAAGACGGGTCGGGTCGTGATCGTGCACGAGGCGCCACGCACCGCGGGCTTCGGCGCCGAGCTCGCCGCGCTGATCGCAGAGAAGGCGATCTTCGACCTGCAGGGCCCGGTGCTGCGGGTCACCGGCTACGACGTCCCGTATCCCTACTGGACGATCGAGGATGCCTACGTGCCGTCCGTCGAGCGCGTCGCCGCGGCAGTGCGCAAGCTCGTCACGTGAACCATTCGATCTCGCTCGAGCGCCGCACGCTGCACGGGCACTTCTCGCGTGACCTGGAGCCGGTGCTCGTGGTCGATTCGGGTGACACCGTCGGCTTCCGGACGATCGACGCCGGCTGGGGCCTCGAGCACGGCCCGGCCGAGACGCGTCGGCGGTTCGAGCCGCGCGACCCGGAGCTCGACGCCGGTCACGCGCTCATCGGCCCGATCGAGGTGCGGGATGCACGCGCGGGGCAGACGCTCGCCGTTGCCGTCGATCGGCTGCGCGTCGGCGACTACGGCTTCACCGACGCCGGCGGGTGGCCGGCGTGGCTGAACACGCGCCTCGGGCTCGACTCCGGGGAGACGCGCTTCCTGCGGTGGCGGCTCGACGCCGACGCCGGCACGGGCCGCGACCAGCACGGCCGGACGGTCGAGCTCCGTCCGTTCCTCGGCGTGATGGGCATGCCGCCCGCCGAGGCCGGCGTGCATCCGACATCGCCGCCGAGGCCGTGCGGCGGGAACCTCGACTGCACCGAGCTGGTCGAGGGGACGACGCTCTTCCTCCCGATCCCGGTCGACGGTGCGCTCTTCTCGGCGGGCGACGGGCACGCACGTCAGGGAGACGGCGAGGTGTGTCAACTTGCGATCGAGTGCCCGATGGAGCGCGTCGAGCTCACGCTCTCCCTGCGCGACGACCTGTCGCTGACGGGACCGATTGCCCGGACGCATGACGCTTGGGTCACCCTCGGCGTCGACGAGGATCTCGACGAGGCGGCCGCCCTCGCCGTCGAGTCGATGCTGGCACTGATGGAACGCGAGCTGTCGCTCGGGCGGCGCGATGCCTACGCGCTCGCGAGCGTCGTCGTCGACCTGCGCGTCACGCAGGTCGTCAACGGGGTGAAAGGGGTGCACGCCGTCCTTCGCGACGACGCCGTGCGTTGACCGAGCGGCTCCGGCTTTGGCTCGAGCGGTCCCGCGACGGCGCGGGCTACTACCTTCGTGACGCCGCGACGGGAGCGGTTGTGCGCGACGACGACTCTCGCATCGTCGTCGTGCCGGTCGCGGGTGTGTCGTTTCGCGAGGAAGCGGTGCTCGACCGATCGTTCGACCCCGGGTTGCCACTCGCGCTGGTGCCGGAGCCGACCAACGAGCACGACCCGAACGCGATCGGTGTCTGGAACGCCGAGCGGACGCTGCAGGCCGGGTACGTCCCGCGCGAGCAGGCCCCGGCTCTCGACGGGACCGAGCAGGCGATCTCGCTCTGGCGCGCGGGCATCGGCCTACGCGTACTGATCGTTCCGGCCGGTTCGTGGGTCGGGCGCCCGAGGCGGTAGTCGCTAGCCTCACCCCGTGGCGTACGAGTTCAAGCTGCCCGACCTCGGCGAGGGCCTCACCGAGGGTGAGGTTGCGCGCTGGCTGGTCGACGAGGGGGACGAGGTGGCCGAGGACGACCCGCTCGTCGAGATCCAGACCGACAAGACGACGGTCGAGATCCCGTCGCCGGCCGCGGGTCCCGTGTCCAGGATCCTCGTCGCCGCCGGTGAGGTCGTCCCGGTGGGGACGGTGCTCGTCGTGATCGGAGGCGACGGCGCCGCGGGGGCCTCGACTCCGCAGGCCGAGTCGGCCGGTCGCGTCCAGGCGACGCCGCTCGTACGGCGGATCGCCGGCGAGCTCGGCGTCGACCTCCGGTCCGTCACGCCGACCGGGCCCGGCGGCCGCATCACCGAGGCAGACGTGCGCGCCGCCGCCACCGCCGACCCCGGCGCAAGTAGCGGTCTGTTGCAAGCTTCCGAGGGCCGCCGCGAGCCGCTGCGGGGCGTGCGCCGCCAGATCGCCCGGCACCTCGCCCGCGCGCATGCGGAGATCCCTGCCGTCACGTTCGTCGAGGAGTGCGATTTCACCGACGTCGAGATGCCGCTCCTGCTGCCGCTCGTTCTTCGCGCGACCGCGCAGTCGTTGCGCGATTTCCCGGAGCTGAACGCACGGCTCGAAGGCGACGAGATCGTGTACCTCGACCGCTACGACCTCGGCGTCGCCGTGCAGACCGACGAGGGGCTCGTCGTCCCTGTCGTCCGAGGCTGCGACACGCGCCCCGTGAGCGAGCTGCGCGATGACGTGGACGCGCTCGCCGAGAAGGCGCGTGCGGGGACGCTCGATCCCGAGGAGCTGCGCGGATCGACGTTCACCGTGACGAGCGCCGGCAGGCTCGCCGGCATCCTCGTGACGCCGCTGATCAACCACCCGGAGACGGGCATCCTCGGCGTGCACCGGATCGGGCCGCGGCCGGTCGTTCGCGACGGCGAGGTCGTGGTGCGATCGATCGGGAACGTGAGCGTGACGTTCGACCACCGCGTCGTCGACGGTGCCCGCGCCGCGGCGTTCTGCCTGGCCGTGATCGGCCGGCTCGAGCGGCCCGCCTGACGCCCACCCCTCCGGGACTACACTGGCCCGCGATGGGAGCCTGGTACTCGATCGGGGTCCTGGCCGGGCTCGGAACCTCGTTCGGGGTCGCTGCCGAGGGCGCACTGCGGCGCGCGCCGTTCGCCGCGATCCTGGCGGCCGTGGCCGGGGTGGCGGTCGGCCTCGCGTTCTGGAGCTACGGCGAGGCGATCGGAGGCGTCGTCGGCGCGGTGTGCGGGGCGTTCGGCGCGGCACCGCTCGTCGCAGGGACGCTTCGTCGCGGGGGCACCCGCGGCGGGACGGCCGCGCTGCTCGGGGCGGCAGCGCTGGTCGGCGCGGCACTCGCCTTCATCCCGATCGTCGGCTACCTCGAGGCGGTCGTCGTGCCGGCCGTCGGCGTGCGGCTCCGGAGGCGCGCTCCCGACACACACGCCGGCCTCCGCACCCTCGCGCGCGACTGATGGCCGGGCCGGGCCGCGCGAAGCCCGTCGTCCTCGTCGTCATCGACGGACTCACGCCGGCGATGTTCGAGGCCGCCGAGACGCCCGCGTTACGGTTCCTCGCCGAGCACGGCGAGTACCGGCGTGCCGCGTCGGTGTTTCCCTCGCTGACGCCGGTCTGCCTCGCGTCGATCGCAACTGGCTCGTTCCCGGACGTGCACGAGATCCCGCACCTCGTCTGGTGGCATCGCGGCGAACACCGGCTGGTCGAATACGGCTCGTCGTTCGGCGCGCTCCGCGCGGCCGGGCTGACACGCGGTCTGCGCGACACGATCGTCGACCTGAACGCGAAGCATCTGTCGCGTCGCGTCGAGACCGTGTACGAGACGCTCGAAAGCGACGGGCTGACCACGGCCGCGATCAACATCACGTGCTATCGCGGGACGCACCGGCATCTCCCCGCGCTCCCCGGTGCGCCCGCTGTCTACGGCCCGAGGCGCTTTTTCTTCTACTCACTCTACGAAAGTGATCCGACCGGCGCGCCGATCGCGGTGCTCAACCGATCGCTCGGCTCGATCGATGCGTACGCGGCCGCCGTCGGCCGGTGGCTCGTCACGCGCGACGGGTTCGATCTGCTCGTCTACTACCTCCCGGACTACGACTTCGCCTCGCATGCCCAGGGCCCGGACGCGGCGCACGACGCGCTCCGGCGAAGCGACGCGGCCGTCGGCGCGCTGCTCGAGGCCGCCGGCGGGCCCGACGAGTTCCTCGACCGCTACGCGCTCGTCGTCTGCTCGGACCACGGCCAGTCGAAGAATCGAGACGACCGTGAAGCTGAGTGTCGGCGACGATCTGGTCACCGCCTCCAACCGCGCCGCGATGGTGTACACGCAGGATCCGCGGCGTGCGGCGACGAGCCTGGACGCGGAGTCGTCCGTCGGCACGGTCGTGTGGCTCGAGGACGGCGCGCTCGTCGCCCGGCGCGACGGCGACGAGGATCTCGCGCTGCTCGATGCGGTCCCGGACGGGCGAGCCCGCGCCGAGCGCCGCCCTCCGCAACCCGAACGCCGGCGAGGTGCTCGTCTCTGCCGCGCCGGGCTACGAGTTCGTCGACCTCGCGGGCCGGCATCACGGAGGCGGCGGCAGCCACGGGTCGCTCGACGCGGAGGACTCGGAGGTCCCGATGCTCACCGTGGGCCTCGGCGCGCCGCCGGAGTCGATCACCCGGATCAAGGCGCTCCTCGTCGACCACTTCCGGACTCGCCGGCGCACGCGCTGCGTGAGCGAGCCGGCCTGGGTCGATCGGCAGCTCCGCCGGAGAGGCATCCACGACGAGCGCGTCCTCGCAGGCGATGGCTCGCGTTCCGCGAGAGCGATTCGTTCCCGAGGACATGCGCGCGCAGGCGTACGACGACGCCGCGCTTCCCCTCGACCACGGCCAGACGATCTCGCAGCCGTACATCGTCGCGTGCATCTGCCAGGCGCTCGCGCTCACGGGCAACGAGCACGTGCTCGACGTCGGCACGGGCTCCGGCTATCAGGCGGCCGTGCTCGACGAGCTCGCCGGATCCGTCGTGTCGATCGAGCGCGTCCGCTCGCTCGCCGAGGCTGCGCGCAGAGCGCTCGTCGCGACCGGTCACGAAGGGGTCGAGGTGCACGTCGGCGACGGTAGCGTCGGTGCTCCGGCTCGGGCGCCGTTCGATGCGATCGCGGTCGCAGCCGCGGTGCCGGAGGTTCCTCCGAGTCTGCTCGGCCAGTTGACCGAACGTGGCCGGCTCGTGCTGCCGCTCGGAAGTCGTCGGGGCCAGCGGCTGACCCTGATCAGGCGGATCGGCGTCGGATTCAGCTCCGAGCGGCTGGTCGACGTCCGGTTCGTGCCCCTCCGCGGTGTCGAGGGTGTTCGGTAGCCTCGCGCGCGGTGTCCGCATCCGCCCGCGCCGTCGCTGGCGCTCCGCAGCCCGCACAACTGGATCCAGCTCGCCAAGTTCTCGATCGTCGGGGCGACCGGCTACGTCGATCAACCTCATTGTCTACGCCGCGCTACTCGGGATCGGAGCCGCACAGCGCGGCTGTGGTCTCGTTCGTCGTCTCGGCAGCGAACAACTACGGCTGGAACCGCCTCTGGACCTTCGCGCACCAGCGCGGCCAGCTTCGCGTACCAGGGGATGCGCTTCTTCGTCGTCGCCGTTCGTCGGGCTGCTCGTCAACCAGTTCTGGCTGGTCGTCTTCCTCGACGTGCTCGGGCTGGGGAAGATCGTGTCGCAGGCGATCGCGATCGTGCTCGTCATGCCGCTCAACTTCCTCGGCAACAAGCTTTGGTCGTTTCGCCGCTGAGGCTCCGCAGTCGTCTGGGCGGCGGCGCTGCTGGCGCTCGCGCTCTTCCACGTAGCGGCAGCCGGGGCGGCGACGAGCCCGATCCGCGTCGAACCCCGTCGCGCCGGCCGTGACCGCGCCGTCGACGAAGACGCACACGACCAAGGAGCAGGCGATCGCGCTCTTCCTCCGGCGACACGAAGGTGAAGGACTGGCTCGAGCGGTATCCGCCGAATCCGATCACCGACGCGACGCTTCGCGAACGGCCAGTGGACGGTGAACGTGTGGTCCGGGACGCGCGGGCGAAGTCGCCACCGGCAAGGTCGACGACGGGACCGGCGCGGTCATCGAGGCGTGGACCGGCCCGCAGGTCGCTTGGCGGATGGCGCGCGGCTACGACGGGCAGTTCGGCGGGACGAAGATCAACAGCCCACCCGTCTGGCTCGCGTTCTGCGCCGCCTTCCTGATCGGGCTCGTCGACTGGCGCCGGCTCTGGTCGGTTCGCAACCTCGACCTGCTCGTCCTGCTCTCGTTCTCGGTGTCGCTCTGGTTCTTCAACCACGGCAACGTCTTCGCCGCCGGTCCGCTCGTCTATCCGGCGTTCTTCTGGCTGATCGCGCGCTGCGTCTGGGTCGCCCGGAGCGACACCCCGCCGAGCGGCGCCTCGGTCTGGCCGGTCTGGGTGCTCGCGGCGGCGACGGTGTTCCTCGCCGGCTTTCGCGTGGGGCTCAACGTCCGCGACTCGAACGTGATCGACGTCGGCTACTCGGGGGTGATCGGCGCCGACCGGATCTGGCACGGCCAGAGCCCGTACGGGCACTTCCCGACCGAGGGGTCGCTGAAGCCGTGCGGTCCGTCCGACTCGGAGGGAGAGATCCGCGACCGCATCCAGACGAACGGCAAGCTGCGAGACGGCCGAACGCGCTCGGCGACACCTACGGGCCCGTCGCGTACCTCGCGTACATCCCCGGCTACCTCGCATTCGGCTGGAGCGCACAAGTGGGACTCGACGCCGGCTCACGGGCTGCCGGCCGTGCACGCGACGTCGATCCTCTTCGACACGCTCGCGCTGCTCGGTCTCGCGCTCGTCGGCCGCCGGCTCGGCGGGCCCTCGACTCTGCGGCGTCGCTCGCGTTCGCCTGGGTCGCGTGGCCGTTCTCCCAGTACGCGTCGAGCTCGAACACCAACGACTCGATCATGCCGGCGCTGCTCGTGTTCGGGTTCCTCGCGCTGACGAGCGACTTCGCGCGCGGCGTCGGCAGTCGCGCGTCTCGGGGTGGTCGAAGTTCGCGTCGCTGATCCTCGTTCCGCTCTGGTCCGGCTATCCGCGTGCGCGCGAGCGTGCGGGCGTCATCGCTCGCTACGTGGTCGGCTTCCTCGTCGCGACGCTCGCCGTGTTCTTCGTGCTGTTCCTCGAGCCGTCGCCGCTCCACGCGGCGCGGGTGTTCTACGACCGGACGATCGCGCTTCCAGGTCGGCCGCGAGTCGCCGTTCTCGATCTGGGACTGGCGGCAGTACCACGCGCGCGGGATCCCCGACCTGCATCTCGTCCAGCGCGTGCTCCAGGTCGGCTCTCGTCGTGACGGCGCTCGCGTTCGGCCGCTGGCCGCGCAGCGCTCGCCGCTCCGGATGGCGGCGCTCACGACGGTGCTCCTGATCGGCTTCGAGGTCGTCCTGACGCACTGGTCGTACCTCTACCTGCCGTGGTTCTTCCCGTTCGTCGTGTCTCGCGCTCGTCGCGCCGCTGCCGGGGGCGAAGGTCGAGGACGGAAGAGGCGGTCGTCGTTGACGAGCCGCACCGGCGCTGGCCGCAGCGTGAGCTCACGTTCGCGGCCGGCGGGCTCTTCCTCGTCTGCTTCGTGCTCGTCCACCACTGGTTCTGGGCGCACGACCAGCTGGTCGACTGGCCGGTCTACCGAGACCTACGGCGACGCGATCGTGCACCACGGGCTGGTTCCCGTACCGCGACTTCGCGGTCGACTACCCGCCGGGCGCGCTGCCCGTGTTCGTGCTGCCGTCGCTCTTCGGCGACTACCGCGACCGGCTTCGAGATCGCTGATCGCCGCGTGCGGCGTCGGCCTCGTCGCGGTCGTCGCCTGGCTCCGCGTCCGCCGGCGGCGTTCTACGTGGCCGTCTCGCCGCTGCTCGTCGGGCTCGCTCGATCCTCTCGCGCTTCGACCTCTGGCCGGCGCTGCTCGCCACCGGCGCGCTCGCCGCGCTGCTCGGCGGCCGGCACCGGCTCGGCTGGGCGGCTGCTCGGCGCTGGCGGTCGCGGCGAAGCTCTGGCCGTTCGTCCTCGTGCCGCTCGCGTTCGCGCTGGGCGGCGGCGCACGGCCGCGCTGCGCGCGCCGCACTCGTCGGCGCGCTCGGCCTTCGCCGCTCGCGGTCGTGCCCGTTCGCGGTCCTCGCGCCGCACGGGCTCTGCGACAGCGTCCGCGGGCAGGCCGACCGGCCGCTGCAGATCGAGAGCCTCGGCGCGTCGCTGCTCACCACGTTCGGGCACCCGCGCGATCACGACGTCGCACGGCTCGCAGAACCTCGTCGGCCACGGCGCGCTCGCCGCGTCGTTCGTCGGCCGTCGCAGGCGTCGCGATCGTCGCGCTGTGGCTCGCGTTCCTGCGCGGGCCCGATCGACCGCGAACGTCTGCTCCGGTACTCGGCGGCCTGCGTCTGCGCCTTCGTCGCGTTCGGCAAGGTGCTCTCGCCGCAGTTCCTGCTCTGGCTCGTCCCACTCGTGCCGCTCGTGCGCGGCCGGCGCGGGTATCGCGGCGACCGGCCTGCTCACCGCGGCGCTCGTGCTCACGCAGGTCTGGTTCCCCGCGCGCTACTGGGGCTACGTCGCGCGGTTCGACCTGGCCGGTGTCGTGCTTGCGCGCAACCTCGCTGCTCGTCGCGCTGTTCGTCGTGCTTGCGTGGCCGGCCGGGCGACCGTCGGTGCCGGCTTACCCGACCTCGACCCTGACCGCCTCGCAGCTCCGTCGCGCGGCCGTCGGCGCCGCACTCGACGAGCGCCCCCTCGATGCGCACGCCGCTCGTCGCGGGCTCGAGGCGCACGGGCAAGCCCGTGACGAACCGCTTGATCGCACCCTCGGGCTCGCTGCCGATCACCGAGTCGTGCGGGCCGGTCATGCCGGCGTCGGTGATCGCAGCGGTGCCGCCGACGAGCACGCGCGCGTCGTTCGTCTGCACGTGCGTATGCGTGCCGAGCACGGCGGTGACGCGTCCGTCGAGGTAGCGCGCGAGCGCGACCTTCTCGCTCGTCGCCTCGGCGTGGAAGTCGACGACGATCACCGGAGTCGTCGCGCGCGCGCCTCCGCGACCAGGCGGTCGGCGGCGAGAAACGGGCTCTCGAACGGATCGAGCGAGAACACCCCGAGCAGGCTGATCACCGCGACGCCGTCGTGCACGGCGAGGCCGACGCCCGGGTGTCCGCGGCGACATGTTCGCCGGCCGGAGCACGCGGTCGGTGCCCGACGAGGTACGGCGCGAAGCCGGGCTGGCCCCACGTCCAGTTGCCGAGCGTGACCACGTCGGCGCCGCTCGCGAGCAGCCGGTCGGCGATCTTCGCCGTGATCCCGCGGCCGGCGGCCGCGTTCTCGCCGTTGACGATGCAGAAGTCCGCCCCGAGCTCGCGGCGCAGCGTCGGGAGCCGCTCCTCGACCGCGCGGCGGCCGGGGCGCCGAACACGTCGGCGACGAAGAGGATGCGCACGCGGGTTCTTCTAGCCGACGGCGAGCGACGCCGAGGGATGAACCTCGACGACGACGTGGTTGCCCGCGTCGTTCGTGTAGTGCGCGAGCGCCTGACGCTCGGCGTGCGAGAAGTCGACGATCGAGCCGAGCCGTGACGCGCCCGCCGTCACCGGCGATCCGACCGCGAGCGCCGGGTCGGCGCGGACGTGCGAGATCGAGACGACGAGCGACGCCGCGCCGGTCGGCTGGATGTCGACCCGCGAGCCGCAGCCGCGCGCCGTTCAGCACGACCGGCGTCGATCGCGACGACGCTCCCGTCGACCGGCGAGTAGACGTCGGTGCCGCTGGGCGCGCCGACGTCGAGCGCAGAAGTGCTCGGGCCGAGGCCGCCCGGCAGCTGGTACCAGCGCGGGCCGAGCCGCTCGAGGCTGCCGATGACCGTCCGCGCCAGCCGCTGCAGCAGTCCCTGGTTCGCCTGCGTGCCGATCGGGTCGAGCGCGAGCGAGCCTTCGCTCCCGCCCTGGTAGCCGAGCGCGGTCACGCGCGACTGGCTGACCGGGAGCTGGAGATGGAGCGAACCGACCTTCGCGACGACCTCGCAGCGTCGGCGGGCCGCGCCGGGACGAGCCGCGACGCGCTCGCGGCGGCGATCTGCGGGTCGCAGGGGCCGCCGCGCCGCCGAACGCGGACAGCAGCACCACGACCACCGCGACGAGCGAAACGACGGTGACGAGCACGGCGAGGCGGCGTAACCGCCGCTCGCGCTCCAGGTGCCGGTGACGCGATGCGGGACCGCGCCGGCGTGCCGGCTGGGGCGACATCGGGGGCACGGTAGCCGACTGGCCCGGGTCGTTCAACCGGGGATCCGGCACCAAGCAGGAGCATCGCCCGCGGCCGTCCCGACCGCGGGCTCGTCCCAGAGTTCGGCACGGTCGAGCGCGAGCGCGCCGTCCGTGTCGAACGTCCAGTCCCAGGCGGGCGGCCGGAGTCGCCGGATGCGTGGCTGTAGCATCGGCGACGTGACCGTCTCCGGGCGCCCGCCGCGGATCGAGATCCCGCGCTGGGTCCAGCTCGTCGGGCTGCCGCTGCTGCTCGTGCTGACGTGGCTCGTCGCGACGGCGGCGTGTCACGTCGTCTTCCTGTTCCTGATCGCCGGGCTCGTCGCGCTCCTGCTCGACCCGATCGTCCGCGGGCTGCAGCGGGTGCGGCTGCCGCGCGGCGTCTCGGTCGCGGTCGTGTACCTGAGCTTCTCGCGGCGCTTGTCCTCGTCATCGCTGGCGATCGCGTCCGTCGTCGTCGGCCAGACCAAGACGGCGGCAACGCGGTTCAACGACTACTTCACGCATCGCTCACGGCCCGGCCGGACAGACGAGCGCCGACCGCGACGTCGATCGGCTGCAGGTCTGGCTGAACACGCATCACCTGCGCTCGATCAAGGTCCAGAAGAGCGGCCACAACCTCGTGCGTCGGATCCGGCAGCGCGACGTCGGCAAGTACACGAACCGGATCGTGAACTTCGTCGAGGGCGCGGCCGATCTCGATCGGCAAGACGCTGTTCAGCGCCGTCCTGCTGATCGTGGTCTCGATCTACATGCTGCTCGACATGCAGCGGCTCGGCCGAATCGTTCGACCGGCGCTTCCCGCCGCGACCGGGCGAGGCACCCGCTGCTGCTGCAGCATGGAGCGCGCGCTGATCTCGTACGTGCGCGGCCAGGCGCTGCTCAGCCTGATCATCGGCGCTCAGCGCCGGCATCGGGATCTGGGCGCTCGGCGCGCTCGGCCTGTTCCCGCACGGGCAGCAGTACGCGCTGCTCTTCGGCGCCTGGGTCGCGCTCACCGAGGTGATCCCGTACCTCGGGCCGTGGCTCGGCGCGATCCCGCCGCTCATCTTCGCGCTCGTCGTGCACCCGCTGTCGGCGGTCTGGGTCGCGCTGCTCTTCCTCGGGATCCACCAGATCGAGGGGCACGTGGTCGTCCCGAACGTGATGGGCAACGCGCTGCGGCTGCATCCGCTGCTCGTGATCTTCGGACTCGCGGCCGGCGGCGGAGATCTACGGCCTCGCCGGGGCGCTGACCGCGCTGCCGCTGCTCGCCGTCGGCCGGGCGATCTGGGAGTTCTTCGTCGACCGCGTCACGTTCGAGCCGTGGGCCGGCGAGGCGGTGCCCGGTCGAGGTCGAGACTCGTCGAGCCGCCGTCGGTCGCCCGTCAGTGACCTCGCCCGGCACGCCTGTGCGACGATGGCGCGACGATGAGCTCGTTTCCCGTTGCACGCGCTCCGCCGGCTCCGGCGGACGGCGGCGCTCCGCGATCTCGTGCGCGAGACGACGCTCTCGGGCTCGACGACCTCGTCTTTCCGCTCTTCGTCGCGCCCGAGGCGCTTGCCGAACGAGCGCCTGCCGGCGCTTCGCCGGCACACCGTCGACGGGCGTCGTGCGCGAGTGCGAGGAGCTCGTCCGGCTCGGCGTCAAGTCGGTGATCCTGTTCGGCATCCCGGAGGAGAAGGACGACGAAGGCTCCGGTGCGTGGATCTGCGGACGGCATCGTCCAGCGCGCGTTGCGCGCGCTTCGCCCGCGGTTCCCGGAGCTGCTGCTGCTCACCGACGTCTGCCTCTGCGAGTACACGAGCCACGGCCACTGCGGCGTGCTTGCGGACGGCGAGGTCGACAACGACGCGTCGCTCGAGCTGATCGCGCGCACGGCGGTCTCGCACGTCGAGGCCGGCGCCGACGTCGTCTGCCCGAGCGACATGATGGACGGACGGGTCGCCGCGATCCGCGAGCAGCTGCCGACGACGCCGATCGTCGCCTACTCCGCCAAGTACGCCTCGGCGTTCTACGGGCCGTTCCGCGACGTCGCCGGCTCGGCGCCGGCGTTCGGCGACCGCCGCGGCTACCAGATGGATCCCGGCAACGTGCGCGAGGCGCTGCGCGAGTGCGAGCTCGACGTCGCCGAGGGCGCCGACGTGCTGATGGTGAAGCCGGCGCTGCCGTACCTCGACGTCGTGCGCGCGGTGCGCGAGCGCTTCGACCTGCCGCTCGCCGCGTACAGCGTCAGCGGCGAGTACGCGATGCTGAAGGCCGCAGCGGCGGCCGGCGATCTCGACGAGCGCGCGGTCGCGCTCGAGTCGCTCACGTCGATCCGCCGTGCCGGGCGCGGACGTGATCGTCACGTACTGGGCGAAGGAGCTCGCGGGCTGGCTCTGAGCCGGACGATGCGGGCTCCCGTGTCTGGCGTCGCGCGCTCGACCTGATCCCCGGCGGGGTCAACTCGCCCGTCCGCGCGATGCGGTCGGTCGGGCTCGAGCCGCCGCTCTTCGCCGCGGCGGGGCGCGGCGCCTACATCGAGACGGCCGACGGCCGCACGCTGTGCGACTGGGTGCAGTCGTGGGGGCCGCTGATCTTCGGGCACGCCGACGCCGAGACGGTCGAGGCGGTCGCGAGGCGGCCGCCGAGCGCGGCACGACGTTCGGCGCTGGCGACCGAGGCCGAGGTCGAGCTCGCCGCCGAGATCGTCGACGCGGTCCCGTCGGTCGAGGCGGTGCGGCTCGTCTCGTCCGGGACCGAGGCCGCGATGTCGGCGCTGCGGCTGGCGCGCGGGCGTGACCCATCGCGACCGCGTGATCACGTTCGCCGGCTGCTACCACGGGCACGCCGACCCGTTCCTCGCGTCGGCGGGCTCGGGCCTCGCGACGCTCGGCATCCCGAGCTCGCCCGGCGTCCCGACCGGCGTCACCGCCGACACGATCGTCTGCGAGTACAACGACGTCGACGGCGTCGCCTCGGCCGTCGAGCGCTACGGCGAGGGGCTGGCGGCGATCATCGTCGAGCCGGTCGCCGGGAACATGGGCTGCGTCCCGCCGGCGGCGGGTTTCCTCGAAGCGCTGCGGCTCCTCTGCGACGCGGCGGGCGCGCTGCTCGTCTTCGACGAGGTGATCACCGGTTTCCGCGTGGCCCGCGGCGGCGCGCAGGAGCGATTCGGTGTCGTCGCCCGACCTGACCGTGCTCGGCAAGATCGTCGGCGGCGGCCTTCCGCTCGCCGCGTTCGGCGGGCGCCGCGACCTGATGGCGCAGCTCGCCCCGGCCGGCGCGTGTACCAGGCGGGGACGCTCAGCGGCAATCCGCTCGCGACCGCGGCCGGCATCTCGGTGCTCCGCCGTCT
Organism: uncultured Thermoleophilia bacterium; assembly: GCA_963742615.1. Lineage (GTDB taxonomy): Bacteria > Actinomycetota > Thermoleophilia > Gaiellales > Gaiellaceae > PALSA-600. The sequence continues at coordinate 211,486 of CAVUMS010000001.1, read as the reverse complement.
GCGCGACCCCGGCGTGTACGCGAGCTCGAACGCCGCTCCGCCCGTCTCGCGGAAGGGCTCGCTCCCTACGGCCGCGTGCAGCGGGTCGGCGCGATGCTGACGCTCTTCCCTGGGCGCTTCGAGCCGGTCGAGCGCTTCACCGAGCTCGACGTCGACCGCTACGGCACGCTCTTCCGCGGCCTGCTCGAGCGCGGCGTCTACGTCGCGCCGAGCCCGTACGAGTGCCTGTTCCCGTCGCTCGCGCACGGCGACGCCGAGATCGACGCCACGCTCGAGTCCGTTTCCGCCGCCGTGGTCGCGGAAACGGCTCGCTGCGCTAGGCGCGGATTGCGCCGGCGACGAGCGAGACGCCGGGCAGCTCGATCCCGTCCTTCCTTCGGTAGGGCTCGAGTGCCGCGGCGGCGCGTTCGAGTAGCCCGCGCCGCGCAGGCGCCGGGAGCGCTGCCAGCCGCTTGGCGAGCGGCCCGGCGAGGGCGGTCGTCCTCTCCCACCACTCGTCGATCGTGGCCACCCGGTACGGCACGTCCACCTCGCGCACCTCGACGGCCGTCAGCCCGGCGCCCGCCAGGACGCACGCCAGCCGCTCGGCGTCGTCCAGCGAGAACGGGCCGGGGATCCCCGGCGGCGGGACGGGCTCGCCGAGTGCGGAGCCGACCGTGTCGAACACGATCCCGAGCCACGGGTTTCGCTCGCGCGGCCCCCACACCGCGACCGCGACGCGCCCACCGGGCCGGAGCACGCGGCGAATCTCCGCTGCCGCGCGTGCGGGGTCGGGCACGAGCATCAGGCCTTCGCGGCAGAGGACCACGTCGAACGACGCATCCGGCTCGTCGATCGACTCGAGATCGAGGTCGCGCGCGCGCACGTTCGCGAGCCCGAGCCTCGTCGCGCGCCGCCTCGCGATCGCGGTCATCTCCGGCGCCACGTCGGAGACGACGACCTGGCCGGACGGGCCGACCAGCTCGGCGGCCGCGAGCCCGACGCCGCCGGCCCCGCTTGCGAGCTCGAGGGCACGCTCGCCCGGAGCGGGTCGGGCGAGTGAGAGCAAGGCGGCCGTGACCTCGGCGCCGCGCGCGTCGGCGTAGGCCGCGTGCTGCTCCCACGCCCCGGCCACCGAGGCCCACAACCGGTGCAGGTGGGCACGAAGCTGTTCGGCGCCTGCCGGGTCGATGGTTCCTGCTTCCATGACACATCACCTCTATTCGTTTCAGTTAAAGAGTATTGAAGCGATCGCTACTCTAGCGAAATGAGCGAAGCCCCCGACGGCAGGCGCCGCTACCACTCGCCGCGCCGCGAGGCGCAGGCGGCGGCGACGCGGCGCGAGATCCTCGAGGCGGCCGGGAGGCTGTTCGAGCGCGACGGCTACGCCGCTACGACGATGGCCGCCGTTGCGAGTGAGGCGGGCGTCTCGCTGAAGACCGTCTACGTCGCCTTCGAGACGAAAGGCGGCGTGCTGCGCGCGCTCTGGAACCTGCGCCTGCGCGGCGACGAGGAGGAGACGCCGGTCGGTGAGCGCGAGTGGTACCGCGAGCTCCTCGCGGAGCCCGACCCCGAGCGGCAGCTTCGACAGAACGCGCGCAACTCGCGGATCGGGAAGGAGCGATTCGGCGGCGTGCTCGAGGTGATCCGCAGCGCGGCGTCCTCCGACGCGGAGATCGCCTCGCTCTGGGCGCGCATCCAGACCGAGTACCGGGAGAACCAGCGGGCGGTCGTAGCGAGCGTCGCCGACAAGGGCGCGCTCCGGGAAGGGCTCGAGGTCGAGCGCGCGGCGGACGTCCTGTGGGCGCTCAACAACCCCGACGTGTGGCAGCTGCTCGTCGTGCTGCGCGGTTGGACTCCGGACGAGTACGAGCGCTGGTGCGCCGACACCGCGGTGGCCCAGCTCTTGGAGGCTTGATGTGGAATGTCGAACGCCTGCGGCCATCCCCAGAGGCATCCAATTCCACGTCAAGCCTCTAGGCTGAGCCCGTCGACGTGCTCGTCACGATCGTCCAGGAGGCCCGGGAGGAGAGCCCGCTCTGGGCGCGCTCGGTCCTGCCCGCAGACGGAACGGGAGACCGAGACGGTCTTCTCGTCGCTCGCGCCGCCGGCGTTCGCGCTCGGGATCGAGACGACGTACGAGGCCTACCTCATGCACTACGGCAGGCCCCGCCTGTTCGTCGCCGCACGACGCCGACGAGGCGATCCTGCTCGGCGACTACCTCTACGCACACGGGCTCGTGCGCATCGCGAAGGCGGGCGGCGTGCGCGCGGTCGCCGTGATGGCCGAGCTGATCTCGACCTGCGCGGCGCTTCATGCCGCCGGTGGTGGCGGCGACGGCGATGCGTGGGTCGCGGCGGCGCGCGAGCTGGGCGGAGCGCCGGCCGCACCGGCCGTCGAGCGCGCGCTCGCGCAGCACTCCGGTAGAGTCGCCGCGTGATCTTCGACGCCGCCAGCGACGGCAAGAACGTGATCATCGGCATGCTGATCGTCGGGCTGATCTTCTGCTCCGTGATCGCGCTCGGCCAGTTCTCGAAGTGGCTCGGCCATCGTCGCGACGAACGGCGCAGGGCCCGGCGCAGCGCCATTAGAGGCTGACGCGCCTCGGCCCGCGCGGCGCTCCGTAAACTGACCCGCGATGTCGTTCCGCGATCTCCGGGAGTGGATCGCGCTCCTCGAGCGGGAAGGCGAGCTCGTGCGTGTCGGCGCTTCGGTCGATCCGCACCTCGAGGTGACGGAGATCGTCGACCGCACCGTGCAAGCCGGGGGCCCGGCGCTCCTCTTCGAACGGCCGAAGGGCTCCGAGCGACCGCTCCTGATCAATCAGTTCGGGACGGAGCGCCGCATGTGCCTCGCGTTCGGCGTCGAGCGGCTCGACGACGTGGCGGCGAAGCTCGCCGACGTGCTCGAGCTGCAGCCGCCGGAGGGCCTGGCGGCGAAGGTGCGAGGGCTGAAGACGCTGAAGTCGATCGCCGACTCGCGCCCGAAGGTGGTGCGGCACGGCGCGTGCCAGGAGGTCGTCCTGCGCGGCGACGACGTCGACCTCGGCCTGCTGCCGGTGATGACGTGCTGGCCGGGCGATGCCGGCCCGTTCATCACGCTCCCGGCCGTGATCACACACGACCCGCGCTCGGGCGGCCGCAACGTCGGGATGTACCGCATGCAGGTGCTCGGGCCGCGCACGACCGCGATGCACTGGCAGCTCCACAAGGACGGTCGCGCCGACTTCATGTTCGCGGACGGCAGGCTCGAGGTCGCGGTCGCGCTCGGCCTCGATCCGATCAGCGCGTACTCCGCGAGCGCGCCGTTGCCGAAGCACATCGACGAATTCATGCTCGCCGGCTTCCTGCGCGGTGACGCGGTCGAGCTCGTCAAGGGCGTGACGGTCGGCGTCGAGGTCCCCGCCGCGGCGGAGATCGTGCTCGAGGGGTACGTCGAGCGGGGCGATCTCGTCGACGAGGGGCCGTTCGGCGACCACACCGGCTACTACACGCCCGCGGAGCCGTTCCCCGTCTTTCACGTGACCGCGCTGACGATGCGGCGTGACGCGATCTACCCGTCGATCGTCGTCGGGAAGCCGCCGCAGGAGGATGCCTGGCTCGGCAAGGCGACCGAGCGCATCTTCCTGCCGGCGATCCAGATGACGCGTGCCGGAGCTCGTCGACTACGACCTTCCCGTCGCCGGGGCGTTCCACAACCTCGCGATCGTCTCCATCCGCAAGCGGTTCCCCGGCCACGCGCAGCAAGGTGATGCACGCGCTCTGGGGCCTCGGGCTGCTCAGCCTCACGAAGGGGATCGTCGTCGTCGACGAGCACGTCGACGTGCACGACTACGACCAGGTGCTCTTCTACGCCGGCGCCAACGTCGATCCGAAGCGAGACGTACTGCTCAGCGAGGGCCCCCTGGATCACCTCGACCACGCGCCGACGCTCCAGTTCGTCGGCGGGAAGATCGGGATCGACGCGACCGCGAAGGGCCCCGCCGAGGGGACGCGCGAGTGGCCGCCCGAGATCGAGATGACGGCCGAGGTGCGCGCGCTCGTCGACGCGCGCTGGGCCGAGTACGGCCTGGACGCGGTTCCCCGAGCAGGGAACGGTGCGATCCGGCAGAGTTCGCGCAGCCTGTTACGACGTTGACCGGCATCCGCCTCGCCGGGTTAGATCCGTACTAGCCGTTGCAGCCTCACCACGACGACCAACCGCACGTCCCGGGGCCGAGCTTGTGGCCCGTCGGCTTCGCCGTCGGAGTCGTGGTTCTCCTCGTCGGGCTGGTCGTTTCCTGGTGGATCGCCGGGCTCGGCGCGCTGATCGCGCTCGCGTTCGCGTTCCTCTGGGTCCGCGACCTCACGAAGGGGAGCGAGCTCGTCCAGGCGCCCGAGGTCGCCCCCGAGACGGCCGCCGCGGCGGCGCCGTCCGAGCCGCCGCCGACCGTGCCGCCGGCGACGCCCGAGGAGCGGTACCCGCGGTCGAAGTTCCTGGAGATCTCGACGCTCGGGCTCGGTGTCGTGATCGGCGGGATCGTGACGGCGCCCGCGCTCGGCTTCATGGTCGCTCCGGCCTTCCTGAAGCAGGGCGACGAAGGACCACGACCTCGGCCCGCTCGACGAACTTCCCCGAGAACTCGTTCGTCGTCACGACCTGGTACACCGACCCGACGGCCGGTGACGTCTCTCGGCGCACCGCGTACGTGCGGTACAACGGCCAGCTGAAGGGCCTGCCCAGCTTCACGATCCTCTCCAACCACTGCGCGCACCTCGGCTGTCCGGTGCAGCCGAACGGGCTCCTCGACGAGTCGGCGACGAAGCACAACGGCGACGTCACCCTGATCCCGACGATCGCGATCGCCGGCTTCGGGTGCCCGTGCCACGGCGGCCAGTACAACACCGAGGGGAACCGCACGGCCGGCCCGCCGGTGCGTGCGCTCGACCGCTATGCCTTCTCGATTCGGAACGGCCATCTCTTCGTCGGGAAGCCCTACTCCGTCTCCGAGGTCGACGGCACCGGGGCGACGGCCGTGATCCACAAGTGGCCGTTCTCGTTCCCGGGCGAGCACGTCGACGGGCTCGAGTCCTGGCTCTACCCGGTACAGCCACCGCACTGATGGCGACGCGCACCAAGCAGAGCAACGTGCAGCGGGCGATCCTGTACCCGCTCGACTGGCTCGAGGAGCGCTCGGGGCTCGTCGGCGGCGTCAAGTACTTCCTCTTCCGCAAGGTCCCCGGCGACGTCGACTGGTTCACGACGCTCGGGTCGGCGACGCTCACCGCGTTCCTGGTGCAGGCGCTCGACCGGCGTGATCCTCGCGATGTACTACAAGCCCGATCCGAAGACGGCGTACGCGTCGATCCAGCACATCACCAACGACGTGTGGGCCGGCTGGCTCGTCCGCGGCATGCACCGCTGGGGCGCCTCCGTCTTCATCATCCTCATGTTCCTGCACATGGGGCGCGTCTTCCTGTTCGGCGCGTACAAGTACCCGCGCGAGCTGAACTGGATCGTCGGCGTGCTGCTGCTCGCGATCCGGCCTCGGCGAGGGCTTCACCGGCTACCTGCTGCCGTGGGACCAGACGGCGTACTGGGCGACGGTCGTCGGGATCAACATCAACGGCACCGCTCCCTTCTTAGGTCCCTTCCTCGCGCAGTTCCTGCAGGGCGGCACCTACATCAACCCCGACACGCTGGCGCGGTTCTACTCGATTCACATGCTGCTGATCCCCGGCGCGATCTTCGCGCTGATCGGTCTGCACCTGTACCTCGTCGTACGACTCGGGGTCGCCTCGCCGCCGTGGTCGAAGGAGGCCGCCGGCACAGGGCCGCTCGAGCCCGTCTCGCACGAACGGCGCGCGCGCAGGCCTCGTCACCCCGACGCCCCGAAAGAACGTGCGTGGCTAGCGACCGCGTCGTCGAGCGCCGTCGCGTCTTCGCGCAGTACAAGGAAGACGTCAAGGAGCGCGGCAAGCCGTTCTACCCGTTCGCGATGTTCCACGACACCGTGATGTCGCTCGTCGTGGTCTGCGTGATCACGGGGCTGGCGATCATCTGGAAGTGGACGACGCCTGGCAGTCACCACTCGCTCGAGCCGGGGTGGCTCGGGAAGCTGTACGACGCGCCGGCCGACCCCGGGACGATCAACTTCGTCCCGCGACCCGATTGGTACTTCTACTTCCTCTTCTACCTGCTGCGCATCTTCAAATGGCCGCCGACGGTTGTCATCGGCACGATCGGGATCCCGACGATCTGCCTCGTCCTGCTGCTCGCGCTGCCGTTCATCGACGTGCGGCCGGAACGGCGCCCGCTGCGCCGCCCCGTCGCGATGGTCGCGGCAGTGCTCGTGATCATCTCCATGGGCGTCCTCACCTACAAGGGCGCGACTGCGCACGAGGCACTCGGCAGCGAGCTGAAGGCGCTCGTCCCGTCGTGGGCGGAGAAGCAGGGGTTCCAGAACAACCCGCAGGCGGTCGCCGGAGCGAACCTGTTCGCGGTCGTCGGCTGCGCCAACTGCCACGTCTACGAGGGCATCGGCGGCGGGTTCGCCGGCGCGCCCGAGCTGACGGCCGAGGGGGCGAAGGGCAAGGGCGTGGACTTCCAGATCGCCCACCTGAAATGCCCCTCGTGCGTCAATCCGGGATCGCCGATGCCGTCGTTCCAGGACCTCGGTGACGAACGGCTCGCGCAGCTCGCGGCGTTCCTGGAGGCGTCGAAGGGCGGCAAGTAGTAGCGCGCGCAGCGCCCCGCTCGACGTAACCTGACGGCGCAGTGCGGATCTTCCTCGGCATCACAGGTGCCTCCGGCGCGCCGTACGCGAGGCGCCTGCTGCAGGCGCTCTCCTCGACGGACTGCGACGTCGGCGTCTCCGTGTCCGGCGCGGCGATCGAGGTGCTGGCGACCGAGCTCTACGGCGACGCGCGCCTCTCTCGCGACGAGGTGCTCGCCCGCTTCACCGAAGCAGCCGGCGCGCAGGTGACGCTGTTCGAGCCGAACGACTGGCGCGCGCCGTACGCGTCCGGTTCGGCCCAGGTCGACGGATACGTGATCTGCCCGTGCTCGATGGGCACGCTCGGCACGATCGCCTCGGGCGCGATGCAGAACCTGATCCAGCGCGCGGCGTCGGTGGCGTTGAAGGAGGAGCGGAAGCTGATCCTCTGCCCGCGCGAGACGCCGCTGTCGTCGATCCACCTCGAGAACATGCTCACGCTGCGGCGCGCCGGTGCGACGATCCTGTTCCTCGCACCGGGCTTCTACCACGGCGCCGCAACCGTCGACGATCTCGTCGACTTCGTCGTCGGCCGGATCCTCGACCAGCTCGGTCTCGCGAACTCGCTCGTCGCGCGCTGGGGTCAGACATGACTCTTGCTCCCGACGCCGTTCGCACGATGTTCGACCGGATCGCGCCGGTCTACGACGTGATGAACCGTGTCATGACGGCCGGCCTCGACACGCGCTGGCGCCGTCTCACCGCCGAAGCGGTCGTGCGACCCGGCGACCGCGTGCTCGACGCGGCTTGCGGTACCGGCGACCTCGCGATCGCCGACCTGCGCGCGGGGGCGGGCCGGGTGACCGGGCTCGACTTCTCGGAGCGCATGCTCGAGCGCGCGCGCCGTAAGGCCCCGCTCGAGTGGGTGCAGGGTGACCTGCTCGCGCTTCCGTTCGCCGACGGGACCTTCGATGCGGCGACGGTCGGATTCGGGGTGCGGAACGTCGCCGACCTCGAGCTGTCGCTGCGCGAGCTCCGCCGCGTGCTCAAGGACGACGGACGTGTCGCGATCCTCGAGATCACGCAGCCGCGCGGGGTCGCGCGGCACTTCTACTCGCTCTGGTTCGACCGCCTGGTGCCGTTGCTCGGCAAGGTGCTCCCTGGCGGCTCGGCGTACACGTATCTTCCTGCGTCTGTGAAGCGATTCCCTTCGGCCGAGCAGCTGTGCGACCTTCTCCGAGAGCGCCGGGTTCGAGAACGTGCGCTTCCGGCTCTTCGGCGCATCGATCGTCGCGCTCCACACCGGCGAGGCCGCACCGGCGCAGGAGCCCGCGTGAGACAGCTCGCCGCCGTCCATGCAACCCCGGGCGTCGCGGCCTACATGGCGGAGGTGGAGGCCGGGCTCGCTCGCGCCGTCGCTGCGCGGCCGGGCCTCGTCGGCGACGTCGCCGGTGAGGCGCTGGCGGCCGGTGGCAAGCGCCTGCGGCCCCTGCTCTGCTTCCTCACGGCGACCGAGGAGCCGAGCGTCGCAGCCGGCGTCGCGGTCGAGCTCGTCCACATGGCGACCCTCGTGCACGACGACCTCGTCGACGGCGCCCGCATGCGCCGCGGGATGCCCGCCGCCTGGTCGGTCTTCGGCGCGAACGCGGCCAAGGCTGCCGGCGACTATCTCTACGCACGAGCCTTCTCGGTGCTCGGCGAGACCGGCGATCGCCGCGCGGTCGAGACGCTCGCCGACGCCGCGCTCTGCCTGGCGCGCGGCGAGGCGATGCAGCGGCTGCAGACGCACGACCCGGACACGACGCTCGACGCGTACATCGCGCGTTGCCGGCTGAAGACGGCCAAGCTGATCGAGGCCGCGTGCCTGCTCGGCTCCGGCGGTGAGGAGCGGCTCGGCGCCTACGGCGCCGATCTCGGGATCGCGTTCCAGCTCGCCGACGACATCCTCGACTGCGCGGGGCAGACGCAGGAGACGGGCAAGATCCCGGGCACCGATCTTCGCGAGGGCACCCCGACGATGCCGCTGCTGCTTGCGGCGCAGCAGGACCCGCTCGTTCGGCGCGCGCTGGCCGGAGGGCCGCTCGACGGTGCGCTCGTGCGCGTCGCCGCGACGGATGCGCTGGCGCGCTCGCGAGATGCGGCGCTCGAGTACGCGGCCCAGGCTCGCTCGCACCTGCGCGCCGAGCCGCACCGCGAGGAGCTCGAGGCGCTCACGTTCGCCGTCGTGGACCGGGCGGGCTGACGATTGGCGATCAGGCTCGGTCGCATCGGCTACGTGAACATGGCGCCGATCTTCTACCGGCTCGACGCGGAGGTCGACGAGATCGTCGGTGTGCCGACGGAGCTCAACCGACAACTGATCGCGGGCGATCTCGACGTCGCGCCGATCTCGTCGATCGCCTACGCGCGCGCCGCCGACCGGCTGCGACTCCTGCCGCGCCTGTGCGTCTCGAGCGAGGGCGCGGTCGAGTCGATCCAGCTGATCTCGAAGACGCCGCTCTCACGTGTGCGCAGCATCGCCGTCACGCCCGAGTCGGCGACGTCGGTCGTGCTGACCCGCGTCCTCTTTCCGGATGCCGAGCACGTTCCGCTCGAAGCGGATGCCGAGGCGCGGTTGCTGATCGGCGACGCTGCGCTGCGGTCGGCGTTCGAGGACCCGACGCCCGCATCACGACCTCGGGCGGCTGTGGCAAGAGCGCACGGGCCTGCCGATGGTGTTCGCGGTGTGGGCGGCTCCCGAGCCGACGCACCCCGGCCTGCCGGAGCTCGAGGACGCGCTGGTCGCGTCGGTCCGCGCCGCCCGGGCGGAGCCGGAGGCGCTCGCCTTCGACTCGTCCGAGCGCTACGGCTATCCGGCGGGGTTCCTCGCCCGCTACTTCGAGAAGCTCCGCTATCGCTTCGGCCCACGCGAGCGCGCCGGCCTCTACACCTTCCTCGAGCTCGCGCGCGACGTCGGCGAGCTGGCCGAGGTGCCCGAGCTTCGCTTCATCGTCCCTGCGGAGGCGACCGTCTAGGGCGAGGTCGTTCGTGGGCGTGCCGCAGTTCTTGTGCGCCCACGCGGAGAGGTGCAGCTCGGCCGTCTTGAGCTTCGGCGAGCCGAACGACTTCGCCGCGCCGGCGATCGCCGCGATCTGCGCGGTGGTCGGCACCGAGCCGGCCTTGTAGCCGGCCTTCTTCAACGCCTGCGCGTAGGACGCGAAGGCGTCGGCGAACGTCTGGAGGTCGGCGCGAATCGCCGACGGCGCGGCATTCGCATACGTCTTCAGGATCTTCGTCTCGCTCTCGACGCTCGTCGAGCCGCCGCTGCTCTGGGCCGCGAGCGCCTGCGACGCCTTCACGCTCAGCGTGAGGAGCTGGTTGCAGCTCTTCGAAGACGAGAACGACGACGAGGACGACGACGACGACGAGCTCGAGGAGCTGGAGCTCGACGAGCTCGAGCCGAGTTCGACGAGGTGGTCTGGGCGGTCGAGGTGGTCTGGGCGGTCGAGCTGGGGCTGCTCGTCGTCTCGGCCGACTTGCTGCTCCCGCCGCAGCCGGCCGCCAGCGCGGCGAGCGCCAGGACTACGACCAGTGCGACGTTGCGCTGCATGACGAACCCTCCGTTCGAGACGTCATGCAGAAGGTACTGCGCGAGCCGGTCGACCGGCAACCGCCGGTGGGCGCTCCGCCCGGCGGTACGAGACGTCGTAGCCGAGCGAGCGCGGGATCGCGAGCAGCCCTTCGAGATCGAGGTCGATCCGGGCCCCGGCCTTCTGCGTCACCTCGTCCTCGATCGGGAGGTCGAAGTCGTCGGCCCCGAAGTCGAGCGCGCGGAACGCCTCCTCGTTCTGCGTGAGCACGGAGGTGCGGACGTGGCGGATGTTGTCGAGGTAGATCCGCGACAGCGCGATGTGGCGGCGATACTCCGCCGGTGCCAGCTCGCGGCCGCCGAACGCGGTGCCGTAGGGCTTGTACGTCCAGCAGAGGAACGAGAACACCCCCTCGTATCCGTCGCGGAGGCACGCGTCCTGGAAGTCGCGCGTGCGCTCGAGATGCTCGAGCCGCTCGTCGAGCGTCTCGTCGAAGCCGATCACCATCGTCGCCGTCGTCCGCATCCCGCTCTCGACGATCGCGCGCTGGGCCTCGAGGTACTCGCGCACCGTGTACTTGAACTTGGCGTGCCGCTTGCGGAAGTCCTCGGTCAGCACCTCGCTGCCGCCGCCGGTCACCCAGTGGACACCGGCGTCGCGGAGCCGCGCCGCGGCCTCGGCGTGCGTGAGGCCGGCCCGATCTGCGAGGTACACGAACTCCGCGACGGTCAGCGCGTAGAACTCGACCCGATCGCCGTAGCGCTCGCGGACGGCGGCGAAGAGGTCGCAGTAGAAGTCGAGCGGGAGCTTCGGGTTGAAGCCGCCGTTGAACGCGACCAGGTCGCCGCCGATCTCGAGCAGCTCGTCGATCTTGGCGAACACCTCCCGGCGCGAAAGCACGTAGCCGCCGTCCTGGTTCGGGAGCACGTAGAACGCGCAGTAGTCGCATTGCGCGACGCAGACGTTCGTGTAGTTGACGATCCGCATGACCATGTACGTCGCGTGATCGGGCTCGTGGAAGCGCGCGCGTGCGGCCTGCGCGAGCCGCTGCAGCTCGTCGTCCGACGCCTCGAGCCACAGCGTCCGTGCCTCCTCGGTGCTCAGCCGAACCGTCACGCCGGAACCGCCTCCTCCACCGTGACCTCCTCGGGGGCGAGCGTGTCCATGAACGAGCTGACCGAGAACACGGCCCGGCCCGCGCCGGCGATCCCGTAGCCGGGCGGCGGCTTGAGGTCGTGGCGCTCGAGCGTCGCGCGGTAGGCCTCGAGCAGGCGGATGTGGTACTCGAGCGGCGCGCCGTCCGGGTTGTCGCGCCCGAGCGGCGTCGTCGGCTCCGGGCACCAGGTCGTGAAGCGCGGCGTGATCCCGCGGCTCATGAAGTAGTCGAGCCCCTCGGTGGTCGACGCGATCGCCTCGTCGACGGTCGCGAATCCGAACGGCTTCGCCATCTCGACACCGGCGACGAAGTTCGGGATCACGAAGCGCGCGCCGAACACCTCGGCCGCGTCGAAGATCCGCCGGTGCCACTCCTCGCGGCCGACGTAGCGCTGCTTCCCCGGTGAGATGAGCGAGAAGAGTCGTTCGTCCCAGACCTCGTAGTTCGGGTGGTAGATCGTGATCCCGTAGTCCTTGTAACGCTGGACGTCCGCGCGCGGCAACGCCTGCGCGACCACCTTGCCGATCCAGCGCCCCGGGAAGCGCTCCTCGATCGCCTGCGCATAGCGGCCGTAGAAGTCGGCCTCCGCGAGACCGTCGACGGTGCTCGTGACCGAGCCGCCCGTGAGCGTGTACGCCTTCGACGCACGCTCGGTGTCGTAGCGGTCGATCAGCTCGAGCGCCTCGAGCACGTCCGCGACCGGCTTGACGCCGGTGTAGGGCCGGCCCTCGCGCTTGTGCTGGCGCCAGTTGTGGTTGATGTCGCAGAAGCCGCACTCCTCCTTCGCGCCGAAGTACTGGCACAGCCGCAGCACGGTGAGGTAGACGAGGTACCCCCACTGGATCGTCGGCGCCGTCTCCATCACGGTCTTGCCGTTCGCGAGCGCGTGGCGGTAGTACTCCGGCATCGGGGGGAGCCCGATGTCGGCGACGTCGCGGCCCTCGAGCGCCAGGCGCAGCGCGCCCGACTCGCTCCGATGCGCGCGGTACGGCGAGTCGGGGTTGACGCGGACCGAGACGATCGTCCGTCGCAGATCGTAGGGGCCGCCGGTCAGCGCGATCTCCTCCGGCGGGCGCCGCTTGGCGGCCTCACCGAGCGACGCGAGCGGCTTCTGGTCGAACGAGAAGATGAAGTACGACTTCGGCTTCACGTCGCCGTCGAGGTTGTCGGTGAGTGCCGAATCCTCGAACGCGATCCCGGTGCGAAGCAGGTCCTCCTTGAGCACGGCCTCGCGCGGGACGTGCGCGAAGCGGGCCATCAGGTCCTCGACCAACGCCGTGCGGCTCATACCGCCACCCTATCCCCAGTCGAGAGGCTCGCCGTCCGAGTACTCGAGCGTTTCGATCCGGCCGATCACGCCTACGCCGCGCCAGTAGAGCTTGTTCGAGCGCGGGTAGTAGCACACGTCGTTGGGCGGATTCGTCCCGTAGGCGAGCAGCGTCAGCCCGGCCGGCCCGCCGCGCAGCGCGTGCGCGATCCCGGTCGACGGCGGGCGGGCGATCACGTGTCCGGCCCGGATCGCGACGTCCTCGCGCTGCGCGCCGTCCTGCTCGGCCGCCGGCGAGGGCCAGAGCTCGAGCGTGCCTTCGCCCTCGAGCACGACGAACACCTCCTCGTCGACCGAATGGCAGTGCGGCGGCCCGCTTCGCCGGCCCTCGTCGATTCGCAGCCAGTTGAGGCCCGTCTGCTCCGCTCCCGCCTCGGCCGCCAGCCCACGCCAGCGGTCGCCGTCCTGCAGGGCGACGATGTTCGACGGCGCGGGCGCAGGCGCGCCGAACGCGAGCGACTCTGCCTTCGCCTCGACGTCCCACGGGTCGTCGGTGCGGCCCTCCACCCACGGCCAGCCGAGCCTCACCGCACGCGAGCGCGGCAGCCAACCGAACTCGGTGGGATGACGCGTCCCGAACACGAGGTACTCGAGCCCGTCGGGGCCTGCGCGAAACGTGTGCTCGAAGTGGTCCGGCAGCTGGACGACGCAGGACCCCGGCCCGACCTCGTGGACGGCCTCGTCCTGCCAGGCGAGCCCGGAGCCGGCGAGGACGAAGTAGATCTCCTCCGAGGCGCTGTGCGAGTGCGGCGGCGTCGGGAGCATCCCGGGTGCGACGCTCACGCGGTTCACGCCGACGGAGCGCGTGCCGGCCGCGGCGCCGAGTCGCTGCCAGGTCGCGTCGATCTCCCCGTTCGCGCCACGCCGAGCCTCGACGTCGTCCCAGTGCGCGAGCCCCATCGAGCCGGACTATCGCAGGAGTTCGCCGCTCTCCGAGGTACCCTCGGGTCGGGTCATGCTCCGTCGCTTCGTCGTGCTCGCGGTCGCCTGCGCGGGACTCGCGTCCCCTGCGTACGCGACGCCGACCACCCTGTTCCCGGGCGTCTCCGTCGACCGCTCGGTGCAGTTCACGCTCCACGGCCCGGTCGGGCTCACCGTGATCACCGCGCCGCGTCCCGGCGAGGGGAACGGGCTGTACGCGCTCGCGCCGGTGCTCGCCCGCGGCACGGTCGCGGGCGGCCGCGACCGGCTGACGAGGATCGAGCGCGCGCTCTCGCCCCAGGCCACCGTCGTGGGCATCAACGGCGACTTCCCGGCCGGCTCCGCCGCGCTGCCGGCGGGCATCGTCTTGCAGGGCGGCGCCCTCGTGCACTCGCCGCTCCCGCTCCGTTCGTCGATCGGCATCGACACCGGCGGGAACCTGCACGTCGACCGGGTCTCGTTCGTCGGGACCTGGAAGGGCACCGGCCAGCGCCGGCCGCTCGTGCTCGTCAACCAGGCGCCCGGTCGCAGCCAGGTCTCGCTGTTCACACCCGCGTACGGCGCGGCCGTTCCGCGCGGAAGCGGCACGGCCGAGGTCGTCCTGGAGCCGTTCCCGACGCCGGTTCCGGGCAACGACCTCCAGTCGACCGTGGTGGCCGTCGGCGCCGGCGGAGGCGAGACGATCCCCCCGGACGGCGCCGTCCTCCAGGCCGCGGGAACGGCAGTCGCGCCGCTCAAGGCGGAGGCGCCGGTCGGGACGCCCGTCACGGTTCGGCTCATCCTCAAGCCCGAGTGGGCGGGGGTGACGTCTGCGCTCGGCGGCGGGCCCCTGCTCGTCCGGGCCGGCAAGGCGGTCTTCCGGTCGGGCGAGGACTTCGCGAGCGCGCTGGTGAGCCAGCGCGCACCGCGCGCCGCCGTCGGGCAGCTCGCCGACGGCCGCGTGATCCTCGTCGCGGTCGACGGCGGCCGACCGGGGTCGAGCGTCGGCATGACGAGCTTCGAGCTCGGCCAGACGCTCGTTCGCCTGGGCGCCGTCACCGCGTCCGCGGTCGAGTCGGGCGGCGCGGTCACCGCCGCGTTCGACGGCAACCTGCTGAGCGACCCGAGCGATGCCGGCGGCGAGCGGGCGGTGAACGAGGCGCTGCTCGTCGAGTACTACGGCGTGTACGCGCCGCCCGCGCCGGTCCCGCTCGTGAACGGTGACCAGGGCGCGACCTCGGAGCCGCTCGAGTTCAAGCTCGTCCGCCCCGCGACCGTGACGGCGCAGGTCGTCGGCCCCGACGGAGTCGCGCACGTGCTGGAAGCAGGCGTCGCCCATCAGCCCGGGACGTACGACACCTCCTACTCGAGCTTCGACGCCGAGGGCGCCTGGCACTGGCAGGTCACCGCCACGGACGACCTCGGACGCGTGTCGACGATAGATCGCCCGTTCCGCTACGACACGACGTTGCGCGCGCTCGCCGTCGCGGGGGCGCAAGGAAGCGCGACCGCTCGATTCGCCCTCGGCCGAGCCGCCACGGTCCGGCTCCGGATCGAGACTATGCGCGGGGTGACGGTACGGCTGCTTCCGGCGGTCCAACTTGGGGTTGGGTTGCAGCGGCTCACCTGGGACGGCCGGCTTGTAGGCGGTGCGCGTGCGCCGAGTGGGACGTACGTCGCGCACGTCTTCGCGTCGAGCGACGTCGGCGCATCGGACCTCTCGGCCACGTTCGCGCTGAGAGCTGGGACCGCGAATGAACGCTGAGTCGCCCGGCCGCGCTGGGCGGTGCGCTGCCGCGTCCTCGGTCGCGGCCATATGCTCGCATATGGCCACTCCCTGCGTCCTTGCATCGCACTCGCCCATCACGCCCGGATCGACGAGCGTCATCCCGGCCCCAACTCTTAGGGTCGCCGGGTGACCTCGCTCCTCACCGACTACGGCCTCGCGGCCGTGTTCGTGCTGATGGCGATCGACGCGGTGTTCCCCGCGGCCAGCGAAGCCGTGATGGTGTACGGCGGCGCGCTCGCCTCCGGCGCGCTGACCCACCAGCTCAAGGTCTTCGGCTGGGAGACCAGCGGGCTCGGCGCCTATCTCGCCGTCGTCGCCGCCGGCGTGCTCGGCTACCAGCTCGGGGCGATCGGCGGCTGGTGGCTCGGTCGCCGCGGCGGGCATCCTTTTCTCGAGCGGCGCGGGCGGCTCGTCCATCTGGGACCTGAGCGGATCGCGCGCGCGGAACGCTGGTTCGACCGCTGGGGCTCCTGGGCCGTGCTTCTCGGGCGCCTGACGCCGATCGCTCGCTCGTTCGTCTCGATCCCCGCGGGCCTCTTCGAGAGCCCCTTCGGGCGCTACAACCTGCTCACCCTGATCGGAAACGGGATCTGGTGCCTCTTCTTCGCGGCGATCGGGTGGGCCCTCGGGGCGAGCTGGGACACCTTCGACCACGGCTTCCGTTTCGTCGACGTCGCCGTCGTCGTGATCGTCGTGCTCGCCGCCGCGGCGCTCGTTGTCAGGCTGCTTCGTCGCGGCGGCGCGGCTACCATCAAGCGGTCGTGAAGATCCCCCACGTCGACGTCGCGGCGCAGTACGCCCCGCTCCGCGCAGAGCTCGAGGCGGCGTTCGCGAAGACACTCGACACGGGTCGCTTCATCTTCGGGCCCGAGGTCGAGGCGTTCGAGCGCGAGGCGGCGGACCATCTCGGCGTCGCCGAGTGCGTCAGCTGCGCGAACGGCACCGACGCCCTCGTGCTGGCGCTCGACGCGCTCGGCGTCGGCGCGGGCGACGAGGTGATCTGCCCGGCCTTCACGTTCTACGCGACGGCCGAGGCGATCGCGCAGCGCGGCGCAACGCCGGTCTTCGCCGACATCGATCCCGTCTCGCTCAACATCGACCCGGCCGACGTCGGGCACCGCATCACGGAGCGAACCAAGGCGATCGTGCCCGTGCATCTATTCGGCCGGCCGGCGCCGGTGGCCGAGTTGCAGCGGCACGGGCTGCCGATCGTCGAGGACGCCGCGCAGGCCTTCGGCGCCGCGGGCATCTGCACGAGCATCGTGTCGACGTTCAGCTTCTTCCCGACGAAGAACCTGTTCGCGCTCGGCGACGGCGGGATGATCGCCGTTAACGACGCCGCTGTCGCCGCGCGCCTCCGCATGCTCCGGTTCCACGGCTCGGCGGCCAAGAAGGAGTTCCTGTACGTCGGCTACAACTCGCGGCTCGACGCGGTTCAGGCGTCGTTCCTCCGTATCTTCCTGCGCCACATCGACGCCTGGAACGCCCAGCGTCGCGACGCGGCCGCGCGGTACCGCGAGCTGCTCGGGGGCATCGTCGAGGTGCCGGAGGACGCCTCCGGCCACGTGTACCACCAGTTCTGCGTGCGCTCGGCCGAGCGCGACCGGTTGACGGCCGCGCTCGCCGCCGCCGACATCGGCTTCGCCTACTACTACTCGCCGCCCCTGCATCAGCAGCCGGCGCTCGCCTACCTCGGCTACCGCGAGGGCGACTTCCCCGAGGCGGAGAAGGCCGCGCGCGAGAACCTCTGCCTGCCGCTCTGGGCCGGTATCGCCCCCGAGCAGCAACAGCGGGTCGTGTCCGTCCTCGAGCGCGCACTCGAGCCCGTCGCCTCGTGAAGTCGTTCCCGATCAACCGGCACCGGGTCTGGCAGCTCGTCTTCGACGCGGTCCTGATCGCGGCGGCGTGGCGCCTGACGTTCTTCCTGCGCTTCGACAAGTCGACCCCGATCTACTACCGGCACCTGCTCGACCCCGGGGTGATCGCGCTCGTCGTCGTGATCAACCTCGCGACGTTCGTGGTCTTCGGCTTCTACAACCGCTGGTGGCGCTACGTCTCGACGCGCGACATGTGGGGGCTCTTCCGCGGCGTCACGGTCGCCTGCGCGCTCACGTATCTCGTGCTGTACGCGTTCCCGCCCGAGACGACCTCGAGGCTCCCGCGCGGAGTCGCTGCGCTCGACTACCTGCTCCTGCTCGCGTTCGTCGCCGGCAGTCGGTTGCTCGCCCGCACGCTGATCGAGCGGCCCCAGACCGGCGTCGTCGCCCACGGCAAGGAGGTGCTGATCGTCGGCGCCGGCGACGCAGCGCAGCTCCTGATCCGCGAGATGCAGCGCAACCGCAACCTGCACTACACGCCGATCGGTCTCGTCGACGACGACCCGCGCAAGCGCAACCTCCGCGTGCACGGCGTCCGGGTGCTCGGGACGACCGACGATCTGCAGCACGTGCTTCGCGACAACAGGCCCGACGAGGTTCTGATCGCGATCCCGTCGGCGTCGGGCGTGATTCGCCAGCGCGTCGTCGAGACGTGCCGCTCGCAGAAGGTCCCGGTCAAGACGCTGCCGGCGCTCCACGAGCTGATCGCAGGCGACCTCAATCTCGCGGGGCAGATCCGACCGGTGCAGGTGGAGGACGTCCTCGGCCGCGAGGCCGTCGACGTCGACCTCGGCGCCGTCGCCGGCTACGTGCGCGACAAGACGGTGCTCGTCACCGGCGCAGGCGGCTCGATCGGCAGCGAGCTGTGCCGGCAGCTCACGCGGCTCGGCGTCGCACGTCTGCTGCTGGTCGACAAGGGCGAGTCTGCGCTGTTCGAGATCGAGCGCGAGCTCGCCGGCGAGCGCGACTTCGCCGCCGCCGTGCCCGTGCTCGCCGAACTGCGGCGACCGCGCGAAGATGCAGCAGCTCTTCGAGCGCTACCGCCCGCAGGTCGTCTTCCACGCCGCCGCGTACAAGCACGTCGGGATGCTCGAGGCGAACCCGCTGCAGGCGGTGTCGAACAACGTCTTCGCGACGCGACGGCTCGTCGAGGTCGCGGTCGACGCCGGGATCGAGCGGTTCGTCCTGATCTCCACCGACAAGGCTGCCAACCCGAAGAACGTGATGGGCCAATCGAAGGCGCTCTGCGAGTGGATCGTCGAGTCGTTCGCGCGGCGACCCGACGTCGAGACGCGGTTCGTCGCCGTTCGCTTCGGCAACGTCCTCGCCTCGTCCGGCTCGGTGATCCCGATCTTCCGCCGGCAGATCGAGCGCGGCGGTCCGGTGACGGTGCGTCACCCGGAGATGACGCGGTTCTTCATGACGATTCCTGAGGCCTCGTCGCTCGTCATCCAGGCCGGCGCGATGGGCGGCCGCGGCCAGGTCTACGTGCTCGACATGGGCGAGCCGGTCCGGATTCTCGAGCTGGCGCAGCAGATGATCCGGCTCTCGGGCAAGGACGAGTCGCAGATCCCGATCACGTTCACGGGCGTGCAGGCCGGGGAGAAGATCCACGAGGTGCTGTGGAACGACGACGAGGCCGTCGGACCGACGTCCCACCCGAAGATCATGCGCGCGGCGCATGCGCCGATCGACCACGAGTGGCTCGACGGCGAGCTCACGGAGCTCGAGCGCCTGCTCGACGAGGGCGACACCCTCGGCGTCGTCGCCCGGCTCGGTGCGATCGTGCGCGAGCCGGTGCGCACCGGCGGCGACGCCGTCCTCGAAGACACGATGCACTGAGTTTCAGTGCCGTCACAGTTCCCTCCGCCGCCGCGGCTACGGTGCGTCGGTGGAGGTCCTGGACGGGCTGAACCCCGAGCAGCGCCGCGCGGCCGAGGCCGTGCGGGGGCCGGTGTGCATCCTCGCCGGCGCCGGGTCGGGCAAGACGACGACGATCACGCGGCGGCTCGCCAACCAGGTCGCCACGGGCGCCTTCGCGGCCACGGAGCTGATGGCGGTGACCTTCACCGACAAGGCGGCCGGCGAGCTGAAGGCGCGCCTCGCGGCCCTCGGCGCGGGGCGGGTCCGGGCCGGGACGTTCCACGCTGCGGCGCTCCGCCAGCTCCGCCACTTCGCGCCGGACCGCATCGGCGGAATCCTTCCCTCGAAGGCGCTCGTGCTGCGCCAGATCGGCAACACGCTGCCGGGCGCCTACCGCTTTCGTGCGGCGGCCGACCTCGCCGCCGAGGTCGAGTGGGCAAAGAACCGCCGCATCTCGCCCGAGCGCTATCTCGCGAGCCTCGACGGGCACGAGCCGCCGATCCCGCCGGATCTGATGCTGCGTGTCTACCGGGAGTACGAGCGTCGGAAGGAACGCGAGCGGACGGCCGACTTCGAGGATCTCCTCGAGGGCGCGATCGGGCTCTTCGAGACCGACGCCGCCGCGGCGCGAGACGTTTCGGCGGCAGTACCGCGCCTTCACCGTCGACGAGTACCAGGACGTGAACGTGCTCCAGCAGACGTTGCTCGAGCACTGGCTGGGAGGGCGCGACGACCTCTGTGTCGTCGGCGACGACTACCAGTCGATCTACGCGTTCACGGGTGCGGGGCCCGAGCACCTGCTCGCGATGCCGGGTCGCTATCCCGGCGCCCTCGTCGTGCGGCTCGAGCAGAACTACCGTTCGACGCCGGAGGTGCTGCTGCTGGCGAATCGGCTCGTGCCGGAGCTCGGCGGGGTCGAGAAGGTGCTCGACGCGACGCGCGCCTCCGGTCCGGAGCCGGTCGTGCGCGCGTTCACGTCACCACGCGACGAGGGCGCGGCGATCGTCGAGGCGCTGCGCGCGCTCGACTGCCCGCTCGAAGGCGCCGCGATCCTCTGCCGGACGAACGCGCGACTGACCGACTTCGAGGAGCTGCTGCACGAGGCAGGCATCCCGTTCCAGGGCGCTTCGCTGCTTGGCCGCGATGCAGCCCGCCGGGTGCTCGCCCGGCTCGCGCGGATTGGCGAAGCGCCTGCGCGCGAGGCGGTTCGATCCGCGGCGCTCGCTGTCGGCTGGCTCGAGGAGCCGCCTGACTCGCTCGGCGAGCGCGAGCTCGTCCGGCAAACCGACCTCGCCCGTCTCGTCGCGCTCGCGGATACGTTCGACGGAGATGCGGCGGCGTTCGTCGATGAGCTCCGCCGCCGGTTCGACCCCGGCGGCGACGGCGCGCGCGGAGTGCACCTGCTCACGCTCCATCGCGCCAAGGGGCTCGAGTTCGACGCGGTCTTCCTGCCGCGCCTCGAGGCGAAGGAGCTGCCGTCCCGCCAGGCGCGGACGGCCGGGCAGATCGCGGAGGAGCGGCGGCTGCTCTACGTCGGGTTGACGCGGGCGAAGCGCGTCCTCTGGGTCACGTGGTCCGGTACGCCCAGTCCGTTCCTGCGCGAGCTCGGCGCGCAGCCGCGACCGGTCCGCAGCACGCCGCGCGAGTCGAAGACGAGCGTCGAGTGGACGCCCGCTCGGCGAGCGGCTCCGCGCCTGGCGGCTCGCGCGCGCACGAGGCGACGGCGTGCCGCCCTACGTCGTCTTCCACGACCGCGTGCTGCACGAGATCGCGGACACGCAGCCGCAGACGATCGCGGAGCTCGCCGGGATCGCGGGTGTCGGACCGTCGAAGCTCGAGCGCTACGGCGACGAGGTTCTGGCGGCGGTCGCGGCCGGGCCGGAGCCGGAGCGGGAGTGAGCAATGCGCTCGAGCTCGACCACGTCGTGCTCGCGGCCGTCGACCTCGATGCGGCGGGGCTCGAGCTGGAGCGGCGGCACGCGCTTGCGTCGGTCGAGGGCGGGCGGCATTCCGGCTTCGGCACCGTGAACCGCATCGTCCCGCTCGGCGACGCCTACCTCGAGCTGGTCGCGGTCGCCGACGAGGTGGCGGCGGCTTCGACCGCGTTCGGCCGCTGGATGACGGCCGGCCGCGCAGCACCGTACGCACCGCTCGGCTGGGCCGTCCGCACGACGCACCTCGACAGCCATGCGGCCCGGCTCGGCCTGTCAGTGGAGGTGGGCGAGCGGAGAAGACCCGACGGCAGCGTGCTGCGTTGGCGGCTCGCGGGCGTCGCCGAAGCGGCGGCCGAGCCGTGCCTGCCGTTCTTCATCGAGTGGGCGCCGGGAACCGCCTTGCCCGGCCGGTCGCCGGCAGCGGGCGCGACCGTCGAGCGGCTCCTGCTCGCGGGGTCGGCGGCGAAGCTCTCCGACTGGCTCGCCCGCGCGCGGCTGCCGGTGACGGTGGACGCAGGCGCGGCGGCTCTGAGACGGGTCGCGCTGCGCCGCCGGGACGGTGGGATCGTGCTACTCGAGCGCTGAGAGCAGCAAGTCGAGCATCACCTGCGGGTCGCGGCGGACGCGTGCGTCGGTCGCCTGCTCGCGCTTGTGCAGCTCGAGCGCGCGCGGATCGGTCAGCGGGCGCAGCCGTCCGGCGCGGATCAGCTCCTCGTCGACGCCCCCCAGCCGGCCGCCGTAGGTCGTGTAGACCGGCACGCCGAGCGCCGCGGCCTCGCGGTTCATCGTGCCGCCGGCCGAGACGACGAGGTCGGAGAGCGCAATCAGGCTCTGCGCGTCGACGGCCCGCTCGGGGACGATCACCGACGGCAGCGCGAGGTTGCGCACGAAGTCGCGCTGCTCTTCCGTGCGGGGGATCACGAACGCGTGGACGTCGTCGCGTCGTCCGAGGTGCTCGAGCGTCTGTGGGAACAGGGGGTTCGAGTGGCGGTGGTACAGGGAGACGTCGGGCGGTGGGCGCAGCACCACGAGCACGCGCGCCGGGGTCGACCCCGAACGCGGCGGGCACCGACGGGTCCGGCTCGAAGTCGGAGAGGTAGTACTCCTCCTTCAGGCCCGCGTACTGCTGCAGCTTCGGTGGGGTCGCGCCGTAGCGGGCGAGCCGCTCGGGCGGGATCGAGTCGGGCACGACGACGCGCGTGGCGGCACGGCACCCGAGCTGGTGCTGGAGCCACGCCCACTCGTAGTCGAACGTCGTCGCGCTCGGGATTCCGAGCCGGTGCGCGGTCATCGTCAGCTCGTGCGAGCCGTGCGCGAGGGCGAGGTCGAAGGCGCGCGGTCCGGCGAACGCGCGCAGCGCCTTGAGGCGCGAGCGCATCTGGCGCGCCTTCCCGAACGCGGAGCGGCCGCCGTGATGGCCGATCACCGTCGCGCTCATCCCGTGGGCCTCGATCAGCTGGAGCGTCTGCGCGTAGTCGCGCGCCGTGATCTCGACCTCGTGCCCCTGCGCTTCGAGCAGTCGCACGAGCGGCCGGAAGACGAGCGGGTGCGCGCTCGCCGTGAAATCGACCCAGACCCTCACGTCTCGACGCTACAGGGTCGCGCTCGTACGATCGTCGTCGTGGCGCTGTTCACGCCCGAGCTGCACGAGCCGCTCGACCGACGTCGCGTGGTCGCCCGACCGAGCCCGTGCGGCGATCCGGGCGATCGTCGCGGACGCCGACGATCGCTACGACGAGACCGAGCTCTGGCCGCCTGTCGACGCCTGGGACGACTGGGGCGGTGAGCTGCACCTTCCCGCCACCGTTCTCTCGACGGGGGCAGCGGGCGCCGCCTGGGGCATCGACGTCCTGCGGCGCCGCGGTCACGCCGAGCCGCGAATCGATCCGGTCCGCGTCGCCGTCGCCGCCGTGGACGCCTGGCGCCGGACGCCGGACACGGACGAGCGGCTCGAGCCGCCGGTGTCGACGCACGCGAGCCTGTTCATGGGCGAGACCGGCCCGCTGCTCGTCGCGTGCCTCCTCGGCGCGGCCGAGTACGCGGATGCGCTGTACGCGCGCGTCGTCGCGAACGAGACCTGCGAGACCGAACGAGCTCTTCTCCGGATCACCCGGAACGATGGTCGCGGCCCGCGCGATGCACGCCGTGACCGGGGACGAACGGTGGGCGACGTCGTGGCGCGCCGCGGCCGCCGTGCTGCTCGACCGCCGCGAGGCCGACGGCTTCTGGACCTACCCGCCGTACGGAAAGTCGCCGGGGGCCTCGCACGGCCTCGCCTCGAACGCCAAGATCCTGCTCGCGGGGGGCGAGCTGCTCCCAGCCGGCGTCACGGCCGCGTTGCCCGCGGAGAGCGCCGCGGCGCTCGGAGCCACGGCCGTCGTCGAGGACGGGCTCGCGAACTGGCCGCTCGCGCTGGGAGACGATCTCGTCGGGTTCGACGGCGTGATCCGCACGCAGTGGTGCCACGGTGCCGCCGGCGTCGCCGAAGCCGCGAGCGGCTTCCTCGACGAGGATCTCCTGCTCGCGGCCGGCGAGCTCGTCTGGCGCGCCGGGCCGCCGAGCATGGAGAAGGGGACGGGGATCTGCCACGGCACGGCCGGCAGCGGCTTCGCGCTCCTCAAGGTGCACGCCCGCACGCAGGACGAGCTCTGGCTCGAACGCGCGCGTCGCTTCGCGATGCACGTGGCCGGCCAGGTCGACCGGTGGCGCGAGCGGCGCGGCGCGGGGCGAACCACGTTGTGGACCGGCGACGTCGGCGCCGCCCTCTTCCTTCAGGCCTGCGTCGACGTCGATCCCGCGCTGCCGGTCGTCGACTACTTCGTCTAAAGCTTCTCAGCCGGCGACGACGCGCTCGAGCGGCGCGTCGCGGCGAACGCCCTCGACGTGGCGCTCGTACCAGAGCGTGAACGCGAGCACGCCCCAGAGCTGGCGCGACAGGTCCTCGCGCCCCGCCACGTGCTCGTCGAGCAGGCGCCCGACGGCGTCGGGTCGGAGGAAGCCCTGGCGGCGCAGCGTCTCCGGCGACAGGGTCTCGCGCGCGAACGGCTCGAGGTCACCGCGCAGCCAGGCCGCGGCGGGAATCGAGAAGCCGCGCTTCCGTCCGTGCACGACCTCGCGCGGCAGCAGCTGCTCGACCGCCTTCCGCAGCAACCGCTTCTTCTGCAGGCCGCGAACCTTGTGCCGTGTCGGCAGCGAGAACGCGAAGTTGGCGACGACGGGGTCCATGAACGGCACGCGTACCTCGAGCGACCAGGCCATCGACGCGCGATCGGTCTTCACCAGCAGGTCGTCGACCAGGTAGATGCCGAAGTCGACGTCCTGCAGCCGTGCGAGCAGCTCGTGCCCTTCGGTCTCGGCGAACGCGTGCTCGCAGCGTGTCGACCGGGTCGAACTCGCTCCGCCGTCCGGTCAGCTCGGCGCGCGCGTCGGCCGAGAAGATCTCCTTCCACCCGTGGTGTCGCTCGAGCGGCGGCAGATGCGCCGCCCGCGCGAACCGCTTCGCCTTGTAGTCGAGGCTCGCCTTGCGGCTCGACG
Organism: uncultured Thermoleophilia bacterium; assembly: GCA_963742615.1. Taxonomy (GTDB): domain Bacteria; phylum Actinomycetota; class Thermoleophilia; order Gaiellales; family Gaiellaceae; genus PALSA-600. Next base: position 186,863 of record CAVUMS010000001.1, on the reverse strand, counting down.
ACGGCAGGAGCTCGATCGCCGGGCGCGCAAGCGCCACCGCCGGCCCGAAGCGGTCGGCGAGCAGGTCGGCGACGTACGTGTAGTAGCCGCCGAAGAGCTCGTCGCCGCCCTCGCCCGACAGCGCGACCTTCACGTCCTCGGCCGCGAGCTGCGAGACGAGGTAGGTCGGGAGGGCCGACGAGTCCGCGAACGGCTCGTCGAACGCATCGGCGAGCGCCGGGAGGAGCAGCGCCGCGTCGGGGCGGAGGATGAGCTCTCGATGCTGCGTCCCGTAGCGCTCCGAGACGGCGCGCGCACCTACGAGCTCGTCGAACGACGCCTCCGTCGAACCCGATCGAGAACGTGCGCACCGGGTCGGCGGACTCCTCCGCCGCGAGCGCCGTCAAGCGCGCCGGAGTCGACGCCGCCGGACAGCAGCACGCCGACCGGCACGTCGGCGATCAGGTGCGCGCGCACCGAGTCGCGAAGCCGCGCGCGGCACTCCTCGACGAGCTCCGCCTCGTCGGCGTCGGTCGCGCATCGGGAGCGGCCCCGGCCGCGAGTAGCGCGTCGAGCGTCGTTGCCCCGCCCGCTCCACGTGAGCGTGTGACCGGGCGGCAGCTTGCGGACGTCGCGGTAGATCGACAGCGGCGCCGGGATCGTGTTGAACGCGAGGAACGCCTCGAGCGCGTCGAGGTCGATCTCGCCGCGCGGCAGCGCGTCGAGCTCGGAAGCGAACGAGAGGTCGCCCGAGACGTCGCGGTAGTAGAGCGGCTTGATCCCGAACGGGTCGCGCGCCAGCACGAGCGAGCGGGAACGCGCGTCGTGGACGGCGACCGCGAACATCCCGCGCAGCCGCTCCCAGAGTCGCGCACCCCACTCCTCGTAGCCGTGCACGAGCACCTCGGTGTCGCAGCGCGTCGCGAACCGGTGGCCCGCGCGCTCGAGCTCGCCGCGCAGCTCGAGGTGGTTGTAGATCTCGCCGTTCTGGACGACGACGACCGTGCCGTCCTCGTTGGCGATCGGCTGGTCGCCGCCGGCCAGGTCGATGATCGCGAGCCGCCGGGCCGCGAGCCCGATCCCGCCGTCGACGTGCGATTCCCTCCGAGTCCGGCCCGCGGTGGGCGAGCGTCGCCGACATGCGCGCGAGGCGCTCGCGGTCGACGGCTCCGCGAGCTGCGGCGATCCCGCAGATGCCGCACACGCTAGCGGCTGCCCCAGAGCGCGCCGACCGACTGGCGGACGACGCGCACTGCGGTCAGCACCACCGTGCGCAGATAGAGGCGCACCGAGCGGTCGGCGATCCACTCGAGGTCGTGCGCGAGCTTCTCGGCCATCGACGTCTCGTAGCCGCGACGGACCTGCGCGAACCCGGTGAGGCCGGGCCGGACGACGAGCCGCTGCCAGTACGCCGGCAGCTCGCTCGGCGAGCTCCGCGAAGAAGCGCGGCCTGATCGGTCGCGGGCCGACGAACGACATGTCGCCGCGGATCACGTTCCAGAGCTGCGGGATCTCGTCGAGCTGCGACGCCTTCAGGAAGCGGCCGACGCCGGTGAGCTCGGCCTCCGTTTGCCGGACGAGCTCCTCGCCCAGGTACTGGCCGATGCGGTCTTCGGCGCCGCGCCGCAGCGTGCGGAACTTGAGCATCCCGAAGAAGTGGCCGCCACGGCCGACGCGCCGTCCGCGGTAGAGCACCGGGCGTCCCGTCGTCGAGCAGGACGACGAGCGCGATCACGAGCGCGAACGGCAGCAAGAGCAGCCCGAACACGACGCCGAGGATCAGGTCGAGCGCACGGAGCTCGGCGTCGATGCGCCGGTGGGGCGAGTCGGCGGCGAGCCGCGAGTAGCCCCGGACGAGCGTATCCTCGAGCCGCGGAGGCGCCGCCGTCACGCGGTCGATGGTAGACCGTAGGGGTTGACGGTCATCGGGATCGACCACGTCCAGGTGGCCGCGCCGCCGGAGTGCGAGGGCGCCGGCGCGGGCGTTCTACCGCGACCTGCTCGGCCTCGAGGAGGTGCCGAAGCCCGAGGCGCTGGCCGCGCGCGGCGGGTGCTGGTTCCGGGCGGGGTCGCAGGAGCTGCACGTCGGTGTCGAGGAGTCGTTCGCACCGGCGGAGAAGGCGCACCCGAGCCTGGTCGTCGACGACCTCGACGCGCTTCGCGCACGTCTCGAGGGCGTCGGGATCGCCGTCCGCGACGACGACGAGATCCCCGGCCTCCGCCGGTTCTACGCCGCCGACCCCTTCGGCAACCGGCTCGAGTTCCGCCAGGCTGTTTAAGGAGCCGCCGGAGCGGTCATGCCTTGGTCGAGATGGCACGCGCACTGCGGCGCAAGGCCTCATCGGCGACAGCATTGGCCCTTCTGGCGTGCGGCGGATTCGCCGGAGCAGCGTTTGGCGACGGTCTGCCGATCGGCAGCCTGACGACGTCGATCATCCCGACGATCGGCGCGACCACCGCGGTCTCGACGCCGACCGTCTCGACCCCGTCGGTGACCGTGCCGCCTGTGACCGTGCCGGCCGTGACCGTTCCGGCCGTCACGACGCCTGCAGTCACGACCCCGCCCGTCACTGCCCCTCCCGTCACCACGCCTGCCGTGACCACTCCTGCCGCGACCACGCCTGCCGCGACCACGCCTCCGGTCTCGACGCCGAAGGTCGCGGTGCCGCCGGTGTCCGTGTCCGCGACGGTGCCGGTCAAGCCCGCGAGCACGCCGATCGCCGCGACCGTCTCCACGCCCGCCGCTTCGGTCTCCGTCTCGGCCTCCGCGCTCCCGGCGGCATCGGCGCCGACCGTGGACGTCCACGCCGCGGTGCCGACGACCGCGGTCTCGGCGGCGGTCGGCTCGAACGGCGCCTCGGCTTCGGCGTCGGCGACCGTGGCGGCCCCGGCGCTCCCGACGGCCGGCGGCCGCGCGACAACCGGGGTGACTCCGGTGGTGGTCTCCGTCTCGGCTGCTCCGGCAGCGGTTCACGGCGCACCTCTACGGGCAATCGCGCCCAGGCTCAGGCTCCGGTCTTCGTCGGTGCTCCCTCTGCGCCCGGCTCCGGCGTCAATCCTCCCGCGGCTCGTCCCGCTGGCGAACGTGACGCTACCCGCCGCCACCGTGGGCGCGGTCCCCGAGCTTCAGCCCGTCACGACGCGGCCGACGCCGTCCGGCTCGGTCTGGTCGACGGTCGCGAAGAACCCGGGTGCGGCAGCGGGCGGGATCGCGGCGCTGCTCACGCTCGCCGGGCTCGGCATCGCCGGTGCGGCGCGCTCGTCGGCCTTCGCTGCGGCCTGTGCCGAACTGGCGCGGTTCCCGTTCCCGCGGTTCCGCGTCCTGCCGTGCCCCGATCTCCGAGCTCCGGCCGGTGCGTCCGGAGTCGCGGCCGGCTCGAGTGCCGCCGGCCCCGCAGCGGTGAACGACGCGACGACGCCTTCGCGGCGCGTCCGCGGCGGGTCCGTCCCTCCGTTCCCGCCGCTGCCCCGCATCGGCGGCGTGCTCGGGGCATCCGTGACGAAGACGCCCTGGACGATCTTCAAGGCGATCGTCGTCGCGATGCTCGCGGTCGTGAACGCCGTCGTCCTCGGGATCCGTTGGCGGGTTGGGCGCCTGCAGTCGCGGTGACTGACGAGCTCGAATCGAGGAGGTAGCCATGGCGCGGATCGCGCTTGTCGTCGTCGTTCTCTCGGCTTGCGGCGTGGCCGTCTGGTTCGGGACGTCGCGTGCGGCCGGCGCGGACGCGGCCCCGACTGTGCTCCACGTCGGCGACACGGTCCGGATCTCCGGCACGAACGTCGGCTGCGCGGTTGCGCGACGTGGCGGCGCGACGACGATCGAATGCCTGCCGGTCCGCAGGGACGCCGGGACGTACGCGACGTTGACCGGGCGCACGACCGTTCGCGTCGTCCGCTTCAAGACGGCGACGGTCGCGCAGACGGTCTTCCGGGCGAAGCAGCACGACCCTCATCCGACGACGTGCAGGTGAGGAGGCTCGGCGCATGACACCGAAGGCTCCGTCTCGCGAGCTCGAGCGCTGCGAGATCGTCTGGTGGAGGGGATACGTGAAGGGCCGGTTTCAGGCCTATGGCGGCCTGGCGCCGCCCGGGCTGCTGATCGCGGAGTCGCCGGCGATCAGGTGGCGATCGCCGGCCCCGCCGGAACCGACGGAGGCGGCGCTGGCCGCGCTCGACGCGTTGAAGGCAGAGCTCGCGGAAGCCGGCTGGCAGCTCGAGGAAGGCGAGGCGGGACCGTGGTTCGGCCTCCGGCTCTCGCGCCCCGTCGCCTCGGATCTGCCGGTCCCTGTCCGTCAGGCTCGGACGCCGCAGGCCGAATCGAAGCTGGACGTGGCCCTGCTCGCGGAGCTGCGGGCGGCGCTCGACGACGCCCGAGCCGCGGCCCGGGCGCGAGCGTGACCGCCGGCTCGACGCCGAGGCCGAGGTGCTCCGGCTCAAGGAGCCGCCGCCGCGGCGACCGGCCACGCAGCCCCTCTCCGCCTGGGCTCTCCGTGCCGCCTACGTGATCGCCGTTGCCGCCGCCGCTGCGGTCGGGCTGCTCGGATTCGAGTCCGTCTACGGCGCCGTGGTGGCGGCCCTGACGACGCTCGCAGTGACGCTCGCGATCGACAGCTGGGTCGTCGCGCGGCGGCGCAAGGCCGTCGCCTCCTGATCGACGATCAGCCAACGTATAAGCTCTCGTTATGGACACGCGGCAGCTGCGCGCGTTCTGCACGGTGGTCGAGCGCCGCTCGTTCTCGCAGGCCGCCGAGCGGCTCGGGGTGACGCAGCCGGCGGTCTCCCTGCAGGTGCGCGCACTCGAGAAGCGGCTCGGGCTGCAGCTGCTCGACCGCTCGGGCCGGCGCGTCGAGCCGACCGAGGCCGGCGTGCGCCTCTACCGCGGGGCCCAGCGGCTGCTCGCGCTCGAGGAAGACCTCGTCAACGAGCTCGCCGAGGGCGTCGAGGGCGATCTCCAGGGGACGCTCGAGATCGGCGCGTCGACCGGGCCGGGCGGCGTCGTGCTCTCGCGCCTTGCTCTGCGACTTCGCCGCGCAGCATCCGGAGCTCAACGTCGCGCTCTCCGTCTTCGACACACAGACCGTCGTCGAGCGCGTTGCCGACCGGACGCTCGAGCTCGGTGTCGTCGGCGCCGCGCCGAAGCACCGCGGCGTCGACTACGCACCCTTCTTCCGCGACACCGTGACGCTCGCCTGCCCGCCGGATCATCCGTTCGCCGGTCGAACGGTGACCCTCGACGAGCTGCGCGGCGAGACGCTGATCGTGATGCAGGACGGCGCGGGCGTGCGCCAGCTGATCGAGGACGAGCTTCGGCGGCGGGCCGGCGTCCGGCTGCGCGATCTCGGCGTGCGCCTCGAGCTCGGCCTGCAGGAGTCGGTGACGAGCGCCGTGCGCGGCGGCTACGGCGTCACCTTCATCTCGCGGCTCTCGATCGAGAACGACCTCGCGGCTGGAACGCTGGCCGAGGCGACCGTGGCCGGCCTCGAGCTCGAGCGCGAGGTGCTGCTCGTCCGCGCGGCGGGCCGGTCGGAGACGCGTGCGGCCCGGGAATTCCTCGACTTCGCCCGGAGCCGCCTGCCGTGATCGTGCGCTGGGGCCTTCGCCGGCTGCCGGAGGTGCTGGGGGAGGCCGAAATCGAACGGCCCTTCGTGATCGCGAGCGAGCGCTGGCGCTCGCTCGACGTCCCCCACATCGCATGGTGGGGCGAGGTGCCGTCGGCGCGGGTCGAGGTCCCCGCGGGCGCCGACGGCGTGCTCGCGATCGGCGGCGGCTCGGCGATCGACACCGGGAAGGCGGCCTCGGCCGCGTCGGGGTTGCCGCTCGTGAGCATCCCGACGACCTACTCCGGCGCGGAGTGGACGACATTCTTCGGCGTGCGCTCGCCCGACCGGGTGATGGAGGGCGGCGGCGCCGGCGCGCATCCCGTCGGGATCGTCTACGACGTCGGGCTGACGCTCGACCTGCCCCGCGACGTGTCGGCCGGCACTGCGCTGAACGCGCTCGCACACTGCGCCGAGGCGTTGTACGTGCGCGGCCGCACGGACGAGGGAGACCGTCGAGGCGCTCGAGGGGGCACGGCTGATCGCGCGTTCGCTTCCGCACGTGCTCGCCGACGGCGGCGATCTCGACGCGCGCGCCGAGCTGCTCGCGGGTGCCATGCACGCGGGGCACGCCCTCGGCATCGCCGGCCTCGGGCTCGCGCACGCGATGGCCCAGGCGGTCGGCGGCCGCTACGGGCTCCCGCACGGCGCCATGAACGCGCTCTGCCTGCCGCCGGCGCTCGAGTTCAACCGTGCCTCCGTGCCTGCCGAGATCTCGCGCTTCGGCGACGCGATCGGCGGCGACGCGGTCGATCGCTCACGCGAGCTCGCGCGCGCGGGCGGCTTCGAGCGCCTGCGCGACTTCGGGGTGCCGCAGGAGGATCTCGGCGAGCTGGCCGAGGCGACGGCGGTGCGCGGCGGCAACCAGGCGAACCCGCAGCCGGCGACTTCGGCGGAGATCCGGTCGCTCTTCGAATCCGTCTGGTGACCGACGGCCAATCGTCCTCGCGGACGATCGGCCTCTCGCTAGAAGTAGTGGCAGCTCTACCGTCGGACGCCGGGCAACCGGCTGTTCGCGGCGAGAGGGGTCAGTCACCGTTGACGCGGTGGACTTGTCGACGGAGGAGAGATGATGGAACGTCAGAATCTCGCCGCGCGCGCGGGTCGTTGGAGCGCGGCACACTGGAAAACTGCACTGGGCGCATGGCTCGTGTTCTGCGTGCTCGCCGTCGTCGTAGGGGGCGCGGTCGGCAAGAAGGCGCTCAAGCAAGCGGACACTGCATCGGGCGACACGCGCGTCGCGCAGAAGATCCTCGACGGCGCCGGCTTCGCCGGTCACGCCGGCGAGAGCGTGCTCGTCCAGTCGAAGACGCAGACCGTGAACGATCCCGCGTTCCGCGCCGCGGTGAACGAGGTGGTGCGCACGGTTTCGGCGCAGCCGGCCGTCGCGCGCGTCCGCACGCCGCTCGATCCGGCGAATCGCGCGCAGGTCGCAGACGGCGGCCACTCGGCGATCGTCCAGTTCGAGATCCGCGGCGACGAGGACAAGGCGCAGGACAAGGTCGCGCCCGTGCTCGACGCCGTCGGCGGCGTCCAGGCGAGCCATCCGGCCTTCACGGTCGAGGAGTTCGGCGAGGCGAGCGCCAACCACGTGCTCGCGGACACGATCGGCAAGGACTTTCAGCGCGCCGAGTTCTCGTCGCTGCCGGTCACGCTGATCATCCTGCTGCTCGCGTTCGGCGCGCTCGTTGCCGCGGGGCTGCCGGTGCTGCTCGCCTTCTCCGGCGTGCTCGCGACGATCGGCCTGTCGTCGATCGCCAGCCATTTCGTCGCGGCCGGCGACGCGACGCAGTCGGTGATCCTGCTGATCGGCATGGCCGTCGGCGTCGACTACTCGCTCTTCTACATCCGCCGCGAGCGGGAGGAGCGGGCGCGAGGCGCGAGCCACCGCGAGGCGCTGCTGCGGACCGCGGCGACGTCCGGCCATGCCGTGCTGATCTCCGGGTTGACCGTGCTGATCGCGATGGCGGGCATGCTGTTCACGGGCAACGCCGTCTTCACGTCGATCGCGGTCGGCGCGATGCTGATGGTCGCGGTCGCGCTGATCGGATCGCTGTCGATCCTGCCGGCGCTGCTCTCGAAGCTCGGCGACCGGGTGAACAAGGGGCGCATCCCGCTGCTCGCGCGGCGCACGCCCCGGCGAGTCGCGGCTTCTGGAGCTTCGTGCTCGACCGCGTCGTGCGGCGGCCGTGGCTGTCCGCGATCGTCTCGGCCGGGTTCCTGCTGGCGCTCGCGGTGCCGGCGCTGCAGCTGCACACGCAGCTGCCGAGCTTCACCGACCTGCCGAAGTCGATCGGGATCGTCCGCACCTACGAGGCGATCCAGAAGGCGTTCCCGGGTGCCCAGACGCCCGCCCAGGTGGTCGTCAAGGCGAAGGACGTGACGTCACCGCAGGTGCAGGCGGGGATCGCCGAACTGCGAGCGCCGCGCGCTCGCATCGGGTCAGATGTCGACGCCGATCGAGACGAAGGTCAACCCGGCGAAGACGGTCGAGGTCGTGTCGATCCCGTTGCAGGGGAACGGCGACAACGGCGCGTCGGTCGCGGCGCTCGCAGACGCTCCGCGATCACGTCATCCCGACGACGATCGGCGCCGTGCCCGGCGTGGTCGCTCCGGTGACGGGTGAGACGGCGGGCACTCACGACTTCAACAACCAGATGAAGAGTCACATCCCGATCGTGTTCGGGTTCGTGCTCGCGCTGTGCTTCCTGCTCCTGCTCGTCACGTTCCGGTCGATCGTGATCCCGATCAAGGCGGTGCTGCTGAACCTGCTCTCGGTCGGGGCCGCGTACGGGCTGCTCGTGCTCGTCTTCCAGAACCACTGGGCGGAGGGGCTGCTCGGGTTCCACTCGAACGGCGCGATCGCGTCGTGGCTGCCGCTCTTCATGTTCGTGATCCTGTTCGGGCTCTCGATGGACTACCACGTGTTCATCCTCAGCCGGATCAAGGAGCTCGTCGACGGCGGCATGCCGACCGACGAGGCGGTCGCGACCGGCATCAAGCGCACCGCGTCGACGGTGACGAGCGCGGCGATCGTGATGGTCGCGGTCTTCGCGATCTTCATCAGCCTGCACGAGATCGACATCAAGCAGATGGGCTTCGGTCTCGCGGCGGCGATCCTGATCGACGCGACGGTCGTCAGGGCGGTGCTGCTGCCGTCCGTGATGAAGCTGCTCGGCGACTGGAACTGGTACCTACCGCGCTCGCTCGAGTGGCTGCCGAAGTTCGGCGTCGAGGGACGGGCGCCGCAGCCGGCTCCGGTCGACTGACGAGGTGGTGACGGTGCCAGGCACTTCGGTGCCTGGCACCGTTCGCTCTACGATCTCGCGAGGTGAAGGCATCGGTCGCCCTGCACGTGCGCGAGGACGAAGAGCGTGTCCTCGTCACGCCGATCCCCTTCGTCGACCTCGCGTTGGACGCCGACCCTCGCGCGGGCGACGGCGCTGCTCCTGCCGTCGCTCGCGGATCGGATCGCGACCCTCGAGCCGGTCGACCGGCTTCCGTTCTTCGCCGCGCCTCGCCGGGACGACGGCCAACTGGCATAAGTCAGGCTAATCTCAGGTATGGTTGTCGGCCGTGGAGACGGCCGTCCCGACATTCGACGTGCTCGTGATCGGGAGCGGCGCCTCGGGCCTCGCTGCCGCCGTGTCCGCCGAGCGCGCGGGGGCCCGCGTCGCGCTTGCGACCAAGGGCTCGCTGCAGGCGAACAACTCCTCGAAGGCCCAGGGCGGGATCCAGGCGGCGTTCGGCGACGACGACTCGCCCGAGCAGCACGCCGCCGACGTCGTCGCCTCCTCGCACGAGACGGCCGACCTCGTGCTCGTGGGCGTGCTGACCAGCGAGGCGCCGTCCGCGATCGGCTGGCTCGAGTCGCTCGGGGTCGAGTTCACCCGCTCGAACGGCGGTTACCGGCTCGCGCGCTGCGGCGGGGCCACCCGCAAGCGGCTGCTGCAGGTCGGAGACCGCACGGGCCACGCGATCACGAAGCAGCTTCGTGAGGCCTGGGACGCGGGCAGCGGGTCCTCGTTCACGAACGCACCGCTCCGCGAGCTCGCAGAGAGCCACGCCGGCTGGCGCGCCGTCTGCGGCGAGCACGTCCTCGAGGCCGGCGCCGTGGTGCTCGCGGCCGGCGGTCGCTGCTACGCCGAGGCCGAGCGCCGCGGCGAGCTCTCGACCAACCATCCGAACGCGACGGGCGAAGTGACACAGCTCGCGCTCGCGCTCGGGGCCGAGTCACGTGACCTGGACGCCCTCCAGTACCACCCGAACGGCGGTGCCTGGCCGCCGAACATGCAGGGGTACTCGATCCCCGAGACGACGCGTGCGTACGGCGCCGTGCTGCTGAACGCCGAGGGCGAGGAGTTCACCGACTCGCTCGGCCCGCGCGACGCGGTCAGCCAGGCGATCTTCGACGAGGTCGAGGCGGGCCGCGGCGTCGAGACGTCCGACGGCCGGCCGGCCGTCTACCTCGACACGACGAGAATCGCGCAGGACGACGCCGAGGTGTCGCTGCCGTACATGCTGCGCCGCTACCGCGGCGCGGGAATCGACCCCCTCCGCGAGCGGATCCTCACCTATCCCGTCCTGCACTACCAGAACGGCGGCCTCGTGATCGACACCGACGGCGCGACCACGCTCGAGGGCGTGTACGCCTGCGGCGAGATCGCGGGCGGCGCGCACGGACGCAATCGAATGATGGGCAACAGCCTGCTCGAGTGTGTCGTCTTCGGACGCCGCGCGGGCAAGGCGGCGGCCGAGAAAGCGAGCGCATGAGCATCGACATCGCAACAGATCTGCAGCACGCCGTCGAGGACGCGGCCGCGCATCTCTACGTGTGGGCGCTGAAGGACATCCCGCAGGACCTGCGCGACGCGCTCGCCGCGGCGCGCGAGAAGGAGACGTCGGTCCCTGGCCGGCGCGTGCTCGAGGTGATCCACCGCAACGTGAACGTGGCCGACAGCGAGAAGAACCTCGTCTGCCAGGACACCGGGATCGCCGTCTACCACGCGCGGGTCGGCGAGCACTTCCCGCTGCATCCGGCGCGCATCTACGAGGCCCTTCGCGACGGCACTGCCCGGGCGACCGTCGAGCACCCGCTGCGCTCGAACGCGGTGCACACGATCACGCGCGAGAACACCGGCCCGAACATCGGTTACCGGCTGCCGATCGTGCACTGGGATTTCGTCGAGGACTGGGACGGGCTCGACGTCAAGTGCGTGCCGAAGGGATCGGGCAGCGAGAACATGAGCTTCCTGAAGATGTGCGTTCCTGCCGACGGAGTGAAGGGGATCAAGCAGTTCGTGCTCGAGTCGATCGTCGGAGCGGGCGGCAAGCCGTGCCCGCCGGGGATCGTCGGCGTCGGGATCGGCGGTTCGGCCGACTACGCGATGCACCTGGCGAAGGAGGCGATCATGCGCCCGATCGGGACGCGCAACCCCGACCCGATCGTCGCCGAGCTCGAGGACGAGCTCCTCGGTTTGCTCAACGAGACAGGGATCGGCCCGATGGGCCTGGGCGGCGACGTGACCGTGCTGCAGTGCCACATCGAGCACGCGGACACGCACATGACCCTGAACCCGGTCGCGGTCAACTACCAGTGCTGGGCGGCGCGGCGCGCCTCTGCGCACATCACCGCGTCCGGCGACGTCGAGTACGACCGGGAGGCGTGAGAGATGGCCGTGCACGAGGTCACGTTCCCGATCTCCGACCCGCAGGAGATCCTCGAGCTGCGCGCCGGTGACGAGGTCACGGTGCAGGGCCACATCATCGGCATCCGCGACCGCACGCAGATCCGCATCTTCGACCAGGGCGTCGAGCCGCCGATGGACCTGCGCGGCGCGTTCCTCCTGCACACCGCGCCGAACGTGCGCAAGGTCGGCAGTGACTCAGAAGGCAGAGGGAAGTACGAGAAGATCTGCATCGGCACCACGACGAGCGCGCGCATGGTGCGGTTCACCGAGCCGCTCGGTGAGCAGTACGGCGTCCGCGCGATCTGCGGCAAGGGCGGCTTCCCCGACGAGGCCATCGAGCCGATGCACCGGCTCGGCATGGTCTACTTCGCGATCGTCGGCGGCGCGGCCGCGCTCGAGACGACGCAGATCGAGGAGATCGAAGAGGTCGCCTGGGAGGAGCTGATGCCCGAGTGCCTCTGGAAGTTCCGTGTCAAGGACTTCGGCCCGCTCACCGTGGGCATCGACGCGCACGGCGGCTCGCTCTACCGCGACGTTCAGGCGCGTGCCCGCGCCAAGTTGGAGGAGCTCTATGCCAGGCTTTGACTAGGCCTCGGCCGGCGCCTCGATCTGGCCTCGGCCGGCATGTCGGCCTCACGCACGTGCTCGACAAGGGCCTCGGCCCGCGCGCGTGGCAGGACCTGCTCGACGTGGCGGGCGAGCACATCTCGATCGTCAAGCTCGGCTGGGGCACCGCGTACGTGACCGGGAACCTCGAGCAGAAGCTCGACGTGCTTCGCGACAAGCCGGTCGTGATCGGCGGCACCTTCTTCGAGGTCGTCTACGCGCGCGGCCGGCTCGACGACTACAAGCGCTGGCTCGGCGAGCTCGGCGTCGAGCACGTCGAGATCTCCGACGGGACGATCGAGATCCCCCGCGAGCGCAAGCTCGAGCTGATCGCCGACTTCGCGCGCGACTTCACCGTGCTCTCGGAGGTCGGGTCGAAGGACTCGTCGGTGGAGTTCACGGTCGACGAGTGGACGGGGTGGCTGAACGAGGAGCTCGAGGCGGGCGCCTGGAAGGTGATCACCGAGGCCCGCGAGGGCGGCACGGCCGGCATCTTCGACTCGTCCGGCGGGATGCGCACCGACCTGATCGCGGAGATCGCGAACGTCGTCGGCCCGGCGAACATCGTCTTCGAGGCGCCGACGAAGGCTGCACAGGCCTGGTTCGTCAAGCAGTTCGGCCCGTCGGTGAACCTCGGGAACATCCCGCCCGACGAGGTGATCCCGCTCGAGACGCTGCGGCTCGGCCTGCGCGGCGACACGCTGAAGGAGGTGCTGCTCGGTGGCAGTGAGCCCGTTCACGCTTCCTGACGAGCACGCCGTCGAGGCGATGAGCGCCGAGGAGGTCCTCGCGCTCTGCCTGCGCGAGTTCCCCGGGAAGGTCGCGCTCGCCTGCTCCTTCCAGAAGGAGGAGAGCGTGCTCCTCGACCTGCTCTTCGCGATCGAGCCGAACGCGCGCGTCTTCGCGATCGACACGCACTACCTGTTTCCGGAGACGTACGAGCTCTGGCGCTCGGTCGAGGAGCGGTACGGGACGAAGGTGGAGGTCTTCGAGGGGCCGAGCCGCGAGGAGCTCGCCGCGACGCACGGCGACGACCTGTGGGAGCACAAGCCCGATCTCTATCTCGCCGTCGCGAAGGTCGAGCCGCTGGTTCGGGCGCTGGGCGGCCTCGACGCCTGGATCACCGGCGTGCGGCGCGACCAGTCGCCGACGCGCGCGAACGCGCCGAAGCTCGGCTGGGACGCGGCGCACGAGCTGTGGAAGGCGAACCCGCTCGCCGACTGGAGCGACGACGACTGCTGGACCTACATCAGGGAGCGTGACCTTCCCTACAACGCGCTGCACGACCAGCGGCTACGAGTCGATCGGCGACACGCACTCGACGATCCCAGGCGCGGGCCGCGACGGCCGCTGGGCCGGCACCGACCGCACCGAGTGCGGCCTGCACGAAGGCGGTGACGTCGCATGACTGCCAGCATCTCGACGAGGACGCTGTCGCATCTCGACGAGCTCGAGAGCGAGGCGATCCACATCATGCGCGAGGTCGCCGCCGAGCGCGAGCGCCCCGTGCTGCTCTTCTCGGGCGGGAAGGACTCGATCGTGCTCTTGCGACTGGCCGAGAAGGCATTCCGCCCGGCGCGGTTCCCGTTCCCGGTGATGCACGTCGACACCGGCCACAACTTCCCCGAGGTTGTCGAGTACCGAGACCGCCGCGTCGCCGAACTGAACGAGCGGTTGATCGTTGCGTCCGTCCAGGAGTCGATCGACCGTGGACGTGTGGTCGACGCGACGGGGCCGCGAGCGTCGCGCAACCAGCTGCAGACGACGACGCTGCTCGACGCGATCGAGGAGCACGGCTTCGACGCGGCGATGGGCGGCGCGCGCCGCGACGAGGAACGCGCGCGCGCGAAGGAGCGCATCTTCAGCTTCCGCGACGACTTCGGCCAGTGGAACCCGCGCGCGCAGCGCCCCGAGCTCTGGAACCTCTACAACGCGCGCATCCGGAAGGGCGAGCACATCCGGGTCTTCCCGATCTCGAACTGGACGGAGCTCGACGTGTGGCAGTACGTGGCGCGCGAGGGCCTCGAGCTGCCGTCGATCTACTTCGCGCACGAGCGTGAGGTGTTCCGCCGCGACGGCATGCTCTACGCCGCCTCGGAGTTCGTGGAGCGGTTCCCCGACGAGGAGCCGTTCACCGCCTCGGTCCGCTTCCGCACGGTCGGCGACATGACGTGCACGGGCGGCGTGCTGTCGGAGGCCGGGACGCTCGAGGCCGTCGTCGACGAGATCGCGGCGACGAGGGTGACGGAGCGCGGCGAGACCCGCGCGGACGACCGTGTCTCGGAGGCCGCGATGGAGGACCGGAAGCGCGTTGGCTACTTCTAGGCAGTTGATGGACACCGAGCTCGCGCGGCTCGTGACCGCAGGCTCGGTGGACGACGGCAAGTCGACGCTGATCGGCCGGCTGCTCTACGACACGAAGCAGATCCTCGTCGACCAGCTCGAGCACATCGAGGACGCGTCGCGGCGCCGCGGGCACGACTACGTCGACCTCGCGCTGCTCACGGACGGCCTGCGCGCAGAGCGCGAGCAGGGGATCACGATCGACGTCGCCTACCGCTCGTTCGTGACCACGCGCCGCCGGTTTCAGCTCGCCGACGCGCCCGGGCATGTCCAGTACACGCGCAACATGGTCACCGGCGCCTCGACCGCGGATGTCGCGGTGATCCTCGTCGACGCGCGGAAGGGCGTCGTCGAGCAGACGCGCCGACATGCGTACATCACCGCGACGCTCGAGCTGCCGCACGTGACGTTCGCGGTCAACAAGATGGATCTCGTCGAGTACTCCGAGGAACGCTACGACGAGATCGTGCGGGACCTCGCCGAGCTCGGCGACCGGTTGTCACTGCACGACGTCGTCGTGATCCCGGTCTCGGCGCTGCGCGGCGACAACGTCGTCGAGCGCACCGAGGCGATGTCGTGGTATGCGGGCCCGACCCTCCTCGAGCATCTCGAGACGGTCGAGCTCACCTCCGACCGCAACCGTGACGACCGTCGCTTCGGCGTCCAGTGGGTGATCCGGCCGATGGCCGACGAGCACCACGATTTCCGCGGCTACGCCGGCCGTGTCGACAGCGGCGTCTGGCATGCCGGCGACGAGGTGGTCGTCCTGCCGTCCGGCGCACCGCACCCGCGTCGCCTCGGTCGAGGACGCCGAGGGGCCGCTCGACGAAGCCGTGCCCGGCCAGTCCGTGACGATCAGGCTCGAGGACGACGTCGACGTCTCGCGCGGCGATCTTCTCGCCGATCCGGAGCGGCCGCCGGTCGCCGCGCGGGAGCTCCTCGCCCGGCTCTGCTGGCTCAGCGAGCGCCCGCTCGCCGAGCGCGCAACGCTCGCGATCAAGCAGACGACGCGCACCTCGCGCGCGCTCGTCGCCGAGCTGCAGTCGGTCGTCGACATCGAGACGCTCACCGATCGCCCGTCTCCGGGACAGCTCGAGCTCAACGACCTCGGGGTCGTCCGACTCAGGCTCGCCGAGCCGCTCGCCGTCGATCCGTATGCGCGCAACCGGGCGACCGGCGCATTCATCCTGATCGACGAGACGACGAACGACACCGTCGGCGCCGGCATGGTCGTCGAGGCGACCGCCTGACGTGACGCGCCGCGCGCATCCGTACCGCGACACCGACGTGATCGACTCCCGGGCTCCCCGGACGAACCAGCTGGTGATCGGCCTGCTGTCGCTGGTCGCGGTCGCCTTCGGCTGGTGGTGGCTGCTGGCGCTGCTTGCGCTCCAGCTTGCGGTCGGCCTGACCTTCGGCCGGCGGTACTGCCTGCCGTGCGTCGCGTACTTCGCGCTCGTGCAGCCGCGGTTCGGCGAGGGCCCGCTCGAGGACGCCCGTCCGCCGCGGGTGGCGAACATGGTCGGCCTGGCCGTGCTGGCGGCCGCGTCGCTCTCCTATCTCGCCGGCGCGACGCTCGCAGGTGCGCTCCTCGGGCTGCTCGTCGCCGCGCTGGCGCTGCTGGCGGCGGCCACCGGGTTCTGCACGGGCTGCGAGGCGTACAAGCTCGCGTGCCGGCTGAGCGGGCGCCCGTTCGTCTCGTGCCCGCTGCCTCCCGATCCAGGGAGAACGGTGTGAACTGGCAGTTCGTGATCGCCGGCTTCCTGGTCGGCGTCCTCGTCGGCATGACCGGCATGGGCGGAGGCAGCCTCATGACGCCGATGCTGATCCTCATCTTCGGCTTCGACCCGAAGACCGCCATCGGAACCGACCTCGTCCACGGGGCCGTCTTCAAGAGCTTCGGCGCATGGCGGCATCGTCGCCTTGGCACCGTGAACCTGCCGCTCGCCGCGTGGATGCTGCTGGGATCCGGGCCCTGTGCGCTGATCGGCGTCGAGCTCGCGAACTCGTTCTCGGACGCCGCCGCGGCCTCGATGACCAGGCTGATCGGCGTCGCGCTGATCCTCGGCGGCATCGGCTTTCTCGCACGGACGTTCGTCGATCCGCACCCGGACGTCGGCGACGGGCCGTTCCGGCTCAGTCGGCGCGACAAGATCGTGGCCGTCGTCATCGGCGCCAGCTGCGGCTTCGTGGTCGGCCTGACCTCGGTCGGGTCCGGGACGTTCTTCGGCCTCTTCATGCTCTTCCTCTTCCCGCTCTCGGCAACCCAGATGGTCGGCACGGACGTCACCCATGCGGCGGCGCTGCTCTGGATCGCCGGCGCGGGCTACCTGCTCCACGGCAACGTCGACATGCACGCGATCGCTTGGCTACTGGTCGGATCGATCCCGGGCGTCCTGCTCGGCTCGAACCTTTCGATCAAGGTGCCGGACCGCATCCTGCGGACGATGTTCGCGATCGTCCTGATGCTGTCGGGGATCAAGCTCGTCGAGCTGCCCGGAGCGACGATCATCATCGAGGCGACGATCGCCGTCGCGGCGCTGGCGGCGGTCGCCTGGTCGCTCCGCCAGCTACAGCAGCGCCGGGTCGCGGCAGAAGGCTCCGCTTAGAGGTCGAACCAGAATGACGCTCGCCGAGCGGGTGTGATGGGCGAGTGCAGCGCAAGGACGCAGGGAGCCTCGATAGCTGAAGCTATCGGGGCGACCGAGGACGCGGCGATGCGCCGCCCAGCGCGGCCGCGCGACACAGTCGCTCATTCTGGCTCGGCCTCTTAGAATCGTCCGGGCGTGGCCCGGGCCCTGTCGAGCGCACTCGTTCTCGCCCTGCTCGCGGCAACTGCCGTCGCCTTCGCGATCACCGAGGGGGCGAAGCTCGAGCGCTCGCCGATCTACGGGACGCAGGTCCCGGTGCCCGTCTTCTCGCCGAACGGCAGCAAGGCGCCCGTCGCGACGATCTCCTTCCGGGTGCGCTCGCGCGAGCGCGTGGAGACGTGGATCCAGAATGCGGACGGGGTTCGCGTGCGCACGCTGCTGCAACCCCGCACCTTTTCCGGCGGAACGCGGGTCAACCTCGTGTGGGACGGCCTCTCGGACAGCGGCACCGCCGAGCCCGACGGCGTCTACATGCCGGTCGTGAAGCTCGGGCGCTCGCACCGGACGATCGTCCTGCCGAGCCCCATTCGCCTCGACACCGTCCCGCCCGTGATCAAGGTGAAGCGCCCGCAGTATCCGATCCTCTCCCCGGACGGCGACCATCACGGGGACGTCTTCCGCGTGCCGTACACGATCAACGAGCCGGGGAACGCGATCCTCTACGTCGACGGGACCAGGGTCGCGTTCACCCGCTCGCAGCGGACGGTGGGCGAGCTGACGTGGAACGGGAAGCTCAACGGGCTGCCCGTTCGCGCCGGGCCGCGAGGCTACGTGCTTGACGGTCGCGGCGCGTGACCGCGCCGGCAACGTCTCGAAGCCGTACCCGTTCGCGATCGCGCACGTCCGGTACGTGGTGCTCGGGCGCACACGGGTCGACGTCCGTCCGCGCCAGCGCTTCGCGATTCGGGTCTCGACCGACGCCCCGAGGGTTCGCTGGCGGCTGCGCCGCCGCTCGGGCGTGCAGCCGCGCGGAACGCTCCACTTCCGGGCGCCGGCCGCGAAGGGCGTCTCCTTCCTGTACGTCTTCGTCGGCGATCACGCCGACCGGGCGGCCGTGGTCGTGAGATGACGTCGGAGCTCGCCCAGGCCGCCGGCGCGATCGGGGCTGGAGGGCTTGCCGTCCTGATCGTCGCCTCGCGTCGCGACGTGCGCGTCGCAGGGCTCGCCGGATGGGCGATCGGCTGCGCCGGGCTCGCGGCGTACCTCGCGCCGTCCGGCCACCACCGCCTGCTCGCGGCCGCAGCCGTCGTCGGGCTTGTCGCCGCCGCCGCCGGCACATGGGTCGTGCTGCGCGTGCCGTGGCTCCTCGCGGTTGCGACGCTCGCCTGCGTCCCGGCGCGGATCCCAGTGCACGTCGGCTCGACCCAGGCGAACCTGCTGCTGCCGCTCTACGGTGTCGTCGTCGTCGCGGCGCTCGCGCTCGCCTGGCAGCTCTACGACGACGGCGAGGGCTCGCGGGAGCTCGGGCCGCTCGCGTGGCCGGTCGCGGCGTTCGTCGCGTGGGAGGGCGCGTCGATCCTCTGGACGAAGGACGTCCGCCAGGGCGCGATCGAGCTCCTCTTCTTCGTCCTGCCGTTCGGTCTGATCGCCGTCGTGCTCGCGCGGCTTCGCTGGTCGCGCGGCTGGGTGCTCGCGCTCTACGTCCAGCTCGCCGCGATGGCCGTGCTCTTCGCATCGATCGGGATCGTCCAGTACGAGGAGCGCCAGATCTTCTGGAACCCGAAGGTCAAGGTCGACAACGCGTACGCCCCGAGCGGCTGGTTCTACCGCGTCAACTCCGTCTTCTACGACCCGTCGATCTACGGGCGGTTCCTCGTGATCGCGATCCTCGCCAGCCTTGTCTTCGTTCTCCGCAGAAACGCTCGCGACTCGTTGTGGGCGGTCGCCGCGACGCTCGCGCTCGGGATCACCTGGGTCGGGTTGCTCCCGTCGTTCTCCCAGTCGAGCTACGTCGCCCTGCTCGTGGGGACGACCGTCGCCGCGATCCTCGTCTGGCGCTGGCGCAGCCTCTGGCTGCTGGGCATCGCCGCGGCCGTCCTGATCGTCGCGGTCGCGGCCTCACCGCAGCTCCGCCACCGCGTCCAGGGAAAGACGTCGTCGTCCCTCTCGCACGTGACGAGCGGGCGCTCGACCCTGGCGACGCGGGGCCTGAAGGTGGCGGAGCACAATCCCGTGCTCGGCGTCGGGGTCGGCGGCTTCAAGCGCGCGTACGCCGAGGCGAACGGGCTGCGTGGACGCGAGCCGAAGGCCGCCGCGTCGCACACGACTCCGATCACGGTGGCTGCCGAGACCGGCTTCGTGGGGCTCGCCTTGCTGCTCTGGCTCGTCGGGGTCGCGCTCGTCACCGCGTTCCGGCGGATCGGGCCGTCGTTCGAGGGAACGGCCCGACTGGGCTTCGGTTTAGCCTTGACCGCGATTCTCGTGCACTGCCTTTTCTACAACGCGTTGTTCGAGGACCCCACCTTCTGGGGGCTGCTCGCGCTGATCGCCGTCGGGGCGCGTGCCGACGTGCCTGCCGGTGAGCCCGCGTGATCAACGGCGTCGAGCGCGCGCTCGTTCTCGCGCCGCACACCGACGACGGCGAGTTCGGCTGCGGCGGGACGATGGCGCGGCTCGTCGAGGCCGGCGCCGAGGTTCGCTACGTCGCGTTCTCGATCGCGACGCGCTCCCTGCCCGAGGGCTTTGCGCCCGACACGCTGGCCCGGGAGGTACGTGAGGCGACCGCCGAGCTCGGCATCCCCGAGGAGCAGCTGACCGTGCACGACTTCGACGTGAGAACGTTCCCGGAGCACCGGCAGGAGATCCTCGAGCTGCTCATCGAGCTCTGGAACGACTGGAAGCCGGACTGCGTCTTCCAGCCGTCGCTGCACGACGTCCACCAGGATCACCGGACGATCGCGGACGAGGGGCTGCGCGCCTTCAAGCGCACGACGATCCTCGGCTACGAGATCCCCTGGAACAACTTCGACTTCGCCTACCAGGCGTACATCGCGCTCGAGGAAGCGCACGTCGAGCGAAAGGTCGCCGCGCTCGAGAAGTACGCGTCGCAGCAGCACCGCCGGTACGCGAACGCCGACTACGTGCGGAGCGTCGCGCGCATCCATGGCATCAACGTCAACCGCGAGTACGCCGAGGTGTTCCGGGTCTACCGGGCGGTGGCGTGAGGGGGCCTCCCGGTTCGCGCTCGAGTCGCATTAGCGGGCGGGTGGTCGACGAAGGGATCCGGCTCAGGTGATCGTGAAGACGCCTTTCATCCCGGCCGCGGCGTGGCCGGGCACGGTGCACGTGTATGCGTAGTGGCCTTTGCGCAGGAAGGTGACGCGGAGCGTCGCCGACTGGCCGTGCGAGAGCAGCCTGGTCTTGCGCCCGTGAATAGAGAAGTCGTGCTGGAGCTTGCCGACGTTGGTGACTTTGAAGGTGACGAGGCCTCGTTTCGCGGTCTTCGCGCTGAGCACGAACTTGAACTCGCTGGCGGCGACGTTCACTCGTGCAAGCAGTGCGGCGGCGCTGGACGCTGTGCGCGCCGCGGGCGCCGGTGGGCTGTGCGGAGGCCTGTGTTGCGGCCACTGTGGCGGCGATCGCTGCGGTTGTGAGCGCGCCTGATCTGATCGCGTTCATTCCTCCCCTTCCGTGTAAGAGCCGACGTGTGGAAGCGTAGTGCGCCGCGCCGATCTCGGGGTCACGAGCCGCGCTGCTCGAAGTGGGCATGGATTCGTGGAAACCGCGGATGCGGGAGGTGGACGAATTTGCAACGATCCCGACATGACGACCTTCGTCGACAAGCTGGTCGCGGAGGAGCATCACCTCGAGGAGATCGCCCGCGAGGGCTACGAGCCCGCGACGCTGCCGATCGTGCTGGGTGCGATCGTGCTGGCGCTCGTCGTGATCGTCGGCCTTGCGCTGGGCGTGACGCTCGCGGTGTACTACCTCACGTAACGCCGAGCTCGGCCGGAAGCGGCCGTGCGTGAACGACGACGAGGGTCCTCGTCGGGCGCGTCAGGGCGACATACAGCTCACGGAGCCCCTGCTCGTGTGCCGCGATCACCGCCGGCTCGACGACGACGACGTGGTCGAACTCGAGACCCTTGGCGCGGCGGGGCGTGATCAGCGGTACGCCGTCCCACAGGCCCTCGGCATCGAGCTGCGCTGTGAGCTCGTCCGGCGCGATCACCGCGAGCAGGCCGTCCTCGGACGCGAGCCTCTCGGCCTCCCTGTACGCGGCGGCGAGCAGCTCGTGCTCGGCCACCCGATGGATGCGCGGCGGCGCCGCTCCGGTGCGGTAGGCGATCGGCGGAGTGACGTCGGGGGCGATGTGGTCGAGCAGGGGGAGCGCCAGCTCCATGATCTCGCTCGGAACGCGGTAGGCGTGGCGTAGCTCCTCGACCGCGGCCTCTTCGCCGTGGGGGAGCTGCGGGAGCACCTCGTCCCAGCTCGCATATGCAACCGGCCCGGTTCCCTGCGCGACGTCGCCGAGAATCGTGAGCGAGCCGTCACGGGCGCGCCTCGCCACCATGCGCAGCTGCATCGGCGAGAGGTCCTGCGCCTCGTCGACGATCACGTGCCCGTAGGCGTGCGGCGGCGCGTCCAGGAGTGAGCGCGCCTCGTCGAGGAGCGGGACATCCGCCTCCGACCAGCCTGCCCCGCGGCGCCTGAGCAGCTTCTGCTCGTCGGGCGTGAGGATGCCGTCGGCCGCGGCGGCGAGCGTCGCGGGCGACGTCAGGAGCGAACGCACGAGCTTGTCGGGGGGCACCGCAGGCCAGGCCGCCTTGAGCACGCGGTCGAGGTAGCCGTGCCCAC
The DNA here is from genome assembly GCA_963742615.1 of uncultured Thermoleophilia bacterium. Lineage (GTDB taxonomy): Bacteria > Actinomycetota > Thermoleophilia > Gaiellales > Gaiellaceae > PALSA-600. The sequence goes on along the minus strand of CAVUMS010000001.1, from coordinate 165,200 downwards.
GGACCGCACGCTCGACCTCGTCGAAGGAGCGGACGGCATAGGCGCCGAGGACGCGGCCGTACTCCTCGTAGAGACGCCGGAGCAGGCTCATGCGGAACCGTTCGCGTGCCGCCGCGGTCAACCCGAGCTGGGCGCGGGCCGCGGCGACGAGCTCCTCGACCTCGCGCTCGCGCACCCAGACGAACGATCCCTCGAGCCTGATCGCGAGCTCCTCCGGCTGCGACCGGAGCCGTAGCTCGGCCGCCCGGCGAACGACGTCGACCAGCCGCAGGTCTGACTTGAGGACGGTGACCGCGGGCGGGTCGACCAGCTCGGGCTCGACGCCGTCGACGAGGTCGCCGACCGCGCGCTGCTCGACGGCTTCGTCGCCGAGCGCCGGGAGCACGTGCGAGACGTACTCCATGAAGGTGGGGTTCGGCCCCACCACGAGCACGCCGCGGCGGGCGAGCGTGTCGCGGTGCGTGTAGAGGAGCCACGATGCCCGATGGAGCCCCACGGCCGTCTTGCCGGTGCCCGGGCCGCCCTGGATCACGAGCGGCGGTGACGGGTCGCGGGTGATCAGGCGGTACTGGTCGGCCTGGATCGTGGCGACGATGTCGCGCATGTGGCTCTCGCGACTGCGCCCGAGCTCCTCGAGCAGGAAATCGCCGACGGCGGCGCCGTCGACGACCGAGCCGTCGAGCGACTCGTCCGCGAGCTCGAGCACCTGCCGTCCGCGGGTGCGGAAGCGGCGGCGGAGCGTCACCCCGTGTGGGTCCTGCGGCGTCGCGGTGTAGAACGGCCGCGCCGCCGGCGCTTGCCAGTTCACGACGACCTGCTGCAGTTCCTCGTCGTGCACCCAGCGGCGGCCGATGTAGAAGGGCCGCTGGAGCTGCTCGAAGTCGAGCCGGCCGAAGACGAGCCCGCGCTCCGCGTCGGCGAACGTCTTCAGCCGCCGCGCGGCCCAGGCGTCCATCGCCGCCTGTGCGACCTCGCCGTCGACCGAGTCGACGGCGTGGGCGACGACGGCGCGCATGCGCTCGAGGTGCGTGTAGGCGCGGTCGACGTACGCCTGCTCCGATTCGAGGTCGCGGTGGCTCATGCGCCAAGTGTCGCGGACCTCGTGCGGGGACCGCCACGTACAGAGCGAGTGAACCGTCGCACGTTCCTCGCGGTCGCCGCCGCCGCACCGTTCGCTCTTCGAGAGGCGGTCGCGGCCGCCGGCTCGGCGCCGCACGCGCTCGTCACGTGCGACGCGGAGTCGCGCCTCGCGCTCGTCGACCTCGTGTCGCTTCGCGTCGTCAGGTCGGTCTCGACGCCTCCCGACCCGCGCGCGATCGAGCAGGTCGGTGAGCTCGCGGTCGTCTGCCACACCGCCGCGGGCGCCGTCTCCGTCGTCGACCGACGGCGCGTGCACCACGTGCTGCACGGGTTCGAGGAGCCCCGCTACGTCGCCGCGCACCCGGATCGCCGGCACGCGTTCGTGACGGACTCGGGCTCGAGCAGCGTGACGGCGCTCGATGTCCCGTCGGGCCGCGTGCTCGGGCGCGCGCGCCTCGGCGGTTGGGCGCGTCACGTATCGCTCGACCACGTGGGCCGTCGCCTCTGGGTCGGCCTCGGCTCGGCCGCGGGGCACGTCGCGGTCGTCGACGTCTCGGACCCGGGGCGTCCGCGTCACGTCGGGACGGTCGCGACGCCGTTCCTCAGCCACGACGTCGGTTTCGCTCCGGACGGCAGCGTCTGGGTGACCTCCGGGGAGCACGGCGAGACGGCGATCTTCGATGCGCACGGCCGCCTCCGCTCGCGGCACGACGCCGACGCGGCGCCGCAGCACGTCACGTTCTCGAAGAATGTGGGTTACGTCACAAGCGGCGACGACGGCACGTTCAAGGTCCAGTCGCTCGACGGTCGCGTCCTTCGCACGACCGCTATCCCGCGCGGTTCGTACAACGTGCAGCACGGGTCCGGGCTCGTCCTGACGCCGTCGCTCGACCGCGGCACGCTCGCCGTGCTCGACGTGCGCGGGGCTCTCCGGCGTGTGATCGACGTCGCCGGCTCCTGCCACGACGCCTGTCTCATCGCCTGATTCCTCGTGTTCTTAACGAAAGTCTTACGCCGACGGAAGGTGGAACTTGATCCGCGTGGGGGAACATGGTCGCGATGAGGCGGATCGCCGTCCTGCTTGCCGTGCTCTCGCTGGCCGTCGCGGCCGGTGTCAGCGCCGCGCCGGCGAGTGCCAAGACACCGTGCCGCGACCGCATCTATGCCGACTGGTACGCCGACGGGAAGATCGCCTCGACCTATCCGCTGGCCTGCTACCGCGACGCCTTGAAGCACGCCGAGGGCCGAGCCGACGTTGGCGTCTACTCGAGCATGCTGGACGACATCCGGCTCGCGTTGCAGGCCGCCGTGAAGCGGAGCCAGGGGCAGGACGTGCCGGCGGAGGTCGGCGGGTCGGCGCCGGTCTCGGCAAACGGGTCGGCGTCGTCGACTCCGGGATCGACAACCACGAATCCCACGGCGTCGACCAACCCGCACATGCCCGCCGATACCGTGCCGAGCTCACCCGACCCGGGTGCGATGACGACCGCCAATCCGACGGCGGCGCAACCGGCCTCGAGCGGCGGCGGAGTGCCGGTGCCCCTGCTCGTCCTGGGCGGCGTCGCGATCGCCCTCGTCGCCTCCGGCGCGATCGGCCTCGGCGTCAAGCGCTTCCGCGGCCGCGAGGGCTAGAGCGGCACGAGCCGTCGCAGCCGCGTTCGCTCGGCCGGCAGGAAGAACCCGAGCAGCCCGAGCGCGAGCGGATACACCGCGACCAGCACGAGCGACGGCCCGAACGAGAGCCCGCCCGCGCGGGCGACGACATTGAGCGCGACCGCCGCACCGACGACCGTCGCGACGCGGCGCCACTGGTAGGCGACTGGATAGACGGACTGCGCGTAGGCGGTCATCCCGGCGAACAGCACGACGAAGGCGGCGAGCGTCGAGATCGCGGCGCCGACCATCCCCCACGTCGGGATCAGCCAGAAGTTGAGAGCGATGTTCACCGCGGCGCCGGCGCCGGTCACCACCCAGTTCAGCTGGGTGCGCCTTGCGCGTCCGCTGCCGATCGCGAGCACGGTGTAGCCGGCGTAGACGACGCCCGCGAACGCGAGCAGCGCGACCGCTTCCTGCGCGCGCTGGTACTCCGGTGCGGTCAGGAGGCGAGTCCACCACGGCGCGAGCGCACCGAGACAGAGCGCTGCCCACGAGGCCAGCGCGAGGAGGTAGGTCAGGACGAAGGCGTACGTCCGCTTCGCCTCGCGGTCGTCCTCGATCGAGAACGCGAACGCGGGCCACGCGGTGCGGAAGGCGATCAGCACGAACGTGATCACCGACGCGATCTTCACCGCTGCCGAGTAGACGCCGACCTCGGCGTTGCCCTTGTACCACGACACGAACTCGCGGTCGATGAAGTTGATCGCCCAGAGGCCGAGCGCGGCGGGCACGAGCGGCATGCCGAAGGCCTGCATCCGGCGCAGCAGCTGCCGGTCGAGCTCGAGGCCGAGCTGCTCGTGGCGGTAGGCGAGCAGCGCGAAGTAGACGATCAGGGTGCCGGTGAAGTTCCCGACGATGAGCCCGACCGCGCCCCACTTGAACACCGCGACGAACAGCACCATCGCCGCGACGGTGATCAGCACGTTCGTCACGCTCGCGATCGCGTAGGCGACGGATCGCTCCTCCACCCGGAAGAGCGCGGTGAGCTGCTGGTAGTTCGTCTGCGCCCACAGTCCCACCGCTCCGGCGCGGACGAGCGACGCGTGGTCGCCGAGCCCCAGCAGGTGGGCCAGCGGCGCCGCGAATGCGAACGCGACGACGAGACCGAGCGTCGCCATCCCCATCGTGAACCAGAACGAGGTGCGGACCACCGTCAGCCGCGACCGATCCTCCTTCGCGTCGAAGTAGAAGCGGAAGAAGGCGCTTGCGATCCCGAACTGCAGGACGATCGCGAAGACTGCGGTCGCGGCGGTGATGATCTCGACCTGTCCGTAGGCCTCCGGCGGCAGGTAGTGCGTGTAGAGCGGCAGCAGGAGCGTCGCGAGAATGCGGGCGACCAGCCCGCCGACCCCGTAGATGGCCGAGTGGTGGGCGAGACGGCGGATCTGCAGTGCGAGGCTCATGTCCCGGCCAGCGAACCGTAGAGGTCGAGCAGGCGGTCGGCGACCCGGTCGATGTCGTGGACTCGCTCGACGTAGGCGCGGCTCGCCGCGCCGATCTCCCGCCGCAGCGCCGGCTGCTCGACGAGCGGGCGCAGCGCCTCGACGAGCGTCTCGGCGGTCGCGGGGACGATCGGGATCCGCACGCCGTAGCCGGCCGCGCTCCGCTCGACGACGTCGGGCTTGAGGTGGGCGACGACCGGCTTGCCGAGCGCCATCGCCTCCAGTGCGAACACGCCGTGCCAGCCTGCATTGAGCTGGTCGACGACGATGTCAGCCCGTTCGTAGCGTTCGCGGGCGGCGTCGTGCGGCACACCCTCGACGATGTCGAGGTCGACAGGCAGCTGCGCGCACGCGGCGATCACGTGGGCTGTCCCCTTCTTCTCGCGGTTCGACGGCGCGTGGACAACGAGGGGCCGGGCTCGATCGCTCGGCGGGACGGGCGTGAACGGCCGCAGGTCGAGACCGGGTGGGATCACGTGCGCCTCCGGGACCCAGCGGAGCGCGTCGTAGCTTCCGACGATTTCCGCGTCGGCGCGCTTCCCGTACGCGAGGTCGGCCGGTGACTTGCCGCGGATGTCCGACCCGAGGTAGTGGAAGACGCTCCGCTTCCGCAGCACCCGGAGCAGCGGGAACTGGACCGACTTGGGAAGCAGCGTGAGCCCGAAGTAGAAATGGAAGACGTCCGTACGCGGCGCGAGCCGCGCGAAGGCAGACGCCTGCGTCGCGAGCCGGCGCGCGAGCCCGCCGTGCCGGTCGAGCGACCAGTCCGCCTCCGGGTGCAGCGTGCCTCGCTCGAAGACGACGAGGCGAGCGTCGACGCCGCGCCGGCGAAGCGCGCAGACGTTCTCCCACGGGATCCCGGCGATGTTGACGGGGCAGTGCGTGACGCGCAGTCGTGCAGCTTCCGTCACGGTTCCGTCACCCTTCCCTGGCGACGGGCCATGTCGCTTCCGCCCATGCCATCGCCGTGCAAATCGGGTGATTCGGCGGGGGTTGTCACGCTCTTGTCACCCTTCCCTGGCAACTGGCCAGGTCCGGTGCGGCTCATGGCTCGTCGTCGAACTCGAGCTGGTCGAAGTAGCGGAGCGCCGTTCGGCCCGGGCGGGCTCTCCCGGCGAGCGCGTGTAGCTCGTCGTCCGTGATCTCGCCGAGTGCCCGCTTCACGCCGAGGTACGGGAGATTGAGATCCTCCTGGTACACGACCGTCGAGATTCGCGGGTTGATCTCGATCACGTATTCGCCGACGAGCTGGATGTTGAAGAAGTGCTCGATCCGGAGCTCGGCGACGATCTTGTCCGCGAGCTGCATCAACTCCGGGGTCGTCGAGCGTGACGAAGTACATCGCCAGGCCGGCGCGCATCGCCTCGCGCGTCTTCGGGTGCCCGAGCACGACGCGGCGGCCGTTCGCGATCCCGTCGATCGTTCGCTCCCCACCCGTCGCGAGCTCCATCACGAGCAGGTCGGGGCCGCCTTCGTCCGGCAGCAGCTCGACAGCCTCCTCGAGCCGCATCGCCACGGACCCGGGACGCTCGTGCAGGAGTTGGTGGGCGCGGTCGACCGTCGGGTCGAGGATGCGGAAGCCGCGCGACCCCGAGGAGAACACCGGCTTGAAGCAGACCGCCCGTTCCGGGTAGCCGAGCTCCCGCGCGGCGGCTTCCACCGCCGCAGCACCGTTCACGCGCCGGAAGTCGGGGGCCGGCAGGCCGAGCCGGTGCAGGAGCTCGTACGTCGCCGCCTTGTCGTTCGACCGACGGATCGTGTCGGGGCTCGAGACCAGGACGGGCACGGGGAACCGACCGACGTGCTCGGCGAGCCCTTCCAGGTCGAACGACGACTGCGGCAGGACGACGTCGACGTGCTCACGCGTCGCGATCTCGAGCATCGCCTCAGGAAACGCGGGGTCGGAGCCGGCCGGGACGAGCCGGAACGCGTCGCACAGGTGACGGCCGACCGAGCGCTCGCTCATGTCGGTGCCGACGAGCCGCACCTCGCGCTCCCCGTTTCCGCGCAGGGCATGGAGGAGGGCAGCCGTTCCCGGTGCGCCCGACGCCGTCACCAGCACCGTGATCGGCTTCATCCGAGGTCGATCCTGTCGTCGCCGCAGGTGATCGAGGCGAGCGGCGCGATCGGCGTCCAGCATCGACTCCATCGTCTCGCGCATCGTCGCTCCGTCGAAGGCCCAGATCTCGGGATGCGTCAGGAGCTGCAGCCATTCGAACTCCCCTGCGGCGAGCTGCGCGTGCGGACAGCCGTTGCGCCAGTGCTGGTTGGAATCCGAGCGGTAGTGGTCGGGATCGAAGAACGGCGCCTCCATCACGTTGGTCGCACCGTCGATGGGCGCACGTATGTAGCCGGGATCCGGGTTGTGCCAGGCAACCACCGGGTCGAAGCGCTCGTCGAGGTCGACGTCGGGCCAGACCGCGTGATGTGCGACGCGGTGCCCGAGCGCGCGGAGGCGCTCGATCGCCCGCACCCCCTCGCTCGACGCCAGGTTGTAGAAGACCGAGCGCGTCATCAAGAACCAGGTCGACCACGCCTCCTCTGCCGCTTCGAGCTCCGCCATCCGAAGCGCTGCGTCGAGCGACAGGTCGACGTCGTGGCGGAGGATCAGATCGCCTGCGCTCGGCTGGGCGTCGAACCCCGCCCATCTGTAATCGCCCTCGCGCGCCGCCGCGAGCAGGTCGCGATAGTGGGACAGCGAGAAGTCGCAGCTCATTCGACCTCCACATCGAGCAGCCGCGCCGCCGCCTCGGCGCGCTCGAGGGCCTCGAGATTCGTGTTGGCGGTCGCGAGAACGTAGCCGCGGCGGTCGCCGTCGAGCCGGACGGGCCTGATCACCTCGCCCTGCTGCAGGTACACCTCGGCCTGGACGACCCCCGGGAACGCGAGCACCTTGTCGAGCGACCCGACGCGCGCGACCCGTCCCGTCGGGAGCGGGCCCGGCTGCGCCGTCAGGAAGCGGATCGCGAGCGGTTGGCTGAATTGCGGCCGCACGACCTCGTCGGGAAGCGGGTCGCCGAGCGCCATCCGGAGCTGCAGGTCGACGAGGTCGACGCCGACGGCGACCCGGACGAGGTCGGCCATCTGGCCACCCGGGATGCGCGCCGCGCACTCGACGACGATCACCCGGCCGTCGGGCGCGGCAATCAGCTGCGGGAACGCGATGCCCGTCTGCAGCCCGAGCGCGTGCACGGTGTGCGCCGCGATCCGCTCGGCCTCCTCGAGCTGTCCGGGCGGGATCGTCGGCGGGTAGACGTGGATCCACCCGACGCCGAAGCCGATGCCGGGCGGACGCAGCCGGTCGGAGAGCGTCAAGGGGATCGTCTCACCCTCGCGCGCGACGACGATCCCGTTCAGCTCGGTGCCGTCGACGAACTCCTCGAGGATCGCCTCGGCCGACGGCGAGGCGGCCAGCGCCTCGTGCAGGTGGGTGTCGACGTCGTCCGGCGATTCGACCCGGAACACGCCCCGCTGGCCGCCGGAGTCGGCCGGCTTCAGGACCGCGGGGAAGCCGACGGCATCGGCGGCGCGCCGCGTCTCGGCGAGATTCCGGACGGCGGCGAAGCGCGGCTGCGGCACGCCCGCGTCTGCGAGGCGCCGCCTCATCGCCACCTTGTGGGTCATCAGGTGCGCCGTGTCGGTCCCGATCCCGGGCAGCCCGCGCGCCTCGGCGACCGCCGCCACCACCGGTACCGCACGGTCGGCGCTGACCGTGAGGACGCCGTCGAGGCGCAGCCGCCTGGTCGCCTTCAGGACGGCGTCCACGTCGGCGAAGTCGACGATCTTGGCGATGTCCGCGTCCGCGAGCCCGGGGGCGTCGGGGTTCCGATCGACGGCCGCGACCCGTAGCCGCATCGCCTTCGCCTGCGCGATCGCCCGACGCTGGTGGCGGCCGGCGCCGACGAAGAGCACGGTTCTCACGGCGCGATGCTACTGGGGTGCGATCGCGGCGCTCACGAGCTTGAGCACCGAGTCGGTGTCGACGGCATACCCGGCGGTCACCTGGACGACGACCCCGTCGAGCACGAGGGAGAGAAACGTGAGCAGCGACTCGACCGGCATGTCGCCGCGGAGCTCACCGCGACGCTGCATCCCCTCCACCCGCTCGATCAGCTGTCGGTTCAGCCCAGGCGTGCGGTTCGCCCACTCGTCGCGGAGATCGAGATTGGTGCGGAGCATGCCGATCAGCTCGAAGTAGACGCCGAGCCAATCGGGCGCCTCGTCGGCCATCTGCCGCAACACCGCCCCGAACCCGTGCTCCATCCAGAGGCGGATCCCGCGCTCCTGGTCCTCCTCGGCGAGCGCGTAGAAGATCGCCCACTTGTTGGGGAAGTAGTTGAAGATCGCGCCGCGTGAGAGGCCGATCTCGCGCTCGAGCCGGGCGACGGTCGCACCCTCGTAGCCGTGCCGCGCGAAGGCGGCCCGCGCCCCGTCCAGGATCTGGCGGCGCCGCTCGGCGCGCTGGTCTTCGCTGATCTTCGGCATCCGGCCGGCGTACTTTACGAAAACGTACGGTCGTACTATTATTTCGCGCTGTGCTGATGCGGAACCGGTCGCTGCGGGCGCTCCTCCTCGCCGAGGTCGTGTCGAGCACGGGGAGCGCGATGACCTTCGTCGCCTTGCCGTGGTTCGTGCTCGTGACGACCGGTTCGGCAACGCGCGTGAGCCTCGTGCTCGCAGCGGAGGTGCTGCCGATGGCGCTGTTCGGGATCCCGAGCGGGAGCGTCGTCGCGCGGCTGGGCTCGCGTGTCTCGATGCTCGTCGCAGATGCGGTCCGGGCGCCGCTGATCGTGCTCGTGCCGGTGCTGCACTCGGCGGGCCTGCTCACGTTCCCGCTGCTGCTCGTGATCGTGTTCGCGCTTGGCGTGTTCATCGCGCCCTACCTGAGCGCGCAGCGGACGATCATCCCCGAGCTGTTCGGTGACGACGAGACGGTCGTCTCGAAGGCATCCGGCCTGTTCGGCGGCGCGACCCAGCTGCCGATCGTGATCGGGCCGGCGATCGCCGGGGCCTTGATCGCGTGGTTCGGCGCGCCGTCGCTCCTCGTCGTCGACGGCCTGACGTTCGGGTTCGCGTTCGTCGTCGTCCTGCTCTTCGTCCATGCAGGACGCCGCGTCCCCGCCGACGACGAGAGCCGCGGCGTGCTCGCGGGTGTGCGCTACCTCGCGAAGGATCGCCTGCTCGGCCCGATCACCCTGACCGTGGTCGTTCTCGACGGCGCGGCCAACGCGATTGCCGTGGCGGTGCCCCTGCTCGCCTTCACGCGCTACGACGAGAGCCCGCACGTCGCCGGCTACGTCTTCACCGCCTTCGGGATCGGCGCGATCGCCGGGTCGGTGCTGGTCGTGAAGCTGCTCGACCTGCTCCCGCCGCTTCGTCTGGCGTGCGTCGGCATCGTGCTCGCCACGCTCCCGCTCTGGGTGATCGCGGTGGACGTCCCGTGGGCGGTCGTCTGCCTGTCGGTTTTCGTCTGCGGCTTCTTCGTGCCGACGGTCAATGCGCCGCTCATGGGGATTCTCACGACGCGGCCGCCGGCGGCGATTCGGGCGAAGGTGCTGACCGCCGTGCTGACGGCGAGCGGGATCGGCGCGCCGCTCGGCCGGCTCGCGATCGGCCCGATCTTCCAGCGGTACGGCAACACCGGCGTCTGGATCGCGGTAGCCGGCGGGTTGAGCCTCGGCGCGCTGCTGTTCGTCGCCGTCGTGTCCCGCCGGTCAGCCGGTGGCGCGCCGGACGTCGTCGGGGTACCGGCGGTCGCGGATCGCGAGGCGCAGCCGGGCGGCGAGGGTGCTCGGGCGCAGCTCGGCGCAGAGCACCGCCGAGGCGCCCGGGCCGCGCTCGCCGTAGCGCGCGTCCGCCGACAGCTGCCGCGACCGACCGCCAGCCGTCGGCGCCGAGCTCGTAGAGCTCGTCCTCCCAGACGAGGAAGCCGGCGGCCTCGAAGCGCGCGATCCAGTCGTTCGGCGCGAGCACCGCCTGCTCGGGCAGAAGCTCGCCCGGCGCCGGTCGGCAGCGTGACGAGCAGCCGTCCGTCGGCGGCGAGCACCCGGCGCAGCTCGCGGAGCGCGCGCGTCGAGCGAGCCGTCGTCGTCCTGCTCGGCCGCGAGGCCGTACTGCGAGTTGTCGCGGCCGACGTGCTCGAGCGTCGAGATCGCGATCGCGACGTCGAACGTGCCGTCGTCGAACGGCAGCTGGCGGAGATCGGCCGCAACGCTCGTCGAGGCCCGGCACCTCGGTCGCCGCCAGGTCGACGCCGACCAGGTCTCGAGCGCCGAGCGCCACCAGCCCGGCGAGATAGGCGGGCTCGGCGAAGGCGTAGCCGACGTCGAGCAGCCGCGGCTCGCCGCCGTAGCGCGCCAGGCACCAGGGGATCTCGATCGGCCGCTCGTCGGTGCCGGGCGGCGCGATCAGGTTCGCGCGGACGCTCGCCCGCCGCTGCGCTGCGCCGCCGCCCACGCGACGGCTGTCGTCGAGCAGCCGCACGCGTCGCGAACTCCGGTCGAGCCCGCCAGCTCGGCAGAGCGAGCGCCGCACGTGACATGCCGCGCTCGAGGCGAGCGACGGCGTCGATCGCGCACGTCGGGCTCGACCGGCCGCCGGAGCACCGTGCCGCCACAGCGTGTCGACGAAGTCCTCGTCCGGACCCGACGGTGGCCTCGAGCCATGCTCCAAGCGTCGGATCCACGAGGCCGCAACGATACGCTTGCCGCGATGGCGCTCGAGGGCAAGCGGATCTTCATCACCGGCGGCGCCGGCTTCATCGGCACGACGCTCGCGCGCGAGCTCGTCGACGCGGAACACGGTCGTCGCGTTCGACAACCTGCATCGCGACGCGCTTGTCGGGCACCGCGTCTCGCCGACCACGCGAACTTCACGCTCGTCGCAGGGCGACATGCTCGACGCCGCGGCCGTGCGGACGCGGCCGCGCGGGGCGCGACGCACATCGTCCACTGCGCGGCGATCGCCGGCGTCGACACCGTGCTCGAGAGCCCGGTGCGCACGATGCGCGTCAACGTGATCGGCACCTACAACGTGCTCGAGGCCGCCCTCGCGACCGGCGAGCACGGTCGAGCGGTTCGTCGACTTCTCGACGAGCGAGGTGTTCGGCACGCACGCCTTCCGCGTGCAGGAGGGCCAGGTGTCGACGATCGGCTCGGTCGGCGAGGCGCGCTGGACCTACGCCGTCTCGAAGCTCGCCGGGGAGCACATGGCGCACGCCTACCACGACGAGCTCGGCCTCCCGACCGTGACCGTGCACCCGTTCAACGTCTTCGGGCCGGGCCAGATCGGCGGCGGCGCGATCCGCGCGTTCATCGAGGCCGCGCTCGCGCGGGCGCGACCTGACGATCCACGGCGACGGCTCGCAGATCCGCGCGTGGTGCTACGTCACCGACATGGTCGCGGGCGTGCTCGCGTGCCTCGAGCGTCCGGAGGCGGTCGGCCAGGCGTTCAACATCGGCAACCCGCGTTCGGCGGTGACGATCTACGACCTCGCGCAGCGCATCAAGCGACTGATGCGGCTACGACGGCGAGATCGTCTTCCAGCCGCTGCACTACGCCGACGTCGAGCTGCGCATCCCGAACGTCGAGAAGGCGCGCGAGCTGCTCGGGTGGGAGCCGCAGGTCGAGCTCGACGACGGCCTGGCGAAGACGATCGCGTGGTACCGGGAAAGACTCCCCGTCTCCGCCTAGGCTGGCCCGACGTCGGCGACGCCGGAGCTCGCCGAGGTCGCGGAGGTCCTCGGCGAGCGGGATGCTGACGATGGGCCCGAAGGTGGGCGAGTTCGAGGGCGAGCTCGCGCGCGCCTGTGCGAGGTCGAGCACGCGGTCGTGGTCTCGTCGGGGACGGCGGCGCTGCACGTCGCGGTGCTCGCGCTCGGCCTCGACCCGGGCGACGAGGTGCTCGTGCCCGCGTACACCTTCCCGGCGACCGCCAACGTCGTCGCGCTCGCGGGGCTGCGGCCCGTGCTCGTCGACGTCGACCCGGAGACGATGAACGTCGATCCCGAGCGCATTCGGGTCGGGCCGCGAACGAAGGCGATCCTCGCCGGTGCACCTGTTCGGCCGGCCGGCGCGCCTCGAGCAGCTGCCCGACGCTGACCGTGCTCGAGGACGCGGCGGGCGCGCTCGGCGCGCGGCGGCGCGGCCGTGCGTGCGGCGGCCTCGGCGCTGCTCGGCTGCCTGAGCTTCCACCCGCGCAAGATCGTCACGACCGGCGAGGGCGGCGCCGTGACGACGAACGACGCCGGGATCGCCGACGCCGGTCGCGGCAGCTGCGCAACCACGGCTGGCAGCTCGCTCGTCGCCGCCCGACATGCCGGCGCCGGGGCTGAACTACCGCCTCTCCGACATCCTCTGCGCCGTCGGGCTGCCGCAGGCCCGCCGCCTCGACGAGCTGCTCGCCGAGCGCGCGCGCGATCGCGGCCGGGTACGCCGAGCGGCTGCGCGACCTGCCGGTGCTCCTGCCGGAGGCCGATCGACGGCGACGTGCACGGCTGGCAGGCCTACGTCGTGCAGGTGGACGATCGCGACCGCGTCCTCGCGGACGCTCCGCGCGCAGGGCATCGAGGCGCAGATCGGCACGTACGCGCTGAACCGGCTCGGCGCCTACCGCGACCAGGGCGCCTTTCCCGGGCGCGACCCGGGTCTTCGAGCGTGCGCTCGCGCTGCCCGTTCCACACGCGCCTCTCCGACGGACGATCTCGACGTCGTCGCCGAGGCACTTGACAAGATTGTGAGTAGTCACTAACCTAGCGGCAATGGTCGTGGTCACCGAACGCAAGACGAAGGACGAGCGGCGCGAGGAGATCCTCGACGCGGCGCTCGTCGAGTTCGCGGAGCAAGGGCTGCACGGTGCGTCGACCGAGGACATCGCCCGGCGGGCCGGCATCTCGCAGCCCTACGTCTTCCGCCTGTTCGGGACGAAGAGGGAGCTCTTCACGGCCGTCGTGCGCGCGCTGCTTCCGGCAGACGCTCGAGATCTTCCAGCGGGCGGCCGAGGGCAAGCGCGGCGAGGAGGCGCTCGAGGCGATCGGCGAGGCCTACGAGGAGCCTGCTGCAGCGGCGACAGCGTGCTATCTGCGGGCGCAGATGCAGGCCTACGCCGCCTGCGGCGACCCGGAGATCCGCGCAGTCGTCCGGAACGGCTACGGCGACCTCGTCGCCTACGTCGAGCGCGTCTCCGGGCTCGGCCGAGGGCGCGTCGCCGCGTTCTTCGCGAAGGGGATGCTGATGAACGTGATCGCGTCGATCGCATCGTCGGCGATCCGCCGCGAGGAGTGGGCGCAGCGGCTGATCGAGGGCTGCAAGAGGGCTAGAGCGCTGCTCTTTTTTCGAACGGAGGTAAGTGATGACTCACAAACGAAACATCGGCTGGACGTTCGCGATCACCTCGGTCGCGCTCTTCATGGTCACGCTCGACAACCTCGTCGTGACGACGGCGCTGCCGGTGATCCGCAAGGACCTGCGACGCGTCGCTCTCGCAGCTCGAGTGGACGGTCAACGCGTACACGCTGACCTTCGCCGTGCTGCTCCTGACCGGCGCCGCGCTCGGCGACCGCTTCGGCCGGCGGCGCATGTTCGCGATCGGGCTCGACGATCTTCACGCTCGCCTCGGCCGTGGCCGCGCTGCGCGACGTCGGCGACGATGCTCGACATCGCGCGCGCCGTGCAGGGCGTCGGCGGCGCGATCGTGATGCCGCTGACGCTGACGATCCTCTCCGCCGGCGTGCCGAAGGAGCGCCGCGGGCTCGCGCTCGGCCTCTGGGGCGGGATCAGCGGGCTCGCCGTCGCGTTCGGGCCGCTCGTCGGCGGCGCGGTCGTCTCGGGCATCTCGTGGCACTGGATCTTCTGGCTGAACGTTCCGATCGGGCTCGTGCTCGCGCCGCTCGCGCTCGCCCGGCTCGACGAGAGCTACGGCCCGGCGTCGAGGCTCGACCTGCCGGGCCTCGGGCTCGTGAGCGTCGGGCTGTTCGGGATCGTGTGGGGGCTCGTCCGCGGCAACTCGCTGGGGTGGGGCTCGCCGCAGATCGTCGGCGCGCTCGTCGGCGGCGCGATCGCTCACCGCCGCTGTTCGTGTCTGTGGGAGCTGCGCGACCGCGGCAGCCGATGCTGCCGATGCGCTTCTTCCGCAACCGGACGTTCGCGCTCGCGAACGTCGTCGAGCCTGCTGATGTTCTTCGGGATGTTCGGCTCGATCTTCCTGCTGTCGCCAGTTCTTCCAGACCGTGCAGGGCTACTCGCCGCTGCAGTCGGGGCTGCGGATCCTGCCGTGGACGGCGATGCCGATCCTCATCTCGCCGCTCGCCGGCGCGTTCTCCGATCGGCTCGGCGGGAACCGGTTGATGGGCGTCGGGCTCGCGCTGCAGGCGACGGGCCTCGCGTGGATCGCGGCGGTGTCGACGCCGACGACGCCGTACGCCGACCTGGTCGCGCCGTTCGCGCTCTCCGGTGCCGGCATGGCGCTCTTCTTCGCGCCGGTCGCGAACGTCGTGCTCTCGTCGGTGCGCCGCGAGGAGGAGGGCCAGGCGTCGGGCGCCAACAACGCGATCCGCGAGCTCGGCGGCGTCTTCGGCGTCGCGGTGCTCGCCTCGATCTTCGCGCACTACGGCGGGTACCGCACGGGCGAGACGTTCGTGCACGGGATGAGCGTCGCGGTCTACGTCGGCGCCGCGGTCGTCGCGCTCGGCGCGGTCGCCGCGTTCGCGATCAAGCGGCCGCGGCGTGCGGAGCAGGTCGCCGTCGAGCCGGAGCTCGAGGCCGCCGCCTAGGAGCGTCGAGTCGCAGGGCGGTGTCGGACGCGCGCGTAACCGCCGTCCGACACCGTCCTACCTCAGCGTCGGAAGAAGCTCGCGCCCGCAGCCAATCGACGCACGGGTGGACGGGCGACGTTTCGAGCGAGTCGCCTCGCCGGCCAGAGCCCGATCGTCGTGGCGTACAACGCCCGCGTACCGGGCGCGTCCTGGCGAAGGCTCCCCTGCTCACCGAGCTCCACCAGCGCTCGTTTCGTGAAGCAGTTGAGGTGCTCGAGCGGTGCGACTGCGTTCAGCGAATTGGAGCTGCGCCGCGGCGCAGTCCAGTCCGGATTGCGAAGACGATCGACGATCCCGTCGCCGCTCGGGACGGCGACCTTGAGCCAGCCACCGTCGACCAGGGACGCGCCGAGTCGGCGCACGACCTCACGAGGTTCGACGAGGTGCTCGAAGACCTGCTCCGTGTTGACGAAGTCAAACGCGTCGGCAGGCAGGTCGTCGAACGCGATCACATCGACGCCGTGAGCACGCGCGTACTCGGCCTGTTGCCGTCCGAGCTCGACGCCGGAGGAGCGGCAGCCGAAGGCCGCGGCAAGCCTCGGCCACCGGCCCCAGCCCATTCCGAAGTCGAGCACGGATACCTCGCCGGGTGGCTTTCCGACGAGCTCGAGCACGAGCAGGATCTCTTCCGCGGCCGACCGGTAGTAGGCGAGATTGTCATGCCGTTCGAGCCCGCCGTCGCCTGATGCCCAGGACTCGTAGAGGCGCGTGAGCAGCGCCTCCGCCGGCGCGAAGCGCTGCCAGACGAGGGTGCAGTTGGAACACTCCTCGAGCACGAATGCGCCGTCGCCGAGCAGCCTCAGATCGTCGTCGGTGACACCCGCGTAGAACGTCGTCAGGTAGTCGCGGATCGGGGGCTCGGAGAACGCGCAGCGGTAGAGCGTCCGCCGCGGCGACGCATCGCACAGCGGGCATCGCTCTCGTTCGATCAGCGCGGGAGGCGGCTCGATGGGCGGCGATGTTAGTTGTTCGACGGTGCGCCAAGCGGCAGTCGGGAAGCGACTGCCGCGACTGCCGCCGCGACCACCGCGAGCACGACGAAGGCCGCGGGCAGGCTGGTCGCCTGACCCACTCCCCCGACGAGGGGCGGGCCGATGAAGAGGCCGAGGTAGGCGAGCGTCGTGACGGTCGCGACCGAGCCGGCCGGGTCGACCCTGCGCCGCCCTGCGGCGCCGAAGATCACGGGGGCGTTCAGCGAGATCCCTCCACCGGCCAGCGCGAACCCCACCAGTGCGACCGGCGCGCCGGGCGCAAGCGCGACCACGACGCACCCGACGGCAGCGGTCAGCGCGCCGCCGGCCAGAAGGGCGCTGTCGGAGACGCGCGTCGCGCCCTGCGCGAGGAACCGTCCGGCTGCCATCGACGCGCCGAACACGCCGGGCCCGAGGCCGCTCACGGCCGGCGCTGCGTCGAGCTGCCGCTCGAGGAAGATCGCGCTCCAGCTCTCGATTCCCCCTTCGACGACGAACGCCGTCGCGCCGACAAGCCCGATCACGAGCAGGGTTCGACCGAGTTTCGCCCGGTGCACGGCTCCGGGCGTGGGCGGCTCGGGATCGCGCCCGAGCAGGAATGCGGTCGCTGCGATCAACACGGCGACCGCGAGCAGGATCGGCTCGCGCTCGGCCCCGGCGCCGCGCGCGATGCCGGCAATCACGGCGCCGACGAGGATGCCGGTCGAGTAGAGGCCGTGGGCGAGCGGCATAACTCGCCGCCCCGTCTCGGTCTCGATTCGCGCCGCCTGCGTGTTGATGCCGACGTCGAGGACGCCGGAGGCTGCGCCCGTGAGCACCAGCGCGGCCGCGAGCCCCGGCAGCGTCTCGGCCAGGCCGGGCAGGGCGGCGGCGACGGCGAAGGCCGCACAGGCCCAGGCGACGGCCCTGCCGCCGAATCGGTTCACGGCCGGCCCCGCGATCAGCAGCATCGCGGGCAGCGAGCCGACCGCGACGAAGACGAGGGCGATGCCGAGCGCCCCCTTCGATGCACCGACGCCCTCCTGGACGTCGGGCAGCAACGCAGCCCATGCACCCCAGAAGAGCCCGAGCGCCCCGAAGCCGGCGAGCGTCGGCCCGCGACGTGCTGTCACCAGGCCGGGTCCGGCGTCCAGCTCGCCCAGTCGTCCGACCACCAGCGCCGGCCGGTGTCGAGGTCGGCGGCGACGCTCCGCCCGACGGCACGGATCTCCGCGCCTGGGGGGCGGTGAACCGCCCTTCGCGCACGCGCTCGTCGAGCAGCTCGTCGTCCTTCCACTGCCACTCGCCGTCGAGCGGCACCCAGATGTCGAGCTCGAGATCCTGGGTGTCGTAGCCGTCCGTGGTTCGTCGGAACGGCTCCTGGAGGTTGACGTACCAGCCCCTGAACTCGCGCTCCGGCCCGTGCCAGAACACCCAGACCGCGTACGACTCGCCGGGGCGCTGCAGCATCAACAGGCCGTGCCCCTCCCAGCGGCCGCGTCCGTGCCACGGATGGCGGCCGTCCGCCGCTCGGCCAGTCCCCGTCCGGGAAGTCGAACGGCGTTCCCTCCGGCAGATGTAGGTCGCGAGCAGATCCGGCTCGTCGCGCACGACGACGACCGGTGCGAGGAGCCATGCTCGGCCGTCGTTCAGCACCTCGCGCCGGATCACGACTTGTCCGGGCGACCACATCTCGCGGGGACTCTACGGACGGCAGGTCCCTACGATGGCGGCGCACCCGATGCGCCTGCTTCGGCGAAACCTCGTCTCGACCTACGTCGTCTACGGCGCGTCGGTGCTGTCCGCGCTCGTCCTGACGCCGGTGATCGTGCACGCGCTCGGGCAAGGACGCCTACGGGCTGTGGGTGTTCATCGGGTCGATCACGGTGTTCGTCGCCCTGCTCGACCTCGGCGTCGGGCCGTCGGTGGTCCGCTTCGGCGCCCATGCCCGTGGTGCGCAGACGCCCGAGGAGATCAGCTCGCTCGCCTCGGTCGGTATCGTCGTCTACGCGGTAATCGGCGCGTTGAGCGTGCTGGCCGGGATCGTGCTCGCGGTCGTCGTCCCGTACCTGATCTCGATTCCGTCCGATCTCGTCGAGCCCGCGCGCGCCGCGACGCTGCTCGTCGTCGCGGGCGTTGCGGCGCGCTTCCCGCTCGGCCTCTTCAACAACCTGCTGCTCGGGCAGCAGCGCTACGACATCGTCAACCTCGGCAATCTCGCCGGGCTCGTCGTCTACTTCGTGCTGGTCGCGGCGATCCTCCCGTGGCACGGCGGCATCGTCCTGCTCGCGACGATCACGCTCGTCGCCACCCTCGTGCGCCTGGGCCTCCCGCTGTTCTGGCTGCGGCGTGAGCTTCCGTTCCTGAAGCTACGGCGCGCGTTCGTCAGTCGAGGGCGGGTGCGCGAGCTGATGGCGTTCAGCTGGCACAACTTCCTGATCCACCTCACGGCGAAGGTCGCGTATTCGAGCGACGTGGTCGTCGTGGGCATCGTCCTCGGTGCGAAGGCGGCCGCGCTCTACGGCGTCCCCTCCCGCATATTTGCCCTCGTCATGGGCCTCGGCACAGGCGCCACCAACCTCCTCTACCCGGCGTTCGCCGAGCTCGAGGGAGCCGAGGCGCGCGAGCGCCAGCGGCACCTGCTGCTCTCCGGGCTCCGCCTCGGGATGGCGCTGATGCTCCTGCTGGCCCTGCCGCTCGTCTTCATCCCCGACCAGCTGATCTACGGCTGGATCGGGCCCGGCTGGGGCCCGAGCTCGGCGGTGCTGGCGTTGCTCGGCGTCGTCCTGATCGTGCACCAGCCGCTGCAGCTCCTGTCCCAGTACCTGATGGCCCGCGGCCTTCAGCGGCGGCTTGTCGTCGATCCTGCTCGTCGTCGTCGGCGCGAACCTCGTCCTCTCGATCGTCCTCGCGCCGGTCGGTCGGGATCTGGGGCGTCGCGTTCGCCACCCTCGTCACGGAGGCGGCGGCGGCGATCGTGCTGATCCCGCTCCTCGTGCGCCGGTCGTCCGGGCCGGGCGTATGCGCGCGGTGGCGAGAGCCGCTGCGCGGCCGGTGCTGCCGTCGCTGCCGCCGCGGTGCTGGTCTTCGTCGTCTTCAGCCGCTGGCTCGATCCGCGGACGCTGCTCGCCCTCGTGCCGGTCGGGCTTCTCTGGATCGCGGCCTTCGTCCCGGCCGTCTGGTTCCTCGGCCTCGACCCGGGCCGAGCGTGCGCTCGTGACGAGCCGATTCGTGGTTCGAGCGGCGTCGGCCGACGCTCGCCTCCGCACCGAGCCCTAGGTGGCGGAGCCCGGAGGGAGGTACCGGTCGAGGATCTCGGTCTCGTACCGCCGCGCGAGCACGTCCCAGTCGAGCTCGCGCCCCGCGCGGCCGCGCGGCCTCGGCGAGCGCTCCGCGGGCGCCCGCGTCGCCCGCGAGCCGGACGACCGCGTCGACGAAGTCGCGCGGCTGCGCCACGAGCACGCCCGCTCCCGTTTCGCGCAGCACAGCGGTCACCTCGTAGTCGTACGAGACGGTCGGCACGCCGAGCCCCATGTACTCGGCGACCTTCGCCGCCTGGATGCCCTGGTCGGCGGTGCGCGGATAGAGCGCGAGGTCGAAGTTCGCGACGTGGTCGAGAACACGGTCGCGCGGGAGGCGTCCGAACAGGACGATGTCGTCGCGGCCGGCGCAGCGCGCGCGGACGCGCTCGCTCGCCCCGCCGAGCAGCCAGAGTCGCGCGTTCGGCTCGCGGCGCGTGGATCTCGTCCCAGAGCTCGAGCAGGTGGTCGACGTTGTAGAGCGGGCTCTCCCCGCCGCGGTCGCCCGCGCTCAGGAGGTGCGCGGCCATGTAGCCGACGACGACCTCTCCGTTCTGGCGCAGCGCGCGCACCGCCTGCACGCCTGACTCGGAGACGGACGGCGAGGCTCACGCCCTGCGGGATCACGTGCCACGGCGTCCGCACTCCGAGCTCCTCGAAGCGGCGCGCCGCGCGCTCGGCGGTCACGACGTACGCGGCGACGTTCGGTCGGTTGAGGCAGCTCGACCTCGCGCGGTGTGTACATGGGATCGTCGACGTCCGACACGATCGGGCCGTCGAAAGTGCGCGATCTGCTCGTTGTCGGCGGTGAAGAGGCCGTGGTAGCGGCGGCGACCCCGCGCCGAGCACGAGCGAGTGCCAGAGCGGTCGGCTCGAGCGCAGCGCCCTGAACTCGAGACCGCGCGGGATGCGCCGGTCCGAGAGCACGAAGAGGTAGCGGTCGAGCCGCGTGAGGCGCGGGAGGAGCTCGGCGTAGCGAGGGTTGTTGTGGTGCCGGAACCAGATGCTGGTGAAGAGGATCCGGTCCGGCGCCGGTGCGGGGCCGGTCACCAGCCGGCGTAGCGGGAGGCGCTGCATCGCGCGGCAGTCTAGGGAAGGCACTGGAGCGCCCGGGCGATCGTCTTCACTACGGTTGCCCACAGAGGAAGCCGGCCTTGAACGTGACCTTCGTCTACCCGAACTCCCGCACCGCGCTGCTCGAGCGGATCGCACGCGGCGACGCGCCGGACACGTCACTCCTCGGCCAAAATCACCTGCACGAGCACGGGATCGACGCGTCGATCCACAACCCGTCGCTGCGGCGCATCGACCGGCGCTCCGGCCTGATTCACCGCGTCACCTGGAACGCCCGCGAGCTCACGTTGCCATGGGAGCTCGGCGACACCGACCTCGCATGCACGCCGCTCGCGCGCGTGTTCCCGGTCATGGCGCGCGTGCGAGGCCGCCCGCCTGTGCTGCTGGTCAGCTATCACCTCTGCGCGACGTTCGAGCGCAGCAGGGCGGCCGCGCGCCGGTTGTTGAAGGCCTCGGTGCAATCCGCGGCAGGCGTCGTCTGCATATCGGACGCAGGCAGGTCGCGACTGATCGAGCTGTTCGGAGCCGACCCGGCGAAGGTCCACGTCGCGCCGCTCGGTGTCGACGAGGCGTACTGGCAACCCGTCTCCCGCCGTTGATGACGGATACGTGCTGACCGTCGGACGGGATCTCGCCCGCGACTACGCGACCTTCGCGCGCGCCATGGACGGCCTGCCGCTGCGCGCGGTGATCGTCGCCAAGCGCGAGAACCTCACGGGCGTCGAGCTGCCGCCGAATGTCGACGTACGGCTGGACATCGGCCCCGCGGAGGTGCGCGAGTTGTATGCCGGAGCCGCCTGTGCAGTCGTGCCCGTCCACCGCGAGGGCCACCGGTACGGCACCGAGAACTCGGGCACGATCGCGTTGCTGGAAGCGATGGCGACGGCGCGCCCCGTGATCGTGACGGAGCGTTCCACCCTGCGTGACTACGTCCGGCCCGACGAGACGGTGGTCACGGTTCCGGCCGAAGACCCGGCCGCGTTGCGCAACGCGATCAGTCGCGTGACGGGCGACCCGCGGCGCGCAAGTAGCCTCGGCAGGTCAGCGCGGGAGGCGGTCGACGAGAGTTTCACCACGCGTGCCTTCGCCGGTCGATTGGCCCGTGTGATGCGGCAAGTCGTCTAATGAGCGCTTCGGCCAGATCGTCGCGCGGAATGCCTGCGTCCACTCGCGCGCAAGCTCTTCGCCGGCGCGGTCGCCCCGGGCTCGATCGAAGGCGGCGCGTGCCGACCACGTCACCACGTGAACAGAGGCCTTGGTGGCCCAAAAAGCGGCGTACACCCGCCAACCTCGTGGATAGTGCTTCTGCATGTAGAGAACGCGGCTCTTGTGGTACTGGGCGAACCAGCGCTGGTGGGCGCCGGCGCTCGTGGACCCGCCGCCGACGTGCACGGCTTCTGCGTCCCAGTCGATCGCCTGCTCCCAGCCCGCCTGCGCGAGTCGGAGCGAGACGTCGAGGTCCTCGTAGTAGAAGACGAACCGTTCGTCGAAGCCGCCGATCTGGTCGAGCGCCTCGCGTCGGGCGAGAGCGCATGTCGGTAGCACCGCCTGGACGATGACGAGTCCGCGGCCGTTCTGGTCGATCGGCGGCCGGATGTTGAGCGTGTCGATCATCGCCCGGAAGAGCGTGAAGAGGTCGGTGTGAGTCTTCGTTCGTGTTCCGTCGGGGTTGACCAGCGCCGCGCCGCACAACGCCAGGCGAGGGTTTTCGTCCAGGCGCCGGCTCAATCGCTCGACCGTGTCGGGACGGACGAAGGCGTCGCTGTTCAGCAGGAGGAGCCGGTCGCCGCGTGCCGTCTCGATCGCGGTGTTCATCGCGGCCGCAAAGCCGCGGCGGACGGACTCGACGACCCGCACGCTTCGGCTTGTCGGCGACGCGCTCGACGCTTCCGTCGGTCGATCCCTCGTCGGCGACGACGATCTCGTCGACCCCGCGCGCGGCGAGGAGCGCGTCGACGCATCGCTCGAGCGAGGTCGCCGCTGTTGCGATGCGGGATCACGGCTGACACGGGCACGGCCGGGAGTGTAGGAGACGAGCCGGGTCAGCTTGTGCCGCGTCGGGCTCGTCGGGCCGCGAGCAGGCGGTGGCCCGCCGACGTCGAGCCGACCAGGACGCGGATGCTCGAACGGAGCTGGCTCGGGCCGAGCACCGAGGCCTGACGTCGAACGGAGAGCCAGCGCAGCCGTGCCGCGGTCGCCCGGTCGAGCGGCAGGCACGGCGGGCTGTCGGTCGACTCGATCGCCGCGACGACCTGGTCGGTGAAGCGGTCCCAGTTGAAGTGGCGGTCGATGTCGGCGTCGTTGGCGGCCTGCAGACCGAGCAGGTCGCCCTCCGGTAGCTCCTGCAACCGTCGGAGGACGGCGATTGCCTCGTCCGCATCGTCCGCCGGAACGTTTACGATGCCCTGCCGACCCGCGTAGCCGCTCTCGGGCGTGCAGACGGGAATCGAGTCCCCATGCCATCGCCTCGAGCACGGTCGTCGGGTTGGCGTCTCCGACGCCGACCGTGAGCAGGAAGTCATGCTCCGCGACCAGCGCGCGAGCCTCGTCGGTGGCGAAGTCGCGGCGGCCGTACGAGCGCAGGCCCGGAATCCCGGTCTCCCCGCTGCCGATCCAGGCGAACTCGAATTCGGGCAGTCGGTGCGCGAGCTCGGCGAGGTAGGGCGCGTTCTTGTACCAGCCCGTGTGCCCGATGTAGAGGAATCGCCGCCGGCCGGGCGGGTTGAAGGAGATCTTCACGCGGGGGAAGTCGGCGCGATCGACCGCGAGATCGACGTGCACCATCTTCGGCAGCCAGTGCGCCGCGATCGACAGCGGCACGGTCTCGAACCACGTCGAACCGGTGATCGCGAGGAAGAGGTCGCAGTTGTGCACGACCGGGTCGGCGAGCGAGACGTGGTAGTCGTCGACGTGGACGTACGGCATGAGCAGGAGCTTTCGGCGCCAGCCGCTGCGGGCGGCGCTGCGGCGGAAGACGCTCCACGGCGCCTCGTGCGGGTGCCCCAGCAAGACGTCGTCCGGCCCGGGACGAATGACGCGCGCCTCGTCGATGTCGTAGTGCACGACGTCGTAACCGCGTGCTTCCAGGCGCTCTCCCACCTTTCGTCCGATCGCACTCGGTGCCGAGATGCGCGGCCGATGGGGGTACACGAAATGGATGGTCATTCGCTCGATTCGATTGTCTTGTGTCTTGGTTGGTCGGGCGAGATCAAGGCTAGGCTCCGCACGTGACCTCCCAGCCGAGCGCACTGATCGTGGGTATCGGAGGGCAAGACGGCTCCTACCTGGCCGAGTTTCTGCTCCAGCGCGGATACGCCGTATACGGATTGGTGAGACATTCGAGTTCGGAGTTGAGCGAGCGAATCGCCCATCTCGCCGATCGAGTCACACTAGTGCGCGGGGATCTCCTCGATCAGTTCTCGCTCAACTCGGCGATCGACCACCTCCAGCCGAACGAGATCTACAACTTCGCCGGGACGTCATTCATCCCCGAGTCGTGGGAACAGCCCGTGCTGACGTCCGAGTACACCGCGATGGGCGTCGTCCGCCTACTCGAAGCAATCCGCCAAGTACGTCCCGACGCGCGCTTTTACCAAGCATCGTCGAGCGAGGTCTTCGGAAAGCCTTCCTCGGCACCGCAGGACGAAACGACTCCGTTCAATCCACGAAACCCCTACGGCGTGGCGAAGCTGTTCGGCCATCTGATGACGGATCGCTATCGCGAGGGCTACGGTCTCTACGCCGTCTCCGGGCTGCTTTACAACCATGAATCACCGCGGCGTGGGTTGGAGTTCGTGACGCGGAAGATCACCTACGCTGCGGCCGCCATCGCTGTCGGGAGGACGCACGAGCTTAGGCTCGGGAACCTCGAGGCGCGACGTGACTGGGGTTTCGCTGGGGACTATGTGCACGCGATGTGGCTGATGCTTCAGCAGCGAGAACCGAGCCCAAGTTTCGTCGTCGCCACGGGCAAGCTCCACTCGGTGAAGGAGATTGTTGAAGTTGCGTTCGATCACGTGGGGATCGCATGGGAGCCGCACGTGACAGTCGATCCCGGGCTGTTCCGACCGCTCGAGGACGGTCCAGAGCTCGTCGGAAAGGCGGATCGGGCGCGCGAGCAACTCGGGTGGCGTCCAACGATCACCTTCGAGGAGCTCATCCGACTGATGGTTGACGGTGATCTGGCTCGACTCGACCCGAACGTCGATTACAGTCCGGCTTTCGACTGGCCGTCTGGTTCGCCATTACTTGCTATCGGCTGAAGGTGACTAGCGATTCTCCGCGAGGAGCGAGCGATCCTCCTCAGAGAGTGGACCACCTGCCACGGATCGGTAGATCGCTCGGTAGCCGGTCGCAGCTCGCTCCCAGGTGAAGCGTTCGATCCGCATTGATCCTTTGTCGCGTAACGCGGATCTTAGGTCTGGTTCGAGCGCCAAACGGTGCATGGCGCTCGCGATCTGGTCCACGGAGGCGGGATCGAACAGCAATGCGGCGTCACCCGCATACTCCGGAAGCGACGTCACGTTTGAACATGTGACCGGGGTTCCTTCGTAGAACGCTTCGAGGATCGGAAACCCTCCGCCCTCGAACAAGCTGGGAAAGACGAGGAACTGCGCAGCCGCATACAGCCCTCGTAAGGTCTGCGGACTCACGAACCCGAGGAAGCGCATCTGATCCTCCAGGCCAAGTCGCTCCACCTCGCGCTTGATGGTCGGCCAGTGCGCATTCTTGGTGCCTGTGCAGACAACGTCGACTCTGATGCCTTCGCGATCACGGAGCAGACGCAGTGCTTGTGCAAGTCTTACGTGGTTCTTGTGAGCCCACGTTTGTGCCGGATAGAGGGCGAAAGAGTCCGGGAGGCGGAGCTCGTGACGAAGACGCACGACCGCGTCGACCAGAGGAGGCTCGTAGGCCTCCGTCGGCGCGCCCCAGAGAACGACGTGGATCTTGTCCGGGTCGATTCCGTATTGGCCGACGATGTCGTCCTTGATCCATCGGCTTTCCACCACGACAGCGGCTGCCGAGCGGCAAGCGTCGGGGTAGAGCCGCTCGCGCTTCGCGTAGTCCTCAGTCGTGAAGAACTCGGGAAAATGGAGATGTTGGAGGTCGTGCGGGTTGTAGATCGAGGGCGCGGCGGTGTGAGCGAAGCTCTGGAACGGGAAGTGGACGACCTGGCTTCCCAACGAGTCGAAGATGCTTCCCGGCTCTCTCGCCCGGAGGAGGCGTCCATCCACCATTCGGCGCGCCCGACGCAGGGCGCGAGCGGTATGGGATTCCGTTGGTCGCCGCCGATCGCTCGCGCGCACCACTCGCTCGTTAGAGCCGAGGTACGGCGCCAACCAGAACGAGTCCTCGGTCGGGCCTACGAAGACGTACTCCTCCGGGACCTGAAAGCTTGCCGAGCGCGTGCGCAAGCCCGATCAGAAACTGTTCGATTCCTCCCGAGAAGCCCCCACCGGGAAGCTGCGCGTTAATGCCGATGCGGAGTTTCTTCACTCGGCCGGCTTCTCGAAAACGGCGATCTCGCCGGCAAGCCAGATGCGCTCTCGCAGACTCCGAACCCGGAGGCCCGCTTGGTCGGCAAGCTGCTCGAGACTTAGGTCTGTAAACAGGAAGAGGTGCTCGAGATCGTCGAATATGTCGAATCGATCCCCGAACGGCGGTCGGAAGTCGTAACGGTCGACGGCTGTCTGGATGATCGCGACTCCGCCGGGTCGCAACAGTCGTGCTGCTTCACGCATGAACTCATCGGGACACGGACTGTGCTCGAGGACATCGAATGCGAGAAACAGATCGCATACCGGAAGCTCGACCTCTCCCGGAAAGAACCCAGAGCGCACGTCGAGCATGAGGCGATCACGCATCCAGGACGCGACGTGTTCGCTGATTTCCACCCCGACGCACGCGTAACCCCGTGCGGAAAGCTCCTGGAGCATCACACCCGGCGCGCAGCCGATCTCGACGACCGATCCGATATCGGGGCCGTATTCGTCGACCAACGAGAGCCACTTGCTCAGGCGTCCGTCCGTTCGGTAGAGCTCGGCGCGCTGCTCGATCGTCGGAAAGCCTTTGAGTTCTTGACGTTTCCGCCAGTACAGATCGAGGGAATAGAGACTCTCGAGATCCTCCTGGAGCGGTGGCCTGCGATTGACATACGCCCCGCAACGCTCGCAGACCGCGAAGCTCTCGTGCCAGGCGAATTCTTCCAGGCTGCCGCCGCACCAGCAGCGGTCTCTGCTGGTTCTCCTGATGTGGTGAAACTCGCGGCGCTCGCGTTTCCTGGCACGGGTCTCCCTGAACCCGCTCGCGAGATGCCGGCTCCGGCGCCGCGTCCGCCAGAGCACGGCACGTGCACTCTCGACCGGATGAAGGAAATGGCGCGGCTTCGGCTTCAGCGCTTCAGCTCCTCAGTATCTGCCCGTAGAAGGAAACAAGGCGTCCGGCCATCACCGGAATGCTCAATTCCTCGCTAGCTCGACGCCGACCTTCTTGGATCAGCCGGTCGCGCAGCGCCGTGTCGAACATCGCGCTGTGAAGCGCGTCTGCAAGGGCAACTGAATCCCCCTCAGGAACGATCGATCCCGCATTGCCCACGACTTCGGGAATCGCTCCCGAGTCCGAGGCGACGACCGGGACGCCCGCCGCCATGCCTTCGGCGAGCACTCGACCGTACTGCTCCTTCCAGCGTGGCATGGTCAGCGACGGAAGCGCGAGGACGTCGAATCGAGCGAGCGCTCGAGCAAGCTCCTCCGGCTCGAGGGCGCTCGCGAAGTGGAGACGCCCGGCGAGCGCTGGAAGACTGCCGAAGAGCTCGAGTTCCGCCCGGAGTGGGCCGCTTCCG
Organism: uncultured Thermoleophilia bacterium; assembly: GCA_963742615.1. Taxonomy (GTDB): domain Bacteria; phylum Actinomycetota; class Thermoleophilia; order Gaiellales; family Gaiellaceae; genus PALSA-600. The sequence goes on along the minus strand of CAVUMS010000001.1, from coordinate 138,047 downwards.
ATGAACACGCAGTGGACTTCGGGCGGCAGGCGGAGCATCGCCGCGGCCAGGACTAGAAGCCCTTTATCGATGACCAGCCGGCCGACATAGCCGATCAGTTTGTCGGCGTCCACTCCGAGTTCGAGTGGGTTCTCGCCGTCTCCATCCGCGAACAAGTCGGTCGGAATGCCCCAGAAGATGCGCTCGAGCGGACGGCCGGACGGATAACCGGCACGTCGCAAGTTCTCCAGCGCTTCGGAGTTTGCCGCCGCGCCGCCCGCCGTCCGTGGCCAGGCCGCCTTCCAGATCAGGCGTGAGGTGCGTCCGAATCGCAGGGGTCGGTTCTCGAAACCGTAGAAGACGACTCGCGCGCGCCGTGCGTGTGCAACCGCCAATTGAATGACCTGGAGCAGATAGCCCGAGAACGGCTCGTCGAGCACGTGGATGACGTCGGGGCGCGCTTCGCTTAGTACGGAGCCGAGTGCCTTGCGGTCGAACCCGCGGCTGTAGTCCGTCGGGTCGTTGAGAGCTATCGGATGGACGTCGTACCCGTCGCCGGAGTCCGACGCTTCGGCAGTCAACCACCCGGAGGGTGCGTAGATTCGATCCGACTCGATTCGCTCTGGAACCACAACGGCCAATCGCTCGACGTCGGTGTGCTGGGCAATTGCCCGATACAGCCGAGTGGTGCTCGCGGTCAGGCCTCCGTGGTAGACCAGGAGGACGTTCACCGACTGCCTGCCTTGCGAAATCTCCGCGTCAGCGCTTTGACGCTGGATCGTCGCAGCCCAATGCGACTTCGAAACGAGTGCGTTCGCACGAGGGCTGACATCCGAGCGCGACGCCAGCGCTCCCTCGTCTTTGCGCGACGGCCCCATTCACGACTGAGTCGCTCGGTGCTCGCATTTCTGCGGAGGCCGGACGAGGTCAGTCGGTGAGTCGCATCCGTGAGGAAATAGCAGTGATCCCACGTCTTCATGAGCTCCCGGTTCCTTTGGGCCTCCGGACCTTCCCACACCCCCTGCTGTCCCTGGGGGTGATGGGAGTAGTCGTGGTTCTGGTGGACGACGAGGACCTGGTCGGAAGCATCGACGAGTGCAGCCCCCTCCTGGGTCGCTCTCCAGAGCAGCCAATTGTCAAAGGCCGCGCGGCCCAGTGCGAACGGCAGCAGAGTCCGTGAACAAGTCCTTGTTGAACACGAAGTAGTCGATCCACTCAGGCGATCTCGGTACGCCGGTGCCGGCGACGAACCGGCGGAGTCGAAACTCCCAATCTGGATCCATCGTGTCCAAGTCGTCCCTGAGGTCGACATCGCAGCGTCGACCAACGATGAGAAAGCGGTCCTTGGCTCTCCGCACCCGCTCGATTGCCGGGACGAAATCCGACAGGAGGACGATGTCGGCGTTTACATAGCAGAGAACATCGCGTGTCGCGAGCCTCTGAGCATTCGCGAAGACGTCGTCGAGAAGCGGCGTACCGAACTCGTTTCGTTGCACGTGAGCGACGTGCCGCACGCCATTGTTCGCCGCAGCCTCTTCAACGCCGGACTCGTCACCGAACAGGATCACTTCACAGGCTGGGCGAAGGGCCAGCCAGCTCTTGATCGCGTTCGTCTGGATTGACCCGATGTGCCCGGAGAAGGGCTTCGGGACGGCGAAAATCGTGGGCATCTACGAGGACGTCGACGCTGAGGCGATCGTCGTGGTTGCTACACGCCAGTCGAGGAGTGGTGCGACGACGCCGAGGCGACCGTCGAGCCTCGTCAACGAGCCGCGGGATTCGACCTCGAAGGTGACAATCTCCTCCAGGACTTCGAACAGCTCCTTGCCAGGTGAGTGCGCAGACACCAACACCGAATATGTGCCTGGTGGAAGAAACTGCCCAGGCAGCTCGAACGACGCTGAGTACGCTCCAGGTTCGCGTGGGACGGACGCAAGATCGCGAGCGTCGCAGTCAGAGGTGTAGAGCACGGTCGCGCCTTCGTTGTTCACCAGCCGAAGCCCGATCTGACAGTCCTCAAGCTCCCTGCGAACGACGTAATCCAATTCGAAGCTGATCGACTCGTCGCCGTTGAACGAGCCGCTGGGCTCGTCACGCTCGTTGACGGTTCTCACCGCCTGAAAGGCCACGTCGTCACCCCACGCATGCGACGGAAGGCGTCGCCACTCTGCTACCGATCGCCAGCCCACGCGCAGGTATTGCTTGATCACGTCGACAGTCGAACCCTCGCCCGTCACCCGCCCGCCTTCGAGGAGCACGCAACGCGTACACAGTCGTTCGATTGCGCCGACGTTGTGGCTGATGAACAGGACGGTACGTCCCTCGCGTGCAACATCGCTCATCTTCCCCAGGCACTTCTTTTGGAAAGCGACGTCGCCGACAGCCAGGACCTCGTCGACGATGAGCACCTCAGGTTCCAGGTGCGCTGCGACTGCGAAGGCAAGCCGGACGTACATCCCGCTCGAATAGCGCTTGACCGGCGTGTCCAGGAAGCGCTCGACCTCGGCGAACGCAACGATGTCATCGAACTTCCGTCGGATCTCCGCTCGCCGCATGCCGAGGATCGCGCCGTTGAGGAAGATATTCTCGCGACCCGTCAGCTCTTGATGGAAGCCGGTGCCGACCTCGAGCAGTGAGCCGACTCGGCCGCGGATCTCCGCGCGACCGCTCGTGGGTTCCGTGACGCGTGCGAGGATCTTGAGCAGCGTGGACTTACCGGCACCGTTGCGGCCGATGATGCCTAGTACCTCGCCCTCTTCGACCTCGAGCGACACGTCCTGGAGCGCCCAGAACGTCGCCTCGCGCTCGGGCTCCGCCTCACCGCGGCGAAGGGGCGCCGTAATGCGGCTCGACAGCGCCTCGGTCAGGCGGCCGTAACGGCTCACATCCCGGCCGATGTGGTACCGCTTGCTCAGGGAGTCGGCCGTGATCACGCGTGCCGACATCACTCACACGACGTCCGCGAATGTCCGCTCGACCCGAGCAAAGTAGTAGAGAGCGACGACCGATAGCACGACGGTGATTGCGATTGCGTATGCAAGGGCGAAGCTTCCTGGAGTCGGTCCTCCGGCCACCGACCAGCGAAACGCCTCGATGATCCCCACGAGGGGATTGAAAGCGAGAACCGTCGTCAGTGTCGGCCCCAGCTTGCTGAGTGGGTAGGCGATTGGACTCAGAAACAACCACAGCATGATGAGGAATGGGAGAGCCTGGACGACGTCCCGGTAACGCACGTTCGTTGCCGAGAGGATCAGGATCACCGCAACTGCGAAGCCGACACCGAGGATCAGGACGGCTGGTAAGAACGCGATGCGCCAGGTCGGATGGACGCCGTATGCGAATGCGAGCACGAAGTACACGATGAGTGCAATGAGGAAGTCGACGAGGCCCGAGGTCACGGATGAGATCGGGATGAGCAGTCGGGGAAGCGCCGTCTTCGTCAGGAGTTGCGAGTTGAGAACCAAGCTGTTTGCTCCGCGCCCGACGGCGCTCGAAAAGAACGTCCAGAACACCAGTCCCGCAAGCGCGAACACCGGGTATGGCAGCCCGCCTGTTTCGACCGATCCGAGCCTCCGGAAGGCGAGCGAAAACACCAGAAGCAGAGCCAACGGCTGAAAGACTGTCCAGATCGCCCCGAAGAGCGTTTGCGCGTAACGGACCTTCAGGTCCCGCCAGGCGAAGAAATAGAGCAGCTCTCGATGGTGCCAAAGCTCCCCTAGACGGATCGGGATCCAGCCGGAAGCGGGTTCAATCACGGTTATGGGACGTTGTGGCGCCGCCGTGCTGTCCAGAGAGGTGGTCATATCGAGCGCTGATCGTATCCGCGCGTCCAGTTGGCCCCTCAGTGACCTAAGCCATGATCCGCCCGGGGAACAGTCGCCAGAGCACCGGTTCGAGCGGTCCGACGAGCGGCACACGGCGCTTGAGGAGGGTGAAGCGCCAGTAGAGGTAGGTGGGTTGGCGCGCCCCGCCGTGACGCCGCGCGATCTTCGCGAGCTCCTCCTGACGTCGGGTTCCACCCGAGAGCGACTTGTTCTCGCCAGTGAGCCGGTAGCGGGCGAGCTCCGTGTCCAGGAAACGGAAGGTCGTCACGCGGCTCGCCCGGATGAACCAGTCCCAGTCGAAGCCCCAGGTGAGCGTCGGATCGAGCAGGCCCACGTGCTCCCACAGGGAGCGCCGCCAAAACGTCGCCGGCTGGAGGACGTAGTCGCGGGTCAGGAGTAGCCGCCGGTCGAACGGTCGGACGTCGTACGGGCGCAGCCGCGCGCCGGCCTCGTCGATGTACGCCCCGCGGCCGTAGACGAGCAACGTGCCTGGCTCGCTCTCGAATACGGCGGCGACCTGCTCAAGCGCGCCAGGCTCGAGCTCGTCGTCCGCGTTCAGCCAGCCGAGCACGTCGCCGGTCGAGCGCGCGAGCCCCGGTTGATCGCATCCGCTTGGCCTTCGTCCACCTCGCGACGACGCTCAGTCGCGGGTCGTCGAGCGCGGCGAGCACGTGCGCCGTCGAGTCGGTCGAGCACGCGTCGTGCACGAGCAGCTCGACCTCCGCGCCGATCTGCGTCAGCACCGACCGTACCGCTGCGCCGATGTGCGACGCCATGTTCCGCGTCGGCATCGCGAGCGAGAACTTCATCTCCTCAGTTCCCGCCGCCGCCGTTCGAACAGCGCCCTGAGCGCATCGTCGCTCGACTGCCGCTGGTCGACCGTCGCGAATTCCGGGTGGCTTCGGAGCACGCTCGCCTCCGGGACGAACAGCAGGTCGACCTGGGCGAGTGCGCCGTCGAGCGGGCGATAACCGAGGTCGGCGACGTCGTAAACGACGAAGCCCGTCTCGCGCATGAACGAGACCACGTCCCCGAGCTGTGGCGCGCCCTCGTAGAACGGAAGCAGGAGCGTCTCGAGCTGGACGAGAGCGGTCCGGGTCAGTGTCGAGGCGGCGCCGGCGAGGGCGTCGAGTTCCGCGCCTTGGACGTCGAGCTTGATCACGAACGGTCCTTCGGCGCGCTCCTGGGCGACGAGCTCGTCGATCGTGATCACCCGCACCTCGCGGTCGGTCTCTCGTAGCCCCGGTTCCGGCCGAGCGACGATCCCACGAGGTCGGCGTGCACGTGCAGCAGCGCGGTCCCGGATGTCGGCCGGCCGCGGCTGCGATCAGCGTCGCACCGCGTAGCCGCGCGTCCGATCTTCGAGGAACGGCGCGAATTCCGCCAGCGGCTCGACGAGGAGGAATCGTGCGTTCGGGAACAGCCGGCCGGCCAACTCGCTCCAGTCCCCGTACGCGGCGCCGACGTCGATTACGTTGCGAGGGACGAGGCCAAGCCCTGGCAGACGACCGAGCGCCCGTTCCACCGTCGCCCGTGCCGGGCCGCGGCCGGCGCTGCAGCGTGAGCCCGAGCGGTGCGAGAAGGCGGTTGACGGCCCTTCCCGCGCTCACGGGATCTGCCGCCGTGGTCGTCCGCCAGTCGCGCAGTCGGCTATCCACGTGATCGACGGGCGCGACCCATCCGATCCCGGCTCGAGCCGTCTCGCGCCCGCGGGCAGCTTCGTGCGTCGCGCGGGCCGCGAGCCAGCCGCGCCGGCGTCGTCGGAGGCAGCGCCCGCATCGCCTGAGCGCCGGTACGCGTTCAGCTGCGACGCGGTGCGCTGCGCGTCGTGGATGCGGAAACGCGCCGATCACGTGTCGACCGTCCACAGCTCCGCGTGCTCGAAGAACCGTCGTCCAGAGCTCGAAGTCCGCGGCCGGCTCGAAGCGCGGGTCGAGCGCGCCGCCCGCAGCCTCCCAGAGTTCACGCCGCCAGAACGTCGACTCCTGTTGAACGAAGTACGAGTGCGACCAGGAGCGCACCCGTTCAGGCCGAGCAGGTACGGGTCGCGCGCGAAGCCGTTCGCGTAGCCGACGCGGACGGCCGGCCCCGCCTCGTCGAGCGTCACCGGGAAGCGCGCTCGTCAGCCACTGCACCTCGGGGAAGCGCGTCGAAGAGCTCGCGCACGACCTCGAGCGAATCCGGCAACAGCCGGTCGTCGGCGTTCAGCCAGCCCATGATCTCGCCCGCTCGTCCGCGCGAAGCCTTGGTTGACCGCGTCTGCGTGGTCCGTCGTCCAGCTCGCTCCACCACGCGGTCAGCTCGGCCGCATGGCGCTCGATGATCTCGAGCGACCGTCCGTCGACCCGCCGTCTGCGACGACGTACTCGAGCGCCGGATCATCCTGATCGAGTACCGAGCGAACGCCTCGTCGAGATAACCGCGCTGATTCAGCGACGGTGTGACGAGCGAGATCGTGAGCATCGGCCAAGGCTAAGCGAAACGCCGGGTGAACTCGGTCAGACGCTCGTAGAGCGAGAGCGTCGCGTCCGTCATCCGGCTGACCGAGAACTCGCTGCGGGCGCGGGCGAGCCCGGCCGTCCCGAGCGTCCGCGCCCGCGCGGGATCCGCGAGGAGCGCTTCGAGCGATGCCGCCAGCGCCGCCGCGTCGCCGGCCTCCGACGAGCAGGCCGGTCTCGCCGTCGACCACGATCTCGGGGACGGCGCTCACCCGCGTCGCCACGACCGGCAGCCCGGCGAGCATCGCCTCGAGCAGGACGATCCCGAAGCCCTCCCAGCGCGAGCTGTGCGCGAAGACGTCGGCCCGCTCGAGCCAGTCGCGCGTCTCGAGCCTCCCGGGCAGGACGACGGCGTCGATCAGCCCGAGCTCGTCCGCGAGCGCCCGGGTCCGGCGGCAGCGGCCCGTCGCCGAGGATCGCGAGCCGTCGCGTCGGGCAGCGCTCGTGCACGCGCGCGAACGCGCGCAACAGGGTCGCGTGGTCCTTCTGCTCGATCAGGCGTCCGATCGCGAGCACGAGCGGCGCGCCAGTCGGGGACGCCGGCCTCGTTCGGCGTGATCTCCGACGGGAGCGACGGCATCTCGTCGAGGCCGTAGCGGATCGTCTCGAACTTCCGGTCGGGCAGGCCGGCGTCGACGAGGAAGCGGCGGACCGCGTCCGAGATCGCGATCAGCCGCGACGCGCCCGACGCGAACGCGCGGTCGACGTAGCGGAACGGGCCCGAGCTGGTAGCGGTCGTCGTTGTGCCGCGTCGAGACGAACGGCACGCCGCGTCGACGCGCGACGCGACGGCACCGTAGACGTCCGCGTGCACGAGGTGGGTGTGCAGCAGGTCGGGCCGGATCGCGCGCACGCGTGCGGACGACGTCGCGCGCCATCCGCGGATTCACGTCGAGCGGTGCAGCGAACGTGGTCGACGGGCACGCCCGCGTCGCTGCGAGCTCGGCGTAGAGGCGCTCGGCGTCGGACCCCGCGACGTCGAGGCCGACGAAGCGCGCATCGACACCGCGCTCGCGCAGCGCCGGCAGCAGCCGGAGCAGGTGCTGCTCCGCGCCGGCGACGCCCGTCACCTTCAGCAGGTGGACGACCCTCATCGCGGCGAGCAGGCTCCGGTAGAGGCGCTCGACGTCGTCGACCATGCGCTCGAGGCCGTAGCGCTCGCGCATGCGCTCGGCGCCGGCGGCCCATCTCGCGCGCGGAGCGCCGGATCGGCGGCGAGCTCGGCGAGGCGCGCCGCCAGCGTCGGACGTCGCCGACCGGCGACGAGGAAGCCCTCTCGCCGTCGTCGACGACCGCCTCGGTGCCGCCGACGCGCGTCGCGACGACCGGCCGCCCCGCCGCGAGCGCCTCGATCGCGGCGACCGGCGTGCCCTCGTTCGCCGAGGTCAGGCAGAACGCGTCGAACGCCGCGTACCAGTCCGGGAGCTCCTTCTGGTAGCCCGCCAGGCGACAGCCGGTCGGCGACGCCGAGCGTCGCGCGCGAGCGCGCTCGACGGCAGGGCGGTCCGGGCCGTCGCCGACGAGGCAGAGCACGGCGTCGACGCCGCGTTCGACGAGCGCCGCAGAGCACGCGCACGAGGTCGAGCGGCCGCTTGATCGCGCGTCAGCCGCCCGACCCAGCCGACGACGAACGTCGTCGTCGCCGACCCCGATCGCTGCGCGAACGCGCGCGCGGTCGCCGGCGTCGCGTCGATGCGTCCGTGAGGTCGAAGCCGTAGGGGATCACCACGAACTTCGACGCCGGCGCGACGCCGAGCGCGACGAGATCGTCGCGCACCTCCGCGCTGACCGCGATCAGCCGCGACGTGCGCCGTGCGAGCACCCGCTCGAGCAGGCGGTAGAAGGTCTCGCTCTGCCGCGGCCGAAGTACCCGCTCAGCACGTGGCCGTGGTACGTGTGCACGACGACCGCCGGCCGTGCGTCGCGCGCGAGAGCGGCCGCGATCCGGCCCGCGCCACCGGCCTTCGCCGTGTGCGTGTGCAGGACGTCCGGTCGCTCGGCCCGGATGATCCGCGACGAGCTCGCGCACCGCGGCTCGCGTCCTCGTCGCAGCGACAGCTCGCGCTGCAACGCCGGCAGCCGCTGCAACGGCACGCCGAGCTCCTCCGCGAGGTACTCCATCGACTCCTCGCCGGGCGCGAGCGTGCCGGCGACGACGAGCACGTGGTCGCCGCGGCGGCGCTGTTCGGCGGCGAGCTGCAGCACGTGCAGCGCGGCGCCGCCGACGTTCAGGCGCGCGATCACGTGCACGATCCGCAGCGGCCGCCGCTCAGCCATCCGACGCGGCGGTGCGGCCGACCGGCGGCGGCAACAGCGACGGCGCGACCGCGACGACGCCGAGGGTGAACCAGAAGATCGCCGTCATCGGGATGCCGCCGAAGAGCGCCGCGCCCGCGAGCGCGCCCGCGAGCGACGCCGTCCAGGCGAGCGGCAGGTAGGCGAGCCCTTCGTCGGTCCGCGGGCTCGGCCAGGCGCGCCCGACCCGGATCGCCGTTCGCACCGCCACGACGGCGAGAGCCAGGAACAGCGCTGCGCCGACGATCCCGAGCTCGTAGAGCACCTGGTCGTAGGTCTGCTGGGGGATGAAGCTGGCGGGAGGCGACGGGAAGTAGCCCGGCGGCTGGTCGGGGAACCGGCGGCGGGCATCCGGCACGTACCGCGCCGTACACCTTCGGCGGCATCAGGCCGTACCAGCCGCTGCCGAAGACGGGGTGGTCGACGAAGATGCGCCCGCCGATGTAGGCGTAGATCAGCCGCTGGCTCCAGCTGCCGGCGTACTGGCCCGGCGCCTCCGGCTTCTTCGTGCCGAACCAGGACTGTAGGAAGCCGAGCTCGCCCGAGCGCATCGACAGCGTGCCGGCCGTGATCGCGGCCGTCGACAGCGAGCGTCACGACGAGCGCGCGCAGCGTCGACGGAGCGCCGCGCAGCGGCGAGCGCGATGATCGCGGCGACCGCGAGGTAGAGGCCGAGCAGCTGGGCGAGCGCCGCGCCGAGCGTGATCCCGATTGCGCCGACCAGCCCGGCCACCACGAACCACCAGCCGCGCGGTGCGCGGTGCGTACAGCGTCGACGAGCGCGCCGGCGAGCGGTCATCGTCGAGAGCGCGGCGAGGTCGTGCTCGCCCAGTGAACGCGCCCTGGCGCCCGCCGCGGGTGCTGCGCAAAGTCGTAGAGCGCCCGTCGCCACGGCGATCGTGTTCACGAGCACGAGCACGCCGAAGAGGAGCCAGAGCTGCTGGCGGCGGTTGACGAACAGGATCAACCCGAGCGCGAGCAGCCCGTACTCGACCAGCTTCGCCGCGCCGATGAACGCGGCGCTGCTCGAGACCGCCGACGAGAGAAGCAGCCAGGCGGCGAACGCCGCGCCCGTCGCGGTGATCGCGCGCGCGGGCCGCGGCAGGCTGCGGCGCTCGAGCAGCCGGCCGACGCAGAGCACGGCGAGCACGGCGAGCGCGACGTCGGCGGGGACGAAGGTGATCGAGTTCCCGAGCGCGTGGACCGTCAGCTCGGGCTGGTTGATCGAGCGGACCAGGCTGAGCGCGAGGGCGACGCAGAGCACCAGGAAGGGAACATCGCGCCCCGGCAGCCGCGGCTCTTCATGCCGGAGGCGGGTCATCGAACGCGCCTATGATACGCGCGACTCCAGCGCGGGCTGCATCTGACGGGCCGGGCCGGTACTGCATGCGCATCCTCCTGCTCCCCGGTATCTGGCCGCCCGACGTCGGCGGTCCCGCGACTCACGGCCCCGACTTCGCCCGGTTCCTCGTCGACGCGGGCACACCGTTCGGGTCGTCACGATGGCCGACGGTCCGCCCACCGAGCGGCCGTGCCCGGTCGAGACCGTCTCGCGCGCGGTACCCGTTCCCCGTCCGCTACTCGATGCTCGCTGCCAGGCGCGCGGCGCGCGGGCGCAGGCCGACGTGGTCTACGCGACGGCGACGTACGCGGCCGCCGCGGCGGCTCCGCGACGGCGCGAGCGGCCGCTCGTCGCGAAGCTCGTCTCCGACCCGGCCTACGAGCGCGCGTACCGCTACGGGCTCTTTCGCGGGACGCTCGAGGAGTTCCAGGAGGCGCCGGGCGCGGAGCTCGGACGCGCTGCGGCGCGGCGCGGACGCGGCGCTTCGGCGGGCGCGCACGATCGTCGTCCCGAGCGAGTACCTGGCGCGGATCGCGCGCGGCTTCGGTGTCGATGCGGGCAGAGTTCTCGGTCGTGTCGAACCCCGCGCCCGACGTGCCTCCGCACGTGCAGCCGAGCCGCAGCCGAACACGTTCGTCTACGCCGGCCGGCTGACCGCGCAGAAGGCGCTCGGCGATCGCGATCGACGCGATCGGCGCGCGTTCCCGAGGCGCAGCTGGTCGTGATCGGCGACGGGCCCGAGCGCGCCGCGCTCGAGCGGCGCGCGCGCGACGTCGGGCTCGAACGGGCGGATCGCTTCCTCGGCGCGCGGCCGCGCGCGGAGGTGCTCGAGGCCCTCGCGACGGCCTGGGCCGCGCGTGCTCTCGAGCGACTGGGAGAACCTGCCGCACGCGGCCGTCGAGGCGCTGGCCGTCGGCACGCCGGTCGTCGCGACCAGCGTCGGCGGCGTGCCCGAGGTCGTCCACGACGGGGTCAACGGGCTGCTGGTGCCGCCGCGGTCGCCCGACGCGTTTGCCGACGCGATCGCGCGGCTGGTCGACGACGTCGAGCTGCGGGACCGCCTGGCCGGTGCGGCTGCCGGCTCCGTCGCCGGGCTCTCGCGCGCGCGGATCTACGGCGAGCTCGAGCGGCTGCTGCGCGAGGCCGCCGCGTGACCGAGACCGGCCCCCAGCGCCCGCGCGTCCTCTTCGTCGGGCGCAACCGCTACTCGCTCCCGCTGCCCGAGTGGCTCGCGAAGAAGTGGGACGCGCTCGAGCGCCAGATCGACTACCGCGTGCTTGCCTCGGCGGCGACCGGCAGCCCGCTCACCGACGAGCGCTTCCGGCTCGTTCCCCCGTCGCGGCCTCGGCGGCTCGACGGGCTGCTCTTCTATCTGCGGCTGCCGTTCCGCGTGCGGCGGCAGATCCGCGACTTCCAGCCCGACGCGATCATCGCCAGCGATCCGTACATCGGCGCGGCCTCGATGATCGGGCGCTGGCTCACGCCCGGCCGCCGGCCGCAGGTGATCCTCGAGGTGCACGGCGACTGGCGGACCTTCACGCGCCTCTACGGCTCGCCCAGGCGACGGCTCTTCTCGCCGGTCGCCGACCTCGTCAGCCGGTCCGCCGTCCGCCGCGGCGACGCCGTTCGCGCGCTCTCGCGGTACACCGAGTCGCTCGTCGAGGAGGTGCGCGGCGTGCCCGTGGCCGCCTCGTTCCCGACGTACACCGACCTCTCCGCGTTCACCGCGCGTCCGATCGAGCCGCTGCCCGAGCGGCCGACGGCGCTCTTCGTCGGGATGCTCGAGGCGTACAAGAACGTCGACGGGCTCGCCGACGCCTGGCGCGAAGTTGCCGCACGGCTGCCGGACGCGCGGCTCGTGCTCGTCGGCAAGGGAGCGCGGCACGCGGTCATCGATGAGCTGGTGGCCGAGCTGCCGGAGCAGGTCGAGCATGTGCCCGAGCTGTCGCCGGACGGCGTCGCGGGGCGGCTCGACGAGGCGACGGTGCTCGTGCTCCCGTCGCGCTCGGAGGGTCTCGGGCGTGTCGTGATCGAGGCGTTCGCCCGCGGGCGCGGCGTCGTCGCGAGCGGCGTCGGCGGCATCCCGGATCTCGTTCGCGACGGCGTCGAGGGGCGCCTGATCGACCCGCAGCACGCCGACGAGCTCGTCGACGCGCTCGTCCAGGTGCTCTCCGACCGGGAGCTCGCCGCGAGCTTCGGCGCCGCCGCTGCCGAGCGCTACCGCGAGTGGCACACGACGCCGACGAAGTACGCGTCGCAGGTGCGCGGGCTCGTCGACGCGTCCCTGCGCGACGCGGGCGCGATCCCGGGCGAGCGGCCGCGCGTCCTGATCGTTGCCGACGCCGCCCACGGCGCGCCGTTCGAGGTCGACCGACGCGACGCTCGCCGCGTTGCGCGACGAGCTCGACTACTGCGTGCTCGCCCGCGCGGAGCGAGGTGTCGAGCCGCGCAGACCGTGCTCGCGCCGGGCTCGGTGATCCTCGTGCGACGCTGGCCTGGCCCGCTCGACTCGCTCGCGTTCTACGGGTCGCTCCCGTTCCGCATCGCCTCGCTCGTGCGCCGCTTCAAGCCGGGGGTCGTGATCGCCGAGAGCCCGTACATCGGGTTCCTCGTGCTGGTCGCGCTTGCGTCTTCCGCCGCCGCCGCGGCCGTCGCTCGTGATCGAGACGCACGGCGACTGGCGCGCGGCGACCCGGCTCGAGGGCTCGCGGATGCGACGGCTGCTCGCGCCGTTCGCCGACTGGGCCGCGCGCTACGCGCTCCGCCGCGCCGACGCGCTGCGCGCGCTCTCGCCGTACACCGCCGACCTCGCCGAGCGCGAGGCGGGCGTGCCGCCGCTCGAGTCTTTCCCGGCGTACATCGACCTCTCGATCTTCACGAGCACGCGGCCGGAGCCGCTGCCGGCCACGCCGACGGCGCTCTTCGTCGGGATGCTCGAGCCGAACAAGAACGTCGACGCGCTGGCGCGGGCCTGGCGCGACGTCGCCGCCGAGGTGCCCGACGCGCGGCTCGTGATCGTCGGCAAGGGCGCGCTGCTCGAGGTCGTCGAACGGCTGCTCGACGACTTCCCGGACGGCGTCGTCTACCACCCCGAGCTCGCGCCGGTCGACGTCGCGCGGCTGATGGACGAGTCGACGTGCCTCGTGCTCCCGTCGCGGTCCGAGGGGCTCGGTCGCGTCCTGATCGAGAGCTTCGCGCGCGGCCGCGGCGTCGTCGCGAGCCGCGTCGGCGGCATCCCGGACGTCGTCCGCGACGGAGTCGACGGCCTGCTCGTCGACCCGCGCGACGACGACGACATCGCCCGCGGCGCTGATCGAGGTGCTCTCCGATCGCGAGCTGGCCGAGCGTCTCGGTGCGGCGGCTGCGACTCCGCTACCGCGACTGGGACTCGACGCCGGACGACTACGCCGCGCGTGTGCGCGTCGCTCGTCGATCGCACGGTCGCCGGCACGCGGCGCTGAGCGTGCGCCTCGTCTTCGTCACGCAGGCGATCGACAGCGACGACCCGAACCTCGCGGTCGCCGTCGACTGGGTGCGTGCGCTGGCGGCGCGCTGCGACGAGGTGCGCGTGGTCGCCGATCGCGTGCGCGCCCACGACCTGCCCGCGAACGTCATCGTTCCGCGACGTTCGGCTCCGGCTCGCGGTCGGGACGCGGCGTCGCGCTACGAGCGTGCGGCCGTCGAGGCTCTTCGGGAGCCGCGCCCGGACGCGATCCTCGTGCACATGGTCCCGCTGTTCCTCGTGCTCGCTGCGCCGCTCGCGCGCGTTCGTCGCGTGCCCGATGCTGCTCTGGTACACGCACTGGCGCGGCGACTGGACGCTGCGCGCTCGCCGACCGCCTGTGCGCGGCGGCGCTGAGCGTCGATCGCGCCTCGTATCCGATCGAGAGCTCGAAGCTGCGCGCGATCGGCCACGGGATCGACCTCGCCCGCTTCGCGCCGCGGAACGGGCGCGGTCACCGGGGCGCGACGCTACGGCTCGCTCGCGCTCGGCCGCACCGCGCCGTGGAAGGGCTACGCTGACCGCTGCTCGACGGTTTCGAGCTGGCGCTCTCGACAGGGCCTCGACGCGCACGCTCGAGATCCGCGGGCCGAGCATGAAGGCGGAGGAGCGCGAGCACCGCGACGTGCTCGCCGCGCGCATCGCCGGCAGCTCGATCCTCGCGGCGAATGCCGAGCTCGGCGAGCCGGTGTCGCGCGAGCAGATCCCGCGGCTCCTCGCGGCTTCGGACGCGCTCGTCACGGCGGCCGACAGCGGTCAGGGGACGCAGACGCTCGACAAGGTCGTCTACGAGGCCTCGGCGTGCGCGGTGCCGGTGATCGCCTCGAATCCCGCGCTTGCCGAGTATCTCGACGGGCTCCCGCTCCGACTCGTGTTCCGCCCCGGCGACCCGTCCGATCTCGCGCGCGCCCTCGTCGAGTTCGCGGCCGGCGCCTGCCGACGTCCGCGCGGCGACGGGCCTCGAGCTGCGCCGCCGTGTCGAGCGGGGGCACTCGGTCGACACGTGGGCCGATCGCGTGCTCGCCGTCGTCGAGGAGGTACGACGCTGACCGAGCAGCCCGAGATCTCGGTCGTCGTCACCGTCCTGAACGAGGAGGGCTCGATCGACGAGCTGCTCGATCGTACGAGCGCGGCGCTCGACGGCCGGGCGTGGGAGGTGATCGTCGTCGACGACGGATCGACCGACGGCACCTTCGAGCGGCTGCGAGCCGCGCATCGCCGCGACCCGCGTGTCCACGCCGTGCGCTTCAAGCGCAACTTCGGGCAGCACCCCGCGATGCACGCGGGGCTCGCCCGCTCTCGCGGCCAGTCGATCGTGACGATGGACGGCGACCTGCAGAACCAGCCCGAGGACCTGCCGAAGCTCCTCGCGGCGCTCGCGCGCGCAGACGTCGCCTCGGGCCGCCGCATCGCCCGCAGCGACTCGCCGGGGCGGACCGTCCCGAGCCGGGTGATCAACGGGTTGCTGCGGCGGTTCACCGGTGTTCGCATCTCCGACTTCGGCTGTGCGTACAACGGCTACCGGCGCGAGGCGATCGTGCCGCTGCTCGGCGCGATCGGGCGCCAGAAGTTCACGAAGGCGCTCGTCCTCTCGACGGGAGTGTCGGTCGAGGAGGTCGACGTCTCTCACGCGCCGGCGCGCTCCGGGTCGCGGTACTCGCCGCTCCGCCTGGTGCGGCTCGCGCTGCACGTCGTCGCCGGGTTCTGGCCGCAGCCGGTGCAGTGGATCGGCGTGACGCTCGGCGTGGTCTGCACCGTCGCCGCGGCGGCGCTCGGCGTCTACGGGGTCGTGTACTGGATCGCGAACGCGAACTTCCCCGGGCCGCTCTTCGCGGGTGCAGGGATCGTGGCCGTCCTCGGTGTGCAAGGCTTCGTCCTCGCGCTGATCGGCGAGTCGCTGGGGCGGATCCAGCGCGACGTGGAAGGCAGGCCGCTGTACACGATCGAGGAGGAGCTGTGAGCAAGCGGGTACTCGTCACGGGTGGTGCGGGGTTCATCTCGTCGCACTTCATCCGCCACCTGCTCGACGCGACCCCGTACGAGGTCGTGACGCTCGACGCGCTCACGTACGCCGGCAACCTCGAGAACCTCGCCGACGTGCTCAGCCACCCGCGCCTCTCGTTCGTGCACGGCGACATTCGGCACGCGCCGCTCGTTCGCGAGCTCGTCGGCGGTGTCGACGTGATCGTCAACGCGGCCGCCGAGTCGCACGTCGAGAAGTCGATCGCCGACGGCGCCTCCGAGTTCGTCACGACCAACGTCGAGGGGACGCAGATCCTGCTCGACGCGATCCGCGAGCAGCCGGTCGAGCGCTTCATCCTGATCTCGTCGTCGGAGGTGTACGGGACTGCCGAGAGCTCCCCGATGGACGAGACGCATCCGTTGAACCCGCGTTCGCCCTACGCGGCGACGAAGGCCGGTGCCGACCGCCTCGCCTACGCGTACTGGACGACCTACGAGCTGCCGATCGTGATCGTCCGCCCGTTCAACAACTACGGCCCGCGGCAGCATCCCGAGAAGCTCGTGCCGCGCTTCATCACGCAGGCCCTCGACGACGAGCCGCTGACGATCCACGGCGACGGCCACGCCTCGCGCGACTGGCTCTACGTCGGCGACGACGCCGAGGCGATCGAGCGCGTCATCGCCGCGCCGATCGACGAGCTCGCCGGCGAGGTCATCAACGTCGCGACCGGCGTCGACATCCCGGTCGTCGAGGTCGCGGAGATCGTTCTCGACGTGCTCGGCAAGCCGCGGTCGCTGACGTGCAACGTGGCCGAGCGGCCGGGCCAGGTCGATCGCCACATCGGCTCGACCGACAAGGCCGAGCGCCTGCTCGGATGGCGCGCTCGCACGTCGTTCGCCGACGGCCTCGAGCGGACCGTCGGGTGGTATCGCGAGAATGAGGCGTGGTGGAGGGCGATCGTCGCTCGCGAAGCCCGCGCCTTCTCGTCCTAGGCGCAGGGCCGGCACAGCTCGGGCTGCTCGAGGCGGCGCGCGCGCGCGGCCTCTGGCTCGCCGTCGTCGACCGCGATCCGTCGGCTCCGGGGCTTCGGCTCGCCGACCGCCGGTGCATCCTCTCGATCGAGGACGAGCCCGCGATCGAACGCCTCGTCGGCGCGCTCGCGATCGACGGGATCGTCTCCCCGGGAACCGACTGGCCGATCGGCGTCGCCGCACGGATCGCCGAGCGCGCCGGGCTGCCGCATCCGGTGACCCCCCGGACCGCCGCGCTGGCGACGAACAAGCTCCGACAGCGCGAGCGGCTGGACGAGGCCGGCGTGCCGCAGCCCGAGTGGCACGTGGTCGGCGCGGACGACGTCACGCCGGAGCCGACCTTCCCCTGCGTCGTCAAGGCCCCCGACAGCCAAGGCCAGCGCGGGCTCACGCTCGTTGAGACGGCGTCCGAGTTCGAGCACGCTCTCACGTCGGCGCGGCTCGAGTCGCGCGGCAACCTCGCGCTCGTCGAGGAGCTCGTTCCAGGCCCGGAGGTGACGGTGATCGGATTCTCGGCGAGCGGCGAGTACCACGCGCTCGCGGTGACCGACCGGGTCGTCGCCGAGCCGCCCGCGTTCGGCGTCGCGTCTCGCACACGTCTGGCCGAGCGAGGCCGGGCGCGAGGCGGCCGCGGTCGCGGGGCGGGCGGCGGCGGCGCTCGAGATCACCGACGGCCCGTCGTACATCCAGCTTCGGATCGCAGACGACGGTCCGAGGGTGATCGAGGTCGCGGCCCGGCTGGGCGGCGGGCACGACGCGGAGCTCGTCGAGGCTGCGACCGGCGTGCCGCTGAACGACCTCGCGATCGACGCGGCGCTCGGGCGGCCGCTCGACGTGCCGGCGCCGGTTCCGCTTGTCGGCGGGGCGGTCACGCGCTTTCTCGTCGCGCCGCCGGGCGTGCTCGAGCACGTCGACGTGCCCGAAGACCTCGACGGCGTGGAGCAGGTGCGGATCTATCGCGAACCGGGCTTCGAGCTGCGACCGTTGCGGCGGGGAGCCGACCGCGCCGGTGCCGTCCTTGCCGTCGGCAGATCGCGGGACGAGGCGCTCGACCGAGGCGACCGTGCGGCGGCTGCGATCGCGTTCCGCGTCGACGCGATTCGGGTTTAGCCCAGGTGGCGGAGCAGGAACCCGGCCGCACGCCGCCGGCCTGCGACTCCCTGCTCGCCCGGCCACCCGTGGCTTCCGTCCGGGTAGACGAACAGCGCGCTAGCAACATGGTCGCGGGTCGCAGACGCGTACAGCTCGCCCGCGTTTCGCGGCGGGACGATGTCGTGGTTGCCGCCGTCGAGGAAGATCGACGGCGGCAGCCTTCCGGCGCGTGACAGCGCCGTCGGCGGGGCAAACGCCGAGAACGCCGCGAGGGCGGCGAACGGCCGGAGATCCTCGGCCGTTGCGATCGCGACCCCGGCGCCCAACGACCAGCCGACGGCGCCGACGTGCGCGTAGTGGGCGCGCAGCGAACGGGCCGCATCCGCCGCGGTCTGCTCCCAGATCGGAAACGGATCGATCGAGCCGGCGCCGCGACCTCCATCGCAGAAGCCCTTCGTGCCCGGTGGGGGCGTCCGCGCGAACAGGTCGACGTCGAGCGTCGCGATGCCGAAGCGCGGCAGGTCGACCGCGAGGGTGTGGTCGAATGTCCCGAACCCGCCGCAGCCGTGGAGCACGATCACCGCCCGCAGGCCCGAGGCGGGGCCGCAGCGCTCCGCGCGGACGGTGGCGTCGCCGCTCCTGAAGTCGGCGCGAGCGCAGCCGGCCCCGAAGTGCGGGAATCCCTGCGTCGCGGCGCCGGCCGATCCGGCGGCGACGAGAGCGAGGCCTGCCGTCGCGGCGAGACGACGGAGCATCTGGGGACGGTAGCGCGCATCACCCCCGCCGTCTCGTCGCGGGCGCGGTAAGGCGATCGTCTTCCGGGTCGCGCCGTCCGTGTCGCCTAGGACGGGCGGCGCTGGAAGTCGGCGAACGTCCCCACGTCCGGTTGTCGCTCGAACTCCGCGTCGGCCTCGATCTCGGTCAGGAGCGGCCTCAACGTCGCGTGTCGCGGCCCGCCCGGGGCCGCATCGTGAAACAGCACGCGTCCTCCCGGGCGGACACGCCGTCCGAATCGCTCGAAGTCCGTCCGCGTCCCGTCGAGGCTGGGGTCGCCGTCGATGAGGACGAGCGTGTATTCGCCTTCCGGTCGGGTCGCCGTGTGGGAATCCTCGACGACGAGCTTCACTCTCTCATCGAGTCCGTAGCGCGACAGCGCTCCCGAAAGCTCGTCGTCGAACGTGCGCCCGCGTTCGCCTTGCTTCGTTTGCGGGTCGAACGAGATCAGGGCCGCCTGCGGGTGCATGGCGGCGGCAAGAAGGAGCGTGCTGCCGCCGCGCTCTCGGCCGATCTCGACCAGCGTGCCGGGGCCGCTCTGCCGCGCAAGGCGCCAGAGATGGGCGACCTCGTCGAGCCGCATGGAGGCGATGCCACGATTCGCTGCGTTGCTCGAGAGCACGATCGGCGCGACATCCTCGAAGTCGGCGAGCTCCCGCGGCCACACCGCGACGTTGGCAAAACGTGAGCGCCGGGCCATCGCCGACCCAACGGCGCCGCACAACATCTCCGGCCTCTCGACCGCGAGCTCGCCGATCAGGCGACGGCCGGCGAACGTCTCGAAGAACCGAAGCGCCAACGCTCGTATTGCGCGGGTCCTCCGACGATGTGTCTCCCGGATGGGGTCGAATGCCGCATCGGACAAGTTCGCGCGAACGTATCAGCGGACGCCGGTGGGTCCCCGGGCATGGCACGGGTTACCCTTGCGCGCGTGGAGGCGACGCGCCGCGCGACGTTCCTGAGCTTTCAGCCGCCCGCCGTCGACGAGCAGGAGGTCGCCGCGGTCGCCGACACGCTGCGTTCCGGCTGGCTGACGTCGGGTCCGCGGACGGCCGAGCTCGAGCAGCGGATGCGCGAGTACCTCGAGGTCGAGCACGTCCTCGCCGTCTCGTCGTGCACCGCCGCACTCCATCTCTCGCTCGTCGCGCTCGGCGTCGGGCCCGGCGACGAGGTGATCACGAGCTCGCTCACGTGGCCCGCGTCGGCGAACGTGATCGTCCATTGCGGCGCGACGCCCGTCTTCGCCGACATCCGCGACGACACGCTCTGCATCGACCCGGAGCGGGCGCGCGAGCTCGTCGGCGAGCGGACCAAGGCGATCCTGCCGGTCGACCTGTACGGCCAGCCGGCCGACCTCGATCCGCTGGCAGCGCTCGGGCTCCCGCTCGTCGAGGACGCCGCGCACGCCGCGGAGTCGCGCTATCGCGGCCGGAAGATCGGCTCGATCGCCGACGTCACCTGCTTCTCCCTCTACGCGACCAAGAACATCGCGGCCGGCGAGGGCGGTCTGATCGCGACCTCGCGCGACGATCTCGCTGCGGCGCTCGACGACCTGCGCGTGATGCGCCGCAGCCACGGCTCGCTCTACGACATCGCCGTACCCGGGTACAAGGCGAACCTCTCCGACGTGCTCGCGGCGATCGCCCTCGTCCAGCTCGACAAGGTCGAGCGTCACGCCGAGATCCGGGCCCGCCACCGTGCGCTGTACGACGACGGAATCGCGGGGCTCGACGGCATCACCGCGGTTGGGAGAGATCCGCGCGACCTGCACGCGAACCATCTGTTCGTGGTGCGCGTCGACCCGGAGCAAGCCGGGGCGAGCCGCGACGAGTATCAGCGCGCGCTCGCCGACGAGAACATCGGCACGTCGATCCACTTCCTGCCGGTGCATACGCTCAGCGCCTACCGCGATCGCCTCGCGCCGCACCAGCCGCCGCTGCCCGTCACCGAGCGTGCCGGAGCCGAGGTTCTCTCGCTGCCGTTCTCACCGGCGCACTCGGACGCCGACGTCGGCGACGCGATCGCCGCCCTGCACCGGGTTCACGAGCGGTTCACGCGATGAGCCGGCGCATCCGCCTGACCGCGACGCTCGTCGTCTCGGCGCTTGCAGTCGGCTACATCCTGCTGAAGATCGACGTCCGCAAGACGCTCGACATCATCGGCAACGCGAGCCCCGCCTGGGTCGCGCTGTCGGCGTTCCTGATCCTCATCACGATCGTGCCGATGGTGTGGCGCTGGCAGCAGCTGCTCCGCGCGAGGGGCATCTACGAGAGCTTCGCGTGGCTCAACCGCGCATACTTCGTCTCGTACGCGGTCGGGCAGGTCTTGCCGACGTCGGTGGGCGGGGACGCCTCGCGCATCTACGAAACGGCGCGCCGCCACCCAGGGCAGATCTCGCCGATCACGGGCTCGGTGCTGCTCGAGCGCGCGCTCGGCGGGGCGGTGACCCTGCTGCTCGCGGGCGTCGGCTTCCTGCTCGCGATCGGGCGCTACGACTTGGGCGCGTACCTCTGGATCGAGCTCGTGTTCGTCGTCGGGACCGTCATCGCCGGTGTCGTGTTCTTCTCGCGCCGCGTGCGCCGCCACCTGGCGTTCGCGGTGCCGCTCGCGCGACGGTTACGTGTCGAGCGGATCCTGCGCGCGGTCTACGAGGGCGTCCACGGCTATCGCGATCACCCCGGCACGCTCGTGCTCGTGTGCCTGGCGACGCTCCTCGTCCAGATCGGCCGCATCCTCGCGATCTACGCGGCCGGGCGCGCTGTCGGCATCGAGCTCTCGCCGCTGCCGTACATCGTGCTCGGGCCGCTGCTCTTCCTCGTGATGCTGGTGCCGTTCACGATCAACGGGCTCGCCGTCCGCGAGGCGTTCTTCGTCAGCTTCCTCGGCAAGCTCGGCGTTCCGCCCGACGAGGCGTTCGCCTGCGGCTTCCTCTTCTTCCTGCTCACGCTCGTGTTGTCGCTGCCCGGGCTCTTCGTGGTGCTGTGGGAGGGCATCCGCCGCGCGCCGCCGGTTCCCGATGGCTCGAGCTGACGTCTCGGTCGTCGTCGTCACCCTGAACGCGGTGTTGTGGCTCGAGCGCTGTCTCGAGTCGGTTCGGGGCTACGAGGTCGTGGTCGTCGACCACGGCTCGACCGACGGCACGCTCGAGCTCGTGCGCTCGAAGTTTCCGGAGGCGCGCGTGATCGAGCAGGCGAACGTCGGCATGGGCGGCGGCAACAACGCCGGCATGCGCGTCGCCGGCGGTCGCTACTGGTTCCTGCTCAACTCGGACGCCTGGGTGCTGGACGACGGGCTCGACCGGCTGGTCGCCTTCGCCGACTCGCATCCCGCCGCCGCGGTGGTCGGTCCGAGGCTCCTGAACGAGGACGGCACCTTGCAGCGTTCTGTACGCGCCGAGCCCACCGTGTGGCGCCTCTCGACCGAGTACCTCGGCATCCGCAAGCTCGCCCCGGGCTCGCCGGTCCTGAACCCGCTCTACGTGGGCGGCTTCGCCCACGACGAGGCCCGC
Source organism: uncultured Thermoleophilia bacterium (assembly GCA_963742615.1). Taxonomy (GTDB): domain Bacteria; phylum Actinomycetota; class Thermoleophilia; order Gaiellales; family Gaiellaceae; genus PALSA-600. The sequence goes on along the minus strand of CAVUMS010000001.1, from coordinate 116,239 downwards.
GACGCCGACTGGCTCTCGGGCGCCGCGCTGCTCGTCCGGCGGGAGGCGGCCGACCGCGTCGGCCTGTTCGACGAGACGTTCTTCATGTTCGGCGAAGAGGTCGACTGGCTGACGCGCTTCCGGCGCGCGGGTTGGCGGGTGCTGTTCTTCCCCGGGGCGGAGGTCGTTCACGTCGGAGGCGCGACGCACGGCGGGCGCATGTACGTCGAGAACCTACGGAGTCACCTGCGCTACCTCGCCAAGCACCGCGGCAAGGCAGAGGCCGAGCGTGCGCGCAGGATGCTGCTCTGGTCGCTGCGCCTGCGGGGCGCCGCCTTCCGCGGCGACCGAGGCGCGGTGTACCGCGACGGCGGCGCGGTTCCTCGCCTCCGGCGACGTCGACTCGCTGCTCGCGGGATGACCGAGTACCTTCGGCTCGTCTTCGGCACGATCGTCGTGCTGGCCCCCGGGGCCGCCGTTGCGCGGGCGCTGGGGCAGCGCTCGGCCGCGGCGCTCCTCGCCTGGTCGACCGCGTCCGTGTTCGTCGCGTGGGCGGTCGTCTTCGCCGTCCACGCGGACATCCGGCTCGCCGGGATCGTCCTGGCCGCGATCTTCGTCGCCGCTGTCGTCGCCCACGCGGTTCGCCGTGTGCCCGCTGTGCCTGGCGGATCGCCGTGGCCCTGGCTGGTCGGGATCGTCCTCGGCTGGTTCCTCTGGCGGCGTCGCCGGGCCGGTCACCGGCGACGGGCTGTTCCACGAGGCGCGCGTGCGCAAGCTCGTCGAGCTCGGCGACCTGCACCTGAGGACGGTCGACGAGTTCAAGGACGGCGGGCTTCATCCCGGCTATGCGTTCCCGCTCTGGCACGGGTTCGTCGCGCTCGTCTCGTGGGTCTCCGGCGTCGACCCGGGGGAAGTGATCCGTCACGCCCCCGCGGTGCTCGCGCCGCTTGCATGCGCGCTCGCGTGGGAAGCCGGGGTCGCGGTGTTCGGATCGGCGGCGGCGGGCGGCTCGGCGCTCCTCGCCACCCTCGCGCTGTTCGCCTTCGGGGCCGGGCCACGGCGGCGCGTTCGCGCAGCTCGCGCAGCCGGCGACGGCGGCGCGCCAGCTCTACGTGCCGGCGGCGATCGCGCTCTTCTTCTCTCCGCCCGGCTGGGTCTCCCGGCTCGCGCTCGCGGTCGTATTCGGGTCGCTCGCGCTCGTACATCCGACGTACGCGCTCTTCCTGCTCGTGCCGCTGGTGGGCTACGCCTTGCTCCGTCCGAGGTTGTGGCGCGAGTGGGCGCCGGCCTTCGCCGCCGCCCTCGTTCCGGTCGGGCTTGCCCTCCTCTGGCTGCGGCCGATCGTCGACGAGACCCGTTCCCACGACCCCAGCGCGGCGGAGCGCGCCCGGGCGCTGCAGCACTACGGCGACCAGCTGGTCGTATCGAACGACTCGCACTACCGGCTCGCGGCGGAAGTGTTCGGGCGGAGCGGCGCCGTCGCCGTCGCCGCACTCGTCCTGCTGCCGCTCGCTGGTCTCGCCCTGCGACGCCGCTGGGCGGCGTTCGCACTCGGTGGGGGACTGCTCGTGCTCCTGCTCCTCGAGGTCCCGTGGTTGTTCGTGCATCTGTCCGACGCTGTCTCGCTCTCGCAGTCGCGCCGCGCGGCGGGGTTCTTCCCGTTCGCGTTCGCGCTCGTCGGCGTCTTCGCCCTGCTCGCCCAGAACGTGCTCGTGCTGCCGGCGGCGCTCGCGGGCGGACTCGTTCTGCAGCGGCTGTGGCCGGGCGACTTCGACTACGGGCTGCACCACGGCGGCCCGGCGCTCGCCACCTGGATCGCGCTGTTCGGCGGCGCCGCGGCACTCGCGCTCGGGTTGCTCATCCGCCGTCCCGGTTTGTCGGAGCGCTACGGCCTCGGTGCGGCCGCGATGGCTTGCTTCGTTTTCCCGGTGCTCGTGCACGGGGCCTGGCACTGGAGCCCGCGGGTGACGGAGGATCCCGCAGCGCTCTCGCCGCGCCTGACCGACGAGCTTCGGACGCGGGTGCCCCAGGGGGCGATCGTGCTCGCGCCCGTCCAGCAGAGCTACCGCGTGGTTGCCGCCGCGCCCGTGTACGTCGTCGCGCTGCCGATCGTGCACGTCGCCGACACCGTCGCCAACGACCCGCGCGGCCGCGCGGCTGCGGTACGCCGCTGGGTGCGCACGAACGACCCGCGCGTCGCGCGGCGCTACGGCGCGACCTGGGCGATTCGCAACGGTCGCCTCTATCGTCTCCCGCGGTGAAGAGTCGCGTGTTGCGGTGGAACCGAGACGCGGCAGTCGTCGCAGGCTTCGTCCTCTTCGAGGTCTTGCTGACGCTCCTCGTCCTCGTCCGGTCGCCGCATCGGGCGCTTCCCGGGTTGCCGCGATATCGCTACAACCCGCTGGCGGGAGACGGATACGGCTACTACTCGGCCGTCCGCGAGCTGCTCAACACGTGGCAGCGCGACGGCCGGCTCGTCTTGCCGTTGACGTTCCTGGCGTGCGCGGCGCTCATCGTGGTGTGGGTGCGCGTCCGGAGCCCGGTCCAGCGAGCGCTCGCGGCCGTATGGGCGATCGGGCTGATCGCAGCCGCTGCTCGTCGAGCGGGTCCGGTTCACCGCCACCCCGCAGATCGGCTGGTCGCTCGTCTGGAGTCTCCCATTGCTGCCGTACCGCGCGGTGGGCTTCCCGCTCGATCCGGACATCGCGTTCGGTGTCGGGCTGACGCTCTCACTCCTGTGCAACGCCGTGACGATCACGATGACGTACGCATTGGGCCGACTCGCCACCGACAGGCGTTGGGTTGCCCTGCTCGCTGCCGGCCTGGTCGCCGCATGGCCCCTGCTCATGCTCCTCGACCCGCAGCATCGATCAGCGCAGAACGGCACCTGGCAGATCCTGCTCGGGCTCTCCATGTACACCGAGCCGCTCTCGACCGCGCTCGTCGCTCTCCGGCCTCGTGTTCCTCCTGCGGCGAACCGGCTCGGGAGTGGACGCCGTCGTCGGCGGCGCCCTGCTCGGCCTCGCTGCCCTCGTGCGCGTGTCGAACAGCCTCATCGCCGCCTGCGTGATCCTGGCGCTGCTCGCGCACCGCGACCGGAACCGCGCCGTCGGCCGCGGCAGTCGGCGGGCTCGCATTCCTTCCCGCGTTGATCCTCTACTGGCCGAAGGGGTATCCGCGCCTGCATCCGCCGGTCTACCCGGCTCATCCGTTCGAGCTCGCCTATGCGCGGAGCGCCTGGACGACGTCGCTGCTCTGGCACCCGTCGGTGCTGATCGCGATCGTGCCGATCGCCGTCGTGGGCGCGTTCTTCGTCGATCGGTTCGTCGCCGCGGTCCTGGGCGCCGCGATCCTCGTGACCGCCGTCTTCTACACGTTCTACGAGCTGACGCCCCTGCACCCTCGCTTCCTGTTCGTCGCCGTCCCGCTCGCGTTCGTCCTCTGGGCGGCCGGCGCGGTCAAGCTCGTCTCGGTCGCGGCGGCTTTCTACCATCGGACGCGATGAAGGTCTTGCTCGTGACGATGTACTTCCCGCCCGCGGGCGGCGGCGGGGTTCAGCGTCCGCTGAAGTTCGCCACGCACCTCCCGGAGCTCGGCGTCGAGACGCACGTCCTGGCGCCCGACGACCCGAAGTGGATCCACCGCGACGAGGAGCTGCAGCCGCCGACGCTCGCCTGGGTCCACCGCGCCCGCTACGTCGGCCCGAAGGGGCGCAAGCCGGCCGAGGAGCTGCACGGGACGAGCGGGCTCGAGCGGTTCTCGAAGCAGGCGCAGCTCGCCGGCCGACGTCTGCTCGTCCCCGACGAGAACGTCAGCTGGAACCTCACGGCGATCCCGGCCGCGGTGCGGATCGCCAGGCGCGAAGGAATCGACGTCGTGATCACCACCTCGCCGCCGTCCTCGGTGCACCTCGTCGGGGCGGCCGTCAAGCGCGCGGCCGGCATCCCGTGGGTCGCCGACCTGCGCGACTCGGTGGTCGCGCATCCGCATCGCCGCGCCGAGTCGCGGCTCGTGCGCGCGAAGGAGTCGGGCGAGCAGGCCGTGGCGCGGCTCGTCGCGCGGTCGGCCGACGCGATCGTCTGCGTGTCCGAGGCGATCGCCGACGAGATGCGCGAGCTCTCTCCCGCGGGAACGGTGACGACGATCGCGAACGGCTCGGACTTCGACGACTTCGCCGGTCTCGAGCACCATCCGTCGACGCGCTTCCGGATCACCCACACCGGGTCGTTCTTCGGAAAGCGCGACCCACGGCCGTTCCTGACCGCGTTGCAGCGGTCGGAGCTCGACATCGTCGCCCGCTTCGTCGGCGACTTCCGCTCGACCGACCGCGAATGGGCGGAGACGCTCGAGCTCGGCGACCGTCTCGAGCTGATCCCCGTATGCGCCGCGGCGCCGCTCGCTCGAGCTGCAGCGCGACAGCGAGGCCCTCCTGCTGCTGATCCCCGATGCGGGCGGACGCGGCAAGGGCGTCCTCTCCGGGAAGGTGTTCGAGTACCTCGCCGCGGAGCGTCCGATCCTCGCCGTCGTTCCGACGGACGGCGCGGCGGCCGAGCTGATCCGCGCCGCGTCGGCAGGCGAGGTCGTGGGCCCGGAGGACGTCGACGGCATCGAGGAGGCGCTGCGCGACCTGCACGCGCGCTGGCAGACCGGCTCGCTCGACGGGCAGCCGCTGTCGGAGGAATGGCGGCACAAGGTCGCCAGGCGCTCGCGCGTCGAGGACCTCGCGCGCGTGCTGGAGAGCGTCACGTGCTGAGACAGGTCACGAGTTTCCTGTTCCTGGCGAGCGTGTTCTGCGTCACGTTCGAGAAGCTGCACTGGACCTTCGCGGGCACGGTCTCGCTGGCGGACATCCTGGCGATCGGCTTCCTCGTCTCGTTCGCCGCGACGACCCGCAGGCCGCGGGTCCCGTACACGAGCGCGGTTCTGCTCGGGTTCTTCGCGCTCTTCGTGCTCGTGTACCTGCTCGGCTACTTCGACCTCTCGGACTCCGACGCGCTCGCACAGTGGGGGAAGGGGCTGACGAAGTGGTTGATCCACTTCCTGTTCCTCGCCGCCGCGGTCGTCTGGCTCTCGCGCCGCGGTCAGCGCTACTTCTGGCGGACGCTCGTGTGGTTCAGCGCCGGGTTCGTCGCGAACGCCGCGTACGGCGTGCTGCAGCTGCTCGACGCGCGGCGGGGCGGCAACCTCGACGCGTCCGTGCTCTCGCCGATCACGGGCGGCGCGAGCCAGATCAACATCTACGGCGCGATCAACGGCGCGAACGTCTACCGGCCGAACGCCGTCACCGGCGACCCGAACCACCTCGGGATCATGCTGATCGTGCCGCTGCTCGTGCTCACGCCGCTGTACCTGCGGCTCGAACGCGGCCACCGGGCGAAGCGTTGGCTGATGTTCACGATCGGGTTCCTGCTCGTGGTCGAGGCGACGACGCTGTCGAGGAGCGGCCTGCTCGGGCTGACGGTCGGCGCGCTCGTGCTGGTGGTGCCGTACCGGCGTTACCTGCGCTCGCCGCAGCTGCTCGTTCCCGTCGGCGCCGCGCTCGCGCTTCTGCTCGCGATCGTGCTCTCGCGCCGCAGCTTCTTCGAGACGGTGCTGCAGGTCGCGCGTGCAGACGAGCGGCGGCTCCGAGAACGCGCATTTCCAGGTCTACTCGTTCATCCCGCACGTCCTGCACGTCGACCCGTTGTTCGGGCTCGGCCTGAACACGTTCTCCGTCTACTACGAGTTCGTCACCGGCAAGACGAACTGGGGCCCGCACTCGTACTACGTCGCCCTGATCGTCGAGACGGGCCTGGTCGGGACGCTCGTCTTCGCCGCTGTTCCTCGTGTGGGTGTTCAGGCGGCTGCGCGCGGCGCGTGCGCTCGGCCGTGCGCTCGCCGCCGCCCGCGACCCGCTGGCTGCCCGCGTCCGTCCGCTCGCCTGGGGCTGCACCGCCGCCCTCGTCGGGACGCTCGCGGCGAACGCCTTCTACCTGACCATGCAGTTCTATTACTTCTACGCGTTCACGGCGCTCGCGCTCTCGATCCCGGTCGTCTTCGCGCGGCGCGAATGAAGGTCGTCGTCCTGACGACCTCGTATCCGCGCGACGACTCGGACGTCGCGGGACGCTTCGTCGCCGATGCGGTGCGCGGGGTGCGCGAGCGGGGAGTGGAAGTCGACGGTCGTCTCGCCGTCCGATTTCGCCGACTTCGGCCTCGCCTACGGCGACGGCATCGCGCAGAACCTGCGGCGCTGCGCCGTGGCGGGTCGCGCTCGTGCCTGCCGTTCCTCGCCGCGTACGCGCGCGCGGCACGCGCGGCCGCACGCGACGCCGACCTCGTGCACGCGCACTGGATCCCTTCGGCGCTGCCCGCGCTCGCCACCGGTAAGCCGTACGTGCTGCAGGTGTGGGGGACCGACGTCGAGCTCTTCCGGCGTGCATCCGCCGCTCGCCCGGCCGCTCGTGCGCCGGGCCGAGCTCGTGATCGCCGCCTCCAGGTTCCTCGCCGCCGAGGCGGCAGCGCTCGGCGCACGCGAGGTGCGGGTGATTCCGTTCGGGGTCGAGCTCCCGGCCGAGAGCCGGGAGCCGGACGAGCCGCCGCACGTCCTCTATGCGGGCCGGCTGAGCGAGCGAGAAGGGGATCCTCGAGTTCGTCGAGGCGACTGGCGGCATGCCGCGCGTGATCGTCGGCGACGGCCCGCTCCGCGACCGCGTACCGGAGGCGGTCGGGTTCGTCCCGCCGTCCGAGCTCGGCGCGCTACTACGAGCGCGCGGCCGTCGTCTGCGTCGCCGTCGCGCCGGGAGGGCTACGGTCTGGCCGCGCGCGAGGCGATGGCGCACGAGCGGCCCGTCGTCGCGACCCGCGTCGGCGGCCTCGCCGACCTGCGGGGCGACGGCGTCGTCCTCGTCGACCCGCGTGACGTCGACGGGCTGCGCGCGGCGATCGCCGAGTTGCTCGCCGATCCCGCCGAGCGCGCACGCCGCGGTGCGGCCGCCGCGGCGAGCGCGGCCGCCGAGTTCTCTGCCCCGGTCGCGGCCGCCGAGCTCGTCGACGCCTACCGCGCGGCGCTCGGCGCCTGACGTCCGGGACGTACTATCCGCGCCCGTGCACGCAGTGGCGGTCGTCTTCTGGGCAGCTCTCGCCGCGCTCGTGTGGACGCACGTCGGTTATCCGCTGCTCGCCGTCGGCCTCGCGCGCATCACGCCGCGGCGCCTGCGCGATGCGGGTGACGAGCCGCTTCCGACGGTCACGCGTGATCATCGCTGCCTACAACGAGGAGTCCGTGATCGCTCGGCGGATCGAGAACCTGCTCGAGCTCGACTACCCGCGCCGACCGCGTGCAGATCGTCGTCACGTCGGATGCGTCGAGCGACCGCACCGAGGCGATCGCACTCGAGTTCCCCGGCGTGAAGGTGATCTCGAACCAGCGCGGGGGGAAGGTTGCGGCCCAGGACCGCGCCGTCCGCGAGACCGAGAGCGAGGTCGTCGCGTTCTCGGACGCGAACGCCACGTGGGCGCCCGACGCGCTGCGGCGGCTCGTGCGGCCGTTCGCCGATCCCAAGGTCGCCTACGTCTGCGGCCAGCTGAGGATCGTCGCCGGCGACGGGCGCGAACAAGGAGGGCGTGTACTGGCGCTACGAGATGGGTGTGCGCGCCGCCGAGTCGCGGCTCCGTTCGGTGACGGGAGGGAACGGCTCGATCTACGCCCTGCGCCGCGCCGACTACGTCGAGGTCGACCCGCGCTACGGCCACGATCTCTCGCTGCCGTACCGCATGGTGCAGAACGGGCGGCGCGCTGTCTACGAGGCGGACGCCCACGCGTTCGAGAAGTCGCGACGCCGACGAACGAGACCGAGTACCGGCGCAAGGTGCGCATGTTCGAGCACTGCTGGCTGATCGTCCTGCGCGGCAAGATGCTCCGCCGGCAGCCGCCGGGCTACGTGCTCGAGCTCGTCTCGCACCGTCACCTCCGCTACGCGTCTGGCCTGCTGCACGTCGTGCTGCTCGCCACGTCGATCGCGCTCATCGGAAGTGGAGCCGTGTACGACGTCGTGCTCGCCGCGCAGCTCGGCCTGCTGCTCGCCGCGGCCGTCGGCGTCGGGATCGCGCGCTACTACGTGCTCGTCACGTGGGCGACGCTCGTCTCGCTCTGGAACTACCTGCGCCGCGGCGTGCCCGCGACGTGGGAGGCGGCGGAGGGCACGCGCTGAACCGCGCGCTCGACGTCGCGATCGCCGGAACCGGTCTCGCGCTCGCATCGCCCGTCCTGGCGCTCGCCGCGCTGGCGGTGAAGGCGGAGGACGGGGGACCGGTGCTCTACCGGCAGAGTGCGCGTCGGCAAGGACGGAGTCGACTTCGAGCTGCTGAAGCTGCGCACGATGATCGTCGGCGCCGAGAAGCTCGGCAGCCGGCGCGGCCGTCGATCGCGGAGACGACGCGGATCACCCGCGTCGGGCCGCGTGCTCCGCAGGCTGTCGCTCGACGAGCTGCCGCAGCTCTGGAACGTCGTGCTCGGCGAGATGTCGATCATCGGCCCGCGTCCCACCCTGCGCTACCAGGTCGACCGCTACGACGAGCGCCAGCGCACCGGCTCGACGTGAAGCCGGGGATCACGGGCTGGGCCCAGATCCACGGGCGCGCCACGCTGCCCTGGGCCGAGCGGATCGAGCTCGACCTCTGGTACGTCCGCCACCGCGACTGGAAGACCGACGTCCTGATCCTGCTCCGGACACCGCTCGCCCTCTTCGGAGGCACCTACAAGGGTGCGACGGGCGGTTGGCGCGATCCCGACACGTCCGCCTGACGCCGCTACGCTCCGCGCGTGCCCGAGCCGATCCAGTTCGTCGACCTGAAGCGCCAGTACGCCTCGATCAAGGACGAGGTCGACCGCGCGGTGATCGACGCGATCGCCTCGACGCAGTACATCCTCGGCGAGGAGGTCGCGCGCTTCGAGGAGGAGTGGGCGGCCTACTGCTCGGTCGCGCACGCCGTCGGCGTGTCCTCGGGGACGGCTGCGCTGGCGCTCGCCTTCGAGGCGCTCGGTATCGGCGCCGGTGACGAGGTGATCGCGCCGGCCAACACGTTCATCGCCTCTGTGCTCCCGGTCGTGCGGCTCGGAGCCGTCCCGGTGCTCGTCGACTGCGACCGCTACGGCCAACTCGACGTGGAACGGGCCGCCGCCGCGGTGACGCCAAGCACGAAGGCGATCGTCGGCGTCGACCTGTTCGGGCATCCGTGCGACGCGGATGCGATCCGTGCGATCTGCGACGCGAACGGGCTGGCCTTCGTCGAGGACGCCGCCCAGGCTCATGGCGCCGAGTACCGCGGTCGACGCTGCGGCTCCCTTGCCGACATCGCCGCCTCTAGCTTCTATCCCGGCAAGAACCTCGGCGCGTACGGGGACGCCGGCGCCGTCGTCACCGACGACGACGAGCTGGCCGGCCGGATTCGCGTCCTCCGCGATCTCGGCCAGAGCCGCAAGTACGAGCACGTGGCGATCGGCGGGAACGAACGCCTCGACACGCTCCAGGCCGCGGTGCTGCGCGTAAAGCTGCGGCGCCTCGACGGCTGGAACGAGCTGCGGCGGCGTCACGCGGCCTCGTACACGTCGCTGCTCGACGACGCCGTGACCACTCCCCTCGTCGCCGACTGGGCCAATCCCGTCTGGCACCTGTACGTGATCCGGAGCGCGGCGCGCGACCGGGTGCGCGAGGCACTGGGCGACGCGAACGTCGGGAGCGGGATGCATTACCCGGTTCCGCTGCACCTGCAGCCCGCGCTCGCCTCGCTGGGGCACGGGCCGGGCGCGTTCCCGGCCGCCGAGGCCTGGGCGGCGTCCGCGCTTTCGCTGCCGATGTTCCCGGAGCTCGAGGAGGACGAGGTCGAGCGGGTGGCCGCGATCGTGAAGGCCGCCGTGTGAGCGCCGCTCCGGCGAACGACGCGCCGTTCCGGCTGATCGCCGATGTCGAGTTCGGCGACGCCGTCGTCGTGTACTCGTTCACGAACCTCTACGGCTGCTCGATCGGCGACGAGACGCGAATCGGTGCGTTCGTCGAGATCCAGCGGGGGGCGGTGATCGGAAAGCGCTGCAAGATCTCCAGCCACTCCTTCATCTGCGACGGCGTCGAGATCGGCGACGAGGTCTTCGTCGGCCACGGCGTGCTCTTCGTCAACGACAAGCAGCCGCGCGCGACGAATGCATCCGGTGAGCTCGCGGCCGAACACGACTGGTCGCTGCTTCGGGTCCGGGTCGAGGACGGTGCATCGATCGGCTCCGGCGCGGTGATCCTCGGTGGCGTGACGGTCGGGCGCGGCGCTCTCGTGGGCGCCGGCGCGGTCGTGACGCGTGACGTCGCGGCCGACACTGTGGTGGCCGGTGTCCCGGCGCGGCCTCGCTACGCTGCGCCCTCGTGACCGCGGTTCTCTTCACGTGCGCCGGCCAGCGCGTCGACATCGTCACCGCGTTTCGAGCCGCCGGCGCGACCACGATCTCGGCCGACGTCGACGCCCTCGCGCCCGCGCTCTACCACTCCGACCGTCGCGCGATCGTGCCTCGGGTCGACGATCCGGGCTATGTCTCCGCCCTGCGCGACCTCGTCGAGTTACACGACGTGCGGTTGATCGTGCCGCTCACCGACCTCGACCATCTCGTCCTCGCCGAGCACCGCGAGGAGCTCGCCGGAGCCGTCGTGCTCGTACCGGAGCCCGAGGCGATCGGCCGGTGCGCCGACAAGTACCGCGCGCACCTCTTCTTCGAGGAGCAGGGGATCGGCACCCCGCCGACATGGCTGCCCGGCGACGTGCCCGAGGATGCGCGCTTTCCGGTGCTCGTGAAGGCGCGCCGCGGGTTCGGCTCGCGGCACATCTACCGGGCAGCGGATCGCGCCGAGCTCGAGTTCTTCCTGCGCTACACGAAGGCCGACTCGATGGTGCAGTCCGAGTGCCTGGGCGAGGAGTTCTCGATCGACGTGTTCTGCGACCTCGAGGCCCGTTGCCTGGCCGCGATCCCGCGGACGATGATCGAGTCGAAGGGCGGCGAATCGATCAAGGGGATGACGATCACCGATGCCGACCTGATCGAGCACGGACGGAGGGTGTCCGAGGCGCTGCGCATCATCGGTCCAGCGAACGTGCAGTGCTTCCGCGAACCCGACGGACACCTCGAGGTGACCGACGTGAATCCGCGCTTCGGCGGCGGCTTCCCGCTGCCGACCGCGGCCGGCTCCCGCTACCCGGAGCTGGCGCTCGCGCTTGCGAACGGCGAGCGGCCAGAGCCTCGATTCGGCGACTTTCGCGAGGGGGTCGTGATGACCCGGTACTTCTCGCAGGTGATCCTGGAGGACGCAGGCGGCACGCTCGAGCCGCTGCGGGAGCAGGCGGAGGAAGCGGTCACGCCGGAAGCGTGAGGCGCGCGGCCTCCCTGATCGTCCTGGCGGCGCTCGCCGCCGGCTGCTCCTCGCACGACGACGCCGTCTCGCGCACCCCGCGGTCGGAGGACGGTCGGACCGCGGTGAAACCGGCGACCCCGCTCGAGAATCGTCCCCAGCAGGACAGGACGGGCGTGCAGGTGACCGTCGTCGACGGCGATCTCGGCACGCGCGTGCGCGGTGCGCGCGTCACCATCGGACGACTCACCTCGACGAGCAACCGGGACGGCGTCGCGCGCCTCCCGCTCTTCCGGCGCGGCGCGCTCGTAACCGTCGCGGCGAAGGCCGGGTACGGCGCTCGCGCCGTGCGGCTCTCGTTCACGACGCATCCGAAGTCGACGATCCGCATCTACCGCCGCTCGTTGCAGTGGGCGATGTACGGCGCCGGGCCCGAGCGCACCCAGGCGCAGACGGCGATCCGGCTGCGGCCGCCGTTCCGCATCGTCTGGTCGCGCGGGCTCGGATCGCTGGTGGAGTTCCCGGCCGTCGTCGCGGAAGGCGTCGCCTACGTCGCGAACGCGGGTGGCACCGTGCGCGCGATCTCGATGCGCAACGGCAGCGTGATCTGGAGGTACGACACGCCGCACGGGAAGATGGCCTCCTCTCCCGCCGTGTACGGCGACGAGCTCGTCGTCCACGGGATGGAGGGTGACGTCCAGGTTCTCCGGCGCTCGGACGGGCGCTTGCTCTGGCGCTACGCGGCGGGATCACCGATCGAGTCGTCGCCGGTCGTGCTGCCGGACGGCATCGACGTGTTCGGCACGTGGAACGGGGTGGTCACCGCGCTCGATCTGCGGACGCACCGCGTGCGCTGGCGCCACTACGACGGCTGCAAGATCACGTCGTCGGCCGCAGCTGCCGGCGACACGCTCTACATCGGCGACTACTGCGGCAGGCTGCTCGCGCTCTCGGCTGGCACGGGGGCGGTGCGCTGGGCGGCGTCGGTGAACGGTCGTGTGTACGGCACGCCCGCGGTCGCCGACGGGCGTGTGTTCGTGCCGAGCTCCACCGGTGGGTCGCTGACCGCCTTCTCGGTCGGCGGCACACGCCTGTGGAGCCGCTACACGGGCTCCTACGTCTACTCCTCACCGGCCGTGTCCCGAGGACGTGTCTTCTTCGGCTCGTACAACGGCGTCTTCTACGCCGTCTCGGCGCGCACCGGCGCGACGTTGTGGGCCCGCGGCACCGGCGGCTCGATCTCGGGCGCCGCCGTCGTCGTCGACGGCGTCGCGTACGCGGGGTCGTTCTCGCATCGGATCGTCGGCGTCGACGCTGCGAGCGGCCGGATCGTCCTCGACTTCCCGCACGGGCAGTACGTCCCGGTCGCGGGCAGCGGGCGCCGCCTCCTGCTCCACGGCTACTCGCGCATCTTCGCGGTGGAACGGCGTTGAGGCGCCGCCTGCTGCTCGCGGCGGTGGCGATCGTCGTGGTCGCGGCCGGGGCCGCGGGCGGGTGGTACCTCCACGTCAAGCACGCCTCACGCGACATCGAGGGCTCCTCGACGGTCGAGTTCGTCCCCACCCAGCCGCCGCCCCCGAAGCCGGTCGAGCCGGGGATCGCCTGGCCCGTCTACGGCCACGATCCCGAGGGCACGCGGTTCGGGAACGGGATCTCGCTGGCTCCGCCGTTCCGGACCGTCTGGACGTTCCGCGCGCCGCACGCTCGTCGAGTTCCCGCCCGCGGTGGCGTACGGCGGCCTCTTCGTCGCCAACAACACCGGCACCGTGTTCGCGGTCGACGCCGGCCGGCGGGAAGCTTCGCTGGCGCTACGACTCGCACCGGTGCGTCGCCGCGTCGCCGGCCGTCGACGATCACATCGTCTTCGAGTCGTTCCTCAACGGGCCGCCGTGCAACCGGCCGCCGAGCCCGTCGCTCACGGGAGCGCTGATCGCCTTCGACTCCCGCACCGGCCGCGTGCTCTGGCGGCGACAGCTGGCGCCGTCCGAGTCGTCGCCGGTCGTCGTCGGCGGTCGCGTCTACGTCGGCGACTGGAGCGGCAAGGTCTACGCCTTCGACGAGCACACCGGACGTCTCGTCTGGTCGACGACCGTGCTCGGGCAGGTGAAGGGCGGCGTCGCGATCTCGGGGCGTCGCCTCTTCGTCGGCGACTACTCGGGCCACGTCTACGCGCTCGCGGCGCGGACCGGGCGGATGCTCTGGCGGGCGAGCGCGCAGCCTCGGTTCGGCGGAATCGGCCACTTCTACGCGACTCCCGCGGTGGCCTACGGTCGCGTCTACATCGGCTCGACGGACGGCAAGGTCTACTCGTTCGGCGCGACGAGCGGCGAGCTCAGGTGGTCGCAGTCGACAGGAGGCTACGTCTACTCCTCGGCGGCCGTCTGGCGCGACCACGTCTTCGCCGGCTCGTACTCGCAGCGGTTCACGTGCTTCGACGCCGCCACCGGCGACGTCGAGTGGCAGTTCACCGCGAACGGACCGATCTCCGGCTCGGCGACGGTGATCGCGGGGCGCGTGTACTTCGCGACGCTCGCCGGAACGACGTACGCGCTCGACGCCCGCACCGGCGCACGCCTGTGGACGTACCCGGACGGGAAGTACACCCCGGTCGTAGCGGACTCCGACCGCCTCTACCTCGTGGGCTACACGCAAGTCCACGGGCTCGTCGAGAGCCGGCGGTAGATGATTGATTCCTGAGTGCCGTGGATGCGGGGAGGGACTGCACCAAGCAGTGTGGACGACTCGACCGGTGGCAAGGCTGAAGCCTTGACACTGGGCGAGGCGGCCGCAATGCGCTGCGTGCAGGCCCCCATCCGCGCCGCGTCGACTTGGGAATCAATCATCTAACCTGCGCCGGTGCGCTACGGGGTCACCGGTGCGGCCGGGTTCATCGGCTCCCAGCTCGCCGAGGCGCTGCAGTCGGCCGGGCACGACGTCGTCGGCTTCGACTGCTTCACCGACTACTACGACCCCCGGCTGAAGGCCGAGAACGCGCGCGGCCTCGATATCCGGCCCGTCGACCTCGCCGAGGGCCCGGTCGACTTCGGCGGTCTCGACGGTGTGTTCCACCTCGCCGGCCAGCCGGGCGTCCGCAGCTTCGGCGACGTCTTCCCGCTGTACGTGCGCCGCAACGTGCTCGCTTCGCAGCGGGTGTTCGAGGCCGCCGTCGCGGCCGGGGTCCGGATCGTGTTCGCCTCCTCGTCGTCGGTGTACGGCGCGCCCGAGCGGTTCCCGACGCCCGAGGACGAGCCGCCGCATCCGCTCTCGCCGTACGGCGTCACGAAGCTCGCGTGCGAGCACCTGCTCGATGCATACGTCCGGTCGTACGACCTCGACGCGGTCGTCCTGCGCTACTTCAACGCGTTCGGCCCTCGCCAGCGGCCCGACATGGCGTTCACCCGGATCGCGTTCGCCCTCGCCGCCGGGACGCGCTTCGAGCTGTACGGCGACGGGTCGCAGTCGCGCAGCTGGACGTACGTCGGCGACGTGGTCGACGCGACGATCCGCGCGATGTCCCGACGGTACCGGGACGTACAACGTCGGCGGTGCGCTCGAGGCGTCGATGAACGAGGCGATCGACCTGTTCGAGCAGCTTGCGGGATCGACGCTCGACGTCCTGCGCAGCAGCGCGGTCCCCGGCGACCAGCGGCGCACGGCCGCCGACACGAGCCGGATCCGGGCGGAGCTCGGCTGGAGCCCGACCGTCTCGCTGGAGGAAGGTCTCGCGAGACAGTGGGAATGGGCGTCGGCTACAGTCGCCGCTCGATGACGGCAGCGCCGACCCCCGATCTCGATGCCGAGCGCGAGGTCGATCTCGGACGCTGGCGGCGCGCCATCGTCCGACTGTGGTGGCTGCCGGTGGCGCGGGCTCGTTCTCGGCGGCGATCGCTCGGAGGTCTCTACTCGCTGCGCGGCGGCAGCGACTACAAGGCCGCGGCGCTGATCTCGCTCGGGCAGCCCGTCTCGCCGGGCGGCGCGATCGTCAACGGCTTCTACTCGAACCCGCGGGCGATCGCACTGATCACGTCCTCGGCCTCGGCCCAGTCGGCCGCCGAGCAGGCCGCCGGGCTGCCGGGCGGCGCGCTTCGTGGCCAGGTGTCGGTCGCCCAGGTCGGGTCGACGACCGGTGCCGGCGCGACCCGTGTGACGCCACTGGTCTCGCTGAGCGTGCGCGGCGCCTCTCCGGCCAAGACCGCCGACGCCGCGAACGCGCTGTCGGCACTCGTCGTCAAGCGCACCACGGCGCCGTACGTCGGCACGAAGATCGCGACCTACCGCACCGTGCTGCAGACGACGAGGACGCAGCTGCGCTCGATCAACGAGCGGATCGCGTCCGCCGACAAGGCGATCGCCGCCGGCCACCTCAATGCGCTCGACAAGCTCACCCTGATCACGCAGCTGGACACGGCGCTGCAGCGCCAGGGGAACCTGCTTGAACCAGCTGTCCTCGACGCAGACGCAGCTCGCGTTCTCGCAGAGCGTCGAGAGCGCGCGGGTAGTGACGACGGCGAAGGCGGTCAAGTCCTCGGCGCACTCCCACGGCAGCTCGATCGTGATCGGCGCGCTGATCGGTCTTCTGCTCGGCGCGATCACGGCGATCGTCGTCGATGGGCGCGGCGGCCGCACCCAGCCGGCATGAAGGTCTCGTTCCTCGTTCCCGTCTACAACGAGGAGCGAACGCTCGAGGAAGTCATTCGGCGGGTGGAGTCGCTGCCGCTCGACAAGCAAATCGTCGTGGTCGACGACGGCTCGACCGACGGGACGCGCGCGATCCTCGAACGGCTCGACGGTGAGCTCGAGAATCTCGTGGTCGTCAGCCAGCCGAACCGCGGCAAGGGGGCGGCGGTTCGCCGGGCGCTGGTCGAGGCCGACGGCGACGTGGTCGTCATCCAGGACGCCGACATGGAGTACGACCCCGCCGAGGTGCCCGCGTTGATCGCGCCGATCGAGGAGGGCGTCGCGGATGTCGTCTACGGATCCCGTCTCTCCGGCGGCCGTCCGCAGCGCGCGTACCTCTTCTGGCACCTCGTCGGCAACCGCTTCTTGAGCGTCGTCACGGGCTCCTCTTCAACACCACGCTCTCCGACATGGAGACGGGATACAAGGCGTTCCGCATCGACGTCCTCCGCTCGCTCGACCTGCGCGAGGACGACTTCGGCATCGAGCCCGAGATCACGGGTCGGCTCTGCCGGCAGAAGGATTTGCGGATCTACGAGCTGCCGATCGCCTACTACGGCCGCACGTACGCGGAAGGGAAGAAGATCACCTGGCGCGACGGCTTCAAGGCGCTTCGCGTGCTCGTCCGCGTGCGGCTCTCCTGACGTGCTCGAGGGCAAGACCGTTGCGGTCGTCGTTCCCGCGCACGACGAAGAGGCGCTTGATCGCCGCGACGCTGCAGGGGATACCGGGGTTCGTCGACCGGATCTTCGTCGTCGACGACGGCTCGAGCGACGCGACCGCCGAGCGTGGCCGGCTCGGTCGGCGACCCGCGGGTCGAGGTGATCGCGCACGAGCGGAACCTGGGCGTCGGCGCGGCGATCGTCACCGGCTACAAGCGGGCGCTCGCGACGCGCGTGGACGCGGTCGCGGTGATGGCCGGCGACAACCAGATGGATCCCGACGAGCTCGAGGCGCTCGGCGCTGCCGGTCGTGCGCGGCGAGCTCGACTACGCGAAGGCGAACCGGCTCTTCACCGGCAGCGCGTGGAAGCTGATGCCGCGCAGCCGCTACCTCGGCAACGCAGTCCTCAGCCTGCTCACCAAGATCGCGTCGGGCTACTGGCACATCGCCGACTCGCAGGCGGGCTACACGGTCCTGTCTCGCCCCGATGCTGGCGCTCCTCGACCTCGACCGCATCTACACGCGCTACGGCTTTCCGAACGACATGCTCGTCCACCTGAACGTGTGGAACGCGCGCGTCCGCGACTTCCCGTCGCGACCGATCTACGGCGTCGGCGAGCGCTCGGGCATCAAGATCCGCCGCGTCGTGCCGCGGATCTCGTGGCTGCTGTGGAAGGGGTTCTTCTGGCGGTTGCGCGAGAAGTACGTGATCCGCGACTTCCATCCACTCGTCTTCTTCTACAGCCTCGGCCTCGTGATGACGGTGGCGGGCCTCGTGCTCGGCGTCGTCGAGACGGTGCTGCGGTTCGCCGGCCACGGCATCCCGACCGCGACGATCGTGCTCGTCGCGCTCCTGCTGATCTCGGGGACGCAGTTCACGCTCTTCGCGATGTGGTTCGACATGGAGTCGAACAAGGACCTGCGCTAGGCGCCCGAGCTAAAGAGGGAGGCCTCGCCCATGCGGCTCGAGCGAGACCTCCCCGGGGGACCCGAGGCACCGCGAGGCACCCCGGGCGGGACGAGGGCACGTCCAAGACAACCGTACCGCACCTCCCTCGGGGGCGCGCCGGTTGCAAAGGGTCCGTAAGGAGCAGCGACGGGTTCCGGCGGGGGCAGTACATTGCACCGATGCCGACCTCCGTGGTGACGGGCGGCGCCGGGTTTCTCGGCTCCCACCTCTGCGAGTTCCTGGTCCCGAGGGGCACCGTGTCGTCTGCGTCGACAACCTCGACTCGGGCACGCTCGAGAACATCGCGCATCATCCGCGACGACGGCTTCGAGTTCGTCTACCACGACGTCGTCGAGCCGATCCAGATCGACGAGCCCGGTCGACTTCGTCTTCCACCTCGCCGCCCTCGCGAGCCCGGTCGACTACCTGCGGGCTGCCGCTGAAGTCGCTGAAGGTGGGCTCGTACGGCGACCCACAACGCGCTCGGTCTCGCGAAGTGGAAGCGGGCGCGCTTCCTGATCTCGTCGACGAGCGAGGTGTACGGCGATCCGCTCGAGCACCCGCAGGCCGAGACCTACTGGGGCAACGTCAATCCGATCGGCCCGCGCGGCGTCTACGACGAGGCGAAGCGATACGCCGAGGCGCTGACGATGACGTACCACACACCAGCAGGGTGTCGACACGTGCATCGCGCGGATCTTCAACACCTACGGCCCGCGCATGCGCCGGAACGACGGTCGCGCGTCCGTCAACTTCCTGCAACCAGGCGCTCGAGGGCAAGCCGCTCACCGTCTACGGCGACGGTTCGCAGACGCGGTCGCTCTGCTACGTCGACGACCTGATCCGCGGGCTCTACCTGCTCGCGCAGAGCGGAGAGCACCTGCCGGTGAACCTCGGCAACCCGGACCACGAGCTGACGATGCTCGACCTCGCGCAGACGGTGATCCGCGTCACCGGCTCGTCGAGCGAGATCGTGTTCGAGGCGCTGCCGACCGACGATCCGCAGGTGCGGCGTCCCGACATCACGCGTGCGCGGCAGGTGCTCGGCTGGGCGCCCGAGATCGATCTCGAGGAAGGGCTGCGCCGCTGGCTTGCGGCGATGGGGCAGGAGTCGGCCGTCGTTTGATGCGAGCGCGGCTCGGGGTCTGCCATCGTCGTCTCGATCGCCGCGGCAGCTGTCACCGCGGCGACGGCGACGCCTGCGGATGCATCCCGGTACATGCGTGTCGGCATCTACGACGAGGCGCAGACGCTCTACGGCCCGATCCCCGAGACGTTCTCGCTGCTCAACCAGCTGCACGTCCAGGAGATCCGGGAGAACCTCTACTGGGGCGGCCCGTACGGCGTCGCGCAGCACCGGCCGGCGAACGCCGCGAACCCGGACGACCCGGCGTACCACTGGACGCTCTACGACCGAACCGTGCACTACGCGCACCAGTACGGGATCCACGTCCTCTTCTCGATCTACGGGACGCCGACCTGGGAGAACGGCGAGGCAGTCGAAGAACGTCGCCCCGAAGAACGCCGTCGACCTCCGCAACTTCGCCTACGCCGCGGCCAAGCGCTACAGCGGGACCGTTCACGGGCGACGACGGGCGAGATGCATCCCCGCGGTCAAGGAGTGGACGGCCTGGAACGAGCCGAACAACCCGACGTTCCTGCTCCGCCGCAGTACAAGCGCACCGCCGGCGGCTACGTGATCCAGAGCGCGATCGACTACGCGAAGATCTGCAACGCCGTCTACGACGGCGTGCACGGGACGCTCGTCTCCGGGTGAGCGGGTCGCATGCGGCGTCACGGCTCCGCGCGGCAACAACAACCCGAACAGCACGCGGCCCTCGGTCGTCGCCGATCGCGTTCCTGCGGGCGGTCAAGAAGGCCGGGCTGAAGACGTTCGACGCGTGGGCGCACCACCCGTACTACGCCGGCCCGTCCGACACGCCGACGACGAAGCCGGTCGGGCTCGCGGCGCCCCGGCGACGGCGGTGACGCTCGGCAACCTCGAACGACCTGATCAAGGTGCTGACGCAGCTCTACGGCAACAAGCGCATCTGGATCACCGAGTACGGCTACCAGACGAACCCACCCGACAAGCTCTTCGGCGTCTCCTGCGCGAAGCAGGCGCTCTACCTGAAGCAGGCGTTCGCGATCGCGACGCAAGAACCCGCGTGTCGACATGATGCTCTGGTTCCTGCTCAAGGACGACCCGAACCTCGGCGGCTGGCAGTCAGGACTGATCACCATCGGCGGCAAGAAGAAGCCGTCGTTCGCAGCGTTCGCGAACCTTCCCCAGTAGGATGCCGCCGCTTCCCGAGCCCTGGCCGGGCGCGAACCGGCGGAACCCGCGCAGGTCATCCTCGACCTGGGTGGTGCGCTCGGCGCTCGTTCGCTGGCTCGAACGGCAGATCGAGGAACTGGAGCGGCGAGCTCCGTTGCGCATCCTCGACGTCGGGTGCGGCGTGAAGCCGTACTTCCCGTTGTTCGCGCCGATCGCATCGGAGTACATCGGAGTCGACGTCGTCGAGAACCCCCTTGCCGACCTCGTCGGCGCCGTCGAGCACCTGCCGGTCGACGACGCGAGCTTCGACGTCGTGCTGTGCACACAGGTGCTCGAGCACTCCGACGATCCGGCGCAGGCGGTCCGAGAGCTGCGGCGCGTGACCCGGCCCGGTGCGGCGGGTGCTGGCGTCAACGCACGGCGTGCAGTGGTATCACCCGTCCCCGAACGACCACTGGCGATGGACGCACACCGGGCTCCGCCTGTTGTTCGAGCGGAACGGCGACTGGTCGACTCTCTCGATCGAGCCCGCCGCAGGCACCGGCTCCACTCTCGCGATGCTCGTCTCGAACTACGTAGAGGCCGCACTCGGTGAGTCGCCGGTCGGCCGGGGCGCCGTCTGGGCTCTCCATCGCGCGGGTGAGGCCGTGGACGCGACGAACCCGAAGCTGCGCGATACGCGGCAGGGATCGCTGATCGCGAACTACCACGTTGTCGCCGAAGTCTGACGCGCGGAAGCGATTGGAAGCCGTCGCGACTCTGGAGACGACGGCGGTCCGAGGTACGATCGGCGCGTGGCACTGCCGGAACGAAGCGACGGCGTCAGTCCGGAGCGCGTCGTCGGCGCTCGGCCTTCGGAGGACGCCCGCTCGGGCAAGCCGTACCTGCTCACCGGCGCGCCGTTCCAAAAACTGATCAGGCGCAGTGCGAGCGTGCTCGCGCTCGTGACGGTGGACGTCGGCGGGCTGATCATCGGGCTGTACGCCGCGCTCGCCGTGCGGGCGTTCGTCGTCGACCCGCATCCAGTGCTCTGGGGGCTGATCTGGGACCAGGAGACGAACTGGCTCCCGTTCCTGATCCTCGTCCTGATCCTCGTCTTCTGGCGCGCCGGCCTCTACGCGCGCCGGGAGTTGCGCGAGGGCGTCGGACGTGTGGTCGGGGCCGTCTTCCTCGTCGCAGCGTTGTCGCTCGCGTTCGCGCTCGGCAGCGGCCAGCACGTGACGACGCTCGGGCTCTACGTCGTCGGCGCGCTTGTTCGTCTCCGCCACGATCGCGCTCTTCCGCGCCAGCTACGAGCAACTGACCGGCGAGATCCTGCGTGCTGCCGGGGTGCGCCGTCGCGCCGTGCTCGTCGGGACGGCCACGCAGCGCGACCGCCTTCGCTCCGGGCTCGGCGCCGCGCAGGCCGGAATCGAGTACGAGTTCGTCGGCGAGCTCGACCCCGATGCGTCGGACGACGCCATCTTCGCCGTCGACGACCTGGACGACGTGATCGTCGCCGACATGGGGATCTCGGAGGAACGGCTGCTCGAGATCGTCGACGCTGCGCACAAGCGGGCGGTCAAGGTGCGCAT
This sequence comes from uncultured Thermoleophilia bacterium, assembly GCA_963742615.1. Classification (GTDB taxonomy): domain Bacteria; phylum Actinomycetota; class Thermoleophilia; order Gaiellales; family Gaiellaceae; genus PALSA-600. The sequence continues at coordinate 94,753 of CAVUMS010000001.1, read as the reverse complement.
CGCACCGCGCACGACGGAGCTGCTCGTCGAGCGGGGCGAGTACGTCCCTGGCCTCGGCGTGCCCTTGTTCGAGCTCCGGCCGCCGATCTTTGCGGGCGCCGACTGGACGCTCAAGCGCAGCTTCGACCTCGTCGTCTCCGCCCTGATCGTCGTCGTCGGCCTGCCGGTCTGGGTGGTGATCGCGGCTGCGATCAAGCTCACCTCGCGCGGGCCGGTGTTCTACGCCGATCCCCGTGTCGGCCTGAGCGAGCAGGAGTTCCGCATGCTCAAGTTCCGCACGATGGTCGCGGACGCCGACCGGCAGCAGGAGCAGCTCGAGCGTGCGAATGAAGCGACAGGTGCGCTGTTCAAGATCCGCCGCGATCCGCGTGTCACCTCGGTCGGTCGCGTGCTCCGGAGGTTTTCGCTCGACGAGGTCCCGAACGTGATCAACGTGCTGCGCGGTCAGATGTCGCTCGTCGGCCCCGGCCGCTTCCCGTTCGCGACTACGAGCGGCTCGAAGGCTGGCATCGCCGCCGCTACAACGTCCTGCCTGGCATCACCGGCCTCTGGCAGATCGGTGGGCGCTCCGATCTCGCGTTCGACGATCTCGTGCGACTCGACTTCTACTACCTCGAGAACTGGTCGATCTGGCTCGACATCTCGATTCTCTTCCGTACCCCGGCGGCGATCCTGAGCCGCCGCGGCGCGTACTGACGCGCCGCTACTCGTTCTCGTCGCGCAGCCGGCGCAGGATCTCGAGCAGGTCGCCGCTCAGGTCGGCCGAGGCGATGCGCTCGATCGCCTGCTGGCGCTCCGGGTCGGCCGCGCCCGCGATCGCGGCAGCGATCCGCTCCCAGCCCTCCTCGACCGGCAGGTCGCCGAACAGGAGTGCGCGGACGCGCTCCAGGTCGTTCGACCTTGCAACCTCCTCGTCTCCCACCCCGCGCACTCTCGGTGCTCCGGCGTGCGAAGACACCGGCGCTTCGGGTGGGTGCCGCCCCATCCATCGTTCAGGGGACATCTGTGCACCTGGCTCGCTTCGACGCGCACACCCACGCGGCGTTGGGCGGTGTCCCAGCCGGTTCGACTGTCACCGTGGCTCCGCTGCCAGTCGTCGGCGCAGCGCCCGGGCCAGGTAGATCACGATCAGCACGTTGATCAGGATCCCGCCCGCCTTCCACAACGTCGGGTGGCGAGCGAGCTCGTACAGCTCGAACGGGATCAGCAGCGACGTCGCGATCACGGTCAGGTACTCAGCCCAGAGCTGATCGAGCCACAGCCCAACACCCTCGACGAGCTCCAGTCCGCCGTAGCCGAGTGCGGCGATGCCGGCGATCCGCAGCTGGTGCGCGTGGAGGCCGTGCAAGCGCGCGATGATTCCGTGGAAGAAGTGCTGGCGCGGATCGATGTCGATGCTGCGGATGATCCGCTCCGCGAGCTGGCCGAAGTCGGTGGAGAGATGAAACAGCAGATAGACACCTGCGGCGAGCAAAAGCAGACCGCGCAGAATGCGCTCGACCGCGATCAGACGGAGAACGACACGCGTGCGCGGAGGATCGCCGGCTCCCACCGAGAGAGCTAACCATCCTTGGCCCGCTTGGATGGTGCGCCGATCGTCGCGGCCGACTTTCGGCGGCTAGCCGGACGCCGCCTGCCGACGGAAAGCAGCTCTATCTCAGAACCCGAGGCGGCGCTTACGTCGCCGTAACCTCGGTCTGCCACACTTGGGCTCGACGTGCGCTCGCCGAAGATCCTCGCCGTCGCCTCGGCGATCGACCTCGACTTCCGCTACGGCTGCACCCCTGCGTGGTGGCAGCTCTGGAAGGGGCTGTACGAGGAAGGTGTCGACCTCGTCGTCACTCCGTACCGCGGCCGGCCGGTCGAATCGCCCTGGTGGCGCACGGCTCCGAACCCCGCCTTCGTCGAAGGCGAGTCGTTCGCGCGCGCCCGCGACATGGTGGCGCGGCTCAAGGGAGACCGCTACCTGCGTCGGGACGAGGAGGATCCCGAGGACTCGTTCGGCGACAGGATGACCCGTGAGGTCGTCTGGCGGTGGGTCACGCCGCGCTGGCGCCGGCACCTCGAGGCGCTCGTCGAGCGCGAGCGGCCCGACGCCGTGATCGTCTTCACCGTACCGATGTCGCATCTGCGCGGCGTGCCGACGACGCTGCGCGAGCGCTTCGGCGTGCCGGTCGTGTTCTACGACGGGGACGCGCCGATGAGCCTTCCCGAGTTCGGCGGGATGGACACCGGGTTCAACTGGTACCACGACGCCGATCCGTCCGAGTACGACGCGCTGATCTCGAACTCCGAGGGCGCGTCCGAGCGGCTGCTCGACCTGGGTGCGCGGCGCGTCGAGACCGTGTTCTGGGCCGCGGATCCCGACTTCTTCGCGCCCGCGGCCGTCGACAAGGAGGTCGACGTCTTTTTCTACGGCTACGGCGACAAGTTTCGTCGCGAGTGGGTTCAGGCGATGATCGGCGAGCCGTCGCGTCGGCTGCCGGATGTCGATTTCGCCCTCGGCGGCCGGGACTTCCGAGGGGACATCGGAGCCGCGAGGGTACTCGGTGACGTCCCGTTCAACGCCTTCTCGCGCGCGATCTCCGTGGCGCGCATCAACCTGTGCATCACCCGCCGTTCGCACGCCGGCGTCTACGCGTCGTCGTCATGCCGGCCCTTCGAGCTCGCGTCGTCGGGAGCCGCCATCGTCTCGAACCCCTACGCGGGCATCGAGCGCTGGTTCGAGCCCGGCTCGGAGTTGATCGTGGTCGAGGACGCCGACGACGCGGTCGCCGCGTATCGGCAGTTGCTCGCCGACCCCGGACAGGCCGAGGAGCTCGGCCGCCGTGCCCGCGAACGCGTCCTCGACGAGCACACCTATCGGCACCGCGCACGGCAGGTGCTCGCCGCCGTCGGAGTCGGAGTGCCCGCGTGAAGAAGCTCGCGATCGTCCCGGCGTACAACGAGGAGGGAGCGATCGGCGGCGTGGTCGACGAGATTCGCGCGTTCGACCCGGAGTTCGACGTCGTCGTGATCGACGACGCGTCGAGCGACCGCACCGGGGAGGCCGCGGCGCGCCGAGGAGCGCGCGTCGTGCGACTGCCGTTCAACCTCGGCATCGGCGGCGCCGTCCAGACCGGTTTCCGCTACGCGTTCGACGGCGACTACGACATCGTCGCGCGCATCGACGGCGACGGACAGCACGATCCGGCGCAGCTCTCCGAGCTGCTTGCCGGTCGTGCTCGGAGGAGAAGCCGACGTCTGCGTGGGCTCGCGGTTTGCGGGTGCGGACGGCTACCGGTCCTCCGGCGTGCGGCGGATCGGGATCCGCATCCTCGCGCGCACCGTGTCGCTGCTCACGGGCCAGCGTCTGACCGATACGACGAGTGGATTCCAGGTGCTCAACCGCCGGGCGATCGCGTTGTTCGCGCAGGACTACCCGCACGACTACCCCGAGGTCGAGGCGGCCGTGATGGTGCACAAGCACCGTCTGCGCCTCGCCGAGGCGCCGGTGAGCATGCGCGAACGCGAGCACGGCAGCTCGTCGATCACCGCGCTGCGCTCGATCTACTACATGGCGAAGGTGCTGCTCGCCGTCATCGTGGGCATGTTCAGGCGGAGCGCGACCCCGGTCGGAGGGCGGATGATCGCCGGCCAGACACCGCTCAAGGTCTCGATCGCGGCGACGCTCGCCTCGGTGCTGCTGCTCGCGGTCGTGTTCGAGCTGATCCGCTCGCGCCGCCTGCGCGAGCGTTACGCGCTGCTGTGGGTACTGACGGGCGTCGTCCTGCTCGTCCTCTCGGCCTGGCGCGGGGGGCTGAACACGATCGCCGGGTGGGTCGGCGTCCAGACGTACCCACCGGCCGTCCTCTTCGCCGTAGCGTTGCTCTTCGTGCTCGCCGTGCTGCTGCACTACTCGACGGTGCTGTCGAAGCTCTCCGATCAGAACGTGATCCTCGCGCAGCGCGTCGCGCTGCTCGAGCAGCGGCTCAGTGAGGAGTCGATGCCGGAGGCGGAGCAGGAGCACGCGCCGGCCGAAGCCGCGGCACCAGCAACCCCAGCGAGGTGACCAGCAGGGCCGCGGCCGGAGTCGCGGCCGCGAGCGAGAGCCAGAAGCCGCCGTCTGCGTACGTCTGCGTTGGCGCCGCGGAGGATGAAGAAGCCGATCCAGCCGCCCAGCGCTGCGGCGAGCGCCGGGGACCGGAGGCCGACGGCGAGCACGCACGCGAACGGCAGCAGCGAGAGCAACGTCGGGCTCCAGGTCGTCTCGTGGAAGTTGTCGTAGAGCGTCGTCCAGTCCGTGTCGAGCCACAGCACGAGCGCGACGCCGAGCGCGGCGATCCCCGCGATCGCCGCCGGCCGGAGCGGGCGCCAGGGCGATACCGAGTGCGATCGCGACGCCGAGCGCGAACCACGCGGTCGAGCGGAGGCCGACGAGCGCCGGCGCGATCTCGCGTTTGTAGACCTCGACGAACGGGCCGTAGAACAGGAAGCGCGCGGCGAACGGCAGCACGACGTAGACGACCGCGGCCGCGACTGCGAAGTGGGGGCCGGCGAGGCGCTCGCCGATCACGACGATCGACCACACGGCGACGGGCGCGAGGATCAGAGCGAAGACGACCGAGAGCGTGCCTCCGGTGGGGCGGGTTGCCGCGAGAGCTGCGGTCGCCGCCACGGCGGCGGCCGCGAGCGCGGCTACCAGCCAGGGAGGGGTCTTCAGGTCGAGGTGGCTCACCACCGGGACGAGGCGGGCGCGGCGACGTTTTCGCGGTACCACGCGATCGTGCGCTCCAGTCCGTCGCGCAGCGGCGTCCGTGCCTCGAAGCCGAACAGCTCACGTGCGCGCGTCACGTCCAGACTGCCGTCTCGGCTGGCCGTTCGGCGACGTCGTGTCCCACGTGATCTCGCCCTCGAATCCCGTGAGCTCCGCGACCAGTTCGGCGAGCTCCCGGATCGAGATCTCTCCGCCCGAACCGAGATTGACCGGGTCTGCCCCGCTGTACCGCTCGGCCGCCACTGCAATCCCGTCCGCCGCATCCGCGACGTAGAGAAACTCGCGCGTCGGCGTCCCGTCGCCCCAGAGAGTCACCTCTGGATTGCCCCCGGTCATCTTGCGGATCAGCGCAGGGATCACGTGTGAGGTCTCGAGGTCGAAGTTGTCGCGTGGGCCGTAGAGGTTCACAGGAAGCAGGTGGATCACGTCGAGGCCGTACTGGTCGCGGTACGCCTGGCCTCCGACGAGATGGGCCTTCTTGGCGATCCCGTAGGGCGCGTTCGTCTCCTCGGGGTAGCCGTTCCAGAGGTCTTCCTCGCGGAAGGGCACCGGCGTGAGCTTTGGGTACTCGCAGATCGTCCCGAGCATCACCACCTTGCGAACGTCATGCAGACGGCTGAGCTCGAGCACGTGCGCGCCCATCAGCAGGTTCGCGTACCAGAACCGTCCCGGCTCCGCGCGATTGGCGCCGATCCCGCCGGCGAGTGCCGCGAGGTGGAAGACGAGCTCCGGCTCGACGTCGGCGAAGAGTCGTTCCGTGTCGTCCCAATGCGTGAGGTCGTAGTCGACACGGCGCGGCACGAAGATCTCGTGGCCATCGTCTTGCAGCCGTTCCACGAGGTGGGAGCCGAGAAAGCCGGCGCCGCCGGTGACGAGCGTCTTCATGAGGCGATCGCTCCGGGACTGTACGCGCTGAACGAGACGGCGAGGAAGTCGGTCCAGGACTTCGGCGTACCGAGGGCGCGGTTGACGCGACGCGCGAGCGGGACCTCGACCGCGCCGATCGTCTTCGGGAGAACGGCGAAGCTCGTTGGCTCCAGCCGGTAGCCGCCGGCACGCTCCGAGAGGCCGCTTTCCGCGAGGAGCCGCTCGACCTCGTGCCTCCGCCAGTACTTCATGCGCGTTCGGGTGACGTAGTCGACGCGGCTTGAGACGCGGCGGCCAGTTGGACGGATTGAGCGCGTTCGGAAAACAGCTGTCGAACACGAATGCCCCTCCCGGCTTGAGGACGCGCGCGATCTCGCGGACTGCGCGTGCCACGAACGCCCTTTCCCATGTGGAGGAACACCGCGCTCGAGACGGCGAGATCGATCGAACCGTCTTCGATCGGCAGGTCGTCTGCCGATGCGCAGATCGCCTCGAGATCGGCCCCCGGGAACACGTCGTACTGCTCTCGGTATTCGAGCAGTCGGCTGAGCATCGTCGCGGAGATGTCGACCGCGCAAAGCGTGTCGCAGGTCAGACCCCGATCGCGGGCGAGGTAGAGGTCGATTCGACCGTAGCCGGCGCCGACGTCGAGCAACGCCGGAGTGTGGACCCCGGCGGGGAACCGCGACCAGAGCGGGGCGATCTTTCCGGTGAGCCCGTCCTCGGCGCGCTTCGTCGCCGATCCATCCGCGATCGCCGACTTGACGTGGTCGTCTGCTGCTTCCTGCTCCCAGCGGGCGCGATACGGCGACTCCGGAACCGAGTCCGCAAACGCGATTCCGTCACGCCGGCGAACGCGCTCTTCGATGACGACGGTCACGCGCCCGCGACCGGTGCGCCCGCCAGCCAGTCGATCCGGCCGATCCATGCGGCCCGATGCTCCGCGTACCACCGGATCGTTCGCAGGACCCCCTCTTCCCACGACACCTTCGGCTCCCAGCCCGTCTCGCGGTGAAGCTTCTCGTAACCGACGCGCAGCGCCATCACGTCGGTCGCCCCGGGACGGAGCCGCCCCTCGTCGACGACGACGTGGCGGTCGTCACCCCAGAAGCCGTGCTCGCGCCCGATGCGGAGGATCAGGTCGCACCAGTCGCGCATCGAGATGTTCTCGCCCTGGCCGTACACGTAGACGTCGCCGGGAACGCCTTGTGCGGCGACGGTCAGGTGGCCGCGCACGCCGTCGGTGCAGAAGCAGAAGTCGCGCAACGGCTCCAGCGCGCCCAGTTCGACCTCCGGTCGCGTGAGCGCCTGCGTGATGATCGTGCCCGTGACGTAGCGCGGGTTCTGGCGCGGGCCGTAGTTGTTGAACATTCGCGTCACGACACCCGGGATCCCGTAAGCGTCGTGGTAGTTCATCGTCAGGAAGTCGGCGGCGACCTTCGCCGTCGCGTAGATCGACTTCGGGTTGATCGGCGAGCGCTCGTGGAGGATCAGGCCGCCGAGCTCGTCGAAGTCGTGGTGGTGGGCGACGCTCTCGCGGACGTTGCCGTACTCCTCGGACGTCCCCGCCGTGTCGAACTTCTCGAGCGTCACGCCGTTGTCGACCAACGACTGCAGCAGGTTCAACGTGCCGACGGTGTTGGCCATCACCGTCTCGTAGGGCCGGTGCCACGACTCGCCGACGTGCGCCTGGGCGCCGAGGTGGAACACGTAGGGCCGGTCGTCCGCCGAGAGCAGGTGGTCGCGGACGCAGTAGTCGACCGACGTCTTGTCGGTGAGGTCGGCGAAGACGACCGTCAGGTCGCGCCGGAGATGACCGATGTTGTTCAACGCGCCCGAGGAGGTTGCGCGCACGAACGCGATGACCCTGGCGCCGATGTGGACGAGCGCCTCCGTCAGGTGGCTCCCCATGAAGCCGTCGGCGCCCGTGACGAGGCATGTGCGGCCCGCAAACGCGTCCGCGAACTCGGCACGGACCCCGTCGAGCGCCTGCTCGCTCCAGCCGTGGTCGTCTCGCTGCATCGCGGCGAGTAGCGTACCCGGGCGGTATGAAGGAATCGATCAAGTCCGGCGTTTTCGCGGCCGGGAGGGCGAATCCTGCGGCCACGGGGCGTCGCCTTCGTGCGGAGCCTGACGATCAGGAACCTGCCGAGCACCGGGATGTACCGGGACGTGCTTCGCGGACGGATCGCGCTCGAGATCGGAGGACCGAGCGAGATCTTTGCTCTCGGTCCGTTGCCCGTCTATCGCGTGCTCCATTCGGTCGACGGATGCAACTACGCCGCGCGCACGCTCTGGGAGCCCGCCGGCTTCGCCCCGCGGTATCGCCGCACCTTCGTCGCCGAAGCGAGTTCGCTCGACGGCGTCGCGGAAGGGAGCTACGGCTGCGTCCTCGCGTCGCACGTGCTCGAGCACGTGGCGAACCCCTTGAAGGCCTGTGTCGAATGGCATCGCGTGCTTGCCGACGACGGCCTGCTCCTCATGGTCCTTCCCGACAAGGATCGGACGTTCGACCGGCGCCGGCCGGTTACGACGGTCGAGCACATGGTCGGCGACTACGAGCGCGAGACGGGCGAAGACGACCTCACGCATCTCGAAGAGATCCTCAGCCTTCACGACCTTTCGAGGGACCCGTGGGCCGGCACGATCGACCAATTCCGCGAGCGGTCGCTGAACAATGCCGAACTGCGATCGCTTCATCACCACGTCTTCACGCTCGAGAGCGCGTCCGAGCTCCTTACGCACGCCGACTTCACGACTGTGGCGACGGAGCATGCCGAGCCGTTTCACCTCATCCTGCTCGCACGTCGCGGAGAGCGCGATCGTCCAGCTTCGACCGCTACGCCTTGAAGTGATCGGGGAGGCGGCCCGAGAACCGCATCGACAGCTGGCGTGCCTGGCGGCCCAGTGCGGCTGAGAACGAGACGCGTGCCAACTCGACCGGCGGCCGAAGCGCCGCCCTCGAGAGCCCTTCTCGACGACCGCGGCGCCGCTCACGGATCGGGCCGGCCTCGCGTCGAACGACCAGGTGCACGACGAGGACGGGCCAGTCGAGCGCTGCGATCCGGGCCCGCGTCCACATGCCGAGACCGCCGACGCGGTAGCGCGCGAGCACGAACCCGCGGCCGAAGGCTTCGAGCCGTCGTTGTGCCGGTGATGCCGCGCCGAGGGTCTGGCCGTGCTTGTGGAGCACCCGCGCGTCGTTCGCCCGGACGCTGCGTCCAGCCCTCGAGCCGGAGCCTCAACGCGAGATCGACGTCCTCCCAGTACGCGAAGAACGCCTCGTCGAAGCCACCCACGGCGCGCCAGGCATCGAGCCGGTACGCGGCGGCCCCACCGCAGGGGCCGACGGGCTCCGATGCAGACGGGAGCTCTGCTACGGGTCGGTTCCACAACTGATCCCATGACCGCAGCGTGACGTCGAGCTCGATCCCCGCCGAGTCCACGAGCTCGGGCGCGCCGTGCTGAAGCAGCACTCCGGCGACGAGCCCGACGCGAGAGTCACGGAACGGTTCCAGGATTCGTTCGACGAACTGCGGCTCGCAGACGACGTCGTTGTTGACGAGGACGACGACCGGCGTGTCGATCGCATCCACCGCACGGTTGATCGCGCGACCCGAAGCCGAGGTTGCGGTCGTTGCGGATGACCCGAACCTTCGGGAACCGCTCGGCGAGCAGCGTTGCAGTTCCGTCCGTCGATCCGTTGTCGACCACGACGACGTCGTGATCGACTGTCTGCCGTTCGAGGCTCTCGAGCGCGTCCGCCAGCAGCTCGCGGCCGTTCCGCGTCGGGATGACGACCGTTGCGCGCACGCCCCAAGATATGCAGACGTCTGCGGCGGCGTGCAAGCGCCGACGAAAGTCCGACCGACAGCCGTTGGCAAGATGACCGCGTGCGCCGGATCCTGGTGTGGTCGAACGACCCAGTCGGGCGAACGCTGGCGGGACCCGGGATCAGGTACCTCAACTTCGCGCGCGAGCTCCAGAAGGAGGCCGATGTCACGCTGGCCGCGCCCGAGACGCCGGTGGGCGAGACGTTCGCCACCGTCTGCACTGCGGACCTGAGCCAGTACTCGCTGCGAGGGCTCGTCGGCTCGGTCGACGCGATCGTCGCACAGGAGCTTCCCCCTCGTCTCGCCGTGAAGGCGTCACGTGCCGGAGTCCGGCTGATTCTCGATCTGTACGGCCCGGCCCTCGTGGAGTCGCTGGCGCACCTGGCCGCGGAGCCGGGCGGGCTTCGGGTGAACCAGCTTCGCTACGACGAGGTGCGTTTCCGGCAGCTGGCGGGGCTCCGACTCGCCGACGGGTTTCTGTGCGCGACCGCGCGCCAGCGCGACCTGTGGCTGGGAGCGCTCTCCTCGCTCGGCCGTCTGTCGGTGGGAGGCTGGATCGGCGGACCCGACGTTTGCCGATCTCGTCACGATCGTGCCCTTCGGGCTCGACGCCGAGCCGCCTTCACCCGGTGCACCCTCGCTCCGCGGCGTGGTGCCCGGGATCTCGTCGTCCGATCTCGTGCTGCTCTGGGGCGGGGGAGTCTGGAACTGGTTCGACCCGCTGACGGTCATCGACGCCGTGGCACGGCTCGTGACGGCGGGGCACGACGAGGTGAAGCTCTTCTTCCTCGGCACCCGGCACCCGAGCTCGGCCGTCGACCAGATGGCGATGCTCGACCGCGCCCGCGAACGCGCGACGACGCTTCGGCTCCACGGCAAGCACGTGTTCTTCAACGACGGCTGGGTTCCGCACAGCGAACGCCGGGGCTACCTCCTGGAGGCCGACCTCGGGGTGTCGGCGCACTTCGACACTCTCGAGACGCGCTTTGCGTTTCGGACCAGGCTCCTCGACTGCTTCTGGGCAGGACTGCCCGTCGTCTGCACGGGCGGTGACGCGCTGGGCGAGCTGATCCGCGAACGCGACGCAGGCATCGTGCTCCCGGAGCGTGACGTCGAAGCCTGGAGCACCGCACTGACATCGCTGGCAGAGAGCCCGGCGAAACGCGAGCACCATCGTCGGCGGATCGAAAGCCTGCGCGACGAGTTCACGTGGGAGCGGGTCTGCGCTCCGCTCGTGGAGCTGCTCACGACAGACGGTCCCCGTCGCCCCGGTACGCCGAGGCCGCGTGGCGTCGTGCTGCGCTCGTCCGTCGTCGCACTACGATCGTCGCTCGTCCGCCGCGGGGCGGTCGGGACCGCTCGGGCGGCGCTCGGCCGGGCGCGCCGGGAACGTTCCTAGACTACTGAGCGTGACTCACTCACCGCAGGCCGAGGACGAAGCTCCAGGCGGCGCCGCCGTCTACTCGGCCAAGGAGCCCTGGTACTTCGAGGGCTGCCGTCGCGACTACGTCCTCGCCTTCCCGGTCGATCCGAGCGCAGCGATTCTCGAGCTCGGGTGCGCGACCGGGACGACCGGGCGCCTTGCCCTCGCGCTGGGCCGCTGCGGAACGTATTGCGGCGATCGAGCTCGTCCCCGACGTCGCCGAGATCGCACGGCGGCGATTGACCGAGGTCGTCGTCGGCGACATCGAGGAGATCGAGCTTCCGTGGCGTCCGGGGACGTTCAGCGGGCTGATCCTGGGCGAGGTGCTGGAGCATCTGCGAGACCCGTGGCTCGTCCTGCGACGGCTTCGGCCCTTGCTCCGCCCGGGCGCGCTTGTCTTTGCCAGTACCCCGAACGTCGCGCATCGCGAGGTGATCGCGATGCTCGCGAGAGGTCGCTGGAGCCTGCGGACAGCGGGACGATGGACCGCACACACCTTCGCTGGTTCACGCCGTCGACGTTCGCCGACGCGTTCGTCGGCGCCGGGTACGTCGTCGACACCGTCGGCCCGCTGGGCGCACTCGGGCCCGGGAGCAAGGTGGTCGACTTCCTGCTGCGTGGCCGCTGCCGCTATCTGTGGCACCGGCAGATCGACCTACATGCTCACGTGGCCGACGACTTCCAGCCAGAGGCGTGACGATCGACGACGGCGCACGCCTCGGCGGCGCCTCCCCCGTCGAGCCGGAAACCGTCGACGACGTCCTACGGTCGCCCAGTGCCGGCGGCAAGGTCATCCGCGGCGGGGCTCTGCGGGCGGTTGGATACGGGGCTGCCATCATCGTCGGCACCGCGACCGCCGCGCTGCTTCTTCGACACCTCGGCGTCGATGATTTCGGCCGGTACGTCACCGTCACCGCCCTGCTCGGGATCGTCGCGGCCCTCACGGACTCCGGTCTCACGGCCGTGGGCAACCGCGAGATGGCGACGCGCAAAGCCGGCACGGAACGCGATCACCTGCTCGCCAACCTGCTCGTCATCCGCGTCGCGGCGACGGTTGTCGGCGTCCTCGGCGCGGTCGCATTCGCTCTCATCGTCGGCTACCCGGAGTCGATGGTCGCGGGGACGCTCGTCGGCGGGATCGGGATCCTGCTCCTGAACGCGCAGACGATGATGACGATGCCGATGTGGGTCGATCTCAGGATCGGCTCGATCGTCGTGCTGGACTTCCTCAAGCAGGTCCTGACACTCGTCTTCGTCGCGCTCCTGGTTGCGCTCGGCGCCGGCCTCTTCCCGTTCTACGCGGTTCAGATCCCGGTCGGCATCGCATTGATCCTCGTGACCGTTCTCGTGCTGCGACGAGTGGATGTTCTCGTGCCCCGCCTCGACATTCCGACCGCGCGCATGTTGGTGCGGGAAACGCTTCCACTCGCCGTCGCCTTCACCATGAGCATCGTCTACTTCCGTGTCCTCGTGATCCTCGTGTCGCTCGTCTCGACGCCGGAGCAGACCGGGCTCTACGGAACGTCGTTCCGCATCTTCGAGACCCTTCTGGCGGCGCCCGCACTGGTACTCGGCGTCGCGCTTCCGCTTCTGTCGGTCGCCGGTGTGGAAGACGAGCCGCGGTTCCGGTACGCGATCCAGCGCATGACCGAGACCGCGCTGCTTGCGGGAGGCCTCCTCGTGATCGCCATCGGCGTGCTCGCGGAGCCGGCCATCCGGATCATCGGAGGGCCGAGCTACCTCGACGCGGTGCCGGTTCTCCAGGTGCAGGTCGTCGCGCTCCTGTTCGTCTTCCTCGGTCAGACGTGGCAGCTCGCGTTGGTTGCGGCGCGCGGGCAGCGGATCATGGCTATCTCCAACGGGCTGGCCCTCGTCGTCGTCATCGCTCTCGGCCTGATCCTCATCCCGCAGCACGGGGCCCTCGGCGCGGCATGGGCTGCGGTCGTCGCAGAGGCGGTTCTCACGGCGACCCTCTGGATCGGCCTGCGGGTGGTTCGACCCGGTGTCGCACCCGACCTCAGACAGAGCTGGAAGATGCTGGTCGCGCTGGCTGCCGGCACCGGCGTCGCGCTCCTCGGCCAGCTACCTCCGGTGGTCGAAGCGCCACTCGCGTGCGGCGCGTTCGTCGCCGTCGCGTTCGCGCTGCGCGCCGTTCCCTCCGAGATTCTCGAAGCGCTCCACCTCCGGACCTGAGCCTGGGCGTACCCGATGAACCGTCCACGCGTCGTTCTGCTCCGAGGTCACTCCGCGAACCCGTGGGACCTGCGGCCCTGGGAGCTGCTCGTCGACCGGTTCGACATCCGAGTCCTCGCGACGGCATCGAACGCGTACGACGTCGACTCCGGTCTCGAGTTGCCGGTCGAGCGCATCGGCGCCGTGCGCGACTGGTTGCCGCGCGGACGGATCGGTGATCTCTCGACCCTGGTTGTCGGCGACCGCTATCTCCGGTTGGAGGATGCCCTCGGGCAGGTCGACATCGTCCACGGCGCCGAGATCGGCGTCCCGTTCAGCCACGGCCCCGCTTTGCTCAAGGCCCGCCGCGGGTTCCGGCTCGTGCTCACGGTGTGGGAGACGATCCCGTTCGGCGAGGCCTACCGCCGCTTCCGCGGTCGGCGGCAGCGGCGGGAGACGATCCCGCATGTGGACATGTTCCTCGCCGCCACGGAGCGGGCTCGGGAGTCGCTCCTGCTCGAAGGTGTCGCGCCGGATCGCATCGAGGTCGTTCCGCCCGGTGTCGACACGGAACGGTTCGCGAGCGGCGAGCCGCCGGCGTCGCACCTGATCCTCTCGGTCGGTCGTCTCGTCTGGGAGAAGGGTCACCAGGACCTGCTTCGGTCGCTGGCGGTGCTCGACAGCCGCGGCGTCGAGGCCCGTGCGCTGATCGTGGGGCGCGGTCCGGAAGAGGGTCGACTCCGGGCATACGCCCGAGACCTCGGCGTGGCGGATCGAGTGGAATGGAGAGGCGGCGTCTCCTACGACGAGATGCCGCGCGTGTTCGACCTCGCGTCGTGCTTCGTGCTCGGCAGCCTCCCGACGATGTGGTGGGAGGAGCAGTTCGGCATGGTGCTGGCCGAAGCTAGTGCGGCAGGCGTGCCGATCGTCGCTGCCGGGTCCGGCGCCATCCCCGAGGTGCTGGGCGGAGCCGGCCGGATCTTCGCGGCCGGAGACTGGATCGGTCTCGCCGACGAGCTCGAGGCTGTGTTGGCGAATCCGCCCGCGCGCGTCCGTCACGAAGAGGCCGTGCGTCGGTACTCGATCGAGGCAGCATCGGAGCGCTACGCATCCGTTTACGAGCGGGTGCTCAGCTCCCGGTAGACGGCGTCGTGACCGCGTGCGGTCGCCTCCCACGAGAAGGCCGCTGCGCGCGCGAGCCCCCGCCGCACCCAACCGTCGGGGGAGTCGAGCACCGCCGAACGGCCGCGGCGATCGCGTGCGGATCGCGGCGAGGGTCGAAGAGCGCGGCGGCGTCTCCGACCACCTCCGGCAGAGCGCCCGGCATTCGAGCACGCGACCGGGCAACCGCAGGCCATCGCCTCGAGCGGCGGCAGTCCGAAACCCTCGTACAGCGACGGGAAGACGAGCGCGGAGGCGCGTCTGGCAGCAGCCGCACCACCTCCGCGTAGGGGACGTGCCCGCGCACCTCGACGCCGGCGGGGACGTCGCCGAACGTCGCCGCCGCCGGTGAGCACCAGCCGCAGGTCCGGGCGCTCGCGGCGCAGCTCGGCGAAGGCGGCGAACAGCGTCGCATGGTTCTTGTGCGGCCAGCCCCGCGCCGGGTAGTAGAGGAACCCGTCCCGGAGCCGCCCGGCCGCAGCAGCTGGTGATCGAGCCCGAGCGGGATCACCCGGATCCGTTCCGGGTCGAGCCCGAGCGTCGCGACCGCCCGCTCGCGGACGAACTCGCTCATCGCGATCACCCGGTCGGCGCGCCGTAGCGACCGGTGCCATGCGAGGGCGCGAAACGCACGCTCGCTGCGCGGGAACAGCTTCGGCAGATCGAGGTGCTGGACGTCGTGGAGGGTGACGACCGACGGACGCTCGACGGTCGGCAGGCGCGATCGTCAGCGGGTAGTGGACGACGTCCGCATGCGCGAGCCGCGCGCGGAGTGGATCCGGGGCGCACGGCCGCGAGCGCCATCGCCGCGAGCCTCGACGGGCACGCTTCCGGCGCGGCGGTACTCGACCGCTACATCTGCATCGAGCCCCTCGGCGGCCTCGGGGGCCGCCGGCGGCAGCAGCACGCGGTAGTCGAGTTCGCCGACGCGCGCGAGCCCGCCGAGCAGGCCTCGCACGTACGTCTCGCTGCCGCCGAGCCTGCCCGGCACGAGCGTGAGGAGCGCAATGCCGACGGTCATCGAGCAATCGATCGTAGTGTGCGCCCGTGCGCGAACTCGCCGCCGTCGTTCTCGCGATGCTCTCCTCGTCGCTCTACGGCGGCGCATCGGCGCTGCAGGCGCTGGAAGCGCGTCGCATGCCGGCGTCGGCTGCGCTGCGCGCGAACCTGATCACCCGGCTGCTGCGACGCCCGCTCTGGCTGCTCGGGAGCGGCGCGGGCGTCGTCGGCTGGGTGTGTTCCGCGGCGGCGCTCGCGCTCGCGTCGGTGGCACTCGTGCAGCCGGCGCTCGGGCTCGGCTTGATCGTCCTGCTCGTGCTCGCCTCGCGGATGCTTGGCGAGCGCGTCGGCGGGTCGAGATCGCCGGCGCCTCCGCGATCGTCGTCGCGGTCGCGCTGCTCGCGTGGGCCGGGCCGACCGAGTCGACGTCGTTCACCACCGGGGGGACGTGGGCGATCGGGATCGCGCTGGCCCTGATCGCTGCCGCCCCGTTTGGGCTGCGCGCCGCCGGTCGGGCGGGCGGGCTCGCGACCAGCCTGGCCGCGGGTCTCGGCTGGGCCTCGGTCGGCCTCGCGACGGCGCTCGTCGTCGACGCGCTCGGCAACCGGCAGTGGCTCGAGTGCGTGCTGTGGGGCGCGGCGGTCGGGCTCGCGAGCTGGGCAACGCTGCTCTCCGAGATGACGGCGCTCCAGTTCTGGCCGGCGACGCGCTCGATCCCGATCGTCTTCTCGCTCGAGATGGCGGTGCCGGCGGCCGTCACGCCGATCCTCGCGGTCGGCTCGTCGCCGCCGCACCCCGTGCTCTTCGTGCTGGCCCTAGTGCTCGCCTGCGCCGGCGCCTCGCTCGTCGGCCGCTCCCGGGGCGTCGCCCAGCAGTTCGCGGGCACAGAAGCTCTCACAGAATGAGAGGCTGAGCCGCTCGGGCGTGCTCGGATCGACGAGCTCATCCTGTGCGAGCTTCTAACAGCGCCGTAACGGGCGGTCTTTACACTCCCGCGCATGGCCGGCCCGGAGGAGACGACCGACGTCGCCGCTGCTGTTCGCGCGGCTCCAGGAGGAGGTTCGAGCCGCCGGGCCGCGTCCGGCGGACGTCCCTCCGGCGCAGGTGCGGCTGAGCGTCCGCGACCAGGCCGAGCGCCTGTGGCCGGTCTCGGCGGAGCGGCCGATCGTCGGCAAGGGCGGGCCGCTCAAGTCCGTGCTCCGGCGGCTGATGCGGTGGTACGTCGAGCCGGCGTTCGCCGACCAGCGCGCCTTCAACGACGCCGTCCTGAAGCTCGTCGACGACCTCGACGAGCGAATCGCCCGGCTCGAGCTCAAGCAGCAGCCGTGAGGGTCGCCGTGTGTGCGCCGCAGGTGCCGTTCGTGCGCGGCGGGGCGGAGCTGATGGCCGACGAGCTCGTCGCGGCGCTGCGGTCACGGGGCCACGAGGCCGAGCTCGTGACCGTGCCGTTCAAGTGGTACCCGGGCTCGCGCGTTCTCGACCAGGCGTTCCTCTGGCGGCTGCTCGACCTCACCGAGTCCGACGGGCGCGTCCGATCGATCGCGTGATCGCGACGAAGTTCCCCGCCTACTGCGTTCGCCACCCGAACAAGGTCGCCTGGGTGCTCCACCAGTTCCGGCAGGCGTACGACTACGACCGCACCGAGCTCGGCCAGTTCTCCGAGTCGCCCGAGGACCGCGCGACGCGTCGCGCGGTCGCGCGCCTCGACTCGGTCTGCGCTCGGCGAGGCGCGGCGCGTGTTCGCCACCTCGCGCAACGTCGCCGACCGGCTCGCGCCGTTTCAACGGGATCGAGGCCGAGGTGCTGCCGCACCCGCCGCAGTCGCTCCCCTACCGCACCGCCGACTCCGAGGGCTTCGTGCTCTCGGTCAACCGGCTCGACCGTGCGAAGCGCATCGACCTGCTCATCTCCGCCGTCCGGTCCGACCCGACGCTGCGCGTCGTGATCGTCGGCGAAGGGCCCGACCGCGAGCGGCTCGAGCAGCTCGCCGGCGGGCTCAACGGCCAGGTCGAGTTCGCTGGGCGCGGTCGACGGCGACCGCCTCGCCGACCTCTACGCCCGCTGTCTCGCCGTCTACTACGCGCCGGTCGACGAGGACTTCGGGATGGTGCCGTTCGAGGCGTTCCTCTCCGGGAAGCCCGTCGTGACGACGAGCGACGCGGGCGGGCCGCTCGAGGTCGTCCGCGACCGCGAGACCGGCATCGTCGTCGCCCCGGACGCGGCGGAGCTCGCGCGAGGCGTGCGCCTACCTCGGCGGCCACGTCGAGCGAGGCGAAGGCGTTGGGACGTGCCGGTCACGTCGTCGCGGAACGCGTCACGTGGGACGCGTGCGTCGACGCGCTCCTTCGGTGAGCTAGCCGTGCGCGTCGCCTACTACTCGCCGCTGCCGCCGTCACCGCTCGGGGATCGCCGACTACTCGGTGCTGCTGCTCCCGGCGCTGCGCGAGCGCGTCGAGGTCGTCGTCGCGGAGCCGGGCAAGCGGCCGACCGCGTGCGGACGTCGCGCTGTACCACGTCGGGAACGAGCCGGATGCGCACGGCTGGATCGTCGACGCACTGCGCGAGCGGCCCGGCGTCGTGGTCCTGCACGAGTACGTCCTGCACCACCTGATCGCCGGGATCACGATCGGCCGCGGCGACGGTCGCGGCTACCTCGACGCGATGGAGCGCGAGCTCGGCGTCACCGGTCGGCTGCTCGGGCTCGGCGTGCTCGACAATCTGCTGCCGTTGCTCTGGGAGACGCAGCCCGAGCGCTTCCCGCTCTCCGGGACCGTGCTCGACAGCGCCCACGGACTGATCGTCCACTCGCGCTTCGTCGCGGAGCGGGCCCGCGCGGCGGGCTACGAGGGGCGGCTCTGGCGCATCCCGCATCCGGCCTGGCCGCGCACCGGACGTCGCTCCGGCGACCGACGTCTCCGGCGAGCCGCTGATCGGCTGCTTCGGCCACCTGAACATGAACAAGCGCATCCCGCAGCTGCTCGAGGCGTTTGCCGCGCTCCGACGCAGCCTGCCCGGAGCGCGGCTGCTGCTCGCCGGGTCGTCGGGGGAGCGCTTCGACCTCGACCGCACGGCTGGAGCGGCTCTGGCCTCGGCGACGGCGTCGAGCGGCTGCCGTACGTGCCCGAGGAGCGGATGTGGTCGCTCATGGCCGCGTGCGACGTGCTCGTCAACCTGCGCTTCCCGACGATGGGCGAGACGTCGGGATCGGTGATGCGCGCGCTGTCGCTCGGCAAGCCGCTCGTCGTCTCCGACGTCGGCTGGTTCTCGGAGCTGCCCGACGGCGTGGTCCTGAAGGTTCCCGTCGACGAGCTCGAGGTGCCGATGCTCGAGGCGGCGATCGCGTTCGGCGTCGAGCACGCCGACGAGCTCGGCGCCGCAGCGCGAAGCTACGTCGACCGCGAGCACTCCCTCGACCGGGTCGCCGACGCCTACGTCGCAGCGATCGAGGTCGCGGCCGGCGGTGATGCGGTCGACGATGCGCGATCCTGCTCCGCATCGCCGAAGCGGCGGCCGAGGTCGGTCACGACGACCCGTTCTCCCTCGCGCGAGCCGCCGTCGACGCCGGGCATCGTCGGATGACGGAAGACGCCGGTCGCGCTGATGCGCGCCCGCGCGGTGGCGGTCCCGGCGTGGGCGTGGCTGACGGCGATCGTCGTCTGCTCGGCGATCGTCCGGATCCTGCTCACGCGTCAGATGGCAGCGCCGTGGATCATGGTCGACGAGCTCGTGTACTCCGAGCTCGCGAAGTCGTTCGCGGAGCACGGGCGCTTCCTGATCCGCGGCGTGCCGACCGGCGGCTACGGCTACGTCTACCCGATCCTGATCGCGCCGGCGTGGCGCCTCTACAGCTCGATCCCGCATGCGTATGC
Organism: uncultured Thermoleophilia bacterium; assembly: GCA_963742615.1. Lineage (GTDB taxonomy): Bacteria > Actinomycetota > Thermoleophilia > Gaiellales > Gaiellaceae > PALSA-600. The sequence goes on along the minus strand of CAVUMS010000001.1, from coordinate 75,673 downwards.
GGTCGCGAAGGGGATCAACGCCGTGGTCATCTCGCTCACCGCGATCCCGGCCTACTTCCTCGCCCGGCGCCTCGTCGGCAGCGGGCTCGCGCTCGTCGCGGCCCTGCTCGCCGTGCTCGTCCCCTCGATGCTCTACGCGGGGACGCTCATGACCGAGAACGCGTTCTACCCGCTGTTCACCTGCGTCTGTCTCGCTCCTCGTGACGACGCTCGAGCGGCCGAGCGCTCGCAGGCAGGTCGTGCTGCTCGCGCTCGTGCTGCTCGCATACCTCACACGCGCGCAGGCCGTCGTGCTCGTGCCGGCGATCGCGATCGCGCCGGTCCTGCTCGGCTGGATCGAGCGCAACCTCCGCACGCAGCTGCAGGGCATTCCTGCCGACCTACGCGCTGCTGCGCGGCGGGGCGGTGCTCGCGCTCGGCGGCAACGGTCGCGCGCGGCCGGTCGCCGCTACAGCCTGCTCGGCGCATACCGCGCCGCGACCTCGTCGGGCTACTCCGTTCGGCCAGATAGCGCACTACGTGCTCTGGCACGTCGAGGAGCTCGACCTCTACCTCGGTGTGATCCCGTTCGCGGCGCTGCTCGTGTTCTGGCTCGCGCCGCGCTCGCTCGACCACGCCGGGCGCGCGTTCGTCGCCGCGTCGGCGCCGGTGACGATCCTGCTCGTCGTCGAGGTGGCGGCGTTCGCGAGCCGCCAGTCACTGCGCATCGAGGAGCGCAACATGTTCTACGTCGCGCCGTTCGCGCTGACCGCGCTCGTGTCCCTCGGGTACGCTCCGCTCGACGCGGCCGCTGGTGTTCGTCGTCGCCGCGGTGATCGCCGCGGCTCCTGCCGGTGTTGATCCCGTTCGACCGGTTCATCAACACGACCGCGGTGTCGGACACGTTCGCGCTGCTTCCGTGGTGGTGGCTCAACGACCACTACCTCGCGCATCAGTCAGGCCAAGTGGGGGGCGCTGGCGGCCGGGCTCGCGGCGGGGCTCGTCTTCCTGCGTCGTGCCCCGCAGATATCTCGCCCTTGCTCGCGGTCGTCGTGGCCGGCGTACTTCGTGATCACCACGCCAGTCGTCCAGAACGGGCGGCACGGCATCCGCATCGCCGCGGTCGGCGCGCTGTGGGCCGGGATCCGCGTCGAGCACCCGGACTGGGTCGACCGTCGCGGTCGGGCGCGACGCCGACGTCTCGCTGCTCTGGAACGGCCGGCTCGAGGCGCATTCGGTCTGGGAGACACGAGTTCTTCAACCGCAGCGTCGGCCCCGTCTACGACCTGGGCGGCGCGGTGCCGGGCGGGCTTCCCGAGACGCACGTGACGACGGTCGCCGAGACGGCGCTCTCGTCGACGATGCGGGCCACGTGGTCAAGGCGCAGTACGCGCTCACGAGCGACGGCGCCGATCTGGTCGGGCGAGGTGATCGGGCGCGACCCGCGGATCGGGCATGTACCTCGTCCGCGTGAACGGGCCGGTCGTCGTGATCAAGACAGACGTGCACGGCCTGTACAGCGACCCCGGCGACACGTGGTCCGGCAAGAACGGTCACCTATGCGCGCTCGTCGTGCACGGGCGGCCGGCTGTCCGTGCTGCTGCAGAGCGACGCGAGCCTGTACCGCGCAGATCAGATCGTCACCGCGACGGTCGGCGGCCGACGTGCGGGCGCCGTGCGACGTTCCCCCGGACCGCCTCGCCCGTCTCGCCGTCCGGCTCGTCCCGGGCGCCGGGCCGCGTGTGCCGCGTCCGCTTCGACGTCGCGAAGACGCTCGTTCCGGCCAAGGTTGTCCCGGGCAGCACCGACACGCGACCGCTCGGTGTCCACTTCCTGCGCTTCGACTATCTCCCGTGAGGATCGCGTTCGACGTGAGCCCGCTCTCCCACGAGCGGACCGGCATCGGCAACTACATCCGCGGCTCGCTCGCCGGGCTGGCCGACGCGGTCGGGCGGCCGCCACGAGATCGTCGCCTTCGCGCCCACGAGCCCGCGCGGGCTGCGGCGGATCCCGGAGGCTCTCGAAGGGATCCAGGTCGAGCTGAAGCTGCGCTTCCTGCCGTTCGCACACTTCTGGCGACAGGCCTGGAGCCGGTCGGGCCGCCCGCCGCTCGAGCGCTTCCTCGGCGCGTTCGACGTCCTCCACTACAGCGACTGGATGTACCCGCCGCAGCGCGCCGGGCTGCGGTCGACGGTGATCCACGATCTCGTGCCGCTTGCACCACCGCGACTGGGTCACGCCGCGCACGTTCTCGATGCACTCCGCGAAGTACCACGACGCGGCCACGTGCGACACCGTGTTCGCGAACTCGGCGTATCACGGCGCGCGACGTCGTCGACACGCTCGGGGTCGACGCGAAGCGCGTCTTCGTCGCGCCACCGGGGATCGATTCGGTGTTCTCGGCCGAAGGCGAACGGGCGGAGCTCGGCGGCGACTACGTGCTGACCGTCGCGACGCTCGAGCCGCGGAAGAACCTGCAGGTGCTCGTCGACGCGCACCGCTGCTCGACGGCCGTCTGCAGCTCGCCGTCGTCGGCGGTGAGGGCTGGGGCGAGCAGCCGCAGCTCGACGGCCCGGGGATCCTGCGGCTCGGCCGCCCGGACGACGCCGAGCTGGCGCGGCTCTACCGCGGGGCCGCGGTCGTCGCCTATCCGTCTCGTTTCGAGGGCTTCGGGATGCCGGTGATCGAGGCGATGGCGAGCGGCGCGCCCGTCGTCGTCTCGTCGCACCCGTCGCTCGACGAGGCGGCGGGCGACGTCGCCCTCCGCGCCGACCCCGAGGACGCCGGCGGCGTGGGCGCAGGCGCTCGAGGAGGCCGCGTCGCGGCGCAACGAGCTCGTCCCGCGCGGGCTCGAGCACGCGCGCCGCTTCACCTGGAGGCGGGTTGGCGAGACGATGCTCGCACGCATGGAGCAACCGAGGTTGAACGTCGGCATCGACGTCGCGCCGCTCGTGCTCGACAACGCCGGGACGGCGCGCTACGTGCGCGGCCTGCTCGACGGGCTGTCGGGCCGGAGCGACGTTCGCGCGCAGCCGATCGGCTGGGGCGGCTCGGGGCGGCTGACAGCCGTCGTGCGCGACGTCGCCTGGTATCCGTTCGGGCTCCCGCTGCGCTCGCGATCGCTCGACGTCCTCCACTGCACGACCTTCCGCGCGCCCCTGCGTGCGCCGGTGCCCGTCGTCGTCACGGTGCACGACCTCGCCGTCGTCCGTCATCCCGAGCTCTTCACCGCCTGGACGCGCGCATACGCGCGTACTCTGCTGCTGCCGGTGCTGCGCTCGGCCCGGCGGGTGCTCGCGGTCTCCGAGTTCACGCGGAGCGAGGTGGTCGAGCTCGCGGGCGTTCCCGAGGATCGCGTCGACGTGGCGTACAACGCGGCCGACCGCGAAGTCTTCCGCCCCGACGGCGAGGCCGCCGACGGCGAGTACGTGCTCGCAGTCGGGACGCTCGAGCCGCGCAAGAACCTGTCGCGGCTGATCGAGGCGACCGGTGTGCTCGGTGTCGAGCTGCGCGTCGCGGGCGCACGCGGGTGGGGCTCCGTCGACGTCGCCGCGCCCCACGTCACGTGGGTCGGGCGGCCGGGCGACGCCGAGCTGGCCGCGCTGCTGCGCGGCGCACTCTGCCTGGCCTATCCGTCGCTCTACGAAGGCTTCGGGATCCCGGTGCTCGAGGCGATGCTCTGCGGCGCCCCGGTCGTCACGAGCGTCATGAGCGCGATGCAGGAAGTGGCCGACGGCGCCGCCGAGCTGGTCGACCCGACCGACGTCTCGTCGATCGCTGCCGGTATCGAGCGCGCGCTGGGCCGCCGCGCCGAGCTTCGCGCAGCCGGGCTCGCGCGCGCCCGCCGCTTCGGCTGGGCCGCGACCGCGGAGGCGGCGGCGACCGCATATCGGAAGGCGGCGCCGTGAGTGCGCCGCTCGTAGCGATCGACGCCGACGTGCTCGGCCGTCAACGCACCGGCGACGAGACCTACGTCGCGAATCTGCTCGCCGAGCTCGGGCGGCTCGACACGGGGCTGCGGCTCGTCGCTCTCACGCGCCATCCCGAGCTCGTGCCGGATGGAGTCGAGCCGTACGAGCTGCAGGCGCGGAGCCAGCGAGCTGCGCATGGCGGTTGCGGTGCCGCGCGCCTTGCGGCGCCTGCGACCTGCGCTGGTGCACTTCCAGTACGCGCTCCCGCCCGCTGCCCCGTCCGCCGGCGGTGGTCACGGTCCACGACCTCTCGTTCGAGCGCGACGCGTCGGCGATGGGCCGGATCGACCGGATCACGTTCCGCGCCGTCGTGCCGCGGGCGGTGCGTCGCGCGGTGCGCGTGCTCACCGTGTCGCAGCGAACGAAGGACGACCTCGTTCGCCTCTACCGCGTCAAGGCGGCGAAGATCGTCGTCACGCCGAACGGCGTCGACCCGGCGTTCGCGCCGGCGCCCGACGGCGGCGGCAACGGCGGGTACGTCCTCTTCGTCGGCGCGATCCAGGCGCGGAAGGACCCGCTCGCCGCGCTCGAGGCCGCCGAGGCGGCGGGCCTGCCGCTCGTCGTCGCAGGGCCCGAGAAGGACCCCGTGCTCGCGCAGGAGCTGCGGGCGCGCGGCGCCGACCTGCGCGGTTACGTGACGCGCGACGAGCTCGTCGACCTGTATCGGGGCGCCGTCGCGCTCGTGCTGCCGTCCCGTTACGAGGGGTTCGGGCTGCCGGTGCTCGAGGCGATGGCGTCCGGGACGCCGGTGGTGGCGACCGCGGACCCGGCGCTGCGCGAGGTCGCCGGCGATGCCGCCGTGTACGCCGACCGCGCGGACCTCGGCGAGGCGCTTCGCCGCGCGCGCATCGAGCGGGGACGGCTCGTCGCCGCGGGCCTCGCGCGTGCGCAGACGCTTCTCGTGGTCCGCGGCGGCAAAGCGCACCGCTCGACGTCTACCGGGAGGTGCTCGCACGGTGAGGACGGCGGCGGTCGTCGTCTCGCACAGGAACGCGGCAGAGCTCGAACGGCTGCTCCCCGCGCTCGAGCCTCAGGTCGACGAGCTCATCGTGGTCGCGAACGTGCCCGGCAGCGCCGGGACGCTGCCGCCGACCGCGCGCCTGATCGAGAACGAGCGTCCGCGCGGCTTCGGCGCCAACGTAAACGCCGGCGTCGGCCGTGTCGACCGCAGAGCTCGTGTGCAGCGTGAATCCCGACGCCGTCCCGCACGACGAGTGCGGTCGCGACGCTCCGCGACTTCCTGGTCGCAGCATCCACGCGCCGGCGTCGCCGGGCCGCGCATGCTGTATCCCGACGGCAGCCTGCAGCCCTCGCGCAGGCGCTTCCCGACGGTTGCCGGCACGCTCGTCCGGCGGACGCCGCTCCGGCGCGTGCTCGATCCGAAACGCGTGCAGGAGCGGCACTACTACTCCGGCGACGCACCGACGGAGCCGGTGCAGTCGGACTGGATGCTCGGCGGCTTCCTCATGCTCCGGCGCACGATGCTGGACGAGCTCGGCGGTTTCGACGAGGGGTTCTTCCTCTACGGCGAGGACATCGACCTCTGTTACCGGGCGGCGCAGGCGGGCTGGGAGCGCTGGTACGTGCCCGGCGCCGTCGTCGAGCACGAGCACCAGGCGGTCACCGACCGGCGGCTGCTCACGCGGCGCACGCTCTGGCACTGGCGCGGGATCCTGCGCTTCGTGCGCAAGCATCCCGAACGATTGCGCGCGCTCGTCTAGCGCTTCGCCGGCTCGAAGCCGAAGCCGACCTGGGCGCTCAGCTGCCGCGGGTCGTACTGCGACGGCTGGAACGTGCGGTCGGCCGACACGTCGACGCGAAACGGCGGCCGTACCGGGATGCGAACGGCCAGCGAGTCGCACGGAGTCGAGCGGAGCGTTCGTGCGCCGGACGGCGAGCAGCCGGCCGGCGGCCGGTTGGCGGTCCTCGTTGATGCGCAGCTTCGACACGCGGATCGACGATGTGCGAGGCCGGCACGTTGCCGCAGGCCGCCGCCCGGCTCAGCGTGACCACCGCCACTCCAGGACGTGCGTTCGGCTTCGCGAAGCGCGTGTAGACGCGCGCTCGTCGACATCCAGCCGTCGGGCGTGATGCCGATGACCGAGTCGCGGATCCGGATCGGCTTCGAGAGGCGGTAGAGCGTCAGCCCACCCGCCATCTCGGCGACCTTTCCGACCATGTCGACGCCCGGAGTCGCGACCGCGAAGTCGACCGGGATCTGCGGCGACGACCTGGCCGTCCAGGTTCGTGAAGTCCGGGGTGATGCCCGGGACCGGGCGGCGGGACGCTCGCGTCGACCGACCAGACGTCGCCGATCGACTGGTTCCAGAACTCGATCGACCAGAACGCATTCGAGCCCTGCAGCGACTTGCCGATGAACATCGTCCGCTTCGCGGCCGGTCGCCTGGTCGATCCAGTCCGGCGGCGTCGGCAGCGTGCTGCGGAAGGTCGTGGCGATCGAGTTCGACGCGTCCGCCGCGGCGATCTCGCCGGTCAGGTTCCACGCGACGACGAGCGCGGCGACGCGTGCCGCCGACGGCGACTGCCGCGAGTCGGAAGCCGCCGCCGAGCCGACCGCGCGGCGCAGGAGGTCGGACGCGAGCCCGGCGACGACCGTGAGGACGAGGATCCCGAGCAGCAGGCGCTTCAGGTCGGTGTTCGTGAAGTACCACGTGCGATTCAGCCACTCGAGGATCGCGAGGCCGAACGCATCCGAGTAGAGGTGCTCGTACGCGTGGTAGGGCGTCGTCGCGATCAGGTACGCGGTACGCGGCCGTCGCGAGCGCCCACGGGACGATCCGGAACCGCCCCTGCGTGAACCAGCGCGCCGCGACGGTGAAGACGACGGGGCTGACGTAGATGAGATTCCGCTCCTCGACGCGGATCGCGAAGACCGTCGAGATGTACGAGGCCTTGACTGCGGTGTACGCGACGAAGGACACGGCGACCCCGATGAACAGGCCGAGCAGGATCGTCTCGTCGCTCGTCCGGCAGCGCGCTCCGAGCGCCCAGGCGAGCGCGACCAGCACGGGCAGGATCCCGACCCCGATCGTGTACGCACCGATCGCCCAGAGGCCGTACACGATCAGCCGGTGATGGAACGCGGTGCCGATCTGCCACGACATCGAGTGGTGTGAGACGAACGACCCGAACCAGACGAGGCCGAGGACGATCAGCGTCGCCGCGCCGATCCGCTCGCGCCGTGTCCACGATCCGATCAGCTGCCGCCCGCGCGCGCGAGCCTGCGAGGCGAAGACCAGCGGCGATCGCCGCCGCGGGAACCAGCACCGCGAGCTCCGAGCGGACCAGCGGCGCGACCACGAGCGCTCCGAGGCGCGAGGGCCGCTGTCGCCCGCGCCGGACGAACGAGCGCCCGCGCGACGAGGAACACCACCAGCGTGGACCACAGGTAGGCGAGCGGTTCCGGGATCAGCATGCCGGCGTACGCGACGGCCGGCGTCGCGGCGGTCGCGATGGCGACGACGTAGGCGGCGACGCGAGGCACGAACAGCCGTGCCAGCCCGTAGGCCGGGAAGAGCGTCGCCGCTGCCGCCGCTGCGTTCAGGTACTTCGCCGCGGCGTACGCCTTCGCGGTGGCGCCGAGCCACCAGGCCGGCGCGAGGAAGTAGGTGTACAGGGAATGGAACGCGGCGGGATGGCTGCGCAGCTCCGGTCTGCCGGTGTGGGCCACCCCGCGCGAGAGCGCGGCCCATTGCAGCTCGTCGATGAAGTTCCACGGCGCCGAGTGCTTCGAGACCTGCCAGCCGTAGAGGATCAGCAGCAGGACGTAGGTCACGACGAGCGGATAGACCGCAGCGAGCCGGTCGAACCACGTGCGCTCGCGACCGGCGAGCACCGCTGTCTGTGCGGTCACCGAGTCGCGCGGAGGATCGCCTGGGGATCCAGGTCGGCCTCGCGCCGGACGAAGCGGCACGTCACGTCGAGCTGGGCGCAGACGCGGACGATCTCGTCCAGCCGGTCGCGCGGGGCGTTCGGGATCGTCACGAGCACGACGTCGGGCTGTGCGCGCTCGAGGCTCGCGCGCAGGGTCGAGACTCCGCCGAGCACCCGCACGCCGGTGAGCCGGCGCCCGGTCAGCGTCGGGTCGTCGTCGACGAAGCCGACCACGCGCTCGCCGGGGGTCTCCCGCAGCTCGCGCAGCAGGCTCCTGCCCGACCGGCCTGCGCCGATGACCAGCACTCGACGTGCTTCGCGGTGGTGGAGCAGCTCGACCCCCCGAATCAGCGCGCGCTCGGCGAAGCGTGCGCCGATGATCGCGGCCGCGCAGATGAACGCGTCGATCACGAACACGTCACGGGAGAAGTCGCCGGCGGGCTCCTGCGTGAGGACGAGCAGTCCGACGGCAAGGACCTCCGAGACTCCCACTGCCGTGGCGGCACGGATCGCATCGCGTGAGCCCGCGTAGCGCCTCACGCCCGCGTAGAGGCCGAACGGCACGAACACGACGTAGCGGCAGAACAGCAGCATCGGCAGCGCGATCAGGAAGTAGTGCCGCTGGTTGATCGTGCCCACGCCGTCGAAGCGCAGGAAGTAGGCGGCAAGGAAGGACGCTGCGATCAGCGCGCCGTCGACGAGCACTTCGAACACGCGCCGCGTGTAGACGAGCAGCGGACGACGCGTTACGGTGCCGCCGCGGTCGATGTCGGCGAGGAAGCTTCCGAACAGGACGAGCAGCGCGAAGGTGATGAGCACGCCGATCGCCGCGACGCGGCCGTTTCCGAAAGCCTCGTAGGCGAGGCTCGTCGCTCCGAGCGCTGCCGAGATCACGGCGAGCAGTACGACCGCCGACGTCTCGGAGGCGCCGAGCGAGACGAGGCGATGCGAGCTGTGGTCGCGTCCGCCCTGCGTGACCGGTCTGCCGTCGAGCAGCCTGACGACGGTCACGAGCGTCGTGTCGAGGATCGGCACCGCGAGCACGATGATCGGCAGGAGCAGCGTCGCGAACGTCGACGACGCGACGGTGTAGCTCGACGCCAGGCCCAGTGACCCCAGCATGAACCCGATCAGCTGGGACCCGCTGTCCCCCATCCACGCCAGCGCGGGCCGGCCGGGCCGCATGTTGAAGGGCAGGAACGCGATCAGCGCCGCGGCGAGCGCGAGTGACATGACGAGGACGAGGGTCGACGGCTGGTACCACTTCGCCGCCGCGGCGAAAAAGATCGCTGCGATCGCGGCGAGGCTCGCCGCGAGGCCGTCCATGTTGTCGAGCAGGTTGAACGCGTTCGTCATGCCCACGATCCAGATCAGCCCGAGCGCGATCCCGATCACCTCGGAATGGACCAGCTGCACGGTCGTGCCCGTGGAGAGGACGATCGCCGCGCCCGTGATCTGTGCTGCGAGCTTCCACCTCGCCGAGAGCGACCAGAGGTCGTCGATCAGGCCGGCGACGAAGAGGAGGGTCGCGCCGAGGAAGAGGCCGACGAGCTGCTCGCTCGCGGACAGCGGGCCGAACGGCGACGGCGAGCCAGATCCCGGCGGCGACCCCCGCGTAGATCGCGATCCCGCCCAGCAGCGGGGTGGCGCGGGTCCGCCAGCGCGACTTCTCCGGTGCCGCCCGCAGACGTCGTGCGAGCGGGCTTCGCAGGAGGAGCGTGAGCACGCACGTCGCAACGGGAAATGCGGCCAGCGCCGCGAGATTGCTCACGGGTCAGAAGGGTAGTGGCGCGATGTTAGGAGGGTTTATAGGTCCCTACACTAGAGCCCGCCTCCGATGACGGTCTACGCCGACCTCTATCGGTTCCGCGAGCTCTTCGCGAACCTCTTCCGCCGCGACTTCCACGCCAAGTACAAGGGGTCGCTGCTCGGGATCGTCTGGTCGCTCCTGAACCCGCTGCTCCTGCTCGCCGTCTACCTCGTCGTCTTCGGGCTGCTGTTCCCGAACGCGAAGACGCCGCACTACCCGATCTACCTGCTCAGCGGGCTCGCCTGCTGGCTGTTCTTCTCCGTTTCGCTCCAGTCCGCGGCGCGGTCGATGATCGACAGCGGCGAGCTGATCAAGAAGGTCCGCTTTCCCCGGCAGCTGGTCGCGTTCTCGATGGTCGCCACGCAGGCGGTGACCTTCGGCGTGATGCTCGTCGTCCTGATCGTCCTCTCGATCGTGTTCGTGCCCGACGCACGCCCGTACGTGTGGGCGTCCATCCCGCTGTCCGTCGTGTTCGTCGGGCTCGTGGCGGGCCTCGCGCTGCTCGTCGCATGCCTGAACGTCTTGTACCGCGACGTCGAGCACATCATCGCGGCGGGGCTTCTGCCCTGGTTCTTCCTCACGCCGATCCTCTGGAGCATCGACAACCTCCCGGCGCGGGCCCAGGAGCACCCGGGGCTGCTCGACGTCCTGCGCTGGGGGAACCCGCTCGCGCCGCCGATCTTCGCGATCCGCGACGCGATCTGGTCGGGCCATGCGCCGCGGCTCGCCGACGTGATCTACCTGCTCGTGGCCGCGGTGGTGGCGCTCGGGCTCGGGGCGTTCGTCTTCCGCCGTGTCGACGATCAGATCGCGATCGAGCTGTAGTCGTCGCTCCTAGCGCCGCACGCGCAGCACGATGCGCCCGTCGTAGAGCCACGGCTCGTCGAGCGGCGCGGCGTAGGCGGGGAGGCCGGCGACGTCGCCGAGCCGTTCGAGCCGCACGCCGTCGAGCACCGAGGGGCAGACGAGGGGAGCGGAGAAGCCCGGCTGGCGCCCGCCCTCGGGCCGGTACGGCTCGAGCTCGCGGGACCGTCGCCGGCGTCCGCCGTGCACGTCGATGGCTCCGGCGACGACCGCGTATCCCTCGGCGTGGGCCGCACGCACCCGGTCAGCCCAGTCGTCCGCCGGCTCGACACCGGTCGGCAGGTCGGCGTGCGGCTCGCCCGTGCGCGGGAGCACCTCGACATCGACCGTGAGCGACGCGCTGCCGAGCTCCGAGAACCACGCACGTCCTTCCGCGACGAGGTCGAACGCGAGCCGGTACGGCCCGGGCGGGATCGGCGCCCGGACGCCCGCCGTCACCCCGGCGCGCTCTCCCGGCTCGAGGGGCGGCAGGGGCGTGCGAAGGCCGTCCCACAGGATCGGGTTGCCGCGGAGGTCGAGCCAGTGGTACGCGAGGAAGATCGTCGCGCCGAAGCGGACGGCGCCGGTGTTCGCGATCTCGACGCGCGCCTCGCCGATCGCGCCCGCGTGCGGCGCGTCGAGCGACCACTCGCCCCATGCGACCGAGAGCGGTCCGTGTCGACACGGCCGGTTAGCCTAGTTGTGCTGTGGCTCCGCTTCTCGTGAGGGCGGCGCGCCGTGAGCACGTCGAGCGGACGCCCGTGTGGTTCATGCGCCAGGCGGGCCGCTCCCTGCCCGAGTACCGCGAGCTCCGCGAGCGTCACGGCTTCTGGGAGGTTGCGGGGACGCCCGAGCTCTGCGCCGAGGTCACGCTGCAGCCGGTGCGCCGCCACGGCGTCGATGCGGCGGTGCTGTTCGCGGACATCATGACCCCGGTGGTTGCGATGGGGCTCGATGTCGAGCTCGTCGAAGGCGTCGGCCCCGTCGTCGCGACGCCCGTTCGCAGCCTCGACGACGTCGAGCGCCTGCGGGTCCCGCATCCGGACGAGGCGTTCGCGCCGGTGCTCGACGCGATCCGGATCGTCCGCGGTGAGCTGGACGCGCGAGCGGGCGCTCGTGGGGTTCTGCGGCGGTCCGTTCACCGTCGCCGGCTATCTCGTCGAAGGACGCCCGTCGCGCGACTTCGCGCGGGTGAAGTCGCTCATGTACTCGGAGCCCGCCGTCTGGCGCGCGCTGCTCGACCGGCTTGCCGACTGCTTCGCCGGCTATCTGGTCGCCCAGCAGTCGCGCGGGTGCCGACGTGCTGCAGCTGTTCGACTCGTGGGTCGGCGTGCTCTCTCCGGCCGACTACGACGAGTTCGTCGCTCCCTGGTCGGCGCGGATCCTCGCCGCGGTCGACGCGCCGACGATCCACTTCGGCACCGGCACGGCGGGACTGCTCGAGCGGCTGGCGGCGGCCGGGGGAGACGTGATCGGCCTCGACTGGCGCGTGCCGCTCGACGACGGGTGGGCGCGCGTCGGCGACCGCGGCGTCCAAGGGAACCTCGATCCGGCGGTGCTGCTCGGGCCGTGGGAGCGCGTCGACGCGGCCGCACGCGACGTCCTGCGGAGGGCGGCGGGCAGGCCGGGTCACATCTTCAACCTCGGGCACGGGGTGCTCCCGGGAACCGATCCCGACACGCTCACCCGGCTCGCAGCGCTCGTCCGCGAGCACCAGGTCTCACGGGCGCCCTGACGGCGACGCTTCCGATCACTCGGCTACCGTCCGTGCCATGAGCGATCCCGCGGTCATCCTGATGGCGTACGGATCGCCCGAGCGCCTCGCCGACGTCCCCGCCTACTACGCCGACATCCGCGGCGGCAAGCCGATCGCGCCCGAGCTGCTCGACGACCTGGTCGAGCGCTATCGCCGCCTCGGCATCGAGGACGCGAATCCGCTGAACGCGATCACCGAACGCACACGCGAGTCGCTGCAGTCGGAGCTCGGCCTCCCGGTGTTCACCGGGATGAAGCACTGGACGCCGCGGATCGCAGACGCCGTCGACGCTGCAGTCGCCGGCGGGGCGGACGTGCTCGTCGGTCTCGTGCTCGCACCGCACTACAGCCGCCTCTCGATCGGCGGCTACGAGCGGCTGCTCGCGGACGCCGTCGACGGCCGCGAGCTCGAGGTCCGCTTCGTCGCGAGCTGGCACGACGACCCCGGCCTCGTTGCCTTCCTGGCCGACAGGATCAGCGGCACCCGGGCTCATGTCGTCTTCACGGCGCACTCGCTGCCGGCCCGCATCCTCGCCGAGGGCGACCCCTATGCCGACCAGCTGTTCGAGACCTCGCGGCTCGTCGCCGAGGCGGCGGGCGTCGACGACTGGTCGTTCTCGTACCAGAGCGAGTCGCCGACCGGAGAGCCTTGGTTGCAGCCCGACATCGTCGACCACGTCACGGCGCTGCATGCTCAGGGGGTGCGCGACGTGCTCATCTGCCCCGTCGGGTTCGTGTCGGATCATCTGGAGATCCGCTTCGATCTCGACACGGAGGCCAAGGAGCGCGCCGACGAGCTCGGCATGCAGCTCACCCGCATCGAGATGCCGAACGACGACCCGCGCTTCGTGCATGCGCTCGCGCAGATCGTTCGGCGCGCGCTTCAGCCGGTGGCCGCATGACGCGAGGGAGAATCGTCGTCGATCGCGTCTCGCGCACGTTCAGGGTCTACCCGAAGGCGCAGCGCACGCTCAAGGATCTCTTCGTCTCGCGCGGACGATCCGGCGCTCGCGAGGTGCAGGCGCTGCGCGACGTCTCGCTGACGGTCGAGCCCGGTGAGGCGGTGGGCCTCGTCGGGCGCAACGGCTCGGGCAAGACGACGCTCCTGCGCATCGTCTCCGGGATCATCGGCCGTACCTCGGGGCGCGTCGAGGCAGGTGGCCGCGTCGCCTCGCTGCTCGAGCTCGGCGCCGGGTTCCATCCCGAGTTCACCGGCCGCGAGAACGTGTACCTGAACGGCTCGATCCACGGGCTGTCGCGCGCCCGCGTGCGCGAGGCGATGGACGAGATCGTCTCGTTCGCCGAGCTCGAGCGATTCATCGACCTGCCGGTCCGCACGTACTCGTCTGGCATGTTCATGCGGCTCGGGTTCTCCGTCGCCGCGCACATCGAGGCCGACGTGCTGCTGCTCGACGAGGTGTTCGCGGTCGGCGACGAGCAGTTCCAGCGCAAGTGCTTCGGCAAGATCGCCGAGTACAAGAACCGCGGCGGCACGATCATCTTCGTCTCTCACGACGCCCAGGCCGTCGAGCGCCTCTGCGACCGTGCCGTGCTCCTGCGGCGGGGCGAGGTCGAGTTCGACGGCGAGTCGCGCGAGGCGATCGGCGCGTACCGGCGCCAGCTCGCCGCCGACGCGAACCCGGACGAGCTGCAGGCCGGGCTGCGCGAGTGGGGCAGCGGCGAGGCGCGGATCCTGTCCGCGGAGCTCGTCGACGACGACGGCGACCCGCGCCGGCAGTTCGCGGCGGGCGAGGCGGCAACCCTCCGGCTGGCCGTCACGGCAGATGACGGGCGTCCCGCCACCACGGGTCTCCCTCGAGCTCCGCGACGACGGCGGGCTCGTGCTCGGCGGCACCTCGCAGGCCACCCGGGAGCTCGGGTGGGACGGTGGCACGGGCCCGCGTGAGCTCTCGTTCCGGATCGCCCGGCTCCCGCTCGCCGACGGTCGGTTCCATCTGCGCGTCGCGCTCGTCGACGAGTCGGGCGGGCGGCTGCTGCACACGCTCGACGACGCCTTGCGCTTCTTCGTCTTCCCGGCCGGCTCCGAGTCGGGCGCGGTCCTCCTCGACGGCGACTGGACGTTGCAGGAGACCGGCGAGCGCGCGCCAACTGTCCCGGCGTGAGCTCCAGAGCCTGTCCCGACTGGCCTGCGCTCATGGAGGTGGCTCCGGAGCTGACCTTCCGCCACTACACGCTCGGAGAGGTGCACTTGCCGGCCGAGGCGTTCGTGCAGATCGAGGGCATCGCGTTCGACACGGTGGCCGTCTGCTGCGATCTGGACTCCCACGTCTTCAACCCGGAGCACACCGATCCGCGGATCGTCGCGGCGCTGCGCGGAACGCACTGGATCGACGTGCGCGAGCTCGCCGGGCGAAGGGATCGAGCGCACGCCTGGCGCCGACGCCGCCTCGGCCCGACGGGCGCGCCCGGCAGCGGCGGCAGCGCCCGCGTCCGAGCCGGCCTCTGAGGCCGCGCCCCGGCGGCCGACGGCCAGGTAGTGTCCGCTGGCGATGGCGAGCGTCGTCGTTCCTTTCCGCAACCGCGACCCCAAGCGCAGGCTCGAGCCTCTCGGCGAGGCCGCGCGGGACCGGCTCGCCGCCGCGATGCTCGCCGACGTGCTCGAGGCGGCGCGGTCGGTGGGCGACGTGATCGTGGTGGTGTTGGAACCGCTCGAGGACGCCCCGCGAGGCGTGCGCGTGGTGCCCGACCCGCGACGCGGGCAGGGCGCTGCCGTTCAGGCCGGCCTCGACAGTGCCGTCGAGCACGGGCTCTCGGCGCCGTTTCTCATCTGCAACGCCGACCTCCCCTGCGCGACCCCGCGCGATCTCCTCGCGCTGGCTGGCGCCGTCCCCGAGCTGGGTCTCGCCCTGGTTGCCGCGAGCGACGGTACGACCAACGCGCTCGCACTGTCGGAGGTCCGGGTGTTCGAGCCCGTCTACGGCCCCGGGAGCGCGGCCCGCTTCGCGGCGCTGGCGCCGTCGCGGACGCTCGAGGCGCCGAATCTCCGCGACGACGTCGACACGCTCGCCGACCTCGCGCGCGTCTCGTCGCGGCTCGGCCCGCAGACGCGCCGGCTGTACCGGTCGCTCGGGCTCGGGAGAGCAGCGTGAACGTGGCGGTTCTGTCCGGCGGCGTCGGCGGCGCGCGGTTCCTGCGTGGTCTGCTCGATGTTGTCGATCCAGTCAACGTTTCCATCGTAGGCAACGTGGCGGACGACATCGAGATCCTCGGCCTTCACGTCTCGCCGGACCTGGACAGCATCCTCTACACGCTCGCGGGGCTCGGCGACGACGAGCGCGGTTGGGGACGTGCGGGCGAGACCTGGAACGCGCTCGAGGTGGTCGCCTCGCTCGGTGGAGAGTCGTGGTTCTCCCTCGGCGACCGCGATCTCGGCCTGCACCTCGTGCGTACGCAGCTCCTCCGCGAGGGGCGGCGCCTCTCCGACGTGACGGAACAGATCAGCAACGCGGTCGGGCTCGAGGCTGCTCTGCTGCCTGCCACCGACGATCCGGTGCGAACGTTCGTCGAGACGCCCGCCGGGACGTTCCCGTTCCAGACCTGGTTCGTCGCCCGCGGGCATCGGGACGAGGTGGACGCCGTGCACTACGCGGGAGCACCGGAAGCCGCCCCCGCCCCGGGTGTGATCGCCGCGCTCGAGGGCGCAGACGTGATCGTGATCGCGCCCAGCAATCCGTACGTCTCGATCGGACCGATCCTCGCGGTCGCCGAGATCCGACGTGCGCTCGAGCAGCGTTCGGTCCCGTGCATCGCCGTCAGTCCGCTGATCGGCGGGAGATCGGTGAAGGGGCCCGCCGACCGGATGCTCGCGCGCCTCGCCGGCGGCACCACGCCCACTCACGTCGCGTCGTGCTACCCGGGCCTGGTCGACGTGCTCGTCGTCGACGAGGCGGATGGTCACGAGCCGACCGTCGAGTCACCGCGGACGGTGGTGACGCACACGCTGATGAGCGACATCGAAGCCTCGCGGCGCCTGGCCGCGGCCGTGCTCGACGCAGCCGGTGCACCTGCGTGAGAGTCGCGGTGCTCGGAGGGACCGGCAGTTTCGGCCGGGCGCTCGCCGTGCGGCTCGTCGAGGACGGCGAGGACGACGTGGTCATCGGTTCGCGCGACTCGGCGCGCGCCGCCTCTACGGCGGCGGAGATCGGCGGCGAAGCCACGGGCACCGCGAACGAGGACGCCGTCCGCGAAGCGCAGCTCGTCGTGCTCGCGGTGAAGGCGGACGGCGCGCTCGAGACCGCACGCGCGATCGCAGGGCCGCTCGGCTCGACGCCGCTCCTCTGTGTCGCGAGCGCGATCGAGGTTCGCAAGGGGGTCGGCGCGTTGCCGGATCCCGATCCACGGTCGCTCGCGGAACGCGTTCAGGAAGTCGTCGCCGCCCCCGTCTGCGCCGGGCTTCATTCGATCGCAGCGTCGTCTCTCGGTGCGGCTCGCCCGGACGAGGACGCGCTCGTCTGCGGAGACGATCAGGAGGCGAAGGAGCTGGCGCTGTCCGTCGCCGCGCGAGCTCGTGGCCGGGCGCGCGCTCGACGCCGGCCCGCTCCAGAGCGCCCGTGCGCTCGAGGGGCTCACCGCGGTGATCGTGAACCTCAACCGGCGCTACCGGGCGCACGCAGGCATCAGGGTCACCGGCGTCGACTGAGCGCTCGACGTCGATGATCGAGCTGATCCCCGTTCGCGGCTTGCCCGAGATCCGTCAGGGCGACGACCTCGCGGGCCTCGTGGTCGAGCGGTTCGCTCCGGCCGACGGAGACGTCGTGGTGGTGGCGCAGAAAGTAGTCTCGAAGGTGGAGGGGCGAGTCGTCCGCATCGACGAGCTGGAGCCGTCCGCCAAGGCGATCGAGCTCGCCGGCGAGGAACGCGACCCGCGCGAGGTCGAGGCCGTGCTGCGCGAGGCGAAGCGCATCGTGCGGGAGCGGGGGCCGCTCGTGATCGCCGAGACGCGGCACGGCTTCATCTGCGCCTCTGCCGGAGTCGACCATTCGAACGCGCCGGAGCCGGGGACGCTCGTGCTCCTGCCCATGGATCCCGACGCGAGCGCGCGTGCGCTGCGCGCGCGCTTCGCCGAGCTGGCCGCGGTGACCGTCGGTGTGGTGATCACCGACTCGTTCGGCCGCCCCTTCCGCCAGGGAACGACGGACGTCGCGATCGGCGTCGCCGGGCTGGCACCGATGCTCGACCTGCGCGGCACGACCGATCGGATCGGCTACGTGCTGCGCTCGAGCCGCGTCGCCGTCGCCGACGAGATCGCCGCCGCCGCCGACCTCGCGCGCGGGAAGGCGGAAGGCGTGCCGGTCGTCGTCGTGAGAGGCCTTTCTGTCTCGGGTGACGGCACCGCACAGGAGATCGTGATCGAGCCCGAGCTCGATCTCTTCAGTTGACACCGCCGTTAACACCGTCCTAACGACTGCGGCGCGTGCCGTTCGTCACGCGCTACCCTCGGGAGCGTTCGGCGGCTGCCGCCTGGGGTACGTCCCCGTCAGGCGGTCACCGGCACTTCTCACCGATCGAGCCCCACATTCTCGATGCCAAGGAGGAAGTCGTACGTGCACGTTCGGAAGCTCACTGTTCGATGGCGCCAGCTTGCGAGCCTCGTTGCGCTCGTCGGCCTGCTCGGAGCGGCTCGCGATCGGTGTGCCCGGCGCGCGCGCGCGCCCAGCAGGCCCACCGACCCCGCGTCGGTCTCGACGCTGCGCGCGCTCGTGGGCCACTACCGCTCCGTGGCATGGACGTTCGAGCGTGCCGCGCGGCGGCCGCGTGAACGAAGCGGATTCGGCGAGCGCCGGACCAAGGACCGCCGCTACCTGCGCTGGACGATCGACCTCTGGACTCGCCGTGCCCATGCGGCGCAGTCAGAGGCGGTGCGTGCGATCCACACCCGACTGGCCGTTGCGTTGCCGGCGCCTCCGAGCCTGCAGGCCCCGCTCCAGGCACGCGTCCGCTACAACCGCAGGCTGACGCTCGCGCTGCGCAGGATCTATCCGGGCAAGCCGGCACTGCGAACGCTGGCCGCCGGTGTGTCGACGCGAAGCGGCTATCAGCTTCGCTTGTGGCAGCGCCGGAGCGCGCTCGCGGCGCTCGACGTCTCGCGGCACGCCGTGCGCCAGGCGCGGATCCCGTCCTCGCTCGAGCAGGCATTCCAGTGCATCCACCGCTACGAGGCGGCATGGGACGCGAACACGGGCAACGGCTACTACGGCGGCCTGCAGATGGACCTGCCGTTCCAGAGCCACTACGGGCCCGAGTACGTCACCCGGTACGGGACCGCCGACCAGTGGCCCGTCTGGGCTCAGCTCGAGGTCGCGGCGCGCGCGTATCGCGACGCCGGCGGGCTTCTGGCCGTGGCCGAACACCGCCCGCGTCTGCGGTCTGCTCTAGGTCATTCGACCCTCAAGCCGACCCGGCCGAGCGCCGATGAAGCCGGGAAATGATCCGGCGGGCTGTCGCGGCCGGAACGCCCTTGCTCAGGGTGGTTGAGTCGAACGGTGCCGGCCGATCCGAGGCGCTCGTCGAGTCCTACCGCCGCCTGGCCGAGGTGTTCCACGAGGTGCTCTCTGAGCAGGCGCTCGACGCGCTCCTGGAGCGCATCGCCGAGACGCTCGCCGATCTGATGCCCTACGAGGCGCTGCACATCTACGAGGCCGACGAGCGCCACCGCCGGCTCGTTCCGATCCTCGCGCGCTCCGCGGAGTACGAAGAGGAGATCATGCGCGACCGGCCGGCCTTCGGGGTCGGCCTGACCGGCTGGGCCGCCGAGCACCGCACCCCGATCTGGACGAACCAGGCGCACCTCGATCCGCGGACGCACGTCATCCCCGGGACGCCGAACGACCCCGAAGCGATCATCGTCGTGCCGCTCGTCGCGCGCGGGACGCTCAAGGGTGCGCTCAACATCTACCGGATCGGCGAGGAGGCGGCGTTCGTCGAGCACGAGTTCGAGCTGGCGAAGTGGTTCGGCGATGCGGCTGCGCTCGCGCTCGACAACGCGCAGACCAAGGCGCATCTCGAGCATCTCGCCCAGACGGATTCGCTGACCGGGCTCTACAACCACCGCTACTTCCACGAGCGACTCCGCGTCGAGCTGACGCAGGCGTCGCGCGCGCACGAGTCCGTCGCCGTCCTGATGTTCGACCTCGACGACTTCAAGCGGGTGAACGACGTGTACGGCCACGGCGCGGGCGACCACCTGCTCAAGAATGTCGGCGGGATCGTGCGCGACATCGTGCGCTCCTCCGACGTGGTGTGCAGGATCGGCGGCGAAGAGTTCGCGGTGATCATGCCGGCGTGCGATGCGCGGGCCGCGCTCGGACTGGCGCGCCGCCTTGCCGAGTCGTTCGCGACGGAGGCGTTCGAGCCGACCGGCGCGATGACCGTCTCGATCGGTGTCGCGCTGGGCCCGCAGCATGCGATGAACCCGCGAGAGCTCGCGACGTGCGCCGAGGCCGGGATGATGACCGCGAAGGCCCGCGGCAAGAACCAGTTCGTCCTGTTCGACGAGACCGAGACGGAACGCCCGCACGTCGTCGTCGACCACCACACGCGACATGCGCTCGCTCGCCCACATGAAGATGCTGCAGTCGCTCGCCGGGAGGCTGAACCGGCTGAACGACGTGCACCGGATCGGCGAGGCGATCGCCGAGGAGCTTCGGCTCCTGATCGACTACCACAACTGCCGTGTCGTGCTCCGCGCCGGCGACGAACTCCGTCCGGTGGCGTTCCTCGGCGAGCACGGACAGCCGTCGGGGACGACCGAGGCGTACACCGTGAAGGTCGGAGAGGGCGTCACCGGCACCGCGGTCGAGCGCGGCGAGTCGCTGCTCGTCCCGAACGCGCTCGAATGCGAGTTCGCCAAGCGCATTCCCGGCACCCCCGACCTCGAGGAGTCGCTCGCTGTCGTCCCGCTCAAACACGGCGGCGGGGTGACCGGCGCGATCGTGATCTCGAAGCTCGGCACGAACCAGTTCGACGAGGACGACGTCCGCCTGCTCGAGGTCCTCGCCGGTCACGCGTCCGTCGCCCTGGAGAACGCGCAGCTCTACGAGCGGCAGCGGCGAGAGGCCGAGCACGCGAAGGCGCTGCTCGCCGTTCGCCGATGCGGCGTCGCACGCGCAGTCGTTCGACGACATCTGCACGCTGACGGTCGCGACCGCCGCCGCGCTCTTCGAGACCGAGCGCGTCTCGCTCTGGCTGGAGGACGCGTGTGCGGCGAGCTTCGGCGAGCCGCTCGTGTCGGGAACGGAGGTGCCGCTCACCGAGGGCGACGGAGTGAGCGGCCGGCTCGTGTTCCAGGTTGCCGAGGACGGCGAGGCGCAGCAGCGGCTGCTCGCCACCTTCGCGTCGCAGGCCTCCGTTGCCCTCCACAAGGCGCGGCTGTACCGCCGGCAGCTCGAGGCCGCGGAGATCGCGAACACGCTGCTCGACGCCAGCCGCGAGCTCGCGACCGCGGAGTCGCCCGACGAGATCCTGACGCGCTGCGTCGAGGTGACGGCGCGCGCGCTCGGCACCGAGCGCGCCTCGCTCTGGGTCCAGGAGGGCGGCATCGCGGGCGAGCTCGTCTCGCAGGCGTCCATGGGATACGAGCGTGCCGCTGCTGCGGTTTCCCGCCGAGCTCGCGCAGAAGTGGCTCGCGGGCGCCGATCCGTTCGTGCTCGAGCGCGAGACGCTGGTCGAGATCACCGGAATCCCGGAGGACCAGGCGGGCCGCTTCGTCGTGGCGCCGCTCCACCTGGACGCCGGGCGGGTGGGTGCCCTCTCCACGCGCATCGACGACCGGCAGCTCGACCGCCGTCAGCTGCTGCTGTTCGCGGGGCTCGCCCACCAGGCGAAGCTCGCGATCGAGGGCGCAGAGCACTACGCCGAGCTCGAGCGGACGTTCGTCTCCACGATCGCGGCGCTCGCGAACGCGCTCGAGGCGAAGGATCACTACACCTCGACCCATGCGCGCTGGATCACCGACATGGCGCTGCTCGTCGGCCGTGAGCTCGCGCTCGATCGCGACGCCCTGAAGCGGCTCGAGCTCGGGGCCCTGTTCCACGACATCGGCAAGATCGGCGTGCCGTCCGCGATCCTCCAGAAGCCAGGCCCGCTCACCGACGAGGAGTTCGAGATCGTGAAGAGCCATCCCGAGCTGGGCGAGAAGATCCTCGCGCCGATCGAGCGGCTGGCGGACGTGCGCCCGATCGTCCGCGCTTGCCACGAGCGCTGGGACGGGCTCGGCTATCCCGACGGCCTCTCGGGCGAGACGATCCCGCCCGAGGCGCGCATCGTCCTCGTCTGCGACGCGTATCACGCAATGGTCAGCGATCGGCCCTACCGCGAGCGCATGACAGGAGACGAGGCGGTTCGCCGCTTGCGTGACGGGTCGGGGACGCAGTTCGACCCCGACGTCGTCGAGGTGTTCCTCGGCCTCTACGAGGCCGGCGAGGTGCTCCCGCTCTAGGGCGTCGAGCCGCGGTCTTCGAGGCGGCGGATCTCGCAGACGGGCTCGAACCCGATGCGCAGGAGGATCGGATACGACGAGTCGGCCTGGGCGTGCGTGACCAGGGCGGGTGTCCCGCGTGCGGTCGCGTAGTCCCACCGCGCGCGCACGAGGGCGCGGTACACGCCCCGCCCTCGCGCCCACGTCGCCGTCGCTCCTCCGATCAGGAACACCCCGCGAGGCGAGGGAATCGCGCCTGCCGTGCCGGCGATCCTCCCCTCGAGGAACGCGACGAACCAGACGGGGATGCCGACCCGCTGCGACTCCTCGAAGTAGGCGGCATAGTGGCCGCGCTCCGCCTCGCGGCGCTCGGGGGGCACGTCGAACACGTCGAAGCGCAGCTCGGCCGAGGCCGTGAAGTCCTCGAACGTCTCGACCATGCGCGCCTCGATCTCCGGCCCGAGCCCTTCGGGCTCGCTCGCGGTCGCGAGCGCATGCACGCGCGGCACGCGGTCGAGGGGCTCGGTGAGCCCGAGCTGCTCGAGCTCCTCCACGATTCCGGCCGGTCGTGCCGACGGGCCGATCCACCAGCAGGGCCGCTTCGCCACCGGTGCGATCGCGCGCACGTCGCGGAGAAGCTGCTCCACCTCCCCGTTGCCGACGCTCGGCGCGCAGACCGATGCGAACGTCGGGCCCTGCACGATGCACACGCGGCCGTCGTCGTACCGCGTGACGAGCCCCTCTGCGGGGATCTCCGAGAAGCGGTCGGGGCTCTCGGCGAGCTCGCGCAGCTCGTCGGACAGCGTCACGCGCGAGCGCGCCCCGCTAGGCGGCGAACTCGTCGGCGACCGAGAGCGCCTCGTCGAGCGCTGCGAGCCCCTCGTCGAGCTCGTCGCGGGTGATCGTCAACGGCGGGCAGCACATGACGACGTTCCAGTGCGTCATCAGGTACAGCCCGCGGTCGAGTGCCCGCTTCGCGACGGCGCCGATCGGCTTGGCGGCGTCGCCGCCGGCGTTGAACGGCACGAACGGCTCGCGCGTCTCGCGGCTCTTCACGAGCTCGATGCCCCAGAAACAGCCGAGCCCGCGTACCTCGCCGACGGAGGGATGCTTCTCGGCGAGCTTCTGCAACTCGGTGCGGAACACCTCGCCGTTGGCCGCCGCCTGCTCGACGATCCCCTCCTCCTGGAACGCCTCGATCGACGCGACCGCCGACGCGCACGCGAGTGGGTGACCGCTGTAGGTGAGCCCGCCTGCGAACAGCTTGTCGCGCACCCAGTTCGCGATCGGCTCGCGCACGATCATCGCCCCGAGCGGGACGTAGCCCGAGTTGATGCCCTTGGCGACGGTCATGATGTCGGGGACGACGTCCCAGTTGTCGACGGCGAACCACTTGCCGGTGCGCCCGAAGCCGGCCATGACCTCGTCGCAGATCAGCAGGATCCCGTGGCGGTCGCACGTCTCGCGGATCGACTGGAGGTAGCCGTCGGGCGGGACGATCACACCGTTGGTGCCCGTGATCGTCTCGAGGATGACCGCGGCGACGGTGTGCGCGCCTTCGTACTGCAGGAGCTCCTCGAGGTGCGGCGCGCCCGTGCAGACCGGGCAGGGATCGGGGTGCCCGGCCGGGCAGCGGTAGGTGTACGGGTCGAGCATCCGCACGACGCCGGGAAGCCCCGGCTCGGCTGGCCACCGGCGCGGGTCGCCGGTGAGCGTGATCGCACCCCCGGTCGCGCCGTGGTAGCTGCGATAGCGCGCGACGATCTTGTGACGTCCCGTGTACCAGCGCGCGAGCTTGATCGCGTTCTCGTTGGCCTCGGCCCCGCCGTTCGTGAAGAACGACATCGAGAGGTCGCCCGGCGTCACCTCGGCAAGCAGCTTCCCCAGCCGGGAGCGCGACTCGCTCGCCATCGGCGGGCCGATCGTCGCGAGCTTCTCTGCCTGGTCCTTGATCGCCTGCACCACCTTCGGGTGCGAGTGCCCGATCGACACGTTCACGAGCTGGGACGCGAAATCGAGGTAGCGATTGCCGTCGTAGTCCCAGAAGTACCGGCCCTCCGCCCGCTCGACCGGGATCGGGTTGATCTGGTCCTGGACGCTCCAGGAGTAGAGGACGTAGCGCTTCGCGTCCTCGACGATCTGCCTGCCGAGCTCGGTGTTCGCCTCTGTCGTCGCCATGCTCGAAAGCCTACAACCGGTCGGTGAAGAGGTGGACCGTTCCGTGCCGCTCGAATCCGAGCCCGTCGAGCACCGGTGCCGACATCGCGCCTGCCTGGACGACGAGCAACGGCGTGCCGCGGGCCGCGGCGTGCTCCCAGCGCGCGTGCACGAGGGCGCGGTAGACACCGCGCCCACGCGCTTCCGGGAGGACCGCGCCGCCCATCAGTGCGACGCCGTCGGCCATGTCGAGCGCGCGGCCGAACCCGACCGTGCGGCCGCCGTCGAACGCAGCCCAGTGATGCGCGACGCCGACACGCTGGTCATCCTCGAAGCGCGTGGGCTCGGTCTCGAGGCGCTCCGCGCGCTCGGCCTCCGGGGTGTCCCACACTTCCCACTCGACCGCGATCGCCTCGAGGTACTGCTCCGTCGTCTCGATCGCGCGCACCTCGATCTGCGCCGCCGGCGGCGGCTCGGCCGCGCACGTCATGCCGGTGAGCACGGGCTGCACCTTGTCGGGGACGAGGCCATTGGCCGTCAGCTCGGCGGCAAGCCCCGCGGGCGCGTTCCAGCCGAGCCACCAGGTCACTTCGGGAACGCCGCGGCGGAGCGACTCGATCCGCGCCCAGTCGACGTTCGCCGCGCGGACGTCGAGCACCCACGCGTTCCGGGGCCCGGCGACGTAGGTGTAGTCGTCGGTGACCAGCATCGGGTACGAGGGACGGGGGAGGATGTACTTGCCGGTGTTCTCGGCGAGCTCGGCGGGGGTCGGCATCCCGCGACCGTACCCGTGCTTCTCTCCGTCGTCGCAAGACGATCCGGCTCCGGCTTCGACTACTCCTCGCGCGCTACGGTGGCCATTCGGTTCCATGTTTCGACGCGGCTAATTCGTCCAACGGCACGTCTCTGCGCTCGATGACGACGACGTACGGATACACGTGTACCGAGTGGATCGCCGACTGAAAGGGTATCGCCGGCGACGAGAGCACCCGCTCCGAACTGGCCTCGTCGAGCGTCAGGTCGTATGCGAACAGGGCACGCGACAGACCCTGGACGTAGCCTAAAAAGGCGTTGTCGTCGCCGTGTATGTCCTCGCAGATGTAGATCCCGCCGGACCGAAGATGCGGAAGTAGCTCCTCGAGGGTTATGAGCTGCTGTTCGACCGTATGCCCGCCGTCATCGACGATGACGTCAAGCGGCGGCGTCTCGGCCTGGAACGTCTCCCAGAAGCCACGGTCTGCCTGGTCACCGATGAAGACGGTTGCCTCCTCGAACCTGGCGCAGTATGGGTCGATGTCAACGCCGTAGAGCTCGGCGCTAGGCCCTAGGTACTCCCGCCACATGTCTAGGCTTCCCCCGGCGTAGATCCCGATTTCGAGCAGCCTCGACGGCGTGCCGACGAACTTCGCGAGGTGCCGGTCGTAGATCTCGAAGTAATGGCGCCACTTGACGATCCCTCTCCCGCGTGTGCGGGCGTCAAAGAATGCCTCGAGCCGGTTGATTGGTTCGGCGCTCGGGATCCCATGTTCTGGCGCAGGGTGCCGACGCCAACCCTGCGAGTACGCGTGTCCGCGGGCGGCGGCTCTCGTCCGGGCAACGGCACCCGCTGCCCGGACCGCCGCCCCCGCTGCCGCTCTCGTCGCCGCCGCACGCTTGATTCTGCCAGGAAGGTGCGCGGTGATCGTGTCGATCACACTGGAGAGCCTAGGCGGCAGCGTGGGCAGGTGCGGCTCAGGCGAGCGCCCCGGTTCCACCATCCGACGTGTCGCAGTAGCCTCGGGCCGTGATCTGCGCGAACTGCGGCACCGAGAATCGTCCGGAGGCGCGGTTCTGCGACTCGTGCGCGGCTCCGTTGGCCGCGGTGCGCGCGCACGAGCAGCGAAAAGTGGTCACGGTGCTCTTCTGCGACGTCAGCGGATCGACGGCACTCGGCGAGCGGCTGGATCCGGAAGCACTACGCCGCGTGATGAGCGCCTACTTCGAGACCGCACGGGCCGCGATCGAACGTCACGGCGGGACGCTCGAGAAATTCATCGGCGACGCCGTGATGGCCGTCTTCGGCGTCCCGACCGTGCGCGAGGACGACGCGCTGCGTGCGGCTCGTGCCGCTGCGGAGATCCGTGACGCCGCAGAGATCCCGGTGCGCATCGGCGTCAACACCGGCGAGGTCGTCACGGGGGGCGGCGACTCGCTCGTCACCGGCGATGCGGTCAACATCGCCGCACGGCTCGAACAGGCGGCTGCGTCGGGCGAGGTGCTGATCGGCGTCGGCACGTTCACGCTGATCCGCGACGCGGTCGAGGTGGAGCCGGTGCCGCCCGTCGAGGCGAAGGGGAAGACGGAGCCGCTGGCCGCGTACCGGCTCTTGACGGTGACCGACCGCGACGCGGTTGCGCGCAGGGGCGACGTGGCGCTTGTCGGACGCGAGCGCGAACGGCGCGTGCTGGACAACGCCTGGGAGCGCGTCCGGTCCGAGCGGGCGTGTGCGCTCTTCACCGTGCTGGGCGTCGCCGGGGTCGGGAAGTCGCGGCTCGCGCAGGAGTTCGTCTCGACTCTCGACGCGACCGTCGTGCGTGGCCGCTGCCTCTCCTACGGCGACGGCATCACGTACTGGCCCGTCGTCGAGGTGGTCACGCAGCTGCTCGGCAACGGGCGGCCTCCCGACGGGCCGCTCGCCGCGCTGCTCGGTCACGGCTACGCGCCCGCGGACGAGATCGGCGTCGCCGTGCGGAAACTGCTCGAGGAGGCGGCCGGCGAGCGGCCGCTGGTCGTCGTCCTCGACGACCTGCACTGGGGCGAGCCGACGTTCCTCGATCTCGTCGAGCATGTTGCGGACTGGTCGCGAGACGCGCCGATCCTGCTGCTCTGCCTCGCCCGGCCGGAACTGCTCGAACGCCGGGCCGGCTGGGCGGGCGGGAAGCTCAACGCGACGACGGTGCTCCTCGAGCCGCTGTCCGAGACCGAGGCCGACACGCTCATCGACCGGCTGCTCTCCGGCATCGCGCTCGACCGGGAGCTGCGTGACCGGATCCGCAACGCCGCCGGCGGCAATCCGCTCTTCGTCGAGCAGATGCTGGCGATGGCGGCGAGCAGCACCGGGGACGTCGTCGTTCCGCCGACGATCCAGGCGCTGCTCGCAGCACGGCTCGACCAGCTTCCGCGCTCGGAGCGCACGGCTCTCGAGCGCGGTGCGGTCGAGGGACAGGTCTTCCACCGGGGCTCGGTGCAGGCGCTCGCGCCGGACGACCCGGGGGTTGCGGGGCACCTGCTCGGGCTCGTGCGCAAGGAGCTCGTCCGGCCCACGGCGTCGACGCTGCCCGGCGACGATGCGTTTCGTTTCCGCCACCTGCTGATCCGCGACGCCGCCTACGAGGCGCTGCCGAAGTTCGAGCGTGCCGACCTCCACGAGCGCTTCGCGACGTGGATCGAGGAGCGCGGACGCGACCTCGTCGAGCTCGACGAGATCTTCGGCTACCACCTCGAGCAGGCCGCCCTGTACCGCGAGGAGCTCGGCGAACCCTCGCCCGGGCTGGCGCGGCGCGCGGCACTCCGTCTCGGCGCCGCCGGCCGTCGCGCCGGAGACCGACAGGACATCCATGCGGCATCGCGGCTGTTCCGGCGCTCGCTCGCGCTCCTGCCCGAGGACGATCCGGACGCGGTCGCGATGCTGCCCGACTTCGGTCGCGTCCTCTACACGTCGGGGGAGCTCGACGAAGCCGAGCGGGTGCTCACGTACGCGACCGAGCATGGTTCTCCCGACGTCGCTGCAACCGCGTTCTTCCTCTGGGCGTTCATGCGCGGGCACGCGCGCGGCGTGAGCCTGATCGATCTCGAGCAGGAGGTCCGTGACGCACTCCGCGCGTACGAGGCCGACGGCGGCTCCGACGACTCCGTGCTCGCCGCCGGCTACCACACGCTCGCGAACGTGCTCTTCTGGAACGGGCGTCTCGACGAGCAGCTCCGAATGTCGGAGCGCGCCCTCGTCCACGCCCAGCGCGCGGGCCATCCGGTCTTCGAGGAGTGGTCGCGGGCGCAGATCGGGGCCGGAATGCACTACGGCTCGACGCCGTGGACGGAGTTCGAGGCGTTTGCCCACGCGGGTCGGGCGGAGGACGAGCGAAAGGGACGCCTGACTGCGGTCGACTGGAACATTCCGCTCGCCGTCGCCGCCTCGAACCAGGGGCGCTTCGACGAGGCGCGGCGGCTGTTCGCGGAGCAGGCCGCGAGCGCGATCGAGCGGGGGATGGTGTTCGAGCACCTGACGCATGCACAGCACCCGGGCGTCCTCGAGCTCCTCGCCGGCGACTACGAGGCCGCCGAGACGATTCTGCGGGTGTCCTGGGACGGGCTCGGGGAGCGCGGCGAGCAGGGCTTCCGGTCGACCATCGGCACCATCCTCGCCGAGGCGCTCGTGCGTGGTGGGCGGGTCGACGAAGCCCTCGCGATCGCCGAAGAGTCAGAGCGCATCGGCAGCGACGACGACTGGGTGACGGTCGCGCAAGCGGAGTTGCGTTCGCGGAATGGTCGCGTCCGCCCGCGGCGACCACGTGCGCGCGGTGCAGCTTGGCCGCGCGGCCGTCGATCGCGCTTGCCGCACCGAAGACGTCATCGTGCCGATGCACGTTTGGCTCGGGTATGCGGAACTGCTCGCTGCCGCGGGCCGCGACGACGAGGCCCGCGAGGCGCTCGGCGAGACCCTCAGGCTCGCCGAGCTGAAGGGCTCGACGGTGTCCGAAGACCGTGCGAGGGCATTGCTCGATACGCTCCAGGAACCACTCGAGGAGGCACCGCGATGACCGAGACGATCGACGCACCCGTAGCCGTCAAGCCAATCGATCACTGGATCGCCGGTGCGAGAGTCGCCGGTCAGTCGGGCCGCAGCGGAGCCGTCTTCAATCCCGCGACGGGCGAGCAGTCCGGCGCCGTCGCGTTCGCGGGCGTCGAGGAGGTCGACCAGGCCGTGCAGGCCGCCAAGGCGGCGTTCCCGGCCTGGCGCGCGCTTTCGCTGGCGAAGCGCGCCGAGCTCTTCTTCGCGATCCGCGAGCTCGTCCACGAGCGCCGCGAGGAGATCGCGAAGATCCTCACCGCCGAGCACGGGAAGGTCCTGTCGGACGCGATGGGCGAGGTCACGCGCGGGCTCGAGGTGATCGAGTTCTGCTGCGGGATCCCGACGCTCCTGAAGGGCGGGATGACCGAGCAGGCGTCCACCGGCGTCGACGTCTACTCGATCCGGCAGCCCCTCGGCGTCGTCGCGGGCATCACGCCGTTCAACTTCCCCGCGATGGTCCCGATGTGGATGTGGGCCCCGGCGCTCGCGTGCGGCAACACGTTCGTGCTGAAGCCGTCCGAAAAGGATCCCTCGGCCTCGGTCTACACCGCCGAGCTGCTGAAGGAAGCAGGCGTCCCCGACGGCGTCTTCAACGTCGTCAACGGCGACAAGGTCGCGGTCGACGCGCTGCTCCTGCACCCGGACATCGCGGCGATCTCGTTCGTCGGCTCGACGCCGATCGCGCGTTATGTCTACGAGACGGCGACCGCGAACGACAAGCGGTGCCAGGCGCTCGGCGGAGCGAAGAACCACATGATCGTGCTTCCGGACGCCGACATCGACATGGCGGCCGACGCGGCCGTCTCCGCGGGGTACGGCTCGGCCGGCGAGCGCTGCATGGCGGTGTCGATGATCGTCGCGGTCGGCGACGTCGCCGACCCGCTCGTCGCTGCGATCAAGAAGCGGATCCCGAGCGTCAAGGTCGGCGACGGCATGGACGCGTCGAGCGAGATGGGCCCGCTGATCACGCGCGAGCACCGCGACAAGGTCGCGTCGTACATCGAGGACGGCGGCGGCACCGTCGTCGTCGACGGACGGGACAGCTGCCCGGATCGAGGGGTTCTTCCTCGGCGCGACGCTGATCGACGAGCTCGAGCCCGGGATGCGCGCGTACGACGACGAGATCTTCGGACCGGTGCTGGGAGTGACGCGTGTCGACACCTACGACGAGGCCGTGCAGCTCGTCAACGACAATCCATACGGGAACGGCACGGCGATCTTCACGCGCGACGGTGGTGTCGCGCGCCAGTTCCAGTTCGACGTGCAGGCGGGGATGGTCGGCGTGAACGTGCCGATTCCCGTGCCCGTCGCGTACTACAGCTTCGGCGGCTGGAAGTCGTCGCTCTTCGGCGACCGGCACATCTACGGGCCGGAGGGAATCGACTTCTACACCCGGACGAAGGTCGTGACCGAGCGCTGGCCCGACCCGGCGACGTCGAAGGTCGACCTGGGCTTCCCGCAGACGCGTTAGCCGTTGAGAATCCTGGTCGTCGGAGCAGGCGGCGTCGGCGCCGCTGCCGCGGCGGTCGCCGCGCGGCGCGGCTTCTTCGATCGGCTCGTGCTGGGCGACATCGATCGGAGCCGCGCCGAACGCGCGGCCTCTGTGCTCGGCGACCGCGGCGGTGCGGCGCGGCTCGACGCCTCCGACGCCGGTGCGATCGTCGCGCTCGCGCGTGCCGAGCGGGCCGATGCGATCCTCAACGCGTGCGACCCGCGCTTCAACCCGCCGATCTTCGAAGCCGCGTTCGAGGCCGGTTGCACGTATCTCGACATGGCGATGACGCTGTCCACACCGCATCCGGAGCGGCCGTACACCGAGGTCGGCGTGATGCTCGGCGACGAGCAGTTCGCTCAAGAGCCGCGCTGGGAGGAGGCAGAGCGGCTTGCCCTGGTCGGCATCGGCGTCGAGCCCGGCCTGTCCGATGTCTTCGCGCGCTACGCGGCCGACGAGCTGTTCTCGGAAATCGACGAGGTCGGGATCCGCGACGGCGCGGATCTCGTCGTCTCCGGCTACGACTTCGCGCCGACGTTCTCGATCTGGACGACGATCGAGGAGTGCCTCAACCCGCCGCTCGTCTGGGAACGGGAGCGGGGCTGGTTCACGACGGAGCCGTTCTCGGAGCCGGAGGTGTTCGAGTTCCCCGAGGGCATCGGCCCTGTCGAGTGCGTGAACGTGGAGCACGAGGAGGTCGCGCTCGTTCCGCGCTGGATCGACTGCAGGCGCGTCACCTTCAAGTACGGGCTCGGCGACGAGTTCATCTCGATCCTGAAGACGCTGCACAAGCTGCGGCTCGACTCGACCGAGCCGGTTCGCGTGCGCGGCGTCGAGGTCGCGCCGCGCGACGTCCTCGCCGCGGCGCTGCCCGATCCGGCGACGCTCGGTGACCGGATGACCGGGAAGACGTGCGCGGGGACGTTCGTCACGGGTGTCGGCAAGGACGGCGAGCCGCGGGCGACCTACCTGTACCACGTCGTCGACAACGAGCAGGCGATGCGCGACTACGGTCACCAGGCAGTCGTGCTGCAGACGGCGGTCAACCCGGTCGTCGCACTCGAGCTGCTCGAGTCCGGCGCGTGGCGAGGCTCGGGTGTGCTCGGCCCCGAGGCGTTTCCGGCGGCGCCGTTCCTCGAGCTGCTCGCCGACTACGGCTCGCCGCACGGAACCGAGGACCGGCGATTGCCTTCGTCCATCGCGCCGCAGTAGGCTCGGCCGACCGCAGCGACCGAGAGGAGAGGCATGGACGGCAACAAGCAAGCCTCACGGCGGATGATCGAGGAGGTCTTCGGCGCCGGGAAGGTCGACGTCGCGGACGAGCTGGTCCACGAGCACGCGATCGGCCACGACCCCGCACAGCCCGGGCCGATCAGCGGCCGCGAAGGCGTGAAGGAGTCCGCGGGGGGCTACCGGAGCGCGTTCCCCGACCTCGTGATGACGGTCGACCAGTCGTTCGCCGAGGGAGACCTGGTCGCGACGCGCTGGACCGCGCGCGGCACGCACGAGGGCGAGCTGTTCGGGATCGCCGCGACCGGCAAGCAGGCGACGGTCACGGGCATCACGATCGACCGCTACGAGGACGGTCTGATCGCCGAGTCGTGGACGAACTGGGACACGCTGGGGCTCCTGCAGCAGCTCGGCGCCGTGCCCGTGGCGCTCCAGACGGCCTGAAGCCGAGGGGTGGGGCGGGCATTGCCCGCCCTTTACCCCCGCGTGCCGGATGCCGATAACTCCGATGTATCGGAGAGCTCGCTGCGTGCTCAGATCAACGATGGCATTCACATTCCCGCAACCGACTCACATGCCGTGCCCGAGCTGCGGCGCCTCGGTCGCGGTGGGCGCACCGGCCGGGTCGCACGTCTGCGACGAGGAGCGGCGGCTCCAGTTCCGGCTCGCCGAGCAGGGGCAAGGCGTCGAGCGCTTCGACGACGACCTCGCCGCCTGGCTCGAGACGCCGCACGGCCGCTTCGCGCAGTGGCTGGCCGAGCGCGACCGCTAGCGACTACCGCGTCCCGAGCCGCATGCCGAGCAGCGCCGGGAGGGCAGCGGTCCCGCGGGCGAGCAGCGGCGCGCGCCGCCCTGCCTCGTCGGCCTCCTCGCAGGCGAGGATCGCCTTCCGGATCGCGGCTCCGCCGATGTAGCGGAGCGGCTCGCGCGGCACGCGGTCACCGCGGCCGCGGACGAGCGGCAGGCGTGCTCCACTCGTCGTCGCGCCCCGTCGCCAGCGAGCCGAGCGCCTGGCCCGCCAGGAACGACGGCCCGACGCCGTTGCCCGAGTAGCCGGCGGCGAAGTGGATGCCGCCGCCGGTCGTTCCCACGAACGGCAGGTGGTCGGCCGACACGTCGATCGGGCCGCCCCACGAGCGCTCGATCCGAGCCTGCGCGAGCCCCGGCAGCAGCCGGCGCAGCCCGAGCTCGGCGCGGCCCGCGGTCGCTTCGTCGTGCGTGAACCGCCGGTCGATCCGGTTCCTGTAGCCGATCGGCCCGGACCCGCTGCCCATCAGCACGCGGCCGTCGTCGGTCGTGCGGAAGTAGTGCAGGAACATGCGGCCGTCGACGATCGCCTCCCCGCCGGTCCAGCCGATCTCGGCGAGCAGGTCCGGCACCGGCTCGGTGAGCACGACGTAGCTGCCGAACACCGTCAACCGTCCGCGCACCGGCGGCCAGTCGGTCATCGCGGCGTTCGTGGCGACGACGATCTGCTCGGCGCGCACCTTGCCGCGCGGCGTGGTGACCATGCCGTGGTCGATCGCGGTCGCCCCGGTTCCCTCGAAGAGCGAGACACCGCGCGCGAGCGCCGACCTCCGCAGCGCGCGCACCAGCCTCGCCGGCTGGACGGTGCCGGTGTCGGGGAAGAGCACTCCGCGCCGGAAGCGCGGTGAGCGGCAGCGTGCCTCGACGTCTGCCGGCGAGAGCTCGACCGCCTGCTCCGGGCGGCCGGCGGCGGCGGCCGCGGCGACCGCGCTGTCGATGACGCGGTCCTGGGTCTCGGTGGTCGCGACCATCATCATCCCGCCCTCGCGCAGCCAGACGTCGTCGCCGAGTGCGCGCACGGCCGGCCGGATCGCCTCGCCCGCGGTCGCGAGCCGAACCGCGCGCTCGGCGCCGAGCAGGTCGCGGAGCTCGGCGAGCGCCGGCCAGTACCCCTCGATGAACCCGCCGTTCCGTCCGCTGGGGCCTGCGCCGCAGAACTCGGCCTCGAGGACCGCGACGCTCGCCGCCCGGATCGCGGTCGAGCACGGCGAGCGCCGTCCAGAGCCCCGTGTACCCGCCGCCGACGATCGCCACGTCGACCGTCGACGTCCCCTTCGAGCGGCGGCGCGTCGTCGCGGCCGCCTCTCGGCGGCGAACGCCTCCTCGAGCCACCAGGGAGGAGCGCCTCCCGGCGCGACGGTGGGCTGCATGCGCGCGAGTCTAGGGCCGCGGCAGCAGCCGGGCGCCGAGCGCGACCAGCGCCAGCGAGCGCGTCCACCGCACCGATCGCGACGAACAGCGCCGCCGCGAACGGCCCGCCGTCGTCGAAGCCGAAGAGCAGGCAGACGACGAGCGAGATCACGATGATCCCGAACCGCTCCGTGCGCGACCAGGTGTCGTAGCCGACGAGCAGCCGAGTCACCTGTAGCCACCACGGGCCTCGTAACAGACTGTTACCCGTGTCGGCTCGCGCGGCGGACACGAGCGCGGGGATCCGGCGCGCCGCGTCGCGGCCCTTGAAGAGGCCGAGCACGGCCAGGTAGGCGAAGAAGTGCACGAGGACGTCGCGGTGCTGGCCGTGCTGAAGCGCGGCCCAGAGCAGCACCACGCCGACCGCACAGTCGACGAGCGCGAGCGCGAGCACCTCGAGCGGTCGCCGGGTCATCGACGCCCGGACGCCGGAACGTCCTCCAGCGTTACGCCCGCGCGAGCGCCGCCGGCTTCAGCTCCTGCCCGAACCGCGCTCGCTTCACGAACTGGCCGATGCCCGGCTTCGCGACGAGCGTGTCGCCCTCGACGAGCACGTTCCCGCGGAGCAGCACGACCTCGGGCGAGCCCTGCACCTCGGTGCCCTCGAACAGGTTGTAGTCGACCTGCGAGTGATGCGTCGAGGCCGAGATCGTCACCGACTTTTGGGGGTCGAAGACGACGACGTCGGCGTCGGAGCCGACGGCGAGGGTGCCCTTGCGCGGGTACAGCCCGAAGAGCTTGGCCGGGTTCGTCGCGAGCAGCTCGACCATCCGGTTGAGGCTGATGCGGCCGCCGCGCACGCCGAAGTGGTGGATCATCTGCAGCCGGTTCTCGAGCCCCGGCCCACCGTTCGGGATCTTCGAGAAGTCGTCCTTGCCGAGCGTCTTCTGGCCGTTCCAGTTGAAGGCGCAGTGGTCGGTCGAGATCACCGAGAGCACGTCGGTGCGTAGGGCGTTCCAGAGCACGTCCTGGTTCGCCTTGTCGCGCGGCGGCGGCGTGTAGACGTACTTGGCACCCTCGAAGTTCGGGCGCTCGAGGAAGGTGTAGTCGACGAACAGATACTGCGTGCACGTCTCGCCGTGCACATTCCAGCCCTTCTCCCGCGCGAGCGCGATCGGCTCGACGGACTCCTGGCAGGAGACGTGGACGACGTAGAGCGGTGCACCCGCGACCCGGGCGAGCTGGATCGCGCGGTTCGTGGCCTCGCCCTCGGTCTCGGGGGGCCGCGTCAGCGCGTGCCAGTGCGGCTCCGTGTGCCCTTCGGCGAGAGCCTTCTTCACGAGCACGTCGATCGCATCGCCGTTCTCGGCGTGCACCATCACGAGCGCACCGGTCTCGGCCGCGACCTCCATCGTCTTGAAGAGCGTCTCGTCGTCGACCATCAGCGCGCCCTTGTACGCCATGAAGAGCTTGTACGAGGTGACGCCCTGGTCGGGGAGCGACGCGAGCTCCTCCAGCGTGCCGCCGTCCCGCAGGTCGGTGACGGCGATGTGGTAGCCCATGTCGATCAGCTGCTTGCCCTCCGCCTTCGACCGCCAGTCGGTCAGGGCGTCGGCGAAGCTCGACCCCTGCGGCTGGATGCAGAAGTCGACGTGACAGGTCGTGCCGCCGAAGGCGGCCGACGTCTGGCCGGACTCGACGTCGTCGATCGTCACCGTCCCGCCGAACGGCATGTCAAGGTGCGTGTGCGGATCGACGCATCCCGGCAGCACGTACTTGCCGGCCGCATCGATCGTCGTGTCGGCCGGGATGTCGAGCGACTCGCCGATCAGGGAGATCCGCTCGCCGTCGATGAACACGTCGGCGACGTAATCGTCCGCCGCCGTGATGATGCGGCCGTTCTTGATCAGCACGGACATAGCGGATCTCCCTTCTCGGTTCGCTTCTACTTCCCGCCCGGAGTGACGGTCACGTTCTGGGGCTTCCAGCCCGCGCCGTTCACGTCCACGCCCGCCGCCTTCAGCTGGGCCAGTGCCTTCAGCGCATAGGCATAGTTCGTCGCGCCGCTCGGCAGGCTCTTGATCACGCCGTAGTTCTTCGCGATCTTCGCCGTCTGCGACACCGACGCGTTCGGCACGGCGCCGATCCCGCTCTTGTTCGGCCAGACGAGCTTGTTGATCTCGTTCATCTGCCACGTCTGATGACCCTTGCCGAGGAGCGAGCCGTTCTTCAGCACGATGTCGACGCACGCCGACTGGTGGTCACGGCAGTAGATCCAGCCCTGGAACGACGCCTTCAGGAACGCCGTCGCGGTCTTCTGGTTCGCCGGGTCCTTCAACCAGTCTCCGCGGACGAACACGTTGTCCTCGAGCATGCCGGTGCCCACGGAGGGGCTCGCCATCTTGAACACGTTGAGGTCGTTCAAGGTGTAGAGCTTGCCCGTCGCCGGGTTCTTCGTCTCGAGCACCTGCGCGAGCTCGTTGTACGTCATCGCCGCTGCGGCATCGACCTGCTTCTTGAGGAAGAGGTTCATGTCGAACGGCTGGTTGACGATCGTCACGTCGCTCGTCTTCGCCGGGTTGATGCCGTTCTTCGACAGCGCCGCGAACAGCTCGGGCTGGTTGCCGCAGCACCACACGCCCACCTTCTTGCCCCGCATCTTCGCGATCGAGTTGATGCCGCTCGACTTCCAGGTCAGCTCGGTCATGCCGGAGCGCGCGAAGACCTGCGCAATCGAGACGATGTCGCCGCCCTTCTCACGGGTCGCGAAGAGGTTCGGGAGCCAGTCGAGCCCGAAGTCGGCCTGCTTGCCGACCACCACGGTCTCGGGGGTGATGCTCGGCCCGCCGATCTTGATCTTCACGTCGAGCCCTGCGTTCTTGTAGTACCCCTGCGAGAGCGCCGCGTAGTAACCGGCGAACTGCGCCTGCGTCACCCACTTCAGCTGCAGCGTCACCTTCGTCAGCTTCTGCTGCTTCGGCGCGGCCGCGGCCGTCGCCCCCCACACCGCCAGCCCCACGACTGCCAGCGCGAGGACGCCCAACACCCCGTGCTTCCGCTTCATCCAGTCTCTCCTTTTCGATGGGTCTCGACCACTGGGCGGTCGT
Source organism: uncultured Thermoleophilia bacterium (assembly GCA_963742615.1). Lineage (GTDB taxonomy): Bacteria > Actinomycetota > Thermoleophilia > Gaiellales > Gaiellaceae > PALSA-600. The sequence goes on along the minus strand of CAVUMS010000001.1, from coordinate 39,014 downwards.
GTCGGCGCCATTCTCCCGTTTTTCGTCACTCGGTGGAAACCGCCCGGGCCGACGGGTGCCAGCTCGTCGTCCAGTGCTCCAGAGCTGCGACGGCGCCGTAGAGCGCGATCCCGTACGCGCTCGCGAGCGCGATTCCCGCCCAGGCGCGCGGAAAGTCGAAGAGCTGCGAGTCGTTGAGGATGCTGACGCCGAGCGCGTTCGTCGGGCCGCCGAAGTACTCGCCGACGATTGCGCCGATCATCGAAAGCACCGCCGCCACCTTCAGGCCGGTGAACATGAACGGCAGCGAGTTCGGGATTCGCACGCGACGGAACGTGGCGATCTCGCCGCCGCCGTAGGAGCGCATGAGCTCGATCGACGACGGATGCACGGAGATGAGCCCGCGCAGCGTGTTGATCATGGTCGGGAAGAAGCAGAGGACGGCGGCGATCGCCATCTTCGAGACCGGGTTGAGCAGCCCGAACCAGTTGTTGGTGATCGGCGCGAAGGCGATGATCGGGATCGCATTCGCCGCGATCGCGATCGGCATCAACGCGGCACCGACGGTGCGGAACCGCGCGAGGAACAGCGCCGTGACGATCCCGAGCCCGGCTCCGATCGCAAAGCCGCCGAGCGCCTCCCTGAGCGTGTAGAGGCCCGCGTGCCAGAGCGGGCTCTTGTTGTCCCAGAACGACTGCGCGATGTCGGACGGCTTCGGCAGGAGGAAGGCCTGCACGTGGAAGGCCGTCGTCAACCCCTGCCAGAGCGCGATCCCGATCGCGAAGACCGCGAGCACCGGCAGCCACTCGCGCAGGCGGCGGCTCAATGCCGCTCCTCGACCGTAGCCGTGCGCTGCTGCGAGGGTGGCGCCGCGCCGTGGCCGGCCGCGAGCAGCTCGCGTACCGTCGTGATCAGCTCGAAGAAGCGCGGGTCCTCCCGCGTCTCGATCGTCCGCGGCTGCCTGAGATCGACGTCGACGATGCCGGCGATCCGGCCGGGCCGCGCCGACATCACGGCGACGCGTGTCGACAGGAAGACGGCCTCGGGAATCGAGTGCGTCACGAACACGACCGTGCTGCCGGCCTTCTCCCAGATGCGTAGGAGCTCCATGTTGAGGCGCTCGCGCGTCATCTCGTCGAGCGCGCCGAACGGCTCGTCCATCAGCAGCAGTGCCGGATCGAACGACAGCGCGCGCGCGATCGAGACGCGCTGCTGCATGCCGCCCGAGAGCTGCCACGGCCTGCTCGACTCGAAGCCGGTCAGCTCGACGAGCTCGAGCATCTCGGCCACGCGGGCGCGGCGGCGCGCGCGGTCCCAGCCGAGCATCTCCAGCGGCAGCGAGACGTTGCGCGAGACGGTGCGCCAGTCGTAGAGCACCGAGTCCTGGAACACGATCCCGTAGTCGTGGTCGAGCCGCGCCTGGTGCGCGGACTTGCCGTTCACGACGATCGAGCCGCTCGTCGGCTGGATCAGGTCGCCGATGATCCGCAGCAGCGTCGACTTGCCGCACCCGGACGGGCCGATCAGCGAGACGAACTCGCCCGCATGGATGTCCAGGACGATGTCCTGCAGGGCGGTCACGCCGGTCCGGAACGACTTGGTGACGCTGTCGATCTCGACGACATTCGCGCGGGAGGACGTCAAGCGAAGTTCTCCGGCGCGCTGCGCAGCACGAGCTTCTCGGTGCCTGCGATCGCGAGGTAGAAGAGGATCCCGAGCGCGGCGCAGACGACGTTCGTCGCCCAGAGGAAGGTGGGCTCGAGCGAGTAGTACTGGTTGAAGTTGACGATCGCGCCGCCGAGGCCGTTCTGGATCGACGCGGGCGTCTCGCCGATGATCGCGCCGATCACGCTCGCGGTCGCCGAGATCTTCAGCGCCGTGAAGATGTACGGCACCGACGACGGGACGCGGAGCTGCCACAGCACGCGCCAGCGTTTCGCGGCGTACGACTCCATCAGCTCGACGGCGCGCGGGTCGACCGAATGCAGCCCGCGCAGCGTGTTGATCGCGACCGGGAAGAACGTCAGGTACGCCGCGAGGATCGCGACCGCCTTCCAGCCGGCGATGCCCTTCGACCCGAGGCCGACGACGACCATCGGCGCGATCGCGAGGATCGGAACGGTCTGCGACGCGACGATGTAGGGCAGGATGCCGCGCTCGAGCAGCCGTGACTGCGACAGTGCGACCGCGAGCAGGAAGCCGATCGCGGCGCCGAGCAGGAAGCCGGCGATCGCCTCCTTCATCGTGAACCAGGCCGCGTCGAGCAGCGAGTGGATCAGCGGCGGGCCGCCGGTCGTCGTGGGCTGCCAGAACGCAGCGACGATGTCGTGCAAGTGCGGCATCGTCGTGTCGTCGACGGCGAACGGCCACGTCCAGCCGGTGGCCTGCCAGAGCCACTTGTAGCCCTCCCAGATGCCCCAGAGGGCCGCGACGACGATCACCGTCGTGGCGATGCGGCGGGCGAGCGGCGGGCCGTGGCGGTCGAACGTGGCTGCCCCGGCCTCGGTCACGGGAGAGTGATTACCACACCCGTGGAGCGGCTGTATTCTCGCCGCGTGCCGCTCGAGCCGTCACGCACCGTCGCCGAGCTGGAGGAGCTGCGCACGCTCACCGGGAACGACGACGGCGCACAACGCGTTGCGTGGACGGACACCTGGGAGCAGGCGCGGGCGTGGCTGCGCGAGAAGGTGCAGTCGACCGGCGCGATCGAGGAGATCGACGCGGCCGGCAACCAGTGGTTCACGCTCCCGGGGGCCTCAGAGCGCGCGCTGCTGATCGGCGGGCACATGGACTCGGTGCCGAACGGCGGCTGGCTCGACGGCTGCCTCAACGTGGTCGCGGGCGTCGAGGTGCTCCGGCGGATCGCCGAGGGAGGCACGCCGCCGTTGACCGTGCGGCTCGTCAGCTGGGCAGACGAGGAAGGCGCGCGTTTCGGCCGTTCGCTCTTCGGCTCGTCGGCCGCGGCCGGATCGATGCGCGACCAGGACGAGTTGCGCAAGCTCGTCGACCGTGACGGCATTGCGCTGCCCGACGCGCTGCGCGAGCACGGTGTCGACCTCGACCGTGCGCTCGACGCACGCAGCCAACTCGAGGGCGCCGAGGCCTATCTCGAGCTGCACATCGAGCAGGGGCCGGTGCTCGAGGCCCTCGATCTTCCGCTCGGCGTCGTGCTCGGCACGTTCGGCGTCGAGCGCTCACGGTTCACGTGGCACGGGCAGGCTGCGCATGCCGGCTCGACGCCGATGGACGCGCGGCGCGACGCGCTCGCCGGCGCGGCGAAGCTCGCGCTCGCGATTCGCGACATCGCGCGCGAGGTGGGCGGCGGGGCGGTGTGCACGTCGGGGGACGTGGTCTGCCGGCCCGGCATCGTCACGTCGGTGGTCGAGACGGCGGAGCAGCTGCTCGATCAGCGCCATCTCGACGCGGCCAAGCTCGCGCGGCTGCTCGTGCTCGCGCAGGAGTCGGCGCAGCGGTTCGCGGCCGAGGAGAACATCTCTGTCGAGTGGGAGCGGATCTGGAACATCGAGCCGATCCTCTTCGACGAGCAGCTGATCGAGCTCGCGGACGAGTCGATTCGCGAGGTTGCGGGAGCGTCGCACCGGCTGCCGTCGCGGGCCGCTGCACGACGCCGCCGAGGTGTCGCGCGCCGGCGTGCCGACGGTGATGGTGTTCGTCCAGAGCCTGCGCGGGCTGTCGCACACGAAGCTCGAGGACACGAAGCACGAGCACCTCGAGCTGGCCGTGCAGGCGCTCGACCGTCTGGCGACGAAGACGCTCCTCGCCCGGTCGTAGCTCCGCTCGCTCGTTCGGGGGAGCGGAGTGAGCCCGCCGCCGTCGATTCCACGGGTGTCGCAGGCCGCGCGGCAGGACGCGCGCGCCGCCGCTCGCGCACGCGCGGCGTAACCCTCGGGGTCAGACCCGGGTCAGACCCCGCGTGGCCGATTCGGCCTAGGCGGTGGATGGCGTCTGTCGGGCGCGCCGTGCACGGAGAATGTCGCGGCTCGGCCGTGTTCGTACAGCGGCCCTCCGAGGGTGCCGGAGCGCAGTGTCGCGGGTCAGGCTCGGGTCAGACCCGGGTCTGACCCCGAAAGACGGCGCGCAACCGCGCTGCATCAGGGCGCGCGCTCGGATGCGGACGCCCAGCGGTACTCGTTGTCGCGCGCGTAGAGACCGTCGCCGCGCTTGCGCGGGAAGACGTGCACGTGGAAGTGCCACACGTCCTGGCCCGCGGCCGGCTCGTTGTGCTGGCGCGTCGACGTTCCGGCACACCCGTACGCCGATTTCATCGCGATTGCGATGCGCTTCACCGTCGCGTGCACGGCCCCGAGCAACTCGTCGTCGACCGCGTAGAGGTTCTCGACATGCGCACACGGGATCACGATCGCGTGGCCGGCGTTCGCGGCCACCAGCGTGGCGAGACGAACGCGACCGTCTCCGCGTCGCGCCAGACGACGTCGTCGAGCCGGTTGTGCTCGGTCTCTTCCCCGCGGACGACGCTGCAGAAGGGGCAGTCGTACCCCGCCGGCTCATGGCCCGCTCCGCGCCGGCGCGGGTCGTCGAGCCTACGGCTCATGCCCCGCTCCGGCGCCGGCAGAGCCGTCACCGCGCGGCATGGAGCCTCGCGCTCGCAGCCGCTCACGGCGTCGAGTAGCACCGGCGTCTTCGCGCACGACCGGGCTTCGGAGCACGCCGATGCCCTCGACCTCGACCTCGACGACGTCGCCGGCCGCGAGCGACACCTTCGGGTCGCGCGCCCAGCCGACGCCCGGCGGCGTTCCCGTCAGGATCAGGTCGCCCGGCTCGAGCGTGAAGACGGCCGAGATGTAGCTGACCAGGAACGGCACGCCGAAGATGAGGTCGTTCGTCGAGCCGTCCTGCAGCACCTCGCCGTTCAGCCGCTGGACGACGCGTAGGCCCGATCCGTCGCCGAGCTCCGACACCGGCGCGACACGGTCGCCGACCGGGCAGAAGGTGTCGAAGCCCTTCGCACGTGCCCACTGGCTCTCCGCTGTACTGGATGTTCCGCGCGGAGACGTCGTTGGCGCACCGGTACCCGCGGATGTGCGCGAGCGCAACGTCCTCCGCGATCCGGTGCCCACCGACGCCGATCTCGACCGCGAGCTCGGCCTCGGCGTCGACGTGGGTGGCCTCCGGCGGCAGCACGATCGGCTCGCCCGGCCCGACGAGGGTGTTCTCGAACTTCCCGAACAGGAGCGGCGCGGTGGGCGGGTCGTCGCCGAGCTCGGCCGCGTGCTCTGCGTAGTTGCGTCCGACACAGATGATCTTCACCGGCCGATCTTGACGCAGTAGGCTGCTCGGCGGCGCGCTCTCTCGACCACCAGGAGGCACGAATGGCTCTGAGCTTCGGCGTCACCGTCCTGCCCGACCCGCCGTACTCGCGCTGGCTCGAGCTGATCCAGCTCGCCGAGCGGCACGGTTTCGAGTACGCGTGGACCTACGACTCGCACGTGCTCTGGCAGGAGTCGATCCCGCTGTTCGGCGTATGCGTCGCACGAGACGTCGAAGATCAAGCTCGGCCACTTCGTGACCAACCCGGGGACGCGCGACCCGACGGTGCTCGCGAGCGCCTACGCGACGCTGCACGACCTCACCGACGGCCGGATGGTGATGGGCATCGGGCGCGGCGACTCGGCGCGCCGCTACATCGGCCAGCAGCCGGTCAAGGTGGCCGAGTTCGAACGCGGCCTGCGCGATGATCCGCGACTTCATGAACGGCCGCGAGGTCCACGTGGAACGACAAGGACCTCCAGCTCAAGTGGGTGCGGCCCGAGCTCCCGCAGATCCCGATGTGGATCGCCGGCTACGGGCCGAAGGCCCTCGCGGTCGCAGGTCGCGTCGCGCGACGGCGTGATCATCCAGCTCGCCGACCCCGAGATCATCTCGTGGATCATGTCGACCGCCCGCCAGGCGGCCGAGGAGGCCGGGCGCGACCCGTCGACAGCTCAAGTGCATCGTCGGCGCGCCGAGTCACGTCACCGACGACCTCGCCGATGCGCGCGACCAGGTGCGCTGGTTCCCGGCGATGGTGTCGAACCACGTCATGGACCTGATCGAGCGCTACGGCACCGGACGGCAGCAAGGTGCCGAAGGCGCTCACCGACTACGTGCTCGCGCGCCAGTTCTACGACTACAACGAGCACTCGCGCGTCGGCGCGGCGCACGGCGAGTTCGTGACGGATGAGATCTGCGACCGGTTCTGCGTGATCGGCAACACCGAGCAGTGCGTCGGCGAAGCTGCGCGAGCTCGAGTCGGTCGGCGTCGACCAGTTCAACATCTACCTGATGACCCACGGCCAGGAGGAGACGCTCCAGGCCTACGGCGACGAAATCATCCCGCAGTTCGGCGCGTTCCACGCCTGACTCGACCGTCGGCTCGGATCTCGGTACGCTCGATGCCGATGAGTGCAAACGGAGCGGTCGTCCAGGCCAGTGACCTGAGCCGCCGCTACGGCGAGGGTGAGGCGGCGGTCGACGCCCTGCGGGGCGTCTCGCTGGCGGTTCAGCCGGGCGAGCTGGTCGCCGTGATGGGGCCGTCGGGCTCGGGCAAGTCCACGCTCATGCACCTGCTCGCCGCGCTCGACAAGCCGACGAGCGGCACCGTCACGATCGCCGGCGAGGACGTCGGGTCGCTCAACGACCGCGACGTCACGCTGCTGCGGCGAAAGCACATCGGCTTCGTCTTCCAGTTCTTCAACCTGCTCCCGATGCTCACCGCCGAGGAGAACGTGAAGCTGCCGCTGTCGATCGCCGGCGAGAAGCCCGACCCGGAGTTCTTCGAGGACCTGCTCGAAGCGCGTCGGCCTCACCGATCGGCGCAAGCACCGTCCGTCGGAGCTCTCCGGCGGTCAGCAGCAGCGCGTCGCGATCGCACGTGCGCTCGTCGCCAAGCCCACGGTCGTCTTCGCCGACGAGCCGACGGGCAACCTCGACTCGCAGACGGGGGCGCGACATCCTCGAGCTGCTTCGATCCTCGGCGATGGAGCTCGACCAGACGATGGTGATGGTGACGCACGACGCGAACGCCGCCGACGATCGCCGACCGCGTGCTGTTCCTCGCGGACGGCCGCATCGTCGAGGAGCTCCCGCGCAGCGGCGCGACGGAGATCCTCGCGGCGATGGCGCGCGCCGGCTCGTGACCCGCGTCGCGCTGGCCGGCCTGCTCGGGCGCAAGCTCAGCACGGCCCTCACGGCGGTCGCGATCGTGCTCGGCGTCGCGATGGTGAGCGGCACCTTCGTGCTCACCGACTCGATCGACAAGGCGTTCAACTCGATCTTCACCGACGTCCGTAAGGGCTCGGACATCGTCGTCACCGGCAAGGCGGCGACGAGCACGAACAGCGGCTCGACGGCGCCCACGTTCCGGCGTCGGTTCTCGGACCAGGTGCGGGCGCTCTCCGACGGTCGAGGTGGCCGAGGGCGGCGTCGACGGCGAGGCACATCTGATCGGCTCCGACGGCAAGGCGATCGTCTTCGGCGGCGCGCCGAACCTCGGCTTCTCGATCGCGAACGGCGCCTCCCGCTTCAACCCGCTCACGCTCGTCGACGGCACGTGGCCGCACGGCGAGCAGGTCGTGATCGACCAGTCGACCGCGAACAAGAAGCACTTCAGCGTCGGCGACGAGATCGGGGTGCAGTCGCAAGGGCCGGTCGTCAAGCTGCGCATCTCCGGGCTGGTCAAGTTCGGCACCGTCTCCACGATCGGTGGTGCGACGCTCGCCGGGCTTCGACATTCCAACTGCGCAGAAGCTGTTCGACAAGCCGGAATCAGTTCGACGAGATCGCGATCGCCACCAAGCCGGGCGTCTCGTCGAAGGACGCGCTCGACCAGGTGCGGGCGATGCTCCCGCCGAACGCTCAGGCGCGGACGGGCGAGCAGCAGGCGGAGAAGGACGCACAAGGACACGAACTCGTTCATCACCGTTCCTGCGCGGCTTCCTGCTCGCATTCGGCGGCATCGCGCTGTTCGTCGGCAGCTTCGTGATCGCGAACTCGCTCTCGATCACGATCGCGCAGCGCACCCGCGAGCTCGCGACGCTGCGCACGCTCGGCGCCAGCAGGCGCCAGGTGCTGCGCTCGATCATCATCGAGTCGCTCGTCATCGGCACGCTCGCCTCGATCGTCGGGCTTTTCCTCGGTCTTCTCCTCGCCAAGGGTCTGTTCAAGCTCTTCGACGCGGTCGGCTTCACGCTGCCGAACAGCGGCCTCGTGTTCGCGACGCGGACGGTGATCGTCGCGTCTGCTCGTCGGCATCGTCGTCACCGTTGTCGCGAGCCTCCGGCCCGCGTTCCGCGCGACGCGCGTCGCAGCCGATCGCGGCCGTCCGCGAGGGCGCGACGCTGCCGGAGAGCCGGTTCGCCCGCTTCCGCACGCTCGGATCGCTGATCGTGACCGCGCTGGGCTTCGCGGCGCTGATCTACGGGCTGTTCGGCAAGGGCCTCGGAACGGCCGGCGTGCTCATCTGGATGGGCATCGGCGCGCTGCTGATCTTCATCGGCGTCTCGATGCTGTCGATGCGGATCGTGGTGTCCGGCCGCGTCGAGGCGCTGGGCACCGCCGATCCGCTGGCTGCTGACCGGGCGTGGATCGTCTTCCTGATCACGCCGATCGGGTGGATCTACATCGGTTACTTCCGATCCGGTACGGCGTGCTGCCGACCTTCATCGACCGCTCGGCGTCGTCCGAGCTGGCCCGCGACAACGCACGGCGCAACCCTCAGCGAACCGCATCGACGGCCGCCGCGCTGATGATCGGGCTGGCGCTCGTCACGTTCGTCGCCGTGCTCGCGTCGGGCATCACGTCGTCGTTCCGCGACGCCGTCAACAAGATCTGGCACAACGCCGGCTACGCGATCACCGCGCAGAACAACTTCGACCCGATTCCGATCGCGGCGGCCGAGCGCCGTTCCAACGGTCCCCGGGCGTCGAAGCGGTCGGCAACGTCCGCACCGGCGACGCAAAGGCGTTCGGCCACAGCTTCTTCGCGACAGCGGTCAATCCGCCCGGTGCGAGCATGTTCAAGCTCGACTGGAAGGTCGGGTCGAACGCCACCATTGCGTCGCTCGGCGACGACGGTGCCTTCGTCGACACCGGCTACGCGAAGAAGCACCACCTGGTCCGCCGGCTCACCCGTGGTGATGACTTCTCGAGCGGTGCGAAGAAGACGTTCTTCATCCGCGGCATCTTCAAGCCGCCGCCCGGCGGGTCGCCGTTCGGGAGCGTCACGATCTCCCAGGCGACGTGGGACAAGTTCAACGAGAACCCCGAGAACATCTACTCGTTCGTGCGCATGAGCGGCGGCGACACCGACGCCAACCTCACGGCGCTGCAGGACCGGCTGAAGTCCTTCCCGAACGCGAAGGCGCAGACGCGCCAGCAGTTCATCGACAACCAGATCAGCGGCTTGAACTCGATCCTGAACATCCTCTACGTTCTGCTCGCGCTGTCCGTGATCGTGAGCCTGTTCGGCATCGTCAACACCCTCGTACTCACCGTCTTCGAGCGCACGCGCGAGATCGGCATGCTGCGCGCCATCGGCATGACGCGCCGGCAGGTGCGGCGGATGATCCGCCACGAGAGCGTGATCACGGCGCTCATGGGCGGCGTGCTCGGGATCGTGCTCGGCATCGTGCTCGGGGGCCTGCTCGTCTACCGCGTGGATTTCATCCAGTTCTCGCTGCCGGTCACATCGCTGATCGTCTTCGCGATCGCGGCGATCGTCGTCGGCATCCTCGCCGCGATATTCCCTGCGCGCCGCGCGGCACGGCTGAACGTCCTCGAGGCGCTCCAGTACGAATGAGACGCGAGAGCACCGTCGTCGTCATCCTCCGCGAGTTCGTTGCGGGCGACGAGCGCGAGGAGGCCGATCGCTGCGCGATGCTGCGGCTCGCCGACGAGCTCGAGCAGCCGCTCTCGCGCCGGCAGGTCCGCGCGCACTTCACCGCGTCGGCGCTCGTGCTCGACGACCGGGGCGAGCGCACGTGTCTCGTCGCGCACGCGAAGCTCGGGCGGCTGCTGCAGCCCGGAGGGCACGTCGAGTCGGCGGACAGCTGCCTCGAGGACGCGGCGCTGCGCGAGGCGCGCGAGGAGACCGGGCTCGAGCTCGACTTCCACCCGCGTGCGCCCCGGCCGTTCGATCTCGACATCCACGCGATTCCCGGCGACCGGCGACGAGCCCGCGCACTTTCACCTCGACGTGCGCTACCTGCTCGTCGGCCGCGGCAGCCCCCGAGGCGGCGCCGCGTGGTACCCGCTGGGAGAACAGGTCGGCGACGAGTCGGTCACGCGCCTCTACGTGAAGGCCGCCGCCTACCGCGCTTAGAAGCCCGGCGGCTCGCGGCGTCGATTGAGAGCGGGCTCGGCGGCAACCCGGCGACGGGCGTCGTGACGTTGAAGCCGGCCGGGGCGACGTCGTTCGGCGCGTCGGCGTGGAAGAGCGATGCGAGCAGCTGGATCTGCGCTCGGCCCGGGCCGAGCTCGAACTGCCCCCCGCCGTACAGCCCGATGCCGGCCTCCGCGCAGCGGTCGTAGAAGTCGAACAACCTCCGCACCGAGCCGAACCGCGACGGTTTGCAGTTGAGCTGCCGTGGCGCGAAGGGGAGCGCCTCGACGTCGCTCCACTCGTGGATCCCGGCGTCCCACGTGATGCGGTCGCGTGCACCCGAGAGCGCTGCGGACGTCTCCGGGGTGAGCGCCGGATCCTCGAGCCATGCGTCCGGGAACGCCGCGGCGATCGTGCGGTACAGGCTGGCGTCTGGTGGGAACCCGAAGTCGCCGCGATAGATGCCCTTGAAGTCGAGCGTGTCGACGCGACCGGTCGCGGCGAGCCGCTCGATCAGCTCGTCGCTCCATTCGGAGTCGGGGTCGAGCTTGAACCGGAGATCCGGGTAGAGCGCGAGCCAGGAGTCGACGTTCGCGCCGCGCATCGAGACGACGTACGTCAACGGCTTCGACTCGCGACGGACGGCCTCGGCGAGCGACAGGCCCGCCTGGCGAAGCGCGAGATCGAGCCCCGCCGACTCGAGCGCCCAGCGGCGGTACTCGGTCTGGCCCGACTGCAGGACGGAGAACGAGTCGAGCGTGTGCGTGCCGACGAGCGGAAGCTCGGACGTCCGCTCCTGGAAGCGCTGATGCGCCTGTGGGTCGTAGTCGACTTCCTCGCCTCGCCCCTCGTGCCCGTCGCCGCGCAGGACGACGACCGTGCGCCGCAGCGTGAAGCCGCGCGCAACCTCGCGCTCGAGCGGCTCGAGCTCGTACGCGTCGACGCGCAGCGGAAGCTCGCACACACGCTCGTACAGGCTCACGTGACGCCGCTGCCGTTCGAGGTGGTCGGCGAGCGCTCCGAGACGCTCGTCCCATTCGCGCCCGGCGACGGTCAGGCGGTAGCGCGTCTCGCGCCCGCGGCGCTGGGAGGAGACGAGGCCGGCGCCCGCGAGCGTCGCCAGGTGCTTGGACACAGCCTGCCGCGTGATCGGCAGCTCGCCTGTCAACTCGGTCGCCGTCGCCGTTCCGCGCGCCGCGAGGTAGTCCATGACGTGTCGCCGGCTCGGGTCGGCGAGCGCGCTGAACACCTGGCCGAGCGGGTCAGCCGTGGACATGCGCGAGGGCCGACGCCTGGAGGTCGAGCGCGGTCGTCCACGCGGGAACCGTCTCGACGACGACCAGGCGGGTGCCGTCGACGTCGTCCGACAGCGTGAACTCGACCTCGCCCTCGTCCTCCCAGGCGAACGCCAGACGCTCCTCCGGCGCGACCGTGGTCACGGTCGCGTGGCGCTCCTCGCCGTTCGACCAGCGGAAGCTGGCGGCGCCGCCCGGCCGTAGGTCGACCTCGACCTCGTTCGCGAACCAGTCCTCGAGCCGCTCGGGCTCGGTGAGCGCGTCCCACAGCTCCTCGCGCGGCACGGGAAAGACGATCTCGCGGCGGATCATGTGCAACCTCCTGGTTGCGCTAAAGTGGCAACTTCCAGGTTGCACGTTAACAGGAGGTGGCGGCGTGAACGTCGGTTCGGTGATCCCGATGGTGGTCGACTCAGTCCGGGAGCGTCGAGCGCTCGTCGGACATCTACTCGCGGCTGCTCCGCGAGCGCATCGTGTTCCTCGGGCGGGAGGTCGACGACGAGCTGGCCAATCTCGTCGCGGCGCAGCTGCTGTTCCTCGACGCCGACGACCCCGGCAAGGACATCTCGCTCTACGTCAACTCCCCGGGCGGCTCGGCCTATGCCGGGATGGCGATCTACGACGCGATGCAGTACGTGCAGTCGGACGTCTCGACCGTCTGTCTCGGGATGGGCATGAGCGCGGCGGCCATGATCCTGTGCGGCGGCGCCCCCGGCAAGCGCTTCGCGCTGCCGAACGCCAAGATCATGATCCATCAGGGCACGGGCGGGCTTCCGCGGAACCCCCGCAGACATCCAGATCGCGGCCAGGGAGATCCTCGAAATGACCCGCCGCATGGCCGAGCTGATCGCCCGGCACTCGGGCCGCGATGTCGAGCAGGTGATGCGCGACATCGACCGCGACCGCTTCATGACCCCCGACGAGGCGGTCGGCTACGGGGTCGTGGACGCAATCATCGAGCGCCGTTCGTCGTCAAAGGAGGAGTAGCAACAGCCCTTTGGGGGTAGGTAAATCCCCTTCTCATGCCGAAATGAGGCCGGTAAGGGCTGGACCTCGAACGTAGAACAGAGAGAAAGGGGAACCCATTTGCAGGTCCCGGACGCTTCTGGCGGCGACGTCAGTCGCGCCTGGTGACGGCCTCGCTCCTCGCGGGGAGCGGCAGCGCGACGACGGGCCCGGCCCAGATCCGCATCACCGACCTCCAGCTCGCCCGCCGGGTGGTCCGGCCCGGCAAGCCACGGGATCCCCGGCGCGGTCGAGATCGTGCGGCAGCGCCTCTACAACCCGTCGCGTGACGCCGAAGCCGATCGGACGCGCGGACGTCGTCTGCACGTACCTCGACGAGCGAGAGCGCTCCTGCACGGGCACCTACTTTCTGCCGAAGGGCTCGCTGGTCGTCGCCGGCGCGCTCGAGACGCGGCTCCTCTACGAGATCGCGATCGTCGGCGGCACCGGCCTGTACGACAACGCACGCGGGCACGCTCACCGTCACGTCGACGCACCTGAGCCCGCGTCGCGAAGTCCTGCTATTTCGGCTGACGGGATGAACGGAGACTCACTCGACGGCCGTCCGCGCGCGCTGATCGTCGAGGACGAGGACACGCTGCGCGAGCTGATCATCGTCACGCTCGGCGAGGCCTTCGCCTGCGAGGAGGCGATCGACGCAGACGTCCGCCCTCATCCGCTTGCGCGCGGCGCCGCCGGACCTGATGCTGCTCGACGTCGCGATGCCGGGCCGAAGCGGAATCGAGGTGCTCCGGGAGATGCGGGCCGATCCGGAGCTGCGAGACGTGCCGGTGTGCGTCGTGTCCGCATGGCAGTCGCCGCGCGACGTGGCGGCGGCGCTCGAGGCCGGCGCCGATCGCTTCCTCGCCAAGCCGTTCCGCGTCGACGAGCTCGCGTCGGTCGCGCGCTCGCTGGTGGAGCGCCGGCGGTGAGACGCTTCTCGCTGGTCAGCCGAGTCGGCCTGCTGGCGTCGGTCGTCGCCCTCGTGGTGGGTGTGATCGTCGCCGCCGCACTCCTCGCAATCCTCTCGCTCCGCCGCGCGGAGCAGCGCGAGGCGCGGGCGAAGGACGTGACGGTGTCGACGCTCCGCGTCCAGACGCTGGCGGTCGAGATCCAGTCGTCGCTCCGCGGCTACGTGCTCTCGAGGAACCCGCGGTTCCTGACGACATACCACCAGGCTCGGGGGCAGCTGCCCAGCGCGCTCTCGCAGCTCGACAGGCTCGTCGTCGACGACACGATCCAGCTGCGCCGCGCGCACCAGGCCGCCGCCGATCTCGGCAGCTACATCAGGGACTACGTCGATCCGGTGATCGTCATCGCGAAGATCTCGCCCTCGGACGCGCGCGGCCAGGCCTCGGGCGACGAGGACAAGCGCAGGACGCAACAGATCCGCGCGACGCTCTTCAACGTTCTCCAGACCGAGAACCTCCGCTCGCAGCGCCGCGCGGTCCACACGCGCGCGGTCGCGCGGACGGCGGTGATCATCGGCGTCGTCGGCCTCGCCGGCTCGGCCCTGCTCGTGCTCCTCTTCGGCGCGTGGGTCGCGAGCGGCGTCGCCGCGCCGCTGCGGCGCACCGCGGAAGCGGCGACCGACGTGGCGCGCGGCGATCTCTCCGTGCGACTCGACGAGGGCGGAGCGGGCGAGGTGGCGAGCGCTCGTCAGCGCCTTCAACTCGATGGCGCGCTCGCTCGAGGTGAGCCGCCGCGAGCTGCTGCTCCAGAACGAGCGCCTGCGCGAGAGCGAGCAGCACAAGCGCGACCTGATCAGCATGGTCTCGCACGAGCTGCGGACGCCGTTGTCGGCCGTGCTCGGCTTCACGTCGCTGCTCCTCGAGCGCGACTTCCCGCACGACGAGCAGCAGCGCTACCTCGAGATCGTCGACACCCAGGCGCGCCGGCTCGCGGCGCTCGCCGGCGACTTCCTCGACGTGCAGCTGCTCGAGGGCGGCGGGTTCGAGCTCGACCGCGCGCCGTTCGATCTGGTCGAGCTCGCGCGTGAGCAGACGCGGCTCTTCTTCTCGCACAGCGACCTCCACGAGCTGGTGCTGGACGCTTCCGGACGACCCGCTGATCGTCGACGGCGATCGCGACCGTCTCGCCCAGGTGGTCGGGAACTTGCTCTCGAACGCGATCAAGTACTCCCCGGAGGGCGGCATGGTTCGCGTGCACGTCGGAACGCAGGGCGGCAACGCCGTCTTCTCGGTCACCGACACCGGACTCGGGATCCCCACCGAGGACCGCGAGCGCGTGTTCGACAAGTTCTTCCGCGGCGCTGCGAAGGAGACGACCGTCGGCGGCACCGGCCTCGGCCTCGCGGTCGCGCGCGAGATCGTCGTGACGCACGGCGGCTCGATCGCGGTCGAGTCGAGCGTCGGCCACGGCTCGACCTTCACGTTCGAGGTGCCGCTGAGCCTGACGCCTGCCGTCAACGCCTGACGGCGGCGCGCGCGAAGAAGAGCAGGTTCGCCGGGCGCTCGCCGAGGCGGCGCATCAGGTACGGGTACCAGTCCGGCCCGAACGGTGTCGCGACGAGCACCTTGTAGCCGCGGCGCGCGAGGTCGAGTTGCAGATTCGGACGGACGCCGTACAGCATCTGGAACTCGAAGCGCTCGCGCTCGATCGCCTGCTCCTCCGTGAACCGGATGGCATGGTCGATCAGCTGCTCGTCGTGCGTGGCGATCGCGGTGTGCCCGCCGTCGCGGAGCATGCGCTCCATCAGCCTGACGTACGCGGCGTCGACGTCGGCCTTGTGCGGGTACGCGATCTCCGCCGGCTCGAGGTAGGCGCCCTTCACCAGCCGGAGGTTGGGACCGAGCGGAAGCAGCGACTCGAGGTCGCCCGGGGTGCGGTACAGGTACGACTGCAGCACGGTGCCGACGTGGTCGAGCCCCGCCTCGCGCAGGCGGCGATAGATGCGGAGCGTCGCGTCGACGTAGCTCGACTGCTCCATGTCGATGCGGATGAAGCTGTCGCGCTCGGTCGCGCGCTCGACGAGCGCCTTGGCGTTCTCGAAGGCGAGGTCCTCGTCGACGTCGAGGCCGAGATGGGTCAGCTTGAGCGCGACGTTCGCGCGCAGCTGCTCGTCGGCGATGCGGTCGATGATCCCGCGGTACGCCTCGACCACTGCGCCCGTCTCGCCGGGCTCGAGCACGCCCTCGCCGAGCAGCGTCGTGTTCGCGTACAGGCCGTGGTCGTTGAGGCGCCGGAGCACGGCGACGCACTCGTCGAGCGTCTCCCCTGCGACGAACCGCGAGGCGCCGAGCCGCATCCCGTGGCTCCGCACCATGCCTGCGCACGCGCCGGCTGTCGGCGGCGATCGAGGATCCCCTTGCGGAGGGCGCCGTCGAGCGCGCCGGTCAGCTGTTCGCGAGCAGCCATTCGTGGACGTCGGCCACGCGACGTTCGAGCAGGGTCAGGTGCCCCTCGGCTTCGGCGATCCACACCTCGGCGCCGGGGACGTTCGCGGCGAGCCACTCGCCGTGCGAGCGCGGCACGAAGCGGTCGTCGCCGCCCTGGACGACGAGCGTCGGGCGGTCGATGTCGCCGAGATCGAAGCCCCAGGGTGCGACGAACGCGAGATCGTCGTCGATCCATCCGTCGGCGTCGTCCTTCAGTCCCTCGTCGCTCACGTCCACCATCCAGTGGGCGATCGCGCCGTTCAGGACCGCGCGGTCGGCCTCGCCGAGCAACGAGTCGAGCACGACCGTCACCTGCTCCGGCCCGGCCTTCAGCATCTCGATCCGCTCCCGTTCGATCGCCGGCCGCAGAGCCGCCTCGCCGGCGAGCACGTTGTCGAACTCCTCGATGTTGGCCTCACCCATGCCGGCCAGCCAGTCGAGCCCATCGGCACCCCACGGCGCGACGCCCGCCAGGCTCGCCGCCGCGGTCAGGCGGCCGTCGCAGAGGGCCGCGCACGCGAGCGCGTGCGGCCCACCGCCGGAGATGCCCCAGGTCGCGAAGCGCTCGAGCCCCAGCGCATCGGCGATCGACTCGACGTCCGCGGCGACGGCGCCCACGTTCCGGCCTGCGTGGCGTGACGAGTCGCCGTAACCCGCGCGGTCGAAGCCGATCAGCCGGATGCCGTTCGCGGCGGCGTGACGCACCCACGGCTCGTAGAGGAGACCCGACGACGGCGTGCCGTGGTGGACGAAGACCGGGAGCCCTCCGGGGTCGCCCTGCTCGTTGACCGCGAGCGACCGGCCGTCCGGGGTCTCGACGGTGTGCGTGATCACGGCGCGGAGCTTACGCCTGCGTTGACGGTCACGAACGCCGCGACGTCGCGGATCTGTGCCGGGCTCAACTGTCCCTTGAAGGCGGGCATCGTTCCCCCACCGTTCTCGACCTGCGCGCGCACCTGCTCGTAGCCCGGGCGAAGGCTGTCGAGATTCGGACCGACCTGGCCGTGACTGTTCGCCGCCGCCAGCGTGTGACACGAACCGCAGGCGGCGGTCCTGAAGACGACTGCACCGGCCTTCGGATCGGCCGCCGCGGGCACGACGCGCGTGCCGGGGCTCGCTGCGGCGGCCGGCTCGCGATACAGCCAGAGCGCGCTCGTGTACCAGACGCCGATCAGCGTCGCGAAGAGCAGGCCGCCCGCCACCGGGAGCACCGGCGTCGGAAAGCGGTGCAGCCTGAGGACCGTCACCTTTGCGGCGAACGCCCCGTAGACCGCACAGCCGAAGAGGGAGTGAGCGAGCACGCGGGTGGTCGGGTCCTGGAAGCCGAGCTTGAAGATGCAGTGATAGGCGACCGGGAGCGTGCAGACGAACGCCGCCCGCCCCGACCAGCGGTGCACCGGGTTGACCCAGGCCGGCTTCGGCCACGGGAGCTTGCGGAAGATCCACGCGGCGGTGAAGAGCTGAAAGCACGCGAGCACCGCGGCGGCCGTTGCGAAGCCGGCCTTGAGATGGATCGGGTCCTCGAAGAAGAGACGGAAGTAGCCCTTCGACCGCGTGCTGTGGTCGGCGAGGAGGCCGGCGGTCAGCGCGACGAGCGCGCCTACGGTGGCCGGCAGCGCGACCCAGCGCCAGCTTCGCGTCTCGGTCAACGCCTGCGGGCGGCTGCGTCGAGCGCGGGAGAACGCCACCCGGCGTCGACCGGGTTCAGATTGGTCCCCGGCGGGACGATCTCGTCGATCGCGTCGAGCACGTCGTCCGAGAGGGTGACGTCGGTCGCGCCGAGCTGGCTCTCGAGCTGCTCCATCGTCCGCGGCCCGATGATCGGTGCGGTGACGGTCGGATGCCGCAGCACGAATGCGAGGGCCATGTGAATCAGGCTGAGGCCGGCCTGCTCGGCGAGCAGCGCGAGCCGCTCGGCCGCGTCGAGCTTCAGCTGGTTCGCCGGCAGCGAGAGGTCGTACCGGCCGGGGATGCGCGTCGCGCGGCGACTCGTCGTCTCCGAGCCGCGGCGGTAGCGGCCGCTCAGCCAGCCGCCGGCGAGGGGGCTCCACGGGATCACGGCCAGCCCGTGGCGCTCGCAGACGGGCAGGACCTCGGCCTCGATGCCGCGGACGAGGATCGAGTAGGGCGGCTGCTCGCTGACGAACCGTCCGAGCCCGCGCCGATCGGACACCCACTGCGCCTCGACGATCTCCGAGGCCGGGTACGTCGACGAGCCGAAGTAGCGGATCTTGCCCGCGCGCTGCAGGTCGGTGAGCGCCGAGAGCGTCTCGTCGTGCTCGGTCCAGGGATCCCAACGGTGGATCTGGTAGAGGTCGATCCAGTCGGTGCGCAGGCGGCGCAGGCTGTTCTCCACCTCCTCGACGATCCACCGCCGCGAGTTGCCGCTCCGGTTCGGGTCGTCGTCGTCCATCGTGCCGTGCACCTTCGTCGCGAGGACGACCGTGTCGCGCCGTCCCTCGAGCGCGCGGCCGAGAATCGCCTCGGACTCGCCGCGGGCATAGACGTCGGCGGTGTCGACGAAGTTGATCCCGGCGTCCAGCGCCTGGTGGATGATCCGGATCGACTCGTCGTGGTCGGTATTGCCCCAGGCGCCGAACATCATCGTGCCGAGGCACAGCGGGCTGACCTGGACGCCCGTACGACCCAGTGGGCGGAGCTCCATCGCCCCGCGACTCTAGTCGTCGGGCGGTGGTTGAAAGTGGTGCCAGGCACCGAAGTGCCTGGCACCTGTGGTCTACGCGGACATGTCGCCGTCGAGCCACGGGTCACGGCCGGGATCCGACCCGCCCGCGGCGCCGACGAGCCGGGCGAGGTAGTGGTCCCACCCGTGTGCGTGCGACTGCGCCGACTCGGCGTCGGGCAATCCGACGTGCGCGAACCTGACGAGGGTCCCCTCGCCTTCGGGCACCAGCTCGAGCTCGATCGTCGACGAGCCGGGCTCGACGGCGCTGCCGCTGTCCCAGCCCCACGTGAAGACGAGTCGCCGCGGCGGGTCGAACTCCACGATCTCGCCGCGTGCCGTGTGCCCGGGGATGACGCCGACCTGGTACAGGCCGCCGGGCCGCGGCTCGAGCGTCGCGGTCTCTCCCATCCAGCGGGTCATCTTCTCGGGGTCGACGAGGAACTCCCAGACCGTCTCCGGGCTCGCCGCGATCGACAGTTCGCGCTCGACGGACGTGGTCTCAGTCGTTGCGTCCATGCGTTCTTCGCTCCTCCTTCTCTGCCTCGTGCTTGAGTGCCTCGAGGCGCTCGTCCCAGAACCCTTCGAGGAATGCCTTGATCTCCGTGAGCCCTTCGGGGCGGGCCCGGTAGAGGCGCCGCGTCCCGTTTCTGCGCTCGTTCAGGAGCCCCACCTCCTTCAGCACGTTCAGATGCTGGGAGATCGCCGGCCTCGTCACGTCGAAGTGTGCGGCGATCTCGCCGGCCGAGAGCTCACGCTCGCGGACGAGCGTCAGGATCTGCCGCCGCCGCTCCGTCGCGATCGCTTTCAGCGTGGCTTCCACGTCAGACAGTGTAAGCAAAGGCTTACGTAAGTGCAAGCTTAATTACAACGGCGGCAGGACAACTTCGTCAGACGGGCGCGAGCCGCGAGAACGTGCGCTTCGCGTGCCAGATGCCCCAGGCGACGAGCGCGGCGACCACCGGTGTGCCGGTCAGGATCGAGACGACCACGAAGCCACCGACTCCCGACTCGAGCAGCGCCCAGAGTCGAAGACCGGCGCGCGCCAGGCAGAAGGCGCCCCACACGAGCGACTGCATCGCGAACTCGCGGCGGTACGGCCGCCCGGCCCGGAACCAGGGCGGGAACGGGTACCAGACGTTCGCGAGCACGCCGACCAGCGGCCGGCCGATCGCCACCGAGCCGATGTAGGCGAGCCCCCAGAGCGCGCTCAGCACGACCGGTTGGGCGAGGTAGACCGTCGCGCTGTGCGAGGCGAGCCCCACGACTGCCTGGATGGCCACGAACGCCGCACTGATCGTGATCAGGCCGGTGTCGCGGCCGAGTCGGGCGAGCCACCCCGCGAGCGCGAGGTAGACGGCCGACGAGGCGACGATCGCAACCGCAAGCCCGCCGAGCTTCCACGCGGCGTAGAAGACGAGAACGGGCACCACCGCCTCACTGCCGAACTGCGGCAGGCCGCGCCGGAGCATCGAGCCCCAGCTCGGCTCCGGCAGGTCGCTCAGGCTGCCGGTCGCAAGCGGCGTTCCTGCTGCTCGCACCATCCGATCCCCCATTCGCAGTAGTCGAGCGCCCAGCGGTAGACCAGGTCGACGAACGGCGGGTCAGGGCCCGTGCCGTCGTCGAGCGAGCGGAGGTAGTCGAGCATCGCGCGGTATCCCTCGCGCCGCGCCGCCAGCAACCCGAGCGCGTGGTCGCGCGGCAGCGTGTCCGCGAAGAACAGGCGGAGCAGCGACTCGTCGCGCAGCTCGATCCGCGTCTCGCGACCGCCGAGCCACGCGCGCAGCCGTCGCCGGCCCTCCGCGGTGATCGTGTAGATCCGCCTCGACCGTCCGCCCCGCGAGCCGTCCGCGCCGTCGATCCAGCCGGCCTCCTCGAGGCGCCGGAGCTCCGGGTAGATCTGGCCGTAGCTCGCCGCCCAGAAGTGGCGAATCGTCCGGTCGACCGCCCGCTTGATGTCGTAGCCGGAGCGGGGGCGCTGCGCGAGCAGCCCCAGCACGGCCCAGGTGACCGCCGTCGGCTCCATCTATCGAGACGATATATCCTGAAGAGATATCCGTCAACCGTGGTGCGGCACCGTCGGATCATCGCGATCATGGGGCGCGTGAAAGGGAAGGGCAGGCTCGTCGCGGTCGTCGTCTCGGTCGTCGTGATCGGCGGCGTGTTTCTGTTCGTCCTGCCGCGTATCGCCGACTACCGGGCGGTGTGGGACACGATCCAGCAGCTCACGTGGCAGCAAATCGTCGCGCTCACGATCGCCGAGCTCGTGAACCTCGCGACGTTCGCGCCGCCGTACATGTCGGCGCTTCCCGGCCTCGGCTACTGGCGTGGGTCGGTGATCTCGCAGGCGTCCACCGCATCGACGTACATCGCGCCCGGTGGTGCGGCGGTCGGGATCGGGCTGGCGTTCGCGATGCTGCGCGGCTGGGGGTTCGCGGCGGGCGCCGTGACGCTCGCGGTCACGCTCACGGGCGTCTGGAACCAGCTGTTCATGCTCGGAGCGCCTGCGGTCGCGCTCGGGCTGCTCACGCACGCCGGCGGCTCGAACACGACGCTGAAGATCGTCGCGCTGATCGGGCTCGCAGTCTTCGTCGCCGCAATCGCCGCCTTCGTCGCCGCACTCGCGACCAGCGACCTGGCACGGTGGGTCGGCGAGACCGCCGCCCGTCTCGCCAACTTCGGCCTGAAGCTGATCAGACGCGGCCCCGTCGGCTGGGACGGCGAATCGCTCGTGCGCTTCCGGCTGCAGACGGTCGGCTTGCTGCGGCGGCGCTGGCTGCCGCTGACGCTCGCGACGTGCGCAGGACAGCTGAGCGTGTTCGCCGTGCTGGTCGTCTGTCTGCGAACGCTCGGCGTCCACGAGAGCCAGGTGACGCTGACCGAGGCGTTCGCCGCGTGGACGTTCGTGCGCCTGCTCGGGTCGATCCCGATCACCCCGGGCGGCATCGGGATCGTCGAGCTCGGGCTCACCGGCGCGCTCGTCGGCTTCGGCGGCGCGAACGACGCCGTCGTCGCGGCGGTGCTGCTCTACCGCGTGATCACGATCGTGCCGACGCTCGTGCTCGGCCTGGTCGCCGGCGCGCTCTGGCGGCGGCTACGGCCGGAGCTGCACGCCGAGGCGGTGGCGACCGCGCAGGGAGCCGTCGCCGGCCCGGTACGGGACGTCACCTAGCTTCTCGAGCCGGTGCCGGAACAGGTGCCTACGCCTGGACGGCTACTCGGCTCGCCCGTGCGGGCGGCGCGTGGACCGGACGCTCTCGAACCACGCCATTGCCTCGGGGAGCGGGAGATGCCTCTCCAGCGTCCCCTCGGCCGCAGCGCCTCCGCCCTCTGGCGCCGCCTCGACCTCGACGTGGGTCGGCGCCACCTCCGCGACGGGCTCGATCGCGGCCGGCTCGACCGGGACGACGAGCTCCATCGGGGACCACCCCGGGATCGCGAAGATGACCAACGTCATCGCGGCGGGAGTGACCGGACCGTTCGCCCACAGCTGGAACCAGCCCTCGCCGCTCTCGTTGTAGTCGCCGTACGCGTCCGTCACGGGCGCTCGGGTGGGGTTCAGGGACGCCTCGAGACGCCGGTACGCGCCGACGGAGCCGGAGCAGCTCACTCCGGCCTCGGGTGTCCCGTCGCTCAGGTAGCAGTCGACGTGGATGCTGAGCGGCGCCCCCCAGGAGTTCGCGACGTAGAGCACCGTCGTCATCGCCCAGTGGGTGGTGTGAGCCGAGTCGAAGATGGTGCCTCCAGGCGAGGTGAGCTGCCCGTGCGACCAGCGCCAGATCGGACAGACCCAGCTGTGGGTCGGTGCGAACGGAGGAGGCATCCACATATCCTCCCGCATCCGGCCGAGCCGTGATGCCGGCCTACGACGACGCGAGCGCCGAACGCGACTCCGCACGCGCCTCGCGCCACCAGACGAGCTCGTACGCGTGCAACGCGACCCAGACGGCCGTCACGAGCGCGAGCGCCGCGAGTGCCGGAACCATCGTCGCGAACGGCACCAGGACCAGGAGCAGAACGCGCGGCGGTAAAGCGACCGCGGCTGAGGCGCCGCTCGATGCGGAACCGGATCGCCGAGTACGTCAGCAGGTAGACGGCGCACCCACCGCAGAGCGCGAAGGCCCTGACGGAGTCGAGCTCGTCGCCGACGTGCGCGACGATGTGCTTCATCGCGAACGCGAAGAGGACGATCTCCGACGATCATCGGGAGGTGCGCGTACGCGTACACGTCGCGTGCGAACGCGATGCGTTCTGGGCCTCGGAGGTCGGCGAGAAGTCGCTCACCGCGAATCGAGAAGAAGTCGAAGTACGCGAGCCAGAACGACGTGGCCACGAGGAGCCCGAGGATGGCCGCCGCGATCTCGCGCACGCCGATGTGCGTAGCGGTCGCGCCGACGCCGATCGAGATGAACGCCTCGCCGAGTGCGATGATCACCACCAGGCCGTACCGCTCCGCGAGATGCGAAGGGTGCACGCGCCAGCCGGTCGAGCCGCTCAGTGCCGCGCCGACGTAGGTGCTCGCGAGGGCGGCGAGCCAGAGCCAGGTGCGCGCGGTGTCCGTGAAGCCCGCGACGAGGATCAGCACCGAGCCGAGCAGCGTCCACGGAGCCAGTCGAAGCACTGCCCTGAGCAGGTCGGGGTTCCCGCGGCCCGCGAGCGCGTAGAGCGCCAGGTGCATCGTGACGACCACGAGAATTGCGGCGCCGAACAGGACGCCCTCGTCGTCGAACGCTCCCGGCACCGCAAGCGCCGCGACGAACATCGCGATCAGCGCGACGAGCAGCGCGGCCCCGACGACGCCCTCCTCGGGGTCGACGGTGTTCGTGAGCCAGGCGTAGGCCGTCCACGGCCACCACAGTGCTGCCAGCACGAGCACGCCCCGACCGATCCCGGCCCAGGTCGCGTCGTTGGCCAGCAGCGTCGCGACCTGGGTGAACGCGAACACGAACACGAGGTCGAAGAACAGCTCTCGAGGCGTGACGCGGTGCTCGTGGTCCACTGCCATCGCGGGCATGCGCCGCAACCTTACGTCGCGGTCTCGAGGTCGAGGTGCTAGCGTCGACGGTTCAACCGACCTGCTGCCTGGAGGTCCATGGAAGAGCTGTTCCCACCGGACAAGATCGCAACCGGCTCGTTCCGCACCGAGCCGGATCACGTCGCGGAAGCAGCACGGACGAGCCGTTGGTTGTTTCCGCAGCTTCGAAGCTGAAGACGAAGCGGAGGTTCCGGGCTGAGCGCAGATCCTTTCCGGAAGCGAGCGCGCGACAGCCTGTTCCGGCGTTCGACGCGGGCAGCGACAACCACGCCTGGAACCTCCGCGCAGCGGCGTAGCGGTCACTTGCAACTCGACACGGAACCGGGTCGCTGATGAGGATCGCGCTCTTCACCCGCTTGCCGGACGTGGTCGCCGGTATCGCCCCGATCGTGCGTGACCTCGGCCACGAGCTCGTCGGCGTCGTGACGACCGAGGGCCCGCCGGGGCGCTACGGCGACGTGCCGCTCTCGACGGTGATCGACGCGCGGCCGGCCGGAGCCGACGTCCTCGTCGCGAACAGCGCACGGCGGTTCGCGCCGCTCCTCGCCGCACTCGAGCCCGACCTCGCGCTCTCGGGCGCATTCCCGGTGCGCATTCCGGCCGACGCGATAGCGGTGCCGCCGCTCGGCGTCCTCAACGGCCATCCCTCGCCGCTCCCGCGCTACCGCGGCCCGAATCCGATCGGGTGGGCGCTGCGGAACGGCGACACGGAGCTCGGCTTCACGTTCCATCTCATGGACGCAGAGATCGACACCGGCCCGATTCTCCTGCGTGGCGCGGCGCCGATCGCTACGGCCGAACGCGCCGAGGACATCCTGGGCGCATTGTTCGGGCTCTGGAGCTCCCTGCTCCCAGAGGCGCTTGCGCTCGTCGAGGCGGGCGAGCGCGGCAGCATGCAGAGCGAGGAGGGTTCGAGCTACGCCGGCTTCTTCGAGCCGGAGTTCGCGGAGCTCGACTGGACCCGCCCCGCCGAGGAAGTGCACCGCCAGGTGCGTGCATGGTTCGTCGCGGCTAGCCGCGACGGCATCCACGGGCCCGTCACGGAGCTGGGCGGCGAGCGCGTGCGGGTCCGCCGCTCGCGGTTGGACGACGCCGAAGGCGGGACACCCGTCGAGTGCGGCGACGGCCATTCGCTGTGGATCGTCGAGACCGCACCGGCGTGACGGGACGAGGCGCGGCCACTCGCCAAAGCGTCCAAGGGCGAGGCTGGGTCGAGGGGAGGGCCGCCGAGGTGCCCGCGCTGCTCACGCGAGAGCCCGCCGCGCCGCCTCGTCGAACGGCGTGAGCTCGAGCGGCAGCAGCTTCCGGATCCGTTCCTCGCGCGCGATCGTCGGATTGCGCAGTCCTTCGACGAGCGGCCGCGCGACCGACGCGTTCACCGGCGTGACGAGGTTGAGCCAGAGCGAGGAGAGGTACGGCGTCAGCACCGGAACCTCGATGATTGCCGGCTTCCGGCCGAGCAGGGCAGCGATCCGCTCGATCATCTGCCGGTAGGTCATCACCTCCGGCCCGCCCGTGTCGTAGCCCTCGCCGTACGCGGCCTCGTTGCCGCAGACGCCGGCCAGGTAGCGCGCGACGTCGTCGAGCGCGATCGGCTGCGTCGGTGTCGAGACCCAGCTCGGCGTCACCATGATCGGCAGCCGCTTGACCAGGCCGAGGATCGTCTCGAAGGCGGCGCTCCCCTTGCCGACGATCATGGCCGCGCGCATGGTCGTAACCGGGACGCCCGCGGACGCGAGCCGCTCTCCGGTCTCGCGGCGGCTGCGCAGGTGCGGCGACGCCGTCGGGATCGTCGGCGCCGAGCCCGCCGAGGTAGACGATCTGCCGCACGCCCACGTTCGCCGCCTCGCGGGCAACCGTCTCCGCCGCTGCGCGATCCTGCTCCTCGAAGTCGCGCGCGCCGAGCGAGTGCACGAGGTAGTAGACGACGTCCGCACGTTCCAGGGCGGCCGCGACGCCGTCGCCGCTCGCCGCGTCGGCGACCACGCAGCGGGTGCCGGGCTCGTCACGGGCAGTGCGCGAGACCGCGGTCAGCTCGTGCTCAGCCAGCAGGGGCACGAGCGCCCGCCCGACGACGCCGGTTGCGCCAAAGACGGTGACGTTCACGAGTCGCGGCTCCGGAGCAGGAGCTCGAAGTAGCGGCGGCTGACCGCGGCATGGAACGGGCTCTGCACGTTCGCGTAGAGCATCCCGGTCCAGGGCGGCGTGCCCGCGCGGGCAGCGAGCCGCGGCAAGTACCCCTCGACCGTGACGCTCAGCTCCTGCTGATGGCCCTCGGGTCGCTGCGCGAGTGTGACCGAGCCGCCGGCTCGGAGCGCGAGCAGTCCACCCTGGATCTCGTGCCGGCAGCTGACGAGCCGGGCGTCGAACGAGAGCACCGGTGGCCCGAAGGTGAGGAGCGTCGCACCTCCGAGCAGCTTCAGCTTGCCTCCGCCGCCCGTCCAGCTCGCGCGGACGCCGCCGCGGGTGAAGCGGTCGACCGCCCGCCAGTAGGTGACGCCGAGCGTGCGGGCGCCGGCCTCGGACGCCTCGACCACTGGTTCCGCCACGAGTACCCGCTGACGCGACTCGAAATCACCGGACTCGAGCACGCGCTCCGATGTCTCCCAGCCGGTCACGCCGCGATCGCCGTCCGCAAGGGGTCGTCGGGCGCCCCCAACGGCGAGATGTATGGGCGCACGTAGAGGCTGCCCGGGGCGTCGACCGTTCCGCTCATGCCACGGCACTATGTCGACCGCGGCCGCCGGCTGTGCCACCAAGCCGTGAAGCGCCCCGTTTTCCGTTCGGACAGCACCCGTGTGACGCGCTCGTGACAGAAGACAGCGCTGGCTCTTCGTGGCAAGAAGGGCTGAGCCGTCCTTTCGGACGGCTCAGAGCGAAACTCGCGGACATCCCGCTGCTCAAGAGTCGGTCACCCGACCGACTGCAACCAACCTAGCCGCAGCCGGTGGACGTGCCGCAGTCGCGGCACGTGTAGCAGGTGCCCGCCCGCACCATCCGGCCGCCGCAGCGGTTGCACTCGATCGCGTCCTCGAAGGAGTTGAAGAGCGCCGTCTGCCCGGGCGCCGGCGCGTCGGCCGCGGGCTCCGAGCCGCCGCTCGCGTACCGCGCGGCGAGGTTCGCCCGCACCTCGGCGGAGAGGATCCCGGCCTCTTCCTGCTGGTCGACGTCGAGGAACTTCTTGCCGAACCACCGGAAGATGTAGTCGACGATCGACTTCGCGTTGCGGATGTCGGCGTCGTTGGTCGGCCCCGACGGCTCGAAGCGGAGATGCGAGAGCTTCGAGACGTACACCTCCGGCGGGACGCCGTACTGCAGGCCCATCGACACCGCGATCATCAGCGAGTTCATCAGGCCGGCCATCGTGGTGCCGTCCTTGGCGATGTCGACGAAGATGTCGCCGGGCGTTCCGTCGTCGAACACGCCGACGTGGATGTAGCCCTCGTGCTCGCCGACGCGGAACTTGCGGCCGATCTCGGTGCGGTCCTCCGGAAGTCGCCGCCGCTTCGGCGCGGCAGACGAAGCCGGCCGGACGCGAGCGTCTGCTGGGCACTGCCGTCGCTCTTGCCGGAAAGCGGCTGCGCGACCTTGCAGTTGTCGCGGTAGATCGCGACCGCCTTGACGCCGAGCTTCCACGACTCGAGGTAGAGCTGCGCCACGTCGTCGATCGTCGCCGACTCGGGCAGGTTCACGGTCTTCGAGATCGCGCCCGAGATGAACGGTTGCACCGCGCCCATCATCTTCACGTGGCCGCGGTAGTGGATCGCGCGCTCGCCGACGGCACAGTCGAACACCGGGTAGTGCTCGCTCTTGACGTACGGCGCGCCGACGACGGTGTTCCGCTCGTCGACGAATGCGACAACCTCGTCGACCTCGCCCGGCGAGTAGCCGAGCTTTTCGAGCCCGGCAGACACCGTCTTGTTGACGATCGTGATCTCGCCGCCGCCGACGAGCTTCTTCGACTTGACCAGCGAGAAGTCGGGCTCGACGCCGGTGGTGTCGCAATCCATCATGAAGCTGATCGTCCCGGTCGGCGCGAGCACGGTCGCTTGGGCGTTCCGGTAGCCGTGCACCTCGCCGAGGTCGAGCGCCTCGTCCCACGCCTTGCGGGCGGCGCCGAGCAGATCGGCGGGAACCGTCTCCGAGGCAGCGATGTTGCCGACCGCCGCGCGGTGCTTCGAGATGACGCTGATCATCGCGCCGGCGTTCGGCCGGTAACCGGCGAATGCGCCCATGCGCCAGGCGATCTGCGCCGACTTGCGGTACGCGCGGCCGGTCATCAGCGCCGTGATCGCGGCCGCGTACGCCCGACCCTCGTCGGAGTCGTACGGCAGGCCGCGCGCCATCAGCAGCGCGCCGAGGTTCGCGTAGCCGAGGCCGAGCTGGCGGTACGCCTTCGCGTTCCGCTCGATCTCGGGCGTCGGGTAGCTCGAGTTGCCGACCAGGATCTCCTGCGCCAGGAAGACGACGTCGACCGCGTGCTCGAACGCCTCGACATCGAGCTCGCCGTCGTCGCGGCGGAACTTCATCAGGTTCAGCGAGGCGAGGTTGCACGCCGAGTCGTCGATCGACATGTACTCGGAGCACGGGTTCGAGGCGTTGATGCGGCCGGTGTTCGGCAGCGTGTGCCACGAGTTGATCGTCGTGTCGTACTGCACGCCCGGATCGGCGCAGCGCCAGGCCGCCTCCGAGATGTCGTGGAGCAGCTTGCGCGCCTTGATCGTCTCGACGACCGAGCCGTCGGTGCGTGCCGTGAGGTTCCAGTCGGCGTCGGCCGCGACCGCCTCCATGAACGCGTCCGAGACGCGGACCGAGTTGTTGGCGTTCTGGTACTGGATCGACGCCCAGTCGGGGCTGTCGAGCGACATGTCGTAGCCGGCGGCCTCGAGGACGCGAGCCTTCTCTTCCTCGTGAGCCTTGCACCAGATGAACTCGACGACGTCGGGATGGTCGACGTCGAGCACGACCATCTTTGCTGCACGACGAGTCTTTCCACCCGACTTGATCGTCCCTGCGGACGCGTCGGCGCCGCGCATGAACGACACCGGACCCGACGCGTAGCCGCCCTTCGAGAGCTGCTCCTTCGAGGAGCGGAGCTTCGAGAGATTGACGCCCGAGCCCGAGCCGCCGCGGAAGATGATGCCCTCGCGCCTGATCCAGTCGAGGATCGAGTCCATCGAGTCGTCGATCGAGAGGATGAAGCACGCCGAGCACTGCGGCCGCTCCTCGAAGCCGACGTTGAACCACACCGGAGAGTTGAAGGCGGCGAGCTGGTTGACGAGGATCGCCTTCAGCTCGTCCTCGAACGTCTGCGCCTCCTCCTCGGCGGCGAAGTAGCCCCCGTCGCGGCCCCAGGCGCCGATCGTGTCGACGATGCGGCCGATCATCTGCTTCACCGAGCGCTCGCGCTCCGGGCTCGCCATGCGGCCGCGGAAGTACTTCTGCGCGACGATGTTCGTCGCCGTCTGCGACCAGAACTTCGGGAACTCCACCTGCTTCTGCTCGAATGCCGGGCCGTTCTTGCCCTGGGATGAACGCGTCGCGTACCTCCCACTCGATTTCGTCGTAGGGGTCGCGGCCGGCGATCGTGAAGCGGCGGCGGACGGCCAAGCTGGCGTCCTCGTCCGCGACCGCGTTCGCCAGGTCGTCGGGGTCGATTTGAAGGGTGCTTGCCTGCTCTACGGACGCCATGCGGTTCCTTTCCGACCTCGAATTCTAGGTTCCCGAACCGTCCAGCCGCAGTGCGGCGAGCCGATCTCCGGGGCGAGCTTCGGAACCTTAGGGAAGGGACCTGTCGGACTTCGGAAAGCGCTCCGAGCAGGTCTTTCAGCTGTCGGGAGTGCGGCCGTGCATGCGCTTCGCGATCAGCCCGGCGGCGCCCGCGGCGACGAGGAGCACTGCGAGCCCGCCGAGCACGATCAGCGGCACCGGGACCGATGACGGGCTCGACGGATTGAGTTGCTGGGCGACGCCGGAGAGACCCTTGTCGGTCTGGCGCCCTGGTGATCCGGTCGTGTTCGTGCCGCCGCCGGCATCGGGTGGCTGCTGGGTGCCGCCGCCGCCGTTCCCGCTCGAGCCGCCGCCGTCGCCGCCGCGGTCGTCGTGGTCGTCCCGGTTCTGCCCCGACGTGGTTGTGGCCGCCTGTGCCGGCACCGGCGTGTTCGGCGTGACGGCTTCCTTCTTCGTCCTGAGCTTGTCCTTCGCGCTCTGCAGCGCGCGAAGGATGTCGTCGCGGGCGCTCGAGTAGACCGAGACGTCGGGCGGCAGGTGCTTGAGCGTGTCCTGGTAGCAGTGGACGGGATAGACGTTGTCGATCCGGCCGTCGTACCAGTCGTTCAGGAGCGTCTTCCAGCACGGCGTCGCCGCGGCGGCAGGCTGCGCCGATGCGACGGCAAGCAGTCCCGCGACGAGAGCGGCTCCAGCCAGCGCCTTGAGAGTCGACGTCATCCGTGGGTCGGGGGCGAGCAGGAGCCTGCGAGCGTATGCGCCTGCTGTAAGGCTTTCGTAAGCGGAACGGGCAGATGGTAGCTTCGCCCGCGATGCGGGCGATTCGGGATCTGCCCCTCGCCGCGTCGCTCGTCCTCGTCGCGTACGCCCTCTTCTTCGGCGGAGGCGCGGGTGACCGCTCGCTGCTCTGGCTCGGGGCCGGTGCGATCGCCGCAGTCGTCGCCTCGATGTGCCTGATCGGTGCGCCGGCCGGGCTGCGCGTGCTGGTCCCGTTCGCCGCGCTGACGGCGTGGCTCGCCGTCTCGATCATCTGGTCGACCCTGCCCGACCGTTCGTGGGTGTACGCGAACCGCGTCGTTCGTCTACCTGCTGCTCGCGCTGCTCGGGCTCTGGCTGGCCCCGCGGACGCGCGCGCTCGCGCTCGGCCTCGCGGCGCTGCTCGGCGCGCTCGCGGCGTGGACGCTCCTCGGCAAGGTCGTCCCCGCCGTCTACGACTACGGGCCGCCGGACGTGACGCGCCTGCGCGGCCCGGTGGGGCTGTGGAACCAGCTCGCGCTGCTCGGCGCCTTCGCGCTGCCGCTCGCACTCTGGCGGAAGGGCCTCGACGGGACGCTGCTCGCCTACCTCTGGATCGTCACGCTCGCACTCACCGGCTCGCGTGGCGGCGCGGCGGTGGCTCGCGATCGTCGTCGTGATCTGGTTCGTGTTCGGCGAGGAGCGGATCGCCGCCGGCGCCGTCCTCGTCTCGGCGGCGCTGCCGGCGGCGGTGGTCGGCGGAGTCGCGTTCGCTGCTGCCGGGCATCACGAGCGACGCGCAGAGCTACCACACGCGGTGGCACGACGGCCTCGTCTTCGGCGGACTGCTCGTTGTCGGTGCAGCGGTAGCCCTTGCGCTGTCGCGGGTCAGACCGCCGCAGCCGACGCCGGGGCTTCGTCGCGCGGCGATCGCGGTTGGCGTCGCCGCAGCGGCGGTCGTGCTCGTCGTCGGCGTGCTCGGCGCCGGCTCGGCGTGGCGGTCGTTCACGAGCTCCGCCCAGGTGACGAACACGGGCGGTCGCTTCGGGTCGGCGTCCTCGAACTACCGGTGGGTGTGGTGGAAGCAGGCCTGGCGCGGCTTCGACGGGCACCGGCTCGCCGGCACCGGCGGAGGGTCGTTCAGCCTCACCAATCTGCGCTACCGCACGAGCTACCTCGACCAGACGATCGAGCCGCACAGCCTGCCGCTGCAGTTCTTGTCGGAGACCGGCGTCGTCGGTTTCGTCCTCTTCGCGGCCGCCGCGCTCGCGTTGCTCCTGCGCGGCCACGGACGGCACGGCCCGGAGCTCGCGCTGGCGCTGTTCCTTCCCGCGTTCCTGCTCCACTCGCTCGTCGACGTCGACTGGGACTTCGCCGCCGTCGCGGCGCCGGCGTTCGTCGCGGCGGGAGCGCTCGCCGGAGCGTCGCCGGTCCCGGCCCGGCGTCTCTCGGGCTTCGCGCTGCTCGCCGCCTCCGGTGCGGCGCTGCTCGGCTTCTGCGCGCTCCTGCTGCCCTGGCTCGGCGAGCACTGGACGTCCGCTGCCGAGGTGACCTCCAGCCCGTCACGGGCGATCACGCTCGCGCGCCGCGCCCGGTCGGTCGACCCGCTGAGTGCCGAGGCGGTGTGGGCGCAGGCGCTCGCGACCGACGGCTACCAGCCCGCGCTCGCGCTGTACGCGCTCGCCACGCGGAAGGAGCCGGAGAATCCGCAGTGGTGGCTCCTCAAGGCGCGCTTCGAGCTGCAGAACGGCTGCGCGCGCGCAGCGCTGATCGACTTCTATCGGTTCAACGATCTCGACCGGTACGCAAACCCGAGCCAGGGGCCCGACGACTACCGGCGCGCGCTTGGCGCTCGTCAACAGCGGCAAGCCGACGTGCTAGCGGGTCAACGGACGCCGAGCACGACGACGAGCTGGCTGCCGTGAAGCGCCGCGCGGCGTGATCCCGTCGAGCGGGCCCGACCACCTTCACGTGCAGGTCGTGCGCGAGCCTGTTTCCCTCGCCGGCCCAGCCGCGCTTGTACATGACGACCGAGCTCGCGTAGTCCTGGCGCTTCGCGTTGGCCGTCCCGCGGATCCGGTAGCCGAGCGCGTTCAGCGAAGCGGCCGCGTTCCCGGCGGCGCCCGAGCGGCCGTTCCCGTTCAGCACGAGTACGCCGGTCTGCTCGCGCGTGTGACGTGGAATCGCGAGCACGAATTTCTTGTGCAGGACGACTGCCGCCGGCTTCGGCTTGGCGGTCGCGAGCGCACGCGCCTCCGCGTGGCGCTGCACGCTGTGCGCGATCGGCTTCGCGAGCAGGGCGAAGCCCAGCCCGATCAACACGACCAGCTCGACCGCCGCGACGAGGCTCGCGACGAAGGTGGCGGTGCGCCAGGGCCGGACGAGGGCCTCGGGTGAGAGCGGCGCGTCCAGGGCGCCTGTTTTCGGTGCGGCTAGGGCGCTTCCTGCCGCATCCACGCCCAGGTGAGCCCGAGCCCCTCGTCCAGCGCCACCTTCGGGTGCCATCCGAGCCGCTGCGCCGCCAGCGACACGTCGAGCACCGACCGGTGGACGTCGCCGAGCCGCGCGCCCGCGTGCTCCGGGCGGTCCTCGACTCCTGCGACACGCGCGCAGGCCGCGTGCAGCTCGGCCACCGTCGTCTCGACGCCGGTGCCGATGTTGTACGGGCCGCCGTCCCGCCCCGCGGAGGCGAGCAGCGCCTCGACCACGTCCCCGACGTAGACGAAGTCACGGGCATGGCCGCCGTCTCCGAAGATGATCGTCGGCGAGCCCGTGGCCATGTGCTCGAGGAAGATCGAGACCACGCCGCCTTCGAGCCCGGAGTCCTGGCGGGGCCCGTAGACGTTGGCGAAGCGCAGCGAGACGTGCGACGTGCCGTGGATGCGGTTCCAGCCGGCGAGGTACTCCTCGCCGCACTTCTTCGCGATGCCGTAGGGCGAGAGCGGCAGGAACGGGAAGTCCTCGGCGACCGGCCCCGGGCACTCGCCGTACCCGGCGCCGCCGGACGAGGCGAAGACCACCTGAGCGCCTGCCGCCTGCGCGGCGGCGAGAGTGTTCACGGTTCCGACGACGTTGACCGAGGCGTCGTAGTCCGGCCGCCTCATCGACGTCTGCACGTCGGCCTGCGCGGCGAGGTGGAACACGACGTCGGCGTCGACGGGGAACGGCGCCGCGATGTCGTGCTCGACGAGCTCTGCGTCCGGGTTGAGGTGACCGCGTTTTCCCGACGAGAAGTCGTCCACGACCGTCACCCGGTCACCGCGCTCCACCAGCGCGTCCACGAGGTTCGAGCCGATGAACCCCGCGCCACCTGTCACGACCGCCCGCATCGGCCCAATAGATTAGGCCGCGGATGTTCGTGACCCTTGAAGGTGTCGACTGGTCGGGGAAGAGCACCCAGGCGAAGCTGCTCGCCGGGTGGCTCGAAGAGCAGGGGCGCGACCGTGCTCGCGACCCGCGAGCCGGGAGGGACGCCGGTCGCCGAGCGCGTGCGCGAGCTCGTGCTCCACGGCGACGAGATGTCGCCGTGGGCGGAGGCGGCGCTCTACGCCGCCGCCCGTGCCGAGAACGTGGCGGCGGTGATCAGACCCGCGCTCGAGCGCGGTGCCGACGTCGTCTGCGACCGCTATCTCGACTCGTCGGTCGCGTACCAGGGTGCGGGCCGGGGGCTCGGCGAGGAGCGGGTACGCGAGCTGAGCCTGCTCGTCACCGGCGCGCTGCTGCCAGACCGCACCTTCGTGGTCGAGCTCGACCCCGACGAGGCGCTCCGCCGCGCCGGCAGCCACCATGACCGGATCGAGCGGACCGGCGCCGGCTTCATGCGCCGCGTTGCCGACGCATATCGCGCGCTGGCCGACGCCGAGCCCGACCGAATCGTCGTCGTCGACGGCGACCGTCCCGAGACCGAGATCGCCGAGGAGATCCGTGAGCACGTTCGTACGCTTTTCTGAGCACGCCGACGCGTCCCGGCTGCTCGAATCGGCTCTGCGCGAAGGCCCGGTGCACGGCTACCTCTTCCATGGGCCGCCCGGCGTCGGGAAGCGCGAAGTCGCCCGTGCGTTCGCGCGCACGCTGCTCCAGACGACGCGCGAGTTTCACCCCGACCTGTACGAGCTCGACCCGCTTGGCGAGATGATCCGCATCGACGCGATCCGCGAGCTGCGGCGCGACCTGCACATGCGTCCGTTCGAGGCCGACCGGCGCGTCTACCTCATTCACCGCGCGCATCTGCTCGGACGAGGACGCGGCGGATGCGCTGCTCAAGGATCTCGAGGAGCCGCCCTCATATGCGGTGCTCGTCCTGATCGCCGACGAGCTCGGCCCGATCCCGGAGACAATCCGCTCGCGCTGCCAGCTCGTGCCGTTCCGCCGCCTGTCGGAGCGCACGATCCGCGAGCTGGTCGGCGCGCGCGCGCCCGAGCTCGACGAGAACGAGCGCGCGGCGGTTGCGCGCACCGCGGGCGGCCGGATCGACCGCGCCGACCGCCTGCTCGACGCGGCCTCGCGCGAGCGTCGCGACGCGCTCATCGAGCAGGCGCGACGCGTGTACCGAGACCCGGCGTTCGAGCCCGCGGAAGGCGCGGCGGTGCTGATCGCGAACGCGCAGGCGCGCGCAGGCGAGGCTCGCGGGGTCGAAGAGGCGCGCGTCGCCGGACTGGAGCTGTCGGTGCGCGACGCCGAGCAGCGGGTGCGGCGCGCGGCGCGCGGCGCCGAGCGCGAGGAGCTGCTTGCGCAGCTCGAGGAGCTCGCGGCCTGGTACCGCGACCTGGTTGCCGTCGCGGTCGGCGCCGAGCAGGCGGCGATCCACCTCGACAGGCTCGCCGAGCTGCGCGAGGACGCGACGATCGAGCGGCTCGCTCGGCGCCGAGCGTGCGGCCGAAGAAGTGCGCGAGACATGGCGCCAGCTCGAGGAGTTCCAGCTGTCCGCGCAGCTCGCCCTCGAGAGCCTCTTCGTGCGTGTCACGCGCGAGCTCGCGGCCTGAAAGCCGCGCCGAGCCGCGGCTACACTGAGCGCGCCCCGCCGACGTAGCTCAGCTGGTAGAGCACTTCACTCGTAATGAAGGGGTCCGCGGTTCGAATCCGCGCGTCGGCTTTGTCGATTGATGCGGGCGCCGGAGCTCGCTTACGTCTGGCCCGGTTTCTGCTCCTCCGTGAAGATCTCGCCCTGCGCGGCTGCGAAACGGACTTGCTTCGTCACCGCCGGCGCCCCGGAGGGCGAAGGCGAGGCCGACGGCGACAACCGCTCCGGTGAGCGGGCCGGCCACGTAGACCCAGTAGTCCCCGAAGTCGCGTCCGACCAGGTCGGGCCGAACGTGCGCGGCGGCAATTCGATCGAGGCGCCGGAGATCGGGCTGCCCCAGAGGCCCGCGAGCGCGATGTAGCCGCCGACGCCGATCGCGCCGAAAATGCCGATGTTCTGCGCGCACCCGAGGCAGTGCCGAGGATCACGCTGAGGAGCCCCAGCGTCAGGACCGCCTCCATCAGGTAGCCCTGCCAGCCCGAGTAACCCGTGGCGACGAAGTTCGACCCGAACTTGGCCGAGACCTTGATCACCTCGTGCAGGAAGAGCGCCGCGAGTGTCGCTCCGATCAACTGAACGAACAAGGATGTAGCCGGGCACCCGCCGCCATGGGAAGTCGCCCCGGAGCGAGAACCCGATGCTGACGGCTGGGTTCAAGTGCGCCCCCGAGATCTTGCCCATGAACATGATGATTCCCATCACCATCAATCCCGGTGCCACGACGGCTGCCGTCCGTGTGATCGTGTTCGGGAAGGCCTGGCTCATCATCCCGCCGCCGGCGGCGACGAGCACCAGGAAGAAGGTTCCGTACAACTCCGAGAACAGCCGCCGCCATTCCTGATTCGGGTTCTGGAAGTCCAGCATGGGCTGGACGAACTCCTTGTCGACCAAGCCCACCGCGCCTGCCTCGACCTGTTTCAACTGCTCGCTCACTGTCTCAACGCCTCCTCCGATCCCGGGGCGCGCCCGGCCGGCGCGAGCGTTCAACCATATGCCCGGTCGCGGCACTATGTGACTTCCGGCGCGTGGAAGTAGGCTCCGCGGCACCGTCGACGGCACCTCAAGGACGCATGGAGTGGCGGGGCCACGAGACGTGGTACCGCGTGGTCGGCGAGCTGCCGCGCCCGGCGCCGACGCCCGTGGTCATCTGCCACGGCGGGCCCGGCGCGGCCCACGACTACGTCGAGCCGATCGCCGAGCTCTCGCGCGATCGGGCGCGGCTGCGTGCTGTACGACCAGCTCGGCTGCGGCAAGAGCGACGCACCTGCCGGACGCGCCCGGCCGGCTTCTGGACGCCGCAGCTGTTCAAGCACGAGCTCGTCGCCCTGCTCGCGCGCACCTCGGGATCGCCGACCGCTACGCCGTCGTCGGCCAGTCCTGGGGCGGCATGCTCGCGATGGAGCACGCGATCGACCGGCCCGCCGGGCCTGCGCGCCATCGTCGTCGCCGACTCGCCCGCGAGCATTCCGCTCTGGGTCGAGGAGGCGAACCGGCTGCGGGCGCGACCTGCCCGCCGACGTGCAGGAGACGCTCACGCGCCACGAGGAGGCCGGCACCACCGACGACCCCGAGTACGAGGCGGCCGTCGCAGGTCTTCTACGAGCGCCACGTCTGCCGCGTCGTCCCGTTCCCGGACTACGTCGAGCGCAGCTTCGACCAGATCGCCGCCGACCCGACCGTCTACCACACGATGAACGGCCCGAGCGAGTTCCACTGCATCGGCTCGCTGAAGACGTGGGACATCACCGAGCGGCTGCACGAGATCACCGCGCCGACGCTGCTCGTGTCGGGCCGCCACGACGAGGCGACGCCGCACATCGTCGAGCAGATCCACACGCGCATCCCGGGCGCGCAGTGGGAGCTCTTCGAGGAGTCGAGCCACATGCCGCACGTCGAGGAGCCCGAGGCGTTCCTCGAGCGCGTCGAGGCGTTCCTGCGGACGATCGACTGAAGGCGCACCCGCCAGTGCGCCGTCGGCTTAGCTCGGCCGGCGTGGGTTCAAGGTGTCGTCGGTCCAGGACGCGCGCGATCTGCGGTCGAAGTACCCGACGATGAGCGCGATGATCGCGAATGCTGCGATCGTCGCGATGAGCGCGCCCGTGAACGAGTAGACCCAGATCACGACGAGGAACAGGACCAGGCAGGCCAGCAGGCCCCCGACCATCATCGCCGCCGTCCGTCCCATCGGTTCGAGATCGCGCCTTCGGCGCGCTACTCCAAATCAGGACGATCGGCGACCACGACGGTGCCCGCGAGGTAGTCCTGCAGCGCGCGGCGGCGCCGATCGAACAGCACCGGTAGGAAGCCGGCGAACAGCGGGATGATCGCGAGCGCGAGGCCGATCAGGCGCACGACCGAGCGGCCGGCCGACGGCGACTCTCCCTTGCCGTCGACGACACGCAGCCGCATCATCCGCAAGCCGGGTGTCTGGCCGACCGTCGTCCAGAACACGACGAAGTACGCGCCCGCGACGATGAACCACCCCACGCCGAGGAGCGCGTTGACGAGCCAGTTCGATCCCGAGCCCGCCGACGAGCGACGCGATCAGCGTGATGACCAGCGCCGGCGCGATCACTGCAAGTTGCGCGAGCGCGACGTCCGTCGTCAGGGCGATCGCGCGTGTCGCTACGCCGCCGTAGCGGACGCCCGAGTCGGGTACGCGGCGCGATACCCGGTCGTCGACCTGCTCGGCGCGCCGGCGAAGTGCGCCGACGAGCTCCTCTGCGAACGACGTCGCCTGCCCAGCGAGCGCGGTGCGCACCTGCGGGTTCGCGAGCAGGCGATCCGCGATCTCCGCGGCGAGCCGGCTCTCTGCCGCGGTGAGGGCCATCCGCTTGACGGCCGGGTTCTCGAGTGCCCGCTCGAAGTGCTGCTGTGTGCGCTGGTCCTCGAGCGCCGCCGTCAGCGCATCGTCGAGCGAGAGACGGGGCAACACGTCGGCGACGATCCGCTCGATCACCTGACGGTCGAGGACGATCTGCGCGAGCTCCTCGGGGAGCGGGCTCGCGAGCGCCCGGTCGAAGACGGCCTCGACGCCGGCGCGTCCCCTGGAGGTCGCCGACCGTCCCTGCTGCGCCGACGCCGCCGGTGACGCGCCGCACCCGGCGGGTAGTCCCGGTGATCGGCCGGCGGCGCGAAGCGGCGCGAGCGCCACGCGTCCGGCGCGCCAGCCGACGCGGGCGCCGATCACCACCAGGCCGATCGCGACGTCCTCCGGCCGCCCGTCACCCGACTGCGGGATCACGACCGGCAGTTTGGAGTCGCGAATCTCGTTCCCGGCGCGTCCCGGTCCGGTCGCCATGGCCGCATCTTCGCAGACCCTGCTTGCGCGTTTGCGTCCCGGTCCACAAACTCGTCCCTGTGTCGGAGCTCGCCGAGATCGCGCAGAACCTCGAGATCGCCCTCAACCACTGCTCGATCCCGGCCTACGTGCTCGACACGAGCGGCGTCGTTCGCTGGCTGAACGAGGCTGCGATCCGCATCGTCGGCGACGTGCGCGGCCGCCAGTTCACCTCGCTCGTCGCCCCCGAGGAGGTTCGCCATGTCCGCGAGGCGTTTGCGCGCAAGGTCGCCGGGCGCACCAAGGTCACCGACTTCGACTCGATCGTCTGCCCTGATACGGGAGAGCGGCTCGGCGTTCAGATCAGCTCCGTCCCGCTGATCAGCGGCAATCGTGTCGTCGGTGTCTTCGGCCAGGTCGCGAGGATCGACTACGAGTCCCGCCGGTCCCCTCGTTCGACGTGACGCCGCGCCAGATGGAGGTGCTGCGCCTGCTCGAGCGCGGTCGGTCGACGGACGA